>NZ_CP113063.1:2680484-5360969 GCF_026625785.1 Gordonia sp. SL306 | reverse complement strand
TTCATTCGAAAGAATTGAATACGGGGCCGTTGTCATGTCTTCTCCACGACGCCGATATTCTGACTCGGGACCGGCGTCTGTCCGGGGAGACCATTCGATTCCGAACTTCTGGCTTCGAGGCATAGATTGGCTGCTATGAGTGATCGTGACCGTCCCCGCCGACGCGATGCGGGTCCAGGGCGACCGAATCGGCCCACCAGGGGCACCGGATCCGCAGGCCGGCCCGACGAACCGGCGCTGCCGGTCGACGTGGCAGCCTCAGATCTGGACACCGACGTACGTCGTGATCTGCTGACCCTCGACAAGGCGAACGCCGAGAATGTGGCCCGCCATCTCGTGATGGTGACGCGGTTGCTCGACGAGGATCCACCGCTCGCGCTCGAACATGCCCGGGCGGCACGTCGCCGGGCCGGCAGAGTGGGTTTGGTCCGGGAGACCATGGGCATCGCGGCATACAACGCGGGTGAGTGGCAGGAGGCCCTGTCGGAACTCCGTGCCGCTCGCCGGATCACCGGTAACACCGCTCTCCTGCCGCTGATCGCGGACGCGGAGCGTGGCCTGGGACGGCCCGCTCGTGCGGTGGAGATCGCGCGCAGCGAGGACGGCCGCGCTCTCACGGGCGAAGAGGCCACCGAGATGCGGATCGTCGAATCGGGCGCCCGAATCGATCTGGGTGAGCCCGGTAAAGCCGTGGTCACGTTGCAGTCCGAGGACCTGTCCCCGGGCCGCTCGGGTACCGGACCGGCCCGCCTGTACTACGCGTACGCATCCGCGCTGCACGCCGCCGGCCGGACCGACGAGTCGATCACGTGGTTCATGAACGCTGCGTCGGCGGACGTCGACGACGTCACCGATGCCGAGCTGCGACTCGTGGAGCTGTCCTCGGACGAGCCTGATGACGACTCGATCCCGGCCGGCGATGCGGCCCTGCCCGGCGAGGACCTCGTCGACGAGTCCCTCGGAGTCGCAGTTCACGAGAACCTGACCGACGGCCACACGGCTGACGGCATCGACGCGACGCCGGTCGATTCGATGACTCCGGAGAGCGCAGCGGCGCGTGACAGCGCCGTGGACGACACCGCGGTGGTTGCTGTCGCCCCGGAACCGGCACACGAGGCTCCCGCCGAGTCCGCACAGGCAGGTGACTCTCCGGCGCCGGTCGCGTCCGACAACGTATCGCTCGCAGCTCGCTACGACGCACTGCTGCTCGACCTCGACGGCACCGTGTTCGCCGGCCGGCGGGCCCTGCCAGGCGCCCGCGAGACTCTCGAAAGCGTGGGGACCGCGCGGTATTTCGTCACCAACAATGCGAGTCGTCGGCCGTCGGAGGTGGTGGCTCACCTGGTCGACCTCGGCTTCGCAGCGACCGAGGATCAGGTGGTGACCAGCGCGCAGTCGGCTGCGCGGTTGCTCTCCGAACACCTCGAACCGGGTTCGCGGGCGCTCGTGATCGGGACCGACGGTCTTGCCCAGGAAGTTCGCGAGGTGGGAATCGGGGTCACGCGAAGTGCCGACGACCGGCCTGCCGCCGTCATCCAGGGGCACTCACCCGATACCGGCTGGGCCCAGCTGTCGGAGGCTGCACTGGCCATCAATGCCGGTGCGCTGTGGATTGCCTGCAACACCGACGCGACCTTGCCGTCCGAGCGCGGAAAACTGGTCGGGAACGGCTCGATGGTTGCCGCGGTCGCCCACGCCACCGGTCAGCAGCCGCTCGTGGCGGGCAAACCGGCTGCGCCGCTGATGGCGGACGCGATAGCGCGCAGTCGTGCCTCGCGACCGCTCGTCATCGGTGACCGGCTGGACACCGACATCGAGGGTGGGCACTCGGTGGGCGTGGACAGCGTGTTGGTCCTGACCGGGGTGAGTTCGGTGACGGATCTTCTCGTCGCGCCCCCCGAACAACGGCCGACCTATGTGATCTCGGATCTCACGGGTCTCTACCACGAGGCGGATACCGTGCGGGCCGGCGACCACGACGGTTGGCGGGTCGAGTTCGACGGTCCGACGGCCACGGTGAGCCGCGTCGGATCTGCGAAGACGGAGAGCCTCATCCCGGCTCTCGCCTCGGCGGTGTGGTCGGCCATCGACGAAGGTGCGCTTGACCCGGCCGACCTGTCGATCACCAGTGCCGACACCGAAGTCCGTGGTGTCCTGGAGTCCGTCGGCGTCGGTCGGATGCGCTAGCGTTGGTCCCACCATGACCGAACCGGGCGAACCAGGACGCGACGAGCAGCCGACCGGCACCTCGTCGGCCGGTTCGGCATCGACCGGACCGGTCCCGGGTCCACGCCCCGGTCCACACCTGATGCCGCGCTCCACCGGTGGCCAGACGGCGTCAGAGAGCGCCGACGGCGAACCGCCCGAGGCGGTCGATCCCGATACCGTCACGGATACAGTCGCGCAGCTGCTCGTCGAGGTCGATTCGGTGCGGCAGGCCGCAGGCGACGCCTTTGATCTGCCGGCACTGGCCCGTCAGACCGAACTCCTCGAACGTGCGCACGATGCGTTGACCACGGCACTGGAAGACGTCGATCCTCGATGACGGGCTGCTGACAGGTGGCCCCACGAGCGCGCCTCGACGCCGAACTCGTCCGTCGCGGCCTCGCCCGGTCGCGCGAGCAGGCCCGGTCGTTGATCACCGACGGGCTCGTCAAGGTCAACGGCGTCGTCGCGGTGAAACCGGCCACCAACGTGGGCCGCGATATCCCGATCGTCGTGCTGGAGACGGTTTCCGACGACTGGGCGTCGCGCGGCGCCCACAAGTTGCTCGGTGCGCTCGACGATTTCGAACCACAGGGGCTGACGGTCGGTGGTCGCCGCTGTCTGGATGCGGGGGCGTCGACCGGCGGGTTCACGGACGTCCTGCTGCGGCGTGAGGTGGCCGAGGTGGTCGCCGTGGACGTCGGTTACGGCCAGCTGGTCTGGCGCCTGCAGAACGACCCGCGGGTGACCGTGCACGATCGAACGAATGTCCGGCGACTCACCCCCGAGCAGATCGGCGGCCCGGTCGATCTGGTGGTCGCGGACCTGTCCTTCATCTCGTTGGCGTTGGTCCTGGCCGCGCTGTCCGCATGCACCAAGACCGGTGCAGACCTGCTACCCATGGTCAAACCTCAGTTCGAGGTCGGCAAAGATCGTGTCGGTGCGGGCGGGGTGGTGCGGGATCCCGGCCAGCGGATCGATGCGGTGCTGGCGGTGGCGCGCCGAGCGCGTCAGTACGGTCTCGAGACGCGCGGCGTGGTGGCCAGTCCGTTGCCCGGGCCATCGGGCAACGTCGAATACTTCTTGTGGTTGCGCAAGGTCGACGATGATGTCGTGAACGCCCGGCCCGGCGCGGAACCGTCGTCGCCGGATAGGCTCGAAGACCGAACGGACGTGACGGGTGGCGCGGCCGAAGGCGCCGCCCCCGCCCCGGGGACGTCCGACGATCCGGCGCTGATCGAGATGATCACCCGGGCCGTCGAGAACGGGCCCCGCTGACACACGAAGGGACCATTGTGGCCATCGACGCGGCCGCCGATCGGGCGGGTCATCGAGAGTTCTTGGTGGTCGCCCATACCGGGCGGGAAGTCGTCATCCAGACGATGGACGCCATCGCGCGCCACTGCGCCGCGGCCGGGGTGAGACTGCGGGTGGTCGATCACGACACCAAGGCCCGCGAACAACAGATCGACGTGGTGCACGTGGCGCTGGAGCACAACCCGCCCGAGAGCCATCCGGTCGACCCCGAGCATCTGCGTCGCATCGGCGCCGCGGTCGAGGTGACGTCGGCGATACCGGCGTCGGCGGAGGGATGCGAGGTGGTGATCGTCCTCGGCGGCGACGGAACCTTCCTGCGTGCCGCCGAACTCGCCTATCCCGCGCAGGTGCCGGTCCTCGGCATCAACCTGGGCCGTATCGGTTTCCTGGCCGAAGCAGAGGCCAATCGAATCGACGAGGTGATGCGGCAGTTGATCGATCGCGATTATCGAGTCGAGCCGCGGATGACCCTCGACGTCACGGTGATCGATCCGGCCCGGCCGGACCATCCGCCGGTGCGGAGCTGGGCCCTGAACGAGGTCGCGATCCTGAACAAGACCAACAACGGTGTCCTCGAACTGGTCACCGAGGTCGATGGCCGCCCGGTGTCGGCATTCGGCGCCGACGGCGTTCTGGTGTCCACGCCGACCGGGTCGACGGCCTACGCGTTCTCCGCCGGCGGGCCGGTGATGTGGCCTGATCTGGAGGCCATGCTCGTGGTGCCCAGCAACGCACATGCGCTGTTCGCGCGTCCGCTGGTCACCAGCCCGCGGTCACGTATCGCGGTGGAGATCGACAAGGGTGGCCGGTCGGCTGTGGCACTGTGTGACGGGCGAAGACGCATCGATGTCCCGGCGGGGGCGCGTGTGGAAGTGGTCCGCAGCGACCGTTCGGTGCGGTGGGTGCGTATCGACTCGGATCCCTTCACCGACAGATTGGTGACAAAATTCGATCTACCGGTGACGGGCTGGCGGGGGAGGCAGACCTAGACGTGCTGGAAGAACTCTCGATCGAAGGCCTGGGGGTCATCGAGCAGGCCTCTGCTCAGTTCCATCCCGGGTTCACTGTGCTGACCGGTGAGACCGGAGCGGGCAAGACGATGATCGTCACCAGCCTGCACCTGCTCTCCGGTGCCCGCGCGGATGCCACCAGGGTCCGCTCGGGCGACACCAAGGCGACGGTCGAAGGACGCTTCCGTCTCGCCGACGGAGGCTCGTCGTCCGGACACGGCGGTGACCCGGTGGTCGAGGAGATCCTGGAGTCATCCGGCGCCGACGTCGACGAGGACGGCACGGTGATCGCCGTGCGATCGGTGAATGCCGACGGGCGGTCCCGGGCACATCTCGGGGGTCGCTCGGTGCCGGTCGGAGTGATGGGCCGACTGACCAATCAGCTCCTGGCCATCCACGGCCAGAACGATCAACTCCGGTTGCTGAAGCCCGAACACCAGCGGGCCGCACTCGACACGTTCGCCGGGTCGTCGGTAGCAGGGCCGTCCGACGCCTACCGCGCTGCCCGCGACTCCTGGATCGAGGTGCTCGACGAACTCGACGCCCGCCGGACCAATCATCGTGAACTGGCACAGGAAGCCGATCGTCTGCGCTTCGGCGTGGACGAGATCGCCGCCGTCGACCCCCAGCCCGGCGAGGACGCCGAGTTGGCTGCGACGATCCGTCGGCTCTCCGATCTGGAGACGATTCGCGCCGCGGGCGCCGAGTCGCGCGAGATCGTCGCCGGTGACTCCGGATCGGTCGTCGAGGGTCTCGGCCAGGTTCGGACCATCCTCGAGACGGCCGCCGACGACTCGCTGCGTGATCTGCTGCCGCGGGTGTCCGAGGCTCTGACGGTGATCACCGACGTCGGGGAGGAGCTGACCTCCTTCCTGGCTGATCTCCCGGCCGACGCCGACGAACTGGACAAACTGCTCACCCGCCAGGCGGAGTTGAAGGCGCTGGTGCGGAAGTATGCCCCCGACATCGACGGGGTGATCGCCTGGCGGACCGCCGCCGAGAGTCGACTGACCGAGATCGACGACCCGCAACAATCCATCACGGAGCTCGAAAACGCCGCCACGGCAGCGCAGGCGAAGGTGCAGGAGGCCGCCGCCGCCCTTCATCGCCGTCGGAAGACCGCGGCGAAATCGATGGCGTCGAAGGTGTCCGCCGAACTCGGCGGACTGGCGATGGGGGACACCACGCTCGCGGTGGATGTCGCCGTCGAGCCCGCCGCCGACGACGATCGGCTGGCGATCGAGCTCGACGGGCGCCGGGCACATGCGGGCAGCGCCGGCGCCGACCGCGTCGAGTTCGCGTTGCTGGCGCACAAAGGTGCCACGCCGCTGCCCATCGCGCGGTCGGCCTCCGGCGGCGAACTGTCGCGGGTGATGCTCGCGCTCGAGGTGGTCCTGGCCGAACCGACCAGCGGATCGATCATGGTCTTCGACGAGGTCGATGCAGGCGTGGGCGGACGTGCCGCCGTCGAGATCGGACGGCGGCTGGCCGGCCTGGCCCGGGCACATCAGGTGATCGTCGTGACCCACCTGCCACAAGTGGCGGCATTCGCCGACAACCACCTGGTGATCGGCAAGAACTCGGGTGGCGGACGTGGTCGTCGACAGCACACGAGCACGGTGCGCACCCTCGACCGTGACGAACGCGTGGCCGAGCTCGCGCGGATGCTTGCGGGACTCGGTGATTCGGACACCGGGCGAGCACACGCGGAGGAACTCCTGGCGACCGCCGAAGGCGAGAAGCAGGCCCGCGACGACTCCTAGATCTCGCCATCGCGTGTTACTCATGTGACAAAAGTTGCAGTTGTTGCGGCGCGCCTCCCCGTGCTGTCGCGGCCGCATGGTGATCATGGGCGTCATGAAGATGCCTGCCCTGCTTGCCCGTACGACCGATGAACTCCCTGGTGTCTCCGGAATAGCCAGGATCGACAAGAACACCCGCCGATTGCTCGATCGGATCGGCCCCGGCGACATCGCCATCCTCGACGAGGTCGACCTGGACCGGATGACCGCCGACGCACTGGTGCAGGCCAACGTCGTCGCAGTGGTCAATTCGTCCAAGTCGATCTCCGGTAGGTATCCGAATCTCGGTCCGGAGGTGCTCGTCGCCTCGGGCATCGTCCTGCTCGACGACGTGGGTGACGAAGTCTTCAAGCGGGTGAAGGACGGGGCCAAGCTCCGCATCGACAACGATCGTCTGTACGTCGGGGAACGACGTCTCGCGTTGGGGCAGCAACTCGAGGAACGCGACATCGCGGACTTGATGATCGAGGCCAAGACCGGGCTGGTCGATCATCTGGAAGCATTCTCGGGCAACACGATCGAGTTCATCCGGAGCGAGTCTCCGCTGTTGATCGACGGGGTCGGGGTACCCGACATCGATGCCGATCTCGCGGCGCGGCACGTGGTGATCGTCGCCGACGGGGCGGATCGGGGCACGGACCTGCGCGCACTGAAGCCCTTCATCAAGGAGTACTCACCGGTCCTCATCGGTGTCGGGGCCGGTGCCGACACCTTGCTGAAAGCCGGGTACAAGCCCGCCGTGATCGTCGGCGACCCCGACGACATGAAGGCGGCGACCCTCAAATGCGGTGCACAGCTGGTACTTCCGGCGGACACTGACGGCCACGCCCAGGGGCTGGCACGTATTCAGGATCTTGGGGTCGGCGCGACGACGTTCCCCGCGGCGGGAGCCGCGGCCGATCTTGCCCTGCTGCTCGCGGATTACCACGGTGCGGACCTCATCGTGACGGTCGGCTACGGCGGAACACTCGACGACTTCTTCGATCGCTCCCGGCGCGAGAGCAATCCGTCGACCTTCCTGACCCGTCTCAAGGTCGGTCCGAAGCTGGTGGACGCCAAGGCGGTCGCAACGCTGTATCGGAGCCGGGTCTCGGGTGCTGCGATCGCCTGCGTGGTCCTGGCCGCGCTGATCGCCGTGATCGCGGCGGTCATGCTCTCGAACATGGGACCCGAGGTGAGCGACTGGGCCGTCGCGCAATACCACAATGCCGTCGAGTGGGCGCGAGACGTCTGGAACAGGTGATCGATGATCTCCCTCAGGCAGCACGCGATCTCACTCGTCGCGGTCTTCCTCGCGCTCGCAGTCGGCCTGTTCCTCGGATCCGGCTTCATCGGGGATCGGGTCAACTCGGTCACCGGGACGTCGCGGGACCGGATCGGCGACCTCGAGAAGCAACGCGACCAACTCAACGAGCAGGTCAACGCGGCCAACAGTTTTGACGCCGCGATCGGAGCGCGTCTGATCGCCGGCACCCTCAAGGGGCAGTCGGTGCTGGTCGTCAGTGCTCCGAGCGCAGCAGACGCCGATGTGGACGCGGTCAAGGAATCCATTGCGTCGGCGGGTGGGCGTTCCGCCGGACAGATCGCGCTGACCGATTCGCTGGTGCGCGACCAGAACGCGGAACAGGTACGCACGATCGTCGATCAGACGATCCCACCCGGCGCGACGCTGCGCACGGAGCTCACCGATTCGGGCGGTCGGGTCGGTGACCTGCTCGGTGCGCTCACCCTGCACAGGGACGGACAGTCGGCAGCATCGGCGGGGGACACCCGCCTGGGCTTGCAGGCCCTGCGAGAAGGCGGATTCATCGACTACGCCGACGGCGCGGTCTCACCGGCCGACCTGGTCGTCGTGGTCACGGGTGATCCGCTGGGCGCCGACGCCGGAGCCCAGGGTCAATTGACCGCGCGACTCGCCGGTTCGATGTCGGCCCGCGGGCAGGGCGGTGTGCTGCTCGGCCGTACCGGTTCGGCGACGGGTGGGTCGCCGATCGCCGTCGTGCGTTCTGATCCCGGCCTCGGCAATGCGGTGTCCACGATCGACAACGTCGACCAGCAGACGGGCCGGATCACGGCCGTGCTGGCCCTGGCGGACGAGGTAGACGGTCGGACGGGTGCCTATGGCACCGGGCCGGGCGCCAAGGCGATCACCGTCGGAGCCCAGTCGGGCCCGGCAGCCTGACGCGGCCGGGCACCGTCTCACGGTGTGGCGTCCGTCGAACCGGCACAGAGGTGTTACCCTGGAGTCCCGTAGGTAATCAGGGTTTTCTGGCCTGGATCGGCCGACGGGAGACGCATTGCGACCACTTCGCCACGTGCATGACACCAAACACATCTTTGTGACGGGCGGTGTTGCGTCGTCCCTTGGCAAGGGACTGACCGCATCGAGCCTGGGACAACTTCTGACTTCTCGTGGCCTCCGCGTCACGATGCAGAAGCTCGATCCCTATCTCAATGTCGACCCCGGCACGATGAACCCCTTCCAACACGGTGAGGTGTTCGTCACCGAGGATGGCGCCGAGACCGACCTCGACGTCGGACATTACGAGCGCTTCCTGGACCGCAATCTCTCGCAGTCCGCCAATGTGACCACCGGGCAGGTCTACTCGACGGTGATCGCCAAGGAACGCCGCGGCGAGTATCTGGGTGAGACGGTCCAGGTGATCCCGCACATCACCGACGAACTCAAGTCGCGCGTCCTCGCGATGCGCGAGCCGGGCGAAGACGGTGAGGCGCCCGATGTGGTGATCACCGAGATCGGCGGCACCGTCGGCGACATCGAGTCACAGCCGTTCATCGAAGCGGCACGACAGATCCGCCACGACGTCGGCCGCGACAACGTGTTCTTCCTGCACGTCTCGCTGGTCCCGTATCTCGCCCCCTCCGGCGAACTCAAGACCAAGCCGACCCAGCACTCGGTGGCCGCGTTGCGCAACGTCGGCATCCAGCCCGACGCGCTCATCCTCCGATGCGATCGGGAGGTACCCGAAGGCCTCAAGAAGAAGATCGCCCTCATGTGCGACGTCGAGCTCGAGGGGGTCATCTCCACGCCGGACGCGCCATCGATCTATGACATCCCGAAGGTCCTGCACCGTGAGCAGCTCGATGCCTACGTGGTTCGCAAGCTGGGCCTGCCGTTCCGAGATGTGGACTGGACCGAGTGGGGTGAGCTCCTCAAGCGAGTCCACGATCCGCGAGAGACGGTGACCGTCGCGCTGGTGGGGAAGTACGTAGACCTCCCCGACGCGTATCTGTCGGTCACCGAGGCGATTCGCGCGGGTGGCTTCGCCTGGAGGGCGCGTACCGAGATCAAATGGGTCCCCTCCGACGACTGCGCCACCCTCGAGGGTGCGCAGGCTGCGCTCGGTGACGTGCACGCGGTGCTCATCCCCGGCGGTTTCGGGATCCGCGGTATCGAGGGCAAGGTTGGCGCGATCGCCTACGCCCGTAAGCGCGGGATTCCGTTGCTGGGCCTCTGCCTCGGACTGCAGTGCGTGGTGATCGAAGCGGCTCGCGCCGCCGGTCTCGACGACGCGAGTTCGACCGAGTTCGATCCGGATACTCCCTACCCCGTCATCTCGACGATGGCCGACCAGGCCGACGCGGTGGCAGGCGAGGCGGATCTCGGCGGAACCATGCGGCTCGGTGCCTACCCGGCCACTCTCGAACCGGACAGTGTGGTCGCGGAGGCGTACGGGACGACCCATGTCTCCGAGCGGCACCGACACCGCTTCGAGGTCAACAACGCATATCGCGACAAGATCGGGGCCTCCGGGCTGGTGTTCTCCGGGACCTCGCCCGACGGCCATCTCGTGGAGTTCGTCGAGTACCCGACGTCGGTGCATCCGTTCCTGGTCGCCACCCAGGCGCATCCGGAACTGAAGAGCCGGCCGACCCGGCCGCACCCGCTGTTTCGCTCGTTCATCGACGCGGCACTGAAATACAAGGCTGCCGAACGTCTCCCCGTGGACATCGGTGACTACGAGCGTCCCGCCACGGCAGAGGTCGAGGACGCCGACGGCGCCGAGGAACGCGGCGCTTGAACGGGCCCGATCCAGACGAACGGGCAGGCGACGACACCGTCGACTCGCAGCACGCATTCACCGTCCAGGGGACCCGAACCGTATACGACGGTGCGATCCTCACCTTGCGTGTCGACGAGGTCGAGATGCCCGGCGGGCGTGTCGCCGAACGCGAGGTCGTCGAACACTTCGGCGCCGTCGCGGTGGTCGCCCGTGACGCGCGGGGGCGGATCGCGATGGTCCGGCAGTATCGGCATCCGATCGGCAGGCGGTTACTCGAGCTGCCGGCCGGCCTGCTCGATGCAGGTCCCGGCGAGACCCCGCTCGCGGCGGCACAGCGTGAGCTCGCCGAGGAGGTCGATCTCGCCGCCGAGCACTGGCAGGTGCTCGTCGATCTCGACCTGTCGCCGGGTTTCACCGACGAGGCCCTCCGGCTCTACCTGGCGGAAGATCTCCGCGAACTCGAGGCCTCCGAACGGCACGACGAGGAGGCCGACATGTCTGTCGAGTGGGTGGCACTCGAGGACGCGGTCTCCCGAACCCTGTCCGGTGAGATCGTCAACGCGACGAGTGTGGCAGGCATCCTCGCGCTGGCGGCGGCCGATGCGCGGGCGACGTCGCTGCGGGCGGTGACCGCACCCTGGACCGACGAACCGACGGCGTTGCGCGAGCGCCGGGACCGGCGATGACGGGACACGCGGTATCGACCGACAGTGCGGAGGAGCACGTGACCCGGTACCTCGATCACCTCACCGTCGAACGCGGCGCCGCCGCCAACACCGTGAGCTCCTACCGACGGGACCTCGGACGTTATGCGCACTACCTGGGATCACGGGGGATCGGCTCCCTCACCGAGGTGACCGAGAACGATGTCCGGGAGTTCCTCGTGCAGCTTCGTCGTGGTGAGCCCGACACCGGTTCGGCGCCGCTGGCCGACAGCTCGATCGCGCGGACACTCGTCGCCGTTCGGGGCTTCCACAAGTTCGCGGCGGCCGAGGGCGTCGTCGCGGCGGATGTCGCCCACGCCGTCCGCCCGCCGCGTCCGGCACGTCGTCTGCCGAAATCGTTGCCGGTCGACGAGGTTCTCGCGATTCTCGAATCGGCCGGGGCGCCCGATCATCCCCGGGCCCTGCGGGACCGGGCCCTGCTCGAACTGCTCTACAGCTGCGGTGCGCGGATCTCCGAGGCGATCGCCCTCGACGTCGACGACATCGACGCGACGACACGGGCGGTTCGACTGTGCGGCAAGGGCGGGAAGGAACGCGTCGTCCCGGTCGGCGGTCCGGCGATCGACGCGCTGGAGGCATACCTGGTGCGCGGTCGGCCTGTCCTGGCGAGCCGGGCGAATCCTGCGCTGTTCCTCAATGCGCGCGGTGGCCGGCTGTCCCGGCAGAGTGCGTGGCAGGTGTTGGCAGACGCCGCGGCACGAGCAGGCCTGGACAAGGCGGTGTCGCCGCACACGTTGCGGCACAGCTTTGCCACTCATCTGCTCGACGGTGGTGCCGACGTTCGCGTCGTGCAGGAACTCCTCGGCCACGCATCGGTGACCACCACGCAGGTCTACACCCTGGTGACGGTGAACACCATGCGCGAGGTGTACGCCACGGCCCATCCTCGGGCGCGGTGAGCACCCACGGAAATGGTCCCGGGTCGGTTGTCGGCGATGCTCCGCCGAATCGGCCAGGTGACCCACTAGGCTGGGTCCTGTTCGAGGTCGAGACGAGAGATGGGAGCGGCGGACACGTGAGCACCCCGGGGGCCCCGCGGTCCGCTGCCGATGACCAGTACCGGATCTCTGTCGCGCCGTCCCACGACGCCGACGAGGAGACCGAGCACGAGACCGAGATAGGCCCGACCGGCCGGCCCTATCGCGACATCCCCGAACCGGTCCCACTGGACCGGCACGGCCCGGCCACGGTGGTGGCCGTGTGCAACCAGAAGGGCGGCGTCGGCAAGACCACGTCGACGATCAATCTCGGTGCGGCGCTGGCCGAATACGGCCGTAGGGTGCTGCTCGTGGACCTGGATCCGCAGGGCGCGTTGTCGGCGGGTCTCGGCGTTCCGCATCACGATCTCGACCAGACCGTCTACAACCTGCTGGTACCGCCACAGGCCGCCACCGACGACGTGCTGATGCGCACCAGGGTCGACGGCCTCGACCTGCTGCCCAGCAACATCGACCTGTCGGCCGCCGAGATCCAGCTGGTCACCGAGGTCGGCCGCGAGCAATCACTGGCCCGCGCGCTCCACCCGGTGCTCGATCGCTACGACTTCGTGCTGATCGACTGCCAGCCGTCGCTGGGCCTGCTCACCGTGAATGCGCTCGCCTGCTCGGACACCGTCGTCATCCCGATGGAATGCGAATACTTCAGTCTGCGCGGGCTCGCCCTGCTCACCGACACGATCGACAAGGTCCGTGATCGTCTCAACCCGCGTCTGAATCTCGGCGGGATTCTGGTGACCATGTTCGACGCGCGCACATTGCACTCGCGAGAGGTGATGGCCCGTGTGGTCGAGGTGTTCGGCGACGCCGTCTACGACACCGTGATCAGCCGGACGGTGCGATTCCCCGAGACGAGCGTCGCGGGTGAACCCATCACGTCCTGGGCGCCGAAGTCGGCGGGAGCCAAGGCCTACCGGGCGCTGGCGCGCGAGGTGATCGCGCGCGACTCCCGGCAGGCATGACCGACGGCGACCCGGTGTCCGACAGTGCAGTGTCCGACAGTCCGGTGTCCGACAGTGCAGTGGCCGAGCCGGTGGTCGCGGACGGTCACATGACCGAGTCGGCGCCGGACACGTCGGAGGCGGCAGACGAGAAGCCGACGGGTTTCCAGGTCCGCCTGCGGAACTTCGAGGGCCCGTTCGACCTGCTCCTGAACCTCATCAGCCAGCATCGCCTCGATGTGACCGAGGTCGCGCTGCACGAGGTGACCGATGACTTCATCGCTTACACCCGTGACCTCGGACCCGAGATGGGCCTGGAACAGACCACCGAATTCCTCGTTGTCGCGGCGACGTTGCTCGACCTGAAGGCGGCGCGGCTGCTGCCGTCCGGGGAGATCGACGACCCCGAGGATCTGGCCCTGCTCGAGGCGAGGGACCTGCTGTTCGCGCGGCTGCTGCAGTACCGTGCCTACAAACAGGTTGCCGCGTTGTTCGGGGAGTTGGAAGCCGCTGCGCTGCAGCGCTATCCACGAGCGGTGTCGCTGGAACAGCAGTTCGAGGATCTTCTGCCCGAGGTGACCCTCGGCGTCGACGCCCGAGGATTCGCCCAGGTGGCGGCGACGGCGATGACACCGCGCCCGACACCGACCGTCGGCCTGGACCACTTGCACGCATCGCAGGTCTCGGTCCCCGAGCAGGCCCGTCGCCTCGCCGAGATACTCGCCATGCGACCCGGTGATTGGCTGAGCTTCGGTGAGCTGGTCGCCGAATGCGAGTCCGGCCTCGAGGTCATCGGCCGATTCCTCGGGCTGCTGGAGCTCTTCCGCGAGCAGGCCGTCACCTTCGAACAACCCGAGGCATTGGGGGAGTTGCGGGTGAACTGGACCGGAGACCGAGACGTGGACGACGTCAACATCGACAGGGCGGAGGACTACGGATGACCGACGAGCAGGATCCGGCGAGAGAAACCACCGGAATCCCAGAGTCAGCAGCGGGACCGACGACCCTCGACGCCGAGCAGGCCGCCCTCGTCGTCGAGGAGGAGATCGTCCTCGACGACGACCGGTTGCGGTCGGCGCTCGAGGCGGTTCTGCTGGTGGTCGACACGCCCGCGACCACGGACGAACTGGCCACCGCGGTCGATCAGGATCGGCTGCGGGTACGCACGATGCTGACGCGCATGGCGGAGGAACTCGCCGAGTCCGGCAGCGGTATCGACCTTCGGTACGCCGGTGACGGCTGGCGGTTCTACACGCGGGCGGAGTTCGCCCCCTATGTCGAGCGCCTGCTGCTCGACGGCGCCCGCTCGAAGCTCACCCGGGCGGCGCTGGAGACCCTGGCGGTGATCGCCTACCGTCAACCGGTCACCCGTGCACGTGTGAGCGCCATCCGCGGCGTCAACGTCGACGGCGTGATCCGCACCCTGGTGGCCCGCGGCCTGATCAACGAGGTCGGCACCGACCCCCAGACCTCGGCCATCACCTACGCCACCACAGAGATGTTCCTCGAGCGTCTCGGCCTCGCATCCCTGACCGAATTGCCCGATCTCGCGCCGCTGTTGCCCGACGTCGACGTGATCGACGACCTCGATGAGGAGATCTCGTCAGACCCGCGATTCGCCAAACTCGGTGGTCACCGGTCAGACTCGATGGAGAACGATTCACCCGGAACGGACGCACAGCACTCATCGACGTCCGTCCCGGACCCCGACGACCAGGACTGATGACATGGCATCCGCTAGCCGAGACGGCACACCGGGCCCGCGCAAGAAGACGTCGCGCGCCCAGAAGACAGGCAAGAACACTCCCAAGACGGGCAACAAAGGGCACGGTGGCGCAAGTGCCGTGAGCGAGGGCCGGTCGTCCAAGAAGACTCATCGAAAAGGCTCGTCGAAGCCCAACGTGACGTCGGGCAAGGTGCGTCTGAACAACGCGAAACCGGCTCGTCACCAGACCCCGGCCCAGGATCCGGGTGCGACCGGCGCCACCTACGTCGAGGACGGCGTGCGGTTGCAGAAGGTACTCGCCTCCGCGGGGGTGGCATCGCGTCGTGGTGCCGAGGAGCTCATCGCCGCCGGTCGTGTCGACGTCGACGGGCAGATCGTCACCGAGCAGGGGATGCGCATCAACCCCGACACCGCGGTGATCCGGGTGGACGGTGCGCGGGTCGTGATCGACGAGACCCGGCAGTACCTGGCCCTCAACAAGCCCAAGGGCTGGCAGTCCACGATGTCCGACGACCAGGGCCGACCGTGCATCGGCGACATCGTCGCCGAACGTGTGATGGCCGGGCAGCGACTCTTCCACGTGGGCAGGCTCGACGCCGACACCGAGGGACTGCTGTTGCTGACCAACGACGGCGAGCTCGCCCACCGCCTCATGCATCCCTCGTTCGAGGTGCCGAAGACCTATATGGCCGAGCTCCGCGGCGAGGTGCCGCGCTCGGTCGGCCGCACCCTCAAGGACGGGATCGAGCTCGAGGACGGCCCGGTGGCGGTCGACGGTTTCACCGTCGTCGGCGTTCACGAGGGCCAGTCGTTGGTGCGCATCACCTTGCACGAAGGCCGGAACAGGATCGTCCGGCGCATGATGGAAGAGGTCGGATTCCCGGTGACCAGCCTGGTGCGCACCAACATCGGCGCGGTCTCCCTCGGTGAGCAGCGGCCCGGCAGCCTGCGCGTACTGGGTAAGAACGAGATCGGCGCGTTGTACAAGGCGGTGGGGTTGTGAGTCACGACGACGCGGTCGGCACGCATGTCATCGCCATCGACGGTCCCGCCGGAACCGGAAAGTCGACGGTGTCGCGGATTCTCGCCGACCGTGTCGGCGCCCGCTTCCTGGACACCGGTGCCATGTACCGGGCGGCCACCCTCGCCGTGCTGAAGGCCGGTGTCGCGCTTGATGACACGGACTCGATCGGCGCCGTGGTGACCAGGGCCGACATCGGTCTGAACGTGCTCGCCGACAGTTCGGCAACCATCCTCGACGGCGTCGACGTCTCCTCCGAGATCCGTACCGACGTGGTGACCGACGCGGTTTCGGCAGTCTCCGCGGTGCCGTCGGTACGCACCAAACTCGTTGCGGTCCAACGCCGTGCGGCACAGGGATCGTTCGTCGTGGTGGAGGGTCGCGACATCGGGACCGTGGTGTTCCCGGACGCAGACCTCAAAGTCTTCCTGACCGCCACGCCCGAGGCGCGGGCGGCCCGGCGGCATCAGCAGAATGTCGCGGCCGGGCGCCCGAGCGACCTGGCCGAGGTGCTGACCGGTGTCAATCGACGTGACCATCTCGACTCGACCCGGGCGGTGTCGCCGCTGCGCCCTGCAGACGACGCCGTGATCGTCGACACCAGTGACCTGACCCGCGACCAGGTCGTCGAGACCCTCGGCGCCCTGGTCCGCGACCGGATCGGAGTGCAGTCGTGAGCGAGCAGAACATCACCGGCGGGGACGAACTGGCCTTGCCGGGTGACGGCACGTGGTCGGACGAAGCCGACTGGCAGCTGTCCGATTTCGATGTCGACGGGGAACCCATCGACGGCACCCCGATGCCGGTGCTCGCTATCGTGGGCAGGCCGAACGTGGGGAAGTCGACGCTGGTCAACCGAATTCTCGGGCGACGGGAGGCCGTCGTCGAGGACATTCCCGGCGTCACCCGTGATCGGGTCTCGTACTCCGCGAGTTGGTCTGGGCGCCGGTTCACCGTCGTCGACACCGGCGGATGGGAACCGGACGCCAAGGGCCTGCAGCAGGCCGTGGCGGCGCAGGCCGAACAAGCCATGCGCACTGCGGACGCCATCGTCCTGGTGGTCGATGCAACCGTCGGGGCCACCACGACCGACGAGGCCGTCGCCCGCGTGCTGCGTCGCTCCAAGACGCCGGTCATCCTGGCCGCCAACAAGGTCGACAGTGAGCGTGCGGAGGCCGAGACGGCCACCCTGTGGTCGCTGGGGCTCGGTGAGCCGTTCCCGGTCTCGGCCGCGCACGGCCGCGGTGCCGGTGACCTGCTCGACGTGATTCTCGAGGTGCTCCCGGAGACGCCTCGCGAGGCGCCGGCGCTCGGCGGCCCCCGCCGCGTCGCGCTGGTGGGCAAACCCAACGTCGGGAAGAGCTCCCTGCTGAACAAGCTGGCAGGTACGCATCGGTCGGTGGTCGACAATGTCGCCGGTACCACCGTGGACCCGGTCGACGAGCTCATCGAGATCGATGGCACCACCTGGCAGTTCGTCGACACGGCCGGTCTGCGCCGCAAGGTGCGGACGGCAAGCGGGCACGAGTACTACGCGTCGCTGCGCACGCGCGCCGCGCTCGACGCAGCCGAGGTCGCGATCCTGCTCATCGATTCGTCCGAGCCGATCACCGAACAGGATCTCCGCGTGCTGTCGATGATCATCGAGAGCGGCCGCGCTCTGGTGATCGCCTTCAACAAGTGGGATCTGGTCGACGAGGATCGTCGTTACCAGCTCGACAAGGAGATCGACCGGGAACTCGCCCGGGTGCCCTGGGCGAGACGGGTCAACATCTCGGCGAGCACCGGACGGTCGGTGCAGAAGCTGGTGCCCGCGATCGAAGGTGCGCTGGAATCGTGGGACAAACGGGTCGGCACCGGCCGCCTCAACAACTGGCTCAAAGAGGTCATTGCCGCCACACCACCGCCGCTGCGTGGTGGTCGCCAGCCGCGCGTCATGTTCGCCACGCAGGCCGCCACCAGACCGCCGACGTTCGTCCTGTTCACCACGGGCTTCCTGGAGGCGGGATACCGCAGATTCCTCGAGCGCCGGCTGCGTGAGGAGTTCAACTTCGACGGTTCGCCGGTGCGGGTGAATGTGCGTGTCCGCGACAAGCGGGAGCAGCGCCGCAAGCGCTGACCTGGATGACGGCGGATCCGGGACGCGCGGACGACCGTGTGTCCGGTCGCTGCGATCGGTCGTGCGATACTTCCACTCGTGCTCATCATCGGAATCATCGTGTTCGGAATGGTCATCGGCGCCCTTGCCCAGCTGATCATCGGCGGCAAGAACATGTGGAGTATCGACTGGGGTCTCGCGATCGTCGCGGGTGTGGTCGGCTCGTTCATCGGCGGACTGTTGATCAGCCTGCTCTCGGGTGACGGGATCAACTTCCGCGCCAGCGGCATCATCGGGTCCATCGTCGGTGCGCTCCTCGTGACCGGCGGCTGGATCTGGTACAAGAAGCGTTCGCCTGCGAACTGAGCAGGTGGCCGGCGGGATTAGGTTCCGACGCGCCTGACCAGGCGATTGGATCGAACCGAGGCTCGTCGGCTACGCTCATCAACGCCCCGCTTGCGGGGCAACGGGCTGTGGCGCAGTTTGGTAGCGCACTTGACTGGGGGTCAAGTGGTCGCAGGTTCAAATCCTGTCAGCCCGACAACGAAGGTCCCGGAACTCAACGAGTTCCGGGACCTCTTGTTTCTGCTGATGGGCACCGTCCCGGTGAATGCCGACGGGTACGGCCGGAGATCGCACATCTCGATCCGCTGGCTCGTTGCTCGCGGCAGCGGCGTTTGCGCTGTGTACGAACGCGTTCGTGGTGCGGATGCGCTGACGCGGTCACCCGATCTTGTTGCCTCGTCAGCGATCCGCCTGGGCAGTCAGGCCTTTCGGGACCTCGTCGTGCAATCTCCCCGCGATCTCGTCGAGCATCTGGTTGACGTCGGCCTCGTCGCTGCCGGGGTAGTCCGCCACGAAGCTACGCAGCCGTTCGCGCTGGGCCTCGAGGAGACGATCGGCCTCGGCGGTTCCGGCGGGCGTGATCGTCACGGTCTCGTTGTCGATCGTCACCATTCCGCGTTTCGCCAAGTCGTCAGCCGTCTGCTTCACGATCGGCAGGGGTGTGTCGGAGGCTTCGACCATCGCGGCGAAGTCCCGCGACGTCTCTTCCGAGACCCGGCTGACCATCCATGCTTCGCCTCTGGACAACGGGCTGCCGGCGGTCGCGACGACGATCTCCCAGATGCGCAGCCGGTCCTCCCGTGCGAGAGTGCGCCACACCTGGAGCCGGAGTTCTTCCAGAGATGTTCGCGCAGAGGGCATACCGAACGATTCGCTGGGCTCCGGAGTGCGGGTCACGGTGCGCAACTCGACCTCCGGTAGCAACCACGACAGAGCAAAGGCCAAGATGCCGATCGGTACCGCGACGAGGAACACGACCTGGAACGCGTCGGTGAATCCGTCCAGGAACCACGACTGGACGGCAGGGGGGCAGGAGGGCAACGTCAGAGTCGATGCCTCCAGCACCTCGGCGGAACATCGTCCGACCGCCGCGGGTGGGGCGCCGCTGGTCAGGTGCGAATCGAGCTGGCTGTTGAAGACCGCTCCGAACACCGCGACGCCCACCGACGCACCGATGGTTCGGAAGAACGTCGCCCCGCTGGTGCCGGTCCCGAGGTCGCGATACTCGACGGCATTCTGTACAGCGAGCACCAGCACCTGCATGACCAGGCCGAGCCCCACGCCCAGGATGAAGAGATACACGCTCGTGAGTAACTCCGAGGTGCTGCGGTCCATCGTGGACAACAGGTACAGGGCGACGGTGAAGATCGCGCACCCGATGATCGGATAGATCTTGTAGCGGCCGTTGCGACTAATGAGCTGGCCGCTGGCGATCGACGTGATCAGGAGCCCCAGCATCATCGGAACCATCCGCAGCCCCGACGATGTCGCGGTCGCCCCTTGGACCGATTGCAGGAACAGGGGCAGGAAGGTGATCGCTCCGAACATCGCGAAACCGACCACGAAGCCGATGGACGACGCGATCGCGAAGACCCGGTTGGTCAGCAGCCGGACCGGAAGGACCGGCTCGGGTACCCGCTGTTCCACGAGGACGAACGCGACGACGGCGACGATGGCGACGGCGGTGAGGCCGAGGATTCTCGGCGAGCCCCAGCCCCAGAGTGAGCCGAAACTCGTTGCGAGCACCACACAGGTCGCCACCAGGGCCAGCAGGAAGATCCCGGCGTAATCGATCTTGGCCCTCACATTCGCCGACGTCGACGGGAGGACCAGGATCACCGCGATCAGTGCCACGATGCCGATCGGCAGGTTGATGTAGAACACCCAGCGCCAGCTGAGGTTGTCGACGAAGAAGCCGCCGAGGAGCGGGCCGGCGACGCTGGCCAGTCCGAACACGGCGCCGAAGAAGCCCTGATACCGCCCGCGTTCACGCGGCGGGACGACGTCGCCGATGATGGCCTGTGCCAGCACCATGAGTCCGCCTGCCCCGACTCCCTGGAGGGCGCGATATGCGATCAACTCGCCCATCGATTGCGCGGTGCCACAGAGCGCCGAGCCGACGAGGAAGAGCACCACACAACCGATGAACAAATATCGGCGACCGTAGAGGTCGCCGAGCTTTCCCCACAGTGGGGTCGTTGCGGTGGTCGCGAGCATGTAGGCCGTGACGACCCAGGTCAGATGCTCCGCGCCGCCGAGATCATTGACGATTGTCGGTAGGGCGGTCGATACGATCGTCTGATCCAGGGCCGCGAGCAGCATCGCCAGCATCAGTCCGCCGAAGATCGACCAGATCTTGCGTTGATCCAGTTCGCCGGCAGATGAATCGCCCGTTCCCGTTGTCGACGCGCGTCCATTCGTCATCAGCAGTCCTGTGGTCGTCGGCTCGTTGACATCCCCAGTGTTGCAAGAGAACAGGTCGGATGTGGGATTTCCGGTGTCACCCGTGTGACAGATGTGTTGCGCGAGCCGCGTGATCGGTGGTCGTTGCCAGGTTTGCGATCCGATCCGAAGCCGGGTTCACTGCAGTGGTGATCATGACCCGACTTCGGGGAGTCGTGGCCGCGAGCGTGCTCGCCGCGTTGCTCGGCTCCGCTTTCGCCGCCGCTCCCGTCTCCGCTGCTCCGTCGAATCCACTGACACCCAACCGGACCGCACCCGATGGGCGATGTGTCGTCGCGAAGGACGATGCCCAGGAAACTGTCGATGCACTGCAACATCGGTGCACGAGTCGGCAGATCCTCGACCTGTTCGCCTCGGCGAAGGTGGGCGATGTGCCGACCGGGCGCAAGGCGATCGCGCTCCTGCCGGCGTTCCAGCTCGGCGGACGGCTCCTGCCATACGGCGTCGCCCGCACCATGACCACTGCGCAGAGCACACTCGGCGACTCCCTGACCTTCACGACCGGTCCCGGTGGCAGACCGTGGGTGTACAAGAACTACATCTGGGGGCGCGACGCGGGTGGCCCGCTCACCCCGGGTCTCTCACGGCTGGACCACAAGCCGGTCTGGACCGCGGACTTCTCGCGGGATTTCGCTGGTGTCCCGATCAGCATCCACGAGTACCGACAGCTCACCCCGGGTGTGTGGATCGGCCGTGATATCGGCGGCGGCTCGTCGACGTCGTCGCGGCCGACCGGCGGGGCCATCGCCGTCAGCTGACCCGGCGGTCGATCAACGGAACGTGAGACCGAGGTGCTCGGTCATCGACGTGCCGTCACCCACCGGACCGCGATAGCCGAGGTATCCGTCGGGGCGGACGATGAACACCGTGTCACCGTCGGGCCGGTAGGCCGCGGCGAACCGTCCGTCGACGTCCCGGATGAGAGGTAGTTCCGTACTGGCCACCTGGGCCTCGGGAGAGGCCACGAGGTACACATCGAGGTGCCCGCGGGTCGCGCCGGTGGCGTCGGCGGCCAGCGTCTCGAACATCGCGACGTCGGCCGGACCGGCGGTGTCTCCCGCGTACAGGATCGCCGTGTGGTCGAGTCGGCCGAGGAGCGAGTAGAGGCGGATCGGGAAGTTGACCACCTCCCGGGCGAGCCCCGCCGCATCCGGGGCGCGTTCGCCGGGTTGCGGCCCGGTGGCATCGGCAGGCGCGACCGCGACGATCGGACTGCCCGCATAGCTCAGCAGCAACTGCGCCTCACGACGCATGACGTAACTCGGGTCCGAAGAATCGGCGCCGATACCCTCACGTGCGCTGCGGACGGTCCGGCCGACCACTTCCTCGCCGATCGGCCGGCGTTCGGCGTCATAGCTGTCGATCAGGCCGTCGGCCGCGGCACCGTCGATCGCCAGCGCTAGCTTCCAGGCGAGGTTGTGGGCGTCCTGGATTCCGGTGTTCATCCCCTGGGCGCCGGTTGGTGGGTGGATGTGTGCGGCATCGCCTGCGACGAACACCCGCCCCCGGGAGTAGGCATCGACGATCCGGTGGCTGATCCGGAAGACCGAGGACCATCGGAGGTCGGAGACCGTCGCGGGTTCGGGGGAGAGGCGGTCGACGACGGCCTGGATGTGCGACAACTCCGGCGTACGGGTGCCCTCGAACCCGTGCGCCACACCGTCTGCCGACGACGAGGGGCCGGTCGACAATTCGTCGGGCACCAACATCGACATGCGATACCGTCCGCGGCCCGGGAGAGGGATACAGACGAGTAGGTCGTCGGTGACGCCATCGGTCTGGTGCATGGAACGGACGCCGTATCCGCGCGGCTGCGACCAGTCCACCGCCACATCGCCCAGCATGTACTGCTCGTCGAAAGCCGCGCCCTCGAACGCGAGACCGAGGGTCTTGCGCACGATGCTGTGCGCCCCGTCTGCTCCGATGAGAAAGGAGACCCGGGTGGTCTCGTCGCCGCCGGGGCCGGTCAGCGTCGCCGTGACACCGTCGGGATCCTGCGTGAAACCGGAGAGGCGAACGCCGCGTTCGATCCGGGTGTCCAGGGCGGTCAGCCGTTCCCGTAGCACCCGCTCGGTCTCGTACTGCGGAATCGAGTGGAACCGGAACGGGACGTCCTCGGGCAGCACCAGGTCGACACGCATCACCTCGGTGCCGTTGACGAAGACGATCTGTCCACGCATCTCGGTGCCCGCGTCGAGGATCTCCCGCAGCACGCCCATGCCCTCGAACACCTCGAGAGTGCGGGCCTGGACTCCCACGGCCTTCGCGTACTGCGGTGGTTCCAGCAGTGGGTCGACGATGCGAACCCGCACCCCGCGTCTGCGCAACTCGATCGCGGCCGTCAGACCGATCGGTCCCGCGCCTGCGATGAGAACGTCGGCGTCGTTCATCTGTCTGACCTCCGGGTGGTCGCAACGGCAGACCGATTATCGCCCGATCGCCCCTGCCGGCGGGCGGTTTGTCCCATCTGCGGCCGACTCGACTCACGCCGGTGGAGCCTGCGGGTCGTTGTCCGACGACTTCGGTAGGGTCCTGCGAGTGAAATCGAGCTCAGCTGTGAAGTCCGTGAACACACGCCTCGCCGAGGAGTTGTCGGTCGGGGAGGGGCAGGTCGCCGCCGCGGTGCGGCTGCTCGACGACGGCTCGACCGTGCCGTTCATCGCCCGTTATCGCAAGGAGGTCACCGGCAGCCTCGACGACGCCCAGCTTCGGACGCTCGACGAGCGTCTGCGGTATCTGCGCGAACTCGACGAACGACGAGACGCCGTGCTCGCGTCGATCGACGAACAGGGCAAGCTCACCGACGAACTCCGATCCGCGTTGTTGGTCGCCGAGACCAAGGCCCGGGTGGAGGACATCTACCTCCCGTACAAGCCGAAACGACGGACGAAGGCGCAGATCGCGCGCGAAGCGGGCCTCGAGCCACTCGCCGATCGACTGCTGGCGGATCCGTCGACGGTCCCCGACGATGCGGCGGCGGAGTTCGTGGGCGAGGGCGTCGCCGACGCGACCGCCGCGCTCGACGGTGCCCGCCAGATCCTCGTCGAGCGCGCATCCGAAGACGCCGAACTGGTCGGCGCGATCCGCGAGCGGTTCTGGGCCGACGGCTCGATGCGCACCGCCGCGCGGTCCGAGACCGCCGCGACATCGCCCGGGGCCCAGAAGTTCCGGGACTACTTCGATTTCGCCGAGCCGCTGGACTCGATGCCCTCGCATCGGGTCCTCGCGGTCCTGCGTGGCGAGAAAGAAGACGCGCTGACGCTGACGCTCGACGGTGGCGAGGATGACGGCTACCAGGCGATGGTCGCGGCGACGCTGGGTATCGACGCGTCGAATCCGGGTCCGGCGACGCCGTGGCTGGTGGGCACCGCTCGGTGGGCGTGGCGGACCAAGCTGATGGTGTCCGCGTCCATCGAGGCACGGGTCCGGCTGCGCCAGCGCGCCGAGGCCGACGCCGTGACGGTGTTCGCGACGAATCTGAAGGATCTCCTGCTGGCCGCGCCCGCGGGTACCCGGCCGACGCTCGGTCTGGATCCGGGCTTCCGCACGGGGGTCAAGGTAGCGGTGGTCGACGCCACCGGGAAGGTTCTCGACACCTGTGCCATCTATCCGCATCAGCCACAGAAGCAGTGGGACCAGGCCAAGGCCACGCTCGCCGCTCTCGTCGCGCGGCACGGCGTGGAACTGGTGGCGATCGGCAACGGCACCGCCTCGCGTGAAACCGACGCGCTGGCAACCGAACTGATCGACGACATCCGGAAGGCGGGCGCGCAGGCGCCGGCCAAGGCGATCGTCAGCGAGGCCGGTGCGTCGGTGTACTCGGCGTCGGAGTACGCGTCGCACGAGCTGCCCCAGCTCGACGTGTCGCTGCGCGGCGCGGTGTCCATCGCGCGTCGCCTGCAGGACCCGCTCGCGGAATTGGTGAAGATCGATCCCAAGTCGATCGGTGTCGGGCAGTATCAGCACGACGTCACCCCGGGCACTCTTGCTCGCAGTCTCGACGCCGTGGTGGAAGACGCCGTGAACGCGGTGGGTGTCGACCTGAACACGGCGTCGGTGCCACTGCTGTCGCGGGTGTCGGGGGTGACCCCCACGCTGGCCACGGCGATCGTCGCGCACCGCGACAGCGTCGGCCCGTTCCGTAGCCGGGGCGGACTGCTCGACGTGTCGCGCCTGGGGCCCAAGGCATTCGAACAATGTGCCGGATTCCTTCGGATCCGCGACGGCGACGACCCGCTGGACTCAACGGGTGTGCACCCCGAGTCGTACCCGGTGGTCAGGCGCATTCTGGATCGCTCCGGCCTCGCGATCGCCGAACTCATCGGCGACGAGCGTGCGCTACGCGGTCTGCGCCCGGCCGATTTCGCCGACGAGCGCTTCGGTCTCCCGACCGTGACGGACATTCTCGCCGAACTCGAGAAGCCGGGGCGTGATCCACGTCCCGCGTTCGCCACCGCGACGTTCGCCGCGGGTGTGGAGAAGGTCGCACACCTCGAACCGGGGATGGTGCTCGAAGGTGTGGTCACCAACGTCGCGGCGTTCGGCGCCTTTGTCGACGTCGGTGTCCATCAGGACGGTTTGGTCCATGTCTCCGCGATGTCTGATCGGTTCGTGTCGGATCCGCACGAGGTGGTCCGCTCCGGGCAGGTGGTGCGGGTCAAGGTCATCGAGGTCGACGTGGATCGCCAACGTATCGGTCTGAGTCTGCGGCTCGACGACGAGGCTCGCGGGAGTGGCCGTGCCAAGCAGGCGAAGGCAGGCGGTGGTGATCGCAAGCCCGACCGCGGCGGACAGCAGGGGGGCCGGCGCGAAGGAGAGCAGGGCGGGCGGCGCGAGAACCGGGCACAGAAGAACGGTCGCCGCGACAACTCCGGTCGCGCACAGCGTGATCGGCCCAGCGGGTCGATGGCGCAGGCGTTGCGCGATGCCGGATTCGGTCGCTAGCCGAGTAGCTGCTTCAGGGGCGCGCCCCGGGCACCCGGCTGAGGTTTGTCTTCAGGAGCATCACGTTGTAGTCGCTCCAGCGCGATGCGTTGAAGTACAGGTCTGGGGAATTTCCCTGTAGCGCAGGGGAGTCGGGCAGCATCATCGGGCCGTACAGCACCACGGCGCCCGAGGGGACGATGGTGCGGGGTGTGCTCCACGGGCCCTGGGGATGGTCGGCGGTACGGAGACGGATGTCGTTCTGGCCGTCGAGCATCACGTACTTCTTCAGGTACGGGCTCCAGGCCACCGAGAGCTCCGTCACGGGAGCGGGCACGACGATCGCCGATCCGTCGTCGGGGATCTGGGCGATGTCGTCGACCCACCCGCGGGTGGCGCCGGCCCAGTACTGATAACGGTCGAGGGCGAGGATGTCCTCGGGTGCGAACCTGGCGAGGAAGGCGGCGCCGAATCTGCCGTTTGGTGTGCCGAACTGATAGATGTAGCCCTTCTCGTCGGTCGAGTCCGGCCGACCGCGGACGTACGCGCCCTGCTGGAACTTGCCGTTGTTGTACTCGACCGGGGCGAGGTCTCCGGGCAGTGCGAGCGAGACTGGTGCGTTGATCAGGATGGTGCTCTGATCGGTGGTCCAGGTCTGCCCGTTGTCGTCGGAATAGGCGACCGCGGAGAAGTTGGTGACCCAGTTTCCGGCGGTTCCCCACGAGCGCACCGACATGTAGTTGATGTACTGGCGGAACCCACCGCCGCGCGGTAGCGCGATCGCGGCGGTCGGGATGGTGGTGACCTCGACGTTGCTGATACCGAGCGCCGGGATGAGTTGCTGCGCGAAGTTCGGCTGCCCTGGCGCGATGACCGACCCCGAGGACGCATTCCCGGCCACGCCGTCAGGGACGCGTATGCCATCGGTGAGCTGATTGTCGTCGGTGCGAAGGAGTACATTGTGACGCCATTGCTGGCCGGAGACGTTGCAGTTCCCGAACGTGTCGCCGAAAGCCATCAGTGTCTGTCCACGCCCGTTGTCCCAGCTGATGCCGAGGTCGGTGCCGCTGATCCCGAAACGACTGAACGTGCGGTTGCTGCTGAGTGGTCCGGTCACCCACCCGATGGTTCGGGTGCTGGATCCGATGAACGGGATGAGGGGGCCTTGCGGACCGATGTTCGGAATATCCGAACTCCCCGATGACCCGCTCGACCCGAGGGAACCGCTGGAGCCCAGCGAACCGCTCGAACCCAGCGAACCGTTGCCGAGAAGACTCGATCCGAAGCCACCGTTGCCGCACGGGGCCGCGTCGGCGGTGCCTGCGCCATGGGTCATCGCCAGAATCGATGCCGAGGCGGCCAGGGCTCCGACGAGGGCGATCCGAGCACCCTGCGTGAGGCGTCGCCGCACGTTTACCTCCAGAAAAGATGGATGTCACCAATGTGACTGATGAGGTAATTGTGACGTATGTGACTCGGGATCACGGCACGAGCCGGTCACGATCGCGTATCGCCTCGCGGAGGCGGCCGGGGATCAGGCTTTGCCGGTCACTGCCGCGCGGAGGGCGACCAGATCGCGCTCCACTGCTGCGCAGTCGGCTGCGAACTCGTCGTCGGTCAGGTCGCGTTGCCGGACCGTGAAGACCACCTCGGAGCCATCCGGATGACCGATGACCCGTAACGGGTTGGCGACGACCATGCCGTCGGGCAGGGTCACGTCGTGATCGAGGATCCCGTACGGATTCGGCGGGGCGAACCGCACGATCACCTCGCCCATCGGAGATTCGGCGACCAGCGCATCGCCGTCGCGACGGACGCCTGCGGCCAGGCCCGCCGCCCAGGTGGGGAGATTCTCCGGATCTGCCGCGAAGGCATAGACGTCTGCTGCCGAAGCCGGTATGACGACGGACAGGTGCCGACTCTGCATCTCGGTCATGGGCGAGAGCCTAGCGCCGGATTACTGTGAGTTCATGCCCATCCTGAACAAGGACATGACGGTGTGCATCTCACTCGCAGGCCGCCCGTCGAACATCGGCACGCGATTTCACAACCACCTCTACGACGAACTGGGCCTCAACTACATCTACAAGGCGTTCAGCACTGACGACATCGAGGGTGCCGTCCGGGGCGTGCGTGCCCTCGGCATCCGCGGCTGCTCGGTGTCGATGCCGTTCAAAGAGGCCGTCATCCCGCTCGTCGACGTGCTGGAGGAATCCGCGTCGGCGATCGAATCGGTCAACACCATCGTCAACGACGGCGGCACGCTCACCGCCTCGAACACCGACTACGAGGCGGTCGCGACGCTCGTCGCCGAACACGGCCTCGACCCGGGTGCGACAGTGGCCGTCCGCGGCTCGGGCGGCATGGCCAAGGCGGTGGTGGCAGCGTTTCGGGGGGCCGGATTCGACGATGTCACGGTGATCGCTCGCAACGCAGTCGCCGGCACGGCGCTGGCGGAGAAGTACGGGTACGCATACACCGCGGACGAACCCCCGTCGGAAACGTCCGTGCTGGTGAACGTGACGCCGCTGGGCATGCACGGCGCGGACGAGGACGCGCTGTCGTTCGCCCGGGACCGGATCGAGGCGGCCGACGTGGTGTTCGACGTCGTCGCTTTCCCCGCGGACACGCCCCTGATCCGAACGGCCAGGGACGAGGGTAAGCGGGTCATCAGCGGGGCGGAGGTCATCGCCCTCCAGGCCGCGCGGCAGTTCGAGCGCTACACCGGGGTCACGATCACTCGGGAGCAGGTCGCGCGGGCGTCGGAGTTCTCCCGCGCAGGGTGAGGCGCGACGACGCTCGTCACCTGTCGAGCACGGCTCCGATACGGGCCTCGAGGCCGGCGATCCCGCTGATGTCGATACCGAAGGTGTCGACGAGCAGGTCGAGCACATCGTGGGTCGTTGCGAGCGCGCGTTTCTCGCCCGAACCGTCCGGCCGGTGGATCGCGAGATCGCGACCACGAAGATTCCACCGCGCGTCGTCGACGATCATGCACGCGGACAATCCGGTGCGGAAGTGCGAGCCCGGGTGCGTGGACGCGAACCAGCTGCCGACCACGCTGTCGATCTCGGGCCGGGGGCGCGGACCGAACAGATACAGAGGGTGCCAACGTCCACCGACCATCGATTCCATCGTGCGGAACCGGTCGTCGGGTCCGGCGCTGATACGGAACGGCTCGAGATCGGTGTTCTGCGGTTCGTCCATCGTGAACCGCAAGGGGGCGGTTGGTGTCTGGCCTCCGAACCCGACATCCACGAGATACGGCTGTGGGTCGCCGGGGATCTCGACGGCGAGGAGCTGATGAGTCTCCGCGGGTAGCGGACCGGGCTCCTTCATCCACACGACGCGCCCCGCGAGCGGATCGACCCGATAGCCGAGGGCGTCGAGAACGTGCCGGAACAGGCCGTTGTGCTCATAACAGAACCCGCCCCGGCGCCGTCGGACGAGTTTGTCCTGAAGGCTTTCGGCGTCGAGTCGTTCGACTGCGGTTCCGGTCAGCGGATCGAGGTTCTCGAACGGGATCCGACGAACGTGGGCTGCCACCAGACCCGCCAGGTTCGGAAGTGAGGGAGTCCGGTCACCGGAATACCCGATACGTCGAAGATAGGCATCGACATCGACCTCGACGGAAGCGCTCATGGCACCATCGTCGCATCACGCGCTCATGACGAGTCCGGCGATCGCGGACGACGTGGGGTCCGGTCGTCTGGCACACTTGTGGGTGCCGACGTGATGCATTGCTTTTAGCTGGTCATGACTCTCGTGCGCGCCCCTTCACGGACCGACCCTCCGTGGCGCCAAGGCTCCGAGCAGAAAGCAACGAGGCGCATCGTGTCGAACTCGAACGGTTCCACCCTTGCCCGTAACCGATTTGTCAGTTCGTACTCCGATCTGGTGGCCGAGGTTCGTGACACCGGACTCCTCGAACGTCGGCGCACCTATTACGTCATCCGGATCGCCGCCACGATCGCCGCCTTCGTCGCGGTCTGGGCGGGCGTCGTGATGATCGGGGATTCGTGGTGGCAGCTGGCGCTCGCAGCGGCGCTGGCCGTGATCAGCACGCAGTTCGGCTTCCTCGGTCACGACGGAGCACATCGCCAGATGTTCGCATCGGCGTCGGCCAACGAGTGGACCGCCCGGATCGTCGCGGGTGCGTTCGCCGGGTTGTCGCTGCACTGGTGGCGGGCCAAGCACAACCGACATCACAAGGCGCCCAACCAGATCGGTGTCGATCCCGACATCGCACCCGGACCGATCGTGTTCGTGCCTGCCGACGCGGAGGACCGCACCGGCATCAGCGGCTGGTTCACGCGGCACCAGGGATGGCTCTTCTTCCCGCTGGTGACACTCGAGGGTGTCGCTCTGCACATCTCCAGCATCCAGGGGCTGATCGGGCGCGCGCCGGTGGCGCATCGCGTGCTGGAACTCGCCCTGATCGTTGGCCGGCTGTTGTTCGGGTTGGTCCTGCCGCTGGTGCTGATGCCGTTGCCGATCGCCGCCGCGTTCATCATCGTCCACCTGGCCCTGTTCGGCTTACTGCTCGGCGGCTCCTTCGCGCCCAATCACAAAGGGATGCCGTTGGTACCCAAGGACATGCGGGTGGACTTCCTGCGGCGCCAGGTGCTGATGTCGCGCAACATCCGGGGTGGCCGATTCACCGATTTCATGATGGGCGGCCTCAACTACCAGATCGAGCACCATCTGTTCCCGAGTATGCCGCGGCCGAACCTGGCCAAGGTGCAGCCGCTGGTTCGCGCCCACTGCGCGCGTCACGGGGTGACCTATACGGAGACGTCGCTCGTGGGTTCCTACGCGATCGTCATCCGCTATCTGAACCAGGCCGGTCTCGGTGAGCGTGACCCGTTCACCTGCCCGCTCGTCCAAACCTACCGCTGACCCCCGCGGTCGGCAGTTCTCAGTCGAACAGTCGCCGGAACAGGTTGGTCTCCGCCAGGTCGACGAGTTCATCGCCGCGACCGGACATGACGGTGCGCAAGGCGTAGAGGGTGAATCCCTTGGCCTGCGCGGCGGTCACCGTCGGCGGGATCGAGAGTTCCTGCCGGGCGGTCACGACATCCAACAGGGCAGGCCCGTCGTGCTCGAGGAAGGCTCGGACCGTGCCGGGCAGATCGTCCGGTTGCTCGACCCGGCGTCCGAAGATGCCCACCGCGGAGGCGAGTTCGGCGAAGTTCGGATTGTCGAGCTGTGTCCCGTAGTTCACGAAACCGGCCGCCTTCATCTCCACCTCGACGAAGTTGAGTGACGAGTTGTTGAACACCACGATCTTCACGGGAAGCTTGTTCTGCGTGATCGTCAGCAACTCACCGAGCAACATCGTGAGCCCGCCGTCGCCGGCGAGCGCGATGACCTGACGCCCCGGGTACGCCGACTGCGCGCCGACGGCCTGCGACACCGCATTGGCCATGCTGCCGTGCGAGAACGACCCGATGAGTCGGCGTCGCCCATTCATCCTCAGGTATCGCGCGGCCCACACCACCGGTGACCCGACGTCGGGGATGAAGACCGCGTCGTCGCTCGCCAGGTCACTGATCAGCCGGGCCAGGTACTGAGGATGGATCGGCTGCCGGTTGCGGTCGTTGTCGGCGAGTTCGTCGAGGCTCTCGCGAGCCTTCACATAGTGCCGGCGCGCGGATCGGAGGTGGTCGGAACCACGGTTGCGGTCGATCAACGGCGCCAGCCGGGGGATGGTGTCGGCGACACTGCCCACCAGGCCGAGGTCGACCGGGGTACGCCGACCGATCTGCTCGCCCCGGATGTCGACCTGGATGATGGTGGCCTTGGACGGATAGAACTGCTGGTAAGGGAAATCGGTCCCCAGCATCAGCAGGGCGTCACATTTCTCGATGGCCCGATAGCCCGAGGAGAAGCCCAGCAATCCGGTCATCCCGACGTCGTACGGATTGTCGTATTCGACGAACTCCTTACCGCGTAGTGCGTGGACGACCGGCGCCTGCAACGCCCCCGCGAGCTCGACCACCTCGTCGTGCGCCCCGGCGACGCCCGCTCCGGCGAGGATGGTCACGGCTTGCGCCATGTTGAGAATGCCTGCGGCAGCGGTCAACCCGTCGTCGGTGGGCGCGACGACCCGGTCGACCCGGCGGATCGGCGCTCCGGCACGGCGATTCGCGCCTTTCGCCAAGAAGATCTCGCCCGGGATCACCAGCACGGCGACGTCGCTGGTCTCGACGGCGGTTCGCATCGCGATGTCGAGCAGGCGCGGCAACTGCTCAGGAGTGCTGACCATCTCACAGAATGCGCTGCACTCGACGAACAGCCGCTCCGGATGGGTCTCCTGAAAATACGTGCTGCCGATCTCGGGTGCCGGGATGTGTGCCGCGATCGCGAGCACCGGCACCCGACTGCGGTGGGCGTCGAACAACCCGTTGATGAGATGGAGATTGCCGGGGCCGCAACTACCCGCACAGACCGCCAGATCGCCGGTCAGGGCTGCGTCGGCGGCGGCCGCGAAGGCCGCGCCCTCCTCGTGGCGCGCGTGCTGCCAGGAAATGGTGCCGTCGCGGCGCAGGGCGTCGGTGAAACCGTTGAGCGAATCGCCCGGAATGCCGTACACGCGGCTGACCCCGGAGTTCTTCAGCGACTCGATGATGTTGTCCGCCAGGGTTGTTGCCATGGGCGTGTCCTTTCGGCAGGGAGTTCGACGATGGTCGGTCGTTCTCTCTCGGCCCCCGTCTGCGCCCCCTCGGTCCCGATGCTACCCGAGCAATTCGGGGGTGTCGGCCACATGACGTGAGTACCCTGGGCGGTCAGTGATCGGTGTCGGCGAGGGTCGATGCCGGATTGAGGCGGTGGCAGATGGGCACATTCAGGGTGACGGGCAAGATCCGGGTCACCGGACGGGTCCGCGTCTCCGGGCTCGACCGACTGAGGCGACGCCGCGCCGCAAAGGACCCGAGCCCGTCCGCGGCGCGTGATCCGAGGTCCGCGACCTAGCGGGTCCCTTCCGTCGAGAGCGCAGACGGGCCGAACACCTGCGCGCCGAGGGCTTGCACCCGCCTGCGGAGCTCGCGATCGGCGGTCACCACGATCCGTCGCCGATCGGGGTGCTCGGCGACGAACTCGACGATGCGGTCGTCCCCGGAGCCCGACGCCGGGATCGTGGTCACCGTGGCCGACGAAGACACCTGCCGCGCCTGCCCTTCCACGATCATCACCACCTCGACCGGGCCGTCGACCTGGGGCATCCCGGTGGCAGCGAGCCCCGACAGCCGGTCGCGCAGCCGTTCGGTTGCTCCACGCCGGTCACGCCACCAGCCATCGGGGACCGATCCGACGACGTTGGCCGCATCGACGATGATCACCGGGATCCGAGGGGTAGCCGAGGTCATGGTTCCATCAAGCCACACTGCACGCCCTCAGACGAGGGAGACACCGTGACAGAACCGATTCTCCGGGTCGAGCGCTGCCTTGATCGCGGCCAGCCGGCGCCGATTCGCCTCGCTGAACGCGCTCGCGGAACGTTCCGACTTCTCGTCGCCTTCCAGAAAGTTCAGGTAGGCCGCGCCGGTCACGAACGGAGCCAACGCCTCCCGGGTGAGGCGCAACGCGGATTCGACGGCCAGCGCGAGCTGCGGGTCGGGCACGATCGAGGCGACCTCCAGCAGGAAGGTGCCGTCGCGTCCTCGGTCGTTCGGCGAGGCTGCCGCTCCACGTGACACGGCGCCACCGGCGTGGCGGATCTCGGCGAACAGGATCAGCGGCATCGCACCGGGGCTCGGGAGCACCCGGGACGCGAGGATGTCGATGGCCTCGCCGGTGAGTTCGTCCATCCATTCGGTCGTCACCATCGCGGGTACCGGATCGGTCGGGTCCATGCTGATCGCGTCCGCTGCAGTGAACGGCATCTCGCCCCACATGTCGACATCGGGAGACTTCCAGTTCCGCCATTCGTCGATCAGGTTCCTGCCGATGTCCAGGTCGCCTGCCCAGCAACCGCGGATCATCGTGAAACTCTTGCCGCGGAAGGGTTCCGGCACGATGTCGAGAGGCGGGAAGTTCATCAGCGTCACCGCCGACGTCAGATCCTCGGACTGATCCGGGGCCCACTCGGAGAATCTCCGCATGATTTCCGGGGCATCCTCGGCGGGGTAGAACAGATTGCCTGCGTAGACCGTCGTGACCGGGAACAGGTCGATCACCACATCCGTGACCACTCCGATGCTGCCTGCGCCACCTCCCTTGAGGGCCCAGAAGATGTCGGGATGGCTGGTGGCGCTGACCCGCAGGGGATTGCCGTCGGGGGTCACCAGGTCGAACGATCGCACGGCATCCGAGGCGAGTCCGTACTTGCGTCCGAGCCAGCCGAAGCCACCTCCGAGGGTGTAGCCGACCACCCCGACGTCGGTGGTCGACCCGAGAAGCGGAGCGAGGCCGTGACTCTGTGCCTGCTCGAGCACGGGGGCCCATTTGGCGCCGGCGCCGACCGTGGCGGTTCGTGCGATGGGATCGATGCTCACATCGGCCATCTCGGAGGTGTTGATCAGCAATGCACCGTCGGCCGACGGTCCGGGGCCGTGACCGGTCGCCTGGATCGCGACGCGCAGTCCCTCCGAGGCCGCGAATCGGACCGCTTCGGCGACGTCGAAGCGGTTGGACGGCACGGCGATCACGGCGGGCCGATGATCCGACAGCAGGTTGAAACCGCTGCGGGCCGCGTCGTAGCCGGCGTCGTCCGGGCCGTGCACGGCGCCGGAGATGCGGTCGGCCAGGTCGGCGAGCACCGAGGTACGGGCGCGAACGGTCAGGCCCGAATCGCCGGTCGGGGACGGGGAGGTGGTCTGGATCGTCATGGATGGTTCCTCACTGTGTGCCGGCGTCGCCGGCGCGGTCGGGTCCGGTGTACCGGATGTGAAGAACTCTCGTCGCGGGCGCTTGAAGGTCACTTGGAACCGACTTGGATCTCGGTCGAGATCCCGTAATTTCCTGATCAGCGGCGTTTCAGGGCTGTTCGGGTGCCGGTTCAGCGAGGGGATGACGTGTAGCCGTGGTCGGCGGCGAAGGCGTCGATCCGGGTGACCAGGGCGGTCGCCTCCTGAGCAGTGGCGACTCGGCGTGCCTCACAGAGCATGTCCTGGACCGTGCCCGCCGGGTGATCGGCGGCGTGCTGATACTCGGCGCACACCAGGAGCCGATGCGCGTCCGGATAGCGCTCCCCGGTGGTTCGGGCGAAGTTCTCGGCCTGCTCGAGAAGAGCCGGGACGCGGTTCAACGTGCCTGCTGCGACGAGTGCCTCTGCGTGCAGGGCGAACCAGAGCCCGAGTCCGGTACGCTCCCCGCGCGCGGTCGGCGCCAGCCGTTCGATGCGGTCGAGGGCGTCTGCGGGATCATCGCCGAGGGCGCGCGACCACCAATACAGTCGCTCGCCGCCGTGCCGTAGATACTCGAGCGCGCTGTGGGTCGGAGCGGAGAGCAGTCGTTCGCCGGCGTCGCGCGCCCAGTCCACGTCGCCTGCGAGGGCGGCAGCCGTCACCGCGAAGATCGCGGTCCCGAGATAGGTCGTCGGTTCGTCGGGAACGGTCTCGATCTCCTCGAACACGATGCGTCCTGCGCGTGCGTCGACGTGCAGCGTCGTGGACAGTGCGCGGAAGCCGCGCGCGATCATCATCTGGTCGCTCTGCAGGCCGTCGACACGTGTGTCGATCGGTGCGTATGCCTCGAGTATCCGAAACGCGTCGCCGATGTTCCCGCGGTCGAACAGATCGATGCCCGCGGCCTGCATCCCGAGGTGCCGGACGACCTGATCGTCGGACTGCCGGGCCCGTCTGTGCAGCTCGTCGGCGACTCGCCGTGCCTTTCGGGTGTCGGCGAGCTGTGAGTGCGCGGCGAAGCGCGCATAGTCGAGATGGGTGAGCAGTGCGGCGTTTCCGGATGCCTCGCCGAGCTCGCGTGCGCGCCGGAGGAGTTCGGCATCTGCGGCGAAGTAGCCGTTGCGGGCGACATCGGCGGCGAGCAGGGTGGTGATGGCGTCGAGTTCCAGATCGTGCTCGCCAGCCGCCCGGGCGAGCCCCGCAGCGTCGCCCAGCTGTTGCTCTGCAGTGTCGAAACTGAAGCTGCGCAGTGCAATTCGAGCAGCCGCCAACAGGGCTCGAGCAGTCCGGACGCGATCGGCCAGCGGTCCGGCCGCCCACAGATGGCCGGCGAGGCGGGCTGCCTGGCCGCCGGTCTCGAGCTCGTCGGCGACCGACAGGTGGAGCCGGTAGGCCCGGGTGGTCGGGATGTCGTCGACGATCGTCTCGCGGATCAGGTCGTGGTCGAAGGTGACGACGAACGGATCGGCCGGGTCGACATCGACCACACCTGCGACGACGGCCAGGTCGAGAGCCTCGAGCGTCATGTCCACGGTCCGGTCGGCGGCCGCGGCGAGAAGCGTGATGTCCACCCGCCGACCGATCACGGCGGCCACGTCCAGGAGGTCGGTGGTGGACGCGGGCAACGACCGCAGGCGTTCTCGGACGACGTCTCGGACCCCGGCGGGCACCGCACCGTCGCCGATGGTCCCGCGGTCGGCGAGGATGCGTGACAGTTCCCGCACGAAGAAGGCGTTGCCACCGGTCCGTGCCGCGATGGAGGCCACCGTGCCGGCCGCCGGCCATTCCCGGGTCTCTCGGCGCACCATCTCCGAGATGTCGTCGTCGGACAACGGTCCGACCTCGATCCTGCGGTGCTCCGGGAGTCGGGCGAGTGTGGCGAGCGCGTTGGTGACCGCGGCCCGCCGCGGTACGGAGCGTACCGACGCGAAGAACGTGACTCCGGGCGCGCGTCGGGCAGCCATGTGGGCGAAGAGTTCGAGCGACGCGCTGTCCGCCCATTGGAGGTCGTCGAGGACGATGATCAACAAGTGCGATCGGGCAACGCCCTCGAGCAGGTCGGCGGCCTGATCGTAGAAGCGGAATCTGGCTGTTGCATCGGGCATCTCACGTGGCGGGGGTATCACGGTCGCGCCCTGGGTGACCATTCGGCCGAGGTCACTGTCGAGAAGTTCCCCGCGCTGCGCGTCGTCGAGTTCGGGCAGAACGGCACCGAGTACCTGGACCCACGGCCACATGGACGGTGCCGCGGCATCTTCGATGCAGCGGCCCCAGAGCACGGTGAGGACGGCGGCCGCGGCCGCCCGCCCGGCGGCGGCGTCGAGCAGCGCGGTCTTGCCTGCGCCCGGCTCGCCTTCCACCACGACGATTCCGCCCGGACCGTGCAGCGACCCGAGGACCGCCCGATGGAGTACTGCCAGTTCGTCGACCCGCCCGATCAGGCTTTCGGGAAGTGCGGTGTCACGCCGCTGGGCCTGCACGCCATTGTGCTCGCGGGCACGCGGGGCGGCACTGTGGTCGGGGGCCGGCGGCGTGGCCGACAGGGGGACCGTGGCGGGTGGGTTCAGTGACGGGGCGTGATCGAGGATGTCGCGTTCGAGAGCTCGCAGCAGCGGTCCGGGATCCACACCGACCTCGTCGGCGAGGATGCGGCGCGCATCGGCAAGTGCCGCCAGTGCATCGGATTGACGGCCGAGCCGGTAGTGGGCGGTGGCCAGCAGCACCCACAGACCCTCGTCGAGGGGTGAGCGCAGGACCGCCTGCTCGAGTTCGGTGACGAGTGACCTGTTCTCACCGAGCGAGAGCCGGACGTCGTAGGAGAACTTCTGTGCCTCCGCGATCGTGCGGTCGAGATGGGCCGCCGCATCATCGCGAAAGGGCAGCCCCTCGAACTCCGGTAGCAGCGGACGGTACTGGGCGAGCGCCGTCTGCAGGACTTCTGCGGCGGTCGCGGATTCGGCGCGGCGATGGAGGTCGTGTGCGTGCGCGATCCGGCCGACGAGTTGTCGGATGTCCACATCATCGGTGTCGGCGACGAGGGCATATCCCGGTCCGCGGGTAATCAGCACCATCGACGGGGTGCGCGGCTTGCGGGCCGGCTCGAGGGCCTTGCGCAACCCGGAGATATAGGCCTGCACAGAGACTTCCGCACGGTCGGGAGCCGCCGAACCCCAGATGCCGTCGATGAGTCGATCCGTGCTGACCGGGTCCCCGTCGGCGAGAATGAGCTGCGCCAGCACCGCCCGCTGCTTACGCGTGCCGAGTTCGACGGTCTCGGAATCGATCTGCGCGCCGAGGCCGCCCAGTACCGAATACGTGAGCCGGGCCATCAGCGAGAGTCTAAACCGGATCACGGCATGCCGCCCCGGATCGACAGGGTGCGGGTTAGCCTGGTGACGTGGCCGTCTCCCTGGAAATGATCACCGTCGACACGACCGATCCGGTTCCGCTGGCGAACTGGTGGTCCGAGCAGATCGGCGGTTCGATCCATGCCGAGAACGAGGGGTTCTTCGTCGTGGTCTCCATGGGCGTCGGCAAGCCGCTGCTGGGGTTCCAGAAGGTCGATGACCCCACGCCGGGCAAGAATCGCCTCCACCTCGACATGTCGACCGACGACCTCACCGCCGAGGTGGATCGATTGATCGCCGCCGGCGCGACGAAGATCGCCGATCGCGCGTTGCCCGGCCTCGAGTGGGTGACCCTCGCCGACCCGGACGGCAACCAGTTCTGTGTGTCCGGCACGCGGGCCGCGCCCGAATCCTGATCGGCGAGGCCGCGGTCGACATGGGATTCACCCGTGAGGAGTTGCTCGCCTGTCGTGGGGTCACGGTCCCGGATCTGATCGGCGACGATTGTCGGATGCTGTTCGTCGGCATCAACCCGGGACTGTGGACGGCGGCGGTGGGGGCACACTTCGCCCGCCCGGGCAACCGGTTCTATCCGGCTCTCTACCGTGCGGGCATCGTCGACCGGCTTGTCGATGCGTCGCGCGGCATGTCCGACGACGACCGGGACCTGCTGTGCAGCAGCGGTATCGGGATCACAAACGTGGTGGAACGGGCGACCGCGACGGCCGCGGAGCTGTCCGCTGACGAGCTGCGTGCCGGTGGCGAGCGCCTGCGTGCCACCGTGCGCAGGGTGGCGCCTGCCGTCGTCGCGGTCGCGGGAATCACCGCGTATCGGTCGGCGTTCGGTCTGCGCCGTGCGGTCGCCGGGCGCCAGGCACAGGCGTGGGATGGTGCGGCCGTGTGGGTGGTGCCCAACCCGAGCGGACTGAACGCCCACGAGACGGTCGAATCGCTGGCGACGGCGTACGCGCGTGCCGCCCGGGAAGCCGGCCTGCTCGGCTGACGGGCGATCTCACACGTCGGTGGATGCGATGACACGCCGGCGGACCGACAACAACTCCACCTCGGGTCGGCCAGCGGCACAGCGTTCGACCTCGTCGAGGACGTCCATCACGTGCGTGCGATCCGGCGCCACCACGGCCACACCGATCACCGCACGACGGTGGGCGTCGAGATGCCCCACCTCCGCTGCCGACACCGAGAACCGCCTGCGGATCTCGGCGACGATCGGTCGCACGACGGACCGCTTGTGCTTGAGCGAGTGCACATCACCGAGGAGGTAATCGAACTCCGCAAAACCGATCCACATTGTCGGACCATACTACCGACGGGGGCGAAGATCTCCCGACCGGCGACCACGACGCGGATAGATCCTCTGTGCCAGAGCTTTTTTCAAGGCGACTGCGCGGTCTCGGGCGTCCTCGGGAAAGCCGCCTGCGGTCGGGCGGTCGGGTATCGTCTCGGCCCCGGTGACGACGGTCCAGCGTGAGCCCACGGCCACCAGCGATTCGTGTTTGGTCGCGTAATAATCGGGGCGTGTGACCACCGCGACGCCCGGGTCGCCCGCGGCGGCCGCGACCAGGTGGGGGTGGAATCTGGTGCTGATCCACGCATCGCCCCGCCCCACCGTCAGACCTTTACGCCACACGTCGATGAACGGCACCGTGGTGGCGCCGTCGAGTCGGTCGCCGAGTCTCGTCGGTACCTCCAGATCACCTCCGGGAATGCCCTCGACCACGGTGATCGCCTCGGCGGGGACCTGCCAGGCGTCGAGGGTGGCACGGATGAATCGGGTCAGTGCGTCGAGACCGGTGGACCCGAACGCCACGAAGTCGTCGGTGAGATCGGATTGCAGACACAGCGTCACACCCTCCGGGTGGCGGGGTCGGCGTGTCGCGCCGGCGACGTCGGAGACACTGTCAGTGCCGTCGACATCGGAGACCGTGTCGATGCCGTCGCCCTCGCCGACGGCGAGCCAGGCATCGTCGCCGGTGTGGCGCCGGGCCCCGATCCCCGACAATGCTTGCGCCGACGCCTCGTCCCGGACGTCGAACACGGTGAACACCCCGATGGCATCGGTCAGTACCGACCACGCCGGCTCGTCGAGCAGAGGTATCAGCCCCTGCCCCGTGGCGTACGCGGGTACCCCCGTCATCCTGGTGAGTTCCGCGATGGCGGCGACGAGCGAGACATGGTGTGGCCAGACCTGATTGACGTAACCTCCGCCCAGGAGGTGGACCGACGACGCCCGTCGGAACACGTCCACACCTTCGGCGAGGCGGGGGGCCGGCCCGAACGTCGTGGCGGCCTGGGCCACCCACGTCCAGGGTGTCGTGGGATCGGGGCCGTCGGTTCGCGTGGTGTCGGCGGCGTATTCGGCCAACTGCCACAGGGTGTCCACGAAGACCGCCCCCGGATGGACACCTCGCAGCAACAACGAGGTCTGCCCCGGGCTGTGGCAGTCGAGCACGACCAGTGCGTGCGGGCGTGTCCGCGCCAGGTACTGCAACCAGGCGAGCGCGATCAGCTCGTCGCCGTAATTCGGGTGTCCAGACGGCGCGATGAGATAGATGATCTCGTCGTCACCGTCCTCGTCGCCCGCTCCGATGCGGAAGCGAGCGCGGAGGGCCGAGGGAAGACCGGGCATCTGCACCCAGGGGATGTTACTCACCGAGATCGTCGGCGCGGCCTGAGTGCGTCAGTGATCGCCGCCCAGCAGCGCTGCCACGTGGTCGGGGACGTACTTGGACAGCGATCGCGGTGGCCGGCGGTAATTGCCGGAGTCGATGGGTTTCTTCGGGAGTTCGACCTTGTGCAGAGGAACGTCCTCGTAGTCGATGGTGGACAGCAGGTGCGAGATCATGTTGAGGCGAGCGTGCTTCTTGACATCGGACTCGACGACATACCAGGGGCTCAGCGCGGTGTCGGTGTGCACCATCATCTCGTCCTTGGCCCGGGAGTAGTCCTCCCAGCGGTAGACCGCCTCGAGATCCATCGGACTGAGTTTCCACTGGCGGACAGGGTCGTTCAGACGCGAGCGGAATCGCTTGAGCTGCTCCTCGTCGGAGACCGAGAACCAGTACTTGCGCAACAGGATCCCGTCGTCGATCAGCATCTGCTCGAAGATCGGTGTCTGGCGCAGGAATCGGGTGTGTTCGGCCGGGGTGCAGAACCCCATCACCTTCTCCACGCCCGCGCGGTTGTACCACGAGCGGTCGAACAGGACGATCTCGCCCGGCGCGGGCAGCTGTGCCACATAGCGCTGGTAGTACCACTGTCCGCGTTCGCGATCGGTGGGCGCAGGCAATGCGGCCACACGGCTGACCCGAGGGCTGAGGTACTCGGTGATCCGTTTGATGGTGCCACCCTTGCCCGCGGCGTCGCGCCCCTCGAAGACCACCACCACGCGGGCGCCGGTGCTCCGAACCCATTCCTGGAGCGAGACCAGCTCGGTCTGCAGGCGGAAGAGTTCGGCTTCGTAGACCTTGTTGGGGATCTTCGCGGGACGGTCGTGTTCTTTCGCCTTCTTCGCCATGGATGGAGCTTAACGGTGGTTCGGTGGCGCCACCCCGCAGATCAACGACTCGCGGGGCGGCGCGCGTCCGGGGCGTCGTGAATCGGTCAGGCGGGTAACAGATCTCCGACTGCAGCGATCTCGTCGGCGAGCTCGGCCGCCGAGGCGTCGATGCGGGCCCGGGAGAAGTCGTTGATCTCGAGACCTTCGACGATCTCCCAGCGCCCGCCGACCGACCTGACGGGAAACGAACAGACGAGTCCCGGCGGTATGCCGTAGACGCCGGGTGAGGGGAGCGCCGCCGACGTCCAGTCGCCTTCGGGGGTGCCGAACACCCAGTCGTGCACATGGTCGATGGCGGCGTTGGCGGCCGACGCCGCCGACGAGGCGCCCCTGGTGTCGATGATCGCGGTGCCCCGTCTCGCCACGGTCGGGATGAAATCGTCGACGAGCCAGGTGCGGTCTTCGGCGATCTCGGCACCGCTGCGATCACCGACGCGGGCGTGGAAGATGTCGGGATACTGCGATGCCGAATGATTGCCCCACACCGAGACCCGGCTGATCTCCCGAACCGGGCATGCCGTGTGATGCGAGAGCTGGGCGATGGCACGGTTGTGGTCGAGGCGGGTGAGGGCGTTGAACCGCTCGGACGGAATGTCCGGTGCGTGCGCGCAGGCGATCGCGGTGTTGGTGTTGGCCGGGTTGCCCACGACGATGACCCGGAGATCGTCGGCGGCAACGTCGTTCAGCACCGCACCCTGCTCGGCGAAGATCGCTGCGTTGGCCGCGAGGAGGTCGGCGCGTTCCATACCCTTGCCGCGCGGGCGGGCGCCGATCAAGAGCGCGTGGTCGGCGCCGTCGAAGGCCGCCCGCGCATCGTCGAAGATGTCCACCGACGTCAGCAACTCGAAGGCGCCGTCGTCGAGTTCCATCGCGGTACCGACCGCGGCAGGCAACGACGGAGGTAGCTCGAGCAATCGGAGCCGAACCGGTTGATGGTGTCCGAGCATGGCTCCCGCGGCGATCCGGAACAGGGCGGCGTAACCGATGTTTCCCGCGGCGCCGGTGACGGTCACCACGGCGGGAGGGGTCGATGGCATGAGCACCTTCGTGTGTCGGCGGCGTTGAGGGAAGGAGGGTGAGCAGGGAGGAAGGAATCAGCGTGGGGGCGGCTCAGCGGGGGAGAGCGGATTGTTCGACGAGCGCCACCGTCTGCCGTGGGCTCGAGAGGACGAGCGCCGGACCGAACGCTCGCCAGGTCAGCGGCACCGAGGTGAACGTCTCGAGCCACTGATCGGCTCCCGCGCGTGGTCCGGGGCAGGCCATTCGGGTCGACACGAGGGTGTGGATCCGCACCTGGTCACTCGATATGGTCGCGGTTCCCAGGTGTCGGTTGCACCCGGCGCCGAGTGATATCCGATCCGGGCGTTCGAAATGCACGGTCATCGGGCCGCCACCCGGGATGACGCCGCCGAGGACCGCGACCGATGAGTACGACTTGCCGACGAGCATGCCGGGCAGAGTCTGGGGGAGCGGGCGGGGCATCGGTGCGGGTGCGGGTGCAGCCGACGCGGCGGCGATCCCGAACGCGGACAGCATCGACATCAGCAGCACGCTGGTGAGCAGCAGCATCACGGCCCGGCGGGCACGAATCGGACGTGGTCGCGCCGAACCGCCGATTCCGGGGTTCGGTCCGCGTCGTGGGGTGGGATGATCGATCGGATTCATGGCCACTTCTCCTGGGACGGGGTCCGTCATCCAAACCTAGCCGAGTGACGGGACCGGCGGAACGCGACTCGAGGGGATGTGCCGATGATCGTGGGACCCTCGTCGCGCACCGCAGGTGGTTCACCACGGTGGCGCGATCGGCGACGCGTACCGTGGACGGCGACCTCGGGGCATCGTGGTCGTTTCGGCACGACCGGAGTCTGACGTCGGTGCTGCGAGAATTGGTGCCACGACCAGTACACATGCATGCCCGACAGGCGCGAGTCAGGAGAAGTGTTTCGGTGGGAAAGCTGACGAACAGCATGTGGCGACTCCTGGGCTCCCAGTCGTCACGCAATCAGTCGAAGTCCGTGTCGTTGATCAAGGATGCGGACGCACACACGGCGTGGGCGGACGGACTCGACGACGACGCGTTCGCCGCCGAGGCGGAGAAGCTCGAAATCGGCGCGAATTCCGACGACCGCGCGCGCTTCCTGGCGCTCGCCCGCGAAGCCGCGGACCGGACCCTCGGCATGCGCCCCTTCGACGTCCAGTTGCAGGGTGCGCTTCGTCTGCTCGAGGGCGACATCGTCGAGATGGCCACCGGTGAGGGCAAGACCCTGGCAGGTGCGATCGGAGCGATCGGACACGTCCTGCAAGGGCACCACGTCCACGTGATCTCGGTGAACGACTATCTCGCCACCCGCGACGCGGAGTGGATGGGACCACTGTTCACAGCCTTCGGCATCGTGGCGAAGGCGGTGTCGGAGAACTCGGACCGGGACGAGCGCAAGGCCGCGTATGCCGCCGATATCACCTATGGGTCCGTGAACGAGATCGGCTTCGACGTGCTGCGCGATCAGCTGGCGCTGTCCGATGGCGATCTGGTGTCGCCGACTCCCGACGTCGCGATCATCGACGAGGCCGACTCGGTGCTCGTCGACGAGGCGCTGGTGCCTCTGGTGCTCGCCGGTTCCACCGAGGCCGAGGCGCCCGATCAGGCGATCCACGACGTGGTGGCCCGGATGAAGAACAAGCACTACGAGGTCGACACCGAGGGGCGCAACGTCACCCTCACCGACGAGGGTGCGGCGTTCGTCGAGGAAGAACTCGGCGGAATCAACCTGTACGACGAGGACCATGTCGGCAGCACCCTCGTCCACGTCAATGTGGCGATGCACGCGCAGTACCTGCTCGAGCGCGACATCCACTACATCGTCCGGGACGGCGGCGTGCATCTGATCAACGCCTCGCGTGGGCGCGTGGCCCAGTTGCAGCGGTGGCCGGACGGTGTCCAGGCCGCGGTCGAGATCAAGGAGGGCCTCAGCCAGACGGATTCGGGTGAGGTGATCGACACGATGACCGTGCAGGCCCTCATCGGCAGGTATCCCCGGGTCTGCGGCATGACCGGCACGGCGCTCGCCGCGGGTGAACAGTTCCGTCAGTTCTACGACCTGCTGGTGTCACAGATCCCGCCGAACACCCCGAACATCCGGATCGACGAGGCCGACCGTGTCTACGACTCCAAGGCCAACAAGGTCGAGGCGGTCGTCGCGTATGTCAAAGAGGTGCACGAGACCGGGCAGCCGATTCTCATCGGCACCCACGACGTCGCGGAATCCGAGGAGCTCGCGTACTTCCTCGACAAGGCCGGGGTCTCGCCGGTGGTGCTGAACGCCAAGAACGACGCCGAGGAGGCGAAGATCATCGCCGAGGCCGGCGCCCGCGACGCGGTGACGGTCTCGACGCAGATGGCCGGGCGCGGTACCGACATCCGCCTCGGCGGGTCCGGCGACGACGAGTCGGCTCGAGACGATGTCGTGGCGCTTGGCGGTCTCTGTGTGGTCGGCACCGGACGACACGACACCGAGCGTCTCGACAACCAGTTGCGCGGCCGCGCCGGCCGCCAGGGCGATCCGGGTCGCTCGGTGTTCTTCTCCAGCCTCGAGGATCCGGTGGTCACCAAGAATCTCGCATTCAAGCGTGATCCGGTGTCGCAGGCCGAGGACGGCTCGATGGGCGCCAAGGGCATCGATCTGATCGAGCAGGCGCAGCGCATCGCCGAGGGCGTGATGCTGGAACTGCATGCCAACACATGGCGCTACAACACGCTGGTGAACCAGCAGCGCGACATCGTCGTCAAGCGTCGGATGGAGCTCCTGACCAGTGATGTGGCCCTCGACGAACTGGCTGCCGAAGAACCCGCGCGGTACGCGGAGCTGACCGGAACCGCGGCGGTGACGGAAACGGCCGACGCAGGCGACGCGAAAGCCGACCCGGAGGCCACCGAAGCAACCGAAGCAGGCGATTCTGCTGCCTCGGAGACAGACGACGCCACGACACCCGCTCCGGTCACCGAACCGGTCGAGAAAGAGGTCCTCACCCAGGTGGCGCGTGAGATCATGCTCTTTCACCTCGACCGGGCGTGGGCCGACCATCTCGCGTTCGTGTCCGACGTGCGGGCGAGCATCCATCTCCGGTCATTGGGCAAGGAGAGCCCCCTCGACGAGTTCCACAAGCTGATCCTCGACGAGTTCTCGACGCTGCCGGGCGAGGCGGTCGAGAACGCCCGCAAGACGTTCCGGGAGGCGACGATCACCAACGAGGGCGTCGACCTCGGAACCGCGGATCTGCACCGCTCGACCACCACCTGGACCTACATGGTCCACGACAATCTGTTCTCGTCGGGCGGCGCGAAAGCCCTCCAGGGCATCATCGGCATCTTCCGGTGACCTCCGGCGGGCGCTCGGAGGTGCCGGCAGAGCGCGACCCGGTGGACCCGCCGGACGAACTGTCCGACGGGTCGGACCGGGTGGTGACCCTACCGAACGCGCTCAGCGTGCTGAGGTTGGCGCTGATCCCGGTGTTCGTGTGGTTGTTGCTGTTCGAGAAGGCCGACGGATGGGCGTTCGCCGTCCTGATGTTCTCGGGGTTCTCCGATTGGGCCGACGGCAAGCTCGCCCGGTGGCTCAACCAGTCGTCGCGGATCGGGGCACTACTCGATCCGGCCGCCGATCGGCTCTACATCGTGATCATCCCGATCGCGTTCGGCCTGCGCGAGTTCCTGCCCTGGTGGCTGATCGGCGTCGTCATCGCACGTGACGTCGCGCTGTTCGCCACGGCGCCGTTGCTGCGGTCGCGCGGGCTCGTCGCGCTGCCGGTGCTCTACATCGGGAAGGCGGCCACCTTTGCGCTGATGAGTGCGTTCCCCTGGTTGCTGGCCGGGCAGTTGGATTCGGTCGTCGGGACGATCTGTTATCCCATCGGCTGGGCGTTCATGATCTGGGGCGTCGGCCTGTACCTGTGGTCGTTCCTGCTGTACGCGTATCAGACGGTGCTGGTCGTCCGCCGGATGCCCCGCGTCAGGTGACAGCCGCCGTATCCGGCGGCCGGACCCACACGGTGGCCGCCGATGACCTAATGTCCTCCGTTTGAAGTAGTTCGAAGTTTTTGCCGCCTCCGACAAGAAAGGTGCGACAGTGAGCGAGACCAATGTGCCGCCGTCCCTGCGCTACACGGCCGAGCACGAATGGGTGGAGCGGACCGGGCCCACGACGGTGCGGGTCGGTATCACCGACTTCGCGCAGGATGCGCTCGGGGATGTGGTGTTCGTCCAGTTGCCCGGTGCCGACGATGCCGTCGAGAAGGGCGAGTCGTTCGCGGAGGTGGAGTCCACCAAGAGTGTGTCGGACATCTACGGGCCGCTCGACGGGACGGTGTCGGCCGTGAACACCGAGTTGGAGACCACCCCTGAACTGGTGAACTCCGATCCGTACGGGTCCGGCTGGCTCGTCGAGATCACCCTCGCCGACGAGGCAACGCTCGACTCGGCACTGGCGGAGACCCTGGACGCCGACGGTTACCGCGCCGTCACCGAGAACTGACCGTCGCGGGACGCGCGAGAACTGACCGTCGCGGGACGCGAGGGTGCCGTGAACTGCGAAAGGCATTCTCGGATGAGGTCGACCGAGCACGACAACCCGACAACACGGATCGTAAGCGACCGGCGGATCGGGGCGCTGCGACTATCATCGGCGGTGTCCTGGTCGCCTCGACCGCCCGTGCGGCGGCCGCGCAACACGGTACGGTTTACTGCAGCAGAACCGGTTCGAGTGCCGATGAGACGCGGCGAGCCGGACGTTCGAAGGCAGAAGAAGATGCATCGACATCGAAAGCCCGGTGGCGCGATTCGCGTGGCCGTTCGGGGCCGGTAGGTGTGGGCGCGACGACGCCTACGGGCACCGAGACAGACGAAGGAGAAGTGGTGAGCGAAAACGACAAGGATCTTGAGGCACCGGTGGAAACCACCTCGGTTTTCCGGGAGGAGTTCATCTCCGAACTCGATTCCGGAGCGACCGCCTCGAGTGAACCTGCCGACACCGGGGTGGAGAGGCTCTCGCCCGGCACGGCGCTGCTTGTCGTCAAGCGTGGTCCCAATGCGGGCTCACGATTCCTGCTCGACCAGGCGACCACGTCGGCGGGTCGGCATCCGGACAGCGACATCTTCCTCGATGACGTGACCGTCAGTCGCCGCCACGCGGAATTCCGCCTTGGCGACAACGAATTCCAGGTGGTGGACGTGGGCAGCCTGAACGGCACCTACGTGAACCGGGAACCCGTCGACACCGCGCAGCTGAGCAATGGGGACGAGGTGCAGATCGGCAAGTTCCGATTGGTCTTCCTCAGCGGCCCGCGCGACGGCCAAGCGGGCGCCTGACCTCGTGACCGCGTCGTCGGCGGGTCAGCACGGAGAAGGGTCGATGTCGATCGGCTCTGTCCTGGCGCTGCTGCGTGAGGACTTCCCGGACGTGACGATCTCGAAGATCCGGTTCCTGGAGTCCGAGGGGTTGATCACGCCCGAACGCGCGCCGTCGGGTTATCGCAGGTTCAGCACGAACGACTGTGAGCGGCTCAGGTTCGTCCTGACCGCCCAGCGTGACCGCTACCTGCCGCTCAAGGTGATCAAGGAGCAACTCGAGGCGATCGATCGCGGTGAGGGAGGCGCAGGCGCCGGGGGCACCCGGTTGTTGTCCGCCGCACGCAACGCGGTCGCCCCGGCCACGGATTTCGGTTCGCGCGGCGGCCGGGTCTCGCGGGAGACACTGATCGAACGAACCGGGGTCGACTCGGCGTTCGTGACGGAGTTGCTCCGCAACGGGCTGCTGACACCGGGGCCTGCGGGATTCTTCGACGAGGATGCGGTTCGTCTGGTGGAGGCCGCCGCCGCGTTGGCGAATTACGGCGTGGAGACCCGTCACCTCCGCGCCTTCAAGGTCTCCGCGGATCGTGAGGCCGGATTGGTTGCGCAGATCGCGAATCCGATCGCCAAGGGCAAGGGCACGGGTGCCCGGGATCGGGCCGAGGAGTTGGCCCGGGAGATCGCGGCGCTGTCGGTGACCCTGCACACCCAGTTGGTCAAGGCCGCCGTCCGGGGCGTGCTGGACTGATCGGTCCGCGACTCCCGTCGCGGCGGCGCGACGCGGTGTAGCGTCGTTGACATCGATATACGGCGCCGGGACGTGGCGAACGGGGCCGTCGAGTAGTGTCCTGGCGATCACGAGGAAGCGGGTGCTAGATGGGCGAAATGCGAGTCGTGGGCATTCGGGTCGAGCCGCCACAGAGCCAGCCGGTATTGCTGCTGCGCGAGGTCGAAGGTGAACGCTACCTACCGATCTGGATCGGGCAGAGCGAAGCCGCGTCGATCGCCTTGCAGCAGAAGGGCATCGAACCGCCGAGGCCGCTCACGCACGATCTGATCGTCAACCTGATCACCGAATTCGGGCGAACCCTGAAAGAGGTTCGGATCGTCGACATGCAAGAGGGCACGTTCTACGCGGAGATGGTCTTCGCGGACGACCTGCGGGTGTCGGCGCGTCCGTCGGATTCCATCGCGGTGGCGATGCGGGCCGGAGTGCCGATCGTCGCCGAGGAGGATGTGCTGACCGAGGCCGGGTTGCTGATCCCGGACGAGGACGGCTCCGAGGGCGAACCGGGCGATGGGAAAGAGGACGAGGTGGAGAAGTTCAAGGAATTCCTCGACAACGTCTCACCGGATGATTTCAAGGCGAGCGGCGGAACCTGAGTCCCGTTTGGTCACGGAACGGACACTGTCGGGTCACCGTTTGCTCGATCTCAAGTTGAGGTTGAGGTTGCACCGCGCGTCGCGTTGATTTGGGACTCCCGCCCGACCTACCGTTCACACGTCGCCCGTTTTCGGCGGGGACGGAGGATGATCGTCCGTCAGGCGCGTACTGTTGAAGCAGTCCTCGAGGCCGCTCTTCGAGGTTCGGAGCCTGTCGAGTCGGTCCAGACGTTGCGAGGGAGTCTGCAGTGGGCGATAAGCCGTTCGACGACGGAGTGACGTCACCGACGGATGCGGCACCTGACGGTGCCGCCGAGAACGCCCGTACCCGGTCCGCGACGCAGGGCAGCCTGGAAGACATCGCGCCGGGCCTGTTCCCGAACGACACGGTGCCCGACGAGCTGGTCGGCTACCGGGTGCCGAGTGCGTGCCAGATCGCCGGCATCACCTATCGGCAGCTCGACTACTGGGCCCGCACCTCGCTGGTGGTGCCGTCGATCCGGGGTGCTGCCGGTTCGGGTAGCCAGCGTCTGTACTCGTTCAAGGACATCCTGGTCCTGAAGATCGTCAAGCGTCTCCTCGACACCGGGATCTCATTGCAGAACATCCGTGTCGCGGTCGATCATCTCCGCAAGCGCGGCGTCGAGGATCTCGCCCGGATCACCCTCTTCTCCGACGGGACGACCGTCTACGAGTGCACCTCTGCCGAGGAGGTCGTCGACCTGCTTCAGGGCGGCCAGGGTGTCTTCGGGATCGCGGTGAGCGGGGCGATGCGCGAATTGACCGGCACCATCGCCGATTTCCCGGGTGAACGCGCCGACGGCGGTGTGACCGAGACCGCCCCGGAGGACGAATTGGCGGCGCGTCGTAAGAACCGGACCCGCCGCACCGGCTGACCCGCCAACCGCTCCGGCAGCTCCACTGCGGGGTTGAACTGCAGAGCAGTCGCCCACCCGTATACTGGGTGGGCGTCGCTACGTCACGGGAGAGCGCCACCGATCGGGTTGGGGTGGCCGCCGAAGGAGCAACACCTCCTCGTCAAACTCTCAGGCACCCAGGACCGTGGTGTTGACGGCGTCTCTGGAAAGTGACCCGGGGAGACCCGGGCCCGCCCACGGTGAAAGGCCGCTCCGGTGTCCCGGAACGACCGAATCTCTCAGGCGTCTGGCATCCGTGCTGCGGATCCCGGATATGACAGAGGGGGAGGGCCGCAGACCGCCGAGAGGTTGACCTGTCATGCCCGCCACTTCCGCGTCCGATCCGGTGACCTTCATCGACCGCCATGTCGGTCCCGATCCCGCCGAGACCGACCGCATCCTTGCCGAGATCGGGGTCTCGTCGCTCGACGAACTCGCCGAACGGGTCGTCCCGTCCGTGATCGCCGACGACCCGGGTGCCAACGGTCTGCAAGCACTGCCACCCGCCATCGGTGAACACGATGTGCACGATCGCCTCGCCGAGCTCGCGTCCCGCAACGTGGTCGCCCGATCGATGATCGGGCTCGGCTACCACGACACCTTCACCCCGCCGGTCATCCTGCGGAACGTGCTGGAGAACCCGGCCTGGTACACCGCGTACACGCCGTATCAGCCGGAGATCAGCCAGGGACGACTCGAGGCCCTGCTGAACTTCCAGACCATGGTCGCCGACCTCACCGCGATGGAGGTCGCCAACGCGTCGATGCTCGACGAGGCGACCGCCGCCGCCGAGGCGATGACCCTGATGCGCCGTGCGGGCAAGTCCCGCTCACCGCGCCTCGTGGTCGACGCCGATCTGTTCCCGCAGACGCGCGCTCTGCTCGACACACGGGCCGAGCCGCTCGGGATCGAACTGGTCGAGGCGTCGTTGCATCCATCGCTGCCCGGATGCGGCCTGCCCGACGGTGACTTCTTCGGAGTGGTGCTCCAGGTCCCGGGCTCGTCCGGCCGGATCCTCGACGTCGCGCCGATCATCGCGGCCGCGCACGATCGCGGCGCGTTGGTCTCGGTCGGGGCGGATCTGCTGGCGCTGACGTTGATCACACCTCCGGGTGAACAGGGTGCCGACGTGTGCTTCGGTACCACCCAGCGGTTCGGCGTGCCGATGGGGTTCGGCGGTCCGCACGCCGGTTACCTGGCAGTGCACTCCGCCCACGCGCGACAGTTGCCGGGACGGCTCGTCGGCGTCTCCAAGGACGCCGACGGCAACCTCGCCTATCGGCTGTCACTGCAGACACGTGAACAGCACATCCGACGGGAGAAGGCCACCAGCAACATCTGCACCGCCCAGGTGCTGCTCGCCGTGATGGCTGCCATGTACGCCTCGTACCACGGCGCGGACGGTCTGCGCGCGATCGCCCGGCGGGTGCACGACGGCGCGGTGTTCCTGGCCGACAGCCTGACGGTCGCCGGCTTCTCGATCGCGCACTCCTCGTTCTTCGACACCATCGTGGTGCGCGCACCCGGCCAGGCCGACGCGATCGTCGCGAACGCCAAACGCGACGGCAACATCAACCTGCGGCGTATCGACGCGGACTCGGTCGGCATCGCCTGCGACGAGACGACCACCGACGCCGACCTGGCCGCCGTGCTCCGTGCGTTCAGTGCCGAAGGGGTCCGGCGTCATTCGTTCGCGCAGCCGATCGAGACACGGCAGAGCGACTTCCTCACGCACCCGGCGTTCAACCGGTACCGCACCGAGACGTCGATGCTGAGGTACCTGCGCGCGCTGTCCGACAAGGACATCGCACTAGACCGGAGCATGATCCCGCTCGGTTCCTGCACGATGAAGCTCAATGCGACCGCGGAGATGGAACCGGTCACCTGGCCCGGGTTCGCGCGCCTGCATCCGTTTGCGCCGACCTCCGACACCACCGGGATCCGTGAACTCATCACGACGCTGGAGGACTGGCTGGTCACGATCACCGGCTACGACCGGGTCAGCCTGCAGCCGAACGCCGGCTCACAGGGCGAGTACGCGGGCCTCCTGGCGATTCGGCGGTACCACCGCAGCCGGGACGAGGCGGACCGCGACGTCTGCCTGATCCCGTCGAGCGCCCACGGCACCAACGCCGCATCCGCGGTGATGGCGGGGATGCGAGTGGTGGTCGTCGGGTGCCGCGAGAACGGCGACGTCGACGTCGACGACCTGCGCGTCAAGATCGACAAGCATCGGGACGCACTGGCGGCCATCATGATCACGTATCCGTCCACCCATGGTGTTTTCGAGCACGACATCGAGGAGATCTGCGCGGCCGTGCATGACGCAGGTGGCCAGGTCTATGTCGACGGCGCCAACCTCAACGCGCTTGTCGGAGTGGCCCGGCCGGGCCGGTTCGGCGGTGACGTCAGCCACCTGAACCTGCACAAGACGTTCTGCATCCCGCACGGGGGAGGAGGGCCCGGGGTCGGGCCGGTCGCCGTGCGCGCGCATCTCGCGCCGTTCCTGCCGGGTCATCCCCTCGCTGACGAACTGTCGTCGGAGGGCACGATATCGGCCGCCCCGTACGGTTCGGCCTCGATCCTGCCGATCACCTACGCCTACATCGCGATGATGGGCGCGGATGGTCTACGCCGCGCCACACTGACGGCGATCGCGTCGGCCAACTACATCGCCCGCCGGCTGCGCGGACACTACCCGGTGCTCTACACGGGCCGCGGCAGCGAAGCAGCGCGAACCGACGGCGAGGGATTCGTCGCGCACGAGTGCATCCTGGATCTGCGGCAGCTGACCAAGGCGACCGGCGTGACCGTCGACGACGTGGCAAAACGCTTGGCCGACTACGGTTTCCACGCGCCGACGATGAGTTTCCCGGTCGCCGGGACACTGATGGTCGAGCCGACCGAGAGTGAGAATCTCGACGAACTCGACGCGTTCTGCGAGGCGATGATCGCCATTCGTGCCGAGATCGACCGGGTCGGCTCGGGCGAATGGTCCGTCGACGAGAACCCGTTGCGGGGCGCCCCGCACACCGCCGAGGCGCTGGTCGGGGAGTGGGATCATCCGTATTCGCGGGAACTCGCGGTTTATCCGCTCGGTCTCCCGTCGGCAGGCGGACGGGCCAAGGTGTGGCCGGCGGTGCGCCGGATCGACAACGCCTTCGGCGACCGGAACCTGGTGTGCAGTTGCCCACCGATCGAGGCGTTCAGCAGCTGAGGGCGCCCGGGCCTGAACTGCGGGTCAGTTCCCGCCGGGCTTGGGGCCGCTGTCGGGCCCGTAGACGAGGCGATTGATGGTGACCGTCGCGGCGTCCTCGGGGTTCGGCATCGGGTTATCGGTGATCGGGAACGTCACGGTCGCGTTCGGCTCGGGCATGGGGGCGTCGCCGCGGAATCCGAGTGCGGTGAGTTTGCCGAGCTGGTCCGGCTTGCTCACGAAGTCGAAGAACTCGGACACCGCATCGGTCTGCTCGGGTGAGACCTGTGAACCCGCCATCCGGACGATCGGATAGTCGGCGATCGGGGTCGGCCCGTCCGGCACCACTTCGGAGAGCCGTGCCGAGGTGTCCGAGCGGGTCAGCTGGAACAGCGACTGCTCGGTGATCGGCACCGCGTGGATCGCAGAGGTCGCCGGGTCGTCGGCGTCGGCGATCGAGCGCGCCGCGCCGGCCGCCGACCCGTCCGGTGACTGCGGGGCACCCGTCATCATCGCGTCGACACTCGACGCCACGCGAGGCGAACTCGCGTCCTGTTCGGTGAGTGCACCAGTGGTCCGGGTCACCTGCATCGCGACCGCCTGGGCCGACAGCGCGGTGGCGTCGGACTGCGCGCCGGTGGGCATCGCGAGACGGATCGACCCCCAGCTGCCCAGGCCGTAGTCGCCGAGGCTGCTGCTGCGTTTCTGCAGGGTGGGCAATTGCTGCCAGTCGAGTTTGCCGTCGAGGGCCTTGGCCAGCTGGGGCGCGGTGGCGAGCACGACGGGAGATGACACCAACGACGTGGGTTTGCCGTCGATCGCATCGGGTTTCGCCGTGGACAGGTCCGCGGTCCAGATCGATGATTGCGGAACCCAGGCAGCCGGATAGGCGCCGAGCGCGGCGGAATCCCACGTGCCGGCCAGTCCGTCGAGGGTGACCTTGGCATCGGCCGGTCGGACCTCGATGGTCACGCAGTGATCTCGCACCACCGGACGGGTCTTGGCGTAGTCCTGCGCGAGTGTCTTCAGCGGGTCGGCGATGTCGGGATCCGCGATCACCGGGACCTTGGTCGTACCCTCGACGCAGTTCTCCGCCGCCTGATCGCCTTGGCGGTCTATCCGGTCGCCGAGTTGCGCCCAGAGCAGCACCAGGGCGGCGACCAGGATGATCGACAACAGGGAACCGACGAGGCCACGACTGACACCGCGACCGCGTACCCCCGCGCGACCGTCAGTACTTCGATGGTGTGCCAAGCCCCCCTGCCTTCCGCTCATCGGGCCGACGTCCACCCCGGTCCCGTTTGACCGGGGTGACAACGGACGACGATAGCGGAGATCGCGGTGCCGGCACCATGGCGGGGGCTGTGCGAATGCTCGGGAGCCCGCCCGTCAGGCGTTGGCGGCCTTGAACTCGCGCCGCTTGCGATGCAGGATCGGCTCCGTGTAGCCGCTCGGCTGCTTCGCACCTTCGAGGATAAGCTCCTTGGCCGCCTGGAAGGCGATGTTGGAGTCGAAATCGGGTGCCATCGGGTGATATGTGGCGTCGCCCGCGTTCTGTCGGTCGACCACCGGGGCCATCCGTTCGAGCGATGCCACGATGTCGGATTCGGTCACGATGCCGTGATGCAGCCAGTTGGCCAGTAGCTGGCTGGAGATCCGCAGGGTGGCACGGTCTTCCATCAGCGCGATGTCGTGGATGTCGGGCACCTTGGAGCAGCCCACGCCCTGGTCGACCCAGCGGACCACATAGCCGAGGATGGACTGGCAGTTGTTGTCGAGCTCCTCTTTCTTCTCCTCGGCCGACCAGTCGGTCTTCGGTGCGAGCGGGATCGTGAGGATGTCGTCGACCGATGCCGGATCACGCTTGGCGATCTCGTCCTGGCGCTCGAAGACGTCGACGAGGTGGTAGTGCAGTGCATGCAGGGTCGCGGCGGTGGGCGAGGGCACCCATGCGGTGGTGGCGCCCGCCTTCGGGTGACCGATCTTCTGCTCGAGCATGTCGTGCATCAGATCCGGCATCGCCCACATGCCCTTGCCGATCTGCGCCTTGTGCTGCAGACCGGCGTGCAACCCGGTGTCGACGTTGAAGTCCTCGTACGCCTTGATCCACTTCTGCTGCTTCATGTCGCCCTTGCGGATCATCGCGCCGGCCTCCATGGAGGTGTGGATCTCGTCGCCGGTGCGGTCGAGGAAGCCGGTGTTGATGAACACGACGCGATCCTCGGCGGCCTTGATGCACGCCTTGAGATTGACGGTGGTGCGTCGCTCCTCGTCCATGATCCCGACCTTGAGGGTGTTCTCCGGCAGGCCGAGAACCTTCTCCACCCGATCGAAGAGTTCGACGGTGAAGGCGACCTCGTCGGGTCCGTGCATCTTGGGCTTCACGATGTAGATCGACCCGGTCCGGGAGTTCTGCTGTCCCTCCGGGGACATGCCGTGGATGCCGATCAACGACGTGAAGAGTCCGTCGAGGATGCCCTCGGGGACCTCGTTGCCGTCGGCGTCGAGAATCGCACTGTTGGTCATCAGGTGCCCGACGTTGCGCACGAACAGCAGGGAACGTCCGTGCAGGTCGAAACCGGAACCGTCGGGTGCGGTGTACTCGCGGTTGCCGTTGAGGACGCGGGTGAAGGTCTTGCCGCCCTTGGCGACCTCCTCGCTGAGGTCACCCTTGTTGAGGCCCAGCCAGTTCCGGTAGCCGAGCACCTTGTCGTCGGCGTCGACGGCGGCGACGGAGTCCTCGAAGTCCATGATGGTGGTGATCGCCGACTCCACGACGACGTCCTTCACCCCGGCCGGATCGGTCGAGCCGATCGGCGACGACGGATCGATCTCGACGTCGAGGTAGAGGCCGTTGTTGCGCAACAGGATCGACGTCGGGGCGGCGGCATCGCCGCGGTAGCCCGTGAACGCCGACGGATCGGCGAGACCGGAGGTCGTGCCGTCGGCGAGGGTGACCTGGACAGCAGAGTCGACCACCGCGAACGCCGTCACGTCGGTGTAGCTGCACTGCTCGAGCGGGACGGCCTTGTCCAGGAAGTCCTTCGCGTACGCGATGACCTTGTCGCCGCGCACCTTGTTGTAGGAGGAGCCCTTCTCGGCGCCGCCGGTCTCGGGGATGGCGTCGGTGCCGTACAGGGCGTCGTAGAGCGAGCCCCACCGAGCGTTGGAGGCGTTGAGTGCGAAGCGCGCGTTGAGGATCGGGACGACCAGCTGCGGGCCCGCCGTCTCGGCGATCTCGCGGTCGACGTTCTCGGTCCCGATCTGGAAGTCGGCAGGCGGATCGACCAGGTAACCGATCTCGGTGAGGAAGGCCTTGTAGGTGTCGAAGTCCAGATCGCCTGCGGTCGCGGGATGATCGCGGTGCCACTGGTCGATCTTCGCCTGCAGATCGTCGCGCACGGACAGCAGCTCACGGTTGCGGGGCGCCAGGTCGGTGATCACCGAGGCCGCACCCGTCCAGAAGGCGTCGGGGTCTACACCGGTGCCGGGCAACGCCTCGTTGTTGATGAAGTCGTACAGGACGGAAGCGACCTGCAGCCCGTTGACGTTGATCCGGTCAGACATGACAGCCTTTCTCCAGCGGTGAATCGACACGTTCATGCTACTCGTCGGTAATCTGCCCCGACACCGGGTATCCGGGCAGGTCCGAGAGGGGTGGGAAGGTCAGTTGACGGAGCTCACAGTCGGTTCGAATGTGCGACCAGATCGCTCAGGCGTTGTGACAGCGCCGTCCGTAACTCGCTGCCCTCCTCGGCAATGGCGGACTGTTCGCGCACATACTGCGCCCGCCCTGCCGCGGTCTCGACGGGCACCGGATCGTAACCCAGCGCGGTGAGGTCGTAGGGGCTCGCCCGCATGTCGAGCTCCCGTGCGCGCAGGGCGGATCCGAAGCAGGCGAGGGTGAGGTCGGAGTCGATCAGCGGTGCGAGCGTGAAGCAGGCCCGATAGAGGTCCATCGTCGTGTGCAGACATCCGGGCTGCTCGTCGTGCACCTGCCGGTCCCGGGTCAGCTCGGTCTCGTTTCGGGGCCGTGCCTCCGGCGTGAAGAACCGGAACGCATCGAAATGCGTACAGCGCAGTGGCATCTCCTCCACGACGGCATCGGTCCCGGCCCGTCCGAGACGCAGCGGGACGTCGTGGCGCTTCTCTGTGGTCCGGTAGACCATCGCCCATTCGTGCAGGCCGAAGCACCCGAGGCGTGCGGGGCGCGACGCGGTCGCGCGCAGGAGTGTGGCGGTGGCACCGACGGCACCTGCGCGGTCGCGGAGGTATCCGGGATCCACGGTCACCGCGTCGCCGACGCGATGGTAGCCGCGCAGGGCGAGGAGTTCGTCGGCATCCTCTAGCAGGACGCCGAATCCGGGATGCCACCTCGTCACGTGCGCGGGACGAGACGAGTAGTAGGTGAACAGGAAGTCGATGACGGGATGCTTGGCGCCGTTCTTGCGGGCTCGCAGATACGGCCCGATCAGGTCGTCGACGCGGGCGCGGTGATCGTCACGCCGAGCACGCCACTGCGCCGAGGTCAGCCGTCGGCTCGTGGCGCGACGTATCTCCGTCGATGTCATCGGATCACACCCGATGGGTCTCGTCACGGACATTGCCGACGAACTCCTCGACGAGGTCGGCCAGGGCGACGATGCCGACCGTCCGTCCGGAGTCGTCGACCACCGCACCGATGTGGGCGCTCGTGCGCCGCAACGCCGCGGTCGCCTCGTCGAGCGGGGTGGTCGACGCGATCACCGGTAGCGGACGGATCTTATCGATGCCGATGATGGTGTCCGGACCGATCCGCTCGTCGAGGATCTCATCGAGCACGTCTTTGAGGTGGAGATATCCAGTGAACGTCCCGTCGGGACCGCGCACCGGGAAGCGCGAGAACCCGGTGTCGCTGACGGCGTGCTCTACCGCCCCGAGTGTCGGCCCGGTGCCGCCGGTCTCGGAGTCGACCTCCACGCCGACGCTGTGCATCTGTTCGAGGGAGATCATCACCTCACTCACGGTGCGGCCCACCGACTGCAGTGCGCGGGTCAGTCGCTCGTGTTCTTCGGCGTCGATGAGACCTTCCTGCTTCGACTCACCGAGCATCTGCGCGAGTTCCCCCGCGGAGACCGCCGAGTCGAGCTCGTCCTTGGGCTGCACGCGCATCAGGCGCAGTGACGAGTTCGCCAGCCAGTTGTAGAACGCGATCAGGGGGCGCACCATGCGGATGAACGCGAGATGCGCGGGCACCAGGAGCATGGCGGAACGCTCCGGACCGGCCAGCGCGATGTTCTTGGGCACCATCTCGCCGATGAGGATGTGCAGGACCACCACGAGCGACAGGGCGACGGCGAACGAGATCGGGTGCAGCAAGGCGTCCGGCACGTGTGCCAGATGCAGGGGTTTCTCGATCAGATGCGCGACGGCAGGCTCGCCGACGCGACCGAGCAGGATCGAGCAGATGGTGATGCCCAGCTGTGCACCGGCCAGCATCAGTGACAGGCGTTCGCCTGCCCTGATCACCGTCCGGGCACGCTTCTTGCCGCTTTCCTCGAGCGCTTCGAGGCGGTCGCGGCGCGCGGAGATGAGCGAGAACTCGGCACCGACGAAGAACGCGTTGCCGCCGAGCAGCACGATCGTGAGGAGGACGGCCCAGATGTCGTTCACTCCGTGCCCCGATCGGTTCCGTCGCGGCCGAGGAGAGTGTCGTTTGAAGGGGTGCTGTCGGGCGGGATGTCGTCGAGTCGCACGTCGTCGTGCCGGATGTCGTCACGGACGGGCCGTAGTGAGACCACATCGATTCGGCGACCGTCCATCTGCGTCACGGTCGCACGCCAGGTGATCTCGGCGCCCGGCAGCGGCTCGTCCTCGTCGTCCTCGTCGTCGTCTCCGCCGATCGATCGGGTCGGCAGCTCGACAGCGTCGCCGACCTCGGGTATCCGTCCGAGGCAGAACATCACCAGGCCGCCGAGTGTGTCGTAGGACCCTTCCGGCGCCCGGTAGCCGGTGGCGTCGGTCAGTTCGTCGATGCGGAGCAATCCCGAGCACAGGAATCCGTCGCCGTCGACGGCGACATCGGCGCGCTCGTGATCGTGCTCGTCGGTCACATCGCCGAGGATCTCCTCGATCAGGTCCTCGGTGGTGACGATGCCCGCGGTCCCGCCGTACTCGTCGATCACCACGCACAGCTCCATGCCGTCGGCGCGGATCCGTTCCATCAGGGCGTCGCCGTCGAGGCTGGTCGGCACGCGGGGGACCGGCCGCGCGATGGACGCGACCGTCGTGTCGGCGGCGTGTTCGGGCGCGACGGTGAAGGCCTGTTTGATGTGCACGACGCCTACGAGATCGTCGAGATCGCCGTCGATCACCACCGGGAACCGGGAGTGACCCGTGCGCGACGACGCCATCACCAGGTCGCGGATGTTGTCATCGCGGTCGAGGCAGTCGACGGTCACCCGGGGGGTCATCAGATCCTCTGCGCTGAGCTCGCCGAACTTGAGCGAGCGGTCGACGAGCGCCGCGGTGTCCTCGTCGATCGACCCCTGGCGTGCCGAGTTGCGTACCAGCGACACGAGTTCCTGGGGCGACCGGGCCGACCGCAACTCCTCGGCGGGTTCGATGCCGAGTCGGCGGACGATCCAGTTCGCCGAACCGTTCAGGCCGTTGATCGCCCAGCGGAAGGTCGCGGAGAACACGGTCATCGGCCCCGACGTCGCGCGGGCGACGGCGAGCGACTTGGCGATGGCCAGGTTCTTCGGGATCAGCTCGCCGAGCACCATCGACAGCGACGTGGCGATGATCAGTGCGAGCGCAAGCGAGATTCCCGACGCCAGCGAGTCGCTCACGCCCGCCGAGGTCAGTGCCGGGGTGAAGATGCGCGCCAATACCGGCTCGGCGATGTAACCGGTGATCAGCGTGGTGATCGTGATGCCGAGCTGCGCACCGGACAGTTGGAACGACAAGGTCGCGTGTGCCCGCTGGACCAGGCGGGATCGGCGGTCGCCGTTGGTGGCGACATCGTCGGAGATGGTGGATCGTTCGAGCGCGGTCAGTGAGAACTCCGCGGCGACGAACAGTGCGGTGCCGAGCGTGAGCGCGACGAAGCCGACGAGACCGGCGATGAGGAGGGCTGTCTCCACCCCTCACCACCCGCCGGGAAGCGGGCGCCCCTCGGCGAATCCGGCGGCGGACTGGATCCCGAGCACCACCTTCTCGTGTAGCTCGGCGAGCGTCCGGGCGCCCGTGTAGGTCGCAGTGCTCCGCACTCCCGAGCAGATGTTGTCGATGAGATCCTCGACGCTGGGCCGCTCGGGATCGAGCCGGATCCGGGAGCTCGAGATGCCCTCCTCGAACAAGGACTTGCGCGCCCGGTCGTAGGCGCCGTCCTTGGCCGACCGGGCCGCGACGGCCCGTTTGGAGGCCATCCCGAAACTGACCTTGTACGGCCCGACGGCATCCTCTTGCAGATCGCCCGGTGACTCGTAGGTTCCGGCGAACCATGACCCGATCATCACGTTGGACGCTCCGGCCGCCAGCGCCAGCGCGACGTCACGCGGGTGACGGACCCCGCCGTCCGCCCAGACGTGGGCACCGTGGCGGGTGGCGACCTCGGCACATTCGGCGACAGCCGAGAACTGGGGCCTGCCCACGCCGGTCATCATCCTGGTGGTGCACATCGCGCCTGGTCCGACACCGACCTTGATGATCGATGCGCCGGCGTCGATCAGGTCCGTAGCGCCTTGGGCCGACACGACATTGCCAGCGGCGATCGGAACTCCGGGATCCGCTGTGGCGACCGCCTCGAGTGCGGTGAGCATCTTCTCCTGATGCCCGTGCGCGGTGTCGATGACGAGCAGGTCGGCGCCGGCCGCCGCCAGTGCCTTGGCCTTGCCGACCACGTCGCCGTTGATACCGACCGCTGCTGCGATCCGGAGGCGGCCGTTCGCATCGACATTCGGCTGGTACACCCCGTGTCGCAGCGCCCCGACCCGCGACAGCACGCCCGCGAGCCGCCCCTCGTCGTCGACGAGAACGGCAAGGCCGAGATGCTGGTCGTCGAGTCGATCGAAGACATCACGGGATGCGGTGTCCACCGGCAGCGTGACGATGTCGGGATCGAGAACCTCGCGCACCCGCGCGAAGCGATCGACGTCGCGACAGCGTTTCTCGGTGACGACGCCGATGGGGCGGCCGTCCTCGACGACGACCGCCGCCCCGTGCGCCCGCTTGGGGATGAGGGCGAGCGCATCGGACACCGAGTCGTCGGCGGTCAGCGTGACGGGTGTGTCGGCGACGAGGTGCCGGGACTTGACGTAGGCGATGGACTCGGCCACCACCGGGATCGGCAGATCCTGGGGCAGCACCACCAGTCCGCCGCGTCGTGCCACGGTCTCGGCCATCCGCTTTCCGGCGACCGCGGTCATGTTGGCGACCACGATCGGGATCGTCGTGCCACTGCCGTCGACGGTCGAGATGTCGACGTCGAATCGCGAAGCGACGTCGGACCGATTCGGGACGATGAACAGGTCGTCGTAGGTCAGGTCGTGGGTGGGCCGATGGCCCTCGACAAATCGCACGGTTGGTTGCGGACTCCTCTCGCCCCCGGCCGATTCTATTCGGTCACTTCGGACCGGTCACCGCTCCACAGTGTGTGGAAGGTGCCGGGCTTGTCGATGCGCTGGTAGGTGTGCGCGCCGAAGAAGTCGCGCAGACCCTGCGTCAGGGCCGCCGGCAGCCGCTCGGCACGCAGCGCGTCGTAGTACGACAGCGAGGAGGCGAACGCGGGCACCGGGATGCCCATCAGGGTGGCCGTCGAGACGACCCGTCGCCAGCTGTCCACCGCGTTCTCGACCGCGTTCCGGAAGTACGGTGCGAGGAGCAGGCTCGGCAGGTCCGGGTTCTCGGCGTAGGCGTCGCGGATCCGGTTCAGGAACTTGGCGCGGATGATGCAACCGCCGCGCCAGATGGTGGCGAGATCGCCCGGGTGGACATTCCAGCCGTATTCGGCACTGCCTGCGGCGATCTGGTCGAAGCCCTGCGCGTACGCGACGACCTTGGAGGCATAGAGCGCCTTGTTGATGTCGTCGATGAAGGTCTTCGTGTCGGTCGGCGCCGCGGCCAGCGTGCCCGGCTCGAGGCCTTGCGCCTGCTTGCGTTGATCGGTCGCGCTCGACAGCGCACGGGCGAACACGGCCTCGGCGATACCCGTGGTCGGGATGCCCAGGTCGAGAGCGGATTTGACGGTCCAGCGGCCGGTGCCCTTCTGGCCTGCGGCGTCGACGATGACGTCGACGAGCGGCTTGCCGGTCTCCGCGTCGGTCTGCGAGAGCACCTCTGCGGTGATCTCCACCAGGTAGCTGTCGAGGTCGCCGGAGTTCCACTCGCGGAAGACGTCGGCGATGTCGGAGACAGGCATGTCGAGCGCCTTGCGCATGAGGTCGTAGGCCTCACCGATGAGCTGCATGTCCGCGTATTCGATGCCGTTGTGGACCATCTTGACGAAATGGCCGCTGCCGTCCGGGCCGATGTGGGTGCAGCACGGCTCGCCGTCGACCTGCGCGGAGATCGACTCGAGCATCGGGCCGAGCGACTTGTACGACTCCGCCGGACCACCCGGCATGATCGACGGGCCGTTGAGTGCCCCCTCCTCGCCACCGGAGATCCCGGCGCCGACGAAGTTGAGTCCGCGCTCGGACATCGCCGACTCGCGGCGGATGGTGTCGGTGTAGAGCGAGTTGCCACCGTCGATGATGATGTCGCCGGATTCCATGAGGCCGGCGAGCTCTTCGATGACGGCATCGGTGGGGTCACCCGCCTTCACCATGATCAGCACCCGGCGTGGGCGCTCGAGCGCCGCGACGAACTCTTCCATCGTCTCGGTCCGGACGAACGATCCTTCGGAACCGTGTTCGGAGATCAGGGCGTCGGTCTTGGCGATGCTGCGGTTGTGCAGCGCGACCGTGTAGCCGTGGTTGGCGAAGTTGCGGGCGATGTTGGAACCCATGACGGCAAGACCGGTGACACCGATCTGGGCCTTGCCCGAGTCGGTGGAATCGGAGCTGGCGGGCCGATTGGATTCAGCGGCAGTTGTCATGGCCTCAAGCCTATTGCCTTCGCGATCGCACCACGAGCGGGAGGGTGGTGCGACTCACGCGGCCGAGATCAGCCGGCTGAGTTCGGTCAGCCACGGGATCGCCACCGCAAGGGTCGGGACCACCAGGATCGCCGCCGCGGCGGAGTAGGCCGACAGTGCGAGCAGTCGGGTCGGCCGTTCGTCGCGGAGCCGGCGGATTCTCGCCAGTGTGGTGGGGCCGCCGACCGCCATCGCGCCGCGCGGGGCCACCGCATCCGCGCAGGCGACGAGCGCGCGGCCGAGGGTGGTGGGAGCCGTGGCCCGGACGGCCTGGTCGTCGGCGAGTGCCTCGACCAGTAGTTCCACCGCACCGAGTGCGGAACTGCTCCGGACGACGCGGGGGAAGGCCTCGTGCACGGCGATGAACGCTTCGAGGACGAGGTCGTGGCGGGCGCGCAGATGGGCGCGCTCATGGGTCAGGACGGCGGTCAACTCTTCGCGGGAGAGCCGCGCGACTACCCCTTCGCTGACCACGACGCGCTGCCGGAGACCGGGCAGGCAGTAGGCGAGGGGCTGCTCGACGTCGATCATGCGGACGTCGCTGGCGAACAACGGATGCGATGCGTCGCTGCGATCACACCGGTCCAGGATGTCGATCAACTGGCGATGGGCGTAGCGACGGGCGCGGGTGCGCACACCGACGCGGATCACCGTGTACATCAGTCGTGCGCCGACCATCAGGGTGAGGGCGAAGACACCGACGAGGGTCAGCCACAGTGGCAGTCCGAGTCGGTCGATCTCGTCGAACGGGTTCGTGGTCGGGGCGCCGTCGGGGCCCGGGGTCAGCAGGTTCGCTGCGATCGCCAGGCCGCAACTGAACGCGGACAGCACACCGGCCAGAGCAATGGCCTGCCACAGCGTCATCGCTGCCCGAGGTGCCTTGACCGGCCACGATGCGCGGGACAGAGCCTCCGCTGCTGGGCCGACGAGCACCAGGGTCAGGATGCCGAAGAAGAGCGCAGTCATCGGAACGGTCCTTGCGTGGGCTGTGTGGAGTCGCTGCTGGCGTCTGGGCCGAATCTATCCTGTTTCCCCGGTTCCCCGGACGGCTTCGAGTTCATCGAGTGCATGTCGCAGGGCGGCGGCCTCGTCGGCACCGACCCGGCCGACGAAGGAGACCAGAGCGGCATGGCGCGATCCGGGCGCTTCGGCCTCCGACAACGCGTCGACCATGAGGCTTGCCACCAGATCCTCCCGCGGATGCGTCGGCTGGTACTTGTGCGCACGATCGTCGCGGATCTGCGTGACGAGATTCTTCTTGGCCAGACGCTGGAGCACCGTCATCACCGTGGTGTACGCCAGCGAACGATCGCGGGAGAGTGACTCGTGCACCTGCCGCACCGTCTGGGGGGTCGGGCTCGCCCACAGGGTGTCCATGACGGCGCGCTCGAGGTCGCCCAGTCCGTTCATTCTTCTCATTTTACTTCCGGTTCTCCTGTCCGCCCACATGGGACGTCACCCGTGTTTCCATGCCTGGTCACATTCGTTTTGCACGACCCCTTGACAATATTGGTAAGGCTATCCTACATTTGGTCTCACGCGGACCGAGTGAGTGTCCTGAGGGCTGCAGAGACCCCCGGTCCACGCCGCGATAGGCCCCACGCTGTAACGCAGCGTGGGGCCTATCGGTTCCTCCGGGGTCGGTTCGTGAGCTGTTCGACGAGTCCTACGGGCGGGTTCCCGTCCGGGACCTTCCCGCGCAGGCACCGATGTCTCGTGCCAATCTCTTGGGTATGAGCGTTGACGACGAACAATCGATCAAGGACACCTTCGGCCGCGGTTTCGACACCTCTCTGGGCCTTCGGCTACAGGAGGTCGGTCGGGATCGCGTGGTCGCGGTTCTGGAGCTCGACGACAAGCATCACCAACCGTTCGGGATCGTGCATGGTGGCGTCTACTGCGCCGTGGCCGAGAGCGTCGCGAGCGTCAGCGCCTTCACCTGGCTGCAGGCCACCGGTATCGGTGGCACCGCTGTGGGAGTGAACAACAACACCGACTTCATCAAGTCGGTCAGCGCCGGGACGATCAGCGTCGAGTCGTCGCCGATCCACCGTGGACGTCGCCAGCAGCTCTGGCGGGTCACCATGACCGACGATCAGGGTCGTCTCGTCGCGGCCTCGCAGGTACGGCTGCAGAACATCGAACTCCCGGAGGGGGTCGAGGTCCCGGCAATCCCGGCGGGCGCATGACCCGAGGACTGCCGGCAGAGGTACGGGCCCGTCTCGAGGAGATCCTGCGCCCGGTCGACGACGACCTCGCCGCTCGATATCCCGGTGATCTTCCGACGGCGCAACCGGCGCACACCGTCTACGTGAGCGCTGCCGATGCCGACCTCGACACCCCGGCGTCGTGGGGTGAGCGGGCAGGCGAGATCGCCGAGGCCGCCCGCGACATCGTGATCGACTTGGCCTCCGGTGACGTGGTGGTCGCCGACCTCGCACGAAAACGTCTGCAGGACAACCCCGTCGAGGACCTCCGGATCGACCTCGAGGACGGCTACGGGTGGCGAGACGACGCGGTCGAGGACGCGGATGCACGACGCGCCGGTGAGACCCTCGCCGGATGGACGCAGATGAGACCGCATGCCCCGCGCAGTGCGGGTATCCGCGCGAAGGGGCTCGGTGATCGTGAACGCGGCCGCGGACTGCGCACTCTGGAACTCGTTCTGGACGGTGCGGGGGGCGTCCCGGACGGATTCGTCTTCACGGTCCCCAAGCTGCGCGACGTTCGGCAGGTCGACGCGGTCAACGTGCTGTGCAAGGCATTCGAGCGCGCTCACGGTCTCGCCGAGGGGGCGCTGCGATTCGAGCTGCAGATCGAGATCCCCCAGGCGGTGCTCGGACCCGACGGTCGCGCAACCCTGGCCCAGGCGATTCACCGGGGGATGCCCCGGCTCACCGGGCTCCACTACGGGACCTACGACTACAGCGCCGCGTGCGGCATCGTCTCGGCGCAGCAATCGCTGGCACATCCGGTCGCCGACCACGCCAAGGCGGTGATGCAGGCCGCCGCCGCGCAGACCGGCGTGTGGATCAGCGACGGCTCGACCCAGGTGATCCCGGTGGGCACCCCCGACCAGATCCAATCGGCGCTGCGACGCCACCATGCTCTGGTGTTGCGGTCGGTGGAACGCGGGTTCTATCAGGGGTGGGACATGCATCCGGGGCACCTCGTCACCCGTTGGCTGGCGGTGATCGGCTTCTTCCGGTCCGCGATGCCCACCGCCGCCCGGCGCCTGGACTCGTATTTCGACCGTCGGTCCGGCGAGGTGGTCGACGAACCCGCGACGGCTCTGTCGTTGGCGTCGGTCCTGTACCGCGGCGCGGCGGCCGGGGCGTTCACCGCCGACGAGGTCACCGAGATCGCGCCGTCGTGTACGGCGCAACGGTTGGCCGCCCTGCGCGCGGGTGGTGGCGCGCTGCCGTCCTGACGAGGCGATCGTCTCTCGCCGCGCCGCGCGATCCGCGGCGTGGCAGGATGTCATCTACCCGGGCGCCGGCGCACGAACTGTGCGCTGTCCCGGCTGTATTCGTCTCGCCAGGAGAGGTCCGTTGCGTCTGTCGCCCCATGAGCAGGAGCGGTTGCTCATCTCGTATGCCGCCGAGCTGGCACGTCGACGGCAGGGCCGTGGATTGAAGCTCAATCATCCCGAAGCGGTGGCGATCATCACCGACCACGTCCTCGAGGGTGCCCGCGATGGGCGCTCGGTCGCCGAGCTGATGTCGTCGGGCCGGGAGGTCCTAGCACGCGCGGACGTGATGGACGGCATCCCCGAGATGCTCCACGACGTGCAGGTCGAGGCCACGTTTCCGGACGGGACCAAGTTGGTCACCGTGCACGACCCCATCGATTAGCGGCGCGAGAGGACCACGATGTCGCAGACGCAGTCATCCGTTGTGCCCGGCGAGGTGATCACCGCGAACGGCACCATCGAACTGAACGAAGGTGCCGACGTCGCGACACTCGCCGTCGTCAACTCCGGCGACCGGCCCGTACAGGTCGGGAGTCACGTGCACTTTCCGCAGGCCAACCCGGCGCTCGACTTCGACCGCGCCGCCGCCCGGGGGCGCCGCCTCGACATCCCCGCCGGCACCGCCGTGCGGTTCGAACCGGGGATCGAGATGACCGTCTCACTGGTGCCACTCGGCGGTTCCCGCGAGGTCTACGGCATCTCGCTGGACGCACCCGGACCGCTGGGGCCGCAGGAGAATGCCGACGAACGTCACGAGGGAAACGACTGATGGCGACGCTCGGCCGAGACCGTTACGCACAACTGTTCGGGCCCACCGCGGGCGACCGCATCCGGTTGGCGGACACCGACCTGATCATCGAGATCACCGAGGACCGGTCCGGTGGGCCGGGACGGGCAGGCGACGAGGCCGTCTTCGGCGGCGGCAAGGTGATCCGGGAGTCGATGGGCCAGAGCCGGGCCACCCGCGCGCAGGGCGCACCGGACACCGTGATCACCGGCGTCGTGATCGTCGACCATTGGGGGATCATCAAGGCCGACCTGGGTATTCGCGATGGCCGGATCACCGCGATGGGAAAGGCGGGCAACCCCGACACGATGGACGGGGTCCACCCGGACCTCGTGATCGGGCCGTCCACCGAGATCATCGCGGGCAACGGGAAGATCCTGACAGCGGGCGGGATCGACTGCCATGTCCACTTCATCTGTCCGCAGATCATGGACGAGGCACTGGGCAACGGCATCACGACCCTGATCGGCGGCGGCACCGGTCCGGCCGAGGGCAGCAAGGCCACCACGGTGACACCGGGTGCGTGGCATCTGAAGTCGATCCTCGCGGCCACCGACCACTGGCCGATGAACATCGCCCTGCTGGGCAAGGGCAACACCGTCAGTGCCGATGCCATGCACGAGCAGATCCGTGCGGGTGCCTCCGGTTTCAAGCTCCACGAGGACTGGGGGAGCACCCCCGCCGCGATCGACGCCTGTCTGCGGGTGGCCGACGACACCGGCGTGCAGGTGGCGCTGCATTCGGACACGCTCAACGAGGCGGGATTCGTCGAACAGACGATCGGTGCGATCGCCGGGCGCAGCATCCACGCCTATCACACCGAGGGCGCGGGTGGCGGTCACGCACCCGACATCATCACCGTCGCAGCGTATCCGAACGTGTTGCCGAGTTCGACCAATCCGACCCGACCCCACACCGTCAACACCCTCGACGAGCATCTCGACATGTTGATGGTCTGCCATCACCTCAATCCAACGGTCCCCGAGGATCTCGCGTTCGCCGAGAGCCGGATCCGGCCGTCGACGATCGCCGCCGAGGACCTGCTCCACGACCTCGGGGCGATCTCGATGATCGGATCGGATTCCCAGGCGATGGGGCGTATCGGCGAGGTGGTGCTCCGCACCTGGCAGACCGCCCACGTGCTCAAGTCGAAACGCGGATCGTTGCCGGGAGACGGTGCGGCGGACAACAATCGGGTTCGGCGGTACATCGCGAAGTACACGATCTGCCCGGCGATCGCGCACGGTTTCGACGACGAGCTCGGATCAGTGGAGACCGGGAAGCTCGCCGACCTGGTCCTCTGGAATCCGGCGTTCTTCGGCGTGAGTCCCGATCTCGTGATCAAGGGCGGTGCGATCGCCTGGGCGGCGATGGGTGACGCCAACGCGAGCATCCCGACCCCGCAGCCGGTGTTGCCGCGACCGATGTTCGGGGCGGCGCCCAAGACCGCCGCGGCCACCTCGGTCAGCTTCGTCGCGCAGGGCGGGCTCGACGCCGGGATCGAGGAGTCCCTGGGCCTCGACCGCAGGCTCGTCGCGGTCCGAGACACCCGCCGCATCGGGAAGGCCGACATGCCCAACAACTCGGCGATGCCGGAGATCACAGTGGAACCGGACACGTTCACCGTGCGGGTCGACGGCGAGGTGTGGGATTCCGAACCGGTCACCGAACTGCCCATGGCACAGCGATATTTCCTGTTCTGAACGGCGACGACGAAGTGATACCCGAGTCACCCGCATCCCGTTCCCAGCTGGCGATGATGCTGACGCTGGCCGATTCCCGGTTGCCCGTCGGCGGTCACGTGCATTCCGGTGGGGTCGAGCAGGCCGTTGCAGATCGGGTCGTCGTCGATGCGGAGAGCCTCGCGCGGTTCCTCCGCCTGCGTGTCACGACCAGTGGGCTGGTGGCCGCCTCGATCGCTGCCGCGGTGACCGATGGCACGCTCGATGTGGTTGCGGCGGAGCAGGAGACGGACGCCCGGACACCGTCGGGTGCCGCGCGGCGCGCCTCGTTGGCGCAGGGCAGGGGAATGTTGCGGCTGGCACGACGCATGTGGCCGGGGGAGGACTGGAGCGCCCATGTGCCGCAGACCCATCTCCCGGTGATCTGCGGCGCCATCGGCCGCGTGTCGCGCCTGTCCGGCTTCCACACCGCGCTGATCCTCGCGTATACGACGATGAGCGGCTCGGCGACCGCCGGGCAGCGACTCCTGGCGCTCGACCCGGCCGATGTGGCGGTGATCATCGCCGATCTCGGCGCCGAATGCGAGCGGGTCGCGGCGGCCGCGGCCATCGAACTCGCCGACCTCTCCGACCCGATCCTCGACGTGTTCGCCGAACGTCACGAGCGGCGCGACATGCCGCTGTTCATGTCGTGAGGGCCCCAACCGGACGTCGCGACGCCTTCACCGATCACCAGATCCGGACCAGACCCCGGACACCGAGACCGACCACCACCGAGAGGAAGTCATGCCGCCGCATCTGATCGACGGAGAACCACACGGACACGACCACGCCCGCCCGCGTCGTCATCGCGAACCCGGCGAGGCACTCCGCATCGGAGTGGGCGGTCCGGTCGGCTCGGGTAAGACGGCCCTCGTCGCCGCGTTGTGCCGGCAACTGCGCGACGAGTTGTCGGTCGCCGTCCTGACGAACGACATCTACACCACCGAGGACGCGGACTTCCTGCGGCGCAACGCGGTCTTGCCCGACGAACGGATCACCGCGGTGCAGACCGGCGGATGCCCGCACACCGCGATCCGCGACGACATCACCGCCAACCTCGACGCGATCGACGACCTCGTCGAGGCAAACCCGCCGTTGGACCTGATCCTGGTCGAGTCGGGCGGCGACAACCTGACGGCCACGTTCTCCACCGGACTGATCGACGTACAGATCTTCGTGATCGACGTCGCCGGCGGCGACAAGGTCCCACGCAAGGGCGGTCCGGGCGTCACCTTCTCCGATCTGCTGGTGATCAACAAGACCGACCTGGCCGAGCAGGTCCGTGCGGATCTCGAGGTCATGCGGACCGACGCCGAGCGGGTTCGCGAGGGCCGTCCGACCGCGATGATCTCTCTCACCGACGATCCGGCCGCGACCGACGTCCTGGCGTGGGTCCGCAGGCAACTCGCCGAGATCGTCGTGGCCGGCTGACCTCGGGTGCACACCGAGATCGAGATCGTGGCCCGACGCGGTCGCTCACCCCGGGTGGCGGCGAGCGGTGGTCTGGCGCTGCGTCGGACCGGACCCGAGTCGGCGCACCTCATCAGCACCGCGGCCACGCCTCTCGGTGGGGACACGATCGCGGTCCGCGTGAGCGTCGAGGCCGGTGCCGTATTGCACCTGCGAACGGTCGCGGCGACCATCGCGCTGCCGTCGGCCGACCGTGTCGATTCGAGTTCGGAATGGACCATCGAGGTCGCCGACGGGGGCCGCCTGCACCTCGATCCGGAACCGATCGTCGTCGCAGGCGGCGCACATCACCGCACGACGACCCGTGTCGTCGCGCAGCCGGCCGCCACCGTGATCATCGCCGAGCACGCACAACTCGGCCGTCTCGCCGAGCTGCCCGAGCACGTCGTCCGGGCGCGCTGGGAGGGATCGCTGCGTGTGGACATCGGGGGCGGGCCGGTCCTGCGACATCGGCTGTCGCTCGGCGGCACCGGTCATCGAGCCGCGAGCAGCGTCGTCCGCTACCCGGATACGCGCCCGTCCGAGGTGTCGTCGGATGCCTATGCGGCGCGGCTCGAACTTGCGCGACCGCCAGGCGTGAACGGTGCGACACTCACCACCGCGCTGGCACCGACCACGACCCGGGCGCGGACCTTGTGCGACGACCTCGACCTCGCTCCGATGGCCCTCTGAGCAGCCCATCGGAGCGCCGTGGTCAGCTGGCCTCGGCCTTGGGATCGGTGGGGGATCCGCTGTCCTTGGCCGCGGCGACATCCGCGGACTCGGCTTCGACCTCGGGTATCGACTTCTTCTCCAGCTCGGACAACGCGCCGAGCGCGGTACGCGCATAGACCTGTTGTTCGGTCACCGCGAGCTGCGCCCGACCCCGCGTGCTGAATGCGAAGAACCAGTTGATGAGGGTGTTGAGCCGGTTGCGGAAGCCCACCAGGTAGACGAGGTGCAGTGCGAGCCAGCCGAGCCAGGCGAAATAGCCCTCGGTCTCGAACATCTTCTTGGTACCCGGGATCGGCACCTGCATGACCGCGCTGAAGCGGGACACTGTTGCCATCGAGCCTTTGTCGTAATAGCTGAACGGTTTGCGTTGTTCCTGGGTCTGTCCACGCAGGCCCGCCGTGATGGCGTCGGCCGCGTATCGTCCGCCCTGGATGGCGCCCTGTGCGACGCCGGGTACGCCGTCGACGGCCATCATGTCGCCGACCACGAACACGTACGGAAATCCGGGGATGGAGAGGTCCGACAGCACCTTCACCCGGCCCGCGCGGTCGAGTTCGACCCCGGACTGCTCGGCGAGCTGCTTGCCGAGCGGACTCGCCTGCACCCCGGCCGACCACACCTTGCACTGGGATTCGATCCGGCGCGTGGTGCCGTCCTTGTCCTTGACGACCAGACCGTCGTAGTCGACGTCGACGACCATCGCGTTGAGCTGGATCTCGACGCCCATCCCTTCCAGCCGACGGGCCGCCTTCTTGCCGAGCTTCTCGCCGAACGGCGGTAGCACGGCAGGCGCCGCGTCGAGCAGGATCACGCGTGCCTCGGTGGGATCGATGTTGCGGAAGGTGCCCTTCAGGGTCTTGTCACTCATCTCGGAGATCTGACCGGCCAGTTCCACACCGGTAGGGCCTGCACCGACGACGACGAAGGTGAGCAGGCGGGCCCGCTCTTCGGGATCGTCGGACAGCTCGGCCTGCTCGAATGCGCCCAGGATGCGGCCGCGCAACTCGAGCGCGTGATCGATCGTCTTCATACCCGGCGCGTACTCGGCGAAATGATCGTTGCCGAAGTACGACTGGTCGGCGCCTGCCGCGATGATGATGCTGTCGAACGGGGTCACCGTGATCCGCTCCAGCAGCCGGGAGGTCACCGTCTTCGCCTCGAGGTTGATGTCGAAGACATCGCCGAGCAACACCTTGCTGTTCTTCTGCTTACGCAGGATCACACGTGTCGCCGGGGCGATCTCGCCCTCTGACACGATCCCGGTCGCCACCTGGTAGAGCATCGGCTGGAACAGGTGATGGGTGGTCCGGGCGATCAGGGTGACGTCGACATCGGACTTCGCCAGACGTTGGGCCGCGAAGAGTCCGCCGAAGCCGGAGCCGACGATGACCACATGGGGTCGCGCCGAGGTCGGAGTGGGGCTGCTCATCAGAGAACATCTCCTGTCGCTGGGAGGTCGGCTGCTGCCGCGCACCTACAACGGTAGTCAATCTTCGGAGTCCGGTCGCGACGAGGACCCCGGGGCGCGTCGCGGCGGGGCGACGTCGTCAGGCCGTGAGGTCGGGGACCCCGTCGTGGCGGTGCGTCCACCCCGCGGGCACCGTCGGCGACCACGAGCGGTGGGTGGGCTCTGACCAGCGCATCGTCAATGTTTCCCAGTGACTGCGCAGGAGTTCGTACTCGACCTCGCCGCCACTCGTCGGGAACAGCACCCCGTCCTCGGACATCCGGATGGCGGAGAGTCGCATGCCGACCTTCTCCATGACGCGCCGCGACGCGGTGTTCATCGCCATCGTGCTCGCGAAGACCCGTTCGGCGGCGATCTCCTGGAACGACATCGTCACCAGTGCGTGTGCTGCCTCGGTCGCCAGCCCTCGCCCCCAGGAGTCGCGACGCAGGCGGTAGCTCAGTTCGACCTCGGATCGGTTGCTGTGGCGTGGCGTGCGGAGCGCGAACCAGCCCTGAAAGGCCGACGATGTCCGGTCGACCGCGGTCCAGATCCCGGTTCGGTGGGCGCGGTGCTCGGCCTGGGCGCGGGGCAGGACCCAGTCCTCGATCACCTCACGCGGGGTGGGCATACCTCCGCTGACGAAGCGCATCACCGCCGGGTCGCTGTCCAGCTCGACCAGCGCATCGACATCGTGCATCGCGACCGGACGTAGCCGTAGCCGAACGGTCTCCAGGATCACGATCTCCCCCTTGCCTGCGTTGCCCACGGTGAGTGTACGGTCCCGCCGCGTCGCGATGGGCGCAGAGGACGGGTGTGTTCGCGCCGCGGAATCTCTGTCCGTCGGGCACATCGTCGGGGGCACCCGTTAGGGTTTGCGATCGTGGCCGACGAATACCTCGAAGTACCCATCCAGCTGCGCTTCGGCGACATGGACATCAACAACCACATCAACAATGTGCAGTTCGCCCGGATCTTCGAGGAGAGCCGGGTGCGGTCGTTCGCGACCTGGCTGCCGGAGCGGCCGAAGGACTTCTCGGTACTGGTCGCACGACAGGACATCGTGTTCACCGCGGTGCTCGAATACTCACTCGACCCGGTGACCGTCCGGTCGTGTGTGAGCCGCATCGGGACGACGTCGTTCACGCTGTCACTCACTCTGGTCGATCCGGCCGGGACCACCTGCGCTGTCGCGGAGACCACGATGGTGTCGGTCGACCCCGCGACCGGGCGGCCCACCCCGGTCCCCGACGCGGTGCGGTCGATCCTCGAATCGCAGCTCGTCGTCGGAGCCGGGCTGCCCGTCCGCTCCTGACCGAGACCCGTCCGGAGGCTGGAGGGCGACCCGATGTTCCACCTGCACCGCGCCGAACGTACCGACGCACTCGCCGACGCGCTCGCCGATCTGTTGCGTACTCCGCTGACGGATCCGATGGCCGCCGAGATCGTGTCGGTACCCGCGCAGGGCGTGGAACGGTGGCTGCAGCAGCACCTCGCCACGCGACTGGGGACCTCGGAAACCGGCAGCGACGGTGTGGCGGCCAACATCGATTTCTCGTCACCGGCGATGTTGACCGACCGGGCCGTCGGCGACGCGCTGGCGACGGTCGGTACGGCGCACGCGAGGAATCGCAGGCGAGGGCGGTCGACCGCCGGTGAACGGTGGCGTCCGGCAGCCCTGACCTGGCCGGTCCTGCGGGTGCTCGACGAGATGATCGACGATCCGCGTCTCGCGGTGCTCGCGCGGCATGTCGGCGCCGACGGCCGCGCCGAGGCCGACGATCATCGTCGCGGACGACGATTCGCGACGGCCCGGCAGATCGCCCAGCTGTTCGACGCCTACGGGCGGCAGCGTCCGGCGATGCTGGGCGCCTGGGCCGCGGGCGACGACACCGACGGCGTGGGAGCGGAGATACCGGCGGACCTCGCCTGGCAGCCCGATTTCTGGCGTGCGGTGCGGGCAGAAGTCGGCGAGGCCCATCCGTCGGAGTCGCTGGCCGAGGTCTGTGCGGTGTTGCGTGAGCGCGCGGACGCGACCGATCTCCCGGAACGGGTATCGGTGTTCGGACCGACGCGGGTGACCGAATCTCTCCTGCAAGTGCTCGGAGCTCTCGGCGTCCATCGCGACGTCCATCTGTTCGTGCCGCACCCCGGCCCTGCGCTGTGGTCGGCGGTCGAGGGCGTGGCCACGCCCTCGACGGGACTTCGGCGTGCCGATCATCGGCCGCCCGTCCTTGCGCACCCATTGCTCGCCAGCCTGTCGCGGGACATCCAGGAGTTACAGCGCCGCGTGGCCCCGGTGGCCGATCGTATCGTGCACCATCCGCCGGTCAATGCCGTCGGGGCGGACACCGTCCTGACGGCACTCCAGGCCGGTATCCGCGACGATCGTCTCGACCGCGCGATCGCGCCCACCGACAGCTCGGTCGAGATCCATTCCTGCCACGGACCGGAGCGCCAGGTCGAGGTCATGCGGGACCGGTTGCTCCACCTGTTCGCCGACGATCCCACGCTGCAGCCCCGCGACGTACTGATCATGTGCCCGGACGTGGACGGCTTCGCGCCGCTCATCCGCGGTGCCTTCGGCCAGCCGGGTCTGGGACACCCCGCCTTCGAGCTGCGGGTGCGGCTCGCCGACCGCGGCCTGCGGCACACGAATCCTGTCCTCGACGTGGTGGCGGCGGTGGTCGAGCTCGCAGCCGGGCGCGTCTCGGCGGGCGCCGTGCTGGATCTGCTCGGCCGGCCACCTGTTCGGCAGCGGTTCGCGCTCTCCGACGACGATCTCGAGATCATCCGGGAGTGGCTCGTCGGCAGCAATGTCCGCTGGGCGATCGACGACACCCAGCGGTCGCGATTCGGTCTGTCGGGCTTCGGCCAGGGGACCTTCGAGGCCGGGCTGGACCGCATCCTCCTCGGTGCGGTCGCCGAGGAGGCCGACGGCGAGTGGCTCGACACCGCCTTACCGCTCGCCGGGGTGGAGAGCACCGAGATCGATCTCTCCGGACGGTTCGCGGAGTTCATCACCCGCCTGTCGACGACCCTGGGCGATCTGACCGGCACCCACCATCCGGAGCGGTGGACCGAGATCCTGATCGGCATCGCCGACACCCTCGTCGCGACCGCATTCGACGAGGAATGGCAACGTGCACAGGCGATCCGATCGATCACGGCAGCCTTCGACGACCCGCGCGACGATCTCGAGCCGACAACGACGCCGCTGCGCCTCGGTGACGTCCGCGATCTGATGTCCGGTCTGGTGGCCGCCACGCCGACGCGCACCAATTTCCGTACCGGGGAGCTCACCGTCTGCTCGATGGTGCCGATGCGGTCGGTCCCGCACCGGGTGATCGTGCTGCTCGGTGTCGATGCCGATGCATTCCCGCGGACCCGACGCACCGACGGCGACGACATCCTGGGCCGGTCGCCCCTGGTGGGCGAGCGGAATCCGCGCGACGAAGACCGCCAGCTGTTCCTGGATGCCATCTGTGCTGCGCAAGAGAACCTGCTGCTCTTCTACACCGGTGCGGATCCCGTTTCCGGACAACGTGTTCCGCCGGCCATCGTGGTCAGCGAGCTCATCGACGCGGTCCGTGCACTCACCGCAACCGTAGACGGACAACGACCCGCCTGCACCCGCCTGCACACGCTGCACGGATTCGACGAACGTAATTTCGTGCCGGGTGCGATCGCGGGTGTGGAGGGGCCGTTCTCCTACGACCGGGCGCTCCTCGGCGGTGCGCGTGCGCTGGGCGCGGAGCCGGTGAGCGCCCAGCTGATCTCGGAGGTCGGTGTGCCGCCGGAGGAGCCCGAGGACGTTGCCCTCGACGCATTGGTGTCCTTCCTGACCAATCCGATCGAAGGCTTCGTCCGCCAACGGCTCGGCGCGCGTGTTCCCGACGAGGAACGTCCGCACGCCGACCAGCTCGACGTCGAGCTCGGGGCGCTGGACCGATGGGGGATCGGCGACCGGTTCCTGTCCCGGATGCTCGCCGGGAGCGATCTCGCCCGATGCCAGGCCGCGGAGCTGCGGCGAGGTACGCTGCCGCCGTTCGCATTCGGGACCCGGGAGCTGCAGGTCATCTCCGCGGATGTCGAAGCCGTGTTCGCGGCGGCGTCGGCGGCGAGATCGGGTCCGTCGCAGACGACCGACGTGGTGGTGCCCCTGCCCGACGGTCGTCGCCTGCACGGCACCGTCGGCGACATCTTCGCCGGTACCACCGTCACCGCGACCTATTCGAAACTCCGCGCCAAGCAACGGCTCGGCGCCTGGGTGCGGCTCCTCGCCCTCGCTGCCGCGGTGCAGGGCGACGAGTCTGCCTCGCCGATACGTGCGGCAGTGGTGGTGGCACGTCGGACCGGCCGCTCCGGTGGTGTGGCCCGGTCGTTGTTCGCCGTCCCCGACGATCCGCTCGCCGTCCTCGTCGATCTGATCGCGCTGCGTGACGCGGGACTCCGTCGCGTACTGCCGCTGCCGCTGGATCCGGCCGCGGACTTCGTCGATCATCACCGTCGCACCGGACGCGTCGACCGAGCACTGCCGGCCGCCCGCAAGGCCTTCGAGGGTGACTTCGGTGCCGGACGGGACCGCTACCTGCGGCTGGCATACACAGGCGACGTCACCGGCGCCGTCGGCTTCGACGCGCTGACCACCGAGGCCATCCCCGACGATCGCCGGTTCTACGGCCTCGAGCTTCCGGGGGACGTGGGAGACCCGGTGTTCGCCGGACTCGCCCGACTGGTGTGGGAGCCCCTCATGGACCACGAGACGATGACATGACCGACGCACCTACAGCATTCGACGTGACCGGCGAGTTGCCGACCGGTACCACGGTCCTGGAAGCGAGCGCCGGGACCGGGAAGACCTACGCGATCGTCGGGCTCGGTGCGCGATTCATCGCCGAGGGAGTTCCGATCGACAAGTTGCTGCTCGTCACCTTCAGCCGGGCGGCAACCGCGGAGCTGCGTGAGCGGATGCGTGACCGAGTGTCCGAACTCGTACTGGCGCTGGGCGATCCGGATCGGTGCCGCAGCGATGGCGATCCACTTGTCCGCCACCTGGGGGGCGGCACCGACGACGAGGTGGCGACGCGTCGTGAGCGTCTCGTCCGGGCGCTGTCGGACTTCGACGCCTCCACCATCGCGACCACCCACACCTTCTGCAACCGCATGCTCGACGCCCTGGGTTTCCTCGGCGAGCGCGAACTCGTCCACGAGATCGTCGAGGACGTGGACGATCTCGTGGACGAGGCCGCCCTCGACACCTATATCCGCGGATATGCGGGGGCCGACCGCCCGGAGATCTCGCTGGCCGATGCGACGTCGATCGCACGGGACGCGGTTCGCCAGCCGGCGGCCGCGCTCGCCCCGACGGCCGACGACCTCGATGCCATGACCGGAGACGACGCGACGATCGCGGCCCGGCGCGTGCGGTTCGCGGCCCGGGTCCGGCAGATCATCGAAGACCGTAAGCGGTTGTCGCGCCTACGTACCTACGACGACCTCCAGATGATCCTGTTCCGGATCGTCACGGATCCGGTGGTGGGACCGGCTGCCTGTGAACGGATTAGGGCAGTCTTCGACGCCGTGCTGGTCGACGAGTTCCAGGACACGGATCCGCAACAGTGGGAGATCGTCCGGCGTTGCTTCCACGGTCATCGGACGTTGGTGCTGGTGGGCGACCCGAAGCAGTCGATCTACGGATTCCGCGGCGCCGAGGTCCTGAGTTATCTGCAGGCGGTCCGATCGGCCGGCACGCTAAGTGCACTCGACGTGAACCGCCGCTCCGACGGCGACCTGGTCGACGCCCTCGGCGCCCTGTACGGCGGCGCCGAACTCGGACACCACGAGATCGTGGTGCGCCCGGTGAGTGCCGACCGCTCCGGCAGCCGGATCGACGGAGTGCCGCCGGTCCGTCTACGGGCCTTTCCGCGCAAGGCATTCCCGGTCACCGGTCGCAGCGGGTTCGCGGCGGTCGGGGCCGTGCGCGACCGGGTGATCGCCGACGTCGCCGCGGACATCGCGGGACTGCTGGCGTCGGGCACGACCATCGAGGTCAACGGTGTCGTGCGCCCGGTCGAACCCGGCGACATCGCGGTGCTGGTCACCCTGAACAAGACGATCCAGCCCCTGCAGCGACATCTGCAAGGCCATGGGGTCGCGGCGGTGATCGGGTCGGGTACCAGCGTCTTCCACACCGCGGCCGCGCGGCACTGGCTCGCGGTGATCCGTGCGATCGAGCAACCGGCCCGTGCCGACCTCGTCCGCCTCGCCGCGCTGAGCCCGCTGATCGGTCGTGCGCCCGCCGACCTCGCCGCCGACGACGGTTCCGGCACCGCCGCATTGGCCGAGACACTCCACGCCTTCGGACGGGTCTTCGACGAGGGCGGATTCGCCGCGATGTCGCAACGACTGATGAGTCGCATGGCGGTTGCCGAACGGGTCCTCGCCGCCCCGGACGGCGAACGTTCGCTGACCGACCTCGTCCAGGTGGCCTCCCTGTGCAACACCGAGGTGATGGAGACCGACTGCGGATTGAGCGCGCTGATCGAATGGCTCGCGGATCGGATCGCGGACACCACCAGATGGCAACGGCACGAGGACCAGACCCGACGGCTCGACCGCGACACCGAGGCAGTGCAGATCATGACGGTGCACCGCAGCAAGGGATTGCAGTTCCCGATCGTGTACGTGCCGTTCGCGTGGGACGGAACGCGCAACTCGAACCGCGCGACCTTCACCTACCACGACGATTCCGGCGACCGCATCCTCGATGTGGGAGGCAAGGGGGCGCCCGGATATCAGGCGCGGTGGCGGCGACACGAGAGTGAGGCCGCAGGCGAAGAGTTGCGCCTGCTGTACGTTGCGCTCACCCGTGCACAGTCTCAGGTGGTGATCTGGTGGGCACCTGCGTACTTCACCAAGAACTCGGCACTGCATCGGCTCCTGTTCGGCCGGAAGCCGGGAACGGCACTCGTACCGGAGAGCTTCGACGTCCCCGACGACGACACGTGTGGTCGCGTGCTCACCGGCTACGGGAGCGCCGACGGGCCGATCCGTGTGGAGGTCGCCGGGCGCGACGGCGCCGACTCGGCCGCACCGCGGCCACCCGCCCGTGCGCGGGCGGGATTGTCCGTCGCACAATTCGACCGTGTCATCGACCAGAATTGGCGCCGCACATCGTATTCGGCGATCGTCGCGGCAGCGGGTCACCATGCCAACCGGCCGCTGCTCGCAACGGGGAGCGAGGCTGCCGACGGACTGATCGTCGACGAGCCCGTCGAGGAGGTGGCTGACGCCGGCTCGACGGCGGCGATCGACGGTATGCCGTCGCTGATGAACGGCATGCCCTTCGGCGCGGCCTTCGGCACCCTCGTGCACGAGGTGCTCGAATATGTGGACACCGATTCCGCCGACATCACCGCGCACGTGCGGGAGCTCTGCGCCACCGCGATCGAAGGGCGGATGGTGGACGTCGACGCCGACCGCCTGTCGACGGCGTTGGTGGGGGTGCTGACCACCCCGTTGGGGTTCGGTGATCTGTGGCAGGTGCGCCCGGGGAACCGACTCGCCGAGCTGGACTTCGAGTTCCCGCTCGCCACGGGACCGCAGTCGACGACCGGGACAGTCCCGGCTGCGGTGACGATGGCGTCGATAGCCGATCTCATGGATCGTCACCTGCCCGACGACGATCCGCTCATCGGCTTCGGTGCGCGCCTGCGTGAGCTGCCGCCTCAACGTATTCGCGGCTTCCTCACCGGGAGCATCGACTCGGTGTTGCGCACCCCCGACGGCCGATTCGTGGTGGTCGACTACAAGACCAACCGACTGCGGCCGGGGGATCTGACCGCCGAGGACTTCGACCGCGCGTCGATGGCCGCGGAGATGATCAGCGCCAATTATCCACTCCAGGCCTTGCTGTATTCGGTTGCGCTGCATCGATATCTGCGGTGGCGACTGCCCGGGTACGACGCCACCGAGCATCTCGGGCCCGTGCAGTATCACTTCGTCCGGGGGATGGTCGGTCCCGATACCCCGCCCGGCTGCGGTGTCTTCGAATGGCAGGTCCCGGCCGGGCTGGTCGAGGAGCTCTCGGATCTGCTCGGGAAGGGGACACCATGACCACGACTCGGCAGGGCGGAACCGGAGGACCGGAAGTGGACGGTTCGCCGCCGGCCCGTACGGAATTCGATCCGCGTGCGGTGCTCGCCCACGACGGCGCCCTGGGATTGCTGAACACATCGGGACTGCTCGACGCCGCGGACGTCCACGTGACCCGGCGCCTCGTGCATCTCAGTGGGGGACAGGTGAGCGAGGCCGCGCAGATCGGGACTGCGCTGGCCGTGCGGGCAGTGCGACAGGGCTCGACCTGCCTGGCCATCGCACGAATCCCCGAACTCGTCGCCGACGACGACGCCGTCTCCGCGGTGATGCCGTCGTCCGACGAGCTGGAACAGGCGCTGGCGGACAGCGTCCTGGTCCGCGGCGGCGCAACGGGACCGTTGCGGCCGCTGGTTCTCGCCACCTCCGACGACGGACCGTTGCTGTACCTGCGCAAGTATTTTCGTCAGGAAGAGCTGATCCGCTCGGTGTTGGGTGAGCGGCGCTCGTCCCGGCCTGGTGTGGACGTCGCCGATGTCGCGTCGGCAGTCGACGCCGTGTTCGGCCCGGCCGGACCCGGAGACGCGGATCTGCAGCGCATCGCCGCGCAGATGGCGGCGGTCAGTTGGACATTGGTCGTCGCGGGCGGACCGGGAACGGGCAAGACGTACACGGTGGCCCGGATCCTGGCGGTCCTCGACCGCCTCGCGGGGGGCGGCGCCCGCATCGGGCTGTGCGCTCCGACGGGTCGTGCGGCGGCGCAGTTGCAAGCGGCGGTCTCGGCTGACGACGCCGCACCGCGGTCGGTGCGCGCGGTCACGGTCCATTCGCTGCTGGGTTGGCGGCCCGGCTCGGCACCTCGATACGGACGGGGGAACAAGCTCCCGCACGACGTCGTCGTCGTGGACGAGACCTCGATGCTCTCGATGACGGCGATGAGCAAACTTCTCGACGCGGTACGGCCGGATGCCCGGGTGATCCTGGTCGGTGACCCGCATCAACTCGCGTCGGTCGAGGCGGGCGCGGTCCTCGCCGATCTCGTCGACGGTGAGGATGCGACGCCGCCCACCCCGATCCCGTCCGGACTTCTCGACGACGACGTCATGTCGACCGTCGCCGGCCGCGATCGTGTCGAACGCGGTGTCGTCACGCTTCGCCGGGGACACCGCTTCGGGGGCGGCATCGCCCGGGTGGCTGCGGCCATCAACCGTGGGGATGCCGATTCCGTCCTCGACCTGGTCGGCGATCCGACCGTGACCGATGTGACGTTGGTGGCGGCCGATGACCTCGACGATGTGCGTACCGATGTCGCGACCTGGGGAGCCGCGCTTCGGGCGGCAGCGGTGGCGGGCGGTGCCGCCGCTGCGCTCGACGCGCTCGACGGTCACCGCGTTCTCTGCGCCCACCGGGAGGGCGTCTGGGGCGTCCAGGGATGGTCGCGTCGCGTCGTCGACTGGCTGGCGGAACTCCCGGATCATCCGCCACATCTGTCCGTCGACTCGACATCGCGTCACGCCGGTCAGCCGCTCCTCGTCACCGCAAACGATCGGCAGACCGGGACGTTCAACGGTGATTGCGGCGTCGTCGTCCGTACGGGCCTGGCATCCGACACCGTCGATCCAGAGGGAGATGGGCTACAGGTCGTGTTCCGGCGCGGCGAACACCTCTTCGAACTCCATCCCACCCAACTCGCCGACGCGGTCCCGATGTATGCGATGACGATCCACCGGAGCCAGGGCAGCCAGTTCGACGGCGTGACCGTGATCCTGCCGCCGGAGGGCTCGGAACTGCTCACCCGTGAACTGCTCTACACGGCCGTCACCCGCGCCCGGCTGCGGGTCCGCATCGTCGGCTCGCCGGAGGTGCTGGCCGCCGCGGTTGCGCGTCGTGTCCAGCGTGCCAGTGGCCTGCGGTCGCCGATCCGCGTCGCGGAGTCGCCCGAGCCGACTTGATCGCTGCGGCAACCATCAGCCGAGGTCGACGCCGCCGGGCACGAGATCGCGACGGAGGAAACACTCGGTCCCGAGCAGGCGACTGCGCCGCGCGGCCGGCAGGCCCATCAGGGCCTTCATGGTCCGGCTGCGATCGAGTTCGGTTCGGTGACAGATGATCGCATCGGCCTTGCGGTCGCGCCATTCCGCGACGTCGAGCACCAGATCGACATCGTCCTCGGAGGTCCCCGGCAGGTACTGCGGCGGGAGGTCTGCGAACAGATCGTGTTGCACGTCGTCGACCATCCATTGGGCGATCGTCACGAAGTACATCGACCGGACCTGCCAGGGTTCGCCGGTCGATCGGTACAACCCGCCGGATGCGGCGGCGTCGGCCGAGACCGTCGCCACTCGATGTGCGTGGACGTGGTCGGGGTGGCCGTAGATGCCGACCGCGTCGTAGGTGACGATCGCGTCCGGCCGCAGGCGCCTGATGTGCGCCACCAGCGTGCGGACCGGGTCGTCGAGGGGTGCGGAGCAGAAGCGCATCGCCTCCGGTGCCGACTCGGGCACGCGATCGTCGGCATAGCCGAGCATGATCGGCGGCCTGGGCAGTCCGAGCGTGCCGGCCGCCTCCACCAGTTCCGCGTGTCGTTCGGTGCCCTCCGCCCAGGTGCACACGACCAGGTCGGCGTCACCGCCACGGGCGATGTGGCGGGCGATGGCGCCACCGGTCCACAGCGATTCGTCGTCGGGGTGCGCGTGCACGAACAACAGACGAGGAGGAGACATGCACCTGTCTTCCTGTGGCGGAACTTCCGGCGGTGTGCGGACGGCGGGTGAACCGGCCGACCCACTTCAGAGTAGCCAATCGGCGGATCGGTAATATGCGGCTCCGGCAATGACTCTGACGCGGAGGTTATCGTGAGTGGTCAAACAGAGGTTCGCGAGTTCCAGGCCGAGACCCGGCAGTTGCTGGATCTCATGGTCCATTCGGTCTACTCGAACAAAGACAGCTTCCTACGTGAGCTGATCTCCAACGCATCCGATGCCCTGGACAAGGTGCGGCTCGAATCGCTCCAGGACAAGAGCCTCGAGGTGGACACCTCGGACCTGCACATCCAACTGGACACCGATCGGGATGCGCGCACCCTGACGGTTCGCGACAACGGTATCGGCATGTCCCGCGACGACGTCGTCGGTCTGATCGGCACGCTCGCACGGTCCGGAACCGCAGAACTCCGCCGCAAACTCGCGGAGGTCAAGGATGCGGCCGCGTCCGAAGAGTTGATCGGACAGTTCGGTATCGGCTTCTATTCGACCTTCATGGTCGCCGACCGGGTCACCCTCGTCACCCGCCATGCCGCCGACGAGGCAGGCACCCGATGGGAATCGACCGGTGACGGCACCTACACGCTCGACGAGGTGAGCGACGCACCGCAGGGGACGTCCGTGACGCTCGCCCTCAAGCCGGTCGACACCGACGACCACCTGTACGACTACACCGACCCAACCAAGCTGCGTCAGCTGGTGAAGCGCTACTCGGACTTCATCGCGTGGCCGATCCGGATGGACGTCGAGAAGACGGTTCCGGCACCCGAGACCGACGACACCGATACCGACACCGTGGCCGAGCCGACGACCGAGATCGTCAGCGAGACGATCAACTCACAGAAGGCGTTGTGGGCCAAGTCCTCCGACGAGGTGACCGAGGACGAGTACCACGAGTTCTACCGTCACGTCAGTCATGCGTGGGACGAGCCGCTCGAGGTGATCACGCTCAAGGCCGAGGGCACCTTCGAATACCAGGCGCTGCTGTTCATCCCGACGCAGGCGCCGTTCGATCTGTTCATGCGTGAACGCACTTCCGGCGTCCAGCTCTACGTCAAGCGCGTCTTCATCATGGATGACTGCGAAGAGCTCATCCCGGAGTACCTGCGTTTCGTGAAGGGCGTCGTCGATGCCGCCGACCTGTCGCTGAACGTCTCGCGGGAGATCCTGCAGCAGGACCGCCAGATCCGGGCCATCCGACGTCGCCTTACCAAGCGGGTGATCTCGACGGTCGGGGACATGCGCGCCTCGCGGCCCGACGACTACAAAACGTTCTGGCAGAACTTCGGCCGGGTCTGGAAAGAAGGCCTGGTCAACGACATCGACAATCGCGATGCCCTGCTCAAGGCATCGTCGTTCGAGTCGACCGACTCCGCCGACGACCTCACCACCCTGGCCGACTACGTCGGACGGATGCGTAGCGGCCAGGACACCGTGTACTACATGACCGGCGAGACCCGTCAGCAGATCGAGAACTCACCCCATATCGAGGCATTCCGTGCGAAGGGGGTCGAGGTCCTCCTCCTGACCGACCCGGTGGACGAGATGTGGGTGAGCAGCGGACTGGAGTTCGAGGGCAAGTCCTTCACCTCGATCGCCAAGGGAGCCGTCGACCTCGACGGTGTCGACGCGGCGTCGGCCGACGACGACACCGACACGGAAAAGGCCAAGGCGGACAAGGAGAAGCGGACCGAGGAGTTCACCGGCCTGCTGGATTGGCTGGCCGAGACCCTCACCGACGACGTCAACGAGGCGCGCCTGTCGTCGCGGCTCACCGAGTCGGCGGCGTGCCTGGTCGGCGACACCTTCTCGATGTCACCGCAATTGGAGAAGCTCTATCGGGCGTCGGGACAGGAGCTGCCCAAGACGAAGCGTGCGCTGGAGATCAACGCCGACCACCCGCTGATCGCCGGTCTGAACGACGCCTTCCGGGCTTCCGACGACCACACGTCCCTCGCGGCGACGGCGAAGTTGATCTACGGGATGGCGGTGATCGCAGAGGGCGGCGAGCTCGGCGATCCGGCCGAGTTCGCCAAGTTGCTGGCCGGCACGCTCACCGATTCCCTCGCCTCCGAGTCCTGAGCGCGCGGAGCGGCCGGCACGACCCGCACCCTCAAGCGCGGTGAACCTGGTCGGCCAGCGGGTGTTCGGACGGTAGGTCGAGCAACAGCCCGACGCCGTCGAGTGGCTCACCGCGGGGGGCCTCGACGATGGCGCCGGGCACCGCGGTGCCGAGCACACCGACGAACCGTTCCCGGATCCGCTCGTTGTGGCTGAGTACCTCGCCCATCCAGCTGACCCTGGCCGTGTCGTCGGGCCGGTGTCCGCTGCGGCGCAGTGCGGCGGCGACCGACGCGGCGAGTTCGGTGGCGGCCCGGTCGTTGATCTCGATCGCGACCCGATCGCCCGCACGTGCTGCGTCGTCGACCTCTCTCGCGAATCCGGCGGTGCGACTCACGCGGTCGGGATCGCCCTGCAACACCATGTAGAGCTCGGGCAACGGTCCGAACCGGTCGCGCGCCGCCGACTCGAGTCCGGTGTCGGGACCTCGGCCGTCGAACGAGCGCAGGGCGGCTTCGAGTCCCGCCCGCCCGATCCAGTAGGCGCTGCCTGCGTCGCCGACCAGATGCCCCCATCCGTCCACCCGCGCAGTGCCCGCGGTGCCGACCCCCAGCGTGACGACCCCCGTACCGACCGCCGTGACGGCACCGAGCGCGAGGCGATTGGCCGCGAGATACGCCGACACCGAGTCGTGGGTCAGCGCGACCGTACGGATACCCAGATGGGCAACCGCTTCCCGAAGCTCCGCCGGGCGGGTCGCATCCGGGGTGAGCCCCGAGACGCCGGCCGCGAGTTCACCGACCGTGCTGGCCGCTTCGGCGAGGACTTCGCTTGCGGCGCGGGCGATCTGCGGAACCACGGGGCGATCGGTACGGATGGGTCCGGCCCGGTGGTCGCTGCTCGACGACGGACCGACGATACGTACCCGCGTCCCGGTCTGACCGCCGTCGAGCAGGATGCGTTGCGCCATGATCGTCCGATCTCCCGTGCCTGCCGCCGGCATGCTGTGGCCGACGCTCATGGGCCAAGCTACCCGGGCACCCACCCCATTCCAACGGTGTGCAACCGCGTCAGGCGGCCGCGTCGGTGGGAAGCGTGAGCGCGATCAGCTCCACATCGTTCGCGCGGTGGATCGGATGCAGGATCACGCCGTGGCGGGCGGCATCCGCGGTGAGGAACCGAGCCCAGCCCATGTCGTCGTCGGTCACACCGTCGTTGCCGGGTCGCGTCAGCAGCAGCGCGACGGACAGATCCGGGAGCTGTGCGACGGCCTCGCCGAGACGGCTCATCAGGATGTCCGAGATGGACCGGTCAGGGCGCGCGGGAATCGCCAGTTGGTTGAGCGCGGGGGTCTGTAGGTGGTCGGCATCGACGAAGGTGAACCACAGGAGGATCTCGGAGAGCCCGAGTGGCTCCATCAGCAGGCGCCATCGTCGGTGGAGGTCGGCGGCCGAGTGGATGGGATCGTGGGCGGTACCCGTATCCGGTCTCGGAGAGCTGTCGTATGTCATGCCGCGATCATTCCCTCGATCGCGTGGATGTGAGTTCTGCCATCCACAGGGCTGCGCGGCGTGTGGATACGACGGTCGGCGCGCACGCCGAAGTGAAGCCGAGGCCACGGGATGTCACACTTGGGGCATGGGCGCCCTCACTCCGCTGGCGATCAAGATCGGTTCGATCAGCTGGATGCCACGATTGCTGCCACAGATCGTCGTCGTCGACAGTGCGGTACAGCGGATCACCGGCCAGAAGTACGGGCTGCTGGACATCGGTGGGTTACCGAACATCACCCTGCGGGTTGCCGGACGACGCAGTGGAGTCGTGCGATCGACCCGTCTTCTCGCGGTACCGACGGAGAAGGGCTGGCTGATCGCCGGATCGTATTTCGGCGGTCCGCGCATGCCACAGTGGGTCTTCAATCTCCGTGCCGCCGACACCGCCGAGGTCGGCCACCATGGGGAGTACGAGACCGTGACGTTTCGGGAGTTGGACGGTGACGAACGCGGTGAGGCGTGGGCGAGGATGGTCGAGGTATGGCCGAACTTCGACCTGTACGTCTCCCGGACCGAACGTCAGATCCCGGTGTTTCTACTCGAGCCGATCGCCCTGATCTGAGGAACGCACTGGTCTGAGAACGACCGCGGGATGGTCCGCGCGGATGGAGAGACCCGCGCGGACGCCGTTTCGGGTCAGGCCCCGCGGAACTCCGGCGCACGCTTCTCGAACACGGCGCTGATGGCCTCGGTGAGGTCATCGCTCGGCAGGAAAGCGGAGTTCCACGCAGCGACGTAGCGCAGACTGTCGTCGACGGCCGCCCGGCGGCTGTGATCGAGCACCGACTTGACACCCTGTACCACCAACGGCGGGTTCGCGGCGATCTCCGCGGCCGTGGCGCGGGCGGCGGCCAGCACGCCGTCACGATCCGGCAGGACATCGTTGACCAGACCGATCCGCAGGGCGTGATCGGCGTCGATGTCCTTGCCGGTCAGTGCGAGTTCGCGCAGATGGCCGTCGCCGATGATCTGGGGCAGGCGGGCAAAGCTACCGACGTCGGCGACCATCGCCACCTTGACTTCGCGCACGCTGAACTTGGCGTCGGCGGCGGCAAAACGGATGTCGGCGGCGCTGATCAGGTCGACGCCGCCCCCGATGCACCAACCGGACACCGCCGCGACAACCGGTTTGCGGCAGTCGGCGACCGCCGAGATGGCGCCCTGCATACGACGCACCATGTCGTGGAATTCGGTACGCGGACGCGCCTTGGCGCCTTCGGCCAGGACCGTCCCGAGGTCGCCCGCCATTGCCGGCAGGTCGAGCCCGTAGGAGAAGTGAGATCCCGAACCGGTCAACACGATCGCGCGCACATCGTCGTCGCGGTCGAGTTGTGCGCAGATCTCGGGGAGTTCACGCCAGAAGTCGGGTCCCATCGCGTTGCCCTTGCCCGGGCCGGTGAGGGTCACCTCGGCGACGAAATCGGAGATCGAGACCTCGAACGCATTCCACTGTTGATCGCTCATGGTGGTGAGGCTACCGGGCGGGTCGCCCGGGCAGCGGGGCGGTTCAGATCGACAGGCGGCAGGCCTGACCCACGTCGAGGACGCGAAGGGCACGGCCCTGACCCAGCCACAACGCACACGACACCGCCAGGTCGACGACGAGTTCGTCGGACAGGGCGGCGCGACACCTCTCCCAGTATTCGTCGTCCTCACGCAAACCGATGTGATCGGTGGCGAATCGATGGGCGAACTCCGCGGCGACGCGTTCACCGTCGGAATAGCCGGGCCAGGTGGCCCAGTCGTCGACGTGGAGGTAGAACTCTTCGTCGAGGCCGCTCGCCTGCGCCCGCGTGTTGCGGCAGACGGCACACTCGTTGTGACCCGCGATCACCATCCGGGCCAGTTCGCGGGTGCGGGGGTCGAGGCGGCTCTTGGTGTAGACGGCGTCGGCGTAGTTGCCGAGAGCACCCCCGAGCGTCGGTGAGAGGCCGAGCCACCCGACGATGTCGTCGTCCGCGAAGCCGCCGATTCGTGCCATTGGGCAAGCGTATCAAGAACGAGAACGTGTTCTCGTTTGTTCGTGATGTTCGTCGCCGGAACCGTGACCCGATTATCCGGTGGGATAGCGTGGTCGTTCGGGCCGTTTCGACAGTGTGAGGTGAGCGATGAGCGGGTACATCACCGAGGAGATCCCGGCCGAGGAACTGACGCGGCAGATCGAGCAGGCGAGGGAGCTCGGCGACAGCGTGCGTGGCCTGGTCACGGCAACGGTGGTGACCGACGTAGGCGAGGACGAGCTGGCCGAGGCGCGAGCGCACATCGACGCGGCCACCGAGATCCTCGAGCGCAGCCGGATCGACTCGTCGTTCGGTTTGCGCTTCAACTCCGATGGGCGGCTGCGGAACTGGGGAAATGCGGTCGAGGGTATCCGCAATCCCCTTGCCCCTCCGGTCGAGTTCCACGCCGAGGCCGATCATGTCTGGGCCGAGTTCGATCTCGGGCCGCAATACGAGGGTCCGCCCGGGCTGGTGCACGGTGGCGTCATCGGTCTCATCCTCGATCAGGTCCTGGGAAACGCGGCGGTCAATGCCGGGTCGCCCGGTATGACCGGGACGTTGACGATCCGGTATCGGCAGGGGACGGTTCTCGGTCCGATCCGCGTCGAGGGCCGACTCGACCGCACCGAGGGCCACAAGTCATTTGCCAGCGGGACGATCTCGACCGCCGACGGTCTGTGCGCCGAGGCGGAGGGCATCTTCATCATGCCGCGGTGGGCTCGCGGTCTCGACGCGAGCCGACAGTTGGGCGTCGGCGACGCGTGACGGCACGCGGACCGCTGGTCCACTGGTCTCCACCGGACCCACTCGAATGACCGGTCATCCTTGAGCCGGCTCACGCGGTCCCACCACGCGGTAACGCGCACACACGAACGCTCGATTGCGTTCCACCGTCAGCAGTTCCAGGTCGAACCGGCGTGGGAACAGCGGCCGCCCGGCGCCGAGGGTGACCGGGGCGATGGACACCATGACCTCGTCGAGCAGCCCTGCTTCGGCGAACTGTGCGGCCAGATCGCCACCCCCGACGACCCAGATGTCCTTTCCGGTCGCCGCCTCGACGAGCGTCGAATGATGTTCTTCCGGAGTGCCGGAGACGATCCGGATCGATTCGGCGACGGGAGTGAGATCGCGATGGGTGAACACGAAGCACGGCATGTCGTAGGGCCAGGGCTTCCCGTCGACCACCTCGTGATCGAGCAGCCATCGGTAGGTGGTCGCTCCCATCACCACGCACCCGACGTCGGAGATGAACGCTCCGTAGTTCATTGCGCCGTCGTCGTCGATCGGCTGTGTGAGAAGCCAATCGAGGGAGTCGTTCTCGTCTGCGAGATAGCCGTCGAGGGTGGTCGCGGTGTAGTAGCGGAATCTGGGTCTGGTGTTCATGTGAATCCTCCGGATCGCTGTCGATGCCACATGATGGGGTCGGGGTCGATCGACCGCACATCGATCCCGGCGTCGGCGAGCATCCACCGGACCAGTTGGCGGCGATGTGCGGAGAAGGTCAGCACATGCGACCAGATCTGCGACAGCAGAAAGGATTCGGGTGGATCGCAGATCGCGTCGACGATCCGGTCGGGCCATGCGCCACGTCTGTCGATGTCGCGGGTCAACGCGAGCCAGCGCGGTGCGATCTCCTCGTGCATCTCGATCAGTGCCTGCACGTCGTGTGGCCCGTCGAGATCGGGCTCGTCGGTGCCGTCGATGCTGGCCATCCACGGGGCCTTGTCGACGACGAGGTGGGTGAGGACGTCGGCGATCGTCTCGTCGGGACCGGCCCATGGCAGCACGCGGTGTCCCGGCAGACGAACCGTCGCGCAGGACTCGTCGTCAATGTCCTTGGCCGCGGCGAGCAAGGCGGCGATGTCGTCGAGGTCGTGTCGGACCATCAATGCCACCACGTCGCCCGCGGACTCCTCTGACGCGCCGCCGGTGTCGATGTAGAGAACGGTTGGGGAGTGGAAGTGGATGCCGTTGGGTGACGGCAGCCAATGTCCGTGCTCGGTGCGCGAGCCCGAACGACTCGGTGGGTGGCCGAACGCCCGTGTGAAGGCGCGTGCGAAGCCCTCGACCGATTCGTATCCCGATGCGAACGCGGTGTCGGTGACCGATTCGCCGCGCTGGAGGTGCCAGGCCGCGCGTTCGAGCATCACGCGACGTCGCAGGGCCACCGGTGATTCGCCGGTGTGGCGCGCGAGCTGGCGACTGAAATGGAATGCCGACGCGTGTGCGCCCGTCGCCATGTCGTCGAGGGTGTGGTGATCGTCGGCGAGTACGGCATCGAGCAGTTCGCGGATCCGGTCGCGGCCGGTGTCGGTCATGTCATCAGTATCCGTCGCCTGCCGGTCGTCGCGCCCGACCGTTCTTGCTCAGCCTGTCACCGGCGATCACTCGAAGGCGGGAGTTGGTCGGGTGTACAGAATTGGGAATTTGTCTACTCAATCGTTGACATCGATTCCGGACCCTGTCTCTAATGGTCGAGTGACTTACGACACAATCATTCGCAACGGCCTCTGGTTCGACGGCACCGGCGCGCCCGCGGCGATCCGCACACTCGGCATCCGGGACGGCCAGGTGGCCGTCGTCTCCGTGGATCCCATCGACGACTCCGGGTGTCCCGAAGTGATCGATGCCGACGGGATGTGGGTGATGCCGGGCATGGTGGACATCCACACCCATTACGACGTGGAGGTGCTCGCCGAGCCGTCGCTCTCGGAGTCGTTGCGGCACGGGGTCACGACCGTGCTGCTCGGGTCCTGCTCGTTGTCGACGATCCATGTCGACGGGACGGATGCCGGCGATCTCTTCGGTCGGGTGGAGGCGATCCCCCGTGAGCACGTGATCAGCACGGTCGACCGGCACAAGACCTGGTCAGGTCCCAAGGAATACATCGACGCCCTCGAGTCCCGGGCGCTCGGCCCGAATGTCGCGGCATTCATCGGCCACTCGGATATGCGGTCGGCGGTCATGGGACTCGACCGGGCAACCCAGAAATCGACGCGGCCGACCGGCTCCGAGCAGGCGCAGATGGAACGATGGCTCGCCGATGCGCTCGAGGTGGGGTTCGTCGGTATGTCCTCGCAGCAGCTCCTCTTCGACAAGGTCGACGGTGAGACCTGCCGTTCGCGTACGTTGCCGTCGACCTATGCCAAGCCGCGCGAACTCCGCAGGCTGAAGGCTCTGTTGCGGAGATCCGGCCGCATCCTGCAGGCCGGACCCGACATCGCGAACCCCGTGAATGTCGGGTCGCAGGCGCTCACGTCGCTGGGCATCGGTCGTCCGCATCTCAAGACCAGCCTCCTGTCGGCGGCCGACATCAAGGCCAATCCGTATGCGATCAAGATCATGGGTCCGCTTGCCGCGCTGGTGAACCGGCTCGGCGGTGACTTCCGGTGGCAGCATCTGCCCGTCCCGTTCGAGGTCTACGCCGACGGGATCGACCTGGTGATCTTCGAGGAGTTCGGTTCCGGGGCGGCCGCATTGCACCTCAAAGAGGAGCTGGCACGCGACGAGTTGCTGCGCGACGAGGAGTACCGGCGACGCTTCCGTAAGGACTACGAATCCAAATACGGTGTGCGCGTGTGGCATCGGGACTTCTTCGATGCCCAGATCGTCGGCTGTCCGGATGATTCGGTGATCGGGAAGTCGTTCGGGCAGGTCGGACTGGACCGGGGCGGTCTGCATCCGGTGGACGCATTCCTGGACCTCGTTCTCGAACACGGAACCGAACTACGCTGGCGGACGACGATCTCCAACCACCGTCCCGAGGTGCTGAAGCAGATGGCCCGTGAACCGGGCATCCAACTGGGGTTCTCGGATGCCGGCGCCCACCTGCGGAACATGGCGTTCTACAACTTCGGCCTGCGGTTGCTGAGGCACGTCCGCTCCGCTGAGCTGGCCGGCGAGCCCTTCCTCGACACCGCCGCCGCAGTGCACCGGATGACCGGCGAACTCGCGGACTGGTATGGGATCGACGCGGGTCATCTGCGTCCGGGCGACCGTGCGGATCTGATGATCGTGGATCCGGAGCATCTCGACGAGTCGCTCGAGGAGTACGCGGAGGCGCCGGTGGAGGCCTATGGTGGGCTCTCGCGCATGGTGAACCGCAACGACGACACCGTCGTCGCGGTTTTCGTCAGCGGTCGCAAGGTCGTCGACCACGGGGTTCCGACGGACATCGTCGGTGCTTCGCGGACCGGGCAGTTCCTCCGACACGGACTCCGGGCGCCTGCGGTGCCTGATCCGACCGTTACCGCAACCGATTCGGGGCTCGCCGATGTCCGCTGAGGCAGTCAGCGAGTGCGACTCGGCAGCGATCGTTCGGGGGCTCTGGTCTGCTCTCGCACAACGAGATTGGGATGCCGTGATGCCATACCTCGCCGACGAGTGCATCTACGTCGACATGCCGTACGGTCCGACATTGGCGGCCCGTGGTCCCCATGACATCGTCAAGCGGATCAAGGTCGGCTTCGAGCCGCTGGCGGCGTACACCAACCACGACGGCGTGCTGGTGGCACACGGCGACGACGTGATCTACGAGCATTCCGAGCGGTGGGAATGGGCGAGCGGCGAGGTCGCGGTGCTCCCGTTCGTCACCGTGCACCGGGTCGTCGACGGCAAGGTGACTTTGTGGAAGGACTATTGGGACGCCGCCACCCTGATCAACTCGGCCCCGGCGACGTGGATGGACGACCTGGCGAAGGCGGATACGAGCTGGGTGTTCGATGCCACGGGTCTGATCTGACGGTTCGATCGGCCGTCGAACGGGCCCGCGGTCAGTCGCGGTTCAGGCGCGGCAGCAAGGCCTCGGTCTTGACGTCGGTCCATCCCGGCGGTTCCAGCATCGCCGCCCAGGCGTAGGGGATCGCCGACATGTAGTCGTGGCCGTGCCCGTCGGGCACGTTGACCGCCACGGCCATGTCCGCCGACACCTGAAGGAAGGTCACGAACGGTATCCACCGCGTCGACGACAGGACGTCGCGACCCCGGGGCTCGGCGAGCCAGTCCGGCTCGTTGAGGATGAGGTTGGGATTCCACCAGGTGATCGGATCACTGGCGTGCTGCAGGTAGACGATGCGCGACGGTTTCCATAGCGCATCGGGGTGACCCAGATCCTGTTGGTCGGCGATGAAACGGACCTGGGAGCCGTTGTCGTAGACAGGTTGCCACTGCGGCGACCCGGCATCACGGTCGGCGGTGGTGTCCTTCCACAGGGTGTTGTTGAAGGTCGGACCGCTGAACAGCGCACCATCCGTGCGGGCCGCGAGAGCGGGGATGCTGCCGAACGCGGCTTCACCGGCGAACGAGCCGAGACTCTCGCCGAAGACCACCAGCTTGGGCCGGTCGGCTTCCGGGATGGCGCTGACACGTTCGGAGACCGCCTCGAACAACGCGCGACCGGCCTGCCGGGCCCGCTCCTTGTCGACGAGGAACGAGAGCCAGCTCGGTAGATACGAGTACTGCATGCTCACGGTCGCGATGTCGCCGTTGTACATGTACTCGAGCGAGTCCACAGTGGCCTTGTTCACCCAGCCGCTGCCGGTCGTCGAAGCGACCGCGATGACCTTGCGCTGCAAACCGCCGGTGCGCACCAGCTCGTCGGCCGCCAATTCGGCATTCTCCCGGATGCTGTCGCCGGACTCCAGGCCCGCATACACCCGGATGGGTTCGGTTGCCGGAGAGCCGTTGAATTGCGTCAGTGCGCCCACATCCGGTCCCCGGGAGACGAACACACGACCCTCGCGGCCCAACGAATCCCACGTGACCAGGGAGCCCGGGCCACCGGAGCGCAGCGCGGAGGTCGGCGGGGAGTTGTCGGCCTTCGTCTCCTCGTTCGCTGCGGCGAAACTCGCGTTGAGCCACTGCATCGAGTACTTCGCGACCACGCCGTTGAGGACGAAGACGGTCAGGACGACCACCAGGCCTGCCCCGATCACCGCCGAGATACGTGGGGGAGCAATGCGATTGAGCTGTCGGACCGACCATCCGACGGCGAAGGCGAAGGCCTGTCCGAGGGACATCAGCACAACGAAGACGATCACGGCGAGGACGGCGATCGTCGGGAACGCCGTCCAGGTCAGCTGCCCGACCCCCATCAGATCGCGGATGTCGGACTGCCACTGGGAGAACCAGACGAGCATCAGCACCGTCCCGACGATCGCCACGCCGGCGAGGATGAGCCACGATCGGCGGCTCGCGCTCCGCCACGGCTCGTCGCGCGAGATCATGAAGCGCACCAGCCACGCGAGGAACACCCCGATGCAGTAACCCACTGCCGCTGACGCGCCGCTCACGAGTCCCTGGAACAGGGCGCCGCGTGGCAACAGCGACGGCGTCATCGACAACCAGACGAAGGCGAGCGCCACGACCATCCCGGTGAACGCGTAGCGTTCGCGGTGCCTGCGCCACCATCCATGGGCCGGGGTGGGTTCGGTGATGGTTTCGGCGGGCTGGTCCTGTCCGGAGTCCGCGTCCGTCGTCGTCTCGCGCTCGAGTGTCACCGGATGTGCTCCTGCAGGTCGTCGGAGCAGTAACAGTATCAGCGCAGATCGTGCGCGGGACCCACCTCAGCTCAGGCGATTCCCCGTTTCCGGATCGAAAAGGTGCACGGCGTGATCGGACTGGTACAGGCGCACCGCATCGCCGAGCTTCGCCGGGGCACGGTGGGGTGATCGCGCGACGAGGGTGACGGGGTCGCCCTCGAGAGTGGCGATCGACGGATCGTCGACCTTGGCGTAGAGGTAACTCTCGCTCCCGAGTTCTTCGAGGAGTGCCACGTCCGCGGTGATGCCGCGGTCACCGCCGATCGCGAGATGCTCGGGACGGATGCCGACGATCACCTTCGACAGTCCGGACTTGCGCAGCAGACCTTGCGCTTCGTTGTCGAGGTCGACGGTCGCGCCGGAGATCGTGATGGAGCCGTCGGTGACTGGCGCGGTGAACAGATTCATCGCCGGGGAACCGATGAAGCCGGCGACGAACGCGTTGACCGGACGGTCGTAGAGGTCGGCCGGGGTGGCGAACTGCTGCAGCGCACCGTTGCGCAGGACGGCGACCCGGTCACCCATGGTCATGGCCTCCACCTGGTCGTGGGTGACGTAGACGGTGGTGGTGCCGAGACGCCGTTGCAGTGCAGCGATCTGGGTGCGGGTCTGTACCCGGAGTTTGGCATCGAGGTTGGACAGCGGCTCGTCCATGCAGAAGACCTGCGGTTCACGGACGATGGCGCGGCCCATCGCGACGCGTTGGCGTTGACCGCCGGACAGTTTGGCCGGTTTGCGGTCCAGATAGTCGGTGAGGTCGAGGAGTTTCGCGGCTTCGGCGACCTTCTTCTTGCGTTCGTCGGTGGGGATGCCGCGCATCTTGAGTGCGAATCCCATGTTCTCCCCGACGGTCTTGTTGGGGTAGAGCGCATAGTTCTGGAAGACCATGGCGATGTCGCGGTCCTTGGGTGCGACGCCGACCATGTTCTGTCCGCCGATGCGGATGGCGCCGGAGTCGATCTCCTCGAGTCCGGCGAGCATCCGCAGTGCGGTCGATTTGCCGGAGCCCGAGGGGCCCACGAGGACGACGAACTCGCCGTCGGCGATGTCGAGGTTGAGGCGGTCGACGGCGAGTTTGTCGGCGCCGGGGTAGACGCAGCACGCGTCGTCGTAGCTGATGGAAGCCATGGTGGGTCTCCTGGATTCTGGGGGAAGTGGGTGGGACGGTCTACTTGATGGCGCCGAACGACAGGCCACGGACGAGTTTGTTCTGGGCGATCCAGCCGCAGATCACCACCGGGAGCGCGGCGAGGACCGATGCGGCCGACAGTTGCGCCCAATACAGGCCTTGGCCGGACATGAACCCGGTGAGGAACACCGGCATGGTCTGGGCGTTGACCGCGGTCATGTTGACGGCGAAGAAGAATTCGTTCCACGAGAAGATCACGCAGATCAACGCGGTCGCCGCGATGCCGGGTGAGATGAGCGGGAGGATCACCTCGCGCACCGACGTCCACAGGCTCGCGCCGTCGATGCTGGCCGCTTCGAGGAGTTCGCTGGGGACCTCGAGGAAGAACGAACGCATCATCCAGACGGCGATCGGCAGGTTCATCGCGGTGTAGAGGATGACCAGTGTCCAGATGTTGTCCAGCATGCCGATGCGGCCGACGATCACATACAACGGGATGATCGCGGCCACGATGGGCAGCATCTTGGTGCTGATGAAGAAGAACAGCGCATCCTGGGTCTTGCGGACCGGCCGCAGCGACAGCGCGAACGCGGCCGGAACACCCAGGGCCAGAACCAGGATCGTCGAGACGATGGTGGCGAACAAGGAGTTCATCAACGGGGTGCCGATACCGGCGTCGAACACCTCCTTGAACTGCTCCAGCGTCGGGGTGAAGATGAACGTCGGCGGGTTGGTGGCCGCGTCACTCTCCTTCTTGAACGCCGTCAGCACCATCCAGAGCACCGGGAAGAAGAACCCCAGCGCCAGAATCCACGTGAAGACGGTCAGCAGGACCCCGCGCGGGTTCTTGCGGCGGGCGATCTCCACCCCGTCGACGGTCGTCGACGACGGGCGAGATTGCGTTGCGGTACTCATCAGGCTGCCTCCTCGTTCCCGGTGAAGCTCTTGAAGATCAGTCGTAGCGCCAGCGAAGCGACGACGATGGTGCCGATCACGGTGACCACGCCCATCGCCGCGGCCTGACCGATGTCGAAGCCGAGGAACGCGCGCTGATAGATGTAGAACGGCAGGTTGGCGCTCGAGACCCCGGGGCCGCCGGAGGTCATCATGTACACGGCATCAAACGTGTTCACCAGGTAGATGGCACCCAGCACAGCACCGAGTTCGATGAACCGACGAAGATGGGGGAGCGTCAGCTCGCGGAACAGCCGGAAGCTCGTCGCGCCGTCGACCTTGGCCGCCTCGCTGATGTCGTTCGGCATGGACTGCAGACCGGCCAGGATCAGCAGCATCATGAACGGCGTCCACTGCCAGACCAATTCGGCGATCACGCTCATCAGCGGGTACTGGCTGAGCCAGTCGGTGTGGACACCGAACGGGCTCAACGCCCAGTTGACCAGACCGTTGGTGGGGGAGAGCAGGCTGGTCTTCCACAGCAACGCCGCGGCGACCGGCGTGACAAGGAACGGGGTGATCAGCAGCGTGCGAACGATGCCGCGGCCCAGGAACTTACGGTCGAGCAGCAGCGCGAAGATCAGACCCAGGATCACCGATGCGATCACCGTGCCCACGATCAGGAGGATCGTGTTGAGGGTCACCCGCCAGAACTGGCCGTCGGTGAACACCTCCATGTAGTTGTCGAGCCCGACGAAACTCCGTGAGCCCGGACGCACCAGGTTCCAGGACTGCGTCGAATAGAAGAGGGTGAAGACGAAGGGGATCTGCGTCACCACGAGCATGAAGATCAGCGCAGGCAGCAACGGCCCCCGTCGACGCCATCCCTCGGCGCGCGAGATGTGATCTCGCCGTGAGCTCGTCGGCAGATCGGACCGTGGTTGTGGATCAGCCCCGGGTTGGGCGAGTGCGGTGGCCACGTCTCACCTCTCCTTCTGATAGGTCTTGCCGACTGTCTCGGCATACTTCTGACTCTGTTCCAGTGCCTTGTCGACACTGATCTGTCCGGCGATCGCCGCCGAGATCTGTTGGCTGACGCGGGTACCGAGATCCTGGAACTCCGGGATCGAGAGGAACTGGATACCGGTGTACGGGACCGGCTTCAGCGTCGGCTTGAGCTGATCCGCCGTGGTCATCGCCGACAACGTCGCATCCGCGAACGGCTTGGAGATGGCCTGGTAGGCGGGGAGCTGATAGGTCGACATCCGGCTCCCGGGCGGGATGTGACTGGCGCCGAGGGTGTCGGCGACGTGCTGGATGTAGGCGCGGTTGGTCATCCAGTCGATGAACTTCCATGCGTCATCGCGCTTCTTGCTGCTGGTCGGGATGCCCAACGACCAGGTGTAGAGCCATCCGTTGTCGGACTTGGCCATCGACGGTGCAGGGAGGTATCCGACGTTCCCGGCGATCGTCGACGTGTCCGGACTCTCGAGCACGGAGACCGCCGAGGTGGCGTCGTACCACATCGCCGTCTGGCCCTGGGACAGCAGATTGCCGCACTCCTGGAAGCCCGACGACGCCGCGCCGGGCTCGCCGGACTTCCGGACGGTGTCGACGTAGAACTTCACTGCCGCTTCGACTTCTGGGCTCGTCAGCTGAGCATTCCAGTTCTCGTCGTACCAGCGGCCGCCGAATGCGTTGATGACCGTGTTCAACGGAGCCAGCAGCTCGCCCCAGCCGGGCTTGCCGCGCAGACAGATCCCCGACACATCACCCTTGGTGAGCTTGGCCGCGGCGTCGGCGACCTGCGGCCAGGTGGGCTTCGCCGGCAGGGACACCCCCGCGTCGGCGAACATCTTCTTGTTGTACATGAGGAACGACGACTCCCCGTAGAACGGCGCCGAATACATCGAACCCTTGTATGAGAGTGCGGTCTTGAGCGTCGGGACGAAGTCGTCCGCGGCGTACGACGGGTCGGCGTCCATGTACGGGGTGAGGTTCACCAGCCACCCGTTCTCCGCCCACATCGGTGTCTCGTAGTTGCTGATCATCACCACGTCGAACTCGCCGCCACCGGTGGACACCGATGCGGTGATCTTGGCCCGCGCCTCGTTCTCCGACAGCGTGACGAACTTCAGCTTGGTACCGGGGTTCTGCTGTTCGAACTGGCTGGACAGCTTGACGGCATCCTGCATCTGCGAGTTCGAGACCATGGCGATGGTGAGGGCGTCGCTGCCGCCGTCGGTCAGCGAACCGGCGCCGGAGCACGCCGTCGTCACCATGGCGAGTGCGGCGGCGATACACACCGCGTAGGTCCGGGCACGGCGCGTGACGCGGCCGATGCGCCGGGGAGGCATCGGTTCTTCGGCCATCAGTGATCACCTTTCTTCTGGGCGACAAGCCATTCGGCGGTCGAGAGGTCGGTGACGAGAATCGTCGCGTAGCCACCGCGGAGTGCGCCGAGGATGGAGTCGCGTCGATGCTCGCCACCGGAGACGAGGATGGAGGTGGGGCAGGCGCGCACGGAGTCGAGGGGGACGGAGACGGTCCGGTCGACGAGTGTCGAGGCCACCGCCACGCCGTACGCGTCGTAGAACCGACCGCCGATCTCACCGACTGCACCGAGTTCCTCGAGTTCGTCGAGGACGATCGCATCGATGAACGCGCCCTCGAACAGGGTCGTCGAGGTGGAGACGGAACCAACCCCGAAAAGCATCACGTTCGCCGATCGTGCTGCCGACAATGACTGCGAGAGAATGGAATCCCGCTGAAGTGCGGAGACCGTGTCGGGGTCGGCGTAGAGCGGTGCGACGAGCCGCATCGGCTGTGCGTGCAGGCGGTCCGACAGGCGCGCCAGGGCATGGTCGACGCCGGTGTGGTACTCGACCGAGGTCATCGATCCGTCCATCTGCACCACCTGTCGGCACGACGAGCTGGCGTGCATGGCGTCGGCGACCGCGACCTGCTCGGGCCCCCACGTGAAACCGAGGACATCGGTCGCCTGGACGCGTCTGGCGAGCACCGAGGCACCGGCCCGGCCGAGGGCCGCGTTGCCCGACGTGGTGCCGTCGGCACGTTCGTCGATGACGAGGACCTCGTCGAGTCCGAACGTTTCCTCGACCGTGCGTTCGGTGTCGGTGTGGATCGATGCACTGAGATGCGCGGGGGCGGTCACCGTGACCTGGACCAGACCCTGTGCCCGCGCTCGGGCGACAAGACGGCCGGCGGTCGGGCGAGAGACGCCCAGCCGGGTGGCGATCTCCGCCTGGGTGAGGCCCTCCAGGTGGTACATGGTGGCCGCACGCACCAGAAGACGCAGGTCGTGGCCTGCGTCGGGGGTGGTCTTCGCGGGAGTCGTCATCGAAATGCCTCACGGTCGCCGGTGAGCATCTGCTCACTAGCCGGAAATATGCTCAATACGCTAACATCGCTCGTGTGATGTACGCAACAACCGGCACCGAGAGTGATCTGACGATCAGCGCGATGCGCGCAAGTGTCCTGTACCCGGGTGGCGAGATGACCGTCGAGGAGCGACCCGTCCCCGATCCCGGGCCCGGCGAAGTGCTGATCCGGGTCAGCGCGGTGGGGGTCTGCGGGTCCGACGCCCACTACGTGCGCCACGGACGCATCGGCACCCACGTCGTCGACGCACCGTTGATCCTCGGACACGAGGCGGCCGGGACGATCGTCGCGGTGGGACCGGGGATCGCGGGGTCCCGGATCGGCAGGCGGGTCTCGATCGAGCCGCAGACGCCCGACCCGACGAGCGCCGAGTCGCGGCGTGGCGTCTACAACCTCTGTCCGCACATGCGGTTCTTCGCGACACCGCCGATCGATGGAGCGCTCTGTGAATACGTCACCATCGGTGCCTCCTTCGCCCACGATGTGCCCGACACGGTCAGCGACGACGCCGCCGCGCTGTGTGAACCGCTGTCGGTGGGGATCGCGGCCATTCGTAAAGCCGGTGTCGGTATGGGAGATTCGGTGCTGATCGCCGGAGCGGGCCCGATAGGTCTGATGTGTGCGCAAGTCGCCCGTGCGGCGGGGGTGACCAGGATCGTCATCAGTGAGCCCGATCCGGACCGGCGCGCGGCGGCCGGCCGGTTCGGGGCGACCGAGATCATCGAGCCCGGCGGTTCCGTGTCGTCGGTCGACGCGTTCGTCGACGCCAGCGGTGTCGAGGCCGCCGTGGTGGCGGGGATCTCGGCGCTGCGACCGGCGGGTCGGGCGGTACTGGTCGGGATGGGGGCGGACGCGATGACCTTGCCCGTGACGGTCATCCAGAACCGCGAGATCGTCCTCACCGGAGTGTTCCGCTACGCGAACACCTGGCCGACCGCGATCTCGCTGATCACCTCGGGACGTGTGGACCTCGACGCAATGGTCACCGGCAGGTTCGGTCTCGACGACGCTCGGGCCGCCCTCGACGCGGACCGCACTCCCGGCAGCATCAAGTCGGTCATCTACCCGGGTATGTCCCGGTCCGTATCGTCGTCGGCGGACCGGCCGGCATCCGACACAGAGAAGGGACGTGACACGTGAGCGGGTCTCGTGAGTTGAGTCAAACGCAACTGCCGGGCATCGTGGGGACGCCGGCGCCGCACTACGACCGGACGCGGTTGCGAACGGGTGTGGTGCATTTCGGTGTGGGCGGATTTCATCGGGCGCATCAGGCCATGTACCTCGACCGTCTGCTCGCCACCGGTGGTGACGACGCTCTCAACTGGGGGATCTGCGGCGTCGGTGTCCGGCCGGCCGACGCGGCGATGCGCGACGCGCTCGTCCCGCAAGACGGCCTGTACAGCCTGACGCTCAAACACCCGGACGGCACCGTCGAGACGTCAGTGATCGGATCCGTCGGCGACTACCTCTTCGCACCCGACGACCCCGACCGTGTCATCGAGCGGCTCGCCTCGCCCGACACCGAGATCGTCTCGCTGACGGTGACCGAAGGTGGCTACAACTTCTCCCCATCTACCGGCGAGTTCGACGCGGAGAACCCCGAGATCATCGCCGATCTCGTCGAGAATTCCGTTCCGCGTACGGTTTTCGGGTTGGTGACCGAGGCCCTGCGACGCAGGCGTGCGCGCAGCATCCCGTCGTTCACCGTCATGTCCTGTGACAACATCCAAGGCAACGGTGATGTGGCGAAGTCGACCTTTCTCGCCTTCGCGCGTCTCAAGGATCCAGAGCTCGCGGGCTGGATGGCCGAACACACCTGCTTCCCGAACTCGATGGTCGACCGGATCACGCCGGCGACGCCGCCGGACCTGCGTGCCGAGGTGCTGTCCCGGACCGGTATCGACGACCGCTGGCCGGTCGTCGCCGAACCGTTCACGCAGTGGGTGCTCGAGGACGACTTCTCCATGGGGCGACCGCGGTTGGAGGATGTCGGGGTGCAGGTGGTCGACGACGTCACGCCCTACGAGCTGATGAAACTCCGGCTGCTCAACGCCAGCCATCAGGCGCTCTGCTACTTCGGGTATCTCCTCGGCTATCGATACGTACACGACGCGACGTCGGACCCGCTGATCGCGACTCTGTTGCGTCGCTACATGTCCGAAGAGGGCAGGCCGACCCTGCGGGCGGTTCCCGGTGTCGATCTCGACGACTACACCGGGACCCTGATCACGCGGTTCTCGAATCCGGCGATCGCCGACACGATCTCCCGACTCTGCCAGGACTCGTCCGATCGGATCCCCAAATGGTTGGTACCGGTCATCCGTGAGCGACTCGCCGCAGGCGGCGACGTCACGCTGGCCGCCGCGGTGGTGGCCAGCTGGACCCGGTATGCAGAGGGCACCGACGAGCACGGGGAGGCGATCGAGGTGGCCGATCCGCTGGCCGACCGACTGGTGCCGCTCGCGCGCGAATCGCGCACCGAGCCGCTGGCGTTCGTCGCCGACGCAGAGCTGTTCGGCGATCTCGCCCTCGACGAGCGATTCACGAAACCGTATCTGGCGGCTCTGGAGTCGCTGCGATCCCGCGGCGCGCGCGCGACGCTGGAAGGGTTGCTCGCATGACCCTGGTGGCCGGGGTCGATTCGTCGACCCAGTCGTGCAAGGTCGTGGTGTGCGACGCCGACACCGGAATGGTCGTGCGCGAGGGCAAGGCCGCACATCCCGCGGGCACCGAGGTGGACCCGGAGCACTGGTGGTCTGCACTCGAGGATGCGATCCGAGCAGCGGGCGGGCTCGACGATGTCGACGCGATGTCGGTTTCCGGGCAGCAGCACGGCTTGATCTGTCTCGACCGGAACGGTCAGGTGATCCGGGATGCGCTGCTGTGGAACGACACCCGATCGGCCGCGAGCGCCGCAGCGCTGGTCGACGAACTCGGCGCCGACGAGTGGGCGTCGCGGGTCGGTGTGGTCCCGGTCGCCGCCATCACCGCGGCCAAGCTGCGGTGGGTGGCCGATCACGAACCCGATGTCGCTGATGCGACCGCCGCCGTCTGTCTGCCGCACGACTGGCTGACCTGGCGGCTGCGCGGCGCCGACGGAATCGACACGCTGACGACCGACCGCAGCGACGCCTCCGGTACCGGATACTTCGCCGCGGCCGACGGGTCATATCAGCCGGATCTCCTCGAGTTGGCCTTCCGCGGCCGCCGGCCCGGGCTGCCTCGTGTGCTGGAGCCGGATGCGTCGGCGGGGCGCACCGGCAGTGGCTCCCTGCTCGGCGTCGGCGCCGGGGACAACGCCTCCGCGGCACTCGGCCTGGCCGCTGGTCTCGGTGATTGCATTGTGTCCCTGGGGACTTCGGGTGTGGTCAGTGCCGTCACCGACACGCCCCCGCGCGACGGGTCCGGACTCGTCGCCGGATTCGCAGACGCCACCGGCAGGCAACTACCGCTCGTGTGCACACTCAACGGGGCGCCCGTACTGGCGTCGACGGCGGGGATGCTCGGGGTCGATCTCGACGAGTTCGGCCGGCTGGCGCTCACCGCGGAGCCCGGCGCGGCAGGCCTGGTCATGGTGCCTTACCTGTCCGGCGAACGCTCGCCCAACATCCCGGACGCCACGGGGTCGATCCTCGGGATCACCGCCGACAACTGGACTCCCGGCAATGTCGCACGGGCATCGGTGGAAGGTCTCCTGTGTTCCCTCGCCTACTGCCTCGATCTGATCGGCGAGCAGGGGATCGGGATCGACCGGATCGTGATGATCGGCGGAGGCGCCCGGTCGGCCGCGGTGCTCGCGATCGCGCCCGGACTCTTCGGCCGTGCGGTGACAGTCCCCGCGCCAGGCGAATATGTGGCGCGCGGTGCGGCGCGACAGGCCGCCTGGGCGCTCACCGGGGAACTGCCCGCCTGGGATCTCGCTGCCGAGCACCACGACGGCACACCCACCGAGTCCGGTGTCGGAGCCGACGTCTACCGCCGCTACCTGTCCGCGACCGGTTTGGTCCTCGAGCGCTGAGGTGAATCCGGCCGCGTGCAGGTGGACCGTTCAGGGCGCGACGGTGCCCGCCGCGGTCACCAGCGGCAGGTCGAGCGTTGTCCGGATTCCCGGTGGGCCGTCGACGACGTTTGGGATGGAGTTGACGATGCGTCCTGCTGCGGCGACGATCGCCGCGTGGTTGTGGTCGCCGTGTTCGCTTGTCGGACAGATGTCGACCCGATACGACGGCTCGCCGATGATCTCGACCCGGTAGCAGCCGCCCGGTTGTGCCGGGCGTGCCCAGTCGTCGCCCACGTCGTCCCGGAGCCGGGTGACGTGTTCGATCACGATGAAGGGTTTGCCACCGACCATCCCGATGATCTCGAAGCGGACCGCGGCGCGTGTTCCCACCGCGATGTGTCCGGATGCGATGTCGAAATCGTCGGGGGCGGGCAGGTCTTCGTACCGCTCGACGATTTCGTCGACCTCCACACCCAAACCGGAGGCGAGCTGGCGAATCGTCGTGCCCCAGGCCAGCCCGAGAACACCGGGGAGGAACAGCATCGGCGTCTCGTCCATCGGTTTGCCGAATCCCATGACGTCGAACATCACCGTCGCGCCGTCGTACGTCGCGTAGTCGGCGATCTCCATGCATCGGACCTGCTCGATGTGCTGGCACGTCCCGGCGAAGGCCAGTGGGATCAGGTCGTTCGCGAATCCCGGATCGACGCCGGTGATGAAGATGCTCGATCCGCTCGACTCGGCCGCCGACTCGACCTTGGCGATGGCCTTCGAAGGCATCGCGCCCCAGGGGAATTGCAGGGTCCCCGGCGCCGACCCGACCACATCGATGCCTGCCGACAGCAGTCGCACGCAGTCGTCGAGTGACTCGACCGGGCGGGTGTCGCCCATCGCGCAGTAGACCGCGCAGTCGGGCGCGGCCGAGATGATCGCGTCCAGATCGTCGGTGGCGACCACTCCCGTCGGCGCGTGGTCCAGCCCGGCCAGCTCGGCGGCATCCTTGCCGACCTTCTCCGGTGACGAGACGGCCAGCCCCACGAGGTCGAATCGAGGGTCGTCGATCAGCTGGCGAAGGGCCAGACGGCCGACATTTCCGGTTCCTACGTGAGCCACGCGAATCGGCATGGAATGCTCCTTGTCCTGGTCAGGTGAACAATTGTCCGGACTACTGTCCATATCAGTAGATCACGTCGGACGACGAGTCGGTAGAACCTGTTCTCATTTGGCGCTTGGCCAGGTAACCTGGCTCGCCATGGGACGTGTAGATGACAAGGTCGCGCTGATCAGCGGTGGTTCACGAGGAATGGGAGCGTCGCATGCGCGCATGCTCGTCGACGAGGGTGCCAAGGTGGTCATCGGCGACATCCTCGACGATGAGGGCAAGGCTCTCGCCGCCGAGCTCGGCGACGCGGCGCGGTATGTGCACCTGGACGTGACGTCGCCGGACGACTGGGCGGCAGCTGTCGCGACGGCCGTTGACGACTTCGGCAAACTGAACGTGCTCGTGAACAATGCGGGCATCGTGAACGGGAGTTCCCTGGAGAAGTTCCGTCTCGACAAGTGGAAGCAGATCATCGACGTCAACCTGACCGGGACCTTCCTCGGCATGCAGGTTGCGGTCGAGCCGATGATCGCCGCGGGTGGCGGGTCCATCATCAACGTGTCGTCGGTCGAGGGGCTGCGCGGCAGCCCGTGGGCGCATGGTTACGTCGCCTCCAAGTGGGGCGTCCGCGGACTCGCGAAGTCCGCCGCACTGGAACTCGCCCCGCACAACATCCGCGTCAACTCGATCCATCCCGGTCTGATCCGCACGCCGATGACCGAAGGGCTGCCGGACGACATCATCAAGACCCCGTTGGGTCGGCCCGCCGAATCCAGTGAGGTGTCGACCTTCATCATCTTCCTGGCGAGCGACGAGTCGTCGTACGCGACCGGCGCCGAGTTCGTGATGGACGGCGGACTGACCGCCGACGTGCCGCACAACTGACGTCGACTCTCACCGAGTGGTCCTCGGAATGATCGCGACGAGCGCGACCATTCCGAGGACCTCGACGAGTGTCTGGGTAACCACCGCCGAGGCGGCGACCTCGAAGCCCGGCGGCAGCGACAGGGCGAGTGGCAGCACGACGAGCGAGTTGCGGGTGGCCCCGGAGAACGCGATCGCCCGCCGACCCGCCAGATCGATCCGCGCGAGCCGGGCGATCAGCAACCCCAGGATGGCCATCGCCACCAGGAACACCGCATAAACCGGGATCAGTCCGGCGACGTCACGTCCGTGGTCGTCGAGGGTGCGGATCTGTGACGCAACCACGACCGCGAGGACGACTGTCATCAGCGGCACCATCGCGACGTCGACACCGTCCCGGAACCGTTGCGCCGGTGCTGATCGTACCGCGAGCGCCTGGGTGCCCCAGGCCAGCGCCAGCGGGATGACGATCAACACGACGAAAGCCGTGACAAACGGTGACACGTCCACCACATCGGCCACCTCGCTGCCCATGAACACCGCGAGAAACGGTGGCAGCAGCGCCATCTGGAGGATCAGCAACACCGGCGTCGCCGCTAGTAGTCGACGATTGTCGCCGCCGGCGAGCCCGCTGAAGACGATCACGTAGTCCACGCACGGGCACAGCAGGACCAGCAGGACTCCGACACGGATCGCCGGGTCGCCGGGTAACAGTGGGTAGAGCGCGGCGACGATCGCCGGGACCACGACGAAATTCACCCCGAGCAGCACTGCCATGAATCGGGTGTCACGGAGTGCGGCACCCATATTCGCCACGGGCACCTGAAGGAATGTCACGTACAGCAGGGCTGCGATCGCAGGGTTGATCGCGTGGTCCAGGACCGCCGCGGCAGCGGGTGCGGCGAGTCCGACCAGTGCTCCGACGCCCATTCCGCCGACATACATCAGCACTTGGCGCCGTTCCATCATGCGCGTGATGGCGCCGTGCTCGGACATCCGACCATTGTGCGTCACGCACAGGGATGCTCTCGACATGGGCGAAAATTAATTCATCGCTTGTTGACCTCAGGCCTCGATCATGCCTAGCATCCGATATGCGCGCCATGATTCTCAAGGAATTCCGCGAACTGCGACGGGACCGCCGCACCCTGGCAATGCTTGTCGTGCTTCCTCTGCTGCTCCTGGTGATCTTCGGGTACGCCGCGAACTTCTACGTGTCGTCGGTGCCGACCGCGGTGACCGGGCCGTCCGCGCAACAGGTGGCGTCGGCGCTGCCCTCGTACTTCGACGTCACCGTCACCGCGCCGGCTGACAGCCGCGACCAGGCGCAGGATCTGTTGCGGGAGAACAAGGTCGATGTCGCACTGGTCACCGGGGCCGATCCGGGTGCGCAGGTCACCGCCCTGGTGGACGGGTCGAACCTGTTCGCGGCGCAGTCGACGGTGTCGATTCTCAACAAGCTGGGCGAGCGGGTCGACACCGAGGTGTTGTTCAATCCCGACCTCAAGACGTCGTGGGTGATGGTGCCCGCGATCATCGGACTGATCTTGACCTTCATCGGCACGATCGTCACCAGTATCGGCCTCGTCAGGGAACGTGAGGCAGGCACTCTGGAACAACTGGCTGTCATGCCCATCCGGCCCAGCCAGGTGATCCTGGGCAAGATCGTGCCCTACTTTCTGCTTGCCGCATTGGACATGATCGTGGTGACGGTCCTGGGCATGCTGCTGTTCGGTGTGCCTTTCAACGGCAATGTGTTCGTGTTCGCGCTCGGGGCGGCCATCTTCTTGTTCGTCGTCCTGGGGCTGGGAGTACTCATATCGACGATCTCGCAGACCACCGGGCAGGCGATCCAGACGGCGTTCTTCTTCCTGCTGCCGCAGATCCTGCTGTCCGGGATGATCTTTCCACTCGACGCCATGGCCGAGGGCGTTCGATGGATCGGGTACCTGCTCCCGCTGACCTACTTCACGATGATCTCGCAGGGTGTGATGCTGCGGGATGCGCCGATCACGTCGTTGTGGTTGCCGTTGGTGGTGTTGACGGTGATGGCGGTCGTCGTCTTCACGGGCGCAACCCTGCGATTCCGTCGTGATCTCGCGCCTGATGCGTCGAAGTCGCATGCATCGAGAGCCAACGCGGCATGATCGCCTCGGCGCGTTCGGTGACTGTTCGATTCGGTGACACAACGGCTCTCGACGATGTGACCGTCGACGTGCCGGCGGGTCAGGTGGTGGCGCTCGTCGGCGGAGATGGCGCAGGCAAATCGACACTCCTGCGTGTGTTCGCGGGCGAGATCGCACCGGAGGACGGAACGGTGCACGCACCCGGCAAGCACGGTATCGGGTTCCTCTCGGCGGGGCCGGGCAGCTGGGCGGCCCTCACCGTCCGGCAGAACCTCGATTTCGTCGGTGGCATCTACGGACTCGGCGGCGAGAGGCTGAACCGACGGCGGGAGGAACTGATCGAGCGGTCGGGACTCGGTGTTGCGGCCGACCGTCTGGCGTCCGCATTGTCCGGCGGTATGCGGCGCAAACTGGGCGCAGCGATGGCGATGTTGCACCGGCCCGAGCTGTTGCTCCTGGACGAACCGAGTACGGGCGTGGATCCGGTGAGCCGGATCGATCTGTGGCGCATGGTCTCCGAGGCGGCCACCGACGGTGCTGCGGTGCTGATGTCGACGACGTACCTCGACGAGGCCGAGCGCGCAGGCGATCTCGTGGTGCTCGACGACGGGCGAGCCCTGGTCCACGGCTCCTACGACGACGTGCGGGCGGGATTCACCGGCACCATCACCCGGAGCGCCGACCCGGTCCGGCCGGAGTGGTCATGGCGGCGGGGTCGGGAGCGACATGAATACTGGCCGGATCGACCGACGGAGGCCGAGACCGTGACTGTGTCGCCGGATCTCGAGGACATCGTGATCGCGCTGTCGCTCGAGCGCCGTCGGAAAGGTCACCTCTCATGAGTCCCGACGTCCTGCGCGCGCGTTCGGTCACAAGGAGATTCGGTGACTTCATCGCGGTCGACGACGTATCGATGGCGGTGGGTCCCGGTGAGGTGGTCGGCCTTCTCGGTGCGAACGGGGCCGGGAAGACCACGCTGATCCGGATGCTGCTCGGGCTGTTGGGGGTCTCGCAGGGTTCGGTCGAGCTGCTCGGCGGTCTGCCTGACCGTGCGCGGCGCGCGCACCTCGGATATGTACCCCAGAACCTCGGTCTGTACCGCGATCTCACCGTGCAGGAGAACTTGTCGTTCAGCGCCGGGTCCTACGGGGTGCGGGTTCCGGCACTGCCGGACCGCCTCGGAGACGTGGGCGACACGTTGGTCGGGGACCTCGCGCTCGGAGCCCAGCGGCAGACGGCGTTCGTCGTCGCGCTGGCCCACGATCCGACCGTGTTGGTGCTCGACGAACCGACCTCGGGAGTCGATGCGTTGTCGCGGGCCGGGCTGTGGGACACGATCCGCGCCCAGGCCGACAGCGGTGTGGGGGTACTGGTCACCACCCACTACATGGAGGAGGCCCAGCAGTGCGATCGGCTGTTGCTCATGGCCGGTGGACGACTGGTCGCCGAGGGGAGTGAGGACGACATCATCGGGGATACGCGTGCGGTCGCGGTGCAGACCGAGGACTGGGCTCACGCGTTCGCGGTGCTCAACGATGCGGGTATCCCGGTGATACTGGCAGGACGCGCGATCCGGGTGCCGGATCCCGACAAGCGGTTGCTCTCGGATGTGTTGTCCTCGGCGGGTATCGACGCTCGGCTGGAGTCGGTCCGCGCGACGATCGAGGAACGGATGTTGGTGTTGGCCCGCGGGGCCGACGGGTGACCGGTCGAGGGCGTGGCCGTCCACGTCTCGTCGACGAGTCGGGTGGCAATCGGGCGGCAATCGTGGCGTCTGCACGTGAGCTGTTCTCGGACCACGGATTCGATCGAACGACCATGCGCGCGATCGGAAAGCGGGCCGGTGTCGACCCGGCCCTCATCCACCACTATTTCGGGACCAAGGATGCGCTCCTGGTCGAAGCCTTGCGGCCCGAGATCGACGTGGAGGCCGTGTTCGCCGGCGTGGACGCCGTGCACTCGCCGGGGATCGAGTTCGTCCGACGACTCGTCGGCTTCTGGGAGGGGCATCCGGAGGCGCGCGCACGCGTGATCGCGTTGATGAAGGTGGCCACCACCCGCGACGAGATCGCCGCCGAGATGCGCGAATTCCAGCTCGGCGTGGTGCGGTCTGCGCTGAGCCGGGTCGTCACCGACGATGACCCCGAACTCCGGTACGGACTGGTTGCCACGCAGATATTCGGCCTCGCCTTGATGCGCTACATCGTCAAGGTGCCCGCGATCCGGGATGCGACCGCCGACGAGCTCGCCGCACTAGTCGGCCCGGTGGTCCAGGGCTATCTCACTGGTCCACTCGGGGCTCCCGCTGCTCGTCGATGACGAAGAGGACGAGTGTGACGGACAGGAATCCGGCCGGGATCAGATCTCCGGTCGTGGTGACTGCCACATCTGGGCATTGGCGAACACGCCCCCACGAGCGAGGTAGGTATAGCTGTCCAGGAATCCGCCGGCACCGGTGATCAGCAGCGCGAACCGGAGAGACGTGGATGTGGTCATCGGCGCCTCCGCGCGGGTGATGTGCCCGGGTCGCCTGCGATTCCGGGTACGTTCATGCACAACAGTGAACCCGACACGAGGATGCGCGATGGCCCGATTGCAGCGGATGTCGGTATCCGCGTGGCGTCGTCGACGGTGGTCGGACAGCCGGTGGTCGGACAGCCGGCGGTCGACCGGATGACATCACCGGAACGCTCCTCGGACAGGCCGGCACATCCCGACGTCGCGGCATTGCGCACCCGTTCGGTGTGGATGCTGGTCGCGGTTGTCGGATTCCTTGTGGCCACCAACGTCGTCGCGCATTTCACCGGGCGGTGGACCGGGATGCTCGCGGTGCCGGTCGCGGCCGTGCTGCTCGTCACCGGCACCCGCTTGGCGGGCCTCCAATGGCGTGAGATGGGTCTGAGTCGTTCGGAGCTACGGTCCGGGGTTCCGTACGCGGTGGCCGCAGTGGTCGTCGTGTTCGCCGTCGTGTCGGTGGCCGTGGCGATCCCGGCCACGCGGCAGTTCTTCTTGTCCGATCGCTACGACAGCGCATCAGAGGCGGCACTGGCCGCACTCGTGGTCATCCCGCTGCAGACGGTGTTGCCTGAGGAGTTGCTCTTCCGGGGTGTCCTACAGGGGTCACTGGGGCGCCTGTTCGGGGTGCGCGCCACGTTGGGACTGGGTGCCGTCGCCTTCGGGTTCTGGCACATCAGTTCGTCGCTCGGGTTGACGTCGGGGAATGCCGGTCTCAGTGGAGTTCTCGGCTCGGGCACGCTCGGTCAGATCGCAGGCATTCTCGGTGCGGTCGTGGCGACGGCGCTGGCCGGACTCGTGCTGGGCTGGTTACGGTATCGCGCCAACAGCCTGCTGGCCCCGATCGCGCTGCACTGGGCGCTCAACGCGATCGGCGCGGTGGGTGCGGCGGTCGCCTGGCATCTGCCGTCCTGAGTCACGACAGAGGTTGCGGTCGACGCGGTGGGCGCGTCCATCGGCAACCGTGCAGGCATCGTCACGTCGTACCGAAGATCCGGTCGCCTGCATCGCCGATGCCCGGCACGATGTATCCGTCGTCGTCGAGTCCGCGGTCGACGGCGGCGGTGAAGATGGGGACGTCGGGATGGGCGGCGTGCAGCGCGGCGATGCCCTCCGGGCAGGTCAGCAGACACACGAATTTGATGGATCGCGGTGAGTACTCCTTGATGCGATCCACGGCGGCGACCGCCGAATGTCCCGTGGCGAGCATGGGATCGGCGATCACCACGTCGCGTTCGGTGAGTTCGCCGGGCATCTTGAAGTAATACTCGACGGCAACCCGCGTCTTCGGATCCCGGTAGAGCCCGATGTGGCCGACGCGCGCGCCGGGCACCACGGTCAGCATCCCGTCGACGATCCCGGTGCCCGCGCGCAGGATCGATGCGAACACCACCTTCTTGCCGTCGATGACATTCGCGGTCATCGTTTCCAGCGGCGTCTCGATCGTGATCGGCTGCATCGGCATGTCGTGTAGGACCTCGTATGCCATGAGCGTGGAGATCTCGTTGAGCAGGCGTCGGAAATCGTTGGTGGAGGTGTCCTTGCGGCGCATCAGGGTCAATTTGTGTTGCACCAGTGGGTGTTCGATGAGAACGACGTCGTCCATCAGTGTCCTTCGTGCTAGAAGACGGTGCCGTCGCTTGCGACGGTCAGGGGCGGCAGACCGTTGCGGAGCCGACCCGCCAGCGCGCGTCCGGCGGCCCAGGTCCCTCCCTCGAGGACACAGGCGAGCGGCAGCTTTTCCCGGTCGACCCCGAGGGTGTCGCGGACCAGCGGCGCGAGTTCGTCGATCAGGCCGACCGTGAGTGCGCGCCATTCCACGACGAGTTCGTCGCCGGGTGACCAGATCTTGTGTACGAGGTCCTGGTCGCGCAGTTCGACGACGCCGGTGTCGAGCAGCAGTCCGCCGTTGCGGTATTCGGGGAGCGGGGTCAGCTCGTCGATACCGGTGACGTCCACGCCTGCCCACGCCAGTGGCTCGAGCAGCGAGAAGGTCAACCATTGCGAGAGCTTGTGGAACGGCATCCACCCGTCGGTCACACCAGGTCCGGCCACCGCATCGTGGCGCCAGCAGTCGCCGAGCGGTTGGCCGCCGATGCTGTTGCCGGACAGCCAGATGCCGGACAACGACCCGAGCAACGCGGCCAGGATGTCGGTCGCGGCCACCGATGATCGGGGCGACGAGGTGGCGAAGTCGAGGAGGTGCCCGGGCCTGCCGGAAGTACCGAACACCTGCGGCTGCGTCGCCAGGGCGGCTCCGAGCCGACGGAGCAACTCGACGCGTCCGTCCACACCGACCAGAGGATTGGTCGCGCTCATCTGGAAGGCCGCGCCGAGTGACTCGGCAGTCAGCTGCTGCAGGGCGGTTGCGTCGACCTGCAGCGGTTGTCGCGGATCGCTGGAGAACAGGCCGGCCACGAATGCATGCCAACTCGCGACCGCGAGACCTTCGGATCTCGCGATCCGGAGTCCGGTGGCCGTCTCGTGGAAGGTCCAGTCGGGGCCCGCTCCGGCGTCGAGGAGCACGCTGATCACCGCGAGGTCGGTCAGTGAACGGACTCGCTCGACCGTATCGGTGGGAAGTCGGTCGTCGATCGAGGCCAGGCGGTCGACGCCGCCGGTCTCGAAATGCCGCCACCGGCTGTGAAACGGGATGTCCAGATCGGGGTAGCGCTGCCGGGTGACCGAGGCGACCTCGTCTGCGGCGGCCGCGCGTGCGTCGTCGTGCACCGCGAACCACCTCGACCCGCCGCCCCTGGCCCGCTCCACGAGCGCAGCGGCGCGTTCCCGGACGGCCGTGGTCGTGCGGAGCAGTGCGACGCCGTCATGGAGGTTGCCGGTGTCGTGCCGCGGGGCACTCCCGGCGGTGTCGGCGATCATCCGTCCAGCCCTCGTCCTTTGGCCTTACCGAGTTCGACGGCATCCGGAACCGGGCCCGGCGTGAAGTAGCCGGCCGCCATCTTGGCGTCGATCTCCACCTGTGCGTCCTCGGGAACCAGGTAGTCGGGAATGTTGACCCGCTCGCCCACCTCGATCCCGGATCCGGTGATGGCGTCGTACTTCATGTTGCTCATCGAGACGAGCCGGTGGATCTTGCGTACGCCGAGCCAGTGCAGGACATCGGGCATGAGCTCCTGGAATCGCATGTCCTGCACGCCGGCAACACATTCGGTCCGCGCGAAGTACTGGTCCGCGGTGTCGCCGCCGACTTGGCGTTTGCGTGCGTTGTACACGAGGAACTTGGTCACCTCTCCGAGCGCACGTCCCTCCTTGCGCGAGTAGGAGACCAGACCGACCCCTCCGCTTTGCGCGCCCCGGATGCCCTCCTCGATGGCGTGTGTCAGGTAGGGACGGCAGGTGCAGATGTCGGACCCGAAGACGTCGGAGCCGTTGCACTCATCGTGGACGCGGGCGGTGAGTTCGATCGTGGGATCGGCGAGATCGCCTGCGCTGCCGAAGATATAGACGGTCTGACCGCCGATGGGCGGCAGAAACACCTCGAGATCGGATCGGGTGACCAGTTCCGGATACATGCCGCCGGTCTCCTCGAACAGGACGCGTCGCAGTTCGGCCTCGGTGCACCCGAAACGCTCTGCGACGCTGGGCAGATGCCACACCGGTTCGATCGCTGCCTTGGTGACCGACGCAGCGCCCGATGCCAGGAGATACCGGCCGTCCGGGTGCAGCCGTCCCTTGGCGATGGCGTCGGCGATCTCCGGCAGCACCACGTGCGCTTTGGTGATCGCGATGGTGGGACGGATGTCGTGGCCTGCGGCCAGCTCGGTGCGAAACGCCTCGGCCGTCATCGCACCCCAAGGATCCAGGCTGACGATCGCTCCTGGCTCCCACCACTGTGGATAGGGGCCAACCACGTCGGTGGGGGCGGTGTCGGTGAGGTCGGCGCGATGCTCGCGGGAGAGCGCTCCGGCTGCCACGGCGAGTGCCCGATAGACGCTGTACGACCCACTGTGGGTGCCGATGACATTTCGATGTGCACGTCGCGACGTGGTGCCGACGACGGGGCCGCGTTCGGCGGCGGTCGTTGCCCCCCACCTGATGGGCAAGGCGTCGGAGCCGCCGCTGTGTGACGTCAGCCGGATGTGACCGACGGCCCCGGGTGTGGTCGGTGGCACGGAGTTCGCGTTCAGATCTGCGGTCATCGTCGCTCCTGTCGATCCCCGGCGACCGGGTGGTCGCCCTGGCCGTCCGAGGAAACCGCCAGCATAACGATCACCTCCAGCGTATGCCGGGTGACGGGATCCGGCGAGGACCTCGATCGGCGCCTGATCTCAGCCCGCGCGTCGGTGTGCCGACACCGCATAGTCGCCGCCGTCGAACGGCAGGCGATCCCAGGTGGCCCAGCGGTCGAACGGTGTCAGCCCCGCCGACGATGCGCACTGTTCGTACTCTTCGAGCGAGATCCGATCCGGTCGGAGCGCGAACCCGGCGACGAGCAGCCCGCCGGGCCGCAGTCGTCGCGCCAGCTGAGCGATCACCGACTCCTCGGTGCCGGGATGAACGAAGATCATCACGTTGCCGGCCAATGCCACGACATCGAAGAGGTCGTCGACCAGGTGTGATCCGAGATCGGCTAGGTCGGCGTGTATCCACTCGATGTCGGGGTCGTTGCGTCGGGCCGTGTCCAGCATCGTCGTGTCGGCGTCGACGCCCACCGTCTCGAAGCCGCGTCGACGGAGTTCGATCGCCACCCGGCCGGTCCCGCATCCGGCATCGAGCACACGTGTCCCCCCGATCTGATCGAGTAGCGATCCCACGAGATCGGCCTCGCCGTGGATGTCCTGCCCGGCCGCAGCCATCTGCGACCACCTGGCATCGTAGGCATCGCCCTTCGGTGCGTCGGCCTGTTCCCATCGAGTGCCCATGGTTCATCCTGGCACGCGATCTCTTGGACTCGGCGCAACGGAGCTCGCGGAATGGTCGGGGAAGTGAACGGCAAGATGGGGGAAGCTCGATGAACGTCTACGAGGCGATCGGTGCTCGACGCGACGTCCGGAACGAATTCAGCGGCGACGTGGTCGACGACGCTCGGTTGTCGCGGGTTCTCGAGGCGGCCCACGCCGCTCCGAGTGTCGGCAACACCCAGCCGTGGGATTTCGTGGTTGTTCAGGATCGCGACACGCTGACCCGGTTCGCCGAGCACGTGTCCGGCTGCCGCGCCGACTTCGCGCGGTCGCTGCCCGCCGATCGAGCGGCGACCTTCGGGCCCATCGTGGTCGAGGGAATCGAGCAATCAGGGACCGGCATCGTGGTCACCTACGACCCCGGCCGAGGCGGCAGGCACATCCTCGGCCGACACACGATCGACTCGACCGGTCGGCTCTCCGTGGGGCTGGCGATCGAGAACCTGTGGCTCGCGGCAACCGCCGAAGGACTCGGCGTCGGCTGGGTCTCGTTCTATCAGGAGCCGTTTCTGCGCGAGCTCGTCGGTGTCCCCGCGTCGGTGGAGGTGATCGCCTGGCTGTGTGTCGGGCCGGTCACCCAGCTGCAGAGCGTGCCCGATCTCGAACGATTCGGCTGGCGCGCGCGACGGTCGTTGTCGGATGTCGTGCACCGGGAGACCTTCGGGCCGCCTCGTCCGACCGGTGTGCGGACGCAGGCCGATGAGTGACCGACGTCGCCCTCGGCGATCACCCTCATGCGATCAATGACAGGACGAAGACCGTCACACACACGACGGCCAGGAACACCAGCGAGTATTTGAGCGTGCTCCGCAGGATGGACGACTCGTTGCCCGTCTCCCCGACAGCGGCGGCCGCGATCGCGATCGATTGTGCGGAGACGAGTTTCGCCATCGTGCCGCCGCCGGTGTTCGACGCGACCAGCAGGGTGGGGTCGATCCCGAGCTGGTGTGCGGTGACGGCCTGGAGCTTGGCGAACAGCGTGTTGTTGTTGACCACCGAACCCGTGATGAACACACCGATCCACCCGATGACGGGGGACACGAGGGGGAATATCTCGCCGACATTGGCCAATGCCAGCCCGATCGCGGCCGTTGCGCCGGACAGGTTGGAGATGTAGGCGAGCATGAGGACCAACAGGATCAGCACGATCGGCTTCCACAGCTCGGAGATCGTCGCGCGGAGTTGGTCGAGTGCCTGGGGGACGGTGATCCGGGCGAACGCTCCGGTGACGAGAATGGCTGCGAGAACAGCGGTTCCCGAGGCGCCGATGAGACTGACCTGCCAGATCGCCGCCAGCGGGGTAGACGTCGACGACACCGGCGGATGCTGGACGATCGTGCCGTCGATCCACGGCATGTGAATGTTGAGCACGGTGAAGTCGAGCGCACCACCCGGGACGAAGAGGTTCTTGAACCACGTGACACTCCACACCAGGATCGCGCCGGTCAGGAAGTAGAACGGCGACCACGCCTTGATCACCTCCCACACCGAGTACCGGGTGGTGTCGGGCGCGGTGGCGCCGGCCTCACGGTAGACCTCGCTGGGTTGCCAGATGCGCGTGAGGCCCGCCAGGGCGACCATCGCGAGCAGTGGCGGCAGGATGTCGGTGAGCTCGGGGCCGGCGAGCCACAGGACCAGACACTGCGTACCGGAGAACACCACGCCGGTCAGCAGCCAGGCCGGCCACGTGTGCCGGATGCCCTTCCATCCGTCGAGGATCGCGATCAGGATGAGCGGCAGGAGTGCGGTCAATCCCTGGATCACCGGGATCATCCAATCGGACAAGGAGCCGAGGTCGACCTCACCGACCTTGGCCCCCTGGATGACCGGGATGCCGATCGCGCCGTAGGCACCTGCGCCGGCGTTGGCGACCAGACACAGCATGGCGGCCTTGACGGGACGGAATCCGAGTTCGACGAGGAGCGCGGCGCAGATCGCGATGGGAACACCGAATCCGGCCGCTCCTTCGAGGAGCCCGCCGAAACAGAATGCGATCAGCAGCACCTGGATCCGCTGATCGTTGGAGATACCGCCGATCGAGGTCCGGATGATGGTGAACTGGCCACTCTTGACGGCGATCTTGTACAGCCAGACGGCCATCACGATGATCCATGCGATCGGCCAGAGTCCGGACACCGCACCGTAGAGTGCGGCGCCGACGATCTTCGGGAGCGGCATCCCGAAGACGATCAGGGCCACCAGGGCGGCGATCACCGCCGAGATCGTGGCCGCCGTGACGCCTTTGAGTTTCAGTGCCACCAGCCCGAGCAGAAAGACCAGGATGGGGATCGCACCGACGAGCGCCGAAAGGTACACCGAGTCGTATGGCGCGTAGTTCTGATCCCACATCACGATGCCTCCAGCACGGCCATGTTCGATCCGCTCAGTGATTCCGCAGGTCGTTCCCGAATCTGAACTGTCTCACCGGCCCGGCCCGAACACGGGTGGTTTACCGGAATGGCGCAACGGGAACGGCGCCCCTCCCACGGTGAGCAGGAGAGGCGCCGTCGCCCTCGGCCCGGGTGGGCCGTTGTGCTGTGTCAGGACAGATCGAATCGGTCGAGATTCATGACCTTGTCCCACGCGGAGACGAAGTCCTTGACGAACTTCTCCTTCGCGTCATCCTCGCCGTAGACCTCGGCGAGCGCGCGGAGTTGCGAGTTCGATCCGAAGACGAGATCGGCCCGACTGCTCGTCCACTTCTGGGCGCCGGAGTCGCGGTCCTTGCCGACGTAGGTGCCGTCGTCGGCCGGTGACGGCGTCCATTCGGTGCCCATGTCGAGCAGGTTGACGAAGAAATCGTTCGTCAACTGTCCTGGCTTGTCGGTCAGGACACCCAGGGCGGAATCCTTGTAATTCGCACCGAGTACCCGCAGTCCGCCGACGAGGACGGTCATCTCCGGGGCCGACAGGGTGAGCAGGTTGGCCTTGTCGAGAAGCCGGTATTCGGCAGGCAACTCACTGCTCTTGCCCTCGTAGTTGCGGAAGCCGTCCGCCTTGGGCTCCAGGTACGAGAAGGACTCGACATCGGTCGACTCCTGCGTCGCGTCCGTGCGGCCCGCGGTGAAGGGCACGGTGATGTCGAACCCGGCGTCCTTGGCGGCCTTCTCCACTGCGGCGACACCGCCGAGCACGACGAGATCGGCGAACGACACCTTCGCGCCGGAACCACTGTTGAACGATTCCTGGATCTGCTCCAGCTTGCTGATGACCTGGGCGAGTTCGTCGGGTTCGTTGACCTCCCAGCCTGCCTGCGGCTGCAGCCGGATGCGGCCACCGTTGGCGCCGCCACGCTTGTCGCTGCCACGGAAGGACGACGCTGCCGCCCACGCAGTGGAGACAAGTTGTGCGACAGTCAGTCCCGACTCGAGGAGCTGCGACTTGAGTGAATCGACGTCCGCATCGGAGACGACCGGCCCTTCCTGCGCGGGCACGTTGTCCTGCCACAGGTAGGTCTCGGACGGCGCCAGCGGACCGCGATAGCGGATCGCCGGGCCCATGTCACGGTGCAGCAGCTTGAACCAGGCCTTGGCGAACTCGTCGGCGAGTTCTTCCGGATGGTCGAGCCAACGGCGGGTGATCTCGCCGTAGACCGGGTCCAGCCGCATCGACAGATCGGTGGTCAGCATCGACGGGTGCGTCTTGCCGGACCCGTGCGCCTCGGGCACCGAGCTCGCCCAGCCGCCGTCCTTCGGCTGCCACTGATTCGCGCCTGCGGGGCTCTTCGTCAGCTCCCACTCGTTGCCGTACAGGATCTCCAGGAAGCTGTTGTCCCACTTGGTGGGTGTGTGCGTCCAGGTGACCTCGAGTCCGCTGGTGATCGCGTCCGCTCCCGCGCCGGTGCCCTGTGGATTGAGCCAGCCCAGCCCCTGCTGCTCGATGGGTGAGGCCTCGGGCTCGGGCCCGACGAGCTCGGCGTCACCGTTGCCATGGGTCTTGCCGAACGTGTGGCCGCCGACGATGAGTGCGGCGGTCTCCACATCGTTCATCGCCATCCGTCCGAACGTCTCCCGGATGTCGGTGGCCGCCGCGATCGGGTCCGGATTGCCGTTCGGGCCTTCCGGATTCACGTAGATCAGGCCCATCTGAACGGCTGCGAGCGGGTTGGTGAGATCGCGCTCTCCGCTGTAGCGATTGTCGCCGAGCCATTCGGCCTCGGGGCCCCAGTAGACCTCTTCCGGCTCCCATTCGTCGACGCGGCCGAACGCGAAGCCAGCGGTCTTGAAGCCCATCGATTCGAGTGCGACGTTGCCGGCCAGGACCAGCAGGTCGGCCCAGGAGAGTGCCTTGCCGTACTTCTTCTTCACCGGCCACAGCAGACGACGCGCCTTGTCGAGGCTCGCGTTGTCGGGCCAGCTGTTCAACGGTGCGAAGCGTTGCATCCCGGAACCCGCTCCGCCACGGCCGTCTTCGACGCGGTAGGTGCCGGCGGCGTGCCATGACATCCGGATGAAGAGCGGTCCGTAGTGGCCGAAGTCGGCAGGCCACCACGACTGGGAGTTAGTCATCACGTCGGTGAGGTCGGACTTCAGTGCGTCGACATCAAGACCCTCGAGGGCGGAGTCGTAGTCGAAGTCGGAGCCAACCGGATTGGCGACATCCGGATTGTGTGCCAGCAGTTTGAGATTCAGCTGGTTGGGCCACCAATCACGGTTACCGCCGCCCTCCACTGGCGGCTTGATCCGCATCGGGCAGGCCTTGTCGTCCGCGTCGGTGTTGGCCTCCGCTATCGGCGGGTGCTCCGTTGCGTGGGCCGGGTTTTCCTCAGTCACGACAATCCTTTCGGGAGTGGGTGATTCGGGCTGTGATCACGGGCGTGATCCCGAAGTGGGAGAGGCTGCGCACTCTGCGCACAGGCCCCAATAGATGACTTCGGCCTCGTCCAGGACGAAGCCTTGGTGGTCCGACGGGACGAGGCATGGTGCCTCCCCGACGGCGCAGTCGACATCGGCGATGATCCCGCAGGAGCGGCATACGACGTGGTGGTGATTGTCGCCGACCCTGGACTCGTAACGAGCGACGTGGCCGGACGGCTGAATGCGCCGCACCAGGCCCGAGGCGGTCAGGGCACGGAGAATGTCGTAGACCGCCTGGCGCGAGACGTCGGGCAGGCCGGCACGGACCGCGCCGACGATGGTCTCGGTGTCTGCATGGGGACTCGCGCACACAGCTTCGAGCACGGCCACCCGGGGTCGGGTGACTCGTAGATCGGCGTCACGCAACTGGCTCGCGTACTCCGAGTGTGACTGCACGCACACAATATGGCGTCTTTTCTGGACTGAGTCAAGTCTTCGACGAAAAGTGCGTGCCGACCGGTGTGTTCAGTCGAGTGAGTCGTTCGCCTCGATGCGGAAACCGACCTTCACGGTCACCTGGGTGTGGGCTATCGCTCCGTCGACGAGGTGACCACGGGTCCCGACGACCTCGAACCACTCGAGATTGCGGGTGGTCTCCGAGACGCGGGCGATCGCGTTGGCGATCGCGGCGTCGATACCGTTCGGCGAGGAGCCGACGACTTCGATGACTCGATAGGTGTGCTCGCTCATGCACTCGATACTTCCATGGGGCGTGCGGAGGCCGGGTCGCTTTGATCAGAACGATTTCAACCATCGCGACGGACCCAGGCCTTGCTCGGCCCACCGCGCGTTCACCGCCGGACGAATTCACCGCCGTCGGTCGTGATGACCTGATCGTGCGCGACGAGACGATCCAGGTGGAGTTGCGCGGTACGGCGTTCGACCGCGTCGACGAACGGCAATTCGACGTGCGGTCGATAGACGAGGCGGTGCGCGACGATGTCGGGAATCGCGCGTGGCCGATCGAGGAACTCGAGGAGTCGTTCCTCTCGACGAAGGATCACCGCGGCGTAGTCGTCGAGCCGGCGTCGGAACGCCGCCGCGCCTTCGACGACCCCCTTCTGATGGAACGTGCCGTACCAGCGGGCGTCGATGGTGCGGACTCTCTCGATCGACGTCAGGAAATCGTCGACGCTGCTGCCGACGTCGCCGTACATCGGGCCGAAGGAGGTGAGGTCTATGTCGGCGACGTACAGGAAGCCCGCCGGTTCGATCAGGACCCCGCAGTGTCCGGCGGTGTGGCCGGGCAGATGGATCACGGTGGCGCTCGCGCCGCCGAGGTCGAAAACATGACCCTCGCCGACGCCGATGGCTTCCGGGAAGCCGTCGGGGAGCGCGAACTGTTCGCCGATCTGCGCGCCGACGGCGTGAAGCTCCTCGGAGGTGAGCCCGTATCCGTCGAGGAGCACCTGCAGGGAGCGGACACCGTCCACGTCGGCGTGGTGGGCGTACTTGTCGCAGGCGAAGTGCTTGAGCCCGGCGATGTGGTCCTCGTGGGCATGGCTGATCATCACCGCATCGGCGCCGACCGGATCGTGGTCGATGTCGAGCGACGGATCGATCACCAACCGCGCTTGTGAACCGTTCACCACAACGGTGTTGCCGTACGGGAACGCGCCCCCGTGGCCCGACATCAACACGGTCACGTCGTCGAAGCGGTTTTCTCGGAAATTCGACGACGTGCCCATTCCGTCTGGGTACTCGGAGGTCCGCATCGTGTCAATCGTCGGCCGGTCGACGGCGCGCGACCGGTCGACCTCCCGACGATCGGGATCAGGCCGTCGCTAGAAGCACGCCAACGCCGACGAACAGCAGCCCGAATGTGCGGTTGAGGTTCCGCTGTCCGCGTTCGCTGGTGGTCACCCGACGGAATCCGCGCGCGATGAGCGCGAAGAACAGCCACATCACCACGATGTCGACGGCGACGATCGTGGCCGCGATGACCGCATACTGTCCGACCAGGGACTGATTCGTGTGTACGAACCCGGGGATGAAGGCCAGCAGGAAGACGATCGCCTTGGGGTTGAGCAAGTTGACCCACAGACCGCGCACGAACATCGACCACCCCGATTCCGGCACAGACTGCGGGGCAAGGTCGGGCGCCGGGTCGGGGCGTCGGAGGAACTGGCGAATGCCGAGGTAGACGAGATAGGCGGCGCCGGCATAGCGGATCACCGCAAAGGTCGCCGGTGATCGGGAGACGACCACGCCCAGTCCGGCTGCGACCACGAGAAGCTGGATGACGAGCGCCGCCTGTTGACCGAGCACGCCCCAGATCGCCCTGCGGAATCCGACGTTGAGTGAATTGCTCATCGTGTTGATCGCACCGGCACCCGGTGTGAAGCTGATGAGCAGGCACGCCGTCAGGAGCGCGAGCCAGGTCGAGATCTGCACCGCCCGAGGGTAGTGGGGTGGCCGCGGTAACGCTCGGCGCGGGGTCTCCGACACCGGCGACGATGGGAAGATGACTGCGACCGCCGTCTCGGCGACCGCTGCGGTCAGTGAGGAGACCGGACATGGCCAGACCGAGCTACTCGGCGACCGCTGCTCTCGACGGTTCCATCGCAGGACCCAGAGGCGGCCACTGATGGACCTCGACGAGATCGTCGACGAACTCTACGGACTCCCGCCTGCCGAGTTCGTGGCGCGCCGGAACGTGCTGGCAAAGGAGGCGAAGGGCGCGGGCCGTACGAGGCTTGCTGCCGAGGTCGCCGCCCTTCGACGCCCGACCCGGGTCGCGTGGGCGGTGAACCAGTGGGCGAGACATGATCCCGACGGAGTCGGCGCGATCCTCGATCTGGCCGCGGAACTCGCAGCGGCTCAGCGACGTGCGGCGGCGGATCGCTTGCGGGACCTGTCCGTCCGGCGGCAACGGTTGATCGCCGAAACGGTTGTGGCGGTGGCGGAGCGAGCGCGGGAACTGGATGCGGCTCTCTCCGACAATGCGATTCGCGAGGTCGGACAGTCCTTACGAGCCGCCCTCGCCGATCCCGAGGTGGGCGCAGAGCTGCAGCGCGGGCGACTCGTCACCGCGGCGGAGTACAGCGGTTTCGGGCCGGCCGGGGTGTTCGCGGTGCCGGAGCCGGTGGCCGACGTGAGCGACCAGGACACCGACGATCATCCCGACAACGATCCGGCCGCCGAGGCCGAGAAATCCGACGACCTCGACGAGCGAATCGCGGCCGCCGCGGCGGCGCTGAGGTCCGCGGAGGCGGACGAACATCGTGCGCGTGAGGACGTGGCGCAGCGTGCGGATCAGCGCGCCGAGGCGGCGCGCCGCGCGGATGAGCTGGCCGAGCAGGCCGAACGGTTGCGCGCGGAACTCGCCCATTGCGACGCCGAACTACGCTTCGCCCGGCGGCAGCTGACGGTTGCCGACGATGAGGGTCAGAGTGCCGCACAGGCTCTGAGCGAGGTGCAGACCCGCGTCGACAAGGCTCGGCGGATCCTGGCGGGTCTCGAGGGACGGTGAGAGGCGCGGAGGCGGTTCCGCTCGTCAGGCCTTATCCCTGAGCGGACAGGATCTTGATCGCGAACACCAACGTGTCGCCCTTCTGAATTCCCGCATCGGGCATGCCGTCCGGATATCCGTCGGCGGGCGCCATCGCAACCGCTACCGTCGAACCGACCTTCTGGCCGGCAATCGCCTTCTTGAAACCGGGCACGACTCCGTCGAGTGGGAAGTCGGCGGGCGTGCCGCGCTCGTAGCTGCTGTCGAAGACCTTTCCGTCTCGACCGTCGACGCCCAGGTAGCAGACCGACACCGATGCCGAGTCGGGAACAACCGGGCCGTCGCCGGCGGTCAGCGTGTGGACCTGGGTCTGGGTGACAGCGAAGGGGGTCTGGACGTCGATCCGCGGGGCGGCCGTGTCGGTGGACCCGACAACCGCGACGCTGCCGGTGGATCCCTGGAGGGTCCATTCGGGGTCGACCGAGCCCTGGGGTGCGTCGGAGGGGCACGTCGCGGCAGCTGCTGCGCTGGTCGGCGCGCTGTCGGTGGTGTCTGTGGTGGGCTCGGTGCCCGAGGTGCAGGCGGTCAGCGTCAATGCGAGAGCTGTGATCGACAAGAGGGCGCCGCGACGGATCTTCATGCGGGTAACGCTACCGAAAGGGATTCGATCCGAGGTAACGGACCGAACCTGTCCGCATCACCTGGCAGTGTGACGGTATCGGCACTCGCGATCGAGAGGAGACAGTGATGGCGCGCGAATTCCAAGTGACCTTCGACTGCGGCGACCCGGCGGCACTCGCCGGTTTCTGGGCGGAGGTTCTCGGTTATCGGATCCAGGATCCGCCACCAGGTTTCGACAGCTGGGAGGCCGCGCTCGAAGCGATGGGCATACCACCGGAGAATCGAAATGACGCCTCGGCGTTGATCGACCCGGACGGAGTGGGCCCGCGAGTGTTCTTTCAACGGGTGCCGGAGGGCAAGTCGGCAAAGAATCGGGTGCACCTCGACGTCCGGTCGGCTCCGGGACTCACCGGCGATGAGCGGATGGCCGCTCTCGAAGTGGAATGCACCAGGACGGTCGGACTCGGCGCGAATCGCGTGGCACGCCACGAACCCGCGCCGCCGCTCGCGGGCGGGCACATCGTGATGACGGATCCCGAAGGAAACGAGTTCTGCCTGGACTGACGCGACAGGTGCGGCTGGCGGCCCGCTCTACCGCACCGGCAAGGAGTCGTCGCGCGACAGGACGAAGAAATACGGCTGCGCCGAACCTTTCATGTCCATCGCTCCGAGGACCGACCGGTCGGACAGCCGACGGAACACATCGTTGATCGGTAGCTGGTCGTACATCATCGTGGCTGTGTCGGTCCCTCGGTACCGGGTCGTTCGCAGGCGTGCTTTGGCGCTCCGGGCTCGTACCATCGGACTGAGCACTGCGATCGGTGTCGCGAACGATCGCCGCTTCACCGCTGGAAATCTGCCCAGTCCGACGCCGCGAAATGCGTGGACCGGATTCATCGGCCAGAGTGATGATCCGTCACGTGCGGGGAAGAGCAACGGGTGCACCGTCTCGGTGTCGATGAATTGTTTTCCCCACCAGCCACTTGCGGCGAGTAAGCCATCCATCGGGTGGCCGGTGGGCAGCTCGGCGCCACGCCAGGTGCCGAGCATTGCGTCGGGCTCAACCGGTTCCGCGCTGTCGAACAACTCCAGTGCCTCCGTGGTTGTGGTCGGCACGATCGTCATGAGGTCCTCGAGGCGCATGCGGTGATGATAGACGCCGGGGCGTTCTCAGCCGGCCCGGATCGGGCCGTGTGCGGCCAGACAGCGGACGATCGTCGCCCGGGTGTCGGCGGGGTCGATCACCGAATCGATCTCGAACACGCTTGCCACATTGAGGGCCTTGCCGTGTTCGTAATGCATCGCGACGAGTTCGTCGTAGCGAGCCTGTCGTGCGTCGGAGTCATCGATGGCCTCCAGTTGGTCGCGGTACCCGAGGCGAACGGCACCTTCGAGTCCCATGCCGCCGAACTCGCCGGTCGGCCATGAGAGTGTCGCCACCGGAGCATGGAGGTCGCCGCCGGCCATCGCCATGGCGCCGAGGCCGTAGGCCTTGCGGAGGACCACCATGACGAGCGGAACGGTCAGTCGCGCCCCGGCTCGGAACATGTCGCTGAAGCGCCGAACCGTCGCGGTTCGTTCGGCCTCCGGGCCGACCATGAATCCCGGTGTGTCGCAGAGGGACACGATCGGCAGCTGGTGGGCCTCGCAGAGTTCGAGGAAACGTACGGCCTTGTCGGCGGCGTCGCCGTCCAGTGCGCCCCCGAGATGCTGTGAATTGTTGGCGATGATGCCGACGGCGACCCGGTCGAGACGCGCGAGTGCCGTCACGATGCCGTGGCCGAACCCGGCGCGGAGTTCGAACACCGAGCCGGTGTCACACAGCGCCTCGAGGACCGGTCGGATCGGATATGCGCGCAGCCGGTTCTCGGGAATGAGGTGGCGCAGGCGCCGCTGGTCCCCGGCAGCGGGGTGATCGGACTCCGCCGCCGGATCCACCGACGACGGACGGAAGTAGGAGAGATACCGCCGGGTGTCGGCAAGCGCGGCGGCGTCGTCGGGGACCAGGCGGTCGACCACGCCGTTGGCCCATTGCACATCCATCGGTCCGACCTCGCCCGGCGCGACCCGACCGAGCCCGCCGCCCTCGATCATCGCCGGTCCGCCCATCCCCAGACTCGATCCCTCGGTTGCGACGATGATGTCGCAACTGCCTGCCAGCGCGGCATTCCCGGCGAAGCAATACCCCGCGACCACCGCGACGGTCGGAACCTTGCCGTTGAGCTGAGCCATCAGCCGGAAGGTGGTGACGTCGAGCTGGGCTACCGCGGACGTGTCGGTGTCGCCTGGCCGGCCGCCGCCTCCTTCGGCGAACAGCACGACAGGGAGATCTCGGCGGTGGGCGAGCTCGAGCAGACGGTCGGTCTTCTGATGGTTGTGCAGCCCCTGTGTTCCGGCGAGCACGGTGTAGTCGTAGGACATGACGGCGACGGGCATGCCGTCGACACGGCCCGTCCCGGTGATCAGTCCGTCCGCCGGGGTTCGGTCGATGAGTTCGTCGACGCTGCGTCGGCGACGTTGCGCGGCGATGGTCAGCGCGCCGTACTCGACGAAGCTGCCCTCGTCGAGGAGGGTTGCGAGCCCTTCGCGGGCGGTCATCCGCTGCTGCGCGTGACGCTTGCGGACTGGCGCGGCGCGACCCTCGTCGTGGGTCTTGTGGTGCCGTGCGAGCACTTCGGCGAGATCGGGTCGAATGTGCTCGAGGTCGATCTCGGTGGTGGCGTCGTCGGTGGTGCCGTCGATGTCGCCGGTCACGACGAACGCAACTGCGTCGTCGAGGTCGACGGCGTCACCGACGCGGACGTTGAGTGCGGTGATCTGCCCTGCTACCGGGCTGTGTACGACGTGCTCCATCTTCATCGATTCGAGCACGACGATCTCGGTTCGGGTGGTGACGACATCTCCCACCGCGGCGGGAAGCGACACCACGACCCCCCGGAACGGACTCGGGACCACACGCGCTCCCGCCGGGGGCTGGGACGCCTTGCGCGGTGGACCGGCCCTGTCCGTCTGGTCTTCGGCGGCGGCCTTGTCGGTGGGCAGGATCGACTGCCCCGGGGCGGTCACGAGTTCGGCGATCTCACGGTCGACGAAGGTGGTGTCGATGCGCCCGTCGCCGAGTTCCGGTCGCGCCAGGATGGCTTGCAGCAGAGAGGTGTTGACCGGAACTCCGGAGATGTCGAAGGCAGCCAGGGCCCGAGCACAGTCGCGTGCGGCCGATTCGGTGTCGACGCCGCGCACGATCACCTTGGCGAGCAGGGAATCGTAGCGAGGCCCGACCTCGTAGCCCGCGTATCCATGGGTGTCGACCCGGATGTTACGTCCGCTGGGCGGTTGATATCGGCGTAGGCGCCCCGTACCCGCGGCCACGTCGCCGTCGACGCCGACGGTCTCGGTGTTGACCCGTGCCTCGATGGCGACACCCCGCGGTGGTGGACAGGACGTGAGGCCCAGTTCGGCGAGGGTCACGCCGGTCGCGACCCGCAGTGCCAGCTCGACCAGATCGAGGCCGGTGGTCTCCTCGGTCACGGTGTGTTCCACCTGGATGCGAGGGTTCACCTCGAGAAACGCGAACGTCTCTCGGCCCACGAGGAATTCGACCGTGGCGAGTCCGCGGTAGCCCGACATGAGCTTCTCCGCGGCGTGGTGAAGTTCTTCCCGTACCACGGCATCGAGCGCAGGCGCCGGTGCGATCTCCACGAGCTTCTGACGGCGGCGCTGCGCTGAACAATCGCGATCACCGAGGACGACGACATCTGAGCCGTCGCCGAGTACCTGCACCTCGACGTGACGGGCGTCGATGAGCGCTTCCTCGACGTAGACCGACGGGTCGCCGAACGCCGCGAGGGCCTCGGACGCGCAGCGCTCGAGCGCTGGACCGAGGCCATCACGGTCGGATACGTGGCGCATCCCGCGTCCGCCGCCGCCCGCCACGGCTTTCACCATCACCGCGGCCCCGTCGCCCAGGCGGTCCCAGAGCGATTGCGCCGCAGTCAGATCGGCGGGGGAGTCGGTCGCTGCGATCGTCGGCACCCCGCACCGGGCGGCATGGTCACGCGCAGACGTCTTGGTGCCGAACTTGTCCAGATGTTCGGGCGTGGGCCCGACGAACGTGATCCCGGCATCCGCGCAGGCGCGGGCCAGTGCAGGGTTCTCCGCGAGAAATCCGTAACCGGGATGGAGCAACGTAGCGCCCGTGTCGCGGGCAGCATCGACGATCGCGCCGATGTCGAGATAACTCGTGACCCCGGCGCCCGCCAGTGTGACTGCTTCATCGGCTCGGTTGACGTGGGCGCACGTGACGTCGTCGTCGGGGTGGATCGCCACCGTCGGGATCCCCATGGAGGCCGCGGTTGCCAGAATCCGGAGGGCGATCTCGCCGCGATTGGCGACCAGCAATTTCATCGGTGCGCCCCTGCGTGAGGTCCTATCTGCACACCGCTCCCTCGGACGCCGAGGTGACGAGTTTCGAGTACTTCGCGAGGACGCCGCGCGTGTAGCGCGGCGGCAGGGGAGTGAATCCCTGTGCGCGCTTGTCGAGTTCGTTCTCGTCGACCAGCAGGTCGAGAGTTCCGGTTCCGACGTCGAGGCGTATCCGGTCACCGTCCTCGACGAGTGCGATGGGGCCGCCGTCCACGGCCTCCGGTGCAACGTGCCCCACACACAGCCCGGTTGTCCCGCCGGAGAATCGGCCGTCGGTCATCAGCAGTACGTCCTTGCCCAGTCCGGCACCTTTGATCGCACCTGTGATCGCCAGCATCTCGCGCATACCCGGGCCGCCCTTGGGGCCCTCGTAGCGGATCACCACGACGTCCCCGGCGGTGATGGTGCCGTCTTCGAGGGCGTCCATCGCGGCCCGCTCGCGATCGAAGACTCGCGCAACGCCTTCGAAGACGTCGGAATCGAAGCCGGCCGACTTCACGACGGCCCCCTGTGGCGCGAGCGAGCCCTTCAGGATGGTGATCCCGCCGGTCGGGTGTATCGGTCTCGTGGTGGCTCTCAGGACGAGACCGTCGGGATCGGGCGGTGCGATGTCGGCCAGGTTCTCGGCCACCGTCTTCCCGGTGACCGTGAGGCAATCGCCGTGCATCAGCCCGGCATCGAGGAGCGCCTTCATGACGACCGGGACACCGCCGATCCGGTCGACGTCGGTCATCACGTGCTTGCCGAACGGCTTGACGTCGGCGAGATGCGGTACCCGCGAGCCGATCCGGGAGAAATCGTCGAGCGACAACTCGACCTCCGCCTCGTTCGCGATCGCGAGAAGGTGCAGGACCGCGTTGGTGGAGCCACCGAAGGCCATCACGACGGCGATCGCGTTCTCGAATGCCTCCCGGGTCATGATGTCGCGTGCGGTGATGCCTCGCCGCAGGAGTTCGACCACCGCCTCGCCGCTCTCCCGGGCGTACCGGTCGCGTCGCCGGTCGGGGGCCGGTGGCGCCGCACTGCCCGGCAACGACATGCCGATCGCCTCGGCGGCGCTGGCCATGGTGTTGGCGGTGTACATGCCACCGCACGCTCCTTCGCCGGGGCAGATCGCGCGCTCGATGGTGTCGACGTCCTCACGACTCATCAATCCGCGTGAGCAGGCGCCGACCGCCTCGAAGGCATCGATGATCGTCACCTGTCGTTCCGAACCGTCCGAGAGGGTGGCGTACCCCGGCAGGGTGGAGCCGGCATAGAGGAAGACGTTGGCGAGGTCGAGACGGGCGGCCGCCATCAGCATGCCGGGGAGCGACTTGTCGCAACCTGCGAGAAGCACTGAGCCGTCGAGGCGTTCGGCGCTCATCACGGTCTCGACGCTGTCGGCGATCACCTCGCGGGAGACCAACGAGAAATGCATGCCCTCGTGTCCCATCGAAATGCCGTCCGACACCGAGATGGTGCCGAATTCCAGGGGGTATCCACCTGCGGCGTGGATCCCTTCCTTGACGGCTTTGGCGAGACGGTCCAACGACAGGTTGCAGGGGGTGATCTCGTTCCACGACGAGCCGACGCCGATCTGTGGTTTCACCCAGTCGTCGTCGCCCATGCCGACAGCGCGCAGCATCCCGCGTGCTGCCGTCTTCTCGAGACCATCGGTGACGTCTCGACTTCTGGGCTTGATGTCGACGTCGGTGGCTGGAGAGTCCGGTGTTCGATTGGCCATATCCGTCACGATAGTTGCGTCGGCGGCGTCGTGATGACAGTTGTGGCTCCGAGCACCCCGATTCGCACGAGACCGACGAGGTGGCCCATGGCCTCTTGTGGAGTCCGTAGCATCGGGTCATGAGTGCTTATGTGACGACCAACCCGGCGACCGGTAGGACTGAGCACGAATACCCAGGCCTGCGGGACGACCAGATCAACGACATCGCCGAACGATCCGCCAACGGATTCGAGACCTGGCGGTACGCATCGGTGGCCGAACGTGCCGAGGCGCTGGCCAGAACCGCGGACCTGTACGAGAAGCGCTCGACGGAACTGGCGCAGGCCATCACCACGGAAATGGGCAAGCCGACCAAACAGGCGGCCGGGGAGGTGCAGCTCGCGGCGGACATCTACCGCTGGTACGCCGAACACGGCCCCGAACTGCTGGTCACCGAGACGCTCGATCCCCAGGGTGCTGCGGAATCACTCGTCCAGACCCTGCCGATCGGACCGCTCGTCGGAGTGATGCCGTGGAACTATCCCTACTATCAGGTGGCTCGGTTCGTCGCGCCGAACCTGTTGGCGGGCAACACGATCATCCTCAAACATGCATCCATCTGCGCGGCCTCGGCCGCGCTGATGGCCGATGTGTTGCACGACGCATCGGTGCCCGAGGACGTCTACATCAACGCGTACGCGAGCGCCGATCAGGTCGCCGAACTGCTCGGGCATCCGGCCATCCGCGGGGTCTCTCTCACGGGTAGCGAGGCTGCCGGTGCAGCGGCGGCGCAAGAGGCCGCCAAGCATCTCAAGAAGTCCGTCCTCGAACTCGGGGGCTCGGATCCGTTCGTGCTGCTCGACACCGACGATATGGCGCGGACGGCGCGGATCGCAGCCCGCGCCCGCCTGTCCAACGCCGGTCAGGCGTGCAACTCCCCGAAACGCTTCATCGTGGTGGACGATCTCTTCGATGACTTCGTCGAAGGGCTGGTCGGAGAGTTCGACCGGGCCGTGGTGGGCGATCCGACCGACCCGGACACCGACGTGGGGCCGTTGTCGTCGGTGTCCGCGCGCGACACGGTCGTCGAGCAGGTCACGACGGCGGTGAACCAGGGAGCGACGCTGCACACGGGTGGGGCACCGGTGGACGGCGACGGCGCGTTCATGAGACCCGCGGTTCTCACCGGGATCACCCCGGACATGGACGCTTATGCCGAGGAGATCTTCGGTCCGGTCGCGATGGTTTACCGGGTGCACTCCGCCGACGATGCGGTGGCACTGGCGAACGACGTCGCCTTCGGCCTGAGCGGATCGGTCTGGAGTACCGACATCGCTCGTGCCGCAGAGGTCGCCGACCGCCTCGATGTCGGGATGGCCTACATCAACGAGCACGGAACGACGTTGCCCGGCCTGCCGTTCGGTGGTGTGAAACGCTCCGGCTACGGACGTGAACTGGGCCGATGGGGAATGGGCGAGTTCGTCAACACCAAACTCCGTCGCACCGCGACGCGCTGATCCACTCGAGGCGCATCACGCCGAGAGCGAGCTGATCCAGCTGTCGGTGGCGGTGACCGTCGCCTGGCGCGGGAACACCGCGTCCATGAGCACGCGGTGCACGGTGTCGTCGGTATCCGCGCACGCGTCCTCGAGAACGGTGATGCGGTAGTCGAGATCGGCGGCCTGTCGCAGCGTCGACAGGACGACTCCACTGGTGGAGATTCCGCTCAGGATCAACGTGTCGACGCCCGCGCCGCGGAGGAGGACGTCGAGGTCGCTGCCGGTGAATGCACTGATCCGGCGTTTGGTGATGATCGGCTCGCCTGCCTGCGGTGCGAGCGATTCGTGGATCTGCGTGCCCTGCCCGGTCTCGACCATCGTGTCGCCTGCGTGCTGCTTGGCGGCGGCGAACCCCTGATTGGTCTCGGCGACCTCCGGATATCCGGCCCGGAATGCCACCCGGACGAAGAAGACGGGAACGCCGGCGGTGCGCGCCGCCGCGACGGCACGGCCCGCAGGTGCGAGAACATCCGGCGAGCTGAGGCGATCGACGATTCCGTTCTGGAAATCCATCGCGAGCAGGACTGATCGTGAGTGGGTCATGCGGCACACATTAGACAGTCCGGACTGTTAATTCCAAACTGCTCAGTCTAGACTGTCGATTATGCCCGAAAACACCTCCGAAGCGAACCCGCAGGCCGCTCCGTCGGCACTCCAGGTCGCGCTCGACACCCGAGTGGCGATCGGCCGGCTCATCCGTCGTCTCCGTGAGGTCTCCGACGGCCAGGAACTGTCTGCAGCACAGGCATCGGTGCTGGCGAGGGTCGGCAAAGGGGAGGCCTCATCGGCGTCCGCACTCGCCGCATTGGAAGGGGTCCGGCCGCAATCGATGGCCGTGACGATCTCGGCGCTCGAAGACCTCGGTCTCGTCAGCCGGACGCAGGATCCCACCGACCGTCGCCGCCAGCTCGTCGTCCTGACCGATGCGGGCCGGGATGCCGAGATGGGGAACCGCGACGCCCGCCACGAATGGCTCGCCCGCACGATCGAGGAAACTCTCACCGACCAGGAACTGGGAGTCCTGCATCGCGCGGCGGGGATCATCGAGAACCTGGCCCGCCGATGACCGCGCCCACCACCGTCCCGAATGTCCGGTCCGAGCGGTTCGATCGACGCCTCCTGGCGCCGATGATGCTCGGATCCATCCTGAACCCGATCAATTCCTCGATCATCGCGGTTGCGCTCGTGCCCATCGCGGTGGCGTTCGGTGCGCCGGCGTCCGAGACCGCCTGGTTGGTTGCCGCGTTGTATCTCGCGACGTCGATCGGCCAGCCACTGTTCGGCCGACTTGTCGACATCTTCGGTCCTCGACCGCTGTATCTGATCGGTGCGGTGCTCACCGGCATCGCGGGACTGTTGGGTATGTTCGCCCCCGGACTCTGGATGCTCATCGCCGCTCGTGTCGTGCTCGGATTCGGCACGTGCGCAGCGTATCCGGCCTCGATGTACCTGATCCGCAGCGAGGAGAAGCGAACCGGCGTCTCCAGTCCGGCAGGCGTGCTCACCGCGCTGTCGGTGACCACCCAGACCATCGCGGTGGTCGGCCCCACGCTCGGTGGTCTCCTCATCGGAATCGGCGGATGGCGAGCGGTATTCGCCATCAACATCCCACTGTCGGTGGCGTGCCTGATCCTCGGACTGCTGGTCCTCCCGCGCCGGACGCGTTTGGCGGCGCGCACCGATACCGACTCCAGGTTCGATGTGGTGGGAGTGATTCTCTTCTCCGGGATGATGATCTCCATCCTCGTCCTGCTGATGGACTTCCGCATCGATCGACTGTGGCTGGTCGCGGTTGCCGTCGTCGCCGCGGGCGGCTTCGCAATCCGTGAACTACGTGCCCGCGATCCGTTCATCGACGTGCGCGTGCTCGGTGGTAATGCGCCGTTGGTCGTCACCTACCTCCGTTCGGTCCTCGGCGCGACGGTGACGTACGCGTTCCTGTACGGATTCACGCAGTGGCTCGAAGGCGGGCGTGGGTTGTCGGCTTCGCAGGCCGGACTCGTCCTCATGCCTGCATTCGCAACCGGCATCGTGGTGGCGGTGGTGACCGGCCGCCGTCCGCAGATCCGCGGGAAGCTGCTCGTCGGTGCGTCGACCATGGTGGTGGCCTGCGTGCTGATGCTGTTCGTGCACGAGACCTCGGCGGTGTGGTTCCTGATCGTGATCGCTGTGATCGTCGGTGTTCCACAGGGATTGGTCAATCTCGCGATTCAGAACACTCTCTATCACCAGGCAGATCCGGAGCGGATGGGCGCGTCGTCCGGTCTCCTCCGCACCTTCATGTACCTCGGCGCGATGCTCGCATCGAGCGCGAGCGGCGCCTTCTTCGGGACGCAGGCGACGGATGGCGGTCTGCACGAGCTGGCCGTCTTCATGTTGATCGCTGCCGTGTTGTTGGTGCTGATCACACTGTTCGACCGGTCGCTGATCAGGGTCGACCGAGCAGCAGGCGAAGCGCAGCGGGCGACCGTGTCGTCGGACCGGTAGCAGTCGTCAGGTCGGTTCGGTTGGCGCCTGCGCCGGCCGCGACATGATCGGGGTGGCGCGGAGTTCGGCGCGGTTCACGACGACCAGCCAAGCCGCGAGCGTCGCGAAGAGCATCGGTATGAGCAGGTCCAACTGCGGAACCACGGCCAATGCCAGGAACAGGCTCATCCATCCGTTGCGCGTGGCGGCCACCACGATTCCGGCAGTGGCCGCGGCCACGGTCACCGTCACCGGCAGGTCCGTCCACAGGGCGTGGACCGCGAAACCGAATGCGGCGCCGACGAAGACGGCCGGGAAGATTCGTCCACCACGGAAGCCTGCGGCGCTGGCGATGAGCAGCGCGACCAGCTTGATGCCTGCCAAAGCGAGAAACCCGAGCGCAGTCGTCGTCGCCATGCGATCCGGCAGTTCCTTCATCTGATCGAGGCCTTTGAACAACGTGATCGTCCCGCCGGCCACGCCGAGCAGTCCGAGGACGAGACCTGCGGTGGTGAGCAGGAGGATCGGGTTCCCGATCCGGTGGAGGAGCTTGTGCAAGGGGTCGAACACCCGTGACGCGACGACGCCGGCCGCGGCCGCGACCATCGCAACTCCGATGGCGACGAAGACCTCCGCGACTCCGCCGAAGTCGTCGGCAGGCAGACCGAGCGACATGTCGAGGTCGGTGAAGTGTGTGATGACGAACGAGCCCGTCGCCGCTGCGACCAGCGGTATGTACAGGCGGTTCCAGAGTGGCACGCGCTGGTCGCCCTCGTTTGCCTCGGACAGCATGAGGGCGGCCGCGACGGGCGTTCCGAAAAGTGCACCGACCGTGGCCGACGTCGACAACCCCACCCAGTCGTGTGCGGTCACCTTGGGGATGAATCGGGCGCCGATGGCCACCACCAACGCCGCATTGATCGCCATGATCGGATTCTCGGGTCCCAGGCTGATGCCGCCGGCAAGGCCGAGGATCGCGGCCACCGCAAGGCCGGGAACCACACTGGGTGCGAGTGGCTTGGCGACCAGTTCTGTGGTGGCCGGATCGTCCCCGGCGTGCCCCGGCACATACCGGACGACGAGTCCGACGAGCAGGCCGGTCGCGGTCAGGACGAGCACTATCCACCACCAGGTGTCCGAAGAGATCCCCAGTGCGTCGGTGAGATCGTCCCAGATCAGATGCTCGATCAACCCGGCCAGAGCCGAAATGCCCCAGAGGAGCAGGGCGCAGACCGCGCCTACCACCATTCCGACGGGAGTCATGGCGATCAGTCGGCCCACCGGGACGCGGAACTCTTCAGCCGGTTGGGGATTGCTGTCTTCGGGGCTCATCGTGACGGCTCCTCACCTCCCTCGACGCATCGGACGGCTCATTCTCTCATCAGCCCGTCGCCTGACCCGCAGATTCAGGTCACCCGATCGCGTGTCGGAAATCCGGACAGATGCGCCGATTTCCGGATCGCCCGTGCCGTCGGGGCACTATCGCCGGTCGGCATGGTCCGCGAGTTGGGCGGTGAGTTCGCGTGCGTAGTCGAGCTGGCGGGCCAGTTTGGCGCAGGCATGCTCGGCCCGCTCGTGGAACTCGGCGAGGGTGGCGGCCGCCGCGATCGCGGGCGCCTCACCGTCCGATCCGGAGATCGCGTCCTGGGCGGCGAGCAGCTGCCGCATGTCGTCGAGGGTGAAACCGAGAGGCTTCATGCGTCGGATGACCAGAAGTCGGTCGATGTCGCTACGGGTGTAGAGCCTGAATCCGCCGGCCGATCGGGCCGACGGGACCACGAGACCGACGTCGTCGTAATGGCGAATGGTCTTGATCGACAACTCGGTTTCGGCGGCGACCTCACCGATCTGTCGATGTCCGTGGTCGCTGTCGTCGGGAGTGCTCACGTGACGTGTCCTTTCGGGCATCAGGTCAGTGGTCGGCGCCGAGGTGCCCGCTGAGGCGTTCGTGGCGGGCGGCGCTGCTGTCGTCGAGGCCGACGATGGTCGCCGTCTTGCCCTTGGCCTCGTATTTGGTGGTGATGGCATCGAGTGCAGCCACGGTCGAGGCATCCCAGATGTGGGACTCACTCATGTCGATGACCACGTGTTGCGGGTCGTTGACGTAGTCGAACTGATAGACGAGATCGTTGCTGGAGGCGAAGAACAGTTCGCCGCGCACTGCGTACACCCGGGTGTCGTCGTCTGGATGGGCGACCTCGACGACCTCGGTCATGTGGGCCACGCGACGCGCGAAGAGGATCATCGCGGTGACGACGCCGACGATGACGCCATAGGCAAGGTTGTGGGTGGCGACCGTGACGGCGACCGTCGCCAGCATGACGGTGGTCTCGCTCTTGGGCATGCGCCGCAACGTTTTCGGGTTGATGCTGTGCCAGTCCATCGTGCCGACCGAGACCATGATCATCACGGCGACCAGCGCTGCCATCGGGATCAGGGCCACCACGTCGCCGAGACCGACCACCAGGATCAACAGGAACACCCCGGCGAGGAAGGTGGAGATGCGGGTGCGGGCACCTGACACCCTGACGTTGATCATCGTCTGGCCGATCATGGCGCACCCGCCCATGCCGCCGAAGAAGCCGGTGACGATATTGGCGACGCCCTGGCCGACGGACTCCCGAGACTTGTTGGAGTGGGTGTCTGTCAGGTCGTCCACGAACTTCGCCGTCATCAAGGACTCCAGCAGCCCGACCAGTGCCATGGTCAAGGCGTAGGGAGCGATCACGGTGAGGGTGTGCCACGTGAAGGGGACGTCGGGGATCAGGAACGAGGGGAGGCTGTCGGGCAGTTCACCCTCGTCACCCACATCGGGAACGGAGAGTCCGCACACGATGGTGGCGGCGGTCAGCAGGACGATCGCGACGAGGGGCGCGGGGACGGCCGCGGTCAGTCTCGGCAGCCCGACGATGATCAGGATGCCGACCGCGACCATCGGGTAGACCAGCCACGGCACACCGATCAGATGCGGGAGCTGTGCGGTGAAGATGAGGATGGCCAGTGCATTGACGAAGCCGGTCATCACGCTGCGCGGCACGAACCGCATCAGCTTCGCGAGTCCGATGCCGCCCAGGATCATCTGGAACACACCGGCGAGGATCACGGCGGCGATCAGATAGTTCAGGCCGTGACTCTTGACCAGCGGCGCGACCACCAGCGCGACCGCACCGGTGGCGGCGGAGATCATCGCGGGGCGTCCACCGACGATCGCGATGGTCACGGCCATGGTGAACGAGGCGAACAGTCCGACCCGGGGATCGACACCCGCGATGATCGAGAACGAGATCGCCTCTGGGATCAGGGCCAGCGCGACGACGACGCCTGCCAGAACCTCGGTGCGCAGCCGGCGGGGCGACCGCAAGGCGGCGAGCACCGATTGTTCGCGTTCAGGGGAGACCACGGTGGCGGTCGAGGACATGCGAATACTCCTTCAGCCCAGACGCGACGAGCAGGTGACGGGGTCACGGGCCAGGGTGGCGTGTGGGCGTCAGGCGCGAGCGGTGACTCTACCCTTACGGGAGGGTAGAAATCCAATTCGGAATGCTGACCCGGTCCACCGGGTTGGCATGAGCATGAGCGACGAACAGTTCGATCCACGAGCCCTGATCGCCGACAGCAAGCTCGGCATCCTCGCCACCATCAAGTCGAACGGTCTCCCGCAGCTGTCCCCGGTGACATCGGTCTACAACCGCGACACCGACACCATCTACGTGTCGATGACCGAGGGGCGGGCCAAGACGGCAAACCTTCGGCGGGATCCGCGCGCGGCGATCGAATACACCAGTCCCGACGGTTACACATGGGCGACCGCCGAGGGTGACGTGACTCTGATCGGACCTGGAACCGATCCGAACGGACCGGAGGTCGATGCCCTCGTGGACTACTACCGGCAAGGGGCAGGCGAGCATCCCGACTGGGCGGAGTATCGAGACGTGATGGTTGCCGATCGTCGCGTCCTGATGGTGCTTCGCGTCGGTCGCGCCTACGGTGCCACACTGCGCTGATCGTGCGCGGCCGCTCGAGAGAAGAGGTGACCGATGGTTGACGACGATGGCCCGGTGTACGCACTGAACCTGTTCGATCTCGCCGACAACGAGGACTATCGCGCGTACTCGCGGCGGTCGGTGGCGGAGGTGCAGTCACACGGTGGGCGCGTCATCTCGTTGGGTGCGTTCCGGCGTGCCGAGGTCGGTGACGTCGCTCCTCGGCAGGTCATGGTGCTGGTCGAGTGGGATTCGATCGAGGCGTTCGAGAGCTATCGAGATGATCCGGCACTCGCCGATCTCCACCCCCTCCGTGAGAACGGTACGACCGGCTACGTCTGGCATCTGTTCGACAAGCTCGACGACTTGCGGCCGATTCTGCGGCGCACCTGAAGAAACGCGTTCAGCACGGCACTTCAACCGGTGAACTCGCGGGCGGCCGACTCGACGACGTCACGTCCGGTTCCCCTCTGCAAGAACCGATCTCGCCGCCTGGTGGCGCCATTGCCCTCAGTGCGGAGGCGGGCGAGGGCCGCGACCACCAATTCGGTGTCTCCGAGGGCGTCGAGTGCTGGGCGGCTGTCGGTCACGAGCGACGCCAATTGGTCGATCGCCGAAACCGATTGTTGCGTCACCACATCGATGCCATCTCCGTCGATGCCATCGTGTGCCGCCTTCCACATGGCCGCGGCCAGGACGGCGGAATCGATGATCGGCGGTGTGACGTCGTGTGCGATGTCGTCCAGCGCGGTGATCACCAGGGCGCGGACGAGCGTTGCCACGACGACGGTTTCGTCGGCTCGGGACTGGACGTCGCCGACCCGGATCTCGACGGTGGGCAGGTGATCGGATGGGCGGATGTCCCAATAGACCATGTGATCGTCGAGGATCGCGCCACTGGTCACGAACATCGACACCAATTGCTCGAAGTGTTCGCGAGAGCGCAGATGCGGCGGCGGTCCCGACGCCGGCCACCGGGACCAGAGCACCGAGCGCCAGCTGGCGTGCCCCGTGTCGGCATCGCGGTAGATCGGCGAATTGGCAGACAGAGCAAGCAAGATCGGCAAACGATGTCGCAGGTGATTGCTGACCGCCACTGCGGTGTCCCGATCGGGAACACCGACGTGGATGTGACATCCGGAGATACCCTGCTCGTGCGCCAGCATTCCGAAACTCTGCCCGATGTGCCGGTATCGGTCGGTGTCGGTGATGGGGAAGTGGTCGGGCACTGTCGGAGGCACGCCGGCGGCGATCACGGCAACACCGACCTCGTCGGCGGCATTCGCGACAACGGTACGAAGCATGCGCAGCTCGGCGAGAACCTGCTGGCCGGTCGCACATGCCGACGTGGCGACCTCAACCTGGCAGGACGTCAGCTCCAGGTCCAGATCGAGGCCGCGCCTCGCCGCCGCCGCAGCGACCTCACGGTTTCGGCCGACCGGATGCCCGGTCAGCTGGTCGACCAGGATGAATTCTTCCTCGACACCGACCGTTGGCAGCTGCACCCCGGGGTTCCCCATGATCGACGAGTCGGCGGACGTCACCCTTTCATCGTACGGTCGGCAGGGGCACGAGGTGCCCGCGATTCGTCATGGAGGGAGGGGCGATGGCCTCGGTAGAGGTAGGGGTTCACTCGGACATCGCGCCGGCGGCCGCATGGGAGCTCGCATCAGATCTCGGCAGGTTCTCCGAATGGATGACGATCTTCGGCGGATGGCGCGGCGACGTCCCGGCCCGGATCGAGGAGGGGACGCGGATCTCCTCGCTCATCAAGGTCAAAGGCTTTCGGAACGTGATCCATTGGCGGGTGACCGAATACGTCGAGCCCGAGGTGATCGCGCTCGCCGGGCACGGTCGAGGCGGGGTACGGATCACCCTCACGATGAAGGTCACGCCTGCCGGTCCCGGCTCTCGCTTCGGCTTGCACGCGGACCTGCGGGGCGGGTTGCTCAACGGTCCGGTCGGGAGGCTGGTGGCACGAGTCATCGAATCGGATGTCCGGGCATCGATTCAGAATCTGGCTCAGCTGTCCTGATCCGGCGCGCCACGATCACGGTTCTTGTGGGGCGCCCACTCTGCCGACGGCTGGGCTCAGTGGTACCTCGAGCGCGTCGTACAGGCCGGGGTCGGCGGTGACCAGCCAGGGGATGGCGTTGACCAAGCGCCCGACCGCCGTCGCGTTGCCTCCGGCAGCGCGGTTGCCGTCGTCATCGGTGGCCTCGACGGTGATCTCGATGTGCGGGCTGCCCTCGATGATGACCCGGTGCGAGCCGTCGCCCCCGTCGGGAGGCGAGGGCCATTCGGGTGCGCAGTCGGCGTGAATCCGGGTGATGTGTTCGATCACGATCGGGATCGAATCACCCACGATGCCCTGCACCTCGAATCGAACAGCTCCCTGCGTGCCCGACTCGAAGACACCCATTGCCGGCGTGCTGACATCGGCGGCGAGAGCCCTGCGCTCCATGGTCTCGCGGATCTCGTCGATCTCGATGCCGAGGCCCCGTGCGATCAAACGGATCTGACCGCCCCACACCATCGATGGCACACCTCCGGTCAGCATCGGCGGCTCGTAGTCCATCGGCTGTCCCATGCCGACCAGGTAGCGCACCGAGTCGGGCTGGTCGTAGGTGGTGTAGTCGAAGATCTCCTGGCACCGGATTGCGTCGATCCGCGAACCGAGGCCGCTGACGAGCAGTGGGAGGATGTCGTTGCCCCATCCGGGATCGATGCCGGAGACGAAAAGCGAACCATTGCCGCTCGCGATCGCGTCGACGACCGGGTCCCTGATCTCGGCCGGCGCCGACCGCGGGTCGTAGAGCGCATACAGCGACGGTGTGACGACAACGGCACCCGCTGCGACTGCCCGCACGATGTCGGCCAGGGCGTCATCGGGGCGGATGTCGCCGGACGCCGCATAGACGAGGGCGTCCGTGTCGGCCTTCAGGCCATCGAAGCTGTCGGTGGCGGCGACACCGACATCGACGTCCATCCCGGCGAGGGAACCGGCATCGCGGCCGACTTTGTCCGGAGAATGGACGATGACCCCGCTCAAGACGAGATCGGGGTGCGCGAGAACGGAGCGGATGGCGGCCTGGCCGACATTGCCCGTGCCCCAGACGATTGTGCGGATCTTCTCGGCCATGCCGGTCAGAATAGGGAACCGCTACCGGCACCGAACACGAAACGGACATCTGGGTCCGAGCGCCGCTCACCGTGTCAGATCGGGAAATCGCGTCGGAAGACTCCCGCGACGATTCCGCGGATCAGATCGGCCTCCTGCTCGGTATCGGCCGGTGGCCAGATGAGAATCGTCAGGATCGTGCGCACCGCGAATGCTGCGAGCGCGTTGTCGTCCCGATCGACCCCGATCAGTTCGGCGGCCAGATCGGTGACCGTTGCCGAGGCGATCACGGTGCCGGCCGCGCCGATCAGATGACGCGACCGAAGGAACTGTCGGGCAACCCGGTCCGCGCGGATCGCTTCGAGAGCGACAGTGATGGCGGTGATCGCGCGGTGCTCTCCGGACAGGTCGGTGATCGCCGAACGTACCTCGGTGATGATGTCGGCCGATGTGGCGGCGAGCACCGCCTCGACGATCTCGCCCTTGCCGCCGGCGTGCCGGTAGACGGTCGCGCGTGAGCAGTGAGCGCGCCCGGCGAGTTCGTTGATGTCGAACGCGTCGACCCCACGCTGCGCGATGAGGTCGGTGGCGACGGCATACAGACGGTCCCGGGCCGAGTCGGAACGCTTTCCCCCGATCAACCAGTCGTTCGTCATATCTCAGTGTGAGACGAATTGATGATCTATCTCAAGTCGCTCCGCAGGTCGCAACGTTCGGATGAGACGACCGGACTCGGTGTGGTCGTGTCGGCCGTGTCGATTTGCGGCTACCCGGTTGTGTCGCGGACCCGACGTCGTCGAGGCTGGTCACATGCATGATCTCGACAACCCGTATCCCTACTTCGAATCGCTTCGCCTGCAGGGGGCGGTGACACGGCTCGCGGACTCGTCGTTCTATCTGGTCGGCTCATGGGATCTGGTGGCCGAGGCGGTGGGACGTCCCGAGGACTTCTCGTCGAATCTCACGGCGACGATGGTGTGGAACGACGACGGGACGGTGTCGGAATACCCGATCGCGGAGATGGGCTCGCCATTGCATGTGTTGGCGACCGCCGATGAACCGCTGCATCGGATGCACCGCACGATGGTGATGCCGTCGATGGTCGCCAAGCGAGTGCGCGGGCTCGAACCGTTCATCGCACAGGAACTCCGGCGACTGTGGGACGACGGTCTCGACGGTTCTGACATCGACTGGGTCCACGCGATCGCCCAGCGCTTGCCGATGGCCGTTGTCGCGGAACTGGTCGGGTTCCCGACATACGACATCGACGACCTGGTTCGCTGGGCCTTCTCGAGCACCGTCCTCCTCGACGGGGTGGTCACCGCGGGACAGCTTGCCGACGCCACGCAGGCGGTGGGGGAGCTCAGTGCATATCTCGCGGGGGCCTTCGAACGTGCGCTTGTCGTCCCCGGCGAGAACGTGATGGGCGACCTTGCGCGCCTCGTCGCTGCGGGCCGGCTCGATCACGACAGCGCAGTGATGATCCTGATCCAACTCGTCGCGGCGGGGTCGGAATCGACCGTCAGCCTGCTCGGCAGTGCTGTCTGGTTGCTCGGGATGCACCCGGGGATCGAGGCAGACCTGCGCTCCCACCCCGACGTCGTGCCGCTGTTCATCGAGGAGGCGCTACGGCTGGAATCACCGTTCCGCGGCCACTATCGCCACGTCGTCGCGGACACCACACTCGGTGACACCGACCTACCCGCTGAATCACACCTGTATCTGCTGTGGGGTTCGGCCAACCGCGATCCGGCTGCCGTAGACAATCCCGGACAGATCTGCCTGGACCAGGGAAAGCGCCGCCCGCACATGGCATTCGGCAAAGGTCTGCACATGTGCGTCGGTGCTCCACTCGCTCGACTCGAGGCCAAGCTCGCGATCGAGTTCCTCCTCGACTCCACCACGGCGTTCGACGTCGAGACCACCGATCCGCAGTGGGAGCGGAGCCTGATGGTGCGGCGCCTCCGCACCCTGCCGGTTACGGTTCAGTCATGACCGACCACGCCGACCATCAGGCGATCTGCACGCTGCTCTATCGATACGCCGAACTCCTCGACGGCGGTGACTTCGCCGCGGTCGGCGAGTTGTTCGCCGATGCGGACATCGCACTTCGCGGCGAGGTCACCGGACGCGGCGCCGCGCATGTCCGCGCGATGTTCGAGACCATGGTGATCGTCCATCCGGACGGCACACCGCGCACCCGGCACCTGATCACGAACCCGATCATCGAGTTCGACGGGCCAGATCGCGCGCATGTCCGGTCCTGTTACACGGTGCTTCAGCAGCGCGACGGTCGCATCGAGATCGTCGCATCGGGCCGGCATCTCGACACCGTGACCCGTCGCGGCGAAGGGTGGATCTTCAGCTCACGTGACTACGGATACCTGGACTTCGTCGGTGACACCTCGGATCACCTGCGCGCATCCGGATAGTTTCGGCGCCGGCGGGTCGGCATCGGGTGGTCAGGCCGTGGCTCGGGCCCGTCCGAAATAGGACCGCAGACCGAATGCGGCCGCTGTCGCACTGACGCCGAAGACTCCCCAGAATTCTGCGCTGCGCAGGCGGGAGCGCTGTGTGTACACCATCGCACCGGCCAACCCGGCGTTCATCGATGCCCAGACGATGTTCTGGGCCGGTGACGAGTCGCCGACCCCGGGCGGATCGGAGAACGGCGTGGGGAAGGGCCTACCGGCGAGTCCATGCGCGAGATGCGGGACCACGTTGGTTGCGACAGCGCCTGCGCTCGCAGTGACAAGATGGTGTGGCCAAGCGGGTTTCATGAGATCCCCCAGTCGGTGTTGTGCACTTCGTCGTCACGGACACGGTATCTGCCTACCTGGAACCGGGCGCTTCCGATGAGATGCGCACGCCGGTGAGGTCTACATCAGTGATCGGTTCGCAGCAGAATCCCATACCGGAACGGGAGGCAACCATGCTCATCGTCGCAGGACACATCACGGTCGATCCCGACCAGCGCGAGATCTACCTCGCGGGCTGCGTCCGCGTTGTCGAACAAGCGCGTCGCACGTCCGGCTGCCACGACTTCATCATCGATCCCGATCTGCTCGACTCCGGGCGCATCAACATCTTCGAGCGCTGGGAGTCACAGGCGGACGTCGAAGCGTTCCGTGGCGGGGGCCCGAGTGACGATCAGGGTGCCGCGATACGGTCGGCATCGGTCACCGAGTACGAGATCGGTGAGGTGCGGCCCTTGTCGGGATAGAGCGTCGCTCATGTGCAGTGGCTCATCTTGGTTGCGGAGCGTCGCGCGCGACTGACGTGACAGTGATGGAGGAGGTATGCCGGTGCCGGAGGTGCAGGTAGCCGAGGTGATGACCGAGCTCGCTGAACTCGAGAACCCGAAAGTGCGTGCCGTCAACTCGAGGCACGGCGACGACCACGGTGTGAACCTCAGCGCGTTGCGGGCGGTCGCCAAGCGATTGAAGACGCAGCACGAACTCGCACGTGAACTCTGGGAGACCGGGGACACGGCAGCCAGATTGCTGGCGATCCTGATCTGCCGTCCCAAGACGTTCGACCGCGACGAGCTGGACGTCATGGTGCGTGACGCACGCACACCCAAGGTGCACGACTGGCTCGTGAATTACGTGGTGACGAAGAACCCGCACTCAGAGGAACTGCGCTTGGCCTGGCTGGACGATCCGGATCCGGCGGTCGCGAGTGCAGGCTGGGCACTGACCGCGCAGCGGGTGACGAAGCGACCGGACGGCCTCGATCTCACCGCACTGCTCGACGTCATCGATGCCGAGATGAAAGGGGCGCCGGATCGACTCCAATGGGCCATGAACACGTGTCTTGCCCAGATCGGCATTTCGCACCCGGAATTTCGGGCGCGCGCAATCGACATCGGGGAGCGACTGGAAGTGCTCAAAGACTATCCGACATCGCCAGGATGCACGTCACCGTTCGCGCCCGTCTGGATCGCTGAGATGGTGAGCCGAAACAGCGGGACCTAGAGTTCGTGGCGATCCGCGACTTCCTCAGACGAGATAGATCGCGAAGACGGCGATGAACAATACGGCCAGCCACGAGTCGGTCGCCATTCTGAGCCAGCGAGGTGCGGTGCGCACCTCCATGAAATACCCGATGATCAACCGCGATTTGATGAACGTGATCACCAGGACGGCCGTCGTGATCACGACACTCGGCTGCAATCCCGCCGTGTAATGGGCAGGTGCGAGCCACCATGAGCCGATGGTGATCGCGACCAGAATCAGCCAAACCCACGTCACTGTGCGTGCGGACGTCGCACGGGTGGGGGAGTCCGTCAGGTCCGTCATCGGGTCACCTCATCACGTAGAGCAGGCCGAAGATGATCACCCACAGGAGATCGACCATGTGCCAGTAGATTGCGCCGGACTCGACCATCGAGGCGCGTTGGCGGGTCGGGTTCCGCAGTTCCCGGACAACCACACTCAACACGATGAGTCCGATCAGGACGTGGACCAGATGCACGCCGGTGAGCACGTAGTAGAACGAGAAGAACATCTCGCTGTTCGTGTGTCCGGTGCTGATCTCGGTGTACCACTCGTATCCTTTGAGGAGCATGAACAGCAGACCACCGGCGCCGGCGGCATACGTCAGGCGTATGGCCTGGTCGTGGCGTTGGGAGCGTGTCGCCAGCACGGCGCGGGCGATGAACCATGAACTGGTCAGCAAGATCACGGTGTTGATGGCGCCGATGGTGATGTCCAGGTGTTGTTGCGCCTGAAGGAATCCCTTCGGGTCCATGGTCCGATAGATCATGAAGACGACGAAGTACCCACCGAAGATGATCAGGTCACCGATCACCATCACCCACATGTGGCCATCGCCGGGGAGGTGATGATCATGTTGGCGGGCAGATGGTTTGGAGACCCGTCGCTGTGCGCCCGGTGACGACAGTGGCAGTCGCGATTGCGCTCGTGACATCAATGATTCCTTGCGTCGGTTCAGTCCGGTGCCGGAGAGTCTGCGGGTTCGTGTGCGGCGGCCTGTCGGAGCAGAACGATCAGCGCTCCCAGCCAGACAGAGAAGATCACCACCGCCCACCAGAGGGCGATCGACCCGTTCCACGCGAACGGTCCCGAATGGAACAGAAACATCTGCGAGGCGATGACTTCGGTGATGATCTGCCAGATGGTCACGTAGGCAAACCATTTGGGGAAGATCTCGTTCTTGTCGTAGAGAATGGCGATCGCCAGCACCAGATAGGCCGCCGTGAAGCAGCCCAGTGAACCGTTGTAGGAGAGCATGCCGAGGTCATAGAGCAGACCGACGAGTTCGGGATTGCGGTCGGGGCGGAACGTCGCGGTCAGGAAGCACACGGCGACAAGCAGGAAACCGGGCAGCGCACCGACTCCCATGCCGGCAATGTACCCGTAGGCGAACGTCGATCCGACCGACATCCGCTTCATGTGATACATGATCAGGCCGTTGGTCACGGCTGCTCCGCCGAGCAGGACCATCAACAGACTGAAACCGATCTGGATCGTCACGCCGTGCTCGGCGAAGAACGCGACCTTGCCGGCATCGGTGACGTCCGGCCGTGGTGGTGGCGTGACCCGGGTCAGCACGCAGATGATCACGCCGAAGAGGCCGTACCAGATCGGGAAGAACCAGGTGACCAGCCGGACGTCGGGTTTACCTGGCGGATGGTCGGTCACGTCCGCAGCGCGATTGCGCGTCAGGATGCTCACGCGGCCACCACTTCGTCGGTGACGGCCTGATTGATGACGGCCCGTCGCAGGACGAAGAACATGACCACGACGAAGAGGGCGAACGCGCCGTAGCGCAGCCAGAACGTGAGGAAGCCGTTCCAGGCCAGGGGGCCGGTTCGGAAGACGCCGGCGGCCGCTGCAGGAAGCATGGCGACCGCGGTGGCCATCGAGTAGTGGCCGACCCACCGGGGGAACACCGGATCCGGACCGTCGTCGAAGTAGACGGACAGACCGAGGAGGACGAACTGCATGACCATCATTCCGACCGGGGCCACCAGGACGATCCACGCGAGATCGTTGAGCAGCATGATCAGCTCCGGATCGCGTTCGGGGCGAAAAGCGGCTGCCAGGAACAGGATGTTCGACAACGCGAAGATGGTGGCACTGCTGACGATGGCGGTGAGGTAGCAGTAGGCGAAGACGTGGCTCTGCGTGGTCATACGTTTCATCTGGACCACGATCACCATGAAGAACGGCAGCACCAGGATCCCACACAGGTTGAACGTGACCTGGCTGAACTGGATCCACGCGGTGTGGTCGGCGTAGAACGCGCCGACCTGGTCCGCCGACATCGTCGGGGACATCGGCGGCCAGAAGCCCGGGAAAGCCAGCGCGGCCACCAACAGGACCACCCCGACTGCCGGACCTGTCCAGAGGCTCACCCACTGTGCCTTGATGTTTCCTGCGCTCGGCAGGTCTTGGGCTTGCTCGACGATCTGCACGTCACCCTCCCGAACAACTGACAACAGTCAGTTCGTGCGTCGACAATCCGACCGATTGACCTTACATCTGCATTCGAAACCGTTCGCGTATCGGATGTTTCTCCGAGCAGAGTAACGCGCCAGCATGTCGGTCCGCGGCGGAATTACTGATCTGAGTCAGTTTTGTTTTGGGGTACGATCGCTGGCAGGAAGCAGGCTGGTTCGACGAGGACAAGGGGTGGACCGCTGAAAGCGAAGCCGCAGGAGCGCCGCTCGAAAGGCCTCCAGACGCGAGAACGATTGCTGGGAGCAGCGATTGCAGAGTTCAAACGCACCGGAATGGCTGCCGCCGACACAGGCGCGGTCGTGTCGGCGGCCGGGGTGGCCCACGGCACCTTCTTCTTCCATTTTCCCACCAAAGAACACGTGCTGATCGAGTTGGAGCAGCGCGAACAGGTTCAGATGGCGGCCGAACTGACACGATTCTTCGGACGGGACCATGACGTGCGCGAAACCCTGGCCGAATCTGTCCGTGTCTTGCTGAAACTCGAGCGTCGCCTCGGACGCCTGTTGTTCAAAGACTTTTTGGCCCTGCACTTCTCAACGACCCGGCCACCGTCGGAGGAGTGGGACAAGTATCCGGTTGTCGGTGCCGTCGTCGAGGAACTGCAGCGCGCCCGAGAGCGCGGCGAGATCCCCGACGAGGTGGACGTGGTACACAACGGCGTGTCGTTCCTGGTCGGCCTCTACGCGCTGCTCATCACGATCCCGGAATCCGAAGAGATTCGTGTCCCGGTGATCGAGGAGTACCTCACGACCTACATGTACGGCCTTCGGGCGTGGCCGCCGCCGCAGGGTTTGCCATCGTGACGTGGTCGGCTGAACAGCTGGGCGCCGTCGACTCCGGTGACGAACTCGAGATCGCGGTGCGGAGCGCAGGCGGAGGTCTGCGCCGTTGGGTGCCGATCTGGGTCGTGCGCGTCGATGATCAGGTGTTTGTCCGGACCTGGTACCGGCGACCGACGGGATGGTTCGAGCACGTTCTCGACTCGCGCCGGGCTCGCGTGCGCGTCGGCGAGATCGAGGCCGACGTCACCGTCGAGGACGTCGGGGTCGGTTCGTCTGAGTTGCGCGCCGACGTCGACGCGGCCTATCGCCGGAAATACCGTCGGTACGGCGTCGCGACCGTCGACAGGATGATGTCGGACTCTGCCGCGCAAGCCACCCTGAGGCTGACGCCTGAGTGATCGTGTTATCGGACGGTTGTCACGCCGGCGAGGAACAGGTCGATACCGGCCAGGAATTGCTCGCGGTCGTCGTGCTCGGGGAGCTGGGTCGCCACCTGTCGAAGGAAGGGATGATTCGCGGGATCGCCCTGCATCCACCGCTCGGTGACGGTGGCGAGAAAGGCCGACCGGTCGGTCTCGCGCGCGAGGAGCCTCGCGCCCGCCGAGTACTGCGCTGCGAGACCGAGGATGTAGCTCACGAGCGCGGACGCCGAATTGAACTGTGCCCGTTCGGGAACGCCGAGAGCCTGTAGCTGTTGTCCGATGCCCTCGAAGATCTGCATGATCGCGGACTGCCAGGGCTCGCGGGAGAGTTGGGTTCCCACCCACGGGTGGGCATCGATTGCGTCGAAGACCCCGGAGGCGATACCGCGGATCGCCTCGCGCGGGTCCGTCTCCTCGGCCACGTCGGTCACCGCCCGGGCGATGACGTCGTCGGTAGCGGCTACGAGCAGGTCGTTCTTGTTCGCGACGTGGTGGTAGATCGCACCACTACCGGTGGCCAGGCGGGCGGTGAGCGCACGGAACGTCAATGCACTCTCGCCGTCGGTGTCGAGGATCTCGATCGCGGCCTCGACGATCCGCTCCTTCGACAGAGCATCTGAGCGTCGTTCGTTCCGCTGCGTCTTGGTGGCCATGGCGATTATCTTGACATAGTTGGAACGGTGTTCCAAGATGGAGATATGGAACGGCGTTCCAACGCATGTTTGAAAGGAGAATTCCCATGAAGACACCAGTCACGATCATCGGTGCGGGCCTCGGGGGCCTCACCCTCGCCCGCGTCCTGCACGTCCACGGCATCCCCGCAACGATCTACGAGGCGGATCCTTCGGCCGAGGCGCGAACGCAGGGCGGTCAACTCGATATCCATGAAGACGATGGGCAGCGCGCGCTCGAGGCGGCCGGACTCACCGAGGAGTTCCGCGCGATCATCCACGTAGGCGGCGACGCCACCCGCATGCTCGATGAGACGGGAGAGATCCTGCTCGACGACCCTGCCGACGACGGAACGGGGCGTCCCGAGGTACTCCGTGGAGACCTTCGTCAGATCTTGCTCGACTCGTTGCCTGCGCATACGGTCCAGTGGGGAAAGAAGCTCGCAGGCGTCTCCGTAGTGGGCGATGGGCGCCACGAGCTGACCTTCGCCGACGGGACGACAGTGGTCACGGAGCTCCTCGTCGGCGCCGACGGGGCCTGGTCGAAGGTCCGGCCGTTACTGTCCGGCGCGACGCCCGAATACGTGGGTACGACCTTCATCGAGACATACCTGTACGACGCCGACGAACGCCATGCGGCAACGGCCGACGCTGTCGGGGGAGGCGCGATGTATGCGCTCACCCCGGGGACCGGTATAACCGCGCATCGTGAGGCGGGGAGTGTCCTGCACACGTATGTCCAGCTGAACCGAACGGCCGAGTGGATCGCCGACATCGACTTCTCCGACTCGGGTGCGGCTGCTCGCATCGCAGCCGAATTCGACGGATGGGCACCGGAACTCACCGCTCTGATCACCGACGGTGAGACTGCGCCGGTGCCACGCATGATCTACGCGCTCCCGAACGACCATCGATGGGATCGGGTGCCCGGGGTGACCTTGCTCGGGGATGCCGCACACCTGATGCCGCCGTCCGGCGACGGCGCGAACCTGGCGATGTTCGATGGTGCTGAGCTCGGCAATGCGATTGCCGCGTACCCCGACGACATCGACGCGGCACTCACGGCGTACGAGACCGCGATGTTCCACCGCAGCGCGGCCACCGCCGTGGACGCATGGGAGATCCTGGACCTCTGCCTCGGCAAGAGCGCGCCCCACGGGCTCGTCGACTTTCTGTCGGGAAGCGTCGAGGAGGCGCGCAGCTGATCCGCTGGGCGCAATCTTTGAATCACAGCAGACGCGCGGGGGCGACGGTCTGGGACGATATCAACGTGATTCTCCCCAAGGAGCGCGATCCTCGTTTCATCACCATCCGGCGCGGCGGAACTCTCACCGATGCCGATCATCAACTCCTGGCGCTGTGGGCAGCGGCGTGTGCCGAGCACGTCCTCGGCCTCTTCGAGCAGGCGCGTCCCGACGATCCGCGTCCACGTGAGGCCATCGAACACGCGCGCGCATGGGTCCGTGGCGAGGTCAAGATGATGGATGCTCGCGCAGCGGGTGGACACGCGATGGGAGCGGCGCGGGATTTGCGTGGAGCACCTCGTCACGCGGCGTATGCCGCCGGGCAGGCCGGGGCGGTGGCCCATGTCGCCGCCCACGACCTGGGTGCGGCCGCCTACGCGATCAAGGCAGTGCGTGCGGCAGCGCCGGAAGGTCGAGGTGAGGCCGCGGGACGTCTCGAGTGTCGGTGGCAGCGTGAGCAACTCCCGGACGCGATCCGTGAGCTGGTATTCGACGACCAGCGATTGCGGAACGGCATCTGCTGGTCGGTGTTCGAGATCTGAGTCGATGGATCCGAAAATGCCTGCATTAGGGAGAAGTTCGTCAAGTGCTGTCACTCACTCGTGCAACAGTCGCACTCGGAGTCGTCACCGGGGTGTCCGGTAGCGCAGCAGAGTTGGCCGCGCCATGCGTTGATTCCCTCGCGGGTGGCGATGACGGCGATGACGAGTGCGGCGACGGGGTCGGCCCACGACCAGCCCCAGAGGGTGTTGACGACGAGTCCGGCGAGTAGAACCGCCGAGAGGTAGGTGCACAGGAGCGTCTGCTTGGAATCGGCAACCGCGGACCTGGAACCGAGTTCACCGCCGGCGCGTCGCTGCAACCACGAAAGGATCGGCATGATTGCCAGACTTGCTGCGGCCAAGCCGATTCCGATGGTCGAATGCCGCGCTTCTGCACCCCAGCCGAGCAGTGTGCGCGCGGATTCCGCGGAGACGTAAACCGCCAGGCCGAAGAAGGAGAACGCGATGATCCGCAGGGCCGTCTTCTCGCGGGCCTCGGGATCGCGTCCGGAGAACTGCCACGCCACCGCTGCCGCCGACGACACCTCGATGACCGAGTCGAGGCCGAATCCGATCAACGCAGTCGAGGAGACCCGTGCGCCTTCGGCCAATGCGATCGCGGCCTCGATGACGTTGTAGGTGATGGTGGCTGCCACGAACCAGCGGATTCGCCGCTGGAGGATCTGTTTGCGTTCTGTGTCGGGCCCGATCCGCTCGGGGAGACCGAGGCCGACGTCCATCAGCAGCAACTTTCGGTCTGGGCATCGGGGCAGCATGCGGGATCGACTGCCAGAACAAGTCCGATCAGGTCGTCGAGAGCGTTACGGATCCGCGGATCGGCCAATTCATACCGAGATCGCCGACCTTCGGGAACTGCGACCACCAATCCGCATCCGCGAAGGCACGCAAGGTGATTCGACAGAGTCTGCCGTGACACCCCGATGGAATCGGCCAGATCGGCGGGGTAGGAGGGTCCGGTCCGCAGTCGCAACAGGACCTGGGTGCGGGTCGCGTCCGACAATGCGTAGCCGAAGCGGGTCAGCGCCTCACCATGGACGAGGGTCTGCGATTCCATGGGACGATAGTACAGGGATATCTGTATTCAGGGAATCCTGAACAATCCGCCGCGCGCCTCGACGCATTGCGCTGCGCAGGCTGGTTGATTGCGCCACTCTCACCATATCGCGTGGTCCGGGGCTTGCGGCAAGACCCCGGTGATGGTGCAGACTCGTCTGCTGCGAGCAAGCGCACGTCTTGTCCGGCGAAGGGATCTGTATGAGTGACGTCATCATCGTGGGCGCCGGACCGACCGGGTTGATGCTGGCGGGCGAGCTCCGGCTGCAGGGCATCGAGGTCGTCGTCCTCGACAAGGACGCCGAGCCCACCCCGATGGTCCGTGCGCTCGGCATCCACGTACGCACGATCGAGATCATGGAGCAGCGCGGCCTGCTGGACAGATTCCTCGCGCGCGGACGAAAGTATCCGCTCGGTGGTTTCTTCGCGGGTATCGCCAAACCGGCGCCCACGCATCTCGACACTGCGCACGGTTACGTACTGGGCATACCCCAGCCCGAGATCGACAGGATCCTTGCCGAGCATGCCACCGAAGTCGGTGCGGAGATCCGTCGTGGGAAGAGTGTTGTCGGCGTCCATCAGGACGAGGATCGGGTCACCGCCGAATTGTCCGATGGCACAACACTTCGCGCGCAGTTCCTGATCGGATGCGACGGTGGGCGCAGCACCGTCCGCAAGCTGATCGGCGTCGGGTTCCCCGGCGAGCCGTCGAGTGCGGACACCTTGATCGGCGAAGTGGACGTCACCATGCCGGACGAGGAGCTGACCGCCAGGGTCGCCGAAATCCGTGAAACGCAGAAGCGCTTCGGAATCGGACCCTCCCCGTCGGGGAACGGCCGTTATCGCCTCGTGGTGCCGGCAGCCGAGGTCGTCGAGGATCGCGCGGTCCCGACGACCCTCGACGACATCAAGCGACAGCTGCGGGCGATCGCCGGCACCGACTTCGGCGTCCACTCGCCGCAATGGCTGTCACGTTTTGGTGATGCCACCCGGTTGGCCGAGCACTACCGCCGTGGCCGAGTGTTCCTCGCCGGCGATGCCGCACACATCCACCCCCCGATGGGAGGGCAGGGCCTCAACCTCGGGGTCCAAGACGCGTTCAACCTCGGTTGGAAGCTCGCCGCCACCATCAATGGGTGGGCGCCACACGATCTGCTCGACAGCTACGAACCCGAACGACGGCCGGTGGCCGCCGACGTACTCGACAACACGCGTGCACAGGCAGTCTTGGTGTCCACCGAGGTCGGGCCACAAGCGGTGCGGCGGTTGATCTCTGAGCTGATGGATTTCGATGATGTCTCGCGGTACCTGACCGAGAAGATCACGGCGATCTCGGTCAGGTACGACTTCGGTGACGGCGACGATCTCGTGGGCCGGCGATTGCGAAACATCAGTGCGAGCGGCGGGAACCTCTACGATCTGATGCACGCCGGCCGTGGGCTGCTGCTCGATCAAACGGGTCGGTTATCGGTCGAAGGATGGAAGGACCGAGTCGACCACGTCGTCGACACCAGCAGCGAACTCGACGTCCCGGCCGTGCTGCTTCGTCCGGACGGGCATGTCGCGTGGGTAGGGGACACGCAGTCGGAGTTGCACACTGGCCTGGCCAGATGGTTCGGCAGCGGCCCCGAGTAACTCGACCGAGCGGGTGTCAGTCCACGACCATCGTCATGAATGTGCTGTTCGGATCGTCGGCGGGATATGCACCGAAGGCGCCGCACGCGACGAATCCTGCTCGGACGTACAGCGTTCGAGCGGGCGCGAAATGAGCCATGCTGCCGGTCTCCAGGGACACGCGGTGCACTCCGCGGCCTCTGGCGTCGGCCAACGCATGGTCGAGGAGAGCCCGTCCTATCCCGCTGCCGCGTCGATGGGGCGCCGTCCTCATGCTCTTCAATTCCTCGTGACCTTCAGTTACCGGCCCGAGCCCGACCGTGCCCACGAGCTCGTCGTCGAGGTACGCGACCCATAACCTGAATCCTGGTGATTCCCTCATCTCGTGGATGGTCAGCGCATGTTGACTGTCGCTCGGCGCAGTGGGCGCGATGTCGTCAATATGTGCCCGCAAGAACGCCTGGAGGGCGGGGTCGTCGTAGTTCGCCCGTTCGATCAGCATTCTCGCGGAGTCACCTTATTCTCGTGCGCTTCTGTGCACCGCTACCCGACGATGGTGTGCATTCCGACGTTGACCACATTTCCGCTGCTGTCACGATAGAAGAACCTCGTGACACCCCAAGGCTCGTCCGTTCGGGGGTGCACCACCTCGAGGCCTTGTTCCTGTACCTTTCGGAGCGCTTCATCGACGTCATCGACAAAAATCGAGACTGCTGGGTTTGCCGGGCCGGTCGCGTCGCGGGTCATGAGGCTGAGCTGGTGTCCTTCCTCATCGCCGAGTGTCACAATCCAGCCGTGGTCCATCAAGACCGTGAGTCCTAACGCGGCTTGGTGCTCGGCTACTGCCTCGGGGAGGTCCGACACGTCGAGGTTGGGTACTACTCGATTCACCGCGGCCACATTCGGCTTCTTTCCTCGAAGGTGTGTTGTCGGACTGTCACAGTGGTGGGCGGACGTTATCACGGTGACCGGATGCCCGTGCGGCCATGTGTACAGCTCTTCTCGAGCGATGTGCGGCGGCAGCAGATCATTCCGCTGATCCGGCATTCTTGCGCCGGCCGGCATTGAAGCGCGCCTTCTTCTGACGATTCCCGCATGTGTTCATGTCACACCATCTGCGGGTGCGACTCTGGCTGGTGTCGAAGAAGGCCGCTCGGCAGGTTGGTGATGCGCACAACGCCAACCTGCCGGTCCGTTCGCCTGCGATGATGCTGATTGCGTCGGCTGCGATCACGCTGAGGGCATCTTCGACACAGGAAGCGGAGCTCAGCCGCCATTGACGGTTGCCGTCGGGTGTCAGGATGGCCGCGGCCCGGCCTTGTTCGCTGCAGGCGTTGATGATTCGGACGGCAGACGCTGGGGGAGAGGCTTGGATCGCGGTCGCCGTCGCCGCGGCGTGAATGGATTCCCTCAGTTCCCGGGCGTGATCGAGCTGGGCCGTGGTGCAGGACTCCACGGCGAGGCCGTGCACCGCCAGCCAGTCGACGAGTCGTTGCGGCGTGGGAATGCGCTCTACGGCGTCGCCCTGTCGCTCGGTCAGCGTTGCCGTGAAGCTGGTGGCCAGCTCGGTACCGAGGCGAAAGTCTGGAAACTCGGCTCGCATGGAACCACCTTAGCTGGTTGCGATCGGGCACGGCGGGACTACAGTGGAACTGTCTTAGCCGGTTCCATGCATGTGCCGGTTCCGCGATGATCCGGAGGTACCGATCTCATGGCCCGTCCGACCAGCGACGTGGAGGCATTCGATGCCCACGCAACCGACGCTGACCTCGACGATCTGCACGCGCGACTTGTCGCGGCCCGGCTACCGGAAGCCGAGACGGTCTATCGCGCCGCACCCGATCCACGTCGATGGGAACAAGGCGTTCCGCTCGTCGATCTCGTCGAGATCGTGAACTACTGGCGCACCGGGTACGACTGGCGGTCCTTCGAAGACCGGCTCAACCGGATCGGGCAGTTTCGCACCACGATCGATGGTCTGGGAATCCACTTCCTGCACAAGCGATCTGCGCGCGCAGACGCCACTCCACTGATCTTGACGCACGGTTGGCCAGGCAGTATTGCCGAGTTCGTCGATATCGTTGAGGAACTGGCGGATCCGGAAGACGTGGATGCGCCGGCGTTCCATGTCGTGGTCCCGTCGTTACCGGGCTTTGGCTACAGCGACAAACCGACCACCACCGGGTGGGGGACCGAAAAGATCGCGGCCGCTTGGGTAGAACTGATGGGCAGGCTCGGCTACCGCAAGTTCGTGGCCCACGGCGGTGATTGGGGAGGCAATATCACCACGGTCCTCGGCGGCAGGTTCCCAACACACGTTCTCGGCATCCACACGCTGTTCGCCGAGGCACCGCCCGGGTTGTCGACGGAAGGGCTGACGGCGGCCGAGCGCAAGTGGACCGAGGACACCCGAGATTTCTGGCGCCACCGCGCGGCGTATGCGAAGCAGCAGGCGACCCGACCGCAGACAATCGGGTACTCGCTCGTCGATTCGCCGGTCGGGCTGCTGGCCTGGCTCCTCGACAAGTTCGCTGAGTGGTCCGATACGAAAGACAGTCCGTTCGAGACGATTTCCAGAGACCGCGTCCTCGACGACGTCACTCTGTATTGGCTGACGCGGACCGGCGCATCGGCGGCGCGCATCTACTACGAAAGCCACAACTCGGTCGACCCCGAACTTCGGGTCGACGTCCCATCGGCAATCACGATGTACCCCCGCGATATCGAGAAGTGCCCGCGTCCGTGGGCCGAAGAGAGGTACCGAGACATCGTCCGATGGAACTCGCCTGAGCACGGAGGACATTTCCCGTCGCTGGAGGTTCCCGAGTATTTCGTCAAGGATCTGCGAGAAGGCCTCGCGGCGGTACTGGTCGCTGGTCCGTGAACGCGAGTGGGTGCCGGCTGTCGGATGGGGCGAAGACCGAAGACTGAAGACCAAGGCAGGGCGCAGGCGTTGCCACTCCCCACATCTCGATCACCCGGACTCGGGGCGGCCTCGGGTCGGAACTGGCAGTCTTTGAGATGAAGCGGAGTCACGACCCCAACTCACTGCAGCTGAGCAGGACCTCACCGGACAGAAAGGCAGTCAATATGGCATACGCCGTGGATTTCAAGAATGTCTCAGTCGTCGGACTCGAGTCATCGCCGGTGCCCGAGGCGCTGGCGGGGCTGCGGGCCAACGAGGCGCGATACTTCAAGAACAAGTACGACCACGTCTTCACCGTCGAGCCGGCGGACGAAGCGACTTCCACCGTCGACTGGATACATCGGATCCTCAAGGAGGAGCGAGGCCTCGTCATCGGCTCTCGCCCTCTGGAGGCGACTGAGTTCGAGGTCGACGGTATCCGGATGGCCTACGTCTTCTACGAGAGCGGCCTGTCGATCAACGTGATGTATGCGCTCGACGACGGCGGGAAGCGGGCGGTCGGCTTCAAACTCTCCGACGGCATGGAGATTCCCGAGGAGCTCGCCTCGACTTTCAAGTTCGCGCGGCAGAAGTCGAAGCTCGCGGGCACCATCCGCGGGTCCTACTTCGTCATCAAGAACGCGTACTGAGGTCTTCAGTACGGTCGCGTTCGGTGCTGATGTGCCTGGTCAGTTCGGCGAGGGCATCGAACTCATTCGCGAGGTGTGTCGCCAGAGATATCACCGGCTCGATCAGCCAGATGTTCACTGCTTGGGCCCAAGTGACCATGCCAACCTCGGCCGCCAGGCGTGCCGCGCGTTCACCGACACCCCGGTGCTCGAGAGCCGCCGCGAGCGCGGAGGTCAGGGATTCCGCCTTCGCCAGATCACGCTCCCGTAGCGCGGGGGATGCCGAGATGACCTGATGCCTGGCCACGGTCAGGGCACGGTTCGCCTCAAGTCTTGGAACCGCGGCCGCAAGCAGGGCGCTCAAGAGTGTCGGCACTGGTGGCAGATCACGTGGAGCGCGTTCTACTGCAGTAGACAAGGCCTCTCGGAGCGGTGCTTCACCATCGAAGAGCACCTCGCGTTTGTCGGCGAAATGCCGGAAATACGTGCGCTCGGTGACTCCGGCTCTGGCGGCGATCTCTGCCGCGGTCACCGAGTCGAATCCGCGCTCACCGTAGAGATCGAGCGCCGCCGCTTGAAGTCGTTGCCGGGCTGCTTCTCCGCTTCGAGGCATGTACTGATGGTACGGGTTGTGTCAGTCACTGACTGGACAGTGGTAGTGTCAGTGACAGACACTACGACTGTTGAAGTACCGCCACTGGGAGTTCTCATGCACATCTTCGTAACCGGCGGAACCGGCCAAACGGGTCCTGCCATCGTCGCCGAGTTGATTGCAGCGGGGCACGCTGTCACTGGACTGGCCCGTTCCACCGCCAGCGCCGCACGCCTCGAAGCGCTTGGGGCGAAGCCACTCAGTGGGTCTTTGGATGATGCTGACGTACTTCACGCCGGAGCGGTTCACGCAGACGGTGTGGTGCATATGGGTATCGCGGGTGACTTCTCGGATCTCGATGACCTCACACTCCGCAATGTCGCCGCCACAGTCGCGCTCGGCGACGCGCTGGTCGGAACAAACAAGCCATTTGTGAGTACCTCGGGCACCCTCGTCATGCCGGCCGGCCGCGTCAGCAGTGAGCTGGATTCGACGGACAGTTCGGCACTGGGCGCGCACCGAATCCCTGGTGAAGAGGCTTGTCTGGCATTTGCCGGGCGCGGCGTGCGGTCGAGTGTTGTCCGACTGGCGCCGACAGTTCACGGTCCGAAGGATCGCGGCTTCATCCCGACGCTTGTCGCGACTGCTCGCAGGACCGGCGTGTCCGCCTACATCGGCGAAGGCCGGAACCGGTGGCCGGCGATTCACCGGCGGGACGCCGCGCGGTTGTTCCGTCTCGCCGTCGAAAATGCCCCAGCCGGAAGCGTTTTGCACGGTGCCGGTGAAGATGGCGTCGTATTCGAGCACATCGCTGAGAAAGTCGGCGCGATGCTCGGCGTACCGACGTGCTCGCTGGCACCCGAGGACGCTCCACGACACTTCGACAACCCGTTCCTCGGCGTTGCGTATGGTGTCGACGCACCGGTCACGAGCGCTCGAACCCGCAAATTGCTCGATTGGGCCCCTGCCCACGCGACACTTCTCGAGGACCTCGAGACCGGCGATTACTTCACCGACACCGCAGCATGACGGTTTCCGGCCGCGGGGGAGAGCGGGACGTGGTGGGTGCGCCTTGGCTGGCGGTGTCGCCATGACACGGTTCGTTGGTAGTGTGCGCGTTGGTCGGTATAGCCGACTGTCATTTGCACGGTTGATTCGATAGATGTCAATATTGATGAATGTCGAAGCAGAACCTGTTGGCCCCCGGCGCCGGCCTGGGGTTGAGTGCCGCAGAGGCGTCGGCACTGGCGCCGGCGTTGAAGGCGCTCGCTGATCCGGTGCGGTTGCGGTTGTTGTCGGAGGTGGCGGAGCATCCGGGTGGTGAGGCGTGCGTGTGCGACATCTCGGGACCATTCGATCTGTCGCAGCCGACGATCTCGCATCATCTGAAGGTGTTGCGCCAGGCGGGACTGGTGACCAGTGAACGCCGGGCCACTTGGGTGTATTACCGGGTGAACACCGATGCGTTGGCCGAGTTGGCCGATCTACTCGGCGGTCTGGCGTCGGTGGTGGGGGTATCGCGGTCGTGTGAGGTGCCCGAATGAGCAGCTCGTCGGATACCGCTGTGGCGGGGAAGCTTTCGGCTCTCGACCGGTTCCTGCCGGTGTGGATAGGTGCGGCGATGGGGGTCGGTTTGCTCCTGGGCCGCGGTGTGCCCGGCCTAGGTGACGGGCTGGCGGCCGTCGAGGTGAACGGGATCTCGTTGCCGATCGCGTTGGGCTTGTTGATCATGATGTATCCGGTGCTGGCGAAGGTGCGCTACGACCGGCTGGACTCAGTGACCGGTGATCGCCGATTGTTGTCGGGGTCGCTGCTGTTGAACTGGGTTGTCGGGCCCGCGTTGATGTTCGCCCTGGCCTGGTTGCTGTTGCCGGACCTGCCGGAGTACCGGACCGGGCTGATCATCGTCGGTTTGGCCCGGTGCATCGCGATGGTGATCATCTGGAACGACCTCGCATGCGGGGATCGGGAGGCCGCCGCGGTGCTGGTGGCGTTGAACTCGGTGTTCCAGGTGGTCATGTTCGCCGTGCTGGGCTGGTTCTACCTGTCGGTGCTGCCGGGCTGGCTCGGCCTGGAGCAGACCACCATCGATACCTCGCCGTGGCAGATCGCGAAATCGGTGCTGATTTTCCTCGGCATCCCCCTCGTTGCGGGTTATCTGACCCGGCGGCTGGGGGAGCGGGCGAAAGGGCGCGAGTGGTACGAGGCGTCGTTCCTGCCCCGGTTGGGGCCGTGGGCGCTGTATGGCCTGCTGTTCACCATCGTCATCTTGTTCGCCCTGCAGGGCGAACAGATCACCTCGCAGCCGTGGGATGTCGTACGGATCGCGCTGCCGTTGTTGATCTACTTCGCCGTCATGTGGGGCGGCGGATTCGCCCTCGGTGCGGTCCTCGGACTCGGCTACGAGCGCACAACCACTCTGGCGTTCACCGCCGCGGGCAACAACTTCGAACTCGCCATCGCGGTCGCGATCGCTACCTACGGTGCCGCCTCGGGCCAGGCTCTGGCAGGCGTGATCGGTCCACTGATCGAGGTTCCGGTACTGATCGGGCTGGTGTATGTCTCTTTGGCACTGCGCCGCCGATTCGCCCTACCCGCGGATTCGATGAGGGAGAGCGTTCGCGATGCCTGAACCCACCAAGGTGTTGTTCGTGTGTGTGAGCAACCGGGGCAAATCGGTGATGGCCGAACGCCTCACGCCCACGGTGACCGACCGCATCGTTGCATCCTCGGCCGGCACCAGCGCCAGGGCCGGTGCTCAGATCAATGAGCTGTCCGCCCAAGTGCTTGCCGAGGTCGGTGCCGACGGTGGCCATCATCAGCCTCGCGGACTGACCGAGGAGCTGATGCTGGCGGCAGATCTGGTGGTCGTCGTCGGTACCGCAGACGTCACCGCACCAGCCGGGGTTGATCTGCAGGTGTGGAACACCGACGAACCCTCGCATCGTGGTATCGACGGCATCGAGCGGATGCGGCTGGTACGTGACGACATCACCGACCGAATCCGTGCCCTCGCCGACCGCCTGGAATAGTTCGCAAGGGCGTACGGTGCGGCCCCTTCAGCAGCACGCCGTTCGGGTATCAGCAGAGTTGGCAGCGCTTCCGCCGCAGCACGCCGAAACTCCGTCCGCGTCATCAGTTACGTTCTGTTGCAGCAGTTTCGGGCTGGTCCCGAAGGTCTCGGAATCGGCGAGCACGGTGTAGATCTCCCACTTTTCGTTTGCCGGGCCCGTCACCCACACTTTGTCCTGGGTTGCGAAGCAACAGGTGGAGTTGATCTCCTCCTGGGTGAACAAGCCCTCGCCGGATAGCCGGGCGATCTCGGCGTGCACCTCGTCGCTGGATTCGACCTCGACGCCGAGATGGTTGATCGTGCCACCCTCTCCGGGGTTCTCCAGGAGCACCAACTTCAGCGGCGGGTCGACGACCGCGAAGTTCGCATACCCGGGCTTGCGTTTGGCCGGGTCGGTGTTGAACAGCTTCGAGTAGAACTCGACCGCGGAATCAAGATCATCGACATTGAGTGCGAGCTGCATGCGGGACATGATCAATCACCTTTACCTGTGAGACATATATCGAACTATCGGGATGTCACCCAGCATGCACACCTTTTCGACATATGTCAACAAGCCGAGTAGGGTCGTACCATGCCGAAGACGTTGCCGATGATCGATATCAGCGCACCCATTTGCTGCGCCCCCGTGTCGGCGGCACCGCTCGCGGATGACGCCGCTCTGGAAATCGCGTTGCGGCTCAAGGCCCTTGCCGATCCGGTACGGATCAAACTGCTCTCGATTCTGCTGACTGATGAGCCGGGGGAGGGCATCTGTACCTGCGATCTCGCGGCGACGGTCGGATTGACCGAGGCCACCACCAGTCATCACCTGGGTCAACTGCGCAAGGCGGGCATGGTCGCACCCGAGCGGCGTGGCATGAATGTCTATTACCGGGCCCGGCCCGATGCGCTGCATGCGCTGTGCAACGTCCTCGGGGCTTCCACGGGTTGCTGCTGATAGCCGTGCAGGCTGATGCCGTGTGCCGACGTCTCACCGGTGATGCACTTGCTCGCATGGATACGGTGACGGTGCGCGACCTACGGAACAACGGGGGAGAAGTCCTGCGCCGCGTTGAGCACGGAGAACGCATCGTCGTCACTCGCGACGGTGCGCCGGTGGCTGAGCTCCACCCCCTACCTCGAACCAGCGCCGGCCCAGCGGAACTCATTCGTCGCCGTAAGAATCTTCCGCAGGTGAGTCCGGATGCGCTCCGGGGCGACATCGACGATCTGATCGACCCGTCACTGTGACACAAGGTTCGAAGCAGGGGATGTTGGATACCTCAACTGTTCTTCTCCTCGGTCAGCTATCTGACCCATCCGAGCTTCCGGATGAATCGGTTGTCAGCGCGATCACGCTCGCCGAGCTTTCCCGCACGTAGCGCGCGACGATGCCGAGCGCAGCGCCCGTCAGCAGCACCTGCAGCAGGCCGAGGCGGACTTTGATGTTCTTCGGTTTGATGGCGACTGTGCGCGGACGTTTGGCGCCGTCGCGGCGGCACTTCGCGCATCGGGGCGTAAGCCTGCGGCGCGCGCGTACGACGCACTCATCGCGGCGAGCGCGATCGCCCATGCGTTGCCGCTTTACACATGCAATCCAGCCGACTTCGCGGGAATCCCGCGACTTGAGCTCCGGTCTGTGACCCACCCCGATCGACAGTAGGGGATCTGCGGCTCGGCGTCGGGCTATTGATGCCGAGAAGCTTTGACTACCAATGGAATATACAGCGGATTACTAGCAATCCGTAGATTCGATTGCTGCATATTGGGCTTGCTCTCCCGCTGCCAAGAGGACCGTTCGCGGGATAAGGTGCAGAGGTTCTCACGCGGGCGAACAGTGTGGCACGACGAAGTGCGCCAAGGTTTGCGGCACGTTGGTGGGATCGACTATGTGTCGAAGGATCGAAAGGAACTCATGAGGCAGATCGTTTCCCGCCCCACCCAATTCGTCGCCGGCCTGTTTGCGGTCATGCTGGTTGCCACTGCCTGCGGTAGCGATGCCACGACGGATGACGCCGCGTCGCAGGTCTCGTCGGCCGCGACTGTGGTGTCGGAATCGGCGGCAGCGACGAGCGAAGATACGACCACCGGCACGGTTGCGGATACGACGCCCCAGGCCAAGCCCGCCGCAGTGGAAATCGCGGGCGAACGCGACGTTGTGGTGACACTGGGTGGTCCGATCGCCGTCAAGTACGCGTCGGCGACCGACGCCCAGAAGGATGCGCTCGGCAAGCCGCTGACCGGCGATCACAACGCTGGGACCCGGGAGAGTGGCGTCGTGTTTCAGCAGTTCCAAGGCGGTGTGATCATCGCGAAGAACGACGACTCGGGGACGCCGGCGTACATCATCACGTCGGGCAAGATTCGGGACGCATGGAACACTGAGCGTGCTCCTGACGGCACCCCGTCGCTCACCGGCAAGAACGGCTCGCCGGGACCTCTGGGAGTTCCCACCAGCGACGTGACCACTGATGGTGCCGTGCAATCGGCGAGTTTTGAGAACGGCAAGGTCACCGAGGACACCCAGACCGGCGAGGTCACCGTGACGGTCAACGGCAAGATCGTGCCCTCCGGTCTGACGTAGGCTGCCAGGACTCGAGATGCCGGCGCGATGTCTTGAGATTCTTATGACAATCGGACTGGCTGACGCGGTCACTTTCCGGCCCGACGGGAACACTGCGCGGGCGCTGTCGATTCTGACAGAGGACGGTTACGCCGGTGCGGTCCGCGGTTCGCGACTGCGAAGTCACTACGCGACCAAGCGCAGGCGTTGGCTGGTGTCCGATTGATCGAGCGGAAGCCGCACACGTGCCTCGGGACACGGGGACGCTACGTGCGAGGTGAGGTGTGCCGACTCCGTGGACCGAGGGATGTCAGCGGCTGACAAGTCCGGCGCACGCTACGCTCCTGACCCATGAAGAGTGGCGCCGAGTCGGCGGGGCCTGCGCCGGCTGACGTCGGGCAGTGGAAGCGGGCGCTTGAAGCGAATGTCCATGTAGCGCAGTGCAATAAGCAGTCCGGGTACTGGGAACGATAACGTTGAACTGGTCAAGTCTGTTCCAGTCGATATCGTCGGCGAACAAATGCTGGTGGACTGGTCAAACCCTAGTTCCTTCACTATTGTAGGAAAACCCTTCGCCACTGAAGGAAATTGAGTTACCATCATGCCGTGGCCACCACGCATGGGCTCGACGCTGGGGTAGGGCGGCGGTCGCGGGCCGCGGCCCTCTTAGCGATAGGCCTCGTGGCGATCTGCCTCATCATGATCTCCCCGGCGCCGGCTCCGACCTCGCAGGCCGCACCACTGGCCACCGATGCGGCACTCGCGGCTCAGTGGACCGCGACCGCGGACCGGCCACAGAAGTATCCGGGGGTGCACATCGACTGGGATGTGCCGATCCGGATGAGCGACGGAACCGTGTTGAAGGCCAACGTGTATCGGCCAATGGATGCGTCCGGACGTATCGTCACCCGGCGACTGCCGACCGTTGTCAACATGACGCCGTATACCAAGTTGCTCTATATGCTGATGGAATCGGCCACGGCGATTCCTGGTCTGTACGACCCAATCATCCAGGTGATCAACCGATTCGACCTGTTCAATCTTTCCGGCACCCCGCTCTCTGCGGTCGGTGAGCAGCTTCGCGTTCTCACCGGCGGTGTGGCCCGGACCGTCGCAGTGGATCGTCAGTTGGTCAGATCCGGTTACGTGCAGGTCGTGATCGACGTCCGCGGCACGGGATTCTCACAAGGAGTGTGGACCGGTGCCGGCGAGCGAGAGCAACGAGATGTGGCCGAGGTCAGCCAATGGGCAGCACGCCAGCGGTGGTCGACGGGGACGGTTGGAGCCACCGGCCTCTCCTATGGGGCGATCAATGCGCTTCAAGGTGCCGAGCAGCCGAACTCGGCGATCAAGGCCGTGTTCGCCGCAGCACCCGGCAGTGATGTTCTCCAGGATGTCATCGCACCCGGTGGCGGAATTGCTGTCGGCTTCATTCCGATGTGGGTCGCCGCGGTCAACACCCTCAAATGGTTACCCGACGTCCAGTCGATCGTGACCGGCCAGTTCGACTGGAGGTGGCTCGCTGATCGCGTGTCGAGTCCGATCACCTTTTTCGATACGTTGCTGCGCGCATTCTTCACCGCGAGTGTCAAGAACATTCCACCCGATGTCAAACGCATCATCGACCCGAATCGTCCGTTCCGACAGGGGATTCTCGGGCATCCGGAACGGATCCGAGTTCCCACGTTCCTGGTCGGCGGGTGGCATGATCTGTTCACGAACTCCGAACCCGACATCGTCGCGGCCATCGGGTTGCCACCTGCACAGAAGAAGCTCTTGATGGGCAATTGGTACCACTCGACCATCGGCTCCGGCCTCGGTTCCACCGGCGCCCCTCCTCGTCTGGATGTCCTTCAGCGCGCATGGTTCGACAAGTGGCTCAAGGGTATTGACAACGGCATCGACCGATTCAGCCCGGCCACCCTCTATCAGCAGGGCGGTGCGTGGACGAGTGCCTCGAGCTATCCGCGACCAGGGATGACCTATGGGCGCCAATATCTGACCGGCGCGCGCAGCAGGAGCGTCGGCGTCGTCGCATTCGACGGATCGCTCTCGCCGGAGAAGCCCCGCCATCGCGCGCATGCGGTCGTATCACCGGGATTGGCCACCGTGTGTTCCCGCGATGCGGCTCAGGGCACCGCAGGCGTGGCGGGCTTCATAGACGGTTGCGCCAAAGACGCCCGGATCTCCGAGGTTGCCGCCGCAACGTTCACCTCCCGACCGGTGACTGCGCCAACTCTGATTTCAGGACCGGTGAGCCTGCACCTGAACACGCAACTGCAGACCACCGACGGATACTTCACCTCCACCCTGAACGATGTCGCACCGAACGGGCAACCCACGGTCGTGACATCGGGTCAGCTGACCGCATCCCTACGTGCGATCGACGCTGCACGATCGAGGAGATCCGCAGGTGGTGACTACATCAAACCGGTTCCGTATACGGCACTCTCAGATCGCCAACCGGTTGTTCCCGGTGATCCGACAGTTCTCGACATCGCCTTCAATCCAACCGATCTCGTCCTACGACCAGGCCATCGGTTGCGGGTAGACATCTTTGCCGCCAACTTCCCGAAGGGAATGATGATCCCCGCTCTTCTCCTCGAGTCGCAACTGCGCCCGCAGACCATCACGATCGATCCGCGTTCACCGAGCTTCATCAATCTTCCGACCAACCGCCCGGTCTCGTAGTAGGGCTGTATCAACCCGCAGGAAAGGTCAGTGACTTCGCGGCATGGCAACCCGAACCACCTCACCACGACAACGGGCTCCGCACCTCGGCCCCGAGCGTCGACGCCCGCTCGTCCTCGACGCCGCCCTCGAGATCGCCCTGGAAAAAGGTCTTCCCGCAGTCAGCATCGCCGAGGTCGCGGCGAGGCTGGGCGCGACGCGTCCCGTGGTGTACGCGTGCTTCCCTGGTCGTGAAGAGTTGCTCGACGCCTTGCTGGATCGCGAGGAGGGTGTCCTTGTGGACGAAACACTTGCGGCCCTTCATGGTGCACGGGGTGATAATCCCGTGGATGCATTCATCAACGGTTACCGAGCGCTGCTGATCGCAGTGGACAATCGTCCGGCAGCGTGGCGTCTCATCTTCGACGCCCACCCGGAGTCCGCCGCCGGCCGACGAGTGGCGGCCGGACGCAAGACCGTGTCCGACGCCGCTACGGCGTGGATCGCACCCGCGATGACGCGTTGGTGGCACACCGGGCACCTCGATCGCAAGCTACCCGCGCTGATCGAGCTATTCATGGCATCCTGCGACGCGGCCGTCCGGGTTGTCCTGGACGAGTCGAATGACCTCGACGTCGAGCAAACCGCCGTCCTGTTCGGCACCATGATGGCCCACGGATTCGAAAAGGCTTGAGGAAGAATGGCACACAGACGGATCGTGGTAGAGGTTCGATGGGCGGCCTCGCCCACTGCACGCCCGTTTCGCCGACGCGTCGTCGCCGCGCTGTTATGCGTGGTGGCGACGCTGCTGGCGGTAATCGCCAATGGGGGAGCGACTGCGATGGCAACCCCGTCCAACCGCCTCGTCGAGATCATGATTCCGGGACAACCGGGTCAGGTAGCGGATGTGTGGCTGGGGTCAGTCCTCAATGCAGAACACGCAGCCCCTTACCCGGGACCTCCACGAGCCAAAGTTCTACTGCCCAGCGGATACACGCCTGACAAGAAGTATCCGCTTCTGATCCTGCTGGCCGGTGCCAGCAGCGACTACCGGACCTGGTCTGACTCAGAACTGGGCCGGATCAGGACGACCGCCGCCGGTTTCCCCGGCATCATCGTCATGCCGGAGGGTGCGACCGGCTTCTACACCGACTGGTGGAATGGCGGCCGAAGGAGTCAACCCTCTTGGGAGAGTTACTACCTCGACGTGGTCATTCCGGAGATCCTCAAGCGCTATCCCATCCGCGAGGAGCGGCGGTGGCACGCGCTCGCCGGGGTTTCGATGGGTGGCCTCGGGGCCGCCTACCTCGGCGGCCGTCTCCCCGGCTTCTTCGGTTCGGTCGCGACGATCTCCGGTCTCACCGACCTCGAACTCGTCCCGGGTATGCCGAATGCTGCCGGCCTGGTCTCCCAAGTCAACGCGCGCAAACCATTGGACCTGACCCAGGTCTACGGACCCTTCGAGGGCTTTTACGCGTATGGACACAATCCCGTCCGTCTCGCCGCGAATCTGACGAAGACCCGCGTGTTTGTCGCGAGCGGAGATGGCACGCCGACCAGTGACGGTGAACCCAACGACAACAACATCGTGAGCGACTACCCCGGTGAAATCGGATTGATACGCCCGGGATTCGAGTCATACGCCAGGGCGTTGCGCGCGGCCGGAGTACCGGTGACAGCTCAATTGCACGCGGGTATCCACGATTTCGCCAACTTCCGGCGCGAACTGCGCGATGCCATCGCCTGGGACTTCTTCGCACCCGTTCCGGGGAATCCGAGCACCTGGGTGAACGACACCGTTGCCACTCACGGAGAGTTGTGGGGTTTCACCTATCGGTTCGACACCCACCCGAACCGCATCGTTCGTTTCGCGCGACACGAGAACCACTTGAGGATCTCCGCCGCCGGAAGTCCGATAACCATTTCCAGCACACATGGCTGTCGCATCCACACACCGACACCGGCGGCGATTGACATCGCGCAACTGGCATGCCGATAGCTCTCGGTGTACCTGAACTCAGGTGGTTGCCCTTGGCGTGCCCATAACCCCAGTGTAGCACTGGTGCTACACTGGGGTTATGGGCAGTGTGGGATTACGTGAATTGCGCCAGGATGCCTCCGATCTGGTGCGACGAGTGGAGGCAGGCGAGGAGATCACGATCACCGTTTCGGGACGGCCCAGTGCGCGGTTGGTGCCTGCGACGACCAATACGTGGCGGGACTGGGCCGATGTGGAGAAGTTGTTCGCCGGCCCTGCCGACCTGGAGTGGGCCGAGGACACGGCCGCGGTGGATCACGGCGTGCGTGATCCGTGGGGGCCGCAGTGAGGGGCGTTCTTGACACCAGTGTCGTCATCGCCACCGATGTTCAGCCGATCCCGGGGGAGTTGGCACTTAGCGTAATCACCTTGGGCGAGTTGCACTTCGGGGTGCTGGTGGCCAAGTCGAGTGCTGCGCGCGCCGAGCGGTTGCGGCGGCTGTTGTTCATCGAGCGGACCTTCGACGCGTTGCCGGTCGACGATTCGGTCGCCGACAGCTACGGCAGGGTGGCAGCCGCGGTCGTCGAGGCGGGCCGTCAGCCCCGCGCACGGTCACTGGACCTGCTGATCGCCGCCACCGCCCATGCCCACGATGCCCGCCTGTACACGCGCAATCCGTCGGATCTGATCGGGCTCGACGACCTCGTTGAGGTCGTCACAGTCTGAGCGCTGAACAGAAAAGGGCGCCCGACCAGGGGTGGTGGTGGCATGAATACTAGTGCGGCGCAATGCGATATGCAGGATGTACTGGTAACCTTGCATATTCGATTCCTGCATATCCAACTCGGGGCTGCGCACCCTGGCCAGTCCGGAGCGTTACATGTAACATGTGGGCATGGCAGTGAGGGACAGGGTTGGCGAGTACCGGCGCCGGATGCGTGAGCGAGGTTTGCGACCGTTGCAGGTCTGGGTTCCTGACGTACGAACGCCAGAGTTTGCCGCGCAAGCCCACAGGCAGTCGGTTCTCGTGGCAGAGGCCGACGCCGATGGGGATGAGCAGGATTTCGTCGAGGCTGTCGCTGCGCCTTGGGACGACGAGGCGTGATTCGCGGCGAAATCTGGACCGTTGCGGGTGGTGTGTATGCATCCAAACCGCGGCCGGCCGTCATCGTGCAGGATGACCTTTTCGATTCGACTCTGTCGGTGGTAGTTGCGCCGATGACGAGCCAGCTCATCGATGCGCCCTTGTTGCGGATTCGTATCCCGGGTGATCGCGATGCGATCTCGGGCCTCGAGCGGGACAGTGACGTGATGGTTGACAAGCTAACCGCGGTACGACGGTCGAATGTTCAGACGCGTGTCGGCCGTCTGACATCCGAACAGCTCGTTGAAGTCGAACGCTCGTTGATGGCGTTTCTGGGACTTGCGCGATGACGTCATGCGCAGGTTGGGATGGTGGTGGGTGGGGCACTTGAGTTCCGTTGCTGAGCAATGCGATATGCAGTGTGTTTACTTGACATAATGTATCTTATCGGCGTAAAAGTAGGACGAGTTCAAATAGATGAGAGGACTCGACCATTGGGTGCGGAGTGGTTCCTGGAGTCTCCGACCTACTCGCCCATCCATGAGCGGGATCGATCCCCCCGGCGCCGCTGACCTGCTGTTTATGGGAATGATGAAGAAAGCTCGCCCCTGCGTCAGGAAGCCCTCCGAACTCCCGACCATCGTTGGCATCAACCACAGAAGAACAACCAACCAGCATCTGTCTCAGGCAGGTTGGGTTGAGAAATTCCGAGGGGCATAGATAGCTTCCGCGATCTTTCCCGCCGTCCCGCATCGCCGCCGAAGGAGAGTGCGTCAATCCCTGTTCTTCTCGCCGAGTTCGACGATCACCGACTGCAGCCCGGCAAGTAACGAGGCTGTCTCGGATTCGCTGGGCGTGCGTGTGACCGGCGCGCTCAGCATTCGCTGGCCAAATTGTGTGAGCAAGTCGGATCGGCTCTGCGGATCATTGAGTGCTTCGGCGTAGAGGGGTGCAGTCATGAGCTGCGCTTCCGTCGCCGCCGCCCATGCCCACTGGTCGCGGTGGCGACCGGCGACCTGTGACGCCCAGCCCGCCATCGCCGCGAACGGAAGTGTTAACGCAAGATGCAGCAGTTCTGCCCAAGGGCTAGCGTCGGAGTCGTTGCCGAGGAAGAGTACAAGGGCAGCAATAGCTGCAACGGCCAGGAGGCTAACTATCGTCAACGCAGACCACAGCTGAGACGACTTGCGATGGTTGGCTGCGAACTTCGCGAAGTGCTGCGCGAGAGTCGCACTTGCGATACCTCCCGCTGCCGACCTTGCCTCTTTTTCGATGTCCTTGACAGCCTCTGCGCTTTTCACGGGCCGCGCGAACCATCTCCGCTAGCTCGAACTCCGCTTGGAGACGACCGCGGACCTTGTTGAGCTGTCGGATGAGTTCCTGCCGAGGGCTGGCAGATGTGAAGAGTTGTGTGGACTGTTCGGGCGGAGTTAGGAACATCTCCCCCGTCACAGGGATGGCTGTCTCTGCGACCGGGTATTCAGTGAGTACTTGGTCCAAGAAGTCGCTCAGGGCTATTGCCGCCGGCTCTACCCATTCGCCTTCAGCGATTTCCGGCATAGACAGGTTGGTGAACGGCTTGCTGATCTCGGTGGTGAAGTGGTTCAGGAGTCCGGACCGTAGGTAGGGCAATACGCCATCGTGTGAATCGTCTCCAGCGAGTGCGGCGGTCGTCACGTCGCATGCCCAAGCTAAGAGGTCCACTAGGGGTGCGTCGAGCCTCTGTAGCAGCCGATCATCGTCGGTGTCCGGATTGTGTAGGCGCCACGCGATACTCGCTGGCGCGTTGAGCGCTTGGAGGAAACGTGACCAGGTGTGTGCAGCGTTTTCGCGTCGTGAGTCACTGGCGTCATCGCCCATCCACGTTGTTGCTTCGGATACAACTTGTTCGATCAAGCGGTCGAGCTGTCGGGGCTCCATTATGGAGACGATACCGACCCAGCAAACGGGAAGAACGAACCGTCTGCGCACTCGCTGAGCAAACGAAGGAAGCCGGGATGCCTCGACGCGCAGGCCCAACTGCAACACGTCTCGTTACCAGTTAACTAGGACGATTGAAAGTGTTTGTGAGACAGCGTATTTTCCGCTTCTTGGGTCGCTCCCGTAGCCGCCGCACTACAAGCCAACAGTGGATCTGTTGTAGCCGTTATCGTTCCCCTCAATCGCAATCCGATGAACTGTTGGTGATTCTCATGGCGCGGCCATCGCGCTCGGTGAACTCGTGTCGGTTGTCGAATGTCGGCAGCTGGCGTCGTTGGTGCGCGAACTCTGCTGCCAACGTCTGGCGAAGGGCCGCGGGAGCAGCCGCGATCGCGTGTTGCTCTACGTGGGAACGAAGGTGCTCAAACAGGTCCCACCCTCGCCGGTGCTCACGCTGACTCATCGGTGAGTCCGGGTATCGACGATCTAGGAACTCACTCAACGGCACAGGTAGTTGCTCACGGCCGAACCGACCCAGAGCGTCAATGTCGCGCCAGCGTTTGAGCAGGACAAAGATGTCGACGCCGCGTTCGGCTAGTCCATCGAGTCTGAGTAGGTCACGCCAGGTGAGAATCGCTGGCACGTGGACCTTGGTGATGTTGGGATTCTCGTTGTACTTAACTACCAGGCCGAATGCTCTGGTGTACACAGCGTTCTCGACCGCGATGTCGCCCGGGATTCCCGCGTCGGGAACAACCACGATCGGGACGAATCTGGTGCGGCCAGTGACCGCCGTACGCAGCCTGTTCCAGCCGCGGTTCATGAAGAGTTCGACGGTGCTGAGTAACTGTCGGAACTTGGTTGTTGTGAACCGTTGTTCGATCTCTAGCTGTAGCGATTCGATCGTCGCCTCGCCTTCCGCGAACGGTTGGGGCAAGTTACGCATGTTGGCATCGATCAGAATGCAACCGTGCCCACGAAAGAGCGCGAAGTCGCAGATCTTCGGCAGCGTCGACTTGTTCGTTCGCCAGACTCGCTTCATCTCGGCTTCTTCAACGAGGACTGTCTCCCCCGATTCGTCGTAGGTACAGATGCGTCGGAGGACCTCGCCAACGCGTTCCTCGAAGATGTTCCGCATCGCCTCCGCGTAGTGGTCGGCCTTCTTCGAGTCGGTCGCACGTAGCATGTGTTCGGTCTCGAGGTAGAGATGGTCTCCGAAGATGCGCTGGATCACGTACTGAAATCTCATAGGCAGCAGTGTGCCGTCGTCGATACGCACAAATGGGGTCTGTTGAAGCTTGTATCGAGTCCACAGCGACGCGTTCTCGGATCGTTCCTGCGCCAGCTGTGTGCGCAGCTCTGCGATCGACACTGTGCAATGGTCCATCAGGAAGTCGACGGCCTCTGGTGCAACGGCGTATTGAGCGAAGAATTCAGGCTCGATACACGTGAATCCTTCGTGCTTCCAAAGGTTGTAGAACAACCACCCGAGTGACAGGAAGTCGTCGAGATCAACCCCGGTGATCTCGGCCCACTGCGCGGCTGGACGCTTGGCCAGGCTGCGCTTGACCTTGGCCGAGGTCCTGTCTGACCAACCTCGGTACCAGATCCCCTCCGTCGACGCCGACAGAAGTTCTAGTGGTTCGGGATACAGCAGCGCCGTTTGGGTCAGGCGGGTCAGCGTCATCTCGGCGAGCACCTGGTCAAATCCTGCCCCCTCGGTCGGCATGGCCGCCTCATGAGCTTCGGCCGACAGACTCAGAAAGACTGCAAGGAGTTCATCACTCGTGGGCACGGCATCTCCGTCCACATCGGCCCACGCTATGACTTCCTTGATTGCCAGGAACAACGGCATCGGATGCAGCACAGCGTTGCCGTGAGCCAGCAAGCCGGTAGTCTGCGCGCTGGCTGGTTCGCTGACCTCGGATAGAAACGCGAGCACAACCTCGTCATCACTGTTGGTCATGCGTGACAGGTCTAGGTCAGCGAAGATGCGGGAGAGCCACTCAAGTGTGGGCACGAGGCCGACGTGGCCCCAGAGCTCACGTCGTGCTTCGATACCGAGGTAGAACAGGGCTGGCACGTCATCGATGCGCGCGACGCGTGGTGCGCCGTCATCCATACGGGCTATCTGATCGAAGTTCACTCGTCCATCATTGCGTCCGGTGCCGACAGTGCCGGTTCTGATCACCTTCACGGCGATGGCCCCGACCCCTTTAACGGAGGCCCAGCCGCCGGACTGAACTCGGCGTTCGGGACGAGTTGCCGCCGGCACCAGATGCAAGGGGCTAGACGCAGTCCTAGGTCCTACTCGTCCTACTTCAACACGTCTCGTTACCAGTTAAGTAGGACGAGTTCAAATAGATGAAAGAATCTGTTGCACTGCGCCTTTCGTGCACCAATCGGCACAACGCGTCGGGCGCTCACGTCCGCCCAGGCAGCCTTAGAGAGCGAACTCCGCAGCCAGTTCAAAAAACGAACACCGCCCGATAATGGAGAACACTGACCCGCGCGGTCACATCGTGTCGACAGTGAGCGCCCACTCGACGATACGAGGGTCATCGAGCGCGGAAGCAACAAGGTCTCCCTCGAGCTTCTTTCCTTGCTGAGACGGAGCGGTAATCAAGTAAGCACCGGCGTTTCGCGCTGCTGCGACGCCCGTCGACGAGTCCTCGAGTGCGACACAGGTGCGCGGTGAAGCCGACAGCTGCTCGAACGCACGGAGGTACAGTTCCGGGTTCGGCTTGGGGTGGGCGACCTCGTCGGCGGCCACAGAGACCGCGAAAAAGTTGGCAATCGATGCTGCGGCGAGCGCCGCGTCGAGCATGCCCCGTTGACTGTTGGTCGCCACCCCGAGCGCGGCACCCGGCCTGCCAGAAGTTTCAAAAGCTCGACGGCACCGGGCATAGGTTCGACTCCGACAGCGAGTTCTTGCTCTACCCGTGGCAACAGGGCCCTGCAGCTCGGGGCCAGTACCTGGGCGCCCTAAGTCGGCCATGTTCGCGCACGCAGCCTCGAGCGTTCGTCCGATCAGGAGATCCTTCTCCGCAGGCCCGAACCCGTACCCATAATCGGCGAACAATGAAGCTTCTGCGCGCGACCAGCATGTCTCCGTATCGAGCAGGAGCCCATCGCAATCGAAGACGACCGCACTCACCTGCAACGGCAACTCCCCATGCCCCGAGTGTAGAACAAACGGTCTCGGCGTCGGCCGTCCACACGAAACCTAGCCATTGGCCGCCAACAGCAACCAATGGCTGCGCGGGGTCTACTCGTCTCACTTCAACACGTCTCGTTACCAGTTCCTCCTGTCCCACAAGATATTTCGTCACCAGTGACGAAACGAACGGGCCTAGCCCTGTGTCACCGCCCGCGATGGAGAGTCAATTAACGGCGTAGTCGATCTGATTCACACCAATGGACACTTCTCACGGTCATCGCTATGGCCCGGCCTGCTCGCAACCATCGCGCTAGGTTTCAGAGCAGGTGCTCTGTTATGGTGGGTTCATGGCACGCCCCCGCGTTCACGACCACGACCATTTGTTGGACGTCGCCGAGAAGTTGGCCGTCGATGTCGGGCCGGCGGCTGTCACTGTTCGGGCTCTTTCTGAGGCAACGTCGGTGTCGAATGGCGCTATTTACAACGCGTTCGGTTCGCGGGCAGGGTTGGTTGGGCGGGTGTGGGTGCGTGCGGCTCGGCAGTTCCTTGCGCTGCAGCGGAACACCGTCAATGAGGCACTCGCCGGCGGTTCAAGTCGTGACATGGCGGTAGATGCGGTGGTCGCAGCGGCCGACACGCCTGCCTTGTTTCTGATCGAGCATCCCGTCTCGGCTCGGTTTCTCCTCACCGTGCGCCGCGATGAGCTTTTGGGTTCAAGCGACATTCCCGCCGACATCGCCGAGGAGTTGCGCACACTCGACAAGACTTTGGGCGACCTGCTCATCGGGCTCTCCCGGAATCTGTGGGATCGGGTCGACCGGTATGCGGTCGCGGTCATCCGTGACTGCGTTGTTGAATTGCCCACCGCTTTGCTGTTGCGCGGCAAGCAGACTGCCGATCACCAGGCACGAGAACGGCTCGCCGCTGCCGTACGAGCTGTGCTGACCATCGACCCTCCGCCAGCCAAACCATCACGCCAACTTCGAAAGGATGTCCCATGACCGCGACCCTGGAATATCACGACACCATCGCCGTACTCAACCTCGGCGACAATGAAAACAGGTTCTCCCCCGACTGGCTCGACACCGTTAACGCGCACCTGACTGCCGCAAACGCCAACGCCCAGGGGCTCATCACCACCGGATCGGGAAAGTTCTACTCCAACGGGCTAGATCTCGACTGGCTCCTGACTCACGGTGACCGTTCCGAATGGTACGTCGATCAGGTACACACTCTGTTCGGCCGGATCCTGACATTTCCGCTCCCCACCGTAGCGGCGGTCAACGGCCACACCTTCGGCGCAGCCGCCATGCTCGCAACGGCGCACGACTATCGGGTGATGCGCGACGACCGCGGCTACTTCTGCTTTCCCGAGGTCGACATCAACATTCCCTTCACGCCCGGAATGGCCGCCCTCATTCAAGCCAAGCTTGGCCCTCAGGCGGCACTGACTGCCATGACGACCGGGCGCCGGTTTAGCGGTCCCGAGGCACTGTCAGCTGGCATCGTCGACGACACAGCACCAGAAGCTGACCTCGTCGACGTCGCGACCGCCCGGCTCACACCGATTCTCGGCAAGAATCCAGACACGCTCGGAGCCATCAAAACCACCATGTACACATCGGTCACCACTGCCTTGCAACAAGGCCGAAACTGATCGATCCGCCGCGACATCAGGACGTCCCATGACCACCAGCACCGCACCTGCCGGCACGAACTTGAAGATCTGGAACACGCTGCAACGCATACCCTTCGGAAACAGGATCTTCACCCAGGCACTGTGTTTAAAGGCGCCCTACTTCCGGAGCGTGCATCCGCGGATCGAGGAATTGCGCCCCGGATTGTGCCGAGTCTCCGCACCGAACCGGCGAAGCGTTCGCAACCATCTGGGCAGCTACCACGCCATTGCCTCGTGCAACATGGCCGAGCTCGCCGCAGGGATGATGACCGACGCCACCATGCCGTCCACCCACCGATGGATACCAGTGGGCATGAGCGTCCGGTACAAGACCGCAGCCACCACCGCTGTCTCGTCGGTGGCTCGTCTCGACTCCATCCCCACCTTCACCGACGAACCCACCGAACTGTCCGTCCCGGTCGACGTCCTCGACGCCCACGGACACGCCTTCGTCACCGCCACCATCACCATGCACGTATCGAAACGACCAGCTCGATAGGCCATATCGCCAGACGTTCGATAGCCGCGCGGTCGTCGGCCGCAACCGCATCTTTTGCGCACTGACCATCGTGGGGTGAGCGCACGATCGAGAGGCAATCGATGGCAAACGTCGGGCTGGGGGCGGTGAACATGGTGCACGTTGGACCTCTGTCCACCACCCTGAGCTGTTCTTAGTCGAGCTCAAACGCACCGGATGCCGGGACGATCCGAGCATCGATGCCACTCTTGGTGGGTTGCTGGCCCGTCGTGTTGCCGCGCACGACGGGCCAGCCGGTCTTAGCGGGGGGTCATGCCGAGGTAGACCGCTTTCTTCTCGGTGTACTGCTCGAGTGCATCGAGGCCAGTCTCATGCCCTACACCACTGGATTTGAAGCCGCCGAACGGCAGCTGTGGTGTGAAGACGCCACTTATTGATCCAGATCACACCGGCGCGCAGTGCCGGTGTCAGACGGTGAGCACGGTCGAGGTCGGTGGTCCAGAAACCGGCCGTCAATCCGTAGGGAATATCGTTCGCCAGCGCAATAGCCTCGTCTTCGGTGCGAAAGGTCATGACTGCGCCCACCGGGGCGAAGATTTCTTCTTGCGCAAGCCGGGATCGGTTGGGCACTTGATCATACAGAGTAGGTTTGATGAACAAACCGTTCTCGAGAGCGGCATCGTCTCCTGGTGTTCTCGGACAGCAAAATCTACGATAAGACCGTTGCGGCGTACGACGAGGTTGCGGCGCTCGCCGGGCCGAACCGATACGGATCGTCGAACGCCTTGGTGTTCGTCCAGATCAACGATGGGCTCTCGGCTGCCGAGGGACAGAAGGTCAAACAGTTGGTCTCCGGCCTCTAGGCGGCGCATTCGGGCGCTCTTGCTGTGCAACTCGGTCAGTGACGGCGACCACTGCCGGGCAGACCACCTAACGCGACGCGCAGTTGCTTTCCGCCAGCCGATTCTTGCTTGCGTCCTTTGCCAACTCCTCCACCGCCCAGCAAGGACCAATCAATTGGGAGAGTGCGCTGGATTTGGTCACGCTCTTTACTGCATATCTTCAGCATTTTGATCTCGCGGCCAGTGAGGAGTCCTGCAGGAGCGGGTCATTCGGGTGGCGAGCTGCTTCTGCACGCAGCACCCCGACGACTTCGGAGGTGACCTGCGCCCAGTCGAGGTAGAGTCGGCGGGCAGCAGGGTCGGTGAGCAGCCATCGCAGGAGGTTGCGTGCGTTGTTCTGACGGCTCGTCGATGAACGGAGTGAGTAGAGCGTCGAGGAGTGAGTTGGTGGCCAGGAGTTCGCTGCGTCGCCCCAGGACGAAGGCGGCCTGATCGGTGAAGGTGTCCATCCGCCGCCGGATTCCCGGCCGCACCTGTTGACGCTCGCTGTTCGTCGTCGACATTGCCGCACGTTGGCTGCGTTCGTCGGGTCGGCGCAGCAAGTTGCGCAGATGAATTGTGCTGACACTTCGCACCTCCTTCAGCAACGAGCCGCGGATGCCAAATGACCCGAGTCGATCGCCCGCCGCGGCTTCGACCACACGAACGCCTCTCCCGCCCCAGTTCTCGAGCGGCGACGAAGGATTGCCCCATGGCACATAACGGTAAACGCCGACCCATGGTCCCGAGGTGTGGTCGATCGCGTCGTGGGTAGCCGGATACCTACGTTCGCCTCAATCCGGCGTTCGACAAATCCGAGGAGATCTCTTGTCCGACCACATCCCAGAGCACGATCCTCCAGCTGATCCGGACCCCGATCCACAAACCACTCCCGATCTCGACTCGGGCGTGGGCGTTCCATCAGGCGCCACCCCGCCGCACACGCCGCAGACCTTTGGGCTTGTCGCATCCGCAGCGTCTGCTGAACCGGCGGTTCCGGCGGCGGTATCGGTACGCTCATCGGAATCGTCGTGATGATCGTGTGAGTTCAGTGCCAGACGACTTCGAGCAGATCACGCGTGACCACAGCGAGCGGGGCTCTGCTGCCCGGCGCCGGCAGGCGCAAGGGACGAAGGGATCGGATCGTCTCCCGGTTTCCGGCGCCGACTGTTTCGTCGGTCATGCTGTCCTCCTTGACTTTCCAGCTCCCTCAAGCGCGAGACTGCAATCAATCGCACCGCTGGCACTCTTTGCTGAGGAGTGCTAGCGCATCCGGGTTGATGGTGCTATTTTCGTTGTCGTACAGCGTGTGCTGCTCGTCAACGGGTGGCGGGCAGCCTGATGTTCAGGAGGTGAGTAGCTGTGCTTCGTTTTGATCCGTTCGGCGATGTTGATGCGCTTGCTCGTGGATTGATGACCGGCTCGGTGGCCGGTACTCAGCGCACACCGCGGTTCATGCCGCTGGATCTGTACAAGGTCGATGACCACTACATGCTCGTTGCGGACCTACCCGGGGCTGATCCGGGATCGATCGATGTCGCCGTCGACAACGGGGTGCTCACCCTGTCGGCGCAGCGCAGTACACCCTCGGAAGAGGGCGTGCACTGGCTGACCAGCGAGCGTTTCTCGGGTGCCTATCGGCGTCAGCTGTCGCTGGGCGAGGGCATCGACACCGCTGGAATCACAGCCAACTACGACAACGGGGTGCTGACCCTCACGATCCCGCTGGCTGAGAAGGCAAAGCCACGCAAGATCGCCGTCGAAGCCACCGACCATCCGCAGGCGATCACCACCAGACCCGACTGACCCGATCTGTCCCATGAGCGCAGGTATGCAAGCCTGTGCCGCCTGGGGGGATTGCCCCGCTCAGTCCAAGCGGGGCAATCCCCCGCCCCCAGCGAATCTCGCTGTCGCATTGTTGTGTGATGCCGCGCCAAGCCATGTCGAATGACTGTGGCTGTGATCGCAAGCTCGTTGATCCGCGTTCCCGAATCCACGACGATGCCGCGTGCCGGGGGTGGAATGTTTGGCACCCGCCTGTTGCGGACACTCTCACACAGCCAAAGAATGCTGGCCACGTCGAACCATTTTGAGAGAAGGCCAACGTATGGCCGTCAACCCGAATCAAGAAGTCATTACTCCTGGAGTGCCAACCATGACGGGGAAATCCCAGGGCGGTCCGCCCTCTGATGTGGTGTGGCCAGATCCCTCGCCCCTGCATGATTGGTGGACCGCAGTCATGGACAGCGGTCGATCGGCTCATGACCATTCCGCCAGATCCGAATCGCCTGATGTCGGAGACAGGGCATGAGTTCAACCACACACCGAGCGCCAGAACGTGAGCTCCTGGCTTTCGCAGCACAATGGGCACGATACGGAGGAGGACCGCCGGCCCTGATCAGAGATCGGTTTGGGATGGACGAGACCGAGTTTTTCACTCACATTCTCGAGGTCACCGAACAGAGCGAGCCCGACCACGAGGTCGACGGGTTACGACGGGTCGCCCGTCAACGGCTCTGGCTGCGGCGAGTCTGAACATAACCGCCGTCCGCGACGCCATGTGGGTGCTGCGGATGACGAGGCGGAACCACGTTCCGCGGAACGCCCGCGAAGACGCCGAGTTGGGCATGCTTGCAACTCTGTCCCGCGCGATCGAGATGTGTCAGACCAGCACTCAACGGGTACAGCCGATGGCATGACGCTCGCCTGCACAGGTGGTTTACCAGACCACGCCCATGGGTAGTTCTCACCACAACCGCGGCGGTCACCCGGGTGCTCGTCACGGCCAGATCTCCAAGGTTCTGTCCAGCAGCCTTGGAGATCGCTTATTGCCCTGATCGTTCGGCCAGCCGTGACAACAGCATGAGTAGCGCGTGCTGGACCGTGGCGGCAACGATCTCGCCGGGCTCGCCGCTGAAACACTGCTCAGCGCTCGCGGATTCGCCGCCGTCGAACAGTGCGAAACAGACCGTGCCGGGCTCGTCCTCCTGCGGATCGGGTCCGGCCTCGCCCGTGACCGCTACCACGAGGTCAGCGCTCAACAGCCGCGCCGTGCTCCGCGCCATCGCCGCAGCCGCAGCCGCGCAGACCAGTGGGCCGTCCGGCACCTCGAGGAGGCCGTACTTGACCTCCGGCCGGTAGGCGACGATGCCACCGGAGAACCACTCCCCCGACCCACGCGCACGACTCAGCCGGGCGGCAATGTTGCCGCCGGTGAGCGATTCGGCGACCCCGATGCGCACGCCCCTGCCCTCGGCCTTGGCCGCGATGTCAGCGCAGATCCGCTCCACGTCGTCGCCAGTCACAACTCACCTCCGTCTATGAGTCCTCGAGTCTATTTGACGATCGCGTCGAGCGTCTTCTTCAGTGCGGAAGGCTGCGCCGGCGAGCGCGGGGCGGTCTTCTTCAGCTCGAGCAATTCCCCACCGAGGCGCTGAAGTTCTTTACGGCCCAGGGCCTTACGCACCTGCGGGAACCACTCGGATTCCTCTTCTTCGATGTGGTGTTCGACATTCTCGATCAGTACGGTCGTCTTCGCATCGAATCTTTCGTCTTCGGGTTTCATCGTGACGAGCTCCATCACGAGCAGGTCGGCGACGTGATGTTCTTCGTACGATTCGAGGATGTCGTCCTCGACGTCGGGGACGGCCTCACGTACCGCTGGATACATACATTCGTTCTCGATATATGTGTGCACGGTGAGCGCTTCGATGATCTTTCCGACGATGTCCCGCTTGGTCTTCGTCGCGTTGGGACCGGCGCTGCGGAAATCCCTGAAGAGTTTCCTGATCTCTTTGTGGTCGTCTTTCAGGATGACGATTGCATCTGTCGACATCGGGGCTCCTCGTCGGTGCGATTTGTCGGGTCCACTGGGTGTGTGACGGCGTCAGTTCTCGCGTTCACCGACACCGGTGTGTACTTCGTGTAGGCGTCGTCGTGCGCTGTCCGGCGCGAGTGGCGGTGTCGCGTCGCCTGCTCCTGCCCGTAAGCCGTCGACGAACTCGTCGAGCACCGCCCGCGGATCGCGCGGTTCCCAGGACAGTTCCTCTCGTGCTCGTGTGCTGTCGAGCAGAGGTAGGTGCATCACGGTGTCGAACAGGCCAGGAGTGGCGGGGACCAGCCGAGAGCGCCAGGCGATCCCGAGTGCAGTCGTGAGCAGCCGCGGTGATACCGAAATCGTCCGCGCGGCGCAGTATTGCGCCAGGAAGTCCGAGTCCACCGCGGGTTCCGAACCGAGGTTGAAGGCACCCCGCACCGAAGTCCGCGCTGCGCAAGCATATGCCGCTGCGACGTCGTCGGTGTGAACCACCTGCGCGCTCAGCCCGCGCACCCGGGGCACCACGGGCAACGACTGTGGCCGGACCAAACGTCCGGGCACGAACGGCCCGCCGAACAGGCGCCGTTGGGAGGACGCCGAGGTCCGTTTGAAGATGAAGGCAGGCCGCATCCGGACGACACGAATACTCGGATGGCGATGCTCGTAACCGTCGAGCCACCTTTCCACATACGCCTTTTCACGCGGATATGCCGCCGCGCCCCACCCGTCGGTCGGCCAGCCCTCATCGACCCGTCGGCTCGGATCCGCCTCCGAATATGCGGCAACGGAAGACGCGTAAACGACCGCGGGGATGTTCTCTGCCGCTGCCGCCTCGAACACCTTGATGGCTCCCCCGACATTGTTCTGCCACGTCACCTCGGGATGCCTGGTCGGCTGGAACAGCCATGCCAGGTGGATGACGACGTCGGCGCCACGCAACAGCGGTCTCAGATCCGAGCGGGCCACATCCGCGGCGGTGAACGAGAGCTTCGGTGCCGTCCAACTCGCCGGCCGGCGTGCGATGCCACGGATGTCCGCCACGTCATCGTGCCGGAGCAACTCGCTGATCACGCTGGTACCGACATTCCCGGTCGCCCCGCAGACCACGATCCGCAGGCCATCGGCCGAATTGTTGGACGTCATCTGGTAGATCTACCCGGTCTCCTGCGGTTCGAAACGACGATGGACGGACGTTTGGCCCCAGAACGTCACGGGTAGCCGCCTGCGACCATCGCGCAGTTCGAGATGGCCTCCGATGTAGCGATCGACGAGGAAACGCAGGCGTAGGGCCACCGCCGCCACCGGGACGCTTCGTCCGCGGGCAGGCTGCGTTGCGGCGCGAGACCCAGTTCCGACAGTTTCTCCGGAGTGGGTGTCACCGAGCTGAGGCCCCTCCGTCGACGACGGTCGCCGCTTCCAGATCGCCGATCAACAAGGTCTCGACCTCGCCGTTGCGCAGCGCTCCACACACCGCGGTCAGTCCTTCGGCTGCCAGTCCCCACCGGCGACCCGCCTCTGCGACGTATCTGTCTGCGGCGTCGGCGATCACCGCGTTCCGCCTGCGCTCGAACTCCTCGGTGACCGCCCGCGTAACGGCGTCGTGGTCGTCACCACTGTGACGTACCCTGTGTGCACATCAACGAGCTCGCCCACTCGTTCCGAAACCACCGATGCCATGTCCGACCTCGACGCGTCCCGCCGACGATGAACACCACCGTGGGCTTCTCCCTGTCGACGTCGCGCTGAGCCGCTCGGCGACCTCACGAATGTTCCTGCGGTTCTGCTTGTCGCTCCTCTGTTGCCGGCCGCCACATTTGGGCGTCTCGGCTCCGGCCGCTTTGTGTACCGGATGGCCCACGGCCTGAACGGCTTCTGTTGCCATGGTGGCGTCGCCGTCGACCACGGCGATGTCGGCACTCGTGTGTGGTCGACCGTCACGACCAGATGACGCGGGCCCTCGACATCGTGCTCGACGAGCGGCACCAGATACGGCAGACCCGAGTACCGCGCCACCGGTACGACGGGCGGCCGGACGAGCTTCTCGTCGACGACCACGCCGCTCGCGGCGATCACGGAGCGTCCGCCGGGCGTCCATGGGGGCGGCCTTCTTCGGTTCGGGTGGACACTGAGTGCCACATCGCGGGCCGGCTCAAACAAGTCCGGATCCATCTGGTGAGCCGTGCCGTCCGTCTGATCGCAGGTACTGTCAGCCTGTGGCAACGGTTGACCAACCGAGACATCGACGGCGGCGATTGCGCACGTGGGCCTACGAGAATGGCCTTCTGCTGACCTGTCTGGCGCTGTTCGCGGTCTTCTTCGTCGGGATGATCATGGCCGGGGTGCGCCACTACAATTCCGAACAAATGGAACACGGCGCGACCGAGGCGATCAGCGTGTGGTCCTATCTGCGGACCGGTGATTTCGTCGAGGCGGTCTTCGAGAACTGGGAGTCCGAGTTCCTCCAGATGGCGATGTACGTGGTTCTCACGATCTTCCTGTTCCAGAAGGGCTCGTCAGAGTCGAAACCACCACACGAGACCTCACCACAAGATCAAGACCCGCGATCGGTGCACGCCGACCCACGCAGTCCCTGGCCGGTGCGCCGCGGCGGCATCTGGCTGACCATCTACCAGAACAGCCTCGCCGGCGCATTCTTCGTCCTCTTCTTCGCCTCGTTCGCACTCCACGCCGTCGGTGGGGCCGCGGCCTACAACAGCGAACAGCTCGACCATGGCCAACCGACCGTCTCGGTGTGGGATTACCTCGGCACCGCCCAATTCTGGTTCGAGTCGATGCAGAACTGGCAGAGCGAGTTCATCGCCGTCGCCGCGATCATCGGTGGCTCGATCTACCTTCGCCAGAAGGGCTCGCCAGAGTCGAAACCGGTCGCCGAACGCTCCCGCGAGACCGGCGCGTGACGCCGTAGGGAGCTGCGTACGATTCGATGGGCGAGGAATCTTTCGAGGGGGTGACCGATAGATGATTTCGTCGCGAGCTCGCGCACTCATCGCCTGCCTTTTGGCCGTCACCCGCAACCGCCAGACGTCGACGAGGCCGATGCACTGGAGCAATCCATTCCGGTCCCCGACGAACCAGATGAGGGTCGTGACCGGCGATGACCATGACCGTCCATCTCGGCGACCGAGAACGCATCGATTCCGTAGTTCTCGAGGGCGCCCACGGAGATTCCGGCGAAGCGCTCACCGGAGTCGTGGTCGCCTTTCACCACTACCCCGCTCGAGCGGAGATCCGCACCGAGACAACTGGCCGGTCTGTCAGGTCGTCCTCGGAGAGGTGACGGTGGTGGTCCCGCGCACGAGGTTTGACCCCCATCGACCGTTCCTACTGTGAGATCGTCGGTAAAGCCGCGTGCAGATCGATCGCCTGGTGGTCGCCGTGCTAGCCGAGGTCGGGGTTTCCCACCCACTCGATGATCTTCCAGCCCTTCTTGGGGCTGCCCTTGAGCACGACGTGTCCACCATTGCGCATCGGGTCGCTGCGCAGTTTGCCGGGATCTGCGTTGCTCGCGTTCATCATGGACCAGAACATGATGGTGCCACCGTGGGAAAAGATCACGGGACGTTTGCTGCCGCTGCGCTGTACGGTGGCCAGGGCCTGATCAAAGCGGGCGTCGAACTCGTGACCGTCGATAGAGCCCGGGATTCGGGCATTGAGATCGCCCGACAGCCATTTGATCGGCGCGGTCAGATAGCCGCCCATCGCAGCCGCCTCGGGAGTGCCCTCGTAGATGCCGGCCTCAATCTCGCGGAATCCGGGTTGCACATTGATCGCGAGGTGGTGACGCGTGGCGGTCGGGGCGCCAGTCTGCTGTGTCCGCACCATGTTCGAGGCGTAGGCGCCATCAAACTTGTTCCCGGTCAGTTCGACGGCCAATTTGTCGGCCTGCGCCTGCCCGCGAGCGGTCAGATGGGGGCCGGGTACGGATGTGTCGATGAGGCCGGAGGCGTTTCCTGCGGACTCGGTGTGCCGGACAAGGGTGACGAACATTTCGCCCGTTGCGGGTGCGGCCGTCGCGGGTCCCGCGAATGTCCCACTCAACGTCGCCGTGATAGCGGCCGCCACCAGGGCGCATGACAATTTGAACGATCGAACTCGCATGAACGAAACGCCTTTCATCGTGAGGAGTCACTTCGAGGTGTCCACAAGGCATCCACGGTGACGCACCCCACCGAAGCAGACGTGGAAATGCCTGGGCTACATCGGCTCCCACCCATCGGGACGTCATGCCCGATTCCGTGCGTTGGCGACGCCCAGAGCATCGGTATCGACGCCGACCAGCCGTGCTGCAAGAGTTCGAGGGCCGCTGCCGCTGCGCCGCGAGACTCACCGAGCATTCGGCGGAGCGATGGATGCCGGGCCCTTCTGTCACCGCCGGTCACCGACGACTCATTCATTTGTCGATTGAGTTCATGTGTCGAGTACGGAGTCCACCGCGATGTAGAGGGTCGTCAGCTCTCGATTTGCGATCGAATCCTCCGCCGGCAGTGCGCGTTCGAGCCCGAGGCCGTTGACGACGGTGTAGAGGAAGCGAGCGTGGTCGGGAATGACTTCCTGCGAAAGTGTGCCTTCGTCGGCCACTATCTTCAACCAGGCCTCAATCCTTCGTTGGCTGTCATTCTCGATGGCGAGGTAGGCCTCGCGCGTCTGGTCGGTCTGTTCGCCATCTATGAACGTTCGAACCATGTCGACCATCGAGGACCGTGCATTTGGTCCGCTGCCGATCAACCCCAGGACCTGCTGCAGGCAATGCACCAGACGGTCCCGGGCCGGGATCGAGGTGTCGTGGATGTTGTCGGCGGGCGCGATCCAGTCATAGATGCGATGCATCACCTCATCCCGAAGGTCCTGCTGCGTAGGGAAATGGTGGCGCAGCGACCCGGTACTCACCCCGGCGCGCGCAGCGACAGTTCGCACGCTGAGACGCGCACCCAAGCCTTCTTCGTTGATGATCGCCGCTGCTGCGGCAAGAATCCGCTCAGGTGTGCTCGGCACGTTCTCGTTGTTCATGATGGCACCTCACCTCCTAGCAGCACATCGTACTAGTACGGCGTGCTAGTTTGAAGACGTCCGAACTAGTACACCGTGTTAGTGGGTCGCCGTACCCGAGGAGGACTCGATGTTCCAGCAGTGGCAACGTTGGCGCGCTCAGAAGCGCGTCGAACCCGGTGACGGCCGGATGCTCGAACCTTTCCGGTGGTGGCAGTTGCCGGGCCGCGCCCTGTTTCATCTCGCGCAGACCCATGAAGACGTTCAGTCACAACGATATTCGGTGGACGTGCGTCATTGGGGCAACCAGTCCTCCGGCGAGGTGAGGGCTCAGCTCTACTGCGACGGCCGTCAGGAGGCGGTCGGACGATTGCCCGTGGCGTTTCCCATCGACGGCGGGGTGATCGAGGTTGCCATGAGCGGGGCTGGGATCAAGCGTTGTCACTTCGTCGCCGAGGGCGGCGGCGAGCGCCAACTGACGCCTGACCCACGATCGTCGGAAGGACGGCGTGCACGCTTCGGCCTGAATCACCCGGCGGCGAGCCGCCTCGTCGCGGCAACGTCGATCCTGGTGCTCCTGGTGGGCATCGGCCTACTGGCGCAGCAGATCGTCGTGCCGCTCGCCGAGGTCCCGCCAATCGCAGACCGCTTTGGACGCATCGAGCCGCTGATCACGCTTCCGCTGTGGCTCAACGCGAGTCTCGGTGTAGCGGCCGCAATCGCGAGCACCGAACGAGCGTTGCGTCTGCGCTACCACTGGCTCCTCGACGCGGCCGGGAACTGACGACGACTATCGAAAGGAGACCAGTGATGTCGAAGGGCTTGCGTGCCAACCGCCGCTATGGCGCCCATCTGGGTATGGAGTGGTGGAAGCCTGCCTTGCTCGTGCCGGGAATTCTGATCCTGTTCCTCGGGATGCAGCTCGCGTTTTACGCCGTGTCCTCTCTCATCGACGGACGCGACCAGATGTTCACCTCCGAGATGGCCCCGACCACTCAGCTGGCGAACAATCTCAGCGTCGCAGCGACTGCGCTCATCGCGCTTGTCGTGACCGCTCGGGCCGTGCAGGTCCCGTGGCGCAGTCTGCTCAGCTTCAAACGAAGTCTCGACCTTCGCCGCTTCGCGGTCTACGGGGCGCTGTCGACTGTCCTCATCGCGGCCGGAGCGGTTACCACCGCGCTGATCGCACCCGAATCGACACAATGGGCAGGGTTCGGAATCACCGGGACAACTGTTGCGCTACTGGCGGTCACGGTGCTCACCGCTCCCCTACAGTCCGCCGGCGAGGAAGTCATCTTCCGGGGACTGATCATGCCGGCGACCGCATCCTGGGTCCGCGCCGTCTGCCCGGCGCTCGGCTTGGGGATCGCCGTCTCCAGCATCCTGTTCGCCCTTGTCCACGGCTCCGCCGATCCCTGGCTGTTCGCCTATTACGTCGTCTTCGGTGTCAGCACCGCAACGATGGCCGTGCTCAGCCGTGGACTCGAAGCGCCGATCGCTTTCCACGTGGTCAACAATCTCATCACCTCGATCCTGAACATCACACTCGCCAACGGGCAATCACCCACCTTCGAACGCTCCGCCGGCGCGGGCGGACCCTCCTACCTCATCCTCATGGCCGTCAACGTGGCAGCCGTGGGCGTGATCTGGTGGCGCGAACACTCGAGAGAGGCGGAAAGGTGGGCCAAAGATCGTCAGAAGACAACGGTCGGACAGCGATGAAAAATGTTGTGGTGAAATGCTTTCCAGTGTCCGCGCAGGGGCACACGGCGATCATGAAAGCGTCGCTCCCTGTCACGGCACCACATGATGCGATCGATGGCCGGACGGCCGGTCGACCATTGCGCGTAGCGTCGCGCTTGCAGTGTGGCACTCCGAGTTCGCTGCACCGCGGCCTTCTGCCCAAGCCTGTTCAGCCGTTGCCCTTGGTTCTCGAATGGTCTCAGGGCATCTCCATTGTCTGAGCACGCCGAGTCTCTTCTACGGCGCGGACCAGGTATCGCTCGTGATCGAGCGCAGCGGTCGCAGCCAGGTCGGCTATCACCAGGATCGCTGCGCCGGTGATCAGGGAAGGCGGACCGGTTGTTGCCGGAGCGTCATGGTTGTCGGACTGCTCCCCCCACGCCCAGCGCGCCGGTGAGAATCAGCACCACACCCGAAGGATCGATTGGCGCGTCCCAGGAGACGGCGTCGCCGACGGTGCGGGTGAGCACTTCGGAGACATCGTCACCGCTCAAGCCGTCCTGATACTGGGTCTCGAGTAGCTGGCGCACCATGTGCGCGTGTACCTCTCGCGCCCCAGGGCGTATCTCTAGCTTTCGATGGCTTCGTTGAAGCCCTCGAGGTCGTGGACGCGCGCCGCCCGGATGCCCCGTTCAGTTGCCTCCGCGATAGCGCGAGCCGTCGAGGGCCATTCGGCAGGTGATCGGTAGGTGATCGCGCCATGTCTCCTGTCTACTCGCGTACCGTCTCCCAACCGCAGCGGGGTTCAACGAAGCTTGGATGTCTCACCCCCAGCGTATGACCCACGGGGGAACGGTCGGCATTGCGAAGCTCTTTCATGCCCCCGACATCCCTACGCCGTCACTCTCATGCCTACAGCGCCTGGGTGTTGAAGCTCTCCGTTGGGCCCGCTGTCTCCGCATCGCCGGGTGTCGATATGTCCAGATCTGCCTTCGCCAACCGGTAGACCTGCAGTGTGAGACCGTAGTATTTGTCGGTTTCGCCGACCCATTCCATCCCGACACGACGGGCTGTGGAGATGCCGCGGTTATTGCGCGGCCGCACCACGGCGAACACCTCGGTGACATCGGTGGAGAAGGCCTGGTGGGCGACGGCATGTCCGGCCTCGGCGCCGAAGCCGTGCCCCCAATGTGCAGGCGCAATTTGCCAACCGATCTCTAGATCAGCTCGGCCCGGAGGTAATGGCAGGAGCGAGGCTGCTCCGACGAGTTCGCCACTCTCGCGAAGTTCCACGGCCCATCGGCCGAGCGGCATGTCGATCGCCGGTGATTCTGAGAGCCACGCCTCGAGGAGGTTCCGCATCTCGTCGCGATTCGTGATCGTATTCAGAGCCGGTGCGAGCCAACGGGATACATCACGATGGCCGAAAATCTTCAGCGCCGCATTGGCGTCCTCGACGGCCCAGGGTCGCAGACGCAGTCGTTGGGTGACGATCTCTGGCGACCCCGGGATCACCTGCACGTTCTTTTCAATTTTCATCGGTCGCATCCCGTCTCGCAGTGATGGAGTGGTTGATGGTGAACTTCACAACGTCAGCGGAAGTGAGAATCTTCCCGACGCCTTTGGCGACTCGCGCCCGAAGTAGGTTTCTTCCGGCTCACCTCCTGCATGCGTAGGTTGGTGGGTACGCGACAGCGCTCGATCGCACTGGGTAGCTGCCAGGCCCCGATAGTCGGACTTCCATGCCAAGGCGGCGACTCCTGCAGCTGTCGCGCCACGATTGAACTCGCCGACATCGACGTTGGGCCGAAGTCGAAGATCAGCTCTTTGGTCGTCGGTGTCGCGGTCTTCGGGATCGAGGCCGCGCCCGCGACGTTGTCCCCGCCCGTGGTCGAGGTTTGGTAGATCTTGGCGGTGAAGCCCTTGTCGGGGATCAGGCTCCGCTCGAGCGTGAGGAAGGTGTCGTGGTCGACGGTGAGCATTTCAGAGGCGCCGGTGGCCACCGGCAGGGCACCCGGAGCGACACGGTCGACGGGATAGATGAATTCGCCCAAGTTGGCGCCGGTGGCGCGGTCAATCTTCAACAGGCGTGCCGGGCTTGACGAGTCGACCGAGGCCGATGGGCCGTCCTGAACCAATGCGTTCTCGCTCAGCGCTGCGATGGTCGCGCCGCCTTGGCCCAGGCTCATGCTCTCGAATCCGAGGTTGTCCCGAATCACGGACACGGGTGTGTTAGCGGTGCCGAGTCGTGGTGCGTACGCCTTGGGGATCGGAAAGTCCCTCACGACGTTGCCGTGGAGATCGGATTGTCGGATGAAGCCGGCCCGGCCGACCTTTGCCTCGCCCTCACTGGTGTAGACGAAGCCGTGATGGTTGGGTGTCCACGGGATCGATTCGGTGTCCGCAGTTCGCGGCGCGTACAGCTGTCCGTTGGTATCGCGCAGCCGGATGAGCCGCTGGAAGTGCGGTTGTGCGGGCTTACCTGCCCTATCGAGAGGGACTTTCAACGTGTATGCGCGGATTGGTCCCTCTTCGCCACGGTTGTCGCTGATGGCCACATAGGTGTCGGTGGGCCTGTAGTAGTCCAACCCCGACAGGCCACCAACGCGTTACCCGGCAAACTGGAGGTCGTCGGGGACTGACACCGAGTCGACATAGCGAATCTGCAACGTGGGAGGGGCCGAGTCACCACCCACCGATCCCGGGAACAACGAACCGAGATCAGCTGATCCGAAACCCAAACCCAGGGGCATGGCCGCGGAAACAATCACCGCAGCAACAATTGTCGCCGTGATCATCGAGTATCAAAACCAATTCTGTTGGTGATCCACAGCGCACCGGCGTCGGCATTCCTACCCCACACGGTTGCGCCCTCAAGGTTGGCCTAGGTCAACCCCAATGCACGGTAGAGACGGGACCGCCGGGGCGAAATGCAATCTCCCACACACAGGGAGGCCGTAATCCCCGATCGCTATGGACGATGCGGCGGCAACGTCGCCGCGGCGGGTAACCGCCCTGTTGAATGTGGCCACCGCCACCGCCAGCTCCTTCGGCCCGTACTCGAGCCAGAATGAGCGAAGCTCGTCAGAGTCCCAGCGCCCCAATAAGCGCCTGGCGGCCCACATCGCCGACGTCTCCGGAACGCGCTTGGCATACCGCCGCTGGTGCTGCGCTTGGATAGCGGGCCTGAGTTCATCTCAGAAGCCCTACAGACGTTTTGCACAGGGTCGGTGGGGATCTCCTACATTGCGCGCGGCATGCCGTGGAACAAGGGGTTCATCGAGTCGTTCAACAATCGGTTGCGCGACGAGTGTTGAACCGCAACTTCTGGCGCATATTTCTGGAGGCTCGCGTGGTGATCGGCGACTTCAAAGACGACCACAACCACAGACACCGGCGCTCGGCCCTGGGATATCAGACCCGGCCGACTACGCTGCCGGGTGCACCCACCAACACCATCCCGTGGGCTGCGAGATCGACTGATCGACTGCACGTAGGAACTGGCTCTAGAACGGCCTGGACCGACTATCGGGGAACTGCCACAGAGGTATTCCCCGATGATGGTTTCTGCGTCAGCCGCGTCGACGTGTACTGGGCGAGTTCAATTGGTCGATACAACACCGGGTTGGTTGAGTGAGTGTAGGTGTTCGGCTTCCCGTTCAGCTCATCAGCTCGATGGTTGCTCGTCGACGTTCAGGGACGGCGTGCATTGTTCGAGAAGTTCGCCGATCGTCATCGTGTTGGCCGGATCGGCCGCTGCCGTGGTAACCAAGGCCGCTGCGTCGGCATCGGTACCCGGCGGGATCACCATCAGCGTCAGAGCATCTCGATCGCCGGGGCCACGAAGCTTCACCGCACCGGTGGGCCAGTCGTGGTATCCGTCGAATCGAACCATGTGATCATCGATCACGGTCCGAGACACTGGGGGTTGTGACCAATCCCCCATGTGGAAAACCACTCGCGCAACGGGATTCACTCGAGCCTCGACCGAGTGTAGGAGAGTGATGAGTTCAGCGTGAAGGTCGTCCGATTGCGGCCACCAGGCTCCGTCGACATGGTCGTTGCGAGTGACTTGTGCCTTGAAGGACACCCTGGCATCGGTGCTGATGGATCGTGCTGACGTTGTCGGCGTCATGACTGACGCTCCTGTCCCGCCCGGCGATGCGGACGCATTCAACCGAGCCTGCGGTCGCGTCGACGACGCGGGCGACCCGATACCCTCGACTGTACGCCGCACAGCCACTGCTGCGGGTGACGATATCGCCACCGAAGACGAGAACGGATGTGATCCGTCTTCGATGTCCATCATTCCGGTCGGACTGGGGTCCGTGTCGTTACAATTCACCGCCCATGACTAGTTGTACTGCCCCGGAACGCTGGGTGAGGCGTTCGGCGCGTCTACGTGACATTGGGAAGACCTCCGAGTGAGGTGTGGAGCTGTCTAGGAACCGCTCCTGAAACCGGAGGTCTTCATGTCCCCGGGTTTGTGCCGCCTCCAATGTGGGGGCTTGCTCGAGTACGTGGCCAGCGTGGTGGCACGCCTCGTATTCGTTGGGTGGGATCAGGCCGATGCTCGAGTGCAGGCGGCTGCAGTTGTACCAGTCGACCAGGCTGCGGTGGCGCACTCGACGTCGGCGATGGTTTTGTTCGGGCCGTGATGGAAGATCGTCGTGTGGATGCATTCGGTCTTGTAGAGGCCGTTGGCGGACTCGATCAGCGCGTTGTCGTAGGCGTCGCCGATCGATCCGATGGATGCAGAGATTTTCTCCAACGATAGTTTCTGCGTGAGCCGCGTCGAGGCGTAGTGCGACCCTGCGTCCGAATGATGTATCAAATCACCATCTTTGACCGGATGACCATAGGGTCCTCGTTGCCACAGCCATCCGCGGCGGAATGGTCACCAGGGTGACATCCTTGCTCGTCGCGGCATGCCGGGCCACGATCTGCGGGAGAACACGTCGATGATGAACACCACGTATACCCAGCCGGCCCACGTTCTGACACAGGTGAAATCGGTGACCAATACCCGGTTGGGGTCGGCAGCGCGAAACGCGCGGTTGAGCAAGTTCCCAGGGACGATCCTGCTTTTCGATACGGCAGTCCTGCAGACCTGGCCCGAACGGCTTGCGCGACTGTCAATAGACAGCGTGGCGTTCGGCGCCGATCGCAGCCACGAGGGCAGTTGTCGCGCCGGAGGATCCGTCGGGTTCAGGTCAACGAATCTGATCAGTCGGCTTGGCCGAGTGCCTAGCTGGTGACCGTCGTAGCGGTCGAGCGTGCGCAAAGTGCCCGTAATACACTTTCCAGCTTCCAGGAGAGATTCGCTGCGTCGCGAATCCCCGCACCCGCACTTTGCCCGCTCACCGGTGGCCTCAGATGTGCAGAATCGACCAGGAGGGATACGCGGCGGTCTGTCATCTTTCGTCGACGCGCGCGGAAGATGTAATGCGCGGAGCGAGCAAGATGTAGCTGATCGATTCCGACGACCCCGAGCCACGGTCGCAGGAGAGGCGCGAGTGCATCGAGGTCGGCGAGATCGGATTCCTCTTCGCCGTCGAGAAGCTGAAACTCCCAGCGGTATCGGGTCGAACCGATCGTCATGAAGGTCACTGCCCGACTGGGAGTCGACGTCCCGCTGGTCTACTCCGAGGGCATCATCCACCTCGCAAGTCCCGATGTGGCCAATGCTGTGCGCGCCGGTATCAGAAGGTTGGGTGCACGGATGCCGCTGCGCTCGGTCTCATTCGATACCAGTGCACTACCTCTGTGGGTCAAGGCCTTTCAGGCACGCCAGGGATGGGAAGTGTGGCAAGCTCACGGAGCGTGGATCTCGCAGCATTGGACGTCACTGAATCCTGATGTCCGATCCAGGTTCGAGACGGCGTCAAAGGTGTCACCGCAGCCGACCTCGCCGCAGCCGACAAAGTCCTCGCCACGGCGCGCAACCGCATCAACAGCGTGTTCGGCGACGCGATCCTTCTCCTGCGTCAGCGTCGTCGACGGCACCCATGCGTTCGAGCGCAGCCATCGGTGGGTCCGTCATCGAAAACACTCGTGCACGGACCTTCCAGCTGACGTGTCTTGCCGGCATCACCGGGCGTCCCGCCGTGAGTAGCCCCCTCCCGGTTGCCGGTCCTCCGGTGGGTCTCTGCGCAGTCGGACCGCGTGGATCGGACCTGGCGCTGGCTGCACTTCCGATCACCTGACTCTGCCGAGGTCGGGCCACCGCCGGATCGGCCACAGGTGAAGTATCCGCTGGTCACCGACGGTCAGCTGAACGATACGCTCGGTCGACTGGCCGTCGCAGCAGCCTTCTGGTCAGATCTGGGTATCTTCCGGTTCGGTCCGTCAGGGCATCTCCACCGTCTGCGCGCGGCGGATCTCCTCCATTGCGCGCACCAGGGATGGCTCGTGATGGATTGCAGCGCTTGCGGCCAGGTCGGCGACCACCAGAATGGCCGCACCGATGATCTCGGCCGGCGGGATGGTGGTTGCCGGAGCGTCACTGGTGTCGGAACTCTCCCCCACACCCAGCGCGACGGTGAGCACCATCGCGACGGCTGACGGATCCACCGGCACGTTCCAGAGGCCGGCACCGCCGACGGTGCGTGTCAGTACTTCGGAGACATCGTCACCGCTCACGCCATCCTGATACTGGGTCTCGAGCAGCTCGCGCACCATGTGGGCGTGCAGGTCACGAGTTGCCTCGGTATGGTTCTCGAGCTGTTCGACGGCGTCCGCGAAATTCTCGAGGTCGTGCGCCCGGGCCGCCCGGATGCCCAAGTCAGTTGCCTCTGCGACTGCGCGAGCCATCCGGGACCATTCGGCAGGCGATGTGTAGTTGTTGGCCACGGCGTGTCTCCTGCGTCTACGTCGCGAACCGTCTCCACCGCAGCGGGGTTCACGAAGCTTGGATGTCTCACCCCCAGCGTATGACCCACAGGGGAACGGTTGGCATAGCGACGCTCCTTCAGGCCCGATGGCCTACTCTTCGACGATGGCCGAGCACTACCACGTGAGTTCCGCCCTCAATCGAGCGTCGATCGAGGTCTACGGGTTGGACTGACGTCGATGATGCGGAACTGGTCACCTTGATACACGGGTACCTCCTCCATGCAGGCACTATCGATGCCGACCGTCTCACCCTAGTCCAGGTGGACATACCCCCAGAGCGCTAGGCGATTCCTCGGCGACGTCGAAAGCGGGGCACAATCAACCTCAATGCGACACTTGGCTAAATGACCGTCTGGTAACCGAGAAGTCCAATGGCGCCACTTTGTCGACGTGCACCCGCGGTCGCCGCGACTTCGGTTGAGCACCAACTGCATCGCCGGAGATCGACGATTCTCCGAAAATCACCTTAATCGGTCCAACGGCATTGTCAGATTTCGGAATCGCTTCCAGAGAATGTGATCTGTGTTATATCTCGATTTGTGAACTTGCGAGCATCTGCATTGACTTTCGGGGCCTCGATCCTGACCGCCGCCGCCATCGCACTATCGATACCGGCTGGTTCGGTGTCCGCGGCACCGCGGGTGCCCGGACCGACGCTCGACTACGTGAATCTCGGAGACAGCTACTCGGCCGGGTCCGGAGTGTTGCCCACTGCTCCGGGCACACTCCCGCAGTGCGCGCAGTCGAGCATCAACTACGCGCATCTCGTTGCCGCCCGGACGGGCGCGCGACTGACCGACGTGAGTTGCGGCGGAGCAAAGACAAACGACTTCTTCGGGTCGCAGTACCCCGGCCTCCGCCCGCAACTCGATGCCCTGAGCTTCCGAACACGGCTGGTCACCTTCATGATCGGCGGCAACGATGGCGACGTGTTCGGTTCGACTGTCGCCAAATGTGTTGCCGCAGCCGCTACTACGGCCGGCCAAGGATCACCGTGCCGCGCCATGTACGGAGATTCCATCGCCTCCGAGGTCCGTCGGCAGACATTCCCCAAGCTGTTCCGTGCCTTCACCGCGGTCCGGTCCCGGGCTCCCCTGGCCCGAACAGCCGTCGTCGCCTATCCGTGGATTCTGCCCAACAAGGTGCAGCAGTGCGCCGGATTCCCCATCGCACCCGGCGACATTCCGTACATGCACGGCATCCAGGCAACCCTCAACGACGCCATCCGCCGGGCCGCCTTCTTGACCGGTATCACTTATGTCGACGCCGCTACCGCATCGGTCGGCCATGACAGCTGCAAGCCACAAGGCGTGCGGTGGATAGAGCCACTGATCACCGACGTCCAGACGGTCCCCGTTCATCCCAACGCTCTCGGCGAGCGGCAGATGGCCCAGGTCACCCTGCGGGCGTTGCGGCTGTAGGCCGAGCGGTCCGCTGGGACGAGCCGACCGCGCAGCCGCAGTGAATATCTGCGGCGCACCAACTGTGGTGCGCTCAGGTCACAACCCTGTCGCGCTCCACGGTGCGTACGCCCAGCCCACGAGGTGCCAGTTACCCAGATTCGCCGACGGCAGGATCTGGTTGTTGGTGCCATCACCCCAACCAGGCCCGAAGCCCTGGACACCGCCGCTCATGTACTGGCCGTTACCCATGGAGATGTCCACGTGATCGCCGTCCTCTCCTTTGGAGAACACCAGCGCCCCCAGCGGAGCGGGGAGCCGGCTGTGCCCCTCCCCGCGTGCGGCCAGGCGGTGATAGAAGGCCATAGCACCATCGTGGGGTATCCCGTTGGCGGTGGTTCGGCCGTAGGCGGCGTCCACGAAGTCTTCGCACCCATATGGACCGAACGTGTTGGTGTGAAGCATCGTGGAGCCTCGCGCGACGGCGACCGCACCATTCGCGATCTTGACAGCGTCTGGCGGGCCGGCAGCATGTGCGGGCGCTGCGATTACGCAGGCGAGCGCGGTGACCGATCCGAGTACCGACAACAGTCGTTTCATTGGTTCCCCTACGCGGTGGACGGACGTATCCCAATAGTGCCAGGTGGAATGCGGAACGGATGCGACTCCGGGTAGTCGCGACAGATGCCCGCGCTCGACGTCGCGGTCAGTTGTCCCGTCCCTGGCCCTCGAGATGGGCCAATGCTGCTCGCGCGGTTTCCAGTTCGTGGCTGAGCTCGTCGATTCGCTTCTTGGCCGCGGACCGAGCCGACTCGATCACCCCGTCGACCGCCGTGATCGCGGCGTCGTCTCCGAGCTCGCGCATCGCTCGCGCCACCCGATCTGCGGTCACTTCGGTCGGTCTCCCCTGCTTCTTGGCTCCATGGAAAATCGACACCGTCCATGCGCTCTCGCCAGCCGACGTGACAGTGACACTGACGGCGGCGGTCGGCGCCTTTGAGCGTCGCGGCGCTTTGGCCGGGGCGGGACTCGGCTGCGCTGGGTTCGTTGTCGCGGATTTGGCTTCTGGGGCGGTCTCGGGTTCCGACTTCGATTCCGTCGTAACGGTTCTCGATGAATTCGCCGGACGTACCGGAGCCGGCGTCGCCCTGCTCGGTGGCCGGCGCGACGGTGTGGCGGGAGTCGGTGTCACACGAGTCTTCTGCAGTTCGTCGGCCTCGAACGGCAATTGATCGTCGACGCCTTTCGGGCTCACCGTCAGCGTGGAGCCATCGATGGACACCACCCGTGCCGATGTTCCGGCGTCGAGGTTCAGCGATGGCATCGGATCACGGAGGTAGACGGTGACCCGCTTGCCTGCGGCGAGTCCTGCGGACAGAGATTCGAGGTCGTCGGGAGTCAATCCGGGGCTTTTGCGCGACTTCACGCCGACTATATTCGCACACTTGTGCGAGTCGACGAAGTGCGGTCGTGGATCCTTCCCACCGGACCGGATTGTGGTTGTCCAAGCTCACCCACGCCTGGCACGTGTTCGAGGACCACGGATTCTTGTTGGAGAGCACGTCCTCCCCTGATGAGATCAACTCCGCCGACTACGACGCCATCTTCTTCACCGGTGGGCACGCCGTCATGTACGACTCCCCCAACAGTGTAGGCCTGCAACGGATCACCCGAGAGATCTTCGAACGTGGCGACATCGTTTCAGAAGGCCAAGCTGCCGTTTGTCTCCTATGCGGTCGTCGACGGAAATCTGGTGACCGGACAGAACCCGGGGTCGGCCAAGGAGACGGCGAAGACGGTCGCCGCACTTCTGTGAGGTAGGCGCCGCCCCCGGATCTCTTCGCATGCGCGAAGAGATCAACGAAGGCGGTGCGTCCTCGGGATGGCTCACCCGGGGGGAGGTGGACCATCCGTTCGGCGATCACCACGTTACGCACGAACCGCAACCACCCCATAGGGCCGAAAGTCCCCCGTGTTCGCCGAGCGACTCCGCCGGCCACGTGTGACGACGGCCTCTCAGCCGCGGGTGGTATCACTCTTATGGTGCGACGACCAGCGCCGGCCCTCTCAGGGAGGCGAATATGCGACGCACCCGCATCAACCCAGTGAGGAACGACCATGGCCCGGATCTTCCGACGACTCCGTCGCACCGCTGCCGCCACGATGGCCCTGTCGATCGGCGTCGGCGTCGCGCAGCTTGCCGGAAGCGCGACGGCAACACCGCTGCCCACTCTGCCCATCGGAGCGCCGAAGTACACCGTTGATGTGAACGCGGGCGCCACGCCCGGCTACATCTACTACAGCAGCGGCATCAGCGCAGCCGCGCTCGTGCCCGGTGTCAGCAAAGCGGTCTCGGGAATTCCGGCTGCCGCGTCGGCCAACATCGTCGTCGACAAAGCTGGGCGTGAGGTCTGGCGCTACGACCCGCCTGCCGGTCAGGACGTCTCCAACTTCCGCACTCAGACCTACCGTGGTAAGCGGGTGCTGACCTGGTGGCAGGGCGAGACCGTCGGCGGACATGGCTCGGGCGCCGACTACATCGCCGACGAGCACGGCCGGGTGATCGAAAAGCTCGATGCCGGTGGCGCTCCCACCGATGTGCACGAGTTCCGGCTTACCCCCGATGGCCGGGCGCTGGTCACCTCCTACCACGAGGTCGACGCCGATCTCACCGCGATCGGTGGCCCGAAGAACGGCAAGATGTACGACGCCGTCGCCTCGGTCGTCGATGTCGCCACCAAACGCGTGCTCATGCGCTGGAGCGCTGCGCAGCATGTGCCGTTGACCGACTCCACCGCCACCGACAAACTGCCCGGCAACGACACCTACGACCCCTACCACATCAACTCGATCGCCCTCGATCCCGAAGGGGACCTGGTGATCTCGATGCGGGACACTTCCACGGTCTACGACGTCGACATCGCGAGCGGCGCGATCAAGTGGCGCCTCGGCGGTAAGCGCTCGACCTTCAATCTCGGGCGCGGAGTGCAGTTCGCCTTTCAGCACGACGCCGAATTCGCAGGCCCGAACACCATTCGGCTGTTCAACAACAACTCGAGCGGTTTCGAGACCGACGGCCTGTCGAGTGTGCAGTGGATCCACCTCAACCACGCGACCCACCAGGCCACCCTGGTACGCAACCAGACCCACCCCGGCAACCTGGTGGCCTTCGCGATGGGAGACGCGCAGCCGATCCCGAACGGGAACACTCTCGTCGGGTGGGGAATGGCGCCACATATTTCCGAATTCACACCCTCCGGAAAAATGGTGTACGACGCCCGACTGCCATTCGGTACCTATCGGGCGTATCCCGCGAACTGGGCACCGACTCGCTGACAGGCGAGGCGTTATGGCCCCCGCGGTCATGGGACACCCACATCTGAGAGTGCCAGGCAACGCTCGGTAACGCGCTGGAGCGCGCGGGCGATCTCGGTGGGGAGACGGTGATGGTGGCTGACGGGCGTGCGCGCGCTGAAGCCTCGGCGGAGGAACGGTGTGCGTGAACGGTGTCGGTAGCCCCTGCGGGGGTGTTCGTCGAATGACGACGCAGGCGCAGGAAGGTCAGGACGAGCGGTTCGATTGGACCGCAGTCACGACGTCGCGCCCCGGAGGTGAGAGCGGATGCCCTATCTCGGACTGATCTACGTGGTCATTCTCGTGATCGCGCTGGTCGACATCCTCAGCACTGACAGCGTGATGGTGCGCGGTATGCCGAAGCTGGCATGGGCATTGCTGGTTGTGATCGTGCCCCTGGTCGGTGCGTTGTTGTGGCTCGCCCTCGGCCGCCCCACGGCTGACGACCTCCCCCGTCGTGACCGTCCCGGTGCGGCCGGTGAGTTTCCCGAGTACAACCGGCCCGGACGCTACATCCCCGAAGACCCCGACGCCGATCGCGAGTTTCTGCAACGACTACGCGATCGGGCCGAACAGCAACGTCAAGCTGCGCGCGAACAACGCCGGGCAGAAGAGCAACGAGACGCTGACCCTGACGACGAGCCACCTACGGTGAGTACGTAGACCTGCGGCTGCGCGCAACGTACCCCCCGATCCCGTCGAGTGAAGGTGACTGGTCGCGTGACGTCGCCTGTCCTCCTCGTCTCATCGCATGTCCGAGTCGAACGAGATTGTCCATCAGGCTGATTCGTAGATCGCCTGCGTTTCACAAACGGGATGTAACGATAGCGCTTCCAAGCCTGTGTACGGCCGGTAAGGTCACTGGCACTACCGATGTGGGCGTCGTGACCGTCTGGTCAGACATTTCGCCGGGCATTGTTGGGAGTCTGTGGTGGCACGAAGGCGGCGTTTGCTGGTGGCTGCGCTCGTGCTGGTCCTTGCGGCGAACGCGGTCTGGGCGTGCGCGGACGCCGCCCCGTCGGCGCCGTCCGTGCCCTCCCCGCGTTGGATCGTGGTCTCCGGGTCGGTACCCGGCCTGGTGGAAGCCGGGCTGCCCAAGTCGGAGCTCGACAATCTGGACACTCCGTCGACGTTGATGCTGATGCGGAAGGTCCATGCCAATAGCCATCTTCCGGACGCCACCCCGACCTTCAACTTTCGCAGCGCGACCGACCTGGCGACGGCGCTGAACACCGGGCAGGTCCCCGATTCCATGCATTGGCTGCTGCTGGATCTGGAGGCGTGGTCGTTGACGCCGAAATCGGAGCAGCGCGACCCGATCGGCGCGCTGCGTCGTGCCGAGGATGTGGCCCATCGGTACGGCAAGGGCGTGATCTTCGCGCCCGCCGTCAGTTTGATGAACGTGCTCGCACCCGGGTTGTCGGGGGATGCGCTCTACCGGGCGTTCATCGACCGGTTGGTCACACCCGGCGCCGCGATCGCCGACGGTTTCGAGATCCAGGCGCAGCGTACGGAGGCGACCGAGTATGCGACCTCGTTCGTCACGGCAGCCGTGGCGGCCGCTCACGCCGCCAATCCGGACGGCGCACCGGTGCTGGTCGGGGTGAGTACGAATCCGAACGGCCGGCAGGTCACCGCCGACGACATGATCGAGGTCTACAACGCCGCGAAAACCGCCGGTGCCACCGGATACTGGCTCAACATTCCGGGTGGCGGCGCTGAATGCCCCAACTGCGGGGAACCCCAGCACAACGTCGCGGTCGAGTTCCTGGAGAAGGTCTCGACGTCGCCGAGCTGAGATCGGCACGGGCACGGGCACGAGGATCTGAGAGTGCAGGACAATCTCGACGCGCGGTGGCCGGCTGCAGTCGACGGTCGTGAGTAGGTTCGTGACCATGGATGACGTGCAGCCCAGCCGGACGGCGCTCGCGACCGCCTACGCTCGCGCGTACCACCAAATCGCGGACCGGCCACCAATCCTCACCGATCCACTCGTAGCGCGCCTCGTCGGTGTGACCGCCGACGAACTGTCCGATCTTGCCGAGCCCACCGAGGATCGTCCCGGAAGCGGCGCCACCTTTCGACCGCGTCGCCTGTTCTTTGCTGCGCGTACTCGATTTGCGGAAGACCACGTGGGCGCGGCCGCCGCAGCGGGCGTGCGGCAGGTCGTGATCCTGGGCGCAGGTCTCGACACGTTCGCCTATCGCAACCCGCACCCGGGCGTGCGCATCTTCGAGGTCGACCATCCCGCAACCCAAGCGTGGAAACGTGATCGCCTCGTCGCGGCCGGAATCGAGGCTCCCCAGACCCTGGCCTTCATCCCCGTCGACTTCGAAAACGATCTCTTGTCAACAGAATTGGAGTCCGCCGGATTCAGCAGAACTGATCCGGCCGTGTTCGTGTGGCTGGGCGTCGTGTTCTATCTGACCTCGGATGCCGTGCACGCCACCCTCGACTACATCGCCGGTCAGACCCCGCCGACCGAAGTCATCTTCGACTACCTGCAGCCGGCCGACACCGACGAGGATCGAGCGCAGTTGCAGGACCGTGCGAATCGCGTGGCCGCGGCCGGCGAGCCCTGGTTCAGCTACTTCACCCCCGCCGACATCACCGCCCACCTGCGTGCCCTTGGCTTCACCGACATCACCGCCCACCTGCGTGCCCTTGGCTTCACCGACATCGAGGACCATTCCGCCGCCGAGCTCATCGACAGCTATCTCGACGGGTCAGCGGAATTCGAGAGCGACCCGCCGCATGCATTGCGAGCGAGCCGCATCCTGCGGGCCGGGCGCTGAACTCGTGTCTTGAGGCTCTCGATGTCGTGTCCTCGTCGCAGCGTCATTCTTCGGTGGCACGCGAATTGGTCAGCGTGAGAGCGCCAACCCCGGTGATCAGCCCCACGACGATGGCCAAGATGGCGTAGGTGATCCGTTCGCCGTGGAAGAAGGACTCGACGAGATCACTGCTCCAGATGCCGGCGGGTAGTTGGGTGGTCACCAGAGCGGCGATGAGAGTGCCGACGACGGCGGTGCCCAGGCTGGTACCGACTTCCTGCGCTGTGTCGTTGAGAGCGGTGCCGATCGACGTGCGGTTGGCCGGCATCGCGTTGACCAGCGCAACGGCGCAGATGGTCATCACGGTGCGCAGACCGATGGTCATCACGACCATCGAGGCCGCGATTGCGGCGTAGCCGTGTTCGACGCCCCAGGCGAGGCCGCCCATCGAGCCGGCGAGGCAGAGCGCGCCGATCAGGCAGGCTATGCGATGACCGAAACGTGCGGCGAGCCACTCCGAGAGCGGTGACGCGACGAGCATCGTGATGATGATCGGTAGGTTCGCCAGGCCGGCCTTGACCGGGCTCCAGCCGTAGGCGTACTGGAAGTGCAAGATGAGTCCGAACATGGTGGCGGCCATCGCGATCGCAGTGCCGGCCTGAGCAATGGTGGCACCGCGGACAGTGCCGTTGGTGAACAGTCGCACGTCCAGCATCGGCGATGCGGTCCGCAGCTCGTGCCACACGAACACCGCGCCGGCGATGGCGGCGCCGACGACGGAGCCGATGGTGAGCGGAGACAGCCAGCCATGCTCGACGCCGCTGGTCATCGACCAGCACGCGAGCCCGATCGTGGTGATGCTGAGGAGCGCGCCGGGAAGGTCGAGCGCATCCTTGGTGAGGCCGTCGGGTCGGTCGGCGGCCACGCCCAATCGAACGCCGATCGCGGCAATCAATGCGATCGGGGCATTCACGACCAGAAGCCACTCCCACCGCACGTGTGCCAGCGCTGTGCCACCGAGTAGCGGACCGAGGACGAAGCCGGCCATACCCACGACGATCATCACCGTCATCGCACGCATCCGTAGCTTCTCGTCGTCGAAGAGACGGAACACGAGTGAGTTGGTGATCGGGGCCATCGCCGCGGCGGCGATACCGAGTGCGGCGCGCAGCGCAATGAGTTCGCCGGTGGTGGACACGGCCACGACGAGAAGGCTCAGTATTCCGAATGCGGCGAGCCCGACCAATAGCACCCGCCGACGTCCGAATCGGTCGGCGATCGACCCTGCAGTCAGTAGTAGGCCACCGAAGGTCAGTGAGTATGCACCGGTCACCCACTGCAGCGCAGTGGTGCTACCGCCCAGGTCGCGCCCGATCGTCGGCAACGCAATCGACAGCAGTGTGTTGTCGACCATCTCGACGAAGAAGGCCAGACAGAGGGCGGCGAGCGGAATCCACGCTGCAGCGAGTGAGGTGTAGGTGCGCGATGGTGTCGACGGCGCGGTCCGTGTGGTGGTGGTCATCGGGATCTCCTTCCCGGGCGGGGATAGCGGAATTGATGCCAACGCTAGGGACCGTCGCTGTCGTGGTTCTGCCACGCGCTGACGCCCGGCTGTCGCGGGCTGTCGTGGTCGGGGGAACCTGATGACCAGGCAGAACCCAGGCGCGGCCGACGGAACGGCGAGAACGTTGCCGCGGTCCTGTCATGCCTGATCACGCATTTGCAGACGGCTCGACTGCCGCAATCCATAGAATGGCCGAGCACGCGACGAGACACGTGCGACACGGCTTGACGGAATCAACACGAGGAGATCGGCGATGGGCGAACACCGGGTTCGCGTCGACGTCAGCGATGACGGCGTCGCAACAGTGACCTTGGATCGTGGCGAGAAGCACAACGCACTGGATCCCGCGATGTTCGATGCGATCCTGGAGACGACCGAAACACTGGCAGTTGATCGTCGAGTCCGCGCCGTGGTCCTTCACGGTGCGGGCAAGAGCTTCTGCTCCGGATTGGACATCTCGGCGCTCGGCCAGGGCGGCGGATCAGTGTCGTTGCTGACCCGGGAGGCAGGTCATCTGGCCAACCATGCACAGCGCGTCTCGACCGACTGGGCGCGAGTTCACGCGCCCGTCATCGCTGCGATCACCGGCAACTGCTTCGGTGGCGGATTACAGATAGCCCTCGGCGCCGACATCCGTTATGCGACACCAGATGCCCGGCTGTCGATCATGGAGGTCAAATGGGGGCTGGTGCCGGACATGGGCATCACGCAGACGCTCCCCCGTCTGGTCGCTGCCGATGTCGCGAAGGAGCTCACCTTCACCGGCCGCATCATCTCGGGTACCGAGGCCGGCACCTTGGGGCTCGTGACCCGCGTCGTCGACGACCCCCTGGCCGCGGCACTCGAGCTGGCCCACGAGATCGCCCGCAAATCGCCGCATGCGGTACGCGCGGCCAAACGACTCTACGACGAGACGTGGAGCGGGGCGGACACGGCAACCGCACTGATGCTCGAGAGCGAGCTGCAGGTCGGACTCATGGGTTCGGCCAACCAACTCGAGGCGGTCGCTGCCGGCATGGAGCGTCGAGACGCTCACTACGCCGACCCGGACTGAGACGGCGTCGGAGCACCTCACACCGGCGGCGGGACCGATTCGTCGCTGATCCAATTGCCGTGGAATCCGAACGGAATGCGTTGTGGCATTGCCACTCGTGCGACATACCCACGGCGGTCGAACTCTTGTGCGTCCATGACGACGAACTCGGCCGTCGCCGCCTCGATGTCGTGGACGAACGTGATGAGCCAACCGTCGTCCTCGTCGTTGCCACCGGGGCGCCCCACGAAGGCAGGCTCGCCGGCGGCTCGGCCGGGCCCGTGGTCGAATACGCGCCGTTCGCCGGTCAGGAGGTCGTGTTTGAGCGTGGGCCAGCCCTGCGAACGGTCCAGTGTCGGTGCCGAGCAGTAGCCGTACCGGTGCTCCTGGAGGCCCACCGATCCCCGGTGCACCGGAAATTCATTGGGTGTCTCGTCGATCACGGTTACCGAACAGGAGCGTCGTCGCGGATTGACCTCCCAGCGCTCCAGCCGGCTGAGTCCATCCCCGAACGGGCCGAAAACATCTGCTGCGAACATCTTCTGGTAGTTGCAGACGTCGATCACCACGGTGCCGTCGGCGCGCTCGAACGCGTTCATGGGGTGAAAGACATAGCCGAGCGGGACGTCGATCCAGACGATATCTGCTGCGGCGGCACCAGTACCGCCATCACCGATGCGCGGCAGCAGACCGATCCGGTTGCCGTAGTCGGGATTCCACCGGAAGGGGAACCGCCCGGTCATGGCGATGTCGATGTCAACCGTGCAGGGCTGGTCGTAGACGATCGCCCAGTTGGGGGTCAGGGACATGTCGTGGAGCATGGTCATGCCCGGTAGCGGGATGTCGAGCGTGTGACGCACTCTGCCATCGGCGCCCACGACGACGTACTGGACGTGATCCATCCACTGCGCCCACGCGTAGACCATCGCATGCAGCTCTCCGGTGTTCGGATCCCGCTTCGGGTGGGCGGTGAACGCACCCGGAAGAGTTCCGTAGAAGTCGTTGCGGCCCAAGGTCTCCAACTCGTAGTCGAGTTCGACCGGGCAGCTACCGGCTTCCATCACTGCCCAGGTGGTACCGGCGAACCCGGCCACATTCGTGTTCGGCCCAACCTGGTTCCCGCTCCAATTGGGGCCGGAGATATCCGGAAGGCTCCGAGCGGCGGAGATCTTCGCCGACCCGACGAGACGATTGCGATACCAGTCCGCCTTGCCGTCGCGCAGCCGGATTCCGTGCACCATGCCGTCCCCGACGAACCAATGGTGTGCGCGCAGATCGAGGGATCTGATGTCGGTGGGGTTGGGCCCGTTGCGGACGTACCGTCCGTTCAGCTCGGCAGGCAACTCCCCGTCGACAGGAAGATCGAATGCAGTGATCTCGTCGGCGACCGGTGCGTAAGGGCCGGACACGTATTCCGTCACATCGGCGAATGCGGTCGCTGTCCCGCGGTCGGTGGTCGACATGGCTGCCTCCTCGACTGAACCGTCCCCCTCGGGCGACAGACAAGGACGGGCTTGTTTCACGGACTCTACTCCGCGGAGGTGCCCAGAGGTACCGGCCGATGGCGTGGGGCATCGCGCGCGACTAGTCGAAGGACGGAAGCCACAGGCGCTGAACAACATTGATGAGATCTGCGTTGGCGAGGAAATTGGTGGCTGCCACCATCTCGATCAAGGTGCGTGTTCGCTCGTCTCCCCCTTCACCGTAATTGTGCTCAACGATCCGCCACAGAGTGTCCCCGACGACCACGGTGTGGCGACGATTCAGGCGAGGCCGGATGACGACCTGACCGTGCTGGGGTTCTCCGTTCACCTGGTGATTGGCGATGGCGAGCATCGTCCACAGGTGGGCGTCGCCGTACCATCGCTCGGCCAGCCTTTCCCACGTCTCCCCCAAGACCACCGTGTGGTGCCCGACGTCGGCGAGGTCGGGGATCACCAGCCACTCGCCGAGGATCAGGTCTCGCTGCGCCGCGCCGTTCGGGATCTCGAAGACCTGGCTCATCGACTCGTCGTGGTAGAAGCGCTGGGCCAGAATGCGTTTGGTCTCTCCGGCGGAGACTTGGTGGCGGAATGTGACGTACGGGATCTCCAACGTCTGACCGATCGAGATCTGATCGGGATTCTTGATCTTGTTGATCGCGCTGATCACGCGGAACAGTCGCCCGTCGCCATAGAAGCGCCGGGCGATCGCCGACAACGTGTCACCTGAGACGACCTGGTACTTGTTCATGGTCCTGCCTTTCGTCGGCGCCACGCTGATGCGCGACGCAAGTCAAGGCTGACCTGGCGGAACGTCGGCGTCGTGAGTAATCGACTACCCGAATCGGTGTCATCGAGCGTGGATGACTGAAGGCGTTGGATTCGTCGTAGCTCTAGACCCTCATCGGGACGCCGTCGAAGACGGACGCGGCGGCGTCGTCGAACAGCTGCATCGTGTCGACGACAAAGGTTCGCCGGGTGACTCCGCACGCGCGAAGTGCAGAACCGTGGTCCACTGCCACCACCACCACGACGCCCAGGGCGAGTGTGCGCCATGCGTGTTTGACAAGAATCCTGGCCGGCGCCCGCATTCCGTCGAAGGCCACGTTGAGCCGACGGCACTGGAACGGGACGTGGTGTCGCTCGTCGTCGAGGATCCGCTCGGACACATCTGTCAGCAGCTCATCGTTTCCACCGTCGGCCAGCGCACGGTAGTAACGCAGCGCAACGATCTCGGCGATTGCTAGTACCATCAGCTCGAGCTTCAAGCCCAAGAGTCGGCGAAGGTGAACGAACACGGTATCCGACCAATGCGCCCTCTTCGTCGGGGCTCCGGCGGACCGAAGTATCCCGGCAAGCATTCGTGCGTGGTTCTGTTCCTCGGCGACAAACAGTCGTATGGCGGTTTCGTAATCGCGATCGCCCACGGTCGCCGCGTTGGCGATCAGGTGGGCGCCGTCGCCGCTTTCTCCGACCTGAAACTTCTGCACGCTCCGCACCACCGCGGGGTGTAATCGGGATGCATGCGTCCAGTCGGGCTCGGGCGCGGCCGTCCGGCGCGCGGCCCTGGCCGTGAACTCCGCGGACCATCCATGCGGTTCAGTCATGTGACAACGGTAGACAGCGTCTGTCCGCGCGAGGCTCAGGCGCACCCACCGGATCCGGCCCGTGCCACTCGTCGGCCCGGGCGCGACGACCGCTCCCGGGGCTTTTCGAGGTTCTGGGGACTCGCCGGGCGATTCGCGTGGGAACGTAGATGTATGACGGACACGGTCGAGGTCGGCGGTAACGCCGAGGGGCAAACGACGACGCGCGGTCGCAAGGCCCGGGCAACGACGGAACTGCTCCTGGACACAGCAGAACGGCTGTTTGCCGAGCGTGGAATATATGCAGTGTCGAACCGGCAGATAGCCGACGCGGCCGGCCAGGGCAATCCGGCGGTGGTCGGCTATTACTTCGACAGCCGACTCGATCTGGTTCGCGCCTTGGTCGAGAGGTTCAACCTGCGCATCGAGGTCGAGCGCGAGGCAATGGTCGATCGAATGGATCGCCGTGCAGGTATCCGCCAGTGGATCGAATGTCAGGTGCTCCCCTTCACCGGCGGATTCGACGAGCTCGGGGCGACGTCCTACTTCGCCAGATTCTGTGCCCAACTCATCGCTGACCCCGAACTGCGCAGCATCCTGCTCGACGAATCGCTGGTGTCGTCTCCGACCAATCTGCTCACTTACCAGGGACTGGTGGAGACGCTGCCGTTTCTGCCACCGCAGCTGCGTGCCGAGCGCGCGGAGTGTGCCTTCTTCCTCACCGTCGGGATGTGCGCGGACTTCGAACGTGCACGCGCCGCCGGAACCCCCACAGCTCGAACCACCTGGGACGAGCTCGCCCTCGGCCTCGTCGACTTGCTGGTGGGCGTCTGGACCGCACCTGTGTCACCGGGGTGACATGATCGCCGGGCGTCATTGCCCCACTGAGTTGTCGGCATCGCTGCCACCGGCGTGTACTGCGCGTTCAGCGAGGCAAACCCCGTAGACTCGGCGCCGCCACGGCCCCCGATTGCCGGCGCCTGTCAGACGGCTGCGGCGGTGAACGCGTTGGGTTCGACGGAAAGGTGGCGCGGGTGTCGTTGTCAGACCGCATCGACAATTTCCAGCGCAGGTACCCGAAGTCCGGTTTTCCGTTGGCCGTCGCCTACAAATTCTTCGACGACCAGGGCGGCTATCTTGCCGCGCTCATCACCTACTACGGATTCATCTCGCTGTTTCCGCTGCTGCTGGTACTCACCTCGGTGCTCGGTTTCTTGCTCGAGGACAACCCGGACCTCCAGGAACGGATCGTCGACTCGGCACTCTCGCAGATCCCGGTCGTGGGCGAGCAGTTGGGCGAATCAGGACAATTGAGCGGCAGTTCGACCGCGGTGACCATCGGCGTGGTGAGCGCGATATACGGCGCCCTCGGCGTCTCCGTGGCGATTCAGAACGCGATGAACATCGTATGGGCCGTCCCACGCAACGAGCGGCCGAATCCGATCCGCGTACGGATCAAGGGCTCGATGCTGCTGTCGACGGTGGGCTTGGCGGTCATCGGCCTGACGGTGCTCAACGGCGTCACCGCCGCCATCGACCTCGGAGGCGACGGTCGAGTGCTCGCGATGCTCGGGTCGTTGATCCTCTACACCGCCGTGTTCGTCGTCGGGTTCCGGTTCGGCACCGCTCGCCCGGTGAGTATCCGGGACGTGTTCCCGGGAGCGCTGGCCGCTGCTGTCGGGTGGCAGGTGTTGCAGACGTTCGGCAGTGTCTTCGTCCAGCGCGTCATCGCCAATGCCAGTGCCACCAACGGCGTTTTCGCAGTCGTGCTCGGTCTGCTCGCATTCCTCTATCTGGCCGCGGTGATGGTGGTGATCTGCCTCGAGTTCAATGCAGTGCGGGTCGACCGCCTCTATCCGAGGTCGCTGCTGACCCCGTTCACCGACAACGTGGTCCTCATGCCCGGAGACGAGGCGGCCTACTCGGCGCAAGCGCAGGCCCAGCGCAGCAAGGGATTCCAGGAGATCGACGTGAGTTTCGACAATCCTGCCACCGGCAGGACGCCCGAACACCAGGACCCCGACGACGACCGATCCGACGCCGATGGGAGCGACGAACAGCATTAGGCGGTGCCCACACCGCGCGAACGCGAACATAGGCGCTGGGCACGCGATGCTGTGCCATGCTGGGATTCGTGACGGCAGCAGATGATCTCGACGGCGTGCGACTCGGCTCGGTCCATGGGCTCGATGCGATCCTCGTTGCCACCCCGCATGCCACGGCTGCCATCTCGGTGTTCGGCGGTCAGGTGCTGTCGTTCGTCCCGGCAGGCACGGCCGATGACGTGGTCTGGGTGTCCCCGCTCGTCGCTCCCCCGCCGACGCCTATTCGCGGTGGAACACCGGTGTGTTGGCCGTATTTCGCGCGTGAAGGGCAGACCGGTGACGTGCCCTCGCACGGCTACGCGCGCACCGCGCGGTGGTCGATCGTCGCCGGACACACGACCGAATCCGGCGGTACAGAACTCGAACTGGAACCCGAGGGTCTGGGGCACCTCCCCCTGACGCTGCGCATGACGGTTCGTGTCGGTGTCACGTTGGAGCAGGGACTGCACACCCACAACCCAGGTGACGCGACGGTCGCGATGACCGAGGCGTTCCACAACTACTTCCGTGTGTCCGACGTCGGACGTGTCCGTGTCGAAGGTCTCGACGGACTGACCTACCTGGACAAGTTCGATGACTTGCGATCCCACCCTCAGCGCGGCGATTGGGCTCTCCCGCACGATGACCCACGCAGCGACCGGGTATACCCTGGCGCCCCGGGCCACTACCGACTCGTCGATCCGGGTCTCCGACGAACGATCGAGGTGTCGGTGCGGGGCGGGCAGACCGCCGTGGTGTGGAATCCAGGTGAGGAAGTCGCGTCGGGCATGGCCGACGTCGGGCCCCATTGGCGGGAGTTCATCTGCGTGGAGGCCGCCAACGCGGGACCAGATGTGGTCGAGGTGCCCGCCGGCGGTGACCATTCACTGTGGCAGACGATCTCGGTGTCGGGATTCGAGTGACCGCGGATCGCACGTTTGAGCGGCCGGCTCTTCTGGCCGCAGTTCCGCGTTCTGGCCGCAATTTCGGCTCGAAGCCGGATTCAGGAGGTGCGGCCGGAATGCGTTTGCGCCCGTTATGTACCGATTGTCGGGTTCGTGCCGGTCTAACCAACTGCCGCGCAACGTCATCGAGCCGATAGACTCGCGACGCTCGCACGCGACGGAAGGCAGCCATGTTCCCGAAGTACGGTGTCCCCGACAGCGCCAACACGGCATGGATGCTCACGGCGTTCGCGCTCGTACTGCTCATGACCCCTGCCCTCGCCTTGTTCTACGGCGGCATGGTCAGGTCCAAGAGCGTCCTGAACATGATGATGATGTGCCTGTCGGCGATCCCGATCGTCTGGATCATCTGGGTCGTGGTGGGCTACTCACTCGCGTTCGGCGACGATCACGCCGGGCTGATCGGTAGCTTCGGCTCCTTCCCCGGCCTCCATCACACGTACGGCCACGATCCCGCGCACCCGACGGGTATACCCCTCGTCGGGACGATCCCGGCAATCCTCTTCGTCGCATTCCAGGCCGGCTTCGCGATGGTGACGGTCGCGCTGATCGCGGGTGCCGTCGCCGACCGTATGCGTTTCGTCTCGTGGGTGATCTTCGCTGCGGTCTGGTCATTGGTCGTCTACATCCCGATTGCCCATTGGGTGTTCAGCGCGCCCGGCCTGACCGAAGGGAGCGGCGGCTGGATCGTCTCCCACCTCAAGGCGATCGACTTCGCCGGTGGGACGGCGGTCGAGATCAATTCGGGTGCTTCGGCGCTGATCCTGGCACTGTTCCTGGGGCGCCGCCGCGGCTGGCCCAAGGATCCGATGCGACCGCACAACCTCCCGTTCGTCATGCTCGGTGCCGGTCTCCTGTGGTTCGGATGGTTCGGCTTCAATGCGGGTTCGGCGTTGGAGGCGAACGGTTCGGCCGCGATGATCGCGGTCAACACGCTGGGGGCCGGCGCCGCATCGATGGTTGCGTGGCTCGTCGTCGAGCAGGTACGCCACGGCCGTCCGACATCCTTCGGTGCGGCATCGGGTGTGATCGCGGGCCTCGTCGCGATCACACCCTCCTGTTCGGCGGTGACTCCCCTGGGCGCGCTGGCAGTCGGGGCGGTGGCGGGTGCGGTCAGTTCGTACGCGATCGAATTGAAGTTCCGCTGGCGGTATGACGACTCGCTCGACGTGGTCGGCGTGCATTTCGTCAGCGGCGTCGTCGGCATGCTGATGATCGGGCTCGTCGCCTCGCATTCGGCGCCGGCCGGTGTCGACGGACTCTTCTACGGTGGCGGTGTCGATCAACTGTGGCGGCAGGCCGTCGCGGTGGTCGCCGTACTCGCGTACGCCGCTGCGGTCACGTGTGTCATCGCGCTGGCCCTCAGATACACGATCGGGCTGCGGGCCGACCGCGAGCACGAGATCGACGGAATCGACGACGGCCAGCATGCTGAGTCCGCCTACGATTTCCACCCGCCTGGTGGCGGATAGCGAGTCACGTTCGAAACCGGTGTGTGCAGCAAGAGGATTCGGAGCTTCGCCGCAGCCGAGGGGCCGGCAACCGGCTGCTCAACCACACCGCTTGATCCGGCAACCCGTTCCGGGTGATTGATTCTCTCTGGCAAACCACATATTTGCCGTAGATGAATTTTCTGGTTACGGTCCTTCCGGGTGCGCGTCGTGCGTCGACCCACAGGTAAGTGCTCTGAGAAACCGAAAGGGAAATCATGAAGCAAACCATTCGACGGGTCGTCGCGGTCGCCGCGGCTGCCTCCATCGCGGCGCTGGGCGTCGCAGGTTGTAGCGACGACAGCAGCAGCGACTCGTCGGCGTCGTCGGCGTCGTCGGCGGTGATGGGTTCGGAGTCGGGGGCATCGGGCTCCGCCGAGGCATCCGGCGAGGCCTCCGGTGCGAACGGTTCCGTCGAACTGACAGCTGCCGACGGCACCAAGGTGACGCTGTCCGGCCCGATCGCGGCGAAGTATCAGACGGCCACGGAGAAGCAGAAGACCGACCTCGGCGCTCCGAAGACCGGCGCGGATGCCTCGGGCACCGGGGACAACGGTGTGGTGTTCCAGCAGTTCGACGGCGGGGTCATCACCGCCAAGAACGCTGACGCCGGTACACCTGCGTACATCACATGGGGCAAGATTCGCGATGCGTGGAACGTCACGCGCGACGAGACGGGCAAGCCTGCGCCGGATGGCAAGGGCGGCTCGCAAGGACCACTCGGCGTCGCCACCAGCGACGAAACCGACGCGGATGGCGTCAAGACGTCGACGTTCGAACATGGCAAGATCACTTGGACCGAATCAACCGATCAGGTGGAGGTCACCGTCAACGGCACCGTGGTGCCGCCTCAGTAGCGGTCGATCTCAGTCTGCGCCCCATCCGCATCTGACGCGGATGGGGCGCATTCGTCTTTCGCCTCGCGAAACGAACTCTGCGTAATCGTCTGCGAGAGTGCGAGATGCCGCTGCTTTCGGCCCGATGAAGGCGATCTCTCGAGTTGGTGCTCCTCGTGCCCGGAAGCAGGCTAAAGTCCCCAATATGTAGTCGCGCCAGGGCGGATTGAGCACCCGACCGACCGCTCTATGCCTGGTCGCCGCGATACCCGGGTGGCCCACCGAACAACCACCTTCGACGGGCGGATATGGGATGGACCTCGGTCTTGCTGGAAGGCTCGCAGTTGTCACCGGAGCGAGCAAGGGCATTGGACTGGAAGTGACAACCGCGTTGACCGACGAGGGAGTTCACGTCGTCGCCGGTTCACGAAGCCGGGGCCCCGAACTGGCGACACTGGAGGACGCGGGCCTCGTCACCTATGCGGCGGTCGATCTGTCGACGCCAGAGGGGCCGATCGAGCTGATCAACCGCGCCGAAGAGCTGGGCGGTGTCGACATCCTCGTCAACAATGCCGGCGCGGTGACACCGCGTCCCGATGGGTTCATCAGTGTCACAGACGAACAGTGGCTGGCGTCCTGGACACTCGGGGTGATGGCAACGGTCCGAACCACCAGGGCTGCGATACCGCAGCTGATCAGACGCGGTGGTGGATCGGTGGTCACGGTCGGTTCGGTCAACGCGTTCCTGCCGGATCCCGGCGTGGTCGACTACAGCGCCGTCAAGGCTGCGGTGACAAACCTCTGCAAATCCCTGTCGAAAGAGTACGGCGCGCAAAATATTCGGGTGAACACGATCAGCCCGGGGCCCGTCGCGACCTCGCTGTGGCTCGGTAAAGGCGGGGTGGCCGAGTCGATCGCACGCGCCGCAGGCGGATCGGCCGACGACGTTGCGCAGCATGCGGCGGCAGAGTCCGTGACGGGACGTTTCACCACGCCGCAAGAAGTGGCCGACCTCGTCGTGTACCTGGCGAGCGACAGGTCGGCGAACGTGACCGGCGCCGACTTCACGATCGACGGCGGGTTGATCACCACGCTGTGATCGACCGGACCACAAGACCCTTCACCACTTCGCCCAACCCATCGACGATCGGACCGAACTCATGAGCGCCAGCGTGAACAAGAGCAACCCGATTCTGTTCATCCACGGCCTGTGGATCCACTCGAGTGCCTGGGCCCCCTGGATCGATTACTTCGGCAAGCATGGCTACGCTGCCACGGCCCCCGGATGGCCAGGCGACGGCGACACGGTGGAGCTGACGCGCGCCAACCCCGACGGCATGAATGACGTTGGGATACAAGAGATATGTGAGCACTATGCCGACCTGATAGGGACATCGGACGTCAAGCCGATCGCGATCGGGCACTCGTTCGGAGGGCTGATCGCGCAGGAGTTGCTCGCCAACGATCTGGTCGCGGCGGCGGTGGCGATCGATCCCGCGCCCATCAAGGGCGTCAAGGCCCTCCCCTTCTCCCAGTTGAAGGCGGCGTTCCCGGTGTTGTCGAATCCGGGTAACCGAAAGAAGGCCGTGTCGTTGACGGCCAAGCAGTTTCACTACGGGTTCGGGAACACCCTCAGCGAGGAGGCGTCGGACGAGCTGTTCGAGAAGTGGACGATCCCGGGACCGGGCCGCCCGCTGTTCGAGGACGCCACCGCAAACTTCCACCGTGCATCACCGGCTGCTGTGGAGACCCATGATGCAGTTCGGGGGCCGCTGCTGTTGACCTCTGGCTCCGATGACCACACTGTCCCGGCAAAGGTCACTCGCGAGGTGTTCGAGATGTATTCCGGCGGCGTATCGGTCACCGAGTATCAGGAGTTCGAAGGTCGCGGGCACTCACTCACGATCGACGACGGCTGGGAAGAGGTCGCGAGCGCAGCACTGACGTGGCTCGGCGACAAGGGACTTTGATCACCCCGACGGCGTGAGACGGGGCGATCGGCGAAACCGGGTGTGATCAGGGTGTGACGATCGCGAAGCCGGGGTCGGCGTCGTCGGTCAGTTCGACGATCCTCGTGATCGCGGTCGCGTCGCCATCCATGGAGATTCCATCGGTTCCGGCGCCGGCCAGGAGACCGAGCAACTGTGGCTTTGTCAGCGTCACCACGAGGTCTGCCGGATCGGACCGGCGCGTCGGATGGTGGACCAGGACACCGTTGGACAACTCCATCCGGTAGGTCTCGTCGACGTCGGTGAAGTGCCAGCGGATGGTCGCCGTCACATCCCAGGCACGCGGTCCATCGATCCGGATGGCGAAGCTGTCGAAGACCTGAGTGATGGTGAGTGCCGTCGCCATCCCTGCCGAGCTGACCTCCGCGGGATGGGGTGGACCATTGACCTCACTCGCCCCGACGAGATAATTGTTACGCCATGTCGCGCATTCGGACCCGTAGCCGAGCCGCGTCAATGCGTCCGTGAGCACCTCCTTCGCGCCCGCGTGACCTGGCTCGGCGAAAACTGCGTGACTCGCGAGTTCGGCGGCGAAGCGCAGATCGCCCTCGTCGGCGAACTCTTTCGCTTTCGCGACAGCTGCGTCGACCCCTCCGATCGCGCGGACATATCGGGCTCCCGACGCCTCCGGCGGGTGTTGCCACAGATGCGCCGGATTGCCGTCGTACCAGCCGAGATAGCGCTGATAGATGGCCTTCACATTGTGGCTGACCGAGCCGTAATACCCGTGGGTGTGCCACGCCGCGTCCAGCGCCGGCGGCATCTGGAAGTCCTCGGCGATCTCGGTGCCGACAAGGCCTTGGTTCAGCTGGCGCAGCGTCTGGTCGTGCAGGTATGCGTAGAGGTCGCGCTGTTCTGTGAGGTATCGGATCAGGTCGTCGGTACCCCAGGTCGGCCAGTGGTGCGAGGCAAACGCGACGTCCGAGTCGTAGGCGAACATCTCGATGGCCTCGGCGAGGTACCGCGACCAATTGCGGGCATCGCGCACCTCTGCCCCCCGCAACGTGAGCAGGTTGTGAAGGTTGTGTGTCGCGTTTTCCGCAAGGCAGAGCGCGCGGTGATCAGGGAAGTAGAAGTTCATCTCCGACGGGGCCTCGGTGCCGGGGGTCACCTGAAACACCATGCGCACGCCATCGAACGTTTCCTCCTGCCCGGTGTGCGTGATGTCGAGCGTGGGGGCGAGGAGGCCGACGGACCCGGTGGATGTGCCCGATCCGAGACCTGCGCCCAGCGTGCCGGTTGCGCCGACCGGGAGCACGATGCCGGTGTGAAACATCCCGCGCCGCAGCATGGCTCCGCCGGCGTAGACATTCTCGGAGACCGCATGCTCGAGAAAATGCTCGGGCGCCACGATCGGCACGTCGGTGTCGGCATCGACGACGCCGAGTACACCGCCGAAGTGATCGATGTGGGAATGCGTGTAGATGACGGCGGCGACCGGACGGTCACCGCGATGTTCGCGATAGAGGGCAAGACCGGCCGACGCACACTCGGCGGACACCAGCGGGTCGATGACGACAACACCCGTGTCACCCTCGACGAGGGTCATATTCGACAGGTCGTAGCCGCGGATCTGGTAGATGCCGGCAGTGACCTCGAAGAGGCCGTGGATCGCGGTCAGTTGCGCCTGGCGCCACAGGCTCGGGTTCACGGTGTCGGGACACTCCCCGGTGGTCGCCGAGGCGAAGCCCGCGGCGTCGTACACCAGTCGACCGTCATCGGCGTGGATCTGAGCGGGTTCCAGTGTGGCGACGAGGCCGCGGTTGGCGTTGTCGAAGTCGGTGCGATCGGCGAAGTCAGCGGACATCTGCACTCCTCACAGAGATGATGCGTGATGACCAACGCTATCGCTTCACAGCGCCGTCAGTGGCGGTTTGAGCGCCTGCTCGTTGTTGATCGGGTGGCATTGCTGCCACTGGCCGCGCCGACGTCGGATGTGCCAGTATTCGATCATCAGTGAGGGATTCAGTCGTCAATTTCTGCGCCGCCTTGGCGTTCGAGGTGCTCCGGATTCTGCCTGCATCGTCTGGGGCCTTACTCCCTCTGCTCGACAGTCGCCGACTACCCCCTCGTCAATCGGCACGACCTGTATCGTCACCAGCAGCCGTCGGGTATCCCCACTCTGCTGATCTGGGGCGCCGAGGATGCTCACGCCGGTCCGCCGACTGCCCGAAGTGGAGGCACTACTCGGGCCCGCACGCACCCACGTCATCGAGAACTGTGGACATATGGCTTCCTACGAGCGGCCCGCCGACGTCGCCGACGTCTTCACCACATTCCTCACCTCACTCTCGGAGCACTGAATCCCGATGACCTCCAACGAACCCGTCGACGTCCTGATCGTCGGAGCAGGGCCGACCGGCACCACGCTCGCGATCGATATCGTCCGCCGCGGCCACACAGTCCGGATCATCGATCGCGCCCCCGGCGGCTTCGAAGGCTCGCGCGCCAAGGGGATTCAACCGCGCAGCCTCGAGGTGTTCGCCGACCTCGGCGTCATCGACGTGATCGAAGCCGCAGGCAGTACCTACCCACCGATGGGAATCCACCTCGGCCCACTCACCATTCCGAAGCGAATGGTCCCCGTTCAAGACCCGAGCACCGACGTGCCCTACCCCAGTACCTGGCTCATTGCCCAGCACAGCACCGTCGCCGCCCTTCATGCACGACTCGTCACCCTCGGTACCACGGTGGAATATCGCTCCGAACTCTTAGGCATCGACCAGAACGATGAATCGGTGACGGCCACCATCGCCGGCGCTGACGGCACCACAGAGACCCGCGCACGGTTCGTGGTGGGTGCGGACGGCGGCGGTAGCAGTGTCCGGAAATCGCAGTCGATCCCGTTCGAGGGAACCACGGATGACGCGGACCGGATGATCATCTTCGACGCCGTGACACACGGACTGCGGCGCGACCGCTGGCATATCTGGCCCGCTCTGGGAGGCACATTCACCGGCGCATGCCCATTGCCGAATTCCGAGGAGTTCCAATGGATGATTCGCATCCGCGACGACGACGCCGCCGATCTCGCCGACGACGCACTCACTGATCTCATCCGCACCCGCACCCGCACCCGCACCCGCAACAGTCGGATACAGCTCGGTGAGATCTTCTGGAAATCGGTGTTTCGTCCCAATATCCGGCTCGCACAGCGCTATCGTGACCGGCGCGTGTTTCTCGCCGGCGACGCCGCCCACGTCCACACCCCGGCCGGGGCCCAAGGCCTCAACACCGGTGTCCAAGATGCGTACAACCTCGGCTGGAAACTGTCCCAGGTGCTGACCGGGGCACCGGCAAGTCTGCTCGATACCTATGAGGCCGAACGACAACCGATCGCCGCGCACGTACTCGGGCTGTCGACCAGGAACTACGAAAAGCTCAACAAGCTCGACCCCTCAGCACTCAAGCGGGACGACGACGAACGCCAGCTGGGCATCACGTATCGGGGCGGGCCACTGGCCCCGGTGCACGCAGAGTCCACCCACACACTGCGGGTCGGCGACCGGGCCCCCGACTCCCGGCTGTTGAGAGCCGACGGTGGCGGTCCGATGCGCCTCTTCGAGCTCTACGCGGGCCCGCACTTCACATTGGTGGGTCACGGGCCCACCGCCGCCGAGCATCTCGGCCAGATCAAATGGCCGAATATCGGTGCGCAACTGCGCACTGTGGCCATCAATTCAGCACAGGCCGAACTCGACGCCTCGACAGTGGTCCTCGCGGACGTCGCCGGTGATTTCGCGACAACCTACGGGATCACCTCGGACACCATGCTTCTGATCCGCCCGGATGGGTACATCGGTGCGATCGCCCACGACGAGCTCGGTGTCATATTCGCCGCCGTCTCCGGACTGACCCCTGGTTGAGAGCCGGTACGGTTGAGTCACGGGTGGTTCGACGGCCGGGGCGAGATCGGAGCGAGCTATGAAGGCAGCACGTTTCAGCAGGTTCGGCGGTCCCGAGGTCCTGGAGATCGCGGATCTTCCGGACCCCCACGCGGGTCCGGGCCAGATTCGGATTGCGGTGCGTGCGGTCGGTGTGAACGCGAGTGATCGGAAGAAGCGCAGCGGTCAGATGGATCCGGAGCTGCCGCAGACCATCGGCTACGAGGCGGCGGGTGTCGTCGACGAGATCGGTGACGGCGTCGACGACGTGGCCCTCGGGGATCGCGTGTACGGATTCTCCGATGACGGTGCAAGCCAAGCGGAACTGGCCGTGTTGTCGAACTACGCCCCCATCCCGGCAGCCCTCGATTTTGCCGGGCGGCAGCTCTGCCCGCCGCCGTCGAGACAGCCACACGTTCGCTCGACCAACTCGGTGTCGGCAGCGGTAGCACGGTGCTCATCAGCGGCGCCTCTGGCAGCGTCGGGAGTGCTGCGGTCCAGCTCGCGGTGGCCCGCGACGCGCGTGTGATCGGGACCGCGAGTCCAGCGAATCACGAGTACCTCCGGTCGTTGGGGGCTGAGCCGCTCGCCTACGGCGACGGACTCGTCGAGCGGGTGCGTGCGATGTCGCCCGGAGGTGTCGACCTCGCGCTCGACGTGGCCGGAAGCGGTGTCCTGCCCGAGCTCATCGAGCTCGCCGGTGGTGCAGACCATGTCGTCACCCTCGCCGATTTCGCCGGCGCACAGGATCATGGCGTGCGATTCAGCCGAGGCGACTCCGGGCGCGCCCTTCTTGCGCTCGCCGGGATCGCCGACCTGATCGACTCCGGACGTTTCACTCTCCCTGTGGCACAGACGTTCCCGTTGACGGAGATCGCCGAGGCACACCGCTTCGGCGAGGCGGGGCACGTCCGAGGAAAGATCGTGCTGCTGCTCGACTGACATTCGCGGATGTCAGGCGCCCGTCAGCTCGCCCTCTTCGAGGTACACGAGCGTGTTGCCGTCACCGTCGGCAAAGGCGAACATCGGCGGGACACCCTCCCAGCGAAGCGGCTCGTCATTGTGCACAGTGGCACCCGCTGCGGTGAGGCGGGCATGCGCCTCATCCGCATCGGTCGTACCGAGCCGGACGGCCACCGGGATCTCGCTGTCCGGTGGAAGGAGGAGCAGCGACACGCTCGAACGGGGTGGACGGACCTCCACAAGTCGTACTCCCGGCCACAGCTCCATGTCGGTGACCAAATCGCACCCCAGGGTCTGGGTGTAGAACTCGATCGCTTTGTCCTGATCCTGAACCGGGACGGAAACGCTGATCACTCGAGTGGTCGCAGTCATGGTGAGCTCCTCAAGGTTGTCGGTCTGTAGTAGGCAGACCGATCCGCAGCGCCGAACTCATCGGGACAACGACTACTCGGTTCAAGGGCTCGGACATCGCGGCACGGCGCGACAGATGCATTCTGCGTGGTGAGACGAGAATCTATCCGGCGAGCAGGGCGTCGATCTGATTGATCGCTCCGGACGCGCCTTCGACGATGCCCATCTCGAGGACCTTCTCCAACGCCTCGGCGGTGTCGTATGCGCTGACATAGGTCGCGACGGTATGGCCGTCCCGTTCTTCGAACGCATAGGTGTTCGTCGACACCGGCATGGACTCGATCGGCTTGAAGTCGTCGTCGGCGAAGCCGTCTTCGAAACTGAACCCGTTCGGTTCGTCGATGGTCTTGAGCACCCAGTAGCCGCCGAACTTCTCGCCTTCGGGGCTCGTCATGTAATACGTGACGCGACCCCCCGGGGTGAAGTCGTGCTCGACAACAGTCGCAGGATACGTCGGTGGGCCCCAGATCTTTTCGAGCTGGCGCGGGTCGGCGTACAGCCGCCAGATGCGTGCCGCCGGTGCGGCGAACTCGGCGGTGATGGTGAGCGTGCGGGAGTCGATGTCGTGGGTGACATTGGTGACAGGCATTGATCAGTCCTCCTGTGGTGATTCCGTTGCGATGAGTTCGTCGATGCGTGCGATCCGGCCCCGCCAGACCGCCTCGAGCTCGGTGAGCAGGGTCGCCACCGCGCGCACCGCGGTGACGTCGCCGGTCGCGAGTTGCTCACGGCCGTGGCGACGTTTGGTGAGCAGGCCGGCGCGTTCGAGCACGGCGACATGCTTTTGTACGGCGGCAAAGCTCATGTCGTACTCGGCCGCCAATACCGAGACCGAGTGCTCGCCGGTCAACACACGACGCATGATGTCGCGTCGTGTGCGATCGGAGAGCGCGTGGAACAGGGCGTCTGCCCTGTCCTCGTCCGTATCGGTCACTTCTCAAACATACAACCATTTGGTTGTATGTCAACCCCGGTATCACTGTTCGAACGACATGCGGTGCGCGGCGTAGGCTCGCGGCCAGATGCCAGCCGAACCCGTGATGAAACACCGAGGCAGCACTGATGCGATTCAAACGAGGCCGTCGGCCAGACGAGGGCATGAAGGTCGGGAACCTCACCGGACCGGGCCTGTCCACCCAGTTCGGTGTGGGCGCTGCCGATCTCGGAGCGATGGTGGAGGCTCCCAACGGCGACATCGTCGCCGTCTTCGGTGACACGTATCGCAAAGCGCGGGCCGGATCGTCGGACTGGCGTTCGCCGGTGGTGTTGATCGGAAACCGGAACCGCGAGGGCCGGGTGGTGTGGGAACGCGCCGGCGGACCGGATCCGACCTATGCCCGCCAGCTGTGGCCCTACATCCACGACTCTCCCCCGTGGCATCGCGGTGGCTTCTCCACGGTGATCCCGAGCGATCTGCTTCGTGTGGGAGATGATCTCTACCTGCACGCCATCGTCGTACGAGGTTTCCCCACCGTGCACTGGACGGAGATCTGGCGATCGTCTGACAACGGTGTCACCTGGGGACACATGGGCCCCGACGCCACGTTCGCGGCAGATCTCCACGACGGCTTGGCGCAGTCGTGGACCTGGGATTTCGACCCGGACGACGGGTGGGTCTACGTGATATCCACCGCGTTCCAATCAGGCTCGGGAATGATCCTGCGTGCTGTTCGGCCGGCCGACATCGGCAACCGCAGCGCGTACATCGGATGGGGCTACCGTGACGGCGCGTGGGCGTGGGGCAACCCTCCGACGGTGATCACCCCGGACGGTGAGGTCTGGCGTGAGACGACCTTCCGGCGCCTGGGAGACGGCCGCCACGTCGGCTGGGTGCTCGGTGGATTCTGCATTTCCGATCGGGGGTTGTCCTACCGTGTTCTCGACCGTCCGATCGACAACGTCGGCGGACGCGTGAGACGATGCCGATCGCCGAGATCGCCGACTGGTCGGCCGAGGATCATGCGTCCGGCAGGGTCGCGCAGGCGTACGGGGGGTATGTCATGCCGGGCTCCGCTCTCGATACTCCGGGCGGGATCGATCTGGCTGTGTCGCAATGGAATACCAGAACCCATTGGCCCTACCACGTCATGCAGTTCGCGACCACCCTGAGTTCGGTCCCCGCGGCATCGCCTGACCGCGCCGTTCTCGCGCAACGGATCCCGGACTGGCTGGCCGCCCTCGAACCCCTTCGCGGCGAATCCGGCATGGTCGATGAGATCGCCGACGCCGAGAACGCTCTCGATGCGCTGCGACGGCGCTGTCTGTGAGTCGTCGGGTGTCGTGCCGGTGTCGTCATCGTCGCGCCGATGTACGCGAGTTCAACGCCCGGGAAAGCTCATTCGCGGTCTCACCGGTCATGGTGAGGCCACCTCGGTGCCGGATGAGGACTCCAGAACCGGCCGGTTGACGATCGAACGGGAGTGCGGCGATCGGTTCCAGATCGGGTTGCAGTCGCGCGGCCACGTAGGTCAGGGATCCGGGCAGTATCGGCGGTGTCGGGTCTTCGGACTCGTCGGGCGGCTCGATCGAGAACGGCTCCCCTTCGTAGAGAGCGGCACCGTGGGCCACGGACGCCACGTCGGGATCGACGCCGACGATGATCGCCCTGAGCACGTCTTCGAGCAGACTCTCGGACGTCGTGCCGTCGGCGGCGGCGATCTGATCCGGCCGTTCCACATTGACCACGATGTGGAGCCGATCGACCGAGGGCCCGCTGGTGTCGAGGTCGATGAGGATCTCGACGAGTCCTGCGATGCCCGCACCGGTGTGGTCGTTGATCACACGCAGCGACCTCTGCCACGTGTCGATCGTGCCGTCGATCGCGTACGCGGGATTGACATACCGGAAGGCGGCGGCCACGTCGTCGGCGGTCGTCATCCCGATCGCTGGTAGCGACGCGCGATCGGCGGTCACCGGGAGCCAGCCGCTGTGACGCCACAGTGCGTGCGAGACAGACAGTTCGGCGAACACCGACGCGACCGCCCGATATGCCTCGACCTCTGGGATGCCGTCCGTGGATCGGATGGCGTCCACGACGTACCGGCCCTGAGATGAAGGCGGCATTTCGCGTTCGTACATGTGGAACAACGCCCGTTCACGATCCCAGCGCAACTCTTCCAGCGCATCGTTGGGCGGCGGCGAGGGTTCGTTGCCGCTGAGGTATCCCTCGAGCCAGCCCTGGGCAAACCCGGTGGCCTCGCGAATCTGTGATGGCCGCACCGACATGTTCTGCCCCATGGCGAGATCGTTGATCGCGAGGAGGCCGCGGAAGGTGTGGGGGTTCCCCACGATCGCGAAGAGGGAATCGCCGTGCCCGCTGATCCGGACGACCAGCCTCGGATCGACCCAATCCGGAAGGAGGCGGGGATCCACGCCTGTCAGAAGTTCCATCACCTGTTCCTGTCTCACCTAACCGCGGACGTGGCCGTTGGGATACACGTTCACATGGTGACCGCTGCGATCCACCACATCCCAGTGTTCCCCACCGTGACGGGACTTGTCCCATGTCCAGGTGCGGCCCTTGTTGTCGATGAATCCGCCGTTCCGGACCGACTTGGGTCTGCCGTGCGCACTCTTCGGCGGAACGTAGGGCGTACTGCCCGACTTGGGAAGCTGATTCGCATGACCTGCAGCGGGCCACTCCGGCCGCGGGACAGCCGCCTCACGACCCCTCTCCTGGGCCTGTTGGCCGGCCCGTCCCCCGCACTCGGCCCGCTCCGCCTCCAGTGCCCCCTGCCGGGCGTTGACCTGCGCCTTCTGCGCCTCGTACTGGGCGATCTGCGCCGGCGTGCCACCGCCCGAGGCGTTCACCGACCGCGCATAGGCGGAGAGCTGAGCGACCTCCTGATTGTGGGTGGCGATCCGGGCCGGCAACGTCGAGCAATCCACCGGGCCTGCCGATGCCGGAGCCGCTGTCGACAGACCCAGACCCATCAGCAGCGCGGTCATGGTCAGAGCCGCGCCCACCAGCTTGCGTAACCTTTCCGGCGGGTGCCTGCGCACCACGCACGGATCGTCGGTGCGATCGAGCTCGGTGCTCGGCTCGTCAATGATGGTGCTGCTTGTCATCTTCTGGCCCCTCGCGTCGTTACGGGTTGGTGTGAACACTGGGTTGGATGCGGCCATGCGATGAAAAGTTCCGCGGCCGGGCCGCCACTTGCCCGATCCGATCGAGACGCGCCGGGCCGAGCCCGTTAGGTTGTCTTCAGAGCGCGTCGACGGCGCAGAGCCATCGACCTCCGATATCCGATCTCGACACGGGAGGCTTTACACGTGACACACCTGGGAGTAGTAGGCGGCGGGACGATGGGCGCCGGGATCGCCGAGGTGGCCGCACGCGCGGGTGACGAGGTTCTGGTTCTCGAGCGTGACCAGGACGCGGCCGACGCCGCGCGCGCCCGGATCGAGAAGTCGTTGGCACGCGGAGCCAAGGCAGGAAAGATCACCGAGGAGCAGGCCACGGAGTCGCTCGCCCGGCTGCGGACCACCACGTCCATCGCCGACTTCGGTGATCGGGAACTGGTGATCGAGGCGCTGCCGGAGATCGAGTCACTCAAGGTCGACTTCTTCTCGGAGCTCGATCAGGTGACTGCCGCAGACGCGATTCTCGCGACCAACACCTCGTCCATCCCGATCATCCGCGTCGCGAAGAATGTGGCCGATCCCTCCCGGGTGGTGGGCGTGCACTTCTTCAATCCGGTGCCGGTGATGCCCCTGGTCGAGATCATCGCGAGTCTCGCCAGCTCGACCGAGGCGATCGACACGGTCACCACGTATGCCCGCGACCACCTCGGCAAGCGGACCATCCAGGCCGGTGACCGCGGCGGGTTCGTCGTCAACGCCTTGCTCATCCCCTATCTCGTCAGCGCGATTCGTATGTACGAGAGCGGTTATGCGACAAAGGAAGACATCGACGCCGGCATGATCAACGGCTGCGCCCACCCGATGGGACCGCTCACGCTGAGCGACACCGTCGGTCTCGACGTGGTCCTCGACGTCGCCGAATCGCTGTATCAGGAGTTCCGCGAACCTCACCTCGCTCCGCCGCCGCTGCTGCAGCGGATGGTCGATGCCGGGTATCTCGGCAAGAAGGCCGGTAAGGGGTTCTACGACTACTCGAAGTAGCGGATTCGGTGACGGGATGCGGTCCTTCGGGACGCTCGTCGCGGAGGCCGCATCCGCCGACGTGAGCGGGTGGGGCTTCGATTGGCTGAACGGCCGCGCAACCGAACAACGCCCACCTTGGGGGTTCTCGCGTCAGTTGGCCGACCGTCTCGGCCGGTCGCCCACCTTGGGGGTTCTCGCGTCAGTTGGCCGACCGTCTCGGCCGGGTACGGTCGGCGTTGGACATCGACACCGGCGGTGGCGAAGTCGTGGCGCAAGCGCCCGTCCTCCCACCCACGATGGTCGTGACCGAGGGCTGGCCGCCCAACGCACGACGAGCTCGTGACTCGCTGAGCCCGCGCGGAGCGCGGGTGGTCGAGACGACCGACGGTGGTCGGTTGCCGTTTCCCGACGAGTCATTCGAATTGGTGACGGCACGCCATCCGGTCCGGCCGGACTGGGCGGAGATTCGCCGGGTGCTGGCGCTCGGCGGCCACTACTTCGCCCAGCATGTCGGGCCGGCATCGGCGTTCGAGCTCATCGAGTTCTTCCTCGGTCCCCTCCCCGAGCAGCGTCGCGGACGGGACCCTGAACGTGAGGTCCTCGCCGCTGAACAGGCCGGGCTCGATGTCGTGAATCTGCAGCGAGCGCGTTGCCGAATGGAGTTCTTCGATGTGGGCGCTGTGGTGTGGATTCTGCGCAAATGCGTGTGGTGGGTGCCCGACTTCTCGATTGACGCCTATGAGGACGAATTGCGCGAGATGGACGCGCACATGCGTGCCGGCCGGCCTTTCGTCGCGCATTCGACCCGGCATCTGGTCGAGGCCCGCCGCTGACTCACACGTCGTTCGCGATCAGTCGGCCAGCCCGGCGTCCTTGCTGCCATAAGCTTCGCGCAGCCTGGGTTTCACCACCTTGCCGCCCGCGTTTCGCGGCAGTTCGTCGAGGATGACGAGATCCTTCGGATGCTTGAAACGCGCCAGATTGTCATTGAGGTAGGGCTCGAGTTCTGCGAGGGTGAGATCGTCGACTCCGTCGGCGAGGACGACGATCCCCACCGGCACCTCTCCCCACCGGTCGTCCGCACGGCCGATGATGGCTGCCTCGGCGATCTTGGGATGGCCGTACAGCACGTTCTCGACCTCGGCGCAGTAGATGTTCTCGCCGCCGGAGATGATCATGTCCTTGGCCCGGTCGACGACGTAGAGGAAGCCCTCCTCGTCCTGGCGCACCAGGTCGCCGGAGTGGAACCATCCGCCACGGAACGCATCAGCGGTGGCCTGGGGATTCTGCCAGTAGCCCTTCATCATGTTCGGGCCGCGGTAGACGATCTCGCCGACCTCGCCGGGTTTCACGTCGTTCATCATCGGGTCGACGATGCGGGCGGTCACCGCCGGCACGACCTTGCCGATCGAGCCGACCTTGCGTAACGCATCCTTGCCTTCGAGAATGCATGTGACAGGAGACATCTCGGTTTGTCCGAAGGCTGTCATGTTGAGTGCGGCGGGAAAGTTCTCGTTCATCGCGTTGAGCACGGAGTCCGACGCCGGAGCCGCTCCCCAACTGATCGTCCGGAGCTTGAGATCGCGGGGGCGGACCTGTTGCGCGGCACACACGGCCTGCCATTGGGCCGGGACCATGAAGACCGACGTGGTGCCCTCGCGCTCGAGTGTGTCGAGCATCGCCTCGGGATCGAACGCGCCGAGCGGATGGATCACCGACCGGATACCCCGATAGAACACCGGCGCGAATGCCGCAAGGCCGGCGATGTGGAAGATGGGCGGTACCACCGAGGCGACGTCGTCGTCGGTGCTCCCCTGCGACGCGCTGATCGTGGTCACCGCCTGCGCCTGCAGATTTGTGTGGGTCAGCATGGCACCCTTGGGTTTTCCGGTTGTTCCCGAGGTGTACATGATCACGGCGACGGTGTCCTCCGGGACATCGATCTCCGGCAGATCTGTCGGATCCTCGGCGATGAGGGTTTCGTAGTCGAGCTGCGCGCCACTGTCGCCGCCATCGACGACGATCGTGGTGTCGATGGCGCCCGTTGACGTACTGACCGCCTCCGCCACCGGTGCGAGCAGCTTCTCGGTGACGATCACCCTGGCACCGCTGTCGGTGACGAGATACGCGACCTCGGCTGGGCTCATCCGGATGTTCACCGGGACCGGGATGGCGCCGATCAGGTTGGCGCCCAACACCGCTTCGATGTACTCGGTGCGATTGAGCAGCGCCATCAGGACACGATCGCCGAACCGCACGCCGCGGCGGTGCAATGCGGCGGCGAAGGCGCGCGACCGTTCGTCGAGCTCTCGCCAGGTTCTCGCCGTGTCGAGGTACGTCACCGCGGTGCGGTCGGGCGTCATGAACGCATGCCGGCGCACCTGGTTGTTCCAGTGGTTACGGCGCGAACGCATCGGCTCGGCCACGAGGTCACTGGTCGACTCGGTGGTGACGGTCATGTTCGATCTCCTGGTGGTCGGAAGCGGTTCGGAGGTTCTCGTGTTGTCGCGAGGTGGCCTCGATTACACGGTAGGGCGCGACGAGGCTCGCCGTGGTCGGTCGTCGAATCTGGTAGGAACCCCGACTCGAGGCCGGCACAACTCGCCGAGTCTCGTGCCTCCCACGGTCAATCGATGATGATCTCCGAGATGCCGGGTGTCGCCCGAAGGTCCTCAGGTGTCGCCAGGTCGGCTACTGTAACCGTCCCCGACGACGGTGACGTGGCGGCCGCGACGACGGCCCGCGCGACCAACTCGCCCGTCGTCGCCGACTGTCCGGCACCGTGGGCGGTGGCCTGTTGCGCGGTAGCGCGGTTGCGCACCATGATGTGCCACCGGTCGCTGCCCCGGTGCGGCGCCCGCGTCAACGCCGGCCGGAGTGCGGGGAACCGCCCGACGAGCGCCAGACCGGCGGTGGAGACGCGATCGTCGAGCGCCAGATAGCTGCGTATCCGAATGCCCCGGCCGGTCCCGATCAGCACGTGGTCGGGAAAGTCGGTGCGGAGGTAGGTGCGTTGGCCGTCCGCCATGTCGAAACCGCGTCGCTCTCGGTAGTTGAGCACCGGTGAACCCTCACCCGCGGCGTAGATCTCGCGCCCGACCAGTCCGGCCGTCCACTCGACCGCCGCGGCACCGTGCCGTTCACCGGAGCCGAGCATGATCGCGACATCGACGTCGTCCCCCGGCCGATTGTGCAGCGCCTCGACGAGGACGGTGGTCAGGCCGGGAGCGAGCCCGGCGCCGAGCACCGTGGTGGCCCGGCCGTCGACGCCGGCCAGTGCATCGAGGTAGGCGCCGGAGGCCGAGATGTCGACGAACGGGACATCGGCACACGCACGACGGACCGCGGTGTCCTCGACGCCGGACGTGTTGACGACGACGTCGTGGTCGGCCGCCGCCGACGAGAAATCCTCGAGTCCGGCAGTCGTGTCGAGCCGGATGGTCGTCGTGTCCGCTCGCCGTGACCGGCTGGTCGCGGTGGTCGAATGACCCATCCGGCGAAGAGATTCGTTGACGACGCCACCAACTGCCCCACTGGCTCCGACGATCAGGATCCTCATGACCCAACACTAGACAGACGAACAGATGCCACGCTCCGTCTACCGGAACGTGGCATCTGTCCACAGGCTCTCGGTTTACGAAACGCCCACCTGGGCACCCTGTCCCGACCAAGCGGTACTCGCCTCGATCGCCCCGATGATCTGGGGACGCAGCTCGTCGGCACGGATCACCGCGTCGACGGAGCCGACCTCGACGGCACGCGCGATGCTGTGGACGGCGTCGAACTCCGCGGCGACCTCACCGATCTTCTCGGCCCGGACAGACTGCCGCATCTCCGCGAGCTCGGCGCTCAACGTCGAGCGGTCGGTGCCGGACGCTTCCGCCACCCGGGTCTCGAGGTCGCGGATGCGGGAGTCGGCCGAGGTGCGTTTGCCCACCTCGCCGGCGAACACCACCGCCGCGGCCGGGGCCCCGCCGAGCACCGACGCGTACGAGCCTTCGATGGCCAGCACGGTCATGTTCGGGTTCAGCGCCTTGGAGAACACCACGAAGGCGCCGCCGTGGTACCGCGAGATCACGCAGAACACAATGGGCCCTTGGAAGTTCACGATCGCGCGACCGATCTCCGCACCGTATTCCAGCTGCAGCTTCCGCAGCGACTCGGGAGAACCGTCGAAACCGGACAGATTGGCGAGCACCACCAGCGGACGGTTGCCGCTGGCAACGTTGATCGCCCGCGCGGCCTTCTTCGAGGACTGGGGAAACAGCGTGCCCGCGGTGTAGGTGTCCGGACCGTCGGTCGGCTTGTAGCCGCGTCGCTGCACCTCCCGCGATTCGATCCCGAGCAGGCACACCGGGATACCGCCCAGGTGGACATCGCAGACCACGGCCGTCTCGGCGTCGGCCATGCCCGCCCAGCGTTCCAGCACCACGTGGTCCTGGTCGGCCAGTGCGCGCATCACCGTCCGAATGTCGAAGGGCTTCTTGCGATCCGGGTTGGTCTCGGCCGAGAAGATGTGTCCGACGGTGGTGAAGTCACTGCCCGCAAGAACGTGCGGATAGTCGGAGATGTCCCGATCGGCCGGGTCGCTGGTCAGTGACCGCCGCGGCGTCTGTTCGCCGGGTACGACATAGGTGTGGTCGTAGTGGCTCATCAGCAGATCCTTGGCCGCACCCAGGTTCGGCACCCAGTACTGTGCCTGTCCGTTGGGGCCCATCACGCGGTCGTATCCGCCGATGCCGAAATTGTCCTCGGCGGACACGCCACCGGAGAAGTCGAGGGACTGCTTGCCGGTGAGCACCATCGCCGAATCCGGCGTCATCACCAGAATGCCCTTGGTGTGCATCAGCATCGTGGCCTCGGCATTCCAGTACGGCTGCGCGCCGACGTTGATACCCGCCACGACGATGTTGATCTCGCCACCCGCCTGCGTGAATTCGACGACGCGCTTGAGGGCGCGCGCCACCCAGTCCATGTTCTCGGTTCCCGAGTCCATGGAGATCCGGGCACCCGACGACAGCGCAAACCACTCGAGCGGAACCTGCATCCGTTCGGCGAGGTCCAGCGCTCCGATCACCCGACTGCATTCCGGCTCCGACAGCGCACCAAGCGATTTCGTCGGATCTCCGAGCAGCACGACTCGGGTGACACCCTGCGGGTACTTGTCGGTCGGGGTGGTGACCACGCCGACCACCATGGCGGCCGTGTTGCCGCCCTTCGGACGATCGACCGGCACCAGGACCTGTTCGGCATTCAGGTCGTACTCGGAGAACTCGCCGAGCAGGCCGGCCAGCTCGTAGGGGTAGACGGTGTTGCGCTTCGCTGCGCGCAGCACTTTCTGGCGATACCCGTCGACGGGTTCGATCGGCTCGTCGGAAGGCTCTCCGACGCTGACGTCGAAGCCACCCGTGGCGTTGATCGAGAATCGCACGGCGACCTTCGACAAGATCCCGGTGTCGTGGTCGCGTCGACGCGCGATCAGCTGAACCTCCTCGAGTCCGACGCCGGCAGCGATGGCACGGATGTATCCGGCGATCGCTGCGAGTTCCTCGGCGGTGACGTCCATCGGCGGCCAGATGTACATGATGATGCGGTTGGTGTCGGCGGTCCGGCCGGACGGGCGCTGCGCCCGTCGGATCGAATCGACACACGACGCCAGGATCGTCTCGGCGGTCGGCAGAGCCAGCAGTCGGCCGTCGTGTTCGCGCACCGCGGTGAGGTCGCGCACCTGTGCGAACGCGATGAGGCGGTCGTCGGACGGGTTGTCGCGGGCGACGCACCGGAAGAGGTAGACCTCCTCGTCGTCGGACGAGCTCAGCCGGGTGAGATCGAATTTGTGCAGGCGCTCCATCTGCATGCGCTGCGCGATGTGAGGATGCAGGCCACGGATCAGACGTTCTTCCGCCATACCGGTCGCGGACGGCCGGAAGGTGAAGTGGTGATGCATCAGTGCATCACCACTGCCGGCAACCGTGGTGGTGATGCGGTGTACCTGGCTGGGCATCGGGGTCGCCGCGATGACCTCGTGCAGCGCCGACGCCATCGCGTCGAAATCCTCGGGTTGTTGTTCCCAGCTCAAGTAGATGTCGGCATCGATGGACGGGGTGTCGCGGGCCAGCTCGGCGAGACCGGCCAGCGCAGGTCCCAGATTGTCGAAGCTCACCGCCGCCGACGCCAGCTTCGCGCTCTCCCGCTCTGCGACCACGAAACGGGCGCCGCCCGCCTGCTGGATCCGCACATCGGTGAGTCCCTTGTTCCCGTAGTAGCGGCGGGTCAGGACCTCGAGCATCACGGTGTTGTCGGCCTTGCCGTGCATCACCTGCTGCGCGAGGAGCCGGACCAGGGGCTCGGTGCTGCGGACCATCTCCGAGATTCGTTCGGCGCGGTCAGCGGCGGCGGGGTTGTCGTCGAGATAGAGCAGATGATCGCGAACATTGTCGTAGACGCGTGCGCGATTGCGACGCAGCAGCTCCTGTCCGTACCACGCGTAGATGAGCCCACGCGCGAGATCGGCGATGACCGGGAACCGCACCTGAGTCGCGGCCACCAGCCGATCGAGCGCGGTGCCGACGGAATCCCTCAACTCCTCGCGCGGGGTCGGTTCCCCGAGCCACTCGCGCAGCAGGGTGGTGAGCACGGTGACCGAGTCGCCGGGATTCTGCAAGGCCAGGAAGATCCGGAAGACGGCAGCCTCGAGTTCAGGGGTGCGATCGAGATCGGTCACCCCGTAGTGGGCGAGTGCCCTTCCGAGTTGTGCGTGGAACGCCTCCGGCAGGCCGTCGCGCTCGACGTCGAGGCTCTGCAGATAGGTGTGGAAACTCTCGCGTGAGCTGTGCACGCGCTCGTCGCCGATGGCCTCCCCCGACGGCCGGTTCTGACTCAGCTTGGCGAGGTCGGCGAACACGGTGATCAGTTCGAGTTCGTCGGCGAGCGGGCGACGACCGCTCTCGATCGCCACGCGGCGGGTGGCGAGGTAGTCGTCGAGCAGTCGGGTGCGGTCGTGTGGGTCGACGTCGTACCCGAGCAGCAGGCTGCGCAGATCCTCGAGGCTGCGGCCGGTGCGCTCTTGCGGTGACACGTCGACGGGCTCGTCGGGCAGTTCGATGTCGACGTCGTCGGTCGCGTCGTCGGGCGTCTCGGCCTCGTCGTCGTCGCTGAGGGGTTCCAGGCGCAGCAGCGGCACACCTGTCTCCACCTGGGTGCCGACCGACACCAGGCTTTCCTTCAACCGGCTCCGGACCGGCGCTCGCAGCACCGTCTCCATCTTCATGCTCTCCAACACCAGCACGGGTGCGCCTGCCTCGACCTCGGCGCCCACCTCCAGCGGAGTGGCGACGACCAGTGCGGGGGCCGGCGAGCGGACGACGCCACCTTCGTCGCGACTGACCCGATGAGTCACCCCGTCGACGTCGACGAGGTGGATCGGTCCGTGGGTGTCGGTCACCAGTCGGTAGCGGACGCCGTTGAGGACGATCTGCGCGGTGTGCTCGTCGAAGCGTTCGAGATCGACGTCGGCGGTGCGGGTGTGGTCACCGGCTTCGATGCCGATGCGGAAACGGTGCGCGCCGATGCGCGCGACGCGGACGCGGTAACCGATACCACGCAGTTTCAGATCGAGCGGACGACCGCTGTCGTGCTGCACCTGTGGCCGACCACCCGACGCGGTGGACAGCAGCCGGTGACGCTCCACCGACTCGCCCTCTTCATAGGCGTCGATGGCCGCGGCGGCCAACGCGACCGCGGAGTGACGATGGGCGACGAGTCGACCCTCGGCGCGCACCCGATCGATCCAGCCGGTATCGGCGCTGCCGTCGATCACCTCGGGCTGGTTGAGCAATTCGAGGACGAAGCTCTTGTTGGTTGCGCCGCCTTCGATGATCACCCGCGTCTGAACCATCGCCCGGCGCAGACGCCCGAGCGCCTCGTCGCGGTCGCGGCCGTAGGCGATGATCTTGGCGATCATCGAGTCGAAGTCGGCGGGAATGGTGTCGCCCTCGCTGACCCCGGTGTCGACGCGGATGCCCGGCCCGGCGGGCAGTTCGAGGCGCGCGATGCGGCCGGGGGACGGCGCGAAGTCGCGGTCGGGATCCTCGGCGTTCAGACGGGCCTCGATCGCGTGACCACGTTCCGCCGGTGGCTCGCCTTCGAGACGTCCGCCCGAGGCCACGTGCAATTGAGCCCGGACCAGATCGAAGCCGGTGGTGGCCTCGGTGATCGGATGCTCGACCTGCAGACGGGTGTTGACCTCGAGGAACGCGAACAGCTGCTCACCGGGGTGATAGAGGAACTCGACAGTGGCCGCGCCCCGATAGCCAACGGCCACGGCCAGTCGTTCGGCTGACGTCTTGAGTTCGGCGACCTGCGCCTCGGAGAGGACCGGCGATGCGGACTCCTCGATGACCTTCTGGTTTCGTCGCTGGACCGAACAGTCACGGACGCCCAGTGCCCAGGCGGTGCCCTGACCATCGGCGATCACCTGCACCTCGACGTGGCGGGCGCCGGTGACGAGGCGTTCGAGGAACACGACGCCGCTGCCGAAGGCTCGGGCCGCCTCGTCGCGGGTCCGCTCATAGGCCTCGCGGAGATCGCCGTCGTTCGTCACGACCCGGATACCCCGGCCGCCGCCGCCCGCGGTGGCCTTGAGCATCAACGGGTAGCCGATCTCGGCCGACGCCGCCACGGCCTCGTCGATGGTCTCGACGGCTCCACGGCTCCAGGGCGCCACGGGGACGCCGACCTCTTCGGCGATCAGCTTGGCGCCGATCTTGTCGCCGAGTTTGCGCATCGCTTCCGGCGAAGGCCCGACGAAGGTGACGCCGATGCGCTCGCACAGTTCGGCGAAGAGTGGATCCTCCGCGACGAAGCCCCAGCCGACCCATGCCGCGTCGACACCGGTCGCGAGGAGTGCGCGCTCGAGGACCTCGAGGTTCAGATAGGGCCGAGCGGCCGCGGGCCCCAGGTCGTAGGCGACGTCGGCTTCACGCACGAATGTCGCGTTGCGATCGGCGTCGGTGTAGAGCGCGACGACCTCGATCGGCTGTCCGGTCTCCGCGGACAGGCCGCGGACGGCATGGATGAGTCGCATGGCGGACTCGCCGCGGTTCACGATGGCAATGCGTGTGAACATCACCGACTCCAATCTCTTCGATTCGTACGTGTCGGCCGCGGAGGTCGCGGCGCCCGTCTCGACGGTTACGCCCGAGTACGGGGTCGGTGTGCTCCGTGCCGGCGCTGGATGCCGGCGACGCACCTCGCATGATTGTGGCGAATCGTTTCCCTACGCGCGAGTACGGGCAGTGTGACGTTTTCGTCCGGGACGTGGATGATGCACCCTGACCTGCACATCGGGGCCGTGCGGGCGCAGGTCCGCAATGCTCACGCGAACCCGCTGTCGTTCTGCGCACGTCGCGACGTGCGCGGCTGCGAGGTGGGTGCGCGCTGTTCGTACGGTGGCCCGTCGAGCACGCACCTAGGCTGTACCGATGGCTCTCGTTCTCGGTCCGATCTTGCGTCACGTAGGCGAGACCACCGCAATCATCTGGGTTCAGACCGACAACCGCGCCGACGTCGAGGTGCTGGGCTGTCGCGCGTCGACGTTCGAGGTCGAGGGCTGCCACTACGCGCTGGTCGTGGTCGACGGTCTGACGCCGGGCTCGACCACCGAGTACCGACTCCACGTCGACGGGACGCAGGAGTGGCCGCCTGCGGAGTCCCGGTACCCACCGAGCGTTATCCGGACACGGGGAGCCGACCGCGACGGGAGTCTTCGGGTGGTCTTCGGGTCGTGTCGCTACCCCAAGACCGGCGACGCCGCCCTGGACGAAAAGCTCGGTTCCGATGCACTGGACTGCTACGCCACACGATTGACCGGGCAACCCGTGTCGGCGCTGCCCGACGTCGTCATCCTGCTCGGCGACCAGGTTTACGCCGACGAACTGACCCCCGAGGCGCGTCGGCACCTTGCCGGCCGCCGCAGCGGCTCGGTCCGTACCAAACGTCCACCCGACGAGGTCGTGAGCTTCACCGAGTACGAGGGGCTCTATCGGCACACGTGGGGCGATCCGGAGATCCGATGGCTCATGTCCACCGTGCCCATCGCGATGATCTTCGACGACCACGACATCCGCGACGACTGGAACACCTCCGCCGCGTGGCGCGCGTCGATGAAGTCCGTGCCATGGTGGCGGGACCGGATCCGGGCGGGACTCGCGTCGTACTGGGTGTATCAGCATCTGGGCAATCTCAGTCCCACCGAACTCGCCGCCGACGACGATTATCGAAAGGTGATCGACTCCACCGGCGACTGCTGGCCATTGCTGGTTGATCTCGCCGACCGCGCCGATGACGACGCCGACGGAGAGAAGGGTCTGCGGTTCAGCTACCGATGGGACATGGGAACGGCCAGACTCGTCATGATCGACTCGCGCAACGGTCGAATTCTGTCCGGGGGTTCTCGAAAGATGTTGAGTGACCGGGAGTTCGACTGGCTCGAGGAGCAGATGACAGACGGCGTCGACCGCGTCGACCACTTGATCCTGGGGTCATCGCTGCCCTGGCTGCTTCCGCCTGCGCTCGGTGACCTGCAGACGATCAACGAGATCGCGGCCAACCGGACCGGCTTCCGCGGGCGACTCGCCGAAAAGATCCGTCAGGCGACCGATTTCGAGCACTGGCCTGCGTTCATGGAATCGTTCCGGAAGCTCAGTGACCTGATCATCGGTGTGGCCACGCGGCCCGGCCGTGCGCCCGCCACCGTCTCCGTGCTCTCCGGCGACGTCCATCACAGCTATGTGGCACGGGCCGACCACCCGGGTACGACGGCGACCGCAGTTCATCAGCTGGTGTGCTCGCCCGTTCACAATCATGTCCCCGGGTACGTCAAGCCGGTACTGGAGTATGCGTGGTCGCCGCGGGCCGCACGTGTGACCCGCGCGTGGGCCCGGCATCTGGGATCTCCCCCGTTGCCGATCAACTGGTCCGACGTCGGCGGTCCGTTGTTCGGCAACACCATTGCCACACTGATGACGGACGGGCGCACCGCCCGCGTCGTCTTCGAACAGCCACGCGAAGACCGCGCGCTCTCCGAGATCGCCCGGGTCTCTCTCACCGACTGAGGGGCCGGCCGGCCCACCGCGACGCGCCGGCTCGCGCCCCGGTCTGTCGGTCATTCCGTCAGGACAACGCCCTTGCCGAGGAGCGTGCCGTCTTCCATGTCGCGGTGCGCCGAGGCGATCTCATCGAGTTGATAGACGTGACCGATCGGGACGGTGGCACTGCCGGCCGCGACGTCGTCGAGAAACTGCTGCAGGACTCGCGGCGGCAAATCGCTGGATCCACCCGAGTAGGCGGTCAGTCGGACTCCAGTGGGCAGATAGTCCATCGGATAGAACTCGGCGATGGTCCATTGGTCGGACAACATACCGGTGAAGCACACGGTCCCCTTGGCGCGCGTGGCACGCAAGGTGTCCGGCAGTGTGTTGACTCCAACGAGTTCGACGGCTCCGTGCACCCCGTCCGGCACGATATCGCGGACCGCCTCGCTGATCGCGCCGTCGTCGACGACAACGTGATCGGCGAACTCGCGGAGGAAGTCCACCCGGGCCTCGTTGCGCGTTGTCGACACGACCACGCAACCCGCGCGCCGGGCGAGGACGGCCAGGGCCAGGCCGACCGATGAGGTGCCCCCGCGGATGAGCAATGACTCGCCTGCGGCAACACCGGCACCGATCGTGAGCGAGCCATGAGCGGTCTGCACCATCTCCGGCACTGCGCCCAGCACGTCCCACGGCAGCTCGCTGGCGAAGGGCACCACCGAGGACACCGGTACGCACACGAACTGCGCGTACCCGCCGTCGATGGTGCGGCCCATGCCGCCCATCAACGCCGCCACCTGGGTCTCGGGCGCAAGCTCACCACCGGGGCATTCGACAACCACCCCCACCGCCTCGAGCCCGGGAATACGGGGGAAGGATCCGAACGATCCCATCCCCCGCCGAAAATGCAACTCTGATCGGTTCAAGCCAAATGCCTTGACCCGGATGAGAACCCAGCCGACGGTGGGTGTGGGAGTCGGAACCGAGCGGATGGTCATGGATTCCGGCGGGCCCGGTGCATCGAGTACGACGGCGCGCATCATGATCCGAGCCTACGCGGGCGGGAGGGGTGGCGACGCCGACGATGGTTCAGACCGAGAACCATCGCTAAGGTGCGATGCGTGAACACGTCACCGCATCGACTCATTGCCGGCGACCAGATCGCCATCTCCTATCGCACGTTCGGGGACGGTTCTGGCGGGGACGCTTCCGGCCGACCACCGGTTGTCCTGCAGCACGGCTTCGCGTCCAGTGGTGCACAGAACTGGATGGCAGCCGGACTGGTGGATGCTCTTGTCGCCGAGGGTCATCGGGTGATCGTGGTCGACGCGCGCGGGCACGGCGAATCGGACAAACCCCATGATCCCGGCCGTTACGGTGAGGGCCGCATGGCGCGGGACCTCGTGGAGTTGTTCGACTCGCTGGACATCGCGGAAGTGGATCTGGTCGGTTATTCGATGGGTGCGATCGTCTCGTTGCTGACCGCGGTGCACGACAATCGGATCCGCCGGCTCGTCATCGGCGGTGTCGGTGCGGGCGTGGTGGACCTCGGTGGTGTCGACACCCGGGTGATCGACCAGCGCGCTCTGGCCGACGCTCTGCGTGCCGAAGACCCGGCGACCGTGACCGACCCGGCCGCCCGCCGATTCCGGCTGTTCGCCGACGCATCCGACAACGACCGGCTCGCGCTGGCGGCGCAGGCCGAGGCGGTCAACACCGAACCCATCGCCTTCGAAAAGATCTCCGCCGAGGTCGCCGTGGTCATCGCCGGTGTCGACGACGATCTCGCGTACCGACCCGAGGTCCTCGCGAAAGAGTTGTCGGCCACACTGATCCGAGTGCCCGGGAACCACCTGGGTGCGGTCGGGACCCCGGAGTTCCGGACCGCACTGCTCGAGACCCTCCGGTGATCTCGCGTCGTCGTGGTCAGTCGTGGTGCAGCGCGGCGAGTTCGCGTTGGATCATCGATTCGTGGGCAAGTGCGTCCTCCCGAGCCCGGCGTGGATTCCATCGCCCGCTCAGCACAAAGATGAACGGCACGAACAGGATCTGGGCGACGACGCAGATCCACCACCAGATCTTCCACTGACCCGGATTGTCCGACTGCGCCTGCTCGACATCGGCCGCATGTTCGGCCAGGAACGCCTGGTCCCCCGGCGGAATCGGATCGGTGCTCAACTGCTGCAGTCGAGCAGCTGCCTCCCGCGGGGTCGCCGCGAGGCCCGCACCCATCAACTGTCCGACGGCGGCCACGCCGGCCCGCGCATCGCGTGGATTCGCGGCCAGCGCGCTCAGGGTAGCCGGCTCGACAGCACTCGCGGTCGCGACCTGTTCGGGATACTCGGCGACGATGTGGGAAACGCGCGTGCCCTGGTCGACCAGGGTCGAGGTGGCCGGCACCACGAAGGTCAGCACGATGAGTGCCAGCGTCACCGTGATGCGGACAGTCCACCCCCAGATCGCCAGACCGGTCGCGGTGGCGGCCGGATTGTGGCGCTCGACGGTCTCGGTGAAACTGGCCATCCATGCGCAGTAGGCGATGCCGCCACCCACGGCGATGACCACGAGCACGAGCGCGAAGGTGTAGTAGCCCGTATCGGGACGGGTGCTGAGCATCGCGAAGATCGCGGTGCCGATCACGGAGATCACGGTCCCGATGGCCATGAGCGGCTTGCGGACCCGGATCTTGTCGGAGACCACGCCGGCGACGATGAGGGCGATCGCGTTGGCGATCCAATACCAGTTCGCCAAGGCGTTGGCACGAGCCTCCGAGTAGCCGAATGTGGTGGCGAAGTAGACGACGAAGAACCCGACCGCGATGTAATAGAACATGAGGAACAGGCTGATCGCGATGGCCGGTCCGACGATGTCGAACCTCATCATCTGGCGCCAATGCCCGTGCAGGGCGGTCTCGGTGTCGAGACCACCGGCCCGCGCCTCGATCAACGCCCGTTCGTTCAGGCTGACCATCAGCTGGTCACGAAGCCCTGGCGACAACTCGCGGAGGCCGACCAGCGCGATGACCGCGACGACCAGACCCGCGATCCCGCAGACATAGAACTGGAACCGCCAATCCGGGTGGCTGTCGAGTGTATTGCTCGACACCATGGTCACGACGAGGCTGCCGAGTACCGGGCCCATCGTCCAGAATCCCATCGCCTGAGCACGTCCGACCTGTGGCGAGAAGTCACGGATCAACGCAGGTGTCGCCACCAGGATCATGCCCTCGACAATGCTCAAGACTGCGAAGAAGATGATGTACCACAAGGTGTTCGGCGCATGCGGGAGCGCGAACAGCACCAGCAGGCCGGTGATGAACAGGCCGATGACCACCAGGTTGGCGCGGCCCCAGCGGTCCGCCAGCCCGGCTGCCAAAGAAGCGAAGGCGCCCAGGAGGTTGCCGACGATCGACACCACGACGAACTGGGTGAAGGTCATGCCGAACGACGTGATGATCTTGGTTGCCACGGCGCCCTGGATGTAGAGCTGGTAGTACAAGATGACTGTCGCCAGCACCGTGATGGCGAGGTATCGGTATCGTGCCGCAGGCAGTGGATAGTGATCGAGCTTGCGGTCCCAGAGCGAGTGCAGGCCGCCTTTCGGCGAGCCCGCGATTTGTGCCGCATCTCGTTCTGCGTTGGTCTGTGTCACGCGTTTTCCCGTCTGCAAGGATCGAATTGGGGTCGGGGCTTATCCGACAGGTTCGCGAAACCTGTTCTCCGGAAGTCGTTGTCGGGATGTTCGAGTCGGTGCGACTCACGTGGTCATCGGGTGCCGCTCATTCCTCCGTCGACCGGTATGACCACGCCGGTGAGGTAAGCCCCGGCCCGTGACGACAAGAAGATCGCCGTACCTGCGATGTCGTCGGGCGTGCCGACGCGTCCGAGCGGGACACCGGCTTCCACCTGGGACCGCATGTCGGGGTCGTCGAGCATGAACGCCGTCATCTTCGACGGAAACGGTCCTGGCGCAATCGCGTTGACGGTTATCTGCTCCGGCGCCAGAGCGGCCGCCAGCTTGCGGGTGAGCCCGTGGACGGCCGCCTTTGACGCTCCGTAGGAGAAGTTGTCGGTGTGCGAGACAACCATGCCGTCGATGGATCCGATGTTGATCACCCGTGCCGGGCCGTCGGAAGGGGCGGCACGGAGCATCGGCAGTAGTGCCTGCGTCACCTCGAACACGGACGTGATGTTGAGATTGAGGACCTTGTCGAAGCCCGACTGTGGGAACTCGTCGACTGGTGCTCCCCAGGTGGCGCCCGCATTGTTGACGAGCACGTCGACGCGATCGAATTCGTCTGCCACGAACCGGGACAACGCTTCGACCCCGGCCGGGGTGGACAGATCGGCGGCCAGTGCAGCCACATCGCCCGAGTCGGACAATTCGGCGCGCGCCCGCTCGCAGGCTTCAGCCTTGCGGGAGCAGATGATCACACGCGCGCCTGCCTGCAGGAAGCCCCGCGCGATCATCAGCCCGATGCCGCGGGTCCCGCCGGTGACGACGACTGACTTCCCGGCGACGTCGAAAAGCGACATGGCCTGCCCGGGCTCCTGGGGCGGGGTCACCTCGACACTCCAACACGAGTCGTCACGCGATCGAGGACTCGACGGTGCGGTCGCGCACCGGGCCGTGAACAGCTCACGTGGGACACCACTTTCGTTGATGAGTGCGCCATGACCGCCAGCGCGCTCGGTGTGACGCATTGCGGAGGAATCAGTGACTGTGATCGGAGTCCTATCGAGGTATAGTTGAAGTCGGCTTCATCTTCAAGTCTTTCGTCAGATCGGGATAGGAGATTCCGCCCGGAATCGGGCTCCGTCGACCAGTAGGGTCGGGTACGTGAATCTCAACGGGGTAGGTATCTGGAGTTCGCCATTGCGCTACGGAGATCCGAGCGAGGCCGCAGACGCTGCATCGGAACTGGATGAGCTGGGCTTCACGGCCCTGTGGATCCCCGATGTCGGCGGACCGGTGCTGGACTCGGTCGCCAATCTGCTCGGTGCGACGTCGAATGTCGTGGTCGCGACCGGGATTCTCAACATGTGGATGCACGAGCCGCACGATGTGGCTGCGGCGCATGCGCGACTGACGGCCGAGCACGGCCCGCGGTTCCTGCTCGGTCTCGGGATCAGTCACGCTCCCCTGATCGACGCGCAGGAAGCCGGGCGTTACCGAAAGCCGTTGGCGACCACCAAGACCTTCTTGGACGGTCTCGATAGTGCCGAGGAACCGGTGCCGACCGACAGTCGGGTGCTGGCGGCGCTCGGCCCCAAGATGCTGGCCTTGTCAGCGGAACGCAGCCGCGGCGCGCACCCGTACCTGGTGACACCGGAGCACACCGCGGTCGCTCGATCGGCTCTCGGCGACGGTCCCCTGCTCGCGCCGGAACAGACCGTGGTCCTGACCACCGACCGCGACGAGGCCCGCTCGATCGGCACCCCATGGCTGCGCGGCTACCTGGCAATGCCGAATTATGCGAACAACCTACGCCGCCTCGGGTTCTCCGACGACGATCTGGATTCCGTCAGCGACCGGCTCTTCGACGCGACCATCGCGTGGGGAGACGAGTCGGCCGTGCTCGCCCGGATCGACCAACATCGCGCCGCGGGCGCCGACCATGTCTGCCTGCAGGTGCTGCAGGCAGACCAGCGTGCGGTCCCGCGCGCGCAGTGGCGGCGGATCGCCGACGCATTGCGGTAGGTTACCCAGCCGCGACGGTTCCCGTCATCCGCGACGCCATTTCCGGGTCGCGGATGACGGGAACCGTCGCGGCTGGGGGCCGATCACCGCTCGAGCCGACGGCCCAGAACGCCCGCCATCATTCTCTCCCGGAGGGCGCGCCGATCCGGCTTCCCGGTCGGGAACAAAGGGAGTTCGTCGAGGTACGCCGTGAACCACGTGGTCGGCACCTTGTACCGGGACAGTTGGTCGCGGGTGCGGCGATCGAGGTCGGCGGCATCGACGTCGCCGCCCGCCGGCACCACGACAGCGACCACCTCCTCGCCCCGGGTCGGATGATCGATTCCGACGACGAGGCAATGAGCCACATCCGGGAACTCTTCGATGACGGCCTCGACCTCCCGAGGTGAGACGTTCGAACCCGCCGCCTTGATCATCTCGGTGTCGCGTCCCACGTAGAACAGCCGTGGGTCGTCGGGCAGTTCATAGACCTGATCGCCGGTGTGGAACCACCCGTCGGGATCGAAGACCTCCGACCGCTCGCGCTTGTTGTATCCGGCCATGACGCCGGTGCCACGGATCCAGAGCTCCCCGATCTCGCCCACGGGCACGACAGCACCGTCGTCGTCGACGATCCGCTTCTCGGTGGCCGCCCAACCGCCTGCCGTCTCGGTCATGGTGCGGTGGATCGGATGACCGAGCGGTGAGTTGATCATGGCGATGTCGGCCGGGCCGTCGCGCAGGAGCGGGGCGCGCGACAGGTCACGCTCGGCGAAGGACGGATCGCCCCGCAATTGCTGGATGAACGCCGGCCACCCGACGTACCCGGTGGCGCGTTCACGCTCGATGAGGTCGAGTGCCGGACCGGGATCGTGACGCGGAACGGTCAGCACCGTCGCAGGGGCGTGCAGTGCGCCGGCGGCGGCCAGGATGCCGCCGATCCAGAACACCGGCATCGCGCACAGCACAACCGGCATCGCTGCACCGCCGTTGCTCGCCTGCAGCATCTGGCCCACTGCGAGGTCTGCCGGACCACGGTGCCGTGGGTGTGCACCACTCCTTTGGGGAGGGCCGTGGAGCCCGAGGTGTGGATCATCAGCGCGACGTCTGCGGGCGAGACCTCGCTCTCGACGGAGTCGAGGAGCGCCTGGGCGACCAACGACGTGTCGTCGCGCTGCCAACGGGTCGCCCAGGACCGTTCGGACGGGCCGGTGAGCACGATGTCACGCAGGAAGGGGGTGGCGGTGAGCTGGATCCGACCGCGGCTCTGATCGTCGAGGCCGGGCAGTGCTGCCTCGAACTTGTCGGGGATGTCGACGCCGAGGATCGCGGTCGGCGCGACCAACACCTGCACGTCCGCGAGGCGGAGCACCCGCGCCAGCTCGGCCGGCGGATACAGCGTGCTCAGCGGAACGGCGACCGCGCCGATCCGGCTCACGGCCAGCCACCAGACGGTCCATTCGACGCCGCTGGTGAAGAACAGACCGACCCGGCACCCCTTGCCGACATGCTGGGTGAGCAGCCACCGGGCAACCAGCGCGGAGCGCTCCTCTGCCTCGACATAGGTCATGCGGTCACTGGGTGAGACGGTGTAGGCGACGTCCCCGAACTCCCGCGCGGCCCGCTTGAGTAGCTCTGCGATCGTCGGTGGGTTCACCTCGTCATCACGCGCCATTGTTCCCCCGGGTGTCGAAGCGATTGTCGGTTCTTGTAAGACCGTAGGTGATCTATCACCGAGCGATGACCGCCATCGCTCTCATTGGTGGGCACCCAGCGTCCTCCGGCGTGATACTGGTAAAGCTGAGGCAAGCAGACCGATGTGTTGCGTGACCGAAACTGAAGACGAAGGCAGGATTATGAGCGCGGAGCAGCCGACCATCATCTACACACTGACCGACGAGGCGCCGATGCTCGCGACGCAGGCTTTTCTGCCGGTCATCCGCGCGTTCGCCGATGCGGCCGACATCAACGTCGAGACCAGTGACATCTCGGTGGCGGCACGGATCCTCGCCGAGTTCTCCGACTACCTCACCGAGGAACAGCGGCTGCCGGACAACCTGGCCGAGCTCGGGCGCCTCACGCAGGACCCGGCCACCAACATCATCAAGCTGCCGAACATCAGCGCGTCGGTTCCGCAGTTGCTCGCCGCGATCAAGGAACTCCAGGAGAAGGGGTACGCGATCCCCGACTACACCGGGAATCCCAAAACCGACGACGAGGCAACCATCCGGGATCGATACACCAAGTGTTTGGGCAGTGCCGTGAATCCGGTGCTGCGTGAGGGCAATTCCGATCGCCGCGCACCCAAGGCCGTCAAGGCGTACGCGCGTAAGCATCCCCACAGCATGGGCGAGTGGTCGATGGCATCGCGGACACATGTCGCGCACATGACGGAGGGCGACTTCTACCACGGCGAGAAGTCGATGACGGTCGACGGCGACCGTGAGGTCAAGATGGAGCTGATCACCGAGAGCGGCGAGACACTCGTGCTCAAGCCGAAGGTGACACTCGACGACGGCGACGTGATCGACAGCATGTTCATGAGCAAGAAGGCGCTGGTCGAGTTCTACGAAGAGCAGATCGAGGACGCCTACAAGACCGGCGTGATGTTCTCCCTGCACGTCAAGGCGACCATGATGCGCGTGTCGCACCCGATCGTGTTCGGCCACGCCGTGAAGGTCTTCTACAAGGACGCCTTCGCCAAGCACGGTGAACTGTTCGACGAACTGGGCGTGAACGTCAACAACGGTTTGTCGGATCTGTACAGCAAGATCGAGTCGCTGCCGAGCGCGCAACGCGAGGAGATCATCGACGACCTGCACAAGTGCCACGAGCACCGTCCCGAGCTGGCGATGGTCGACTCGGCGCGGGGCATCTCGAACTTCCACTCCCCCAGTGATGTCATCGTCGACGCATCGATGCCGGCGATGATCCGCGCGGGCGGAAAGATGTACGGCGCGGACGGCCGGATGAAGGACACCAAGGCAGTCAATCCCGAGTCGACCTTCTCGCGCATCTACCAGGAGATGATCAACTTCTGCAAGACCAACGGTGCGTTCGATCCGACGACCATGGGGACCGTGCCCAACGTGGGCCTCATGGCGCAGAAGGCCGAGGAGTACGGCTCGCACGACAAGACGTTCGAGGTCCCGCAGACGGGCGTCGCGAACATCACCGACATCGCGACCGGTGAGGTCCTCCTGACGCAGAACGTCGAGGAGGGTGACATCTGGCGGTTGTGCATCGTCAAGGATGCGCCTATCCGCGATTGGGTCAAACTCGCTGTCACGCGCGCACGGGATTCGGGGATGCCGGTGCTGTTCTGGCTCGACCCCTACCGCCCGCACGAGAACGAGTTGATCACGAAGGTCAACACGTATCTGAAGGATCACGACACCGACGGTCTCGACATCCAGATCATGTCGCAGGTCCGAGCGATGCGGTACACGCTCGAACGGGTGATCCGCGGGATGGACACCATCGCCGCGACCGGAAACATCTTGCGCGACTACCTGACCGACCTGTTCCCGATCCTCGAACTGGGCACCAGCGCGAAGATGCTCTCGATCGTGCCGCTGATGGCCGGTGGCGGTCTGTACGAGACCGGAGCGGGTGGTTCCGCACCCAAGCACGTCAAGCAGCTCATCGAGGAGAATCACCTGCGTTGGGATTCGCTCGGCGAGTTCCTGGCGTTGGCCGTCAGTCTGGAGGATCTCGGGAAGAAGACCGGGGACAAGCGCGCCGAGATCCTGGCGAGGACTCTCGACGCGGCGACCGGCAAGCTGCTGGAGAACGACAAGGGTCCGTCGCGCACCTCCGGTGAACTCGACAATCGTGGGAGCCAGTACTACCTCGCGATGTACTGGGCGCAGGAGTTGGCCGCGCAGACCGACGATGAGGAACTGCAGAAGCGCTTCGGCCCGCTGGCCGAGACGCTGGCCGAGAACGAGGACGCCATCGTCGCAGAACTGAACGAGGTGCAGGGCAGCGCGGTGGACATCGGGGGCTACTACGCACCCGACCCCGAGATGACCGCTGCGGTGATGCGACCGAGCAAGACGTTCAACGAGGCGCTGGAGTCGGCACGAGGCTGATGTTCGTACCGGTCGACCGTCGCGATCGCGACGGCCGACCGGTCACGGGCCCCGATGGCGTGAACGGTTGATGGACCTGCCTGAGGGCGCGGCGATGCGATCGAGAGTGGCATGTGCTGCTGCCGTGGTTCGTTCGGCGTCTCCGGTTGCCAACAGGTCCAACAGGGCGCCCCGTAGCACCGCGAGGACGCCGGTCCGTCGATTCTCCGCCTCGCGGGTGCCAGGGACCGGCTGTGCGGATGCGAGGACGGTGAGCCAGTCGTCGACGGTGTCCGCGGCGAATCGCGCCCAGGGCCCGTCCGGGTCGATCAGGGATCGCGCATACGCCTCCACCCAGAGCGCCAGCACGGGGCGATGCTCCGGGGCGGCGAGCCAGGACCAGATCTGGCGGGCGACCTCGGTGAGGGTCTCGTCGGTGGGTTCGTGATCGCGGAGTCCGGCGAGGAGTTCGAGTTCGTCGCGGCGCGCACGCGTGAGGATCGCCCGGATGAGGCCGTCTTTGCTGTCGAAGAGATAGAGCAGCACTCGCGGACTGGAGCCGATGGCGGCGGCCAGCGGGCGAAGCGAGAAGTCGGTCAGTCCGTGCTGGAGGACGTAGTCGTATGCCGCTTCGAGAAGCTCGGACTCGCGGGCCGACGGCGTGGCGTTGGTGGACAAGTCAGAGGTCTCGTGCCCAGTTCTGGCCCAGCAGGTCGTGACCGAAACTGTGGTGGCGCTCCTCGTCGACGAGGGTGAAGCCGGCGGCCTGGTATATGCGGCGAGCCGATGTCAGGACGTCGTTGGTCCACAACGTGATCCGACGGTATCCGGCGGCGCGGGCGAAATCGAGGCAGGTGTCGACGAGTCGAGTTCCCAGTGCGTGTCCGCGAGCGGCAGGGTCCACGAGGAGTACGCGCAACTGTGCGGTGTCGGCGGCGTCACCGGCCACACAGAGGACACAGCCGGCACGCCTGCCCTCGAGTTCGGCGATCCAGGCGGCTTCGCGCCGTGGGTCGTGCCCGGTCGCATAGTCGGCGGCGATCGTGGCGACGAGGCCTTCGAAGGTGGCATCCCAGCCGTACTCCCGTGCGTAGACCTCACCGTGAGTCTGGATCACCCAACCGAGGTCCCCGGGGTGGTCCATCGCTCGGATGGTGACCGCGTCTGCGTCCGTCGAAACGCTCGTGGCCTGACCCGATCGTGTATCACTCATCGTCGCCCTTTCTGAACTGGAGCGGACGTGCGCACCGTCGTCACTGAAACGAGTGTTTCAGTACGTTACCACGGCTCGCGGAGTTCACCCGCCGAGCGGGCACGGGCCGTAGGCTCGAGGGCACCAGACCTTCGACAGGAGATTGTGGGCATGAGCGAATACGACGACTGGAACACCCAGATAATCAACGAGTTCCGCGCGAACGAAGGCAAGGTCGGCGGCAACTTCGAGGGAGCTCCCATGCTGTTGCTCCACCACGTCGGCCGCAAGTCGGGTCGCGAGACCGTCACGCCGATGATGTACCTGCCCGACGAGAAAGACGACGCCACCATGTACGTCTTCGCATCGAAGGCGGGCGCGCCGAGCAACCCGGCGTGGTACTACAACGCCACCACGGCTGGGCAGGCCCAGATCGAACTCGGCACCGAGACCCAGACGGTCACGGTGAGCGAGGTGACCGGCGAAGACCGCGATCGCATCTACGGGGAGCAGGCCCGGCGCTACCCGGGATTTGCCGACTACGAGAAGAAGACCGCCGGGGTCCGGACGATTCCGGTCCTCGCATTTCGCCGTAGCTGAGGCGTGGATCCCGTCAGTGGACTCCGGAGGCGTCGGCCGACCGCGCCTCGGGTGAGACGGCGACGTCGGCGGGGCGTCGGATCAGCAGGGCGGGAGTGGTGAGCAGGACGACTCCCGCCACCACCAAGGCGGTGCGCGGAGTGGTGATCGCCGCGAGAAGGCCACCGGCTGCGGTGAGCGCCGCGATGCACAGGCTGGTACTGATCGACCAGGCCGCGATGACCCGAGAGAGTTGCTCCGTCTCGATCAGTTGCTGTCGGTAGGTCACGTATACGGGGTTGAACACGCTGCAGCAGAAGATCAGGCCCAGCTCGATGACCATGACGACCGCCAGGCCGCCGATGCCGGGTCCCACCAACGCCAGGCCGATCGGCCAGCATGCGCGCAGTACGCCGGTGACGAGCAACGCCGTGGATCGGCCCAGCCGGTTGACGACGGCGCCCGCCAGTCGCGACCCGATCAGTCCGCCGATGCACGGCAACGAGAACGCCAGACCGTATTGCCATGTCGGGAAACCCAGGTGGCCGAGCATCAGAACGGCGAGGACGGGTTCCCCCGCCATGATGAGACCGTTGACCAGCACGGTGTTGGCGAACAACCGGCGCAGGGTGCGGTGGCCGATGATGATCCGCCATCCGTCGACGAGATCGGACAACCGTGGCGGGTTCGCTCTTCTCCGCGTTTCCTCCGACACGCGCATGCCAGAGACTCCCAGCGCCGAGAGCAGGTAGCTCGTCGCGTCGACGCAGATGGTCACGAATGGCCCGAACAGTCCGATCAGGGCGCCCCCGAGCGTGGGGCCGACGACGGTCGCCGACCACCTGGTCGACTCGAATCGGCTGTTCGCGGTCAGCAGGTCGTCGGGATGGACAAGCGTCTTGACCAGAGGTGCGCTCGCCGCGTCGAAGGCGATCTTCGACGCCGTCGCGACCACGGAGACCGCGATCAGTTGGCCGATCGTCAACACGTCGAGCGCGTATGCGAGCGGCAGCGACGCGAATGCACACAACCGGATCAGATCCGTGGCGATCATCACGGGCCGCTTGCGACGAAACTCCACCCAGGGCCCCAGGGGCACGGCGACCACCGCGCCCACCGCGAGGCCCGCCGCAGACAACGCCGCAACCTCGGCCGGTCCCGCGTCCAAGACCGTGATCGCGACAACCGACAGTGCACCGAATCCGATCCAGGTGCCGAAGGTGCTCACCGCATAGGCCGCCCACAGCCACTCGAACGGTCGCCCGAGAGCGCGCCTGACGCCCACGCCGCCCCCCTCCGCTGCAAACAGGTTCGAACCACGACCGATGAAACGCCGATACAAGCGGACTCACAAACAACTGGGCGAGCGGCGCGGCACAACCATTGGTTGTTCATTACGGTGGGTCGCATGGACCTTGACGGGGTGCGCACCTTCGTCGCGATCGTCGATGGCGGACAGTTCCAGGCGGCCGCCGACCGTCTCTCCATCACTCAGCAGGCGGTGTCGAAACGCATGGCGGCGCTCGAGCGCGGCCTGGGAGTGCAACTGCTCACGCGCAACGCTCGCGGTGTCGCGCTCAGCGTCGACGGGCAGGCCCTGCTCCCCCACGCCCGTGAGTTGCTCCGGGCCGAGGACCGCGCGCTGGCGTCGGTGACACCGCAGCGGCGTCCCCTGCGCATCGACGTGATCAACCGACGCATCGCACCGGCCGTTCGGGTACACGCCTTCTATCGGCAGCATCCCGATATCACGCTGGACGTGGTCGCCCTCCCGGACATCGACACCGACGCGGCCTTCGAATCTGTCGCCAACGGAGCCGTGGACGCAACGTTCCGAACCGTGCGGAACACGAAGCGATTACCACGAGCGCTCCGTTCGGCTCATGTCATCGACGACGCGCATCAGCTACTCGTCGGGCCCCGACATCCGTTGGCCGACAACGATGTCATCGCGTTGGCCGAGCTGGAACGGCATCCGGTCTGGATGCCCGGTCTGCCCTCGACGACCGACTGGGGTGCGTACTATGCGGAACTCGCGACCACTTTCGGACTCCGGATCGACGTGCTCGGCCCGAACTTCGGCGGCGAGGTGCTGCTCGCTGAGATCGCCGACTCACCGGATCTCTGTACCTTCGTCGGCGAAGGTTCACGCTATCTCTGGCCGGCGCACTATGACCTCCGGCGAATCCCCATCGTCGATCCGACGCCCGTTTATCCGATGTCGATCGTCTGGGCGCGCGACAATCCCAACGCGTCGCTGCATGCACTTGTCACCCATCTGCAGACCGTTCACGCCGACCACCCGGTCCACAACGCCTGGGTGCCGATTCGATGGGCGGAAGCGCTCTGAGTGCCGTTTCCGTAGCGGCGGTCAGCGTCTGCGTGCAGCGGCATCGGGCCACATCGGTGGGCAGCGCGTGCCCGGCACCGTGGCCACCTCGAAATGCCACCACTCGTTGACGAACGTGCGGCACAGGCCCCAGCGCCAGCCGCGTGCCGCCAGCCACGCCGCCCCGGAACGAGGTCCGACGTCGATCGCGTGACCGGTCACGTGTGTGGACTCCCGTGGCGGGAGTACCCAACGGCGCGCGGCCCGCGGACTGCCGTAGGTGGCGATCCCGTTCCGCCAGAGCCGCTCCTGCTCGCCGACGGTCCGCCTCCCTGAGGTGATCGACAGCGGGATGCCCTGCCTGTGGGCCGAATCCGCCGCGTGGGTGTATGACGTTGCGAGCACCGGATCCAGTCCCGCCGTGTCGGTCGCGGCATTCGCATCGGACCCGGACACGACCGAGAACAGTCCGATCGCCCCGACGATCACCGCCGACAGAATCGCGCGCTTCGGCCGTGAACAGGTGTGCATCGGCATCTGAGTAGTAAACCGCACGGCACTCGGGTAGCGCGCTACTCATGTCCGAACTCGGCCGGGTTGTCATGGTGATCGTGTCCGACAACGAGGCAAATGCAGGAGGAGAAGTCCGTTGAAGCGTCTGGTTGTGTGCTGTGACGGCACGTGGAAATCATCGAAGGACCCCCGGATCTCCAACATCGAGAAGATCGCGCGAGCCATCACGACCCGAACTCACGACGACACGATTCAGTTGGTGCACTACTGCAGCGGCGTCGGTACCGCCGGGAGCTGGTATGACCGTGTGCTCGGCGGTGCGCTCGGCCGCGGTCTGGACATCAGCCTCCTCGACGCCTATCGCTACCTCGCCTTGAACTACGAGCCGGGTGATGAGATCTACGTCTTCGGATTCAGCCGCGGTGCTTACACCGCTCGCAGTCTGGTCGGCATGATCTCGAGGGTCGGATTGCTGACGGCCGACAATCTCGCGTGCCCGCCCTCGACCTCGTCGAATCTCCTGGACGATGCGCTGCAGGCCTACCGGGCCCAGGGCGCCACCCGTGGGGCACAGCAGCGAGCCGTCCAGAAGTACACGTATGGATTCACATCACCTGAGAAACTCCCCCGCATCACCTTCATCGGGGTGTTCGACACGGTGGGAGCCCTGGGAATCCCGGGCTTGACTCGATCGAACTACGCATTCCACGACGTCGAACTGAGTGATCAGGTCGATTGCGCGCGCCAGGCGCTGGCGATCGACGAACGGCGGCTCACCTTCGAGCCCTGTGTGTGGGAGAAGAAGGCCGACCCCGACACCGATCTGCAGCAGGTCTGGTTCGAAGGCGTGCATTCGGACATCGGTGGGGGCCTCGATCGATCGGCGCCCTCGGATCTCACGCTCGCGTGGATGGTCTCCGAAGCAGAGGGGCAGGGACTCCGGTTCGATCGCGGACGCCTACCCGGCGCCCAGGCAGAGAGGCCGGCTGTGGAGGATGCGTGCTACGCACCACACGACTCGTTGACGTGGGCGTATCGATTCGTCAACGTGGTCAGGCTCTGCTTCGGCATCAAGCGGGGTGGCGTACAGGTGAAGCGGCACAAGGGCCAATCGCGGTTGCTCGAGGTCGCGAAGGATCCAGCGACTCCCCTGTACATCGCGGCGCCTGCCCGCCAGAGGTGGCACGAGCAGCCCACACGCGCGAAGCAGGCGCAGAACGTCTCCTGGTGGGTCGATCTGGTCGGGCCGGACGCTCTGGAGGATCGTGTGATCACGATCCCGGAGCTCGGCGAGATGAAAGACGCTTCGGCGACAAGAGATTTCGAGGTCGTCGGAGGCGACGCGATGAGGCGTGGGTTCGCGACGGCTACGTCGTGACCAGCCGGCGGTATCTGCGAAGGTAGAGAGGCCATCCTGGTCGCTGTCTTCCGTTGCGGAGTGATTCCCAGCCCGTCCCATGGCGGTTGAGGTGGCGATGCTCGAGTCCATCTCACTCATCGTCGCTCTCCTTTTCCGCGTCGTTCGACAACGCGTCGACTGTCGGCGAAACCGGTCAACGTGCGCTGCCAGAAAGTGTCGAGTTGATCTTTCAATGCCGTCAGGGCCACCGGATCCACGTGGTAGACCCGCCGCGTTCCGTGCTCGACGTCGACCACGACGCCGGTCTGCTTGAGTACTCGAAAGTGTTGGGAGACTGCGGGTCTACTGATGGGCAGCTGGTCTGCCAGCTCACCGACCGATACGGGTCGCACCGCGAGCGCAACCAGGATCTGCCTGCGTGACGCATCGGCGAGGATGGCCCAGGGCTCGGCCATCGGTCCGTTCGTCTCCACGAACGGTAAGTATCCGCTTACCGTTACTCCGCCTCCAGGGTGCGACGAACCGCAGACGTGCCGGTCAGAACGCCGTAGCATCCAACAGCATGATCAAACGCTCGCTCCTGGTTCTCCTCGGCGTGGCCATGGTCGGCGCCGCGACCCTGACGGCGCAGGCCCCGCGAGCGGAGGCCCAGACGTGTCCCGACGTGGAGGTCGTGTTCGCGCGCGGTACCGCTGAACCCGCGCCGCCGGTCGGATTGACCGGTCTTGCTTTCGACGCGGCCCTCCGGGCCCAGCTGGCAGGCAAATCGGTCGCCGTGTACGGGGTGAACTACCCGGCGAGCAGCAACTTCAACAATCGACTCGCGTTCGCCCAGACGGTTGTGAACGGGGTGAACAACGCACAGGCACGCGTCAAGTACATGGCGTCGAGGTGCCCGCGAACCAAGATCGTGCTCGGCGGCTATTCGCAGGGCGCCGTGGTGGCCGGCTACGCAGCCAATGCAGGTATCTCGCTGCCGGCGCGATATGCGCAGTACACGTCCAAGATCCCGCCGCCCTTGCCCGCGGCGGCCGCGAGCAAGGTGGCGGCCATCGTCATGTTCGGACCGCCGTCGGATCGCTTCCTCCGCGATGTCGGGGCGCCTCCGATCACGATCGATCCGCGACTCGCGAACCGGACGATCCGCTACTGCATCCCGGGCGACACCATCTGCAACGGTGCCCCGGTCGGGCAGCCGAACGGTCTACATGTTCTCTACACGGTGAACGGCATGACCTTCGACGCCGCGCGATACGTCGCCGCTCGCCTGTAGAAGCTCACACCGGTAGCTGTCCCCCTGTCGATCTGCGCAGGTCCGAGAAGGCCTGGATCGACGTCGACATGGCGGTGGCGACGGGTCGGGCGCCGGCCCCCTCGGTCTTGGACACCATGATCACGTTGTCGATGTACGGCTGAATGGTGCTGGTGTTCTGCACTGTTGCGACGATGATCAGTTGGAAACCGAACTTGCGGAACGCCGACAGTGCCTGCTGCGCGAACTGTGGATCCGACTTGGAGAAGGCTTCGTCGAGCATGAGTTGAGCGAAGATCGGTCGGTTGTCGTCGCCCTGGGGGCTCGCGAGATTGAAGCTGAGGGCGCCGGCAAGGCAGAAGGCCATCAGCTTCTCCTGCTCACCGCCGGAATTGTCGCCGGCGTTGCTGTAGGTGCGGATCGTCTCCCCGGTGACGGCGTCATGTTCTTCGCAGTAGAAATCGAAGCGGTTACGTACGTCGAGCGCGTCGCGGGTCCATTGCCGATCTTCGGGTGTGGTGCCTCCGAGTCGTTCGCGCAGCAGCAGGATGTCGGCGTACTGCTCGAGGATCGCCTGCTCGTCGCCGAAGCTGACGGCTGTGGTTCGCTGCGAGATCTGCCGCGCCTTCTCGGTGAGGTCCGCGACCGCGGCAAGGTTCTTTCGTCCGGGATGGAGCCGAAGTCGGGTGCCGCGGTTGAACGCCACCGCGGCCAGACCGGTGTTGACCCGCTCGATCTGGTCGACGATGCGTCGTTCCTCTGCGTCGGCGGTCATGTGCAGGTTGAGGATCGCCCCGGGCGCCTGCTCGGTGATCAGACGTCGCATGCGCTCGTAGGCGGCGGGAAGTTCGCGTTCATCGATCCGGCGGCTCAACGCGACGTAGTCGTGCACGCGCTCATCGAAGTCGTCGCTGTCGTTCGGGATCGCGTCGGGGAACTCTTCGTCGTAGCTGTCGAGGATCCGGCCGAGTTCGTCTCGTGAACGGCGGGCGTCCGACCGCATCCGGTCGCGGTCCTTCACGACTGCCTTCATCAATTCCTGCCGGAACGCTTCGGGTGCGAGCACGTCGAGCGCGGCCGGGGACTCCTCACGGAATCCGTCGAGGGTCTTCTCCGCCTGTGCGGGAACATCTTCGGGTTTGAGTCGATCGACGAGGTCGAGCAGCTGGGTGCGGCGGCGGTCGTGCGTGGCGATCTTGTCCCGCACCAGGGCGGCCTGCGAGATCGCCGATCGCACCTGCTCCCAGATGTCCTCGGCTTTGCGTTGGAGCGCCTCGATGTCCGGGTGTTCCTCCATCAGCAGTTCGTACTGCTCGGTGAGCTGGTCGACCCGGTCGTCGGCGGAATCGGTGTCGATCTCGCTCCACTGGGTGAACTGTTCACACACCCGGCGATAGTCGTCACGACGTTGCTGCCGCGCGGTGCGGTCGCGGTCGAGTTCGGCGCTGGCCTCCCGCGCCGCGTCGTAGGCACCCTGCTCGTGATCGAACTCGTCCCGCAGAGCCGCGATCTTGGATTCGACGTTTCCGACGAAGATGTGTTGCGACGGCCGCAGGGCTTGACGATCGTCCTTGATGGCCAGTTTCGCCGAATCCTTGCGCAGACCTTGGTCGGTCACGGCCTTGGCGTGATCGGCGAAGTCGGTGGGCGAATCGACGCAGACGTAGTTCCCCAGCCGGGACAGGATGGACAACGCCTCGGCCGAGCACGGGTGATCCGGATCGACGGCACGTAGTTTCGCACCCAAGGTGGCGGGTTCGGCGGCGGGTGCCGCACGGTTCTCGGCGTGATGCAGCTGAATCCGGCCGCGCATGTCGTGGCTGTTCACAAAACGAAGTGCGGCTCGGAAATGCTTGTCGGGAACCAGAAGTCGTAGGCCTGCGTTACGGAGGACCTTTTCCACCGCGGATCGCCAACGCTCTTGGTCGGGATGCAGCTCCACCATCTCGGCGACATAGCGCAGTTCGGATTCGTCGATCTGCAGCGAGTTGGCGATGGCCCGGCGCATCTCGTGTTCGGCACGTGGGAGTGCCGAACCCGCCTGCTCCACACGACTCAGCTCCTCCTGCGCGGCATCACGCTGGGTACGCGCCGCGACTTCGCGGGCCAGTGTCTCCGCGAAGTGCGCCTTGCCCGCGTCGAGCTGCCCGTCGATCTGGGTCGCCTCCTCCAGGAGGCTCGCGCGTAGGGACCAGAACTCCTCGGCATCGTCGGGGATGTCGGCGCCGAGGGCCGAGATCTTGTTCTCGTAGCTCGTGCGTCGCATGGAGGCCTCGTTGCTGACCTTCTGCGCGGTCGCGAGCTGCTCCTGCAGCGGGGCGAGATCGCCTGTCGAGGTCGCGATCCGCGACAACAGGTGACTGTGATCTTGCCGGAGCTGGTCGTGCTGGCCGGTCAGCGCGGCGAGATCGGCGTCGAGGCGGGCGATCTGATCATCGAGGTCGGCCACCTCCGGCTCGGCATTGCGCAGGCGCAAGTTGTTCAGGTAGGCGCGCACCGTGGCGGTGTCGATGGTGTCGAGGACCGTAAACGTGGCGGCCTCGGCCGCATACCTCTCCTGGAGGGTTTCGATGGTGCCCAGAATCGTGCGCTTGCGTCGCGCCACGTCGAGGAGTTCGCGCGCTTCGACGAGCGGATCGATCTGCTCGAGCGCATCTTTGATCCCGGCGGTACTGGTGGGCTCGTCCAGCATGAATTCGCGGACGAACTGGGCCAGGCCACCGACGCTCTTGAGCGACTTGGCCTTGCCGAGGAGCTGCTGGGCGGCCTCCGAGCCCCGGATTCCGATCAGCGAGTACAGGGTCGCCAGGTATTTGCCTTCGCCCGGCCCACCCCGCCAGCCCTGTTCGCGGAACTTGGCCGAGTTGTAGTTGTTGCCTGCCCACGCATTACACACATCGACGATGTCGACGTCGCCGTCGTGAACGAAGTACGAGCTGTGCGCGTCGGTCATCTTGCCCGCCGCAAGCCATTTCAGCACGAGGCCGGTGATCGAGGATCCGGAACTCGAGGTATAGGTGACGGCGATGGCGGCCCACGCCGGCCCGGTCCCACGCAGGTACATGATCTCGCGATGGGCATTGGTCCCGTCACGTCGTTCGCCCCAGGCGCCGCGCACGTACTTCCCGACGGTGCGTTTGCCACTCGATGATCCTGCCGCGGTCGCGTCGCCGGAGGCATTGAAGTTGCGTCGGTGGTCCGGGAGGAAAGCCAGTGAGATCGCATCCAGCAATGAGGATTTGCCGCTTCCCGACGATCCGGTGATCAGCGATCCGGAGGTACTGAACGGGATCGAATGGTAGCCATCGAAGACTCCCCAGTTGATCAATTGCAGTCGGGACAGGTGATATTGGTCGACCGGTCCGCTCACCAATCATCTCCTTCGTCGTCGTCGCTGTCGTCGCCATCAACGCCCGCCGACTCGAACGCTTCGGCCGGTGGCGCGTCGTCACCGGTCTCCCCCGATCCGATGAACTGCTCGAACTGCTTTTGCAGGTCGGTGATCACGGATGCGGTCATCACCGCCGAGATGACCGGGCTGACCGTGAAGGTGTCCGGGTCATCCCGATGTCTCCGCAGGAACTCCAGCTCGTCCATCTTGTCGATGGCGTGCTCGATGCGTTTGTCGAACAGTGCCAGGTCGCGGTCGATGGTGTTGGTGACACCGGCGAACAACTCGTGGATCTCTTCCCGGGTGATCAGCACTCGTTCGTCGCGGGACGCGCGCAGGTATTTGGCGAGGTGCAACGCCAGGATCGCATCGTAGGTGTGAATCGCTTCTCGCTTGAGTATTCTTCTGCCCCAGCGAGACTCGTATCCCGCCTGCTCCACGAAGGCGACCTCGAGTTCGTCGACGATACGCAGACGCAGGTCCAGCTCGGACAGCCGGACCCTGAGTTGGTCCTGGTATTCGGCAACCCAGGCCCACAGCTGCGGCTGACGGTCGCCACTGACGAAACGGCGGGTCAGGAGATTCTGCAGGGCCCAGCAGGCACGATCGGGCAGAGCGCTGACGTCGCCGTCGAACCGCGGTGGCCCTTGACTGTCGTCGCGACCGCCACGCTGCACTGCCGGGAGATCGTCGTAGCCGGCGAACTCGTCGGGTACTCCCCCGCCGCTTCGCTCGCCCGTGACGTCGAGATTGCTGGTCATAGTGCGTCGACCTCCGCGGTCGGAATCGGTTCGGTGAACATCAGGGCCGGCACCTCGATGATGCGATCCTCCCCTTCGAGGGATCGGAATCGGACGAAGACCGATTCCGGATCAGCAGTACCGGACTGTTTGAGAGCCCAGGACCACAGCACGATGACGTGGGCGAGGTAGGGCTCGTCGACCCGTGCGATCACATCCGACAGGGCGATCGGGCCGTCGTCGACAGCCGCGTTCACGACTTCGGTGAGTTCGACGGTGTCGACCTGACCGGACAGCGACGCGAACGTGGTGAGATCGCCATTTCCGGTCGCCGGCAGGGCCGGTGCCGGAGGGGCAGGGTCGCGGATCTCGAACGCCAGCCGACCTGCCGACGTGATCGATGGTGTCGCCAAGGGCAATTCGTAACCGATCCGGCGGTCTGCCAGAGAGGTCTTCAACAGATCGTTCGCCGTTGCCAGTGCGTCGTTGAGTTGTCGCGCGATCCCCCGGCTCTGCTCGAGTGTTCCCGAAGCGACGAATCTGCGGATGCGTCGCGCGCAACGCTGGCGAGTACGTCCGACCTCTGCCATCTGCTGGGTGACGAGGCCGAAGAAGTCGTCCATCACCGATCGGAGACCGTGGTCGATGCCGGGGAGTTGTCTTGTCACCGTGGTGATGTCGGCGACGAGCCGGGCCCGCTGCTGCGGGTCCTGGATCATGTGGGTGAAGGCATGATAGGACGCACTCTGGGACGACTCGAGCAGGGCCTCGTAGTCGTCGAACATCTGTCGTTGACGATCCCGGTACGCGAGATCCGAGTCGTGCGGGTCGTCGAGCAGCGCGGTCGTGATCCGATCCAGCATGCTGCCGTACTGGCCGATGTCGGAGATGATCTGTTCCATCTGATACGCGATCGCCCGCGCCTCGTCCTCGGCGACCCGGAGGTCCGGTTCGGGACGTCGTCCCGCGTCGAGGTCGGCGAGTTCGGCGTCGAGTTCGGAGATCTGGTACTCGATCTCCTCACGTATCTGACGTGGGTCGTTCGTGACCTGGCCGGCGACGCGATGCAATCCGGCTGCGATGCCGTTGATCGAGCCGCCGGTCGCAACACTGTCCTCACGTCTCAGACGCCGGACGTAATCGACAACCGAGCGAGCCTCCGAGGTCAGGTAACAGAGATTCTGGGCTGTCCGGACACTCGCGTCGGTGACCCGGTGCAGCCACCCCTGCCTGGCCCACAGTTTGACAAGCTCCAGGCCGCTCGGTTGGTCGGCGACGCCGAGAGTGACCATGTCGCGTTCGAGTCGCACGGCCAGATCGGTCTCGGACAATCTCGTGCCGAAGTCCAGGTGACGTTCCATCAACGTCACGTAGAGGGCCGAGTTGTTCGCCGCGAAGAGTCGGACCGCTGCGGACCTCTGGATCCCTCGATTGGCATCCCACGCGTCAGCCAGTGTCGGCTGCTCAGCACTCTCCATCGCCGCCTCACGGGTTTCACAGGGACTGGTGGACCCGAGGTAGTGTGCCACGTTTGATCGCCGTCGCTGATGCTGCGGGGTGGTCGACGGGTGCCGTGCGGAATCTGTGCAGGTCCGATCGCGAGCCGTTCATCGTCGCCGGTGACCGGAGTCACTCAGATCGACGCGGACCCCGGACCAGCGGGCCGCACCGGATGTCGAACCGGTCTCTGACGATATCCAGCGTCCGACGATGATGCTCCCGTTGCCGCCGATGGCTGAGTGCGAACTCCACGAGACCGACCATCTGGCGTGGGAGTGGATACCAGAGATCGAGGCTGAAGCCGGCCTCCGCGAGGACCTTCCTCGGAACACTGTCCGCGATGAGGCTGAGGTTGTATTGGGCGAGGGCCGCCAGTGTGTAGGGCACCGTTGCGGCGCCCTTCTCACGGAGCTCCTGAACGTCCAGCTCGTACAGGGGGATCTCGTGCAGCTTGTCGAGAAACATCAGGTGCGTGAGGAAGTAGCCCATGTAGGTCGGCAAGTGCAGGACCGCGGACCGGTCGTCTACTGTCACCACACCCCCGGTGTCGGACATGTACGGCTCGTACGGGTGTCCTCCGCGCGCGACGTACCCGGTGCAGTTGACGATCCAACTCCCGGCATCCACCGGGGTCGACGATCCGCTCCGGAGGCGGAGTTGTGTTGCGCCGCCACGCGCGACGGCATCGACTAGGTGATCGTGGATGACCGTGTTGAGACCGTTGACAATGGTTGTGGATTCCGCCTCGGAGAGAATTCCATACAGGTTGTGGGTGGCATCCGGAATCGGGCCGGTTCCGTACGCGGTACGGAACCAATCGGTGACCTCCTTCTCGTTGGTTCCGTCGAAGCGGAGGGCGGCAGCCGCTGCGGTGCCGTTCGGTCGCGCACCTCCCCACCATCGTCGCGTCCCGGACGGATAGAACCGGTCTCGTGACAGGAAGAATGTGCCGGCGCCGGAGACCATGTTCACCTCACGTCCCGGATATCGGCTGATGATCGCGTGGGCGGTGTCCATCGCAGTCTTCCCGCTCCCGATGATCCACACCGGCGCATCGGACGCCCGCATCTCCTCGCCATTGACGTCCCAGGAATTGGGCGACACGGATCGAACGTGAGGACTGGACAGGGCCAACGGATCGTTGGGCTGTACTGCGAGCCCGTACGCCTTGATCAGCCGCGGAGTCTCAACGACCATGTGGTCACCGTCGCCGGCGCGGAATGTCGATCGAATCGTTCCGCCGCTCTCGGTGGTCGATTCGAGTGTCCACCCGTAGTGTTCGTCGACCCTCACCCGCTCCCCGAGGACGGACACGAGATGATCGAAGTGGTCGAGCACCTCATTTCGATTCGCGAGATATGACCGGTCCCGGTCGAGAGTCCACGCAACATTCCCGGCCGTGAAGAGGCCGTGCGGCTGATGCAGGCGAACATAAGGATAGGTGTCGACCCACATGCCGCCGGGCCGTATGCGGCGGTCGACGAGAATCACCTTGTGGCCGCGACCAAGGTAGCGGGTCGCTGCGAAAAGTGCGTTCATCCCGGCGATTCCGGCTCCGACTATGCACAGATCCGCAGTCTCGACACCGCTCGGAGAACGTTCCGCTCGATTTCGCACTGTCATAGGGACCTCCGAGTGTCGGCTCGGATATCATTGTCTCCCGTTCCGGGGATACTTATCGGAGAAATCGTCCTTCCGAATGACAGCGCTGCGCGAGCGAAGTTCAACCCGCCGGCGCTCGGGCTCACTGAGGTGACCGTCGAATTTTGCTGAGCCAGTGTGAATCTGGCCTGGCGAGCAGTCGCCGGCCCCCGGCGACTGCTCGCCAGCCCCGGGGGGATCGCTCTCCCTGGCTAAGGGGTCGCCCCGTCGCGCTTCTCCGCCACCAGCTGAACCAGGTTCCCGCAGGTGTCGTCGAAGACGGCGATGACGGCGGTGCCGATGTCCGTCGGCGGCTGCGTGAACACCACTCCCGCGGCGGTGAGTCGTGCATGTTCGGCCTCGACATCGTCTACGGCGAACTGGACGAGCGGGATTCCGTCCTCCACCAATGCATTCCGATACGGCTGGACGGCGGGGTGGCCGCAGGGTTCCAACAGCAACTCGGGCCCGTCCGGGGACTCGGGCGAGACCACGGTGAGCCACGAGGCGTCGCCGCCCAGCGGGATGTCGTGGTGCTTCGTGAAGCCGAGCACGTCGGTGTAGAAGGCGAGAGCGGCTCGCTGGTCGTCGACGAACACACTGGTCAGGTTGATTCGCATCGATCATGCCTTTCTGTGGTGGGCCACCGATGCGTGATCTGCTCGAGTGGCTCCGGGGTGAAGTAGTGGAACTTGGATCGTCCGCGTCGCTCGGTGACGACCAGCCCCGCGGATTCCAGAACCGCGAGATGTTGTGAGATCGCCTGCCGGGTGAGCCCACGTGCGTGTCGCGTCGTCAGCAGCGCGCAGATCTCGAACAGCGTCTGGCCGTCGCTCGCGGCGAGTTCATCGAGGATGAGACGTCTGGTCTCGTCGTCGAGGGCTCGGAACACGTCGACCATGCTCGCCACTATAGGCAAGTCATCACTTGCCTATCAAGTCCGTCGGCATGTTGTCCACGGCAGTCGACCACGTCCGGCCACTAGCATGGGCGTCATGGTGATGGCTGATCGTCCGGAAGTGCAGACGGCGTCAGGACCGGTGACCGCACTCACCGTGATGGGACTCGCCGAGAGCATGCTCAACGGGCTGGCGCGGGTGCCGTTCCGGCGACCCTGGCACGGCCCGGGCGGGCTGCTCGACAACGTGGGTCAGTCGGTCACGCGCCAGGTCGTGAGGTCGTTCATGGGCTACTCGATGGGGCTGCCCATCGAGGAGTTCCGGTCGATGGAGAAGATCCTCGACGACATCTGCCTGGCAGTGATCCCGCCGTTCGTCGGCGTCATCGACGGCGTGGAGATCACCGACGACACGATCGGTGGCGTGCCGGGGATCTGGTGTCGCGCGAAGGCCAGCTCGGACGCATTCGTCGACGACTCCGACGACAAGGAGACGATCGGCGCCACCATCCTCTACCTGCACGGCGGTGGCTACATCGGCACCTCGCCGATCATGTATTCCGCGTTCGCTGCGTCTCTCGTCGGGATCACGGGATACGAGGTCTTCATCGCCGACTATCGGATGGCGCCGGAATTCCCCTTCCCTGCGGGGGTGCTGGACGCCGCCGATGTCTACCAAGGCCTACTCGACCGCGGGGTCGACCCGGAGCACCTCGTCATCGCGGGCGACTCCGGAGGCGGTGGACTGGCGACGTCGTTGGTGTCCTACCTGCACAGTCACTCCAAGCCGAGGCCTGCGGCGCTGGCTCTCTTCTCACCGGAGGTCGATCTCGATCTGGACCATCCGTCGATCACCGAGAACGCTCAGTTCGACATCCTCCCGTGGAACGTCCCGGTCACGCCGTACCTCCATGGCGTCCAGCCGAACGACGAACGTGTCTCAGCGGTGCACGCGGCACCCGATCCCGAGTGGTTTCCCCCGACGTTCGCCTGCTGGGGCGCCGATGAGATGTTCCGGGACGGGATTCGTGAGTTCGCCGAGGGTCTGCAGGCCGCCGGGGTGAGGGTGCATGCGATGGAGGAGCGTGGGATGTTCCACGTGTTCCCCATCCTGATGCCTTGGGCGGAATCGTCGAGGCGCGTGTTCCGCGCCCTCCACGAGCTGGCCGGCCGCTACGTCACCCCCGACCCCGACGCGGAACAGACGCACTGACGTGACCGGCGTCGGCGTGTCGACAGATCGGTCTTCCATGGGACCTGTTGTGGCCGTCGCGATTCTCGCATCCTTCGTCGCGTTCCTGGACGGATCTGTGGTCAATCTGGCGCTACCGGCGATCTCCGGCGATCTCGGCGGCGGTCTGGCCACACAGCAGTGGGTCGTGGACGCCTACCTGCTGTCCTTGGGTGCGCTGATCCTGGTTGCCGGCTCCATCTCGGACGCGTTCGGCCGGTTACCTGTTCTGCGAGCCGGATTGGTGATCTTCGGCGTGTCGTCGGTGGTGTGTGCGCTTGCTCCGACCGACCTGATCCTGATCATCGGTCGTGGCGTCCAGGGTGCCGGCGCCGCACTGCTGGTCCCCAGCTCGCTGGCCCTGATCAATTCGGCGTTCTCTCCCGACGACCAGCCCAAGGCGATCGGGACCTGGACCGCGTGGACGGGCACCGCGTTCGTGGTGGGGCCGCTGCTCGGCGGTGTCCTCGTCGACGCGTTGAACTGGCGCTGGATCTTTGCCGTGAACGTTCTCCCCGTGGTCGTCACCTTGGTGCTGTCTACACGGCTCGCCGAAGCGCCGCGGCCGTCGGCACGCACCAAGATCGACGTGCCAGGGGCGGTGCTCACCGCCCTCGGTCTCGCCGGGACCGTGTACGCCCTGATCGAGGAGCAACGTCTGGGATTGTCGAGTCCCGCTGTGGCGGTGTCGCTCGTCGTCGGCGTCCTGTGTCTGGCAGGCCTGGGCTGGCGGGAATTGCACACGGACCATCCGATGATCCCGCTTCGGATGTTCCGGGTGCGCAACTTCGGCGTCGGCAACCTCGCAACGACCTTCATGTACGCAGGCCTGTCGATGGGTTCACTGATCACCGCGATCTTCCTGCAGGAGGTCGCCGGGTTCTCGGCGCTTGCTGCCGGACTCGCGACATTGCCCGTCCCGGTGCTGTCGTTCTTCATAGCTCGCCCCGTCGGCGCGCTCTCGGCGCGATACGGTCCACGCCTGTTCATGGCGTCCGGTCCGATCCTCGCCGGGTGCGGCTACCTGCTGATGCTCACCACCGACGACGATTTCAACTTCTGGTGGCAGATGTTGCCAGGGCTCGTACTCTTCGGTCTCGGGTTGTCGGTGACGGTCACGCCGTTGACGTCTGCGGTCCTCGCGGCCGTGAGTCGGGAGCAGAGTGGCATCGGTTCGGCCATCAACAACGCGATCTCGCGCGTTTCCGGGCTGGTGGCCGTCGCGTGCACCGGCATCATCGTGGGCGGAGTACTCGACACGGCCGGGTTTCACCGCACCGTTCTCATCACGGCCGTGCTGTTCATCGCCGGCGGTGTCGTGTCGGCCATCGGGATCCGCAACAGCGAGCACCGCGAAGGTCGCATTCCGCTGCGCGCCGCGGCCGGCTGCTACGACCGGGCGACTGCTCCGCCGAACGTGCACACCGACAGCGTCGGCGTCGGTCATCTTGACAATCCCTGATCGCCACCTTCAGACTAACTGAAGCTGTCGTCGGCAGCGGCTACTGGACATTGCCGACCGAGGTCGCGAAAGGGTTTCCACCCATGGGTATTCGTCACTACCTCCGGCACGCACCGGCTGTCAGCGCGGTCGAAGCGATGGGCATGGTGGCCGACGGTGCGCTGATCGTCGATGTGCGCCATCGTTTCGAGTGGAACCGCAACCACATTCCGGGGTCTGTCCACATTCCGCTCGAAGAACTGCGCGATCGATGCGTGGACTTGCCCGACGACCGCCTCCTCATCACCTTCTGCACAGGCGGACTGCGGTCGGCCGGTGCCGCGAACATGTTGATCGAGTTGGGCTTCGAGGCAAAGAACATGACGAAAGGACTCATCGACTGGCGAAGCGCCGGTGGACCACTACAGGTGGCGAAGCACCCACCATCCTGAGCCGGCGCCGGTCACGCTTGCGCTGCTGCCGGGCTCTCCTCGGTCGCGACGACGCCCCGGAGTCCGTCGGCCCCGAACAGCGGCTCGAGCATGGAGCTGAAATCCGGTCCGCGACGAAGCATCTGGCCACCGTCGACGTTGATGACCTGGCCGGTGATCCACGTGGAGCCCTCGCCCAGCAGGAAGGCCGCAAGGTGGCCGATGTCCTGGACCTCGCCGATCCGGGGTATCGGAGTGGACACCCGATAGTCCTCGGTCAGCTGCGGATCATCCAGCACAGCGGTCACCAGATCCGTCCGGATCAGGCCCGGCCGGATGCCGTTGACCCGCACCCGACTCGGCCCTAGTTCGTCTGCCGCGAGTGCGACCATGTGATCGACCGCCGATTTGGTCACGCCGTAGGCACCGAACCAGCGGTGCGTATTGCTGGCCGCGATCGAGGAGATCGCGACAAACGATCCCCCACCGGCCCGCACCAACTCGCGGGCCGAGTGCTTGAGAGTGAACATGGTCCCGTTGACGTTGAGATCGACGGTACGTTTCCAGGCCTCGCTGTCCATCTGCGTCAGCGGGCCGATCGTCTCGCTGCCGCCTGCGCACGCCACCACACCGTCGAGGCCGCCGCCGAACCGGGTCGCCGCGGCCACCGCGGCGACGACCTGATCCTCATCGGTGACGTCGGCGGCGTGCGCGTGCGCGCCTGCGCCCGCCGGTGCATCCAGGTCGAGCCGTTCCTGCACCGCGGTCAGTCGGTCGGCGGTCCGGCCGACGATCGTCACCTTGGCGCCGAGGCCGACCAGAACGGTGGCGATGCCCTCGCCGATTCCGCTGCCGCCACCGGTTATGAGTACAGATTTCCCTGTCATCGTCACGCCCCAAGACTAGAACACGTTCTAGTCTTGGGGTCTGGCGGGGCCGCTCCGGGCGCGCTCAGCGTGCCTGCCGGACCCGGATCGGCAACGACGCCCACGACCTCAACGTGTTGTTGAGGTGACGACGGGTCGGCCCGGCGAGCTCGATGCTCTCGACCCGGCGCACCAGCGCCGTGAGAAGGGCCTCGGACTCCAGGCGTGCAACGTGCTGGCCGACGCACTGGTGGAGCCCCATTCCGTATCCGACGTGACCGGATGGATCACGATCGAGATCGAACGCATCGGGATGGTCCCAACGTCGCGGATCACGGTTCGCGGCCCCGAGGAACATCAGGATCTTCGACCCGTCCGGGATCGTGACGCCTGCGAAGTCCACGGCACGCGTGGTGGTGCGGAAGAACGTCTGCACCGGGGACTCCCAGCGCACGGCCTCGTCGAAAGCGTTGCGTATCGACGCCGGATCGGAGCGAAGTCGCTGCCATTGCACCGGGTTGGTGGCGAACGCATAGAGGACTGCGGCGAGACCGTTGACGGTGGTGTCCACGCCCGCGGTCAGCAATGACCGCACCACCAGTGGGGCCTGTTCGGCGGTGATGTCGCCGCGGTCGCTCGCCGCCCAGATCTGCGCTCCGAACCCGTTGTCGGTCAGCGCCTCCCGCGTGCACTGCGTACCCACCCACGCGGACAGTCCGGCGACGTGGGGCGCGCCGTCGGCGACCAGGCTGTTCGACGGGCCGAAGGCGTTGAACGCGTGATTGCCGTACGGGAGCAGATTCTCTCGGCCGGTCGTCGAGATGCCCACCGCATCCGGGAAGACGCGCAGCGGAAAGGCCTGGGCCAGTTCGATTGCCGCGTCGAACTCGGTCGAGCGTGACAAGACCGACGCGACGAGGTCGTCGGCGTCGGCCATCCATTCATCACGTAACCGACGCAACGCGCGCGGTCCGAGGATCTTGCTCAGTACCGACCGCGGGGCATCGTGATGCGGAGGATCTGCCTCGAGGAGCACGCTGGGCGGGCGCCACGGCTTCTCGTGACGGAAGTTGCTCAGTCCGACCCCGGCCGACGACTGGAAGGACTGCCAGTCGGTCAGGGCGGCATGCACCTGCTCGTACCGGGCCATTCCGTAGATGCCGTACCTCTCGAGGAGGACAACCGGTCCGATCTCGCGTAACTCCTGTTGACCCGGCAGCGGGTCGGCGAGCACATCGAGCGCGAACGGGTCGAGGTCCGACACAGGGATCGCGGTGCGCGGCGAGCTCGTGGTTGTCATGATTGATCTCCTTGGATGTGGATCACAGGTCGAGGACCAGGCGATCGGAACGCGAGCGGGACACGCAGACGAACATGCAGTCGCCGACCGCACGCTCGTCGTCGTCGAGGAGGGAATCGCGATGATCGGGTTCGCCGGCGATCACAGCGGTTTCGCATGTGCCACAAAGCCCCTCCCGGCACGACGAGAGAACGGTGATCCCGACATCGGAGAGAGTGTCGAGGACGCTGCGCTCCGGGCGGACCGTCACCGTGCGTCGGGAACGCGCGAGATGTACTTCGAACGGCGCCGTACGTGCAGGTGCCACCGGCGTCGCGGAGAAGCGTTCGACGCGCAGCCGTCCGGGCGGCCAGTGAGATGTCGAGGCCGTCAGGTCCTCCAGCAGGCTCCGTGGTCCGCATGCGTAGACCTGCGTGCCGGGTTCCAGGGTGCCCAGCCGGCCGGTCACGTCGAACCTTGCGCTCTCGTCACGCGCGGACACGGTGACCCGCTCCGCGTGCGCGGCGAGGGCGTCGAGGAATGGCATCGTGCAGCGGCTGCGCCCCAGATAGAGCAGATGCCATGCCGCACCGACCATCTCGGCTTGCACGATCATCGGGACGATCGGTGTGATACCGATCCCGCCCGCGACGAACAGATAGCTCGATGCGGGTGCCATCGCGAAGTTGTTGCGGGGTCCGCCGACCTGGACGTGGTCGCCCACCTGCAGCGTGTCGTGGATGTACACCGATCCGCCCGAGCCGTCGACGTCGCGTCGGACCGCGACTCGATACGTGTGCGCGTCCCAACGGTCGCCGCAGAGCGAGTATTGGCGGGTGAGGCCGCCGGGCAACGCCACGTCGACATGGGCACCCGGCGTCCAGTCCGGAAGTCGTCGTCCGTCGGGATGCTCGAGCGTGAGGACGACGACGCCATCTGCCACGACCTCTTTTGTGCGGACCCGCAAGACGTGTGCCGGGTGTGCCTCCTGAACCATGTCCACTCTCCTCATGTGAAGCGTGGATCAAGGGTCGCGCTGCGGACTACGCCTGCCCCAGTAGCTTCTCAATGATTGAGAGAAGAATCGTGTCGTGGATCACTGATGCGGTCCGCGAACATGGGTCATCACCCTCGATATCCCGCGCGCTGCGGCCTGGACTGCCGGAATCTTGCTGTAGGAAGCGGCGTCGTTGGGTGCGATGATCCCCAGGGCCGCGACCACCGTTCCCCGACCGTCACGCACCGGCGCGGCGATGCCGGTGGTGTCCGGATAGATATGCCCCGCACAGAGCGCATAACCCTCGCGGCGGATGTGGGCGAGCATCGCGCGCAGCTCGGCACCCGTCTGGATCGTCTGGTCGGTGTACACCTTCATCGGGGAATCCATCACCGACTGCTGGACATCATGTGCGGCGTGTGCGAGCAAGACGAGGCCCGACGATGACGCGTGTACCGGCAACCGGCCGGCGATCCGGGAGTAGTTGACGACCGGCCCCGGTGACCACAGGCGTTCGAGGAACAACACCTCGGTTCCTTCGAGAACCGCCAACTGTGTGTCGTTCCCGATGACCTGGTGCAGGTCCTCCATGAACGGGAGTGCGGCGGCGCGTAGTCCCATCACGGGCGATGCGCGAGTCGACAACTCCCACAACCGTATCCCGATACGGACCTCCCGGCCGGAACGCTCGAGCCAGCCCGCCCGTACCAGTTCCTCGACCATGCGTGACGCCGTTGCCACGTGCAACTCTGCCCGTCGTGCGATCTCGCCGATCGTGAGTGAGGGTTCGTCGAGACCGAAGGCCTCCACGATGCGTACGGCACGGGCGATGACGGATTCTCCGGTGGCCACACGCGACATGCCTCGATCCTGTCATGGGTGGTCCGCGGCGTGGCGCGATCGCACGCACCGCGCTCGACGGCACGCCTGGCTACACTGGCGGAATCGATCAGGAGCCGAGATGTCACCGACCCGCCGCGTGTTGATAGCAGATGTGACAGTGCCTTTCGCAGCGTCTCCGACGACGACATTCGATTATCTGGTCGATCCGGAGAACCGTCCGCGCTGGCAATCGAGTCTGCGTCGGATCGAGGATCTGTCACCGGTGGGCGACCGTGCCGGGGGCACGGGTACGTCATGGAGGGACATCACCCTCGTGCCGTGGGTACGGCCTCATCTCGAGGTCGTCGAGTGCGCGGCCCCGCTGCGCTGGCGCGAGATCGGTCGATGGTGGTTCGTCGACGCGAGCCTGAGCCTTGCGGTCTCTGCGTTACCGGATGGCCGCACCGAGGTGCGGGCTCGCGCGTACCTCACCGTCCCGCTGGTCCTGGCAGCGTCGGCTCTGGCACTGAAAATGCTGGCGCCGTCCGCATTACGTGCTGATCTGCATTTGGCGGCGTCGATCGTGGGAGACTACTGAGCCGACGAGACGGAGGGGGAAGACCCGCCGCCGGACAAGTCGATGCGGGCGTGGCCGATGAACCACTCGGTCCATTCGCCGGGCGTCCACCCGCGTTCGGCGATCAGCCGGAGCCAATTGCGTCGGGCCGCCAGCAACCAGACCGCGTCGACGATCGCGTCGGCGGGGCGAGCGCCGGTGATCACGGTCAGCGCCCATTGCACTTCGTCCCATCGATTGGCCTCACGCACCTGGAGGCGCTGTGCGGCGGCGGGATCGGTCACCGCAGCTTCATCCAGCACGTTCTGAATGGCCGCCGACCTGACGTGCGCGGCACACAGCCACCGCGCACCCGCGGCGAGGCGCTCTTCGGGCGGTCCGTTCCCCATCGCCCGGTACTCGGCGAGTTCGCGGACCGGGATCCCCTCCCCCGCGGTCAGCGCGTGATCGATGCATGCGTCGAGCAGGGCCAACTTGTTGGGGAACTGCTGATAGACGGTCTGCCGTGTGACACCCGCGTCGGTCGCGACGTCGGCCATCGTGGTGGAAACCCACCCGCGGCCGCAGAACATCTCGGTGGCGACCGCGAGTACCCGGTCTCGGTTCTCCAGCGCGCGTCGGGCGCGGAGTTCGGAGTTGTAGGTGCGCGCCACGGATTCAGTCTAGACATAATTGAGTTTACTCGGTGTAATGGTAATCAGAACCCTTACCGAGGAGACCTGATGCGTGAGCACACTGTGAGAACCGACCTCGGCAGGCTCCATGCCACCATCGTCGGCGAAGGGCCGGTGACCGTTCTCTGGCACAGCATGTTCGTCGATGGGCGATCGTGGCAGCGGGTGGTGCCGGCGCTCGCCGAACACCGAACGCTGGTCATCGTCGACGGGCCGTCGTCCGGGCGCAGCGACCGACTCGATCGCTCCGTCGACATCGCGGCCTGTGCCGACGCTGCCGTTGAACTCGTGACAGACCTTCGCGCCGGATTCGACCAGGCAGCAGGCGTCGACGAGTCCGGTGTCGACTGGGTCGGCTGCGCCTGGGGTGGTCACGTCGGTCTACACCTCGCGGCCACGCGGCCCTCGATGGTCCGCAGCCTCGTCGCGATCAGTGCGCCGACGTTTCCGATCGACGCCGCGCTACGCCGCCAGGTCGGGTTGCTGTTGCCGCTCTACCGCGTCATCGGCCCACGGGGGCCCGTCCGCTCCGCGATCGAGACAGCGGTCTTCACCGACGCCACCCGTGCCCACGATGCCGAAGCTCTCGGACTCCTGAACGACTCGTTGCGCACATCTGGTCGTTCGATGATCGCGGCCATCCGCACGGGGATACTCAATCGCACCGATCTCGAATGGGCGGCCCTGCGCACCGCATGCCCGACACTGTTCGTGAGTACCGACGACAGGGGCGAGTGGACGCCGGCCGAGGCGCGTGCGATGGCATCGAGAATGCCTGACGCCCACGAGGTCACGGTGCACGGTGCGCGAGTGATACCGGCTCTCGAACAACCGGGCGCGACGGCGTCGGCGATCATCGATTTCTGGAGCCGATCAGCCCTGACCACCGATCAGCGGCGGATGTGACCGTCCGCTCGGGCACCGTCCGGGCGGCCATCCGAGTATGAGATCCGGACCGGGCGGAGGATGGCTAGGTGTGTCGATCCGTCGTCGGCGAGGACCGACGCGGTTGCGGCGATGTGGCCGGCCCCGACGAGGTGCGCGGTCACGAAGAGCGTGACCGAGTGGTCGACGAGGTACACCGGACGGACGAATCGCGTGTCACAGCCGGTGATCCGACCGCCGCGGTTGCGTACCCAATCGTCGGCATGGCGGACCACGATTCCCAGGATGAGCAGGCCGTGCGCCACCGGCGCGGACAACCCTGCCTCGGCTGCGGCGGCGGCGTCAATGTGAATGGCATTGGTGTCTCCGGACACTCGCGCGTAGCGGCGGACGCGGTCCATGGTGATCTCCTCGGTCGCGACCCAGAGCTGTTGGCCTGGATCAACCGGTTCGACGGGGGTGGGCACCTGGGGCATCGTCGCTCGCCTCCTAGCTCCTGAAGGTGAGGGTCGACGTCGTCACCGCGATCGGCGAGGTGTCACCGTCCGCCACGATGTCGCTGCGGACCAGGAGCTGGGTGGCGCCGCCGCGTCGATGGATCCGCTCCACTGTCAACAGCCCGCTCAGGTGGTCGCCGAGCCGGGGTTCGCGGCGCAGATGCAGCGATTCCGATGTGTGGACGATGCCGTCACTGGGTACCGTCCCGGAATCCATTGCCTGGTGGGCCAACTCGGTCGTGACACGAAACACGACCGGCAAACCGAAGTCGTCCGAGTGTGAGCCGAGGACGTCGGCGAAGCCGGCCAAGAGCTCACCGTCGACGACTATCACGTCGGGTGTTGTGAAGGTCATGCCCTCTACCAGCTCTCTTGCCATGATTCACGCTAGCGAACCGACGACAACTTGCCAATCGTCGGGACAGACGAACGTGCGCCGTCTGTACTGTCGCCGGGAGCCCGGCGGCGCAGGCCACTCGACCAGATCGGCGAAGGTGACGGCTGCGGGCCGGTCACCGCGGATCGTCGTCGGGCACGATGTCCGGAAGGCCCTCGCCCACCGGATCGAGCACCGCTCGTATCCGAGTCCCCCATCGCTCATGGGCAGCCTGCCGTGTCATCCCGGCGGCCCGCCCGATCGTCGCCCACGTCGCCCCCTGGGTCCGCAACACGAGCACGGTCTCGAGTCCATCGAGACCCGCGCCGAGCTGGATCCGAAGACTCACCAGGTGCCACGCGAGGGTGCGCTGGCGGGGAACGGCCGTCCCCTGCTCGGCCTCCCACTCGTCGGTCCCCGGTAGCGGACCGGTACCGATGATCTCGTCGGCGTGGCGGCCCGCCTCGGTGGCCGCCGCGGTCACCACCTGCCGCGCTGCGTCGTCGACCGCGACGGCGTAGGCCCGTTCGATGAGCGTCATTGCGCCTCCTTGTCAGGTTAAGCTTGACGCCAAGGCCACGATCTGTCAAGCCCTGCCTGACGAACTCCCCTGGTTGCCGAAGGGCGTGACGAGCGAGTTCTCGAAGGCGTAAATGATCGCCGCCGCCCGGTCCCGCAGGTCGAGTTTGGTGAAGATGTGATTCACGTGGCTCTTCACGGTCACCTCGGAGATGAACAGACCGGCGCCGATCTCGGCGTTGGTGAGTCCTCGCGCCATCAGACGCAGGACATCGAGTTCGCGTTCGGTCAGTCCGCTGCCGGCGGGTTCACGCGGTTCGGGTGTCGCGCGGCGGAATCCGCGGAGCACCCGTTCGGTGACTGCCGGGTCGAGAAATGCGCCGTCGCGCACCACGGCCCGCACGGCCCAGATCAACGCCTCGGCAGGCGAATCCTTCAGGATGAAACCTGCCGCGCCCGCGCGCAGGGCGCCCGACAGCAACTGGTCGTCGTCGAAGGTGGTCAACACGAGCACCGGCGGAGGGTCACGTAGCGTCCGCACGGTGGCGGTGGCGGTGATGCCGTCGACGTGGCGCATTCGCAGATCCATCAGGATGATGTCCGGCGCGCACGAGGCCACCTTCTCGACAACCTCATCGCCATCGCCGCATTCGCCGACGATGTCGAATCCGTCCCGGGCCCGCAGGATTCGACGTAGTCCGGTCCGGACGAGCTCCTGGTCGTCGACGAGCAGCACGCGGATGCCGAACGGGCTCACCGGAACCGATCGCGTCGACGTCATCAGCCGGCCCGCCGTACGGCGTCGGCGTTGCCGGGAAAGGCCGCGCGGACCACCCATGCCTTCTGGTGGCCTCCGGCGTCGACGACCCCGCCGAGCAACTGCGCCCGTTGTTTCATCCCGTCGATGCCCGAACCGTCCGATGATGCACGGCCCGTCACCGGAGAATGCGGGTTGCGGACGCACAAGACGATGTCCGAATCCGCGGTCAAGGTGACTGTCGCGGTGGGGTTGCGCGAATGCTTCACCACGTTGGTCAGGGACTCCTGGGTGATTCGATAGAGTGCCGCCCCGAGGGGGGCCGGAATCGTCTCGAGGTCGACATCGACATCGAAGCTCACTGCGACGCCCGCCTTTCGGTAATCGTCGACCAGTCGATCGATGTCGCGGGCACTGGGCGTCGGTGCCGCCGAATCATCAGACGAACCCAGGACCTTCACGATGTAGCGGATCTCGGTCATGGCCTGACGACCGAGGCGCTCGGCATCTTCGAGTGCCTCGAGCGCCTCGTCGTGTGCACCTTCCTGGAGTGCGCGCCGCGCGCCCGTGACATTCAACATCGTGATCGACAACGAATGTGCGATGACGTCGTGGACCTCGCGGGCGATACGGCGGCGCTCCTCGCTGGCGGACCGTTCAGATCGAGCCTGTTGGTCACGTAATTCGTTCTGGGACAACAGCTTCTGATACAGAATCATATAGCCGATGAGCCATCCGCACAGGATCGCGAGGACGTAGACCACCGGAGATTGCAGATGCCCGGCCTGGCTGCCGACCAGGACGACCGCCACCGACAGCGCCGCGACGGCCAGGCCGCGGCGCAATGACTCCATCGCCGCTGCTATCGCGGTCGTGAGCGCGAGCAGCAGCGGTGCCACGTCCACCGGCACCGGATCCATCAGCATCAGTGCCACGCCTCCCGCGGCGAGGACGGCACAGACCACCTTGCTCGGAATCCAGAGATCCACGACCAGAGACAAACTGGCGAGTGCGGCCCCGAGGAGCGCCCACCAAGGCGGTTCCAGGGGCAGTCGTTGCACGACGGCGCCGATGGTCAACCCGGCCGAGCCGGCGAGAGTCACGGCCGGGTAGAGCGGCGGATAACCGTCGCCCGCCATCTCGATCCGGCGGCGGACAACCGCGGCCATTGACGACACCGACACAAGAAAAGGATAGGCCGCCGCAGCGTGCAGTCGTCTGTCTGTGGTTGGAATCGCGGCTCCACCCACGGATGGAGGACAGGTCCGTCTACGGCATGCGGATCCCGTGGGCTCTGATCCCTACCGTCGAATGCAGAGGTCAGAGCAGGTCCGTGACGACAAGAGGTGAGAGCCGTGACCATATCTGAGATCTTCCACCCGAACCAGGCGCGCACCGCGACAGCGATCGACCGGCTGCCCGTGCGCGGCATGATCGTCGTCGGCTACACCGGTTCCCCGGTGTCGACCCGGGCATTGGAGTCCGTACTGCGTGCGGCCGATGCACATGCCCGAATAGCGCTGGTCTGCGCGATCAACCCGATCCGCCCACCACGATCGACATCGTTCATGCACGACGCCCTGAAATCCGAGGCGTATCTCCTGTCGGACCGGGCAGCCATCGACGAGCAGCTCCGCCGCGGCGTCGAGGCGCTGCACGCACATTCACTGGAACCGGAAACCGTGGTCGCGATAGAGGGCGACCCGGTGAGAGTTCTCTCCCGGGCCGCACGAGAGTTGGAGGCGGCGCACGTGGTGGTCGGAATGCGAGAGGATCGGCCGACTGGCCAGGTACGTCGGATCGCGAAGGCTCTCCCGGACGACGTCGCGCTGTTCGCGACCTCCGGAGACGCCCATCTCCGACTGGTGCGCACCCGGCGGATCCGTCGTGGTGTGCGAACGCTCGCACCGGAACCCATCGGTCGGGCCGTCGGCGCGTGACCGTTCCGGCTTCACTCGCTCACCGGTTCATCCGTCGCCAGTCCCGCGGGCTGAGCTGGAACCTGTCGCGGAAGCGGTGCGTGAAATGTGTTGGATCGGTGAACCCGTGTTGTCGGGCGACTGCGGCGATCGTCAGGTGAGGCTGATCGAGAAGTGAGTCGCGCGCCCGGTCGAGGCGCAGGCCGATGATGTACTCCTGCAGACCTGTTTCCGTCATCTGCCACGCTTTGTACAGTCCTCGGACCGAGATGTTGTGGGCCATCGCGATGGAACCCGCCGAGAGCTCGGGGTCGGTGATGTTCCGTTCGATGTGAGCCCGGACCCTGCGCACGAGGTCGGGGATGTCGTCGCCCGTACTGCCGGAGGTGTCGTCGGCGGCGTCGAGGATCAGGGCATGCGTGAGGAGGGTCGTTGTCGCGTTCAGCTCGGACAACACCTGTGGGTTCGAATCCGCGACCTCCTGCAACTCGCCCAGGAATGACAGGTAGAGCTGATATAGGCGGCTGGACGGCCGGAGTCTCTGGATGGCCCGGCGTACCGCGGCCGGTGGAAGGTTGAGCAGGTTGGTATCGACGTGGACGATGGTCGACGCGCCCCGGTCGGTTCGGCGAAAGTCGTAGGGGGCGGCCTGATCGACCATCAACAGGGTGGACTCCCGGGAATCTGCGTGCGTGACGACACCATGTTGACGGTGGCTCCACGACCCGGGTGAGACCGCGACGAGCGCCACGCGGTCGGCGACTCCGGTCCTCAGACGGGAACTGCTGACCGACAGGGTGATCGGATCCGATTCGACATGCATGAGCGATGTGCCCTCGCCGATGGTCCAGCCGCTGACCCGCGCCCGGAACGCATGGTGTGGAACCAACGGGGTGACGGTGAGACCCGGAGCGGTTCCGGCCACCCGGAAAGCGTTGTGCAGCTCCGCGATGACTGCTCGAGAATCGATGGTGGCGGTGTCGAGGAGGAGCGCCATGCCGCGGTCCGCTGCTACGCGTCCGGATTGGGAGCCGGGACAAGCGAACTCATCTGCCGCCAGGCACGGGGCGACAAGCCGTACATCATCCGAAAACGTCGGCTGAAGTGCGAATCGTTGGTGAAGCCCCAGTGGTGCGCGATCGCCGACACCGTGGATGACCGCAACTCGGGTCTGGCCAGATCCTCACGTGCCCGCGCGAGGCGCTCGGCGATGATCCACTGTTCGAGGCTGAATTCCGCTGATGCGCACAACTTGAAGAGGTGGCGTGGCGAGATCCCGTGTGCGGCCGCGATAGATTGCGGGCAGAGGTGTGGATCCGCGAGATGCTGTTTGACGTAGGACCTGATGCGAGGCAGGAGCATCTCGGCCATCGCGCCCCGCGCGTAATCGATGTCGTACGCGGACGCGATCAGGGTCCGGGCGAGTTCGACACTCGCTTCCCCCAGCGATCGGGCCGCCACGCTCGACGTCAATGTCTCGGCCTGCACCGTCAGCTGAGAGATGTGGTTGACCGTCATCGCCGCCACGGGACTGGCGTGCAGCCGGAGGGCCGCCGATTTCACCACCTCGTAGGGCAATCCGACGGCGTCGATCGGGACATGGAGACATCGGGACGCGCCGATCCCGCTGAGTCGATAGTCGTACGGGGAGTTGAGGTCCATCAGCATCAACTCGTTCGGGCGCACCGAGCGTTGGGTCCCGTATTGCTCCTGCTTTCCGACACAGCCTTCGTGAATCGCGATCGCCAGCATCTCGCCCGGACCGGAGTCGATCTGCTTCTGGGTGCGGATGAGTCGGAATCCGGTCATCTCGGCCCGAAAGATGCTGGCGTCCCCGTACGTCCAGACGTCCATGTGAGACCGCACCCCGATCGAATTCTCCAGCCGGACGGTCGAGGGCACCGATTGTTCCTGCATGGCAACGCAGGTCGCTTCCACGCGATCGGCCGGGGCGAGCCCCTCTGTGCTGAACACGACTGTCATGGCTGGCCCCGAATCGTTTCCTGATCAGCCGTCCGCGCCGCGGCGGTCGGCCGTGATCTGTTGCCATTCCTGTGGCGAGAGCCCGTATGCGGCGGAGAACTCTTCGGCGAAGTGTGCCCGATCCGCGAAACCCAGCGACCGGGACTGGTCGGCACGCAACTGACAGCCTTGCCGGGCGATGACGCACCGGGCCAGCCGGAGGCGCTCGGCCAGCATCCATCGGTCGAGGTCGAACTGCTCGGAGGTCGCGAGTTGCCGTAGCTCGGTGACGGACACCCCCAGATTATCCGCGATCATGCCGGCCGACAGGCCGGGATCAGTCAGATGCCTGCGGACGAAATCCGCGACCATCGCCATCAAGGCATCCGATCGGATCTGATCGGCGGGATCGCGCACGGTCGCGAACAATCCGTGGACCAGAGCCGAACCCGCCTCTCCCACCAGGCCCCGTGTCCGCCGATCCGCCGGGGAATCGGGAACACAGAGCTCCCAGATGTGCCGCGCGACGATTCCGTGCAGAGGGCTCGCCCGGATACGTCGGACCAGTTCTGGCAGCTCATCGGGATGGACTCCGGCGTCCTGTATCGGTACCCGGATGCTGCGCGCGGCCCCGGCGCCATCCCACCCTGCGACGTACGGGGCGTCGAGATCGACCACCATCAGGTCACCCGGACGAAAACTCTCCTCGCCGCCGTGCTGTTCGAGGTGTCCGACACCCTTCTCCTGTACCGCGATCGCGAGCGTGGCCGTCGGTCCCCGCCGAATATGCGTTGACGTCCGCGACAGGCGATGACCGGTGGTTCGTGCGCGGAACACGCTGACGGCGCCGTACCGCCACAGCTCCATCACAGCTGTGATGTCGTCGCAGGGGTCGAAAGTGACGCGGGCCGGAAAAGACTGCAGTTGGAATTCCGCGATCGTGGCGTCCATCCGCTCGGCGGGAACCACGTCGGCGGTATCGAAGACGACGACCATGGTCATCCCTCCCGGCAGGGCCTGCTCCGCGAGTCGTCAAGCGAGCCGCGGAGCAGGCTCACCGTGGTCACCGTTGCGAAGCGCGGGCCGCCTTCAGTACGACAGCGGCCACGGCGCCCGGACGTGACACCAGAGACGCGTGACTCGCGTCCACCTCACTGGTGCGGCCCTTGGCGGCACGGGAGGCCATGAAACGTTGCAGGTCGGGCGGGATGACACGGTCCTGCCGGGACACCAGGTACCAACTCGGGACATTGCGCCACGACGGATCGCCCGACGGTTCGAGGTTCGCGACGAGCGCGGCCGACTTCTGATGGGCGAACATGTCGGCGGCCGTCGCGACACTCACGTCCTGGGCGAAGATGTCGCGGAAGTAGGGCCGCGCGATGTATCCGTCGAGGTTCTTGCCACCCGGACCGGTGGGATCGTCGACGACCTTCAATTGCAGCGCGGGCGGGAGCAATCGGCTGCCCGGAAAGGTCAGCGGGTTGAGCAGTCCCTGGACGAACTCACCTCGTGCAGGCGCGAATGCGGCGATGTACACGTTGGCGACCACATCGGGGTCATGCGTGTTGGTGATGACCGCGCCACCGTAGGAGTGCCCCACCAGCACCACCGGCCCCTTGATGCCCGCGAGTTGCTTCTCGAGAAGCGCCGAATCGTGGGCCGGCCCACGCAGCGGATTGTCGAAGGTCTGGACCGGGTAGCCCTGACCCCTGAGCGTCGTCGCGACGTCGCGCCAGCCGCTGGCATCGGCGAATGCGCCGTGCACCAGTACGATCGCCGGCTTCGGCGGTGGCGCTGCGGCAGCAGGGCCGGCCGACAATCCGAGAATGCCGAGGACGATGATCACGGCGGCCGCGACCCTGGCGAGGAGCGCACGTTGCGACCGACCGGAAAGAACGGTGGAAGGCATGACCTGAGTACCTTTCGTGATGGGCGAACCTGACTCTCCGGACCGGGACACGCCGGAGCAGTGACGCGCAGTCTCATTGTGAGTGCCACCGCCCGAGTTCGCTCGCTGTTACGCCGACCGACCGCCACGCGTGCCCGCAGGGCACAGAACTGTGCACGATCGGCCAGGTTGCCGGGGCGCGATGGCGATATCATCACGGTCCAATGGCCGGCCATCGTCCAATCCCTCACTCGGCGAACATCTTCGGAGAACACTATGACCTCCTCGTCCTCTCCCGACACAGTTGTCCTGATCCACGGTCTCTGGATGACACCGCGGAGTTGGGAACACTGGGTGACCTACTACGAGAACAAGGGACTGCAGGTGCTGACCCCCGCCTATCCCGGCTTCGAGATCGAGGTCGAGGCGCTGCGGGAGAACCCGGACGTGATCGCCTCCCTCACCGTCGAGGACACGGTCGACCATCTGGCGGGGATCATCGAATCGCTACCCACGGCGCCGATCCTCATCGGACACTCGTTCGGCGGCACCATGACCCAGCTCCTGGTCGATCGAGGGCTGGGTGCCGCTGCGGTGGTGATCGACTCCGCGCCGACCGAGGGCGTTCTCGTGAACCCGCCGTCGCAGCTCAAGTCGTTGTTCCCGATCCTCAAGCGCCCCTCCAACCGCCACAAGGCCGCGGGTTTCACGCATGAGGAGTTCCAGTACGCCTTCACCAACACCGTGAGCGACGAGGAGTCGCGGGCGGCCTACGACCGCTACGCGATCCCCGCTCCCGGAGCATGGGTGTGGCGGTACGGTGTCTTCGCGAACCTGACGCCGCGACATCTCGAGACCGCGGTGGACTATTCGCGAGACGATCGCGCACCGCTGCTGTTCATCGCAGGCGGGGCCGACCACATCATGCCGCCCTCGGTGAACAAGTCCAACGCCCGCCACTATCGGAAGTCGTCGGCCGTCACCGACTTCCACGAGTTTCCGGGGCGCTCGCACTGGACGTGCGCCGAGCCGGGATGGGAGGCGGTCGCCGACCACGCGCTCGCCTGGGCGCGCTCACAACTGGGCGAGCAGACCCCGTCCTCGACGCGTCAGGCCTGAGTCGGACCGACCCCTTTGGGCGCGCCAGCCGACATGAAACCGAACAGGTATCCGGCGACCCGGCGCATCTGGATCTCGTCGGCCCCCTCGGTGATGCGATACCGGCGGTGATGGCGGTAGATGTGTTCGAAGGGTTCATGGCGTGAGTAACCACGCCCACCGAAGGTCTGCATGGCCTGGTCCGCTGCGTCGCAACACAATCGGTTGGCCTGATAGTTGCACATGGAGACCTCCTGGGACGCCGCGAAGGGCCCCTCGGTGTCCATCTTCCACGCCGTTTCGCGAACCAGCGCCCGCAGCATCGCAGCACGGGTGTGCAGATCGACGAGAGGAAACTGGATCGCCTGATTGGTGGAGAGTTTCCGGCCGAAAGGCGAGCGCTCGTTGGCGTACGCGACAGCTCGGTTGATGCAATATTGGGCGGCACCGAGGCTCGAGGCCGCTTGGCGAATCCGATTCTCGTTGAAGAAGTGTTGCACGATCTGCAGTCCGCGCCCCTCCTCGCCGAGGATGGCCGAGTGCGGCACACGTACGTCCCGCAGGCTGATGTGGGCATGGTCCGTCGGCATGTTGAAGGTCCACAGGTACTCCTCGACCGTGAATCCGTCGGACTTCGGGTCCACCAGGAACGCCGTGATGCCGCGTGCGTCACCGGCATCGCCGCTCGTTCGGGCGAAGACGATGTCCCGATGGGCGGCGTGGATGCCGGTGTTCCACGTCTTCTCGCCGCTGATCAGCCACGTGTCGCCGTCGCGGACCGCAGTGGTCTCCATATGCGTGGCGTCCGAGCCGTGGTCGGGTTCGGTGATGCCGAAGGCGAAGAACTTCTGTCCGGCTGCCAGATCTTCCACCCACTCCTCCCGTTGCTCGGGTGAGCCGTACTCCAGCATCAGCAGCAGGCCGATGTTGTTACCCACGATGCAGTGCTCGTTCTGGAGGTCGCAGTGCAGGCCGAGCCCCTTGCCTGCGAGATGCTCCCGGATGACCGCCATGGCCAGGTTGGAGCCATCACGTCCACCGAACTCCGAAGGGAACGGGTAGCGAAAATGGCCCGCAGCGTCGGCGCGCCGACGTACTTCGCCGAGGAGCGCCTCCCAGTCGGCGCTCGGGAGTCCGTCCCGGCCCCAATCTGTTCTCGAGTCCTCGCGTCGATGATCGAAGAATCGGACGTTGTCGTCGGCCTGCTCCAAGGGGACTATCTCGTCGTCGATGAACGCATCGAGTTCGGCCAGGTAGTCGGTCAACGATTCGGGCAACGCGAAATCCATGCGTCGATCCTCCAGGGTGGACTGCAGTGGGTCAGGGACTCACGCGCCGTCGCATATCGATCGGCAGGCCGTCGGCGGGCGTCGGGCCGGTTCCGTAGGTGAGGTCGAGCCGATAGTCGGCGGGCACCGACCATTCGAAACGCTGCAGCATCTGGTGCATGATCGACTTGACCTCCATCCCACCGAAGTAGAGGCCGATGCACTTGTGTGCGCCCCCGCCGAACGGCGCCCACGCGAAACGGTGCACCTTGTCCTCACGACGATCGGGTGAGAACCGGTCGGGGTCCCAATGCGTCGGGTTCGGCCACCATTCCTCACGCAGCATCGAGGCCCAGGGGTGGATGGCGACGAGCGTGTCCTTGGGTACGTAATGACCGAGGATGTCGGTGTCCGCGATGGTCTTCCGGAAGAGCATGCCCACCGGGGCGTTGATCCTCAGCGTCTCCTTGAACGCGAGGTCGAGGCTCGGCAACGAATCGATGTCGTCGTAGTCGAGCGTCGACTTCCCCAACGCGAGGGATTCCTCCCGGAGCCTGTCCTGCCATTGCGGGTACCGACCGAGGAAGTACGTGAGCATGGACAACGCGATGGTGCTGGTGTCATGCGCGGCCATCATCACGAAGATCATGTGATTGACGACGTCCTCGTCGCTGAAGGTGTTGCCGTCCTCGTCCTCGCTGTGGCAGAGGACGCTGAACAGGTCATCACCGTCGCCGGCCCGCCGAGCGGCGATCTCAGATCGGAAGTAGTGCTGCAGATCCCCGCGCCCGCGCAGACCCCGCGCCCAGGTCCAGTCCCGCACGTCGGCACGCACGAGTGCCTGCCCGCCGCGGACGGCCGCCTCGAACGCACTCTCGAGTCGGTGCGCCTCGCCCTCGGTGAGCGACGCACCGACGAAGACCTCGGTGGCGAGCGACAAGGTCAGGTCCTTCGTGCGGGAGTACATCGGGAAGCCCGTGCCGACCTGCCAGTTGGACAGCGTCTTCTCGATGTGGGGCGTCATGATGTCGAGGTAGCCGTTGAGTCGCGGACGCGTGAACGCCTGCTGCAGGATTCGGCGGTGATGCATGTGCTCGTCGAAATCCATCAGCATGATGCCGCGGCGGAAGAACGGGCCGATCATCGGTTCCCAGCCCTCTTCGCTCGAGAACGCCTTCTGCCGGTTCATCCAGGCGCATTCGATCGCCTCCGGCCCGACCAGCGTGACGATGTTCATGTTCAGCGAGCCCGACCAGGAGACCGGGCCGAACCTGTCGTACCGCGCCATCGCACTGCCCAACGGGTCGGCCAGCGCTTCCAGGGTGTTGCCCAGGTACGGCATGCCGGCGTCGCCCATCACCGGCTTGAGGTCCGACCCGGCCGGCGGCTCGGCCAATGCTCTCGGTGTGCTCGGGTATGCCTTGGACAATGCGCCGAGACCGGCTTGGAACCTCTTCTTCGCGGATTGCACCGACGTCCACTCCCTCGTCTGATCGACGTCGACACGGACGATGGGCTGCCCGTGCCTTCTTGGAACGGATTCTTGCATCTGTTCCAACCGGAGTCTAGGACCGCCCGCGATCCCATGTCCCCGGAAATCGCGTTTCCGCGCGTCGGATCAGGAAGGCGCTCCCACATAATCGGCCAGATGGTGCGCGGTGAGTGTGGACCGACCGCCGACCAGGTCGCTCGGCGTCCCCTCGAAGACCACGCGTCCGCCGTCGTGTCCGGCCCCCGGGCCGAGGTCGATGATCCAGTCGGCGTGTGCCATCACGGCCTGATGGTGCTCGATCACGATGACGGATTTCCCGGCGTCGACCAGCCGGTCGAGAAGTTCCAGCAACTGCTCGACGTCGGCGAGGTGAAGTCCGGTGGTCGGCTCGTCGAGCACGTAGACGTCGCCCTTGTCGCCCATCTGCGACGCGAGCTTCAGGCGCTGACGTTCTCCGCCGGACAACGTGGTGAGAGGCTGCCCGATGGTGAGGTAGCCGAGCCCCACGTCCCGCAACCTGACCAGGATCTTGTGCGCCGCAGGTATTTTCCCGTCGCCGGAGCCGAAGAACTCCTCGGCCTGGGCCACCGACATCGTGAGGACGTCACTGATGTCACGGCCGCCGAAGGTGTACTCGAGCACTTCTGCGGAGAAGCGCTTCCCCTCGCAGACCTCACACGGGGTGGCGACACCTGCCATCATCGCGAGATCGGAGTAGATGACCCCTGCCCCCTTGCAGTTGGGGCATGCGCCCTCCGAATTCGCGCTGAACAGTGCAGGTTTCACACCGTTCGCCTTGGCGAAGGATTTCCGGATGGGATCGAGCAGACCGGTGTAGGTGGCGGGGTTGCTGCGCCTGGAGCCTTTGATCGCCGCCTGATCGATCGACACGACGTCGTCGCGTCTGGCCACCGAGCCGTCGATCAGTGAACTCTTCCCCGAGCCGGCGACGCCGGTCACGACGACGAGGACGCCGAGGGGGATGTCGACGTTTACGTTCTGCAGATTGTGGGTCGACGCACCACGGATCTCCAGTGCGCCCGTAGACGTCCGCACCGATTCCTTCAGTGCGGCCCGATCGTCGAGATGCTTGCCGGTGAGGGTGCTGCTCTTTCGGAGCTCAGCCACGGTGCCCTCGAAGACCACCTCACCCCCGTCCCGGCCGGCCCGAGGGCCGAGATCGACGACGTGATCGGCGATGGTGATCGCCTCCGGTTTGTGTTCGACGACCAGTACGGTGTTGCCTTTGTCTCGGAGCTGTAGCAGCAGGTCATTCATCCGGTCGATGTCATGTGGGTGAAGACCGATCGTGGGCTCGTCGAACACATACGTGACGTCGGTGAGCGACGAACCGAGATGACGGATCAGCTTCGTGCGTTGCGCTTCACCGCCGGACAGTGTGCCTGCCGGACGCTCGAGAGACAGGTAGCCGAGCCCGATGTCGACGAACGAGTCGAGGGTCTCCCCCAGACTGGTCAGCAACGGTCCCACCGATGGCTCGTCGAGGTCGCGAACCCAGTCGGCGAGGTCGCTGATCTGCATCGCGCAGAGGTCGGCGATGTTCTTGCCCTTGATCTTCGACGAGCGTGCACTCTCGGCGAGGCGTGTTCCGTCGCAGTCGGGACAAGTCGTGAACGTGATCGCGCGATCGACGAAGGCCCGGATGTGGGGCTGCATCGCTTCACGGTCCTTGGACAGGAACGATTTCTGGATCTGCGGGATCAAGCCAAGGTAGGTCAGGTTGATCCCCTCGACCTTGATCTTCGTCGACTCCTTGTAGAGCAGATCATTGAGTTCACGCTTGGTGAACTTCTTGATCGGCTTGTCGGGATCGAACCATCCACAGCCCCGGTAGATCCGGCCGTACCAGCCCTCCATGCTGTAGCCGGGGATGGTGAGGGCTCCCTCATTGAGCGACTTGGACTCGTCGTAGAGCGCCGTCAGGTCGAAGTCCGAGACCGCACCACGGCCCTCGCATCTCGGGCACATGCCGCCGGTGATCGAGAAGCTGCGGCGCTCCTTGACCGTGCGACCGGCCTTCTCGATGCTCACCGCGCCCGCACCGCTGATGGACGCCACGTTGAACGAGAATGCCTGCGGCGAACCGATGTAGGGCTTGCCGAGACGACTGAACAGAATGCGCAACATCGCGTTGGCGTCGGTGGCGGTACCGACCGTCGAGCGCGGATTGGCGCCCATCCGCTCCTGGTCGACGATGATCGCCGTCGTCAGTCCCTCGAGGACGTCGACGTCGGGGCGGCCGAGGTTCGGCATGAAGCCCTGCACGAATGCGCTGTAGGTCTCGTTGATCATCCGCTGCGACTCGGCAGCGATCGTGCTGAACACCAACGAGCTCTTTCCCGATCCGGACACCCCGGTGAACACGGTCAGCCTGCGCTTGGGGATGTCGAGACTGACATCTTTGAGGTTGTTCTCACGCGCTCCGTGCACCCGGATCAGGTCGTGGGTGTCGGCGAGGTGTTCAGCAGGCGACCTGTTCTTCGCCTTCGTGGCCGTGCTCATCGTGCCTCCATCTGGTCGCTGCGGTCTGGACGTCTGCGGGTGACGGGTTCGGCGTCGATCCAACCATGCCGGCGCGATTTGTCGGGTATGTCGGGACCAATGTCCCGAATTCGTCGACGGTCAGGCGTCCCTCGCGGTATCTGCACATCGGATCGCCGCCGATCAGCTGATCTCGTCGATCCTGATCAGATTGCCGGATGGATCTCGGAATGCGCAGTCGCGCACACCATATGGCTGTTGCATCGGTTCCTGGATGACCTCGGCGCCGCTGGCCTCGAGCCGCTCGAACAGTCCGTCGAGATCGTCGGTGGCCAACGTGACCGCGCCATAGCTGCCCTTGGCGATCAGTTCCAGGATCGTCTGGCGCTCCTCTTCGCTGATGCCCGGGTCCGCGGCGGGCGGATGGAGCACGATCGATGTGCCCGGCTGATTCGGCGGCCCGACGGTGAGCCACCGCATGCCCTCGTAGCCGACATCCTTACGGAGTTCGAAGCCGAGCGTGTCCCGATAGAAGGCCAACGTCGCGTCGGGATCGGTCTGGGGCAGGAAGGTGTACTGAATGGTGATGTTCATGGGACTCACCGTAAGCGCGACTGCGTGCCCTGCGCTTCTCGATTCCTGATCGGTCTCGTGACCTGTTTCGCCAGGCACGCCGGTATGCCGTCGATGGCGTCTCCGTCGTGACGCTTGTAGGCGCTGGGCGTGCGCCCCACCAGTTCGGTGAAGCGCGTGCTGAAGGTTCCGAGCGACGAACATCCGACCGCGAAGCAGACCTCGGTGACACTGAGGTCGCCTCGGCGTAGCAGCGCCATCGCTCGTTCGATCCGCCGGGTCATCAGGTACGAGTAGGGGGACTCGCCGTACACCCGGCGGAACTCTCGGCTGAGGTGCCCGGCAGACATATGCGCTCCGCGTGCGAGCGATTCCACGTTCAATGGCTGCGCATACTCCCGATCGATGCGATCGCGGACCCGGCGGAGGCGGGCGAGGTCTTGCAGTCGCTGATCATCAGAGGACGTGCTGGTCACGTATGTGATCGTGCCACGTCGGGCCGTGATTGCCCACCACCGCCGGTGCGCGTGATCTGCCCTCCGACACCGGCGCAGTACGCCGTATCAGGGACGACAGCCGGACATACGATCCGTACGCTACGTCCCGACACGAGTTGTCAAGGGGTCCAACCCTGTTCAGCGAGGGTGCCGATCGAATCGACGACCAGCATCGCGCCGGCGTCGGTCAGCTCCGACTCGGCGAACCCCCCGGTGCGGACCGCCACGCAACCCGCCTGCAGACGGCGTGCCGACTCGATGTCCCAGATCGTGTCCCCGACGACCACAGCGTGACGACCGTCGGCGCGTTCGAGTGCGGTGGCGAGGATGTCGGGCTCGGGCTTCGAATTGTCCACGTCCTCGGCCGACGTCACCGCCGCGAACTCGCCGCGGGTCATACCGAGGGAATCGATCGCGGCATCGGTGAACTCGGCGGCGCCCGACGAGGCCAAGGCCACCTTGAGGCCACGGTCGGTGAGCGCGTGGACCAGTTGTCGGGCCCCCGGAAGTGGCCGGACCTCGGGCAACAACTCGCGATATCTGTCGGCCCATTCCGCGCGCAGAGCGCTGCCGAGGCGGTGCTCCACCTCATCACCGCAGACCTCCCCAACCAGGAGGTCGCCGCCCATGCCGATGGTGCGATGCACCCGCCACCAGGGCGGCACGAGGTGGTGGGCGGCGAAGGCCCGCATCCATGCCAGAGCATGCAGATATGTCGAATCGACGAGGGTACCGTCGACATCGAGTAGCACGGTGTCGACAGTGGCACCGGTGCCGATCGGTGAAGCAGTGTCCGAACCGTCCATGTGAGCCTCCTGGTTTGGCCGCCGATCACGTACTCGTCGTCCAGAGTCTCAGGAATCCCGGACAACCGCCCATGCAAAGGAGCGAGACCGTGACCGCTACGCCTTCGGCAACACAATTCGGATACACCTTGATGACCGAGCAGGCAGGACCCAAGGACCTCGTTCGGTACGCGATCGACGCAGAGCGTGTCGGATTCGATTTCGAGGTGTCGAGCGATCACTTCTTTCCCTGGTTGTCGTCTCAGGGCCACGCGCCGTACGCGTGGAGTGTGCTCGGCGCGGTCGCCCACGCGACCGAAAGAGTCGGATTGATGACCTACGTGACGTGCCCGACCATCCGCTATCACCCGGCGATCATCGCGCAGAAGTCTGCCACTCTGCAGATTCTCGCCGACGGACGCTTCACCCTGGGGCTGGGAAGCGGGGAAAACCTGAACGAACACGTCGTCGGCACGGGGTGGCCGGGTATCGCCGATCGACAGTCCATGCTGGTCGAGGCCATCGAGATCATTCGGGACCTGCACGACGGCGGACTCGTCGATTTTCGTGGAGAGTATTTCCAGGTCGATTCGGCGCGGATCTGGGATCTTCCGGACGACCGGGTGCCGATCGGCGTCGCGGTGTCCGGGGAGCGTGGAATCGGCGAGTTCCGCCCGCTGGCCGACCATCTCATCGCCGTCGAACCCGACGCCGGCATCGTCGAGCAGTGGAACCGATACGAATCCCCGGACACAGGTGCCGAGAGCCGGGCGATCGGTCAGATCCCCATCTGCTGGGACTCCGACCGTGATGCAGCGGTCGCCCGCGCCCACGACCAGTTCAGATGGTTCAGCGGTGGCTGGGAGGTCAATGCCGATCTCCCCACCACTGCCGGGTTCGCCGCGGCCACCCAGTTCGTGACTCCCGAGAACGTCGCGGATTCGATCCCTTGCGGGCCCGATCTCGATGCCATCGTCGACGCCGTCCGGCCATACCGGGAAGCCGGTTTCACCGATATCGCACTCGTCCAGATCGGCGGAGCGTCGCAGGACGCCTTCTTGGCGCAGGCAGCCGGTCCCTTGCTCGAGAAACTCCGCACCGCCGCCGGGTAGACAACTGCGGCGATGGACGCCCACGCGATGGTCGCCTGATTCATAGATATCCCGAATAGTGCTGTGCAGCAATGATTCATGCTCGCCCACGAGAGTTCCACGACGCGATTCGCCTTCCTGTTACGCCCGACCGGCGTAGGCTCGCCGCAGGACCTGAAGCAGTTCGGGTACCACAGCCCATAACGGATCGACCTTTTCGGAGGCGACATGTCCGACAAAAATTCCGTGTACACGACGCGTGATTCGGGGGCGCCGGCCGGGAGCGATGAGCATTCGCTCACCGTCGGGGCAGGCGGTCCCATCGTCTTGCACGATCACTACCTGATCGAGCAGATGGCGCAGTTCAACCGCGAGCGAATCCCGGAGCGGCAGCCACATGCCAAGGGTAGTGGCGCCTTCGGCACGTTCGAGACCACCGAGGATGTCTCGGAGTTCACGAGTGCCGCGTTGTTCCAGCCGGGCGTCAAGACGGAGATGATGGCGCGGTTCTCCACCGTGGCCGGTGAGCGGGGCAGCCCGGACACCTGGCGCGATCCCCGTGGGTTCGCCCTGAAGTTCTATACGGACGAGGGCATCTACGACATGGTCGGCAACAACACGCCGGTCTTCTTCGTCAAGGACCCGATGAAGTTCCAGCACTTCATCCGTTCGCAGAAACGGCGTGCCGACAACAACCTTCGTGACCACGACATGCAGTGGGACTTCTGGACCCTCTCACCGGAGAGCGCCCACCAGGTCACCTGGCTGATGGGCGATCGCGGAATCCCGAAGACGTGGCGGCACATGAACGGCTACACCTCGCACACATATCTCTGGGTCAACGCCCAGGGCGTCAAACATTGGGTGAAATACCACTTCATCACCGATCAGGGCGTCGAGTGCTTCACGCAGCACGAAGCCGACCAGATGGCGGCAGCCGACACCGATTTCCACACCCGCGACCTCTTCGAGTCGATCGCCGGCGGCAATCACCCGAGCTGGACGCTCAAGGTGCAACTCATGCCGTATGACGACGCGGTCGGTTATCGGTTCAATCCGTTCGACCTGACCAAGGTGTGGCCGCACGGCGACTATCCGCTGCACGAGGTCGGGAAGATGACCCTGCACACCAATCCGACCGACAATCATGCGCAGATCGAGCAGGCGGCGTTCGAACCCAACAACGTGGTCCCCGGTATCGGGTTCAGCCCGGACCGGATGCTGCTCGGACGGGTGTTCTCCTATGCAGATGCCCACCGGGCGCGGTTGGGTGGCAATTACAAGGAGATCCCGGTCAACGCTCCGCGCAATGCTGTGCACAGTTACACCAAGGACGGCCACATGCGGATCAGCCCGGTGACCGACCCCGTCTACGCACCGAATTCCAAGGGTGGCCCGGCCGCCGTCTATCCGGGGCAACCAGAACCCCAGTGGGCCGCCGACGGCGAGATCGTCCGGAGTGCATATGTCGACCACCCGGAGGACGACGACTGGGGTCAGGCGGGCACGATGGTCCGTGAGGTGTTCGACGACGCTGCCCGCGAGCGGTTCGTCGACAACGTGGTCGGGCACCTGCTCAACGGCGTCTCCGAACCGGTCTTGGAACGGGCGTTCGAGTACTGGTCGCGGGTCGACCCCGACATCGGTGCGCGGATCAAGTCGGGCGTGACCGAGAAGCGCGACGAACCGGACCCGAAGGTCGATGAGCAGGGCAATCCGGCGCGCACGTCGATGCAGGAGAAGGTGCGCGCGGGCTGATCAAATGGCCGACCGAACACGAGCCGGGTCACACGTCACGCACGAGTGAGGCTGGTGAGCACTCGTTCGGTCTTCGCCCCGGTGTCGGCAGGCTCAAGGCCGCGTCTGCGGATCGAACGTTCCAGGGACTGTTGTCGTGCGGCGGCGCGGGCCTCGAACTCGTCGAGGCTCTCGCCGTCGTGCGGATGGATCTGTTCGCACAGTTCGAGGAGATCGACGTCGCCGACGGTCCACCTCTCGATGTCCACCGTGCATTGGTCGATGGTGATGTCCGACCAGGTGGTCGATGAGATCGGCCCCAACGCCCGTAGATGGTCGATGGGCACCCCGACGGGTGTACAGGTGACGACGAATTGACGCTGTGCAGGGTCGAGCACCGACAACGGGTCCGTTCCGTCGGCCATCTCGGCGGCGAGTGATCCCGGCGACCGTCCGCAGACCGCTGATGCCGTGAGCACGCGGTGTGTTCCGCTCCAGTCCCAGCCCAGGCGGTAGCTCACCGCGTCGGTGTGGAAGGGGTGGGTCCAGGGTTCGGCGAGCTGATCCTGACGGCACGGCCGTAGCTTCACGGTCAGGTCATCGACATCGCCGCTGCGGATACGGATGATCAGATGGTTGCTGAGCAGCGGAAACGGCGACTCTGTGACCCCTGGGCGGACCTCGGCGAACCAGATCTCGCGATGCCGGCCCTGTTGATGTGTCAGGTCCAGCGCGGATAGTGCCGGAGATGGGTCGTCGAGGTTCACCTTGATGTCGATCGGTGTGATCACACCTGCCGCCTTTCTCTGCCAGAAGCGCGACGGGTGATGATCGACCCGGGCACGTGACCATCCTGTCTGCCCTGATCGCGGCCGACGCGAGTAGGCGACTACCTGATTTCAGGTACCGAAACGCCCGCCTCCTCAGTGGTCGCGCCGCTCCCCCGGGTCGCCCTGTCGTCGGCAACGAGTAGTCGATTACTCATGCCGAGTTCGTGATCGGACCACATACTGGTCGCAGAACATTCCGGGTGTCCGGATGTTGTGGTCGCGACGCGAAGCGGAGGTGGGCGTGCCCCGGTGGGTGTGGTTGGCGCTGTTGATGGCGTCGAGTGGTGCAGATCGAGAACCGTCACCGGACCGGCGAGGTCCGATCACCCGAAACCTCGCCCGTGCCGCCGAAGTGGTGGATCGAGCAGCCGGATGGCCGACCCTGTGGCGCCCGGTCGGCCTGGCCGTCCTCGTCGGCCTCCGCAGCCAACTGCGTGCCCTGAACCTGTATGACAGCGGCCGTGATCCCGACGAGCGGCAACCGCACTGGGATTCCCGAGCGCTGCGCGCCCGCCTGCCCGGCGGGACCCACAACGACCTCGACGCACCGCTGATGGGGGCGGCGTCGAGCAGATTCGGGCGCAACGTGCCCCCGGCGAACTCGTCTCCCGACCCCGCGCGACTCCTGGACCCGAATCCGCGGGAGATCAGTCAGCGCCTGTTCACCCGCGACGAGTTCCGGCCGGTTGATTCGCTGAACCTCCTTGCCGCGGCATGGATTCAGTTCGAGGTGCACGACTGGTTCAGTCACCCGGACGACGAGCAGACGCCCTGCCGGGAGATCCCCCTGCCCGCCTCGGATGACTGGCCCGAAGAGCACCGTCCCATGAGCGTCCATCGGTCGACGCTCGCCCCCGGTGCGGACCCAGATGCCCCACCGACCTTTGCGAACCGCGACACCCACTGGTGGGACGGCTCGCAAATCTACGGAAGCCAACAGGATTATGCGGACGCGATCCGATCAGGCGATCGGGGGCAGATCCTCCTGGCGGAGAACGGACTCCCGCCCGCCGAGGCCGACACCCTGCTCGATCCCAACGGGCCGGTGGCGAACTTCTGGGTCGGCCTGGCCCTGCTGCATTCGTTGTTCCTGCGCGAACACAACGCGATCTGCCGGCGGCTGGCTGCTGCCTATCCGTTCATGACCGATCAGCAGCTCTACGACACCGCGCGGCTGGTCAACACGGCCCTGATGGCCAAGATCCACACCATCGACTGGACTCCCGCGATCATCGCGCACCCGACGACGGTTTCCGCGATGCGCGGCAACTGGTTCGGACTGCTCGGCGAGCGGTTCGCCCGCAGGTTCGGCAGGGTGGCCGAGAGCGAGGTGTTGTGCGGTATCCCCGGCAGCACGACCAACCACCACGGCGTCCCGTACTCGTTGACCGAGGAGTTCGTCGCGGTCTACCGCATGCACTCCCTGCTCCCCGACGAGCTGAAGATCCGCGACATCGACGGCAACCGCCCGCAAGCGGTTCACACGTTGGACGAACTGCTCGCGGATCATGTCCGCGATCGTCTCGCCGAGACCTCGATGCCGGATCTCTTCTATTCCTTCGGCCGTGCGAAAGCCGGTGAACTCACCCTGCACAACTACCCTGCCGCGCTGCAGGAGCTCGCCCGGCCGGATGGACGGCCGATCGACCTGGCGACTGTCGACATCCTGCGGGATCGAGAACGAGGGGTGCCTCGCTACAACGAGTTCCGCCGTCTGTTCCGTCTCCCTCGCGTCGCCTCGTTCGCCGCTCTGACCGACAACGCCGAGTGGGCCGAAGAACTCGAGGACATCTATGGTGACATCGACAACCTCGACCTGATGGTCGGCCTGCACGCGGAACGCAAGCCCCCCGGATTCGGCTTCAGTGACACCGCCTTTCGGGTGTTCGTGCTGATGGCGTCCCGGCGGTTGTCCAGCGACCGCTTCTTCACCACCGACTTTCGTCAGGAGATCTACACCGAGGTGGGGATGGCCTGGGTGCGCGACAATTCGATGCGGTCGGTCTTGCTGCGCCACTTCCCCACCCTGGCACCGGTTCTCGCGGGTGTCGACAATCCGTTCGCACCCTGGCCGGGCCGATGACCCGAGAGGACACCAGCAGGATGACCAGCACGACGACCTACGTGCGCTACGACCCCGACCTGGAGCGCCCGAAACCCGACGAGGACGCCTACATCGACAAGATCGTGGGCAGCCTGCGAGGCAACAACGAACGCGCATATCGCAAGACCAAACGCGGTTTGCGTGATGCCCATGCCAAGAGCCACGGAATCCTGCGCGGGACACTCGAGGTCCACGACGACCTCGACGATGAACTGGCCCAGGGGCTCTTCGCGCATGGCGGTCGACGTTTCGACATCATCACGAGGTTGTCCAGCACGTCTGGTGCCATTCGCAGTGATCAGATGCGAGGTGTGCGCGGTCTCGGCATCAAGGTCCTCGGGGTGGAGGGAGAACGCGCACTGCCCGACGACACCGCGACGACTCAGGACCTCATCATGGTGACGCACCGGGACTTCCTGTTCGCCGACGCCGAGGCGTACTACAAACGGGGTATGCCCACCGCCTGGGCACTGGCCCGTCTCTCGGATCCCGCACTCAAGATCGGCAGCGAACTCCTGGCAGGTATCGACAAGCGCGTCCTGCGCCCCATCGGCCGTCCGCTGCCGGAGAGTCTTGCGGTCTTCGTCCGGCCGAACACCCACATCCTGGGCGACACGTTCTATTCGTCGGCTCCCTTGCGCTACGGCGAGTACGTGGCCCGGATGGCGTTCGTCCCGTCATCGCCGGAGGTACGTGCGCTGGCAGGGGTGCCCGTGGCCGACGGCACCGGGGTCAACGCGTTCCAGGACATGGTGGTCGACTTCTTCTCCTGCCACAGCGCCGAATACGAGCTGCGGGTCCAACTCTGTGCGAGCAGTGACCGCCGATGGATCGAGGATGCGACCTTCGACTGGCCGGAGGAGGTGTCGCCACACCGGACGGTCGCGACCGTCCGATTCGGCCGGCAGGACCCCTACACGCCCGAGCGGCGGGCCTACGGCGATGACGTGTTGTCGTTCAACTCGTGGCGCGGGCTCGACGCGCATCGGCCGCTGGGCTCGATCAACCGGCTGAAGCGGAAGGTGTATGACGCCTCGAGCCAGTTTCGCCACCAGGTCAACAACGCGCCGATGAGCGAACCCGGCGGCCCCGGCGATCTGCCCGAATGAGCATCCTCACCGGTATGCCAGACGAGGACGAGGGACTGCGCCGAACAGTCACACCTGACCGGTCGTCCGATCTATACTCGGCCCCCATGGGAGGCCGCTGGCAGCTGCTCGGTCGACCGGCCGAAGACCATGCCATTCGAACCGCGCTGACGAGTTCTGATGGCCGCGGTGTGGTGCTCGTGGGCGCCGCGGGCGTGGGTAAGACGACGTTGGCGCGGACCGTCGCCGGCGCACTCGGTGTGCCCGTCCAATGGGCGGCCTGCACGGAATCGTCGCACGCGATTCCGCTCGGTGCGTTCGCGCCCTGGGTGCAGCCGATCGCATCGCGTGACCCGATCGCGGCACTCGTGTCGGCGCGGGAAGCCCTGCTGGCCGAGCCCGACACCATCGTCGGGGTCGACGATGCGCATCTGCTCGACCAGCTCTCGGCCACACTGCTCCATCAGATCGCCATCGAGCGGTCGGCCCGCATCGTCGCGACGGTGCGGACCGGCGAACCGGTTCCCGATGCGGTGACGTCGTTGTGGAAGGACGGCTATCTGACGCGCATCGAACTGCAGCCGCTCGGCAAAGGCGACTGCACCACCCTGGTCGAACGTGTGCTCGGCGGGACCCTCGAAGGCCTGAGTGCGGACGTGATCTGGGAGTCGTCCGGCGGTAACCCGTTGTTCCTGCGGAACATGGTCGAAGGCGCTGTGGACGCGGGTACCTTGTCGGAGACCAACGGGGTGTGGCAGCTCCGCGGCCCGACCGCGGTGCCGTCGGGCCTCGTCGCGCTGCTCGACGATCGTCTCGATCGCGCGGGTGAGCAGGTGATGGAGGCGCTCAAGTTGCTGGCGCTGTGCGAACCCCTCGACATCGACACTCTTATCGAGCTGGTCGGCGCCGATGCCCTGGATGCGGCCGAGGTGCAGAATCTGATCCGGGTCACGCGCGACGGCGCGACCACCAACGTCCGGTTCGTCCACCCGCTCTACGGCGACGTCATCCGTCGGCGTATCGGCACGATGGCCGGCCGGAAGCTGCGCTCCCGCATCGTCTCTCAACTACGCGATCGCGAGGTAGCATCTGCCGCCGACCGAATTCGGCTGGCCCGGCTGTGCGTCGACAGTGACCAGGAGATCGACGCCGGTCTGCTGATCTCGGCTGCCAAGGATGCGCTCTTCCTTGCCAATCTCCCGCTGGGAGAACGTCTGGCCCGAGCGGCATTCGACCGTGACGGCGGACTCGCTGCAGGCGAGCTCCTGTCGCGGGCACTGCTCTGGCAGGGCCGTCCGATGGAGGCCGACGACATCCTGGCCCGCTTCGACCCCGATGATCTGGACGAGCTGCAACTCGTGCAGTGGGGCGTGCCCCGCATGAGTCTGTTGTTCTGGTCGATCGGCGACGTCACGCAGAGCCATCGGCTCCTCGATCTGATGCGAGACAAGGTCGACTATCCCGCGATCATGTTGGTCGTGGACGCCGCAGGCGCCGCGATGGCTGTGCACGAGAACCGGATCGCTGAGGGCATCGACGAGGCCGAACGGGTGCTGGCCCAGCCGGACGTACCGAAGCAGGCCATCGACTTCGCAGCGTTCGCCGCCGGGCTGGCCATGCCGGTCGCCGGTCGCGGTCACGACTACGAACCGATCGCGGAGCGGTGTCGAGCCGAGCAGAAGGCCACCGACGGGATGATCCGCGTCATGGTGCGGTACTGCGACGCGCTCGCGCTGACGATGGTCGGCGACCTCGTCACAGCCGAACAGCGGGTGGCCGGCTACACCGAGTTCTCGTCGTCGGGACAGTTCCTCGGATGGGCCATCGCCAAGATCATGTCCGGTCTGGTGGCGACCTACCGCGGATGCTTCCGCGAGGCGATCTCGGCGATCGAGCAGGCACTCGCCGCTCTCAACGCGGAGACGTCGCTGCCCTGGCGGCTTCCCGCGCGACTGCTGCTGGCCCGGGCCTACGCGGCCCTCAACCATGTGGCAGAGGCCGAGCGTGTGCTCCGCGACGCCGAGGAGCACGTCGGATCGCATGTGGCGCTGCACGAACCGCAACGCATCATCGCCCGCGCCTGGGTTGCCGCCGCAGGAGGGAGTGACCGCTCGGCGGTCGAGCTCGCGCGTTCGGCGGCCGATGTCGCCCACGACAGTGGGCAGTTCGCTCTCGAAGCTGAGGCCTTGCATCACGCCGCGAGATTCGGCGACCGAACCGTCGCCGACCGCCTCGCCGCCGTCGCGCCCGCGCTGCAAGGAGCGGTGGCGCGCCTGTACGCACGGCACGCAATGGCGGTCGCCGAGGCGGACGCGGCGGCACTCGACGATGTGAGTCGGGATTTCGAACATGCCGGACTGCTCCTGTCGGCAGCCGATGCCGCGGCCCAGGCGGTGGCTTTGCACGAGCACGCCGGGCGTCGCGGGAAGCGCGCGGAGTCGAGCGCGCGGGCCCTGCGCCTCTCCAAGATCTGCGACGGCGCGACCAGCCCTGCGATCCGTCTGGCCGCCCGACCCTTGCCGGTCACCGCGCGGGAACGGGAGATCACGGCATTGGTGGCCCAGGGACTGACCAACCGCGAGATCGCCGAACGCCTCACGGTGTCCGTGCGGACCGTCGAGGGACACATCTATCGTGCGTCCATCAAGCTCGACGTCGCCGATCGGGAAGCACTGGCCAAGATCGTCTGGGACCAATAGCAGCGAGGACTCGCGTCCCACGGCTCTTCGGTGCACAGATGTACACTCCATCCGTGACCGCTTCCGTCGACTGTCGCCAGGAGGAACTCGACGCCCTCGCCGTGCTCGCGGGGACCGAACTCCGCCGGGCGACCACCGGCGTCGCCAAGGTCCATACATCCATCGCCGACGGCGTGTTCGGCGGGTTACGCATGGCGTTCGGACGCCGAGTCGACCCGGTCCGCATGGTCCACAACACGCTCGCGCTGGCGGCCTACACCACCGCCGGAGGTTCCGCCGATCTCGTCGCGAGACTGGCCGGCATGGTCGCGGCGGTTCCGGTGGCCGGCCGCGCCCCCTCTGAGACCTCCCGCGGAGCAATCTCGCTCGGCATCCTCAACGGCCTCATCGGCGACGAATTGTCGCAGGACACTTCCCCATTGGCCGCCGCGATGACGATTCGTGTCGACGGCCGGGAGGTGGCGCCCACCGCGGAAGCCCTGCGAGCGGTGTTTCCCGATGCCGGCAGCCACCTCACGGTGTTCCTCCACGGCCTGATGGAATCCGAGTACGCCTGGGAGATCGGCGGCCGCCCCACCTACGGCCGACGACTCAGCGACGACATCGCCAGCACCGAGATCCGGATCCGCTACAACTCCGGTCGCCACGTGAGCGACAACGGCCGTGAACTCGCCGATGTCCTGTCGGCTCTCGTCCTGCTGTGGCCGGTGCCGGTGACCGACCTGTCGTTGATCGGCCATTCCATGGGTGGGCTCGTCATCCGGAGTGCCTGCGAGCGAGCCGTCCGCGAAGACCTGTATTGGGCCGCCCTGCTGAGACATACGGTGTATCTGGGTACGCCGCATCTCGGCGCACCGATGGCGAAAGGCGTGCATGCGGCCACCGCCGCGCTCGGCGGGTTTCCCGCGACGAATCCGTTCGGCAACCTGCTCCGGCGGCGCAGTGCGGGAGTCCGGGACCTCTTTCACGGCACGCTCACCGAAGAGGGGTGGCGTGACGTCGAGCGCGATGTGCTCCGACAGCCGCTCCCCGACGACGCTCCGCTGCCGCCGAACGTCCGTCATCTGTTCGCGACCGCGTCGGTGACCCGACGCGCCGATCACCCGCTGGGGCGACTGCTGGGCGATGGTCTGGTGCTGGCCGAGAGCGGGCGCGGACAGAGTCGTCACCGCACAATCGGTTTGCGGCCATCGGACGGCTTCCATGTCGGGAGCGCGCACCATTTCACGCTGTTGAACCACGACGGTGTCTATGCGTGGCTTCGCTCCGAACTGCGCCCGCGACGCGCTCTCAAGGGTGGTCGTTGAGGTTTCGGTAGTAATCGTCGAAATGCCACCGGATGTCGTGTAGTCCATGGTTACCGATCTGTCCGAAATCAGGACTCTGGACATGTGGCCGGGTCTGATCGGTGCCTATCCCGGCACCACCCTGACACTGCGATACATCACCAAACCCATCGGTGACCCTGCCGAACTGGTGATCACCCGTCTGTCGCGGCCGTTCCGATCGGTGCGGCACATAACCGACCTCGCCGCCCGGTTTCAAGCAGCGTCGACCTGTTCGTGCTCAAACAACAAGGCATCGACACCATCACCCCGCCCGGGGTGATTCCTGTGCACCTCATCGCCGCGATGGACGAAATGACCGCGGGCCTGAGCCACCCTCACTCCCAACCAGTCCGCCGGCCCGCGGCCCGGCCAGGATCGGCGAACGCGACGTCAGCCGGGGCAGGGTGAAGTACCGGAACAACTCCTGACGACTGAAATCCCGGAACCGAGACTCCCCGAGTGGATCGGATCCCTCACGAAGACCTCACGGGCCTCGTTCCGGACTACTGCACCTCAGTTGTGGCCGGCTCGGTGAAGCTCTTTTCTGGTGGTGGACTTACTGCTGCGGCACGTCTGATGTCGGCGCGGGCGGAGCGCCGAGTCGGCGGCGCACGGCGTAGATCACTGCGCCCACCGCTAAGACAGCGGTGCCGGCCAGGACCGACCGCCCAGGCAGAATGAACGCCAGTATCAGACATCCGACCAGCCCGAATGCCGGGATGGCACGCCCGAGCCGCCGTCCGTCAGTCTGCGTGAGCGTCCATGCGGAGGCGTTGGCGACGGCGTAATAGACGAGCACGCCGAAGGACGAGAATCCGATTGCGGTACGGACATCGGTGGTTGCTGCGGCGACGGTCACGACCACACCGACGGCGAGTTCGGCGCGATGCGGCACCCCGAACCGGGGGTGCACCGAGGCCAGAAAATACGGGAGATGCCGGTCCCGTGCCATCGCCAGGGTGGTACGAGAGACACCCAGCACCAGGGCCAGCAGCGAGCCCAGCGCGGCCACTACTGCCCCGACGCGCACGACGGGCTCGAGCCAGCCGACCCCGGCCGAGGCCACCACGCTCGACAACGGTGCGGTCGCCTCGGCCAGCCCGTTCGGACCCAGCACCAGCAGCGCGGCGACCGCGACAAGCGTGTAGACGAGCAGGGTGATGCCCAGGGCCAGCGGGATCGCGCGGGGAATGGTGCGCGCCGGATCGCGGACCTCCTCACCGAGGGTCGTGATCCGCGCGTACCCGGCGAAGGCGAAGAACAACAGCCCCGCCGCCTGCAGCACCCCGCCCACCGTGATGTCGGAACCCCATGCAAGCCGGGCGACCTCGGTGGTTTCGGAGGTCGACGCTGCGGCGACGACCGCAGCGAGCACGGCCAGCACGATGGCGACGGTCACCCGGGTCAGCAGGGCCGACTTCTGAACGCCGCGGTAGTCCACCGCCGTCAACGCCACGACCGCCGCGACCGCGACGGCGTGGGCCTGCTCGGGCCAGGCGTAGGCGCCCACGGTCAACGCCATGGCCGCACAGGAGGCGGTCTTGCCGAACACGAAACACCAGCCCGCCAGATAGCCCCAGAACTCGCCGAGTCGTTCGCGCCCATACACATACGTGCCACCGGAGACCGGGTATCGTGCCGCCAGCCGCGCCGACGAGGTTGCATTGCAGTAGGCCACCACCGCCGCGACCGCGAGCCCGATCAGTAACCCCGACCCCGCCGCACCGGCCGCGGGCGCCAGGGCCACGAAGATCCCAGCCCCGAGCATCGCCCCGAGACCGATAACGACCGCATCGGTGAGCCCCAAGCGCCGGTGCAGCCCGCCCGGCGTACCAGTCATCGTTGTTTCGACACCCTGCTCCACTCGCATCCATCGCCGTCGCCAGTTAGATCAAACTGATTTGATGTATCTCGTGTTATTCTCGTGTAGTGGTGCCGTTGCGTCAACCCGTCCCGACGTTCGTGCAGCTGGCCGCACATCCGCTGCGGTGGCAGCTGTTGGCGACGCTGTCCGGCAGCGACTACCGAGTCCGGGAGATGGTGACGCTGGTCGGTGAGCCGCAAAGCCTGATCTCCTACCACCTGCGACTGCTGCGCGACGGCGGGCTGGTGAGGGCCACACGCAGCAGCTTCGACGGCCGCGATAGCTACTACCACCTCGACCTGGACCGCTGCAGCCAGATGCTGGGCGGCACCGGCGCCGCACTGCACCCGGCACTCGGCCGGACCCCCCCACCCCCACTTTTCGACCCGAAGACACCCGTGGCGGTGCTGTTCGTGTGCACCGGCAACAGTGCCCGCTCCGTGATCGCGGAAGCGCTTGCGCACCATTACGGCAACGGTCGGGTCGACGCGATCAGCGCCGGCACCTGCCCCAAACCGGACATGCATCCCAACGCGGTGCGGGTGCTGCGAGACGAGTTCGGGATCGACATCACCGGCCGGCGTCCCCGCGATCTCGACACCCTCGCCGACCACCGGTTCGACAAGGTGGTCACCCTGTGCGACAAGGCCCGGGAAGTCTGCCCTCAGTTCGGCGCCGACATCCGCTCGGTCCACTGGAGCATCCCCGACCCAGCGACACCAGGTGGTACCGACGAGGACACCAACTATCCGGCCTTCCAGGCCACCGCGGCCGAGATCGACGGCCGCATCCGATACCTACTGCCGATCCTCACCACCCAACCGTGACAAGGAGTGACCGATGACCACACCGAGCGAATACGCCAGCGTCCGGTACCTCGTCGATGACGTGCCCGCCGCCATCGACTTCTACACCCGCCACCTCGGCTTCACCCTGCACACCAATCCCGCCCCCGCCTTCGCCGACGTGATCCGGGGCTCCCTGCGCCTCCTGCTGTCCGGCCCGGCCAGTTCCGGCGCCCGCGCCACACCCGCAGACACCACCGGCCCGGGCGGCAACCGCATCCACCTCATCGTCAGTGACCTCGATGCCGAGAGCGCCCGCCTGCGCGACGCCGGCGTCGCATTCCGCAGCCATCCGGTCAGCGGCCCGGGCGGCCGGCAGATCCTGCTCGCCGACCCTGCCGGCAATCTGATCGAACTGTTCCAGCCCGCCACCCATCGGCACGCCTCCGCATCGGCCACCTGAGATGAGATGGCCACACCTCAGTGCCCCACGGGGTCAAGCGTGGCAGTGCGTCCGACCCGCCGCCGCATTCCCTTGGCGTAGCCGAGCATGCGCGAGTGAATGATCTCGCTGCATGGTTGAACGAGTTCTACAAGTCAGCACGATTCAACCTCTGCCCCGTCCCGAGCGATCGTTTACGGCCCTAACCGGACCGAATGAAGGCCAACAACCACGCCATTATCCGTTGGCTTTTCGGCAATTACTACCGGCCCGTTGTTCCGACTCGTCGGCATCCGTCTCGTGTCAACGGCTTCAATGTCCTGTGAAGGCTTCGGCCAGCCACCAGGCCCCGCCGTCGGAAGCGATCTTCACATCGACGACCAGCACCCCTGAGGGGGAATCGAGCCACGTCACAACGTGTTCCATGTCGGCGCGGCTTCTGACCGTGACCGCGGCAGCGCCGAAACCGCGGGCCAGCGCGGCGATGTCGGTGTCCGGGAAGGTGACCGAACCGAGGTCGGTGTCGGGGCCGAAGTGGTGCACCTCGGCGCCGTATGCGGCATCGTCGTACACGGCGATCAGCATCGGCCGACCCAGCCGGACAGCCGTCTCCAACTCCGCGACGCCCATCAGGAATCCCCCGTCGCCTGCGGCGACCACCGCGAGCCGGTCGGGTCGCGCGAGCATGGCGCCGATCCCGCTGGACAGGCCGAGTCCGATGGACTGGAAGGCCTGGGTGAACACGAAACCGTTCTCGTCGGGAACCCGTAGATAGGCACTGGGATAACCCATGAAGTTGCCGGAGTCGACCGCGACGACGCGCTCGGACGGCAGTGCGCCATCGAGTACGGCGCTGAACACCCGCGGATCGATGCGGTCGGCCGTCGAGATGTCCGTCGTGGTCACGTCGTTCCAGCGTCGCCCGGCCGCCAGGCGTCGCGCCACCTCCACGGTCCGGTATCCGGTGCGCTCCTCCACGATCGCATCGATCAGATCGGCCGCGGTCGCGCCGCAGTCCCCATGGATTCCCATGGTGATCGGGCGATGGGCCCCGAGGGCGCTCTGATCGTCGTCGACCTGCACGACGGCAGTCTGTGCGCCGATGAGTGTCCCGTGCCGCATCGTCCACATGTTGAGCGCACAACCCCACCCCACGATCAGGTCGGCGGAACGGATCAGCTCAGCGGTGAGTGGGGTGGAGAAGCCACCGGAGATTCCGAGATCGAAGTGGTCGCCACGGAACAACCCGTTCGCGACCGCAGATGTCGCGACGAGCGCACCGGCACGCGCGGCGAGCTCGGCGATCTGGGCCCCGGCGGCACGACCCCCACGTCCGGCCACGAACACCGGCCGCTCCGCCGCCTCGATCAACTCCTGCAGTGCCGCAACGGAATCCGCGGACGGCCGAACCGGATCGCAGGTGAGCAGGGTGGCGGCAGCATCCGGCGCGGCGAGCTCGGCGGCCTGGATGTCGAGCGGCAGACTCAGGACGACGGTACGCCTGCCCTGCACGGCAGTGCGATATGCGCGAGTCACGTCGGCAACGGCGGAACCGGGCCCGTGGACACGGTCGGCGACGGCACCGACACTACGGGCCAGAGCGTCCTGATCGATGTTGAAGTTCGAGAGCACCGCGCCGGCCGCGGAGTCCGCGGCCAACACCAGCATCGGGGTGCGACTCTTGGCCGCCTCGGCGATGCCGGTCATCGCGTTCGTCAGTCCGCAGCCCTGGTGCACCGACACCAGCGCCGGCACATCGGCAACGCGACCGTACCCGTCGGCCATCGACGCAGCGCCCCCTTCGTGACGCGTCGCCACGAAGGGCACACCGCGTGCCCGAAGGGCGTTGGTGAGGACGAAGTTGCCGCTACCGACCACCCCGAAGCAGGTCCCGACGCCCAGTTCGACGAGGGTCTGGGCGACGACGTCCGCCACGCACGCCATGGTGTCGGCCGATCAGGCCGGGACGAGGGCGAGAACTCGTGCGGGCGAGCCGGTTCCGCCGACGATCGGCAACGGTGAGACGACCAGCATCGCGCCGGAACGAGGAACGGCTCCGAGATTCTGGAGCTGCGTCAGCCCGTATTTGTCAGCGCCGAGCAGGTGGTGGTGGGCCGGGAAGATCGGGTCCATGGCCGCTGCCTGTCCGGCGTCGATGCCGACCGTCTCCACGCCGTATCCGGTGATCGGCGACGACGCCAGCCACTGCGCGGCGGCCACCGAGACTCCCGGGCTGTGCGGTCCGTCGTCGTCGGCGTTGAGAAACCGGCCGGCGTCGGTGTTGAATCGGCTCCATCCGGTCCGGAACAGCAGCCAGGCACCGTCCGGCAGCGGTCCGTTCTCCGCAACATGGGCGTCGAGATGCTCTGGTTCCAAAAGGAAGTCCGGATCTTCGGCAACCGCGTCGGTGAAGTCGAGGAGCACCGCCGGACGCACCAGACGACCCGGTGGGATCTGGTCGACGGAACTACCCTCGCGGCCGGTCGCCCAGTGGCTGGGGGCATCGACGTGGGTACCGGTGTGCTCGCCGGTGTGAATGTTGTGCCAGCCCCAGAACGGTCCGTTGTCGTCGAAGTCGCTCACGGTCTCCAGGGACATCGAGATCGTGTTGGCGAAGGGCGGCGGCAGCTGCAGGACCGGTGTGGTCGGGCTCAGCGGCGCGGTGAGGTCGACGACCGAGACCGAGCCGTCGGCGAGCGAACTGAGAAGTGTGTCGATGACTGTCATCGGGGGTCCTTCGGGAGTTGTGCGGCTCAGCTGTCGGTGTCCACGGCGATCCGGACCAGCACCTGGCCCTTGTCGTCGCGGCGACTGATCGCGTGTCCGGTGCGTGTCGTCCCGTCGATCACCATGGTGACGCGGCCTCCCTCACCGGTGAAGTTTCGCCACCAACTCTTCTTGTCCGGCATCGCCACCCCGACGACGATATCGCCGCCGTCGCGGCGGTAGCCGACGGGGAGCTCGAAGGCTTTGCCCGAGGTGCGCCCGGTGTATCGGAGGACCATGATCGACCGGCCGAGGACCGACCTGAGACCCGGGAGCCGCAGCACCGGTGTCACGAGCTTGTTGACGATCGATGCTGTCTGCTGAAACCGGTTCACAGAGATCCCCTCGAGCGACGATGGCAGGTGTCGCCCAATCTAGTCTTCTCAGGGCCGCTGGGGCTCACTACCCTCGACATCGTGGTGGAGACTGTCGATGCCGTCGTCGTCGGTGCCGGTGTCGTCGGCCTTGCCGTGGCCCGTGACCTGGCGCGCGCCGGTCACGAGGTACTCGTCCTCGAGGCCGAGAGTGCCGTTGGCACGCAGACGAGTTCGCACAATTCCGAAGTCATCCACGCCGGTATCTACTATCCGACGGGCAGCCGCAAGGCGTCCGCCTGTGTCAGCGGACGCGAGCTCCTCTACCGATACTGCGCCGACCGCGGGGTGCCGCATCGTCGCCTGGGCAAGATCATCGTCGCGACGGCGCATGACCAGATCGGTCGGCTGGACGAGATCGCTTCGCATGCGGCCGCGAACGGTGTCACGGATCTGCAGAAGCTCGATGCGTCGGGGCTGCGCGGACTCGAGCCGCACCTCGTCGGCGTCGCAGGGCTGTTGTCGCCGTCGACCGGCATCGTCGACAGCCACGGCCTCATGCGGGCGCTGCGGGCCGACGCGGAGGCGGCCGGAGCAGGTGTCGCGCTCGGCAGCCGCGTGGTCTCAGGGTCGGTTCGGGAAGGTTCACCGATGACGCTCGACGTCGCCGATGCCGGGTCTCTCCGGTGCCGGGCGCTGATCAATTGCGCGGGTCTCGGAGCGTGGGATCTCGCCGGTTCGCTCGACGGGTTCCCGGCGGACCGGATCCCGGCACGCAGGCTGGCGAAGGGGAACTACTACTCCCTGTCCGCGGGTCCGGTGCCGTTCCGTCGACTCATCTACCCGGTGCCCACCGATGGTGGCCTCGGGGTCCACCTGACCCTGGATATGGGAGGTGCAGCCCGCTTCGGACCCGACGTCGAGTGGACCGACCAGGTGGACTATCGGGTCGATCCCGACCGCGCCGATCGGTTCTACGCCGAGATCCGTCGGTATTGGCCAGAGCTGCCCGACCACGCGCTGGCGCCCGCCTACGCCGGCGTCCGGCCGAAGCTGAGCGGTCCCGGTGAGCCCGCCGCCGACTTCCTCCTCCAGGGCCCCACCGAGCACGGCATGCCGGGCCTGGTCAACATGTTCGGAATCGAATCGCCTGGTCTGACGTCGTGCCTCGCGTTGGCGCGCGATGTGCGCGAGATGCTGGGAGACGACACTCTAGGCTGAGGACAATCGGCCCCTCCGGCCGGCGACGATCAACACGGGAGCGATATGAAACTCGGTCTACAGCTGGGATATTGGGGCGCGCGGCCGGCGAAGAACCACGCCGAACTGGTGGCGGCCGCCGAATCGGCAGGCTTCGACAGCGTGTTCACCGCCGAGGCCTGGGGATCGGATGCCTACACTCCTCTCGCCTGGTGGGGCTCGACGACCGAACGCGTACGCCTCGGCACCTCGGTGCTCCAGCTGTCCGCGCGAACGCCGACGGCCTGCGCGATGGCGGCCCTGACCCTCGATCATCTCTCCGGTGGACGACACATCGTCGGCCTCGGTGTCTCCGGCCCGCAGGTCGTCGAAGGATGGTACGGGCAGCGATTCGCCAAGCCGCTGGCGCGGACGCGCGAGTACGTGGACATCATGCGACAGGTCTGGGCCCGTGAGGCGCCCGTGACCAGCGCGGGACCGCATTATCCGCTGCCGCTGGCCGGCGACGACACCACCGGGCTCGGCAAGCCACTGAAACCGATCACGCATCCATTGCGCGCCGACATCCCGGTGATGCTCGGGGCCGAGGGGCCGAAGAACATCGCGTTGGCCGCCGAGATCGCCGACGGTTGGCTGCCACTCTTCTACACGCCGCGCCTGGCTGACACGTACAACGAATGGCTCGACGAGGGTTTCGCGCGCACCGGGGCACGACGGAGCCGCGAGGATTTCGAGATCTGCGCGACCGCCCAGATCGTGATCACCGATGACCGATCCGCCAGTTACGAGGCGATCAAGCCGTTCCTGGCGCTCTACATGGGCGGCATGGGCAGCGAGGACACGAACTTCCATGCCGAGGTGTACCGCCGGATGGGATTTGCCGAGGTGGTCGACGAGGTCACCGCGCTGTTCCGCGCCGGACGCAAGGACGAGGCGGCCAGCATCATCCCGGACGAGGTGGTGGAGGATTCCGCGATTGTCGGGGACATCGCACACGTCCGCGACCAGGTCGCCCGCTGGGAGTCCGCCGGTGTGACGACCATGCTGGTGTCGCCCGGCAGCGTCGCCGACGTCGAACAACTCGCGACCCTGATCTGACGGTCGAGCGTCGCGCACCATGTCGACCCTTGAAACGAGCCGACGAGCCCACGGCCTCGTCCGTATCACGATCGCCTATGTGATCGCTGTCGCCGTGGCGGCGCTGTGGCTGATCTGGGGACCCGCCACGTCCGCGCTGTGGCTGGACACGCTGATCGCCGACCTCCTCGCCACTCTGGTGATCTTCGGATTCAGTCGCCACTACCGGAACTCGAGTTTCTACGACGCCTACTGGAGCGTCATACCGCCCTTGATGTTGGTCTTCTGGTGGTGGCGCGGCGATCTCGGCATCGATGATCTCCGATCGTGGATGCTGACGATCGTGGTGATGGTCTGGGCGGTCCGGCTCACGGCGAACTGGGTGAGTACCTTCCCGGGTCTCCATCACGAGGACTGGCGCTACGGCATGATCCGCGAGAGCGCGGGAAGGTGGTCGTGGCCGGCGGATCTCTTCGCGATCCACGTCATCCCCACCCTCCAGGTGTTCGTCGGCATGCTCCCCGTGTACGTGGCGGTGACCCGGCCGTCCGACGGGCCGTTCTGGCTCGTCGTCGTGGCGTTCGTGGTCGGGCTCGGCGCGGTTCTGCTCGAATCCGTCGCCGATCGGCAACTGCGTGTGTTCGCCGATCACCGCCGACCCGGTGACGTCATGGATCGGGGCGTGTGGAGCTGGTCCCGGCATCCGAACTACTTCGGCGAGTTCTCGTTCTGGTTCGCGCTGGCACTCTTCGGAGTCGCCGCAGCACCGACCGACGCGTGGTGGCTGTTCGCCGGGGCGGTGATCATGCTCGCGCTGTTCGAGGGTGCGAGTATCCCGATGATGGAGAAGCGCAGCCTCGAGCGCCGTCCCGGATACCAGGCGGTCATCGACCGGGTGCCCCGCTTCCTGCCGCGACCGCCACGGGCGGCGTCGCATGGCTGACGGCACCTCCGCCCGGCGGATCGTGGTCGCCGGGCTCGGCGACACCGGCATCCTCACCGCGATCCACCTGGCCCGCCACCACGACGTCGTCGGGGTCTCCGTCAAACCCGGACTCGTGAGCGGACAGGAGGTCGGCAGCCGGATCGCCCGGCCGGAAGCGTGGCGCCGGGACTATTGGATTCCGTTCACCAGGTTCCGCGGGCTCGACGGTGTGCGCGTCGTCCACGGCACCCTCACCGGTCTCGACCCGGCCGCACGCACCGTCGCGGTCTGTGGTGGCGACGGTGACGTTGTCGTCGAGAGCTATGACGCCCTTGTCATCTCGACCGGGGTGCGTAACGGATTCTGGCGGCAGCCGACGCTACAGTCGATCGACGAGGTCGACGCAGACCTCGAATCCACGCACGAGCGGCTGTCGGCTGTGTCGTCGGTGGCGGTGATCGGTGGCGGGGCCGCCGCGGTCAGCGCGGCGGCCAACGTCGCGGGCGTCTGGCCCGGCAAGACCGTTGATCTGTACTTTCCGGGCGATCGCGCACTCCCCCAGCATCATCCACGGGTCTGGCATCACGTGCGCCGGCGGCTCGATCGACTCGGGGTGACAGTGCACCCCGGCCACCGCGCGGTGATCCCGGATGGAGGGGCCGTCGATCGGATCACCGCCGAGCCGGTCACCTGGTCCACCGGTCAGCAGCCGACGCGCGCCGACGCGGTCATCTGGGCGATCGGCGCGGTCCGGCCCAACACCGAATGGCTCCCCGCCGATCTCCTCGACGATCGCGGCTTCGTCCGGGTCACCACGGATCTCCGAGTTCACGGCCAGGACAACGTCTTCGCGGTCGGGGACGTCGCCGCCACCGACCCGCTGCGCAACTCAGCACGCAACCGGGCCGATCGGCTCGTGGCGCACAACGTCACGGCATCGTTCGCCGGGCGACCGCTGCGCAGCTACCGGCCCCGGAGCCGACGCTGGGGATCGGTCGTCGGCGTCCAGCCCGATGGACTCGAGGTCTTCGCGCCCAATGGCAGGCCCTTCCGGTTCCCGGCATGGTCGATCGATTCGGTGCTACAGCCATGGATCGTGCGCCGTGGGATCTATCGGGGGATTCGCGACTGATCGGCCGCGTGCCGAGCGGCGGGGAACGCAGTCGTCGTCATGAGGGCTGGACCTGTCGCAACGATTCCAGCCACGTGTGCACGAGGGGTACCACACTGGCCCCCTCACCGCTGGCCGCGGCCACCCGCTTCATCGAGCCCGCCCTGATGTCACCGGCGGCGAACAGGCCGGGTTCGCTGGTGGCGAGGTTGGCCGGTGGCACATCGCCGAGCCAGCGATCGTGCGAAACTTCCCGACCGGTCAGGACGAAGCCGTCGTCGTCGCGCTCCACGTCGTCCGGCAGCCAGTCGCAGTGCGGCGATGCGCCGAGGAGCAGGAACAGACCTGCGGCCGCGCATCGCTCTTGATTCCCGGTGATCCTGTCGCGCAACGTAATCCATTCCAGACGGCCGGCACCGCCGCCGTCGACGACCTCGCTCGAGCCGCGCACCGTGATGCGGGGGTTGAAGGCGATCTCCCCGATCAGATACTGCGACATCGTCGAGGTGAGATCGGGTCGTCGGACCACGATCGTGACCGAACGCGCGTACCGGGCGAGGTGGATCGCCGCCTGGCCTGCCGAGTTGCCGCCGCCGACCACGAACACATCGTGTCCGTCCATTTCCCGGGCCGCGCTCATCGCCGCGCCGTAATGGACGCCGAGGCCGACGAGATCCTCGAGATCGGCGACGCCGAGGCGACGGTAGGCGACGCCGGTGCTGATCAGGACGGACCGAGCACAGACCTCGCCGCCCTCGGTCCGCAGGCGGTAGGGCGCGGAGGAGTCCTCGACGACGAGACTCTCCACCGGCCAGCCCGTGAAGAACCGCGCACCGAAGCGGACGGCCTGGGTACGCGCCCGCTGGGCGAGCCGCATGCCCGAGATACCCCTGGGGAAACCGAGGTAGTTGCGGATCATCGAGCTCGTGCCCGCCTGCCCGCCGATGGCCTCCGACTCGATGACGACGGTGCTCAGTCCCTCCGACGCCGCATACACGGCGGCAGCGAGGCCGGCCGGTCCCGCCCCGACCACTGCCAGGTCGACGATGGTCTCGAGCTCGATGTCGGAGGGGCGGCCGTAGAGCATCTCCGCGACGTCACGCACCGAGTCCGGCGAGATGACCGCGTCGGCGGCGCCCCGGAGAGAATGCACCAGCGGCGTGGGTACCGAGGTGTGTGACCCACCCGGCGCGGCGGTGCCGTCGTCGGGAAACAGGTTGCTCTCGGCGGGGATCCGGTTGCCGTCGGCGGACCAGAGCGCGATGGCGGCTCGTCCCGCGGAGCTGTCGGGAGGATATGTCCGGTACGGCATGCCCATTCGTTCGAGGAAGTCCCGGATCGACATCGTCAGTGGCGTGAGGGCGGGGCTGATGATACGGAGCACCTCGACCTCCGGCGCTGCGACGGTCGCGCCCCAGTCCGACAGGAGTTCGGTGATCGCGTAATGAAACTCCTCGTCCCGCGGTCCGCGCGGGATGAGGAGGAACGTATCGAACTTGCCCTTCTGCAGGGCAGGCCGCAGCGTCTCACTGTCCTGGAGGAAACGGCTCCAGTGGATCCCGACGACCCGCCGGGCGGTCGGCACGATACTGCGGAACGTCGAGAGCGCCTCGAGGAGATTCATGTCGGAGAGTTCGGATTCGGTGACGATCAGGGCCACCTGATGCCCTTCACTCCGGAGCCTGCCGAGCAGAGCGATCGCCTCGATCGCCGAACTCGCGCAGGTGATGTCGTAGTCGCGCCGATATCGCTCGAACTCGGACATGAGGGTGTCGGCATGATCGGCGGACACCACGACGACGGCGGGACGTGGACCCGCTTCGGCGGGCGGAGTGGTCATGGGTCCAGTCTTCCATCTGATCTCGCAAACGTCCGAACGGTCGGTCCACGCAGGTCGACAGGATCCGTGCTTACTCCGCGTGACGTGATTCCGTCTCGATCACCACGGTCCGGGTGGCGAGGGCGCGATCACGGACGGTGAACAGCCGCGTGCCCGGCTTTCGTCCGGTCCTGACCTCGCTCGTCGGCACTCCGAGATCGGCCAGCCGACGGTGCGTCACCGCGGCATCTCGCGATCGCCACGCGACACCCCACAATGCGCAGGGCTGCGGATCACCCGCCGGCGCGGAGTCGGTCACCACCTCCACCACGAGATCGGCTGCCCGGAAGAACAGTTGGCGTGCGCCGTCGCCGATCTCCCGATCGAGCCGGAAATCGAGGTCCAGACAGGCCCCGAAAACCGCCAGCGCGTGATCGCGGGAGTGCGCGGTGAAGACGAGATGATCGATGGCCTCGAGCTCGCCGTCGCCTGCCTCCACCAAGCCGACGTCGTCGGTGACCGCGACCGGCTCATCGCGCGACAGCCCGCGGCGGTCGAGCAGTCTCTCGGCCGCGACGCGGTCAGCGACGCCGAACGACACTCGGTGGGTGTCGTTCGCGTTCACCGCATGCCATCGGATCGACCCGTTGCCCACGGACGACGACGTCGACGCCACACCGCCCAGCAAACGGGCATACGCGTCGGCGGTGGCCACCGTGTCGACGGTGGCCAGATCGATCACCGCGCCGGCGGCCGCGAGTCGGGTCACCGTGGCGACCGGCTCGTGATATGCCATGAGCCGCAAACACATTCATAGCAACGCAGAGTGACGTCGGGAGGGACACGGTGGCGAATTCGCGCAATACTGTCGCGCGCAGACATCTCCGCGGAGAACGAGTCCTTCTCCGGGGTCGGGCACACTGGGGCACGACGCCGCTCGACACCGATTCGTCGACGGCGTCGAGGAGGTGACGCGGCGGTGCGCGCCTCGATGTCCCGATAGAACGCGTCGAGGTCATCGTCGGAAAACGGCACCAGCCCAGTTTAGAACTTCGCGGGCGGCCCCTGGCCTGCGGCGGGGGCGCCTGCGCGGTCTGCGACCTTGTAGGCGGCACCGGCGCCTTCGCGGCGCTTCATCGCCTGTATGGCGGCGTGGTGGCGGCGCGCGTGATAGGCCAGCGGGAAGTAGGTGAGCCGCTCGGGCAGGACTCGGTACGACAACCGGATGGCCGAGTGGATCCGCTCCAGTTCACGCTGCTCGTCGGCGCTCCACGACAAGCCGAGGATCTCGCGTACGCGTGGCTCCATGACGCCGACGGTGGTCAGGTAGTTCAGCTTCTGGACCGGGACGGCGGCGACCCGCGCGACCGTGTTGGCCAGCCGGAGCACGGGGGGCGGGACTGCGCCGTCGAGCCTCGGCGCCGCCTTCATCTGGGCGATCAGGTCGAGGGCCACCGGATGCGCGACCAAGGTGTTCTCGACCATGTCGTCGTAATACCGCCAGAACTCCTCGATCGATTCGGGATAGCCGCGCATCGGTACCTGCACGATCTTCGCGATCCGCCGGTTGTCCCGGAAGACCTCGTCGCGTTCGGGAGCGGTGAACTCCCGCCCGAGGATCAGCGGCGCGGCGCTGCACGAGGTGGGAAAGGCCGTGGCGATGACCCACTGGTAGGCCTCGGGGTTCAGGGCGCTGATGTGAGCACCCTGCGCGTTCCGCATCTGGAGGGGCTGGTGCATCCGCCGCAGTCGCTTGCCCTCTTCGATCGCCTCGGTGCCGCCGTAGACCCAGCGCAGCACGGAATCGATCGAGCGAACGGCGCGCCCGAGCGGATCTGTCCGGAACACCGAGTACTTCCCGACGATGTCGCCGATGGTCGGGTGCATCACCTGCATCACGAAGGCCGCGCCGTTGACCGGCAAGAAGGTGAACCGCCCGGTGAGCTCGGCGGTCAGCGAGTCCGGCGGGATGAGCTCGATCTCGTCGTCGGCGTGCGAGATCACCGCGCCGGCGGACTCGGTCGGCGAGGGCTGTGTGACCGTCATGTCGGACCTCCACGAATTCAGACGACAAGCATTCTGAGGACTGCTGTTGTCAGATTAGCGTCCGAGAGGCCCGGAGTCGAGCACTTCCGTCGGGCACCCGTGCCGACAGCTGGGTTCAGCGCGCCATCCACAGTCGGCGACGGATCACACTGCGCATCCTGCCCAACTCCGAATGCGTCAGCGAGGGAGGCGGATCCGACGCGACGATCCGGTCGACCTCACTGAAGAAGTCGCGATCGGTGAGGCCGAACCGCTCGGTGATCACGCGCGACGAGCCGCCGCCGAGTTGGTACCAATCAGTTTCGAATGCCAGCATCTGCTGCTGCTTGTTGTCCATTGCCATCACGTCCCGCGATTGTCTTCCGGACACTGCCACCCGCGGCGACCCGCGCCGCCGACTCGACGCGGTCGCCCGTACAGGCACCAACCCATTGTGCGCCGAGTCACCGACCAGTGTCACCAGATGAGCAGACGTCGAAGTGACCTGTGAGCGAATGGTCCACGATCTGCAGATGACCAACTCGATGCCCGCTACGACGCGTGGCGTCAGGCACCGGCGTCAAGTACCGGCGTCATAGCGGGGCACCACGGCGAAGACCTCCAGATCGCGTGGTACGCCTTTCGCCTTGAACCTGCGCCTGCGCCGGTGATACTTCTCGGCGTCCGCGGATGCGAGGGTGGCATCGCTCACCAGGAGTTCGCCGGGGCCGGCGGCGTCGGCGACCCGCGCCGCGATGTTGACGTCCACGCCGAGGAAGTCGTCGCCGACCGCGCGCGGTGTCCCGGTGTGCAGCCCCGCCCGCAGCTGTGGACGATAACCGTCGATGGTCAACGCGCTCACCGCACAGATGGCCTCGTACGCGGCCTCGATGGCCTCGGTCCCGTCGAGGAAGACCGCCATCGAACCGTCGCCCAGTTGTTTGACGACACTGCCGGCGCGAGCGGTGACCACGGATTCGGTCACGTCGTTCACCTGGGCGAGCAGTCGCAGGACCTGGTCGTCTCCGGCATCGAGAGCCCACGTGGAGAACCCCACCAGATCGGTGAACAGGATCGTGGCCGGTACCGGGTCGTCGTCGCGGAAAGGACGACGGGAGACGAGCGCCTGCCACACCTGAACCGCGCCGAGGCCCAGTTCCCGCAGCACACTGGGGCGGTCCGGACGGGATTCACCGATCAGGCGGGCGACCCGATCCGACGCGCGGCCACCCGGCGGGGCGGACCGGGAATCCGGGATGAGGCTGCGTGCCGCTCGTGCGGCACGTACCGCGCCGGCGTTCGCATCGGATCTCGCGAGAGCGTCGGCCGCCCGCCGGCTCGGGCGCGCGGCCGCAGGTCGATCGTCCCGCTGCTCCCCCGATGCCACCGCGTCTCCGTCCGTACCGGTCACGACGTGAAGTCTAGCCCGGTACCCGACGGCCACCGCGGACGCGGACGCTCCGCCCGGGGCGTGACTCGATCGCGGGTCGCCTCACTGCGCGACCCCGACCTGCGTCCTGCGTTCCTTGCGGCGTTGATCCCGGCGATTGGCCCAGATACTGCTGGCCAGCGACGCACCGATGAATGCGACGCCCACCAGGCCGGTGATGACCTCGTTGATGTGGATGTGGACGCTGAGCAGCAGGATCGCCGCGAGAGCGCCGATCGCCCAATGCGCCCCGTGCTCGAGGTAGCGGTACTGACCGAGCGTGCCCTGACGGACCAGATAGATCGTGATCGACCGGACGAACATGGCGCCGATGAAACCGAGGCCGAGGGCGATGATGATCGGGTCGGGTGTGATCGCGAAGGCTCCGATCACCCCGTCGAAGGAGAACGACGCATCGAGCACCTCGAGGTAGAGGAACAGGAAGAAGCCGGCTTTGCCGACGGCCACGGTCACCGGGCTCGGTCGTCGTGCCGAGCCCGCCTCGGCCATGGTGGCCTCCGCGGACGACAGGTGATCGTCGCTGCCCGGTTGTTCACTCTCGAACAGCGAACTCAGGCCGTCGACGAGAATGTAGGTGATCATGCCGAGCAGGCCGGAGATGAGCACGGTGGCACGACCGTCGTCGGGCACCAGGTACTCCCCGACGACGACGAGCGTGATGGCCGCGAGAACGATCGACAGCTGATCGAGTCGGCCCAGCCGGCCCAGTGGCTTCTCGATCCACGACAACCAGGTGATCTCGCGGTTGCTGAGGACGAAGTTCAGGAACAACAGGAGGAGGAACATGCCTCCGAAGGCCGCGATCTGCGGATGCGCCTCCAGCAGGATCGTCTCGTAGCTCGGGGTGCCGTCAGGGAAGTACTCCGCGTCACCCGCAGGCGGATTCATGGCCAGGCGAAAGGCCTCGACGGGATTGAGCCCGCCGGTGATCCACACGATCGCCAGCGGGAACAGCAGCCGCATCCCGAAGACCGCGATGATCACACCGACGGTCAGGAACATCCGCTGCCAGAACCGGCTCATGCGCTCGAGCACCGTCGCGTTGATGACCGCGTTGTCGAAGGACAGCGACACCTCGAGGATGCCGAGGATCGCGCAGAGGGCCAGACCGGTCCATCCCTGGTACAGATACGCCACCAGCAGCGCCGCGAGAGTGACCAGCGCGGACAGCCCGAAGATCCGGAGGATCACCGTAGTCGCTCGGCTTCACGTGCGAGTGACAGCAGATCGTCGCCGAGCGAGTTGAGGGTGGCCACGTCCGCGCGTTCCGAGACTGCGGTGACCAGGTCTTCGGCGGCGCATCGGAGCGCGAACATCCGATCACCGAACGCGTCGGCCTCGGCGGCCGTCAAGATCACCGCGTCGACGGGAATAGAAGTGCCCTGCGTGAGCGCTCTCTGTTCATAGGCGCGTTGACGGCAGGATTGCTTGCAGTATTTGCGTCGCCTGCCCTGGTTCGAGTCGATCATGCTGCGCCCACACCATGCGCACGAGTACGGGCGTCGGCGAGGGTCGTCCACGGTTATGACCGTACCCGGGGCCCCGTGACGTCGCCGTCCGTGGCTCGCCCGGCGAGCCCTGACGGACGCGTAGAATGATTTGTGTTCAGTGCCGAGGTGCCGCACGCACTCCCGGTGCCCGATAGCGATGGGCCCGCTTGTCAGCGTCAGCGCCCGACGAAATGTTTGAGAGGAATTGTCCATGGCAGATCGAGTACTTCGAGGTAGCCGCCTCGGTGCGGTGAGCTACGAGACCGATCGCGATCACGACCTCGCACCACGACGTATCGTCCAGTACCGCACCGACAACGGCGAGATCTTCGACGTCCCATTCGCCGACGACGCCGAGGTGCCGTCGAAGTGGCCGTGCAAGAACGGCATGGAAGGCACTCTGCTCGAGGGCGCTGAGCCCGAGGAGAAGAAGACCAAGCCGCCGCGCACCCACTGGGACATGCTGCTCGAACGCCGCTCCGAGGAGGAGCTCGAGGTGCTGCTCAACGAGCGCCTCGACCTGCTCAAGCAGCGCCGCAAGGGCGTCACGAACTGATCGCAGTCGACAACGGCCGGATGAGACCTCGTCTCATCCGGCCGTTCTCGTCTGCAGCCTGTCGGTGATCCCCCGGTGTCGGGTGACGCCCGACGTCAGTTCTTACGGAGTCCGAACCGTTCCAGCCGGCTCTCCAGTCCCCACCGCGCGACCATCAGGAACGCCTCGGTCATCACGCCACCGCTCATCTTGGATTCGCCGACCTCGCGTTCGGTGAAGGTGATCGGGACCTCTCGGACGTCGAAGCCGGCCCGGACCGCCCGCCACGCCAGGTCGATCTGAAAACAGTAACCGGCCGATTCAACCGATCCCAGATCGATCTTCTCCAGGACGGTTCTCCGATAGGCGCGGAATCCGGCGGTGATGTCGTGCACCTTCGCGCCGAGCGCGAGACGCGCATAGGTGTTGGCCCCGCGGGACAGGAACTCCCGACGTTTCGGCCAGTTCACCAGCTCTCCGCCCGACACATACCGTGACCCGATCACCAGGTCGGCACCGGCATTGACCGCTTCGAGCAATCGACCGAGCTGCTCGGGCGCGTGACTGCCATCTGCGTCCATCTCGATGATGACCGCGTATTCGCGGGCGAGACCCCACGCGAATCCGGCCAGATAGGCCTTGCCCAGACCGTCCTTCTCCGTGCGGTGCAGGACATGGACGCGTTTGGCCGTGTCCTGCGCGGCGATGCTCTCCGCGACGTCGCCGGTGCCGTCCGGACTGGAGTCGTCGACGACGAGGACATGGGCACCCGGAAGAGCCGCGTGCAGGCGGGTGACGATGCCGGGCAGGTTCTCGCGCTCGTTGAACGTCGGGATGACGACCAGGGCGCGTTCGCCCTGCGCCCCGACAACGGCCTGCATGTCCTCGTGGGAGGCCCTGCCCGCCGGCTGATTGTTCCCCGGTTGCTCATTCCCGGGTGTCTGACTACCCAATGCCACCGAGCTCCTTCGCTTGATCTTCGGGCCCCGCGTGGTCCTTCGTCACTGCCTGGCCGACGGGCTGCGCCAGGTCCGCGGAAGCGGGGTCTGTGACTCGGCGATGTGGGCTGCGTTGCCTGAATGAGAACCTAGTATGCCGTCCCACCGCGAACAAAAGCCCCACCGCCGCGATGATCATCGCCACGGTCTGCGGCCAGCTCCCCAACCGCGTCGCCGGCGTGGTGTCGCTGCGCAAGGGCAACCGGCTCGACAGCACCGCAGGGCTGAAGATGCCGCTCTGAGCGGTGATCATCCCGTCGGGATCGATGATCGCGCTGACACCGCTGGTGGCGGCGACCACAACGGCACGTCCGTGTTCGACTGCTCGCACCTGCGACATGGCGAGCTGCTGATAGGTCATCTCGGTGCGGCCGAACGTCGCATTGTTGGTCGGCACATAGAGGATCTGGGCGCCGTCGTCGACCGCCGCGCGCGCCGATCTGTCGAAGGCGACCTCCCAGCACGTCGAGACGCCGACCTGCACTGGTCCCGACCGCCCCGGCACGGTCAGCGTCGACGATCCGGAACCCGGCCGGAAGTTGCCTGCCATGTCCGCATACGAGGAGAACTTCCGGAAGAAGCCGCGCCACGGCAGATACTCGCCGAAGGGCTGGATGATGTGCTTGTCGTAGCGATCGACGGGGCCGCGTTCCTGATCCCAGACCAGAACGGTGTTGGTCGGCCGACCGTCGGGATTCATCACCAGGGTGCCCACCAGGATCGGCGCGCCGACCGACACCGACGCCGCGGTGATCTCCTGCGCGGCGTCCGGGTTGGTCAGCGGTGAGATGTCCGAGGCATTCTCCGGCCACGCCACGAAGTCGGGTTGCTCGGCGTTGCCGCTCCGAATGGCGTCGGCTAGTCGTTCGGTCTGCCGGACATGGTTGTCGAGAACCGCGCGTCGCTGTGCGTTGAACTCCAGTCCGAGCCGGGGCACATTGCCCTGGACCGCCGACACCTGTGCCGACGACGACGCGACGTTGCGGTCGACGGTGCCGGGGGTCAGTGCGATGGCGGAGACCGGGCCGATCAGGGCGAGGACCACGGCCAGTGCGGCTCCGCGGACCACCGTTCGACCGTGGTACTCGCCGTCGCGGACAGCCCTGAAGGCGATCTGACACAACCACGCGATCGACGCACCCAGGAGCGCCACCGCGGCCGAGAGCCCAGGCGCGCCCAAGACCGATGCCATGGGTAGCAACGGTCCGTCGACCTGACTGAATGCCGCTCTCCCCCAAGGAAATCCGCCGAATGGGAAGGCCGATCGCACACCCTCGACCGCCACCCAGGACAGGGTGAACCAGACGGGCGGGACCGGCAGCCGCATGGTGAGCACCGCGATCACCCCGAACAACGCGAGGTACACCGACAGCACCGCGGCGAGCGCCAGCCACGGCAGCGGCCCGACGTACACGCCGATCCACGGGAGCAGGGGTACGAAGAATGCCAGTCCGAAGACGAAGCCGAGCCACGCCCCGGTGCGGACCCGTGGGCGACCGGCGCCCAGGAGGACCGCCATCAGGCCGAGGCCGACGACCGCGAGGAACCAGAGGTTGCGGGGCGGAAAGGCTGCCCACATGGCGATGCCCGCGACCACGGCGACGATCGTCTGGACCGACAGCACGGTCCACGCGGACCGGGGCGAACTCACGCGGGGCCGCCGTCGAGCGCCCCGCCGTCGAACAGGACGGTGTCGCGGTGGACGGTGCGGACGCATCTCGGCAGTCGTGCGCCGGGGGCGATGTCCGGAAGGGCCGGCACCCGCGAGCGGGGATCGGTCGACCAGCGCTGCACCCCGGCGTGGGATCCGGCGACCACGAGATCGTCGATGTCCCAGACCGCGTAGCTCGCAGGAGCCCCGGGGACGAGCGTTCCGGTGAGCCCGTCGTTGACGCCTGCGGCCCGCCAGCCACCTCGGGTGGACGCGGCGAAGGCGCCGCGGGCGGAGATCGCGTTGCGGGGTTGGTGGTGGTGCACGGCCGCCCGGATGGACGACCACGGGTCGATCGGTGTCACCGGCGCATCGGACGAGAAGGCCAGGATCACCCCCTCGCGGGCGTGTCCGGCGAAGTTGTTCAAGCCGGCGGTGCGCGGGACTCCGAGACGTTGCTCGTAGAGCTCGCCCGGCCCGCCCCATTCCGCGTCGAACAGCGGCTGCATGCTCGCGACGACGCCGCAACGTGCCAAGGTCACGGCCTGCTCGGTCGACACCATCTCGGCGTGTTCGAGTCGATGGGCACACCGGGCCAGTGCCGGGGTGCCGAGTTCGGCGGCGAGTTCCTGGAATGCTGCGACCACCGAAGCCGTTGCCGCATCGCCGATCACATGGAACCCGGCCTGGATGCCGATCTCGGTGCAGGCCCGGATGTGGTCGCGGATGGTCTCGTAGTCGAGGTAGCTGATGCCGGTGTGGCCGGGGTGGTCGGTGTACGGCTCGGTCAGCCAGGCGGTGTGCGAGCCGATCGCCCCGTCGATGAAGAGATCGCCTGCCAGGGCGTCGGCGTGGCTGATCGCCAGGAGTTCGCGGGCATGCTCGGCGCTCTGGACAGCCTGGCCCCAGTAGCGACGCACCTCGACCGGGTGGTCGAGGTCGGCGAGGGCGAGGAAGTCGTCGAGACCGCTGATGTCCGGGCCGCCGTTCTCGTGGACGGCGACCACGCCATGTGCGGCCGCGGTGTCGAGAGCGCGGCGCTGGGCGCGGGTGCGCTGTGCCGCGGTGACCAGCTGACGGGCCGCACCGCGCACGAGGTGATGGGCCTCGGCGACCAGCGGTTCGTCTGGGTGGTAGCCGACGGCGGCCTCGAGGTCGGGCACCAGACGCCGTAGCGCGGTCGACGCGACGGCGGAATGCTCGTCGATACGGGCCAGGTAAACCGGCAGATTGCCGACCACCGCGTCGATCTCCGCGGTCGTCGGGAACCGGCGATCATCGGGATCGGCACCCTGCCAGCCGGAGTCGTCCCAGCCGAGGCCCCAGATCAGCTCACCCTCATCGGTGACGGAAGCGAATGCGGCCACCCGACGCAGACAGTCCGACCGGTCCGTTGCCTCGTTGAGGGTGAGGCCGGCGAGTGCCAGGCCCGTGGAGGTGAGATGGACATGCGAGTCGACGAATCCCGGTCCGACGAAGCGGCCCTGCAGGTCCGTGACCCGGGCATCGGGGTGCAGAGCCTTGCCGACGTCGTCACTGCCAACCCAGACAACGGTGCCGTCGGTCACGGCCATGGCAGTGGCATCCGGGGCGGCCGGTGAATAGACGACGCCACCGAGTAGCAGTTCCGTGGTCACGGTGGTCCAGTGTGCCCTGACGAGCGGGCGCTCGGACTATCGCCCCCGGGGCAACCCGCGATCTGCAGGCCCGGGTGTCGGATCGACGACGGTCCCGTCGACATCGACCACCGTGCCGTCGACGACGGTGCCGCGGCCGACGTACATGCCGCTGGCATAGATGCCCGCGCGGTCCATGGTCGCGGCGAACCGGCGGGCACCGGCGGCGGCGACCACCGGACGCATCATCCGACGTACCGGCGGCGCCAGCAGCACCAGACCGATGATCGTGGACACGATCCCGGGGATGACGAGCAGAAGGCTCGACGCGGCGAGAAGTGCGGTATCCGTGAGCGGACCGCGCGGGTCGACCTCGTTGCGCGATGCACGTCGGAGCTCGGCGAAGACCTTGCGACCCTGTTGCTGGAGCAGCGCGAACCCGGCCACGACCGCGGCCAGGGTGATCAACACCGCCCATCCGAATCCGAGGAAGTGTGCCATCGCGACGAACGCACCGATCTCGACCGCAAAGTAGGCGATCACGTAGATCATCCGCATTGGGGATCTCCGCCTTTCCGAGACCTCGTCCACCGCCGAGATGGTCGGTGTCGCCCTGTCTCTGCCCTGTCCAACGATCGAGCGTGCCGGTTTTCTCCCGAATCCGCGGGATTTCTTTCCGGCCCGGCCGTCGCCGTGATCACGTCACTCGGCGCGACCCTCGATATCTCCTTCGGCCTGCAGATAGACCTGCCGCAGCCGATCGAGCATGTCGGCAGGCGGTTCCTCCCACAGGTCCCGATCGACCGCCTCGAGCAGGCGTTCGGCGATACCGTGCAATGCCCAGGGGTTCGACTGCTGCATGAAACGCTGATTGTCCTCGTCGAGGACGTAGGACTCGGTGAGCTTCTCATACATCCAGTCGGCCACCACGTTGGTCGTGGCGTCGTATCCGAACAGATAGTCGACCGTGGCCGCCATCTCGAATGCGCCCTTGTATCCGTGCCGCTGCATGGCGGAGATCCAGCGCGGATTGACCACGCGCGCCCGGAACACCCGGCTGGTCTCCTCCGACAGGGTGCGCGTGCGCACCGAGTCCGGGCGGGTGCTGTCACCGATGTACGCGTCCGGCGACGACCCCGTCAGCGCGCGCACGGTCGCCACCATGCCCCCGTGGTACTGGAAGTAGTCGTCCGAATCGGCGATGTCGTGCTCGCGGGTGTCGGTGTTCTTCGCCGCGACGGCGATGCGTCGGTAGGCGGTCCTCATGTCGTCGACCGCGGGGATGCCACCAAGGTCCCGTCCATACGCGTAGCCACCCCATTCGGTGTAGACCTGCGCCAGATCGGCGTCGCTACGCCACTCGCGCGAGTCGATCAGCTGCAACAGCCCGGCCCCGTACGTGCCCGGCTTGGAACCGAAGATCCGGGTGGACGCGCGTCGCCGATCGCCGTGCTCGGTCATCGCGGAGCGCACGTGGGCGGCGACGTAATTCCGGTCGTCGGGTTCGTCGGCCGCGGCGGCCAGCGCGACGGCGTCGTCGAGCATCGTGACCACGTGCGGGAACGCATCGCGGAAGAACCCGGAGATGCGCACCGTGACGTCGATGCGCGGGCGGCCGAGCTCGGCGAGGTCGATCAACTCCAGATCGACGACGCGTCGGGACGCCTCGTCCCACACCGGCATCACACCGAGAAGTGCGAGGACCTCGGCGATGTCGTCACCGGAGGTGCGCATCGCACTGGTCCCCCACACCGACAGGCCGACCGACGCCGGATGGTGGCCGTGCTCGCCGACATACCGTTCCACCAGCGAATCGGCCAGGGCGCGACCGGTTTCCCAGGCGAGACGGGACGGGACGGCCTTGGGATCCACCGAGTAGAAGTTTCGTCCGGTCGGCAGCACGTTGATCAGCCCGCGCAGCGGCGACCCGCTGGGGCCTGCCTCGATGAATCCGCCGTCGAGGGCGTGCAGGATCTGGTCGATCTCGCGGCCGGTCTGCCGCAGGCGCGGCACCACCTCGCGCGCCGCGAATCCGAGCACATCGGCCACCGCAGGCGGATGACCGGCGGCCACGGCGTCGACGGCCGCGTGCGTCCAGCCCTCCTTCGCACAGGCGGCGACGAGTTCTCTGGCGGTGGTCTCCACGTCGTCGACCGAGTTGCGGGCCGCGCTGCCGTCCTCGGTGAGACCGAGGGCCTCGCGCAGGCCGGGTAGTGCCTGCGTGCCGCCCCACAGCTGACGTGCTCGCAGCATCGCCAGGACGAGGTCGACCTCGCTCTCGTCCTCGGGTGCCTGGCCGAGGACGTGGAGACCGTCGCGGATCTGAACGTCCTTGATCTCGCAGAGCCAGCCGTCGACGTGCAGCAGCATGTCGTCGAAGACGTCCTCGTCGGGACGTTCGGACAGCCCGAGGTCGTGGTCCATCTTGGCGGCGGTCAGCAACGTCCAGATCTGCTGACGGATCGCGGGCAGCTTGGCGGGGTCGAGCGCGGAGATGTTGGCGTGCTCGTCGAGCAGTTGCTCGAGCCGGGCGATGTCGCCATAGGACTCGGCGCGCGCCATCGGAGGGATGAGATGGTCGACGAGCACCGCGTGGGCACGCCTTTTGGCCTGCGTGCCCTCCCCCGGATCGTTCACCAGGAACGGATAGATCAGCGGGACGTCGCCGAGAGCGGCGTCGGTACCGCACGCGGCCGACATCCCGAGGGTCTTGCCGGGCAGCCACTCGAGATTGCCATGCTTGCCGACGTGCACGATCGCGTCGGCGCCGAACCCGTCGATGTCGGCGACACCGGCACCGCGACCGGTCAACCAGCGGTAGGACGCCAGATAATGGTGCGACGGAGGCAGATCGGGATCGTGATAGATCGCGACCGGGTTCTCGCCGAACCCGCGCGGCGGCTGCACCATGAGGGTGATGTTGCCGAAGCGCATGGCGGACACCACGATCTCGCCGTCGGGGCGTGACGACCGGTCCACGAACAGATCACCCGGCGCAGCTCCCCAATGCTGTTCGACGGAGCTCCGCAGGTCGTCGGGCAGCGTTGCGAACCATCGGCGGTAGTCGTCGGCGGCGACGCGGATCGGGCTGGCCGCCAGCGTCTCCTCGGTCAGCCAGTCCGGGTCCTGCCCGCCCGTCTCGACGATGGCATGGATGAGGGCATCGGAATCCTCTTCGGCCAGTCCGGGTATCGCGTCCGGACCGGCGTCTGGTCCGATGTCGTAGCCGGCTGCCCGCAACGCGACCAGGAGGTGGAGCAGACTTCGCGGGGTGTCGAGCCCGACGGCATTGCCGATCCTGGCGTGCTTGGTCGGGTACGCCGAAAGCATCAGTGCGACACGACGATCCGACGGAGGAGTACGTCGCAATCGGGCGTGTGCCATCGCGATCCCGGCCACCCGGGCGCAGCGTTCCGGATCCGGCTGATACCAGGGCAGGCCGTTCTCGTCGAACTCCTTGAACGAGAACGGCACCGTGATGATGCGCCCGTCGAACTCGGGTACGGCCACCTGCGTGGCCACGTCCAGGGGCGAGAGGCCGTCGTCGGTCGCCGCCCAGTCGGCGCGGGAACCGGTGAGACACAAGCCCTGCAGAATCGGGACGTCGAGCGCAGCGAGCCGTTCGATGTTCCACGCGTCGTCGTCGCCACCGGCCGATGCCGTCGCCGGTGTGGCGCCGCCGGCGGCGAGGACGGTCACCACGAGCGCATCGGCGGTACCCAGTAATTCGATGAGATCGTCGGGCGCGGTGCGCAGCGACGCGCAGTAGATCGGCAGAGCGCGCCCGCCGCGATCTTCGATCGCCGCGCAGAGCGCCTCGACGTAGCGGGTGTTGCCGGCGAGGTGCTGTGCGCGGTAGTAGAGGACGGCAATGGTGGGAGCAGAGGTGACGGCGGCCTGCGCCGGGCGCTCGAGCACACCCCACGCCGGGGTCTGCTGCGGCGGATCGAAGCCGAGACCGGTCAGCAGAACGGTGTCGGACAGGAAGTTGTGGAGGTTGACGACGTTCTCCACGCCACCCGCCGCGAGATAGTTGTGCGCCTCGGCGACCACGCCTGCCGGCACGGTCGAGTGCGCCATCAGGTCGGGGTCGGGCTGCTGTTCGCCGGAACAGACCACCAGCGGTTTGCCGGTCGCCGCCACCGCGGCGAGCCCGTCCTCCCAGGCCCGTGTGCCACCCAGGATGCGCACGACGACGATGTCGGCGTCCGCGGCCAGCGGGCCGATGTCGTCGACCAGGATGCGCGACGGGTTGGCGCCGGAGAAGTCGGCGTCGGAGGCCGCTGCCGTGATGAGGTCGGTGTCGGAGGTCGAGAGCAGCAGGATCATGGTTCTCCTCGCCGGGATGGCGCGCCCGGTGTGTCGTCGGTGGTGCCGTCTGTCGTGCGTGTCGGGGGTTACCGGAGCGCAGGTCTGGCTTCGGTGTCCTCGGTCGTCTACCGGCGAACACCGTCACAGTGGCGCGACCGCGTCGGATTTGCACCGGCTTCTGCCGCTCCTCGGTGCGTTCAGCCTAGTCAGCGCGGGCGTCGCGGCCCTGCGGCGGGGGCCTACCCTGGGAGAGGTGACCGAAGCTGTCCGGCGCGATGCCACCGACCGCTGTCCCGGCGTGTTCAGCACCCACGCCGCCGCCGACGGCGCGGTTGCCCGGGTGCGGCTCCCGGGCGGGCGTATTCGGCCCGCTCAGCTCGAACTCCTCGCCCAGGCCGCGACCGCGCACGGCGACGGATATCTCGAGTTGACGGCGCGGGCCAATCTCCAGTTGCGCGGACTCACCGATGTCGATGCGGTGGCGGACGCGGTCGTCGAGGCAGGGCTTGCCCCGAGCTCGACGCACGACAAGGTCCGCAACATCGAGGTCAGTGCATTGACCGGCCGGATCGGCGGCATCGCCGACGTGCGGCCGCTCGCGGATCTGCTCGACGACCGGCTGCAGGCGGCCGAGGTGTCGGCGGCGCTCTCCGGCCGTTTCCTCTTCGGCCTCGACGACGGCCGCGGCGACATCGCGCGCCGGGAACCCGATGCCTGTGCGATCGTCCGGTCGGCCGATGGGTCCGGCGAGATCGTCGTCGACGTGCTGGTGGGCGGCACAGCCCTCGGCTCGGCCCGCGGCGACGACGCGATCAGCGCGGAACTCCTGGCCGTCGCCACGGACATGATCGCCATCTGCCCCGGTGCGTGGCGGGTCAGCGATCTCACCGAGGCGCAGCGAACCGAGCTCGACGACCGGGTTCGCGCGCGGCTGGCGCCGGCCGTCGGAGGTCCCGACCCGGGGCCTGCCGACCCGATCGTCGGCTGGTTCGACCAGGACGACGGCCGTGTACTGCTCGGCGCCGTCGTCGAGCTCGGCCGCCTGCCCGCGCGGCTCGCCGAGTTCGTGGCCGCCGTGCAGGCACCGATCGTCGTGACCCCCGACCGCGAGATCCTCATCTGCGATCTGGACGAAGGTGTCGCCGAGACGGTGGTGCGGGTCCTGGCGCCGATGGGCCTGATCTTCGACGCCGGCTCCCCCTGGGCCACGGTCAGCTGCTGTGTCGGAGCCCCGGGATGCGCAAAGTCGCTGGCCCCGGTCCGCGAGGATCTGCTGGTACGGATCCGGGACGGTGAACCGGTGACCGAGCGCGAACACTGGGTGGGGTGCGGCCGTCGATGCGGCTCCCCCAGCGGTCCCCATCGCAGTGTCGAGGCGACTCCCGACGGTGGGTACGTGACGCACCGTCGATAGGCTGGCCGCACCATGAGCGACTACCTGCGTGACGGCGCCGCGATCTATCGCCAGTCCTTTGCCACGATCCGTGCCGAGTCGGATCTGACGGCCTTCGCACCCGACGTGGCGCAGGTGGTGGTGCGCATGATCCACGCCTGCGGGCAGACCGACCTCACCGAGGACGTGGCGGCCACCGAGGGTGTCGTGCAGGCCGCCCGTGCGGCACTCGGAACGGGTGCACCGATTCTCTGCGATGCCTCGATGGTGGCCGCGGGGGTCACCCGTAAACGTCTGCCCGCCGACAACGTCGTACGTTGCCACCTCTCCGAACCGTCGCTACCTGCACTCGCTGAACGCCTCGGCACCACCAGAACGGCTGCCGCGCTAGAGTTCTGGCGTCCTCATCTCGACGGAGCAGTGGTGGCGATCGGCAATGCCCCGACGGCACTGTTCGCACTGCTGGACATGATCGACGACGGGGCACCGCGTCCGGCGGCCATCGTCGGCGCACCCGTCGGCTTCGTCGGTGCCGCCGAATCCTGCGCGGCCCTGGCGCTCCGCAGCGACCTCGAGTTCATCACGGTGACCGGGCGGCGCGGTGGATCGGCGATCACCGCCGCCGCGATCAATGCATTGGCCAGTCCGGAGGAGTGACGTCGGTGAGTGGAAAGCTCTGGGGAATCGGCCTCGGGCCCGGGGACAGCGACCTGGTCACGGTGAAGTCGGCCCGCATCATCGGGTCTGCCGATGTCATCGCGTATCACTGTGCGAGACACGGGAACAGCATCGCGCGGTCGGTGGCGGCGCCGTACCTGCGCGAGGGACAGATCGAAGAACGCCTGATGTATCCGGTGACAACCGAGTCCACCGATCATCCGGGCGGGTACGCAGGGGCGCTGCACGATTTCTACGCCGAGAGCGCCGCCCGCCTCGCCGGGCATCTGCGCGCGGGCCGCGACGTGGCGCTGCTGGCCGAGGGTGATCCGTTGTTCTTCAGCTCGTACATGCACATGCACAAGAGGCTCGTCGGCGAGTTCGATGCCGAGATCGTGCCGGGCGTGACGTCGGTGAGTGCGTCGTCGGCCGCCCTCGGGATCCCACTGGTCGAAGCCGACGAGACCCTGACCGTGGTACCCGGCACGCTGCCGGCGGCGGAGCTGGTCGCGCGTTTCCGCGCCGCGGAGGCCATCGCCGTCCTGAAGCTCGGCCGCACTTTTGTCCGGGTTCGTGACGCCCTGGTATCAGCAGGCCGGGCCGACGAGGCCTGGTACGTGGAGCGGGCGTCCACTCCGGCCCAGCGGGTCATCCCGCTGCGCGACGTGAATCCCGATGAGGTGCCGTACTTCTCGATGATCGTGGTACCCGGGCCGCTGAACAACCCGAATCGCCCGCCGGAGGTCACCGCGGAGCGCGGCGAGGTGGTGGTGGTCGGACTGGGCCCCGGCGCCGACGATCAGACGACGCCGCAGGTCCAACTCGAACTCGCCCGCGCCACCGATCTCGTCGGCTACACCACCTACCTGTCGCGGGTGACCGCGCGCCCCGGGCAACGAGTCCACGCGAGCGACAACCGGGTGGAAGCCGAGCGGGCGGAGTTCGCCCTCGATCTCGCCGCCCGGGGCGCTCGGGTCGCCGTCGTGTCGTCCGGGGATCCCGGCGTCTTCGCGATGGCCGCGGCCGTCGCCGAGGTGGCCGCCGAACCACGTTGGCACGATGTCGCGGTGCGGGTGGCCCCCGGGGTGACGGCTGCGAGCGCGGTGGCCGCGGCCGTGGGTGCGCCGCTGGGCCACGACTTCGCGATCATCTCGCTGTCGGATCGCCTCAAGCCGTGGGAGGTGATCGCGGACCGGATCCAGCACGCGGTGGCAGCGGATCTCGTGGTGGCGATCTACAACCCCGGGTCGTCCCACCGCACCTGGCAGGTCGGCAAGCTCAAGGAGATCCTGCTGGAGTCGGTCTCACCGGACCGGCCGCTGGTCGTGGGTCGCGATGTGGGCGGACCGACCGAGAGCCTGCGGACGATCTCGGTCGGCGAACTCGATCCCCAGACCGTCGACATGCGCACCCTGCTCATCATCGGGTCGTCGGCGACCACCGCGGTGACGCGTGCGGGCGGCGACCTCGTGTACACGCCGCGGCATCACCCGGGTTGAGTCAGCCCCCGGTCAGGTGGTCGCGAACCCAGTCGATCGCGGCGGCCACCGAATCGACGGAATCTCCCGACGCCGGTTCGGCCGGACGGTCCACCATCACCACGTCGACACCGAGCGCAGCGGCCGCGGTGAGCTTCGCCCGGGTGAGCTCTCCCCCGCTGTTCTTGGTGACCAGCACGTCGATCTCGTTCGCACGCATCAGTTCCCGCTCACTCGAGAGATCGTAGGGACCCCGCGAGCGCAGGATCCGGTGGAGCGCGGGTAGGTCGGACGTCGGCGGATCGACCACCCGGATGAGAAATCTGGCGTCGGTGATGCCGGCGAACACCCCGACGTCCTGGCGACCGGTGGTCAGGAACACCCGCAGATCTCGTTGTCGGGCGGCGCGTGTCTCGATCTCTCGGGCCGCAGCACGCATGTCCGGCACCGTCACCCAGCTGTCGTCAGCGGTTGGAGTCCACGCCGGTCGCCGAACTCGTAAGAGTGGCAGGGCCATTCGGTCCGCAACGGTAGCGGCGTGATCGGTCATGGTGGTGGCGAAGGGGTGCGTCGCGTCGACCACGCCGACGACATGATGGGTCCGAATCCAGTCGGCGAGGCCGTCGATTCCCCCGAACCCGCCGATCCGGACGTCCCCGACCGGCAGGCGCGGGTCACGGACTCGGCCGGCCAGCGAACTGATCACCGCGATATCGGCGGCGACCAAATGCTCGGCCACCGCGCGAGCCTCGCCGGTGCCCCCGAGCAGCAGGATCGGCCCGGAACTCATCGCAACGGCGTCATCCATCACGCCGGAGCTTTGTCATGCGGGCCTCCGAGTAGAGGTAGCTGTCGCTGACGGCGGGATGGGCGGACGGATCGAGAACCCGGCCGACGAAGATCACCGCGGTGCGCCGGATGCCCGCGTCGGCCAGGGTCACCGGTAGGTCGGCGAGGCGGCAGCGCACGATCTGCTGATCCGGCCGACTGGCGAACGCCACGGTGGCGGTGGGACAGTCAGCCCCGTAATACGGCGTCAGGACAGCGGTGAGCTCGGTGGCACGGTGTGCGGCGAGGTGAAGGGCCAGGGTCACACCGGTGGTGGCGAGGCGGTCGAGTTCCTCGCCCGGAGGCATGTCCGTCGACAGTGTCGAGACCCGGGTGAGCAGCAGGCTCTGTCCGACGCCGGGTGCGGTCAGCTCGCAGTCGAGAGCGGCCGCCGCGGCCGCGAACGCGGGGACGCCGGGCACGACCTCCACCGGGATCCCGCGGGCCGCGAGCTCCCGGCGCTGCTCGGTCATCGCCGAGTACAACGACGGGTCGCCCGAATGCAGTCGCGCCACGTGATGTCCGGCGGCATCCGCCGCGACGATGTGGGAGATGATCTCCGCGAGCGGCATCCGGGCGGTGTCGATGAGGACGGCGTCCGGCGGGCATCGGTCGAGGAGCTCGGCGGGAACCAGCGATCCCGCGTACAGGCAGGTCTGACAACGGCCGAGGATCTCGGCTCCGCGCAGGGTGATCAGGTCCGGAGCGCCAGGTCCGGCACCGATGACGTACACGGTCATGATTTGTCCACCACCCACTGAACGATCGGCAACGCCGGGCGCCACGTGGTCATCGTGCCCAGTGGGGCCGCTGTCTCCACGGACAGGCGACGCAGCGAACCGCCATGGCGGCCATACCATTCGGTGAGCAGATGCTGATTCTCCAGGGTGACCGCGTTGGCGACGAGCCGGCCGTCCTCGCTCAGCGCTGCCCATGCGGCCTCGAGAACGGGTGTGCTGAGCCCGCCTCCGATGAAGACGACATCGGGTTCGGGTGCCGTCGACAGGGACTCCGGTGCGGCGCCGCCCACCGTCAACCGGCCGCGAACACCGTGACGGGTGGCATTGGCGATCAGCTGCGCACTGCGTGTGTCGTCGCGCTCGAACGCGACGACCCGTCCGGTGGGTTCTGACCGCAGCCATTCGATGGAGATGCTGCCGGATCCGGAGCCGATGTCCCACAGGAGTTGTCGGTGGCTCGGCGCGAGCGCGGAGACGGTCAGCGCGCGGATCGGCTGCTTGGTGATCTGGCCGTCGTTGGCGTACTCGTCGTCGGGATGCCCGGGCGCCCGGCTCCGATGAGGTCCGATGCAGCTGACGGCGACGACGTTGAGCGGATCGCCTGCCGGCTCGGACCAGGTGCGGGCGATTCCCCGGACGATCCGTTCCGCGGGGCCGCCGAGCTGCTCGAGGACGGTGATCGACGACCAGCCGAACCCGTTGTCGGTCAACAGCTGTGCGAGCTGTGCCGGGGTCGTCTCGTCGCGGCTGAGGATCACCAGGTTCCGGCCGTCGGTGAGTGCGTCGGCAACCGAATCCAGGTCGCGGGCGACCGTCGTCAGAATCCCGACGTCGGTGAGATCCCATCCCAGTCGGGCACAGGCGAGCGCCGCGCTCGACACGGTCGGGATCACGTCGACGCGGGACGCACCGACGGCGCGCACGATCGTGGTGCCGATACCGTGGAACATCGGGTCACCGCTCGCCAGGATGTGGACTGTGCCGTCCTGCTCGGTGACATCCCCGTCGGTGCCGATGGGCGCCGTGGTCGCCAGGACCGCGGCCAGGTGTGTGCTCATCGGCGAATCCCACGGTCGGAGATCCGCGACGAGCGCGGGCAGCAGGTCGAGTTGCCGGGCCGACCCGTAGATCGTCGCGGCCCCGGACAGCTCGTCGCGGGCCCGGCGTCCGAGGCCGTCCCAGCCGTCGGCGCCGATCCCGATCACCACGAACCGATCCGTCATCGAGACAGCCGTCGCCAGATCGGGCGAGGGATGAGCCGCATGCCGACGAACAATGGTCGCAGGGCCCACGGAATCCATACCTCGCCTCTGCCCCGTCGGTACGCGCGCGCGACGGCGTCGGCGACCTGTTCGGCGTCGACCGACAGTGGTGCCGGTGTGACGCCCGACTCCATGAGGTCCTTGGTCATCGCGCCGACGACGAACCCCGGCCGGGCGAGCAAGAGGTGAACTCCGCTGCCGTGGAGTGCATCTGCCAGTCCGCTGGCGAATCCGTCGAGGCCTGCCTTGGTGGATCCGTAGACATAGTTGGCCTTGCGGACCCGGATGCCCGCCACCGACGAGAAGACGACGATGGTTCCGGAACCCTGCGCACGCAGCGCGGTCGCGAGCGGGGTCAGGACGCTGATCTGGGCCAGGTAGTCGGTGTGCGCGATCTGCAGCGCATGTTCGACGTCGGTCTCGGCGCGGACCTGATCGCCCAGGATGCCGAACGCGACGATGGCCGCCTCGATCGGACCGAATCGGGAGATCACCGAGTCGATGAGCGCTCCGTGGGACGCGGTATCGTCGGCGTCGAAGGCGACGGTGTGCACCTGGGAAGCACCTGCCTCGATCAATCGGGACGCCTCTGCCCCGAGATCGTCGGGGCGTCGCGCGGCCAGCACCACGGTGCGCCCCTGAGCGAGTCGTCGGGTCAGCGCGACGCCGATCTCGCTTCGGCCGCCGAACAGCACGATGGTTCCGGTCGTCGGTGGCAGGGCCATGGCTGTCAGTATCGCATCGACCGCTAACGTGACCGCCATGACCCGTACCCCCGCCGATCTGGGCCCGGCCGCGGCCGAATTCCTCCGCGAACGCCATCTCGCCACGCTGGCCACTGCGCGCGCCGACGGCACACCGCACGTCGTCGCCGTCGGCTTCACGTGGGATGGCGAGCACGGGCTCGCCCGGGTGATCACCACAGACGGGAAGCAGAAGGTCCGCAACGTCGAGCGCGGTGGGTACGCATCGGTGACCAATGTCGACGGCCCGCGGTGGCTGACTCTCGAGGGACCGGCCACCATTCGCCGGGAACCGGACGACGTCCGGGATGCGGAGGAGCGCTACGGCCTGCGCTACCGCGAGCCGAAACCCAATCCGCGACGCGTGGTCATCGAGATCGCGGTCCGGCGCGTCATGGGTTCGAAGACACTCCTGGGCTGATCTCCGCCGCCTCCCCTCGGGCGCACATCGTCATCGACCGGGCCCGCCTTCCCGTCGATCGGGCACAGATTCGCGTCGATCGGGCACCGTGGGTCGAGTTCGCGCCCGATCGGCGCGGATGTGTGCCCGATCGCTGAAGATCTGTGCCCGATCGGCGGATCAGAGGATCGCGAGCTCGTGCGGACGGGTGTTCATCGCCTCGCAGCCGTCGTCGGTGACCACCACGATGTCCTCGATGCGTGCCCCCCACCGACCGTCGAAGTAGACACCAGGTTCGACGCTGAACGCCATCCCGGGCCGCAACGTGATGCTGTTGCCGCCGACGATGTAGGGCTCCTCGTGCACCGACAACCCGATGCCGTGCCCGGTCCGATGGATGAAGTTGTCGGCGAGACCGAACTCGCGCAGGTGATCTCGCGCGGTCGCGTCGACCTGCTCGGCGGTGATCCCGGGACGGATCACCTCGACAGCTGCTCGCTGTGCATCGTGCAGCGCGGCATAGGCCTCGGCGACGTCCGAAGCCGGTTCGGCGAAGCAGTAGGTGCGGGTGGAGTCCGAGTTGTATCCCGGATCGACGGGACCGCCGATATCGATGACGACGATGTCGTCGGCCTCGATGACGCGGTCGGAATACTCATGATGCGGGTCCGCGCCGTGCGGGCCGGACCCGACGATGATGAAGGCGGCCTCGGTGTGGCCCTCGGCGAGGATCGCGGCGCGGATGTCGTCGGCGACGTCGCGCTCGGTACGGCCGGGCCGCAGCCATTCCCCCATCTTCGCGTGCACCCTGTCGATCGCCGCTCCGGCCTCCCGCAGCGAGTCGATCTCGCTGTTGTCCTTGATCATCCGGAGTTCACGCAGGACGTCGGTGGCCAGCGCGGGGGTGGAGCCGATGTGCGAGGCGATCGGGACCACATGCAGTGCGGGCATCGTGTCGCACACGGCGAGCTTGGACGACGGCCGCAATCCGGCGAGGGCGAGCCCGTAGGGATCCTGTCCGTCCACCCAGTCCGCGACCTCGATCCCGAGGTCGGCGATGGCCGAGTCGCGGACCGACGCCAGTTCCAGGCGGGCGACGACAAGTCGTGGATCGGCGTCGGCCGGGACGACCAGTGCGGTCAGGCGTTCAAAGGTGTCGGCGCGTGAGCCGGTGAGGTATCGCAGGTCCGGGCCGGTGGACACCAGGAGCGCGTCGAGGCCCGCATCGGCGGTGAGTTGTCGGGCCTTCTCGAGGCGATTGCGGTAAACGTCGGAGGAGAACCGGTAGGCCATGAGCGCAGCCTACGCCGGACAATGACAGAGTTGGGGCATGGCTGGTTCGCTGATGCTCCTCGACGGGGCGAGTCTGTGGTTCCGCTCTTTCTATGCCCTGCCGGAGAAGATGACCTCGCCAGATGGCCGCCCGGTCAACGCGGTCCGGGGTTTCGTCGACACCATCGCGGCCCTGGTCACCAGGGAACGGCCGACCCGGCTCGTCGTCTGCCTGGACCTCGACTGGCGGCCGGCGTTCCGCACCGACCTCATCCCCTCGTACAAGGCGCACCGGGTGGCCGAAGAGGTTCCACACACCCCGGGCGGCGGCGCGGACTCCGACGGCGGACCCCTCACCGACGTCGAGGAGGTCCCGGACACGTTGACCCCGCAGGTCGACATGATCCTCGACGTGCTGCGCTGCGCCGGGATCGCTACGTCGGGCGCGGTCGGCTGTGAGGCCGACGACGTGATCGGCACCCTGGCCTACGACGAGTCGACGGACCCGGTCATCGTGGTCAGCGGTGATCGAGACCTCCTGCAGGTCGTCTCCGACGATCCGGTCGAGGTCCGGGTGCTCTACGTGGGCCGGGGCCTGTCGAAGGCGGAGATGATGGGTCCGGTCGAACTCGCCGAGAAATACTCGGTTCCCGAGGACCGGGCCGGTGTCGCCTACGCCGAGATGGCGATGCTGCGCGGCGATCCGTCCGACGGGCTGCCGGGCGTCCCCGGCATCGGCGAGAAGACCGCGGCGAAACTGATCCGCGAGTTCGGGAGTCTCGATGCACTGGAGGCCGCCGCGGCGGCCGGCGCATCGTCGCTCGCCACCCGAGCACGGAAGTCGTTGCTGGCGTCCGCGGAGTATCTGACGGCCGCTCGCACGGTGGTGCTGGTTCGCACCGATGCCGAAACCATCGACAGCACCGACGACGATCGGCTGCCGGACGCCCCCGCAGACCCCGGCGGACTGGCCGATCTGATCGACGAACTCGGTATCGGGGCGTCGGTTGCTCGCTTGGCCAAAGCCCTCGATTGGCCTGCCCGATCAGAGCGATGACCCCACGACGAGGTGGCGAGATCCGCCTCACCGGCTGGATTCTCGTCCCTGCCGAAGAACGCGAACGCGTGCACGCACTGCTCGAGCGGCACTGCCGGCTGACGCTGGCCGAGCCCGGGTGTGTCGCCTTCTCGGTCACTCCGAGTCCCGATCCCCCGGACCGGATGACGGTCGACGAATGCTTCACGGATCAGGCGGCGTTCGACGCCCACCAACGTCGGATCGCGACGTCGGAATGGGGCGTCGCCACTCGTCACCTCCACCGCGAGTACACGATCACCACCGACCCGGCCTGAATTCGCGCACGTTCGAGAACGCGCTTCATTCAGCTGGTCGGGCGAGACACCTCGTACTTGCCGTCATCGTCGAGGAAGGTCACCGTGACGGTCTGCTGCTGGCCGCCGACGGTGGCCTTGCAGGTGAAGGACGCCCCTTGTTCGACGCGTTCGCCGGACGGGCACGCGACGTCGGAGACCTCGCTGGCCTGATAGTCCTCGGTGAGGACCTTCTTGACGCCCTCTTGCACGGCGTCCTGTGAGATCGTCTTCGGCGCCCAGCCCGGCACGACGAATGCGGTGATCAGAACGATCGCCGCGATCAGGATCGCAGCCCCGCCGCCGAACAGCAGCAGTCGGCGGCGCCCCGACTTGCCTTGAGGGGTGGCCATCGACGAGAACTGGTCGCCCCCGAACTGGCCGTACTGCGGCGGACCCGGGTACTGCTGTTGGGTTTGATCGCCGGGCGGCGGACCGTACCCTCCACTCTGTTGGGATGGATCACCGTACTGACCCGAGCCCGCGTACTGCCCGGGACCCGCGTACTGACCCGGTGCACCGTATTGGCCGGGCTGCCCGGGCGCGAACCCCTGGGCAGGCGGAAAGTCGCCCGCGGCCGGCTGTTGCGCGCCGTAGACGGGCGGCCGACCGTAGCTCTGCTGGCCGTAGCTCTGCTGGCCGTAGCCCTGCGGACCCGGGACTTGCTCCCCCTGGCCGGGTTGGCCATACACCGGCTGGCCATACACCGGCTGCCCGTAGGCCGGCTGCCCGTAGGTGGGTTGCCCGTAGGCGGGTTGACCGTAGGTTGGTTGGCCATGCGGCTGTGGAGGGCCGGCCGGTCCGGGGGCTTGATCCGGATGGCCGGTCTGGGAGAAACCCGGTTGCGGGTACTCGGGTTGCTGTGTGTGCGGCGCGGGTGCCGCGTCGGGCGTCGAGGCATCCTTTGCCGTCGCCGGGTCCGATCCATCCGACTCCGGCTGCTGTCCGCTCGGACGGCTCGGATCGTTCGGCTCGCTCATGCGTCTCTCCCGCTCTGCCCGGTGTCTGGGCACCGTTACGCCTGGATATGGTGGTCGTCGAGGGAGGAACGTGCCCCGCCGCGGGTCCCACGGCGGGTGGTCGAACCGGCCCACCCCGTACTCCCGACCGCGTGGAGAACGTTACCTCACACGTCGGGAGCCCAGTGTGCTCCTGACGCGTGTGTGGTAAGGCCGTCGAGGTCGCCCTCAGCGCAGCTCCGCAGCCACCACGCCACGCCGGATCGCGCCGACGGCGGCGCGTGCCGAACCGGCGAGCCGTGTATCGGCCCCCACTCCGAGCCGGATCTGTTCCAGGAGGTCGATGACCTGACGATTCCACCGGACGAAATCACCCGGCGACAGCAACTGACCGCGCTCGCCCGCAGCGGCGAGGGATTCGGTGAGCGAACGCCCAGATGCCCACAGCGACACCGCAACCGAGAATCCGGTGTCCGGTTCCCGCGTGGGGTCGACGCGATGCCTGGACTCGACGGCGGTCACCTCCCGCCAGATCTCGACAGTGCGGGCGAGAGCATCGCGTTGCGCGGCGTTGCCGGGCATCGCGTCGATGCCCGAGTAGCTCTCCCGGCGGGCCTCGAAGACCATCGCGGCGACCACTGCGGCCAGTTCATGCGGAGCCAACGCGTCCCAGATCCCGGCCCTGATGCACTCGGTCACCAGCAGGTCGCTCTCGCTGTAGATTCGGCTGAGTAGATGACCCGCCGCGGTCACCGATGTCTCCCGGCCGCCGGGTCCATCGGAGGCATCGAGATACCCCAGTTCGGCGAGGACGCCGACGATCCGGCCGAACTGCACCCCGAGCGTCGAGGTGCGTTCCCCGATCGCGCGGTCGGCGGACGCGATCTCGCGGACCACCCGATTGCGTCGCTCCGCGAGACGGAACAGTTCGTCGTTTCCGTCGAGACGATGTGCGGGGTGATTGCGCAACGTCGAACGCAGACGGCCGAGTTCACGATCGTCGGCGGCGACCGCACGCTGCTTCTTCGACCGACCACGCGGCATCTCGATACCGGTCGATCGCAGTGCGGACGCGAGGTCGCGACGCCCTTTCCCGGTCCGTCGGTCGACGTGTTTGGGCAACCGCATGTTGCCGAGAACCTGTGGCGGATTCACGAAGTCGCGGGTGCCGACCCGGCCGCACCAGGCATCCTCGCTCAACACCAACGGCTTGGGGTCCACCGCTTGCGCCGCGGGTTCGAGGACCACCGCGAGACCTCGGTGGCGACCACCGTGGAGGCCGATCACGTGCCCTCGCTTCAAGGCGGCCAGATCGGCAACCGTCGACTGCGTGTTGGCCGTGCGGCGCTCGAACTTGAGTTCTCGTTCACGGCGCCGGATGTCCTCGCGCAGTTGCACATAGCCGAGGAACCCCGCATAGATCTCCTGGCTGTCGGGATTGTCGTCGGCGTCGAGGACGCCCGGCTCGATCCCACGGTTCTCGGCCGCCCCGGTCAGTTCGATGTCGAGCTTGCGCAACCGCCGACGGGCCTCGTCGGCCTTGTGCGCCTGACCGACCACCGATCGGTCTGCCTGGAACTGGGCAAAGGACCGGTTCAGGAGTTCACGCGAGCCGGCGAGGCCGAGGCGGCCGATCAGGTTGACCGCCATGTTGTATTCGGGCTGGAACGAGCTACGCAGCGGAAAGGTCCGGGCGCCGGCCAGACCCGCGACCTCTTCGGGCACGAGGTCGGGCGTCCACACGACCACTGCGTGCCCTTCGACGTCGATCCCGCGCCGACCGGCCCGACCGGTCAACTGGGTGAACTCACCGGGCGTCAGGTCGACGTGGGCTTCACCGTTGAACTTGATCAGCCGCTCGAGGGCGACGGTGCGGGCCGGCATGTTGATACCGAGCGCGAGGGTCTCCGTGGCGAAGACCATTCTGACCAGACCGAGCGTGAAGAGTTCCTCCACGGTGTGCCGGAAGGTCGGCAGCAGTCCAGCGTGGTGGGCGGCGAAGCCCCGACGCAGACCCGCCCGCCACTCGGCGACCCCGAGGATTTCTTCGTCCGCGGGTGACAGTTCGGTCAGGTGCCGGTCCACCACCTCGTCGACCGCCTGGGACTCCTGCGGGGTCAGCAGATGCAGCCCCGACCGCAGGCACTGTGCGAGGGCGCCATCGCAGCCTGCGCGGGAGAAGATGAAGCCGATCGCAGGCAGCAGACCTTCTCGATCGAGACGCGCGACCAGATCGGGCCGGGACGGCGGCCGGGCACCTCCGCCTCGTCGTCCGCCCCGTGGCGGTGGCCCGCGACGACCTCGGCCCCGACCGCGGTCGTCCCGGTCGTCGGCCATCAGGACCCGGTGTCGGATGTAGCGCTTGAGTTCCGGGTTCACCTGCGGACGCACCGTTTTCGACGGGCTCGGGGCGTCGGCCGCCGGGTCGAAGAGGTCGAACATCCGGGTACCCACCAGCATGTGCTGACTCAGCGGTACCGGGCGGTGTTCGTCGACGACGACGGTGGTGTCGCCGCGGACCGTCTGGATCCAGTCGCCGAACTCCTCGGCATTGCTGACTGTCGCGGACAGACTCACGACCCTCACCGCCGGTTCGAGGTGCAGGATCACCTCTTCCCACACCGCACCGCGGAACCGGTCCGCGAGGAAATGCACCTCGTCCATCACCACATGGGAAAGTCCTTGCAGCGCACGTGAATTCGCGTAGATCATGTTCCGCACGACCTCGGTGGTCATCACCACCACCGGCGCGTCGGAGTTGATCGACTGATCCCCCGTCAGCAAACCGACCGAGTCCGCACCGTGGATCGCGACCAGGTCGGCGTACTTCTGGTTGCTCAGTGCCTTGATCGGCGTCGTGTAGAAACATTTCGTCCCGCCCGCGAGCGCGAGGTGGACGGCGAACTCACCGACGATCGTCTTCCCCGCGCCGGTCGGCGCGCAGACGAGGACGCCGTGCCCCGCCTCCAGTGCGACGCAGGCCCGGCGCTGGAAGTCGTCGAGCCGGAAGGCGAGCCGGTCGGTGAAGTCGTCGAGCCGGGTCACAGGATGTCGTCGAAGGTGTCGCGGTCGCGTACCGAGGTACGGGCTGCGGAAGCGCCTTGGCGGTCGGGAGCCGACTGCGACGATGCGATCCGTGACGCCGTGGGTGCTGGCCCTGTCGCCGGGAGCGGGCTCGCCTGGTCGTCGGGTATCGAGGACCAGTCCGCTGCCGCCTGCCGCTTGCGCCGCTTGTCGTTGATCCGCGCGAACTGGATCGCGAACTCCAGGAGCACCGTCAGGGCGACCGACAGCGCGAGCATGCTGAAGGGATCCTGCCCGGGGGTCGCGATCGCCGCGAAGACGAACAACGCGAAGACCAGCCCACGACGCCACGACTTGAGACGCTCATAGGTCAGGACGCCGATGACGTTCAGCGCGACGATCAGGAGCGGCAACTCGAAGCTGACGCCGAAGATGATCAGCAGGTGGAGCATGAACCCGAAGTACTGATCGCCCGCCAACGCGGTCACCTGCACGTCGTTGCCGACCGTCAGCAGGAAGTGGAAGGCCTTCGAGACGACGAGGTACGCAAGGACCGCACCGGCCACGAAGAGAGTCGCGGCGGCAGACACGAAACCGACCGCGTAGCGGCGTTCGTTCGAGTGCAGACCAGGGGTGATGAACTCCCAGATCTGATAGAGCCAGATCGGGCAGGCGAGCACCACGCCTGCGGTCAACGCGACCTTGAGCCGCAGCATGAACTGATCGAATGGACCTGTTGCCAGGAGACGGCACGAACCGTCGTCGGTGAGCGTCGCTCGTGAGGACGCGGGCAGATCGCAGTACGGCCCGCGCAGCAACTCGCCCAATGACGGGGTGCCGAACAAGCCGTGCGTGTACCAGATGAAGCCGATGATCGTCGTCACGACGATAGCGAGCATGGAGATGACGACTCTGGTCCGGAGTTCGTAGAGATGCTCGACCAACGGCATGGTGCCATCGGGGTTGAGCTTGCGTTTACGGCGTCTCGGGTCGAGAGAAATTCGCACGCGGGTGCCCTGGCCTCGGTTCCGCCGAGCGCCTACGCGGACTTCTTCACGTCATCGGGCGATTTCGGCGCGGAGTTGGTCGGCGCGGAGTTCGTGGGAGCTTCGCCCGGGGGAAGCTCGCGTGTGGTCGGCGCGGCAGGCTCGTCGGCGTCCTTGCCGTCGTTCTGCATCTCCTTGACCTCGCTCTTGAAGATCCGCAACGACTGGCCCAGTCCGCGGGCGGCGTCGGGCAGCTTCTTGGAGCCGAACAGGATCACCACCACGAGCAAGACGATCACCCAGTGCCACCAGGACAAAGCGCCCATGTTTCTACCTCCGAATCGCGACATTGCCAATGCTACCCGAGCGAAGGCGGGTAGCCGAGTGCACGGCCGGTCGCCGCGACCTCACTGATAGCGTCCTCGAGCTGCCGCGGCCGTCGAGGCGACCATATCAGCGATGCCGGGGTCCGAGACAGGTCTGACGCGACCCCCGAAACCCAGCAGGAACCGCGACAGCCAGTCGGCCGAACCGTAGACGAGGCGTGCGCGCAGCGGCGCGTCCGGGTCGGTGCGGTTCTCGACCGGCTCGAGCGGCTCGACGAGGTAGTAATCGAGGATCCAGAGCTCGTCCGGGTCGATCTCGATCTCGGCCGACGGCAGGTCCGGATTGTCGGAGAGGATCGCCGACTGCGGATGTGCGACAGCCTCGGCGGGCGGAGCGGCCGGTTCGTCCAGGATGGTCGCGGTCTCGACCCGATCGAACCGGAACAACCGGACGCCGTCGCTGCTCCGGCACCAGGCCTCGAGGTAGGTGTTGCCGTCCATGGTCTGGAGCCGAATCGGATCGACGACGCGTTCGGTCACGCTGTCGCGGGTGGCGGAGTAATAGCGGATCTCGAGGGCCCGTGCGGCTCGGACCGCGTCGCGGATGGTCGCGTAGGTGGGGTTGTCGGTGTCGCCGCCCTCGTCACCGCCGCCGGTGGGTACCGGCAGGCGCTTCTCCGAAGCCCCGACGGCCTGCTCGATCTTGGCGATGGCGCGCCGCGCGGCCGCGCGGTCGACCGCGCCGGGCATGTCGAGCAGGGCACGTAGGGCGACGAGCATGGTGCTCGCCTCGGTGCTGGTCAGACTCAGCGGACGATTCATCCCGGCGGTGAACCCGACCTCCACATAGCCCTGTTCGAACTGCAGATCGATGAGGTCGTCGGGAAAGTGCCCGGGCAGGCCACAGACAAAGAGGAGTTCGAGATCCTTGGTCAGTTGCCTCGGGGTGATGCCGAGGTCGCGGGCGGCCTGCTCCAGAGCGATACCGCGTCGGGCGGCGAAGTACGGGACCAGGGCGAGCAGGCGGCTGAACCGATCGGGACGCGGGGCCATCAGGCACTCACCCCGGTGAGTCGGTCCAGCGATGCGATCACCATGTCCCGCAGTTCGGGAGGCGACAACACCACGGCGTCGGCGCCGGCGCCCAGCGCCATGCGGGCCAGGGTGGACATCGACCGGATCTCGATCTCCAGGACATCGCCGGCCTCGCCGTCGTGGTCGTGGGCGGCCGCCTGGGTGGCGAGACGTCGTAGTCCGGCGGCACGGTCGGCCGCCACCCAGATCCGGGCGGTCCGGCCGTCGGATCCGGCCGCGGACTCGACGGCGGTCGAGACGATGCTCTGGAGGTCGGTGTCGTCCGGGACGGTCACGGTCCCCGCGGCGCCGACCGCGGTGACATCCGAGATCCGCGAGAGTCGGAAGGTGCGGGTGGCCGCGCGATCGCGGTCGTGCCCGACGACGTACCAGCGCCCTCGATGGGTCACCACACCCCAGGGCTCCAGGGTTCGGGTCGCCGCTGTCGAGGCCGCGCCCGACCGGTAGGTGAACGTCACCGCCTGCGACGCCCCGATCGCCGACAACAGTGTCGCCAGAGCCGATTCCGAGCCGACCGACCGAGCGGACAGGGCGGCGGAGAAGCCGATCTCGTCGTCGGTGCGGACGTCGATCCCGGCGGCCTGGAGTTTGAGTACGGCCGTCTGTGAGATCGCGGCGATCTCCGGGGCATCCCACAGAGCCGCTGCCATCGCGACCACAGCGGCCTCCGAACGGTCGAGCTCGATGTCGGGCAGTTCGTAGCTGTCGCGGTTGATCCGGTACCCGTCGGCACCGCCCGACAGGCGCTCGCGACCGGTCACCAGCGGGATGCCGAGGTCGCGCAGCTCCGTCTTGTCGCGCTCGAACATCCGGTTGAAGGCCTCGACAGACTGCCCGTCGTCGTTGTAGCCCTTGACGTTGCGACGGATGTACTCCGCGGTCACGAACTGACTGGTCGACAGCAGGCAGATCACGAGGTTCAGCAGGCGTTCGACTTTCGGGGTTGACACCGGAACAGCTTACGCATCACATCGACGCGATGAGTCGATCGACGCGCTCGTCGACACTGCGGAACGGGTCCTTGCACAACACCGTCCGCTGCGCCTGGTCGTTGAGCTTCAGATGCACCCAGTCGACGGTGAAATCCCGACCCGCCTTCTGCGCGGCGGAGATGAAGTCGCCGCGGAGTTTCGCACGGGTGGTCTGCGGCGGTTCGTTCACCGCGTTCGCGATCGCCTCGTCGGTGGTGGCCCGCGTGACCAACCCCTTGCGCGTCAGCACGTCGAACACCCCGCGACCCCGCTTGATGTCGTGGAATGCGAGGTCGAGCTGCGCGATCTTCGGGTCTGAGAGATCCATCGAGTACCGGTCCTGGTACCGGTCGAACAGCTTGCGCTTGATCACCCAGTCGACCTCGGTGTCGACCTTGGAGAAGTCGTCGGCCTCGACGGCGTCGAGCATCCGGCCCCACAGGTCGACCACCTGTTCCATCTCCGGATCCGGGCGACGGTTGGCCATGTGCTCGACGGCCCGCGCGTGGTACTCGCGCTGGATGTCCAGCGCGCTGGCCTGTCGGCCGCCTGCCAGGCGCACCGGTCGTCGACCGGACGGGTCATGGCTGACCTCGCGGATGGCGCGGATCGGGTTGTCGAGGGCGAAATCGCGGAACGCGACACCGGCCTCGATCATCTCCAGCACGAGCGCAGCCGAGCCCACCTTGAGCATCGTGGTCATCTCGGACATGTTCGAGTCCCCGACGATGACGTGCAGCCGTCGGTACTTCTCTGCGTCCGCATGCGGTTCGTCGCGGGTGTTGATGATCGGTCGTGACCGGGTGGTCGCCGACGAAACGCCCTCCCAGATGTGCTCGGCTCGCTGCGAGAGGCAGAAGGTGGCGGCCTTCGGGGTCTGCAGGACCTTGCCCGCACCGCAGATCAGCTGCCGGGTGACCAGGAAGGGCAGCAGGACGTCGGAGATACGGGAGAACTCGCCGGCCCGCACCACCAGGTAGTTCTCGTGGCACCCGTAGGAGTTGCCCGCCGAGTCGGTGTTGTTCTTGAACAGGTAGATGTCGCCGCCGATCCCCTCGTCGGCCAACCGCTGCTCGGCGTCGATCAGGAGATCCTCCAGGACGAGCTCACCGGCCCGGTCATGGTTGATCAACTGGATCAGGCTGTCGCACTCGGCGGTCGCGTATTCGGGGTGTGATCCTACGTCGAGATAGAGGCGCGCCCCGTTCTGCAGGAAGACGTTGGACGAACGTCCCCAGGAGACAACCCGCCGGAAGAGGTAGCGGGCCACCTCGTCCGGACTCAATCGACGATGACCGTGAAAGGTACATGTGACACCGAATTCGGTCTCGATACCCATGATTCGACGCTGCACATCGTCAACCCTACTCGCGGAACACCCCGTGGACCCGGCGACGCGACGGGCGGTGACCCGACCGGATGGTCCGGTCCGGTCACCGCCCGGGCGCAGTCAGGATTCCGTGTCCCCTGGGGAGGACGCCGCGTCGTTCCCGTCGCCGTCGCCGGCCGGTGAGTCGGCCGCGGGGGCGACACTGGGCAGCAGGTCCGTCAACGCGGTGTTGCTCAGTCGCTTGAACGCCCTGCGGGGACGATTCCGATCGAGGATCGCCACCTCGAGATCGTTGGCGGTCAGCTCCCGTGGCGGCGCCGACGTCGCGGTGGCCGTCGACGACGGTCCGGATCCGTTGCCGCTCGCCTCGGGTGGTGTCGCCAAGGCCCCCACGGCGACCGCGAGGGCCGCCGAGAGCTCGAGATCAGGCTCGTAGCTGCTGCGCAACGCCGTGGTGATCGCCTCGTTGGCGCCACCCATCACCAGGAACCGGGTCTCGTCCGAGATGGAACCGTCGTAGCTGATGCGATAGAGCTGCGACTGGCCCGGCTTTCCCGGCTTGGCCACCTCGGCCACGCACAACTCCACCTCGTAGGGCTTGGCCTGTTCGGTGAACACGGCGCCCAGGGTGTTGGCGTAGGCGTTGGCCAGCGAGAGGCCCGCGACGTCGGCACGGTCGTAGCTGTAACCGCGCATGTCCGCGAGCTGGATGCCTGCCTTGCGGAGGCTCTCGAACTCGTTGTACTTGCCGACTGCGGCGAAGCCGATGCGGTCGTAGATCTCGCTGACCTTGCGCAAGGTGTTCGACGGGTTCTCCGCGACGAAGAGCACCCCGTCGGCGTATGTCAGGGCCACCACACTGCGGCCACGCGCAATACCCTTGCGCGCCAGGTCCGAGCGGTCGCGCATGATCTGCTCGGCACTGGCGTAATACGGGAACGTCATCGCGGATCCCCCTCGTGCTCGGCGGCCCGCCGGTCCAGGATGGCCCGTGCCGCCTCCTCGATCTCCGAGGGTGCGACCTCGCGCGCCCCGTCGGCCGCCACGATCACCGCGGTCGGGAAGATCTTGCGGATGAGATCGGGGCCGCCGGTGGCCGAGTCGTCGTCGGCGGCGTCGTAGAGCGATTCGATCGCTATCGACAATGCCGATACGCCATCGAGGTCGTTGCGGTAGAGCTTCTTGAGCGACGACTTGGCGAACACCGATCCCGATCCGATCGCCTGGTAGCCGCCGAGCTCCTCGTGCCGATCGCCTGCGACGTCGAAGGAGAAGATCCGGCCGCGTTCGGACGGATCGTCGTGATCGATGTCGTAACCGACGAGCAGCGGGATGGCCGCCAGCCCCTGCATGGCGGCGCCGAGGTTGCCGCGCACCATGGAGGCGAGACGACTCACCTTGCCGTCGAGAGTGAGCGAGACGCCCTCGATCTTCTCGTAGTGTTCGAGCTCCACCGCGAACAGCCGGACCATCTCGATCGCGATCCCGGCGGTACCGGCGATGCCGGCGGCCGAGTACTCGTCGGTGATGTAGACCTTCTGCACGTCGCGATTGGCGATGAGATTCCCCGCGGTGGAACGTCGATCGCCGGCGAGCACGACGCCACCCGGATACGACACCGCGACGATCGTGGTGCCGTGCGGGATCTCGTCGGCGGTGCCCGCGCCACTGATGCTCATGCGTTCAGCCCGGTGCTGCGGAAGCTGCTCGGGCGCGTGCGCCCGGACGTACTCGGTGAACGACGAGATGTCCGCCCCCATCAATGACGAGGAGGGAGATGTGGGCCGCGCGGATTGGTAGGGGTGCAGTGATCCGAACCGATCGCTCACTGGCCGCCCTTCTGCACGTAGGCACGCACGAAGTCTTCGGCGTTCTCCTCGAGCACGTCGTCGATCTCGTCGAGCAGGTCGTCGGTGTCCTCGGCAAGCTTCTCGCGGCGTTCCTGGCCGGCACCGCCGTCCGAACCGATGTCGTCATCGTCGTCGCCGCCACCGCGCTTGGTCTGTTCCTGCGCCATCTGCTGCCTCCTTCAACCGATTCGGCCCGCTGGGGCCGAGATCCGGCAGATCGTTGCCGGACTCCACATCGTGTAACTCCACACACTACCGGTGCGCACGCCCGCAGGGGCGGAAGCGAACACGCCCGCCGCGCGGCCGCGTCAGGTGGTCGTCGTCAGCTGGTCGACGAGCTCGGCGGCGGAATTCACCGAATCCAGGAGCTCCCCGACGTGGGCACGACTCCCCCGCAGCGGCTCGAGTGTTGGTATCCGGACCAGCGAATCGCCGCCGAGGTCGAAGATCACCGAATCCCAGCTGGCGGCCGCGATCTCCGCACCGAAGCGCCGCAAGCACTCGCCCCGGAAGTACGCGCGGGTGTTCTCCGGGGGCTGATTGATCGCCCGCATCACGTCGTTCTCGTCGACGAGGCGCTTCATCGATCCACGCGCCACGAGCCGGTTGTAGAGACCCTTGTCCAGCCGGACGTCGGAGTACTGCAGATCGATCAGCTGCAGTCGCGGCGCCGACCATCCCAGACCCTCGCGCTGGCGGAATCCCTCGAGGATGCGCAGCTTGGCGGGCCAGTCGAGGATGTCGGCGCACTCCATCGGGTCCCGCTCGAGCCGGTCGAGGACGTCGGCCCAGGTCTCCAGGACGTGCGCGGCGCGGGTGTCGTCGCTGCGTTCGGTCTCGTGGAACTTCATACACCGCTCGAGATACTCCCGCTGCAACGCGAGCGCGGTCAGTTCCCGGCCGTCGGTCAGCGCGACGGTGGTGGTCAGGCCGGGGTCGTGGCTGATGGTGTGTACAGCCTGCACCGGTCGCGCCAGCTCGATGTCGGAGAAGTCGACGCCCGCCTCGATGAGATCCAGGACCAGGGCCGTGGTGCCGACCTTGAGGTAGGTCGCGGTCTCGGCCAGGTTCGCGTCGCCGATGATGACGTGCAGTCGGCGGTAGCGTTCCGGATCGGCATGGGGCTCGTCGCGGGTGTTGATGATGCCCCGCTTGAGGGTGGTCTCGAGGCCGACCTCGACCTCGATGTAATCCGCGCGCTGCGACAGCTGGTAACCCGCCTCGTCGCCGGACTGGCCGATGCCGACCCGACCCGACCCGGTGATCACCTGCCGCGACGCGAAGAACGTGGTGAGACCGGCGATGACCGCGGTGAACGGGGTCTCGCGGTTCATCAGATAGTTCTCATGGGTGCCGTAGGACGCACCCTTGCCGTCGATGTTGTTCTTGTAGAGCTGCAGGCGAGGTGCGCCCGGAACACTGGCCACATGCCGGGCGGCCGCCTCCATGACCCGCTCCCCCGCCTTGTCCCAGATGACCGCGTCCATCGGGTCGGTGACCTCGGGAGCCGAGTACTCGGGGTGCGCGTGGTCGACGTAGAGGCGGGCGCCGTTGGTCAGGATCATGTTCGCCGCGCCGATCTCGTCGGCGTCGATGATGGGAGCTGGACCCGACCCCCGCCCGAGGTCGAATCCGCGGGCATCGCGCAGGGGGGATTCCACCTCATAGTCCCAGCGTGTGCGCTTCGCGCGGGGCACACCCGCGGCCGCGGCATACGCCAGCACGGCCTGGGTGGAGGTCATGATCGGGTTCGCGGTCGGGTCGCCGGGAGCTGAGATCCCGTACTCGACCTCGGTGCCGATGATTCGCTGCATGGTACGAGCGTAGATGTTCATCGTGCTGCGGTCGCACCCTCGCCCCCGTCTCGGTAGCGTCAACGCGGTGAAAGCCTTCCGCCGGTTCACCGTTCGGGTGCCGTTACCAGCCGAGCTCACCGACCTCGCCGACCTCGCCCACAACCTGCGCTGGGCATGGCACGCCCCGACCCAGGAGCTGTTCGCCGCGATCGATCCGGCGCTCTGGCACGACACGGCCGATCCGCTGCGACTGCTCGCGGAGGTGGATCCGGACCGCATCGCGGAGCTGGCCCGGGATCATGCCTTCCTCGACCGGCTCGCGATCGTGCGTGAGGACCTCGAACGCTATACGAGCCGACCCCGGTGGTTCGGCGACTATGCCGCCGACCTGGCGCCGGAAGCCGTTGCACCGCAAGCCATCGCCTACTTCTCGATGGAGTTCGGCATCTCCGAGGTGCTACCCATCTACTCCGGCGGACTCGGCATCCTCGCAGGCGACCATCTGAAGGCCGCCTCCGACCTCGGTCTGCCCCTGGTCGGCGTCGGCCTCTTCTACCGGTCGGGCTACTTCCACCAGAGTCTGTCCCACGACGGCTGGCAGGTCGAGCGTTATCCGGTCAACGACCCGACGTCACTGCCGCTGAGCATCCTCGCCGACGACGACGGTCCGGTCGTCGTGACGATCTCCATGCCGGGCGGCCGGACCCTCGACGCCCAGGTATGGGTGGCGACGGTCGGCCGGATCCCGCTCCTGCTGCTCGACTCCGATCTGCCCACCAACGACGAGGAACTCCGCAACGTCACCGACCGGCTCTACGGCGGCGATCAGGACCACCGCATCAAGCAGGAGATCCTGCTCGGCATCGGGGGCGTACGCGCAGTACGGGAGTACGTCCGGATCAGCGGGCACGCCGTCCCGACGGTGTTCCACATGAACGAGGGACACGCGGGGTTCCTCGGCGTCGAGCGGATCCGGGAACTCTGCAGCGATCCGGCGCCGGGAGCGACAGGCCCCCTCGACTTCGACACTGCGGAGGCCGTCGTGCGGGCGTCCAACATCTTCACCACCCACACCCCGGTGCCTGCCGGCATCGACAGATTCCCGCTCGACATGGTGCGCTACTACCTCGACGCCGACGACGCAGGGAACTCGCGGTTGGTGCCGGGGCTGTCGGTGGCCACCGTTCTCGACCTGGGCGACGAGGCGGATCCCGGCGTGTTCAACATGGCCCACATGGGCTTTCGGCTCGGCCAGCGGAGCAACGGGGTCTCACAGTTGCACGGTGCGGTCAGTCGTGAGATGTTCGCCGACCTCTGGCCGGGTTTCGACGCAGGCGAGGTGCCGATCGGAGCCGTCACCAACGGGGTGCACGGACCCACCTGGACGGCCCGGCGCTGGCAGGAACTGGCTGTGGACGACGGAGACGGCGCCGCCGGGGTCGTCGCGGAGCTGCCCGCCGACGAGATCTGGGAGATCCGTTCGACTCTGCGGGCCCGGCTGGTCGACGAGGTGCGTCGACGGGCGCACGCCAGCGGCCGGGACCGGGGGTTCACCGACGCCGAACTGGGGTGGACGGGCGACATCTTCGATCCGACCGCCCTGACCATCGGCTTCGCCCGCCGCGCGGCGACCTACAAACGACTCACCCTGATGCTGCGCGACCCCGAGCGGATGCGACGCATCCTCACCGATCCGGATCGCCCGGTACAGCTGGTCATCGCGGGTAAGGCCCACCCAGCCGACGACGGCGGCAAGGCACTCATCCAGCAGGTGGTCCGATTCACCGACGACCCCGACCTCCGGGACCGGATCGTCTTCCTGCCCGACTACGACATCTCGATGGCGCGCGAGATCTACGCCGGCTGTGACGTCTGGCTCAACAACCCGGTTCGTCCGATGGAGGCGTGCGGGACATCCGGGATGAAGTCCGCCATGAACGGCGGACTCAACCTGTCCATCCTCGACGGCTGGTGGGACGAGATGGCCGATGGCGAGAACGGCTGGGCGATCCCGTCCGCGGAGGGGGTCGCCGACGAGCACCGACGCGACGATCTCGAGGCGGAGGCGCTCTATTCGCTGCTCGAGGAGACCGTGATCCCGATGTTCTACAACCGGTCGGGCGCGGGTGTGCCCGACCGCTGGGTGGAGATGGTCCGGCATACGCTGAACCGCCTCGGGCCGAAGGTCCAGGCGTCGCGGATGGTGCGGGACTACACGACCGCCCTCTATGGCCCGGCGGCCACACAGTTCGCCTCCATCTGCGCGGACGAGTTCGCCCCGGCGCACGATCTCGCCGACTACCGGCACCTGCTCGATCGGAGTTGGCCTGCGGTGCAGATCGCCGGCATCGACGAGTCGGGGTCCGGCGACTCCCTCGTCGAGGACAGCCCGCAGCGGGTGAGCCTGACGCTCACCGCCCACGTGGCGCTCGGCGAGCTGACGGCCGACCGGGTACGCGTCCAGGCGCTGGTGGGCCGGGTGACCGACGACGGCGAGATCATCGATCCCGTGATCGCCGAGATGACCCCGACGGCCGGTACCGACCCCTCCGGGCGCACGCTGTTCGTGTCGACCGTGTCCCCCGCCCGATCCGGCCGCCACGGATACACCGCGCGGGTCCTGCCCCGGCATCCGCAACTCTCCGACGACGCCGAACTCGGTCTGGTGCGCTATCCCGTCGGGACGGCCGCCGACGCGGGACCGGCATGGGCCGGGACCAGCCCGGTCTCCGGCGCACACTCCTGACGACGACTGAGGGCCCCACGCATCGGATGCGTGGGGCCCTCGTCGTCGGAATCGATCGGCCGGGAACCGGCCCTACAGGTACTGGCCCGTGTTGGTCTCGGTGTCGATCGCACGGCTCGCGCCTGCGCTCTTGCCGGTGACCAGCGTGCGGATGTAGACGATCCGCTCGCCCTTCTTGCCCGAGATCCGGGCCCAGTCGTCCGGATTGGTGGTGTTCGGCAGGTCCTCGTTCTCGGCGAACTCGTCGAGGATCGAGTCGAACAGGTGCTGCACCCGAAGACCTGGCTGGCCGGTGTCGAGCTGTGACTTGATCGCGTACTTCTTGGACCGGTCGACGACGTTCTGGATCATGGCGCCGGAGTTGAAGTCCTTGAAGTACATGATCTCCTTGTCGCCGTTGGCGTAGGTGACCTCCAGGAACCGGTTGTCGTCGCTCTCGGCGTACATCCGCTCCACGACCCGCTCGATCATCGCGTTGACGCACGCGGTGCGGTCGCCGCCGAACTCGTTGAGATCGTCGGCGTGCACCGGCAGCTGCTCGGTGAGGTACTTGGAGAAGATGTCCATCGCAGACTCGGCGTCGGGGCGCTCGATCTTGATCTTCACGTCGAGCCGGCCGGGACGCAGGATCGCCGGATCGATCATGTCCTCACGGTTCGATGCGCCGATCACGATGACGTTCTCGAGGCCCTCGACGCCATCGATCTCACTGAGCAGCTGCGGCACGACGGTGGTCTCCACGTCCGACGAGACGCCGGATCCACGGGTCCGGAAGATCGAATCCATCTCGTCGAAGAAGACGATCACCGGGGTGCCCTCGGACGCCTTCTCACGGGCGCGCTGGAAGATCAGTCGGATGTGACGCTCTGTCTCGCCCACGAACTTGTTGAGCAGCTCGGGGCCCTTGATGTTGAGGAAGTACGACTTCGCCTCTTTCGCGTCGTCGCCACGCACCTGAGCGATCTTCTTGGCCAGCGAGTTGGCGACCGCCTTGGCGATGAGGGTCTTGCCACATCCGGGCGGGCCGTAGAGCAGCACACCCTTGGGCGGGCGCAGTGCGTAGTCGCGGAACAGGTCCTTGTGCAGGAACGGGAGCTCGACGGCATCGCGGATCTGCTCGATCTGGCGACCGAGTCCGCCGATGTCCTCGTAGCCGACGTCGGGGACCTCTTCGAGGACCAGATCCTCCACCTCGGCCTTGGGCACACGCTCGAAGGCGAAGCCGGCCTTGGTGTCGATGAGCAGCGAATCGCCGGGGCGCAGTTTGCGGCGCTTGCCGTCCTCGCCGTCGACCTCACCCATCAGCGGTTCGGCCAGCCAGACGACGCGTTCCTCGTCGGCATGGCCGACGACGAGCGCACGGCTACCGTCGCCGAGGATCTCCCGCAGCGTGCTGATCTCGCCGACGGAGTCGAACTCACACGCCTCGACGATTGTCAGTGCCTCGTTCAGCCGCAGGGTCTGCCCTTTGCTGAGCGACTCGACGTCGATGTTCGGCGAGCACGTGAGCCGCATCTTGCGACCAGAGGTGAAGACGTCCACGGTGCTGTCGGGGTGGATGTCGAGGAGCACGCCATAGCCACTCGGCGGCTGTCCGAGCCGGTCGACCTCCTCACGGAGGGCCACGAGTTGCTGGCGGGCCTCCTTGAGGGTGTCGAGCAGCTTCGCATTGCGCGCAGTCAGGTTGTCGACCCGTTCCTGCAGGTCCTTGGAGTCGGCCGGTCGTGCGAATGACGAGCGTTGCGAGTCCGGACGCGCGACCGGCGACGCATACGCGGGGATGAAACTCTCTTCGGGCATCTGTGCGGACTCGTCGCGGTCGGATCCGTCGTCGTGCGCACCCGAGGACCCGAGGCGGTCGGCGCCGCTGGCGCCCTGGCGGTCAGATTCGGTCATTGCTGACTCCTCTCCCCGGCAAACACTTCTCTCATGGAGTGTTTGCGCCGTAACACCACGCTACCGGTGTGGACCGGAAAACGCCGTGCACCGCGCGATTCACGGTGTTGACGGTCTGTTAAATCTACGTATTCGCAACGTATTCGCGACGTTTCGCGCGGTAAACCCCTTAGATGCGCGACGAACGCAACACGCTCACCCTTTCGACGGCCGACGCTGCGGACGAAGCGTCGTGACCCCGTCCGCGAGCCGTCGCGTCGTGATGAGAAAGGCCGTATGGCCTTGCATTTTGTGTTCCGGACGCACCGCGAGCCCGACGGCACTCCAGTCCCTCACCAGGGACTCCCAGGCACGTGGCTCCGTCCAGCACTCCTGCTCACGCATCGCCTCCATGACGCGCGACAACTGCGTGACCGTCGCCACATAAACGATCAGCACGCCGCCAGGGGTGATCGCGTCCCGGACCACGTCGAGGGGCTCCCACGGGGCCAGCATGTCGAGCACGATGCGGTCGAAACGGCCGTCGGCAGACAGTCCGGACGTGTCCAGATGTGCGAGATCGTCGATCACGAGATCCCAGTTGGCAGGCCTGCCGCCGAAGAACGTGTCGACGTTGCGGACGGCATGTTCGGCGTGATCGTCCCGGACCTCGTAGGAGGTGACCGTGCCCTCGGGTCCGACGGCACGGAGCAATGAACAGGTCAGTGCGCCAGAGCCTGCCCCCGCCTCCAGGACCCGCGCACCGGGGAAGATGTCGCCCTCGGTGACGATCTGCGCCGCGTCCTTCGGATAGATGACCTGCGCGCCCCGCGGCATCGACAGGACGTAGTCCACCAGCAGCGGTCGCAGCGCCAGATACTGTGTCCCGCTGGTCGCCGACACGATGCTCCCCTCCGGGGAGCCGATCAGATCGTCGTGGGCGATCGCGCCACGGTGGGTGTGGAAGAGCTTCCCCTCCTCGAGGTTCACGGTGAACTTGCGTCCCTTGGCATCGGTGAGCTGTACGCGGTCACCTACGGTGAAGGGGCCGGATGTCGGCATCGGATTGAAGTCCTTCCGGCTGGTCAGGGTGTCGTTCCCTGAACCTGTCACTGTCGCGACCTACCCTGCCAGTTGTGAGTACGACAACCGAAGCCGGGCCCGTTCCCGGGTCCGCGGAGACCGCGGGCCCCACCGAGAGCGGACCGTCGCCGAGAGGACTGGTCGGGCGCCCGTTGGCCCTGTCCCCCTCGCGCGCAGCCGACTTCAAACAGTGTCCGCTGCTCTACCGCTACCGGGCGATCGACCGATTCCCGGAGACCCCGACGCAGGCACAGACGCGCGGGACGGTGGTGCATTCCGCATTGGAAAATCTCTTCGACATGCCGGCGGAGCTGCGTACCCAGGAGTCCGCAGACCTGCTCGTCGAGGGCGCATGGGCGGCGATGTGCGAGGCCGATCCGCAGCTGTCCGATGTGGTCGACGAGAGCCAGAGTGGGCGGTTCGTGGCCGAGGCCCAGAAACTCATCGCGACGTATTACACGATGGAGAACCCGACTGCTTTCGAGGCCGAATCCTGCGAAGAACACGTCGAGATCGACGTCGACGACGTGTTGATGCGCGGATTCATCGATCGGATCGACGTCGCACCGACCGGAGAGATCCGGGTCGTCGACTACAAGACGGGGAGATCACCCAGCGAGGCCTACGAGGCCAAAGCGCTCTTCCAGATGAAGTTCTATGCGCTCGCGATCCTGCGCACCCGTGGCGTGGTGCCCAAGCGGCTCCAGTTGATGTACCTGTCCGACGGTCAGCAGCTCGTCTACGAGCCCGACCGGGCCGAGCTCGAACGATTCTCGCGCACCCTGAAAGCGATCTGGTCGGCGATCCGGTCGGCGGTCGCCAGTGGCGATTTCCGTCCGCGCCGTTCGCGGCTGTGCAACATGTGTGAGCACAAGGCGCGTTGTCCCGAGTTCGGCGGCGAGGTGCCGCCCTACCCGGGGCCGCCACCGGGATTCACCCCTTGATCGCCGGCCACTGACCCCTTCTACCGCCCACTATGACGGTTGGCATACGGTGGCTGTGTGGAGAGCTGTTACTACGTGCCGATCGACCGCCCGGAGACACAGACACCAGAGGCCGGGGCAGGTGTCGAGTACTTCCAGCCCACCGAGGCGACACAGAGCGTGTGGGCGGCGACGATGCAGCACGGCGGACCGCCGTCGGGACTGATGATGCGGTCACTGTTGCGGTGCGACCCGGACCCGGGACAGCGGTTCACGCGGGTGACCACCGAGATCCTCGGTCCGATCGGGCTCGGGGTGAACCGAATCCGCGCCCAGGTGATCCGCCCGGGACGGCAGATCAGCCTGGTGGGCACCGATCTGGAGGTGCGGCAGTCCGACGGTTCGTTCCGGCTCGCCGCGCGGTCGGTCGGCTGGCGGTTACGCACGGCCGACACCTCGGCGATCGTCGAGGAGCCCGCCCCACTGACCCCGCTACCTGCCGAGCTGACTCCGGTCGCGGGCGTCACCGGAAATGAGGACCTCGGAGTCGATTGGGGCACAACGGGTTTCATTGGTTCGATCGAATCGGCAACCATTGCCGGCCGTACCGGCGACACCCCGGCGGTGTGGATCCGACCGGCGATCCCGCTCGTCGGCGGTGAGGAGATCTCCGATCTGGAGTCGGTCTTCAGCGTCATCGATATCGCGAACGGTATGGGTACCCGTCTGCGTACCGACGAGTGGACGTGGATGAACACCGACACCACCGTGCACCTCACCCGGACGCCCAGCGGGCCGTGGGTGGGCATCGACGCCGATATGGTGCAGGGCCCGGAGGGTTTCGGAGCGACTTTCGGTGACCTCTACGACACCGAAGGGTTCATTGGCCGGTCGGCGCAGACAGTGTTGCTCTCGCGTCGCTGAGCAATCAGCACGCGCTCCCTGACCTTGAGTGCCACCATTCGCGAGAGCACCATGGTCAGCGCCCACAGCAGAAAGAACGGCGCGATGGTCGCCATCTCCAGGTGATGTCCGATCATGAACTCGCCGAAGTGCATCCGTGCGCTCGGGTTATCGGTGACAGCCCACACGAAGGCAAGGCGAATCAACACCGCGAGCAGCCAGACCGCGACGAAAGCAGGCCCGGTGACGGTCATCGTCGTGCCGGTGCGCTCGTCGGTCTCGATGTGTGTGACCAGCGTTGCCATGCCACCGAAGATGAGGCCGATCGCCACCGCGACCCCGTAGACCGCCCAGTCGTTGACACTGCCGACCGGCGCATTCTTCAGATACGCCCAACCGAAGATCGCCACCACCACCAACGGCAGCACCAGCGTGCGGCGATCGAAGGGACGGCGACCGTAACCGCGGGCCGTCACCACGAAGAAGATCCCGCCGCTGATGAGTGCGGCCTGAGCGAGTTCCGACATCGTCGTACCTTTCGGGAGGTGTGTGTTTGTCTGCTGACATGAGTGAACTCGCGGCCGCGATCGGAGACATCGGCGTGGAGATAGAGATTGGGTGGAGATCGCTCTCCACCCACGGATGCTTGGCCGCCATTCGGATCGACTGAGACGATGGAACAATGCGCTGGTGGGAGGTTCAGAGATTCGAGAGCGGGATCCCAGGCGAGACCGAGTGGGATCGCGCGACGCGGGTGCTCCAACCATTCTTGGTGGTCGCATTCGCCTTCGCGACGATCGTGACCCTGCGCCAGAGAGACGCAGAGGGCGGAGCCTTCCAGGTGGTGCTGATCGTCGTGTCGGCGAGCTTGCTGCTGACGGTCACGGTGCCCGATTCGGTCATCGGCAGCCGGTCCCGGCTGATCATCGCCATCCTGGCCGCGATCTGCGCAGGCGTGATCATGGGTATCGGGGGACAAGGGTGGCCCGGCACGTTCTCGTACATGGTTGCGTTACACGCGAGCATTCGCTTCCAGCCGCGGATCGCCGCTGCGATCATCACGCTCAACGTGACCGTCGCGATCGTCGTCCAGCTGTCCTGGGCGCCCGTGGACATCACACCGTGGTGGGCGAATCTGCTCGTTTTCGTGAGCGTGATTCCCGGGATGGCCAGGTACACCAGGCGGCAGACACTCGCCGCGGCCGATGAAGTTGTGCGACAAACGAAACGCGCCGCCGAGTCCGAGGCCCGGACACGCGCGCTCGGCGAGCGTGCCGCGATCGCCCGAGACATCCACGATGTCCTGGCCCACTCCCTGTCCGGCGTGAGCATGCAATTGTCGCTGGCCGATGCGCTGTTCGACTCGGACCGTACCGACGAGGGACGTGTCGCAGTGCGCACGGCCCGCCAGCTGGTGGTCAGCGGTCTCGACGAGGCCCGCGCGGCGGTCCAGACCCTGCGCGGCGACACCATCGACCCGGTCTCCGCGATCAGCCGGATCGTCTCCGGTCCGACCGAGACCTTCACCGTGATCGGCACCGCCCGCCCGATGCCTGGCCGATGGGCACACACCCTGGTGCGCATCGCGCAGGAATCGGTGACCAACGCCCGCCGCCACGCACCCGGAGCACCACTGCATGTCGCACTCACCTTCGCTCCGTCCACCATCGACCTCACCGCGCGCAGCGGCGCACGACCCCGCGAGGCGGCCGAGCATACGACCGCGAGTTCCGGCCTGGGGCTCGTCGGCATGCGTGAGCGTGCCGAGTCGATCGGGGCCACCCTGGACGTGGGCCCATTGCCCGCGGACGACCACGGGTACCCAGGCGGTTGGTCTGTACGACTGCGTGTTCCGTGTGCAAACCACGAGGAGTAACGATGACCGATGGCGATTCGCAGGCCGCGGCAGAGCCGATCACCGTGATCGTCGCGGACGACCAGACGACGATCCGCCACGCTCTGGCCACCATGCTGGATCTCGTCGCCGACATCACCGTGCTCGCGACGGCGAGCAACGGCCAGGAAGCGGTGGCCGCGGTAGCCGAGCACCGCCCCCGCGTCCTACTGACCGACCTGCGGATGCCGGTGATGGACGGCGCCACCGCCACCGCCGAGGTCTGCGCGCACTTTCCCGAGACCGTCGTTGTCCTGCTCACCACCTACGACGACGAGACGTCCATCTTGTCGGCCCTCCAGGCCGGGGCACGCGGATATCTCACGAAGGACGCGGGACGCGACGAGATCGCCACCGCCATCCGGGTCGCTGCAGGTGGCCAGTCCGTGCTTGACCCGGTTGTGCAGACACGGCTGATCGCCGCGATCGGCCAGCAGCCTTCCGGTTCGATCTCGGCCACCGGCGCTTCCCCGAACCCTGACGCTCAGTCGCCTCTAGACGCGCTCACTGCACGGGAGACCGAGGTCCTCGATTTGATCGCAGAGGGGCTCACGAACAGGGAAATCGCGCGCCGCCTGGTGATCAGCGAAGCCACCGTCAAGACCCACATCAACAATCTGTTTGCCAAACTTGCGCTTCGCGACCGCGCGCACGCCATGCGCATCGCCATCGATCACGGCCTCGGTGGCGGCTGACGTCAGAACCGGCAGGATCGGATGTCCGTGGCGAGAATCGCTTTCGCCCCGAGCTCGGACAGCTCGTCCATGAGACCCTGGTGTTCCTTGCGTGGCACCATCGCGCGCACGGCCACCCAGTCCGGATCCGCCATGGGTGCCACGGTCGGCGATTCCAGTCCCGGAGTCAGCGCAGACGCCTCTTCGAGGATGGTGCGCGGGCAGTCGTAGTCGATCATCACGTACTGCTGCCCGAAGACGACGCCCTGGACGCGGGCGATGAACTGCTTGGCGGCCCTGGTCCGCTCCGCGCCACCCTGCGAGATCAGCACGGCCTCCGAGTCGCACAGCGAGTCGCCGAACGCGGCCAATCCGTGCTGGCGCAGCGTGCGGCCCGATCCCACGACGTCGGCGATCGCATCCGCCACTCCGAGCTGGATCGAGATCTCGACGGCTCCGTCGAGACGGATGATCTCGGCGTCGAGCCCGCGCCTGCCGAGGTCGGCACGCACCAGATTCGGGTACGACGTCGCGATCCGCTTGCCCGCCAGTTCCTCGACGGTCCAGCCCTTCCCGGCGGGGGCGGCGTACCGGAAGGTCGAGGAGCCGAAGCCCATCGAGATCTGTTCGTCGACGGTGGCGCCCGAGTCGAGTGCGAGGTCCCGTCCGGTGATGCCGAGGTCGAGCGTGCCGGACCCCACGTAGATGGCGATGTCCTTGGGCCGCAGGAAGAAGAACTCGACGTCGTTGGCGTTGTCGAGGACGGTGAGATCCTTGGGGTCGGAACGCTTGCGATATCCGGCTTCGGCCAACACGGCCCCCGCCGATTCGGAGAGCGATCCCTTGTTGGGCACGGCTACGCGCAACATGTTCTGTGGTGTCCTAACTGATTGCCGAGTGATCTGTGGAGGCGATCCGGGGGCCGGTACGTGACATCCGATGCCGACCCCTACAGATGGCGGTACACGTCCTCCAGCGAGAGTCCACGCTTGATCATCATCACCTGCAGCCAGTAGACCAGCTGGGAGATCTCCTCACCCAGCGACTCGTCGGACTCGTATTCGGCGGCCAGCCACACCTCGCCGGCCTCTTCGATGATCTTCTTGCCGAGGGTGTGCACCCCGGAGTCGAGGGCCGCGACGGTCCCGCTCCCGGCGGGTCGATGCTGCGCCTTGTCGCTCAGTTCGGCGAACAGCTCCTCGAATGTCTTCACGATCCCCTATCTTGGCATGTCACGGTGGTCGGAACGATGGCCGGGGTGCTGCCCGGTCCAGGCATCGGTGAGGTCGTCGAGGGTGAGACCCACCAACGATTCCCGGAAGGTACGCAGATTCCCGGACGGCACCGGCGCCGCCGACGGGAGGACCAGCGTCGGACACCCGGCCGCGGTCGCCGCGACGGTGCCGGTCGGCGAGTCCTCGACGGCCAGGCATTCGTCGGGCGTCAGGCCGAGCAGTGCCGCCCCGCGCAGGTAGAGGTCCGGCGCTGGCTTCCCGACCGGGACCTCGTCGCCGCAGACCGTCGCGGTGAATCGGTCGCGCCCCAGAGTCGCCAGAGCGGTGTCGGTCAATTCGCGGACAGTGTTCGTGACCAGCACCATCGGAAGTCCCGCCCCGGCCACCAGGTCCAGCGCCGCCGCCGCGCCCGGTCTCCACGGCAGCCCGGCGGCGAAGAGTCCGGCGACGTGGTCGAGCAGCCACCGATAGTCGCCGTCCCGGTCCCGGTCCGGTTCGGCGATGTCGGCGGCGTCGTAGACCTTCGTCATCGCATCGGGAAGTGAGTTACCCAGCGTCGACTCCCGCAGGGCGGGCGACATCATGATGCCGTGCCGTAGTGCCAGATCAGCCATCGCTATGTCCCACAACGGCTCGGAGTCGAGCAGCGTGCCGTCCATATCCCAGAGCACGGCGGCCGGACCCGAACGGGCGGTACGGGACGAGGAGACGCTCGGAGTGCTGTTCACCCCTGCATTCTCGCAACCGCCTCCTCGGTCGCCTCGTCCGCCGGGTAGAACAGCTCGATGGTCAGCTCCTCGAGTGTGATGTCGCGGGGCGTCCCGAAGGTGGTGAGCGTGGTGAAGAACGACAACACGTCGTCGCCCAGGCGGAGTACGAACGGCACCAGCAGGGGCGGTTCGGCACCACTACGTTCCGCTGATCGCATCGCGCGGCGGTCGAGGTCGGCAACCGTGGAGTACTCCCCCACCTCACGTTCGATGGTGGCGAGGCGAGGATCGCCGGTGATCCGGACCAGCCGACGAAGAGTGTCCATCAGGTACGACGCCCAGACGTCGAGATTCTCCGTCATGCGGGCGAAACCATCGGGGTGCAGGGACGCACGGAACACGTTGAACGGCGGCCCCTGCAGGTGTGCCGGCAGCAGAGCGGCGAGCGATGCTGCGGAGTCGTTGGCCAACACGACGTTCCAGCTCCGATCGAGCGCAAGGCCCGGATTGGGATTGTGCGCATCGAGAATTCGCTGCACGGAGGCCCGAATCCGCTGCATCGCGACCGCATCGAGCGACTCCTCGGAGTATCGCGGCGCATGCCCGGCCGCGAGCAGGAGCGCGTTGCGTTCCCGCAGAGGGATGTCGAGGCGGGTGGACAGCGCCTCGAGCAAGGCCGGGCTCGGTCGCGATTTCCCCGTTTCGACGAAGCTCAGATGCCGCGGTGAGACACCGACGTCGTAGGCCAGGTCGAGTTGACTGATCGACCGCTGCGAACGCCACTGCCGCAACATCGTTCCCGCATCGGCCGCCATCTGGCCATCCTAGAGCGGGCGGGGATCGGATCCGACTACCTCGGAGGTAGTGGATTCGCCGCACGACGACGAGCAGGCTGCACCCATGACCCACCACACCTCACCGAACGTGCTGATCTCCCCGGCGATGGCGGTGCCGTCGCGCTATTACCAACCGGTCGTCGACGCCTTCGCGCGGCGCGGGTGGTCTGCGACGACGATTCCGCGACGTGGGATCGACGCCGGCACCGGTGCGCCCTCGCGGGCCGAGGACTGGACCTATGCCGATGAGGCGGACGATCTCTCCGCGGCGGTTCGCCGTGCGCGTGCGCAGACGCCCGGAGCACCGGTCATGATCCTCGGGCACAGTCTGGGTGCCCAGTTGTGTGCGGTCCTCGGACAGCGCGGTGACGAGGGCGCCCCGGACGCCATCGCCACGGTCGCCGCCTCGGTCCCCTACTTCCGTCACTACGCGCGGGGCGGTGTGGTGGAGTGGTGCACCGCGGCAGCCGTCCCGATCATCACCGCGGTGGTCGGCCACTGGCCCACCCCGGGTTTCGGCGCCCCCGCACCTCGAACGCTGATGCGCGAGTGGGCTCGCATGGTTCGCACCGGAGTCACCCCGTTCGACGGTGGCGATCCGATCGAGATCCCCACGCTCGCAGTCCGTCTCGCCGGCGACCGCCTGGTCACCGCGCGAGCGGCCGAACGCTTCGAGCGCGCGTTTCATCCGGCCGCCCGCACCACGTGGACCTACTCGGCAGAGGACTGCCCGCCGGGCGGGTCGGTGGGCCACGTCCAGTGGGCCCGGACACCGGACGCGGTGGTCGATCGGGTCGTCGACTGGTGGACGTCTCAGCCCGGGGAGGACGTCACCCGTAGACGCCCCCGCCGGAACGTGTCGATCACGGCGACGACGACACCGAGCGCGGCGAGGCCCATCATCGACGCGTAGATCGACAATGCGGTATCGCCACGGCCCGAGCTGTAGCCGCCACCACCCCCGCCGGGTCCGCCGCCCTGCGCTGCGTCACCGCGGGCGCCGTGGCCGGATCCCGGATCGCCGCCGGTGCCGCCACCTTGGCCGTGGCCGCCAGTGCCCCGGCCGCCGCCTTGCCCACCTTGAACCCCCTGGCCGCCACCCGGCGCGCCTGGATGCCCGCCGCCGCCGGGACCACCCATCCCCTGTCCCTGGTCGCCGGTCAGCGAGGAGTGGTACACACCGATCGCAGCCGCCTGGATGAGGATCGGGATCACGACAAAGCGAAGCGGCAGGTAGAAGGCCATGACCACACTCAGGATCTCCGCCGTGAAGAAGTAGCGATCGTGCATTGCCGGGAGCAGGAACGGCACGATCACCGATGAGGCGGTCGCGACCACCAGGATCGAGGTCGGGGTCACCTCGGGCTTCTTCCAGACCGACCAGGCCAGGAACACCACGATGACGGCGGCCGCAGCAGCGATCCCGAGATGAGCGAGCCAGGTCGCATCCCCGGAGATCGGGATGAGTTGATACAGATTCGCGGCACCCAGGGTCAGTTGCTGATAGCTGTCGGTCTGATCCAGATACACCGACAGTGCGGTCTGCCACGGGGCGCCCGCGATGAGCGCCGGGACGTCGAGCAGCAGGTAGACAACCGGGATGGCCGCCAACGCATACCACGGCACGCGGCGCCGGAGCAGCATCCAGGCCAGCACCGGCAGCACGAAGACGGCCTGCAACTTGAACGAGATGGCCAGGCCGAACAGGACGCATGCCCAGAAGGAGTTCCAGCGGTACGACTCGTGCCGGGCTCTCATCAGGAAGTACACGCCGCCGAGCGCGAACGCCGAGTAGATGGCGTCGGCCTGACCCCAATAGGCGCTGTTGGCGATCACCGACGGCAACAGCACCATCGCCGCGAACGCCAAGGCGCGCAACCAGAATCGGTCGGTGCGGAGGCCGACGATACGGTACGCGAAGAACCCGAGCAGGAAATCGAAGATGATCGAGATCGCCTTGATGCCCACCAGCGCCGGGATGTTGAGGGCGGTGAGGATCCAGATCAGATAGAGGTACGGATAGTTGTAGTCGGCGAACTTCTCACGGAACGCGCCGAAACCCTGCGTGTCGAGGGTGTCGTACCACCGGCTGAGAAACGCTCGGTAGTCGAGGGTCTCGACATCGAGGAACCAGCAACGGATTCCGATGGCGACGGCGATGATCGCGCCGAGCACGAGCCACCGCATCCATCGCGGTGTCCCGGTGACGGCGCGCGACTCGACCGTGTCGTCGGGTACAGGCGTGAGGGCAGGGGCAGCCAAGGTCATGGTCACCACTGTGGGTGGCGAAGCTGTGGACCCGGTGTCAGCCCGCTGGGAGGTTCACGCGGACTCGCCCACGCCGGAGCGTCCGCCCCGAATCGATGACATCGGATCGTTCACGGGGCGGTCGTCGCGACGATCTGCTCCCGGGTTCGCTCGGCGGTACGTGCGGCCCAGCGACCCGTCGACACGAAGCCGACGATGATGATCCCGACACCGCACAGCGCCATGAGGACCCACGCCGGATGTGACGCCGTCGCCAGTCCGTCGGAGACCGGACCCTCGATGCCGGCGAACGCGACGGCACCGAAGATCGCGACGCCCAACGAGATCCCGACCTGTCGGCTGGTCGAGGCGATCGCCGACGCGACGCCTGCCTGCGATCGTGGCATACCCGAGACGGCCGCATTGGTGATCGGGGCGTTGACCAATCCCATACCCACCCCGAGGAAAAGGTAGGCGACACCGAGATACCACATGCTGGTGTCGTGACCGGCCTGCGTCAGCATCACGCCGCTCGCCAGGACCATCACACCGGCCCCGACCATGGGCACGCGCGCGCCCCGATCGCCGACCAGTCGGCCCGACAGCGGCGAGAACACCGCGTTCGCCACCGCCATCGGCAACGTCATCAACCCGGCCTGCAGTGGACTCAACCCGCGCACCTGCTGAAGGTAGAGCGTGTTGAGGAACAGGAATCCACCCATCGCACTGAACGCGAGAACGGCGCCGATCACCGAGCTGCTGAACGGGACGCTGTGGAAGAAGCGAAGATCCAGGAGCGGCTCATGCCTGCGCGATTCGACGAGCAGGAACAGGAGGAGCGCCACGATCGCGGCGGTGAACGCGCCGACGACCAGACCGGAGTCCCATCCGAGACCGCGGCCCTCGATGATGCCGTACGTGAGGGTGGCGAGGAAGACGAGGATCAAGAACTGACCGGCGGGATCGGGCCTGCGCGCACGGGCCGCCTTCGACTCCGGCACCAGGATCGCGGTGAGGATGCAGGCGGCCAGGCAGACCGGGACGTTCAGCCAGAAGATCGCCTCCCAGCCGATGCCATCGACCAGCGCACCGCCGACGAGCGGGCCGAGTGCCATGCTCACGCCGATTGCCGTGCCCCACATGCCGATCGCCCGTGCCCTCTCCTTCGGCTCGGTGAAGGTGTTGGTGATGATCGACATCGCGACGGGGTTCATCATCGCGCCACCGACAGCCTGGAGCATGCGCGCACCGATGAGCATCTCCGGCGACACGGCCAATGAGCAGAGGATGGAACCGAGCCCGAAGACGGTGAGTCCCACCTGGAAGACTCGTTTGCGACCCAGTCGGTCGCCCAATGACCCGCCCAGCATCAGCAGGCTGGCGAGCACCAGGGTGTAGGCGTCGATCACCCATTGCAGTTGGGATGCCGTCGCGCCGAGTTCGGAGCCGATCGCCGGTAGGGCGACGTTCACGCCCGAGGTGTCTATCCCGACGATGAACAGGCTCAGACAGCACGTCGCCAGGATCGCCATGCGGCGGCGCGTACCGAGCTCGGAGATGTCCGCCACGGGTCCGGCCATGGTCGGAAGGTTCATGATTCGGCCGCCTCTCGGAGGGCGTCGAGCAGCGAGCCCAGATCGCGCAGTTGCTCGTCGTCGAGCGAGGCGAACATCGTGGGGGCGATGGCCGGGTCGGCGATGACCGAATCGACGATCCGGCGACCGTCATCGGTGATGGTGACCACCTTGTATCGGCGGTCGGTGGGATGGGGCTCGCGCGTGACCAGCCCCCGGTCGACGAGGTCGTTGACGATGCCACTGGTCGCAGGTGCATCGATGCCGAGACGCTTGGCCAGATCGCTCTGGGTCAGGTCGCGCACGGCGATCCGGCGCAGCGCACGGAATCGGCTGAACGGCATGTCGACGCGCGCGTCGATCCGGGCGCGCGACTCCACGGCGTGGTCGCGTACGAGGCTGTTCATCGCGAACCAGAGTTCGGTGGCAGTCGGTACGGCTGCCACCGATGGCGCGCCTTTCCGCGAATCAGTTGTACGCATACAACGATTGTATACACACAACTGTCTCGCACGCGACTCAGGTCAGGTGTTGAAGTAGGTCAGGTGTTGAAGTACTTGGCCTCCGGGTGATGCAGCACGAACGCATCCGTCGACTGCTCGGGATGCAACTGCAGTTCCTCCGACAGCACCACACCGATCCGTTCGGGCTCGAGCAGCTCCATCATCTTCGCGCGATCGTCGAGGTCGGGGCAGGCACCGTAGCCGAACGAGAAGCGGGCGCCCCGGTACTCGAGGTCGAAGAAGCCCTGTGCGTTCTCCGGATCCTCCCCCGCCAACGACGTTCCCGCCACGGTCAACTCACTGCGCACCCGCTGATGCCAGAACTCCGCCAACGCCTCGGTCAGCTGCACACCGATGCCGTGCACCTCGAGGTAGTCGCGGTAGGCGTCCTCGGCGAACAGCTTGTTCGCGAAGTCCGCGATCGGCTGGCCCATGGTGACGAGCTGGAACGGGAGCACATCGACCTGGCCTGCGGCCTTCGCCTGCTCGCGCGACGAGATGAAATCTGCGACGCAGAGGAACCTGGAACGCTGCTGCCGCGGGAACTCGAAACTGTGGCGCACCTCGGCGTCCGGTCGCGACTCGGCCAGCACGTGGACCGTGTCGCCCTCGCTCACCGCCGGGAAATAGCCGTAGACGACGGCGGCATGCTGGAGGATGCCCTCGGTTGCGAGTCGGTCGATCCAGTAGCGCAGCCGTGGGCGACCCTCGGTCTCGACGAGCTCCTCGTACGACGGCCCCTCTCCCCCACGTGCGCCGCGAAGTCCCCACTGTCCGAGGAACAACGCGCGCTCGTCGAGCAGCTGGAGATAGTCCGCCACCGGCACGCCCTTGACGATCCGGGTGCCCCAGAACGGAGGTGTCGGGATCGCGTTGTCGGCGGCCACATCCGATCGGGCCGGAACCTCGACCGGGGTCTCCGCGGCCTTGCGCTTCTCGGCGATCCGCCGCGAACGTTCGTGCCGGGCCTTGCGCTCCTCCACCTTCTGCCTGGCGGCGATCGCCTCCGGGCTGTTCGGATCCGGACCTTCACCGCGTTTGGTCGCCATGATCTCGTCCATGAGCCGCAGACCTTCGAAGGCGTCGCGCGCATAGTGGACATCGCCGTCGTATGTCTCGGACAGATCGTTCTCGACGTAGGTACGGGTGAGCGCGGCCCCACCGAGCAGGACCGGGAAGCTCGTGGCGACCCCGCGAGAGTTGATCTCCTCGAGGTTCTCCTTCATCACCACTGTCGATTTGACGAGCAGCCCGGACATGCCGATGACGTCGGCCCGCTTGTCCTCGGCAGCCTCCAGAATGGTGTTGATCGGTTGCTTGATACCGAGGTTCACCACCTCATACCCGTTGTTGGACAGGATGATGTCGACGAGATTCTTGCCGATGTCGTGGACATCTCCCTTGACGGTGGCGAGCACGATGCGGCCCTTGCCGTCCTCGCCGGTCGCTTCCATGTGCGGTTCCAGATGCGCGACAGCGGTTTTCATCACCTCGGCGGACTGCAGCACGAACGGGAGCTGCATCTGCCCCGACCCGAACAGTTCTCCGACGGTCTTCATGCCCGAGAGCAGTGTCTCGTTGATGATCTCCAGCGGCGGCTTCTCGGTCATCGCCTCGTCGAGGTCGTCCTCGAGGCCGTTGCGCTCACCGTCGACGATGCGGCGTTCCAGACGATCGAACAGCGGCAGTTTCGCCAGTTCGGCCGCGCGGGATTCGCGTGCGGACGCCGCCGACACCCCTTCGAACAACTCCATGAGCTTCTGCAGCGGGTCGTAGCCCTCACGACGCCGGTCATAGACGAGATCGAGCGCGACCTTGCGGTGTTCTTCGGGGATCCGGGCGATCGGCAGGATCTTCGACGCGTGCACGATCGCGGTGTCGAGCCCGGCCTGCACACATTCGTGCAGGAACACCGAGTTCAGCACCTGCCGGGCGGCCGGGTTCAGGCCGAACGAGATGTTGGAGATACCCAGTGTGAAGTGCACGTCCGGGTGCGCCTCGTGGAGGCGGCGGATGGCCTCGATGGTCTCGATGCCGTCGCGTCGGACCTCTTCCTGCCCGGTGGAGATCGGGAACGTGAGGGCATCGATGATGATGTCTTCCTCGGACAGACCCCAGTTCTCGGTGATGTCGGTGATCAGCCGCTCGGCGATCCGGATCTTCCAGTCCGCGGTCCGCGCCTGTCCCTCTTCGTCGATGGTCAGCGCGACCACGGCGGCGCCGTGCTCCACCACCAGCTCCATGATGCGGGTGAACCGCGACTCGGGCCCGTCGCCGTCCTCGTAGTTGACCGAGTTGACCGCACAGCGGCCGCCCAGCGCTTCCAGACCGGCCTTGATGACCGGGGGTTCGGTGGAGTCGAGCATGATCGGCAGCGTCGACGACGTCGCGAACCGACTGGCCAGCTCCGTCATGTCGACCGCACCGTCGCGGCCCACATAGTCGACGTTGAGGTCGAGCATGTGCGCGCCGTCGCGGGTCTGATCCTTGGCGATGTCGAGGCACTTCTGATAGTCCTCGGCGATCATCGCCTCACGGAAAGCCTTGGAGCCGTTGGTGTTCGTCCGCTCACCGATCACCAGGAAGCTCGCATCCTGATCGAACGGGACCGCGCTGTAGAGCGACGACGTCTCGGCGATGTGCTCGGGTTTCCGCTGCGCCGCGGTCACGTCGGCCACCCGGTCGGCGACCTGGCGGATGTGTTCGGGTGTCGTTCCGCAGCAGCCGCCCACGAATGCCAGTCCGAAGTCGGAGACGAAATCACCCAGGGCGTTCGCCAGCTCGTCGGGCTGCAAGGGATATTCGGCGCCGTTGGCGCCCAGCACGGGCAGACCGGCATTCGGCATGACCGACACCGGAATCCGCGCGTGCTTGGACAGGTACCGGAGGTGTTCGCTCATCTCGGCGGGCCCGGTCGCGCAGTTCAACCCGATCATGTCGACGCCGAGCGGTTCGATGGCGGTCAGTGCGGCACCGATCTCCGAGCCCAACAACATGGTGCCGGTGGTCTCCACGGTGACGTGACTGATGATGGGGATCGATCGCCCGAGATCGTTCATGGCGCGACGTGCCGCCACGATCGCCGCTTTGACCTGCAGCAGATCCTGCGACGTCTCGACCAGGATCGCGTCGGCGCCGCCGTCGAGCATCCCGGCGACGCACTCGTAGTACGCGTCGCGGATCACGGCGAAGGTCGTGTGGCCGAGGCTGGGCAGTTTGGTGCCGGGCCCGATCGAGCCGAGCACGAAGCGCGCGGTCCCATCGGCCGACGGACCCATCTCGTCGGCCACGCCACGCGCGATGCCGGTGCCTTTGTAGGACAGCTCGCGGATGCGGTCGGCGATGTCGTAGTCACCGAGATTCGAGAGGTTGCAGCCGAAGGTGTTGGTCTCGACCGCGTCCGCACCGGCCTCGAAGTAGGCGCGGTGGATGCCGGCGAGCACATCGGGGCGGGTGTCGTTGAGGATCTCGTTACAGCCCTCGAGACCGTTGAAGTCGTCGAGGGTGAGATCGGCAGCTTGCAGCATGGTGCCCATGGCCCCATCGCCGATCAGCACACGGCGCGACATCGCGGTGAGGAATGTCGTGTCGTAGGCGGCCGGGTCGGTGGTGCGGGTCGACATGGTTGTCAGCGTAGTTCGCCCTCTCTCGGGGTTCGGTCGTAGGCTGGTTCAGTGAACGCTGAGCAGAGGTCGAACCTTCCCCAGCTGCGCAAGCCCATCCTGTTGGCCGCCTTCGAGGGGTGGAATGACGCGGGGGACGCTGCCAGCAGCGCGATCGAGCATCTGGCGCTCACCTGGGATGCCGTTCCGCTCGCCGACATCGACTCCGAGGACTATTACGACTTCCAGGTGAATCGACCCACTGTCAAGCAGATCGACGGGGTCACCCGACGGATCGACTGGCCCACCACGTCCATTTCCTACTGCACCCCCCAAGGTGCGGACCGTGACATCGTACTCGTTCGCGGCATCGAGCCGAACATGCGCTGGCGGGCGTTCTGTGCGGAGATCGTGGACCTCGCCCGACAGCTGGATGTGGAGACGACGGTCATGCTCGGCGCGCTACTCGCCGACACACCACACACGCGTCCCGTTCCGGTGACCGGCACGGCCTACAGCAGTGAGTCCGCTGCACAGTTCAACCTCGCGGAGAGCCGCTACGAGGGGCCCACCGGGATCACCGGAGTGCTCCAGGATCTGTTCGTCCAGGCGGGGTTGCCTGCGGTGTCGTTCTGGGCCGCGGTGCCCCATTACGTCTCCACTCCCCCGAATCCGAAGGCGACGGTGGCACTGCTGAACCGGGTCGAGGAGGTCCTTGACGTGGAAGTACCCCTGGCGACGCTGCCCGAGCAGGCCGAGGAGTGGGAGCGCGCGGTCACCGAGATGACCGAGGACGACGAGGAGATCGCCGACTACGTTCGCGGGCTCGAAGAGCGCGGCGACGCCGAGATCGACGCCGACGACGTGATGGCCAAGATCGACGGGGACGCCCTGGCCGCCGAGTTCGAGCGCTACCTCAAGCGACGCGGACCGGGCGGGACCGGCCGCGGCCAGGGGTCGTTCGGGAGCTGAGGGACATCGGGTCGGCCGTCAGCCGATCCGCTCGATCGACACGACCGGCGTCGTGATCCGCCAGGTGCGCACGTCCGGATCGTCGGCAGCCCGAACCCAGAACTGGGCGGATTCACCGACCCGGCAGGACTTCACGCCCAGGAGCGGGATGTCTTCGGAATCACGACGCAGCCGGCTGACGGCCCATTCGTCACTCTCGGTGCCGCCCACCCCCGGCGCCCTGAGCAACGTCATGTCGTCGAAGTCCAGCAGGTAGGTCGATGTGCGGGTCACCACCGTCCACACCCCGGCAGCGGTGTCGGGATCGATTTGCTGAGCGCGTGCCACGGGAGAACTGTACCGATCCCGTTTCCGACCTTCGCGACGACGTCGGCTCGTCCTGCCCGGACGCGTGTTGCTAGGACAGGGCGACGCCGAGCAATGCGTCGACGGCCTGCTCGATCTCTCCGGGAGCCCCGGTGGATCCGCCGATCCCCTGGGCCACATCGCGACACCACGCGTCGATCGCGGCCAGTGCCTTCGGGGTGTCGAGATCGTCGGCGAGGTGCTGGCGCACCCGCGCGATGACCGGTGCCGCATCCGGACCGGTGGGCGCCGACGTCGCGGTGCGCCACCGCTGTAGACGCTCGCGCGCCTCGTCGAGAACCGCATCCGTCCACATCCGATCGGCTCGATAGTGATCTGCGAGCAGGGCGACCCGGATCGCAGCCGGGTCCACACCCTCACGGCGCAGGCCGGAGACGAACACCAGATTGCCACGGCTCTTCGACATCTTCTCGCCGTCGAGGCCGACCATCCCGGTGTGCACGTAGTGCCGGGCGAACCGGCGCGAGTCGGTCAGGGCCTCACCGTGGGCGGCGGAGAACTCGTGATGCGGGAAGATGAGGTCGTTGCCACCGCCCTGGATGTCGAATTCGACGCCGAGGCGGTTCAATGCGATCGCCGAGCACTCGATGTGCCAGCCCGGACGTCCCGGCCCCTGCGGCGAGTCCCAGGACGGCTCCCCGGGGCGCGTCGCGCGCCACAACAATGCGTCGAGCGGGTCTCGTTTGCCTGCCCGGTCGGGGTCGCCGCCCCGCTCGGCGAAGAATTTCTCCATCGTCGCGCGGTCGTACCCGGACTCGTAGCCGAACTGTTCGGTCGCGTCCGTGCGGAAGTACACGTCGGGATACTCGGCATCGTCGACGACATAGGCCGCCCCGGACGCCAACAGCTTGCCGACCACCTCGATGACCTCACCGACCGATTCGATGGCGCCGATGTAATCGCGTGGCGGGAGCACCCGCAGCGCGGTCATGTCGTCGCGGAACAGCTGGGTCTCGCGCGCACCCAGGTCCTGCCAGTCGATGCCGTCACGTTCGGCCCGCTCGAAGAGCGGATCGTCGACGTCGGTCACGTTCTGCACGTAGTGCACGTCGTGTCCGAGGTCACGCAGCACGCGGTTCACCAGGTCGAAGGTCACGTAGGTGGCGGCATGCCCCAGATGGGTCGCGTCGTAGGGGGTGATCCCGCAGACGTACATGGTCGCGGTCTCGCCCGGACTGACCGGACGAACCTGTGCGTCGGAGGTGTCATAGAGGCGGAGTGCCGGCCCGGTGCCCGGCACGGCCGGAAGGGCGGGGTCAGGCCAAGACTGCATGGGTCCACTGTATGGCCCGGCTCGCAACGCGCCCCGTCGGGATCGGATGCCCGACCGGGCGAGCCATCGGCAGCGGTCAGAAAGGCGGCCACGGAATCGGCCGGTGACCCGGTGGGAGCGGCATCGTCTCATGCTCGACGAGCTCGCCGGCACGTACGGCCATCGCTAGGATCTCGTCATCGGTGATGTGCCCGGCCAGCTCTGTGGTGAGAGGGTGGTCGGCCGAGGTCAGGTGGTCGACGAGGCCGGCGAGATCGGCCAGGAGATGTGCCGGGATCGGCTCGCCCGCCCATCCCCACAAGACGGTCCGCAGTTTGTCGTCGGTGTGCAGGCAGATCCCGTGATCGACGCCGTACACCCCGCCGTCGAGGCCTTCCAGGACATGGCCGCCCTTGCGGTCGGCGTTGTTCAGCACGATGTCGAGCACGGCCATCCGCTGGAGCCGCGGGTCGTCGGCGTGCACGAGGACGACGGGTTCCCCGAGCCCGTCGAGCGCGCGCAGGATCGCCCGGTAGCCGGTCGGCACGGTGTCGGCGGGACACAGGTCGACCAGATCGACCCGCGGAGTCGGGAGGTCGGTGGCCGTTCCCACCCTCGACGGCGGCTCGTCGTTCTCCGCGGTCACCACCCACCGCTGCACCATCCCCGGCCCGAGGGGCCCGTCACGATGGATGGTCGTCGGGATGACCGACCAGCCGAGTGCCTCCGACACCAGGTACGACGACACCTCGCGTCCCGCGAGCGTGCCATCGGGAAAATCCCACAGCGGCACCTCGCCCCGGACCGGCTTGTAGACACAGCGCACCTCGGTGTCCCCGAGCACGGCGTCGCAGACCAGCGTCGCGTTGCTCGCCGACGGGATGCGTCCGATGATGACCAGCTCGCCGGTGCGGAGCGCATCGACCTCCGCGGCATCCCGCTCGTCTCGACGGTCGCGCGCACCCGACGTCTCGGGCCCGGGCCCGAACGGTTCTCCGACGGTCACATCAGTCCTGCGGGTTCGAACCGGGATCGGTGTCTTCGTCGGGGTCGGTCGGGTCGACGTCCAGGTAGCCGCCCTCATCCTGGATCGTCAGGTTCCGAAACACCTCTGGATCGACGAAGTCGAGCGATTTGCTGAGTTCGGCGTCGCGCTTGTACCCGTTGGTCCGCACACACAGGTGACCGTCGGGATCGAGTGGTTCGTGGCAGAGCGGGCAGGGCTGCCGTCCGGCCGAGATCACGCGTGACGATCGCGCGGCGAACTCGCGGGCCGCCTCGGTGGTGAGGAATACCCGTACGGCGTCAGGCCCTTCGTCGGTGTCATCGAGGACGACGCTCTCGTCGAACTCGCCCTCGGTGATCGCCAGCAGCTCCACCACGACGGCCTCGGACTCGGCATCCCAGCCCAGACCCATCGTGCCGACACGGAATTCCGCGTCCACCGGCATCGCCAGTGGACTGAGGTCGCCGACGTGGTCGCTCTCCGGGGGGATGGCCGTCCCGAATCGCCGGTGGATCTCGTCGAGCAACGCACCGATGCGGTCGGCCAGGATGGCCACCTGCTGCTTCTCCAGCATGACGCTGACGATTCTCGTCTCGTGCACGGCCTGGAGGTAGAACGTTCGGTCGCCCGGCTGGCCGACCGTACCGGCAACGAACCGGTCCGGGGTTCGGAACACGTGTATCGCGCGAGACATCACACCTCCTTGGCTTGTTCGTCCATTATCCGCGTGCGAGGGGGGTGGCCGCAGCCTTGTCGCCACGATCGCGGCCGTCGACGCCGGTAGCACCTCCGACTACGGCGTCCTCACCTGCGGTGTCCTCGGCGGATCCGTTACTCGACGCCGCCTTCTCGCGGTGTGGTGGTGGGACCGAGAGGACCGCCGTGCTGTTGACCGTGTGCACATAAGGGCGGGTGGGACCGTATCGGATGACGCTGATCGACGCGGGTTCGACGACGATCCGCTGGAAAGAATCGAGATGCATGCCCATCGCGTCGGCGATCACCGCCTTGATCACGTCGCCGTGCGAGCAGGCAACCCAGACGCCGCTGCCGTCCTCGCCCCCGTGCACCCGGTCGAGGTCGCGGATCGCGGCGACGGCCCGCGCCTGGACAGCTGCGAGGCCCTCGCCACCCGGAAACACCGCGGCCGACGGATGCTGCTGCACCGTCTTCCAGAGCGGCTCCGAGAGCAACTCCTTGATCGGCCTGTTCGTCCACTCCCCGTAGTCGACCTCCGCGAGGGCATCCACCACCAGTTCGGGGACGTCACGATCGGTGTCGGCGGCAAGCACCGACATCAGCGGCGCCACGGTCTGCGCACAGCGATCCAACGGGGATCTCGCCACCGCGGCTATCTCATCCATGCACACACCGAGCCGGTCGATCAGGGCGGCGGCCTGTTCACGCCCCTTGTCGTCGAGGCAGACCCCGGGCGTCCTCCCAGCGAGCACCCCCGAGGTGTTGGCCGTGGAACGTCCGTGTCGCACCAGAATCACGGTCATATCTCAACCATAGGCGTAGCCGCCCACACGGATCGCGGCGCGACGGTCCGCCGACGTCATGCCGGGTCGGGTCACGTGGCGCTGATCACGCCCCCGGCGAGCAGGCCCATCACGGTGAGCCCGAGAATCACGCGGTACGCGCCGAACCAGTTCATCGAATGGGCGCTGACGAAGCGCAGCAGCCAGGCGATCGACGCATAACCGATGACGAAGGCGATGAGCGTGGCGACCAGCAGCTGCGGTCCGGATGCCTCCATCCCCTCGCCGCTGGGGTCGAACGCGTCGGGAAGGCTGAACAACCCCGACGCGGTCACCGCGGGAATGGCGAGCAGGAACGAGAAACGAAATGCCGCTTCTCTCTCAAGCCCGAGGAACAGTCCGGCACTGGCGGTCGCCCCCGATCGCGAGACCCCGGGCACCAAGGCAAGACACTGGGCCAGTCCCATCACGACGCCGTCGCGCAGCGTCAACTGTTCCATCGACCGTTCCTTGCGCCCATAGCGCTCGGCGAGCCAGATGACGCCTGCGAACACGATCAACACGGTCGCGACCAGCCAGAGGTTGCGCCCGGTGGTCCGGATCTGGTCCTTGAACAGGAATCCCAGCACACCGATCGGGATGGTCGCGAAGATCACGTACCAGCCGATGCGGTAGTCGAGGCCACGCTCCTCCTGATTCGTCAGGCCGCGGAACCATGCCGCCACGATCCGCACGATGTCGCGCGCGAAGTAGACGAGCACGGCCGCTTCGGTCCCGAGCTGGGTGACCGCGGTGAAGGAAGCGCCGGCATCCCCTCCGAACATGATCTCGGATGCGATCCGCAGGTGGCCCGACGACGAGATCGGCAGGAACTCGGTGAGACCCTGCAGCGCGCCGAGCACGATCGCCTGGATCCACGTCATGGTGTCTGTCACGGCGGCTGATGCTACGTGGAAACCCGATGCGGCACCGCATCGCCCACACCGGCGTTTCCCGGCATCCGCCGCAGATCCGGCACGTGTCATCCCGCGACCCCGCGCGTCCCGGATCGGCGTCGTGACGCAAGATGGTGAGATGCACGTGCCGAGATCACCGCGCCCGAGCCACCTGTTCACCGCGGTGCGCAGGCCTGCGCCGATCGCCGCCGGGATCGTCGCGATCGCTGCCGTCGTGGTCGTGTCGGGGTGCGGATCCTCCGGCGACACCTCGTCCACCCCGAACGTGCCGACCGTCACACCGGCGACCGCCGAGCAGGCCCCGCCCGGCCCGGCCGCCGCGCCGGCAGGTGCCGTGGTGCCGACTCCCGCGCACAGCCGTGGACTGGCGATCGACTCCAGCACCGTCGCGGTGCTCGATCCGGCCGGGACCACTGTCCTGCGTTACGCCACCGACCGGATCTCCGACGTTCCGCAACGATCGACGACACCGCCCCTGACCCGCATCGTCGGTGGTGGCGATGGTTCGTTCCTAGGCGTCGGTTCGGACGTCATCGCACGCATCGCCGCCGACGGCGCGGTGACCACCACCCCGATCTCCGCCGCCGACCCGACCGCGGTGGCACGCACCGCATCTGGACAGGTGCTGCTCGGTACCGCCGACGGTCGACTGCTGGTCTTCGATCGCGATCTGCAGCCGGTCCGGGTCATCGACAAGTTCATTCGGGTCGATGACATCACCGTGTCGCCATCGGGTGCCGACCTCTCCGACGAACAGGTCGTCGTCCTCGATCGTGCACAGTCCTCGGTCACCCCGGTCACCATCTCCGACGGCGACCTCGGCCCTGCGCTGCGGGCGGGCAACGGGGCCACCAACTCCACCGTCGACCGGTACGGGCGTGTGCTGGTCGCCAACACGCGCGACGACGAGATCATCGGATTCTTCGGATCTCCGCTGGTCATGCGATTCCGGTATCCCGTGTCCGCGGGCCCATACGCCGTAGACTACGACGACACCCACAACCTGATGTGGGTGTCGACGACGGCGAACAACGAGGTGGTGGCCTATGACCTGTCCGGTGGCGAACCCGTGGCGAAGCAACGATTCCCGGCGGTCGCCCAACCGGACAGCATCGCCGTCGACAACACGTCCGGCACCGTGTACGTCTTGTCGGACCGGGGTGGCCTGCAGGTCGTTCCGCCCGCCTACCGGCCGCCAGGCGTCGCGGGCGTCGGTCCGTCGGGTCGGTGATCATGTCGACTAGCCAGAGCACCGGCAGCCTCTCCCCCCGCCGCGGCCGCGCGTCGTCCCGGTTCGGGTCGCGCCACCCTCGCGGTTGGGAGGTCAGTTCGGATACCCACGAGTGCGTGCTGTTGACACTGCCACCCGACGTGACCAGGATCACCGCAGCGCTGCGGCTGTCGATCGAGGCCGAGTTCGGCGGCTGGGAGCTGAAGCGGGTCCGGCTCTACTCCGACGGGACGCGAAAAGTATTGCTGCGCCGCAAGAAACCGCCAGGTCCCCGTCGCTCTGATGCCGGCCTCGACCATGCGGGCTACCCCGACGAAGGTGCCACCGCGTGCTGAACCGGATCAACGGCGCGATCTACCCGATCCTGTTGCGGTTGATGTTCCGGCTCTCCCCGGAGCGCATCCACGCGATCGCCTTCCGCGCCATCGGCCTCGTCGGTCGGGCCCCGATCCTGCGCGGGCTCGCCGCGCAGGTCCTGGCCACCCACGATCCCGTGCTACGTCAGCGCGTGTTCGGCGTCGACTTCCCCGCTCCTCTCGGGCTGGCGGCCGGATTCGACAAGAGTGCCTCGGCGGTGAACGCCTGGGGCCAGTTCGGATTCGGCTATGCGGAGATCGGGACCATCACCGGACAGGCGCAACCCGGCAACCCCACCCCGCGACTGTTCCGCCTCCCCGCCGACCGCGCGCTCGTCAACCGGATGGGGTTCAACAATCCCGGATCCGGCGAGGCCGCCCGGCATCTGGCCGCATTGCGACCGGGTCCGGTGAGCGTCCCGATCGGGGCCAACATCGGCAAGACGAAGGTCGTCCCGGTCGAGGACGCGGTCGACGACTATCGGGTCAGCGCGCGCGCACTGGGCCCGCTCGCCGACTTCGTCGTGGTCAACGTGAGCTCGCCCAACACGCCGGGACTCCGGGATCTCCAGGCGGTCGACTCGTTGCGGCCGATCCTGACGGCGGTACAGGAGGAGGTCACCGTACCGGTCTTGGTGAAGATCGCCCCCGACCTCGCCGACCCGGACATCGATGCCGTGGCCGACCTCGCCGTCGAACTCGGGCTCGCCGGGATCGTGGCGACCAACACGACTATCGAGCGCAGCGGTCTGCAGACCCCTGCCGACGACGTCGCCGCCCTCGGTGCGGGCGGCCTGTCCGGGGCCCCGCTCGCCGACCGGTCGCTGGCCGTGCTGCGCCGACTCCATGCACGGGTCGGCGGACAGGTCGCGCTCGTCAGCGTCGGCGGTATCGAGACGGCGGATCAGGCCTGGGAGCGCATCCTCGCCGGCGCCGATCTCCTGCAGGGCTACACCGGATTCATCTACGGCGGGCCGTTGTGGGTCAAGGAGATCCACGACGGCATCGCCGAACGGGTGCGCGCCGGCGGCTTCGCGAGTCTGGCCGACGCGGTCGGCAGCGCAGATTCGTGGCCATGACACGCGGTGGTCGCGTGTCATGGCCACGATGTCGGCGACTCAGGATGTCGGCGACTCAGATGTCCTCGGAGGCCTGTTCGTAGGTGCCGACGATGGTGGCCCGCGCGATCGCATGCGAGAACAGGTTGAAGCCGAGGTACGCAGGGGTCGCGCCGTCGGGCAGACCGAGCGACTCGACATCGACGGCGTGCACCACCACGAAGTAACGGTGAGGACCGTGGCCGGGCGGCGGGGCGGCGCCGATGAACCGCTTCTGTGCCGCGTCGTTGGCGAGCGTCACCGCACCCGAAGGCAGCCCGCTGCCGGTGTCGTCACCGGCCCCCGCAGGCAGCGTGGTCGCCGAGACCGGGATGTCGGCGACCGCCCAGTGCCAGAAACCCGACGCTGTCGGTGCGTCGGGGTCGTACACGGTGACCGCGAAACTCTTGGTCTCCGAGGGGAATCCGGACCATGTCAGTTGCGGCGACAGATCTTCGCCGCCTGCCCCCATGATCCCGCTCACCTGCTCGTTGCGCAGCGGACCGCCGTCGGCGATGCTTTCCGACGTCAGGGTGAAACCGGGCAGTGTCGGTAGCGGGTCGTACGGGTTGAACGACATCAGAACACCTTTCTCGGGTCAGCGCGGAACAGGTCGAACGCGCAACGGACTCCAGTACATCAACTGTGTAGCAGAAAGTGCTCGAACACCTTGGTCCCGAACACCACCGCGTCGACGGGTACACGCTCGTCCACACCATGGAACAGTGCGGCGAAATCCAACTCCCGCGGGAGTTGCAGTGGGGCGAAGCCGAAGCAGCGGATGCCGAGCTTGGCGAACGCCTTCGCGTCGGTGCCGCCGGAGAGCATGTACGGGACAGTCATGCCCTGTGGGTCATGGGCGAGGATCGCGTCGTTCATCGCATCGACCAGATGGCCGTCGAAGGTCGTCTCGTACGAATCGAGATGGGTGATCCACTCGCGGGTCACAGTGGGGCCGATGAGATCGTCGACCTCCTTCTCGAACGCCTCCTGACGCCCGGGCAGCACGCGGCAGTCGACAACCGCCTCGGCCTTCTGCGGGATCACGTTGGCCTTGTAGCCGGCCTTGAGCATTGTCGGGTTCGCGGTGTCGCGCAGCGTGGCGCCGATGATGCGGGCCAGATTGCCGAGCTTGAACAAGGTCGTGTCGAGGTCGGGGGCGTCGGGGCTCAGATCCAGTCCGGTCTCGTCGGAGACCGTGGCCAGGAACTGGCTCACCGATTCGGTCATGACCAACGGAAATGTGTGCCTGCCAAGGCGGGCAACTGCTTCCGCGACTTCGGTGACCGCGTTGTCGGAGTGCAGGAAGGAGCCGTGTCCGGCCGTGGCGTCGGCCGTCAGCCGCATCCACGACAGACCCTTCTCGGCGGTCTCGACCAGATAGAGGCGCCGCTGCGTACCGTCGGGCCGATCGACGGTGAGGGAGAATCCGCCGACCTCGCCAACCGCCTCGGTGATCCCCTCGAAGAGGTCGGGCCGGTTCTCGACCAGCCAGTGGGAGCCCCAGGTGCCGCCCGCCTCCTCGTCGGCGAGGAAGGCGAAGACGATCTCCCGCGGCGGGACGGTGCCGTCACGTTTGAACTGACGCGCGAGCGCCAGCGCCATGCCGACCATGTCCTTCATGTCGACCGCGCCGCGACCCCAGATGTATCCGTCCGAGACGGTCCCGGAGAAGGGGTGCACGCTCCAGTCCGCGGGTTCCGCGGGGACCACGTCGAGATGACCGTGCACGAGTAGTGCCCCGCGGTCGGAGTCGACCGGCCCCGGGAGTCGAGCGAAGATGTTGCCCCGGCCCGGTCGTCCGGACTCGACGTACTGGGTGGTGTACCCGACTTCCTCGAGGAGTTGCGCCACCCATTTGGCGCATTCCTCTTCGCCTTTGGTGGTGTCCGCCTCGCCGGTGTTCGTCGTGTCGAACCGGATGAGACGGCTCACGATGTCGACCACTTCGTCGACCGCACGATCGACCACAGGCTGGGAAGTCACCCCTCACTCCTACGGGATTTGGGATAGACGGGCAACCTCGGTTAGGGTTATGCCCGCGCTAAGAGAGGTCCGAGTGGCGGAATGGCAGACGCGCTAGCTTGAGGTGCTAGTGCCCTATTAACGGGCGTGGGGGTTCAAGTCCCCCCTCGGACACCACCTTCGGGATGATCCAGGTCATCCCATCGCGATTCACCCCGGCCACGGCCGGGGTCTTCTTTTTCCCGTCAGCCGCAGTACCGGTGCTGCGCTGCGCCTACCGTATGAGAATGGCATTTTCATATTCGGAAACGTCGAGTACGATCACGAAGAATCCATTGTCCGACGATGCCGGAGGAAAAGACCATGCCCAAGGCGCTGGCGCCAGAGATCTCCACCTGGCCCGACAAGGACGCGCAGCTGATCGGCACGAGGTGCGCCGTGTGCGAGTTCACCACCTTCCCCGCCCAGGACAACTGCCCCAAATGCAGTTCGGGTGACACCTCGGATGTCCTTCTCCCCCGGACCGGGACCCTGGTCGCCTGGACCGTCCAGGGATTTCCTCCCGGCGATCCCTACATCGGTGCCACCGGCGACGACTTCGTCCCGTTCGGCGTCGGTCTGGTGCAGCTCGACGACGTGGTGCGCGTGGAGGGCCGGCTCACCGAGAACGACCCGGCCAAGTTGCAGTTCGGACAGGCCGTCGAACTGACGATGATCCCGCTCGCCACCGACGCCGACGGTGACGAGATCTACACCTTCGCCTTCGCCCCGGCCTGACCCCAGAGAGGAACCCAATGACCAACGACGTAGCCATCATCGGCGTCGGCCTCCATCCCTTCGGTCGCTTCGACAAGACCGCCATGCAGATGGGCGCCGAGGCCATCCAGCTCGCGCTCGGCGATGCCGGTGTCGAGTGGAAAGACATCCAATTCGGCTTCGGCGGAAGCTACGAGATCTCGAATCCGGATGCCGTCACCCGCCTGGTCGGACTGACCGGAATCACCTTCACCAACGTGTTCAACGCGTGCGCCACGTCGGCCAGCGCCATCCAGCAGACCGCCGACACCATCCGCCTCGGCACCTATGACATCGGGATCGCGGTCGGCATGGACAAGCACCCGCGCGGGGCGTTCACCGACAACCCGGCCAAGCTGGCTCTGCCCCAGTGGTACGCGCAGAACGGGCAGTTCCTCACCACCAAGTTCTTCGGGATGAAGGCCAACCGCTACATTCACGACCACAACATCTCGCAGGCCACCCTCGCCGAGGTCGCGGCCAAGAACTTCCGCAACGGCGAGCGGAATCCGAACGCGTTCCGACGCACCCCGATCCCCGCGGACCAGATCCTGAATTCGGCGATGGTCAACTACCCGCTGACGCAGTACATGTTCTGCTCGCCCGACGAGGGCGCGGCGGCGGTGATCATGTGCCGCGGGGACATCGCGCACAAGTTCACCGACAAACCGGTGTTCTTGCGTGCCAGTGAGATCCGTACACGTCGTTACGGCGCCTACGAGGTGCACGCCACCTCCGCACCGATCGAGGAGGACGTGTCGCCGACCGTCTACGCGGCACGCGCGGCCTACGAGCGGGCCGGTATCGGGCCTGAGGACGTCGACATCGCCCAGTTGCAGGACACCGACGCCGGTGCCGAGATCATCCACATGGCCGAGACCGGTCTGTGCAAGGACGGGGAGCAGGAGCAGCTGCTCGCCGACGGCGCGACCGAGATCACGGGCTCGATCCCGGTGAACACCGACGGCGGGCTGATCGCCAACGGCGAGCCGATCGGCGCGTCCGGGCTCCGTCAGATGCACGAACTCGTGCGTCAGCTGCGCGGCGAAGCAGGCGACCGACAGGTGCCCGGGTCACCCCGGGTCGGGCTGGCCCAGGTCTACGGCGCGCCGGGCACCGCCTCGGCCACGATCGTCTCGCTCTGAGGACTCCGACGCGGACAGTCCTTCATCGACCTGTCGTCATCGCAGCCATCCCGTTGCGATACGGCAGGTCGATGTCGTTCGCGTCGTAACTGCGCAAGATTGCGCGACGGATACGGCGCTGCAGAGACCACTGTGCGTTCGGCTTGGTCTTCAGCGTCATCCGCAGAACCACCATGTCGGGTGCGACCTCCTGGATGCCGAGCATCTCGGGGACGCCCAGCACGTCGGCGGCCACCGACTCGTCGGCCAGTACCTCGTTGGCAGCCTCGAGCGCGACCTCCTGGGCACGGTCGAGATCGGCGGTCAGGGCGACCGGCACCTCGACCCGAGCGACCGCGTACTCCTGGCTCATGTTGCCGACCCGGGCGATCTCACCGTTGCGGACGTACCAGAGCGTGCCGTCGAGGTCGCGCACCGTGGTGATGCGCAGGCCCACCGACTCGACCTCGCCGATGGCCTCACCGAGGTCGACGATGTCACCGACCCCGTACTGATCCTCGAGCAGCATGAACACACCGGACACGAAGTCCTTGACCAGGTTCTGCGCACCGAAACCGATGGCCAGGCCGACGACACCGGCCGACGCGATGAACGGCGCGATGTTGACCCCGAGAACGCTCAGGATCGACAGCACGACCCACACCAGCAGAATGATCGACACCGTCGACTTGAGGACGGAGCCGATCGTCTTCGCCCGCTGGGCCCTGCGCTCGGCGACCGCGGGGTTACGCGCGGCGGCGGGAGTCCGTTCCCGCAGGTGACGCAGCAACGCGGGCTTCTTCTGATCCGGGTTTCCGGAATCGGTCTTGGGTCGCCTGGTGGCCCGATCGATCGCGCGGTGCAGCAAGTACCGCACGATCAGCGCGACCACGATGTACGTCACGATGCGGATCGGGGTCTCGATGATCCACTCGCGATTTGTCTCCGTCCATTCGAAGGCGAGGGTTTGAGCTGTCATGGTGACGACCGTACGGATGTGATCGGTCATGTCCAGTCCGGACCGCTGTCAACCGGAGCGTCGGGTACAGAGTGCGTCGAATCTCACGGTGCGGTCCACAATGGAACGGTGACCCGCCTCATCCTCGACTGCGACACCGGCATAGACGACTCGCTCGCCCTCCTCTATCTCCTCGGCCGCCGCGATGTCGACCTGGTCGGCATCGTGTCGACGGCGGGCAATGTGCCCGTCGACGTGGTCACCGCCAACAATCTGGCGTGGCTCGAGTTGTGCGGACGCACCGACATCCCGGTGCACACCGGCTCGCCAGAACCACTCACGGCCGAACTGATGACCACCGAGGACACCCACGGCCCCCTCGGCATCGGGTACGCCGAGCTCCCACCCGCCACCCAACCGGCCAGTCGTCTCGACGCCGCAGATGCCTGGATCGAGGCGGCGACGGCACACCCGGGCGAGCTGATCGGACTGGTGACCGGACCGTTGACGTCCCTGGCGACCGCGATCCGGCGCGACCCCGCGCTCCCCACCCGCCTGGCCCGACTCGTGATCATGGGCGGCGCGTTCCACGTGCACGGGAACACCACGCCGACCTCGGAGTGGAATGTCGCGGTGGATCCCGAAGCCGCCGCCGAGGTGTTCGCCGCATTCGGGCGCGACGGTACGGAACCACCCATCGTCTGCCCACTCGACCTCACCGAGTCGGTGGCGATGACGCCAGATCACCTCGTCCGGCTCGCCGCGACGGCAGGCAGTAGCCCCGTCGAGTGCCCCGATCCCACCGACGAGCCAGGCCTGCGGTCGGTCTCAGACAATGTGCTGATCCGGCATCTGATGGACGCGATGCGCTTCTACCTCGAGTTCCATCACATCCACGACGAGGGCTACATCGCCCATCTCCACGACCCGTTCGCGGCCATGGTCGCACTGGCGCCCGACATCGTGACGACGATCCCCGCGCGCGTCGACGTCGAGCTGATCGGGCGTCACACGCGCGGGATGACCGTCGCAGACGAACGGTCGATGACCGGGGAACCCAATGCGCGGATCGCCACCGCGACCGATGTCGACGCAGTGTTCGACGACCTGATCGACACGATCGGCTCCTATGCGAGATCATATGCACCATCGGACAATTCGGGCAGCGGGATTGCCGCGCGAATGTGAACGCCTGCGTGCCGGGTATTCCAGGCGTAGCTTCGAGACGTGACCAGACTCGGCTACCAGATCCCCAACTTCACCTATCCCGGCGTCACCGCGGATCGCCTCTTCCCCACCGTCGTCGCGCAGGCCGTCGAGGCCGAGGACTCCGGATTCGACACCGTGCTGGTGATGGATCACTTCTACCAGCTCCCCATCCTCGGCACTCCCGACGAACCGATGATCGAGTGCTACACCCTGCTCTCGGCCCTCGCCCAGCACACGTCGAGGGTCAGGCTGTCGGCACTCGTGACGGGCAACACCTATCGCAACCCGACACTCCTCGCCAAGACCGTCACGGCATTGGATGTGGTCTCGGGCGGGCGTGCCCAGTTGGGTATCGGCGCCGGCTGGTTCGAGCTTGAGCACGACGCACTGGGCTACGAGTTCGGCACCTTCACCGATCGATTCGAGAAACTCGAGGAATCGCTGCAGATCGTCCTCGGCATGCTCGAAGGGAACAAGCCGAGCCTCGACGGCACCTGGTATCGAGTCCGTGATGCGCTCAATGTGCCTGCGCCACTGTCGAAGATCCCGGTCATGATCGGCGGCGGCGGCGAGCGTAAGACACTGCGCATGGTTGCCCAGTACGCCGACGAATCGAATCTCATCTGCGCGGTCGAGGATATCGGCCGCAAGCTGGACGCCCTGGCCGGGCACTGTGACCGCTTGGGCCGCAACCGCTCCGAGATCACCGTGAGCCTGCAGACGTCGGCGTGTATCGCGCCGACGCACGACGAGGCCGTCGCCGAATTCGAGTCGTATCTCGAGCGCAATCCTGCAGCCGAAGTGCGTCGGGCAAACACCATCGTGGGCGACCCGGACGAGGTGGGTGCGCGGTTCTCAGAGCTCCTCGCGACCGGTGTGGACGGCATCACCGTCAACGCTCCTGCCAACGGCCATGTGCCGGGGCGGGTCTCGTTGTTGGGCTCGACCCTCGCCCCGCTGATCGGCGGCTAGTTCGGCCCGGGCGTCGTCTCGTACACGGTGCCGCGGGACGCCTGGCCGGGCATCGCCCCGACCAGCCCGCGGTCGTCGACGATCGCCCGAACGATCTCACCGGACCGGATGGCCACATTGGAGAGCAGTGTCGAGGTGAGCCCGTGCGTGTGCTCGGAGTTCCCCTGCACGAAGATCTGCCCGGTGATGTCGTCGGTGGTCTCGACGCGGTAGTGGCGATCGAGAACGGGACGACCGTGCCGGTCCTCTCGGCAGCGAGCGGCCAGATCGCCCACCATCTCCGTCAGCGATGTCGGCTCGAAACCGGTGGCGAAGACTACGGCATCACAGTCGAGGACGGTCTCGGTCCCGGTGAGCCGGTGGGCGATGCGGACCCGGGCGGTGTCTGCGGTCTCGGTGAGCTCGACCACCTCCGATGCCCCGTGGACGAACATCCGTCGCTCGCCGCTGACCCGCTCGGTGTATTCGCGTCGGTAGAGATCTTCGATCAGGATCGGGTCGACTGCCGAGTAGTTCGTGCTGCGGTGGTACTGCATCAGGCGGTCGCGCCATGCCGCGTCGGCGGCGAAGTACTCGTCGACGGCCTCGGGATCGAAGATCCGGTTCGCATACGGACTGTCATCTGCGGGCGTGTAGCCGTATTTGGCAAAGACCCCGTGGACTTCCGCGCCGGTCTCGTCATGCAGGTACGCCGCCACCTCGGCCGCGCTCTGGCCGGCCCCGACGACCACGAAACGACCGTTGGGCCGGCTCGGCAGTTCGGCAAAATGCGCCAGCATCCGATGATTGTGGAAGACGCGGGGTCCCGCGGTGACCCCGGCGGGCAGTTTCGCGCGGATACCGCCGCCGAGTACCACGTTCCGGGCCCGGATCATGCCGTGCGTGGGCGAGACGACCTCGAAGTGATCGTCGGACCATCGAACAGACGTGATCTCGGCCGAGTATTCGACCGGGATGCCGACCCGATCTGCCGCCCAGCCGAGGTAATCGTGGAACTCGGCCCGCAGCGGGAAGAAGTCCTGCCGGTTGATGAAGTGGGTCAGGCGTCCGCGCTCGGCGAGATAGTTGAGAAAGGTGTACGCGCTGCGGACGTTGCGCTGCGTCACCAGATCCTTCAAGAAGGCGACCTGCATCGTCGTGCCCGGCAGGAGCATGCCCGAATGCCACCCGAAGGCGTCCTTCTTCTCGAAGAAGCGTGCGGTCACCTGCTCGTGCGACCCGGCGGAGAGATTGTGTTCCTCGATCGCGATGGCCAGGGCCAGATTCGACGGCCCGAACCCGATGCCGACCACATCGACCAACGGGGAATGGTCACTGGACAAGAGCTACTCCTCTGCGTCGTTCTGTGACAGTGCGCCGTTCTGTGACACTGCGTCGTGCGGCGACACGTGTCCCGGCCTGGCCGATCGTCCCGACACCGTGTGACACGTACGCCACACGCGGACAGAAGGTAAGACTATCCTAATTCGGGGGATTCGGATGAATCCCCCTCCTCCGCCGGAGTCGCCGTCGGCCGATCCGAGGGGAGACCGCTCCTACGGATTGTGTGGACGAGCATCGGTCCGGCCATGATCGAGGTCACGAGCGCGACCAGGATGACGACCATGTAGACCGTGTCGTCGAACACCCCGAGTTGAAGTCCAACGGTCGCCACGACGATCCCGACCACGCCGCGTGCATTGAGCCCGGAGCCCAGGGCCAGCGCGTCCCAGTGACCCACCCGCACGACCCTGGCGCCGATGTAGGCGCCCAGCATCTTGCCGGCCGTGGCCATCCCGAGGATCACGATCGCGAGCAGCACGGCCCCCGGCTCACCCAATTCGGTGAGATCCAGGTGCAGTCCGGCTGTCGCGAGGAACACGGGTGCCAGCACCGTCGCGGTGACGCTCTGCAGGGGCTCGAGCACAGCGCCCCCTCGCCTGCCCACCAGCACACCGGCGAAGAACGCGCCGAGCACGGCCTCGAGGTGCAGAGCACTGGTCAGTGCCGCGCCGCCGATGATCAGGATCACCACGACGGTGTTGACATACTCACGCTGGGAAGAGGATTCGAGACGATCGAGGATGCGATGGACCACCGGCCGCAGCACGGAGGTCGCGACGATGAGCGCCAGCAGACAGACAATCGTGAGCGGCAGCTGCCATCCCCGCAGACCGACCGTCGCCATCGCGGAGACCACCGCGACGAGCATCCACGCTCCGACGTCGCTCAGTGTGCCTGCAGCAAGGGTGATCTGCCCGATCTCCCGGCGCAGCAGATCGAGGTCGGTGAGGATCTTCGCGATCACCGGTATGGCGCTCAGGGACATGGCCGCGCCCAGCAGCAGCGCGAACTCGGCGACGGACGTGTCGGCACCCCGGAAGTGTTCCGGGACGACGATCCCCACCCCGATGCCGAGCATGAGTGGGATGGCGAACGACCATGCGCTCACCGACGACACGACCTTGACCCGCTTCCGCAACAGCCCGGCGTCGAGCTCAGTGGCCGCCAGTCCCACCAGCAGCAGGATGCCGAACTGCCCGATCCCCGCAACGAGTGCCGACGGCGCACCGTCATCGGGGAAGAGCCACTCCTGGGCACCGGGCAGAGCGAAGCCGAGGAGCGACGGGCCGAGCACGACACCCGCCAGCAGTTCGCCGACCATGGCCGGCAGGCCCATCCGTCGGGCGATCATCCCCGCCGACAGCGCGACAGCGAGGATGATCGCCAGCTGGGTCAGCATCATTCGACTCGACGGCCTCCCTCGACCGGCCGCCGATCCGGCCCGGAGTCGATCACGCGTCGACCGTTGCGGGCTCGACCCAGGCGAGCCCGTCGGCGGACGGGACCAGCCCTCCGTCGAGCAGCGGCGGTTCGACGGAGGCGTCCCCCGCGGCTCCGCGCGCCTGGAAGGCGTTCATCTCCTCCATCACGTCCCGGACGACCGGCGCACTGAACATGTGGCCCATCCGCTGTCCCGAGTCGGTGTCCATCCCGCCGGTCCTCTCGGTCGCCTCGGTCAACGCCCTGGTCGATGCGCTGAACTTGGCGACGACCTGGTCCGGGTCGGTGAGCACGTTCTCCCCGGAGAATCCACCGGCCACCAGGGACACGAACGACGCCAGGTCGGAACGGTCGAGGTTGGTGACCCTGCGTGCCTTCCAGAAGTAGGAGTCCTCGGACTGCTCCATGTCGTAGAAGGCCGACAGGAACTCGTAGAACACCGCGTACTCGCGGCGGTAACGTCCCTCGAACTCCCCGAACGCGCGTTCCTCGGACATCGCACCGCCGAGCACGCTGTTGATCGACCGTGCCGCAAGGACCCCCGCGTACGTGGCCAGGTGTACGCCGGTCGAGAACACCGGATCGATGAAGCAGGCCGCGTCACCGACGAGCACCATCCCGTTGCCCCAGAACTGCGTGTTGGCATACGAATAGTCCTGGCGCATCCGGATTTCGCCGTAGGTCCCCTCGGTCACGCGGGTGGCGTCGGAGAGCATGTCCTTGACCAGGGCGCAGCGGTCGATGTAACCCCGAAGTGTCTCCTCCTGCGCATTGAGCTGGTCCGCTGCGGATTTCGCGATGACGGCGCCGACGCTGGTCAGGTCGTCCGACAGCGGGATGTACCACATCCAGCCCTCGTCGAAGGCCGCGCACAGGATGTTCCCCGAATCGGGCGCGGGCAACCGCTTGCCGTTCGCGAAGTAGCCGAAGATCGCGACGTTCTGGAAGAAATCGGAGTAGACCCGCTCTCCGCCTGCGTACTTGGAGAGTCGGGTGGTGTTTCCGGAGGCGTCGACGACGTACTTCGCACGCACATGGTGCTCACCGCGCTCGGCGTCGACGTACCGGACGCCGACCACCCGTCCGGTCTCGTCCCGCTCGGTGCCGTTGACCCGGCACTGCTGTCGCACGTCGACACCCGACTCGGCGGCGTGCTCGAGCAGGATCTGGTCGAACTTCATGCGTTCGACCTGGTACGCATACGAGCCCTCGCCGGCGAATTCGGGAGAGATGGCGAAGAGGAAGTTCCACGGCACCGGGTTCGTGCCCCAGCGAAAGCTTCCGCCACGCTTGTGCATGAAGCCGGCCTGCTTGATCTTGTCGTCGACACCGAGAAGTCGGCAGACACCGTGGATCGTGGAGGGTAACAACGACTCCCCGATCTGGTAGCGCGGGAACGACTCCTTCTCGAGTTGCACGACGCGGTGTCCACTCCTGGCCAGCAGCGTGGACACGGTCGAACCACCCGGACCCCCGCCGACGACGACGACGTCCACAGTCTCGATCGGGGCGGAGGTCATCTCTCTACCCCCTCGGTGGCTCCGGTCGCCGAAGCCGCGTCTGGCTCCGGATCCGCTGCGAGCTCCCGAACCCACGCGCCGACGATCGGATCCGCTGCCAATGCCACCAGGTCGGCCTTGACCGCTCCGGCGGCCCGCCAGCGTTCGATCAGTGACATGAGCCGGACCGAATCGAGACCGACGTCGAGGACGTTGGTGTCGTCGCCGATCTCCTCGACGGGTATCTGCAGGATCTCGGCGATGTCGCGGATGATCCCTTCCCTGGTGAGTGTCGAGCCATTCGTCGTCATGCGGTGATCTCCTCATTTCCGCCATCGGTGGGATGGCCTCTACTGCGGGTCCTCGCAGATCTCGCACGGCGGTTGCCGAACGCTGCAGAGGAACGATGACATTGCTTAGGCTAACCTTCCTTCGGGAGCGGTCGGCGAGCGCCTATCTCTTTCGAGCGGGATGAACGGACTGATTCAACGTTTCCAAGCTTGGGTAGGCTAAGCTACGTTTCCGCCGTCGAACATGGACCCCGGCGAGTGGCGTCCGTCACCGACGCCGAGCACGACGTTTTCCGCCCTTTCCCGACATGCTCGCCAGCCAGGAAGGAATTCGGATGCAGGCCAACCGAACCCGCCGATCGGAGTGCCACGCATGAACGGCCCGCGGTCCCTCCTGATCGACATCTCACCACTGCGGGAGAGCAAGCCGTTCCGGCGGATCTTCGTGGCGCGGCTCATCTCACTCATCGGTATCGGCCTGCTGCTGGTCTCGGTGCCGGTGCAGATGTTCGACCTGACCGGATCGTCGGCCCAGGTCGGTGCGGCCACGGCGGTCACCGGCATCACCACCTTCGTGGGCATGATCGTCGGCGGGTCCCTGGCCGACCGATTCGACCGCAAACGGCTCATCCTGATCGGCCGCGGTGCGGCGGCGCTGGCGTTCGCGGGACTGGCTGTCAACGCATTCGGGGCCGTCGCCGCAACCCCGTCGGTTGCGGTGTTGTACGGGCTGGCGGGCTTCGACGGCCTGATCGGCGCCCTCTCGTCGTCGGCGCTGATGGCGGCGGTCCCGACCATCATCGCGCGCGACAAACTCGTCGCGGTCGGCGCACTCAGCGCGCTGACCGTACGTGTCGGGACGGCGGTCTCACCGGGGATCGCCGGATTCATCATCGCCGGCGCGGGCGTCGAGTGGGCCTATGTGGTCGCCGCCTGCCTCGCGACCACCACGGTGCTGATCTTGATCGGTCTGCCGTCGATGCCCCCGACCGCGCCCGTCGTCGGCGCGCCACCGAAGCCCGCGCCGGAGGACGGCGAGCCGTCGGCGACCACACCCCCGTCGTTCGTCCGCTTCATCCTCGAGCAGCGGGTGGTGTCCGGGGTGATGATCGTGGGCGTCCTGGCCATGGTGGGCGCGGGCGTGGTCGCGTTGCTCCCTGCGTTGGTCGCCGAGCGTTTCGACGGTGACGCACGTGCCACCGGCCTGCTCTACGCCGCGGTCGCGACCGGGGCGATGATCGCCGCGCTCACCAGCGGCTGGCTGGCGTCGGTACAACGCCCCGGCCGAATCCTCGTGACCGCGCTGACAGCCGCGTTCGTGGTGCAGATCTTCTTCGGACTGGCCCCGGTGGCGTGGCTCGCCCTCGCGCTGCTCCTGGTGATCGGCTTCATCGAGGCCATCCAGGAAGTGTTGCGGTACTCCATCATCCAGCACCACACGCCCGGACCGCTGCTGGGTCGGGTGAACGGGATCTGGATGGCGCAGGAGGTCGGCGGCGTCACCGTCGGCGCGCTGGTCGCCGGTGCCTTCGGCACCATCTGGGTGGCGTCGGAGGCCATCGTCTACTACGGGATCGTGATGGTCGTACTGTCGCTGATCGCGGCGCTGACCCTGCGGTCGCTGGTCGGCGTGCGCCGAGAACCCGCACCCGAGCACGCGGTGAGCTGAGCCCGCGCCACCCCGGTCGATCCGCGGAACGCGGCCCGGTCGCCGCTACCCGGCGAGGATGGCACGCAGCTTCTTGCGGCTCACCTTGCCCACCCCGGTCTCCGGGAACTCCTCCACCACCGTGACGGTGTCGGGCAGTTTCCATTCGGCGAGGCCCGCGTCGCGGACAAACCGACGGATCACGGCGAGATTCGGCGGTTCGGCCGGATCGGTCGCAATGACGTAGGCACAGGTGCGTTCGCCGAGGTACTGATCCGGGACGGCGACGACGATCGCGTCCCACACACCCGGATGCGCGAGCAACTGTTCTTCGAGCTGCTCGGCCGACACCTTCTCGCCGCCACGGTTGACCCGGTCGCCGCCACGGCCGCGGACCACCAGGTTGCCGTGCTCATTCAGTTCGACGACGTCACCGGTGCGATACCAGCCGTCGGGCGCGAACGAATCCTTGCCCGCACCGGCCCAGTACCCTCGAATCGTGTACGGGCCCTGGGTCTCCAGGAACCCGGGTCCGACGTCCACCGGTTCGCCGTCCTCGTCGACGACGCGCAGCTGATCGGCATCGGACATCGGTCGCCCCTGAGTCGTGCAGATCTCGTCGATCGGGTCGTCGAGGCGCGTGTAGCAGACCAGCCCCTCAGCCATCCCGAACACCTGCTGAAGGGTGACGCCGAGGGCGGGGCCGATCCGGCGGGCCAGCTCGTCCGGACAGCGGGCGCCGCCCACCTGGATGGTGTCCAGCGACGAGATGTCGAACGCGGTGCCCCGTTCCGCCGTCTCGGTCCACAGCCGCGCGAGAGGCGGCACGAGTCCGGTCATCGTCACCCGTTCGCGCTCCACCAGCTCCCAGGCGACCGACGGTGTCGGGGACGCGGCCAGCGCAACCGTCCCGCCGGCACTCAGGGCCCCGAGGATGCCCGGCGAACTCATCGGGAAGTTGTGGGCGACCGGGAGTGTCGCCAGGTAGACCGTGTCCGCGGTGACCCCGCAGATCTCGTTGCTGCGCCGCACGCTGTAGAGATAGTCGTCGTGGGTGCGCGGGATCAGTTTCGGGATGCCGGTGCTGCCACCCGACAGCTGCAGGAATGCGAGGTCGGACGGATCGGCGCGACCGTGATCGATCGGCTCGTCGAAGAGCGATTCGAGATCGTCGACATCGACGAGGTGTTGGACGGAATCCACTTGCGCCGCAACGGTCTCGGCGAGCGCTCGATGGTCGAAGCCCTCGTGGGCACGCGGCGAGATGATCGCCACCGCCCCCGCGGAGCGTGCGATCCCGACCAGTTCCGCCTCGCGGTGTGCGGGCAACCCGAACACCGGGACGGCACGCGCCCGGAACACGGCGAACACGGCTTCGACGAACGCAACCTGGTTCGGGATCTGCAGCAGGATGCGATCATCCGGGCGGATGCCCAACGCCGTCAGACCGGCCGCGAGTCGACCGACCCGATCGTCGAGGTCGGTATAGGTGAGTCGACGGTCTGCGTCCACCACCGCGATCCGCGGCCCGGTCGCCGGGTCGCCACCGAGCGAGCGCAGCATGTCGTCGAAGGTCTCTCCGCGCCAAAAGCCCTGGGCACGGTAATGATCGGCGAGTTCGGGGGGCCATGGCGAAACATCCATAGAAGGTGAGGCTACCCTAATGGAGTGGCGATTCCTTCAATCAACCCCTACCAGATTCCCCGTGGACCGTTCCCCCGTCGCGTGAACTGGACACTCGAGGCCCCGCGCACCGCGCTGTTGATCCATGACATGCAGCGGTACTTCATCGATGCCTACGAGGTGGAGCAGGAACCGATGGCGACGGCGCTGCCGAACATGGTCCGGATCCGTGAGGCGTGCCAACGTGCCGGGGTCCCGGTCGTCTACACGGCCCAGCCGGGTGACCAGCATCCCTCGCGACGTGGCATCCTCGCCGACTTCTGGGGCGCCGGGCTCGACGCGGGTCGCGACGAGGAGATCATCCCGGAACTCGACCCACGCCTCGGCGACATCGAGGTCACCAAGTGGCGCTATTCCGGCTTCCAGCGCACCGACCTCCGCCAACTGCTCGGCCATCACGGACGCGACCAGCTGATCGTCGTGGGCGTGTACGCCCACATGGGATGCATGATCAGCGCCACGGAGGCCTTCATGAGCGACGTCGCACCGTTCTTCGTCGTCGATGCCATGGGCGATTTCACCCGCGAGGAGCACGAGATGGCGGCCGAGTACATCGGCAAGCGCGCCGGGCTCGTGGTGACCACCGACGAGGTCGTCGAGGCCGTGCAGGCGACGGCGGCCGCCGACGCCGCACCCACCGAATCACTGACAACCGGATCGGCGCGGTGATCGACGCAAGCGTCGCCGGCATCGCGGGCCGCCGGGCGGTTGTCACGGGCGCGGACGGTGGCATCGGTCGCGCCGTCGTCGGTGCCCTCCGGGCCGCCGGCGCCGAGGTGGACGGGTGGGACGTCTGCGGTCCGGGCATCCGTCCGGTCGACGTCACCGATCGGTCTGCCGTCGAAACGGCCTGGCGCGCATACGAAGAGGCAGCAGGACCGGTGGACCTCGTGGTCACCGCTGCAGGTGTCATGACCGACGACTGGGACCGCTGCATGGCTGTGAACGCCGGCGGTGTGAGACATGTCCTCGACGCGGCGGTCTCGGCGATGACGCAGCGCGGTCGTGGGTGCGCCGTGGTCATCTCCAGCAATGCGGCTGCGACGCCCCGCGCCGAGATGGCACCGTATGCGGCGTCCAAGGCCGCTGCGACCTCCTATGCGCGCAGCGTCGGATTGGCAAGCGCCTCCAGTGGGCTTCGCGTCAACATCGTCTCACCGGGCTCCACCGACACCCCGATGCTCCGCGGCATGTGGTCGTCCCCGACCGATCGGGACGCGGTGCTGGCGGGTGACCCCGATCGATATCGGCTCGGCATACCGTTGCAGCGCATCGCCGAGCCCGCCGACATCGCTGCTGCCGTCGTCTTTCTGGCCTCGGACGCGGCCCAGCATGTCACCATGCACGACCTGCGTGTCGACGGTGGCGCGACATTGGACATGTGATGCAAGTGCGTGCCACGACAACGACTTCCTCTTCCCTCGACGATTCCCAGACTGATCGGTAGCCCATGAAGAAACTGCGTTTCGCATTACAAGCCCTGGTGGTCGTGGTGACCGCCGCCCTCGTCTCGCTCGTCGCGGCGTGTTCGGCGCCCGCCGACGACAGCAGCACCGACAGCAGCACCGACAGCAGCGTCGCCTACACCCCGGTCACGATCGACCACCAGTACGGCACCACGTCGATCGAGCACCGCCCGCAGCGCGTGATCAGCCTGGCTTCCAACTGGACCGACACCCTTGCCGCCCTGGACATCCCGATCACGGCGCAGTTCGCCGAGCAGGGCTATTCGGGACCGAACAATCGATTCGCGTGGACCCCGGAACACGATTCCGAGGTCGAGATCGTCGGATCGATGGCAGCCCTCGACATCTCGAAGGTGGCGGCATACAAACCCGATCTCATCCTCGCCGGGTACACCGGTGGCCAGAAGAACTACGACCGGCTGAGCGCGCTGGCCCCGACCATCCCGGTGATGAAGAAGGGCGCCACCGTGGACACCTGGGAGGACATCACCCAGGCCACGGGCACGATGTTCGGCAAGAATGCGGCCGCAGATGATCTCGTCGACGGGACGAACGACAAGATCACGAGGTTCAGGTCGGACCACCCGAACGCCGCCGGCAAGACGTTCACCTTCGCCCAGTTCCAGCCGACCGGCGATGTCGGCGCGATCAATTCGGTGGAGGATCCCGCCGCCGGCCTCCTCGCGCAGCTGGGGTTCACACTGAATCCGAAGCTGGCTGCCGAGCACACCGGCACCGTGACCCGATCGCGGATCTCCTCGGAACGCATCGATCTGCTCGACTCGGATCTCTTGGTCGCCTGGACCCTCGGCGACGATTCGGCCTATCAGAAGGTCTCGGGCTGGAACGGCCTGACAGCCGTGGAGAACGACACCGTCGTCTATCTGACCAACGACAACGCACCTGCCTTCGGTGTGCCCAGCGCCCCGTCGGTCGGGTATGTGATCGATCTGCTGAACCCGGTGGCGCAACGACTCTGACATCAGCTCGGCCGGCGCCGCGACGCCGTCATCCCAGGAGATGAATTGTCGGTCCACCATGTCGTCGAGGGGAACGGGCGTTCAGAATCGACGTATGCCGCGCCGACCGATTCCACCGCCGCCGCTACCACCGGCCCACACCATCGACGAGGTGGTGGCGGCGATCGACACGATCATCGCGTGGTCGGGCCGCGAATCGAACCGGTTGGGATACTTTGCGGCCCTCTACAAACGCATCACCCTTGCCGTGGGCGTCGCCATCGACGACGGCGTCTTCGACGATGGTCCGCGGATGGAGCGATTCGACGCTGTGTTCGCGTCCCGGTATCTCGACGCCGTGAACGGCCATTTCCATCCCGACCAGTTCCCGAAACCCACCCGATCGTGGCGAGCCACGTTCGCGGGCGCCGACCGATCTGATCCGATCATCCTGCAGCACATGCTGTCCGGCATCAACAGCCATATCGTCCTCGATCTCGGCATCGCCGCTGTGGAGTCGACCGGCCGCGGGCATCTGACGTCACTCCGGAGGGATTTCGACACCGTCAATGCGGTCCTGGCCGGTCAGCTGAACGGTGTGGTGGAGGACCTGAACGACCTCTCCCTTGCCCTGGCGGACATCTACGCCACCTTTGCGCGACACCAGATCTTTCTGCTGAACGGGGCGATCAAGGGATTCCGCGACAGCGCCTGGCGCTTCGCCACCGTGCTGGCACTGGAACCGGGTTTCCTCCGGCGCGCGACCATCACGGCCCGCGACCTGCAGGTGGCCCGTCAGTCCGCCCTCGTCTTCGATCCGCCCGGTCTGATCGGCGTGCTCGACCGCGCGGTGGTGGAGGTGGCGAGTCGCGAGAGTCGCGATGTGGCACACAACATCAGGGTGCTCGACGAGGTCGCGTCGTCGCCGTCCCGGATCGTCATGGAGCTCGACTGATCCGGATCGGCGGCGCGCCGCTCACGACGACGACGTCGGACGGCCGTCGAATGCGTCGACGATCCGCTGCGCGGCGAGCGCGGGCGTCAGGTCGCCCGACCGAATCTGCTGTTCGACCTCGGTGCGGATCCCCTTGACCTCTGGACTCTCGCCGAGGCGCGACAGGACGATGTCGCGCACCATCGCCCACGTCCAGTCGATCTGCTGCTGATTGCGCCGGGCCGCGAACTGCCCGGCGTCGGTGAGGGTCTGCTTGTGGCGGAGTACGGCGTCCCAGTACTCGGCGACGCCGACGTTCTCGATCGCGCTCATCGTCTGCACGGGTGGCACCCACAGGGCGTCGTGCGGATAGATCAACCGCAGCGCGTTCTTGAGTTCGCGGGCCGCCCCCTTGGCCTCGGTGAGGTGCTTACCGTCGGCCTTGTTGACCACCACCACGTCGGCGAGTTCCAGGACGCCTTTCTTGATGCCCTGCAACGAATCCCCGGTACGGGCGAGCGTCAGGAACGTGAAGGTGTCGACCATGTTCGCGACCGTCACCTCGGACTGGCCGACCCCGACCGTCTCCACGAGGACCACGTCGAATCCGGCTGCCTCGAGCAGCACGATGCTCTCGCGGGTCGCCTTGGCCACCCCGCCGAGGGTTCCGGAGGTCGGCGACGGGCGGATGTAGGCATCCTTGGACATCGAGAGGCGCCCCATCCGGGTCTTGTCGCCCAGGATGGAGCCGCCGGTGCGCGTCGACGACGGATCCACCGCGAGCACTGCTACCTTGTGCCCCTGCTCGATCAGGTACATCCCGAGTGCCTCGATGGTGGTCGACTTCCCCACCCCGGGCACCCCGGTGATCCCGACCCGGAACGAGTTCCCCGCGTGCGGGGTCAGGCGCAGCAGCAATTTCTGGGCGGCCGCGCGATGATCCGGCCGGGCCGACTCCACGAGCGTGATGGCCCGGGCGAGGTCGGAACGCCGATCGGCCCGAACCGCCGCCGCGAGGGCGTCGACATCGATCGATCTCCGCGCCGCCGTGGCCGGACCTGCGGGTTGATCGCCCATCACTCGCCGGCGACGCCGGCCAGCTCATGCCCCAGGCCGGCGGCCAGTTTCGTCACCAATTCCACTGCGGAATCGGCGATCACGGTTCCGGGCGGGAAGATCGCCGCGGCGCCGGCCTCGTGCAGCTCGGCGAAGTCGTCCGGAGGGATGACGCCGCCGACCACGATCATGATGTCGGGACGGCCGACATCTTCGAGTGCCTGTCGCAGCGCGGGCACCAGCGTCAGGTGACCCGCGGCCAGCGAGGAGACGCCGACGACGTGCACGTCGTTGTCCGCGGCCTGCGCGGCGACCTCCTCCGGGGTGGCGAACAGCGGGCCCACGTCGACGTCGAATCCCAGATCGGCGAAGGCGGTGGCGATCACCTTCTGCCCCCGGTCGTGGCCGTCCTGCCCCATCTTCGCGACCAGCACCCGCGGACGACGGCCCTCGGCCTCACCGAACTGCCGGACGATCTCGGTCGCCGCGTCGACGTTGCTCACCTCGCCCGCCTCATGTCGGTACACCCCGCTGATGGTCTTGATCTCTGCCTGATGGCGACCATAGACCTTTTCCATCGCGTCCGAGATCTCGCCGACCGTGGCCTGATGACGAGCCGCCTCGATGGCCAGGGCCATCAGATTGTTATCGAGGCCACCGTCGTCCGAGCCCGCTGCGCGGGTCAGGTCGGCGAGCGCCGCCTGCACGGCCGACTCGTCGCGCTCGGCGCGCAACCGCTTCAGCTTCTCCAGCTGCTCGGCGCGCACCTTGGAGTTCTCGACCTTGAGGACCTCGATCTCCTCGTCGACGTCGACCCGGTACTTGTTCACGCCCACGAGAGGCTGCTGGCCGGAGTCGATCCGGGCCTGGGTGCGGGCGGCAGCCTCCTCGATCCGCAGCTTCGGCAGTCCCTCGTTGATCGCCTGTGTCATGCCGCCGGCCTCTTCGACCTCGGCGATGTGCGCACGCGCCTTCTCCGCGAGCTGATGCGTCAGCCATTCGACGTAATTCGAGCCGGCCCACGGATCGATCGGGCGCGTGGTGCCGGACTCCTGCTGAAGCAACAGTTGCGTGTTGCGGGCGATGCGGGCCGAGAAGTCCGTCGGGAGCGCGATCGCCTCGTCGAGGGCGTTGGTGTGCAGCGACTGCGTGTGGCCCTGCGTGGCCGCCATCGCCTCGACACAGGTGCGTGCGACGTTGTTGAAGACGTCCTGAGCGGTCAGGGACCACCCCGAGGTCTGCGAATGTGTGCGCAAGGACAGCGATTTCGCGTTCGTCGGCTCGAACTGTGCGACGAGCTCACTCCAGAGCAGTCGCGCGGCGCGCAGCTTGGCGACCTCCATGAAGAAGTTCATGCCGATGCCCCAGAAGAACGAGAGGCGGGGTGCGAACTTGTCGATGTCGAGACCCGCGTCCAGCCCGGCCCGGATGTACTCGACACCGTCGGCCAGGGTGTACGCCAATTCCAGGTCGGCCGTCGCCCCGGCCTCCTGGATGTGGTAGCCGGAGATCGAGATCGAGTTGAACTTGGGCATCTTCTGGCTGGTGTACTCGAAGATGTTGGAGATGATCCGCATCGATGGTTTCGGCGGATAGATGTAGGTGTTGCGGACCATGAACTCTTTGAGGATGTCGTTCTGGATGGTCCCGGCGAGCTTCTCCGGCGGCACCCCCTGCTCCTCCGCGGCCACCACGTACAGCGCCAGAATCGGCAGCACCGCACCGTTCATGGTCATCGACACCGAGACCGACCCGAGGTCGATGCCGTCGAAGAGTTGCCGCATGTCGAGGATCGAGTCGATGGCGACACCGGCCATCCCGACGTCGCCGGCCACCCGCGGGTGATCGGAGTCATAGCCGCGGTGGGTGGCGAGGTCGAAGGCCACCGACAGACCCTTCTGTCCCGCCGCGAGGTTGCGGCGATAGAAGGCGTTCGACTCGGCGGCGGTCGAGAACCCCGCGTACTGCCGGATGGTCCACGGCTGGTTGACGTACATCGTCGGGTACGGCCCGCGGACGAACGGCGCCTCGCCGGGGATGGAATCCAGCGGATACGGGTGGTCGCCGTCGGTGGCGACGGCGTCGCGGTCCGCGCGGGTGTAGATCGGCCGGACGTCGATCTGTTCCGGTGTGCTCCAGGTGATCTCGTCGGCGGTCTGACCCTGGGCCTTCGCCAGCCGGTCGATGGCGGCGTCGGCGGTCGGCGATCCGCCAGAGGTTGATCCGGCGGCGACCCCCGTGTCCAGGTCGACGTCGGCGAAACTGGGGATCGCCCCGAAGGCGTCCGCAGTCGAACTGGTCGGGCTCGGTTCGGTCTGGGTCATGATGTCGCTCCCGCTGGTTCATGGGTCAGCTGGTCGAGAAGGTCGCGCAGGATCGCCACCGCATCGATACCGACCCGCAGCGATCCGTCCGGCCGGTCGTCTCCGTCGGGCCACTCCTTCTCGGGCCCGGCCAGCAGCACAGTGCGCAGACCGGCGGCGCGGGCGGCCTGCAGCGCGGCGGCGCCGTCGTCGGCATACCGCTGCTTGCTGCCGCAGATCACCGCGATCGATGTGTTCGCGTCTCCCACCGCCGCGGCGATACTGTCGGCGGTCAGGGGTCCTGGGTTCACCACCGAGATACCACCGGCGGCAAGAAGGTTCGCGGTGAACGTGGTCCGGCCGTTGTGCTCCGCGACGGATCCGAGCGGTAGCAGCAGAACGGTGGGTCGCCGGCCGGTGTCGGCGAGGACGGCGTCGGACCGATCGCGCAGTTCCTCGAACGAACGCCCGACCCGCGCGAGTCGCGGCGCCCCGAGCGGTACGTCGGTCGCGTCGGCCACGTCTGAGCCCAAGGCCTTCTCGTCGAGATTCGGGAATTCGTTGACGCCGGTCACCGAGGTCCGGCGATGGGCAACCGACTCGTCGCGATTCGCCAGGGAGGCGCTCACCCGGTCGGCGATCCAGCCGGAGTCAAGGGCCGAGCGGTACCCGCCGGCCGATTCGATCTGACCGAAGACCGTCCAGGCATTCGACGCGAGGTCGTCGGTGAGTGACTCGACGAACCAGGAGCCGCCGGCCGGATCGAGCACTCGGCCGATGTTGGATTCCTCGAGCAGCAGCAGCTGCGTGTTGCGAGCGATACGACGGGAGAACGACGCACTCGAGGTGCGGCTGCCGACCGGGATCGCGGAGTCGAATCCGAGGGTCGTGACCTGATCGGCACCACCGACACCCGCCCCGAACGAGGCGATTGTGGTGCGCAGCATGTTGACCCAGGGGTCACGCTGACTCTGCATGGCCAGATCGGTGACGCCGTGGGTGATCGCGGCCCCGGCCTCGGGGGCGCCGACCACCTCGGCCACCCGTGCCCAGACCTTGCGCAGCGCACGGAACTTGGCGATGGTCGCGAACTGATCGTCTCCTGCGGACACTGCAAAGGTGATCTGGCGCAGCGCGTCCACCGACGACAGACCGGCCTGGGTGAGGTCACGTAGATGCGTGACGGCGGCCGCGATCTGCAGTGCGAGCTCGAGTCCGTTGTCGGCCCCCGCGGTGGCGAAATCCGTACCGTCGACGCGGAATGTCCGGACGCCTGCCGGCACATCTGCGGCCAGCGAGGTCGCCTCCGCGGTATCCACGCTCGCGCGACCCGAGAAGGCAGCGGTCAACGGTGACAGACCAAGAGAGGTGATGGTCGAGGTTGTGGGCGCGATGGACTCGGGCTTCGCTGCCGCTGCCGCACAGACCGACAGCAGGGCCCGCGCGGCGGCGATGCCTTCGGCGCCCGCGTCCAGGGTCACCGGGATCAGATCGACATAGACGCCGTCGAGGACCGCGGCCAGGTCGTCGGGTGAGATGCCTGCGCCGACGTTCAACCACAGTCCGCTCGTGCCCTTGGACAGGGCATCGAGTGCGGACTGATTGACGTCGGCCGCCGATGTCGAATCGTCACCGAATCGCTCGGTCACCCGCCAGCCCATGGTGACGTCGCGATCGGGGTCGGCACCCCGAACGAACGGGAACCCGCCGGGCAGGCCGGATTCCGCGTGCTCATCCCTGCGTGTGTACAGCGGACGGATCCGGAGTCCATCGAGAGTGGTGGTGGACAAGAGCTCTTCGGCCGAGGCAGGCAATTCCTCGACAGTGGACCGCCGGGACTTCGCCAAGACGGCGGCAGCGGCTTCCGACCAGGCCTGATAGGCCTCGTCGAGCGACCGGTCGGACCGATCGGATTTCGACGCAGTGGTCTGCGGCATGGGGCGTGACACCTCCGTGTAGCTCGGGTCGAGCGCGTACCCGACTTTAGCCGAACGCTCGCTCGGCTCTCACATCGAGGGCCGATCGTGACACATCCCACGGGTCACGCCCGCGTAGTATTGCGCGGTGCCCACCGAGTCCCCCACGGTCCCCGACGACACGTCGGGGTCGCCGATCACCGAGCCCGGGGCGACGGGCACATCCGGTCCCGTGCGGCGCGGTGTCGATGCCCGGGTGATCCGCCGGGCACTGCTGCTGACCGCGGTCGTCGCCGTCGTCCTGGTGGGCTCCTATCTGATCCCGATGCCGTCGGTGGCGAGCGTGCGGACCTGGGGCGAGAGTCTGGGTCCGTCGTTCGTCTGGGTTTTCTTCGCCGCGTATGCGGTGGTGACGATCGCGCCGTTCCCGCGCTCGACCTTCACCGTGATGTCCGGCATCTTCTTCGGTCCGGTCGTCGGATTCACCGGAGCAATGATCGCCTCGACGGTGGCCGCGATCGTCGCCTTCTGGTTCGTCCGTACGATCGGACGCGATCGTGTGCGGCCTTACCTGAAGAAGCCGGTGGTCCGTGCCGTCGAGTACCGGCTGAGCCGGCGGGGTTGGCTCGCGGTCGGTTCGCTGCGTCTCATCGCGGCCTGTCCGTTCTCGGTGGCGAACTACTGCTCGGCGCTCTCGTCGGTGCGGTTCGTCCCGTACCTCGTGGCGACGGTGATCGGCATGGCCCCCGGTACCGCGGCGGTGGTCTTTCTCGGTGACGCCATGACCGGGCGGCGCGACCCACTCCTGCTGCTGCTCAGCGCGTGCTTCTTCGCCGTCGGCATCATCGGCCTGATCCTCGACGCCCGGCTGCCGGTCAGCAGCTCCCGAGAAGCGATCGAGACAAGCAAGAGCCCTTGATCTCGCCGGATCAAGGCAATGGCTCCCACGTCAACTCCTATGGCTTCTATAAAGCCAAAGGGCTTGATCTTGGACTATCAAGCAGATAGCCTTGATGTTCGGAGGTGATTCGATGTTTGTCCTCACAGTCGATCAACGAGCCAGTCGACGTGACATCGATCGAGTGGACGGCCTCCTCGACGTCATGTCGGACGCCGATCTCGTCCGACCGTTCGAGCGGACCGCCGGGGACGAGGTCCAGGCCGTCGCCGACGACGCCGCTGTGGTCGCGCGGCTCGCGGTGACCTTGACCGCCGACGGTCACTGGAGCGTCGGGATCGGTGTGGGACCCGTGGCCCTGCCGCTCCCCTCCTCGACACGTGCGGGCCGCGGGCCCGCGTTCGAATATGCGCGAGAGGCCGTGGACTCCGCCAAGACCCAGCGGGTCCCGCTGTCGATCCGGGGTACGGACGACACCTGGTCCCGTCATGCCCAGACCGCCGGGCGCCTGCTGGCCGACGTCGTCGCCGCACGCAGCGAACCCGGCGCCGAAGCCGTCCGGGTGATGCACACCGGCGTGACCCAGGCCGACGGGGCGGCCCGGCTCGGCATCACGCCGCAGGCCATGTCCCAGCGCCTGCGAAGCGCCCGCTGGGACATGGACGAGGACGCCCACATCTTGCTGACCGAACTCCTCAGGAGGGCAGACATGACCGACAGTTCAGGCGGGACCGCGTGACCGCTGCCGCCATCGCCGTGTTCGTCGCGGCCGCGCTGATCCCGATCGTGCCCGCAGTTCTCCGTGGCCACGACGTCGGCAGCGTCGCCCGACGGCCTCGGGCGGCGATGCTGCTCGACGGCGTCACCGCAGGCGCGATGATCGCGCTCGCCGGCACAGCAGCGATCATCGCGACGACCACCGGACCGGCGCGGGGTGCGGGCCTGGTGATCGCCACCTGCGCCGCGATGGCCGCCGCGGTCGGCGGCGGTGGCTTCGTGGTGCGCGTCGTCCTGTGGACCGGCGGAGTGAGCCCACATCGCAAGTCCGGCGAGAACACCGACCCCCCAACGCATCCCGACGACGATGGGTCCGAGTCCGGACCGCTGCGAGGCGGCCGGGTCATCGGCTATCTGGAACGAGCGACGGTCGCGGCCACCCTCCTCGCCGGATGGCCAGAGGGGCTCGCCGTGATCCTCGCTGTCAAGAGCCTCGCCCGCTTTCCCGAACTCCGCGCGCCGCACGCCAGCGAGCAGTTCATCATGGGAACGTTCGCGTCCGTTCTGTGGGCCGCATCGATGTCCGGGGTCTGCTACCTCGTCGTCCATTGAGACGCCTGCCGCACATCGGGAAGAGACCTCTCACTCGGAAGGGGACGGTGACCGCATCTCCTCCGCAGCGTCTCCGACCGGCGGATCCGTCGGCACCCCGTAGGACAGTTCGCGGGCGACCCGCGACGTCACCTCCGGGGAGACCGGTTTCCGGGCGACCGCCTCGGCCTCGGCGACCGCCTGTGCCACCTTGGGATCCGAGGCCAGCGAGAACCAATCCTCGGTCTCGGACTCGTCGATGGCGCTCGGCTCGTCGTTGCTCGGCGGTTCGTAACGGAACACCCCGTCGTCGCCCTGCACGCCGAAGGACTTCGCGAAACCCTGGAGTGCCGAACCGAAATCGGACGGGATGACCCACACCTTGCTCCCCTCGCCCTTGGCCATCTCCGGGAGCTGTTGGAGATACTGATAAGCCAGCAGTTCGGGGGTCGGTTTACTCGCCTTGATCGCCGCGAATGTCTTCTCGATCGCCTTGGCCTCACCCTGAGCGTTCAGGTATGCCGCGGCGCGGTCACCTTGGGCCCGCATTATCCGTGACTGCCGCTCGCCCTCGGCCCCCAGGATCGCCGCTTGCTTGGCACCCTCGGCCGCCAGGATCTGACTCTGCTTGTTGCCCTCCGCGGTCTTGATCGACGACTCGCGTTGGCCTTCCGCGGCGAGGATGGTCGCCCGCTTCTCGCGGTCGGCCTTCATCTGCTTCTCCATCGATTCCTGGATCGACGGCGGCGGCATGATGCTCTTCAGCTCGACCCGCGCAACCCGCAGGCCCCAGCGTCCGGTGGCCTCGTCGAGGACGCCGCGCAGCTGACCGTTGATGGAATCTCGCGACGTCAACGTCTCCTCGAGAGTCATCCCACCGACGACGTTCCGCAGAGTCGTGATGGTCAGCTGTTCGACGCCGACGATGTAGTCGTTGATCTCATAGACCGCCGATCGCGGATTGGTCACCTGAAAGTAGACGACGGTATCGATGGACAACGTGAGATTGTCCTTGGTGATCACCGGTTGCGGTGGGAACGACACCACGCGCTCGCGGATGTCGACGCGGGCACGGATCCGGTCGACGAACGGCAGCAACAGCGTCAGCTGGCCAGACACCGTGCGGGTGTAGCGGCCGAGCCTCTCGATGACGGCTGCCTCCGCTTGCGGGATGATGGCCACGGATTTCACCAGCATCACCACGACCAGCAACACCACGAGGGCCAGCACGATCAATCCGGCGTACTCCATGATCACGTCATCCCTTCCACACGACCGCGGTGGCACCATCGATCTGCACCACGGTCACCTCGATGCCCGGTTCGATGACCTCGCCCGGATTGAGTGAACGCGCCGACCACACGTCACCGCCGATCTTCACGCGGCCGTCGTGCTCGTCCACACGCGCCGTGACCAGCGCGTGTCGGCCCTCGAGGGCCTCGGTGTTGGTGAGGACCGGCGGCCGGCTGAGCATGTGCCGTCGCGCGACCGGTCGGACGACCGCCAACAACAGCACGGAGACGACCGCGAAGGTGACCGCGTCGACCCAGAGCGGAGGGTCGAACACGAGGTCCACGCCTGCCGCGGCCAGCGCCCCACCACCGAGCATGAGCAGCACCAGGTCGCCGACGAACATCTCGGCGATCACCAGGAGAATCGCGGCAACCAACCACAACAGTGCGGTCATGACTCCAGTGTGCCAGAGATCACGAAACGGGCCGCCGGCCGAAACGGCGGGGCGCCACGGTGTCAGGCGTCGTCGGCGGCCGCCGTGACGAAATCGATCAGTTCCTCCACCGACCTCAGGAGATCCACCTCGAGGTCGCGGAAGTCACGTGCCCCGGCCAGGACCCGCCGCCACCCATCCTGCGGTGTACCCCAACGCAACTCGCGACAGACGCCGGTCTTCCAATCGGTTCCGCGGGGAATCTGCGGCCACGCCTTGATCCCGACGGACGCGGGCTTCACCGCTTCCCACACGTCGATGTACGGGTGTCCGCAGACCAGGACGTGCTCCCCCACGGATCCTGTCAGTCGCATCTCCTTGGACCCGGCGACCAGGTGGTCGACGAGGACGCCGGCCCGGCGGTGGGCCGCGGGCCCGAATGCGTCGAGTGTCGCGGCCAGGTTGTCCAGCCCGTCGAGACTCTCCACCACCACGCCCTCGGCCCGCAGATCGGCGCCCCAGACACGTTCGACAAGGGTCGCGTCGTGCACCCCTTCGACGAAGATCCGGCTCGCCCGCGCGGTTCGGGCACGCGCCGCGGGAGCGACGCGGGACCCGGACGCGGTCGTGGTGCGGGCCTGCGGGCCTCGGGTCCGCGGGCGGACCAGGGTCACCGGTTTGCCATCGATCAGAAACGCCGCCGGGTGCATGAGGAACACGCGAGTCGCACCACGCCGGTCCTCCAACCGGACCAGGTCGCCCGAGTAACTCTTCTCCAGTCCGACGACCGCGCCGCAGAAACCGCTGGCCGCATCCTCGACGACGAGGTCCCGCTCGGCGGCCACCTCGGGAGCACGCGGTTTGGCCTTCCGCGGACTCGCCAACACATCACGTCCATAACGGTCATCTGTCACGGAGAGCCACGGTAGGACGTCGACCGCGCGAACCATTCGAGCCACGCCGGGTTTCCCGGAATCCGACCGCTCGCCTATCGTGGAAAACCTATGACCAGCACCGACCTCTTCGTCTCCGGCCCACCCGCCTGGCCGGGCTCTGCTCTGGGCGCATGGGCCGCGGCCTGGCTCGGCGGCCGTTGTGCGCCCGATGACGTGATCGACACCATGTCCGAGTTCGCCGGCCGACACCTCGTCGTCGACCCCGAGGCGATCGTCGACGTCGCAGGCGACCGAGACGCACGACTCGGCCTGCTGACGGTCCTCCGTCGGGCCCGGCAGATTGAGGTGAAGCTGCCGACATCAGGTGCCCCGCAGGGCCTTCCGCCGGATCCCGCCACCACCGCGGCTCTCGAGGCCGGCGAGATCCTGCTGATCCACGGTGATGTCACGTCGTCGTCGACCATCGGGCTGACCCCGACGCTCGACGGGGACACCTGCCACTGGACCGTCCATCGTTTTCGCAGCGAGGTGCCGATCGTGCAGCCCGAGCCGTTGGGGCAGGTGGAATATGATCTGCGCGAGGCGATCCGGGAGACGGCGACGATCATCGGTGGACTCGGAAGCGCGGGTGGCCGGTCCGGCGGCGCCGAGTTGCGCACCACCCTCATGGCCCTCACCGCGCGACATCAGGTGATCTTGCCGCCGCACGACGACATCCGGGCCACCCGTGTGATCGACTCCGCCGCCCAGGTCGAGGCGATCATCACTGTGGCGGGGGCGCACGCCCCCACGTTCGGCGTGACCGCGCGCCATGTCGAGACCGGGGACTCGCGCCTCCGACGGCTGTCGGGTCTCACCCGAGCGGCCCGAGCGGCCGCGGTCAATCGGGTCATCGTCGAGCACCTGCCTGCCGATCGCTGACGCCGCCGCCGGAGGACCCCGCAACGGCAGTCAGGCAGGAGCAGGGCGCGCGACCGGGACACAGCAGTCCGGCCGGCACATCCGCCCGTTGTCACCACAGCCCATCGCGGTCTGATCACCCCGGCCGTCGACATACCGCTCGACGAGATCGACGATCATCTCGACAAACCGGGGGTCGGTTCCGACCGTGTCGGCCCGCACGTAGTCGAGACCGAGTCGCCCGGCCACCTCCGCGGCCTCGTTGTCGAGGTCCCAGATCACCTCGAGATGATCGGAGATGAATCCGACCGGGAACACGATCACCTGTCGAATACCTTGTTCGGCAAGGGTTTCCAGGTGATCGCAGATGTCGGGTTCGAGCCACGGAACCTGGGGTGGGCCCGAACGCGACTGCCAGACCTGATCGAAATCGTGACAGCCGACGGCCTCGGCAACCGCCGACGATGCCGCATACACCTGCGCCGAATACCGGCCACCTCCCTCGGCGGCCGGGCCGGCAGCCCGATCCGCCGACACCGGGACCGAATGCGCGGTCAACACCAGACGCGGCTCGACATCGGCGGACGGCAACTGCGCCCGCGCCCGACGAACCGCGTCGGCACCGGCGGCGACGACCGCCGGTTCGTCCCAGTACTGCGGCAGTTTCCGCAGCATCACCGGATCCTGCGCGCTGGCCGGCTCCGACGCGGCCAGCGCATCGACGGCCCGGGCGATGTCCTCGTGATACTGACGGCAGCCCGAATACCCGGCCCAGGCCGAGGTCGGGAACACCAATATCCGTCGATGCCCGTCGCGATACATCCGCGCGAGGGTGTCCTCGATCATCGGATGCCAGTTGCGATTGCCGAAATAGACCGGCAGTTCCAGACCGCGGTCGGTGAGTGCCGACCGCAGCGCGTCGATCATCTCCAGATTGAGGCGATTGATCGGTGAGACGCCGCCGAAGTGGAGGTAGTGTTCCGCGACCGCCTCGAGGCGCTCACGCGGAACGCCCCGGCCACGAGTGACGTTCTCCAGGAACGGCATCACATCGTCGGGTCCGTCCGGTCCGCCGAAGCTCAGGAACAGGACCGCGTCGAAGCGCGTCGGGGCGGGCGCACCGACTGGCGATGAATACGCAGACGCGTCCACTAGCCGGCGAAGTTCTCCGGGAACCAGGTGTTGTGGCTCGCACCGCCGTCGACGTACACGATCGAACCGGTGGTGCCCGGCAACCAGTCGGAGAGCAAGGCGCACACCGACTTCGCGACCACGGTCGGGTCGTCGACATCCCATCCGATCGGCGACGCGCCGTCCCAGTAGGTGTTGAGCATGGTCAGCTGTTTGGCGTCATCGGTGGCGGTGCCCGCGATCGCCTTGGCCGCGAGCGTCTTGATCGGGCCCGCCGCGACGAGATTCGATCGGATCCTCTTGGCGGTACCGACCTCGCGGGCCACGTAGCGGTTGACCGATTCGAGCGCGGCCTTGGCGACGCCCATCCAGTTGTAGTACGGCAACGCCGTGCGGGGATCGAAGTCCATACCCACGATCGAGCCACCCTCGTTCATGGCGGGCAGGACCGCGCGGGCGAGCGAGGCGTAGCTCCACGCGGAGATCTCGAAGGCCTTGGCCGCGTCCGGGCCCGGACCTTCGAGGAACGGCACGGCCTCCGGTCCCATCAGGGTGCGGGGCGCGAAGGCGATCGAATGCATCACGCCATCGATGCCTTCGGGCGCGAGTTCCCTGACCTTGTCGGCCAAGGCGTTCAGGTCGTCCTCGCTGGTGATGTCGAGCCCGATCGCCGGCGGCACCTCCTGAGGCAGGCGCCTGGCGATCCGGTCGATCAGCCTCAGTCGCTCCGGGATGCCGGTGATGATCACCTTGGCGCCCTGCTCCTGTGCCATCGCCGCCGCATGAAAGGCGATCGAGGCATCGGTGATGATGCCGGTGATGAGAATGGTCTTGCCGTCGAGAATTCCTGTCACGGTTCGCTCCTGAGGTGTCTGGTGGTCCGAGGTGAGAAGGTCAGTTGCCCATGCCCATGCCGCCGTCGACCGGGATCACCGCTCCGGTGATGTAGTTGCCCTGGTCGGACGCGAGGAAACTGATGGTCGCGGCGACGTCCTCCGGCTGGCCGACGCGGCCGAGTGGGATCGCCTGCTTGGCCATGTCCACGTAGCGGTCCTCCATCGCAGCGGTCATGTCGGTCTCGATGAAACCCGGTGCCACGACATTCGCGGTGATGTTGCGCGAGCCGACCTCGCGGGCGATCGATCGAGCCATACCGATGAGGCCCGCCTTGGACGCTGCGTAATTGACCTGTCCGGGAATGCCCGACATCGCGACGACCGAGCCCAGGAAGATCATGCGTCCCCACTTGGCGCGCTGCATACCCTTGGTGGCCCGCTTGGCACAGCGGAAGGCGCCGGTGAGATTGGCGTCGATCACCTTCTCGAAGGATTCCTCGCTCAGCCGCATCAGCAGCATGTTCTCGGTGATACCCGCGTTGGCCACCAGCACCTCGACCGGACCCTGGTGCTCGGCGACCTCGTCGAAGGCGCGCTCCACCGATTCGTTGTCCGTGACGTCGCACTGCACACCGAACAGACCGTCGGGTGCACCCGAACCGCGATGAGTCACCGCCACCTTGTGGCCGTCCGCGGCCAGGCGGCGCGCGACCGCGAGACCGATCCCGCGGTTACCGCCGGTCACCAGGACCGACCGGGAGGCCTGCTGAGCTTCGTTGCTGTCTGCCATGGTGGCCAACCTATCCGTTCGTCACTGTTCTGATGTCATTGCGGTCGCTGTCAGGGCAGTCGCCGGTTGATGGCCAGCGCCGCGAACGCCGAGAGCAGCGCTAACAAGGTACCGGCGATCAGCCACGGACGAGAATTGTCGCCTCGGCGTTTCTCGTAGCCGATCTGCTGTTGGAGGGTCTCGTAGACCTTGTTGAGCTCATCCAGGCTCGACGCCGTGAAGAACTGTCCGCCACTGAGATTGGCGATCTTGCGCAACGACTCGTCGTCGACGGGGACCGGCACCTGGTCGCCCTCGAGATCGACAGTCCCGCTCATCGTCCCGAAGGAGATGCTCGACACCGGGATCTTCTCCTCCTTGGCCTTGCGGGCGGCCGTGAACGCGCCGCGCGGATCGTCCGGGTCGTCGGGGACCGTTTCCTTGCCGTCGGAGAGCAGCACGACCCGCGCAGGAGGCGCCGCCGCATCCCCGCCGAGGACCGCGTTGAGGGTCTTGATCTGCTGGATGGCCGCGAAGATCCCCTCGCCGGTCGCCGTCTTGTCGTCGAGCCGGAGTTTGTCGACGGCTTCCTTGGTCGCATTGTGGTCCGGCGTCGGTGACACCAGGGTCGACGCGGTGCCCGCGTAGGAGATCAGGCCGAGGTTGATGCCGTCGGTCAGCTCGTCCGCGAACTTCCGCGCCGCGTCCTGGGCGGCCTTGATGCGCGACGGCGACACATCGGTCGCGTTCATCGATCGGGACACGTCCATCACGAGGATGACCGTGGCCTTGTTGCGGGGCACGCGACGATCGGCCTGCGGTGCGGCTACCCCGACGACGAGCAGGATCAGCGCCACGAGCAGCAGCGCGATCGGTACGTGCTGCCAGCGATTGCGCTGTTGGGGCGCCACCCGGTTGAGCAGGTCGAGGTTCGCGAATGTCAGTGCCCGCTTGCGACGCAGCCGCTGCACATAGACATAGGCGGCGCCGAGTGCGGCCACGACCAGGAGAAGCAGGAGCCACCATGGGCTCGCCAGGAACGACACGCCGGCGTCACCCGACCCCGGCGGCGAGGCCGCGACGACGCTGGGCAACGAACTTGACGGTGTCGGTGATCCAGTCCCGATCTGTGGACAGACTCAGCACGGGTCCTCCGCAGCTACGGATGGTGCGATGCACCTTCTGCTGGTGGGCGCGCGCCGCGGCCGCGAAATCCCGGCGGACCGCCGGGGTGATCGTGATGTCGCGGACCTCGCCGGATTCGGCATCCGCGAGGGTCACCTCACCGATGTCGGGCAGGTCGAGATCGCGCGGATCGAGCACCTCAACCGCCAGCAGCTCGTGGTGCGCGCCGATCGCGCGCAGTGAACGTTCCCAGTCGATCGGACCGAGGAAATCACTGATCACCACGGCGAGGCCGCGACGCCGCTGAGGGCGGCGCAACGCCTCGATCCCGGCGTGCAGGTCACCCCGCACCCCGGTCGACGCGCGAGTGGTGGTCGCGATGGCCTTCAGCAGGTTCTGGGCATGCGCACGACCGCTGCGGGCGGGCACCCGCACGAGCTGATCGCCGGTCACGACGATGGCTCCGTGGCGATTGCCGCCGCCGGAGGTGAGGTGCACGAGGGCGGCCGCGGCCGCCACCGCCAGATCGCGTTTCGTGCAGTTGACGGTGCCGAAATCGAGGCTTGCCGACACGTCGACGACGAGCCACGTCTCCAGCTCGCGGTCGGCGATCATCTGCCGGACGTGGGGCTGGGTGGTGCGCGCGGTGACCGACCATTCCATCCGCCGGATGTCGTCGCCGGGCTGATACGCCCGGGCCTCCCCCGGTTCGGATCCCGGGCCCGGGATCAGGCCGAGATGTTCCCCTTGCAGGACGCCGTCGAGCTTGCGGCGCACAGTCAGCTCCAGCGTCCGCAACGCGGCGGTGAGCTGCGGTTCGGACAGGAGACCGGCGCCGAGCGACGGCAGCTCGCTATTGGCCGGCATACCGCGGCGGCGCCTGATTCACCGCAGCGCCATTCGTCTGGCCCGGATGCTGTTGCGGTGCTTGTTGATTGACAGTCTGCTGACCCTGCCCCGGCGGCGGGCCGGTTTGCGTAGGCGAACCCGAGTACGCGGCGGGTGCGACGGGTTGCGCGCCGACCTGTGGCAACCCGACCGTCTGTAGCACCCGGGTGATCACCTGGTCGGCGTCCACCTCATCGGCGAGCGCGTCGTAGCTGAGCACCAGGCGGTGCCGCAGGACGTCGGGGATGATCTCGACGACGTCCTGCGGGATCACGTAGTCGCGTCCCCGCACCAGGGCGAGAGCGCGTGCGGCCGCGACGATCCCGAGGGTCGCGCGGGGCGATGCACCGTAGGAGAGCCAGGCGGCGACGTCGGTCATCCCGAGCTCGCCCGGACGACGGGTGGCATTGATGACCCGCACGACGTAGTCGACGAGTGCATGGTGGACGAAGACGTCGGCGGCGGTCCGCTGCAGGCGGATCATCGTCTCCGGGTCGAGGATCTGCGACGCGGTCGGTGGGACGTTGCCCATCCGGTAGACGATCTCACGCTCTTCTTCGACCGTCGGATAGTCGACGAGCACCTTGAACAGGAAGCGGTCGCGCTGGGCCTCGGGCAGTGGGTAGACGCCCTCGTTCTCGATCGGGTTCTGGGTTGCCATCACCAGGAACGGGTCGGGCATCGGGTACGTGGTGCCGCCGATCGAGACGTGCCGCTCGGCCATCACCTCGAGCAGCGCCGACTGCACCTTGGCGGGCGCCCGGTTGATCTCGTCGGCGAGCAGGAAGTTCGCCACCACCGGGCCGAGTTCGGTGTCGAACTCCTCGCGGCCCTGACGGTAGATACGGGTACCGATGAGGTCGGTCGGGACCAGGTCAGGGGTGAACTGCACGCGGGAGAACGAGCCGCCGACCACGTTGGCGAATGTCTCGACCGCGAGGGTCTTGGCTACGCCCGGCACACCTTCGAGCAAGATGTGGCCACGGGCCAGAAGGCCGACCAGGATGCGCTCGACGAGCTCGTCCTGTCCGACGATGACCCGTTTCACCTCGTAGATCGCTCGTTCCAGCAGCTTGACGTCAGCGTCGGACAGCGAGACCGATCCGTCTCGGCCGGCTCCGCCCGCGGGTTCGGCAGGGGGATGCGAAGAGGTCAACCGGTGCTCCTTGTTCATCTACGTGTTGAGCAGCAATACAGGGCGGCCTGTCGTGTCGCTGCCAGCCTAGTCGCGTTGCCTGAACGGGGGCCAAGAAGGGTCGCGGGTGCGCGAACGCTCAGAGCAGGCGCACGACGTTGGGCATGGCCCCGCTGGTGCGCAGCGGCGACACCTTGACGACCGACCCGGACTCCGGCGCCTCCAACATCTTGTTGTCGCCGAGGTAGAGCGCCACGTGCTGACTCGCGTTCGGACCGTAGAAGATCATGTCACCGCGCTTCATCTGCGACAGCGGGAACTGAGGACCCGAGGTGTACTGGTAGCCGGTGTAGTGCGGCAGGTCGATCCCGACACCCGCGAAGGCGTAGATCATCAACCCGGAGCAATCGAAACCGGTCTTGTTGTAGTCGCCGTAGCTGTCGGCGACGCCGCCGTCGCGGATGCCGCGCGTCGGTCCGTTCGCGTCGCCACCACCCCACGCATAGGGGACGTTGAGCTGTGACAGGCCCCGATTGACGACGATCTCGACGGCCTGCGGTCCGCGCAGGCCCGGGCGGACCATGCCGCCGCCGGACGAACTGCCGAACAAACTGCCGAGGCTGCCGGAACCCAGCGCCGAACTCAACGAGTCGGGCCCGCTGCCGGTCATGTCGGAACCGCCGACGCCGAGTTCGTCGAGCAACTGCGAATGCGGAACCTGCTGCCGGCCGACCACCCCGGCGAGCACCTTCTGGCCGACGTCGAGGGCGAGCTTCGCGGCGGCCTCGGCCGCGACCGCGAGTGCCTGGTTGTCGCCGCCGCCCGCCGCGGGAGCGCCGGGAGCCGACGGCGCCGCGGGGGTACTCGGCGAATCCGGGAAGAGGTTCTGCAGGAGCTGGTCCGTCGTGGGGCCCTCGACCTCACGCTTGGGCGCGACCCCCCGGATCTTGTCCAGAGACGCTTGCACCTTGTCGCGCTTCTGGATCAGCGTGCCCCGGCGTTGCTGTTCGGAGGCGGCTGCCGAGCGCGCTTCGGAGACGGCGGCGAGGGCGTCGTCCTTGCGCGTCTGGGCGCTCTTGGTGGCGAAGGCTGCCTGCCGCTTGGTGGCCTCCACCGCGGCGACGCGGTTGGCCTGCTGGTTCCGGGCGACCTGAAGGCGTTCGATCGTGTCGCGCTGCTGCTTGCCAAGACGGTCGAGGACGGTCACCCGATCCAGCACCGACTGCGGGTTGTCCGAGGAGACGTAGTTCGACATCGAGTTCTGCGAGCTGCCCTGGCGGTAGACATCGCGGGCGAAGCGATCAAAGTCCTTCTGCGCTTGCGCGACCCGGCGGCCCGCCTGGGCGAGGGAACGCTTCGACGACGTGGCCGCGACGTTGGCGAGGTGCTGGGCGGCCACCGAGTTCTGGAAGTCGACCAGCGCACGGTTGACGTTCTCCTGCCGCACTGCGATCGCATTGTCGAGGTCGGCGATGTTCTGGTTGGCCTTGGCGATCTGATTGATCAGTGCCGAAACGCCTGATTTTCCTGACTTGCCGCGTTCGGGGGCCGCCTGCGCCGTTCCGGCTCCGATCGCGCCGAGGACGACGATGACCACGAGCACACAGAGGCGTGCGAGCGGCGACAGACCGCCGACTCGCTGCGCTCCCGGCGCCGGTGGTCCCCCACGCGCCACACCGGTATTCCCTCGCCTCACCAGATCTCCCTTGCCGTTTGCGGCATGCCCCGCCACATCCGCACCGTTGCGACGTCGGTGCCCGTCCGATCCCGACCCTTCCTCGACCTGCACCATGCACCACATGCGCTGTCCTCCATCACTTGGACACCACACGTGACAACAGAACCGTACGTCACATCGGACACATCGGAAAACAGGCGTAACGAATTACATTGGCGTGATTACCTGCGAAAATGCCGTGAACTGGCGAAAGACCCGAGCTGTGTCGAGGTATCGAATTCGCAACGAAAAGGCCGCGCGAGCATGCCGTGCCGAAAACGGTTCGAACCGCGGTGTAGCGGGGGCGCTGACGGCCCCGCCCCAGACCGTGGAGGCCCGGGAGAACGAGCGACGCTAGGGCAGGTCGCGGGAGAGATCGGTGGTGCCCGGCCCCGGCGTGGATGTCTCGCCGGCCGGGTCCGGATCCTCGTCGGTTCGGACACCCTCGGAACCGCCACCACCGGAGAGTGCGGCCGAGCCCTCGCCCGTGGCATCACGCGACCGGCGCGTCCGCAGGCGGGCGATCACCGCGCCGATGATGATGATCACGATGAGCACCAGGCTGATCGCCGTCCAGTTCAGCGATGGACCGTTCATCTGGTCCCACATCTGGCGCGCGGCGAGCGGCGGATTCGTGAGGGTGAGGTTGTCGGTCGCCTCTTCTTGGTGCACACGACTGAAGTAGGGCGAGGAACTGCCGACCGAATTGGGCCCGAGGACGATCACGGTCCCGCCCACCTCGGATTGCAGTTCGGTCGCGATGTCGCGGTAGTAGGTGAACTTCATCGCGTCGGGCAAGACGACGAAGCTGACGTCGTAGCCCTCGGAGTCCGCATGCGCGACGACCTCCCGGAGGCCCGAGACCTGATCCGCCGGCGCCGAGACATGGTCGTCCTTGATGTCGGCGAGGATCGCGTTCATGTCGAGGTCGCTCGGGATGATCTGCGGTGCGGTTCCTCCGGCGGCCGGCAGGGCCACCACATTCTCAGTCGTCGCACCCGGACTCATCTGGCCATCCTCACATCCATCCGCACCGGTACCCGGTAACCGTCACGAGCCGTGTCACAGCGTCTGCGACCAGGTTTCGCGAGCATTAAATTCGCACGGACAGTGGCTGCTCGCCAAACCTCCTGCTGCACGGTACGACAGAATGGCAGGGGCCGGATACTCGCGGTCCGGATCCGGCGCGCGAGCGGTGGAGTCGGCTTGTTAACAGTACGGACGTACTGTTAAGGTTGGTGATGTCGTCGCCGCCCCGTGATCGGCCCCCGCAGATCGGTCCCGGACACGCGACAGCGATCGCAACGGACACACTTGTTGCACCCCGCACCGACGCAGCCCGTCGGTGCCACGGTCAGAGTCGACGAGCCGGCCACGCTCGCCGACGACCCCCAGCGGTTCGCCCGGTTGGACGAGCGAACCAGAGAAGCACGCCGGCGCAGCCCGCCGGCACTTGAGGAGAGTGGATTAGACGTGAGTATCGATTCCTTTGGCGCCAAGGGCACCCTCGAGGTGGGCGACAACTCGTATGAGATCTACCGGCTGAGTGCCGTGGAGGGCGCCGACAAACTCCCCTATGCGCTCAAGGTGCTCGCCGAGAACCTGCTGCGCACCGAGGACGGCGCCAACATCACCAAAGAGCACATCGAGGCGATCGCGAACTGGGATCCGAGCGCCGATCCGAGCATCGAGATCCAGTTCACCCCGGCCCGTGTGATCATGCAGGACTTCACCGGCGTGCCCTGCATCGTCGACCTGACCACCATGCGCGACGCGGTGAAGGAACTCGGCGGCGACCCGGACAAGGTCAATCCCCTCGCGCCCGCCGAGATGGTCATCGACCACTCCGTGATCATCGAGGCCTTCGGCAACGCGCAGGCGTTCGAGCGCAACGTCGAGATCGAGTACCAGCGCAACGAGGAGCGCTACAAGTTCCTCCGCTGGGGTCAGGGCGCATTCGACGACTTCCGCGTCGTCCCGCCGGGCACCGGCATCGTCCACCAGGTCAACATCGAGCACCTGGCACGTTCGATCATGGTTCGCGACGGCGCGGCCTACCCCGACACGTGCATCGGCACCGACTCGCACACCACGATGGAGAACGGCCTGGGCGTGCTGGGCTGGGGCGTCGGCGGTATCGAGGCCGAGGCCGCGATGCTCGGCCAGCCCGTCTCCATGCTCATCCCCCGCGTGGTCGGCTTCAAGCTGACCGGCGCCACCAAGCCCGGCGTGACCGCCACCGACGTGGTCCTCACCATCACCGAGATGCTGCGCAAGCACGGTGTGGTCGGCAAGTTCGTCGAGTTCTACGGGAAGGGCGTCGCCGAGGTCCCGCTGGCCAACCGCGCCACCATCGGCAACATGAGCCCCGAATTCGGCTCGACCTGCGCGATGTTCCCGATCGACGAGGAGACCGTCAAGTACCTGAAGCTGACCGGTCGCAGCGAGGAGACCCTCGCCCTGGTCGAGGCCTACGCCAAGGAACAGGGCATGTGGCACGACGGCGACAAGGAACCGGTCTACTCGGAGTACCTCGAGCTCGACCTCGCCGAGGTGGTGCCGTCGATCGCCGGCCCCAAGCGTCCGCAGGACCGAATCGAGCTGTGGGACGCGAAGAACGCCTTCCGCAAGGACATCCACAACTACGTCGAAGAGGGGAACGCCCCCGCCCACAACGGTGTCGACGAGGCGAACGAGGAGAGCTTCCCGGCTTCCGACGCGCCGTCTGTCAGCCCCGGGGCCGCCACCCTCTCCTTCTCCGATGACGAGGAGCCTGCCCACAACGCGTCGAAGGGCGCCGAGGGTCGTCCGTCCAAGCCCATCAAGGTCTCGTCGGCCGAGCGCGGCGACATGATCCTCGACCACGGCATCGTGACCATCGCGTCGATCACCAGCTGCACCAACACTTCGAACCCGTCGGTCATGCTCGGTGCAGGCCTGCTGGCCAAGAAGGCCGTCGAGAAGGGCCTGACCGCCAAACCGTGGGTGAAGACCTCGATGGCCCCGGGCTCGCAGGTCGTCACCGGCTACTACGAGAAGGCCGGCCTGTGGCCCTATCTCGAGAAGCTCGGCTTCTTCCTCGTCGGCTACGGCTGCACCACCTGCATCGGCAACTCGGGCCCGCTGCCCGAGGAGATCAGCAAGGCGATCAACGACCATGATCTGACCGCCACCGCGGTGCTGTCGGGTAACCGCAACTTCGAGGGTCGTATCAACCCCGACGTCAAGATGAACTACCTCGCGTCGCCGCCGCTCGTGATCGCCTACGCCCTCGCCGGGACGATGGACTTCGACTTCGAGGCCGATCCGCTCGGTCAGGACACCGACGGCAACGACGTGTTCCTCAAGGACATCTGGCCGTCGGGCGAGGAGATCGCCACGACGATCGAGGAGTCGATCTCGTCCGAGCAGTACGCCTCCGACTACGCCGACGTCTTCAAGGGCGACGAGCGCTGGCAGGGTCTGCCCACCCCTGCGGGCAAGACCTTCGAGTGGGACGACAAGTCGACCTATGTCCGTAAGCCTCCGTACTTCGAGGGCATGCAGCTCGAGCCGTCGCCCGTCTCCGACATCAAGGGCGCACGGGTCCTCGCGAAGCTCGGTGACTCGGTCACGACCGACCACATCTCACCGGCCTCGACGATCAAGCCCGGTACGCCTGCGGCGCAGTACCTCGACGCGAATGGTGTTGCGCGCAAGGATTACAACTCGCTGGGTGCCCGTCGCGGCAACCACGAGGTGATGATCCGGTCGACCTTCGGCAACATCCGCCTGCAGAATCAGCTGCTCGACGGCGTGTCCGGCGGATACACCCGCGACTTCACTCAGGACGGCGCCCCGCAGTCGTTCATCTACGACGCCGCGCAGAACTACGCCGCGCAGGACACCCCGCTCGTCGTGCTCGGCGGCAAGGAGTACGGCACCGGGTCGTCGCGTGACTGGGCCGCCAAGGGCACCAGCCTGCTGGGTGTGAAGGCTGTCATCACCGAGAGCTTCGAGCGCATCCACCGGTCGAACCTGATCGGCATGGGCGTGATCCCGCTGCAGTTCCCGGATGGCGAGTCACACAAGTCGCTCGGCCTGGACGGCACCGAGACCTTCGACATCACCGGCATCGAGGAACTCAACTCCGGTGAGACGCCGCAGACGGTGCATGTCACCGCCACCAAGGAGGACGGCTCGGCCATCGAGTTCGACGCCAAGGTGCGGATCGACACGCCCGGCGAGGCCGATTACTACCGCAACGGAGGAATCCTGCAGTTCGTGCTGCGCAACATGATCGAGAGCTGACGGCGTTGATCAGGAATTCAGGGAGCACGAGAAGTGCCCAAGGTCAGTGATGACCGGCTCGCCGCGCGCCGTCGAGAGATTCTCGACGGCGCGCGGCATTGCTTCGCCGACTACGGATACGACGGGGCGACCGTCAAACGCATCGAAGAGTCGACCGGATTGTCACGCGGCGCCATCTTCCATCACTTCCGCGACAAGGAAGCCCTCTTCCTCGCGCTCGCGCAGGAGGATGCCGAGCGGATGGCCGACGTGGCCGCCGAGCAGGGCCTGGTCCAGGTCATGCGCGACATGCTCGCTCGGCCACAGGATTTCGACTGGCTGGGGACTCGACTGGAGATCGCCCGCAAGCTGCGTACCGACGCTTCCTTCCGGGCCGCCTGGTTGTCTCATTCGGCAGATGTCGAACAGGCCACGCTGAGACGGCTCGAGCACCGACGCGAGGCCGGTCGACTGCGCGACGACGTTCCGACCGAGGTGCTGGTCAAGTACCTCGACCTCGTTCTCGACGGCCTCATCACCCGCCTCGCGACGGGACAGCCCACGGGTGACCTCACCGCGGTTCTCGACCTCGTGGAGGAGTCGGTTCGACCCGAGCACTAGAGATCCTGGCGTTTCAGGTCGTCTTCAGGTTTCGACCGATACGGTCAGTGGGTGGACGCCAAGGCTCCCTCGCCGCATGACCCGCCCCGGGGACATCTCACCCGTCGCTCGTTTCTCCGCGGCGCGATCGGAACGGGAGCCCTCGCTGCCGGAGGACTTGCGGCCGCCGGCGGTGCAGGCATGGCCAACCCGGCCACGGAGAGCACCGCCATCGTCATCGGTACCGGGTTCGGTGGATCTGTCGCGGCGCTGCGTCTTGGCCGGGCCGGCATCCGGACGACCGTGTTCGAACGTGGGCGCCGTTGGCCGATCCGACGCGACGGCGACACGTTTGCCACCTTCATCAGCCCGGACAAGCGAGCCGCCTGGTTCGGCAGTCCCGCAGGTGCGAACCTCGCGACCGCGATACCGGCCGAGCCGTACCCCGGGGTGCTCGACCATGTGATGGGCAACGGGATCGAGGCGGTGTACGGCGCGGGCGTGGGTGGCGGATCGTTGGTGTTCGGTTCGTTCACGCCGGTCCCGAGGCGTCGCGATTTCGAACTCATCTTCCCTGCGGCGGCCGATTATCCGGAACTCGAGCGCTCGTATTACCCACGCGCGAAACGAATGCTCGGCGTCTCACCGTTGCCGTCGGACATCCTGACCCATCCCGACTACGTCGGCGCCCGATCGTGGTTGAAGGTCGTCGACCGTTATGGCGCCGACCCCCATTTCTTCGATTTCGCGGTCGACTGGGATCTCGTTCGCGCGGAGCTCCGCGGTACACGACCCCGCGGCGTCTCGATCGGAGACCTGACCTACGGCGTCAACAGCGGCGCCAAGAAATCCCTCGACCACACATATCTGCCCGCCGCGGAACAGACCGGCAACGTGCGCATCCTGCCGATGCACGAGGTCTTCGACATCCGGCAACGACCACGCCGCAGGGGATTTGCCGTGACGGCACGAGTTCTCGACGAGAGTGGCCGGACGGTGCGGACCGTCCGGGCCGAGGCCGATCACGTCTTCTTGGCCGCCGGCTCCTTCCACACCACCGAGCTCCTCGTGCGCGCGCGGGCACTCGGCATCCTGCCGCGGCTCTCACCACGCATCGGTGAGGGATTCGGCGGCAACGGCGACTTTCTGACCACCCGGTCCAACCCCCGCGAAGACTTCGGTGCCGTCCAGGGCGGCCCCGGTTACGCGCGGATCTACGACGACGACCTTCCGGGTGGGCCCGCATCGATGGTGTACCAGGCGACACCCCTGCCGTCGCCGCTCGGCAAGGCGCTGACCACCAACCTCGTCCAGGTGCACACCGATGAGCGCGGCAGCATCGACTTCGACCACGCCACCCGCAGAGCGGTCCTCACCTATCCGTACCCGGAAGGTTCCAGTGAACTCGATCGGCGCGCCAACGCGTTCGTCGAGCGGTTCCACTACCGAACCGAGACACGGTACGGCTACCCCGCCAACGGGATTCCGCTCTCCTCGCGACTCATCGGGTTCGGCTCGGCAAGCACGTATCACGGCCTCGGCGGCGTCGTCATGGGAAAGGCCGCGTCGATGAACGGCGCGGTCAAGGGCTACGACGACCTCTACGTCGTCGACGGTTCGTTCGTGCCCGGCGCCGTCGGATTGGTCAACCCATCCCTGACGATCACGGCCCTGGCCGAACGAACGATGGACAGGTTCCTCGCAACGCATTAGCGACCGCCGCGACGCCGCAGGCATAAGGTAATGTGACCCACAGCACCCCGATCGATCGCTCGGTAGAGCCCGGTCGGGGTGACTGTTCCCACTGTCAGTCAGAGGAGTGCCCCTTGTTCCCTGGAGTATTCGCGAAGTCCACACCGGACAAGCCCGCGATCATCCGTGCCGCCACCGGAGAGCAGTTGACCTACCGGCAATTGGACGAGAACTCGACTCGGCTCGCCAACCATCTGGACACCATCGGCCTACGTCCAGGGGACACCATCGCCATGATCTCGCAGAACGACCTGCACATGTTCGAGGTCTACTGGGCTGCGCTTCGAAGCGGACTCTATGTCACCGCTATCAACCACCACCTCACTGCCGCGGAGACCGCCTACATCCTCACGGACTGCAACGCGCAGGCGGTCTTCGCCGACGCCTCGGTCGCCGACGCGGTTGCCGAGGCCGAGGCGATCCCGGCCCTGAGCGCTTCGGGTCGGCGAATCGCCTGGGGCGGAAAGATACCCGGATTCGACTCATACGACACCATCCTCGCCGGGGCGTCCGCCACGCCGCGTGCCGACCAACCTCGGGGCACCGACATGCTCTACTCGTCAGGTACCACCGGCCGGCCCAAGGGCATCAAGACCCCCTTGCCGCAAGGTCAGGTCGACGAGATCCCGGATGCCTACACGGCGATCTTCGCACCGATGTACGGATTCGACGCCGACACGGTGTACCTCTCCCCTGCTCCGCTGTATCACGCTGCGCCACTGCGGTATTGCGGCGTCACGAATTCGGTCGGCGGGACGGTCGTCTTTCTGGACCGGTTCGAGCCCGAGACCGCGCTGGGAGCCATCGAACAATTCCACGTCACCCACAGTCAGTGGGTACCGACGATGTTCATCAGGATGCTCAAGCTCCCCGACGACGTCCGGGCGAAGTACGACGTCAGCAGCATGCGAATCGCGGTCCATGCGGCGGCGCCGTGCCCGGTCGAGGTCAAACGAGCCATGATCGACTGGTGGGGCCCGGTGATCCACGAGTACTACGCATCCACCGAGGCGGCGGGCGCCACCTTCATCGGCCCGCAGGAGGCCCTGGACCATCCCGGGTCCGTGGGCAAGCCTCTGCTCGGCGTCGTCCACATCTGCGACGAGGACGGCACCGAGATGCCGACCGGAGAGGTCGGCACGGTGTACTTCGAGCGTGACGATGTCGCGTTCGAATATCACAACGACCCCGACAAGACCCGCAAGGCACAGCACCCGGAGCATCGGAACTGGTCGACGACAGGCGATGTGGGCTACGTCGACGACGAGGGCTACCTCTACCTGACAGACCGCAAGGCCTTCATGATCATCTCCGGCGGAGTGAACATCTACCCGCAGGAGGCGGAGAACGTCCTGGTCGGGCACCCCGCGATCTACGACGTGGCGGTGATCGGAGTCCCCGACGACGACCTCGGTGAGGTGGCGAAGGCCTGCGTCCAACTCGACCCGGCCTTTGCTCCGTCGCCCGAACTGGCCGCCGAGCTCATCGACTTCACCAAAGAGGCGCTCGCATCGTACAAGGCCCCGCGGACCGTCGACTTCGTCGATGACCTTCCCCGGACGCCGACCGGGAAGCTCGTGAAAGGAGAACTGCGCAAGCGGTATTGGCCGAAGACGGTGAGCTGACCCGGTCCGAGGTCGCACGCAGACGGGCGCGCTCGTAACCGGTCTGGCAGGTAACGAGCGTGCCCACTCTCCGCTGGTCGAGTAGCCGCGAATCCCTCCGCCTGCCGAGTAGCCGCTTGCCAGCCGCTCCTGTCGGTGGGTCCGGATACGCTGTTATCAGTTGATGGTGATGCGGGTTGTCGTTTCCTATGACGGGCAGATGTTGTTGGTGTCCTGTCGGTTTCGATCTGCGAAGGCCCCCGCTGTCGTGTTCTCGTGCACTGATCCCGATGCCGCCGATACGGCGATCGCGTCGGCATCCTCGACCGCCGTCGGCGCTGCCGCACGCGAACATCTGCGTGCGAGCCGCCAACACGAAGCCCGCGCACTACTGAGCGCCTTTCAGCTCGGCCAATCGGTGCATGACGACATGGTGGTGTCGTTGAGCACCACGCAACAGATGACGGTGCGGGGCGCCGCCGACAAAGCCGCCGTCGGCGAGATCTCCCTGCAGCTGGGATTCTCCCGAACCAAAGCCGGCACCTGGTTCAACCTCGGCGACGCCCTGCAACGACTACCCAAGATCCGGATGGCCTATCTGGCCGGCGACTTCAGCACCCACCGCATGTCGAGGATGGTGTATGCGGTTCAGGCCGCACCGGAGGGAGTGGTCATCGACCCGGTACCCGAGTCGCCGGCCGACCACTCGGATACGCCCGACACCGCCACCCCCGACGCCGATCTCGAGCCCACCTGGGATTTCGAGGATGTGGCGTTGGAGTTGGGGGCGCGACCCACCACGGACACGGTGTTGCGGGATCAGTTGGCCGAGGCGGTGATCAGCCTCGATCCCGAAGCCGCCGCCCAGGCTCGTGAAGGGTTTGGCGAGGCGTGGCAGAACCTGACTGTGAAGGCTGATTCGTCGGGGCACATGAACGTCGATGCGTGTGTACCTGCCGAGGACGGAGTGCACCTCTCACAGCGGATCGCCGCGTTGATCGCCGCCCGCCTGTGCCGCCGCGATCGGCGTCGGCTCGGGCAGCAGCGAGTGATGGCCTTCGCCGAGATCACCGGCGTACCCGGTAAAACCCTGACCTGCCGGTGCGGACGCGACGACTGCCCGAACACCCCCACACCTGACCCGGACCTGCCAGATCCGGTCGATCCGAGCGGGTATGGCACCGAAGGTGTTTCGACGGACGCCGACGTGCCCGAGGCCGAATCAGGCAGCGAACCACCGCCGAACCCGCCCACCTGGACACTCGTGTCCGATCCCACCAGCATCGCCGTACCCCGACTACGCGGCTACGGCGCCATCGACCCCGCACTGGCGGCAACCCTCGCCGAGAACTCCACGCTGATCGCCGTTCCCGAGGAGGCGCACCGCCGACCGTCGGGGCTGATCGTCGTCGGCGACCGCGGCCCCGCACCACCGGTCGACCCCACCGGGCACGGCGGCCATCAGCATCCACCACCGGGGCCCTGTCTTACGCACCCTCGCCACGGTTACGAAGTCAGATCCTGTTGTGGGATCTGACATGTCGATACCCGTACTGCACCAGGCCATCTCACGACTGTCAGCTCGACCATCTCGTGAAGTTCAACCATGCCGACCCACAGGCCGGCGGCTGGACCGTGGCATTCAATCTCGCGCCGCTGTGCACACCCGACCACCACCGCAAACACCTCGGACCATGGCTCCCCACCATCCACACCGACCGCACCATCACCTGGCACAACCCGACCACCGGAGAGGAGATCATCACCTACCCGCGATGACCTGGGCCCGGGCGGTCAGGCGAGTTCGATGAGTTCCTGATACTCGTCGGACCAGTGATCCTCGGTGCCGTCCGGCAGCAGGATCACGCGCTGCGGATCGAGGGCGGCAGCAGCTCCCGGGTCGTGGGTCACGAGGACCACGGCGCCGGTGTAGCTGCGCAGCGCGTCAAGGACCTGCTCACGCGAGATCGGGTCAAGGTTGTTGGTCGGCTCGTCGAGCAGCAGGACATTTGCCGCCGACGACACCAGGCCCGCCAGCGTCAGGCGGGTCTTCTCGCCGCCCGACAATGTGCCCGCAGGCTGGTCCAATTGAGCTCCGCTGAACATGAATGCGCCCAGCAGACCGCGCAGATCCTGCTCCCCCGCGTCAGGCGCGGCGTGGCGGATGTTCTCCCACACCGTGGCCATGTCGTCGAGAGTGTCGTGTTCCTGAGCGAAATAGCCGATCTTCAGGCCGTAGCCGGGATCGAGTGAACCGAGATCGGGTGACTCGACGCCTGCGAGAAGCTTCAGCAACGTGGTCTTGCCTGCGCCGTTGAGTCCGAGCACGACGACGCGACTGCCCTTGTCGATCGCCAGGTCGACTCCGGTGAAGATCTCGAGAGAGCCGTACATCTTGGTGAGGCCGCTCGCCATCAGAGGCGTCTTGCCGCAGGTCGCAGGCTCAGGGAAGCGGATTCGAGCGGTCCGATCGGCCACCCGCTCCTCGTCAAGAGCGTCGATCATCCGGTCCGCACGCTTCAGCATGTTCTGCGCGGCGGTGGCCTTGGTCGCCTTTGCGCCCAGTTTGGCTGCCTGCGCCCGCAGTGCACCCGCCTTCTTCTCGGCGTTGGCGCGTTCGCGCTTGCGTCGCTGCTCGTCGGTGGCGCGGGCGTCGAGGTAGCGCTGCCAGCCCATGTTGTAGATGTCGGCCTCGCCGCGGACGGCATCGAGGAACCACACCCGGTTCACCACGTCGGCCAGCAATTCCACGTCGTGGCTGATCACCACGAGACCGCCCTCATGGTTCTGCAGGAATCCGCGCAACCAGGTGATGGAGTCGGCGTCGAGGTGGTTCGTCGGTTCATCGAGCAGGAGCGTTGTGTCGGACTTGCCGGCACCGTCGGAGGCCGCAAAGAGGATGCGCGCCAGCTCGATTCGACGTCGCTGCCCGCCGGACAAGGTCCGCAGGGCCTGGCCGAGGACCCGATCGGGCAAACCGAGGCTGTGACAGATGCGCGCGGCTTCCGATTCGGCCACGTAGCCGCCGAGTGCGGAGAACCGCTCTTCGAGTTGGCCGTACTTGGCGACCGCCCGGTCACGGACCCGGTCGTCGGCTGCCTCGGCCATCAACGCCTGCTGCTTCTCCATCTGATGGAGGATCGCGTCGAGGCCGCGTGCGGACAGCACCCGATCCTTGGCGAGGACGTCCAGATCGCCTTCTTTGGGGTCCTGCGGCAGATAACCGAGTTCGCCGCTGCGCATCACCGTGCCGGCATATGGTTCGGTCTCGCCGGAGAGGATTCGCAGGGTTGTGGTCTTGCCCGCGCCGTTCCGGCCGACGAGGCCGATCCGGTCGCCGGGCTGAATACGCAGTGCAGGACCGGGCGCCGACAACAAGGTCCGAGCGCCCGCTCGGACTTCGAGGTCGGTTGCGGTGATCACGGCGGTCAAGTCTACCTGCGCAGGACCATCTGTTTTTCCGCCCGACCGCTCCACCGTCACCCGAGGCGACCATTACGGTGAGGATCGTGAGCGAACCCACACCGACACACATGTCCTCTGACCTGACCGGCAAGTCCGCACTGGTGACCGGGGCGAGCCGTGGAATCGGCCTCGCCATCGCCACCGAACTGGCGCGACGTGGCGCAGCGGTGGTCATCACCGGCCGCAAGCCCGAGCCGCTGGAGGAGGCGGCCGACCAGATCCGCACCGCGGTGTCCGGCGCGAAGGTCACCGCGACGCCCGGCAACACCGGTGACGAAACTCACCGCGCCGAAGCGGTGGCCGCGGCGGTCGCGCAGGGCGGCATCGACATCTTGGTCAACAACACCGGGATCAATCCGATCTTCGGCCCCCTGATGGACGCCGACCTGGCCGCGTTCCGGAAGATCTTCGACACCAACGTGGTCGCGGCCCTCGGCTTCATCCAGGAGGCATTTCGGGCCGGGATGCGCGACAACGGCGGCGCGGTGGTGAACATCTCGTCGGTCGCGGGTATCCGCTCGACCGGTGTGATCGCCGCATACGGGGCATCCAAGGCCGCATTGATTCGGCTGACCTCGGAACTCGCCTGGGAACTCGGGTCGAACAACATCCGGGTCAACGCCATCGCGCCGGCGATCGTGAAGACCCGGTTCGCGACCGATCTGATCGCGGGTGAGAACGAGGCGCGCGCGCTCAAGGGCTACCCCCTCGGCCGGCTCGGCGAGCCAGAGGACATCGCCCGCGCGGCCGCTTTCCTGGCCTCCGACGAGGCGGCGTGGATCACCGGCGAGACGCTCAACGTGGACGGCGGCATGTTGTCCACCGGATCGATGTGACGCGGTTCTTGTGACTGTGACACAGACGCTTCTTGTGACACAGACGCACGTGTGATGACGGCCGCGATGACCGATGTCGTGGTGGTCGGCGCGGGACCAGCAGGTCGCGCGCTGACTCACCGTCTGCTGCAACGCGGCGTCGAGGTCACGCTCGTCGATCCCCACCCGAGCAGGCCATGGCGGCCGACCTACGCGTGCTGGGCCGACGAGATTCCCGCATGGATCCCCCGCGATGCCGTGTCCGCCCAGACTGATTCGGTGGAGATCCGGGCGCCCGACGCCGTCCGCATCGAGCGTGGTTATGCCGTCTTCGACAACCCGGGCCTGCGTCGGGCCCTGGACGTCGACGGTGCGCGGATCGTCACCGGGACGGCACAAGCGGTGGCGGATGACCATGTGATCACCGGGTCGGGGACGATCCGAACCGGACGGGTCGTCGATGCCCGGGGCACGACCGGCCGCGGACCGCGCCAGACGGCGTGGGGGGTGGTGGTGTCACACGAGCGGGCACGATCGATCCTTCGCGATGCCGATGCCGTCCTGATGGACTGGAACCCCGTCACACCGGACGACGGACTCGGCATCGCGTCGTTCCTCTATGCCGTACCCCTCGATGACGAGCGGTTCCTTCTGGAGGAGACCTGCCTCGCGGGAGACCCGCCGCTGTCGATGGGGCAGCTGCGCTCCCGACTCGAGCGGCGACTGGGCCGCACGGTCGTCGCGGCGGCGTTGGAGACGGAATCGGTGTCCTTCGCCCTGCACGGCACACCGACCCCGTGGCAGACCCGGCCGCAGCCGTTCGGCTCTCGTGGCGGTCTGTTGCACCCCGCCACGGGCTACAGCATCGGCGCCTCGCTGAGGGCCGCCGACGTGGTCGCGGATGCCGTGGCCGCCGATCGGGACCCACAGACTGCCCTGTGGCCGATACAGGCCCGCGCGGTCTACCGCCTCAGGTCCGCCGGCCTGCGCGCTGTGCTGGGGCTCGAGGCGGAGCAGACTCGTCGCTTCTTCGCGACGTTCGCACGGCTGTCCGTCGAGCGTCAGCGTGCTTATCTGACGGGTCGTGATGACCTGACCGGAACGCTGTCGGCAATGGCAGTGATGTTCGCGCACGCCGACCCCGCGACACGACGCTCACTCGTGCGCGCAGTGGCGGGCCGCCGACCGGTCAGCGACGCTGCTCGCGGGTGACGGGCGCGAACGCGTCCGCCTCATCCTCGACGGTGTCGCGGCTGGTGACCGGATACTCGTCGGAATCGTCCTCTGCCCCATCGGGTTCGACCTCGATGGACTGTTCGATCAAGTCGGCGTCATCGGCCGACGGGATCGCATCATTGACGGTCATCGCGCACCTCTTTCGAAACTCGCGTTGGTCCGTGCATCTCCAGCCTAACAACGTCTCCGGCGCTGTCGAACCGCCTCGCATCTGGCCTATCCGGCCCGCAGAGCTCGCCATTGCCGCACGAGCTCGGCGACGTCGACGGTGTGGGCGGTGATCAGCGTGGGCAGCCCGGCACGTGATCCCAGGTGGGCCTCGCGTACCCGCCGGTTGAAGTCCGTGAGGATCTCGCGCACCGCGTTCTCGTCGGCGATTTCGCGCAGCGACTCGGGGAAGCCCTGGGCTTCCTTACGGAGCTGCAACGGCATCGGCAGCAGCGCCGACGAATCGAGATTCTCGTCGCGGATCTTGCGCTTGACCCACCAATCCGGGTCGTCGGCGTCACTCAGGTCGAGAGGCCTGCCCATGCCGGGCAGGTTGTCGAACTCCCCGCGCTCGGTGGCCTCGCGGATCATCTTCTCCACCCGCGACTCGTATCGAGGCGGCTGCCATCGGCGGACGCGCCGGAACCCGCCCTCGGTCGAGGACCGCTCGTCGTCGGTCGCCGGCATCAGACGCGAGACGCCCGATCTAGACCGTGAAGCCCAGGGCCCGCAGCTGCTCGCGCCCGTCGTCGGTGATCTTGTCCGGTCCCCACGGCGGGATCCAGACCCAGTTGATCTCCATGTCGGTGCACAGCCCGCTGTTCACCAGCGCCGCCCGCGACTGATCCTCGATCACATCGGTGAGCGGACAGGCCGCCGAGGTGAGGGTCATGTCGATCTTGGCAACCGCCTCCTCGGTGACCTCGATGCCGTACACGAGACCCAGATCCACGACGTTGATACCGAGTTCGGGATCGACGACGTCGCGCATCGCCTCCTCGACGTCCTCGAGCTGAGGCAGCGACGTCGTCGGCGCCTCCGGTGCTGTGGTTGTTTCGTCACTCATACCGACTCCACTTCTGAAGGTTCATCTCTGTCGACTGTCTGGGCCAACGCGTCCTTGAAGGCCATCCATCCCAGCAGAGCACACTTGACGCGGGCCGGGTACTTGCTGACGCCGGAGAAGGCGACGCCGTCACCGATCACATCCTCGTCGCCCTCGTCCGCGCCGCGCGAGGTCATCATCGCGTTGAAGGAGTCCAGGGTGGTGATGGCCTCGTCGATCGGCTGCCCGACGAGCTGATCGTGGAGTACCGAGGTCGACGCCTGCGAGATCGAACAGCCCTGTCCGTCATAGGAGATGTCCTCGACGGTCGACCCGTCCGCGGAGAGCGCGACTCGCAGGGTCACCTCGTCGCCGCACGTCGGGTTCACATGGTGCACCTCGGCACCGAACGGCTCGCGCAGTCCACGGCCGTGCGGGTGCTTGTAGTGGTCCAGGATCACCTCCTGGTACATCTGTTCCATCCGCATCGCTAGCGGTCCCCCTTCGCGCTCGCCCCGATCACTCCGAAGAAGTTCTGCGCCTTGACGATCGCATCGGCGAGCGCGTCGACCTCGGGCAAGGTGTTGTACGCGGCAAACGAGGCGCGCGCCGTGGCGGCCACCCCGAAGCGCTTGTGCAGGGGCCACGCGCAGTGGTGGCCGACGCGGATCGCGACACCCTCGTCGTCGAGGATCTGACCGAGGTCGTGCGCGTGCAGGCCGTCGACGAGGAACGAGACGGCACCGCCCCGCTGCTCGGCAATGGTCGGACCGACGATCCGCAGACCATCGATCGCCGCCAAGCGTTCGAGTGCGTACGCGGTGAGTCGATGCTCGTGTGCCGCAACGGCATCCATACCGATCGCGGTCAGATAGTCGACAGCTGCGCCGAGCCCGACGACCTGCGACGTCATCGGCACGCCTGCCTCGAATCGCTGTGGCGACGGGGCATACGTGGACACCTCCATCGAGACGGTCTCGATCATCGACCCACCGGTGATGAAGGGCGGCAATGCATCCAGCAGACCCGCCCGTCCGTAGAGCACACCGACGCCGGACGGACCGAACATCTTGTGCCCGGAGAACGCGGCGAAGTCGACGCCGAGCGCGGCGAAATCCACGGCCATGTGCGGCACCGACTGGCAGGCGTCGAGAACCACGACGGCGCCCACCTCGCGGGCACGGCGGACCATCTCGGTCACATCGGCCACCGCGCCGGTGACGTTGGACTGGTGGGTGAAGGAGACAACCTTGACCGTCTCGTCGAGCGTCAGCGACTCGAGGTCGATCCGGCCCTCGTCGGTGACGCCGAACCACTTCAGCGTCGCACCGGTCCGGCGGCAGAGTTCCTGCCATGGGACCAGATTCGCGTGGTGTTCGAGTTCGGTGATCACCACGGTGTCCCCGGGACCGAGTGGACGACCGCCCAGCACCGCGGCCGACCGGTCGTCGCCGAGCGTGTAGGTCACCAGATTGAGCGCCTCGGTCGCGTTCTTGGTGAACACGATCGTCTCGGGCGTCGCGCCGACGAAGTCGGCGATGGTCGCCCGCGCGCCCTCATAGGCGTCGGTCGCCTCTTCGGCGAGCTGGTGCGCACCCCGGTGCACGGCCGCGTTGTGTGTCGTCAGGAACTTACGCTCGGCGTCGAGTACCTGCACCGGCCGCTGGGACGTGGCACCCGAATCCAGGTAGACCAACGGCTTGTCGTCGCGAACCGTGCGCGACAGGATCGGGAAGTCCGCGCGCAGTCGTCCGACATCCAATGTCGGCGCGACGGTTTCGGGAGAGAGCGTCATGACGGTACCTCCTTCACCGAGTGGGTTCAGCCGGCAGCGGCCGCCGACGTGAAGCGGACGTAACCGTTCTCTTCGAGTTCGTCGGCGAGCTCCGGTCCGGCGGACTCGACGATGCGTCCGTTCACGAACACATGGACGAAGTCCGGCTGGATGTAGCGCAGGATGCGCGTGTAGTGCGTGATCAGCAGGACGCCGCCGTCCTCGCGGTCCTTGTACTGGTTCACACCCTCACTGACGACGCGGAGTGCGTCGACGTCGAGGCCCGAGTCGGTCTCGTCGAGGATGGCGATCCGGGGCTTGAGCAGGCCGAGCTGCAGGATCTCGTGACGCTTCTTCTCACCGCCGGAGAACCCTTCGTTGACGCTGCGCTCTCCGAAGGACGGATCGATCTCGAGCGCCGTCATCGCCTCCTTGGTCTCCTTGACCCAGTGACGAAGCTTGGGCGCCTCACCACGCACCGAGGTCGCGGCGGTCCGCAGGAAGTTCGACATCGACACCCCCGGCACCTCGACCGGGTACTGCATCGCGAGGAACAGCCCTGCGCGGGCGCGCTCGTCGACGCTCATCTCGAGGACGTTCTCGCCGTCGAGGGTGATGGAGCCCTGGGTCACCTGATACTTCGGGTGGCCGGCGATCGCGTACGACAGGGTGGACTTGCCAGAGCCGTTGGGGCCCATGATGGCGTGCGTCTCACCCGACGACACGGCCAGGTTCACACCCTTGAGGATGTGGATCGGTTCGGCGTCGGCGTCGCTCTGCGCGACGTCGACGTGCAGGTCACGGATTTCCAGTGTGGTCACGGTGGTTGTGTTCCTTGATGCTCGTGGGTGTGGCTGTGCTCGTGGACCGGCTCAGGCGCCGGCGATCTGGAGCTCGTATTCGATGGCGGCCTCGAGCCGCTCTCGGATGTCGGGCACGGAGATCTTGGCGATGATCTCGCGGAAGAACCCACGGATCACCAGACGACGGGCCTGATCCTCCGGGATGCCTCGGGCCTGCAGGTAGAACAGCTGTTCGTCGTCGAATCGACCGGTTGCGCTGGCATGTCCGGCGCCGACGATCTCGCCGGTCTCGATCTCCAGGTTCGGCACCGAGTCGGCGCGAGCGTTGTCGGTCAGGACCAGGTTGCGGTTGAGCTCGAACGTGTCGGTCCCCTCGGCCGCCGGACGGATCAGCACGTCGCCGATCCAGACCGTGTGGGCCTCCCGGGTGCGGTCACCACTGAGGTCGCCCTGCAGGGCACCCTTGTAGACCACGTTCGACCGGCAGTTCGGCTGACTGTGATCGACCAGGAGGCGCTGCTCGAGGTGCTGGCCGGCATCGGCGAAGTAGAGCCCCCACAACTCGACGTCTCCGCCGGGCGCGTCGAAATGGACCACCGGAGAGAGCCGAACGAGGTTGCCGCCGAGGCTGATCGCGAAGTGCCGCACCACCGCGTCGCGTCCGACCCGGACATGATGGGCTGCCACATGCACCATGTCGTCTGCCCAGTCGTGCACGTTCACCACGGTCAGCGCCGCGCTGTCGCCGACCACGAACTCGATGTTCTCGGCGTAGGTACCGCCGCCCTTCTGGTCGAGCACGACCACGGCGCGGGCGAAGGCCTCGAGGCGGATCTGCAGGTGGCCGAAGCCGACCTCGCCCTCTCCCGGACCGGTCACCTCGACGACGACCGGCTCGGACAGCTCGACCTCACGGCCGACAGTCACCACCGTGGCGTCGGTGAACGACGAGAACGCCTGGGCCGACACCCGGTCGAACGGGATGCCGCCCTCGCCGAGACGCTTGTCGTCACGGCCGACGGTCTCCACCGTCACGCCCTCGCCGGTTCCGGAGATCTCGAACACCGGATCGGCGGTGCGCTGGGCCTTGCCATCGTGCAGTCCGCGCAGCCGGCGGAACGGGGTGAACCGCCACACCTCTTCGCGGGGACTGGGCACCTCGAAGGCCTCGACGTCGAAGGAGGTGAACATCTCCCCCTTGTTGACTGGGGCGGCTTCGCCGCGGTTGACAGGCGCCACCGGAGTCGACGACACGGGCAATGTGGGATCTGCCATCAGCCGACGGCTCCTTCCATCTGCAGTTCGATGAGGCGGTTGAGTTCGAGCGCGTACTCCATCGGGAGTTCCTTGGCGATCGGCTCGACGAATCCGCGCACCACCATGGCCATCGCCTCGTCCTCGGTCAGACCGCGACTCATCAAGTAGAAGAGCTGATCGTCGCTGACCTTCGACACCGTGGCCTCGTGCCCCATCGTCACGTCGTCCTCACGGATGTCGACATACGGATAGGTGTCACTACGGGAGATCGTATCGACCAGCAGGGCATCACATTTCACCGTCGACCGGCTGCCGTGTGCACCGTTGTTGATCTTGATCAGGCCGCGATAGGAGGCGCGGCCGCCGCCGCGGGCCACCGACTTGGACACGATGTTGCTCGACGTGTTCGGTGCGAGATGCACCATCTTGGAGCCGGTGTCCTGATGCTGTCCCTCGCCGGCGAACGCCACCGAGAGCACCTCGCCCTTGGCGTGCTCACCGGTCAGCCAGACGGCCGGGTACTTCATCGTGACCTTGGAACCGATGTTGCCGTCGATCCACTCCATGGTGGCGCCGGCCTCGGCCTTGGCACGCTTGGTGACCAGGTTGTAGACGTTGTTCGACCAGTTCTGGATGGTCGTGTACCGGCAGCGGCCACCCTTCTTGACGATGATCTCGACGACCGCGGAGTGCAACGAGTCGGTCTTGTAGATCGGCGCGGTACATCCCTCGACGTAGTGCACGTATGCACCCTCGTCGACGATGATCAGGGTCCGCTCGAACTGGCCCATGTTCTCGGTGTTGATGCGGAAGTAGGCCTGCAGCGGGATGTCGACGTGGACACCCGGCGGCACGTAGATGAACGAACCACCCGACCACACGGCGGTGTTGAGGGCGGAGAACTTGTTGTCGCCTGCGGGGATCACCGATCCGAAGTACTCCTGGAAGATCTCCGGGTGCTCTTTGAGCGCGGTGTCGGTGTCGAGGAAGATGACACCCTGCTCCTCGAGGTCTTCACGGATCTGGTGATAGACCACCTCGGACTCGTACTGTGCCGCGACACCGGAGACCAGACGCTGCTTCTCGGCCTCGGGGATGCCGAGCTTGTCGTAGGTGTTCTTGATGTCCGCGGGCAGATCGTCCCACGTCGCCGCCTGCTTCTCGGTGGAGCGGACGAAGTACTTGATGTTGTCGAAGTCGATCCCGTCGAGGTCGGCACCCCAGTGCGGCATCGGCTTGCGGTCGAAGATACGCAGAGCCTTGAGGCGCTGCTCGAGCATCCACTCCGGCTCGCTCTTCTTCGCCGAGATGTCGGCGACGATCGCGTCGGACAAACCGCGCTGTGCGCTCGCACCGGCGACGTCGGAATCCGCCCAGCCGTACCCATAGTTGCCCAGCGACGCGATGGTCTGCTCCTGGGTGAGGGGCGAGGGCTTGGCGGGTGTGGCGGTGTCGGTCGCGGTTGGTTCGGTGACTGTCATCGCGAAGCCTTTCGACTCGTCTTCATCGGGTGAGCGGATGCGGGCTGCGCATCGCTCGCTGTCGTCTGGATGGTGGTGTCGGACGGGACCGTGGCCCCTTCCGGCGGGGGGTGGAGCGGAACATGGGTGGTACAGACACAATCGCCGTTCGCGATCGTCGCCAGCCGCTGCACGTGAGTACCGAGCAGTTCGGTGAAGACCGCGGTCTCTGCCTCGCACAGCTCCGGGAACTCCGTGGCCACATGGGCAACCGGACAATGATGCTGGCAGATCTGCATCCCGGTACCGACCTCGCGGGTGTTGGCCGCGAAGCCCGCGCTGGTCAGCGCGTCGGCGATGTCGTTCACCGTGGTGGCGACAGATCCGGACTCATCGGCGGGCACCACGTTCGCGGTTATCTCCTCGACCCGGTCGCGGGCGAACGCCTCGACCGCGGACTCGCCGCCCACTGTTCGCAGTCTGCGCATCGCCGCGCCCGCGAGGTCATCGTAGGCGTGACGCAACTTGCCCCGGCCGGTCGCGGTGAGTTGAAACCATTTGGCGGGACGACCGCGACCACGGCGCCCGAACCCCGAGGACGAGATCTCCACGTCGCCGGCCTCGGCGAGTGCATCGAGGTGACGTCGGACACCCGCGGCACTGATGCCGAGGCGATCGGCGATCTCACTCGCGGTCAGCGGTCCGTCCTCGACCAGCAGAGAGATCACGGCAGCACGTGTCTGCCCGTCGTGATGACCGGCGTTCGCAGCCCCGTCCGAGAGGCCGGCCGGCGCGCCCTTGGGCAGCGCTGTATCGCTCCTCATGGTTTTCACAACACAAGTGTGTCGTAATTGCTTCCCGCATGCCAGCAAGGCTGCCCTTACCGAGCCGGACAGGTCGGGCACGTGTGGCGAGTCCGCGCAGCGCGGACGGGGCACTAGAGTCGTCGGCGTGCCAGAAACCACAGTGCCGCGGAGTCGGGGCCGCGCGCTGCCGCAATGGGCTCGCTCGCCGCACCAGGCCCTGCGCCGGAGCGCCGACTACCTCGGGCTGAGTCGGAACCGATCCCGTACCGACACCGCGCAGGTCGACGACACGATCGACCGTCGAGGCGATTATGGCAAAGCCGTCGCGCGCCTGCACGACGACGAGCGTGAGGTCGGCCCCCTCAACGCGGCCGAGAACAAGCGCCTCCTGCGGATCAAGCTGTTCGGGGCGACCGGCGCGGTCCTCCTGCTGATCGGGTCACTGGGTACGGGGCAGGTCCCGGTGCTGCAGAACCCGGTGGCCGGGATGCGCGTGCTGTCGCTCCCGTCGCGGATGTGGAGTACGGCCCTCACGCTCTCGATCGGCGGCACCATCATGCTGGTCGTCGCCTGGCTGCTGATCGGCCGGTTTGCCGTCGGCCGGTTCAGCGTGGAGGTGCGCCGGGGCCGCAGCCCGGAGCGCCGAATGACGCGTCAGCAGGCCGACCGCACCCTCATGCTCTGGATCGCGCCGATCATCGTCGCGCCGCCTCTGCTGTCCAAGGACATCTACTCGTATCTCGCGCAGAGCGCGATCGCGTTCCGGGGCATGGACCCCTACGTGGTCAGTCCGGTCCGCGGACTCGGCGTGGATCACGTGCTGACCCGGTCGGTACCCAATCTGTGGCGCGACACACCGGCCCCCTACGGCCCGCTTTTCCTCTGGATCGGCAAGGGCATCACTGCCGTGACCGGCGACAACATCACCGCGGCGATCTTCCTGCATCGACTGGTGGCACTGGTCGGCATCGGGCTGATCGTGTGGGCACTGCCGCGGTTGGCCCGGCGCTGCGGGGTGTCTTCGGTGGCCGCGCTCTGGCTCGGCGCGATGAACCCGTTGCTGATCCTGCACCTGGTGGGCGGCATCCACAACGAGGCCCTGATGCTCGGCATGATGCTGGTCGGCCTGGAATTGTCCTTCCGCGCGATCTACGGCGCGGACCGACTACGCAGGTCCTCGTCGTGGTGGCCCAGCACCGCCGGCTGGACACTGATCGCCGGTGCCGCGGTCATCTCGGCGTCGGCGATGGTCAAGGTGACGTCGCTGCTGGCACTCGGTTTCGTCGGGATCGCGCTCGCCCAGCGGTGGGGTGCCATCCTGCCCGCACTCCGCAACGCACCCGTCGCCCAATGGTGGGAACGATCACGCCGGAGCATCGCGGCGCTCGGCACCTCGGCGGCGTTCTACGCGGCCATTCTGGCCGTCGTCATGGTCGGGATCTCGGTCGGTACCGGGCTCGGCTTCGGATGGACGAGCACCGGGTCCACCGGCGCCGTGGTGCGGTCCTGGATGTCCATGCCGACGTTGTTGTCGGTGACCACGGGCCGTCTCGGGCTGGCGCTCGGCCTCGGAGACCAGACCCAGGCGATCCTCGAGGTCGGCCGTCCGCTCGGCGAGCTCGTGGCCGCTGTCTTCATCGTGCGCTGGATGCTCGCCTGCCTCGGCGGCCGACTGCATCCGCTCGGTGCGCTCGGTGTGTCAATGGCCACAGTCGTCGTCTTCTTCCCCTTCGTCCAGGCCTGGTATCTGCTGTGGGCGGTGATCCCGCTCGCCGCCTGGGCGACCCGCCCGTGGTTCCGCCTGACCACCATCGCGGTCTCCGCGATCATCGCAATCGTGGTGATGCCGACGAGCTCGAACACCAGCGGAGTCGTACTCGCCCAAGGGCTCCTGGCCGGCGTGATCATGGTCGCGGTGATGACCGCGCTGTTCTTCGAGGACCTGCCGGTGCACCGATGGTGGCGAGGTCGTCGGGGACGTGAACCGGTCCGTGAGGACGCCGACGCGGGCTGACGACGGACCGAGCGCGGCGAATCCGCATTTTTGGGACGACGACGCCGAACGAATAGTCTGGCCCATGTGCGCGGCACGACGATCCGACAGCGGTACCCCGGTGATGATCGACGACCTGATCATCGACGCGACGATGGCCGCACGGTGAATGCGGACCGCTCCGGGGCCCCGGCCCTCTGTGCCACGGGCGTGGTGAAGCGATACGGCGACCGGACCGCTGTCGACGGGCTGGACCTCGAACTCGAAACGGGCACGATCCTCGCGCTGCTCGGCCCGAACGGCGCGGGCAAGACGACGACTGTCGAGATGTGCGAGGGGTTCCTCGCGCCCGACGCGGGACGGGTCGAGGTCCTCGGCCTCGATCCGGTCACCGACAACGACGCCCTGCGCCGCCGGATCGGCGTGATGTTGCAGGGCGGCGGCGCCTATCCGGGCGCCCGCGCGGAAGAGATGCTCAGGCTCTGCGCGGCCTACAGTGCCGACCCGATCGACCCGGCCTGGTTGCTCGACGCGATGGGGCTGACCGACTGTGCCCGCACATCGTTCCGCCGACTGTCCGGCGGACAGCAGCAGCGCCTCTCGCTGGCCTGCGCGATCGTCGGCAGGCCCGATCTGGTGTTCCTCGACGAACCCACCGCAGGACTCGACGCGCACGCGCGGATCATGGTGTGGGAGTTGATCGATCGACTCCGCGACGACGGTGTGTCGGTACTGCTGACCACTCACCTCATGGATGAGGCCGAAGAACTCGCCGACCAGGTGGTCATCATCGACAACGGTCGCGTCGTCGCGTCCGGCACACCGAAGGACCTCACGCGCCGGGGCGCCGAGAACGAGCTCCGGTTCTCCGCTCCCCGCGGGCTCGACATGACGATGCTCGGGCTCGCGCTGCCCGAGGAGTACCGGTGTTCCGAGACCACCCCCGGCGCCTACCTCGTGCGCGGGCCCGTGACCCCACAGATACTCGCCAGCGTCACCGCGTGGTGCGCGCAGATCGACGTGTTGGCGACCGACCTCCGGGTCGAGACGCGCAGCCTCTCGGACGTCTTCCTCGACCTCACCGGACGGGCACTGCGATCATGACCACGACGACCAATCGGTTCGCCGCCGGGACGTTCGCCCCGCGTCCGCGCCCCGCGTCGCTGCCCGCGATCCTCACCGCGCAGTCGCGGATGGAGCTGACGCTGCTGCTGCGCAACGGCGAACAGCTCCTGCTCACCATGTTCATCCCGATCACCCTGCTGATCGGTCTGTGCCTCCTCCCGGTCGACACCGGTCTCGGTTCGACGCCCGCAGAACGTGCCGCCACCTTCGTGCCGGCCATCATGACGGTCGCGGTGATGTCCACCGCATTCACCGGACAGGCCATCGCACTCGGCTTCGACCGCCGCTACGGCGCACTGAAACGTCTTGGCGCCACACCGATCCCGCGGTGGGGCATCATCGCCGGAAAGTCGATCGCGGTGGTGATCGTGGTGGCCTTGCAGGCCCTGATCATCGGCGGCATCGGTCTGGCGTTCGGCTGGCGCCCCTCCCTACTCGGACTGGTACTCGGCGTCGTGGTCATCGCGGTCGGCACCGCCACGTTCTCCGCACTCGGCCTGCTCCTCGGCGGGACGTTGAAGGCCGAGGTCGTACTCGCGCTGGCCAACCTGCTCTGGTTCGCGATGGTCGGCATCGGCAGTCTGGTCGTGATGGGCGACCGAGTGCCGGCCGCCGCACACTGGATAGCCCGGTGTGTTCCGTCGGGAGCACTCACCGAGGCTCTCGACCAGGCGACCCGGGGCTCGGTGGATTTCTTCGGTATAGGTGTGTTGCTGGCATGGGCGGTCGGCGCCGCCGTGCTCGCGGTGAGGTGGTTCCGGTTCCAATGACAGTCCCCAAGACATCAGTTCCCGAGACGACCGGGGCGGCCGGTGCGTCAGCGGTCGCGGCCGATGAGCAGCCGCCGAAGACCGGCGCAGGTCGTTTCGCGCGGTTGCCCGGATTCGGCCGTCCGACCGCCCGTTTCGTCTACTGGTGGGCCGTCGCCCTCCTGGTCGCCAACGTCGGCATCGTCGCCACCGGGGGCGCGGTCCGCCTGACCGGCTCCGGACTCGGGTGCCCGACCTGGCCTCGGTGCACCGACGACTCGTTCGTGCCGCATGAGGCCCTCGGTGTGCACGGCGTCATAGAGTTCGGCAACCGCATGCTGACCTGGGTCCTGACGATCGTCGCGATCGCGACGTGGGTGGCGGTGTTGCGCTACGCCCGTTCCGGCCGGCGCGACAAATGGTTGGTGACCCTGCTCGCCCTCGGCATCCCGTTCCAGGGAGTGATCGGCGGGATCACCGTGCTGACCAAGCTCAACCCGTGGGTCGTCTCACTGCATTTCGTGCTCTCGATGGTCCTCGTGTCGGGCGCGACCGTGCTCGTGTACCGACTGCGCCCTGACGCTCCGCCGCCCCCGCCGGTCGGTCCCGGAACCCGGTTGGGTCGCAGTCTCGCCGTGCTGCAGTATCTGGTGACCTGGGCGACCGTCTACCTGGGAACCGTCGTCACCGGCTCCGGTCCGCATGCAGGCGACACCGAGGCGCGACGTAACGGCCTCGCCCCCGATCACGCCACCCAGTTGCACGCCGACGCGGTCTTCGTGCTGATCGGGCTCGCCGTCGCGGTCGCGGTCTTCACCCGGGCGCTCCGACTCCCCGAGCAGCGGACGGCCTACACATTCCTCGGTCTGATCGCCGTCCAGGGCATTCTGGGGGTGGTCCAGTACAACACCGGGCTGCCGATCGCCCTGGTGATCGCGCACATGACCGTCAGCGCCATGCTGCTGATCGTGGCGACCTGGATGATCCTGCAGTTCGGCACACGCACGGTAACCGACGAGGACGCCACGTCGACGACCACCGGCGTCTAGCGCAGGCGGGCGACCGCCACGGCCGCGACCAACGACGCCCGCGACCACAGAGTCCCGCCGTAGGGACCGGATCCTTGCGAGACCGGCCCGAGCGCTCAGAGAATCGCGCGGTTGCGAGCCTTCGGGAAGCGGCGCTGACGGGCCACCCAGCCCGCCATCTTCCGATAGTGCGACGGCGACACGGTGGCGGCCGACGTCAGGTCGCGGTCCCACTCCGCGGTCTCGAGTCCGTCGACGGCCGCGACGACCGCCTCCGCAGTCGCGACGTCGTCGACCACCCGATCACCGAGAATCCCGCCCTGCTCCCCCACGAGGGTGATCCGGACGCCCGCAGCACCGATCGGCTGCAACACGGCCTTCGCGGACCCGCCTTCACGGCCGATGAATCCCTTGATCGAGGCGACCACATTCTGCGGCGCCTCGACGGGCGTGGTCGTCACATCAGCGGTGTCGGATTCAGGCTGCTCGCTCATGGTTCCCGAGCATACCGGGGGCCGATCGGCTCGCTCGCTGCGGTAGAACTGAGCCATGCGCGCAATTCAGGTGGTTCGCCATGGTGGCCCGGAGGTTCTCGAGTTCGGCACCGTCGACGACCCGACCCCGGCACCCGACGAGATCCTGGTCCGTACCGCGGCGACCGGGGTCAACTTCATCGACACGTACTTGAGGCGTGGTCTCTATCCGTCGGTACCCCCGTACATCCCGGGTACCGAAGGCGCAGGCGAAGTGGTATCGGTCGGTTCCGACGTGGACTCCTTCGCCGTCGGACAACGCGTCTGCTGGGTCGATGCGCCCGCGAGCTATGCCGAACTCGTCGCCGTCCGGGCGGTCCGCGCGATCCCGGTGCCCGACCAGGTTCCCGACGACGTCGCGGGTTCGGCCATGTTGCGAGGGCTGACCGCCCACTATCTCCTGGACGGCAGCGCACACCCGCGATCGGGCGACGCCGTACTGATCCACGCGGGTGCCGGCGGCGTCGGACTCATCCTCACGCAACTCGCCAAGCTCCGCGGACTCCGGGTGATCACCACGGTGTCCGATGACGAGAAGGCCGCACTCTCGACCGGCGCCGGCGCCGATCACGTCCTGCGCTACAGCGACGGCCTCGCGGAGGAGGTGCGCTCGCTCACGGACGGAAACGGCGTCCGAGTGGTCTACGACGGCGTCGGCGCAGACACCTTCGAACAGTCCCTGGCGTCCACCGCCGTGCGCGGCATCGTCGTCCTGTTCGGCGCGGCATCGGGGCCGGTGCCACCGTTCGACCTGCAGCGTCTCAACGGGGCCGGTTCCCTGTCGGTGACGCGGCCGACACTTGCGCACTTCGTCGCCGATCCGGAAGAACTGCGCTGGCGGGCGGGCGAGTTCCTGGGCGCGGTCGCCGACGGCGACATCGACGTCCGGGTGGGCCAGCACTACCGCCTCGCCGACGCCGCCGACGCGCACACCGATCTGGAATCCCGCGCGACGACCGGCGCGACCGTCCTCATCCCGTCCTGATCTCGAGCTGGCCCCGACCACCGACAGCAACCGATTTCTCGCCGAGGGAACCCATCGACCTGGTTCTTTCACCGAGATTTGTGTTGCTGTCGGCGCGAAGCCAGTTGCTGTCGGCGCGAAAACGGTTGCCGTCGGCGCGAAGCCGGTTGCCCTCGGCGCGTGAGCCAGGGGTCAGAAGTAGCTGGTGATCAGCGGCAGATTGACCACGGCATCGATGGCCAGGCCACAGAACAGGATCGCCAGGTATTCGTTCGACTGCAGGAAGACCTTCAGCGGCGCCACCTCGGCGCCTGCGCGGGTCTCGCGGTACAGGCGCTGCACGCGGCTGGTGAACCAGGCACCGGCGAGAACGGCGACGCCCGCGTAGATCCAGCTGGTCCCGAGGATGAGCACCAGGGACGAGAGCACGGTCGCCCAGGTGTACCAGAGCATCTGGCGGGTCACCCGCTCCTCGGTGGCGATCACCGGCAGCATCGGCACTCCGGCTGCCCGGTAGTCCTCCTTGTAGCGCATCGCCAGGGCCCACGTGTGTGGTGGCGTCCAGAAGAAGATCACCAGGAACAGCACGATCGGCTGCCAGCTGATGCTCCCGGTCACCGCGGCCCAGCCGACCAGGGTCGGCATGCATCCGGCTGCGCCGCCCCACACCACGTTCTGCCAGGTGCGGCGCTTGAGGATCAGCGTGTAGACGCCCACATAGAACGCGATGGTCGCGGTCACCAGGAGGGCGCTCAGGAGGTTGGCCGCCCACCACAGGACGGCAAAGGACCCGATCCACAGGGCGATGCCGAAGATCAGCGCATTACGCGTGGAGACGGCGTGACGTGCCAGCGGTCTGCGTGCCGTGCGCTTCATCTTCTGATCGATGTCGGCGTCGGCGACCATGTTGAGTGTGTTGGCGCTGCCCGCCCCGAGCCAGCCGCCGAGCAGGGTGAAAGCGATCAACGCGATGTCGACGTGGCCGCGATCTGCCTGGAGCATCACCGGGATGGTGGCCACCAGCAGCAGTTCGATCACACGCGGTTTGGTCAGTGCGACGTACGCGAGGAGGGCCGCCTTGGCCCGGGAGAGAATCGACTCGTCGGAGCGCTCCGACGACGGGTTCTGCGCGGTGGAGGCCCCCTGGCTACCGCGGGATGCGGTGGACAGATCTCCGCTCACGCGCTCCCCAATCCTCACGGCCTCTCCTCGTCTGCCCCGAGGTGTTGCTCCACGACCAGGGCTACTACAGAGCATGGTAGACGGTGGTATCGACGATCGAATAATCGAGTCCGTCGGGGCCGGACGACCTCGACGGGAAGCCCCGGTCGAGGGTTTCGCGTCACTCGCCGGAGCACGCGAAGGTTCAGCAGATTAGTCTGGAGCGGTAGCTGCCGAACTCTCGGGCGGCCCGCACGCACACACCGTGAACTTGTACAACCGAGGACTTGCGACCGTATTCGCACCGACCTGCACAGGAGACAGCACGACCGTGGCGCTCACAGACGACATCCGCGCATTGACCCAGCCGGCCCACCCCGACGACTGGACCGAGGTGGACACCCGCGCGGTCGACACCGCCCGCGTGCTGGCCGCCGACGCGGTACAGAAATGCGGTAGCGGCCATCCGGGCACGGCGATGAGCCTTGCCCCGCTCGCCTACACCCTGTTCCAGCGCGTGATGCGCCACGATCCCGCGGATACCGGATGGGTCGGACGCGACCGATTCGTCCTCTCCTGCGGACACTCCAGCCTCACCCTCTACATCCAGCTGTACCTCGGTGGGTTCGGTCTCGAGTTGCCCGACATCGAGGCACTGCGAACCTGGGGCTCACTGACCCCGGGTCACCCCGAGTTCCGCCACACCAAGGGTGTGGAGATCACCACCGGGCCGCTCGGACAGGGCCTCGCGTCCGCGGTCGGCATGAGCATGGCGTCGCGCTACGAGCGCGGACTGTTCGACCCGGACGCCGCGCCCGGCGCCAGCCCGTTCGACCATTTCATCTACGCGATCGCCTCCGACGGCGACATCGAGGAGGGCGTCACCTCCGAGGCGTCGTCACTTGCCGGGACCCAACAGCTCGGCAACCTCATCGTGTTCTACGACCAGAACCAGATCTCGATCGAGGACGACACCGACATCGCGCTGTCCGAGGATGTGGCGAAGCGCTACGAGGCCTACGGCTGGCACGTGCAGACCGTCGAGGGCGGCGAGGACGTGGTGGCCATCGAGGCGGCGATCGCGGCCGCCAAGGCGGTGACCGACAAGCCGTCGATCATCTGTCTGCGCACGATCATCGGCTACCCGGCACCGACCAAGATGAACACCGGCGCCGCCCACGGATCGGCGCTCGGCGACGACGAGGTGGCCGAGACCAAGAAGATCCTCGGTTTCGACCCCGAGAAGAACTTCGACGTCTCCGACGAGGTGATCAACCACACCCGCACGCTTCTCGAGCGGGGCACCGCGGCCAAGGCCGAGTGGTCGAAGGGCTTCGACACCTGGGCGACGGCAAATCCTGAGACCAAGGCCCTCTTCGACCGTCTGCAGGCCCACGAACTGCCCGAGGGCTGGACCGACGCGCTGCCGTCCTGGACGCCCGGCGACAAAGCCGTCGCCACCCGCGCCGCATCGGGCAAGGTGCTCTCCGCATTGAGCCCCGTGCTGCCCGAACTGTGGGGCGGCTCGGCCGATCTCGCCGGCAGCAACAACACCACCATGGACGGCGCGGCATCGTTCGGGCCGACGTCGATCAGCACCAAGAAATGGTCCGCGAACCCCTACGGTCGCACGCTGCACTTCGGCATCCGCGAGCATGCGATGGGCTCGATCCTGTCGGGCATCGCGTTGCACGGACCGACCCGCGCGTACGGCGGCACCTTCCTCCAGTTCGCCGACTACATGCGCCCTGCGGTGCGCCTGGCGTCGCTGATGGAGATCGACCCGATCTACGTGTGGACCCACGACTCCATCGGCCTGGGCGAGGACGGCCCGACGCACCAGCCGGTCGAACATCTCGCCGCGCTGCGGGCGATCCCGCATCTCGATGTGGTCCGTCCCGCCGACGCGAATGAGACCGCCTTCGCCTGGCAGACACTGTTGGGCAGGCGCAACCATCCGGTCGGACTCGCCCTGACCCGGCAGAACGTGCCGATCCTCGAGGGCACCAGCGCCGCGGGCGTCGCCCAGGGCGGATACGTACTCAGTGATCCCGAGGGCGATCCCGAGGTGGTCATCATCGGGACCGGCTCCGAGGTCCAGTTCGCGGTCGAGGCCCAGAAGGTATTGAAGGACAAGGGCATCGCGGCGCGTGTCGTCTCCATGCCATGCGTCGAATGGTTCGACGAGCAGCCGCAGGGGTACCGCGACGCGGTGCTGCCGCCCACGGTCCCGCGCGTCTCGGTCGAGGCCGGCATCGCGATGCCGTGGTACCGAATCGTCGGGGCGGGCGGCGAGATCGTGTCGCTCGACCACTTCGGGGCATCCGCCGACTACCAGGTGCTCTACGAGCAGTTCGGCATCACCACCGAGGCGGTCATCGCCGCTGCGCAGCGAGCCGTCACCACATAGCCGAGGGCACAACACAATTGGCCGCGACCCGGCCATGAGTCAGAGGAGAGAATCGTGACCCAGAACGAAAAGCTCGCCGAGCTGTCCGCCGCCGGGGTATCGGTGTGGCTCGACGACCTGTCCCGTGACCTGATCAGCTCCGGCGACCTCGCCGGACTGACCGCCACCAAGTCGGTGGTCGGTGTGACCACCAACCCGTCGATCTTCCAGGCCGCGCTGTCCAAGGGCACCAGCTACGACGCCCAGGTGACCGAGCTCGCCGCGCGCGGGGCCGACGTGGACGCGACCATCCGCACCGTCACCACCGACGACGTCCGCAATGCATGTGACGTGCTGCACCCCGTCTACGAACAATCGGACGGGGTGGACGGGCGCGTATCCATCGAGGTCGATCCGCGACTGGCCCACGACACCGACGCCACCGTCGCCCAGGCCATCGAGCTGTGGAAGATCGTCGACCGGCCGAACCTGCTGATCAAGATCCCGGCCACCAAGGCGGGCCTGCCGGCCATCACCCGGACCCTGGCCGAGGGCATCAGTGTCAACGTGACCCTGATCTTCTCGGTGGAGCGCTACAAGGGCGTGATGGACGCCTACCTCGACGGGCTCGACGCCGCCGCGCAGGCCGGTCACGACCTGTCGACGATCCATTCGGTCGCGTCGTTCTTCGTCTCCCGCGTCGACACCGAGATCGACAAGCGTCTCGACGCGATCGGGACCCCCGCGGCCGACGAGCTGAAGGGCAAGGCCGCGCTGGCCAATGCCCGCCTGGCGTATCAGGCGTATCAGGAGGTCTTCGAGGTCGAGTCCCGATTCCCCGACCTGCTCGCCCAGGGCGCCCGACCTCAGCGTGCGCTGTGGGCCTCGACCGGCGTGAAGAACCCCGACTATCCCGACACCCTCTACGTCAGCGAGCTCGTCGCCCCCAACACGGTCAACACCATGCCGGGCAAGACGATGGACGCCTTCGCCGACCACGGCTGGGTGAACACCGGATCGATCATCGGTCTGGCGCAGGAGTCGCAGGAGGTCTTCGACAAGATCGCGGCTCTCGGCGTGGATGTCGCCGATGTTTTCGCGGTGCTCGAGGACGAGGGTGTCGGCAAGTTCGAGGACGCGTGGAACGAACTCCTCACCGCGACCGCCGAACAACTGGCTGCGGCGAAGGGCTGACCCGTTGCCCGCGAGCGGCTCGGCCTGGACCAATCCCCTCCGTGAACCCCGGGACAAGCGACTCCCCCGGATCGCGGGCCCCAGCAGCCTGATCATCTTCGGTGTCACCGGTGATCTCGCGCGCAAGAAGTTGATGCCTGCGGTCTACGACCTCGCCAATCGCGGTCTCCTGCCGCCGTCGTTCGCTCTGGTCGGCTTCGCCCGACGGGACTGGGACGACGAAGATTTCGCGAAGGTGGTGCACGATGCGGTCCGTGACCATGCGCGGACCGGCTTCCGCGAAGAGGTGTGGGAACGCCTCGCCGAGGGGTTCCGCTTCGTGTCCGGCTCCTTCGACGACGACGACGCGTTCGCCCGGCTCAAGGACACCCTGCACGGGCTCGACAAGGAACGTGGCACCGACGGCAACTACGCGTTCTACCTGTCGATCCCGCCCAAGGCGTTCCCGACCGTGTGCGAGCAGCTGCAGCGCAGCGGCCTCGCCACCGAGGAGGGCGACAGCTGGCGACGAGTCGTCATCGAGAAGCCGTTCGGGCATGACCTGGAGTCGGCCAAGGAGCTCAACGGGATCGTCAACAGCGTGTTCCCGGAGTCGTCGGTGTTCCGCATCGACCACTATCTGGGCAAGGAGACGGTCCAGAACATCCTGGCGCTACGCTTTGCCAACCAGCTGTTCGATCCGCTGTGGAGCTCCCACTACGTCGACCACGTGCAGATCACCATGGCCGAGGACATCGGCCTCGGCGGCCGGGCCGGATACTACGACGGGATCGGCGCCGCGCGTGACGTCATCCAGAATCATCTCCTACAGCTGATGGCACTCATCGCGATGGAGGAGCCGATCTCGTTCGAGCCCAAGCAACTCCAGGCCGAGAAGATCAAGGTGCTCGCCGCCACGCGCAACATCCTCCCGCACGACGAGAACACCGCGCGCGGTCAGTACGGACCGGGCTGGCAGGGCAGCCAGAAGGTGCCCGGCCTACTCGAGGAGGAGGGATTCTCCAAGAACTCGATCACCGAGACCTATGCGGCGATCGCACTCGAGGTCGACTCCCGCCGATGGGCCGGTGTCCCGTTCTACCTGCGCACCGGAAAGCGATTGGGCCGCAGGGTGACCGAGATCGCGCTGGTCTTCCGGCGTGCCCCGCACCTCCCGTTCGACAAGACGATGACCGAGGAACTCAGTCAGAACGTGCTCGTCATCCGGGTTCAGCCGGACGAGGGCATCACGCTGCGGTTCGGGTCCAAGGTCCCCGGCTCCAGCATGGAGGTCCGGGACGTCAACATGGACTTCAGTTACGGCACCGCATTCACCGAGGCGTCACCGGAGGCCTATGAGCGTCTGATCCTCGACGTGCTGCTGGGCGAGCCGTCACTCTTCCCGGTGAACGAAGAGGTCGAATTGTCGTGGAAGATCCTCGATCCGGTGATCGAGGCCTGGGTGTCGAGCGGCAAGCCCGACACCTACGAGTCGGGCACCTGGGGTCCGGCGTCGGCGGACGACATGATGTCCAGGGTCGGGCGAGCATGGCGACGCCCCTGATCATCGGATTGGATGGCGCACGATGATTGTCGAGTTACCGGACACCTCCACCAACGAGGTGGCCAAGAAGATCGTGGCCCTGCGTGAATCGGGCGGGGCGATCAGTCTCGGTCGCGTCCTCACGCTGGTCGTGTGTGCCGAGCACAACGAACCGACCGAGGGCGCGATCGAGGCGGCCATCGGGGCCAGCCGCGAGCATCCCAGCCGGGTGATCGTGGTCTCCCGTGGCGACCGCGATGCCGAGTCCCGGCTCGATGCGGAGATCCGCGTCGGCGGCGATGCGGGCGCCTCGGAGGTCGTAGTCCTGACCCTCGAAGGGGATCTCGCGGACCACCCGCGTTCGGTCGTCACTCCTTTCCTGCTCCCGGACACGCCGGTCGTCACGTGGTGGCCGGGCAACGCGCCGGAGGACCCCATCGCAGACCCGATGGGAACTCTGGGCCGCAGGCGCATCCTGGACGCATCCAGGTCCGACCACCCGGAATCGGTACTGGCCCGCCGCCTCGCCACCTACGCACCGGGTGACTCCGACCTCGCCTGGACGCAGATCACGCACTGGCGTGGACTGCTCGCCTCGGCGCTCGGCCGGCCGCCGCACACGCCGGTCCTCTCCGCAGAGGTCACCGGCCCGTTCGACTCCCCCGGTGTCGACCTGCTCGCGGGCTGGCTGCAGTCGGCATTGCAGGTGCCGACCCGGCGCCGGACCGGCAGCTTCGAGGTGCGGCTGGTGCGCGACGACGGACCGACCGTGCTCGCGATCGACGAGAACCGCAACGCCGTGCTGTCCCAGCCGGGCAAGCCGGACGGTCGCGTCGCGATGACGAGGCGGGATCTCCCCCAACTCCTCGTCGAGGAACTCCGTCGTCTCGACGTCGACGAGGTGTACGAGGAGGCACTGCGCGGCGTGGCCGATGTCGATTTCAGCGAGGTGGTGGCGTGATGATCCCGGAAACCCTGGTGTTCGACGACAAGAACGACCTCGTCGCGACGGCCGCGAACCGATTCGTCGACCTGGTGACGCGCGCGCAGACCGAACGCGGAGTCGCGTCCGTGGTCCTGACCGGCGGCAGCAACGGCATCGCGATCCTGCGTGCCCTGGCGGCGGACAGCGGCGACATCGACTGGTCGCGGGTGGAATTGTTCTGGGGCGACGACCGTTTCGTTCCCGCCGACGATCCGGAACGCAATCACGGGCAGGCGCGCGACGCCCTGCTCGACCACGTTCCGGTGGATCCGGATCGGATCCATCCCATGGCCGCATCCGACGGTGAGTTCGGCGACGACATCGAGGCGGCGGCTGCCGCCTATGCGACGGTGCTCGGACACGTGGGCACGGGCCAGGTGCCGCATTTCGACCTCCACCTGTTGGGCATGGGCGGAGAAGGCCACATCAATTCCCTCTTCCCACACACGGCGGCCACCGCGGAGACCGAGAAGACCGTTGTCGCCGTGGAGGAATCGCCGAAGCCTCCACCGCGACGGATCACCCTCACGCTGCCGGTGGTCAACCGCAGCAAGGCCGTCTGGTTCCTGGTTGCGGGCGACGACAAGGCCGAGGCCGTCGCCGCTGCCCACACCGGTGCGAGCGCCGCCGACTGGCCGTGCGCGGGAGCCCATGGCACCGATGAGACCGTCTGGTTCCTGGACCGGGCGGCGGCTGCGAACCTCTGAGCGTGCGACACCGCGCACGACGCAATACACCCGGACCGGGAGAAGAGCGAGGTCGAGCATGGCGTGGTGCCTGCCCCGTACCCTGAACCGTGTGTTGCCGAATGTGGATATCGAGGGTGAGGCACTGAGCCCGCGATGACCGAGACCGGTGGCACCGGGCCGCGACCACGCAGCATGTGGTGGCGGGAGGGCGCGATCACGGCGACGGCATTCGTGTTCTGCTTGCTCGGCGGTGTCGTGCAGGTCGACGACACGCTGTCACCGCCGTCCGCCGCCGCCTACGCCATCGCGGTGGTGTCCTGCGCCGTGTTGCCGATGCGGCACCGGGCGCCTTTTCCGGCCCTGGTGGCCACGACCGTGTGCGGCGTCCTGGTGCAGCCCTTGGGACTCCTGCTGAGCCCGCCCATCGTGGCCCCTGCCGTGATCACCGCCTATACCTACGCGTGCACCGCGCGCACCGAACGGCGCGCGGCAAGCGCGGTATCGCTCAGCGCCACGGTGCTGCTGGTCGCTTCCATCCCGTGGTCCGGGGGACTCTCCTGGCAGGACGCGAGCCGGATGGGGGCGGTGGCGGCGTTCCCGCTGATGGCCGGTGTTCTCGGCCACTCGGTTCAGAATCGACGGGCCTACCTGGCGGCCGTGGAGGAGCGTGCCCGACGGGCGGAGCAGAGCCGCGACACTGAGGCGCGGCGGCGAGTTGCCGAGGAACGCGTGCGCATCGCCCGGGAACTGCACGACCTGGTGGCCCATCAGATCACCCTGGCCAATGCGCAGGCCACGGTCGCCGCCCACCTCTTCGACGTCCGCCCGGAGCAGTCCCGCAAGAGCCTGGATCAGCTCGTCGAGACCACCGGTCATGCGCTCGACGAACTGCGGGCGACGGTCGGTCTGCTGCGTCAATCCGGAGATGCGGACGCGACCGCAGAACCGGCGCCCGGGCTCTTCCGACTTCCCTCACTCCTCGAGTCCTTCCGCCGCGCGGGTCTGGAGGTGTCGGTGCACGAGGAGGGCGCGGTCAGGCCGCTGTCACCGGCAGCCGACCTCACCGCCTACCGCATCATCCAGGAGGCCCTGACCAACGTGACCAAACACGCCGATACCGGGCGCGCCCAGGTCCGTCTCGTCTGGAACAGCGTTCGCGTGACGATCACCGTCACCGACGACGGAGGGGCTGCAGGTCCGGCGGCGCCCGCCGCCGGACCGGGTGCGCCGAGGGGGACGGTCCGCCCGCCCGGTTACGGTCTGATCGGGTTACGTGAACGTGCTACCGCGGTCGGGGGCCAACTCTCCGCAGGCACGCGCCCGGAGGGCGGCTTCCTCGTCTCTACACAGCTACCCCTCCCACCTGCCACGGATCCGACGGGGAGGACTGACGGAGCAACCACAACCGTCGAGGAGGGGGCGGGCGACGCAGTGGCCGGTGATCCGCCGTGACGCTCCGGGTGCTACTTGCCGACGATCAGGCCCTTCTGCGCGACGCCTTCCGCATGCTTCTCGACAGCGCCGACGACATCTCCGTGGTCGGCGAGGCCGGCGACGGCAGGGAGGCCGTGAGGCTGACCCGCGAGCTGCGCCCGGACGTGGTGATCATGGACATTCGGATGCCCGAGGTGGACGGTCTCGCCGCCACCGCGGAGATCTGTGCGGACGACGAACTACGTGCCACCCGCATCCTGATCCTCACCACCTACGAGACGGACGAGTACGTCGCTCAGGCGTTGCGTGCGGGGGCCGGTGGCTTCATCGGCAAGGGCATCGGGGCCGACGAACTGCTGGAAGCCGTGCGTACGATCGCCGACGGCGACACTCTTCTCTCCCCCGCCGCGACCCGCTCTCTGGTCGCCCGTTTCCTGGCCACTCCGGACGCCGCCCCGGCGTCCCACCCCGAACAGCTCGCCGCGCTCACACCGCGCGAACGCGAGATGGTGGCTCTGGTCGCAACCGGCCTGTCCAACCAAGATATCGCGACGCGGATGTTCGTCAGCCCCTTCACTGTTCGCACACACGTCCAGCGCGCCATGACAAAGCTGGAGGCTCGCGACCGGGCGCAACTCGTCGTCATCGCTTACCGGACGGGCCTTGTCCACGCCGCCCCCGACGGGGATACCGACCGCCGCTAGTCCGATATCCGGGGCAGCGCAAGGGCTGAGTGCGCCGGTCGTGCTGTCGCGGCAGGCATGCTGACGAGGTCACGCAGCATGGTGTTGCGTTGCTCCAGGGCTCGCGCTGTGGTCGGGAAGAGCGTCGCCTCACCGTTGTCGACCAGTGCCTGGTTCATGGTCACGAACTCGCGGAGGTGATATTCGTAGGCGGCGAAGGCCGCCGAGTGGTCCGGGTTCGTGGCCAGGGCGTCAGCCAGCATGTACGCACCGACCAACGCAAGGCTCGAGCCTTGCCCGGTGAGAAAAGAGGGCGCATAAGCGGCATCGCCGACAAGCGCAACGCGGCCACTGGACCAGCGCGGCATGCGGATCTGACCTGCCGTGTCAAAGAACAGGTCATCCGCGTCGCGCATCGCGCTGACCATGCCGGGGACTTCCCAACCCGCGTCGGCAAAGACCGTGGCGACCAGATCCCGTTGGGCATCGCTGTTCCGGTGGTCACCGAACGGCGGTTCCGGTCGATGAAAGTTCAGAAAAGCGTGCAGCTCGTCGTCGTTGTCCCCGACGGCGTAGAGGGCAGCTGCTTTCCCCGGGGTGTTCCACAACACGACCTCGCGGGAGAGTCCGAAGGTGTTCGGCATGGTGAAGATGGTGAAGCAGTAGCCGAGGTAGCGGTGGAACTCTGCTTCGGCGCCGAATACCGACTCCCGGGTATGTGAGTGCATGCCGTCGGCACCGATCACCAGGTCGACCGTGCGCCGTTGCCCGCTGTGGAAGGTGACATCGACGCCCTGTTCGGACTGGTCGAGGGTGTCGATCGAGTCGTCGAACAGGAATTCCACATGGTCGCGAATCATCGCATAGAGGATCGCGGCCAGATCACCGCGACGCACCTCGAGGTCCTGTCCTCCGACATCGTCGGAATCGGTGCGTGCGGCGATCGAGGCCACTTGCCCACCGTCCGCATCGAGGAATGTGAAGCGCCGCAAGTCGATGTGCGCGTCCTGCAGTTGCGGCAGTATCCCCATTCGTCGGACCACCTCGATCGCGGTCCCGCGGAGGTCGATCGGGTAGCCACCGCCGCGCAGTGTGCCTGCCTTTTCGACCACCGTGACCGCGAATCCGGACCGATGCAGCCAATATGCCAGCGCAGGCCCGGCGATACTGGCCCCGGAGATCAGAACCGTGCGCTTCGCGGTGGCGCCCACATCCATGGACTGACCGCTAGATGTCATGACTGGACTCCCTTTTCGTGATGCGGACAACGAGCAGTGCCGACGCGGCGATGAGGCCGGCGATGGCGAAACCTGTGACAAAGGACGATTCGGTCGGCCGGCCCATCGAGTCGGCCCCGGCCGCCAGGATCGCGCCGCCGACCTGGGCGCCCAGGGCGACACCGATCACCCGTGTCACCACGAGCAGGCTGGTGGCGATGCCGGTGTCCCGGGTCTCGACGGCGGTGGCGGTACCGGCAAGCAACGCCGTGGTGGCGACGCCCGCGGCGAACGCCGTCAGCATCTTCGCGAGGACGAGCTGCCACGCCGCCGAGTGCAGCGACACCAGGGCGAACATCGTTGCCACCGTGACAACGGCGCCCACGACGACCACGGCCCGCGGACCGAAGCGCCGCGCCGCGACCCCGCCGATCGAGTCGCTCACCGCCCCGGCGATGGCGCCGGGCAGCAGGAACAGTCCGATCGCGGTGGTGCCGGCAGCGAAGCCGTACCCGTCTGCCGAAACCGCGAACAGCTGCGGAAGCAGAAAGAGCACCATCCCCGAACTGGCGGTGATGACGAAGGTGAGCATGAACGCGTTCCGCATCGCAGGCTTTGCCAACATCCGCAGATCGACCATCGGCGAGGCTGCCCGACGCTCGACGACGACCCATCCGGTCGCGAGGGCGGCAACGACCACCGCGACGGCACCGACCGCTACCGGCGGGAGGTTGCCGCTCGTCACTGTCACGAGCCCGAGCATGAGCGCGAGCAACGAGCCGCTCAGTAAAGCCACGCCGGGCCAATCGATCCTGCTGTCCGATTCGATCGGCGGATCGTGCGGCATCAGCCGAGCCACGACCAGCGTCGCCGCGATGATCGCGATCGTCGGCAAGGCGAACATCCAATGCCAGGACAGTGCTTCGGCGATCGGCCCGGCAAGCAATGTCCCCACGATGCCACCGCCCGTGAACAGCGCGACGACCACCCCGATCGCCACCTGCGTCTCTCCTGTCCGGAGATGTTTGCGCACCAGGATGAAGGAGAGGGGCAGGGCACCCACCATGACACCTTGCAACACCTGCCCGAGCAACAACACCGGAAGGTTCGGCGCCAGGCCTGCCAACAGACCACCCGCCGACACCACGGCCATCAGCCAGACCAACACCCGCCTACCGCCGTACCGGTCGCCGAGTTTGCCTGCGACGGGTGCGACGACCGCACCGGTGATGAGCAATGTGTTGGCGATCAACGCCCCTTCGGCAGGACTGACCCCCAGCTCACGTTGCAGCAAGGGGAGCGCAGGCTCCACCACTGACTGCAAGGTGCCGAGGGCGAGTGCCAGGATGCCGAGGGCGCCGATCGACAGTTTGCCGATGCGGGCCGGCGAAACCAGGGTTTCGGACATGGACGTCCTTCTCATCGTTGGTGGCGAGCACGTCCTCAGGTGGGAGTTCGCTCGATTTCATGCGCCTCCAACACTCCCTTCCGACGCGCCGCCCGGCATCGTTCCGCGACACTGTCTTTCCACTGATGCAAGCGGACCAGCGATTGACCTGTCCTGGTGCCTCCGCACCACAGGCCGTGACACGACCACTCCCCCGGCCGACGGGGAAGGCTGCGCTCTCCGCATCAGGACATCGCGTACGACGTTGAAGAACTTGACAATCAGAGAATCCAGGTCGCTACCCGGTTCGGCCACCCGGTGCGGATCATCGGATCCAGCGCCACAACGCTGACCCGTGTCAGAAGAGAAGCCGCCGCACGCTTCTCGACGATCTCGAAATCGGCGGCTACTTCGACACCCGGTCGATCGGCACCACCACCGCGGACGAAGTGCACGGGGCGGGCTGGTTACCGGGTCGGGCAGCGTCCGCCGATCCTGAGCGCGCGACGTCGCGGCACCTTGGATCGACGGAATGCCGCGGGCCGCCGATGGCGTTGTCATCGACATGAGAGCGCTCTGGGTCCTGGCACACCCCGACTCCGAATCCCTCAGTGGCCACCTCCGTGACGTCGGAGTGCGTGCGCTGCGCGAAAATGGCTGGGAGGTAAGCCAGTCCGACCTCTACGCGATGAACTGGGACCCCGTTCTTCGCGACGAGGGCGGCAAAGACGTGGAGACCGAGCAGGCCAAGCTCTGTGCCGCCGATCTCGTCGTCCTCCAGTTCCCGCTCTGGTGGTACGGGATGCCCGCGATCATGAAGGGATGGGTGGACCGGGTCTTCGAACGCGGATTCGCCTACGACGTGATCGCGACGGAGACCGGCCGCGCCCGCAAATACGGTGACGGCGGACTCGTCGGGCGACGCGCACTGACGATCGTCACCGCGGGCGATCGCCCGGGGAGCCTCGGACCACGTGGGATCAGCGGAGACATCGAGGACGTGCTCTGGACCACGTTGCACGGGACACTCTGGTACAGCGGCATGGAGGCGCTGCGACCACATCTCGTCACCCGCGCCCGCGATGTCGACGAGTCGACGATCGGTGAGATCGAGGTCGATCTCACCGATCGTCTCGTCAGACTCCGCGACGAGGATCCGATTCCGTATCTCCCGCTCGACGAGCAGTACTACGACCATTCGATCCGCTTGCTACCCCACGTGTCCCCCGGCGCTTCCGACACCAGGGCCCACCGTCACCGGTGATCTCGACTCGGTTGCGGGGTGCTCTCGACGCGAAACCGGTTGCTGTCGGCGGGAAGCCGGCGCTACCCCGAGTTCCGCAACGCCGTCGCCAGACCGTTCATGGTGAGCTGGATACCGCGGCGCACCGCCGGTGAGTCCTCGCCTGCGCGGAACCGACGCAGGAGCTCCACCTGGAGCATGTTGAGCGGCTCGAGGTACGGGAACCGGTTGTAGACCGAACGCTTCAGGGCGGCGTTGTCGGTGAGCAGGTCGTCGGTGCCGGTGATCTTCGCGTACATCTCGATGGTGCGCTCGTGTTCGTCGACGATCATGCCGAACACGGTGTCCCGCAACGTCTCATCGGGAACCAGCTGCGCGTAGCGATGGGCCAGACCCATGTCCGACTTCGCGAGCACCTGCGCCATGTTGGACATCACGGTCCGGAAGAACGGCCATTCCTCGTAGTAGCGGCGCAGCGTCTCGAGTCGCTGTTCGTCGTCGCCGACCCACTGCCCGAAGGCCGAACCCGTGCCGTACCAGCCGGGCAACATCACCCGCGACTGCGTCCATGACAGCACCCACGGGATGGCTCGCAGGTCCGAGATCTTCTCGGTCTGTTTACGCGACGCCGGACGACTGCCGATGTTGAGTGCGCCGATCTCCGACAGCGGGGTCGAGGTGGTGAAGTATTCGACGAAGCCCGGTGTCTCGTGGACGAGTTCACTGTAGGCCGAGCGCGCCAATGCGGCGATCTCGTCCATGTTGCGGTACGCACCTTCGGAGTCGTCGCCGAGTCCCTCGACGTCGAGCAGCGAGGACTCGATCGTCGCGGCCAACAAGGTCTCCAGGTTACGTTGGGCCAGAACCGGTTCCGCATACTTGGCGGCGATGATCTCGCCCTGCTCGGTGATCCGCAGCGAGCCCTGCACCGCACCGGGCGGTTGCGCCAGGATGGCGTCGTAGCTCGGCCCGCCGCCACGCCCGACGGTGCCGCCCCGACCGTGGAACAGACGCAACCGGATGCCGGCCTTCTTGGCCGCCTCCACCAGGTCGAGTTCGCCCCGGTAAAGCGCCCAGTTCGCGGCCATGTAGCCGCCGTCCTTGTTCGAGTCGGAGTAACCGAGCATCACCTCCTGCATGCCCGACTGTCCCTCGACGAGATCGCGATAGAGCGGGATGTCCAACGCCGCCAACAGCGTCTCCGCACCCTGCTGGAGGTCCTCGATGGTCTCGAACAACGGGACCACCCGCACCGTCGACGTCAGCTTCCCGCTCTCCGGGTCGATGTCGATCAGTCCCGCCTCCTTGAGCAGGATCATCGGTTCGAGCATGTCGCTGACCGAGGTGCACATGCTGATGACGTAGTTCGGCACGGCCTGCGGGCCGAATTTCTCGACCGCCCCCGCCGCCGCGCGGACGATGTTCAGTTCTTTGGTGGCGAGGTCACTCAGCGCGGCGTCGGGCCTCGTCAACGGGCGTCGTGCCGCCAGTTCCTTCGACAGGATCTCGACGCGGTCCGCCTCGCCCAGCGACAGGTAGTCGGGGTGCACGCCCGCCCACGCCAGCAGTTCGGCGATGACCTCCTCGTGCATGTCCGAGTTCTGCCGCATGTCAAGGCCGGAGAGGTTGAAACCGAAGGTCCGAACGCTCTCCCTCAGCCGCGACAGGCGGTCGTCGGCGATGGTGTCGTCGTGGTTGTCCCGCAGTGCCACGTCGATGATGTCGAGATCGCCGAGCAGGTCGTCGGCGCAGCCGTAGGGACTGCGGCCGTCGACCAGGAACAGGTCACTCGATGACAGGAACTCGGTGTCGAACATGGTGTTCGCGGTCGCCGCCAGGCGGGACCGGATGTGGCGTAGCGCCGCACGAAACGGTTCGTCGGCAGCCGGATCGTCGGCGGATACGTCGGCGAGTTCGAGGAGCGCGTCGGTGGAGCTGATCAGCCGCGCGGACATGCTCAGTTCCTCCGCGAGCCGCTCGAGCTCGGCGAGATGGTGTGCCACCGCGGTCTCCGCGGCGCGGGTCGTCGCCATCGTCACGATCTCGTCGGTGACGTACGGATTGCCGTCGCGGTCACCGCCGATCCACGAACCCATCCGGATCATCGGGTCGTCGGCGAGACCCGCGTCGGGATAGGCCGATCGCAACGCCGCGCGCACCTTGGTGTTGATCTTCGGCACGACGTCGAAGAACGAGGCGTCGTAGTAGCGCAGGCCGGAACGGATCTCGTCCTGGATGGTCAGGCGTTCGAGACGGATCAGCGCGGTCTGCCACAAGGTGAGGATCTGCCGCCGAATCCCTTCGGTGACCTCCGCGTCCTCGTCCGTGGTCAGCTCGGTGCGTCCGCGGAACCGCATCAGTTCGGTGATGCGGTTCTGGGCCTCGAAGATCGTTCGGCGGCGCGTCTCGGTCGGGTGGGCGGTGATGACGGGGACCACGGTGGCGTCGGCGAGCGCACGACCCACCTCCTCGTCGGTCAATCCGGCGGCCGCGAGCTTGGCATAGGTGGCGGCGAGACTGCTGTCCTGAGGAGGATCGCCGGCACGCACGTGAATCGTCCGACGACGCTCCCGGTGGATGTCCTCGGCGAGATTCGCCAGCAGTGCGAAGTTGGTGAACGCGCGGATCACCGGCAGCGCGACACCGATGTCCAGATCGGTGAACATGTCGGCCAACACATCCCGATCGATCTCCGAGCGGCGGATCCGGAAGGCTGCGACCCGCGCGTTCTCGACGAGATCGAAGACCTCCGTACCGGAATGCTCGCGAACCATGTCGCCGAGGATCCCGCCGAGCAGGCGGATGTCCTCACGCAACGGCTCGGTGAGCGCTCGGCCCTCGTCGTCGACCGAGATGTGGTCGACGATGGAGATCGACGGCCGCCAGGCAGCCGCACCACGGGACGTGTTCGAGGCAGACGAGATCGCTTCGCTCATGACGTCCAGTATCCCGTCATTCACGGGCGGGGGCATCTCGGACCGGGATCCGCTCCGAGAGACAGGCGTCACGGCAGGCGCACTCGCCGTGAGATGCGGAAAACCCCTCAGACAGGATCAGTCCGGCCCATGGGGCCGGACTGATCGAGGCGGGGTCGGCGGATCGCTCAGGAGAGCTTGATGTCGACGCCGATGCCGATGATGAAGATGAACCAGATGAGCCCGACGAACACGGTCAGGCGGTCGAGGTTGCGCTCGACGACGCTCGACCCCGACAGGCTGGACTGCACACCGCCACCGAACAGCGATGACAGACCGCCGCCCTTGCCGCGGTGCAGCAACACCAGCACCACCATCAGCACGCTGGTGATGACCAATCCGATGTCGAGTGCGAGCTTCACGTGTAGTCAGTCCTGTTCGGTCGGGTACTTCGACCTTTGCGGTCGACAAAAGGCAACTATGGCAGGTCACGCCCGATGGATGGGCACAACCTGCCACAGTCTACGCGTCACGCCTCACCCACCCAACCGCACCCACCCCACCCCGTCCCCACCACCCGGCCCCCGCAGCCGCGACGGTTCCCGTCATCCGCGACCCCGATTTGCCGTCGCGGATGACGGAAAGGGTCGCGGCTGCGGGGTGGGCGTGGGTGGGTGGGTGCGGTTGGGGGGTGCGGTTGGGGGGTGCGGTTGGGTGGGGTCAGGGCAGCGGTCCGCCTGCGGCGATCGCCGACAGACTCGCGAACTCGTCCGACTTCAACGAGGCGCCGCCGACGAGCGCACCGTCGACATCCTGCTGACCGACGATGTCGCCGACATTCTTCGCGTTCACCGATCCGCCGTAGAGCACGCGGACCGAATCCGCCGTGGCGTCGTCGGCGATCTCGCGGAGCGCGCCGCGGATCGCCCCGCACACCTCCTGCGCATCGGCGGCACTGGCCACGCGACCCGTTCCGATGGCCCACACCGGCTCGTAGGCGATGACGACCTTGGCGATCTCGTCGGCACTGAGACCGGCAAGCGAGCCCTTCAGCTGGGTCACGTTGTAGGCGACGTGCTCGCCCGACTCGCGGATCTCGAGCCCCTCGCCGATGCAGACGATCGGCGTGAGTCCGTGCCGCAGCGCCGCCTTGGTCTTCGCGAGCACCACCTCATCGGTCTCGGCGTGCAGGGTGCGACGCTCGGAATGCCCGACGACAACGAACGTGCAGCCCAGCTTGGCCAGGAAGGTACCGCTGATCTCGCCGGTGTAGGCACCCGAATCGTGTTCCGACAAATCCTGTGCCCCGTACGTGATGAGCAGTTTGTCGCCGTCCACCACGGTCTGCACACTACGGATGTCGGTGAACGGCGGGATGACCGTCACGTCGACCTTGTCGAAGTACTTCGCCGGCAGGGCGAAGGCGATCTTCTGCACCAGCGCGATCGCCTCGAGATGATTCAGGTTCATCTTCCAGTTGCCCGCGATCAACGGTTTGCGTTTGGCCGCCATCAATTCTCCAAGACCTTCAGGCCGGGCAGTTCCTTGCCCTCCAGGTATTCCAACGACGCTCCGCCGCCGGTCGAGATGTGCGAGAAATCGCTGTCCGGCAGACCGAGGGTCCGTACCGCGGCGGCCGAGTCGCCACCGCCGACGACGGTGAATGCCCCGCCCTTGGTGGTGGCGGCGATGGCCTCCGCGACGCCCCGCGTGCCTGCCGCGAACTTCTCGAACTCGAAGACGCCCGACGGCCCGTTCCAGAACACCGTCTCGGCACCGGAGAGCACCGCGGCGAACCGCTTGACCGATTCCGGACCGATGTCCAGGCCCATCCACCCGTCGGGGATCTCCTCGACCGGAACCGTCTTCGACTCTGCGTCGGCGGCGAACTTGTCGGCCACCACCACGTCGACCGGCAGCCGGATCACGTCACCGAACCGGTCCAACAGGTCCTTGCAGACACCGATCTGATCTTCTTGGAGCAACGACGTACCCACCGGATGTCCTTGCGCGGCAAGGAAGGTGAATGCCATGCCGCCGCCGATCACCAGGGTGTCTACCTTGGGCGCGAGCGCCTCGATCACGCCCAGCTTGTCCGAGACCTTCGATCCACCGAGGACGACGGCGTACGGACGAGCGACCTCGTGGGTGAGTTTCGACAACACCTCGACCTCGGCCTCGACGAGCTTCCCGGCATAGTGCGGGAGCAGCTTGGCCACGTCGTACACCGAGGCCTGCTCGCGGTGCACCACCCCGAAGCCGTCCGAGACGAATGCACCGTCGTCGCCGACCAGCTCCACGAGGGCCTTGGCCAGCGATTCCCGTTCGGCGTCGTCCTTGGAGGTCTCGCGCGGGTCGAACCGCACGTTCTCCAGCAACAGGACGTCACCGTCGGTCAACCCTTCGGCGCGGGCCAATGCGTCGGTACCGACCACATCGCCGGCGAGCTGGACATTGCGTCCGAGTTCGGCACCGAGCCGCTCGGCCACCGGCGCGAGCGAGTACTTCGGGTCGGGTTCGCCCTTGGGCCGGCCCAGGTGCGCGGTGATGATCACCTTGGCGCCTGCGTCGACCAGTGCCGACAGGGTCGGCAGTGAGGCCAGGATGCGGCCCGGATCGGTGATCGTCGTCCCGTCGAGGGGGACGTTGAAATCCGATCGGACCAGCACTCCCCGACCCGAAACGCCTTCTTCCAAAAGGTCTTTCAGCGTGGGTACGCCCATGGCAGCGTTGCTCCAGAGTTGTCGAGGGTCAGGTACTAGAGCGACTTGCCGACCAGGCCGGTGAGGTCGACGAGACGGTTCGAGTAGCCCCACTCGTTGTCGTACCAGGAGACGGCCTTGACCTGGTTGCCGATGACTTTGGTGAGTCCGGCGTCGAACAGCGACGAGTGCGGGTCGGTGACGATGTCACTCGACACGATCGGCGCGTCGTAGTACTTGAGGATGCCCTTGAGCGGGCCCTCGGCGGCAGCCTTCATGGCCGCGTTGACCTCGTCGGCACTCGGGGACTTCTCGAGGACCGCGGTGAGGTCGGTGACCGAGCCGGTGGGGATCGGCACCCGGAGCGCGTAGCCGTCGAGCTTGCCCTTCAGTTCCGGGATGACCAACGAGATCGCCTTGGCCGCGCCGGTCGACGTGGGGACCACGTTGATCGCGGCGGCGCGGGCGCGACGCAGGTCCTTGTGCGGACCGTCCTGCAGGTTCTGGTCCTGGGTGTAGGCGTGCACGGTGGTCATCAGACCGGATACGATGCCGAACTCGTCGTTGAGGACCTTCGCGAACGGCCCGAGGCAGTTCGTGGTGCACGACGCGTTCGAGATGATGTTCTGGCTGCCGTCGTACTTGTCGTCGTTGACGCCCATGACGATGGTGATGTCCTCGTCGCTGGCGGGCGCCGAGATGATGACCTTCTTGGCACCCGCGTCCAGGTGGCCCTGCGCCTTCGCGCGGGCGGTGAAGATACCGGTTGATTCGACGACGACGTCGACGCCCAGGTCACCCCACGGGAGGGCGGCGGGTCCTTCTTTGACCTCGAGCGCCTTGATGCGCTTGTCTCCGACGACGATGTAGTCGCCGTCCACGCTGACCTCCTCGGGGAAACGCCCGAGGATCGAGTCGAACTTGAGCAGGTGCGCGAGAGTCGCGTTGTCGGTCAGGTCATTGACCGCGACGATCTCGATGTCGGTGGTTCCCAAAGCCTTCTGTGCTTCTATGGCGCGGAAGAAGTTGCGGCCGATCCGGCCGAATCCGTTGACGCCTACCCGTACAGTCACTGTTGTGCTCCTTAGCGGTGTTCATCATCGAGCCCTGCGGCCGGGGTCGCGGTCGGTGTTGGCGAAGGTGAACGTACCCACGGCACACCTCAGCCTAGTAGGACACCACACGATGGGTGACCTAAGGGGTTGATTGGCCCGCCCGCCTCACGCTTCGTCGAGGAGGTCGGACGTCACCGCCGATTCGGTGTCCGGGATCCCGTCGGTGCGCGCCTTCTTGTCCGCCATCGACAGCAGACGACGGATCCGTCCGGCCACCGCGTCTTTGGTCATCGGTGGTTCTGCGAGCTGACCGAGTTCTTCCAGTGAGGCCTGACGGTGGGTGATGCGCAATTGCCCGGCTGCGATCAGATGGTCGGGGACCTCGTCGCCGAGGATGTCCAGCGCACGTTCCACCCGTGCCGCCGCCGCGACGGCGGCACGCGCCGAACGCCGGAGGTTGGCGTCGTCGAAGTTGGCCAATCTGTTTGCGGTGGCACGGACCTCGCGTCGCATCCGACGCTCCTCCCACACCAGCCGCGTGTCGTGGGCACCCATCCGGGTGAGCAGCGCGCCGATGGCCTCACCGTCGCGGATGACGACGCGATCGGCCCCACGCACCTCACGTGCCTTGGCCGACACCCCGAGCCGCCGGGCCGCCCCGACCAGCGCCAGCGCGGCCTCCGGCCCCGGGCAGCTGACCTCGAGCGCCGACGATCGTCCGGGTTCGGTGAGCGAACCGTGGGCGAGAAACGCACCGCGCCAGGCGGCTTCCGAATCCGCGACACTTCCGCCGACGACCTGGGCAGGGAGTCCCCGAACCGGGCGTCCGCGCAGATCCAGCAGGCCGGTCTGCCGCGCGAGACCCTCGCCGTCCTTGGTCACGCGGACGATGTAGCGCGCGCCCTTGCGGATGCCGCCACTGCGTAGCACGTGGACGTCAGAGCCGTAGCCGTAGAGGTCGAAGATCTCCCGGCGAAGGCGGCGGGCGACGTTGCCGAGATCCACCTCGGCCTCCACCACCACCCGGCCCGCCACGATGTGCAGGCCTCCCGCGAATCGCAACAAGGCCGACACCTCGGCCTTGCGTGCACTCATCTGGGTCACGGTCAGTCGCGAAAGCTCATCCTTCACCGCCGCGGTCATCGCCACCGGTCCCTGCCCTCCTGTCACGGTCCTCCTGTCCCGGGTCGCGCCGTGGTCCCGCCGAGAGCCGTGCTCCGGTCGCGTCCGCGCCACTGCATGCGGATCGCCGGTCGCCGGGTGCTCGCCCCGGATCCGGTCGCACAGTGATCGACCTCGTACTCCTGACGTCTCACCGACACGTCGCCGTCATCGGTGGTCACGATTGGAGATTCTTGCGCCCGGACAGCTTATCGACCCAATTCACCTTCGCACAGTTCGTTCACCAGGGTGGCAACTTTCTCGGGGTCATGGACGTGCCGACCGGGAACGGCGAGGTCGCCGACGTGGAGCTGTGCGCCGAACGACGCAGCGGCCCGAACCAGGTGATCCCGCTCACGGCCGGCCGGCACCGATGCGGCGTCGACGATCACGTCGTCGACCCGGAACACATCGGCGTGCGCATGCAGCACGTGCAGATGCCGTTCGACGGAGAAACCGGTCGTCTCCCCTGGTTCCGGCGCGAGGTTGACGAACAATATCTTGCGGGCAGCGGTCTGCCGCAACGCATTCAGTTGGTCGGGTACGAGGACGTGCGGGATCACGCTCGAGAACCAGGACCCGGGACCGAGTACCACCACGTCGGCGGCTCGGATCGCCTCGACCGCCTCCGCACACGCCGGCGGCTCGGCCGGTAGCAGTCGGACCCGCCGCACCTTTCCCGGTGTGGTCGCCACCGCCACCTGCCCACGGATGCAGCGGCTGATCCGTGGGTCGCTCTCCAGACCCGAGACGTCGGCCTCTATCTCGAGCGGGACCGTCGACATCGGCAGCACGCGGCCGTCGACGTCGAACACGTCGATCAGCTCGTCGAGCGCCGCCACGGGACTACCGGTCACCTCGGTCAGACCGGCCAACAGCAGATTGCCGATCGGGTGACCGGCGAGAGCTCCGTAGCCGCCGAACCGATGCTGGAAGGTGTTGGTCCACAACTCGTGCCCGGCCGGATCGAGCCGGCCCGGTCGGCCCGCTCGGTCGGCCAAGGCGGCAGGCGCAGACATCAAGGCCGACAGCGCCATCCGCAGGTCACCCGGCGGGATGACGCCCAACTCGGCCCGCAACCGGCCCGACGATCCGCCGTCGTCGGCGACGGTGACCACGGCGGTCACGTCCGGACTGAGGTACCGCATCGCGGTCAGGGTCGCATACAGACCGTGACCGCCACCCAGTGCGACGATCCGCATCCGGCCCGGCTCGGCACTGCCCCCGCTGCTCACTCGCGCCCCAGATCACGATGGATGACGCGCACGTCATAGCTCGGCGCACCGGTCCGATCCGTCAGCGCCCGTAGGCGGGCGCCGATCTCCTCGGAGATCGCGACGCTCCGGTGCTTCCCGCCTGTGCACCCGATACTGATGGTCATGTACCGCTTACCTTCTCGCAGGTAGCCGGCCGACACGATGTCGAGGATCTCCAGGTAGAGATCGACGAAGTGCCCGGCGCCGTCCTGCCCGAGCACGTAGTCGCGCACGGCGTCGTCGCGTCCGTTCTGCTCCCGCAGCTCGGGGACCCAGTACGGATTCGGCAGGAAGCGGGCATCTGCGACGAGGTCGGAGTCGATCGGCAACCCGTACTTGAACCCGAAGGACTGCACCGCGACACTCAGCAGGTTGTCGGCCTCATCCGGGTACACCCCTTCGACGACCTCGCGTAGTTTCGCGGCGGTCAGCGCCGACGTCTCCACCACCAGGTCGGCCGAACTCTTGATGGGCGCGAGGATGACCCGCTCGCGGGCGATGCCGTCGATCAGCGTCTCCCGTCCCTGGAGGGGGTGTCGACGTCGGACCTGCTCGAACCGGCGGACCAGGATCTGGTCGCTCGCATCGAGGAAGAGGACCTTCGTACGTGCGCCGGACGCCTCCAACGTCTTTCGCAGTCGATCGAGTTGACCGCCGATCTCATCGTCGGATGCGCGGATCACCATCGCCAGCCGGGAGATCGCCGGATCGCTCTCCCGGACCATCCCGATCATCGTGGAGATCAGGGTCGGGGGGACGTTGTCGGCGACATACCAGCCGTCGTCCTCGAGTACGTTCGCCGCGGTCGATCGTCCGGCCCCGGACATCCCGGCCACGAACAACACCGTCAGCTCGGACCGCACGTCCATGGCCGTGCCGTCGCCGGTCGCATCGGTTGGGTCAGTCACCCGTCGTCTCCTCCACTCGGTCGGCTGTCGTGGCACCGGCTGCAGGGGCATCGGTGGGCGCGGCATCACTCGTCGTCGTGGCGCCGGCCGAGGCCCCTTCGTCCGCAAGCGCGGCCCGGACCGCACGGGCGGTGCCCATGCCGATGCCGGGCACCCCCGAGATGTCCTCCAGGGTCGCCTCCCGCAGACGGGCGACCGAACCGAAATGGGTCACCAGAGCGGTGCGTCGGGTCCGCCCAAGGCCGGGCACCCCGTCGAGCACCGACTCGGTCATCCGCTTGCTGCGCTTGCTGCGATGGAAGGTGATCGCGAATCGGTGTGCCTCGTCCCGGACCCGCTGCAGCAGGAACAGGGCCTCACTGGTCCGTGGCAGGATCACCGGTTCATCATCACCCGGGACCCATACCTCTTCCAGCCGTTTGGCCAACCCGACGACTGCCACGTCGTTCACACCCAGCTCATCGAGCACCGCCGCCGCCGCGTGCACCTGTGGCGCGCCGCCGTCCACCACGAAAAGGTTTGGTGGGTAGGCGAATTTTCGGGGGCGCCCCGATTCCGGGTCCACGGCGGGCTGCGCCGGGGTCTCCTGGTCCTGACGGTGCCGGAGAAAGCGGCGACGGGTGACCTCGGCGATCGACGCGACGTCGTCGGAGCGGCCGTCGCCTGCGGCGGCCCGGATCGAGTAGTGCCGATAGTCCGATTTGCGCGGTAGGCCGTCCTCGAACACCACCAGCGACGCCACCACGTCGGTGCCCTGCACATGCGAGATGTCGATGCACTCGATACGCAAGGGGGCCTGGTCCAGACCGAGCCCCTCCTGCAGCTCGGTGAGCGCCGCCGAACGCGTCGTCAGGTCACCGGCGCGTCGTAACTTGTGCTGTGCCAACGCCTCCGAGGCATTCCGCCCGACCGTCTCGAACAGTGCCTTCTTGTCGCCGCGTTGCGGGACGCGCAGCGCGACCCTGCTGCCGCGCAGATCCGACAACCATTGCTGCAGATCCTCGTGCTCGTCGGGCAATTCGGGGACGAGGACCTCCCGCGGGATCGACTCGCCACGCAGCCGGTCGTCGTCGATCTGAACCGAGGCGTCGAGATCGGCTTGCGTGCCGTAGAACTGGGTGACGAACTGCGCCACCTGCTCGCCCATCGAGTCGTCGTCCGACCGTTCCACCACCCAGCCACGCTGACCACGGACCCGGCCGTCGCGGACATGGAACACCTGGACCGAGACCTCCAGATCGTCGCCGACCATGGCGACGACGTCCGCATCGGTCCCGTCGCCGAGAACCACCGCCTGCTTCTCCATCGCACGCCGCATCGCCGCCACGTCGTCGCGCAGCCTCGCCGCCTTCTCGAAATCGAGATCTTCTGCAGCCGAGCTCATCTCGCGTTCGAGCTTGCGGATCATCTGGTCCGTGCGGCCGGCCAGGAACTCGCAGAAGTCGTCCACGATCGCGCGGTGTTCGTCGGCGGTGACCCGTTCGACGCACGGTGCAGAGCACTTGTCGATGTAGCCGAGCAGGCAGGGACGGTCGATCTGCCTGTGGCGCTTGAAGACCCCCGTCGAACAGGTGCGCGCCGGGAACACCCGCGTCAGCAGATCCACGGTCTCGCGAATCGCCCAGGCGTGGGAATACGGACCGAAGTATCGCACCCCACGCCGGCGGGGACCGCGGTACACGAACAGCCGCGGATACTCCTCGTTGAGCGTGACGGCCAGCACCGGGTAACTCTTGTCGTCTCGATACCGGACGTTGAACCTCGGATCGAATTCCTTGATCCAGTTGTACTCGAGTTGCAGCGCCTCGACCTCGGTGCCGACCACCGTCCACTCCACCGACGACGCCGTGGTGACCATCTGGCGGGTCCGGGGGTGCAGCGATACGAGATCGGCGAAGTACGAGGTGAGTCGCGAGCGCAGGTTCTTGGCCTTGCCGACGTAGATGACCCGACCGTGTGCGTCGCGGAACTTGTAGACCCCGGGTTCGGTGGGAATCGTGCCCGCGGCGGGACGGTACGTTGTCGGGTCGGCCACGGAACCCAGGCTAGTCGAGGCCTGCGACGGGATCCGCAGGGCGACCGGTCGCAGGGGCGTCGGCGGGGTGGATCCCTGACCTAGCCCGACGACGGACGGTACTGTTCCGCCAGCTCGCGGAACCGGGTCATCGCGTCGACCGCACGGTCGGAGTCCCAGGCCTGCACCGCGAGGACGGGTACGTGCTCGTCGGCGGGGAGCAGCAGGCGCGCGGAGAACCCCTTGTCCGGGTAGGTCATCCCCCGCACCCGGTCCCATTCGAACACCCGCTCACCGAGCAGGTTGCGGATCGCCACGCCTGCCGGTCCGACCCGAAGCCTCGGCTGCGTGAACAGCAGGATCAGACCGGCCTCCACCAGCCCGATCAGGGCGAGCCCGAACTGATCGGCGCCCCCGACGTGCACTCCGGTGTCCGAGATGGTCAGCAGCGCGGCAAAGGTGATGTGGATGGCCAGGACCACCGCGGCCGCGACGATCGCCACACGCGGCATCCGGTGCGGCCGATAGTCGAGGTCCCACTCCACGGTCGTACCGGCACTCATCTGAGCTCGCCCAGGGCCAGCGCCCGCAGGGTCAGCGCAGAGGCGAGGGCCGCCGTCGTCGCCTGGGCACCCTTGTCCTCCTTGGAGTCGGGCAGACCCGCCCGGGCCAGTGCCTGCTCCTCGGTCAGCGTCGTCAGCACCCCGTTACCGACGGGCGTCGACTCGTCCAGCGACACCCGTGTCAGGCCGGCGGTCACCGCATCGCAGACGTAGTCGAAATGTGGTGTCTCGCCCTTGATCACCACACCGAGTGCCACCACCGCATCGTGGTTACGGGCCAGCGCCTGCACGATCACCGGCAGCTCGATGGCGCCGGCCACGTTCACGATCGTGGGATCGGTCACGCCGTGGTCGGCGGCGGCGCGCACGGCACCGTCGAGCAGCGCGGTGCAGATCGTGGCATGCCATTGGGATGAGACGATCGCCAGTCGAACCGCGCTCGCGTCTGCCAGGTCCAGGGTGGGTTCACCATGTCCACTCACGCCGGCCCGGCCTCTCCGTCGCTCTCCACCCACTCGTCCAGACCCACCAGGTCGTGGCCCATCCGGTCACGCTTGGTCCGCAGGTACCGCAGGTTCTCCGAGTTCGCCCTGACCGGCATCGGCACGCGATCGACGATCTGCAGGCCGTACCCGTCGAGACCCACCCGCTTGGCCGGATTGTTCGTGAGCAGGCGCATCGAGCTGACGCCGAGGTCCACGAGGATCTGCGCACCGAGCCCGTAGTCGCGGGAGTCGGCGGGCAGGCCGAGCTGGAGATTCGCATCGACGGTGTCCGATCCGGAATCCTGCAGCTGATACGCCTGCAGTTTGTGGAGCAGCCCGATGCCACGTCCCTCGTGACCCCGCATGTACAGGACGACGCCACGTCCCTCCGCCGCCACCATCTCCATGGCGGCATCGAGTTGCGGGCCGCAGTCGCAGCGCAGGGACCCGAAGACATCGCCGGTCAGGCACTCCGAGTGCACTCGCACCAGGACGTCGTGGCCCTGTCCGTCGGCCCCCGAGATGTCTCCCTTGACCAGCGCAACGTGCTCGACGTCGTCGTAGATGCTCGAGTACCCGACCGCGCGGAAATCGCCGTGCCGGGTGGGGATACGTGCCTCGGCGACCCGCACGACATGCTTCTCGTGACGACGGCGCCATGCGATGAGATCGGCGATCGAGATGAGGGCCAGGTCGTGGTCGTCGGCGAACACCCGGAGCTCATCGGTCTGCGCCATCGAGCCCTCGTCCTTCTGGCTGACGATCTCGCAGATCACCCCGGCGGGCGACAGCCCGGCGAGCCGGGAGAGGTCGACCGCCGCCTCGGTGTGGCCGGGACGGCGCAGCACGCCGCCCTCCTTGGCGCGCAGCGGCACCACATGACCGGGCCGGGTGAAGTCGACCGCGCTGCTCTGCGGATCGGCGAGCAGCCGCATCGTGGTGGCCCGGTCGGACGCGCTGATCCCCGTGCCGATGCCCTCGCGCGCGTCGACTGTGACGGTATACGCGGTCCCGTGCTTGTCCTGGTTCATCGAGTACATCGGCGGGAGCCCGAGACGGTCGCAGTCCTCGCCGGCGAGAGGCACACACAGATAGCCCGAGGTGTAGCGCACCATGAACGCGACGAGCTCAGGCGTCGCCTTCTCCGCGGCGAAGATCAGGTCGCCCTCGTTCTCGCGGTCCTCGTCGTCGACCACCACGACGGCCTTTCCGGCCGCGATGTCGGCGATCGCCCGCTCTACCGAATCGAGCCGGACATCGGCCTGGGCCACCCGGCCCGGAGGATCGGCCAGGCCGCCGCTGCCCACTGCTGCTTCACTCGTCATCGTTGACTCCACTCCCTGACGCGTCACGCACGCCATCGTCGCCTGCGCCCGGCCCCCGCGAGTCGACCTGGTCCCGCAGAGCGGGATGCAGGCGCTCGACGTACTTGGCGATTACGTCGACCTCGAGGTTCACCGGGTTGCCTGTGGTGGCGACCCCGAGGTTGGTCTCTTTCAGCGTGGTGGGGATGAGGGAGATCTCGAACCACGGCCCCGCCCCGGGGGACGTGCCGAGTGCCGCGACGGTCAGCGAGACCCCGTCGACGGTGATCGATCCCTTCTCCACGATGTAGCGGCTCAGCTCGTCCGGGACGGCGATCCGCACGATCGTCCAATGATCCGACGGGGTGACGGAGACGACCTCACCCACGCCGTCGACGTGCCCTTGCACGATATGACCGCCGAAACGACCGCCTGCGGCCATCGCTCGTTCGAGATTCACCAGACTGCCGCTGCCGAGCGCGGCGAGCGAGCTGCGTCGCAGGGTCTCGGCCATCACATCGACGGTGAACTCGTCCGGTCCCTGCTCGACGACGGTCAGACACACGCCGTTGACCGCTATCGAGTCACCGAATTTGGCATCGCTGTTCACAAGGGGTCCGCGGACGGTCAGTCGGGCGGCATCGGTCAGGTCGTCTCGACGGACGATGGTGCCGAGTTCCTCGACGATCCCGGTAAACACGTGGCGCTCCTCAGTACTCGCTCGGAGCATGCGGCGAGGTGAGACGAGGGCGGCCGTCGGTGGTGCCCGTTCTCTCACATCCGGACTATGACCGTCGGCTCCGGATTCACACCGGATCTGCTGTCCCTGCCGGCCGGCAGGCGCTCGCGGGCTCGACATCCCCTCGTGTGGGAGGACACCATCACCGCCGGTGGGGAATTACACCCCGCCCCGAGAACTCTGATATCGAAATTAGCACGCCCCAACTCACCGTGGCATTTCGCGTCCGTCACAGGTGAGATCATGAGCACAGTCGCGACCGGCACAGTGCCGCTCAGCGGGACAGACGCAGCAGCACATCGGAACCGAGCGTTTCCACCGCACTGAGGGAAAAGCGCCTCGCGTCGGCCAGCGTCGTCACGTCGGGTACGTCCACCGACGCGGGACCGCCACCGAGGACCACCGGTGCCACATACGCCTCGATCTCGTCGATGAGATCCGCGGCCAGGAACGCCCCGATGATGGACGGCCCGCCCTCCACGAGGACCCATGATGCGTCCGGGAGATCGGCGAGCACCGCTGCCGGATCGTGGGTACGGACGTGCCTCAGCGGCGCGGCCCCGTCGGCGACCTGCGCGGTGTCGGGCAGATCCCGCTGTCCCATCACCACTCGTGTTGGCTGATGAGTTCGCAAGGCGCCGTTGGTATGTCGAGCCGTCAAGGCAGGATCGTCGCGCAGCACGGTGCCGGTACCGACCACGATCGCGTCCAGAGTGGCGCGTTGTCGGTGTACCCGCCGACGGGCGAGAGACCCGGTGATCCACTGACTGGTGCCATCGGGTGCGGCGACCCGTCCGTCGACGCTCGCGGCGATCTTCGCGGTGACGAACGGGCGACCATGCCGTTGCCGGAACAGCCATCCCCGCAAGGGGCCGACCTCGGCCTCGTCCGCCCGGATACCGCCGACCACGGTCAGGCCCGCTTCGCGCATCGTCTGCGCTCCCCCGGCCGCGGCCGGATTCGGATCCTCGAGGGCGTAGTAGACGGCGGTGACCCCCGCATCGATGAGTGCTCGCGTGCAGGGACCGGTGCGCCCGGTGTGATTGCAGGGCTCGAGTGTGACCACCGCCGTCGCCCCGGCGGCTGCCGCGCCTGCCTCGCGTATGGCCATCACCTCGGCGTGGGGCCCGCCGACGGGTTGGGTGAACCCGCGGCCGACCACGGCACCGTCGGCGGAGAGGATCACCGCACCGACGGGCGGGTTGGGCGAGCTGGCACCCTGCGCGTGGCGCGACTCGTCGATGGCCAGATCCATCGCACGCGCCACATCCGTACGCGATGGCACCGGCTCGTCCACCATGTCGCGGTCAGCCCGCGCTCGCCCGCGCGGCCGCGGCCTGCGCGCGCAATGCACCGACGGCGGCGCCGGGATCAGCGGCCCCGTAGACGGCCGACCCGGCCACGAAGCAGTCGATACCCGCCTCGGCGGCCTGTTCGATGGTGTCGGCGTTGATGCCGCCGTCGATCTCGACGAGCAGCCTCAGATCCTCCGAGTCGATGATCTTGCGGATCGCACGGGCCTTCGCCAAGACCTCGGGGATGAACTTCTGCCCGCCGAATCCCGGCTCCACACTCATGATGAGCAGCGTGTCGAAGTCGCGCAGGATCTCCAGATAGGGCTCAAGCGGGGTGCCCGGCTTGATGCTCAGACCGGCCTTGGCGCCGGCCGCCCGGACATCACGGGCGACGGCGACGGGATCATCGGTGGCCTCGGCATGGAAGGTGACGTTGTAGGCGCCGGCCTCGGCATACGGCGGTGCCCAGTGGCCCGGGTCCTCGATCATCAGATGGCAGTCGAGCGGGATGTCGGTGGCCTTCAGCAGGCTCTCCACCACGGGGAGCCCCAGCGTCAGATTGGGCACGAAGTGAGCATCCATGACGTCCACGTGCAGCCAGTCGGCGCGGTTGGCCCCGGACCCGGCGACGGCCTCGGCCTCGGCGCCGAGTTTCGCGAAATCCGCGGAGAGGATGGACGGGGCGATCATCGGGGCAGATCCGGAATCACACATGGCCTCAGATTGTAGGGCGCATGATCGGCCCGGCCGCGCCGGTCTCGGGTGTCGTCGCCGGGCAGCGGCCGGTCAGCGACGCAGGGCTGCCAGGAACATCGCATCCGTGCCGTGGATGTGCGGCCACAACTGGACGTGCGGCCCGTCGCCCACCGAGTCTGCGGAGACCAGCGGACGCGCGTCGATCTGCTGGACCTCCGGATGGGTGGCCAGGACGTCGGCGATCACCCCGGTCGTCTCGGCCGGGTGCGGTGAGCAGGTCGAATAGACGACCACGCCGCCCGGCCGGACCAACCGCACCGCCTCGGCGAGCAGTTCGCGCTGGAGCACGACGAGTTCGTCCACGTCGTCGGGCGTGCGCCGCCACCGGGCCTCCGGTCGACGGCGCAGCGAACCGAGCCCGCTGCACGGCGCATCCAGCAGGATCCGGTCGTACCCCGGTGTCAGTCCGCTCGATCGCGCGTCGGCGACATGGACGTCGACCGGCAGATCACCCACGACCTTCCGGATCAGTTCGGCACGATGGTCGGACACCTCCACCGCGTCGAGGCGCGCACCGTCGATGTCGGCGATCGCGGCGACCAGCGCCGCCTTTCCCCCGGGGCCCGCGCACATGTCCAGCCAGCGACCGGCGTCATCGGTCACCTCGGCCACCGTCATCGCGCGACCGACCAGCTGGCTGCCCTCGTCCTGCACGCCGGCATAGCCGTCGCGGACTGCCTCGAGATCGCCCGGGTCACCGCCTGCGAGATAGACACAGTACGGCGAGTAGCGGCCGACCTCGCCGTCGCTGACGAGCGCCAGCTCCTCGGCGGTGATCAGACCAGGCCGGGCCACCAGGTGCACCGGTGGGCGCTCGTCGTCGGCGGCCAGCGCCGCCTGCAGCCGGCCCGCGGAACCACCCAGCGCATCGTCGAACACCTGCGCGATCCAGCGCGGGTGGGCGTATCGGAACGCCAGGTTCCCGATCAGATCATCGGCGATCGAGGGCGCGAGGTCGTCGATCCAGAGGTCCTCGTCACGCTGGGACACCTTGCGCAGCACCGCGTTCACGAAACCCGCGGGACCCATGCCCGCCTCTGACCGGATCAGGTCGACGGAGGTCGAGACCGCCGCATGGGCGCCGATCCGGGTACGCAACAATTGATAGACACCGAGCCGCAGCACGTCGAGCACCCGACCGTCGATCTCGTCGACCGGACGATCGGCGGCCGAGGCGATGACCGCGTCGAGCAATCCCTGCGCGCGGGCCGAACCGTAGGTGAGCTCGGTGGCCAGGGCCGCGTCTCGACCGGTGATCCCCCTCTCCCGCAGCATCTTCGGCAGGATGAGGTTGGCGTACGCGTCGCGTTCGCGAACTGCCCGGAGGGTATCGCGGGCCGCCGCCCGCGCGGAGTCCACCGACTTGTCACGAATCATCGGCGAGCGCTTCATTCCACCACCGTCCCGTCTCCCAGATGTGCACCGCGCGCCCAATCCGCTGCGGGCATCGCCTTCTTTCCGGGCGGCTGCACCCAGGAGAGACGCACCGGTCGGGTGGCCGTACCGACATCCACCGAACGCTTCGCCACCACCAGCGCGCCCGGCGCCGGCCGGGCCTGGTCGTCGGGCTGCTCCAGCGGCGTCACCGGACCGATCTTGATACGGGCACCGTCGAGGGTCGTCCAGGCGCCGGGTGCCGGGGTGTGTGCCCGGATTCGGCGGTCGACGATGTGGGCGGGCAGATCCCATCGGATCCGCGCGTCGTCCACGTCGACCTTCGGTGCATGGCTGACGCCTGCGGCGGTCTGGGCCACCGGCATCAGCGTGCCGGAATCGACTCCGTCGAGTGTCGAGAGCAACAGGTGCGCGCCCGCCTTCGACAGCCGTCCGAGGAGGTCTCCACTGGTGTCGGCCGGCGCGATGTTCTCGGTGATCAGACCGTAGACCGGCCCGGTGTCCAGGCCCTCCTCCAGCTGGAACGTGCTCGCGCCGGTGACCTCGTCACCCGCGGCGATCGCATGCTGGACCGGTGCCGCGCCCCGCCAGGCCGGCAGGACCGAGAAGTGCAGATTGATCCACCCGTGCGTCGGCAGATCCAGCAGGCCTGCGGGAACCAGCCCACCGTAGGCGACCACCGCCCCGCAGTCGGGTCGCCAGGTTCGCAGCCGGTCGAGGACCCCCGGATCGGTGAGCCGTCGCGGGGTGATCACGTCGAGGCCGTGTTCGTCGGCGAGAGACGCCACCGGCGACCGGACCACCGAACGACCGCGCCCCGATGCGGCATCGGGACGCGAGATCACCCCGACCACCTCGTGCTGCGGCGAGTCCATCAGCAACTGCAGAGACGGCACCGCCACCTCCGGGGTTCCGGCGAATACGACCCTCATACGACCCTTTCGTCCCGGACGACGGCGATGTCCGTGCTCATCCGATCGTAGGGGGATCGAGCTGGACGCGGATCGGTCCGGTGTCATGATTCGCGTTGCGCCGCACCTGAGCGGCCACCAGCGCCGCGGCCAGGCCCTTGCCGTCGCGGCGGTCGACCCGCAGCAGGATGCGCTCGACATCGCCGTCGAACGCATCCCCCGAGCCCGCCGGTGCACGCACGCCCGCCGGCAGCGGGACCGGGCCGAGTCGCTCCGCGCCGTCGGGTAACCCGACCCCGTCGACAAAGGCGCCGATCGTCTCCGGCGGACCGTCGATCGACGCCATCGTGACCGCGGGCGGGAAGCCGAGTTCGGCGCGCTGTGCCAGCTCTTGTTGCGCGAAACCCACCGGGTCCCAACGGATCATGGCCTGGACCGGCGCGAGTCCGGCGTCGGCGACGACCACCATGGTGCCGCCTGCGGCGTGCGGGCGCACCAGCGACCCGACCGCCATCCAGCGCCGTACCGCGTCTTCCGCAGCACGCAGATCCGCCCGATCCAGTTGTGCCCAGGTGTCGAGCACCACAGCGGCTCCGTATCCGCCGGCGACGACGGGTTCGGCCCCGGGCGTGGCCACCACGATCCGGGCGCCCGTCTCCACCTCGTCGAGGACCGACGCACCCCCGGACGTGGCGACCGGGACTCCGGCGAAGGCACGACCGAGTTCTTCTGCGGTCCGCCGGGCGCCGGTGGTGAGTGCGCGTACCTCGCTCCCGCCACACTCGGCGCAGCGGAACGACCTCTCCACCCGTCCGCACCACCGGCACGACAACACGTTGCCCGTATCGAGTTGCACCGGTCCATGACACGACCGGCAGCGCGCGTGTGCCCGGCACCGCGCGCACGCCAGTGACGGCATGTAACCGCGGCGGGGAACGCTGAACAGCACCGGCGCATCGGCCGCCACCGCGGACCGCGCCGCCTCGAAGGCCACTCCGGGGATGCGAGCGGACCGGGCCAGCGGATCGCCCGCGACCCGGCGATCCTCGGCACTGAGCGCGACGACGCGGGCGGTACGCGACCGCACGGTCGCACGATCGGCGACGAGGTCGTGTGCCCACCCCGCGGTCACCAGCGACTGCGCCTCGGTGGTCCGCGCGAACCCCCCGATCACCAGGGCGCACCGCTGCTGATGAGACCGCAGCACCGCGATCTCACGAGGATGCGGATACGGCGCCCGCGGTTCGTTGAGACTGTCGTCGCCGTCGTCCCACACCACGATCAGACCGAGATCGTGCACCGGCGCGAACATCGCGCTCCGGGTACCGAGGACCACGTCGACCGCTCCCCGGCGGATGGCGAGCCACCGACGGTACCGGGCGGTCGGACCGAGCCCGGCCGCCAGCGTGACGCAGCGTTCCCCGAAGATCGGCCCGCATGCGGCCTCGAGACGATCGAGGTCGCGCTGATCCGGCACCACCAGGATCGCGCCGCGTCCGGCCGCTGCCGCCGTCGCGGCCAGCTCGGCGAGACGAGACGGCCAGTCCTCCCCCGGCGTCGCCTGCCAGATCGCCCGCGGGTGGCCCGAATGCATCGATGCGAGAAAGGAATCCGCGGTCGGATAGGTCGTGGTCCAGGCCGCTGTGTCGGGCGTCGTGACAGGTTTGGACGACCCCGGAACCGGGGTGTCCTCCTTCTCGGTCCGGGCGTGCCTCGGCGGGACCGCCAGCCGGACCACATCCGACATCGTGCCGGCGTAGCGGTCAGCGACAGCACGACACAGGGTTGCGAGATCAGCACCGAGAACCGGCTCCGGGGACACCACCCGCTCGAGCCAGCCCAGTTTGCCTGCGTGGTCACTCTCGGTCACGCGATCGAGAAGGAATCCGTCGACGAGCCGTCCGGCGAACCGCACACGCACCCGGACGCCGGGCACGGCCGACGCGTCCTGGTCGGTGTCGATCAGATAGTCGAACGGCCGATCGAGATGGGCCAGCCCCAGCATCGGCAGGACCTTGCCGATCGGCCGCTCGGCGGCCCGCTCACGCGTGCTCAGAGGCCTGCGGCCGCCCGCAGCTTCTCGGCACGGTCGGTGCGCTCCCAGGGGAGGTCGACATCGGTGCGGCCGAAGTGACCGTAAGCGGCGGTCGGTGCGTAGATCGGGCGCAACAGATCGAGATCGCGGATGATCGCCAGCGGCCGGAGATCGAACTCCTCGGCGATCACCTTCTCGATGACGGTGGGGTCGACGCGCTCGGTACCGAAGGTCTCGACGAAGAGCCCGACCGGTGCGGCCTTGCCGATCGCGTAGGCGACCTGGACCTCGATACGCCCGGCCAGCCCGGCGGCAACAGCGTTCTTGGCGACCCAGCGCATCGCGTACGCGGCGCTGCGGTCGACCTTCGACGGGTCCTTGCCGGAGAATGCACCGCCGCCGTGGCGTGCCATTCCGCCGTACGTGTCGACGATGATCTTCCGTCCGGTGAGTCCGGCATCACCCATCGGCCCACCGAGGACGAACTTTCCGGTGGGATTGACCAGCAATCGGACCGCCGAGGTGTCCAGACCCGGCAGCGCGAGATCGGCGAGCACCGAGTCGAGCACCTTGGCCCGGATGTCTGGGGTGAGCATGTTGTCGAGGTCGATGTCGGCGGCGTGCTGGGTCGAGATCACCACGGTGTCGAGCCGGACCGGCTTGTCGCCGTCGTATTCGATGGTGACCTGGGTCTTGCCGTCGGGACGCAGGTACGGGAGCACCCCGCTCTTGCGGACCTCGGTCAGGCGACGCGACAACCGGTGGGCGAGCGCGATCGGGACCGGCATCAACTCCGGGGTCTCGTCAGTCGCGTACCCGAACATCAGGCCCTGGTCACCGGCACCCTGGCTGTCGATCTCGTCCTCGGAGATGCCACTGCGGCTCTCGTGAGAGGTGAACACGCCGCCGGCGATGTCGGGCGACTGCGCACCGATCGCGACGTTGACGCCGCACGACGCACCGTCGAAGCCCTTGGTCGACGAGTCGTAGCCGATCTCGAGGATCTTCTCGCGGACGATGCCGGGGATGTCGACATACGCGGTGGTGGTGACCTCACCGGCCACATGCACCTGCCCGGTGGTGACCAAGGTCTCCACCGCGACACGTGCCTTGGGATCCTGGGCGAGCATGGCGTCGAGGATCGAGTCGCTGATCGCGTCACAGATCTTGTCGGGGTGACCTTCGGTGACGGATTCACTGGTGAACAGGCGTGACGCAGAGGTGGTCATCTGGTCCTCTCAGGCTCTCCGGGCCCGGACGGGCGCGCCGGCAGTCGTCGCTGCCGTTGGTTGTCTCTGTTGAGCAATTGTGGCTACTCAGCAATTGTGACTTCTGAACAGGGGTTCTGGCACTTCGGGTCGGACCCGATGTGAACGCGTTCCAAACTACACACCGGCTCCGACCCTTCGGAGGCGGCCCGGCCGGTCAGGCCGTGCCGCCACCATCTGGCACCAGGGCACGGACCTCATCAAGGATTCTGCTCGACATGAGCGTTTTCGAGCCGAGTGGCAGGGCGGTCTCGGTACCGCTCGAGGACAACAGCCAGCCGGTGTTGTCCTCGGTCCCGAACGCCTTGCCGTCGCCCACCGCATTCACCACCAGCAGGTCGCAGCCTTTACGACGCAGTTTGGCCCGACCGTGGTCGAGCACACCGCCGGTCTCGTCGCCGGTCTCGGCGGCGAAACCCACGACGACGGTCTGAGCGGGGATGCGGCCGGCCTCGCGGCTCTCGACGAGCCCGCGCAGGATGTCGGGATTGGTGGTCAGCTCGATCGGCGCGGGCCCCGACTCCCCCTTCTTGATCTTCGCCTCGGACACCGACACGGGCCGGAAGTCGGCGACAGCGGCGGCCATGATCACCACGTCGGCCTCTGCGGCACGTTTGGTCATCTCGTCGGCCAGTTCCTGCGCGCTCGCCACCGGGACGATCTCGACGCCGGCCGGATCCCCCGGATCCGCGGTCGAGCCCGCGACGACGGTGACGATCGCTCCGCGCTGGGCAGCGGCCCGCGCAAGCGCGAAACCCTGTTTGCCGGAACTGCGGTTGCCGAGGAAACGCACCGGATCGAGCGGTTCGCGCGTGCCACCCGCGCTGATCACCACTCGCACCCCGGCGAGATCGTAGGGCAGTGCGTCCGGGCGTTCGAGCAGCAGCTCGCCGATCATCGCGATCTCCTGCGGATCGGGCAGACGCCCTCGACCGCTGTCGGTACCGGTGAGACGTCCGGACGCCGGCGTCATCACCGTGATCCCGCGCTCACGCAAGGTCGCGACGTTCGCCTGCGTCGCGGCGTGCTCCCACATCTCGGTGTGCATCGCCGGGACGACGAGGACCGGACATCGCACGGTGAGCAGTGACGCGGTGAGCAGGTCGTCTGCGCGCCCGGATGCCGCGCGCGCCATCAGGTCCGCGGTCGCGGGCGCGATGATGACGAGGTCGGCACCCTGACCGAGGCGGACGTGGGCGACCTCATCGACGTCATCGAAGACATCGGTGGTGACGGGGTTGCCGGACAGCGCCTCGAAGGTGGCGGCGCCGACGAACTTGAGGGCCGATCGGGTGGGTACGACGCGGACTTCGTGGCCGGCCTCGGTGAAGTGCCGGATCACCGAGCAGACCTTGTACGCGGCGATGCCGCCGCCGACACCGATCAGAACCCGGCGTCGTGGGGCGCCCGGCGTACCTGTGCGCGCTGTGGTCATCCCCGCGCCCGAGGTCTCTATTCGCCTTCGGTGTGCTCGAGGAGGTCGGAGTGGATCTCCCGCATGGCGATCGACAGCGGCTTCTCCTGCAGGCCGGGCTCCACCAGCGGGCCGACATATTCGAGGATGCCGTCGCCGAGCTGGTTGTAGTAGTCGTTGATCTGCCGGGCGCGCTTGGCCGCGTAGATCACCAGCGCATACTTCGACGACGCACGCTCGAGCAGCTCGTCGATCGGCGGGTTGGTGATACCCAGCGGGGTCTCATAAGCCGGGGCGTCGGCGATCTCGGTCACGTCGAAATTCGTCTGGGTGCTCACGCATTCTCCTGCATCACTGTGCTCTGTGCGGCGACCATCGGGTGGCGACGGCCGTCCGCCTTACTTAAACGTCTGAGGTCGATTGTCCGGTCGGGGTCGGGCGAGACGCCGAATCCTCGGACCCGACCAGCAAGGATACCAACTCGGAGGCCACCTGGTCGACTTGGTGGTTCACGAGCACGTGGCCGAACTCACCTTGGGCGTCCATCTCGGTGCGCGCGGTCTCCAGACGACGGGCGACCGCCTCCGGCGTCTCGGTGCCCCGACCGGTGAGCCGCGACACCAATTCGTCCCAGCTCGGCGGTGCGAGGAAGACACTGACCGCTTCCGGCAGCCGGCGGACCACATTGCGCGCACCGGCCAGGTCGACTTCCACCAGCACGGGAATGCCCTGCTCCAGTGCCTCGACGACCGGCGCGACGGGGGTTCCCGACCGCTGGAGACCGCCGTGGATCTCGGCCCACTCAAGGAGCTCGTCGTCGGCGATCATGCGGTCGAACTCGTCGCCGGACACGAAGTGGTAGTCGCGTCCCTCGACCTCTCCGGGCCGCGGTGCACGTGTCGTCGCCGACACGCTGAAGTGCATGGTCGGCAGCAGCTCGCGCACCTTGGAGACCACGGTGGACTTACCGACGGCGGAGGGGCCGACCAGTACCACCAGTCGACCCCTCGTGCGCTCGGATTGCGGCTGCTGCGGCGGTCGGGTCACCGCCGAACCTGAGTCGTCGTCACGCGTCCGCGCTGCTTCGGCTCGATCAGGAGCTGAACTTCTCGAGCAGCGCCTTGCGCTGGCGATCGCCGAGTCCGCGCAGGCGGCGCGTCGGAGCGATCTCCAGTTCGGTCATGATCTCCTGCGCCTTGACCTTGCCGACCTTGGGCAGCGCTTCGAGCAACGCCGACACCTTCATCTTGCCCAGGATCTCGTCGTTCTCCGCGTCTTTCAGCACCTGCTTGAGGTCGGTGCCGCCGCGCTTCAGGCGCTCCTTGAGCTCGGCGCGGGCCCGCCGAGCGGCAGCTGCCTTCTCCAACGCTGCAGCGCGCTGCTCGTCTGTCAACTGGGGAAGGGCCACGGGGTTCCTCCGTCTTTCGTGTCTTCGATTGGACTGTCACCAGGTGCCCGAAGGCGCCTGATGGCGGTTGGTCGCCGGCGCGACCGGTGCGGTCGCGATCAGCGACAATGCCACCGCCGCCGAATGGTGCGGCGAAAGCGACCGTACTCACGTGAGCAGGCATTTGCGAGTGCCACCCCCGGGAAATCCACCGGATTCCTGTGTTGTAACGTCCCTCGCCCCTCGAACGTAGACCATCGCCCCGACAACCATCACGACAGCGCTCTGACTACGCCATTTGCCGAGAAACCGCAGGTCACCAAGGACGCCCGCAGAGCGGAGCGCCCCGACGCCGGCGTTCGGTGCCCAATTGCGCGTCTGCCTGCACTGATACGGATGTGACGGGAGTGATGATCAGGAATTTCTCTGGAATCGATCGCTCGTCGCGCGTGTCGCGGTGACAACCCCGACACCGAGCCCGCGATGGGGCCGGAGGAGTCGCCGAGAGGCGCGACCACGAGTCGCCGACCACGGGAGAAGTACCGCTCACGCAGCCGTGGTCGGGCGATCACGCGTCCCACGGCACCGGGCCACCTCGTGCGTCGACACGCGGACTGTGGGCCGACCAGCGAGCACTATCGATCAACCGGAGCGACCGTCAGTGCAGTGCCGACTCCACGTCGTCGCGCGCCTGCTCCGCCGATGCGCGCAGCGCACCCACGTCGGGACCGGCGCGGAGGACGGCCCGACTGCTCGCGGGCAACACCCACGCCGTGTCGGCGCCGTCGAACACCTCGGGGAGATCACCGGCCGTCGCGCCCTGCGCACCGAGGCCGGGCGCGAGGATGGGCCCGCGCAGGGCTCCCAGGTCGAGACCGTGCGCACGGGTGGCGCCCACCACCAGCCCGACAGTGCCTGTGCCGTCCACGTTCTCGGCGGCGGCATCGTCGACGACGGTCTGACCGACCGCTCGTCCACCGGCGTCGGCGAGCTGGACCGAGGCGCCTTCGGGATTCGATGTGCGCGCCAGGACGAACAGGCCCCGCTCCCCTGCCCGCGCGGCATCGACTGCCGGGGCGAGGGATCCGAAACCGAGGTACGGCGAAACCGTCACGGCGTCGGCGCACAGCGCCGACCTGTCGTCGAGCCACGCGGTGGCGTACGCGGCCATCGTGGATCCGATGTCGCCGCGCTTGGCGTCGGCGAGGACCAAGGCCCCGGCCGCCTGGCAGCCTCGGATGACCCGCTCGAGCACACCGAATCCGGCCGCGCCGAACACCTCGAAGAACGCCACCTGCGGCTTGATCACGGCCACGACCGGTCCGAGGGCCTCCACGCAGATGTCACCGAAGCGACTCAACCCGTCCGCCGAGACCGGCAGACCCCACTGCTCCAGCAGTTCGGCGTGCGGATCGATGCCGGCACAGAGCCGGCCACGCTCCCCGACCGCACCGAGGTAGCGGGTCGCGAATCCCGACGTCGAGGCCGTGGTCACCGCCGGTTCACCAGCACAGCGTGGCGCCGCTGCAGCGACTCGACGTTCACCTGACCGTTCATCGCGGCCTCGATGCCCTGGACCGCGGCACTCGCGCCCTGAACCGTCGTGATGCACGGGATGTTGACCGAGACGGCGGCGCTGCGGATCTCGTAGCCGTCGACCCGCGGACCCGAGTTGCCGTACGGGGTGTTGATCACCATCGCGACCTCCCCCGCACGGATGATGTCGACGATGGTCGGCTCCCCCGACTCGGCCTCCGAGTGCTTGCGCACGGTCCGGCACTCGATGCCGTTGCGCCGCAACACGTCCGCTGTACCCTCGGTGGCCAGGATCTCGAACCCGAGATCGGCCATGTGCTTGACCGGGAAGATCAGCGCCCGCTTGTCCTTGTTGGCGACGGACACGAAGATGGCCCCCGACGTGGGCAGCGAGCCGTAGGCGGCGGTCTGCGACTTGGCGAATGCGCGCCCGAAGTCGGCGTCGATGCCCATCACCTCGCCGGTCGACTTCATCTCCGGACTCAGCAGCGAGTCCACGCCACTGCCGTCCTGGCGTCGGAACCGGTTGAAGGGCAGCACCGCTTCCTTCACCGATATCGGTGCGTCCGTTGGTGATTCACCGCCATCGCCGACCGCCTCGAGCAGCCCCTGGCCGCGCAACTCCGCGATCGACTCGCCGAGCATGACCCGCGCACACGCTTTCGCCAGCGACACCGCGGTCGCCTTCGAGACGAAGGGCACGGTACGGCTGGCGCGCGGGTTGGCCTCGAGGACGTAGAGCGTGTCGTCCTTCAACGCGTACTGCACGTTCAGCAGACCTCGTACGCCGATGCCCTTGGCCAGTGCCTCGGTGGACGCACGGACCATCGCGAGATCGGATCGGCCGAGTGTGACGGGAGGCAACGCGCACGCGGAGTCACCGGAGTGGATCCCGGCCTCCTCGATGTGCTCCATCACTCCACCGATGTAGACCTCGTCGCCGTCGCACAGTGCGTCGACGTCGATCTCCACGGCGTCCTCGAGGAAGCGGTCGACCAGCACGGGATGATCCGTGGTCAACTCGGTGGCCCGGGAGATGTAGTCCTCCAAGGACTTCTCGTCGTACACGATCTCCATACCCCGACCGCCCAGGACATAGGACGGACGCACCAGCACCGGGTAGCCGATCCGCGCCGCGGTCGAGCGTGCCTCGTCGAAACTGGTCGCGGTGCCGAACGCCGGGGCGGGCAGTCCGGCGGCGGTGAGCACCTTGCCGAACTCACCGCGATCCTCGGCGAGATCGATGGCCTCCGGGCTGGTCCCGACGATCGGGACCCCGGCGGCCGCGAGACGGTGGGCCAGGCCCAGCGGCGTCTGCCCGCCGAGTTGGACGATGACGCCCGCCACGGTGCCGGACTCCGACTCCGCACGGTAGACCTCGAGGACGTCCTCGAAGGTCAACGGTTCGAAGTACAGGCGATCGGCCGTGTCGTAGTCGGTGGAGACCGTCTCCGGGTTGCAGTTGACCATCACGGTCTCGTATCCGGCCTCCGACAGGGTGAGCGCCGCATGCACGCACGAGTAGTCGAACTCGATGCCCTGACCGATGCGGTTGGGACCCGAACCGAGGATCAGCACCTTGGGGCGATCCGGCTGCGGCGCAACCTCACTCGTCGCCGAGGGATCGAGCTCGTAGGTCGAGTAGTGATACGGCGTCTTGGCCTCGAATTCGGCGGCGCAGGTGTCGACGGTCTTGTAGACCGGATGCACGCCCGCGGCGAGACGGAACTCGCGCACGGCCGCCTCGTCGACGAAATCGGCTCGCAGAGCCGCGATCTGACGATCGGAGAAGCCGCTGCTCTTGGCCTCTCGCAACAGCCCCTCGTCGAGCGAGCCGGCATCGCGGAGCTCGGCACCGAGCGCGGCGATACCACCGATCTCGGCCAGGAACCACGGATCGATGGCAGTCGCCGCGTAGAGCTGCTCGATCGAGGCGCCGGCCTCGAAGGCCAGCATCAGCCCGTAGATCCGCCCGTCCTTGGGCGTCTTCAACGTCTCCAGGAGACCGTCGAGGTCGATGGTCGCGGGATCCGGGCGGTTCGGCTCGGTCCAGAATCCGGCGGCCTTCGTCTCCAGCGACCGCATCACCTTGCCCAGCGCCTCGGCGAAGCTGCGGCCCAGGGACATCGCCTCGCCCACCGACTTCATCGTGGTGGTCAGGGTGTCGTCGGCACCGGGGAACTTCTCGAAGGCGAACCGGGGCGCCTTGACCACGACGTAGTCGAGCGTCGGCTCGAAGCAGGCCGGGGTCTCCTTGGTGATGTCGTTGACGATCTCGTCCAGGCTGTAGCCGATGGCGAGTTTCGCGGCGATCTTGGCGATCGGGAAGCCGGTCGCCTTCGAGGCCAGGGCCGACGAGCGGGACACGCGCGGGTTCATCTCGATGACCACGAGGCGGCCGTCGGTTGGGTCCTGCGCGAACTGGATGTTGCAACCGCCGGTGTCGACGCCGACCTCTCGCAGGATGTCGATGGAGAGGTCTCGCATGATCTGGTATTCGCGGTCGGTCAGGGTCATCGCTGGAGCGACCGTGACCGAGTCACCGGTGTGCACGCCGACCGGGTCCACGTTCTCGATGGAGCAGACGACCACCACGTTGTCGCGGTTGTCGCGCATCAGTTCGAGCTCGTATTCCTTCCAGCCGAGGATGGATTCCTCGATGAGCACGTTGGCGGTCGGCGATGCCGCCAGTCCGCCCCCGGCGATGCGCTCGAGGTCGTTGCGGTCGTAGGCCATGCCGGAACCGAGCCCGCCCATGGTGAACGACGGCCGCACGACGACGGGATAGCCGAGGTCGGCGACCGTGTCGTACACCTCGTCCATCGTGTGACACACGCGTGAGCGGGCGCTCTCGCCACCCACCTTCGCGACGATGTCCTTGAACATCTGCCGGTCCTCGCCACGCTGGATGGCATCGAAGTCGGCGCCGATCAACTCGATGTCGTACTTTTCCAGCGAGCCGCGATCATGCAGCGCGACAGCGGTGTTGAGAGCTGTCTGCCCACCGAGGGTCGCGAGCACCGCGTCGATCGGGTGCCCTGCGTCGCGCTCGGCCTCGATCACCTTCTCGACGTACTCCGCCGTGATCGGCTCGATGTAGGTGGCGTCGGCGAACTCGGGATCGGTCATGATGGTTGCCGGGTTCGAGTTGACCAGACTCACCCGCAGACCTTCGGCCTTCAGGACGCGGCACGCCTGGGTGCCGGAGTAGTCGAACTCGCATGCCTGGCCGATCACGATCGGGCCGGAGCCGATCACCAGGACGTGGGAGATGTCTGTGCGGCGCGGCATCAGGCCCTCGTTCCATGTGCGGGGTCACCCTCGAGATGGGTGACGAACTTGTCGAAGAGGTACGCGGCGTCATGGGGACCGGCCGCGGCTTCGGGGTGGTATTGGACCGAGAAGGCCTGCCCGGAGAGCAGTTCCACGCCTTCGACGGTTCCGTCGTTGGCGCACACGTGACTGACCCGCGCCCGCCCGAAGTCCGTATCGAACTCCTCACCGGCCTCGCCCTCCAGCGCGAACCCATGGTTCTGCGCGGTGATCGACACCTTGCCGGTGACATGGTCGACAACCGGGATGTTGATGCCACGGTGGCCGAACTTCATCTTGTACGTGTCCCGTCCGAGCGCTCGCCCGAGGATCTGGTTGCCGAAGCAGATCCCGAAGAGTGGCAACCCCTCCCCGAGCACCGCGCGGGTCAGCTCGACCATCGCGTCGGCGGTCGCGGGATCGCCCGGGCCGTTCGAGAGGAACACGCCGTCGGGCCGCAGATCGGTGATCGCGTCGAGACCGATCGTCGACGGCAGGACGTGCACGCGGACGCCACGCTGGGCGAACATCCGCGGCGTGTTGGTCTTGATCCCGAGATCGAGTGCCGCGACGGTGAATCTGGCCTCACCGCCGGTGGGTTCCACCACATACCCGGTGTCGGTGGTGACCTCGCCTGCGAGGTCGGCACCCTTCATCTCGGGCTGATCGCGCACCCGGGCCACGAGCTCGTCGTCGGCCGACAGGGCGGCACCCGAGAAGACCCCCGCTCGCATCGACCCGTGGTCACGGAGAACCCGGACGATGGTGCGCGTGTCGATGCCGGAGATCCCCACGATGCCCTGTCGCCGCAACTCGTCCTCGAGCGAGGTCGTGGCACGCCAGTTCGACACGCGGCGGGTGGGATTGCGCACTGCATACCCTGCGACCCAGATCTTTCCGGTGTCGCCGGACGCGGTATCGCTGCCGGCGCTGCCGGTGCTCTCGCCGTCCTCGTCGTTCCAGCCGGTGTTCCCGATCTGCGGCGCGGTCGCGACCACGATCTGCCGGTGGTAACTCGGGTCGGTCAAGGTCTCCTGATAGCCCGTCATGGCGGTGCAGAACACCGCTTCGCCGAGGGTCTCGCCGGTCGCACCGAACTCCCGGCCACGGAAGACCTGTCCGTTCTCCAGCACCAGAACTGCTGTGCTCATTGATCTTTCCTCTGTTCGCTGTCGTCACCGGGCTCGGCTGCGCCATCCGGCGCAGCGACAGCCGACTCGTGGTCGGCGATCCACCCGGGATAAATGGTCTTGTCGTCGGCTCGGAGTCCGGAGTCGATCTCGGTGCCGCTGGGCAGTACCCATCGGATCACCAGGACCCCGTCGGCGGTCATGACCTTGCCTGCCAGACCGCGTTCGGTGCGGACCGCGGTGATGGACTGTCGCGGGATCCAGATGCCGGAGGCACCCTTCCGGTCGATCAGGATTCCCTCGGGGTAGGCGGAGATCACGGCCGCGGCACGGTCGCCGATATCGCCGACCGCAACCCGGTCCTGCCAGCTCGGTGCGATGGTGCTGCCGACGTAGAGGCCGGTGGCGGGGCCACGTGTGGGCGCCGGGAGTCCGGCCGGAACAGCCGGCAGCACACCGATCAGATCGGCCTGGCGGCGCCCCCGGTTCCGCCAGCCACGCAGCACGAGTGCGATCAGGCCGAGCCACACGAGCACCACGACCAGCACCACCAGGACCTCGAACCCGCTCATCGCACGACCTCACCGTCACGCGCGGTCACCACACCGCGCAGGACCGTCGTGGTCACGGTGGCGGGCATTGTCATCGCCTCGTACGGCGTGTTGCGCGACAGGCTGGCCAGACCGTCGCCGTCGACGATCCAGGATGTGTCCGGGTCGACCAGCGTCAGGTTGCCGGGCTCGCCGACAGCGATCGGACGGCCCTGGTCGGCCAAGCCGACGATCTGCGCGGGCCGCTCGCTCATCACGCGCGCGACGCCACGCCAGTCGAGCAGGCCGGGCGTCACCATGGTCTCGACGACGATCGGCAGCGCGGTCTGCAGACCCAGCATGCCGGGGCGGGCCTGCGCGAACTCGCAGGCCTTCTCCTGTGCCGCGTGCGGCGCGTGATCGGTGGCGACACAGTCGATCACACCGTCGGCGAGAGCCTGACGGAGTGCGAGCTTGTCCCGCGACTCCCGCAGCGGCGGGTTGACCTTGTTCACCGGGTCATAGGCTGGGAAACTCGTCCCGCTCGTTGGGCTCTCGGCACCCAGCAGGCGCGAGTCGTCGAGCAGTAGGTGGTGCGGCGTCACCTCGGCGCTGATCGCGATGCCCTGGTCCCGGGCCCAGCGCAGCAGTTCGACGGTGCCCTCGGTCGAGGCATGACAGATGTGGACCCGGGTGCCGGCATCCCGGGCGAGCAGCGCATCCCTGATCACGATGGACTCTTCCGCGGCGCGGGGCCATCCGCTGAGCCCGAGCCGGGCGGCATTCGGTCCCTCGTGGGCCACCGCACCGACGGTGAGTCGAGGCTCCTCGGCGTGCTGCGCGATGAGGACGTCGAGGCCCTTCGCGTATTCCAGAGCGCGCCGCATGAGCAGGGGGTCGTCGACGCATTTCCCATCGTCGCTGAACATCCGCACACCCGCCGCGCCTGCGGCCATCATGCCCATCTCGGCGAGTTGCGTACCGGCGAGGCCGACGGTGACGGCGCCGACCGGGTGCACATCGACCAGTCCGACGTCCCGGCCCGTCCGCCAGACGTTGTCGGTGACGGTCGCGTTGTCGGCGACAGGGTCGGTGTTGGCCATCGCGAACACGGCGGTGTAGCCGCCGAGCGCGGCCGCCGACGAACCGGACCGGATGGTCTCGGTGTCCTCGCGGCCGGGCTCGCGCAGATGGGTGTGCAGGTCGACGAAGCCGGGCAGCAGGACGGCTCCGCCGCCGTCGACCCGGTCGACTCCCTCCGGTGTGGTCAGGCCGGTGCCGATCTCGGCGATCTCGCCGTCGACGACGAGGACGTCGACCGGGTGGCCCTCCCCGTAGGGCCGGACGTCGGCGATCAGGATCGAACCGGTTGTCGGAGCAGTCACTTCTGCATCTCCACTCGCTGAGCTCCTGGCTTGTTCACTGGGCTCCCGGGCTGTCGGTGCCGACGAGCAGGCGGAAAAGGACCGCCATCCGCACGTGCACGCCGTTTCGGACCTGTTCGAGGACCGTTGCGCGCGGCGAGTCGGCGACCGAGTAGCCGATCTCCATACCGCGCAGCATCGGACCCGGATGCAGTACGACCGCGTGATCGGCGAGGAGAGCCATCCGTCGGTCGTTGAGTCCGAAACGCACCGAGTACTCGCGGGCGCTGGGGAAGAACCCGCCGTTCATCCGCTCGGCCTGCACGCGGAGCATCATCACCGCGTCGGCCGCGGCCAGTTCCGCATCCAAGGAGTTCGAGGTGACCACCGGCCAGCCCTCGACGCCGACCGGCAGCAGTGTCTCCGGTGCGACGAGCACGACCTCGGCGCCGAGCGTTGCGAGCAGGTGCGCGTTGGAGCGGGCCACCCGGGAGTGCAGGACATCACCGACGATGGCCACCCGCCTGCCCTTGAGCGAGCCGAGCCGCTGACGCAGCGTCAGCGCGTCCAGCAATGCCTGGGTCGGGTGTTCGTGGGTGCCGTCGCCCGCGTTGATGATCGCCGGCCCGGTTGTCTCGCCGTTCGTCACGCCGGCGGTCCAGGCCGCGATCTGATGCGCGGCGCCCGACGCCGGATGACGCACGATAAGCGCGTCGGCACCCAACGCGTGCAGGGTCTTCGCGGTGTCCCGCAACGACTCTCCCTTGCCCGCCGACGAACTCGACGCGCTCACGTTGATCACGTCGGCGCTCATCCACTTGCCTGCGACCTCGAAGGAGACCCGGGTGCGGGTGGAGTTCTCGTAGAACACCGTCATCACGGTCCGACCGCGCAGTGTCGGGAGCTTGCGCACCTCGCGGCCGGTGAGCGCCTGCTCGAACCGCTCCGCCTCGTCGAGGAGCCCGGTCGCCTCGTCTGCCGTCAGATCCTGGGTGGACAGCAGGTGTCGCATCAGGCCTCACCTGCTGCCGTCGACGGCTGGGCCGCGGGTGCCGGACTCAGCACGACCTCGTCGATCTGGTCGTGCTCGACGAGATGCACCGAGACGTTCTCGTCTCGCGATGTCGGGATGTTCTTCCCGACATAGTCGGCGCGCAGCGGCAGTTCCCGGTGTCCGCGATCGACCAGCACGGCCAGTTGAACCGCCGCGGGACGGCCCAGATCGCGCAGCGCGTCGAGGGCGGCGCGCACGGTGCGGCCGGAGAAGAGGACGTCGTCGACCAGGATGACGACCGCGTTGTCCACGCCGCCGGCGGGCACCACGGTCCGTTCGAGCGGCCGATGCGGTTTCGCGCGGAGATCATCCCGGTAGAGCGTGATGTCGAGGTAGCCGACAGGCACGTGGGTGTCCGCGAACTCGTTGATCTTCTCGGCCAGCCGCGAAGCCAGATACGTTCCGCGGGTTGGGATTCCGATGATCACCACCCGAGGGGCAGCCGGCGAGTCGAGCGCCGTCTTCTCGATCACCTCATGGGCGACCCTGGCAATGGTCCGGGCGACGTCGGAAGCGTCGAGCAGAACCCGTCCCACGGATCGGGCACCATCGGTTGGCCGCGCACCATCAGCTGGCATGGTCAAGCCGACCTCCTTCTCCGCCTCGCCGGACGGATCGTTAAAGGATGTCTGTCTCGCGATACTTTACACGCCGCCACCCCGGCGAACCGAGCCGACGAGGTGTGCGCTTGGTCAAACGCCGTCGTTGCGCTCACGTTCGGCGGGTGCGTCGTCGATCGCACTCCCGGCGGCAGCCGCGGCGCGGACCTGGGGTGCGAGCTCGGCGATCCGCGCAAGCACGCCGTTGACGAACGCGGGCGAGTCGTCGGTCGAGAGCTCCTTCGCCAACTCCACCGCCTCGTCGACGATCACGATCGGGTCGACATCGGCCGCATTGAAGAGCTCCCACGTCGCCAGCCGGAGGATCGCGCGGTCGACCGCGGGCAACCGCTCCAGCGTCCATCCGCGCAGATGCGAGGACACCACCGGGTCGATCTGCGGGAGGTCGGCGGCCAGACCTTCGATGACGGTCGCGGTGTAGTCATGGATGGTCCCGACGCTCTCGTCGTCGCGGACATAGAGCCGACGCTCGGAGACCAGTTGGGCCGGGCTGACCTTCTTGGCCTCCGCCTCGAACAACAGATCGACCGCGCGACGGCGGGCTTTGTGGCGGGTACCGGGCTGTTTCACGGGAGAATCGTTCGATCAGCCGTTGACGCGGCCGAGGTAGCCGCCGTCCCGGGAGTCGACCTTGAGCTTGTCGCCGGTGTTGATGAACAGCGGGACCTGGATCTCTGCTCCGGTCTCCATGGTGGCCGGCTTGGTGCCGCCGGTCGAGCGGTCGCCCTGCAGTCCCGGGTCGGTCTGCGAGACGATCAGCTCGACCGTGACGGGCAGTTCGACGTAGAGCGGGTTGCCCTCGTGCATGGCCACCTGCACGGTCATGTTCTCGAGCAGGAATCGCGCGCCGTCACCGACCGTGCCCGGCTGGATGGAGATCTGGTCGAAGGTCTCGCCGTCCATGAACACGTAGTCGGTGCCGTCGTTGTAGAGGTAGGTCATGTCACGACGGTCGACGGTCGCTGTCTCGACCTTCACCCCGGCGTTGAAGGTCTTGTCGACCGTCTTCCCGGAGAGCACGTTCTTGATCTTGGTGCGGACGAAGGCCGGCCCCTTGCCGGGCTTCACGTGCTGGAACTCCTGGATCTGCCAGAGCTGGTCATCCATGCGCAGCACGAGGCCGTTCTTGAAATCGGCGGTGGTCGCCATGTGGTTCTCTTCCCTGTCTTCTCGGGGTCAACGACCGTCAGATGACGGTGAATGTCTTGTCGGTCGCGGTCAGCAGGTCCGGTGTGCCCCCAGCCGTCTCCATACTGGTGACGACGAGCGTGTCCTCGATCCTGACGCCACCTCGCCCAGGGAGGTAGACGCCGGGCTCCACGGTCACCGCCGCGCCGCAAGGCAGTGTACCCGTCGCCAGCGACCCGATTCCCGGCGCTTCGTGTATCTCCAGCCCGACGCCGTGGCCCAGACCATGTACGTAGTGGTCGCCGTGGCCCGCGTCGGTGATGACCGACCGAGCTGCGGCATCGATGTCGCGCAGCTCCGCGCCCGGATGCAGCGCTGCGCGTCCGGCGGCCTGGGCGGTGGCGACCAGTTCGTATATCTCGCGTTGCCAGTCGGCGGCATGGGACAGCACATAGGTGCGGGTCATGTCCGAGTGATAGCCGCCGACCACCGCTCCGAAGTCGATCTTGACGAAATCGCCGTCGGCCAGGATCGCGTCCGTGGGGCGGTGATGTGGAACCGCGGAGTTCGCGCCCGCGGCGACGATGGTCTCGAAGGCGATGTCGTCGGCGCCGAGGGCGTACATCTCCCACTCGAGCGCGCGGGCGACCTCCCGTTCGGAGACGCCTGCGCGGATCACGCCGCGATCGATGATGGCCGCGAGACCCTGATCGCCGATCGCGCACGCCCGGCGCAGCAGTTCCACCTCGCCGGCGTCCTTGATCTTCCGGAACTCCTGGACCAGCCCGCTGCAGCCGACCAACTCCGCCGCCGGGCCGTCCTGCTCGGCCAAGCGGCCGACAAGGGCTCGATGGGCTGCCACCGTCACCGCGTCGGCCTCGAAACCGATCGACCTGGCACCCACCCGGCGCGCGTGCGTCGCGAGTTCGGTCAGGACGTCGCGGGAGATCACCGCCTGCAGATCCCCGGCCTGCTCGGCAACCTGGGTGAGATAGCGACCGTCGGTGCAGATGCGGTCGGCCGCCGCGTCGTCGGCCCAGATCAGCACCGCGCCGTTGGATCCGGTGAACCCCGTGAGATAGCGGACGTTGACGAGATCGGTGACAACCACGGCGTCGGCGGGCTCGTTCAACCGTGCGAGAGCGGTGCGGACACGATCGCGGCGGGCTCGGTAGTCGCTGGTCATGGCATCGGCAGACATCTCTTCACGCTACCGCGCCGCAGGGATGGGGTCCGCAGACATGTCGTCGCGGGCGGTTGGACGGGGGATGTGTTTTGGAACACGTTCGTCGTTGCGTACCCTGTCGGCTATGTCTTCGTGGTTGCTGCGCGGTGTGGTCATGACCGCCGTTCACGTCATCGCCCGTGTGTTGCTCGGTGTGGCCGTGGTCAACGCCCCGCTGCATTCCACCGTCTGGAAGACGATCGCCATCGCCGCGGTCGTGCTCGTGGCGCTCCTCTGGGGTGGCATCGACGGCACTGCGGACGCCCGTGCCAATCCGGATCCGGACGACTACCGGGACCTCACCGTCCGCTGGTTGCAGGCGGGCCTGCTCGCAGGCGTCGTCGCCGGACTGATCTGCTGGATCCTCGGCCGGTTCGTGTTCGCAGGCATCGGCGAGGCCAGCCTTTTCATCGAACTGATCGCGGGCGGTTCGTTCACCGCTCTGCTGGTGTTCGCCCCCGCGTTCCTCGGTGCGGCCGTCGGCCGATTCCTGGTCCGCCGCGATCAGCGCAAGGGGCAGGAGACCGAGGACGACTGGTCGGTGCACCCCGACCGCGACGGCGAACACGTCGCCGGCTGACAGACCCAGGTCAACAAAAACTCCCACCGGCGCACGAGCTCTCGTGCCGGTGGGAGTTCTCTGTGGTCCTGGTCGGTCCGGGTCAGAGAAGCACGCCGCCCGACGGTGCGGAATCTCCCGCGATGGCCGAGTAGGCGGCGGCGATGAGACCCGGGTCGGGGCCTTCCAGCCGACCGGGCTTGGCCAGACCGTCGAGGACGACGAAACGCAGCACGCCAGAACGGTTCTTCTTGTCCCCCGACATCGCCTCCAGCAGGTCAGGGAGGGCATCGGCGTCGTAGGTCGTCGGCAGGCCGACCAGCTCCAGCACGCTGCGGTGACGGTCGGCGGTGACATCGTCGAGCCGGCCGGCCAGTCTCGCCAGCTCCGCGGCGAATACCAGACCCACCGAGACCGCGGCGCCGTGGCGCCAGCGGTAGCGCTCGCGGCGCTCGATGGCGTGCCCGAGGGTGTGCCCGTAGTTCAGGATCTCGCGTAGCGACGATTCCTTGAGATCCGCCGAGACCACGTCGGCCTTGACCTGGACGGAGCGCCTGATCAGTTCGGGCAGCACGTCGCCTGCCGAGTCGATCGCGGCCGCGGGGTCGGCCTCGATGATGTCGAGGATCACCGGGTCCGCGATGAATCCGGTCTTGATCACCTCGGCGAGGCCTGCGACGACCTCGTTACGCGGGACCGTGGCGAGCGTCGCCGTGTCGATCAGGACGGCGTCGGGCTCGTGGAAGGACCCGACGAGATTCTTCCCCGCGTCGGTGTTGATCCCGGTCTTGCCACCGACCGCCGCGTCGACCATCGCCAACAGTGTCGTCGGGATCTGGATGACACCGATGCCGCGCATCCAGGTGGCGGCGACGAAGCCCGCGAGATCGGTCGCGGCTCCGCCGCCGAGACCGATCACCTTGTCGTTGCGCTTGAGTCCGATCCGGCCGAACACGTCCCAGCAGAACGCCGCCACCGATAGATCCTTGCCGGCCTCGGCGTCCGGGATCTCGATCCGGTGGGCATCGAAACCCTTGTCCGCCAAGAATTCCCGGATCTGCTCAGCAGTCTTCGCCAGCGTCGGCTGGTAGAGGATCGCAATCCGGTCGGCGCCGGTGGCCGCGGTGGCGACGTCGTCGAGCAGACCTCGCCCGATGACCACGTCGTACGGGGCACCGGCGTTGACGGTGATCGCTATCGGCTCGGTCATGTGGTGGCCGCCCTTTCTGGTACGAGTGCGCGGGCGAGTTCGGCGAGGATGGCATCCGCCACGTCCCCGGGGTCGCCCGCTGCCGCGTCGACGGTGAATGTGCCCGTGCGGAGGTAGGTCTCGTCTCGTTCGGCGAGCAGTTCGCCGTAGCGCCGGTGCGGATCGTCACCGGCGATGAGCGGACGGTCGCTGTCGCGCACCCGCGCGAAACCCTGCTCGGCGTCGATCTTCAGATAGACGACCCGGTGGCCTGCCAGACCGGCCGCGACCGCAGGCGTCATCACCGCACCGCCACCGAGCGCCAGTACACCCCCGTGCGATCGCAGGATCTCGAGGACCACGTCGCGTTCGATCTCCCGGAATCGTTCCGGACCGTCCGTCGTGAAGATGTCCGGGATGGTCCGTCCGGTGCTGCGGACCAGTTCGGCGTCGGTGTCGAGGAAGTCCACACCGAGGCGGTCGGCCAGGATGCGGCCGACCGTGGACTTGCCCGCGCCCATGAAGCCGATCAGCACCACGACCGGACGACGCTCGGGACGGGGCGTGCTCATCGCTGCGGCGGCCGCGCGTCGATGCGCTTGCGGTAGCTTGCCAGGTTCTCCGCGGTCTCGGTCACCGAGTCGCCGCCGAACTTGTCGAGGGCCGCCTGGGCGAGCACCAGGGCGACCATCGCCTCCGCGACCACGCCTGCCGCGGGTACGGCGCACACGTCGGAGCGCTGATGGATCGCAACCGCCTCTTCGCCGGTCGCCATGTCGACGGTGGACAGCGCCCGCGGCACCGTCGAGATCGGCTTCATCGCCACGCGCACGCGCACGTCCTCGCCGTTCGTCATGCCGCCTTCCAGACCACCGGCACGGTTGGTGGATCGCAGCACGCCGTCGGGACCCGGCACCATCTCGTCGTGGGCCTGACTGCCGCGGCGTCGTGCGGTGGTGAAACCGTCGCCGACCTCGACACCCTTGATCGCCTGGATGCCCATCAGGGCTCCCGCCAGCCTGGCGTCCAGACGGGTCTCACCACTGACGTGGGACCCCAGGCCGACCGGCACACCGGTGGCGACGACCTCGACGACGCCGCCGAGTGTGTCGCCATCCTTCTTCGCCGCCTCGATCTCGTCGATCATCCGCTGCCCGGCGGCCGCGTCGAACGCGCGGACCGGGCTCTCGTCGATCGCCGGCAGGTCGGTGATGCGGGGGGCGGGACCGTCATAGGGTTCACTCGCGCCGATCGAGATCACATGCGACAGGACGTCGATCCCGAACACCTGCCGCAGGAAGTTGCGGGCGACGGTACCCGCGGCCACCCGTGCCGCCGTCTCCCGCGCGCTGGCACGTTCGAGGACCGGACGCGCGTCGTCGAAGCCGTATTTCAGCATGCCCGAGTAGTCGGCGTGCCCGGGGCGCGGCCGAGTGAGCGGCGCATTGCGCGCGCTGCCCTCCAACTCGGCGGGGTCGACCGGGTCGGCTGCCATCACCGTCTCCCACTTCGGCCACTCGGAGTTGGCGATCTCGATGGCGACGGGGCCGCCCATCGTCGCGCCGTGCCGCAACCCGCCGACAAGGGTGATCTTGTCCGCCTCGAACTTCATCCGCGCCCCTCGTCCATAGCCGAGACGACGACGCGCCAGTTGTTCGGCGATGTCGGACGAGGTGATCTCCACTCCGGCCACCATCCCCTCGACAAGGGCGACCAGGGCCGGGCCATGGGATTCTCCGGCAGTTATCCAGCGCAACACAGTGATCAATTGTTCCATGACCTCGTTGTCACCCGACGACCCCACCTCGTAGACCCCGTCATGTGATGCCGAGAGCGCAGAGCGCGGCGGTGACCAGCGCCGGACCGTGTGGTCGACCGGGCTCGCGCGCCGGTCCTCGCAGATGTACCAGGACCGTGACCACCGCAGCGAGGACGACCACCACCAGCCCCGTGCCCACGTCGCCCACGATCCCGCCGACGACGAAGGCGAGCTTGAGATCGCCGCCCCCACACGCGCGGGCGAGCACCGCCACCAGGTACGGGGTCGCCGTGGCCACTGCGGCGGCCAGTACCCCGGGGTGTCCGAGCGACATGCCGATCGTCGCCGCGATCCCCGGCCAGACGAGCGCCGTCGCGATCCGTCCCGTGCGTTGATCGCCAACCGCCACGACCACCAGCCAGATCAGCACCAGGAATGAGCTCATCCGCCGAGAGTGCCGGTCACCCAGACCCGGGCCGGCACGTGTACGACGGCGCTGTGCATCGCTGGTCCCCTGTGGAGCGTCGATCTGCTCCGACGCCGTAATCGTGCTATCGCTGGTCGGTCATCCGGCCGCGCCGAGCACGGCGGCCATCGCCTCTCGAGGCGCGGGGCGCCCCGTGAACTGCTCGACTTGGCTGAACGCCTGATTGAGCAGCATCACCAGCCCCCCGACAACACGGCCGCCCGCCGTCGAGACCGCCGCTGCCAACGGCGTCGGCCACGGGTGATAGATCACGTCGACGACCCTCGCCGCAGATGCCAGCGAGCCGACGATCGGTGTGGTCGCGCCGGCAGGGACCGTGGAGATCAACACGCCGGACGCAGCGGCGCACTCCTCGAGGTCGGAACCGGGCTCGAATGGCAGCACCGCCGTGGTCATGCCCACCCTCCGTCCGAGTTCGATCACCGGTGCGGCCCGGCCGGCATCGCGCGCCACCACCGCCAGGTCGGTGAAGCCGGCGTCGGCGAGGGCGGCCACCGTGGGCAGCGCGGTACCGCCGGCACCCACCACGACGGCAGACGCATTCGTCGTGGCGTCGGCGCCCACCTCGCGCAGTGCGCCTGCCATGCCGTCGATGTCGGTGCAGTCGGCACGCCAGCCACCCTCGGTGCGTACCAGCGTGTTGGCCGAGCCGACGAGTTCGGCCCGCGTCGTGCGCTCGTCGGCGAACGCGAGGGCTGCGAGTTTGGCCGGCATCGTCACCGAGAGGCCGACGAAGTCGGGGCCCAGGCCACCCACCAGATCCGGCAGTTCCTCGGCGGTGCACTCGATCCGGTCATAGGTCCAGCCCGTGAGACCCAGCGCACGGTAGGCGGCCAGGTGCAGGTCCGGTGATCGGGAATGACCGACCGGTGATCCGAGCACGGCGGCCCGGCGAGCTGTCAGTTCCATCCGATCAGCTGCACCCGGTACTCAGGAGCTTGTTCTCACAAGCCTTCTCGCGGTTCTGCTGATGTTCTTCGAAGGTGTTCGCGAACAGCGTGGTGCCCTGTCGGTCCACGGTGACGAAGTAGAGCCAGTTGCCTGCGGTCGGATGCTCGACCGCACCAAGCGCGCGTTCGCCCACCGCCCCGATCGGTGTCACCGGTAGTCCCGTGTTGCGGTAGGTGTTCCACTTGTTGTCGGCCTTGTATGCGTCGCCGTAGACGTCGATGTTCGTCACGTTCGCCGTGTAGTTCGTGGTGGAATCCATCTCCAGCCGTTGGTCTTTGGCCAAGCGATTGAGGATCACCCTTGACACCTTCGGGAAGTCCTCGGGGTCGGTCACCTCACGTTCGACGACCGATGCCGCCACCAGCGTCTCGTACGGGGTCAGCCCGGAGTCCTGCGTTTCGAGCAGACCCCACTGCTGGAACCGGATCGAGCTCGCGACGATCAGATCGTGCAGGATCTGGGTCGCCGAGTGGTTCGGATCGATCGTCTCCCAGGTCCCGGGCGCGATCAGTCCCTCGATCCGCCGATGATCGCCCGTGAGCTGCTCGACGGTGGGGCGAGCCCACGCGGGCACCCCGAGCTGGTCCGGTGTCGACTCGGCGGCCGCTTTCTCGAGTTGTCCGACGTCCGCACCGACCCGCTGACCGTTCACGGTCACCGCCGTGGCGTCGGAGATCATCTGGAAGATTCCCGGAGTGGTCTTGCCGTCGACGCCCTTCTTGTTGTCGAGCTGCAGCCCTTCCGGCACCACCACGCGGCCGACGCGGTGCTCGTTGTCGTCGGTCATCATCGCGACCGCGGTGGCCGCGGGGATCTGGGTTCGGAGCTTGTAGTAACCGCCCGACATGGCCTGCCCACCTGCGGCGTCGAGGAACGCGTTGACGCTGCCGACCACATCGTCCTTCTCCAGGATCCGGCCGAAGTCCATCAGAGTCGAGTTCTGCGGGATGTCGACGATCACATCGGCCGTACCTGCCGCATCGGAGTAGTCCTTGTGGTTCTCGAAGACCCCGAGCGAGCGCAGACCGACGAATCCGACCCCGGCGACCAGGACCAGCATGCAGGCCATCACCAGCGCGAGGATGACGCGACGTCGCGTGCGATTCGGCGAGCCGACCTTCTCCCGACGGGGACGCCTGCCTTTCGGGCGCCCGGCGCCGCGCTCCCGCCGCAGGCGCCGACGACCGCGATCGGCGACGTCATCGGCGGTCTCGTCGAGCGGGTCGTCGTCGCTGTCGAGGAAGTGCGTGCGTGGCGCTTGGGGCTCGATCGTCTGCGGACGCACCCGGTGCGGAACGGCGCTGCGCAGCGGGTCGCTGTACTCGCCCGACGAGAGCGTCAGGGGCTGGTCCGGATCGACGTCGTCTGAAGGGATCCGCTCCGAGGGGATCCGCTCAGGGGGGATCCGCTCAGGTCGGCTCCGTTCGGGTCGGCTCGGTGGCGGCGGTGCGCTCGGCGCCCGTCGTCGGACCTCTGGTGCCACGCGCTGCGCGCCGGTCCGCGGCGCGGCGGTCCGCGGCGCAGCGGGCGGCGGAGGGCTCGGAGCCGGCGGAGCGCTGGGCATCGGACCACTGGGCATCGGGGCGCTGGGCATCGGCGGAGCGCCGGGAGGAGGTGGTTGAGCACCCGCGGGTGGGTTCGACGGGTGCGCGGCCTGCGTGACCTCCGGTTCGTCCGATTCCACCGCCCTGCGGCGGCGATGACGGGTCGAGGGCTTGCCGTCGGCGGGCTGCGTGAAATACCGCAGTCGATCGAGATCGAGCTGCTCGGTGGGCTGTTCGGAGATCTCGTGGCGCCGCTGTCGCGGCCGATGCTGGTGCTCGTCGGTCACCGAATGATTCCTCTCCGGTTCCGGCGAAAGTCGGCTGCACTGTAGCGCCGATTCGCGATCGCGAATTGCGCTGTGCTGTGGGGCCGGACGGATCCAGAACTCATCGTCGCGTGTCCAGCCACCCCTGCAGAATAGCGACCGCGGCCGCTTGATCAATCACGGCGCGCGAGGATTTCGCTTTCACCCCGCTCGCACGCAGCGCCTGGGTAGCAGTCACCGTGGTCAGGCGTTCGTCGTGATATTCGACACCGACCGGGCTGATCCGGTCCGCGAGCTGATCACCGAACTCACGTGCCAGCCCTGCCGCCGTCCCGTCCTCGTTGCGCAATGTCTTGGGCAGCCCGACCACCACGCCGACTGCGTCGTATTCGGCCACGATGTCGGCGATTCGTTCGAGGTCCGCTCTGCCCCCTGGGGTCCGCCGGACGGTCTCCACGGGTGTCGCGAGAATGCCGTCCGGATCACACACCGCGACACCGATGCGGACCGATCCGACATCGACGCCGATGCGACGTCCGCGGGTCGCCGTCATCGGTCCCGGACGAGTTCGCGCAGACGGGTCATCGCGGCGTCGACGCCGGTGGCATCGGAACCGGATCCCTGCGCGAGATCGGGTTTTCCGCCACCGCGGCCGCCGACCAGTCCGGCGACCTCCTTGACGATGTCACCGGCCTTGACGCCGAGTCCGCGAGCGGCATCGGTGGTGGCCACGACGAACGGCACCTTGGTGGTCTCGCCGTCGGTGGTCGACGAGAAGAGCGCGATCACCGCGGGCCGGTCGGCGACCTTGCCACGCAGATCCGTTGCGAGCGAACGCAGCCCGTTGGCGTCGAGACCGTCGGGCAGGCGCCCGCCGACGATCAGCGTCGAACCAACCGTGACGGCGGAGTCGATCAGTCCGCCTGCTGCTGCGCGAGCCGAATCCGCCCGCATCCGTTCGACCTGCTTCTCCGCGTCGCGCAGCCGGTTCACCAGCTGCTCGACGCGACCCGGCACCTCCTCGGAGGGCACCTTGAGTGACGATGCGAGACCTGCCAGCAGCGCCCGCTCCTTGGACAGGAACCGGAAGGAGTCCATGCCGACGTAGGCCTCCACGCGCCGGACACCCGATCCGACCGATGATTCACCGATCACGGTGACCGGACCGATCTGCGACGACGACGCGACATGCGTTCCGCCGCACAGTTCCATGGAGAACGGGCCACCGATCTCGACGACGCGGACCACGTCGCCGTAGTTCTCACCGAACAGCGCCAGCGCCCCCATCTGCTTCGCCTCGGTCAGCCCGGTCTCGAAGGTGTGCACCGGATAGTTGGCCTCGACCGCCGCATTGCTGATCTCCTCGATCTCACGACGCTGACTCTCCGACAACGGCTTCCCGGAGTGGAAGTCGAATCGGAGATAGCCCGGCCGGTTCAGCGAACCCGCCTGGGTCGCGGTGGGCCCGAGTACCTCACGCAGTGCGGCGTGAACCATGTGGGTCCCCGAATGTCCCTGTGTCGCACCGTGCCGCCACGCCTGGTCGACCGACGCGATGACCTCGTCGCCCTCGGCGATCTCGCCCTCGTCGACGGTCACCTTGTGCAGCCACACGGACTTGCCGGCCTTCTGGACGTCGGTGATGCGCAGGCGCACACCGTCGCCGGTCGTGATGGTCCCGACATCGGCCATCTGACCACCGGATTCGGCATAGAGCGGACTGCGGTCGAGCACCACGACAAGCTCCTGTCCCGACGACGCGCTGCGCACCCGTGCGCCGTCGGACACCAGCCCGAGAACCTTTGCCTCCGAGATGAGTTCGTCGAATCCGGTGAAGGTGGTCGGCCCACGGTCGAGGAACTCGCGGTACACCGACAGGTCGGCATGACCGGTCTTGCGGGCGGTCGCATCGGCCTTGGCACGCTGCTTCTGTTCGGCCATCAGCGCGGTGAAACCCTGCTGGTCCACCGACAGCCCGGCCTCGGCGGCCATCTCCAGTGTCAGGTCGATCGGGAAGCCGTAGGTGTCGTGCAGGGTGAACGCGTCGTCACCGCTGATCGTGGTGTTCTCGGCCGCCTTGGTGGCCTGCGCGGCATCGGCGAAGAGCTTGGAACCGGCGGCCAGCGTCTTGCTGAACGACGCCTCCTCGCCGATCGCGACGTCGACGATGTGCCTGCGCTGTTCGGCGAGGTTCGGGTACGAGGGAGACATGGTGTCGACGACGAGGTTGATGAAGTCCCCCATCGTCGGCTGGTCGGCTCCGAGAAGACGCACCGACCGGACCACACGCCGCAGCAGGCGGCGCAGGACGTAACCTCGACCGTCGTTGCCGGGCAGGACGCCGTCGCCGATGAGCAGGGTCGCGGTGCGGGCGTGGTCGGCGATCACGCGGAAGCGGACGTCGTCGTCGTGATTGCCTGCGCCGTATGCGCGGCCGGTCAGACGGGCGGCGAGGTCGATGATCGGCTTGCACAGGTCGGTCTCGTAGACGTTGTCGACGCCCTGCAGGATGCAGGCGACGCGCTCGATGCCCATACCGGTGTCGATGTTCTTCTTCGGCAGCGGACCGAGGATCTCGTAGCCGTCCTTGCCGCCGCCGGGGCCCCGCACATTCTGCATGAACACGAGATTCCAGATCTCGATGTAGCGGTCCTCGTCCGCCTCGGGCCCGCCTTCCTCGCCGTAGGCGGGACCGCGGTCGTAGAAGATCTCCGAGCACGGGCCGCAGGGGCCCGGGACACCCATCGACCAGTAGTTGTCCTTCAGACCGCGCCGCTGGATGCGCTCGGCGGGGACGCCGATCTCGTCGCGCCAGATGGCCTCGGCCTCGTCGTCGTCGAGGTACACCGTCGGCCACAGTTTGTCGGCCTCGATCCCGTAGCCGCCGTCGGCGACGCTGTTGGTGAGCAACGTCCACGCGAAGTTGATCGCCTCACGCTTGAAGTAGTCGCCGAACGAGAAGTTGCCTGCCATCTGGAAGAACGTGTTGTGACGCGTCGTGATGCCGACCTCGTCGATGTCGAGGGTGCGCACGCACTTCTGCACGCTCGTCGCGCGGTCGAAGGGTGCGGTCTGCTCACCCAGGAAGTAGGGCTTGAACGGCACCATTCCGGCGTTGACGAACAGCAGGTTGGGGTCATCGAGGATCAGCGAGGCGCTCGGGACCTCGGTGTGGCCCGCCTTGATGAAGTGATCCAGGAAGCGCTGCCGGATGTCATGCGTCTGCAACTGAGTTCGTCCTTGGTGAGTGGTCGGTCTGGCATCTGGTCGTCCGGACCGGCGGTCGAGACCGGTCTGCGACTCTCCAGACTACCGCCGAGGTGGGAACGAGCCCGTGTCCGGCATCGTGTCGGAGCCCGGTGGCAGACTCGTCGACCATGTCGACCGACCATCAGTACGCACTCACGACCACCTGGACCGGCAACCGTGGCCCGGGGACGACCGGGTATCGCGATTATGACCGCGACACGGTGGTTGCCGTGCCGGGAAAGCCTGACCTTCTCGGTTCCGCCGATGCCTCGTTCCGGGGCGACGGTGGGCGATGGAACCCGGAAGACATGCTGCTGGCGGCGCTCTCCCAGTGCCACCTGCTCTCCTATCTGCATGCCTGTGTGGCCCGCGGCGTCGTCGTCACCGCATACGTCGACGACGCGCACGCGGTCATGGCGCAGGAGGGCAATGGTGGGCACTTCGTGAGCGCCACGCTGCGCCCGCGGGTCACGGTCGCGGACGGGTCGATGGTCGACGATGCGATCGCTGCCCACGACGACGCCCACGAGTGGTGCTTCATCGCGAACTCGGTGAACTTCCCCGTCTGCCACGAGGCCGTGGTCGAGATCGGCTGACCCGCCTGCGAGGCCTATCGTCGCCGCGAACGGGAGACCGCGGCCCGCACGATGGACCGCAACTTGCCCAGTCGGGCGCCGATCTCTCGTTCGAACCCGTGATCGGTCGGCTGGTAATAGTCGACCCCGACCAGCTCGTCGGGCGCGTACTGCTGGGCGACCACCCCGTCCGGATCGTCGTGCGGGTATCGATAGCCGATGCCGCTGCCCAGGCCTTTGGCCCCGGCATAGTGGCTGTCTCGGAGATGCGCGGGAACCGCCCCCGATTTCCCGGCCTCGACATCCGCGATCGCGGCGCCGATGGCCGAGACGACTCCCCCCGATTTCGGGGGCGGTCGCCAGGTGGATGGTGGCCTGGGTGAGGGCCAGTTTTGCCTCCGGCATCCCGACCAACGCCACCACCTGGGCGGCGGCCACGGCCGTCTGCAGGGCGGTCGGGTCGGCCATGCCGATGTCCTCGCTGGCATGGATCATCAGGCGACGGGCGATGAATCGTGGGTCCTCGCCCGCGACGATCATCCGAGCCAGATAGTGCAGCGCGGCATCGACATCCGAGCCTCGGATGGATTTGATGAATGCGCTGGTCACGTCGTAGTGCTGGTCGCCGTCACGGTCGTAGCGCACCGCGGCGCGATCGATGGCCGCCTCCACCTCGGTCACGTCGAGCACGGGACGGTGGCCGTCTGGTCCCGCGACGTCCTCGTCGTCGCCGCGCAGCGCCGCATCCGCGCTGGCCTCCAGTCCGGTCAGGGCCCGACGCGCGTCGCCACCGGCGACCGCGACGAGGTGGTCCATCGCCGCGTCACTGACCTCGACCCGCCCGTCGAGCCCGCGCGGGTCGGCCACGGCACGACGCAGCACCTCCCGGATGTCGTCGTCGGAGAGAGATCGCAGCTGCAGCACCAGTGACCGGGACAGCAACGGCGCGACCACCGAGAACGACGGGTTCTCCGTGGTCGCCGCCACCAGCAGCACGATGCGGTTCTCCACCGCGTCCAGCAACGCGTCCTGTTGTGTCTTGGAGAACCGATGGACCTCGTCGATGAACAGCACGGTCTGCTGCCCCTCGATCAACCGCCGCCGCGCGACGTCGATGACGGCACGCACCTCCTTCACGCCGGCCGACAGCGCCGAGAGCGCCTCGAACCGACCTCCCGTGGCCCGGGAGATCAGCGCGGCCATCGTCGTCTTACCGGTGCCGGGCGGCCCGTAGAGCATCACCGATGCCGCACCGGAGCCGTTGATGAGGCGTCGCAACGGCGACCCGGGGCCCAGCAGATGCTGCTGGCCGACGATCTCGTCGAGCGACTCCGGGCGCATCCGCACCGCCAATGGTGCGTGTGCGCCGGGAGGTGACGCGAGGCCGCCCGAGCCGGGACCCGGGGCGGCCGTCGGTGGGTCGAACAGCCCTTCCACGGCGCGCCGTCAGGTGAGCCAGGTGCGCTGCAGCGCGGCACCGAGCCGGGACGCGAACTCGGCGATCTCCGCTTCGCCTGCCCGGACCGCCGCGGCCGACAGATCCGCCCAGCGCGCGACGACGACGCGGGGATCGTTGGTGTGCAGCGCCCAGTCGTGGGTCTGACCGGCGTGGCCGGGATGTCGGTCCTCGACAGACGCGGCACCCTCGTCGGGCAGCATCCACACTGTCGACAGCCACGTCCACAACAGCCGGGCGGTGGTGATCTTGCGGGTCGCCTCACCGTCGTGACCGAGGCCCGGCCAGATGGGATAGACCTCGGAACGCCACGCGTCGACCATCGCGATCTCGAGGTCGGCGCGGTGGTCGACGTTGACGTGCGACAACTGTGCACCGAAAGTGACCAGGGCATACGCGATGTCGAGAGTGGCGTCGCGGAAACCGCCCCACTCGTAGTCCATGAACTGCACGCCCTCGTCGTTGAGCAGGATGTTCTCCGCGCCGACGTCCGAAGGGCTGAAGGCCCGGTGATCACCGTCGGCGAACAGACCGCAGGCGATCGTCAGCCGTTTCGCGACGTCATCGGGCAGTTCGACACCGAGGCTCTCGGTCAGGCCCGGCGCGTCCTCGACCGCCCGCTCGGCGGCCTCGCCGAGGACATCCACGTCATCGGTGCCCTTCGCCCCACGACGCAGGATGGCGAGGAAGTCGATCTCACCGCCGACCGTCGCCGCGTGCATACGGCCGAGTGCCTGCCCCCAGGCACTGACCGCGTGCGACGTCTCGACGACGTCGGTGCCCGACAACAGCGATGTCAGTGAGCGTCCGTGCCCGAGGTCGGTGAGGACGAGTACCCGCACGTCGGGGTCGGACGCGATGAGCTGTGGTCCCGGACGGGATTCGGTGGGCAGCGCGGTGGCGTACTTGTAGGAGGCGAGTTCGCGATGGAAGGCACGGGGGTCCTCGTCGGCAGGCAGTGCCTTGATCACCAAGGTGCGATCCATCGACAGAGGATTGACCGCCACCCGCGCCCGCACCACGACGGTGCGACCACTACCCCCGAGGTCTTCGGGGTCTGCGAGGGTGACGGGGGAACCGGCCCGATGCGAGAGAACTGTCTCGGCCGCGCGCACCACACCGGCGATGCGACTCTCAGTGATTACCGTCATGTCACCCACCAACGTACCCAATCGCCGATCACGGCGTCACGACTCTTCATCCATCTGCAATGCATTTGCCACTGGTAAATCGCGCCCACCTCGGCAGATGTCAGATCCCGTCTCGCACAACAAGGGTCAGGTCGAGGTCCAGCCCGACGCCGGTGGGTGTCATCCGTTCGGGCGACCCGGCCCGAATGGCCCGGTGAGGCTAGTCGGCGTCCGTTCCCGAAGACCCCTCGGTGATCTCGGACACATCGTCGGCACCGATCGGGCTGACGTCCACCGACACCTCGATCCGGCTTTTCTTCGACTCCGTGTAGATGACCCCGCGCAACGGCGGGACATCGTCGTAGTCGCGACCCCACGCCACTGTCACGTGTCGTTCGTCGACGAGTTTGTCGTTGGTCGGGTCGAAGGCCAGCCAACGGTCACCGGGCAGCCACACGGCCGCCCACGCGTGGCTCGCGTCCGCGCCGAAGATCCGTTCCCGACCGGGCGGCGGGTCGGTGGCCAGGTAGCCCGACTCGTAACGCGCTGCGAGTCCGACCGAACGCAGGCAGGCGATGGCGACACGGGCGAAGTCCTGGCAGACCCCCATGCGCCGTTCCAGGACGGTGTCCACGCGGGTGCTGATCGCCGTCGATCCCGATTTGTAGGTGAATTCCCGGAAGATCCGGGTGGTGAGGTCGGTGACGGCCTCGATCAGCGGCCGGCCGGGCCGGAACACCTCCGCCGCGTAGCCGGCCACCGCAGGGGTGATCTCCGGAGGCGTGAGGTCGAGGACGAACTCGACCGCACCGGCACCCGCGGCACCGACCGCCGACGGACGGGCCTGCTCCCACGGACCGAGTGCCGCAGGCGAGAGGAGCATCCCCGGGTCGGGTGGATCGACCTCGACGACCGAGGTCGCAGTGACGACCAGCTCGTCATGGTTGGACCGGACGTGGAAGTACGAATCACCGTTGCCGTAGACATCCACCCCGGTGGACCAGTCGTCGGGCTCGGGCTCGATGGTCACCCCGGCCGACAGCACCCGCTGATGTGGCAGCTCGCGAGGGGTGAGGTAGCAGCGGCCGTACGACGACGAGACCACGTCATCGTAGGTGTACGACGTGCGATGCATGACCCGGTAGCGACGCCGGTGACCGTCGATGACGTCGGCGCGTTCCGAGGTCGGTTCCACCGCTGGTTCCGGTGCTGTCATACGCCGTCACCTCCCCCGCCCCAGATCGGCTGCGCCTGGCGGGGCGAGGCGAACCGGGTCCGCGTCAGGACGTCGGAGAGGTCTCGCGCTCCGGCACCCAGGGCGGTCATCAACTCACCGAGCTGTGCCCGGCGACCCGTCGCGTCGACCGCGGCGAGGTCTTCCGGATCGGAACGACGCAGCTCCGCGATCAGCTCCTCGACGATCCGTTCGGAGCCGGCCGAGCGCAGTTCGTCCGGCAGCGCGGTCAGATCGTCATGCATCCGTGTCAGCTGGTAGATCATCGCCCGGGGGTTGGTCTCGTCGAAGAACAGCAGACCACCGACGGCGTCGAATCGATAGAGCCCGCGATTGCGCCTGCGGTAGATCACCGACGACTCGTTGGCGACCAGGAACGACTCCAGGAGCGCCTGCTCGACCTCACGGTCCTGCGCCACGACGAACAACGCCACGGTGAGGTCGGCGAGGGCGATGGTCCGTTCGATACGCCGGCCGATGTCCATGAACAACCAGCCTGCGTCGTGCACCATCGAGTCGGCCTGCAGACCGGCGAGCGCGAGGACACCGTGCAGCACCTCGTCGTGCGCATGGCCGAGGTCGGAGCCCAGATCCAATGTCGTGTCACCGGCGACGGAGGTTTGATCGGCCGCGTCGCGGGCGCCGCGCACCTGCGCACCGAGTTCCTCGATCGCCCGTTCGACCGGAGCCAGCACCATCCACGTGCTCGTCGACATCTGATCGCGGACCGCCCGGGCCGTCGCGACCAGCCGATCGGCGGAGTGGGCGATGGTCCCGGCCACCGAGCGCGTGATGGTGAGATCGGTGATCTTGGCGATGGCCTCGTTGACCCGCTCCGGCGCGGCCGGCGTGTCGCCGGGCTCCGCGGCGAGGTCGGCGGTCCCGAGATAGAGGGACGTACCGGTCACCCGCGCCACCGCATGCAGCACCAAGGGCACCGCCGCCGATCCGCTCATCCACGGGCGGTACTGCACCTCCTGATAGCGCTCGCGCGCCACCTTCGCCAGGCGCGTCGTCGACTCCGTCCGTTCGCCGTAGCGCCCGAACCAGAAGAGGTCGGCCAGGACGCGGGGACTCGCGGCCGCGGCGACGTCGTAGTACGCGGCGGTGCGCGGAGTCCGCCCGGGCCGCGGCGCGGCCATCTCCTCGGCGGCCGCCGATCGGGTGCCCGACTTCCGTGAGACATGTCCGCCGACGTCGGCGCTGGTCACCCAGACGTCCTTCGCCGACACCGTCCGCTGCGCCGCACCGGCCACACCGTCGGCGAGCACCATCCCCAGTCCACCCGGCATCACCGCGTAGGTCGGCCCCTGAGCCACGCTGAAGGCACGCACCCCGACCTGTGCGGCACGGAGCACCCCCGGACGATCCGAGGTGGTGCGCCCCCGCGTCATCGTCGGCGCGATCGAGACGGGTTGCAGCGTCCGGGCCACCCACTGCCACGGGTGTGCCTCGATCCGGGCGAGGAGATCGGCACGCCTCGCGGTATCGAGCATCGGGGCGATCACCTCTTCGTCGGTGGCGAAGTTCGACAGCACAAGCTCGCCGAGATCGGCGCGGATCTTGGTGCGCTGCAGGTCATCGCCGGCCCACAGCGTGGGTACCGACGGCAGCGCGAGGTCCTCGTCGAGCAGCACCGGTGCGAGTTCGTCCAGCACCGTGTGCAGCGCCGGGTTCTCGAGCACCCCGCTGCCGAGGGTGTTCACCACCGTGACGGTGCCGCGTGAGATGGCCTCCACCAGACCGGCGACGCCGAGCCGGGAGTCGGTACGCAGATCGAGCGGATCCGCATAACCGGCGTCGATCCGCCGCAGCAGCACGTCGACCCGCTTGTACTTGCCCAGCGACCGCATGTAGACGGCGCCGTCACGCACCGTCAGGTCGTCGCCCTCGACAAGGGGGAACCCCAGTAACGATGCCAGATATGCCTGGTCGAAGGCGGTTTCGGACATGCTTCCAGGACTCAGCACCGCGACCGTGGGATCGTCGACGCCGGGTGGGGCGTAGTCGAAGAGAGCCAGCCGCAGAGTGCCCGCGAACGTCGCGATCGGTCGCGGCGCGACGGTCTGGAACAGCTGCGGGAACGTCCGGGAGAGCAGTCTGCGGTCGACCATCGCGAAGCCGATGCCCGACGGCGCCTGCGTGCGGTCGGCATACACCTCGAAGCTGCCGTCGGACGTCCGACCGAGATCCAGGGCATGCAGGAACAACGCGTGCGGACCGGCGACCTCCAGCCGGGCCGCCTTCCGGATGTAGCCGGGGTGGCCGAACACCATCTCCGGTGGGACCAGGCCACGGCGGATCGTCTTCTGGTCGCGATAGATGTCCCGCAGCAGCTGATCGAGCAACATCGACCGCTGGATGACGGCCTTCTCCAGCTCCGTCCACTCCACCCCGTCGACGACGAGCGGGACCGGATCGACCTGCCAGTCCCGTGCGACGGTCTGGTCGCCGTCGAACTCGTTGTAGATGACGCCCTCGTCGCTGACCGCGGTGGCCAGGCGCGCCGCGGCACCCCTGAGGCGTTCATCGCCACGCGCCGCATACCCGGACACCAGATCCGTCCAGGCCGGCCTGGTCACGCCACTGCTGTCGAGCATCTCGTCGTAGGGCGCCTGCGCTGCCGTGCCGTGGGACAACCCCTCGACATCGAACAATGCGGAGCCGTCGGGGCGGTACCCGTCGAAGACCCCGGGCAGTCGATTCCCGGCCGGGCTGCCCGACGAAACGATCACCGAAGAACTGTACGTGCCCGGCGCAGATCCAGGATCGCCGGTACCCCGGTATCGGTGGCCTGCCGGGCCTGCCGCTCCCGGAGGAGCCCGATGTCGACCGAGCCGCTGGTGTGACCGCTGGCCTCGAAGCGTCCGTTGCGGCGCGATTCCGCCTCCACCGCGTTCACCGGGGGCCGGTCGTACGAGCGGCCACCCGGATGGACGACGTGGTAGGTCGCACCGCCAACCGACCGGCCTGCGACCGTGTCGACCAGGTCGAACGTGAGTGGGGTGTCGATGGTGATCGAAGGATGCAACGCGCTGGGCGGCTGCCAGGCGCGGAACCGGATGCCCGCGACCCGCTCCCCGGTGCGGCCGGTGGGACTCAACGGAATGGGGAAACCGTTGCACGTCAACAGGAAACGGTCGTCCTCACCACCCTGGACCCGCACCTGCACACGTTCGATCGACGAGTCGACGTACCGCGCCGTCCCGGTACCGGTCGATTCCTCGCCGAGCGTGTTCCACGGCTCGATCGCGCCTCGGAGTTCGACCTCGTGGTCGCGGATCGAGACCGTACCGAGCCGAGGGAACCGGAACTCCGTGAACGGGTCGAGCCATGCGGTGTCGAACGGGTAGCCTGCCTGCCGCAGGTCCTCGGCGACGGCGGCGATGTCACCGATGATGTGGTGCGGCAGAAGGTATTTGCCGTGCAGATCGCCACCGTGCCGGATGAGCCTGCCGCGATGCGGGTGCTCCCAGAACCACGACACCAGCGACCGCACCAGCAGCGACTGCACCATCGCCATCCGGTGGTGCGGCGGCATCTCGAACGCACGGAGTTCGAGCAGACCGAGACGTCCTCGTGTCGAGTCAGGACTGTAGAGCTTGTCGATGCAGAACTCCGAGCGATGGGTGTTGCCGGTGATGTCGGTCAGCAGGTGTCGCAGAGCACGGTCGGTCACCCACGGATTCGGCGGGGCCTCCACACCTCCGACACCGTCGCCCTTCACGCCCAGCCGGTCGATCTCGGAGAACGCGATCTCCAGCTCGTACAGAGCGGACTCGCGGCCTTCGTCCACCCGCGGTGCCTGCGACGTGGTCCCGACGAACCTCCCGGAGAAGAGATACGACAACGACGGGTGCCGCTGCCAGTACGTCAGCATCGACACCAACAGGTCCGGACGGCGCAGCATCGGCGAATCGGCGGGGGTCGTCCCGCCGAGCGTGATGTGGTTGCCGCCGCCGGTACCGCCGTGACTTCCGTCGAGGTCGAAGGTCTCGGTGCCGAGCCGGGTGTGCCGCGCGTGATCGTAGAGATCGTCGAGCAACGCGGATTGCTCGGCGAAACTGGCGGTCGGCTGGATGTTCACCTCGATCACGCCCGGATCGGGTGTGACGGTGAGCGTGGTGAGCCGCGCATCCGAGGGCGGCCCATAGCCTTCGATGACCACGGGTGTCGAGATGGCGGCCGCCGCGTCCTCGACGAACTCGATGATCGCCAGGAACTCCTCAAGCGCGGCCAGTGGCGGCATGAAGACGGCGAGCACCCCGCCACGGACCTCGGCGACCACGGCGGATCGCGGCACGAACGCGGCCGGATCGACGTCGCGGACGATGAGTCCGAGTTCAGCGGCCGGGTCGGCGGGCAACGCGCCGGCCCGGACGGACGGATCGACCTCGAACATGGTCGGGGCCGGCCCCCACGACAGGGAGTTCAACGGCAGCCGCAGACCCGCGGGCGACGTTCCCGGGGTCAGCACCAGACGGCCACGGCGCGTGGTCCACCGGGCACTCTGCCACGCCGTCTCGTCCTCGGAACGACTGAGCGGCAGGACGAAAGCGGTCGGTTCGGTGATCGCACCGTCCAGACGCTCCAGCAAGGCACTGCGAGCGTCGCCCGAATCCGCAGGTGGCGTGAGATCGGTCTCGTCGTCGGCCTCGGCCGCGGCGGCCGCCAGCGCCGCACCGCGGGCCGTCAGGACGGTGGGGTCCGCGCCCGGATCACCGGGTGGGAGCGCCGCCAGCTCGCCCAACCGCACCAGGGGATCCTCGTAGGCGGGCATCACCTGTGTGGTCGGCAGCCCGATCGCCTTGGCCACTGCGGTCAACAGCGTCTCGGCGATCGAGGCGTCGGCAGCACCGACCGTCGCGCGCTCGCCGGCACCGGTGCTCTCCACCTCGATGCTCGCTGCGGCCTGTTCCTGCGTCGCCCACGGATCGGCGAGGAGTTCGGGACGACGCCAGATCGGCAGGCCGTCGGTCCGCCACATCAGTGCGATCTGCCAACGCGGCAACGGTTCACCCGGGTACCACTTGCCCTGGCTGCGCTGCACCAGGCCGGCGGGTGCGTAGGTCCCGCGCAGTCGCTCGGCGAGCCGCGACGCCAGCAGTCGTTTGTGCGGGCCGTCGGCGGCGGTGGTCCACTCGGGGTCGGTCTGGTTGTCGATCGACACGAAGGTCGGTTCGCCGCCCATCGTGAGTCGGACGTCGTTGCGGGCCATCCGGGCGTCGACGGCCGCGCCGAGATCGACCACCCGATCCCACTGTTCGGGGGTGTACGGCAACGTCACCCGCGGGTCCTCGTGGAAGCGGGTCACCGTGTTCGCGAAGTCCAGCGTGGCGTGGCAGGGTCCGGTCGCGCCGGAGATCGGTGCTGCGCCACCGGGGCTCGGCGTCGCGGCAAGCGGGATGTGCCCCTCGCCTGCGAACAGACCGGACGTCGGGTCCATGCCCACCCATCCGGCTCCCGGCAGGTAGACCTCGGTCCAGGCATGCAGATCCGTGAAGTCGGCGTCCGGGCCCGAGGGTCCGTCGATCGACTTCACATCCGACGTCAACTGCACCAGATACCCGGAGACGAACCGCGCGGCCAGGCCCAGCTCACGCAGCAGCGCAACGAGCAACCAGGCCGAATCACGGCAGGACCCGATGCCGCTGGACAGTGTGTACTCGGGTGTCTGCACACCCGTCTCCAGACGGACCGTGTACCCGACAGCATCGCGGACCGCCTGGTTAAGGCCGACCAGGAAGTCGATGATCCGGACGGTGCCCGGTGGCCGATGTTCCGCGGCGAACTCAGCGACGGACGGATGGACCGGCGCGCCGACGAACTCGCCCTCGGTCACCCCGACCGAACGGAGGAAGATCTCCAGGTCGGTGCGGAGGTCGTCGGGATAGGAGAAACCGAAGTCCTCAGCCCAGTCCTCGATGAAGAAGTCGAACGGATTGACCGCGGTCAGATCGGCGACCAGGCTCACCGAGATGGAGAGCATCGTGGCCGGCTCCGGGAACACCAGCCGCGCCATGTAGTTGCTGAACGCGTCCTGCTGCCAGTTCAGGAAGTGTTCGGCCGGTTCGACTTTCAGCGAGTACGCCTCGATCGGCGTACGCGAGTGCGGAGCGGGTCGCAGACGGACCACATGCGGGAAGATCTTGACCGGGCGATCGAATGCGTAACTCGTGCGATGCTCGAGGGCCACCTTGATCGTCATGGTGTGAAATCACATCACAGATACCGACCAGCTGCCGGATATGCGGGCAGGGTCACCCACGGCCTGCCATGCCGCCCACGGCTTCCGGGCGAGACGTACCGGGAATCCGTGGGAGCCGCGGTCAGGCGCCGCCGCCCGCTTCCGCCGCCACGCCCTCTGCGTCGGTGTCCGCCTGCTTCCGGACCACCGGCTTGGCGTCGATCCCCGACTCCTTGCGCTGCTGCGGTGTGATCGCCGCAGGGGCGTCGGTGAGCGGATCGACTCCACCGCCCGACTTCGGGAACGCGATCACCTCTCGGATCGAGTTCTCCCCCGCCAGCAGGGCGGTGATGCGGTCCCAGCCGAATGCGATCCCGCCGTGCGGGGGCGCGCCGTAGGCGAAGGCGTCGAGCAGGAAGCCGAACTTCTCCTCTGCCTCGTCGTGGCCGATGCCCATGATCTCGAACACGCGCTCCTGCACTTCGCGCTGATGGATACGGATCGACCCGCCACCGATCTCGTTGCCGTTGCAGACGATGTCGTATGCGTAGGCCAGTGCCGACCCCGGATCGGTCTCCAGCGCGTCCAGCGACTCGGGCTTGGGCGCGGTGAACGCATGGTGCACCGCGGTCCAGGCGCCCGAACCGACGGCGACGTCACCACTCGCGGTCGCGTCGTCGGCCGGCTCGAACAGCGGCGCGTCGACAACCCAGGTGAACGCCCACGCATCGTCCTTGATGAGGCCGAGACGCGATGCGATCTCACCGCGGGCGGCACCCAGCAGAGCGCGCTGCGCCTTGGCCGGTCCGGCGGCGAAGAAGACACAGTCACCCGGCTCGGCCCCGACGTGGGCGACGAGTCCGGCGCGTTCGGCGTCGGAGAGGTTTTTGGCGACCGGGCCGCCGAGTTCGCCGTCGTCACCGACGAGCACGTAGGCCAGCCCCTTGGCGCCGCGCTGCTTCGCCCATTCCTGCCAGGCGTCGAGCTGGCGGCGGGGCTGCGACGCCCCACCCGGCATCACGACCGCACCCACGTAGGGCGCCTGGAACACCCGGAACGGGGTGTCGACGAAATAGTCGGTGCACTCGACCAGTTCGAGCTCGAACCGCAGATCCGGCTTGTCGGATCCGTACCGCCGCATCGCGTCGGCGTAGGTGATGCGCGGGATCGGGGTGGTGATCTCCACACCGATCAACTTCCACAGGGCCGCCAGTACCTCCTCGGCGAGCGCGATCACATCGTCCTGATCGACAAAGCTCATCTCGAGGTCGAGCTGGGTGAACTCCGGCTGCCGGTCGGCACGGAAATCCTCGTCGCGATAACAGCGCGCGATCTGGTAATAGCGCTCCATCCCGGCGACCATCAGGAGCTGTTTGAACAGCTGCGGGCTCTGCGGCAGGGCATAGAAGGTGCCCGGCTGCAGGCGTGCGGGCACCAGGAAGTCGCGGGCGCCCTCCGGCGTCGAGCGCGTCAGCGTCGGCGTCTCGATCTCGACGAAGTCGTGGTCGGCGAGCACGCCGCGGGCCGCCGCGTTCACCTGGGAACGCAATCGCAAGGCGCGGGCAGGTCCCTCGCGACGCAGGTCGAGGTACCGGTAGTGCAGACGGGCCTCTTCGCCGGGTGCCTCGTCGAGCTGGAAGGGCAGCGGCGCCGAGGCGTTCAGCACCTCGAGGCCCACTGCGTTGATCTCGATCTCGCCCGACGACAGGTTCGGGTTCTCGCTACCGGCGGGCCGTTCCTCGACGACGCCCGTGACCGCCACGCAGAACTCGGCGCGGAGTCGATGGGCCGCCTCCGCGACGGCCTCGTCACGGAAGACGACCTGGACCAGTCCGGAGCTGTCGCGCAGATCGATGAAGACCACGCCTCCGTGATCGCGACGACGGGCGACCCAACCGGCGACGGTGACGGTCTGCGAGGCGTCGGCGCGGCGAAGCGAACCGGCGAGATGCGTGCGGAGCACTCAGTGTCCTTCCCAAGCGGATACGTGGTGAATCTGGGCCAATCCTACTTTCGTGACCTCGGCCGACCTGCACCCGGCCATCCCGGCCTCCCGCGAGGGATCGGCACCGACGACACGAACCCGGCATTGGGTCCGATCAGGTCACCACCGGCGCGTCGGCGAATAAGCTCGACCGTGCCGAACTCCGACTCACACCGGCTGTGGGCGTGGGACGGTATCGAGCCGGGACAAGGAGCGACATGGTTTTTCAGGGCGACGGTCCACTCGACACCGGCGGCGTCTCCGGCGGTGGCGGCGGAGGCGGCGGTGTCGGTCGAATCGCGCTCGGCGGAGGCGCCGGGCTGATCATCACTCTGGTCGCGTTGTTCTTCGGCATCGACCCCGGCTCGATCACCGGTGGCTCCGGCCTCGGCGGCGACACCGTCAGCAGCCAGAACGCGTCCGAGCTCGACGACCACATCCAGTCCTGCACCATCGAGAAGGCGAATACCGACTCCATCTGCCGCATCGTGGCGACCACGAACAGCCTCAACAAGGTGTGGTCGGCGGAGATGCGTGGGTATACGCCACCCGAGACCAAGATCTTCACGGGATCGGTCAGCACCGGCTGCGGCGCGGCGACGTCGGCGACCGGCCCGTTCTACTGCCCGGCCGACCAGACGGTGTACATCGACCCGTCGTTCTTCGCCCAGCTCGAGCAGATGGGCGGCAGCAACGGACCGCTCGCGCAGGAGTACGTGGTCGCCCACGAGTACGGCCATCACGTCCAGAACCTGACCGGCGCGCTGCAGAAGGGCAATCGGATGGGCTCGCAGGGCCCGCTGTCGGGGTCGGTGCGCGTGGAGCTGCAGGCCGATTGTCTCGCCGGCGTGTGGGCCTATCACGCCGACAAGGGACCGGACGCGATGCTCGAGCCGCTGACCCAGCAACAGATCGCGAGCGTCATCCAGACCGCGAAGGCGATCGGCGACGACACCATCGGGGGCGCGAACTCGAACCCCGAGGGCTGGACCCACGGCTCGGCCCAGCAGCGCTCGCGCTGGTTCACCATCGGTTACCGGTCCGGTGACCCGCGGCAGTGCGACACGTTCGCGACCAACGATCTGTGAGCGCCCAGGCATCGGGCGCCGAGCGCCTCCCGACCCCGGTCGACCGCCTGGCCGAGAACCATCTCGCCGACCAGGCCCGGCTCGATCCGCTCTTCGCGACCGAGATCGGCATCGCCGGACACGATCACCTGCTGACCGACTTCTCCCCCGACGCCTGTGCGGCGCGCGCCGCGCAGGCACGCACCACGGTGCACGCGTTGGCCGACGCACCCGTGACCGACGACGTCGACCGGGTGACCGTGGCGACCATGACGGCGTCGCTTCGGCGGGAGATCGCCCTGGCCGAAGCCGGTGAACGTGTCGGCGAGTGCAACGTGATCGCGTCGCCGCTGCAGGCGATCCGCGACGTCTTCGACCTCATGCCGACGGATTCGGCGCAAGCGCGGGAGATCTTCCTCGCGCGCCTGCAGGCGGTCCCAGGATGTGTGGACACCGTGATCGACGGTCTGCGGTACCGCACCGCGCACGGCCCGCCGGCGACACGACGACAGGTGAGGCTCGTCGCCGACCAGGCCCGGGGCGCGGCCGCGGCCATCGCTGCCGATACCACCGCCCTCGCCGACGACCCGGCTCTCGCCGGTCCACTGCGAACGGCTCTCGACGACGCCGCCGCCTCCTTCGACGCGCTGGCCGCAGTTCTGCGCACCGAGGTGATGACCGGCGCGACGTCCGCCGATGCCGTCGGCCGGGAACGCTACCTGCGGTTCCTGCCCGCTCACCTCGCCGCCATCGTCGACGAGCAATCCGCCATCGCCCGCGGCCTCGTTCCCAGCGGTGACGTGCGCGAGGCGCTGGCCCATCTGGACACGTTGCCGCAGTACGCCATCGAGGACCGTCACGCGTTCGTCGGGTGGATGCAGGATCTCTCGGATCGGGCCGTCGAGGGGCTGGCCGGCACGCATTTCGACATACCCGCCCGGCTCACCCGCCTCGAGTGTCGTCTCGCCCCGTCGTCGACAGGGATCATCTACTACACGCAGCCGAGCGCGGATCTCGCCCGTCCCGGCCGGATGTGGTGGTCGGTTCCCCCGGAGCAGACCGTCTTCCACACCTGGCAGGAGACGACGACGGTCTTCCACGAGGGCGTCCCCGGACATCACCTGCAGCTCGGTTCGGCCATCGTCGCCGACGATCTCAATGCGTGGCGGAAACTGGCCTCGTTCACGTCGGGTCACGGCGAGGGATGGGCGCTCTACGCCGAGCGCCTGATGGGCGAACTCGGCTGGCTCGAGGACCCCGGTGACCGGATGGGCATGCTCGACTCGCAACGACTGCGGGCCGCCCGCGTCATCGTCGACATCGGCGTGCATTGCGGGCTGCCCGCGCCTGCGGGTCTCGGCGGCGGCACCTGGGACGCCGACAAGGCCTGGCAGTTGCTCACCGGCTCGGTCGCGATGGACCGGGCGGTGTTGGCGTTCGAACTCAACCGCTACCTCGGCTGGCCCGGTCAGGCTCCGTCGTACGCTCTCGGACAACGAGTGTGGGAGCAGACCCGCGCCGCGGCGCGCGCCACCCACCCGGAGTGGACCCTGAAGGATTTCCACGCAGAGGCGCTCGCCCTCGGCGGTGTGTCGCTCGATGTGCTGGCCGACGAACTCACCCGCACCTGAACCCGCCGGCGTCGCCCGCGCGGTGGCCCGGTCCGATCAGCCGAGAAGGCGCAGCACCTCGCCGGTGATGTCGTCGAGCGAGACCTGGTGCTGCTCGCCATTGCTCAGATCCTTGACCTCGATCCGGCGTTCGGCGAGCTCGCGGTCGCCGAGCACGAGGGCGAGACGGGCACCGGAACGGTCCGCGGCCTTCATCGCGCCCTTGAGCCCGCGATCGCCGTAGGCGAGGTCGACGCTGATCCCGGCGGCGCGCAATTGCCCGGCGACACCGACGAGTTCGGCCTTGGCGTCACCACCGAGCGGCACGCCGTACACCTGGCAGCGGGCGGTGTCGGCGTGGGCGACACCCTCCGCCTCCATCGCCAGCATGGTGCGGTCGACGCCGAGCCCGAATCCGATGCCGGACAGATCCTGCTTGGCGCCGAGCAGCGACATGAGCCCGTCGTACCGGCCACCGCCACCGATCCCCGACTGCGCGCCGAGTCCGTCGTGGACGAACTCGAAGGTGGTCTTGGTGTAGTAGTCGAGCCCGCGAACCAGGCGAGGATTCGGTTCGTACTGGACGCCGAGCCGTTTGAGATGGGTCAGCACGGCGTCGAAATGTGCGCGCGAATCCTCGGACAGGTGGTCGATGAGCAGCGGTGCGTCGGCCGTGGCCGCCTTGATCTCGGGGCGCTTGTCGTCGAGCACCCGCAGCGGATTGAGTTCCGCCCGCTTGCGGGTCGCCTCGTCGAGATCGAGCCCGAACAGGAACTGCTGCAAGGCTTCCCGATAGGGCCCTCGGCTCGCATCGTCGCCCAGCGAGGTGATCTCGAGACGGAAGCCGGAGAGACCGAGACGCCGGTACCCCTCGTCGGCGACGGCGATGACCTCGGCGTCGAGGGCCGGGTCGTCGACGCCGATGGCCTCGATGCCCACCTGTTGCAACTGCCGGTAGCGGCCGGCCTGCGGTTTCTCATACCGGAAGAACGGACCGGCGTAGCAGAGCTTGACCGGCAGCTGACCCCGGTCGAGTCCGTGCTGGATGACTGCCCGCACCACCCCGGCGGTCCCCTCGGGACGCAGGGTCACCGACCGGTCGCCACGATCGGCGAAGGTGTACATCTCCTTGCTGACGACGTCGGTGGATTCACCGACGCCGCGGGCGAAGAGCGCGGTGTCCTCGAAGACGGGCAGCTCGATGTGCCCATAACCCGCGCGGCGCGCCGCGTCGGTCAGGGTGTCCCGGACCAGCCGGAAATCCGCCGAGTTCGGCGGGAAGTAGTCGGGGATCCCCCGCGGCGCGGCGAAGTCGGCGCTCACAGTCCGTATCGTCCCTTCTTCACTGTGCCCGAGATGTCGGCCAGGAACGGGTTTCCCGCCCGTTCCGCGCCGATCGAGGTCTGCGGTCCGTGCCCCGGCAGCACCTGGGTGTGGTCGGGCAACGGGAGGAGTCTGGCCGCGATCGAGTCGAGCAACTGCTGATGATCACCACCGGGCAGATCGGTCCGCCCGATGGACCCGGCAAACAGTACGTCACCCGAGAAGCACACGGGCACCACCTCCGGCGCCGCCTCGCCCTGCTGTCCCGGCTCCGCGTCGACCGGGACCTCGATCCCGAGAAGTACCGACCCCTGCGTGTGGCCGGGCGCGAGGTCGACCGAGATCCGGATACCGGCCAGATCGACATCCTCACCGTCGACGAAATCGACGACCTTCTCCGGTTCACGGAATTCGAGGGTGCCGATCACCGATTCGAGGGCCCGTCCCAGGCCGCGGCCCGGGTCGGCCAGCATCGGGCGGTCGGCGGGATGGATGTAGGCCGGGATGGAGTATTCGTCGCACAGCTCGGCCGCATTCCAGGTGTGGTCGAGGTGGCCGTGGGTGAGCAACACGGCCACGGGGGTCAGGTCGTGCTCGGCCAGCAGTTCACGTACCCGCACGGCGGCATCCTGCCCGGGGTCGACGATCACGGCCTCCGAGCCCGCCTCGGTGGCGAGCAGGTAGCAGTTGGTCTGGAACATCCCCGCTGCGAATCCGGTGATCAGCATCCGTCCATTGTGACAAACGGCCCGTCCAGGGTGTGCGGCCCGCCCGTACGGTCGCGCGCCCCGGCCATGGATCTCTCAGGTTCGGCTGGCACACTGGCCTGTCGACGTAGCATCAGCGACGACCGCATGCCTCGACACCACGTCCGGCGTGCCATCTCCCGGGGGGAGTCACGGCACACGAGTTCAGGAGGGTCTAACCGCGTGTCCACCAACGAGGAACGCCGCGAAGCCGCCAAGCGCAAGCTCGAAGAACGCCTCGAACGGGAACGGCAGCAAGCACGCCGTCGCAAGATCATCATCGCCTCGGTCTCGACCGTGGTGGTCGTGGCCATCGTCGCGACCGCGACGACCCTCATCGTGAAGAAGGTCCTCGACGACCGTGAGGCCGCCCGCTGGACGGCATGTTCGTACCAAGACCAGCCGAGCCGCTTCGAGCAGCTCCCCAAGGAGGTTCCGGCCGAGGTCCCGGCGAATCAGCGCGCACAGGCGCAGGCCTACCTCGACGAGATGAAGGCGGGCGAGGCGAAACAACGGACCTCCCCCAAGCCCGACTCCAAGCAGCTGAAGGAGGGCACCGCCGACATGGTGCTCGACACGAGTCAGGGCGCCATCCCGATCACGTTGCAGCGCACCGGGGCACCATGCAACACCGGTGCGGTGATCTCGTTGGCCGAGAAGAAGTTCTACGACGCCACGCCGTGCCACCGACTCACCAACAGCGAGACGCTGAAGGTTCTGCAGTGCGGTGACCCGACCGGGACCGGAGCGGGCGGCCCGGGGTGGTCGAGCCCCGACGAACTGCCCACGGACCTCAAGCCCGCCGGGCAGCCCGATCCGAGTTCCGGGGAGGCGCCGGTGATCTATCCGCGCGGCACCGTGGCCATCGCCAACAGCAACAACCCCCAGACGGGTCAGTCGAACACGGGCTCCAGTCAGTTCTTCCTGGTCATGCAGGACAGCCAGCTGGCGGCGAACTACTCGGTCGTCGGCAAGGTCGACCCGAACGGCCTGACCGTGCTGGACAAGATCGCCAAGAACGGTCTGACGCCCGGGCCCAACGGCAGCGCCGACGACGGCAAGCCCAAGCAGCCGGTGGACATCACCACTGCCACCGTCGACAGCGGCTCCGCGGCCTGACGCGGACGCGAGGGGGTCAGGCGGCCGAGGTCACCCGGTACACGTCGTAGACCCCCTCGACGTTGCGCACCACGTTCAGCACGTGCCCGAGATGCTTCGGGTCACCCATCTCGAAGGTGAACTTGCTGACCGCCACCCGGTCACGGCTGGTGGTCACGGACGCGGACAGGATGTTCACCCGCTCGTCGGCGAGCACCTTGGTGACGTCGGAGAGCAGCCGGTGACGGTCGAGCGCCTCCACCTGGATCGCGACGAGGAACACCGACGACGGTGACGGTGCCCACGACACCTCGATGATGCGCTCGGACTGTTCGCGCAGGGACGTGGCGTTGGTGCAGTCGGTGCGGTGCACGCTGATGCCGCCGCCGCGCGTCACGAATCCCATGATCTCGTCGCCGGGTACCGGTGTGCAGCACTTGGCGAGCTTCGCCATGACATTGTCGAGACCCTCGACGACCACGCCCGCGTCGCCACCCCGGCGGGTGTGGGTGGGCAGGGTCGAGGGCGTCGACCGCTCGGCGATCTCGTCGACCGCGTCGTCGATGCCACCGAGCGACGCAACGAGGCGGTTCACCACGTGGCGGGCCGAGACGTGGTTCTCCCCCACCGCGGTATAGAGAGCGGTCAGATCCGTGTACCGCAGTTCCTTGGCGACCGACGCCATGGATTCGGCACTCATCAAGCGCTGCAACGGTAGTCCGCCCCGCCGCACCTCCTTGGCGATGGCCTCCTTGCCCGTCTCGAGCGCCTCTTCCCGACGTTCCTTGGCGAACCACTGGCGGATCTTCGCCTTGGCCCGCGGCGACACGACGAAGTTCTGCCAGTCCTTCGACGGCCCGGCGTTGGGCGCCTTGGAGGTGAAGACCTCGATGACCTCGCCGTTCTCCAGCTTTCGTTCCAGCGCCACCAGCCGGCCGTTCACCCGGGCACCGATACATCGATGCCCGACCTCGGTGTGGACCGCATAGGCGAAGTCGACCGGGGTCGACCCGGCGGGCAGCGTGATCACGTCCCCCTTGGGGGTGAACACGAAGATCTCCTGGACCGCCAGGTCGTAGCGCAGCGATTCGAGGAACTCGCCCGGATCGGCCGCTTCACGCTGCCAGTCGAGCAGCTGGCGCATCCAGGCCATGTCGTCGATCTCGCCGGCGTCGGTGGACCTGCGGGGATTCTTGCCCTTGCGTTCCTTGTAGCGCCAGTGGGCGGCGATGCCGAACTCCGCGGTGCGGTGCATCTCGTGCGTGCGGATCTGCACCTCGAGCGGCTTGCCCTCCGGGCCGATGACCGTGGTGTGCAGGGACTGGTAGACCCCGAAGCGGGGCTGGGCGATGTAGTCCTTGAACCGACCGGCCATCGGCTGCCACAACGAATGCACAACGCCGACAGCGGCATAGCAGTCACGGACCTCGTCGCACAGGATTCGGATGCCCACCAGGTCATGGATGTCGTCGAAGTCGCGACCCTTGACGATCATCTTCTGATAGATCGACCAGTAGTGTTTGGGCCTGCCCTCCACGGTCGCCGCGATCCGCGAGCCCCCCAGCGCATTGTTGACGTCGGCGCGCACGCGGGCCAGATAGGTGTCGCGCGAGGGCGCACGGTCGGCCACCAGCCGGACGATCTCCTCGTACCGCTTGGGGTGCAGGATCGCGAACGAGAGATCCTCGAGTTCCCACTTGACGGTCGCCATACCGAGTCGATGCGCCAGCGGCGCAATGACTTCCAGAGTCTCCCGCGCCTTTCGGGCCTGCTTCTCGGGCGGGAGGAAGCGCATGGTCCGCATGTTGTGCAGCCGGTCGGCCACCTTGATCACCAGCACCCGCGGATCGCGGGCCATGGCGATGATCATCTTGCGGATCGTCTCGGCCTCGGCGGCGCTGCCGAGCGCCACCTTGTCCAGCTTCGTGACGCCGTCGACGAGATGTGCGACCTCGGCGCCGAAGTCCTTCTCCAGTTGTTCGAGGGTGTACCCGGTGTCCTCGACCGTGTCGTGGAGCAGGGCCGCCACCAGGGTGGTGGTGTCCATGCCGAGGTCGGCCAGGATCGTCGCCACCGCCAACGGGTGCGTGATGTACGGGTCGCCGGACTTGCGCTGCTGCCCCTCGTGGCGTTCGTCGGCGACGTCGTAGGCGTGTTGCAGCAACGCCACGTCGGCCTTCGGGTAGATCTCGCGGTGCAGCGTCACCAGGGGTTCCAGGACCGGACGGACCGGGCTGCGGGTGGCGGTCATCCGGCGCGCGAGCCGGGCGCGCACACGACGCGACGCCGACGACGACGGGGCCCCGACAGCCTCGGAGCCGGGGAGCGGCTGGTCCGACGCGTTCCGCACACCGGGCGCAGCCGGTCCCGTCGTCTCGGCGGATTCCCGCCGGGCATCGGTGTCGACCTCGTCGTGCATCGTGACCTCCTCTCCTCATCCGTGCGGCGCCGCATCTCGGCGGTGGCTCGTCACCATCGCCATCCTCGATCACTCTGGACAACGCCGGATGAGGGCGAGTCTAGTCCGCCCGATGCGGACCGCGGTTCGCTCAGCCGTTGACGACGGCATGGACCGGCAGATCCGTGCCGAGGCCCTCGGCAATGGTCGCCCGTCCGCCCAGCCCGTCGAGCTCCATGATCACCGCGATGCCGATCACCTCGGCGCCTGCCCGGCCCAGCAGCTGCGCGGCCGCCACGGCGGTGCCACCGGTCGCGAGCACGTCGTCGACGAGCAGCACCCGCATGCCGCTGATGTCGATACCGCTCGCCGGGATCTCCAGGACCGCGGTCCCGTATTCGAGCGTGTAGCTGGTGCTGTGCACCGGCGGCGGCAGCTTGCCACCCTTGCGCACGGCCAGCACCCCAACCTCGAGTTCACGGGCGACCGCGCCGCCCAGGAGGAACCCCCGGGCATCGATGCCGGCCACCAGATCGATGCCGCGACACCCGTGGGTGAGCGCGGTGACGACAGACGACAGTCCGACCGGGTCGGCCAGCACCGGTGTCAGATCCTTGAAGTCGATTCCGGGCGCCGGGAAGTCGGCCACCATCCGGGCGTGTTCGTCGATGGCCCGGCGGGCCCGGTCGAGCGCCTGCGAGGTGATGTGGTCGTCGGGAGCGGACCCGGCCTTCTGCGGTTCGTCAGTCACGTACTGTCCACCGATCCATGTTCCATCCGGTTCCGTTGCGGCCCAGCCCGGCGATCACATTACCGACCCCGCCACCCCACCGCTGCACGCGCGGGGCCGCGAACAGCGGGATCGACGGCACCGCCGCCCAGGCGGCGTTCTCGATGGTGCGGACGAGATCGAGCCGGTCCGCGGCCAGATCCGCCACCGCCAGCCGGTCGATCGCGGCACTCACATCCGGGTCCCGAAACCCGCCGAGGTTCAACGGGTCCCCGCCGCGGAGCTGATACGCGTCCCGGGACGGATTTGCCGCCCCGGCCGCCGCGAACGAAGCGCCGTTGGCCACCAGCAATGCGTCGACATCCTTGCCAAGCGCAGACGGGGTCAGATCGGGTGAACCCGCGTCCACCACGTCGATACCGGCCCGGCGACAGGACTCGGCGATCGTCGCGACCATCTGTTGCCGCCGAGCCGTCGGCGCGACATAGCCGACCCGCACCCGCAGTGCGCCCGATCGGGTCGATGCGGTGCTCTCGGCCAGCGCGCGGGCGCGGCCGACGTCCGGCCTCGCGTAGGCGCGGCCGAAGCCACCGTTGAGTTGGCCTGCGAGGTTGTCGGCGGGTGCGAGGACACGTAGATTCCACAGCTGCGCACCCTGACCGAATTGGCGCGCCAACACATCTCGGGGCACGCAGGAGGAAAAGGCCTGTCGGGTCCGGACATCACCGAACACCCCGCGTTGGGAGAGCACCAGCTCTTCGACGGCCAGCGCCCGATTCGGTTGCGGCAGCGGCTGGACCGTCTCGTCGGTCGATCCGGACGGCGCGACGTCGTCGGCGATCATCCCCCCGGTCAGATCGGCGACATCGAAGGAGCCGTCGGGGATTCGTCGCTCCGCGTCGGTTCCTCGGCCCCAGATCGCGATCCGCGAGGTCTTCGGCGCGTCGCCCCACCACTTGTCGTTGGCGACCAGCACGAGTCCATCGGACTGCGAATATCGGTCGATCCGATACGGTCCCGACGACGGAAAACGCTGCTCGTCGACCGGTCCGGGGGTCAGTGCGAACCCGGTGTTCCAGGCCCGGGCGAGCTTTCCCACGACGGCCTGATCACCGGTGCGGATCGGATCGACCACATCTGCGACACCGGCCAGACGTGCAACCACATGCGCCGGCAGCATCGTGCCCGCGCCGAACAACGACAGCCAGTCCCGGTAGTCACGCCCGCGGGTGAACGCAACCGTCGCCGTGGTCTCACCCGGAGCGCAATCCACTCGCTCGATGTCGCGGTAGCCCGCGGTCGTCGCAGGCCGGAATCCGGGGAACCGACCACTCATCGCTGCCCACGCGAGAACCAGATCGTCACAGTCGACGGCCTGGCCGTCCGAGTAGCGGGCCTCACGGTTGAAGTCGTAACGCAGGGTCAGCGACGACCCGGGAACCGGTGTGACGGTTCCGATGTCGCGGTCCGGGGTGACCTGGCCGTGTGCGCCCAGGTAACTGAAGCCGGGCAACATCCGGGTGGTCGCCATCAGGGCGCCGTCGGCGTTGCCCTCGACGGTGTTCGCGTTGTAGCTGTCTATCCGCGCATCGACCGCGTAGTCGATCGTGGGCGGGCCGTCGTCGCCGCAGCCGGCCAGCAGTCCGGCAAGGACCACCACCACACCGAGAAGGGCGATCGTCGTCGTGGGCAGGCCGATTCGTCGCCGGGCATCCGACCCGGTCCGCACAGTCACGACCCGTAGACTAGCGCGACCGTCGACGTTTTCCGGTCGGGCTCGACGGTGCGTCCTCGTCGGACCGCCTCGCCGCCCGACTCCCCGCCGCGCGGCCGCGAACCGGACGCTCGTCCGAGACATCCTGCCCGGCCGCCACCCGCGCACGCCGGTCGAGGACCCGCTTGGTGTGGCGTGCGATCTCCGGACGGCGTTCCTTGAGTGTGACGAGTAGCGGCGCCGCCAGGAAGATCGACGAATATGCGCCGACGACCACACCCACGAGTTGGATGAGCGCGAGGTCCTTGAGCGTGCCGACGCCCAGTAGCCACACCGCGATCACCATCAGCGCGATGATCGGCAGCACCGAGATGATCGTGGTGTTGATCGAGCGCATCAGGGTCTGGTTGATCGCCAGGTTGGTCTGCTCGGCGTAGGTCCGTCGCGTCGTCTGCAGCACCGATCTGGTGTTCTCGGCCACCTTGTCGAACACGACGACGGTGTCGTACACCGAGAAGCCGAGGATGGTCAGGAGGCCGATGACGGTGGCCGGGGTGACCTCCCACCCGACCAGCGAATACACACCGGCCGTCACGACGATGTCGAAGAACAGGGACGCCAGGGCGGCCAGCGACATCTCCCGGTCGAAGCGCAGCGCGATGTAGATGAACACGATCACCAGGAACACCGCGAGCGCGATCAGCATCTTCTGGGTGATCTCGCCGCCCCAGGTGGAACTCACATCGGACGAACTCACCTCGGCCGCCGTCAGCTCGGGTGAGAACCTGTCCGTGAGGGCACTCGTCACCTGCTGGGTCTGCTGGATGGTGAGCGTATCGGTGCGCACCTGAACAGTCTCGGACCCGCCGGAACCGGCGGTCTGGACCGACTCGGGTTCACTGCCAAGCGTGTTGGTGAAAACCTCTTCGACGGCGTCGCTGGTGACACCGGCCGAGACCGGGATGGAGACCTGTGTACCGCCCTCGAAGTCGATGCCCAGGGTGAAACCACGAATGGCGATCGAGGCGATGCAGATGGCCAGGATCACCGCGGTGACGATGTACCACCCGCGACGATGTCCGGCGATCTCGAACGCGCCGGTACCCGTGTAGAGGCGGGAGAGGAACGACCGGTCGGACTCCGCGACGAAATTCGCCTCCGACGTCGGGCTCGTCTCTCTCGTCACGTCCGTGTCGTCGACCGCCACGTCGCGCTGCGCCGCACCGCGGGAGCCGTCCGATCGACCGGAATCGGGGCGTTGCGTATCGCTCATTTCGCCGTTCCTTCCGACGCCTCGACCTTGGCGGTTCGGGCCGACACTCTCCGCTGTCGCGCCACCTCACTCACGGCGCCCAACCCATTGACCTTCGGTCTCGACAGGAACTCGGACCGGCTGGCCAGGACGACCAGTGGATGGGTCACCAGGAAGACGACCACGACATCGAGGATCGTGGTGAGACCCAGTGTGAAGGCGAATCCGCGTACCTCGCCGATGGCCAGGACATAAATGACGACCGCGGCGATGAAGCTGACCGCGTTGCCCGACCAGATGGTGCGCCGCGCGCTCGCCCAGCCCCGCGGCACCGCGGACCGGAAACTTCGGCCCTCCCGCATCTCGTCCTTTATTCGTTCGAAGTAGACGACGAATGAGTCGGCCGTCATGCCGATACCGATGATCAGGCCCGCGATGCCGGAGAGATCGAGAGTGAAGCCGATCCACCGGCCCAGCAGGATGATGATGCCGTACACCATCAGTCCCGACAGCACCAGCGACAACATCGTCAGGATGCCGAGCATGCGGTAATAGAACAGCGCATAGAGAAGGACTGCGATCAGTCCGACCAGGCCCGCGATCAGCCCGGCCTGCAGCGACGCGAGACCCAGTGTCGCCGACACCGTCTCGGCATCGGAGGCCTCGAAAGACAGTGGCAACGAACCGTACTTGAGGACGTTGGCGAGATCCTTCGACTCCTGCTGGCTGAAATTCCCGCTGATCTCGGTGGACGGAGTGGTGATCGCACCCTGGATCTGCGGCGCGGAGACCACCTTGGTGTCGAGCGTGAACGCGGTCTGTTTGCCAGTGTTCTGGGCGGTGTAGGTCGGCCAGAACTTCTGTGCGTCACCCTTGAACTCGACCTGCACGATCCACGATCCGGCCTGCTGCGTGGTGCCTGCCGTCGCGTTCTTGATGTCCCGGCCGTCGATGATCTCCGGCCCGAGGAGGTAGACCTCCGTGCCGTCCTGGGAGCACGCCACCAGGTTCTGGTCGGGCAGATCGTTGCCCAGCAACGGGTCGTTGGCGCCCGGCGAGCAGTCCATCTTGGCCATCTGCGCCGTCAGGCCATCGAGGTTGGCCCCGGCGGGCGCCTGTCGCAGTTTGCGCTGTTCGTCGATCGCGGCAGCCGAGGTCTCGTCGGACTGCTTGTCTTCCTGCTGCTTCTGTTCATCGGTCTTCGGCTGCGGGGTCGCGGGTTGCACCTTCTCGACCGGACGCACGAACAGTCGGGCGGTCTGGCCCAGCGAGCGTGCCTGCTTGCCGTCGTCACCCGGCACCGTGATGACCAGGTTGTTGCCGTTGACCACGACCTCCGAGCCGGAGACACCGAGCCCGTTCACACGCTGCTCGATGATCTGCTTCGCCTGGTTGAGCTGGTCACGTGTCGGCGGATTGCCGTCGGGTGTGCGGGCGGTCAATGTCACCCGGGTCCCACCCTGCAGGTCGATACCCAGCTTGGGTGTCGGCGATCCGCCTCCGGTGAAGAAAACCAGCCCCCAGACGACGGCCAACAGCACGAAGAAAGCGGTCAGGGGTCTCCACGGCGGAATCTCACGTGGAGGTCCCGACCGCTTCGCCGACGCCCGGCGAGGTGTGGTCACTGCTGTTCTGGTCTCCTAGGGAATGCGCACCGGGGCACCATGCGGCCCCGCCGCGCGGTCGTGGCGGTCGGTCGCCCACTCTACTGACTGCGCGGTGGCAACCGTCCTCCGGTGCCACCGCGCTCGGTGACCTGCGGGCGCGTGTACGCGCCCGCAGGTTGATCACTTCTCGTCGGAGGGGGTGTCACCCGGACGTTCGGTGGAGACGCTGTCGTCAGTGGTGGGATCGGCACCCAGGGACGGCGACGGATCGTCGACGATCTCCTCGGGACGCTCGGTCAACGCGCCCGGATAGGTCTCGGCGGCGTCCTCGGTCGGCACCACCCGCACCACAGCGGCGCGATTGAAGCGGGTCACGACACCGGTCGCGATCTCGAGGTCGACGAAATCGCCGGTTCCCGCCTCGACGACGGTGGCGAACATTCCCGAGGTCAGCTGCACGCGCGCACCGGTGGCCACGGAGTTCTGCATGTCCTGCATCTCGGACACGCGCTTCTTCTGCTTACGGATGCTCAGGAACATGAAACCGGCCAGCAGGGCCAGCAGAAGGGGGAAGAAGAGTGACTCCATGATTACAGCAACAATCCTTGTCGGTTCGGTCGTATTGTGGGCGTTATGTCGGGTTCGGCCGGTCAGCCGAGTGCCGCTCGCAGGCGCGTGTGATCGCACCAAGTCCTCCGGCGGGCTCTCCCCAGTGTGCCATGCCCGGGAATGTCGTCGCGATCCTCGGGTTCGCGGCCGGTCTAGAGATCGTCGAACAGACTCTCGGTCAGGGTGTCGCGGGTGCGGACACCGAAGCTGGCGTTCATCGCGCCTGCCGGCGGTGCGAGACCGAGATGATGCCAGGCCGCGGCCGTCGCGACGCGGCCACGCGGGGTCCGCGCCATCATTCCCGCACGCACCAGGAACGGTTCACACACCTCCTCGACGGTGGTGGGCTCCTCACCCACCGCGACCGCCAGTGTCGACACCCCGACGGGCCCGCCCCCGAACCCTCGGACCAGTGCGTTGAGAACGGCTCGGTCGAGGCGGTCGAAACCCAGCTGATCGACGTCGTAGACGGTGAGAGCTGCCCGTGCGATGTCCAGGGTGATGACACCGTCGCTGCGAACCTCGGCGTAGTCGCGGACCCGGCGCAGCAGCCGGTTGGCGATCCGGGGGGTGCCGCGCGACCGGCCGGCGATCTCGACAGCGGCGTCCTCGAGCAAGCGGATCCCCAGAATCCCCGCCGACCTGCGCAGCACATGCACCAGCTCGTCGTTCTCGTAGAACTCCATGTGCGCGGTGAACCCGAACCGGTCACGCAGCGGACCCGTCAGCGACCCCGATCGGGTGGTGGCGCCGACGAGAGTGAACGGTGCCACGTCGAGCGGGATCGATGTGGCACCGGGCCCTTTCCCCACCACCACGTCGACCCGGAAATCCTCCATCGCCAGATACAGCATCTCCTCGGCCGGACGGGCGATCCGGTGGATCTCGTCGATGAAGAGCACGTCGCCGTCGACCAGGTTGGAAAGCATCGCCGCGAGGTCGCCGGCACGTTCGAGTGCCGGACCGGACGTCACGCGGATCGCCGCCCCCATCTCACCGGCGATGATCATCGCCAGTGACGTCTTGCCGAGTCCAGGTGGTCCGGACAGCAAAATGTGATCCGGGGTGCCGCCACGGCCCTTGGCACCGCGCAACACGAGTTCGAGTTGTTCGCGGACCCTGGGCTGGCCGATGAAGTCGGCCAGCGACCGTGGACGCAGCCCGGCGTCGAAGTCGCCGTCCGAGTGCAACTCCGCGGCACTCAGGTCGCGCTCGTCGGGTCCGGGCACCTGATCGTCGGTCATGCGGTCTTCCCCAAGAGCGCCAACGACTTCCGGAGAAGGGTGGACGCGTCCACGTCGGGCGCGTCGGCCAATACCGCGGCCAGGGCCCGGTCGGCGGGTGCGGCGGTGAAACCGAGACCGAGCAACGCCTCGGACACCTGGTCGCGCACCGTGCCGCCGATGGACGTGGTCGACGCCACGCCGTCGAGTGCCGCGGGTGCCTCGACCTTGTCCCGCAACTCCACGACAAGTCGTTCGGCCACGCGTTTCCCGATTCCCGGAACCGTGGTCAGCGCCTTCACATCGGACTCGGCCAGCGCGCGGCGCAGCGCGTCCGGCTCCAGGACCGCCAGGGTCGCCATCGCCAGGCGCGGGCCGACCCCGGTCACCGTCTGCAGAAGCGTGAACAACGACCGTGCATCGGCATCGGTGAAGCCGTAGAGCGTCATCGAGTCCTCGCGCACGATCATCGACGTGAGCAAGGTCGCCTCCTCGCCGCGCCGCAGCGATCCGACGGTTCCCGGCGTCACTAGCACGCGGTAGCCGACGCCCGCGCAATCGATCACCACGTGGTCGAGGGCGACGTCGACGACGGGACCGCGCACCGAGGCGATCATGCCGCTCCCCCGGCCTGCGTCCGCTTCGACGACGTCGCACGACCGGCGGAGGCCTGCGCAACCCGCTCACGATGGCGCCGTGCGAGTTCCTCGGCCCTGCGTTGTGCCTCGATCATCTTCTCCGTGGTGGCTCCTCGCCAGCAGTGGCAGATCGCCAGCGCCAGAGCGTCGGCGGCGTCTGCCGGTTTCGGCTTCGTCTGCATCCCGAGGATGCGGGTGACCATCATCGTGACCTGAGCCTTGTCGGCCCGGCCACTCCCCGTGACCGCCGCCTTGACCTCGGAGGGCGTGTGAAAACGCACGGGCACATTGCGTTGGCCGGCAGCCAGCGCGACGACCCCGCCCGCCTGGGCGGTCCCCATCGCCGTGGACACCTGATTCTGCGCGAACACCCGCTCGATCGCGACCACGTCCGGCTGGTGGACGTCGAGCCAGTGACTCGCCGCGGTATAGATGGCCAGCAACCGGTCCGCGAGTTCCATGTCGGTGGGCGTCCTGACCACGTCGACGTCGAGCGCCGTCACGTTTCGCCCCCGCCCCGACTCGACCAGGGCGATCCCACAGCGCGTCAGGCCGGGATCGACTCCCATCACACGCACGTACACCTCCACCGTGCAAGCATTTCCGAACAGTTGTTCGAGATTCTATCGGCAGGCGCCGACGACGCCGGACAACAACACGCGACAATCGAAGGTGCCATGCCCACGTACACGCCGACCACCCCCGACGGGATCGTCGAACTCTGCCTCTCCCACGTCGCCGCCCGCGACGGTCGTGTCGTGGTGGTGATCGACGGTGCCGACGCCGCCCGGCCCGACGACCTCGCCGACCGGCTCGCCGATCGGCTCCGGGCCGTCGGCCGTGCCGCGGGCGTGGTCAGGATGTCGGACTATCTGCGGGCGGCATCGCTGCGATTCGAGTACGGGCACACCGATCCGGAGAGCTACCGATCCGGATGGTTCGACCACCAGGCGCTCGATCGGGAGGTCGTGTCGGCGCTTCGGGTGGCCGGTCGATGGTTGCCGCGTCTGTGGGATGCCGAACAGGATCGATCCTTCCGCGACCGACGACAGGACGCGGCTCCCGACCAGGTGCTGATCCTGGCGGGTCCGATGCTCGTCGGAAGGGATCTCGATGTGGATCTGACGATCCGACTGCGGATGAGCGAGGCCACCCTGCGCCGGATCTCGCCACCGGACACGGCATGGACGATCGAGCCGATCCTGCGGTACTCGGAAGCGTCAGGCGACGCCGACATCGAGGTCCGTTACGACCACCCGGACCGGCCTGCCGTCGCCGTCAACGATCCACGCACGAGACGCCACCGGGATCGCACGTCCTGAACACCCACCGACCGGATCGCGACGAGTCCTACGCGTCGAGTTCGGCGAGCACCTCGTCACTCACGTCGACGTTGCTGTACACGTTCTGCACGTCGTCGGAGTCCTCGAGCGCATCGATGAGCTTGAACACCTTGCGCGCGCCGTCGGCGTCCACCGGCACCTCGACCGAAGCGCGAAAATCGGCCTCGGCGGAGTCGTAGTCGATACCGGCCTCCTGCAATGCCGTCCGGACCGCGACCAGATCCGTCGGTTCGCTCACCACCTCGAACGACTCCCCGAGGTCGTTCACCTCCTCGGCGCCCGCATCCAGCACGGCCATCAGGAGGTCGTCTTCGGACTGGCCGTTCTTCTCGAGTGTCACGACACCCCGACGGGTGAACAGATATGCCACCGAACCCGGATCGGCCATGTTGCCGCCGTTGCGGGTCATCGCGGTCCGCACCTCACCGGCTGCGCGATTACGGTTGTCGGTGAGACATTCGATGAGGATCGCGACGCCGTTCGGGCCGTATCCCTCGTACATGATGGTCTGCCAGTCGGCGCCGCCCGCCTCTTCACCGCCACCGCGCTTGCGGGCACGCTCGATGTTGTCGTTGGGCACCGACGACTTCTTGGCCTTCTGGATGGCGTCGTAGAGCGTGGGATTGCCGGCCGGATCACCACCGCCGGTCCGCGCCGCCACCTCGATGTTCTTGATCAGCTTGGCGAACATCTTGCCGCGCTTGGCGTCGACGACCGCCTTCTTGTGCTTGGTGGTGGCCCATTTGGAATGGCCGCTCATGAGACTCCCACATCCTTCTCGACGTCAGTACCACGTGGCGCGACCATCTGATGACGATCGGCCCAACGTCAAGATCTTACCGGTGCGTCCCGACCCACCTGCCGCTACGCTCCCGGCGCGGTAATGACCGGGCCCGCTCGCTACGCTCCCGGCGCCGTGACAACCGGGCCCGCTCGCTACGCTCCCAGCGCGGTAATGACCGGGCCCGCTCGCTACGCTCCCGGCGCCGTGACAACCAGGCCCGCTCGCTACGCTCCCGGCGCCCGCACCATGTCGACGAAGTACTGGTGCACCCGCCGGTCGCCGGTCACCTCCGGATGAAACGAGGTCGCGAGGACGTTGCCTTGCCGCACCGCGACGATCCGTCCCTCGGCGGGACCGTCCGGCACCTGTGCCAGCACCTCGACCTCCGGCGCGATGGACTCCACCCACGGCGCCCGGATGAACACCGCCCGCATCAGTGCATCCCCCGGCCGGTCGGTGATACCGGTGAACTCCAGGTCGGTCTCGAAGCTCTCCACCTGCCGACCGAAGGCGTTGCGCCGCACCGTGATGTCGAGCGCGTCGAGGTGGCGGGCGTCGGCGCGGGTGTCCAGGATCGTGCTCGCCAGCATGATCATGCCTGCGCAGGAACCGTACGCAGGCATGCCGGCGGCCAGCCGTTCGCGCAGGGGATCGAACAGATCGAACACGTTCAGCAGGTGACTCATCGTGGTCGACTCCCCGCCCGGGATGACCACCGCGTCGACGGCCGCGAGTTCGGCCGGCCTGCGAACGGCCTCGGCCAGTGCACCAGCCTCGGACAGGGCGGCCAGATGCTCCCGGACGTCGCCCTGCAGCGCCAGGACCCCGATCCGCGGAACCTCGACGCCGCTCACTTCGCCTGCCCGTCGCGGTGATCAGCGGGCGCTTCCCGGTCGATGCGGGTCAGTCCCTCCTGGGTGACCGCGGCGACCATCCGCCCGGCGTGGTCGAAGATCCGGCCCTGGGTGAGCGCTCGTCCGCCGAATGCCGATGGTGAGGTCTGGTCGTAGAGGAGCCACTCGTCCGCGCGGAAGGGACGCATGAACCACATCGCATGATCCAGGGAGGCCGCCTGCAGATCCGCGTCGGGATGCGGCACCTTCGAGGAGCCGAGCAAGGTCATGTCGCTCATGTACGCGAGGGTGCCCACGTGGAACACCTGGTCGTCCGGGAGCCGGTGACGGTAGCGGAACCACACGCGCTGCTGCGCCGCGAAGTAGTCGGAGGTCGCGAGGCGGCTCGGCGGCACCAACCGGATGTCGAAGTTCTTCCACTCCCGGAAGATGGCCTTGGCATCCTCCGGGAGTTCGTTCGCCTCATCGGGCAACTCCTCGGGAGCCGGCGCGGGTGGCATCCGGTCCTGATGTTCGATGCCGTGATCGGTGCGCACGTGGAACGACGCCGACATGGTGAAGATCGCGACGCCGTTCTGGATGCCGGTCACGCGCCGCGTGACGAACGAGCGACCGTCGCGGATCCGATCGACGAGGAACAGCGTCGGCTTCTCCGGATTCCCTGGCCGCACGAAGTAGCCGTGCAGGGAATGCACCGCGTACTCGGCAGCCACCGTGCGGGTGGCCGACATCAGTGCCTGTCCGGCCACCTGACCACCGAAGGTCCGCTGCATGAGCGTGGGAAACGCCAGCCCCCGGTAGATGTCGGTCTCGATGGGCTCGACCTGGAGGATCTCTTCGATGGTTGCCACGGCCCCAGTATCGCGCACCGGGTGGCCCGCGAGCGTGTCGCCCGGTGTGGTCTGACCGGGCGTGTTGCCGACCTCACGTCCCGCGGCGCTTGTGGTTCGTCAGAGCTCGTCGAGCGAGATCAGCCCGTCCTGGACGGCGCGTGCCACCAGCGCGGCCTTGGTGGACGCGGTCCGGCCCGCCTCCGAGTACTTCGCCCGGATTCTGGTCAGGTGGGTGTTGACCGTGCCGAGAGAGATGAAGAGTGCTTGTGCCACCGCGGTTTTGGAGTCGAGCATCAACCAGGTGCGCAGCACCTCGATCTCCCGGGTGGTGAGCGAGGGATGTTCCGAGTCCGCGGAGTCGGTGCCGCACGAGCAATGCGGACGATCCGATTCTGCGCGTATCTCCGACGTCACCAGGGTCATGTGTGCGCGGCCGGGCCCGGTGCGAGGCGCGCCGGGCCCGATTGTGTCGAGCGGCCGGCCGGGAAGTGGCATCCGCCGTTGGGCGAGGCGGGCGAGCGCCTCCTGCCGACGACGTGTCGCCTCGGTGTGTCGGCGCGCATCGCGTACGGGCCGATCAGGAGCGGCGACAGAAGAGTGATGCTGCGAAACGTGATGTGCGATGACCGTCATGGTTGTCCTCACTCATTCGAGGGGCATCCGGTGTGTCTGCCCTGCTGTCGTGAGTTAGACGCGACGAGTCGCCACAAGGTTCCGCCGATCTGCCTGGCAATGATCGACGCGTCGGTGGCGCCGACGACCGGTCAGTCGATCGGGCCGGCCTCGGTATCGGCGGCCTCGTCACCATCGACGTCACGGCCATCGACACGACCCCCTTCAGCTCGGCTCCCGTCGACCACTGCGTCATCCCGAGCAGCCCCGTCGATGTCGCCTGCGTCGGCGGTCGCCTCGTGGACGACGATGACGATGACCGTGACGTTGTCGTGTGCGCCGAGCGCGAGAGTCGCCTCCACCATCGCCTCGGCAGCGTCCTGCGCGGTTGCCGCCCCTCGGAGGAGATCGGCGATCTCCTCGTCGGGCAATTCGCCGGTGAGGCCGTCCGAGCAGATCAGGAGCGTGTCGCCGGGCAACGCGCGCAGGGAGAAGAAGTCCGCCTCCGGCTCGGCCATGCCGGCCCCGAGCGCACGTGTGATCACATTGCGCCGCGGGTCGACCCGGGCCTGTTCGGGTGTGAGGAAGCCGGCGTCCACGAACTCCTGGACCTGTGAATGGTCCACGGTGAGCTGCTCGAACTCCCCGCCCTGGAGGCGATACGTTCGTGAGTCCCCGATGTTGAGGACCAGCCAGTGCGGCTCACCGTCGTGGGTCACCAGCACGGCGCCGGTCGCGGTGGTACCCGCGCGGCGCTCGGACTCGGTGTCGATCTCCCCTATCCGGATCTGGGCGTCCGACAGCAGCTCGATGAGTGCCAGCTGGGTCTCGGTCTGGTCCCCCAGAGCCTCGATGGCGGCCAGCGTCTCGAGCGCGGCCTCGCTGGCAAGTTCACCGCTGTCGTGACCGCCCATGCCGTCGGCGAGCAGGTACCGGCCCGGTTCCACCAGCGCGGCATCCTCATTGGCCTCGCGCACCCGCCCGACGTTGCACACCGCCGCCCATTCGAGCTGCAGGCCCGCCAGTGTGTCGGTGCCGCAACGGGATGCGTCCCGAACGATCGTCGCCGCGTCCATGATCAGCAGATCCTACGGCAGATCGGCCTTACCAGCCCCGCTCTGCGAGTCGGTGTGGCTGTGGGATGTCGTCGACGTTGATGCCGACCATCGCCTCGCCCAGGCCGCGGGAGACCTTGGCCAGCACATCCGGATCGTCGTGGAACGTGGTCGCCTGCACGATCGCGGCCGCCCGTTGCTCGGGATTGCCCGACTTGAAGATGCCCGAACCGACGAAAACGCCCTCGGCACCGAGCTGCATCATCATCGCGGCGTCGGCCGGGGTTGCGATACCGCCGGCGGTGAACAGCGTGACCGGTAGCTTGCCTGCCTCGGCGACCTCCACGACGAGGTCGTACGGTGCTTGCAGTTCCTTTGCCGCGACGAACAATTCGTCCTTGGGCAAGGACGTCAGCCGCCGGATCTCGTCGCGGATCTTGCGCATGTGCGTGGTCGCGTTCGACACGTCACCGGTACCGGCCTCGCCCTTGCTGCGGATCATCGCCGCGCCCTCGGTGATCCGTCGCAGTGCCTCACCGAGATTGGTGGCACCACACACGAAAGGCACCGTGAACTGCCACTTGTCGATGTGGTTCGCGTAGTCGGCCGGAGTCAGGACCTCGGACTCGTCGACGTAGTCCACGCCGAGGCTCTGCAGGATCTGCGCCTCGACGAAATGACCGATCCGGGCCTTGGCCATCACCGGGATGGAGACCTTCGAGATGATCCCGTCGATCATGTCCGGGTCGCTCATCCGTGACACGCCGCCCTGCGCACGGATGTCGGCGGGCACGCGTTCGAGGGCCATGACCGCCACCGCTCCGGCGTCCTCGGCGATCTTGGCCTGCTCCGGGGTGACGACGTCCATGATGACGCCACCCTTGAGCATCTCCGCCATGCCACGCTTCACCCGGGCGGTACCCTGCCCAACGGTCGGCGCCGGATCGCGATGTCCGTTCCCGGCGGCGCCGTTGAGGGTGTTCGGGGCGTCCGGCCCGGGAGTGTTCCCTGACTGGAATTGACTCACTGTGATGTCTCCTGATTTCGTCATTCCGGCACTGGGTGCCGGGTCCGCTTGACGCGGTTGCCCCACAAGTCTAGGCGAGCCACACGACACCGGTCATCGTCGGTCACCCATCGGCCCTGGTGCGGCCGCAGACCGCCTGCGGCGCCTCAGCCGTTGCCGCTGGGGGTGACGCGTTCGATGATCTCGAAGTACTGCGGTAGCTCGGCGGTACCACCGAGGCGCAACCAGCGGACCAGCCGACGTTCGGCCAGGTTGCGGGTGTCACGCACGGCGTCGTTGTAGAACCGTCGAGCCATCATCACGCGCGTCTCGGAATCGGCCAGCTCCACCACCAGACCCTGGGGCCTGGTCTGTGTGTCGGTCTGCGCGAGCAGCGCCGACACCCGGTTCTCCGACTGCTCTCGTGCGTGTGCGGGCGCATGCTCGGCATGGTCGGCCGCCGCGGCCAGCGCTTGCCCTGCCGACCGTGCCTCCTCGTCGTAGCTGACGACCATTCCCGATGCGATCGCCCGCGCAACCACCGCCCGCCTCGCCAGCGCCGCATCGAGCGCCTGGCGTGCGAGATCCACCCGGACGTTGAGCCGGTCGAGACGATTCGCCGTCTGGAACGCCCACCCGCCGGCCAGGACGGCAAGCAGGATGATCACCCCGATCACGAGAATCGTGAGGCCCGATACCGTCATCTGCCCACCTCCTTCAATCGGACACGACGACCGGCCCGGTGCCGACCGTCACTGTGTCGTAGACGCGCAGGATCTGGTCGGCCACCCGCGACCAGTCGTACCGGTCGGCGCGTCGCCTGCCTGCCCTCACCAGCTCTGCCCTGGCCTCGCCGTCGCCGAGCAGTTCGATGACGGCGGCGCCCAGTGCATCCGGCGATCCGGTCGGCACCAGGCGTCCGGCCCGGCCGTCGTCGAGGACGCGGCGGAACGCGTTCAGGTCGCTGGCCACCACCGCGGCACCCGCGGCCATCGCTTCCACGAGCACGATGCCGAAACTCTCCCCGCCGAGGTTGGGCGCGCAGTAGACGTCCGCGGAGCGGAGCGCACGCGCCTTGGTCTTGTCGTCGACCTGGCCCAGGAAGACCAGATGTGACGCCAGTGATCCGGCTCGTCGCCGCAGCGCGCGCTCGCTGCCGCCACCGACGACCAGCACCCGCACGTCGGGGAACTCGGCCACGATCGACGGCAGCGCGCGCATCAGGATGTCGATCCCCTTGCGCGGCTCGTCGTAGCGTCCGAGGAACAGGATCGTGTGCCCCGGCCACGGATAGCCGTCCAGCGGTTCGGCATCCGCGAATCCGCCGACGTCGATACCGTTCGGGATCTCCACCGCGTCGGAGCCCAGTGACTCCATCTGCCAACGGCGCGCGAGCTCGGAAACCGCGATCTTTCCCGAGATCCGCTCGTGGTACGGCCGCAGGATGCCCTGGAAGACGGTCAGCCACATCGAGCGCGTCGTCGACGTGTGGAACGTCGTCACGATGGGACCGGACGCGACCATCAACGACAACATCGAGATGCTCGGTGCGTTCGGTTCGTGCACGTGCAAGACGTCGAAGCCGCTCTCGTCGACCCACTTCCGCAGGCGCAGATAGCCAGTCGGGCTGAAGCTCAACCGGGAGACGGACCCGTTGTACGGGATCGCGAGCGCGGGACCCGCCGAGACCACGTAGTCGGGCAGCCGCGTCTCGTCCGCGGACGGCGCCAGCACGCTCACCTCGTGTCCGCGCCCGATGAACACCTGCGCGAGCTCGACGACATGCGCCTGCACGCCGCCGGGGACGTCGAAGGAATACGGGCAGACCATCCCTATTCTCACCGGTCCGACTCCTCGGCCGGGGAGTCGGACTCGATGCGCGCACGTCGCTCCGACGACCAGTCGGCCTCCCACAGCGGCTGGAGCATGTGCCAGTCCTGCGGGTGCGCGGCGATGTTCTTCTCGAACACGTCCGCCAACGCCTGCGTCGCCGGTCCCACACCGCCCGACACGTCGATCGGCGCCCCGACGGAGATCATCGAGTTCGGTGCGTCGGTGAACCAGTGGTGCACCGGCAGCAGGGCTGCGCCCGTTTCGATGGCCAGCTTCGCCGACCCAGCGGGCATCCGAGTCCTCTCACCGAAGAAGGTCACCGGCACCCCGTGCCGCGCGAGATCACGTTCACCCAGCAGACAGATGACGCCACCCGCCCGCAGTCTCTCGGCGAGCCGGGCGAACGGTGGCTCTTCGCCCCCGCTGAGCGGGAAGATCTCGAAGCCCAGGGATTCCCGGTATTCGACGAACCGCCTGAACAGCGACTCCGGCTCGAGGCGCTCGGCGACCGTCGCGAAGTGTCCGCGGTTCTGCACGAGCCAGACCCCGGCCATGTCCCAGTTCCCGGTGTGCGGGAGGGCCAGGATCACACCTTTCCCGGCCGAGATGGCGGCATCGAGGACCACCTGGTCTGGTCCGGGGACCGTCACCGTCGCCGCTGTCGCGGCGAGATCCTGGACCGGCAAACGGAATGCCTCACACCAGTACCGGGCATACGAACGCACCGCGGCGGCGACGAGGTCGTCTGGCACCTCTTCCGGCGTGGTGCCCACCACCCGGGCGAGATTCCGGCGCAGCTGCGCCGGCCCGCCCTTGCGCCGTCCGGCGAGATCGCCGAACCGGTCGAAGAGCCCGCGCGCCACCGATTCCGGTGCATGACGCACCGCCGCCCACCCGGCCGCGTACCCCAGGTCGGCCATCGTGCCCGCAACCGAGCTCATCGGGCCCTCTCCCCCGTCACCATGTGTGTCAGTGTGCCCCGGCCTGCGGCTGCGTGCCCGTCGTCGGCGGTTCGTCGTCGTCTGCCTTCGCGGTGGCGAGCGGGATCAGGTCGCGCGCGCCCGGCGAGGAGTAGATCGACCACATCCGCTGGCCGACGGTGATGACCGACAACCCGGCGAGCGCCCAGACCGCCACGTGCACAGCCCAATCCAGGCCCAGCCCAGTCAGGCCGGTGCCGACCAGAACGATGATCAGCCGGTCGGGACGTTCGATCCACCCGCCGTCGCCGTTGAGCCCGCTCGCCTCCGCCCGCGCCTTCGCGTACGAGATGACCTGGGAGGTGACCAGACAGATCAAGGTGGCGATCAGCAGCAGTCGGTGCGGCTCGGTCACCGCGCACCACCACGCCAGTCCGGCGAAGATCGCTCCGTCGGCGACGCGATCGCAGGTGCTGTCGAGCACCGCACCGAACTTGGTCCCGCCGCCGCGAGCGCGGGCCATCGCACCGTCGAGCATGTCGAACATCACGAAGAGCCAGATCACCAGGGTGCCGACGAAGAGGTACCCCATCGGGAACAGTGTCAGCGCCGCCGCGATGGTGGCCGCTGTGCCGATCAAGGTCATGATGTCCGGACTGAGGCCGGTACGGAGCAATGCGCGTCCGAGGGGCAATGTCACCTTGGATACCGAGGACCGGCCCCGGATGCTCAGCATCTGACCGCTCCTTTCCTCCCCCGCCCGGCCGGAACCGACGCTGTCGGTGTCACGGCTGGCCCGGCCACGCGTCGGCGAGTAGCGAACGGGTGTCGCGCAGCAACTGTGGCATGACTTTCGTCTCCCCGACAACCGTGATGAAGTTCGCGTCGCCGATCCAGCGCGGCACGATGTGCTGATGGAGGTGCTCGGCGAGTGAGCCACCCGCCGCGTAACCGAGGTTCAGACCGACGTTGAACGCGTTGGGATTCGACACCGACTTGATGGTGCGGATCATCCGCTGCGTGAACGACATCAGTTCGTCGGACTCCTGGGCCGTCAGGTCCTCGAGGTCGGCCACCTGGCGATACGGGACGATCATGGTGTGGCCCGGGTTGTACGGGTAGAGATTGAGCACCGCGTAGACTGCGGCCCCTCTGGCCACCACCAGCCCGTCCTCGTCGGACATGAGGGGGATGTCGAGGAACGGATGCCCGGTCGATTTCGCCGACGGCGGCGGATCGGAGGTGATGTAGGTCATCCGGTGGGGGCTCCAGAGACGCTGCAGCCGATCCGGATCCCCGGTTCCGCAGTCACGGATCTCGCGGTCGCCGGCGGCGTCGCCCTGCTCAGCCATCGGCGGCATCCGATCCGTCGACCCGGTGGTCGAGGGTGTCCGCCGTCGGTGAGTCGTTGCGGCGTTCGGTCACCCAGCCCGTGATGAGGTCGACGGCGTTTGCCACCGGCACCCCGTTGACCTGGGAGCCGTCGCGGAACCGGAAGCTCACCGCGTCGGCATTCACGTCGCGTTCGCCTGCCAGGAGCATGAACGGCACCTTGCCGGTGGTGTGGTTGCGGATCTTCTTCTGCATCCGGTCGTCGGAGTGGTCGACCTCGGCGCGGATGCCCCGCTTCCGGAGCTCGTCGACGACCGCCTGCAGGTGATCCGCGAAGGCCTCGGCAACCGGGATACCGACCACCTGAACGGGTGCCAGCCACGCCGGGAAGGCACCGGCATAGTGCTCGGTGAGGACTCCGAAGAAGCGCTCGATGGACCCGAACAGGGCGCGGTGGATCATCACCGGCCGGTGCTTGGCGCCGTCGGATCCGGTGTACTCGAGCTCGAAACGTTCGGGCTGGTTGAAGTCGAGCTGGATGGTCGACATCTGCCAGTTGCGTCCGAGCGCATCCTTGACCTGAACCGAGATCTTCGGGCCGTAGAACGCCGCGCCGCCGGGATCCGGCACCAGGTCGAGGCCCGATTCGCGGGCGACCTCGGCCAGCGTCTCGGTGGCGATCTCCCACGACTCGTCGTCGCCGACGAACTTCTTCGGGTCCTTGGTGGACAGCTCGAGGTAGTAGTCGTCGAGGCCGTAGTCCTTGAGCAGATCGAGGACGAATGTCAGCAGCGATCGCAGTTCGTCGCGCATCTGGTCGCGGGTGCAGTAGATGTGCGCGTCGTCCTGGGTCATGCCACGCACCCGGGTGAGACCGTGGATGACGCCGGACTTCTCGTATCGGTAGACCGACCCGAACTCGAACAGCCGCAGCGGCAACTCCCGATACGAGCGGCCCCGCGACCGGAAGATCAGGTTGTGCATCGGGCAGTTCATCGGCTTGAGGTAGTAGTCCTGCGCCGGCTTGCGCACGGTTCCGTCGTCGTTGAACTCGGCGTCGAGCTGCATCGGCGGGAACATACCGTCGGCATACCAGTCCAGGTGGCCGGAGACCTCGTAGAGATGCCCCTTGGTGATGTGCGGGGTGTTGACGAACTCGTAGCCGGCATCGATGTGCCGCCGACGCGAGTAGTCCTCCATCTCGGTGCGGATGATCCCGCCCTTGGGATGGAAGACGGGCAGACCGGAGCCCAGTTCATCCGGGAAGCTGAACAGGTCGAGCTCCGCGCCGAGCCTGCGGTGGTCGCGACGTTCGGCTTCGGCGAGCAGTTCGAGATACGCGTCCTGGGCCTCCGCCGACTCCCACGCCGTGCCGTAGATCCGCTGCAGATCGGCGTTGTCCTGGTCGCCTCGCCAATAGGCCGCGGAGCTACGGGTCAGCTTGAAGGCCGAGATGTACTTGGTCGTCGGCACGTGCGGACCGCGGCACAGGTCGCACCAGATGAGTTCACCGGTGCGCGGATTCAGGTTGTCGTAGGCGGTCAGTTCCGCCCCGCCGACCTCCATGATCTCGCTGTCGGCCGCGGCTCCCTTGTCGTCGATCAGTTCGAGCTTGTACGGCTCGGCGGACAGTTCCATCCGCGCCTGGTCCTTCGACGAGTAGACACGCCGCGAGAAGCGCTGACCCGACTTGATGATCTGCTTCATCTTCTTCTCGAGGGCGGTGATGTCCTCGGGGGTGAACGGCTCGGCGACGTCGAAGTCGTAGTAGAAGCCGTCCTTGATCGGTGGCCCGATCCCCAGCTTCGCGTTCGGGAACAGTTCCTGTACGGCCTGCGCCAGGACGTGCGCGCAGGAATGGCGGATCACGCTGCGCCCGGCTTCGGTGTTCGCGGCGACGGGCTCGACGTCGGTGTCGAGATCCGGGACCCACGAGAGGTCACGGAGTTGTCCGGCCGCATCGCGGACCACGACGACCGCGTCCGGCCCCTTGTTGGGCAGGTCGTGGTCGCGAAGCGCCGTACCCGCGGTGGTCCCGGCCGGCACACGGATGGTGGCGGGGGTGGTCACCTGGAGATCGTCGGGCACGAGGACGCTCCTCAGCAGTCAGAACACGATGGACGTGTCGAGGCGGGTTGGTTGCGTATCTGATCGTATCTGCGCCTGTTCGACGACCCGCATCCGCCGACCCGTTCGGCGCGGCGCAGCGGCGTCGTCAGGACAGGATGGGGCTCGCGAGCCAGTCGGCGTCGATGTTCACCCACCCTGCGACCATCCCGATCGCGCCGAGCAGCCACAAGGTCACGACGACGATCGCGGCGGTCCCCAGCCACGCGGCTGCCTGCACCGACCAGTGCTGGCGCTGCATCCAGTCCATGAAGGCGTCGTACCTGCCCCGGGCATAGGTCAGCACCCGGTGCGCCCAGGCGAACTCCGAGGCCAGGATGCCGAGTCCCAGGAACACGATCAGCCAGCCCGGACCGGGATACGGGATGGTGATGATGCCGCACACCAGTACGACCGTCCCGACCACACCGACCACGATGCGGTACGCCAGGTGCAGCTTCGGGTTCCGGCGGATGAGATACCGCCGCTGGCGGCCCCACAGCCGCAACCGCTTCCAGGCCGACATTTTCCCCGCTCCGTGACCGCTCTGACCGAATTCGCCCGCCCAGCCTACGCGACGGACGCCACCGGCTCCGGACGCGCGACGACGTCCTCCTCGCGCTCCCGCCGGCGTAGTCTCGCATCCGCGACCAGGGTGACGACGTTCGTCAGCAACAGCACCAGCGGGTAGCAGCCCGCGTAGAGGATCACCTCCACCCGATCGAACCACTGCGGGTCGGGCCAGCGCGGCATCATGAAGAGCCCCAGGGCGATCGCGTGATCGGACCCCAGCCGCGGGCCGCTCTGGTACCAGTGGTGCCACCACGTGAACGACAGCGTGATCACGGTGGCAGGCGCGAGCCAGCGCCACCACGCCCCGGCCCCGCACTCGACGGACCCTCGGTAAGCGAAATCGAACGCGACGACGAGCAGCGGCACGAACCAGACCCAATGGTGACCCCACGAGAACGGGGACACCGTCGAGGCCGTCATGCCCACGATGGTCACCGCCAGCAGCTCCTGGCCTCTGCGGTGGGCGACCCGAGCCGCCCACAGGCCCAGCATCGCGGCGACCACCGCGATCGGCACCCAGAGCCACGCAGGCGCCTCGTAGACCGGGATGCCCTTCAGCGGATGCGCGAACCGTCGGATGTCGAAGTAGTCCAACAGCTGTGAGATGAATCCGTTGACCGACTGGTTGGCCGGCGAGTCGACCCGACCGATCCGCGTCGCACCGCCGACGTAGTCGGTCCAGTACGCCCACGCGTCCCGCGGGATCACCAGGAACCCGATGGCAATCGTCGCCGCGAACGACGCGACGCCCGTCGCAAGGGCACGCCACTGGCGGTTCACCGCGAAGTAGACGAGGAAGAACGCGGGCGTCAGCTTCACTCCCGCCGCCAGCCCGACACCGACACCCTTGAGTCGCGAGCCCGGCCGCACCAGATCCAGGAGAACGAGATCGGCCAGGATCAGCGCCATCAGGAAGATGTTGATCTGTCCGAGCCAGATCGTCGTGCGCACCGGTTCGAGCACCGTGGAGCAGACCGTCAGGAGGGCCGCGAAAGTCCAGAGGCGCCCGCCGATCCGGTAGCCGAGGCTGCGGAAGCCCAGCACGATCACCCCCAGAAGTGCGGCGAAGGATGCGGTCCACCACACCACCGCCGCAGTCAGCTGGGTCATCAGGGCGAACGGGAGGAACACGACAGCGGAGAACGGTGGATACGTGAAGTCCAGTCGCCAGAGGACCGGCGCGGTGTACAGCGGCCGGTCGTCGAGGACCGTCTGGGCCCCGGCCCGATAGACCCGGAGGTCGGTGAAGTTGTTGAACAGGCCGTAGAACGGATTGCCCGGCGAGACCGCCGTCGCATGCCACACGACCGCGCCGAGTGCTGCCATCGCCGCGACACCGATGAGCCACCAGGCGATCTCGGGCGCGCACCGCCGACTCACCGGGTCGTCAGCGGAGACGCGCACGTGCCGAACCTACTCCCGCAGATCCCGATCCAGCGCGACGAATCGCCGCACTGTCGCAGACACTTTCGGGCGTCACGCGCACGCACGCCGCCGGATCAGGTGCTGACGGTGAGCCGATAGGTGTCCACCCGGACGCCGTCGGCGAGCACATGCTGTTGGTCGGACGCCAACGGGATCGTCTGCTCGGTGTCCGGGAAGACGCGGAATCCGGATCCGAGGATGATCGGGAACACCGTCAGACGGAGCTCGTCGACGAGCCCGTGCTCGAGCAACGCGTGCACCAGCATTCGGCTGCCGGCGACGAGGACCACCCCGTCGATCGCATCCCGCAGACGCCGCACCGACGTCACCACCGGGCCGTCGAGGATGCTCGAGTTGTTCCAGGCGAGGTCGGTCAGCGTCGAAGTCACCACGTACTTGGGCATCGTGTTCATCTTGTCGGCGAAACCGTCGTCGTCCTCGTAGTGCGGCCATGCCCCCGCAAAGGACTCGTAGGTACGCCTGCCCAGCAGATGGGCCTCCGCCTCGATGACCTCGCCGCGCTTGAATTCGCGCAGTTCGGGCGTGTGATACCCGATGGTCCAGCCCGTGTGCGGATAGCCCTCTTCCCCACCGGGTGCCTCCATCACACCGTCGACGGAGACGTATTCGGTCACCACGATCTCGCCCATGTGTCGCTCCCGTACTCCACCGACCGGATGTCGGTGCCGAAGGGACAGACCGACGGGGACCTCACAACTCATCGTCGCGCCGCGAATCGGACATTTCGCTTGACTGTCACTCAAATCAGTGGTTGAGTGACAGTCAAATGAAAATGACACGTACCTACACCCAATCCGGCCGCGCCGACAGCAAGGTCGCCACGCGGGCCCGAATCCTCGACGCCGCGAAGGATCTCTTCCTCGAGAAGGCGTTCGAGGATGTCACCCTCGCGTCGATCGCCAAGGCGGCCGGGGTGTCACACCAGACCGTGCTCAACCACTTCGAGTCCAAGGCCGGCGTGGTGGTCGGGGTCACGGAATTGTTCGCGGAGCAGGCCACTGCGGCTCGCTACACGGCGGCGCCGGGTGACGTCGAAGGCGCCGTCGGCGCTCTGGTCGGCGACTACGAACACATGGGCGACGCGAACGTCCGATGGGCGACGGCTGGAGATCGCTTCCCCGAGCTGGCGACCCAGATGGACGTCGCCCGCGCCGGCCACCGAACCTGGCTGGCGACGATGTTCGGCGCAGCGCTGCCCACGGATCCGGCACGGCGCGAACACATCCTGGATGCACTGCACGCTGCCACCGACGTCTACGTCTGGAAACTGCTCCGACGAGACCTTCGGCGCAGTCGCGCCGAGACCGAGACCACCATGGCCGACCTCGTGGTCGGTGTATTGAGAGGCATCGCACCATGAACGTTCGCACCTACCTCTTCGCACTCGTCGACGGCGGCGGCACCGTGCCCCCCGAACTCGGTGCGGCCCAACGCCTTGTCGAGCGCGGCCATCAGGTCACCGTTCTCGGCGAGGACTCGATGGCATCCGATGTCGCCGCCGCCGGCGCCACCTTCGTCCCGTGGACCGAGGCACCCAACCGCGCCTCGCGCCGCCCCGAGGACGATCCCTACCGGGATTGGGAGTGCACCAATCCGCTCGAGTTGTTCAGTCGCCTCCTCGAGTTCCAGTTCGCCGGCCCGGCCCCGGCGTACGCACGCGACATGGCAGACGCCATCGACACGGTGAAGCCGGATCTGGCGGTGTGCTCCTTCTTCGCCATCGGCGCGATGGTTGCGGCACAGGCCCGCGGGGTCCCGTTCGATGTGCCCTTCCCCAACACGTACCTGCTCCCCGTCGACGGGATGCCTCCGGTCGGTCTCGGTCTGCGTCCGGCCCACGGCCCGGTCACCCGATTTCGTGATCGCATCGTCCGGTCGCTCACGCTGCGGCAATGGAACAAGGGCGTTCCCGCGCTGAACTCCGTGCGCGCGTCGTATGGCCTTCCCCCGGTGCAGGAGTTCTTCGACCAGGTTCACCTGGCCCGCAAACACCTCGTCCTGACCTCTGCCGAATTCGATTTCCCCGCGCAGATGCCACTCCACGTCCGATACGTCGGAGCGGTTCTCGACGATCCGGCCTGGACGTCGGCCACCCCGTGGACACCACCCGCCGGTGACGGACCGTTGATCCTGGTGGCGCTGTCATCGACGTTCCAGGATCAGACGAGCTGTCTGCAACGGGTCATCGATGGACTGGCTGGGCTACCGGTGCGCGGATACGTGACCACCGGGCCCGCCGTCGATCCCGGCATGCTGACCGCCGCCGACAACGTCACCGTCGTCGAGGCGGCGCCGCATTCACAGGTCCTCCCCCACGCGGATGTGGTCATCACCCACGCCGGCCACGGCACGGTGGTGCGAGCACTCGCTGCCGGTGTACCGGTACTCGCACTCCCCCATGGCCGCGATCAGGCCGACAACGCGGTGCGCATCAGCACGCGCGGCGCCGGGATCACACTGTCCCGCAAGGCGAAACCCGGCAAGATCGCCGCAGCCACACAGGGGCTGCTCGACGACCCGGGATATGCCGACGCGGCCGGACGGCTCGGCGCGATCATCCGGCGTGATGCGGAGGCGGGCAGGTTGATCGCCGAACTCGAGGAGATCGAACCGGTTCGGCACGGCGCGAACGGCGACGATCTGATCAGCCCGACGCCGAGTTGAGCCGCGCACCGCTCGAACCCTGCGTGAACAGCGCAAGAACGCCGCACCGTCGCGGTTCGTGCCGGAACGTCGCAGATTTACGGTGCGGCGATCTCATTGAGTGCAAGGCCTCTCCGACCGGCTCGCGACGTTCAGTCGCGTCGTGCTGTTCGACAATCCTTCGCGGGATGTCGCGACCCGCACCGTCCACCGACCGGGGCGGACGGGCGAAAGGCCTCCAGCCTTCGGGAAGAGCCCGGAATCGGGACGAAATGATGTGGAAATAGCACGCGCAGAGGCGAATATCGGTCTGACCTGGTGGTCCCGGCTGGGATCGAACCAGCGACCTTCCCGGTGTGAACGGGACGCTCTTCCACTGAGCCACGGGACCGCGCTCGGCGCGCTCGGCGCCGGTGCACGAGGAGGAAGATTACACGGGTTGGCGCGCGGAACCCAAATCCCCACCCCGTTCTCGTGTCGTCATGTTTCACCGTCGTGACGCGACGCGCTGACCAGGCGATTTGGCTAGGTGCGGAGTGGTCCGATAGTGTTCTGCTTCGCGTCGAGAGCAACAAAAGATCCACAAGATCAGCTCCCGACCATGCGGATGTAGCGCAGCTGGTAGCGCATCACCTTGCCAAGGTGAGGGTCGCGGGTTCGAATCCCGTCATCCGCTCGGCGAGCGAGTCCTCTCGCAATTGGCGGTGTGGCCGAGTGGTGAGGCAACGGCCTGCAAAGCCGTGCACACGGGTTCGATTCCCGTCGCCGCCTCCAAGATCTCCAACTTCATAGTCTCGCGCGATTAGCTCAGTGGGAGAGCGCTTCCCTGACACGGAAGAGGTCACTGGTTCAATCCCAGTATCGCGCACCACTGTCATCGCAGGTCAGGCACCCTTTCGAGGGTGCCTTTCTTGTTGTTGTCCACCACCCGCGCCGCACGGGTCGTCCGTCGTCTCCCGTCGCCGCCCTACCCTGGGACGGTGGGAAAGATCGTCGATACCGAGGAGGTCGCATTGTGAGCTTTCAGGTCCCGGGTCCAGCACATTCCAAGATCGAGGAACTGAACGCGCTCACGCGGCCGCACGGTTTCCATGTCACGACGCCCGGCAGGACCGCGCGGGTGGAGATCGGCGGAGTCGTGCACCACCTCGACAATCCCGATCGGTACCGGGTGATCGTCGCCGCAGATGCCTCGCCGTACATCGACCCGGACACGGGCGCCGACATCTTCACCGAGCAACGCATTCGCGATCTGATCGCACGTTGGGCCGGATCGGTCTAGCCCCTGCAAGTCTCGTGCAACGCAGACGATGTGGCGTCCGCGTCGCGCGACCCGTCAGCGGCCGACGCGCAGAGCCTTTGCCAGCGTCGGCCACGCGCGGTGGAGATCCTGATTCCAGTAACCCCACGAGTGTAGTCCGGCACGGAAGTCGTAGGTCGCCCTGACGCCTGCCCGGTCAGCCTTCTCTCGGAAACTCATCGTGCATCGGAGGACAACACTCTCGAGGATGCCGCCCACGGGCGACGCGATACCGGCGAGCCCGAGCGAGGGATCAGGGAGCCCGTTGCCGACCGCCACATAAATCGGTTTTCCTTTGAGTGCAGAAACACGAGCAGCAGGATCATGCGCCGCCCAGTCCGAGTTACCCAGCGGTCCCCACATGTTGTCGGGGTTGCCGCCGCGGGTGGCCACCGTTGCCGCGGTCGCCTGGCGGAGTTCGGCGCTCCCCTGGTCGAGGCAACCGCTGAATGCCGCGACGCCCGAATAGAGCTCGGGATTCCGTACGGCCAGCGACATCGCGCCCAAAGCCCCCATGGAGAGCCCGCCGATGGCGTTCACCCCGTTTCCACGGAAGCGGGAATCGATGAGCGGCGGCAGTTCCTCGGTCAGAAACGTCTCCCAGCGGTTCAGTCCGAGCACCGGATCCCGCGACGTCCAGTCGGTGTAATACGAACCCGTGCCCCCGATCGGCAGCACGACGTTGACATCCTTGTCGGCCATGAATCGCGCGATGTCGGTCTGGTGAGTCCACCCACTCTCGGTGTAGTTCGTATATACGCCGCCGTCGATACCGTCGAGAAGGTAGAGCGTCGGCCGTGGCGTCCCCTGATCCCGCGGAAGAAGCACCGACAGGTTGATGGGCCTCCCCATCGCGGCTGAATAGACCGTCACCGTCGCGCGTGCCGGCGACGACATGGTGACGGCGACGAACCTCGCCCCGCCTGCAGCCGGCGTCGACACGTCCGGCCCCGGTTCCGCCCCCGCGGACGGGGCTCCCGTCAGCGCGCCCACGATCGCGATGCACACGGCAACGCCCATGACGACAGGTTTCCGCCACATGGTGGTCTTCCCCATTTCCCCCAGCCCGCCCGGCACTCCCCCAACCTGCGCCCGTCAGGGACGGCGATGCGACGTATGACTACCAGGCGCGGACAGCCACCGGCACAGGCTGACCGCGACAAGTGAACCACGATTGGCGCGGTCACGGGCACTGATTGCGGGTGTCTCCCTCACCACCACCGACACCATCCGACCACCGGGTCCCGGCCGTCGTGGACCTCACGCCGTCATCAACGGACGAAATGACGGGGATTCGCGACCCGAAGGCGAGCGGACACCGCCGCCGACATCGCGTGCCGGACATCGGCCGCCGTCGGGTCGACGTCTCCGGCGCGGATCGCCTGCGCGAGCGCCACCTCGTCGGCGAAACCCAGTGCCGCCAGACCATCCGTGACGGCGACTTGGTATGCGCTGCTGCCGATCTCGCGATCAACCGTGCCGAGCAGATTGAGGCAGATCTTGAGCAGATACTTCTCACGTCCACTCTCGGCCGGCAGCGCAGCCAGGACGTCAGCTCGGAGCGTCTCGGACACCAAGTCGAGAATCTCGGTCAGCGCGGGCCGATCATGCACCCCGCTGTTCTCGGCCGTCACCTCCGCGTCGTGAGCAGTGTCGTCGAGTAGATCCAACGCGAGCAACAGGTCGTACTCCGATTCGCAGACCCGGCGACCGACGGCCGCCAGTTCCAGCGAGTGTTCGGCGCCGCCGAGGTGCCGGTAGGCCTGAAATCGACTGAGCACCAACCACCGAAGTGTTCCGAAGACCTCCCACCAGTGCAGCTCGTCGGGGTCGGGGCGATCCCCGGTGACGTCACGATAACCGTCCAGCAGGTCCTCGCGTGAGCCGATCCCGGCCACCGGCGCCGATTGGCCGAAGCGCCAGGCGCGCACGCACAGCCACCCCAGATCCTCGATCGGGTCCCCGAGATGCGCCAGCTCCCAATCCAGGACACCACGGATACCCGCGCCGTCGATCAGGAGGTTTCCCATGCGGAAATCGCCGTGCACCAAGGTGTTCGGCCGACGGTCGGGCCGATGGTCGCGAAGCCATCGCAGACCGGTCTCGACGGCGGGCCGCGGATCGTCGACGTCGTGGTAGATCGTCTCGATGAGATCGACCGGATCGCGATCGTCGAGCATGTCGAGCGTTCCGGTCGGAGTGCGATGGATCAACCCCAGCACCCGACCCATGTCCCGGGCGAGGTGACCACGAACGGTGGCGAAATCCTCGTCCCGCTGGATCTTGCGGGCGATCGCCTCACCGTCGACCATGTCGGTCACGAGATAGGGGGCGTCGATCCCCGGCGCGTCGTCGCCCGCGGCGATCAATCTCGGCACCGGGACGCCTGCGTCGGCCGCGGCCCTCAGACAGGCTGCCTCGGCTCGCATCCTGGCCGGTTCGCCATGACCGGGTGGGTCACGCCGCAGCACCACCGTGCGTTCGCCTCCACCGGAGTGTGTGCGGGCCGCCCAGGTCTCCCGACTGGCGCCACCGGTGAGCCGGCGAACGTCGTCGACGACGAACTCCGCACCGGTGGCCTCCGCCAGCACGGCCCCGATCCCGGCCGCGAGCGCCTCAATGCTGTCGCTCATCGCGCTCACCGCCACGGCGCGGCGTTGGGATCGCGGAGCAACCGGCGCGCGGTCGACATCCGATGCACCTCATCCGGACCGTCGTAGACGCGCGCGTAGCGGGCCTGTCGGTACATCCGCTCCAGTGGGGTGTCGGCGGTCAGCCCGAGAGCACCGTGCACCTGGATGGAGCGGTCGATCACGTTGTGGAGCATCCGTGCACCCCAGAACTTGATCAGGCCGATCTGAACGCGCGCATCGTCGCCGGTGTCCATCACCCGGGCGGCATCGAGGGTCATCAGGCGGGCCGCCTGGATCTCCGCCGCCGACTCCGAGATGTATCGGTGGATCTCGCCCTTCTCGGCCAGCAACGAGCCGTGGACGAAGCGGGAATTGGCTCGCTCACACATCAATTCGTATGCACGCTGGGCCTGGCCGAGCCACCGCATGCAGTGGAAGATCCGGCCCGGGCCGAGCCGGTCCTGCGCGATCACGAAGCCCTTACCCCGTTCGCCGAGGAGATTCTCCCGGGGAACCCGGACATCGGTCAGACGGACTTCGAAGTGGTCACTCGGGTCATGGCCCATCGTCGGTATCGCCCGGACGATCTCGAATCCCGGAGTGTCGGTCGGCACGATGATCGAGCTGATCCGCGCATGTCGGGGCGCCGACTCGTCCTCGGTCCGCGCGAACACGGAGCAATACGCCGCGCGGTTGACGCCGGTGGTGAACCACTTGTGGCCATTGATCACCCAGGTGTCGCCGTCGAGTTCCGCGCGGGTCGCGATCAGTGTCGGATCGGATCCGGCGACCTCGGGCTCGGTCAGTCCCACCGACGGGAGCAGGTCCCCGGCGACCATGCCGGGGATCCACCTGCGCTGCTGTTCCTCGGTGCCATGCTTGTGCAGCATGATGGTGTCCTGCATGGTCACCGAACCGACCGCGAGCTGACCGAACTCCGATCGTCCGATGATCTCGTTCAGATAGACGAAGTCGATGAACGGCACACCCCCGCCGCCGACCTCCGACGGGTGGCCGAGTGCCCACAGGCCGAGTTCCTTGGCGCGCGAGCGCAATTCGTCGAGAACCTTGGCCGACGCGTCGTCTTCGCCGGTCAGTTCGCGCTCGCGGGGGATCACCTCGTCGTCAATGAATGCGCGCATGCGGGCGCAGAGTCGGGTCAGGTCGTCGCCGGGTACGGAAGTCGCCAGATCGGTCATGTGTGCTCTTTCTGATGGGAGTCGGATTGCATCCTGGCCGCGCGGCGTCGGGCCGCGATGGCATGCAGAGGGCCGAGGTGTGCCGAATCGGCGTATTCGTCGATGCGGCAGATCATGCCGTCGGTGACGGTGACGAACAGGGCCGCCGGAATCGACAGCTCGGTCCCGTCGGTGAGGACGCCGGTCAGCACGTGCTGCTGGACGAATCCGCCGTCGTGGACGATCCGGTGGACGTCGCGGTATCGCAGCGCGGCGACCGTCCGGGAGAGCCATCGGAGCACTCGGAGATTCTCGTCGACGGTCTGCACGGTCCGATCCTCGTTGTGCCAGATCACCGCGTCGTCGGCGTACATCGCGCGCACCGTATCGCCGTCACCGGACTCGATCGCCGTGAAGAAGCGATCCGCGAGCTCGTCGATCGTCATCGATCTCCCCGTTCATCTCGGGCCGCCCATGCCGGCCTGCCCTATCCTCGGTCGTCGAGACCCAATGCGCCCAAACACATCTGGTCGAGGGTGTCGAGCAACTTCGTCTCGTCGGCGTCCTCGCCCTGGACCAGCCACAGATACAGGCTGTGATCGACCATCGCCGCCATCGCCCGCGCAGCCATGGTGGGGTCGAGCGCGGCCCGCGCACGGCCCTCGTCCTGCCATCGTCTGATGGCTGCGGCCGTCCGGTCGATCCACTGGGCCCGATGCTGGTGCCGCAACTCCCGGAACTCGGAGTTGAAGGTCGCGACCTGTTCGACGATGGCCATCATGCGAGCGTTGCGGCGATACGCCTGGTAATAGGCGCGATTGGAGGCGATCAACCGCTCAGCAGGCGTCTCGCCCGGTGCCGACGGTTCGCGGAGATGGACATCGACGAACAGCCGCGTACTCAGTTCTCGGAAGATCTCTTCTTTCGATTCGAAGTACCGGTAGAAGGTGCCGTAGGAGACCTCGGCCTCCTGCGCGATCAACTCGACCCGGGCGTCGAGGAAGCCGACGCGTTCGAAGACCCGAGTGGCGGCGTCAAGGAGCGAGTCACGGGTCGCCCTCCCCCGCGGCGACAGCGAATCAACCGGTGCTGTCGGGGTGTTGACAGACGACTTCGCCACGTTCAAGACTATCCAAGAAGATGACATGACAGTCAAGTCATGTTCGGGAAGGAGCTCCATGTCGACCACGAACCCCAAGTTCGAACTCCGCGGCATCAATCACCTGGCATTGGTGTGTGCCGACATGCGCCGGACGATCGACTTCTACTCGGGCGTGCTCGGTATGCCCTTGGTCAAGACGCTCGACCTGCCGGCCGGACTCGGACAGCATTTCTTCTTCGATTGCGGCGGCGGAAACACGGTGGCGTTCTTCTGGCTGGCGGACTCCCCTGAGGCCGCACCCGGAATCGCCGCGCCCAAGGGGCGGCCCGACGAAGGCGAACTCGCCAGCGCAGTCGGGTCGATGAACCATGTGGCGTTCGCCGTGCCGCCGGAACAGTTCGACGAGTACCGATCCCGACTGGAGGCCGAGGGGGTCGCGGTCAGCCCGGTGCTCAACCACGACGACAGCCCGGCTGGCGTCTCGCGCCATGTTCACCCGGGCACCTTCGTGCGGTCGTTCTACTTCCAGGACCCCGACGGTGTTCTCTTGGAGTTCGCCTGCTGGACAAGAGAGTTCACCGACGCGGATGTGTCTCACGAACCGAAGACCGCGGCCGACCGTCACGTTCGCGCATCCAACTGACCTGCACCACCGAGAAAGGAACCCGATGCCACGCCTGCCCGAGGTCCATCGCGCCGACGTCACCGACGAGAAGATCCTCTACTTCTACGATCACCTCTTCGGAAAGGACAAGGACCCGGCCGTCGACCACGGCACCATCCACGCGACCCCGGGCGACTGGTGGACCGTCTTCGCCCAGTCCCCCGCCGTGTTCGGTCACGCGGTGCGCGGATTCGCCCTGTACCGCAACTCGACCGTCGATCCGCTGCTGCGTGAACTCGGCCAGGGCCGGGCGGGGTATGCACGTGGCAGCCAGTTCGTCTTCTCGCAGCATTGCAAGCAGATGCGATCGCTCGGGATGCCCGAGGACAAGATCGCGGCCATCCCGGCGTGGCAGGTCAGCGACCTGTTCTCCCCGCTCGAGCGGGCGGTGCTCGCCTACACCGACGCCCTCGTGCTCGACGGCGGGCGGGTACCGGACGGTGTGTTCGACGTGCTCGCCGAACAGCTGCCGCCGGATCAGATCCTCCAGCTGACCTACATCACCGCGATGTACGACATGCACGCGACGATGAGCAAGGCACTCAAGCTCGAGTTCGACGATGTCCCGGAACGGATCACCGAGGTGCAGGTGCCCGAGGGCGTGGAGGTGGCGGACCTGTCCGCCGATCTCGCGGGCGAGTAGACCCTCCTCACCATTCGTCGGTGCGTAGGGTGACGTCCATGGATTTCGAGTCCGTGTTCACCGGCGTCGCAGTGGCGTTCGAGGTGATCGGCGCGCTCGCGATGATCGTCGGATTCGTCATCGCGGTGGTGCTCGGCGCCCGATCGTTGCTCCGCGACGATGGTGGGCGGGTCGCGTTCGGCATCCTCCGGAACACCCTCGGCGCCGCGATCCTCCTCGGGCTCGAAGTCTTGGTGGCCGCCGACCTCATCCGCACCATCACATCCAAGCCGTCCATCGAGGACGCGTTGATCCTCGGCCTCATCGTGCTGATCCGGACGGTCCTGTCCATGTCGATCCAGATCGAGATCGACGGTGTGGTGCCCTGGCGGCGGGCAATACTCACCAGCGGTGGACAACTCATCGGCGACGCGGTGGCCCGGGACGCGCAGGCCGCACGACGCTCTGGTGGGCTTCCGCCGGATGCCGCCCCGACGACCGGCGAGTGACCGTCTCACGCCTGGCGTAGATTGCGAAGGTGCCCGTCGCAGCATTGATCGAGACCGTCACCGATCCGGCCCAGGCGAGTGCCGTCGCCGAGGTGGCGGCAGCCACCTTCCCCCTGGCGTGTCCACCGCACTCGACGTCGGAGGACATCGCGGGGTTCATCCGGGAGAACCTGCGCCCCGAGCGGTTCGCCGCGTACATCCACAGTCCCGACAGCGATGTACTCACGGCGCGGGACGGCGTCGGTGGTCCGATCGTGGGCTACGCGTTGATCCACCACTGTGCCCCGGCCCACCCGGATGTGGCGGCGGTGGTCACCGCGCGGCCGGTCACCGAGATCTCCAAGATGTATGTCGCACCCGACCATCACGCGCTCGGGCGCGACACCCCGCCGTCGCACGAGTTGATGCGTGCCGCACTGGATCTGGCGAGGGAGCGAGGGAGCGTACTGGCGTGGCTGGGCGTCAACCAGGAAAACGTTCGCGCACTTCGCTTCTACGCGAAAATGGGATTCACCCGGGCAGGCGTGAAGACCTTCGACCTCAACGGGTCGATCGAGCACGACTTCATCATGGCGCAGCCGTTGAACTGACCGGGCACACCCGTCACACGGCGGATTCGGCGAACCGCGACAACGCGAGCAGACGGGAGGTCGCGCGCAGATACTTCTTGCGATACCCGCCTGCGAGCATCTCCTCGGTGAAGATCTCGTCGAGTTTGCTGCCCGACACGGTCACCGGGATGTTGGCGTCGTAGAGGCGGTCGGCCAGCACGACGAGACGCAGCGCCACCGACTGGTCCTTCGCCGGATGCACACCGCGGATGCACACCAGCGAGATACCGGCGACCAAATCCTTGTACTTCGACGGGTGCAACGTGCTCAGGTGCTCACACAGCGCGTCGAAATCGTCGAGCGTGGCGTCCGGTGTCGAGTCGGCCACTTCTGCGAGCTCTGCGTCACTGCGGGGCTCCGGAGCGGGCGGGAGGTCGCGGTGCCGGTAGTCGGGGCCGTCCACCCGGATCGTCTCGAAGACCGCCGACAGCTTGCGGATCTCCCGCAGGAAATCCTGCGCGGCGAATCGACCCTCGCCGAGCTGACCGGGGAGCGTGTTGGAGGTCGCGGCGATCGAGACCCCCTTCGCAGTGAGCTCGGTCAGCAGTCGCGACACCAGCATCGTGTCGCCCGGGTCGTCGAGCTCGAACTCGTCGATGCACAGCACCGTGTGATCGGAGAGCCGTTCGACCGCGTTGACGAATCCGAGGGCACCCACCACATGGGTCACCTCGACGAAGGTCGCGAACGCCTTCGGTTCCGGCATCGAGTGGTAGATCGACGCCAGCAGGTGGGTCTTGCCGACACCGAACCCGCCGTCGAGGTAGAGGCCGACCCCCTGAGCGGTCGATTTGCGCGAGAAGAGGCCACGCTTGCCGCCCCGGACCTTGCTTGCGCGTGCGACGAAATCCCGCGCCTTCGACACCGCCTGTGCCTGTGAGGGCTCGGCGGGATCCGGGATGTACGAGTCGAAGCTGACCGTGTCGAAGGTCGACGGTGGCACCATCTCGTCGATGAGCGCCTCGGGGGCGACCATCGGATTCCGATCACAGAGTCGTGCCGTCATATGGGGAGGGTAGCCACCTCGGAGATGATGGAGTCATGTTCGGTCTTCAGAAAGCGACCCAGGTCACATCGACGCAGGACGAGGCCACCACGCTGCGGTGGCTCGCCGAGCAGTATCCCTATCCCGATCGGCCCGCGTCTCCGCCGTGCCTGCCCCGCCCCTATCTCCGGGTCAACATGGTCAGTTCCATCGACGGCGCGGTCACCCACAACGGCCGCTCCGGTGACCTCGCCGGACCCGGCGACAAGGCGATCTTCCGGGTGCTGCGGGCGCTGGCCGACGTGATCATCGTCGGCGCCCGCACCGCCGTCGTCGAGGGCTACCGGCAGCCGTCGCCCGACGAGGTGTTCACGGCCGTGCGCGCCGAACGCGAGCAGGCCCCGGCACCCGCGCTCGCCCTGCTCTCACGCACCCTCTCCATCCCGACCGACTACGCGCCCCTGGCCGGGCCCGACACCGTGGTGTTGACCTGCCGTGCCGCGTCCGCGGACCGGCGCGCCGCACTCCGCGATGCCGGTGCCACCGTGATCGACTGCGGCGACGACGACGTCGACATGCAATCGGTCCTCGAGGTGTGCGCGGAGCGGGGTTGGGTGCGCGCGCTCAGCGAAGGCGGCCCGACACTGCTCGGATCGTTCATCGACGACGACGTCCTCGACGAACTCTGCGTCACCACGAGTCCCAATGCCGTGGCCGGCGACGCCGGACGCATCGCCCATCACCCCGCGCAGGCCGCCCTGCATCGGATGCGTCCGGTCACGATCATCACCGACGACGACGGTTTCGTGTTCATCCGCTGGACCCGCGCATCCCCCGAGGAGGCATGACAGGCATGTCCCGCCGAGATGACTAGGCTCGCGGACATGCGACGAGCACCCCGGCGGCCCGCCGGCATCGGATCCCGGTCCGCCGTGATGCTGTTCGCGGCCGCGGCGATGGCGGCGGTGATGGGCCTGGCGGGATGCGCGATCGGGCCCGACCTGGGCCCCGACGCCGTGACCGGCGGCGGCGGTGGTGGCGATGCCGCACCGTCCTCGTCGAAGGCGGCTCCCGCCCTCCCCGCACTCGGTGCGCCCAAGACCGACCTCGAATGGAAGGACTGCGCCCGGCCGTCCGCGGCACGTTTCGGTGTCCCGGCGCCCGGTGGGGTCACCGTCGAGTGCGCCGAACTCGACGTGCCCGTCAACCCCGACAATCCGACCGGCGACACGCTGACGGTCGCGCTGACCCGGGCGCGGATGGCCGCCACGCCGAAGGACGCGGCACCGCTCGTGCTCACCTCCGGTTCGGACCTGCCGTCGTCACGAACACTCCTCCTGCTCGCCACCGGACCGGGACGAAGCCTGTTGTCGCAGCATCCGGTGGTGGCGATCGACCGTCGGGGCACCCCGACGAGCGGCGACCTCGACTGCATGACGCGCATCGAGCGGTCGGCGATGAGCCGCAACGGACTCCCCGAAGCCGGGACCTCGGGCCAGTCCGAGCGCATCAGCCGGCTCGCGCGGGCCGCATCGTCGGCGTCGGACGGCTGTACCGAGACACTGACCCCGCATCAACTCGACTTCGGCGCGGCCTTTGCCGCCGCCGACATCGAGGCCCTGCGCATCCGATGGGGCGTCGACCATCTGGGTCTGATCGGGGTCGGCGAGGGTTCCGACGTGGTGCTCGCCTACGCCAGCAACTACTCAGGACGTGCCGGGCGCATCATCCTCGACACCCCGACCGCGTTCGGGGCCAACGCGCGTGACCGTGCGTCCGCCCAGGCGACCGGGGTGCAGGCCGCCCTGCGGTCGTTCGCGCAGAGTTGCGCCGCCGCCGGATCCTGCCCGCTGGGCGCCGACGGCATGTCGACCATCGGCGACGTCCTCGCCAAGGGCCGGACCGGGCGTCTCGGCGGCCTGTCGGACACCCAAGCCCTGTCGGCGATCACCTCCGCACTGGCGCTGGCACCCAATCGCCCGCAGGCGGTGACCGATCTGGCCTCGTCGATCTCGAGCGCCGATCGTGGCGACACCGCGGCGCTGAAGGCTCTTGCCGAGCGCGCAGAGGGACTGCGGACCGGCGACGGGCAGCTGGTCTCCCGCTGCAACGACGTCAGCGGTCCGATCGGCCAGAACGAGATCCCGGGGCTGGTCGATGCGTGGACCAAGCAGAATCCGCTCACCGGCGCCGACAGCGCGCTCTCGATGCTGCGGTGCAACGGCTGGGCGTCGTCGACACCGACCAATCCGCCCAATGCGCTACCGATCGATCCGCTGGTGCTCGCGGGGACGAACGATCCCGTCAACGGCGCCGGCGGGGCAGACGCCCTCAAGGCGCTGTTCATCAAGGCGGGCGTCACGCCGACCACCGTCTCGTGGGACGGGCTGGGCTACTCGGTGCTGGCGCGGAGCGGATGCGCCGCCGACACGGTGACGCAGTACCTCGGCAATCGGCCCCTCGGGGAGCCCACCGAACGCGGCTGCCCGACCTGACCGACCTGCACCGGCGCAGCGCGAAGGACACAGGCTGTGCGGATGTGGGCGCGCCGACGTAGTACGGTTCGCGGGTGGCGATTCTCGACAGGTACCTCCACCCGCAGATGAGTGCGCAGCGAATCATCCCGCTGGTGTTGTGGCCGATCACCATCATGATGATCTTCCACCGCTCGGTGATCCTCGGCGTCAACGGCGACCGCACCGACGACTTCAAGCCCGTCTATCAGGCAGCCCTGCAGTTCCTGAATCGTCAACCGGTCTACGGCGAGAACCTCAACACCGTCGATCCCCACTACCTGTACCCGCCGTCGGGAACCCTGCTGATGGCCCCGATGGCCATCGTCGATCCCGAGCGGGCGCGCTGGCTGTTCATCGCGATCAGCGTCCTGGCGCTCATCGCCAGCGCGTACCTGCTCGCCAAACTCTTCGGCTACTCCGCGCGGTCGTGGGTGGTGCCGGTGGTGCTGTTCTTCTTCTTCAGTACCGAGACCGTCGCGCACACACTGATCTTCACGAACTTCAACTCCTTCGTCCTGCTGGGCATGCTCGCCTTCATGTTGCTGATGATGCGGCGCCGAGATCTCTGGGCCGGGGTCCCGATCGCACTCACGATCGCGGTGAAACCCGTGTTGTTGCCGCTGCTGCTGCTGCCACTGCTCAACCGACAGTGGCGGGTCCTGATCACCGCCATCGGGATTCCGGTGATCCTGACCGTGGTGGCCTGGCCGCTCGTCGTGGATCCGAAGGAATTCATCAGCCGGACGTTGCCGTATCTCAACGAGGCCCGGGATTACTACAACAGCTCGATCGCGGGCAACGGCGCCTACTTCGGGGTCGCGGACTGGCTGATCATCCTGCTCCGCGTCGCGTTCCTGGCCATGGCGGTGTTCGCCCTCTGGTTCCTCTATCGCTACTACCGTCGCACCGACGAGCTCCTGTGGCTCACCACGTCGTCGGGGGTGCTGCTGGTGACCACCTTCCTGGTGGGCGCACTGGGTCAGGGCTACTACTCGATGCTCCTGTTCCCGCTGCTGATGACCGTCTTCCTCACCGGTTCGACGATGCGCAACTGGCCGGCATGGCTGGGCGTGTACGGCTGCATGAGTTTCGACTCGTTCTACTCCGTACGGTGGGAAGCCTTCGGCCGGCAGCTGGAGTTCAACAAGGTCACCTGGGGCTGGTCGCTGCTGATGATCGCAGTCTTCTGCTCGCTGCTGTTCCGATACCTCGACATGCGTCGCGACGGCGTCACGTCGCTCGACGACGACGCCGCAGCCGATGTCGGTGAGCCGTCGCCGACCGAGCGGTCCGGCGACGGTGGCGAGGGTCGCGGCGCAGTGGCTACCGTGGAGAAATGACCTCGAACCCTCCTGCCGACTCCCATGCCGCCGAGATCACCGACGAGCAGTGGCGTGAACGGCTGACCCCAGCGGAGTATCGCGTCCTGCGGCAGGCAGGCACCGAGGCACCGTTCACCGGCGAGTACACCGACACCACAACCCTCGGCGTGTACCGCTGCCGCGCGTGCGAGGCCGAACTGTTCCGCAGCGAGCAGAAATTCGAGTCGCACTGCGGATGGCCGTCGTTCTTCTCCCCGCTCGCCGGGGACGCCATCATCGAACGCGTCGACAGCTCACTCGGTATGCGCCGCGTCGAGGTGCTGTGCGCCAACTGCGGCAGCCACCTGGGCCACGTCTTCGAAGGCGAGGGCTACGACACCCCGACCGATCTCCGGTACTGCATCAACTCCATCAGCCTCACGCTCGAGCCGGCCGAGGACTGAGAGCAGTCTCGATACGCCCTCACTCCGTTCGTCGGCATATCGAGGTTCGTCGGCATATCGAGACCACGCAACACTCAGGGCAGTGCATCGATCAGCGCGGTGGGTTCGACCCGCGGGCCGGTGAAGAACGGGGTCTCCTCACGTACGTGCAGACGTGCCTCGGTGGCGCGCAGGTCGCGCATGAGGTCGACGATCCGGTGCAACTCCGGCGCCTCGAAGGCGAGCAGCCACTCGTAGTCGCCGAGCGCGAACGACGACACGGTGTTGGCTCGGACATCTTTGTAGGCGCGGGCGGCCATGCCGTGGTCGGCGAGCATCTTGCGGCGTTCCTCGTCGGGCAGCAGGTACCACTCGTAGGACCGGACGAACGGGTAGACGCAGATGTAGTTGCCGGGCTCCTCGCCGGCCAGGAACGCCGGGATGTGACTCTTGTTGAACTCGGCCGGACGATGCAATGCGACGTTGCTCCACACCGCATCGCACGCCTTTCCGAGGATCGTCTCCCGACGGAACCGCGCATACGCCGCCTGTAGCTGCTCGACCTCCTCGGCATGCCACCAGATCATGAAGTCGGCGTCGGCGCGCAGGCCGGAGACGTCGTACACGCCGCGGACCACCACCCCGGAGTCCTCCAGCGACTTGACGAAGTCCGTGGCGTCGGCCTTCGCCTGATCGCGGTCGGTCCCGAGCTCGCCGGGGCGGACCGCGAACACCGAGAACATCAGATAACGAACGGTGGCATTGAGTTCTGCATAGTCCAAGCGGCTCATGGGTTCATGGTGCCACCGGACGAAACCATCCGGACAGTCAGGTCGAGCGAGTCGAGGTCGGCTCGATCAGGTGAGATCCGCGAGCAGGTCGGTCACCGCGCGCCCGGCCTGGCCGATGCAGGCCGGTACGCCGACCCCGGCGTAGGCGGAGCCCGCGAAAGCCAGGCGGGCGGGCCGTGACCGCACGACGTCGGCCATGGCCGCCAGGTGTCCCGGACGATAGACCGGCAACCCGTTCGTCCAGCGCTGCACGAACACGTCGGTCACGCGTGCCGACGGCGCCGGGACTCCCGCCGCCCGACAGACGTCGTCGAGATCCTCCAGAGCCTCGTCGCGAATCCGGGTGTCGACTCCTTCCTCGTTGCAGTCGTCGGGCACCGGGGCGCCGAACCTGCCGAAGGACGCCCGCACAGACACCGGACGGTCGTCGCCCGACAGATGCGGCCACTTCTGCGAGCTGAAGGTGAAGGCCTTGGCGCGCAAGCTGTCTCCGGTGGCCACGAGCACCCCGGAATGGTCCGGCAGCGGCGTGCCCGGCGCGAGCGCGATGGACACCACCACCGATGAGGCCCGCTGGACGGCGATCAGCGGAGCGGCGAGGTCCGGCAGCGAGCGGCGCAGGATGTGGCCGGCCAGCCAGGCCGGGATCGCCAGCACCACCCCGTCGTAGTCGGCGGCCCGGTCACCCAGGTCGAGGGTCCAGCCACCCGACCGTGGCGTCACTCCTGTGACGAACGAGCAGAACTGCGGTTCGATCCCGGCGGCGTCCGCCAGGGTGTCGAGCAGTACGGAGTACCCGCCGATCAGCGTCCCGAACACCGGACCGGACCCCGTCGCCTGGGAGGTCAGATCCGCCACCGCCGCCGACAGACTCGGTGCGCCGGCATCGAGGCGGGCCGCGAGGGCCGGAATCGACTCGCGCACGCCGATGTCGCCCGCCAGGCTCGAGTAGACGCCACCCAGCATGGGGTCGACGCTGCGCGCGACAACCGACGGGCCGAAGCGGTCCGCCACCAGCTCCCCCACCGTCGGTGCGCTGTCCGCATGCCAGTCGAGGGTTCGCTCTGGTTCGGCCCGGATCCGGTCCAAGTCGTCCGGATCGGCCAGTCCGGCAACGGCTTCCGCGCCGACGGGGATGCCCATCAGCGCCGGGGTGGGCATCGGGTGCAGCCGCCCCCCGGCCCAGACCGCAGGCCGACGCGCGGTCGGCGAGACGATCCGGTCGGACAGTCCGAGTTCGGTGATCAGGTCCAGCGCCTCCGGCCGGCGCACGATGAACGCCTCGGCCCCCACGTCGACGGGTTGACCACCGACCTCCAGGGTCCGCAGGTCGCCGCCCAGTCGCTCACCCGCTTGGAAGAGGTCGATCTGCGCGTCGTGGCCCAGTGCCCGGCGCAGTCGGTATGCGGCCGTCAGTCCGGAGATGCCGCCGCCGACCACCGCGACCCGCGTCATCAGATCGTGTGGATCAGCTCGACGGCCCGGGTGAGCACCTCGGGGTCGGTGTCGGGCAGCACACCGTGGCCCAGGTTGACGATGTGCCCGGTCGCGCCCGCGCGGACCGCCCGCTCGCCGTCGGCGATCACCCGCCGGACCTCACGCTCGACGACGTCGGAACCGGCGAACAGGAGCGTCGGGTCCAGGTTGCCCTGGACGGCTTTTCCGGGTCCGACCCGGCGCACCGCCTCGTCGAGGGGCACGCGCCAGTCGACCCCGATCACGTCGGCGCCCGCGTCGGCCATCGCGGCCAGCAGTTCGCCGGTTCCGACGCCGAAGTGGATGCGGGGCACGCCGTAGTCGGCGACCTCGGCGAAGACACGTGCACTGTGCGGCGCCACATAGGTCTGGTAGTCGGCGAGCGACAACATGCCGGCCCAGGAGTCGAACAACTGAACGGCATCGACGCCCGCGTCGAGCTGGACGCGCAGGAAGGCGATGGTGATGTCGGCGAGCCGGCCCATCAGGGCATGCCACGTCTCGGGTTCACCGTGCATCAACGACTTGGTCCGCGCGTAGTTCCGGCTCGGGCCGCCCTCGATCAGGTACGACGCCAGGGTGAACGGCGCGCCCGCGAACCCGATCAGTGCCGCGGCCTCGGGAAGTTCGTCGAGAAGGAGCTCGATCGCACCGGCGATCGCGCCGACGGATTCGGGCTCCAGCCGCGGCAGTGCCGCGACGTCGGCGGACGTCCGGATCGGCTGCGCGATCACCGGCCCGGTGCCTGCCACGATGTCGAGGTCGATGCCCGCTGCCTTCAACGGCACCACGATGTCGGAGAACAGGATCGCGGCATCCACGTCGTGCCTGCGCACGGGCTGCATGGTGATCTCGCAGACCAATTCCGGATCGAAGCACGACTCGAGCATCCCGTGGTCGGCCCGGATGGCGCGGTACTCCGGCAGGGATCGCCCGGCCTGGCGCATGAACCACACGGGTCGACGGCTGGGTGTCCCACCGGTGGCGGCGGCGACCAGCGGACGATGGTGCGCACGACGGGCCTGGGATCGCGTTTTCTCGGACATCACTGCCTACTCTGCCATGTGTCGGCGCGCCTCCGACGGCGGTGGGGTGGCCCGCCCTACCGTCGAACGGTGACCTCTTCTGGAGCTCCGACGGAGCCTGCTGACTTCCGCACCGCGGTCGAGTCATTGCACGCCGCGCGGATCCGGCCGGAAATCGAGGTCGGTCCGATCCGCCCACCGCAACGGTTGGCCCCCTACAGCTACGCGGTGGGTGCCGAGGTCCGGCCCGGTACCGACGATGCCGACGAGATCCCGGTCGACTCGACCGGCAGTTCCTTCGGCCGCCTGATCCTCCTCTACGACCCGGCAGGCCAGGACGCCTGGAACGGGACGATGCGCCTGGTCGCCTACATCCAGGCCGAGGTGGAGGCCGCGCTCGCAATGGACCCGCTCCTACCCGAGGTGGCCTGGAGCTGGCTGTCCGATGCCCTCGGCGTGCCGCCGGGCGAGACCGCCACCACCGAGGCGTCGTCGACGGAACGCGTCGTCGAGGTGACCGCACTCGGCGGCACCGTCACCTCGACGACGTCGGTGCGCTACGGCGACATCGCCGGGCCGCCGCGGGCTCATCAGCTCGAACTGCGCGCCTCGTGGACCGCGACCGGCCTCGACCTCGGTGCGCACCTCGAGGCGTTCTGCGATGTCCTGTCAGCGGCGGCCGGACTGCCACCGGCCGGCGTCACCGAGCTGGGTTCGGTCTGAGTCGCCACGGATTCGGCCATGACCACCGGTGACGATCAGCCCACGGGCCCACCACCGGGTGAGCCCGACGACGCGCAAGCAGGCGAACCGGCCGGACCGCCCACGACTCCGCTCCTCCACCCCGCCGACGGCGTTCCCGCGGTGCTCACCACGCCGTCGGAGTTCGCCGAGGCGGCCGCGCTGATCACGGCGGCCGACGGGCCGATCGCGGTCGACACCGAACGGGCGTCGGGCTACCGCTACTCCCAGCGGGCGTATCTGGTGCAGATCAGACGGCTCGGCGCCGGCTCCTTTCTGCTCGACCCGATCGAACACCCGGACGCGCTCGCACCTGTCATCGCCGCCCTCGACGGCCCGGAATGGGTTCTGCACGCCGCCGACCAGGACCTGCCGTGTCTGCGCGAACTCGGCTTCGTCTGCCGGGATCTCTACGACACCGAGCTGGCCGGACGTCTACTCGGCCTGGCCAAGGTGAATCTCGCGGCCATGGTCGCCGAGTTCCTCGGTCTCGGCCTGGTCAAAGGCCACGGCGCCGCCGACTGGTCACGACGCCCACTCCCCGACGACTGGCTCAACTACGCCGCTCTCGACGTCGAGGTCCTGGTGGAATTACGCGACGCGATGGACGCCGCGCTGGTCGAGGCGGGGAAGTCGGACTGGGCCCGCGAGGAGTTCCGTGCCGTTCTCGAGCGTCCGGCCCCGCCGCCGCGGACCGACCGTTGGCGCAAGACCTCCAACATCCACACCATCAAGAACACCCGCACCCTGGCAGCGGTCCGGGAACTGTGGACAGCCCGCGAAGAACTCGCGCAGCGCCGAGATGTCGCCCCCGGACGAATCCTGCCGGACTCGGCGATCGTCACCGCGGCCAACGCCGACCCGACCACGCAGGCCGAGCTCGTCCGGCTGCCGGTGTTCGGTGGACCCCGGCAGCGCCGGCACGCGCGCATCTGGCTCGCGGCGCTACAGCGCGCCCGCGAACTGCCGGACAACGAACTGCCGTCGCGCAAGTCACCATCGATCGGCCTCCCACCGGTGAACCGATGGGATCAGCGCAATCCGGATGCGGCTGCCCGTGCGGCCAAGGTCCGACCTCTGGTCCGCGACATCGCCGAAGCGCACGATCTCCCGGTCGAGAACCTGCTCGCACCCGACACGGTTCGCCAATTGTGTTGGGATGGTGTCGATCTCCCCGCAAGCGCGGAGTCCGTCGACCATCGTCTCGCCGAGCTCGGCGCCCGGCAGTGGCAGCGCGACCTGTGCGCGGCGGCCATCGCCGAAGCGCTGAACGACGTCACGGTCGAGCCGACGGACTGACGCCCGCCCGAAGGGCTCAGGCGTCCGGGTCGACGCTCCGACTCGATGGTTCGACGTTCGTGCTCTCCGCGCTCTCCGTGCGGTCACCGAGGTCGGACGTGTCGTCGATGCCCGGCACGGCCTGCATACCGGCCACCGTCGCCGTGATGGTGCGCGCGAGATCCTGTGCGGTGATACCGAATTCGGCGAGCAACTCCCCGCGCGACGCGTGCGTGACGAACTCCTGCGGTATCCCCCGGTGTTGCACCGGAACCGCGACATCGGCCATCGAGAGCGCGTCGCTGACCGCCGACCCGACGCCACCGCGCACGCCGCTGTCCTCCAGCGTGACGACCAGACGATGCCGCGCGGCGAGAGCCGGGATCGACCGGGCGACCGGCAGCACCCATCGAGGGTCGACCACGGTCGTCTCGATGCCCTGCCGACCCAAACGCTGCGCCGTGTCGACCGCGAGCCCGCAGAACGCACCGACCGCGACGATCAGGACGTCACCGGATGCCTCTCCGACCCCGGGTGCGGCCCGATGTAGCACATCGACGCCGTCGTCGAGACGCTCGACCGCCCGGATGTCCTCCGGCACAGCGCCCTTCGAGAAGCGCACCGCAGTGGGACCGTCGGTGACGGCGAGCGCCTCGTCGAACTCCTCGCGCAGACGCACGGCGTCACGCGGAGCTGCCACACGCAGCCCGGGGACGAGCGACATCAGCGACAGGTCCCACATGCCGTGATGGCTGGGACCGTCGGGGCCGGTGATCCCCGACCTGTCGAGCACCACCGTGACCGGCAGCCGCAGCAGCGCCACGTCCATCAGCAGTTGATCGAACGCGCGGTTGAGGAACGTGGAGTAGATCGCGACCACCGGATGCAACCCGCCGAGCGCCAACCCGGCGGCCGAGGTCATCGCGTGTTGCTCGGCGATCCCGACGTCGAACATGCGCTCCGGGAATCTCTCGCCGAACGGCGTCAATCCGGTGGGCCCGGGCATGGCTGCCGTGATGGCGACGACGTCGTCGCGGCGTGCCCCCGCCTCGACCAGGGCGGCCGAGAACACTGACGTCCAGTCGTGCGGCGAGACACTGGTGGCGCGACCGGTCCGCGGATCGATGATGCCGGTGGAGTGCATCTGGTCGGCCTCGTGGTTCTCCGCAGGCGCATAGCCCATCCCCTTACGGGTGACGGTGTGCACGATCACGGGACCGCCGAAGGCCTTCGCATGACCCAATGCCGACTCCAACGCGCCGATGTCGTGCCCGTCGACCGGGCCGACGTACTTCAGTCCCAGGTCGGTGAACATCGCCTGCGGCGCGATCAGATCCTTCAACCCGCTCTTCATGCCGTGCAGGACGGCGTAGGCCGGCGGCCCGACGACGGGCAGCTGCTTGACCACCTTGCGGCTCTCGTCCAGAAAGCGCTCGTAACCCGGCTGCAGGCGAAGCCCCGACAGGTGCCGCGCCAGCCCGCCGATCGTCGGGGCGTAGGAGCGTCCGTTGTCGTTGACGACGATGACGAGCGGCCGGTCACCACCGGCGATGTTGTTCAGGGCCTCCCAGCACATGCCGCCGGTGAGCGCGCCGTCGCCCACCACCGCGACCACCGTGCGGGTGTCCTGCCCGGTGAGTTCGAAGGCCTTCGCGAGCCCGTCGGCGTAGGACAGCGCCGCCGACGCATGCGAGGACTCCACCCAGTCGTGTTCGCTCTCGCCCCGGTCCTGGTAGCCGGTCAGACCGTCCTTCTGCCGCAGCGTGTCGAATCCCCCCGTGCGGCCGGTGACGATCTTGTGGACGTAACTCTGATGACCGGTGTCGAAGACGATCGGATCGGCGGGCGAGTCGAAGACGCGGTGCAATGCGAGCGTCAGCTCCACCACGCCGAGATTCGGACCGAGGTGCCCGCCGGTGGCCGAGACCTTCTCGATGAGGAATTCCCGGACCTCCGCGGCGAGAGCGGTCATCTCCTCCGACGACAGCGCCCGCAGGTCGGCCGGCGAACCGATCGTGTCCAGCACGCCCATCGAATCCTCCATCACAATTCCACGGTCCGGTTCGTGAGCGCACCGGGGCTGTCGGCGCGATCGGCATACCGGGCCCATACGGCACACACGGTCATGTTCTCAACAGTCTACGGACCCGACCATCGGCTCCTCGCCCCGCAAGGCGGCGCCCCGACGACGACTCCGTCACACCCCGCGATGCGCAGGCACCAGACAGGCGATGGCCTCCACATGATGTGTCAGCGGAAAAGCATCGAACGAGCGGATCGCCCGAGGCCGATACCCGTGTTCGGCGAAGAGCGCCAGATCACGGGCGAAGCGGCCCACATCGCAGCCCACGTGGACGATCACGGCCGGGTCGGCATCGGCGACGACGTCGATCACCGCAGACCCGGCGCCGGTGCGCGGCGGATCCAGGACCACCACGTCTGGCGAAGGCAGATCGGCCGCCACGCCTGCCACCTCGCCGCGATGCAGGACCACGCGGTCGTCGTCGGCGAACGTCTGCTCGGCGGCGGACAGGGCGGCCGGATCGGACTCGACCACGTGCACGGCACCGAGCGCGTCGAGCACATCGATCCGGGCGTCGAGCATCGCCGCCGCGAAGACACCGGCACCGCCGTAGAGGTCCCACGCGACGAGCGGGTCGGGCCCGGCCGGGAGTTCCGCGTCGGCGAGCAGGTCGATCACGGTCTGCGCATACGCCGACGGCGCCGCCCGGTGAGCCTGCCAGAACGCGGTGACGGGGATCTGCCAGATCCGGTCTCCGACGCGATGGGCGGCGACCGGTTCACCGTCGACCACCCGGTGGGCGCGGGGGGCCTCGCGGCCCCGGCGTGCAGATTGCGTGCGCCCTCGGGCACCGGGACGACGCCCGCGGGTGCGCACCCGCGGTGGAGCGATCTCGGTGATGTGGCGCCTGCCTGCCATGTCGGCGACCACGGCGACATCGGCACCCGGCGTGAAGGTGTACCCGTCGAGTCCGTCGACCATCCCGGATTCCGGTGCGACACAAGGATGGTCGGTGACGATCGACGAACCGTGAAACGCATGCATCCCGGCGCGACCGGCGGCGTCGACACCGAGTCGGGTGCGGACTCGCCAGTGGGTGCCGTCGTCCCCGAGCGAGACGACCTCACCCGCGCCGACGCCGTCGAGATCGGCCGCCGAGAACCCGCCGATCCGGTCGAGCGCGTCGAGGACGACCTGTTCTTTCAGATCCCGGGCGTGCGCGAGGTCGACGAAACCGAGGTCGCAACAACCGGCTCCGTGGTGGGCGGCGTCACAGAGGTGATCGATCCGGTGCATCGACGGTTCCAGGACCTCGATCACCTCACCGCGCAGGAAACTCTCCCGCCGGTCGTCGGTGATCCGCACGCGGACCTCCTCGCCGGGGATGGCGCCACGAACGAACACGACGCGCCCGTCCACGCGGCCGACGGACTCACCGCCGTTGGCCGGGCGGTCGGGCCGCACGATCAGTTCGGCACCCACGCCATCTGCGCCGCCGATGGATTCGTTCACGGTTGATCCGAGTCGCCGCCGAGGGCACGACGGGTGTCGCCGGGAGCCGAGTACGCGAGATCGCGATTCTTCAGGCGATCCGACGACGTCAGCTGCCACGGAACGGATGTCACCATCACCCCGGGCTCGAAGAGCAGACGTCCCTTGAGACGCAGGGCCGATTGATTGTGGAGGATCTGCTCCCACCAGTGCCCCACCACGTACTCGGGGATGAACACGGTGATGACGTCCCGGGGCGATTCGCGCCGGACCCGCCGGACGTATTCGATGACCGGACGCGTGATCTCACGATATGGGGAGGCGATCACCTTGAGCGGCACGGTGATGTTGCTCGCCTCCCACTGCGACACCAGCTTGCGGGTGTCGCGGTCGTCGACGTTCACCGTGATCGCCTCGAGGGCGTCCGGTCGGGTGGCGCGGGCGTAGAGGACCGCGCGTTTCGTGGCCAGGTGCAGTGTCGACACCAGGACGATCGAGTGTGTCCGGCTGGGCAGCACCGGTTCGTCTTCCTCGAGTTCGAGTTCGTGTTGCACGGTCGCATAGTGCCGGTGGATGAGCTTCATGATCACGAAGATGGCCACCATCGCCAGGATCGCGATCCACGCGCCGGCACGGAATTTCGTGATCAGCACCACCACCAGGACGGTGGCCGTCATGACCAGGCCGATCGAGTTGATCACCCGCGACTGCATCATCCGCCGCCGGGCCCGCGGGTCGGTCTCGGTGCGCAGATGACGCGTCCAATGCCGCACCATGCCGGTCTGGCTGAGGGTGAACGACACGAACACGCCGACGATGTAGAGCTGGATCAGCGAGGTGACCTGGGCCCCGAAGGCCACCACGAAGATGATGGCCGCCAGGGCAAGGAACAGGATGCCGTTGCTGAACGCGAGGCGATCTCCGCGGGTGTGCAGCTGCCGGGGCAGGAAGCGGTCCTGCGCGAGCACCGAGCCGAGCACCGGGAAGCCGTTGAACGCGGTGTTCGCGGCCAGCAGCAGGATGAGGGCGGTCGCCGTCGCGACGAAATAGAAGCCGGGCGTGAACGAATGGAAGACGGCATGGGCGAGCTGGGCGATCATCGCCTTCTGCTGGTACCCCTCGGGTGCGCCGATCAGGTCGGTGGCCGGGTTCATCACATATTTCGCACCGATGCGCTGTGCGAGCAGGACGATACCGAGCAGCAAGGTGATGGAGAACGCGCCGAGCAGGAACAGTGTCGTCGCCGCGTTGCGGGACTTCGGCTTGCGGAAGGCAGGCACCCCGTTGCTGATGGCCTCGACACCGGTGAGCGCCGCACAACCCGACGAGAACGCCCGCGCGATCAGGAAGACGAAGGCGATCCCGGCGAGGTGATCTTGCTCGGGACGGATCCCGAAATCCGCGGCCTCTGACCGGACCGGCTCGTCCAGGATGTACAGCTCGGTGAATCCCCAGATGAGCATGACGAGAACACCGATGATGAACGCATAGGTCGGGATGGCGAGCACCGAGCCCGACTCCTTGATACCGCGTAGGTTCACGGCGGCCATCAGGACGATTGCGGCCACGCAGAACCACACTCGATGCTGAGACACGAAGGGGATCGCCGAGCCGATGTTCTCCGCTGCCGACGAGATCGACACCGCGACCGTGAGGACGTAGTCGACCAGCAGCGCACTGCCGACCGTCAGACCCGCATTGGGACCGAGGTTGACCGTCGCCACCTCGTAGTCGCCGCCGCCGGAGGGATACGCGTGGACGTTCTGCCGATAGCTCGCCACGACGACGACCATCACCACGGCCACGGCCAGGGCGACCCACGGGGGTGAAGGCCAGCGCGCTCAGGCCCGCGACGGACAGGACGAGGAAGATCTCCTGCGGCGCGTATGCCACCGACGACATCGCGTCGGAGGCGAACACGGGAAGCGCGATGCGCTTGGGCAACAGGGTGTGACCCAGTTTGTCGCTACGGAACGGGCGGCCGAGCAGCAGACGTTTTGTCGCCACGGACACCTTGGACACGGTGGACACCAGGCAACACTAGAGCGTGTAGTAGACAAAGGCCACAAGGGGCCGAAGGTCCGGCACGGGGGTCCACCCCGTGCGGGTAGGTTCGATGCGTCCAGCGCGTATCGCGCCGGGCACCGACTCGGGCACAAGGGCCGTGGAGAGGATGGACGTGCAGGTAGTCATCATGGGGTGCGGGCGCGTTGGGTCGTCGCTGGCGATGGCGATGCAGAAGCGCGGCCACACCGTGGCGGTCATCGATCGCGACCATTCGGCCTTCGTCCGGCTCGGCCCTGATTTTCGCGGCACCACCGTGATCGGCGTCGGATTCGACCGGGATGTCCTGACAAGGGCCGGGATCGAGACCGCAGACGCATTTGCCGCAGTCTCCTCGGGCGACAACTCCAACATCATCGCGGCACGTGTCGCCCGCGAGACATTCGGCGTGGAAAGGGTCGTGGCACGCATTTACGACGCCAAGCGCGCCGAGGTCTACGAACGACTGGGCATCCCGACCGTCGCGACCGTGCCGTGGACGACCGAACGCTTCGTCTCGGCTCTCGGGGAGACCTCGACGACCACTGCGTGGCGAGATCCGTCGGGGTCGCTGGCCATCGCCCAGCTCGACATCGACGAGACGTGGATCGGCGTGACCGTCGGGAAGTTCCAGGAGGAGACCGGCGCCCGGATCGCCTTCCTCACCCGACTCGGCCGCCCGATTCTCCCGGATATGAAAACCGTTCTCCAACAAGAAGATGTCATCTACGCAGCCACACTGATCGACAATCTCGTCAATGCCCGCGCAACCGCACGGTCCCCGTACACCACATCTGACTGAGGGTGAGAGAGAACACACGATGAAGGTCGCCATCGCCGGTGCCGGCGCAGTCGGGCGCTCGATCGCCCGTGAGCTCCTGCTCAATTCCCACGAGGTCACCCTCTTCGAGCGCAACCCTTCCCACATCGACCGTGAGTCGGTGCGGGAGGCGACGTGGGTGCAGGCAGACGCCTGCGAGCTCAGCAATCTCGAGCAGGCGTCACTGCAGACGTTCGACGTGATGGTCGCGGCAACAGGTGACGACAAGGCCAATCTCGTCGTGAGCCTGCTCGCGAAAACCGAATTCGCGGTCAACCGGGTGGTGGCGCGGGTCAACGATCCGCGCAACGAATGGCTCTTCGACGACGACTGGGGCGTCGACGTCGCGGTCTCGACGCCACGCATCCTCGCATCCCTGGTCGAAGAGGCGGTCTCGGTCGGCGATCTGGTCCGCCTGATGACGTTCCGTCAGGGGCAGGCCAACCTCGTCGAGCTCACCCTGCCTCCGAACACCCCGCTGGCCGGCAAGCCGGTACGCAAGCTCGAGCTCCCCCGGGATGTTGCACTCGTCACCATCCTGCGCGGCGGCCGGGTGATCGTGCCGCAGAGCGACGACGCCATCGAGGGCGGCGACGAGCTGGTGTTCATCGCGCCCGCCGAAGCCGAGCCCGCACTGCACGAGGCGATGCAGATCCACTGAGCCGCCGAACCGCGATGGTGGGCAGGACGTCAGCAGCGCGGCGGTTCAGCGCGGTGGGTTGTCCGTGATCTCCGCGCCATCGCGATCCGGTCCGGCGGCATCGTCGGAGATCTCCATGCGATCCTCTTCCCGCGTCGCGCGCCGGACCAGCAGAACGGTTGCCAGCACCGCGAGTGCGGTCAACGGCCAGCCCATGGAGATGCGCGCGACGGCGAGCCATCCGGTGCTGCCGTGGTCATAGAGTTCGGACTGGGTCAGGTATCGGGCGAGGAACACCAGTGCCCAGAACGCGGTGGCGATGTCGTAGGCGAGCAAGGTCTTTCGATGCTTTCGCCACGCCATGCCCTCGCCGCTGATGAGGTTCCACGCGACGCCGACCAACGGCCATCGGACCACGATCGACGCCACGAAGACCACGGCGTACGCGAGGGTTGTCCAGATGCCGAAAAGGAAGTAGCCCTTGGCGTCTCCGACCCTGTGCGCGATGAACACGCAGATCGCGACACCGATCAGACCCGAGATGGCCGGGTTGAGGGGCTCGCGGCGGACGAGGCGCACACAGAAGATCGCGATGGCGACGGCGAGGGCCGCGATCATCGCGGCCGTGAGGCCCCACACCGCATTGACGGGGACGAAGACCACGATCGGCACCGTCGAGTAGATCAGGCCGGAGACCCCGCCCATCTGCTCGAGAATCGTCGGTGCGGGCGTTGGGTCATCGTCGGTGGGTTCGTCGAGACGGTCCGGTCGGCTGTGGGCACCGACTGCGTCGTCGGCAGGGCCACCGGCCGACGGATCATTCGTCGTCTGAGCCATAGAGTTCGTAGTACGGGTTGTAGATCACCTTGGTGCCGTCGTGTTCGGCCAGCCGACCCCGTACGGTCAGCTTCCGGCCGGGTTCGATCCCGGGGATCCGGTTCCGGCCCAGCCACTTGAGTACGACGGTGTCGGAACCGTCGAAGAACTCCGCCTTCACCCCTACCTTCGCGGACCGCGAACAGGTCTCCACAGCCCGCAGCTCACCGTGCATCGTGACCTCATCGCCACGACAACACTCGGCGGCGCGTTGCGCACCCGTGGCACGCGACTCCTCCGCGATCTGTACGGCGTCGGCATCTCCGAGATCTTCGGTCAACCGGCGCGTCAACCGTTTGAGATAACCGGTGGTAGCCATCACACCCTCCTGGGTGACTTGTTGCGAGGCGAAGTGGGCTGAGCTGAAAAGCCCTGCTCGCACCCGCCAGCGTAATCCTCTTCTTGCTCCCTGTTCAACGTCGGGGATGATCATGACATGCCCGATACAGCAAGGTCGGATCGGAGGGTGCCGACAACGATCGTGGCCATGCCCGGTACCGGGTCCGATGCCGACTACGTGCACCGCGCCTTCGGGCCCGCCGCCGATGAGATCGGTCTCACACTGATCGCGCTCGAACCGTCGAAAAACCTGGTCGACGGGCATCTCAGACGTCTAGACGAGCTCGCCGAGAGCGCCGGTCCGCTCATCGTCGGCGGCGTGTCCATCGGTGCCGCGATCGCGCTCTCCTGGGCGCTGCGTACCCCGTGCGCCGGGGTGTGGGCGGCCCTGCCGGCCTGGACCGGCGATCCGGAGGCCGCGCCTGCCGCATGGAGTGCCCGCGCGACGGCAGGCGCGCTCGCCACCGACGGCCTCGAACCGACCATCGTCGCGATGGCCGCGTCGAGTCCCGATTGGCTCGCGGCCGAACTGAGTCGTTCATGGCGGGCGCTGCATCCCGGCCTCACCGATCAGCTCACCGAGGCCGCCGGGTTCCACTCCCCCGACCTCGCGCAGATCGCCACCCTGACCGCGCCGCTGGCGATCACCGCGGCCGTAGACGACCCGGTCCATCCCGGTGAGGTCGGTCGGGACTGGGCGGCGGCGGCACCGAGGTCCGCGTTGACAGAGGTGACCCTCGCGGACTGGGGCAACAACCCTGCCGTTCTCGGATTCGGTTGCGCGCGAGGGTGGCTCGGTATCAGCTGACGTGGCCGGTCGGCCGATTCAGCTGCGCCGGTTGCGCCGGAAGCGTTGCATCGCCGACCCGGATGAGCGCGGCATCGGCTCGTCGTCCTCCACCTCGGGCTCTTCGATCGGCGCGGGTTCGCCTGTCGTCGGCGCCGGAACGGCCTCGTCACTGATCACCGTCGCCGAGGCGACCTGCTCCAGCGCGCCACCGGGCACCGACGCGTCCGCGGTACCTGCCGGTGTGCCCGCCTCATCGACCGGCGTCTGGTCGTCGAGCATCTGTTGCTGCGCGGCGGCGACCTGCTCGGCGAGGACCGGGGGCAACACGATCGGCAGCGCGTCCCGCGGCGGATGGGGCTCGTCACCGCGACGCACCACGGACTCGGCCAACACCGCGCGAGCGAGCCTGCCGAGCTCGTCTGCGGTCTCGTCGGGCCCGCTGGCGATGCAGCGCACCATCCATCGCGGGCCGTCCACGCCGACGAAACGATGTGCGGCACCGGGAACGGTGGCGATGATCTCGCGTCCCCAGTGGCCGTCTTCGATCGCCACCTGCGCGCCTTCGTCACGCAGAGAGGCGGCGAGCTCGGTCACGACCTCTCGCCAGAGGCCCGGGGATTTCGGTGCGGCGAACGCACTGACGCTGATCCGCCCGTGTGGGGTGACCAGGTAGACGGCCTCGGGCTCGTGCTCGGCGGACATCTCCACCGTGACCTGACCACCTTCGACCACCGGCACCAGCACCGATCCCAGGTCGAGATGCGAGTTCTCGAGCTCCTCGGCGGGGGTGTCGAGGGCCTCGATGTCGTACGGACCCTCTGCCGAACCGATCCTCAACTCGCCCTGCTCATCTCGTGCCATGTCGTGTACTCCTAGGGAAGTGTTCGCTCGTCGGGGTGGACCGTCGGTCGGGTCAAGGACCCGAATCCCCGTCGATCTCCGGAGCGGCCTCTGCCAGCACCGCATGGCCACCGCTGGAGCCATACCCCCCGCCACCGCGACTCGTGTCGTCGAGTTCGTCGACCTCGACCAGCTCCGGCAGTTCGACGCGCTGGACGAGCAGTTGGGCGATCCGGTCCCCACGGGCGATCGAGATCGATTCGTCGGGGTCGAGATTGATCAGACACACCTTGATCTCCCCGCGATACCCGGCGTCGATCGTGCCCGGCGAATTGACGATCGAGAGTCCGGCCCGTGCGGCGAGCCCGGACCTGGGATGAACGAGCCCGACTGTGCCGACGGGCAGGGCCACGGCAAGGCCCGTCCCGACCAGCTGGCGACGACCGGGCGGCAGTTCGAGGTCGATGGTCGAACACAGGTCGACACCCGCGTCGCCGGGATGTGCGCGGGTGGGCAACGGGATGTCCGGGTCGAGTCGGCGGACCCGCAGCGACCCGATCGGGTCGGGTCGGTCAGATGCCGCGGTGGAGGATTTCGGCGTCACGAGGGCAGACTACGCTGGTCGCGTGACTCCTCCAGCATCACCTGAGAATCCGGCCGATTCGTCGTCCGGCGACGATCATCCCGGCGTCCCCGGCGACGCAGACCGATCGGCGGGAGAAGGCAACTCGGGTTCCGACCGCTTCCATGAACGCCTCCACGTGCCGTGGTGGTGGTGGGTGGCCGCAGCGGTCGTGACAGGGGTACTGGGCTACGAGATCCAGCTGTCGGCACACCGCGCGGCGTGGAGCGTGGTGGGCTACGTGGCGGTCGGATTGCTGTGCGCGTGGATGCTGTGGTCGCTCGGCCGCGCGTCGGTCCGGGTGACCCCGGATCGTGAACTCCATGCCGGTCGAGCCCGCCTACCGCGGGCGGTCATCGCTCGCGGGGCGACCGTGCCCGCGACGGCGAAGAGTGCAGCACTGGGTCGCCAGCTCGATCCGGCCGCATTCCTCATGCACAAGGCATGGGTCAAGACGATGGTCCTGCTGGTGCTCGACGATCCCGATGACCCGACACCGTATTGGCTCGTGTCCACCCGGGATCCGTCGGCGTTGCTGGCCGCTCTCGACCTACCCGATGCGGCAGCCGAGGCGGGTATCGCCGACTGAGCGTGGAGGCGGGTTCGGTATCGACGACCCGCCTCCCTCATCGGTTCGTCAGGCGCAGTCCACGCAGATCATCGAATTGCCGTTCTCGCGGGCGAGCCGGCTGCGGTGGTAGACGAGAAAGCAGCTCGTACAAGTGAACTCGTCGGCCTGCTTGGGGATCACCCGGACCGACAGTTCCTCGCCCGAGAGATCCGCACCGGGCAGCTCGAACGATTCGGCGGTGTCGCTCTCGTCGACATCGACGGCCGAGGACTGGGCTTCGCTGCGTCGCGCTTTCAACTCCTCGAGGGAGTCCTCGCTGATGTCCTCGGTCTCTGTGCGTCGTGGCGCATCGTAATCAGTAGCCATTGTGTGCCTTACCTATTGAGAGAGTGTGAGGGGCGCTCTCGGATGTCGGCTTGTGACCGAACAAACGTAGGTGCGCGAGCCCGCCGGGATTGTCTTGCCGGCGGCGTCTCTACAACGTCGTGACCGGTGCAATTCGTTACCCAGAACCCTGCAGATCGGCGTGATCTCCATCACATTCAATCCACGTGCCCCCCACTGTTTGGAGGGGCGGGCGCCCGAAGCTTAGTCCACCGGCGTGGCTCGGTCAACGATCTCCTCGGCCGGATCATTCCCCGCGCGTCGTTGCACACGGCGCGATCGGGCCGGACCCGTACTCCCGACGGAGCGGGCAGGCGGCCTGTACAGGCGTTATCCGCCGGTGCGGCCTGCCTGCGCCGCGCGCCGACGACCACCGTTTACAGTGGGCGCCAAGGTTGGGCGTCGGAGAAGGAGCCAGTTCACGGTGGTGTCGCAGCTAACATCGGGGTCTTCGGTCGACGCGAGAGGTCGGCCGTTCCGTCGTCGCCGAACGCGCCCGGCGATCATCGTCGCCGTCGTGTTGCTGGTCGCAGGTCTGATCACCTGGGCGGTCGCGCTCGCCGATTCCGGTCCGGTGGCCGTGCCGACCAACTGCAACCAGCCGACTCCGGCATCCGCCGAACCCTCCGCCGCCGCGGCCGCTCCGGATCCCGGGCTGCCCGCGCCTTCCGCGGCGCCCGCGACGGTTGCCCCGGCCAACCGCGACGAGATGCTGGCCGTCACCCCGGCCGCCTTGTCGACGTTCCAGGTCCGGGTGCTCAATGCATCGTCGCAACGCGGCGCGGCGCGATCGGTCTCCGACGACCTGACCGCCCAGGGTTTCAATCCGGTCCCCGACAACCCGTATGGCGACGACACCGTCTACACCAACCAGGACCTGTCCTGCTACGCACAGATCCGCTTCGGTCCGGCGGGCAAGGCGAGCGCCGCCGCGGTCTGGCTGGCCATCCCGTGTGCCCAGCTCGTCGACGACGGACGCCAGGGCACCGGCGTCGACGTCGCGCTGGGCAAGTACTACGAGGGCCGCGAGCAATCGCAGGATGCACAGGCCGCCCTCGAGGCGCTGCGATCGGCCGATCCGAAGGACCCGCGCACCGGCGCCGACCCGACGCTGGTCAAAGCCGTCCACTCGGCGTCCTGCTGAGACCACTGTCGCGCTGACGAGGCCATCCCGGCGCGGCGGCGGCGACCTCAGGCCGAGGGTCTCAGGCCGACGGCATCATGCTTCGTGCCCCGAGGCCGTCGAGCAGTCGTAGGAATTCGTCCGCTATTCCCGGCGCCACCGCGATCGTCGGATGGCCGTCGCCCGAACGCGAGTCCGGGGGCGGCATGTACACCCGCGCGCCTGCCTCGGCCGCGATCAGCCCACCGGCGGCCCAGTCCCACGGACTGAGCCCGTGTTCGAAATGCGCGTCCACCGCACCGCTCGCCACCATGCACAGATCGAGCGCGGCGGCACCGACCCGGCGGATGTCACGCACCTGCGGGAGCAGTTCCGCGATGATCGCGCCCTGGGTGGCCCGTCGACTCGCGTCGTAGGAGAAACCGGTGGCCACCAGCGCCAGATCGAGGCGACCGATCGGGTTGCAGGACAGCTTGATCCGCCCGTCACCGGCATCCACCCAGGCGCCGGCGTCGAGCGCGGCCGAGTACGTGACGGCGCGAGCCACGTCGACCACGGCACCGGCCACCGACCTGCCGTCGATCTGCGCCGCGACGGAGACGGCGTAAGCAGGGATGCCGTACATGAAGTTCACCGTGCCGTCGATCGGATCGACCACCCACCGCACCCCGGACGGCACGTCCACGGTGCCACCGGCCTCCTCTCCGAGGATCTCGTCCCCCGGGCGCCGGGACCGCAGCTCCGAGCGGATCAGCTGCTCGGTCTCGGTGTCGGCGAGGGTCACCGGATCGGTCGGGGTCGACTTGGTGCTGACGGGCGCCGCGTCCTCGTCCGGGTCGTCCGCGTCCGCGCGCACCGCGTGGGGATCGTGGCCCGGTCCCGGACCGAACAGCTCCGGGCGGCGTCGTCGCACATGGTCGGCCGCACGCTGCGCCACGTCGATCGCGACGCGCTCGAGGACCTCTGGCCCGGAATGATCGGTCACGCCCCTATGTGAGCACACCGGCGCGGGATCCGCCGACAGGGGCTCGGTCCCGAGCAATCGCGTGCTGCGTGTCGGCAACGGCAGCCGTCCGGTGGGTGACGACTTTGCATCGACCCCGCGCACGGTGCGCACCGGCTGGATAGCCTTGAGGCCGCGCCATTTCCCATTGGGTGGATCAGAGAGGACTCCGACATGACCGACGCCGAGGTAGCGAGCACCGCCCAACCGGGAGCCAATCTCGGATTCGGAGTCGACGTCGGCGGTTCCGGGATCAAGGGCGGGGTCGTCGACCTCGACACCGGATTGCTCGTCGGCGACCGGTTCAAGGTGCTGACCCCGCAACCGTCCACCCCCGACGCCGTCGCCGGCGCTGTCGCCGAGGTGGTCGGTCACTTCGATTGGACCGGACCGGTCGGGATCACGCTGCCCGGCGTGATCACCGACAGCACGATGCGCACCGCCGCCAACATCGACAAGGGCTGGATCGGCACGGACGTGTACGAACTCTTCAGTTCCGCGTTGTCGGGCCGGACCGTCTCCGTCCTGAACGACGCCGACGCGGCCGGGATGGCCGAGGACCGCCACGGCGGTGGCGCAGACGTCGACGGTGTGGTCATGCTGCTCACCCTGGGCACCGGCATCGGCACCGCCATCCTCATCAACGGCACCCTGGTCCCCAACACGGAGCTCGGCCACATGATCATCGACGGCAAGGAGGCCGAGCACCGGGCGTCGTCGAAGGTCAAGGAGGACAAGGGGTGGACCTACGAGAAGTGGGCACACAAGCTCTCACATGTCCTCGAGGCATACGAGGCACTGCTGTGGCCGAAGCTCTTCATCGTCGGCGGCGGGATCAGCCGCAAGTCCGACAAATGGATCCCCCACCTGACCAACAAGACGCCCGTGGTGCCGGCCACCCTGCTCAACACCGCGGGTATCGTGGGTGCGGCGATGGCTGTCGATGCCGGCCTTCGCACCTAGTCCGGTTGTGGACCGTCGGCGCCGTCTCGACAACTCACTGACCTGGTCTTTGTCACATCCGGCGGGGCGATGTCGTTACAATGGTCCTCACCGGTGATCACGCACCGAGAAATCAAGCCCTGATCCGCGTCGGCGCATGCCGCCGTGAGAGATTCACGATAGTCAGTTCCGAAAGGTTGTACGTGGCAGCCACCCAGACCCGCCAGGCCGACGTCGACGATTCGACAGACGCGACGACCGCCACGGAGAACGCGCCGGCCAAGCGACCCGCAAAGAAAGCGGCCAAGAAGGCGCCCGCTCGCAAGGCAACCGCCAAGAAGGCGGCAAAGAAGGCCCCTGCGAAGCGCGGAGCCAAGAAGGCCACCAAACCGTCGGATGCCGACGGTGTCGAGTCGACCGAGGACGCCGACGACACCGGCACGATCGACGACATCGACGCCCCCGACGGCGAGCTCGACGAGGATGTCGAGATCGACGACATCGCCGTCGACGATGATGACGACGACGACGACTCGCCCGACAGCGAGGACGCCGAGACCGATGACGCCGAGACGACCGTGGTGGTCCCGGCAGCAGCAGGCGCAGCCAAGCCTGCCGCTGCCAAGAGCAAACAGGTCCCGGAAGAGAAAGAACGAACGGCAGGCGACTTCGTCTGGGACGAGGACGAGTCAGAGGCGCTCCGTCAGGCGCGCAAGGATGCCGAGCTCACCGCATCGGCCGACTCGGTCCGCGCCTACCTCAAGCAGATCGGCAAGGTCGCCCTCCTCAACGCGGAGGAGGAGGTCGAGCTCGCCAAGCGCATCGAGGCAGGTCTCTTCGCCACCGAGCGACTGCGCAGGCTCGTCGATTCCGGCGACAAGATCAGCACGGCGTCCAAGCGTGATCTGAACTGGATCTCCCGGGACGGCAACCGCGCCAAGAACCACCTGCTCGAGGCGAACCTCCGTCTGGTCGTCTCCCTGGCCAAGCGCTACACCGGCCGCGGAATGGCGTTCCTGGACCTCATCCAGGAGGGCAACCTCGGTCTGATCCGTGCGGTCGAGAAGTTCGACTACACCAAGGGCTACAAGTTCTCCACGTACGCGACCTGGTGGATCCGTCAGGCGATCACCCGCGCGATGGCCGACCAGGCACGCACCATCCGCATCCCGGTCCACATGGTCGAGGTCATCAACAAGCTGGGCCGTATCCAGCGCGAGCTGCTCCAGGACCTGGGCCGCGAGCCCACTCCCGAGGAGCTCGCCAAGGAGATGGACATCACGCCCGAGAAGGTGCTGGAGATCCAGCAGTACGCGCGTGAGCCGATCTCGTTGGATCAGACCATCGGCGACGAGGGCGACAGCCAACTCGGCGACTTCATCGAGGATTCCGAGGCCGTCGTCGCGGTCGACGCGGTGAGCTTCACCCTGCTGCAGGATCAGCTGCAGTCGGTGCTCGAGACGCTCTCCGAACGCGAGGCCGGCGTGGTACGCCTGCGCTTCGGGCTGACCGACGGTCAGCCGCGCACCCTCGACGAGATCGGGCAGGTGTACGGCGTCACCCGCGAGCGCATCCGTCAGATCGAGTCTAAGACGATGTCGAAGTTGCGGCACCCCTCGCGTTCGCAGGTGCTGCGCGACTATCTCGACTAGGCCCGACCACCACAACCTGCGTTTCTGCCGCCGTCGATCTCAGATCGACGGCGGCAGAAACGTACCGGCACCGTCCGGACGGTAGGTGCGCACCTCGACCACCGCGTGGGCGGGCAGTGCGCCGTAGAGATGTGGAAAACGCATACCCTCGGGATCGTCCGGCATCCCGGGTTCCCACACGACGGGTGCGTCCAGCCGGGTGCTGTCGACGACGAGCAGCACGAGGTCGTCGCGCCCCCCGAACAGTCGGTTCGCCGGCAGGTGTACCTGTCCGGGATCGGACAAGTGGACGAACCCGGCATCGGTGAGCGATGGCGGCTCACGGTGGCCGGTGTGCCGCGCGGTGTCCCATTCGTCGCGTGTGCACAGATGCACGAGGAGTCGCGGCCGGTCGTCGTCGACGGCGACGTGTGATTCATCGGGTCCGGTCATGCCGATCAGCAACGCCCATGGGTAGACCATTTGTCAAGGTTGCGCCCGCGGAGATTTCCACGAGGTGCGCAATGTCCGTTTTCGGGGCCGCACGTCCTAGGATTCTGCGCATGCTTGTGACCCGACGGACCGTCGACCTGCTGCGCGTGGCGTCGATGTTGTGTCGTCGGCGTCGCGGCCCGATCACCTGATCCCCGCGGCGCCTCGACCCGCGAAGTCCCGGTCACGATCCCCCGTACCCGCCACCGCTGGTGGCACGGTCCGTGTCCGGTCGACTTCTGCTCAGTCACCGTCACCTGACCTGAAAGATCCCGACCACCATGCGAACCATCGTTCTGATCGGCCTCGTGGGCCTCGCCGCACAACTCGTCGACGGCAGCCTCGGTATGGCCTACGGCGTCACCACCACCACGCTGCTCCTCGCCGTCGGCACCAATCCGGCCGCGGCGTCGGCCACCGTCCACCTCGCCGAGATCGGGACCACTCTGGTGTCCGGGATCTCCCACTGGCGCTTCGGCAACGTCGACTGGAAGGTGGTCCGACGGATCGCGATCCCCGGAGCCATCGGCGCCTTCCTGGGGGCGACAGTGCTGTCGAAACTGTCGACCGAAGCCGCCGCACCGCTGATGGCGATCATCCTGTTGCTCCTGGGCATCTACATCCTGGCCCGCTTCACCCTGCAGGGCATCCCCCGCCATCACCTCGGCAAGCCGCTGCGCAAACGCTTCCTCTCCCCTCTCGGCCTCATCGCCGGATTCGTCGACGCCACCGGAGGCGGCGGTTGGGGGCCGGTCGGCACGCCGGCGATCCTCGCCAGTGGCCGACTCGAGCCGCGCAAGGTCATCGGTTCGATCGACACCAGCGAGTTCATCATCGCGGTCGCCGCGAGCCTGGGCTTCCTGTTCAGCCTCGGATCGCAGGGCATCAATTTCGCGTGGGTCGGTGCGATCCTGGTCGGCGGCGTCATCGCCGCTCCCATCGCGGCCTGGCTGGTGCGCCACATCCCGCCGCGGTTGCTCGGCGCGTCGGTCGGCGGCCTGATCGTTCTCACCAACACCCGCTCGTTGCTGCGCAGCGACCTCGTCGACGTCCCGTCCGCAGCACAGACGGCCATTTACGTGGTCGTCGTCGCCGTCTGGGCTGCCGCGTTCGCCTATTCGCTGCGCGAGTACCTGCGCGACCGCGAGAACGAGTCCTCGGACGCGATCAGCCGGGCGCGCGAAGAACGTGAGGTCGAGGTGACACCGGCCGGAGTCGAGTCCGTGTCACCCGCGGGCTGAGCGTCGGCCGCGAGGCGTGAGTGCTGCCCGGAGTGTGATCGGGGTCGCACCACGTGTAACACCCGATCGCGGCCTTGTTGCCAGAGCAGATCGCTGTGTTACGGGTGAGTGACGACACACCCGCGCGGGCTCTCGGAACAATACGAAACCCCCAAACGTCTGAGAAGGTGAGGGCGACGCATCAGACCGATGTGTCGGCTCACGAAGGGAAAGGCGACCGGCCTCGGACGGACCCGCCGGACCGGGACGGAGGAAACATGTCAGACACCGCCACCACATCCCCGATCTCCATGCCGCTCACTGCTGCCGACCGCTGTGACCGCTGCGGCGCAGCCGCCAAGGTTCGGGCGGTACTGCCTGCGGGCGGAGAGCTTCTCTTCTGCCGTCATCACTTCAACGAGCACGAGGCGAAGCTCGTCGAGCTGTCCGCCACGGTCGTGGAGTCCGCGAGCGAATTGGTCTGATCGACACGAGCAAACCGACAAGACCCGGCCGGGTTTCCGGCCGGGTCTTGTCGTATCCGTGTCCGACGGTGACGTGTCAGCGCCACTCGCGCAGCGCAGCTATCCGTTCACGCAGCTGATCGGCACTGGCCATGGCCGTCGGGGGCCCGCCGAGTCGGGTACGCAGCTCGTTGTGCACCATCCCGTGCGGCTTGCCCGTCCGGTGGTGGTGCATCGCGACCAGCCCGTTGAGCTCCTTGCGCAACGCGTGCAGGTTCTCCCCCGCGGGACGGGGGGTCGGCGTGGGTGCAGGTGAGTCCACGGCTGCCGCGGCCGTCCGATCAGACACTTGCTCGGCCTGCCGCTTACGGAGCAGCGCACGGACCTGATCGGCGTCGAGCAGGCCCGGGAGCCCCAGGTAATCGGATTCCTCGTCGCTGCCCGCGAAGGTCGCCGTGCCGAACGACGCACCGTCGAAGATCACCTGATCGAGTTCGGCGTCGGCGTGGAGCGACTCGAACGCCTTCTCGTCCTCGCCGGGCTCGTCCTTCTGCTTGTTCGCATCGATCAGCAGCGCGTCGTCGAGACCGTCACTCTCGCGGTGTGGTTTGCCCAGCACATGGTCGCGCTGGGCCTCCATCTCGCTCGCGAGGCCCAGGAGTACCGGCACCGACGGCAGGAAGACACTGGCGGTCTCCCCCGGTCGCCGCGAACGCACGAAGCGACCGATCGCCTGTGCGAAATACAGCGGTGTCGAGGCGCTGGTGGCGTAGACACCGACCGCGAGACGCGGCACGTCGACGCCTTCGGACACCATGCGCACCGCGACCATCCACTCGTCGTCCGATGCCGAGAACTCGGCGATGCGCGACGACGACTTGGGATCGTCGGAGAGCACGATGGTCGGCCGCTTCCCGGTGATCGCCGTGAGCAGCTCGGCGTAGTCACGGGCGGTCGTCTGATCCGTGGCGATGACCAGGCCACCCGCATCGGGGATACCGCCGGCACGCAGTTGGCGCAGGCGCGTGTGCGCGCCCTCGAGGACAGCGGGAATCCAATCGCCGTGTGGGTCGAGGGCGGTCCGCCAGGCCCGCGCGGTGTGCTCCTGGGACAGCGGCTCGCCCAGGCGCGCCGTGAACTCCTCGCCTGCGCTGGTTCGCCAGCTGGCCTGTCCGCTGTAGGCGAGGAAGACCACCGGACGGACCACTCCGTCGGCGAGCGCGTCGGCATAGCCGTAGGTGTGGTCGGCCTTCGATCGCAACACCCCGCCCGCTTCGGGTTCGTAGGTGACGAACGGGATAGGCGAGTCGTCTGAGCGGAACGGCGTTCCGGTCAATGCCAGACGCCGTGTCGCATCGGAGAATGCCTCGCGGATCGCGTCGCCCCACGATTTGGCGTCACCGCCGTGGTGGATCTCGTCCAGGATCACCAGGGTCCGCCGGTTCTCGGTCCGCACACGATGGCGAGTCGGATGGGCCGCGACCTGCGCATAGGTGAGAACGACCCCGTGGTAATCCGAACTGGTCTGGCCGGTCGAGTTGCTGAACCGCGAGTCCAGGGCGATTCCCACCCGGGCGGCCGCCTCGGCCCACTGGTGCTTGAGATGTTCCGTCGGCGCGACGACGGCGATCTGGTCGACCGTACGGTCGTCGAGCAGTTCGCGCGCCACCCGGAGCCCGAAGGTCGTCTTGCCTGCGCCGGGTGTGGCAACCGCGAGAAAGTCCTGCGGACGGCGTGTCAGGTACTTCGTCAGTGCGCGCCGCTGCCAGGCGCGCAGCGCCGGGTCTGCCGGGACTGGCACCTCGTCGGCGGGCGGGTCGTCGTGGGCTGCTGAAGTCACTCCTGCACTGCTCCTGACACCTGTCATCGGGGCCGGACACCACGTTCCGGGGGCATGAAACATCCCCTCGTGCACGCGATCTTCGGCCGGCCCGGTCGCTCGGCTCCTGATCCATCCGCACACTCAAGGGGACGCGGGCCATGCTACCGGGGGTCACCGACGACGGCTCGGGCGACGCGCACTCGGCCGCGGGTGTCGCACAGATCGTCGCGGCCGTCGGGTGACGGATCCGACAGACCACACACCACGCCGGGACCGGGTCACCCGCTTCGGTACGTGATCAGGGATGCTGGAGCCATAAACAGTCGCAATCGGAACCCCGTACCGATCACCGAGGACAGCACGTCGTCGGCGGCTGGGCGCTATGCGCGGAACCGGGGCGATGCGGGCCGTCCCCCCGACGCCACCTCGCCGACCACCCCGATCGTCGGCCCCGCGCCGCCCACCGTCCCCCAGTCGGCCCGGCCGCCGCGTCGGGATTCCGGGCCTCCACCACGACGGACCCCCGAACGTCCACTCGACGCGGAGCCACTCGACGCCGGACAGAGCGGTGCACCCCGGCGCACCGATGGGCCGGAGCCGGCCGGCCACGATGACCCGGCCGTCGAGCTCCCGCACCCGCCCGGCCCGCCGGTGCTGCCCAATCTGCACCGGTTGGTGTGGCGGACCATCAAGAAGTCCTGGGACGACGGCATCGTCGGTTGGGCCGCCCAGGCCGCCTTCTGGCAGGCCCTCTCGCTGCCACCGCTGGTACTCGGGATCCTCGGGAGCGTCGGCTACATCGCCGGATGGTTCGGCCCCGACACCGTCGAGGTGATCTACGAGCGCATCATCGCGTTCGCCAACCGCACCTTCTCCGACAACGTCGTCAGCGACATCATCAAACCCACCGTCGACAACGTCCTCGGGCGCGGGAAGGTCGTGGTGATCTCGGCGGGCTTCATCATCTCCCTGTGGGCCGGCTCGTCGGCGGTCTCCTGCTTCGTCGCGTCGATCGTGCGAGCCCACGACCAGCACCAGGTACGAAACCCCGTGTGGCAGCGCTTCTTCGCCTTGTTCCTCTACGTGGGGTTCCTGATCATCGCGGTGTTCCTGCTGCCACTGGTCGCGCTCGGTCCGAACTATCTGCACGAGATCGTGCCCGAATCCTGGGATCCGATCGTCACCCATCTGATCGACTACGGCTACTTCCCGTTCGTCGCGGCGCTGATGCTGATCGTGCTCACCACGCTCTACCACCTGGCGCTGCCCAATCCGCTGCCCTGGCATCGCCTGGTCGGCGGCGCCGTGGTGGCCGGCGTGTTCTTCTGGATCGCGAGCTACATCCTGCGCATCTACCTGACCGCGATCACCCGGGCGGGCTACACCTACGGCGCGCTGGCGACCCCGATCGCGTTCCTGCTGTTCACGTTCTTCCTGGGATTCGCGATCGTCGTCGGTGCCGAGTTCAACGCCGCGGTCCAGTCGCTGTGGCCCGCAAAGCCTGCCGCGTCTACCCAGGTGCGCGACTGGGTGTCGTCGCAGACCTCCGACATCACCGGTCAGCTCAAGACACTGCCCGACCGCCTGTCCTCCGGACCGATCCGGCGTGGCCGGTCCTCCGGCGATCCCGGCAGCGGGCACGATCAGCCGATACGTGCACGACCCACCCGCGCACGTCCGCCCGACGACGGTCCGGTCGCGTGAGCGACCGCGACGCTCAGCTCTTCTTCATCCGCTCGTAGATCTTCTTGCACTTCGGGCACACCGGTGACCCGGGCTTGGCCGAGCGTGTGACCGGGAAGGTCTCGCCGCACAGCGCGACCACATGATTCCCCATCACGGCGCTCTCGGCGATCTTGTTCTTCTTCACATAGTGAAAGAATTTTGGCCGATCGTCGTCGCCCCTGTCGGTGGCGTCGGCATCCGGCCGTTCGTCGACGTCGGTCCGTTCGTCGAGGTCCGGCCGCTCAATCGTCTGCGTTCCCATGGGCTCCATTGTGCGACAAAGCCGGTGTCCGCGGCCAGCCGCGTCGATCACCTGCCGTCGCGCTCCGATCGATCGTCGGAGGCACCCCCGCGGTGGATCCGGGCGCCGGGATCCCGCCGGTGCAATCCCCACCCGAAAGTGGGACAGTGGAACCATGGCTGGCGACGGATCTGGGGCACGAGGGGGCACCGGTACAGATGGTGCCCGAGTACCCCATCGCGACGACCGCGACGCCTTCCTGATCACCGATGCCCAGCAATCCCTCGAAGATCAGCAACGCGCCCGGGTGCGCAAGTACCTGACCTTGATGGCCTTTCGCGTTCCCGCCCTGGTGATCGCCGGGATCGTCTACAGCTCGACGCACAACGGGCTGCTCGCACTCGCCATCGTCGCGATCTCGATACCCATCCCGTGGGTCGCGGTCCTGATCGCCAACGACCGCCCGCCGCGTAAGCGTGGCGAGGCACCGCAATACAAGTACGGCGCCGATCATTCCGTCGTCGGACCGATGTCGCTGGGCGGCCCGGCCGCAGGCCCCGAATCCCGCGTCGTCGACTCGACCACTGACACTGGGCGCGAACAGGCCGAGGGCGATTCGGAACGCGGTTCCCGCTGACCGACACTCTCAGCAACTTCTCATGTAGCCCGCTGAATCGTCTCGCGGAAACCGCTGGTCACCCGTATCTCCGTCGACACAGTCGCGGGAACCCCCGGGAACTTTCACCCCCTCGAACGCGTTGGACCTCATGAACGCACTCAAGTCAGGAGGCCGAATGTCACGCTCGACAGTTTCACGCCCGACCACGACTACAGGATTCGCCGACGATCTCGATTCCACCCGGACCCGCCCCGCGATGACGGAGCAGGATCTGGATGCACAGTCCCCGGCCGCCGACCTCGTTCGCGTCTATCTCAACGGCATCGGCCGTACGGCTCTGCTCAACGCCGAGCAGGAGGTCGAACTCGCCAAGATGATCGAGGCGGGCCTCTACGCCAAGAACCTCCTGGCCACCAAGAAGCGGTTGTCGGCCACCCGTAAGCGTGACCTCGCCGTCATCGTCCGCGAGGGCGAGGCGGCACGGGCGCACCTGCTCGAGGCCAATCTCCGGCTGGTCGTCTCGCTGGCCAAGCGGTACACCGGTCGCGGTATGCCGTTGCTCGACCTGATCCAGGAAGGCAACCTGGGTCTGATCCGCGCGATGGAGAAGTTCGACTACGCGAAGGGCTTCAAGTTCTCGACCTACGCGACGTGGTGGATCCGTCAGGCCATCACCCGCGGCATGGCCGATCAGAGTCGCACCATCCGCCTGCCCGTCCACCTCGTCGAGCAGGTCAACAAGCTGGCGCGGATCAAGCGTGAACTGCATCAGCAGCTCGGCCGTGAGGCCACCGACGACGAGCTCGCCAGCGAGTCCGGCATCCCGGCGGAGAAGATCGCCGATCTTCTCGACCACAGCCGTGATCCGGTCAGCCTGGACATGCCGGTCGGCAGCGACGAGGAGGCGCCGTTGGGCGACTTCATCGAGGACGCCGAGGCGACCTCCGCCGAGAACGCCGTGATTGCCGGTCTGCTGCACTCCGACATCCGCTCGGTGCTGTCGACGCTCGACGAGCGTGAGCAGCAGGTCATCCGGATGCGCTATGGCCTCGACGACGGTCAGCCGCGCACCCTCGACCAGATCGGCCGGATGTTCGGGCTGTCGCGCGAACGCGTGCGGCAGATCGAGCGCGAGGTCATGGGCAAGCTCCGTCAGGGCGAGCGCGCCGAGCGCCTGCGCGCCTATGCCAGCTGATCTCTAACCCAATCGTCTCGGTCCGGTGTCCGCTCGTGTGGGCACCGGACCGACACGTATCAGGGCCGTGAGCACCGCGGCGCCGTCCGGAGAGGCCAGGATGGGGTCGAGGACCACCTCACGGACCTCGGGGATGTCCTCGACGAGCGTCGAGATCCGCAGGAGGAGATCGGCGAGCGCCGTGCGGTCCACCGGCGGTTCGCCGGCATATCCCCGCAGCAGTGCCGACGACCGCGGTTCGTCGATCAGTTCCGATGCATCGAGCGCCGACAGCGGGATGGCCCGGTATCCGTGGTCTCCCAGCAGATCGAACGTCCGCCCCGACAGCCCGAACGAGATCAGCGATCCGAACGAACGGTCGTCGCGCACCCGGATCATCGTCCCGATCCCCTTCGGCGCCATCTTCTGGATGTGCAGCACTTGATCACCGGTCAGCTCGCTGAGCTCGGCGAAGGCGGTGACCACCGCGGTCGCATCGGGGAGGTCGAGACGGGCGCCCTCGCGGTCGAGACGACCGCGCCACGTCTGGGAGGTCGCCTTCACCGCGACCGGGAATCCGAGTTCGCGTCCCGCGGCGGACGCCTCATGCATGGTGGTGACCTCGCGGAACGGCACGATCGAGATGCCGTACCAGCCGAGCACGGTCGCCGACTCGACATGGCCGAGAGTCAGGCCGGAATCGGTGTCGCCGCCGTCGGTGACGAGATCCTCCATCGCCTCCCGGACGTACCCGCGCGCTGCCCCCGGATCGGTGTTGTCGGGCCGATGGATCTCCGATTCGGGCCGCTCCCGCCACCGCGCGTACTGCCACGAGCGGGCCAACGCATTGGCCGCACGCTCGGGGCTCCCGTAGGACGGGATCGACCCGACGTCGGGCAGGCCGTTGACGCCGGGCTTCATCAGGCCGGGCGGAATGCCCTCGACCGCGAGGAAGGTCGTCACGATCGGTTTCGGGTGGTTCGCGTCCGGCCCGCCTTCGCCGTCTGCGGCACGTGAGATCTGAGTGTTGGCGGCCGCCATCAGCGCGCGCGCATGCCAGTCGGCGTCCACCGCCACCGGTGGGACGAACACGACGATCACCGCATCCACCGACGGATCGGCCATCGCGTCGGTCACCGCGGCCTCGAACGCGTCCTCGCTCGCACCCGCGCCGAGGTCGATCGTCTCGGTCACCTCCAGCCCACCACCGCGGGCGGTCTCCGCGGCCAGGCTGCCCAGCACCGACGAGTTGCCGATGATGCGGGTACGCGGACCGCGCGGCAGCGGCTGGTACGCGAAGATCGTTGCGCAGTCGAAGAGTTCGGAGATGGTGTCGACCTGGATGACCCCCGCCTGCTCCAGCACCATCTGGGCGATCTGGTCGTCGAGGCTGGCCGCCGACGACCGGGCCGCGCGCGCAGCCGTCATCGCGCCCTTGCCCGACTTGACCGCCACGATCGGCTTCGAACGCGAGACCCGCCGGGCGATCCGCGAGAACTTGCGCGGATTTCCGAAGCTCTCGAGGTACAGCAGGATCACGTCGGTGGCGGTGTCGCTGTCCCAGTACTGGAGCAGGTCATTGCCCGAGACGTCCGCGCGGTTACCCGCCGACACGAAGGTCGACAGGCCGATCTGGCGGCGTGCTGCGGTGTCCAGGATCGCGATCCCCAACGCGCCGGACTGGCAGAAGAAGCCGACGCGCCCGGCGGCCGGGATGCGCGGTGCCAGCGTCGCGTTGAGCGCCACCGACGGTTCGTTGTTGGCCACACCGAGTGCGTTGGGGCCCACCAGCCTCATGCCGTGTTCCCGGACCTGCTCGAGGAGTCGGTGCTCACTCTCCAGGCCCGCCTCACCACTCTCGCCGAACCCCGACGAGACCACCACCAGCGTCCGAACCCCCTTCACGAGGCAGTCGTCGAGGACGTCGTCGACGGTGGCCGCGGGTACCGCGACCACGGCCAGATCCACCGGATCCGGGATGTCACGCACGGTCGGGTACGCCCGGATGCCGCGCACCGACGGCGGACGCTCGTGACTACGCCGCTGCGCCGGTGTGGACCGACCCGGGCCCGGTCCGTGCGGCGCCGCCTGCGCACCGGTCTCCGCTGAGCTCTCGTCGTCGGCCGGGCCGGGCCCGTTGACCGGGAACACCGGGCCGGTGAAACCTCCGGCGATGATGTTGGCGAGCAAGGCATTACCGACCTTCTTCGGGTCGGTCGAGGCGCCGATGACGGCGACCGACGACGGCCGGAGCAGATTGGCGACACTGCGCGCCTCGGAGGCGCGTTCGCGCGCGTTGCGCACCGACAGCAATGCTTCGGTCGGGTCGATCAGGAACTCGACGTGCACGGTGCTGCCGTCGAAGCTTCGCGACAGCTGGTAGCCGGCATCGCGGAACACGGCCACCATGTTCGGGTTCTCGCTCAGTACCTCCGCCTCGAAACGGACGAAGCCACTCTCCGCCGCCGCCCCGGCCAGATGTTCGAGGAGGATGGGGCCGAGCCCACGACCCTGGTGATCGTCGGCGACCACGAATGCCACCTCGGCCGACTCGGGTTTGCCGTCGAACTCGAGTCCTTCGTAGAGGCCGATCGCGATGATGTCGCCCCCGAGGACCGCGACCAGCGCGACACGTTTCTGATAGTCGACCGTCGTCATACGCGCCACCTCGCGCGGCGGCAACGTCGGTGTCGGCCCGAAGTACCGCATGTATCGGGTCCGCTCCGACAGCCCGGCATGGAACCGGACCACGCGATCGGCGTCGTCGGGGATGATCGGTCGCAGGTGGACGACGCCGCCATCGGAGGCCAGCACATCGGCGATCCAATGGCGCGGGTAGTCCCACGGCTCGCGTGGCTGGGGCCGGTCGGCCGCCTCCCCGGTCGCCTCCGCCGCGACGTCCGGTTTCGCGGAGCCCGTCGGATTCGATTCCGTCACAGGGTTTCTCGATGGGGTCTGGTCGTCACTCGGATCAGTCACGGGGGTCCTCCGGATCGAGACCGTGCAACGGGTACACCGCGCGGCGGGTGGCGAGTATCGCCCGGTCGGTCTGGCGTTGGGCGGAGTCGCTGATCCCCTCCGGCGGATCCTGACCCGTGTCGCCGTCCCACGACACGTAGCCGACATCTCCGCCGTCGCCCATCACCGTCACCGGGGCCTGCGAGTAGTCGGAGTGCACCTGCTCGGCGATCTGCTCGGCCGTGGCACACCACGATTCGTCGATCGTGGTGTCGACGTCCACGTCGCGGCCGAGCACGATCCCGATCAGATGGGCCCAGCTGCGGGGGACCACGTTCACGACGCCGTAGCCACCGCCGCCGACCGCGATCCAACGCCCGTCGCAGTACTTGTCGGCGAACCCGCGCATCGCCTGCATCGCGGCGCGCTGGCCGTCGACCGTCAGCGCCAGATCGGTGAGGGGGTCGGCGCGATGACTGTCCACGCCGCACTGACTGATCAGGATCTGCGGCCGGAACTCTTCGAGGACCGAGGGCACCACCGCATGGAAAGCACGCAGCCACAATCGATCCGTGACGTCCGGCATCAGGGCCACGTTCACCGCGGACCCCTGGGCGTCACCCTCACCCACCTCGGTCGGCCATCCCGTTCCGGGCCACAGTGTCGCCGGGTGCTGGTGCAGCGAGACGGTCAGTACCCGCGGGTCCGCGGCGAACTCGACCTGGACACCGTCCCCGTGGTGCGCGTCGATGTCGACGTAGGCGATCCGGTCATACCCGTTCTCGAGCAACCACCGGATGGCGATGGCGCAGTCGTTGTAGATGCAGAAGCCGGCCGCCCTCGCCTTCATCGCATGATGCATGCCACCACCGATGTTCACCGCCCGTCGCACCGACCCAGACGCCACCGCCTGTGCGGCTGCCAGCGTGCCGCCGACGAGCAACCGGGCGGCCTCGTGCATCCCGTCGAACACCGGATTGTCGGAATCCCCCAACCCGAAGAGCCGCTCGAGCAGCGGCCCCGAGAGAGATGCCGTCCCCGACCCGACCGCCCGCACCGCATCGACGTAGTCGGTCGAGTGCACCACGGTCAGTGCCGAGTCGTCGATGTCGAGCGGGGCGCGGCTGTCGACACCGTCGAGCACTCCGAGGCTCTGCGCCAACGTCATCGTCAGGGCGAGGCGGACAGGGTTCATCGGGTGGGTGTGCGCCCACTTGTAGGACAGGAAATCCTCGCTCCAGATGACTGCCGCCGCTTCGTCGCTCGTCGTCCGCGTCACGACCTCAGGCTAGTGGCTTCCGATGGCCACCGACGCACTTCGTCCCGAGCGCGGCATCGCGGTACCGCGCTGTCGCACCTCGATGCGTGTCGTCCGACACGCGCGAAAGTCACATGGCCTGATCAGGGTACCCTTGGGCCTAGACGAAGGGACTGCGCACAGTGAACGATCTGGTTGACACCACAGAGATGTACTTGCGGACGATCTACGACCTCGAAGAAGAAGGGATCGTCCCCCTCCGCGCACGCATCGCCGAACGGTTGGAGCAGAGCGGTCCGACCGTGTCGCAGACGGTGGCCCGGATGGAACGTGACGGCCTCCTGCATGTCGCAGGCGACCGGCACCTGGAGCTCACCGATCGAGGCCGTGACCTGGCCGTCGCCGTGATGCGCAAGCATCGCCTGGCCGAGCGACTGCTGGTCGACGTCATCGGGATGCCCTGGGACCAGGTCCACGAGGAGGCCTGCCGCTGGGAGCACGTGATGAGCGAGAACGTCGAGCGGCGACTGCTGACCGTTCTCGACAACCCGACCACCTCCCCCTACGGCAACCCGATTCCCGGGCTCGAACTGCTGGGCGCCGAGCAGGCCCCCCTGACCGACGGCGCCACCCGGCTCTCCGACCTGCCCCAGGGTGACCCCGTCGTCGTGATCGTGCGCCGGCTGTCCGAACACGCCCAGTCCGATCATGAGTTGATCAGCGAACTGCGCGATGCAGGCGTGGTGCCCAATGCCCGTGTGACGGTCACGATCAATCGTGAGAAGGCGATGGTCAACTCACCGGGCCACGACGGCCTGGAGCTGTCCGAGGAGATGGCCCACTCGGTCTTCGTCGACAAGGTGTGATCGTTCAGCCTGCCTCGAGCTCCGGTGTCGGCGCAGGCATCGGAACCCCGAGGGAGTGCGCGATCTCGTAACTGTCGTCGAGCATGGCCCGCAGCATCCGTGGTGGCATGCCGCCGCGGAGCGCGCTGTCGAGCAGCACGGCCAACGACCATCCCGGGTCGGCCGCAAGCGCGCAGTCGAGCGCGACACCGGCATATCCTCCCTCCCCGTTGATGTAGTGCAGATGCGCCAGGAGCGTTGCCGCACTCGCCCGCTGCGAGCCGGTCAGTCGCCGCGCCAGCTCCCGCCACAACATCTCGGCGGCATGCCGTAGATCGGTCACCGCGAGGGCGAGTGCCGCGTCCCGGACCGGCAGCCGGGTGAGCGCGGTACCGAGCATCGTCACCGTCGCGCAGTCGAGCTCGCGTGGTCGGTCCACCTCGCCCGTCGGCGTCGGCATCGTGGAGATGACCTGCTCGACGACGCCCCGCAGCAGCCCGGCATCGCTCGCGGGGCCGGCCTCGCCCTGGCTCGCGTCGCGGTGATCACCGGTGCAATGGTCGAGAGGCGCGAGCATCGCCACCATGTCCGAGCGGCGGGCGAGCACCCGCCTGCCCGTGGCGACCGCGTGGTGAACGGCGGTCGGGCTCGTGTGTGGGTTGCCCAGCCGACCGCGGGGCGACGCCGACCGTGCGATCGGCGGCGTGGACATCGGCCGGGCAGTCGGTGGGCGTGGGTCCCAGATCCGCTGCCAACGCGCCCCGTCGGTGAACTCCGGCACCACGAACCCCGCTGCAATCCCGCCGATCTCGGCGAATCGGCGATCGGCGATGGCACAGATCCGGCGATATCGATCGTCGCCTGCCGGGTGACGATCGTCGGCGACGACGGCGACGACATCACGGATCTCGTTGCGTACGCACACCTCTGCGAGATCGCCGAACACCGATTTCAGGGCCGGGACGATCTCTCCGCTCTCGTCGAGGACGAGGTCGTGACGCATCGCCGTCCGGACCACGTGCGGGTCGTCGCCGAATGCGATCAGGATGAAGGAACGATCGGGGATGAAGCCGAGCAGACCCGGCACGGCCGTCAGCAGTGCAGATGATGACAGGGACCGGGAATCAATGGATGCAGACATGCGGTCATCGTCGGCTGCACCGCCGGCACATCTGCCGCCGCCGACCCCCGCGACCGCCGGTTGACACGAGGTTGTCCACACCTCCGCGAAAATCCACAGATCACGCAGGCACGATGCGACAGGCGCATCCTGCGATCGACGGTCCTCGAGTCAGCCGAAGGCCGCGTCGACCGCCTTGTCGAAGAGTGACGCGAGTTGATCGCTCTCTCGTGCCGACATCGGCTCCGCGCCCTGATGCCGGTATTCGACGGTGACCCGCACCCCGCTGCGCTGGGCCATCAGGGTGGTGGTCCCGGTCGTCAGCGCCGACGACCCGACATTGCCCGTCGCGATCTGCCGACGCAGACCCGCGGTGTCGATCGACTGCGCTTTGGGGGCCTTGAGGACCTGGACGGTCACCAGCGACGTCGCGGTCGGGGCCGAACCGGAGAGCACCCGTGGGCAATTCCTGGCCCGCGTGGTCACGTCGGCGAGCGACGTGCCCGCTCGGGTGACCGCGGAGGTGAAGGTCGCGGTCGAATCGTCGGGATCCGGACCGACCAACACCGCCGCACCATCGGCGGGCAGGCCGGCGGGTGTGCACTGCGGCGGCGTCACCGATCCGTGGAGCGGACGGCCGGTGATGTCGGCGAGGGCGGCAGGCACCGCGGGTGCCGGCACCCGACTCGCCGAACCGCCGGGGAAATCCGATGCCGCCACCGAGTCGCCGGAGAGATCGGCCGCTCCGGCGACCCCCTGTCCGTCCACCGTGCACCCGGAAGCCACGAGAATCGCCGTCCCGACCAGCATCGGGGCGAGCACGACGGGACGTCGTATCTGGTGCCTCTTGGTTGTGGTCACAAGGGCCTACTGTGCCATCGACGAGCGCAGGCCCGGCGCACCGACACCCCGGCGAATCCGGCCGGGCGGGAATCGCGACCGGCACCGGCGTGTTGACACCAATGAATACCGCATCGATCTGCGAAATTGGCCCTGCCGGGCGCCGATGCGAGAGAATCGACAGACACACGACGAGGAGGGACGACCCATGGACGAGCGGCCCGCCGAGAACAGTTCGCTGTACTCGCTGGAGTTCCCCGCGCCCCAGGTCTCGAACGACGAGGGCACCGGACCGGTGCTGCTCCACGCCCTCGAGGGGTTTGCGGACGCAGGACACGCTGTCGCGCTGGCAGCACGGCATCTGCGCGATGCGTTCGATTCCGAACTGGTTGCGACATTTTCCACCGATGAGTTGATCGATTACCGGTCGCGCCGACCGACGATCACCTTCAGCGGCGACAAGTTCACCGATGTGGAGATGCCGTCACTGACGATGCATGCGATCCGCGACACCGCGGGCCGACCGTTTCTCTTGCTCGCCGGTTCGGAGCCCGACCTGCGCTGGGAACAGTTCGTCGAGGCGGTGCGCCGGCTTGCCGAGCGCTTCGGGGTGACCGACGTCATCGGTCTCAACGCCATCCCGATGGCCGTCCCGCACACCCGCCCGCCGTCGATCACCGCACACGGCGACGACCCGGACCGGCTCGGCGACCTCCCGCGCTGGGGATCGGAGATGAAGCTCCCGGCCAGCGCGTCGATGTTGCTGGAATTGCGGATGGGTGAACACGATCACCGCGCCGCGGGCCTGTCCGTCCACGTACCGCACTACTTGTCGCAGACCGACTACCCGGCGGCCTCCGCCCGGCTGCTCGACGCCGTCGGCGAGCTGACCGGCCTGCAGTTGCCGGTCGCCGCCCTGGAGAACGCAGCGGAGAAGGTCCGTCTACAGGTCGACAACGAGGTGTCGGGCAACGCCGAGATCGAGTCGGTCGTGGCGGCGCTCGAGACGCAGTACGACACCTTCACGCAGGCCCAGCAGGAACGAGCGTCCTTGCTGGCAGCGGAAGAGGACCTCCCGAGCGGTGACGAACTCGGTGCCGAACTCGAACGCTTCCTCGCGGAGCAGGTTCGCGACAGCGGTAATCCAGATGGCGGCGATCCGGGTGCCCCGGACGACGGTGCAGGCGGTCCCCCATCCCCGATGTGAGCGCGGCACCGGGGTCGGTCCTGACCCCGGTCGCCGACGAGGACACCGCATTCGAGACGTTCACCGACTGGTGGAATGACCGCGGCATCGAGCTCTACCCGCACCAGGAAGAGTCTCTTCTCGAACTCGTCGCCGGCAGCAATGTGATCCTGGCGACTCCCACCGGGTCCGGCAAATCCCTCGTCGCTGCCGGCGCGATCCATTTCGCGCGTTGCCGCGGCGAGCGGGTGTACTACACGGCACCCATCAAGGCGTTGGTGAGCGAGAAGTTCTTCGAGTTGTGTGCGATGTTCGGCGCGGCGTCGGTTGGCCTGGTCACCGGTGACGCCGCCGTCAACGCCGATGCCCCGATCGTGTGTGCCACGGCCGAGATCGTCGCGAATCTCGCACTCCGGGACGGATCGCGCAGCGACATCGGCACTCTCGTCGCCGACGAGTTCCATTACTACGGCGAGGCCGATCGGGGCTGGGCGTGGCAGGTGCCTCTCATCGAACTTCCGCACACGCAGTTCCTGTTGATGTCGGCGACGCTTGGTGACGTCTCATTCTTCGTCGACGACCTGCAGCGGCGCACCGGACGCCCGACGTCGGCGATCACCGGTACCGATCGGCCGGTGCCGCTCGAGCACACGTACGCGATGACGCCGATTCACGAGACCATCGAGAACCTGATCTCCGCGGGACGCGCGCCCGTCTACGTGGTGCACTTCACCCAGGCCTCCGCGGTGGAACGTGCCCAGGCACTGTTGTCGGCCAAGATCGCCGACAAGGCCGAGAAGGCACTCATCGCCGAGGCCATCGGCGATTTCCGCTTCCACACCGGCTTCGGTGCGACACTGTCCAAACTCCTGCGGTCCGGCATCGGGGTGCACCACGCGGGTATGCTGCCGCGTTACCGTCGGCTCGTGGAACGTCTTGCGCAACAAGGACTTCTCAAGGTCGTCGCCGGTACCGATACCCTCGGAGTCGGCATCAACGTGCCCATCCGCACCGTGCTGTTCGCGGGGTTGAGCAAGTACGACGGCACCCGGGTCCGACGTCTTCGCGCGCGTGAATTCCACCAGATCGCCGGGCGAGCGGGCCGCGCCGGATTCGACAGCGTCGGCTATGTGGTGGTCCAGGCGCCCGAGCACGACGTCGACAACGCGCGGGCGGTGGCAAAGGCGGGCGACGATCCCAAGAAACTCCGCAAACTGGTCCGGAAGAAACCGCCGGAGGGTTTCGTGTCCTGGGGCGAGAAGACCTTCACCCAACTCATCGATGCACCCGACGAGCCCCTGCGGTCGCATTTCCGGATGACCACGGCAATCCTGATGGAGGTACTGGCACGGCCCGGTGACTGTTTCGTGGCGCTGCGGCATCTCCTCGAGGAGAACCACGAGCCGCGCAACCGGCAACTCCGCCACATCCGGCACACCATCGAGCTGTATCGAGGACTTCGCGACTCCGGCATCGTCGTCCAGCTCGATGCTCCCGACGCAGACGGCAAGAATGTCGCGATGTCGGTGGACATGCCGGAGAACTTCGCCCTCACCAATCCACTCTCGTCGTTCGCGTTGGCCGCATTCGAGATCCTCGACCCCGACTCCGAAACATACTCACTGGATGTGCTCTCGATCCTCGAGTCGACGCTCGAGGATCCGCGACCGCTGCTGTTCGCACAACGCAAGGTCGCGCGCGACGCGGCGATCGCCGAGATGAAGTCGGACGGCGTCGAGTACGAGGAGCGTATGGCCCGGCTCGAGGAGATCACCTGGCCCCGACCGCTCGCCGATGAGATCGAGTTCGCGTTCGGCGTCTACCGTCGCGGACATCCCTGGGTGTCGTCGTATCCGCCGTCGCCGAAGTCGGTGCTCCGCGAGATGCTCGAGCGGTCGATGACGTTCACCGAACTCATCTCCCAATACGGATTGGCCCGCAGCGAGGGAGTTCTCCTGCGATACCTGTCCGATTGCTATCGAGTTCTGAGACAAGGCCTTCCGACTGCGGTCAGCACCCCGGAGGTCGTCGAGATCACCGACCGGGTCGGGGCGATGGTCCGCGAGGTCGACTCCAGCCTGGTCGACGAATGGGAGCAACTCAGCCAGGCGGGTATGGAATAGTCGGGTCCACCGACCACGTTGGAGGAGATATGCCACTCACCGGAGAATACGAACCCAGCCCGGCGGATTGGGCCACGGATCAGGTCCGCGAATACGAGGGGTCGAACGGCACCGCCGCGACCACGATGAAGGGGAAACCCGTCGTGATCCTCACCTCGGTCGGCCGCAAATCGGGCAAGCTGCGCAAGACGCCACTCATGCGGGTCGAACACGACGGCGACTACGCGGTCGTGGCCTCGCTCGGCGGGGCCCCCAAGCACCCGGTCTGGTACTGGAACCTCGTCGCCGAACCGCATGTCGAACTCCGCGACGGGGAGCACGTCGGCGATTACACCGCGCGCGAGGTCTCCGGCGAAGAACGTGAGACCTGGTGGGCCCGTGCCGTCGAGGCCTGGCCCGACTATGCCGGGTACCAGACCAAGACCGACCGCGTCATCCCGGTGTTCGTGCTCGAACCCCGCTGAACTGACTCGACCCCGCGCCGACGGCAACCGGAATCCCGCCGACAGCAACCTGTTCTTCGTCGACAGCAACCGATATCGCGTCGACAGCAACGCGTTCTTCGCCGAGAGCAACGGCGATTTCGGCGACAGCAACCGGTCGACCCCAGCGTTACCGGGCGACCTGATGCTCTCGGCGCAAGTTCGGTTGCTGTCGGCGGTGATCAGCCGCGACGCACAGTACCGGTCGCGACCACCAGATCGGCAATGACGTCCGCGAGCGTGTGAAACGCTTCGGCTCGACGGGCCGACTCGCGGTACACCAGGCCCACCTGCCGACCCGGACGGGGCCGCGCAAAGGTTGCGGTGGCCAGATGACCGCCGCCGGTCTCGACCGCCACCGCGGTCTGCGGGATCAGTGTCACCCCCAGACCACCTTCCACACATTGCACCGCGGTCGCCAGGGATGCCGCCCGGGTCTGTCCGACGTCCGGTCGTACGCCCGCGAGCCGGCACACCTCCAGCGCCTGATCCCGGAGGCAATGGCCTTCGTCGAGCAGGAGCAACGGCAGGTCGGCGAGCGACGCCGGGTCCACCCTGCGTCGCCCCGCGAGTGGATGAGCGGCCGGCAGCGCCAGGACGAAATCCTCTGTGTACAGCGGGACCTCGATCATCCCCCGTTCATTCGTGGGCAACGCCATGATGGCCACGTCGAGTGACCCGTCTCTCAACTGTCGCAGCAGTCGCAAGGTCTGGTCTTCCACCACCTGGATTCGTAGCTCCGGAATACGTTCTGCAACACCGCGAAGCACTGCCGGAAGGATGTACGGGGCGACCGTCGGTATCAGACCGACCCGCATCGGCCCGGCGAGCGGGTTCCCGTTTCCCGACGCCTCGGCGAGCAGGTCATCGATCGCATCCACGGCGGCGATTGCCCTGGGCAGCAACCTCTCCCCCTCCGGAGTCAGGAAGACACGCCTCGTCGTCCGCTCGACGAGCTGCAGTCCGAGTCCGGCCTCGAGACCGGCGAGCGCTTGCGACAACGTCGGTTGGCTCACCCCGAGATCGTCTGCCGCAGAACCGAAATGACGCCGGTGCGCGACCGCGACGAATGCCCGCAGAGCGGTCGCGGACGGTTGATGACTTTTATTGGCCATGCCTATCAATATAGTGCGTATCATCACGTTTCGCTCTTGCCGATATTCCGGCACGATGGTGCATGTCTGACGACGAATCCGCGTCCTCGTATGACGCACCCGACGCTGATCGAAACCCCAAGGAGCGAAACAGAGTGGCTTTGCTGACCATCGGCGACCAGTTCCCCGCCTACCACCTCACCGCGGTCATCGGGGGTGACCTGTCCAAGGTCGACGCCCAGAAGCCGGACGACTACTTCACCACGGTCACCAGCGACGATCACCCCGGGAAGTGGCGGATCGTCTTCTTCTGGCCCAAGGACTTCACTTTCGTGTGCCCCACGGAGATCGCTGCCTTCGGCAAGCTGAACGACGAGTTCGCCGACCGTGACGCGCAGGTGCTCGGCGCTTCGGTCGACAACGAGTTCGTCCACTTCCAGTGGCGGGCGCAACACGAGGATCTCAAAACCCTCCCCTTCCCCATGCTGAGCGACCTCAAGCGCGAACTTGCTTCCGCGGCAGGTGTTCTCAACGCGGACGGGGTGGCCGACCGGGCCACGTTCATCATCGATCCCAACAACGAGATCCAGTTCGTCTCCGTGACCGCCGGTTCGGTCGGCCGCAACGTCGACGAGGTGCTCCGTGTCCTCGACGCCCTGCAGTCCGACGAGCTGTGCGCCTGCAACTGGAAAAAGGGCGATCCGACCATCGACGCAGGCGAGCTGCTGACCGCGAGCGTCTGAGAGGAGACCGCATGAGCATCGAGAATCTCAAGGAAGCACTGCCCGAGTACGCCAAAGACCTCAAACTGAATCTGGGTTCGATCAGCCGGACCACGGCGCTCAACGAAGAGCAGCTGTGGGGCACCCTGCTGTCGACCGCGGCCGCGACGCGTAATGCCAAGGTGCTGGCCGAGATCGCCGACGAGGCCGCCGACACGCTGTCCGCCGAGGCGTACAACGCCGCGCTCGGGGCTACGTCGATCATGGGGATGAACAACGTCTTCTACCGTGGCCGCGGCTTCCTCGAGGGCAAGTACGACGACCTGCGTCCCGGTCTGCGGATGAACATCATCGGCAACCCCGGGGTGGACAAGGCGCTGTTCGAGCTGTGGTCCTTCGCGGTGTCGTCGATCAACGGTTGTGAGCATTGCGTCGGCGCTCACGAGAACACCCTGCGCGAGGCAGGCGTCGATCGCGAGGCGATCTTCGAGGCCCTCAAGGTCGCCTCGATCGTTGCCGGTGTCGCCCAGGCGATCGCGACCACCGAAGTGCTCGCTACGGTCTGACCGACCCCGCACACAGATCTGCCCCCGACCCTCCGAAACGGAGGGCCGGGGGCAGATTCGGTTGTCCCTGGATCAGGCCAGCGCGGCCCGCATCCGGTCGGCGAGCTCTCCGACCTCGTCGGTGGTCATCACGAAGGCCGGCGAGATCTGCAGCGCACCCTGGCCCGCGGCACGGCCGCTGACGCCGTGCTCGCGCAGTCTGCCGACCATCGGCACCGCCTGCGCGGGATCGGCCAGCTGGACCGCGGTGACCGCGCCGAGGCCGGTGCGGACCTCGGACACCGAATCGAGATCGGCCAATGGCGAGAGAGCTTGCGCCAGATCGCCTTCCAACCGGGTCGCCTCGCCCAGCAGGCCCTCACGCTCGATGATGTCGAGGTTAGCCATCGCGGCCGCGGCGGCACCGGCGTGCCCGCCGTAGGTGTAGCCGTGGCGCCACCACACCCCGCCCGCGAAGAACGGTTCGGCGATGTGGGGAGCGATGAACACCGCACCCATCGGCACGTATCCGGACGTGAGGCCCTTGGCCGTCGTCATCATGTCGGGCGCGAGGTCGAAACGGGACGACGCGAACCAGGAATCTCCACCGATGCGTCCGAATCCGGTGACCACCTCGTCGGCGACGAACAACACGTCGTGGTCGCGGCAGATCTGACGCACCTCGGCGAGGTACCCCTCCGGAGGCAGGTAGATCCCGCCGGCACCGATGATCGGCTCGCAGAAGAACGCCGCGATACGATCGGCGCCCAGGCGCTCGATGAGGCCGAGGAGACTCTTCGCGTTGTCCCACTCCACCGACTCGGCGTCGGGCATGAGTTCGCCGTAGCCTTCGCGGTTCACCGGGATGCCCGCGAGCGCCGTTCCCGCCACGTGCATGCCGTGGTAAGCCTTGGTGCGACCGACGATGATGTTCTTCTCCGGCCTGCCCTGCTCGTGCCAGTAGCGCCGGGCCAGCTTCGCCGCCGTGTCGACAGAGTCACTGCCACCCGAGGTGAAGAAGATCTTGCTGTCGGGAACCGGGGCGATCGCGGCGAGACGCTCGGCGAGATCCGCCGTCACATCGGCGGTGATGTCGCCGAACCCGGAGTAGTGCGCCAGCCGACCGAGCTGATCCGCGACGGCCTGTGCCACCTCGGTTCGGCCGTGGCCGATGTTGGTGAACCAGAGACCCGCGGTCGCGTCGAGGTACTCGCGTCCGGAGGCATCCCAGATCCGTGTTCCTTGTCCGCGGGTGACCACGAACGGCCCCTTGGTGGAGACCGAACCCATATCGGCGAAACCGTGCCACAGTGAACCAGCCATGCCCCAATCATGCCGGGCGTGCGTCGGGTCACCTCCGTCGACCCCATATCCTGGACCGATCATGCCCGTTCCGACCGCAGAGGACCGACGAGCGCTCAGTGACCGCCTCGCCGACGTGACCATCCTCGACGCTCACCGTCTGCGCCGACGACTCGACAAACTCGGTCGCTCACCGAAACAGGCGGCCTGGGACAAGCTGGCCGCCGACGTCGACGCCGCAACGCACCGCGTCGATCGTCGGCGTGCGACGGTTCCGACGATCACCTTCCCGCCGGACCTGCCGGTGTCGGCGGCCCGCGACGAGATCGCCGCCGCCATCGCCGATCATCAGGTGGTGGTGATCGCCGGTGAGACCGGTTCGGGCAAGACCACCCAGCTACCCAAGATCTGTCTCGAACTCGGTCGCGGCATCCGGGGCGCCATCGGTCACACCCAGCCACGGCGGATAGCCGCGAGTTCGGTCGCGCGCCGCATCGCCGACGAAACCGACAGCGAGATCGGCCAGGCGATCGGATACTCGGTGCGGTTCACCGACCGGGCCGGCGCAAACACCCTGGTCAAGGTGATGACCGACGGAATCCTGCTCCGTGAGATCGGTACCGACCCCCTGCTGCGCCCCTACGACACGCTCATCATCGACGAAGCCCACGAACGCAGCCTCAATATCGACTTCATCCTCGGGTACCTGAAGCAACTGCTGCCACGCCGTCCCGACCTCAAGGTCATCATCACCTCGGCGACCATCGAGCCCGATCGGTTCGCGCGGCACTTCGCATCCGACGAACCCGCGGGCGGCAACCGGCTCACCGGTGACGTGCCCATCCTGGAGGTGTCCGGGCGTGCGTATCCCGTCGAGGTCCGATACCGGCCGTTCGGGGACGACCGGGATCCCGATTCCGATCATCGCGACCTCGATCAGGTCCAAGCCGTCGACCAGGCCGTCGGCGACCTGTGGTCGTCGCACCGCACCGGCGACATCCTGGTGTTCCTGCCGACCGAACGGGACATCCGCGAGACCGCGGACGCGTTGCGCCATCGTGTCGCGTCGGGTGCCGAGATCGTCCCGCTCTTCGCGCGGCTGTCGATCGCCGACCAGCAACGCGTCTTCGCGCCGTCGAGCGGGCGGCGGATCGTCCTCGCCACCAACGTCGCCGAGACGTCGCTGACCGTTCCGGGTATCCGCTACGTCATCGACACGGGCACCGCCCGCATCTCGCGCTACTCAACACGGTCGAAGGTGAACCGACTTCCCATCGAGCCGATCTCCCAGGCCTCCGCCCGGCAGCGGGCCGGGCGCTGTGGCCGTGTCGCACCGGGCATCTGCATCCGCCTGTACTCCGAGGAGGATTTCGACAACCGCCCCGCGTTCACCGACCCAGAGATCCTGCGGACCAATCTCGCCGCGGTGATCCTCCAGATGGCCGCCCTGCACATCGGTGACGTGTCGGCATTCCCCTTCGTGCAGCCGCCCGACGCGCGCGCCATCCGTGACGGCATGGCCGTGCTCACCGAGCTCGGCGCGATCCGTGAGACCGCTCGCGACGATCACGAGCCGGTCCTCACCCGGATCGGGCGTGACATGGCCCGGATACCGGTGGATCCCCGTCTGGCACGGATGCTGATCTCCGCACACGAACTCGGGTGTCTCGACCACGTCCTGGTGATCGCCGCGGCGTTGTCGGTGCCAGATGTGCGCGAACGGCCTGCGGAACATCGCGAGGCCGCCGGCACCTCGCATCGACGGTTCGCGGTGCCGGGTTCGGAGTTCCTCTCGTATCTCGAGCTCTGGGAGTATCTGAACGATCGGCGACAGGAGTTGTCCGGTAATCGGTTCCGACGGATGTGTGAGAGCGAGTTCCTCCACTTCCTGCGAATCCGGGAATGGCAGGAACTCCATCGCCAGTTGTCACGGATCGTCTCCGACCTCGATTGGACCGCCACCGCGTCGCCACGCGACGCCGACGCCATCCACCGTTCGATCCTGTCCGGACTGCTGGGCAACATCGCAGTCCGCCAGGGCGATTCACGCGACTACATCGGTGCCCGAAACACATCGCTGGCGATCTTCCCCGGCTCGTCGCTCGCCCGTAAACCACCTCCCTTCATCATGGCCGCTGAGATCCTCGAGACCTCACGGCTGTTCGCGCACACCGTCGCCGGCATCGATCCGCTCTGGGCCGAGAAACTCGCGGGCGACCTCGTCCGCCGGTCGTACAGCGAGCCGCACTGGTCGGCCAAGCGCGCGTCGGCGATGGCCTACGAGCGGGTTACTCTCTACGGGGTCACCCTCGTCGCCCAGCGACGCGTTCCCTACGGCGCGATCGATCCGCCGACCTCACGGGAGATGTTCATCCGCCACGCCCTGGTCGAGGGCGACTGGCGCACCGATCATGTGTTCTTCCACCGCAATCGGGATCTCCTCGAGGCGGCCGCCGACGTCGAGCATCGCGCGCGTCGTCGCGATCTGGTGATCAGCGAGCAACAGCTCTTCGAGTTCTACGATGCCCGGGTCGGCGCCGACGTCGTGTCGGCGCGGCATTTCGACACCTGGTGGAAGAAGACGCGCCGAGAGCATCCGGACCTGCTCGATCTGAAGCCGGAGGATGTGGCGGCCGATGTCACGGTGGCCGACACCGACTTTCCCGGAGCCTGGCAGCAGGGCGAGACCCGCCTGGAACTGCGCTACCGGTTCGAGCCAGGAGCTCCCGACGACGGGGTCACCGTCGTGATCCCCCGGCCGCTACTCGATCACGTACGACCCGCAGGCTTCGACTGGTCGGTCCCGGGCCTGCGCTCCGAACTCGCCACCGAGCTCGTCAAATCACTGCCCAAGGCCCTGCGCAAGTCGATGGCACCCGCCCAGCGTTTCGCCGACCTCGCGGTCTCGCGATTGACACCCCGGTCGGAGCCACTGGTGACCGGTCTGTCCCGCGAGCTCACCTCGATCACCGGCATGACCGTGTCCCCGGGTGACTTCTCCCTCGATCGCGTCCCTGCCCATCTGACGATGAACTTCGCCGTCACCGACCGCGCCGGGACGGTGGTCGCGAGTGGCAAGTCACTGGCCGACCTGAAGAAGGGTTTCGCCGGGCACGACGACACCTCACGTCCCCGCGCCGTCCACACCTCCTGGACCGACGATGGCATCGGCGATCTACCCGACACCACCACCACAACGGTTGCCGGCCAGACGATCACCCGCTATCCGGGACTCGACGTCGTGCGGGACGACGCTGGACGGGCAACCGGTGTCACGCGGACCGAGTCCGTCACCGCGGCCGAACGCGACCGCAAGCTGACCGACGCGGTGATCGTGTTGTTGGAGACGACGATCCCGACGCTCCCCAAGAAGATCACCGGAACCCTCGACCCGGCCGGACGGCTGGCGCTGAGTCAGAGCCCGTATCGACGACCCGACGATCTGCCGGCCGATTGCACCCGGCGCGCGGTCCGTGACGCCGTGGCCACCCGAGACCTCACCGTCATCCGGACGCCCGGCCAGTTCGCGCGGCTCCGCGATGACCTCAGAACGACTGTGACCGACGCGGCCCCTGAGTATTTCGCGCTCGCCACGGACATTCTCCGGCATCTCGCCCCCCTCCGATCGGAGATCGACCAGGACAGCGGGTCCGTCGCTGCCGACGACGTGGCCGAGCAACTGGAGAACCTCGTCTTCGACGGATTCGTGGCCGCGACCCCACGCAGACATCTCACCGAGATCCCTCGCTATCTCCAGGCGGCGGAGAATCGATTGGCCGATCTCATGGGATCAACGACCCGCGATCGCGATGCCCTCGCCGCGGTCGACCGGGTGATCGCACACTGGAATCAGCGAGTCGCGCAGCTCCCCGTCGGCCGGCGCGATGCCTTCAACGAGTATGCCCATTGGATGGTCGAGGAACTCCGGGTCGGTCTCTTCTCGCAGCGACTCGGTACCGCCTATCCGATCTCCGAGAAGCGGGCGATGCGCGCACTGGACGTGTTCCATTGAGCGCACCGCTCCGACGCCGTCATTCGGAGACGGTCGGCCCCGCAGCGTCCACTGTCTTCTCGTGCGTCAGGTCGCCCTGCAGGTCGTCGATCTCGCGCTGGAAGTCCTCGAGCGAGTCGAACGAGCGGTACACCGACGCAAATCGGAGATAGGCCACCTCGTCGAGCTCACGCAACGGTTTGAGGATCGCCAATCCCACCTCGTTGCTGGGGATCTCGGCCGATCCGGATGCGCGCACCGCATCCTCGACCTGCTGCGCGAGCTGGGCGAGGGCGTCTTCGGCCACGGCACGCCCCTGGCAGGCCCGACGAACTCCGCGCATCACCTTCTCGCGGCTGAACGGTTCGGTGACCCCGTTGCGTTTCGCCACCGACAGCACGGCGCTCTCCACCGTCGAGAACCGGCGACCACACTCCGCACACGAACGGCGCCGTCGGATCGCCTGCCCTTCATCGGCGACACGCGAGTCGATGACCTTGGTGTCTTCGTTCTTACAAAACGGGCAGCGCATGTTGTCCTCACGCACGTCTCGGGACACTCCGGCGCACCGGATGCTCGCTACGCCGTGCCGGTTTCCGGCTGGAACCTGTGCCATGAGAATACCGTCCGTTGCTCAGCGGTATGCGGGCGCGATCAGTGCCTGACCGACCCGGAGTCCCGAGGAGGCCAAGGCGTTGCGCTCGACGATCTGATCGATGACCGACTGGCGCGGCAGATCCGGCGCCACCCGATCGGCGATCGAGCTCAGGGTGTCGCCCTGCCGGACGTGCACCACCTCGGTGCCCACCGGCTGCGGGGCGACGGACGCGGCGTAGTTCGACCCGACGATCGCGACGACCCAGACGAGCGCGGCCAGCGCTCCCCCGACCAGCACGGCAAGCGCGGCCGCACGACGTCGTGCGTAGACCCGCCGCTCATCTGCCGGTGCCGCACACCGGGTGCCGACGATCGTCGTGCCCGCGTTGTATCGACCGTCCGGACGACGGTCGGCCGGACGGGTCGGCTCGACCCTCGCGCCGCGCCTCGGACGCGAACCGACGCCGGAGGTGACCGGCCGTCGCGGCGCCAGCGCCGGTGTCTCGCGGGTCAGGGTGCCACTGCTCGGCACGTGGCGCGCGGGTGTCTCGCGGACGGACGTCTCGCGGGTCAAGGTGGCTGTGCTCATCGTGTCCTCCTGGGATCCGAATCGACCGTTCCCTCGATCACATGTTCGATGGAACGCATGTTCGATTTGTAGCACGCTGCGCCGACAAAGTCTCGACACGCGTCGAACAAATGTTTGAACCTGTCGGCAGGTTCGGTTAACCTCGGCCGTGAGACAACCGATCGACCAGCGATTTTGCGAGGCGAACCCGGTTCCGGCGGCAGCCGACGATGCAACAGCCGACAGGAAGGACTCAGCGATGAGCGACAAGGCCGGCGGGCGGCGTGGAGCCACCCGCGGGATCCACGAGACCGCAGACGCCCCCGACGACTCGTCGGAGCCGGCACCCGTCGTCGCCGAACCCGAGGTCGCCGAGGCGGCTCTCACCGCCCGGCAGCGCGGGGTCCTGGAGTTCATCCGTCAGTCCGTGCGAGAGCGTGGCTACCCGCCCAGCATCCGCGAGATCGGCGACGCCGTCGGACTGACGTCCACGTCGTCGGTGGCGCATCAACTCCGCACCCTGGAACGCAAGGGATTGCTCAAGCGCGACCACAACCGGCCGCGCGCGGTCAACATCCAGGACGGCGACCACACCCCGCCCGGCGGCGCGGCGGCCGGACTGGCCGACGGTCAGGAATTGCCCACACCGACGTTCGTGCCCGTGCTCGGGCGGATCGCCGCAGGCGGACCGATCCTGGCCGAGCAGGCCGTCGAGGACGTGTTCCCGCTACCTCGAGAACTGGTCGGAGAGGGATCGCTGTTCCTGCTGCGCGTCGTCGGCGAGTCGATGATCGACGCCGCCATCTGCGACGGCGACTGGGTCGTGGTCCGGCAGCAGAACGTCGCAGACAACGGCGACATCGTCGCGGCCATGATCGACGGCGAGGCCACCGTGAAGACGTTCAAGCGCAAGGACGGTCACGTGTGGCTGATGCCGCACAACGACCTCTTCGATCCCATCCCGGGCGACGAGGCCGCGATCCTCGGCAAGGTCGTCACCGTGATGCGGCGCGTGTGAGGATCGGCGGCCGAGAGTCAGCCACCGAGCGCCGCGGCCGCGACCGCACGGGCCTCCGCGGGATCGGCGGTTTTCAGCACTGCTTGCGCGGCTGACCGGCACTGGTCGAGGGTCACCTCCGAGAGGCGAGCCCCGACCGGCGCAGCCGCGGCGGGCGCCGCGGACAATGAACTGACGCCCATGCCGACGAGTACACATGCCAGCAGCGGGTCGGCGGCCGCCTCACCGCACACTCCGACCGGTTTGCCCGCCGCCTGACCGGCGCGGGCAACCATGTCGATCAGTGCCAGCGCCGCAGGCTGCCACGGATCCGTCAGTGTGGCGAGTTCGGCGGACATCCGATCCGCGGCCATCGTGTACTGCGTCAGATCATTGGTGCCGATCGAGACGAAGTCGACCTCCGCCATGATCGCGGGAGCCAGGATCGCAGCGGCGGGCACCTCGACCATCACCCCCGCGATCAATCCACGGCGCCGCACTTCGCCCGCGAATTCCGCTGCCTCGGAAGGCGATGCGATCATCGGGGCCATCACCCATGGCGTGGCTCCGCTCTCCTGAGCAGCGGCTGCGATCGCATCGAGCTGCGCCGCGCGGATCTCGGGATGGTCGATCGCGATGCGATTGCCCCGCACACCCAGCGCCGGATTGGCCTCGTTGAGCTGGGTCACGAATTTGAGCGGCTTGTCCGACCCGGCGTCGAGCGTCCGGATCACCACTTTCTGATCGGCGAATGCGTCGATCACCTCGCGGTACAACGTTGTCTGCTCGGCGATCGTCGGGGCCTCGGCCCGCTCGAGGAACGCCAGCTCCGTGCGGAACAATCCGACACCCTCGACGGGATGACCGGATGCGTTTCGTGCCGACGCTCCGTCGGCGACATTCGCGAGCACCGAGACCGGATGCCCGTCCGCGGTCGTCCCGGGTCCCGTCCACGACGCCACCGCGGCGGCCTTGCGACGACTCTCGTCGACGCCGGCCAGCGCCCTCGCCTCGTCGGGTTCGACCTCCAGAGTGCCCGCCGTGCCGTCGACGAGCACCGTGGTGCCGACGGCCACGGTGGCGAGCTCACCCACTGCCACCACGCATGGAATCCCCAACTGGCGGGCAATGATCGCGGTGTGACTCGTGGGACCTCCGAGACGCGTGACGAGCGCGGTGATCAGCGTCGGATCGAGCCCGGCGGTGTCCGCCGGGGCGAGATCGTCGGCGAGCAGCACCGACGGCACGGGCGGTTCCGGTACGCCGGGCTCGGGTATCCCGAGCAACTCGGCGACCACCCGATCGCGGACGTCGTTGAGATCGGTGACCCGCTCGGCCATCAGTCCGCCGAGCTTGGTGAACATCGCGGCGAACTGTTCGGTCGCCGCCACGGCCGCAGCCGGCGCGGGGGTGCCCTTGGCGATCAACGCCGACGCCGCACCGACCCAACCGCGGTCCTCGGCCAGGCCGGCGGTCGCCACGAGCACCTCCGACGCGGCGCCCGAGGCATGCGAGGCCCGCTCCCGGAGCCGTCCCGCCACCGCCGCCGCGGCGTCGGTGAAGCGTTTGGTCTCGACCTCACGCTCGTCCTCGGCGACGGCGTCCTCTGCGCTCGGGTCGTATTCCGGGCGGGCGCCCGGCCAGATGGCCGGACCGAAGGCCTTTCCGGCCACCACCGGTGTCCCCTGCAAAACCTGTGTCTGTGTCACCGAAGTCCTATCTGTCCGTCGGTCCGGGAACCGATCCCGTCCCGGACTCACTGGCCTGTATCGAGCAGCGGAGCGCATGTGGAATGGGCCCGTAACTGAAAGTTATGTGATTCAAGTTACAAGAAAACCTTGACTTGTCAACATAAACAGGCGTAAACACAGATATAGCAACATTGAAATCCACAGATTCCAACAGACGAGGACATCCGTGTACGCCGAAGAACGTCAGCAGGCGATCGCCGATCAGGTGCGGGCCAATGGCCGCGCGTCGGTCACCGCGTTGGCCACGCTGTTCGACGTGACCAGTGAGACGGTGCGTCGGGATCTCGCAACCCTCGAGCGCGCAGGACATCTTCAGCGGGTACACGGCGGCGCGGTTCGGCCGGGTTCCACGCCGGTGATCGGCGAGCTCGGCATCGACGAACGCCAGATGACCCACACGCATGAGAAGGTCGCCATCGGCCGTGCGGCGATCCGGTTCCTCCCACCGGACGGTGGTTCCGTGTTCTTCGACGCCGGCACCACCACCTTCCAGGCCGCCCTCGCCCTGCCACGTGACCGCCGTCTGACCCTGATCACCCACAGCATCCCGATCGCGGCCGCGCTGGCCGGCCACAACTCGTCGGACCTGCATGTCCTCGGAGGCCGGGTCCGCGGACTCACACAGGCGACGGTGGGCTCCGAGACGGTGGCGGCACTGGAACGACTGCGTATCTCGACGGCCTTCGTCGGCGCGAACGGGATCACCGAGTCACACGGACTCTCCACCCCCGACCCGGACGAGGCCGCCATCAAGGCGGCCATCGTGAGGGTTGCCAATCGCGTTGTGGTGCTTTCTGATTCATCAAAGATCGACCGTGAGGACCTGTCCTCGTTCGCCGATCTCGCAGATATCGACGTGCTGGTCACCGACGCCGGGATCGACCCGGTCACCTCCGCGGCCCTGTCGGCACGCGGGATCGACGTCGTGATCGCGTGACCGAGAGGACCCCCATGACACAACCATCAACACCGCCGGTGATCCTGACCGTCACCGCCAATCCGAGCCTCGACCGCACCCTCGAGCTCGCCGCACCGCTGCGCCGCGGTGAGGTGCAGCGCGCGACGTCGGTGCGTGCCGAACCCGGCGGCAAGGGCGTCAACGTCGCGCGGGTGGTGTCCGAGGCAGGGCTGTCGACGCTTGCCGTCCTGCCCGCGCGGACCGGCGACCCACTGCTCACCGCGCTCGACACGGTCGGTCTCCCCTACCTCGCCCTGCCGATCGACGGCGACGTCCGCTCCAACGTCACGGTCGCCGATCCCGACGGCACGACCACCAAGATCAACGCACCCGGCTTCGGGCTGTCCCCCGCCGAGGCACATGCCCTCGTCGACCTGGTTGTCGAGAACGCGCGCGGCGCAAGCTGGGTGGCGCTGTGTGGGTCACTGCCGCCGGGGCCGTCCGACAACTGGTACCGGACCGTCATCGACGAGCTCGACGGACAGGACTGCCGAGTCGCAGTGGACACCTCCGGCGGCCCGCTGTCGGCGACGGTCCGGGGTCGTGTGGACCTGCTGAAGCCCAACGACGAGGAGCTGGCCGAGGCCACCGGCGTGGACCCGTCGGGTCTCGTCGCCGCGACGTCGCGAGGCGATTACGCACCGCTCGTCAGCGCGGCTCGCACTCTCGTCGACCGGACCGGGGCCGCCATCCTCGCCACCCTCGGTGCGGCCGGGGCGATCCTGGTCACCGACTCCGGGACCTGGTTCGCCACCCCGCCACCGATCGTGCCGCGCAGCACTGTCGGCGCCGGGGACTCGGCTCTCGCCGGGTATCTGATCGCGGAGTCCCGCGGCGCCACCGAGCCGGAGCGGCTCCGGACCGCGGTCGCCTATGGCTCGGCGGCCACCGCGCTCGCCGGCACTCAGCCACCCGCGCCAGGTCAGCTCGATCTCGACGGGGTGGCGGTCACGGACCTCTCCGGAGCCGCCCAGGTCGGATGACACTCGACGATCGCACGCACGGGCCCGTCCTCGACGGACAGACTGCCCCGACCCAGCCACCACGAACCCGACGACTGCACACCCCCAGGTAGAAGGAAATCCGATGTCCGAACAGATCATCACGACGCAGACGGTGAGTCTCGACGTCGACGCGGGCGCCGACCCGGCGGCCGTGATCGGCTATCTCGCCGAAGCACTCCAGGCGGCAGGCCGCACGACCGATGCCGCCGACCTCACTCGAGGGGCGCTCGACCGCGAGGCGAAGTCCGCGACCGGGCTGCCCGGTGGAATCGCGATCCCGCACGCCCGTGCCGAGTCGGTCACCGAGGCCAGTCTCGCGATGGCGCGGCTGTCCGCCAAGGTCGACTTCGGTGCACCCGACGGCCCGGCAGACCTCGTGTTCCTCATCGCCGCGCCGTCCGGCGGCGCATCCGAGCACATGAAACTGCTGAGCTCTCTTGCGCGATCGCTGGTCCGCCCCGATTTCGTCGCGTCCCTGCGCGAGGCCGAGAGCGATGAGCGGGTGGTACAACTCGTCGACGAGGCGATCAATCCCGCACCCGCACAACCGGTGGCATCCACTGCCGCGGCAACCGCTGCGGCCACCGCCCCGGCATCGGCGGCGGGCGCCCCGCCGCCGGCACCGGATGCGACTGTCCCCGGACGCAAGTCGATCGTCGCGATCACCGCGTGCCCGACCGGGATCGCACACACCTACATGGCGGCAGATGCCCTCAAGTACGCGGCCGAACGCGCCGACATCGACTTCCACGTGGAGACCCAGGGGTCGTCGGCGACAACCGCATTCGATCCGCAGGTGATCGCGAACGCGGACGCCGTCATCTTCGCCACCGACGTCGGGGTGAAGGGCAAGGAGCGTTTCCACGGCAAGCCCGTCATCTCCTCCGGCGTCAAACGGGCGATCAATGAGCCCGACGCAATGATCGCCGAAGCGGTTGCCGCCTCGGACAATCCGAATGCCGCAGTGGTGGCGGGCTCCGGCGACGGCGTCCCGGACAGCACCGCGGACGCCGGCGGCGTCGGCTTCGGCAAGCAGGTCCAGCAGGCACTGATGACCGGCGTCAGTTACATGATCCCGTTCGTCGCCGCCGGTGGCCTGCTCATGGCTCTCGCCTTTCTCCCGTTCCTCGGCGGCTACGAGATCGCGAACTCGACCCTCGACACGTCCGGCGCGCTCAACGACGGACAGTTCATCGCGCTGAACAACAGTCTGTGGGATCTGCCTGCCGGCGGCCTCGGCCAATACATCGGCGCGGTGTTGTTCGCCGTCGGTGGTCTCGCCATGAGCATGCTGGTCCCGGTCCTGGCCGGTTACATCTCGTTCGCCATCGCCGATCGCCCCGGTATCGCACCCGGTTTCGTCGCGGGTCTCGTGTCGGTCGCCGTCGGTGCCAGCTTCATCGGCGGTCTGGTCGGCGGCCTCATCGCCGGCGTCGCCTGTTTCTGGATCGCCCGACTCCCGTTGCCGCAGTGGGCGCGAGGGCTGATGCCGGTGGTGATCATCCCGCTGCTGGGCAGCTTGGTCATCGGCGTGCTCCTGTACATGCTGCTCGGCAAGCCGCTCGCATGGGTCACCGATCAGATGACCGACGGCCTCAACAGCATGTCCGGCGGCTCGGCGATCATCCTGGGCATCGTGCTCGGCCTGATGATGTGCTTCGACCTCGGCGGCCCGGTCAACAAGGCGGCATATCTGTTCGCCACCGCGGGCCTCGCGATCGGCGGCAATGCGCAGCTGGAGATCATGGCCGCGGTGATGTGCGCAGGCATGGTCCCACCGCTCGCGCTGGCGCTGGCCACCGTACTGCGCCCGGGGCTGTTCACCGAGCCCGAGCGTGAGAACGGCAAGGCCGCATGGCTGCTCGGTGCGTCGTTCATCTCCGAGGGCGCGATCCCGTTCGCGGCGACCGACCCGTTCCGCGTGATCCCGTCGATGATGGCAGGCGGCGCACTGTCCGGTGCGTTGATCATGGCGTTCGGCGTCACCCAGCGCGCCCCGCACGGCGGCATCTTCGTGTTCTTCACGATGAACCACTGGGTCTTGTTCCTGGTGGCGCTCGCCGCCGGTACGGCGTTGTCCGCGTTCCTCGTCATCGCGGCCAAGCAATGGAGCACCGCCCGAAAAGAGGCGACAACCGTACCCGAACTGGAGGCCGTTGCGGCCTGAGGTGATCGGTCAAGCCGCACCCCGCCGCCGCGAACGCGTGCACAATCGTCCTCAGCGACACAATTCAGACATCACCACCGAATGAGTGAGGAGACACCCACATGCCCAGCACCACCGTCACCGTCGGATCCGCCGTCGGCCTGCATGCCCGTCCCGCGACGATCATTGCCGAGGCGGTCGCGGACGCCGGCACCGCGGTCACCATCGGCCTCGAGGGCGGAGACCCGGTGGATGCCGGTTCGGCTCTGATGATCATGACTCTCGGCGCCGAGAAGGGCACCAACGTCGTGGTCACGGCCGAGGATCAGAACACCCTCGATGCGATTGCCACCCTGGTCGCCAAGGACCTCGACGCCGACTGAGGCCGGAGCCCTCCCGAGCGGTGCCCGGTTTCCCGTCGAGCGTGCACAGAATCCCGTCGAGCGTGCGTGGGCATCACTGCCTGCGCACGCTCGGCGGATTTCTGCGCACGCTCGGCGGATGGCTACCTCACCGTGAGGTCGTCACCGTGAGATCGTCGAGCGCGCCTGCGAAGGCTGCCGGGACGCGCACTCGCATCCGGGTGCCGTCCGCGGTGTGTTCGCTCGACAGCACCTCGCCCTCCTCGTGAATCCGCGACACCACGTCACCACGGGTGTACGGCACGTCGATCGTCAGCTCCACGTCGGAGCGGCCGATGAACTCGCGGAGCCGGTCGAACAGCTCGGGCAAGCCCTCACCGGTGCGCGCGGACACGAACACCGCATCACCGAACGCCCCACGCAGTTCGGCCATCCTGGTGGCGTCGACGGCGTCGATCTTGTTGATCACCAACAGTTCCGGCGGCGGCGCGGCGTCCTCCTCGGCGACGACCTCGTTGATCACCTGACGCACGGCCGAGATCTGTTCGGCAGGAAAGGCATCCGCACCGTCGACGACGTGCAGGACCAGGTCGGCGTCGACCACCTCCTCCAGTGTCGACCGAAACGCCTCGACGAGCTGCGTCGGCAGGTGCCGCACGAAACCGACGGTGTCGGTGAACACCACTGCGCGGCCGTCGTCGAGGGTGGCGCGACGGGTGGTGGGGTCTAGGGTGGCGAACAGTGCGTCCTGCACGAGGACGCCGGACCCGGTCATCGCGTTGACGAGACTCGACTTGCCGGCGTTCGTGTACCCGGCGACCGTCAATCGAGGGATGGCGTTGCGTTCGCGCGCCGCGCGCATCACGGTGCGCGACTTCTTCATCCCGCGGATCTCCCGGCGCAGCTTCGCCATTCGTTCGCGAATGCGCCGACGATCCGTCTCGATCTTCGTCTCGCCCGGACCACGCAGACCCACACCGCCGTTGCTTCCCGCGCGACCACCCGCCTGGCGCGACATCGACTCGCCCCACCCACGCAGTCGGGGCAGCATGTACTCCATCTGGGCGAGCGACACCTGGGCTTTGCCCTCGCGCGACGTCGCGTGCTGGGCGAAGATGTCGAGGATCAATGCGGTCCGGTCGATGACCTTGACCTTGACGATCTTCTCCAGCGCGGTGAGCTGAGCCGGGGTGAGTTCACCGTCGCAGATCACCGTGTCGGCGCCGGAGGTGAGCACGGCCTCGCGGAGTTCGTCGGCCTTGCCGGACCCGATGTAGGTGGCCGAGTCGGGCCGCGACCGCCGCTGGATCAGCGCGTCGAGAACCTCCGAGCCGGCCGTCTCGGCCAGTGCGGCGAGTTCGACCATGCTGGCGCGCGCCTGGGCGGCGCTGCCCTCGGTCCAGACACCGACCAGAACGACGCGTTCGAGTCGCAGCTGCCGGTATTCGACCTCGGTGACGTCGGTGAGTTCGGTCGACAATCCGGCGACACGCTGCAGAGAGGCGCGCTCGGAGAGCTGGAGCTCACCCGTCGTGGGTTGTGCCAGACCGCGGAGGATGTCGCGGCCGGTGCCCGGCTCGGTGGCGGTCTCGGGGAGATCGGTGAGATCGTCGTCGTCCGGGGTGGACAGGGAAAATGGTGTGGATGCTGATTCGGTCATAGGCAAGACCATGATCTCACGTCATGGGACTGCACAGCACCTGGTTTTCCGGTGACCGCCGGGTGGCCAGGAGATCAGTCCTGAAGTCGGTCCCAACCGGTCCGCAGTTCACCGTCGGCGACCAGCATCGATGGTCCGCGCAGGTGGGACCCGTCGGCCCGGATATCCACCTCGACGCGACCACCTGGCACGGTGATGCAGAGAGTGCCGGTGGACTGGTCGCCGGCGGCCAGGATCGCGGCGCCCGCCGCCACCAGACCGGTCCCGCAACTGCGCGTCTCGCCCACACCGCGCTCGAACACTCGCATCGCCGCAGGTAGTCGGCCTCGTTCGTCGACAGGTCCGGCGGGCGTCACCAGCTCAACGTTGGCACCGTGCGGAAAGGCCTGGCTGTCGATCTCGACCCCCGCGGTGAAGTCGACAGCCGCCAGGTCGGCGGCGGTCATGTCCGGCACCACGCAGGCCAGATGCGGATTGCCCACGTCGACCATCGCACCGCGATACGCGTCGTCGCCGATCCGCACCAACGATTCGCCGGTCAGACGCACCTGCCCCATCTCGACGGTCACGTCAGCGCGGACCTCGTCGTGGCTGTGCACGATCACCGGTCGGGCACCTGCGCGCGACCCGACGGTGAACGCGTCGTCGGCGACCAGGCCCGAGGCCCGCAGGTGGTGGGCGAACACCCGCACGCCGTTCCCGCACATCTCCGCGATCGATCCGTCGGCATTGCGGTAGTCCATGAACCAGTCGTCTGGTCCGACGCCGTCGGGCAGCGCAGTCAGCACTCCCCGCTCCACCAGCGCCGCCGAGCGCACCACCCGCAGCAGGCCGTCCGCGCCGATGCCGCGCCGACGGTCGCACAGCGCGGCCACCACGGGCTCGGTCAATTCGAGGTCTGCCGCCGGGTCGGTGAGGATGACGAAGTCGTTCTGGGTGCCGTGCCCCTTCACGAAACGCCGACGGTCGGAGGCCGATCCGGGCCGGGCGGTGGACTGTGCAGTGGACTGGGTCGCCGTCACCCCATCCAGGGTACGGGCCGTCCTTCGGGCCCCCTGGCCACGCACCGATCAGCCGTGGCCGATCGCCCGGAGGGCGGCGCCGACCAGGTCGGGTTCCGCAGCGTCGAGCCACATGATGCGATGGTCGCGGCGGAACCACGAACGCTGCCGGCGAACGTAGCGCCGCGTCCCGATGAAGGTGAGCTCTTCGGCCGTCGCCATGTCGTGTTCGCCGTCGAGAGCCGCGAGGACCTGTGCATATCCGATGGCCCGGGAGGCCGTCCGGCCCTCGCGCAATCCGACCTCGCAGAGGTCGCGCACCTCCGTTTCCAGCCCACCGGCGAACATCTGGCGGGTGCGCAACCGGATCCGCTCGTCCAGGGCGCCGGTCTCCCGGTCGAGTGCGAGGATTCGCGTACCCCACCGCGGGTCTCCGATGGTGGGTGCCGACGCCGCGAACGGTTCACCGGTGATCTCCACGACCTCGAGGGCACGCACGATCCGTCGGCCATCGGTGGCGAGGATGGACGCCGCCGCCTGCGGATCGACCTCGGCGAGACGCTGATGGAGACGGGCCACGCCGTCGTCGGCGAGCATCGCCTCGTATTTCGCCCGGACATCGGCGTCGGTCGCCGGGAACCGCCAATTGTCCAGCAGCCCCTGGATGTACATCATCGACCCGCCGACCAGGATCGGGGTCCGGCCCGCCGTGAGCAGCGTCTGGACGTCGTCCGTGGCGGCCTGCTGATACCGCGCGACGGTCGCCGTCTCGGTCACGTCGAGGACATCTATCTGGTGATGCGGGATGCCTCGACGCTCCGCCACCGTCAGTTTCGCCGTGCCGATGTCCATCCCGCGGTACTGCTGCATCGCGTCGAGGTTGACGATCTCGCCGTCGAGTCGCTCCGCGAGATCGAGTGCGAGATCCGACTTGCCGCTCGCGGTGGGACCGAGGACCGCAACCGGGATCGGAGTGGTCATTGCGGAGTCCAGACCGCGACCACGTAACCGACCCCGAAGGGCGCGCGGGCATATCGGAGTTCGCCGTGCATCCGACGACCGGCGCACAGCGCTGCCGCGACCTGCCAGACCGGTCGCCCGCCAACGCCCTCGGCCGCGCATACCTCGGGATCGAGCCCGGCGAGTGCTGCGGCGTCGGCGGTGCCGAGCGCGTCGTCGATGACCTGCTGCAGACGCACGGCGGTTTCCCGCAGGCCGCCGCCGGGAGCCCGCGGCGACAACGAGATCGCGCCGTCGCCGACCACGAGGACGCCGATCGGCTCCGACTCGCCGTCCACACGGCCGGCGAGCTCGGCACCCAGTTGCGCACACCGGGCAGGTGTCGCGCCGGGTGTCACCGGGACGGGCGTGACGACCTCTGCCCCGGCCTCGGCACGGAGCCAGCCCGCGATCAGAAACGACAACGGCAGGCCGCGGGTGTCGTCCGCTCGACCACCGACGTCAGCCGCGTCGAGGAACACCGGCACATCGACCCCGTACGGCAGGAACGTCCCGGCCGTGCCGACCTGGTCGACGTCGGTATCGGTGGCGCCGATCGCGATCCACGTCGACGCCGTCCCGGCCAGATCTCGGCCCGCCGCCCGGGTCGCTGCGCGCACCTCGTCGGTGTCGACGGCGAGGCGGCCGGCCAGAGCCGGCACCAGCAAAGGAGCACTCGGCACGAAGACCACGGACGCCAGCACGACCACGACGCTAGTCGAGCGATGAGGCGCGCTCAGCACCGGCATCGCGGTGCAATGTCGTGGCAGCGGCCCCACGAAGAGCTCTGACCTGTTTGAATGGGGAGACCTCCGTGTCGACGCCGGGCGCCACAGAGGTATCGATGCGACGGCAGCCGTGACGCGCGGCAACCAACCTGCGGGAGAGGGCACCTGCACATGACTGATCCGACCGATCCGACAATTGCCTCCGAGGTGACGGAGTCGACGACCCCTGCCGACACCGCGGCGACAGGTGGTCCGTCTTCGTCCGCGGAGGAAGTGACGCCGCGACCGCGGCCGAGACCGGGACCGAAACCCGGTCCGCGGCCCGGTCCGCACCCCCGACCCAGCGAGTTGCCGCTGGTGCCGACCCCCGTTCCACACGGGGACCCGCATCAGTTCGGGCGGATCGACGCGGACGGTGTGGTCTGGCTCAAGGCGCCCTCCGGCGAACGGGAGATCGGTTCCTGGCAAGCGGGTTCGGTCGAGGACGGTCTCGCCCATTTCGCCCGCAAGTTCGATGACCTCGCCACCGAGGTGGAGATCCTCGAGGAACGCCTGGCCGCGCGGTCCGGCGATCCACGTAAAGCCCAGGCTGCCGCTCAACACCTGCTCGACGCGCTGCCGACCGCGGCGGTCCTCGGCGACGTGGCGGCGCTCGAGGAGCGGTTGAACCTGATCGTCGGGAGTGCCGACGAGGTGGCCGACTCGATCAAGTCCGAGCGCGACCGGTTGCGCACCGAGGCGATCGCGCGCAAGGAACTGCTGGCCGCCGAGGCCGAGGAGATCGGCGCCGATTCCACACAGTGGAAGGCGGCAGGCGACCGGCTCCGGGCGATTCTCGACGAGTGGAAGACCATCAAGGGGGTCGATCGCAAGACCGACGATGCCCTGTGGAAGCGCTACGCCAAGGCGCGGGACGCCTTCAACCGTCGTCGCGGCGCCCATTTCGCCGAACTCGACCGTGAGCGGGCCGGCGCCAAGGCCCGCAAGGAAGAGCTGATCGCGCGCGCCGAGGAACTGTCCGGTTCCACCGACTGGGGTCCGACGTCGGGCAAGTTCCGTGAGCTCCTCGCCGAATGGAAGGCGGCCGGTCGTGCCCCACGCGACGCCGACGACGCCTTGTGGCAGCGCTTCAAGGCCGCCCAGGATGTGTTCTTCTCGGCACGCAACGCCGCCACGTCCGAGCGGGACAGCGAGTTCGCGGCCAATGCCACCGCAAAGGTCGCCCTCCTCGATGCCGCCGAGAAGACCATCAACCCGTCGTCGGATCTCGACGCCGCGCGCCGCGAGTTCCGGGCGTTCCGCGACAAGTGGGATGAGATCGGCAAGGTACCCCGGGAACAGATGAGCGGCCTCGAGGGCCGGGCCCGTGCGCTGGAGAAGCGGATTCGCGACGCCGAAGACGCCCAGTGGCAGCGCACCGACCCCGAGGCGCAGGCCAGGGCCGCGCAGTTCGCGGACCGTGCGGCCCAGATCGAGGATCAGGCGCGCAAGGCCGAAGAGCGCGGCAAGGCCAAGGACGCTGCCAAACTCCGCGACCAGGCGGCCCAGTGGAAAGAGTGGGCTGACGCCGCGGCCAGTGCGATCGCCGACCGCTGACCGGGCCGCTCTCCCGAACTCTCAGCTGTCCTGACCGGGTTTGCGCTGCAACGAGCGCGCCAGGGCGTCGCGGGTCGCTGCCTCTTCGCGCCGCTCTTCCTCGAGTGCCAGGTGATAGGTGCTGCGGGCCCACACGACCCGGGCCCAGTGGAAGGTCAGCACGAAGACGGCCAGCCACCCGATGATCAGCCCGATACCGACGCCCGACGGCGGTTGGACGCCACCGACGCCCGGCGTGTTCCGTGACCACCAGGCGAGCATTCCGGCGACACACGCGATCGCGTTGCCACACAGCGCTATCCACGCGATGATCCAGCGACGGGTCAGCAACGCGAGCACCGACGCGCCGATCCCGAAGATGGCGACGAAGTAGACGAACACCTTCGAGGTGATGGTGACCCGCTCGGCCACCGCATCCGGGGAGAACGTCAGCACGTCGATTCCGCTCGCGGAACCGGTGTGCGGCAGCACGAGCGAGAGCATCGCCACGAGGACCGCCACGGCGACCACGAGGGCGCGCATGCCGGGGTCGATCTCACCGGCGACCTTGCGTTCGGCCTTGCGCAGATCACCTTCGTACTCCGCGAATCGGCCCGCATCGGTCGCGCTGTCGCGGTCGGCGGGTACGTCGCCGCTGCCCGTTCCGTCCTCTGGACGGTCACTCGTGTCGGCCATCAGCCACAACCTCCTGCGCATCCGGTGGCGACCGGTTCGACAGGCACCGCACCGATCGTCGGTAGACCGAGTCCTACTCCGACCGGCGGCGTCGTAGGCGTGCGGCTCGTCTCGTGGGCATCTCCGGCACGGGTCCGGCGGTGCGTCACCACCCCCGCATCGGCGATGAGATGGTGTGGGGCAGCAGCGGTCACGTGGGTCGTCACCACGTCACCAGGACGGATCACATCGCTCCCGACCCGCTCCCCCGCAGCGAAATGAACGAGACGTCCGTCACGCGCCCGACCGGTCATCCGCCGGGTGTTGGCCGATTTCCGACCCTCGTCGGCGACGACGAGCAGTTCGACCTCACGACCGACGATGGCCCGATTCTCGGTGAGACAGATCTCCTCCTGCAAGGCGATCAATCGTCGATAGCGCTCCCCGACCACCTCGGGCGGGACCTGGTCCGGCATCGAGGCGGCCGGCGTTCCGGGGCGCGGCGAGTACTGGAAGGTGAACGCGCTGGAGAACCGTGCCGCGGCGACCACGTCGAGTGTCTGCTGGAAGTCCTCCTCGGTCTCACCCGGGAAGCCGACGATGATGTCGGTGGTGATCGCGGCGTCCGGCATCGCCGCCCGCACCTTGTCGAGGATGCCGAGGAACTTGCGCTGCCGGTAGCTGCGCCGCATCGACTTCAGGATGCGGTCGGAGCCCGACTGCAGCGGCATGTGCAACTGCGGGCAGACATTGGGCGTCTCCGCCATCGCCTCGATGACGTCGTCGGTGAACTCGGCCGGATGCGGCGACGTGAACCGGACGCGCTCGAGACCCTCGATGCTCCCGCAGGCACGCAACAGCTCCGCGAAGGCGCCACGGTTGCGGGGCTGGTCGGGATCGGCGAAAGACATCCCGTACGCGTTCACGTTCTGACCGAGCAGGGTCACCTCGCTGACGCCCTGGTCGACGAGTGCCTGGACCTCTGCCAGGACGTCGCCGGGCCGGCGGTCGACCTCCTTGCCGCGCAGCGACGGCACGATACAGAACGTGCAGGTGTTGTTGCAGCCGACGGAGACCGATACCCAGCCGGAGTAGGCCGAGTCACGCTTGGCGGGCAGCGTCGACGGGAACCGTTCGAGTGATTCGAGGATCTCGACCTGTGCCGACTCGTTGTGTCGCGCGCGTTCGAGCAGTGCGGGCAACGAACCGATGTTGTGCGTGCCGAACACGACGTCGACCCACGGCGCCTTGCGCAGCACCGTGTCCTTGTCCTTCTGCGCGAGGCACCCGCCGACCGCGATCTGCATCCCCGGGCGCTCCGACTTCGCCGGCGCGAGATGTGACAGGTTTCCGTACAGCTTGTTGTCCGCGTTCTCCCGGATGGCACAGGTGTTGAACACGACCAGATCAGCATCGGCGTCGTCGGGCGCCTTGGTGTATCCGGCGTCCTCCAGGAGGCCGGCGATACGTTCCGAATCGTGCACGTTCATCTGACAGCCGTATGTCCGCACCTGATAGCTGCGGGCGGGAGCGGCAACGTCGGACCCGATGCCGGCTCCGGCGTCGGGGGCGCCACGCCGCTCGGACAACTCGATACTCACGCCTCCCAGGGTACGGGCCTGCGCAAATCCGCCTTTCGACACTCGGACGGCCGATGAACAGGACGCGCTGCCCCGCTCACACTAGGGTGATTCCTTATGACCGATTCGCCGATCGAGCAACCCGCGACGACCGAACCGACGTCCGGCTCGCAACCGATGATCGTCATGAAAGACGTTCAGAAGCATTTCGGATCACTCCACGTGCTGCGTGACATCAACCTCGAGGTTCCGGCCGGGCAGGTTGTCGTGGTGCTCGGCCCATCGGGCTCGGGCAAGTCCACCCTGTGCCGCACCATCAACCGTCTCGAGCCCGTCGACAGCGGTGAGATCTACGTCGAGGGCAAACTACTGCCCGACGAGGGCAAGGATCTCGCCCGTCTGCGCGCCGATGTCGGGATGGTGTTCCAGTCCTTCAATCTCTTCGCGCACAAGACAATCCTGCAGAATGTGACCCTGGCTCCCACCAAGGTGCGCAGGAAGAACAAGGCCGAGGCAAACAAACGGGCGCTCGAACTTCTCGAACGTGTCGGCATCGAGAGCCAGAAGGACAAGTATCCCGCCCAGCTGTCCGGCGGCCAGCAGCAGCGTGTCGCCATCGCGCGGTCACTCGCGATGGCGCCGAAGATCATGCTCTTCGACGAACCGACATCGGCGCTCGACCCCGAGATGGTCAACGAGGTACTCGACGTGATGGTCTCCCTCGCCAAGGAGGGGATGACGATGATCGTGGTCACCCACGAGATGGGCTTCGCGCGCAAGGCGGCCGATCGGGTGATCTTCATGGCTGACGGTGCGATCGTGGAGGATTCCGACCCGGAGAGCTTCTTCTCCAATCCCCGATCCGAACGTGCCCGCGATTTCCTCGGGAAGATCCTGGGCCACTGATATGGGGTTCACGAAACCATCGACGTCGGTTCGTCGTGCGCACCGGGCCACGGGAATCGGAATCCTCGCCCTCACCCTCGCGCTGGTCGCCGGAGCACTGGCCGGCTGCGGCAACACCGATCCGCGGAACCTGCTCGACTCGATCCGCAGCGGTTCGGTCGTCCTGGGCACCAAGTACGACCAGCCCGGCCTCGGTATCCGGAACCCGGACAAGTCCGTCACCGGATTCGATCCGTCCGTCTCGACCTACGTCGTCAATCACATCGCCGATTCATTGGGTGTCAAGCATCCCGAGATCCGGTGGCGCGAAACACCGTCCGCCCAACGCGAGACCCTGATCGACAACGGCGAGGTGGACATGATCGCGGCCACCTACTCGATCACCTCCGCCCGGGCCAAGGAGGTGGCCTTCGCCGGGCCGTACCTGATCAATTATCAGGGGCTGCTCGTTCGGGAGGACGACAACTCGATCACCTCCCTGACCGATCTGAACGCCGGGAAGAAGCTCTGTTCGGTCACTGGGTCGACTCCCGCCCAGAACGTCAAGGCGCAGCTGCCCAACGTGCAGTTGCAGGAATACGACTCCTACTCATCGTGTGTGGAGGCGCTGCGCCGCGGCAAGGTCGACGCCCTGACCACCGACGAGGTGATCCTCGCCGGGTATGCCAACTTCTTCCCCGACGAGTTCAAACTGGTGGGCATGTCCTATCCGGAGGACGCGTGTGTGAAGGACGCGCTGAAGAAGGCGGGCACACCGTTCTCGACCGAGTATTACGGGGTCGGCATGGCCAAGGAGTATCCCGATGCCGTGGCCAAGGTCAACGAGGCGATAGATGCGATGCTCGTCCCCGGCCCGGATGGCCAGTCCCCCTGGGATCAGGCGCTCCGCGACGCCATCGGCAACGAGACGGTGGATTCGATGATCGCCCGGGCCGACAGCCCGGACTCGAAATACAAGTTCGCCCCCGATCCGGGGAATCTCGAGTTCCTCGATTCCACTTCCACCCCGTGCCCGCCGGGCCTGAGCTGACGAGGAAGGGCTGATCGCCGATGAGTGAACTCTGGGCGGATATGGGGCCGCAACTGTGGCCCGCCTTCTGGGTGACGCTGAAACTGACCTTCTTCTCGTCGATCGGGGCGCTGATCTGGGGCACTCTGCTGGCCGCGATGCGGGTGTCCCCGGTCCCGGTGATGCGCGGCTTCTCCGAGGTCTACATCAACGTGGTCCGCAACACACCACTGACGCTGATCATCTTGTTCTGTTCCATCGGGCTGTACCAGAATCTCGGTCTCACCCTGGCACCGGACAACGAGAGCTTCATCGACAACAACAACTTCTGGCTGGCGGTCCTCGCATTCGTGCTCTACACGGCGACATTCGTGTGCGAGACACTACGTTCGGGCTTCAACACGGTGCCGATCGGCCAGGCGGAGGCCGCACGATCCCTGGGACTCACGTTCCCGCAGGTCTTCGGCATCATCATCCTGCCGCAAGCGCTCCGCTCGGTCATCGGGCCGCTGGGCAGTGTGCTGATCGCCCTGACCAAGAACACCACGATCGCCTCTGTCATCGGAGTGGCCGAGGCCTCGCTGCTGATGAAAGAAGAGCTCGAGACGTTCTCCGACCAGATCGTCGCGGTGTTCGCGATCATCGCGATCGGCTTCATGATCATCACGCTGACCGAAGGCTTCGTCTTCGGGTATCTGGCCAAACGACTGGCGGTGAAACGATGAGCACCAACGCAACCGTCCTCTACGACGCACCCGGCCCCAAGGCGCGGATGCGCAATCGCATCATCGCGATCGTCTTCATCGCCATCCTGATCGCGATCGCCGCCTACGTGCTCTACATCCTCGGCGGCAACGACCAGCTGACGTCGGAGAAGTGGAATCCCTTCGTCAAGTCGACCACCTGGACCACCTACATCCTGCCCGGCCTGTGGGGCACGCTGAAGGCGGCGGCACTCTCGATCATCCTGGCGTTGCTGCTCGGCTCGATCCTCGGCATCGGCCGGTTGTCCGATCATCGATGGCTACGGGCGCTGTCCGGACTGTTCGTCGAGGTGTTCCGCGCGATCCCGGTGCTGATCCTGATGATCTTCGCCTACTACCTGTTCGCCGACTACGCGATCTTCCCGTCGTCACAACTGGCATTCGCGGCCGTGGTCACCGGCCTGACCCTCTACAACGGTTCGGTGATCGCCGAGATCCTCCGTTCCGGGATCAACTCTCTCCCGAAGGGCCAGACCGAGGCGTCCATGGCCTTGGGCCTGCGCAAATCGCAGATGATGCGCATCGTCCTGCTCCCCCAGGCCGTGACCGCGATGTTGCCTGCGTTGATCTCCCAGATGGTCATCGCGCTGAAGGACAGCGCTCTCGGATACGCCATCGGCTACATCGAGGTGGTCCGATCGGGCATCCAGTCCGCGTCGTACTACGGGAACTACCTCCCCGCGCTGGTCGTGGTCGCCATCGTGATGATCGTGATCAACTTCGGGTTGTCGTCGCTGGCCACCTATCTCGAACGGCGGTTGCGTCAGGGCCGGACGAAGCGAGTGGTCCCCGACGCCGAGGCGGCCGACCTCGCGGCCATGGAGAATCTGCCGACGTTCGGGCCGAAGTAGGCCGGTTCGAGTCGAGGACCGGCCGTGATGTTCACGCTGTGATCGTCAGACCTCGCTGTTCACATCGTCGAGTGCCTCGGTGACGACCTCGATGGCCATCGACTGTGGGTAGCCCCGGCGCATCAGCATGCCCGCCAGCCGCCGGAACATGGTGTCACGCAAGGCGGGATCGGCGAGCAGACGGTCGATCTGCGTGGGCGTCAGCTTCTTGGCGACGAGCCCGGCGGCGACGGCACGCTCGTCGTCGGGATCCACGTCGTCGAGCGCGGCCTCGATGATGCCTGCGTCGACACCCTTCTTGCGGAGTTCCTGACGGAGCGCAACACGCCCGCGGCCCGAATGAGTGTGCCGAGACCGCACCCATTCGTTGGCGAACTCGGTGTCGTCGACCAGCTGGTGTCTCTCCAGTCGGATCATCACGTCGTCCACCGTCTCGGCATCAAAACCCTTGCGGGTCAGCCGTTCGGCCATTTCCTGTCGGGAACGAGAGCGGACCCCGAGGAGTCGGAGTGCCGCGTCCCATGCGCTGGGACCGGTCCGTTCCTCGGGGTCCGGTGTGGTACTGCTCACGGCTCGATCAGAATTCCACCGGGGCGGGTGCGACCTCATCGGCGTCGACGACGGCCCCGATGCCCAGCTTCTCCTTGATCTTCTTCTCGATCTCATCCCGAACGTCGTCGTTCTCCAGCAAGAACTTCCGGGCGTTCTCCTTGCCCTGGCCCAGCTGATCGCCCTCGTAGGTGAACCACGAACCCGACTTGCGGATGAACCCCTCGGCCACGCCCATGTCGATGAGCGAGCCCTCCTTGCTGATGCCCTGGCCGTAGAGGATGTCGAACTCGGCCTGCTTGAACGGCGGCGCAACCTTGTTCTTGACCACTTTCACGCGAGTGCGGTTGCCGACTGCATCGGTGCCGTCCTTGAGCGTCTCGATACGCCGGACATCAAGCCGGACAGAGGAATAGAACTTCAGGGCCTTGCCGCCGGTGGTGGTCTCCGGGGAGCCGAACATGACACCGATCTTCTCGCGCAGCTGGTTGATGAAGATGGCAGTGGTCTTCGAGTTGCTCAGCCCGGACGTCATCTTCCGCAGCGCCTGGCTCATCAGGCGAGCCTGCAGTCCCACATGGCTGTCGCCCATCTCACCCTCGATCTCCGCACGCGGTACGAGCGCGGCGACCGAGTCGATGACCAGGATGTCGAGCGCGCCGGAGCGGATCAGCATGTCCGCGATCTCCAGCGCCTGTTCCCCGGTGTCCGGCTGCGACACCAGCAGCGCGTCGGTGTCCACACCGAGCTTGGCCGCGTAATCGGGATCGAGAGCGTGCTCGGCATCGATGAAGGCGGCGATACCGCCTGCGGCCTGGGCGTTGGCCACCGCATGCAGGGCGACGGTGGTCTTACCCGAGGATTCCGGGCCGTAGACCTCCACGATCCGACCGCGTGGGAGGCCACCGATACCGAGGGCCACATCCAACGCGATGGAGCCGGTCGGGATGACGGCGATCGGCTGACGGGTCTCCTCGCCGAGCCGCATGACCGATCCCTTGCCGAAGTTCTTGTCGATCTGCGCGAGGGCCAGATCGAGCGCCTTCTCCCTGTCCTGGGGTGCTGCTGCCATGGGGTTCTCCTCCGAACTCGGGGCCGATGACCGGCCAGGTGGTCTGGTGTGTGGCTGATGTGAGTTGCACGTTAGCCACGGGATCCGACAATTTCCGTCTGCACACGTCGTTGCTTGGTCGTCTCAATGTCTGACGCACGCCCGGAGTCCGTGGTTCCGACAACACCCACAATGAACGAACATGTGTTCGATGGCAAGCACCGACACGCCCCGCGGGCAGATCGCTGCGCGCGGATCACCGGTAGGCGGGCCGGCAGCTCTGCATCGCCGTCACCAACGTTCGCGGGGGACGTCGAAATCTCGGCAGATGGCCACCCAGACGTCCCGTGGATCGGCACCGCCTTCGATCGCCTGCGACCCGGTACGTCCACCGAATTCGAGGAGAACGTGGTCGACCAGGATCGAATCGGCCGCCCGCTCCCCGAACTCGGCGGTGATCAGCTCGGTGAATTCGGTCAGACGCACGCGGCCAGCCTACCCACGCCGGACGTCCCTCTCACTGCGGCAACAGACGCCGCACAACCTGCACCGGGTCGACGACCCCGGCCGCCGACAACGAGGCACGCCGTGCGGCATCGGCATACGCCGGATCGGTGAGCACCTCGCGCGCCGCCGACGCGAGAGACCGCACCTCCAGCGGCCGGACGAGACGGCCACTCCCCTGGCGCTGCACGCGATTCGCCAGTTCCCACTGGTCACCGCCGCCGGGAACCGTAACCACCGGGACACCGGCCGCGAGCGCCTTGGCCAGCATCCCGTGTCCGCCACCGCAGATCACCAGATCGGCGTCGGGCAGGACCTCGTCCTGTCGCGCCGTGGCGACCACCAGATGATCTGGGAGCCGTCCCGACGACGACGGCGGGTCCAGGGCCGAGAGCACCACGCGCACAGGGAATCCGAGCTCGTCGCAAGACAGTGCGGCGATTGCGGTGTCTGCCATGTCCGCGGCGCCCGTGACCGCGGTCGAGGGCGCGACCAGGATCAACGGTGCCGTCCCCGGAGGCCGCTCGAACACCGATTCGGTCGGCTCCCACAGCAATGGGCCCACGAGATGCGTGTGTGCGGGCCAGTCCGGTCGGTACACCTCCAGCGCCGGCAACGTCGCGACGAGGCGCGCCGCGGGTCGGGAAATGGATGTGCCGAGACCGATCTCGAAGCGCGCCCGCGACCGCTGCCGCTCACCGCGCCGCAACGATCGAGCGGTCGCCGCGCGCATCGCCCGGTCGCGCAGCCGGCCCGACCAACCCCTTCCGGGTTCGAGACCCGCGCCGATCGGCGGCAGGCCACGCGACGGCCGGTACAGCGGGTGCGGCGACAGTTCCACCCACGGGACACCCACGAGGTCGGCCGCCCACGCACCCCCGACGGTGATCACGTCCGAGATCACCAGGTCCACCCGGCGCTCGGCGAGCACCGGCGCCAGCGACACCGCGATGCGGCCGGCCCGTCCGCTCAGCTTCGCACCGGCGTCGGTGTCGTCGTCCCCGTCCTCGACGGCCAGACCCGGCAGCTCGACCACCTCGATGCCCCGTTCGGCAGCGGTCGCGCGCCACCGAAGCCCCGAGTAGACGATCGTCCCGATGCCGTCGGCTTCCAGACGTTCGGCGAGCGCGAAAGCCGGAAAGGCGTGTCCCGCATCAGGTCCCGCCACGATGGCCACGCGTGCCATGGATCTCCTCGCTGCCACGCGCACCCGTCCGGCGCAGGATGCACCGGTCGGCATGCGCATCGGACGACGAACGGCCCCCCCACTCGGCGGGAGGCCGTTCGTCGTGGTCGGATCGTGTCCGGTCGGATCAGTTGCCGGTCTGAGGCGGCTGTTCGGTCGCCGGTGTGGACGGTTGCGCGGGCTGGGCGGCCGGCTGTGCGCTACCGGTGCCCGCCGACGGGAGCGCCCCGCCCTGCATGCTGGCCCGGATCTGCTCGAGTCGTGCGTGCCCGGCCATCTGGACGCCGGCCTGCTCGACTTCCTGCATGCGACCCTGGACGGTGTTCTGCGCGAGTTCGGCCTGCCCCAACGCATTGGAGTACCGACGCTCGATCTTGTCGCGCACCTGGTCGAGATTCGGGGTGTTGCCGGGTACCGCGAGCTCACTCATCTGATTGAGCGACGCGCTCACCTGCTCCTGCATCTTGGCCTGCTCGAGCTGGCTCAGCAGCTTGGACCGCTCCGCGAGCTTCTGCTGCAGCATCATCGCGTTGCGCTCGACGGCCTTCTTGGCCTGCTCGGCCGCCTGCAACGACTGGTCGTGCAGCACCTTGAGATCCTCGACGCTCTGCTCTCCGGTGACCAGCTGGGCGGCAAAGGCCTCGGCAGCATTGGTGTACTCCTGCGCCTTCGCCGTATCACCCGCCGCAGTCGCCTGATCGGCCAGCGTCAGCGCCTGGCGCGTGTTGGCCTGGAGTTTCTCGATCTCCTCGAGCTGGCGGTTGAGCTTCATCTCCAGCTGACGCTGATTGCCGATGACCGACGCCGCCTGCTGGGAGAGGGCCTGGTGCTGACGCTGTGCGTCCTCGATCGCCTGCTGGATCTGGATCTTCGGGTCTGCGTTCTCGTCGATCTTGGCGTTACCCAGTGCCATCAGGTAGCGCCACGCCTTCACGAACGGGTTCGCCATTCTTGCGTCAACTCCATTCCGGGTGGTCGGTGAGTGTGTAACCAATCTAGCGTCTGGGGCCGCCACACGGTGACACACCATGGTCCCGGTCGCGCCGACGGCGCGGTCGGGTGCGGCGCGAACCGCAGAGCATCAGGCGGCGGCGAGCGCCGCCTCCTCGGAACGTCCGGCGGGCCCCGGGATGACGACCTTTGCGTCGAGCACGCCCATGTCCGTGGTCGAGACCGACTCGGCGCCGATCAGACGGTCACTGTCGGCGGGCAGCATGGCGAGGCCGATGTCGAGCAGGAGCTCGGCGATCTCCACGTCGAGCGCGTCACAGATCGACGCGAGGAGCTCGCTGGACGCCTCCTTCTGCCCACGTTCGACCTCCGACAGGTAGCCGAGGCTGACCCGGGCGTCGGTGGACACCTCGCGCAGCGTCCGGCCCTGCGTGGTGCGTACCCGGCGCAGGCTCTCGCCCAGCGCCTCTCGCAGTAGCACTGCCATCGGGCGTCCTCCTCACTGCTCGGTTGTCTATCGGCCACGACCACCTCGTCGGTCGTCGGGACCAGACCATCACCACAACGTCTGGGACACCGCACCGGTTCCCGACGACCCAGGTTCGCGGGTTCGGCGGGGTGTCACCGCCGTGACGACGACAGTAGTCGAATATGACGGCCGGTGCCGCGCGGTATCGCGCACGTCATCCGGTGTTGCGCCGAGGGCGAACACCGGGCGCGTCGGAGGCGTCGGAGGGCCCGTCGTCGGCCTCGGTCTGTGCCCGGCCGGCCGCCACGGACCGATTCCGCAGAGCCAGCGCCTGCCAGATGTAATCGAAGCCGGTGAACACCGTGACGACCAGCGCGAGGCCCATCACGATGGCGGCGGCCACATGCCATGGTCCGTCCAGCGGCAGCAGGTACACGCCGATGGCCACCGCCTGGAGCAGTGTCTTCAGCTTGCCACCCCGACTGGCCGGGATCACACCGTGCCGCAGGACCCAGAACCGAAGGGCGGTGACACCGAGTTCGCGGGCGAGGATCACGGCGGTCACCCACCAGGAGAGGTCGCCGAGGACGGAAAGGCCGACGAGCGCCGCGCCGATGAGGGCCTTGTCGGCGATCGGGTCGGCCATCTTCCCGAAGTCGGTGACGAGGCCTCGTTCTCGCGCGAGGCGACCGTCGTAGCGGTCGGTGATCGCCGCGATCGCGAAGATCGCTGCTGCCGTGATCCGCCACGCCGTGTCGTGGCCGCCGCCGATGAACAGGGCCACGACGAACACGGGAACCAGGAGGATCCGGAAGACGGTGAGCGCGTTCGCGATGTTGACCAGGGGTACCGGGTCGACAGGGTCGGTGATGTGGTCGGGTCCCCGGCCGGCACCGGCGATTCCGTGCTCGTGCACGGCACGGCGCATCCGATCGGTCATGACTCACCGATCTCTCGTGGTCGCCAGCCGACCAGGCGATACTGCTCCCGCACGCCCACAGCCTATCGGCACCCGGGTCGCGGGCTGTCCGCGAGGGCGGGCTCGGGCCGAAAGGCACGTGCGCGGCCCTCCGGATCGCGACTACTGTGAGGTCCCATGCCCCCTGCCGTCCCCGACCCGGCACCCCGGACGCCACCGACCGCCGCCCCGGGATCGACCGCAGCCGACGACGAGAACGTCTCGGCGACAGAGGTACGCGACGCGGTGATCCGCCGGGCACGAACCTCCGACGTTCCCCGGATCAAAGAGCTCATCGACCAGTACGCGGGCCGCATCCTGTTGGAGAAGAACCTCGTCACCCTCTACGAGGCGGTGCAGGAGTTCTGGGTGGCCGACCTCGACGGCGTGGTGGTCGGCTGCGGCGCGTTGCACGTGCTCTGGGCCGACCTCGGCGAGGTGCGCACCGTCGCGGTCGACACCGGATATGCGGGCCGCGGTGTCGGTCACCGGATCGTCGCGCGCCTGCTGGACATGGCCCGGGAGCTGCAGCTGTCCCGCGTCTTCGTCCTCACCTTCGAGACCTCGTTCTTCGCGCGGCACGGTTTCAGCGAGATCGACGGCACGCCCGTGACCCGCGAGGTGTTCGAGGAGATGTGCCGTTCCTACGACACCGGCGTCGCCGAGTTCCTCGACCTGAGTTACGTGAAGCCCAACACACTCGGCAACACCCGAATGCTGGCCACCCTCAACTGATCACGACAGGAGCCCCGATGGCGACCTTTGCCGTCCACTACACCTACGAACCCCCCAAGGCGGCCCTGCGTGACCAGTACCGGCCACTGCACCGGGAGTGGCTCGGCGAGGAGAATGCGGCGGGCAACGTGCTACTGGCCGGCCCCTACCCGGACGGCTCGGGCGCGCTGATCGTCGTTCGCGCCGAGAGCCTCGACGCCGCGGAGGCGTTCCTGGCCAACGACCCTTTCATCGCGCACAAGGCCGTCGACGGTGTCCGTGTTGTCGAATGGACCCAGGTCTTCGGACCGCTCGACGCCTGATCGACCCCGGACACCGCCGATCGGGGGACGTCAGCTCGGCGTCGACTCGGAATTGCGCGACTTGATCAGGCTCGCAACGGTGGTGATCACCAGCGTCAGAATGATCACCGCCAGCGAGACCGGAGTGGTGACCTCGGGTACCGACACATGCTCACCGCCGTTGATGAACGGCAGGGTGTTCTCGTGCAGGGCGTGCAGGATCAGCTTCACGCCGATGAACGCGAGGATGAAGGACAATCCGTACGAGAGGTAGACCAGCCGGTCCAGCAGACCACCGAGCAGGAAGTACAGCTGGCGAAGTCCCATCAGGGCGAACGCGTTCGCGGTGAAGACCAGGTAGGGCTCCTGGGTGAGACCGTAGATCGCCGGAATCGAGTCGAGCGCGAAGAGCACGTCGGTGAAACCGATGACCACGAGCACCATCAGCATGGGTGTCGCGAGACGCTTGCCGTTGGCCTTGGTGAACAGCTTGTCGCCGTCGTACTCGTCAGAGGTGCGCAGGTAGCGCTTCACGAAGCGCTCGAGGCGGCTCTCCCGCTCCTCCTCGTGCTCCACCGGATCGTCGCTCTCGCTGACCAGCTTCACCGCAGTGAAGATCAGGAAAGCGCCGAACAGGTAGAAGATCCAGCTGTAGGCGTTGATCGCGGCGGCGCCGACCAGGATGAAGACCGTTCGCATCACCAGGGCCATCACGATGCCGAGCAACAGCACCTTCTGCTGATACTCCTTGGGCACCGCGAACTTCGACATGATGATGACGAAGACGAACAGGTTGTCCACCGAGAGCGCCTTCTCGGTCACGTAACCCGCGAAGTACTCTCCGCCGAACGTGCCGCCCCATTTCCACCAGACGAACAGTCCGAACAGGATGGCTATCGAGATGTAGACGGCCGACCACGCCCCGGATTCCTTCAGTGAGGGCGCATGTGGCACCCGGACGTGGGCAAAGAAGTCGAAGACGAACAGACCCGCGATCACCACACAGGTGACGATCCAGACCGTTGTCGAGATATCCATGAAAGTGATCTCCTCCAGCGCGCAGCACAGGCTTGCGATGCCAGAGGTCTCTCCCGCCGGGGGTTCGGTGACACCACCACGTGACGTGTCACCGGGCCGACCGACGAATCCGGGTGGTCCGCGCCACGATGATCGGCATCGTGACCCGGGCGACCGTATTGACGGAGACGCCGCAAAGAGTGGGGATACTCCCCTCTTCGATCGTCGCCCAGCCTAGTACACGCGGGTACGGTTGCACCATGGCGCCACGTCAGCGCCCGGCGACCGTCGACGACATCCACACCGTCGCACAGGCGATGCCCCACGTCAGCGATGCCGGCTCGTCCGCGGATCGGCCGGTGTACCAGGTCGGCGGGAAGTCATTCGTGTTCTTCCGCACCCCGCGGCCGGACGCCCGCGATCCCGATACCGGCGAGCGGTTCGACGACGTCGTGGTCATCTGGGTCCCGTCCGAGGATGACAAGCTCGCCCTGGTCCAGGACGAGGGCACGCCGTTCTTCACCACGAGCCATTTCGACGGGCATCTCTCGGTGCTCGTACGCACGTCCAGGATCGGCGAGCTGAGCTGCACCGAACTGACCGAGATGATCCAGGACGCCTGGTTGAGCAGGGCATCGGCGCGGCGCGCGCAGACGTGGCTGTCCGAGCACGGGCTCGCCTGACGGCATTGCCCATCGACAGTCGACCACCCACTACCCCGACCGCTCGGTCCTCGATCGGCCCGTGGGCTACTCGGTGGCGGTGTCGTCGCCACCGCCACCGGTGATCGAGGTGATCACCCCGGCGAGGTCCTCCGGTTTGACCAGCACCTCACGGGCTTTGGACCCTTCGCTCGGCCCGACGACCCCGCGCGTCTCCATCAGGTCCATCAACCGACCCGCCTTGGCGAACCCGACGCGGAGCTTGCGCTGCAGCATCGACGTCGAACCGAACTGGCTGGAGACCACGAGTTCGATGGCCTGCAGGAGGTCGTCGAGGTCGTTGCCGATGTCGCCGTCGATGTCCTTCTTCTCGCCGGACTTGGCGGTGGTGACACCCTCGGTGTACTCGGGCTCACTCTGCTCGCGGGTGAAGTCGACGACTGCTTGGATCTCCTCGTCGGTGATGAAGGCACCCTGCATACGGATCGGCTTGTTGGCACCCATGGGCAGGAAGAGGCCGTCGCCCATACCGATCAGCTTCTCGGCGCCGGGCTGATCGAGGATGACCCGCGAGTCGGTCAGTGACGACGTCGCGAACGCCAGGCGCGACGGCACATTGGTCTTGATCAGGCCGGTCACCACGTCGACGGACGGACGCTGGGTGGCCAGCACCAGGTGGATGCCCGCCGCACGCGCCTTCTGCGTGATGCGCACGATCGCGTCCTCCACGTCACGCGGTGCGGTCATCATCAGGTCCGCGAGCTCGTCGACGATCGCCAGGATGTACGGATACGGGGTGTAGACACGCTCGCTGCCCAGCGGCGTGGTGATCTCCCCGGAACGCACCTTGGTGTTGAAGTCGTCGATGTGACGCACCCGCGACGCCTTCATGTCCTGATAGCGCTGTTCCATCTCCTCGACGAGCCACGCCAATGCCGCCGCGGCCTTCTTCGGCTGGGTGATGATCGGCGTGATCAGGTGCGGAATGCCCTCGTACGGGGTGAGTTCCACCATCTTGGGGTCGATCAGGATCATCCGGACATCGTCGGGTGTCGCCCGGCTGAGCAACGAGACCAGCATCGAGTTGACGAAACTCGACTTGCCGGAACCGGTCGAGCCGGCCACCAGCAGGTGCGGCATCTTGGCCAGATTCGCACTGACGAAGTCACCCTCGATGTCCTTGCCGAGCCCGATCACCAGGGGGTGACCGTCCTTGCGCGTCTTCGGCGACTTGAGCACGTCGGCGAGACGCACCATCTCCCGATCGGAGTTGGGCACCTCGATACCCACCGCGGACTTGCCCGGGATGGGCGCGAGCAGGCGGACGTTGTCGGTGGCCACCGCGTAGGCGATGTTGCGCTGCAACGCCGTGATCTTCTCGACCTTGACGCCCGGACCGAGTTCGACCTCGTAGCGGGTCACCGTCGGGCCGCGGGTGTAACCGGTCACGGCGGCGTCGATCTTGAACTGCTCCATGACCCCGGTGATCCGGTCGATCATGTCGTCGTTGGAGCGTCCGCCCTGCTTCGGCGGGTCTCCGTCGATCAGCAGGTCCGACGGCGGCAACTGGTAGGCGCCCTCGACGGGGCGATCCACGAGCGCGGTGGTCGAGGTCTCGGGCTCTGCGGCGGGCGTCTGGGCGCGTGGTGTCGACCGCTTCGCCTTCGCCTTGCGCGGTGGCGCCGGTTCCTCGGGTTCGACACCGATCTGCTCGGTGACCTCGTCGTCGAGCGGGATCGTCGTCGCCGCGGCGAAGTCGGCGGCGTCCACATCGGGGTCGACAGGACGCCGGGAGCGGCGACGGCGCACGGGCTCGACGTCGGGCGGGTAGTTGTCGTACGGGTCGGGCGAGTACCCGGAGGGCGAATCGAGCACCTCGGTCGTCTGATCGTCGGCGCCTCGACCTCGACCACGAGGAGCCCGGCGTGGTTCGCCGTCGTCCTCGGACTCGTCGCCGAGCTCGTCGTCGTCGAACTCGTCCCACGGCGCGGCGTCGTCGGCGTATGCGGCGTGGCCGACCCCGAGACCCAGATACCCGGCAGCTCCGTCGATCACCTCACGAACTGTCTTGCCGCTCAGGATCAATGCGCCGAACGCGATGCACAACAGCAGGATCGGCACCGAGATCCAGGCCGTCACGCCGTCGGTGAGCGGGGTGCCGACGGCGAATCCGAGGAAACCGCCTGCCGACGACCGGCCGGGCAGGTCCTCCGGCGCACCGGCGAGGAGGTGGACGAGACCGAGCGCCGGCAGCACCAGGAGCAGGCCGGCGCCGAGATACCGCGCTCGTCGATGCGGGTTGGGCGGCCGCCGCATGAGCACCACCGCCAGCGCGACCAGAGCGACCGGTATCACCACCGATGCGGCACCGACAATCGCTCGGATGAGGGCCTCGATGAAGGCCCCGACGGGTCCTGCTGCCCCGAACCACACGCTCGCGCCCACCAGGAGAGCGAAGGCGAGGATCGCCAGCGCGACGCCGTCGCGGCGATGTGAGTGACCGCTCAGGTCGCGTCCCGGCGCCGATCGTCCACGTCGATCGACGGGCCGCTCCTCGTCGAGTGGGTCGTCGACGATCGGCCCGTCGACGTCGAACCCGTCGTCGATCGCATCCTCGACATCGAGGTCGTCGAAACGATCGTCCCCCGTCGCGCGGACTCCCCCGGCACGTGCCAGACCGCCGACGCCGCGCGCCATCAGGGACCATCCGGCGCCGAGTCCGCGACCGACCGCGGATGCCCCGGTCGCCGCGACCGACCGCCGGTGGATGTCCTCGGACGCCACCGCGCTCCGGCTCCCGCTCCGAGCCCGCGTGGCGGTGCCGCTGCTCTTGCGGGCTGTCGTGGAGCGGGTGCCTGCCGACGTCGAGCGCGACGACGTCCGCGTGCTCGTACCGCGCGTCCCCCGTGCACCCGACTTCGTCGTCCCCGCGGTCGCACGCGATGCCGATTTCGGCGCACTCCTCTGCGACGTACCCCGTTTTTGGGCACCAGCGGTTGCTTTCGAAGCCATGCGAGACAGACTAGTCGCCTACCGTCACCTCAGTCACATGGGCAACACTGGCAACGCATTTGTGTGTCGAATTCGTAACCGACACGGATCGAAGGTCTCAGAAGCCCCGCTTGGCGCTCATCACCGCCGACACGCTGTCGCCGTCCCCTTCGTAGGTGACATCGAGCGGGGCCCGCCCGAATGCGAACAGCACGAGCTCGCCGGCGGTGCCGGTCACCACGACAGGCTTCCCGGAACCGGAGGTGACCAGCTCACGGCCGTCGGTGGTGGTCAGGGTGACCGACGCGGGCGAGCCCTTCAGGGTGAGCTTGGCCATCGACTTCGCCGGGGTGAGGAGCGCTTCCTGCATGTCGGCCGACAGCGGCCGAGGCGTCCACGGCGCGTCCCTGGGCGTTCCGCCACGCAGCACGTCCTCGTGATGGACGAACATCTCGGCGAGATTGGCCCAGCGATCCACGAGTTTGAAGGGCGAGAACGTGGGCGGACCCGACGCCAACTGGTCCAGCAGGACCTGCCATGACCCGGCGGCAGCGTCGGCGCGCACCCGCTCGGTGTGCCCGGCGAACTGCTTGATCATGATTCCGGGACCGGTGTCCGGCCGGCGTTCCCGGACCACCAGATGGGCGACGAGATCCCGGGTTGTCCAGCCCTCGCACAGGGTCGGCGCATCGGGCCCGACGGAGCGGAGGGTGTCGACGAGAGCAGCGCGTTCATCTTGTGCGAGGGTCACGGGTCACACCCTAGCGGCGTCCACCGCCTCCGGCGCTCGCGCGATCAGGATCCGACGGCCAACACCGTCGGCACGATCATCGGCCGGCGGCGGTAGGTATCGGCGACCCAACGACCCACGGCTCGGCGGATGGTCTGCGCGATGCGATGCGCATCGGTGACACCTTCGGCCGCCAGGGAGTCGAGCGCCTGGTGCACCACATCTGCCGCAGCCTTCAGGGCATCCGGATCGTCGGAGAAACCGCGCCCGGACACCTCTGGGACACTCACCGCGCGTCCGGTGGTGGCATCGATGGCGACCGTGATGGAGATGAAACCGCCCTCGCCCAGCACCAGTCGTTCCGACAGCGTGGACTCGTTGACGTCGCCGACCGACAGCCCGTCGACGTAGACGTGGCCGACGGGGACGCGGCCGGAGATCTCCGCACGGCCGTCGACGAGATCAACCACCACGCCGTCCTCGGCCAGCACCACCCGGTCCTCGGGGACGCCGGTGGCGACCGCGAGCGCGGCATTGGCCCGCAGGTGGCGCCACTCGCCATGGACCGGCATGACGTTCGACGGCCGCACCGCGTTGTACAGGTAGAGCAGCTCACCGGCCGACGCGTGCCCGGAGACGTGCACCTTGGCGCTCTGCTGGGTGATGACCGTGGCACCGCGCTTCGCCAGGCCGTTGACCACCGCGAAGACGGAGTTCTCGTTGCCCGGGATCAGCGATGACGCGAGCACGACGAGGTCGTTCGCGCGGATGTTGATCTGGCGGTGTTCGCCACGCGCCATCCGCGACAGCGCCGAGAGCGGCTCGCCCTGCGAGCCGGTCGAGATCAGCACCAACCGGTCGTCGGGCAGGGTCGCGGCGGTGTCGAGATCCACCAGGACCCCGTCGGGCACCGACAGGTATCCGAGATCCTGGGCGATCTGCATGTTGCGGACCATCGACCGCCCGACGAAGGCGATCCGCCGATTGTGCGCCAGGGCCACGTCGACGACCTGCTGAATCCGGTGGACGTGGCTGGCGAACGACGCGACGATCACCCGCTGGCGGGCGCGACCGATGACCTGGTCGAGGACGCCGCCGATCTCACGTTCGGGCGTCACGAACCCGGGTACCTCGGCGTTGGTCGAGTCGACCAGGAACAGATCGACCCCCTCGTCGCCGAGCCGGCTGAAACCGGCGAGATCGGTGAGCCGATTGTCGAGGGGTAGCTGGTCGAGCTTGATGTCGCCGGTGTGCAGGACCACGCCGGCCGGGGTCCGGATGGCCACCGCGATGGCGTCCGGAATCGAGTGGTTGACCGCGAAGTACTCACAGTCGAACGGGCCGTGTGTGGTCCGCTCACCCTCGACCACCTGCACGAGCTTGGGGCGCAACCGGTGCTCACGACACTTCGCGTCGACCAGAGCGAGCGTGAACTTCGACCCGATCACCGGGATGTCGCTGCGCAACCGGAGCAGGAACGGGACCGCGCCGATGTGGTCCTCGTGCCCATGCGTCAGGACGATCGCGTCGACGTCGTCCATCCGGTCTTCGATGTAGGTGAAGTCGGGCAGGATCAGGTCGACGCCGGGTTGGGCGTCCTCGGGGAACAGCACGCCGCAGTCGACGATCAACAGGCGGCCGCCGTATTCGAAGACGGTCATGTTCCGCCCGATCTCGCCGATGCCGCCGAGGGCCACGATGCGAAGACCGTTGCGGGGTGCCCGGCGAGGGGTACCGAGTCGATCGACAGCAGGCACCGTCGCGGCCTGCGATCCGCGGTTGTCGCCACGCCGATCCCGTCGCTCGTGACGTCCGCCGCCGGAGCGTGACTGGCCCGATTGGGCCCGCGCGGCATGCTTCGGCTCGGCATCCTGGCCGCCCTTGGCTGCCGACGAATCCGCCTTCTTGGGTGCCTTTTTCGCGGTGCCGCCGGCCGCCTTGGCAGCCTTGGCAGGCGGTTGTGGAGGCGCTGCCGCCTCGGTCGGAGGGGCCGCCTTGGTCGGAGGTGCCGCTTTGGTGGGAGGTGCCGCCTCGGTGGGAGGTGCCGGAGGTCCCGCCTTTCGGCTTGCGGTACGACGGCGCCGCGCTGGCCCGGTCATCAGTTCAGCACGCCGGCCGTGCGGAGATCTGCGACGAGCGCCTCGATCTGTGGTCCGTCTGCCGGAACCTGCGGCAGACGCGGTCGCCCGACATCGAATCCGAGGATTCGCAACGATTCCTTCACCATGGTCACACCACCCAATCGGCCCATCGCATTCACCAGTGGGAGCATCGAGATGTTGAGCTCCCGGGCGGTCGCGATGTCGCCCTTCTCGAACGCCATCTGCATGTCGCGCAGCCGATCCGCGACCAGATGCCCGATCACGCTGACAAATCCGGTCGCACCCACCGAGAGCCACGGCAGGTTCAACGCATCCTCGCCGGACAGGTACTCCAGATCGGTCGACGCGATGATGCCCGCGGCAGAATGCAGGTCGCCCTTGGCATCCTTCACACCCTTGATGCGCGGATGTTCGGCCAGCGCGAGCATCGTGTCGTTGAGGATCGGGACCACCGAACGGGGCGGGATGTCGTAGAGCAGCACGGGAAGATCGGTGGCGTCCGCGATCGAGCGGAAGTGGGCGTACAGGCCCGCCTGCGGTGGCTTCGAGTAATACGGCGTCACCACGAGCAGTCCGTGGGCGCCGACCTTCTCCGCCTCGATGGCGAAGCGGACGCTCTCCGCGGTGTCGTAGCTGCCGGCGCCCTGGGTGATGCGAGCGCGGTCCCCGACGGCGTCGAGAACCACACGCAGCAACTCGAGCTTCTCCGGGACGGTGGTCGTGGGTGACTCGCCGGTCGTACCCGACACCACGAGTCCGTCGCATCCCTTGGACACCAGGTGTTCGGCCAGCTCGGCGGCCTTGTCCAGATCCAGCGCACCGTCGGAGGTGAAGGGGGTCACCATGGCGACACCGATGGTCCCGAAGGGGTGCGTCTGCGGCTGGTCTACGCCTGCGTTCATGGTGCTCAAGGCTACCTTCTCCATACCGCGGATACGCGTGCGGGCGCCCGGCGCGGCGCCGCTCAGCCCTCGAGGACGAATGGGGAGGTGGCGACCTCGGTTCCGTCGGCCAGCGTGCCGATCTCGAAGTCACCGAACACCGTCGGCGCCACCTCCATCAGCTGACGCAGACACTCGACGGCGAGTTGCCGGATCTCGACGTCGGCGTGTTCGGTCGCGCGCATCCCCACGAAGTGCCGCCACGCGCGATAATTGCCGGTCACCACGATCTTGGTCTCGGTGGCATTCGGCAGTACCGACCGGGCCGCCTGACGTGCCTGCTTGCGCCGCAGGATCGCGTTCGGCACATCAGCGAACTTGGCCTCGAGGGCGTCGAGCAGCTCGCTGTAGGCCTTTCGCGCCGAATCGGTCGCCTCGGTGAACAATGCCTCGAGCTCGACGTCGCCGCGGATCGCCGGTGGTGCCACCACATTCGAGTCGTGCTCCGGGACGAATCGCTGGGACAGCTGCGAGTAGGAGAAGTGCCGGTGCCGGATCAGCTCGTGGGTACACGAACGGGAGATACCGGTGATGTAGAACGTCACCGACGCGTGCTCGAGCAGCGACAGGTGACCCACCTCGAGGATGTGCCGCAGGTAGCCCGCGTTGGTCGCCGTGCGGGGATTCGGCTTGTCCCAGCTCTGATAGCAGGCCCGGCCGGAGAACTCGACGAGCGCCTCTCCACCGGCGGCATCGGTACTCCAGTCGACGTCCGGCGGTGGGGTGAACTGCGTCGCGGCGACCATCTGCACCGTCAACGGCACCAACTCGGACACGTTGCCTCCTCACCGCATTCTGTTCGACCCGCCAGCCGTTCCTGCGGGGTCGGTTGCGTCGATTGTCCACCAGTTGCGCAGACCGCTCCCCCTCACCCCGCGATACCGTCCACGGTGATGTCGACCCGATCGTCGTCGAAGCAGATCAGGTCACGGACCGGCTCGCCGTCGATGAGCGGATCGGGATAGCACCAGGCGACATCGGCCACCGTCCGCCCGTGCACGGTGGCCGACCAGTACGAGGCGTGGCCCTTGTAAGCGCACGTGGTGTGCGTGTCGCCGGCGACGAGCAGATCCATCCGGATGTCCTCGCGAGGCAGGTAATGGCGTGGCGGAAGGTGGGTCTCGAGCAGGAGCGTCGGCCGGTTGCTCTCGGCCACCACCACATCGTCGACGCGAACCACGACGTGGCGACTCGTTTCCAGACAGTCGATGTGCTTGAACGGATCGTGTGGATGCGCGACCACGGTCTGCTCCTCCTCCCGCCACTCGTCGAAGGCGGACCAGTCGAGGACGACGTGGCCTCGTAGATCCGGATCATCGGGGCTGAAGGCGGCCGCGACCAGCGGGTGATCGGTGGTGGGGATCGTCCACGCCGTCCCCGGGCAGGTGTGCAACCCGAACGCATCGTCCGGGGTCAGGATCGGCGGTCGGTGCTCGGCAGTCGCCACGGCCACCGGATCGACCGGCCCCGGCGAGATGTCCGCGACCGGTACGGCATAGAAGCCCACCACCCGGTACGGCTCCCACACCTGCAACGCATCACGTGAGTCGACGACCGTCTCCCCCGCGACCGCAGCACGCACTCGTCGTCGCATCGCGCACCAGCGGAGTTCGCCGAGTCGGGAGAGCGTGAACCGGTCCATGTCGATCGCCATGATGCAAATCCTGCTCCTTCCGCCGGAACGGCACCAGACCCTCGTCGGGTCGGCGATCGGATGTCGATCGGGCGGATTCCGGATGAACGTTCGACGACGCCCGCCAGAACCCCCACGGCGCTGCTGATCCGCCGAGCGCCTCCCGCTCGCCACCATGGCATCGGGTGCCGCATGATGAGCGTCGTGTCCGCACCGCCCAGTGACCCCAGTGACCCCGATCAGCCCGGCGCGTCCTCTGCAGAACCGTCGGAAAGATCCGGGATCAGCCGTCGCGCCGTGTTGCGCACGGGCGCGGTGGCGGCCGGTGTCTCCACCGCCGGGATCGCCATGTCACCCGTCTCCGCCACACCAGCGCCCCGTTCGGCCGCGGTGTTCGCCCACGGCGTCGCCTCGGGCGATCCACTCCCCGACGGGGTGATTCTGTGGACACGCGTCACGCCGACGGCCACGTCGACGCCGGGCTCGGGTCGCGGACCCGACGTCAACGTCACCTGGGAGGTCGCCCGTGACGCGAGCTTTGCACGCACGGTGGCATCCGGCTCCGTCCACGCGTCTGTCGATGCCGACCACACGGTGAAGGTCGATGTCGCCGGGCTGGAGCCCGACACGCCCTACGTCTATCGGTTCCGGGTCGCGTCGGGACCCACGGCGGGTGCCACGTCGCCGACCGGTCACACCCGCACGGCACCGGCAGCGGGCGCCGATGTCCGTCGGCTGCGATTCGGCGTTGTGTCGTGTGCCAATTGGGAAGCCGGGTACTTCGGGGCGTATCGCCATCTGCGCGCGCACCGCGATCTCACCGCCATCGTGCACCTCGGCGACTACTTCTACGAGTACGAGACCGGCGGCTACGGCGGGAAGTCCGGCGTGGTGCGGCGGACGGAACCGGCCAACGAGACCGTGACCCTGCGCGACTACCGGATCCGACACGCCCACTACAAGACCGACGTCGACCTCGCCGAACTGCACCGCCTCCTGCCGTGGATCTGCACGTGGGACGACCATGAGTCGTCCAACGACGCCTGGACGGGCGGCGCGGAGAACCACAGCGCAGGCGAGGGACCCTGGGCAGCACGAAAAGCCTCGTCCGAGCGCGCCTACTACGAATGGATGCCGGTGCGTCCCGAGGCGACCGGTACCGGCAGGCATCTCTACCGCAGGCTCCGTTTCGGACGGTTGCTCGAACTGTCGATGCTGGACCTCCGGACGTACCGCGACCACCAGGTGTCGGCCACCTCGTCCGACGTCGACGACCCGCGCCAGACCATCACCGGGCCGGCCCAGATGCGTTGGCTCACCAATGGATTGACCTCGTCGTCCACGCGATGGCAGATAATCGGGAACCCGGTGATGATCGCGCCCGTCCTGATCCCGCCCCTCGACGCCCGCAACACCGCGGCCGTCACCGAATTGCTCGGCCTGCCCGCAGGCGGCGTGCCCTACAACGCCGATCAATGGGACGGCTACACCGCCGATCGCCGCCGACTGCTCGACACGATCCGCGATCATCGCGTCGACAACGTCGTGTTCATCACCGGCGACATCCATTCGTCCTGGGCTTGTGACATCCCCGTCGACGCGGCTCGTTATCCCGCCGTCGGTTCGGTCGCGACCGAGCTGGTGGTCCCGTCGGTGACCTCGTCCAACATCGACGACATCCTCGGAGTGCCCGAGCACACCGTCGGCGCCGCCGTGCCCACGGCGATCATGGCCGCCAACCGGCACGTCCGATGGAACGATTTCGACGCGCACGGCTATGGGGTGTTGACCGTCACACCGGCAGCGGCGCAGATGGACTGGTACTTCCTCGTCGACAAGGCCGACCCGCGGACCAGCAGCTATCACGCCAGATCGTTCCGGGTGCCCTCCGGAACGCCACGCGTCGGATCCGTCGCAGGCCCCGCCGACTAGCGTCACGAGACGGCACCGTGATCGTCACGTCCATCCAGGAAACGAAAGGCCCGAGATGACCACACCTTCGCACCGCTCCGCACTGCGGCGACGGCTCGTATGCGCGGCCGCTGCACTCGCCGTGGTCGGCGCACCCGCAATCGCACCGACCGCGATCGGAACAGCGACGGCAGCCCCCTCGCAGATGGCGGCCACGTCCGCGCCCGCCGCATTCGACCTCGCCGGCACGGTGAACACGCGCACGTTCGCGAACTATCACACCGCCGACGGTCACTCGATCAACGGCCGGGTCATCCGCAGCGACAGCCTCGACAAACTCACGGTGTCCGATCAGAAGAAGCTGACCGGACACCGGGTCACCTCGATCATCGACTTCCGCAGCGACGTAGAGCGCGCTGTGCAGCCCGACCGCGCGGTCCCAGGGTCGACGGCGGTGAACTACAACGTCGTCGGTTCACCGGTCCCGATCAGCCTGGACTCGGGTTCGGCCAGTCTGACCGACACGGAGAGCCAGTACCGCGAGTTCGTGACCAGCGCGTCGGCGCGCGACGCCTTCCGGAAGACGTTGCTCGACATCAAGACCACCACGAGCAAGGGCGATACCGTGCTCTACCACTGCACCGCGGGCAAGGACCGCACCGGCTGGGCGTCCGCGGTCCTGCTGAGCATCCTCGGCGTCGACCGCAGCACGGTCGAGCAGGATTACCTGGCCAGCAACACCTTCCGCCATGCCGACGCGGGCGACTCGCTGAACGGCGTGAACATCTCGTCGCTGCGTGCCGCGTTCGCCGCTGCGGACAAGACGTACGGCAGCTTCGACAACTACGTGTCCAAGGGCCTCGGTCTGACGGCCGGTGACATCGCCGGGCTCAAGAAGGGCCTGCTGGTCAAGCACGCGTAGTCACGGCATTCGCGAAGACTTCTCGTGCGATCGTCGACGACTACCCGTCGACGATCGCCGAGAGCTTCGCGAAGGTGTCCTGCCAGCCGTCGACGGCAATCGACTCGATCCCGAGATCCAGGACGGGCCGGTCGTTACCCCCCTCGTCCAGGCGGTCACCGAAGAACAGGATGTCGCCGGTGCCGAGGTCGAGGATGTCCATCAGCTTCCGCGCGCCATACGCCTTGTCGATCCCCTTCTTGGTGACGTCCACCGACGTCGAGCCGCCGCTGCGCACCTCGAGGTCGGTCAGGCGCTCGGCTGCATACGCGCGCAACGACTCCTTCTTGGCACCGTCGCGATCCCAGGCGGCCTTGGCATCGACCGGAGCCGACTGCCCCAAGGCGCTGAAGGTGATCTGGCTGCCACGGTCCTCGAGGATCGGGCCCCAGGTCTCCGACTCCCACAGACCGAGCTCCTTGGCCCCCGCCTCGAGGACGTCGAGGGTGCGCGACTTCTCGTCGTCGCTGAGGTATTCGGCGTAGACGGTCTCCCAATCGGTACCCGACCAGCGCACGTACTGCGTGCCACACGTCGGCATCAGATGGAGGTTCCCGATCGAGTCGAAGGTCCCGAGGCGCGCCAGGACCTGCGCGGCGAACTGCTCGAACCGCCCGCCGGAGATGATGCACCCGAGACTCCGGTCGAGCATGCGGCGCATCAGGGCGACCATGTCGTCGGCCATCGGGCTCTTCGACGGAGCCAGGGTGTCGTCGAGGTCGAACATGACCAGCCGGTAGTCCTTGCCCTGGTACGAAACCGCCATCATCAGCCTTCCCGATCGAGCACGTCCGTGTGCACATTGGTCGAGCAGAAGCATGGCATCCCGGCGTCGCAATTGCACCAGTCGGGGTGCCGGGTCAGCGAATCATGGCCGACGTCACGTCGAGTAGCCGAACCGCCTCGTCCCGGTTGACGCGCGCGAGGGTCATCGCCGCGATCGTCGCCCCGGTGATGGACGTGGCACGCGCCGCGACGGACTCTGCGTCGTCGTCGGGGAATCGCGCGGCCACTCCGCTGGTGACAGCCGCGAGGAGTTCGGCGTGATAGGCGCCGACGACCTGCCGCACGGCCTCGTCGTCCCCGAGGGTGGTCCCCGCGGTGCCGACGAGCAGACAGCCGGTCGGTTCGTCGGCGTCCCCGAGGCGCCCGATCGCCTCGGTCAGACCGGCGAGGTACCCGGCCAGTGCGCCGGGCGCGACGTCCGATTCCCGGAGCGGACGGATGCGGGGCCGCACGATGGTGTCGAGATAGTCCTGCACTGCCGCGTCGAACAGACCGCGCATGTTCCCGAACGCGTGGTAAATGCTCGACCGCGACAATCCGGTCGCCTTTTCCACGTCGGACACCGAGACCCCGTCGAAGCCCCTCTTCCAGAACAGATTCCGCGCCGAGGCGACAACAGTGGCGGTGTCGTACGCCTGCGTTCTGCCCATGATCACCCCTGACTGCGTCGATTGTCGTTCCGACCAGCGTACGCTATTGTGGAACGATCGGTACACAATCCGGAAGGGAGTCATCGATGACTCAGACCAGCACACAGATCCAGCTCGCGAACCGGCCGACCGGCTGGCCCACGGACGCCGACTTCCGCACGGTCACCGTCGAGTACGGCGACCTGGCCCCCGGGCAGGTGCGCGTCGCCAACGAGTTCGTCTCGGTGGATCCGTACATGCGCGGCCGGATGATCGACACCCGCAGCTACATCCCGCCGTTCGTTCTCGACGAGACGATGACCGGCGGTGCCGTCGGTCGCGTGGTCGAGTCGACGACCGACGATCTGCCGGTCGGCACGCTGGTCTCCCATCAGTACGGATGGCGAGACCTCGTCCAGGAGGACGCCAAGGGTTTCCGCGCGCTTCCCGAACCGCCCGAGGGCGTCTCGTCGTCGGTCTACCTCGGCATGCTCGGCATGACCGGGCTCACCGCGTACGTCGGACTCCTCACGATCGCGCAGATGCGCCCCGGTGACACGGTGTTCATCTCGGGGGCCGCGGGCGCAGTCGGAACCGCCGCCGGCCAGATCGCCCGACTCAAGGGCGCCGAGCGGGTCATCGGGTCCGCGGGTTCGGCCGAGAAGGTCGCGCTGCTCACCGAGCGCTACGGCTACGACGCGGCGTTCAACTACAAGGACGAACCGTCGGTGCGTAAGCAGCTCCGCGAGGCCGCACCGGACGGCATCGACGTCTACTTCGACAATGTCGGTGGCGATCACCTCGAGGCGGCCCTCGACTCGTTCAGCGACGGCGGACGAGCGGCGCTGTGTGGGGCGATCGCCCAGTACAACAGCACAACTCGCACCCCCGGACCGAGCAACATGGCCAACATCATCACGCGCGGCCTCACGCTCACCGGGTTCACGGTCGGCCACCACTTCGATCAGCTGCCGGAGTTCACCGCCACGATGGGTCAGTGGTTCGCAGCAGGCGAGGTCGTACACGACGAGACCGTCGTCGACGGGATCGACAACGCGGTCGATGCCTTCCTGGGTCTGATGCAAGGCCAGAACACCGGCAAGATGGTCGTGCGTATCCCGTCCTGATCAGCTCACCGGACGGCGGCGGAGAGCGCGCGGGAGAGATCGCCCCGCTCCCCGACGTCGACCCGGTCCAGTCCGAGCCACCCGGACATCGCCGCGAGGTCGGCGGCGAGCCGATCGGCGACGACCTTCTCGGCCCGGCCGTCCTCGAGAAAGGCCCCGAGCACCAGGAGCGAGCCGGCCTTGCGGTCGGCCTTCAGATCGATGCGGGCGACGATGTCGTCGCCCATCAGATACGGCAGCACGTAATAACCGTGCACCCGTTTGTGTTCCGGCACATAGATCTCGATGCGGTAGTGGAAGTCGAAGAGGCGCTCGGCCCGTGGGCGGAAGAACACCAGCGGGTCGAACGGCGAGAGGATCGCGGCGCGATCGGTCCGGCGAGGGATTACCGCGCGCGCGTGCAGGTAGGCCGGATCCCGCCATCCCTCGACCGTGACCGGAGTCAGCTCCCCCGCATCGACCAGATCGCGGATAGCCGGCCGCATGTCGACGCTCTTGGTGCGGTAGTAGTCGGCGAGATCGGCGACTGTCGCGACACCCAGTGCGCTCGCTGCCCGCGCGGCCAGTTCCCGATGCGCGTCCGCTCGGTCGATGTGCTCGTCGACGACGTCGGTGCCGATGACGCGTTCGGTCAGGTCGTAATGCCGTACGAAGTTCTCGTTGCGTACGGCCGAGAGGTCGCCCGCGGCGAACATGGCCTCGCAGAGGTGCTTGACCTCCCCGCGATGCCACCAGCCACCCGGGACCCCCGACTGCCGGACGATGCCGAGGTGATCTTCGATCTCCTTCGGCGTGCTCGGACCGCCCTCGACGATCACCCCGTGCACATCACGCGCGAGTTCCCGGTTGCGGCTCATCAGTTCGCGGGTGAACCGGTATCGTCCATCGCGGAATTCGTCTCTGCGCCAACCGAACAGAGGCCAGTCGCCGACGGGGATGAGCGCGGCCTCGTGGGCCCAGTACTCGACGAGGAGTCGCGATCCGCGCCGGGGGCGCCAGGCCGCGCGGTCGAGGATGTCGCGATCGTACGGACCGAGTCTGCTGAACATCGGCATGTAGTGGGCACGCGCGGCGATGTTCACCGAATCCATCTGCAGCAGCCTGGTCCGGGCCACGACCCGCCGCAGGTGCGCCGACGTCGGCACACCGGAAGGTGGTCGATCGGTGAAACCCTGTGCGGCAAGGGCGATTCGCCGCGCCTGTGTGGCGGAGAGGCTGGTACGGGTCATCTGCCCCGCTATGCCTCCCGCCCCGACCGCACACTCGCGTGCCGGAGATAGTCGACGAATCGGAAGTGGACGCCGGTCGACGACGGCTGCCAGTCGCCGGTGCCCTCGGCCTCCCACCTGTACGGGTCAACCTCGGGCGCAAACGCATCAGCACCGTCGACCAGCATGTCGATCTCGGTGATGCGCAGATGCGTTGCCACATCCATCGATGCCTCGTAGATCTGTCCGCCACCGATCACCGTCACCGGTCCGTCGACCAGCCCGAGGGCGTCGTCGATCGTGTGGACGATCTCGGCCCCCTCGGCGGACCATGTGGCCGACCGCGTGATCACGATGTTGCGCCTGCCGGGCAACGGCCGGACACGGTCGGGCAGTGACTCCCAGGTCTTCCGCCCCATCACCACCGCATCGGACCCGGTGAGCTCGCGGAACCGACGCATGTCCTCGGGCACCCGCCACGGGATGCTGTTCTCACGACCGATCGCGCCCACCCGATCCTGGGCCCACAGCAGGGTGACCGTGGTCGCCATCAGATCGCCACCGGCGCCTTGATCCCCGGATGCGACTCGTAACCCACCACCGCGATGTCGTCGAACTCGTAGTCGAAGATCGAATCGCGTTTCCGCAGTTCGAGTTTCGGATAAGGGTACGGATCACGCGACAGTTGCTTGCGCACCTGCTCCACGTGATTGTCGTAGATGTGGCAATCACCGCCGGTCCAGACGAACTCGCCGACCTCCAAGTCGGCCTGTTGCGCCATCATGTGCGTGAGCAGAGCGTAGGAAGCGATGTTGAAGGGCACGCCCAGAAAAAGGTCCGCGCTGCGCTGGTAGAGCTGACACGAGAGCTTTCCGTCGGCGACGTAGAACTGGAAGAAGGCGTGGCACGGGGGCAGCGCCATCTGCGGGATCTCACCGACGTTCCACGCCGAGACGATGTTGCGACGGGAGTCGGGGTTCGTGCGGAGCAGGTCGAGGGCGGCCGAGATCTGGTCGATGTGTTCACCGGACGGTGTCGGCCAGCTGCGCCATTGCACGCCGTAGACCGGCCCGAGGTCGCCGTCGGCGTCGGCCCACTCGTCCCAGATGCTCACCCCGCGGTCCTGCAGCCACCGGACATTCGAGTCGCCGCGCAGGAACCACAGCAGCTCGTACACGATCGACTTCAGATGCACTTTCTTGGTGGTGACCAGCGGGAAGCCGGCCGCCAGGTCGTAGCGCAGCTGGTGTCCGAAGAGACTGCGCGTGCCGGTGCCGGTGCGATCGGCCTTGGGGGTACCGGTCTCGAGGACGAGCCGGAGCAGGTCCTCGTACGGGGTCGGGATCGTCGCGGCGTCCGACGCGGTCGCTGAGTGGATGGCCGTGCTCACGGTGCCAGTGTAGGACCAGCCGGAACCGTGCTGGTGGACCGGCGCGGTCGGGTGCACGCCGGAGCCGTACGCGGACGTGGTCGCGATCCGGCCCGGGAGATCATCAGCCCATCAGCCCGGCCGCGACCGTGGCGCCGAGTTCCCAGCATTTCTCGAGTTCGTCCTTGGACGGCTTGCCGGCGACGGAGATGTATTCGGCCGCCTTGGTCCACCCGAGTCCGGTAGTGATCGAGTCGACCGCTTTCTCCGCACCCTCGGTCCCCTCGTTGCCGTGCAGGTACAGGCCGAACGGCCGTCCCTTCGTCGAATCGAGGATCTGGTAGTAGGTGCTGTCGAAGGCGTGTTTATTAGTCGTAAACTCTCTTACTATGAACACGCCCGCGACCAGCGCAATCATCTACACCCGAGTGTCCCGCGACAACGCAAAGGGCCGGTCCGTCGCCGAGCAGGAGGCCGAGTGCCGGGCAGTGTGCGAGCGGGAGGGCTGGCCGGTGGCCGAGGTGATCTGCGACAACGATCGGTCGGCGAGCCGATACGCCCGCAAGGACCGCCCCGGCTTCGACCGGCTCCGCGAGATCGTCGCCCCGGGGCACGCGATCGTCTGTTGGGAGGCGTCGCGGCTCTCACGTGATCTCGGCGCGCTTATTGGCTTGCGCGATCTGTGTATCGAGCGGGGCGTGGCGATGTCCTATGGCGGGCAACTCGTCGACCTCGACGAGCCCAAGTTCGTCATCGACGGCATGATGTCCGAGCAGGAGGCCAAGAAGACCCGCGAGCGCATCCTCCGCGCGCACCGGGCCAATCTCGCCGAGGGAAAGCCCCACGGCCGAGTTCCGTACGGCTACAAGATTGTTCGTGATCCCGAGACAGGCAAGTCGACCGGCCGGACCCCCGACCCCGACCGCGCTCCCCTCGTTCAGGAGGCTGCGCGTCGAGTGCTTGCAGGGCAGTCGTTCGGCTCGGTAGTCCGATGGATCGAAACGAAAGACCCGATCGGGTGGGACTCGGCAAAGCTGCGCCGCATTCTGCTCAACGCGACCTACGCCGGGTACCGCACCGTCAGCGCCACCATCGACGGGAAACGCGGCCCCCAGGAGATTCACGGCAAGGGCACATGGGAGCCGATTCTCACCGACGAGCAACACCATGACTTGGTCGCTCTGTTCGCGGGTCGCAAGACCGGGCCGCGTGGGGTGCCGGTGAAGCACCTCCTCACCGGCATCGCCCGGTGTGCAGTATGTGGTGAGCACGTCTGGAAGGCGCGCGGTGGCCGACGCAAAGACGGGACCGGCTACGTGGTCTATCAGTGCAAGGAGCACTGTGTGGGCCGAAATATGGAGGCGACCGACGGCGTCGTTCTCGCGGTCGTCGAAGGCATCCTGACCACACCCGAGTCGCTGGCCGCACTGGCCGAGGTACCGGCGTCTGACCCCACAGCCCCGGCACGACTGGCCGAGCTGCGTCAGCGCCTGGAGGACGTGGAGAACGAGATCGCCGAGGGTCGGATGCCCCCGAGCACCGGCGCGCGGGTCGCGACTCGCCTGGAGGCGCAGATCGCCGACGCCGAGGCCGACGCGACACCGGTGTTCACGGACCCGTTGATCCGCGACCTCGCGACCGCCCCCGACCCGATGGCGATGTGGCAGGAGCTACCGCTGGTCGCGAAGCGCGAGTTCATCCGGTCGACCATGACCATCACCATCGACCGCGTCGGCCGGGGCCGATGGCATAAGCCGTCCGACGCGATCACAATCACGCCTCGTCGCCCCGCCGTCGCTCAGTAGGTAGCGGACCCGGCCACCGTCCCCAGCAGAATATGCTTGCCCGATGCCGCTACCAGAGGACTTGCCACCGACGCTGTACCACTACACCGACACCGGAGGGCTCCTCGGAATCCTCGGTAATCCTGTCGCTTTCCCCGGTACCGACGAGGGCACGTTCGCCACCGAGAAGGACGCCACATTCGGGACGCTGTGGGCGACCGACGCGCGCTATCTCAATGACTCACAGGAGCTGACCTACGGTGCGGAGATGCTGGCGAAGAAGCTGGAGACCGAAGCGGACTCAGCAAGAAGTGAGACTGTCCGTGAGCGGCTGCACCAGCTTGCCGCCGATACTCGCAACGGAAGGTTCGAGTACAACACCCGCTCCAAAGTCGAGAAGCCGAACCCCCACGTGACCTGCTTCTGCACTTCCGGCAACCTGCTCAGCCAGTGGCGCGGCTATGGCGACGGTGGCGGTGGGTACGCGATCGGTTTCACCGGCACCGCTATCGCAGGACTCATCACGGTGAATGCGTCACTCTTCCAAACGGACCCAGAGCTCTCAGTAGGTCCCGTTCAGCAGGCCGTGAGGGTTCGCTATGGCAAGGTTGAGGCCGAACCGTTCCTTACCGAGTGTGCGGGCGAAGCCAGACACGGCCTCGAACAAATCGAGAGTGGCAAGAAGTCGTACAGGTGGCCCGACACGTTTCATGGCGTGATTGCGACCTCGCTCGCCCAGGTCAAGCACGACGCCTTCCGCGAGGAGTCCGAGTGGCGCGTCGTTGTGGACCAGGAATGGGGCGGTGAAGATGCGCAGTTCCGCGCCGGGCGAGTCGGCCTAATCCCCTACCAAAAGCTCTATTTCCCGATCACCAAAGCTGGAACACCGTTGGTGAAGGAGATCGTTGTCGGCCCCGGTGGCGAGCGCGAACTCCGAAAGGAGGCCCTGGAGCGCCTGCTAGCGAAGATCGGCTCAGCCGATACCGAGGTCGTGCTGTCTGACGCGCCCTACCGGGGGTAGCTGTTAGCTCGCCCGTCCCGCCGCCGGGGACGGCATCGGGGCGGGCAGCGTGTAGGGCTCAGCACCCATGTCTGTCGGGTCGTTCGCTTTCGGTGCGAGTTTGTAGAGCAGCGCCCGGCCAACGGATTCCCGGATCACCTGCTTGCGGGTGTCTATGAGTATGTCGAGCGCCTTCTTGGTTGTCTCGTCCTTGCCGCCGACGGCCCTGTACAACGCGGTCCGGTTGAGGGTGTTCGTGTCGTTCTTGGCATCGGCAACGGCTTCCGCCAGTACTTCGAGAATGCGGGTTGCGCGGTCCTCGACGACGCCGTCCTCGTGGGTCTGGATGCGATCGCCGCCCGCGTAGCTGAGCCGTTGAGTGGCGGGGTTGAACGACAGCAACCCCTCACCGACGGGCTGCTGAGCGCCGCGAACATCGGGTGCCGAAAAATATCGGTCCTCGGGATTCATCTGGTCGCGGATCAGCTTCAGGTTGGCGTCGGTCCAGCCCACCAGCGTCGAGTCACCGCGCGCACGCTCGTTGTTGTGGCCCATGTGGTGGTAGACGATGACGTCACCGATTCCCGCGTCAGCGAGCAGTTGACTGAATGGGGCCAGGAACTTGCCGATTTCGTGGTTCTCGTCGAGCCCCATCACGTCCAGGGCGGGCTTGAGGCAGTCGAAGATGAGGAGATCGCACCCGAGATCGCGAAGTCGATGCACCCAGAACTCACGCACGCGATCGTTGCCGAGATCGAGCAGGCGGGGCTTGTCGCGCAACGCTGCGACGCCCGCGACCGCCGAAGTGTTTCGTATCTTCTGTAGCCGTATCCAGTACCGGAGCATGTCCTCGTTCATCTCGTTGTCCATGACGACGATGCGTTGTGCGCGTTCGTGGACTTCGAACGAGTCGAGGAATGCGTCACCGTCAGCCAGCGACCGGATGAGGTTCATGTTCAGCGTTGTCTTGCCGGTCTTGGCCTGGGCCGCGCACATGATCTTCGCGCCTCCAGACGGCCACAGCCCCTCGATGCGAAAGCGCGAGGGCGTGTCCTCCTGTGCCAGAAACTCATCGAGCGTCGGGAACGCGGCCAGAAGGTCCAAGTCTTCGGTGTCTGCTGCTGCGAGGCGGCGGCGCGCCTCACGGTCAGCCAGCAGGTACATCTGACGTTTCGCGACCTCGCGCTCGAACTCGGCATCGGGGGCGGTGTCGTCGGTCACGGAGGCGTCCTTGGGGGTCGAGTGGTCGAGGGTGACCGGGGCGGGAAACAGATCGAGATCACGCATGGTGGCGCTGTCGTCGCCGTCGAATGCAGTGCTGACACCGCCCGTAGCCGCGTCACCGCCCGGCCGTGCTTCGCGACGAGGTCGGTGAACGGCTCGGCGTCATGATCCGTCCAGATGTAGAGCGGCGGGTCCGGCGAATCAGCGAACCGGCCACACCCGGGCTCGTGGGCGGTGGCGGACTTGGGGCTGGCGTGAGCGCCAGGCGCGGTCCATACGTCACACCCGCAGTTGTCGACGGTGCCGGTGGCGCTCCAGCCGTCGGCGTCGGCGAGGATTTCCGACCACGGGGTCGCCGCTCCCCATTCCTCGATCGTGGTGGCGTCGTCACGGCTCGCGGGACGATCGGCCCGGGGACGAGCGGCGGCGTAGCTCCCGATCACCTCGGCCAGCGACTCCGGCAGCGACTCAACGGTTCCCGTCAGCCGGTAGGCACCTTCGGCGCGTTCGCTCGGCGGGATCAGGACGTAGGTATTCGGCCCCCACTTGATCGAGTACGCCGCGTCACCGGACCCGACTGTCATCGCGTGCAGGTGAACGGGTAGCTCGACGCCCTCGGGCGCGGTGAACCAATAGTGACCGCCGTCGTGGTGGACGAGGTTGCCGACGGTGTCGTGAGCCCCGGGTGTGCTGACGGTGGGCGGTGTGTCGGCGTCGGCGCCCGTGTCGCGGAGGAACGCGGCCCTCTGCTCGGGGTTGTCACAGTCGACGACGACGAGGCGGCTACGGCCCGCTGAGACGGCGAGGTTGACGGGCTGGTCATCGTGCAGTTCGACGTACGGCGCGAGATACCCGTCAAGGGTCGACTCGTCGGTCGTCGCGAGCGCCACCCCGGCCGGACTCTTCGCCTTACGCCAGTTGGATCGGCCCGCGGCGCGAGCTGCGTGTTGTGCGGCGAGGTCGTCAGCCCGGCGCACCTTCACCGACCGCATGTCGGCGGGGTACTTCGAGCCCGGGTGAACGAACATCACCGCACACCCCTCGGCCGCGAGGTCGGAGATGGACCCGCCCAACGAATCCCGACTTTGGGAGGCGTTGTCGAGGATCTTCGTCAATGCCCGAGCACGCACCTCGGCGCTGCTATTCTGGTCGTAGGTCATGTTCAGGGCCTATCTCGTTTGGTAGCGGGTTTCCGACCGGTCAGCGAATCTCGGGCGCTGGCCGGTCGACTCGTATGTGGGTCGGCGCGAGGTGACGCACCGGGGCTCATCGTTGACCGTCCGAGGCCAAGCTGGACAGCAATGTCGCCGCGCGGCGTAGGTCAGCAGGCTCGAACTTGGCGACCTGGTCAGCGACCCAATGCTCACGCGCTTGTGGCGGGGCGTCCTGGCGCTGCCCGCCAATGAGGGTTGCCGCGGCACTCACGCCGCACCGCCCGTGAGAATCGTGCGGATGCGCGGTCGGCCTGATCGGCACTCAACGCCGGAGCGGCATCGACCAGCTTGCGGATCGAGTCGCGGTAATCATCGTCGGCGTCGGTTGGGGTACCCGACGGCGCACCTTGGGCAGGCATCGGGTTGCTACGCAGCCAGGCGTGAACCTCATCGAGGTCATAGCGGAACACCCGGGGGCCGAGTCGATGGACCGGCAGGCCGAAGTTGTGGACGTAGTGAAGGACTGTCTTCTTAGCGCAGCCAAGCTCGCGCGCTAGCTCCTGCGTCGAGACGAGTGTGCTGGTTGTGGGCACGGTGGAACTCCGATAAGTCGGATTGGTTCCACGGCCCCGCCCGGTGATGAGGTGGCCTCCGCGTCCACCCTGGGCGCGAGCTACGTGAGGGGCACCGGCGAGGTGACCCGAGCAGCCGCTACATGCCGATCTCGCGTCGATCCGGGGCGTCTATGTCAGCTCCGGCGATTCGGGATCATGCGGCGCACCGACTCCTGCGGGGGCTATCGACACCGGTGCGTTACGGCAACTATAGCTCCTTTTCGGGTTGGCGAGGCGCGTTAGGCACACCGGCGAGTCGACAACGCCGACACTGTTAGTCGTTGTCGGGCAGCACGTTTCAGATGAAGCGGTCGCACAGCTACTCCGCGCACCGCTTCGCCCCCGCCCGAGATCGGGTCAACGGGCCTCGGGGCCGGATAGATCAGAATCGACCAGAAACATGCCCTGACCAGCTGAAATGTATCCAGCCCTTTTCGAGGGCTGGATAGGCTGGAATGTATCCAGCCCAGTCGAGGGCCGGATAGGGCTGGATAGGTCACGAAAAGCACCATTGACCTGGTCTTTCTATCCTGCCCTCGGCGGGGCTGGATAGGGCTGGATCGCCATAGCCCTATCCAGCCCGACCTATAGGGAGGGCTGGAAGGGCGGGATAGATGGACGCGAGGTGATGAATAAGGGGTAGATCGCGGTCTAGTCGGTTGATCGGGAAGGAGCGGTGACGGCCGGATCGTGCCCGCCGAGGTCGGCGTTGTCAGGCTGTCGCCGAAGCGGTCGAGTGGAATAGCAGTGATCTCCGAATCATCGCGCCCGCCAACGTATTACCCGCCCTTGTCGGCGTTCTGAGTCTGCACGCAATTGGTACATAGTGGGTACATGCCCCGCCCTGGACCTGTTATGAGCCGCGAAGACTCGCGCCGTCGCGCTGAGCGTGCGCATCGCCTACGCGCCCTCGGTCGGACGTGGGCCGAGATCGCCGACTCCGAGGGGTTCCGGTCTCGCGGCGCGGCCCGTACGGCGGTGCAGCGGTACCTCGACTCCGAGCCCGGCGAGTCGGTCGACGAGGTACGCCGGTCGGCGGGCGAGACCCTGCGGATCACACGGTCGGTTCTGATGGGCCGGTTCGCCGACGCGTCCCGCCGAGGCGACGACGACATGCTGGTCAAGCTCTCCCGCGAGGTCCATAGGAACTTGAGTCAGTGGGCGCAGCTCACCGGCGCGAACAGCCCTGAGCGCCACCAGGTAGAAGCGGTGGTTGCCACTACGACAACCGACCTGCTGGATCAACTCGAAGCAAAGTTCGGCAACGTCATCGATGGAGAGGTGCTTGACCAGTGACCGACAAGAAGAACGTCATGAAGAAGGCAGTCGGACTCGCCCGCGCGATCACCGAGAACGAACACGACGCTGCGGTGCTCGACGTCGTCGAGGCAGGGATCGACTCGGCAGCCGAGATCGCCGATGGCACGCACAGCGCCGAAGACCTGGACCGACAGATCGCCGAGGGAGTCGTCGGGATATACAGGCATGTTGAACGCGGCGGCCCCCTGTGGAGCGAACACCTGGCCGCCACCGAGCAGGTGCTCATGCCGCTCACCGAGGCGGAGCGCGCCGACCTGTGGCGGCGAACGGCCTGGAGTGACACCGACGAGCACCCCGCGCTGACCGCGCCGCCCGAACCCTGGGATGAGCCCACCCCGGCGCTGAGTGAACCGCTGGCGGCTGATGAGGCTGTGCCCGAGGTCGATGTGCGCGACGAGCCCGAGCCCGATGACAAGGGCGATGAGGACGTGATCGACGCCGAGATCGTCGAGGTCTCACAGACCACGAGCAGCCAGCGGCGCTACAAAGTCCAGCCCGGCGGGTACGGGCCTCCCGGTGTCACGAACCCGCTTCTGTCCCGCTCGATCTCGGGCCGACGCCAGCCCACCATCGAAATCGGAGGCGAGGCGACAGGGTGGGGGTAGGCGAATTGGCAACGGACGCAACAGTGTTACGTCAACCGTCGTCGGAGTAACGCGATAGACTTGGAGCATGGCCAATATGCGCGTCACCCGCACCCGACCCACCGCCCCGACCGGCACGGCCGTTGCCTACCTTCGGGTGTCGACGACCGAGCAATCCGATTCAGGACTCGGCCTCAACGCCCAGCGTCGAACCATCGAGACGTACGCCGAGGCACGCGGGCTGATGATCGTCGAGTGGTTCGAGGATGCTGGAGTCAGCGGTGGCACTGCCCCGACCAAGCGACCCGCGATGCGTGACGCTCTCGACGCGCTGGCCGACCGGCGAGCCGAGACCCTGCTCGCGGCGAAGCTGGACAGAATCAGCCGATCGCTCGCCGATGCGGTTGACCTCGATCGCATCGCCGCCAAACAGGGATGGCGGATCACCACCGCCGATCAGATGGTCGACACCACCACCCCGGCGGGCCGGGCCGCGATGAACATGTTGCGAGTCTTCTCCGAGTTCGAGCGGGACATGATCTCGCAGCGGACCCGTGAGGCGCTGGCCGAGAAGCGCGCTCAAGGCGTCCAACTCGGCACGCCCTCCAAACTCCCCGACGCCGTCGTCGAACGCATCTGCCGGGCCGCGTACAACGGTGTGTCGCTGCGCTCGATCGGCTCATCGCTGGAGGCTGACGGTGTGCTCACCGGCAGCGGCTCAACGACCTGGCACGCGAACGCCGTGCGCCGGGTGCTTGACGGTCGACGAGGTCGAGCAATCACCGCCCACCTCGAAGCGACAGACCCCGATCACGCTGTTGTGTAGTAGCTTTCGCCAGCTCGGTCTCGTGCTGTCCACGGAAAGCACGATTTCGATCGAGATCGTGCAGCCACGTGTCGTCACGCAGCGTTCCGATGCGTCACTTATCCAATCCCCAGTTCTGCCAGCCCTGAGGTTGTGAGCGTTGTCGCCGCCGAGGTGAGCGCCGGAAGCGCGATCTTCTCGCACAACGCCAGCAGTGCCCGGGCGCGGGTGCGCACTTTGCCGGGTTGAGGTTCCGGCTGGGTGAGCTCGCCCTCGAAGTCGTCGATCGCCTGCTCGACGTCAGCGCGATCGTCATCGTTCCCAACCTCCGGGACGAGATTGCGAACTGACGCGAACAGCTCGGTCAGCTCGTCGGGCAGGATGCCGTTGTTCACGATCTGCTTAGACCTAGTACCCGCTCCCACTGCGCCTGAGTTAGACGCGACCGAGACCTCGTTGTGGTCACCTGACACGTTGTTGATCCGTACGTTCACGGCGTTATCCACCTTTGATTTCGAAGGGAGGGTGATAGGTGCATCGCTGACGAGATCAGCGACGATCTCGACGAGTGTGGTCCTGACGGCACCCACTATCGCGACGAATGTTGTCGCTGTTGGCCTGTAGTACAGCCGGTCAACTGTCTGGAACATTGGCAACTGGTCGCTCCACCGGCTAGCCACCAACGCGAAGCTCTCGTTCGCAAGCTGCGGCGTCCTGGATGCCGAGGCCATGGACTCCAACTCGTCGACAGATTGGCGCATCTCGACAGATTCTGGGACACCGTCGCGAAGGTCGGACGGGACTTGGAGGCGGTGAATGTGCTGGCCGCGAATAAAGGTCGGGCCACTCTGAGTGTCAACAAAGAGAGGCAGAGATACGCGTCGGTAGTCAGGCAACGCGTCGTCTGGTGCATACCCGCGCAGCTCGTGCTGTGCCCACGCGCGCAGAGCATCCGACCCGGTGCGTGCACCGAGTAGCACGCACGCTCTTAGAAGGTTGGCGAGCGAGTAGTCGTCGTCCACGCTGTGCTCGCTCAGCGTGACGAGTAGTGCCTCATCAGTCATTGCTCTGCCCCGCCTGCGTGGCGGGTGGAACTTGCTGTCATGCGGCGATTATCGCAGCGGGCACTGACATTCGGAGTGGTCTCCAGACCTTTGCGCCGAAGTCGGTTGCACCCCTACTTGCTTGACTGACAAGCATGAGCACGAAAGCGATGGCAGATCCCCGTAGCCGGTCGATGGCGGGGTGGCGATCTCGGCTCGGCGTCCTCGCGTCCCGGGGCGAAACGAGCGGCCCACGGGTCGATGAGGCTCGGGCCGCGCTGTCGTGGTGGCGGCTGCGCGCCGCCGTCGATCGCGAGGTCGCCTCGGGGCTCGTTGACAGACATCGGGCCGACGCCGTGCTCGACTCCCTCATCGGGACGGAGGCCGCCATGTCGACTTGACCCTCACCAACGTGCGCGTCCCACAACCGAGAAGGACTACCACCGCACGACACCCCGAGGAGAACCCGCATGACCACCATCGAGCAACAAATACTCACCGAACTGCGCCGCCGCGACCCTGACGCCGACGGCACCCTCGTCCGACTATCGACCGTCCGCCCCAAGATCACCGGCGGCTACTGGGCGATCACGGAAGCCGTCACGGAGCTGTGGCAGCGCGGCGACGTCGTCCTCGTCAAGGTTGGCGGGTCGCCGCTGATCGGTCTTGCCGACGAGTTCGACAAGGCGATCGGCCCGAAGACCTACGCCGCATGACCGCCGCCATCGAGCCCGACGAAATCCTCCGGCAGATGTGGTCTACCGCCTCATCGGCCGACGCGATCGACCCCGACTGGATCGGCGAGGTCTTACGCCACGCGACGACCGGCCGCCCCGACCTGGCCCTCCAGGTCGCCAAGGAAACCAACTCGAAGGAGCATTCCTCATGACCACCCGTACCAAGCGGGGCGACATCGACCACGGCGCACGCCCCGACGAACTCGGAGCGATCCGCCGTAACCAACGCCAGTGGCCGACCCGGCGCACGCCGCGCACGTTCACTCAGGACGAGTCGCGGGAACGACGTCGCCAGGCGCACCGCGTTCACTACACCGGCAGTTTCGACCTCGCCGCCGAGGTCGAGGCCGTCCTCGCGCCGGTCGCCGCCGATCTGGCCGTCGAGCCGTGCCCCGGCTCGTACCTCGACGCCGTCGAGATGATCGCCGGTGCCGTCCACACCCTCGTGACCTCGGTTGCGGGAACCGTGACCGCCCGCGACGCCCGCGACGCCCGCGACGCCCGCGAGAAGATCAACGCCCTCGCCCCGGCGGATCGAGATCGCGCTCGGGCAGCCCTAGTCGGCCTCGCACGACCCACCCGCCCGGCCGTGACACGTGCCGATGTGCTTGCTGATACCTGGACCGTCTCGCTGGTCGAGCTGGCTGCGCCCTACGCGCAACCGCTGGCCGATGCCCTCGGGGCGGTGGCACAGACCGTGGACGGCGAACCTTCCGTGCTAAGTCAGGCGCTCACCGCCGAGCTGCGCGACCTTGATCGGGCGGTGCTGGACCTGTCCCGCCGGACTCACCGCGCCCGCACCTACCGGGAACTCAACCCTCGACCCGTCGAACGTCCGCACGAGGACGAACTCGACGCCCACCGAAACACACTGCACGAACTCGGAATTGAGGCAACACGATCACCACCCCTACCCTTCTGCCGGTGCGGTTCGACGCACCGCTCGTCAACCCGAACCCCCACGGGCTCTACGGCGTCACCCAGTGGACCGACGAGGCGGTCCCGCGCTGGCTGGCCTCCGGTGTGCAGGTGCGCCCACACAACTACGGCGGCGAAGGCGCGTTCGGCGTCTGGGCCGCTGAGTGGTGCGGCGATCCCGGCGACGAACTCAAGGACGGCGACCGGCCCGACCCCGACACCACCCCCTTCGACCCGATCACCGTGTGGGCTTTCGATAGCTGTGACCCGACCCCGGGATCGCAGGAGGAAGTACGGCTCCGAGTCCGGCAGAACATGCGACTGCTGGAGCAGGTCGCCGTCGAACGCGAGATCGCGGCCCGGCTGATCGCCGATGCCCCCGCCGGTCCGGCACCGGCGGACCTGGTGAACGCGGTGGGTCACCTCGAAGCCGAGCTGGCGAAGACCAACACCACCGGCTTCATCCATGCGTCCGCCGGTGTCGCGGCGGCTGCGTCGGCCGCCAACCTCATCATCCGCACCGGCTCGACCCTCAAGACGCCGCTCGGCCACACGTGGGTCTTCGGCGGCGGCTACGTCGATGGCCTCGGCAAGGCTCTCATCGCGACCTCGCCGACGTTCGGCTGGCGTGATGAGGTTGCTGTCCGCGAGACCATCAGCGCCGAGAACAACGAGTTCATCGCGATCGCCGAGCGGTCCGTCGTCGTCGGCTGGGAAACGGCCGTCGCGTCGGCAACGCTCACCTGACCAACTGGCGTGTCACTGATAGGGGCGGTGGTTTCATCCTCCTTTCCCACCGCCCCACCCGCCCCGGGGCGGCGTCTGGTTACGGACCGGCCGCCCCGGGTGCCGGGATCGTCACCCACCCCAGCTCAACGGATAGATAGGACGACATGATGGGCAAGCTCCGGCTCCGCGACATCACCCCAGAAGAGAAGCAGCGCTTCGCGATCTGCGCACACGAAGCCGGACACGCGATCACCGCGACGGCGCTCGGCGACACCGTCGGCACGGTGGCCCTCACGCCCGACCACCCCACGAACCTCGGGCAATGCACCCTCGCCGCCGAGCAGTTCCCCGGCGTCAACGCGGCAAGAATCGCGTTCGCCGGGCCGTACGCCGAGGCGTACTGGCGGCATGGCGGGCCGCCGACGTCGAACACGCTGCGCCGGGTGCTCACCGCGTCGGGCCGCGAGGACGACAAGATCGTCCGCGAGAGCGGTGACCCTCGACCGGCCGACGTCCCGCGTCTCATCGCGAACTGCTGGGGTTCGATCTCGGGTCTCGCGCGTCAACTGTTCATCAACGGCACCGCGACTCAGTCCGACGTCGACCGCGCGCTGTGGCTCCCCGAGGACGAGCCCGAGGCGCGAGCATTTGCCCTCGCCTCGATCCGCTCGGGCCGTGTGCCCGGCTCGTTCAAGGTGACGCCCGCGCTGCTCTAACCCCAGACCGCACGACGCCCCGAACGCGATCACGCCTGATGGCACCATCTAGGTCATGACAACACCCGTGCCCACTCCCGCCAGCGGTCCAGAACTGCTCGAAGTCCCAGTAGCGGTGTGGGCCTTCGGCGTATCCCTGCTGAGCTTCGTGATCGCACTCGCGGCGCTGGGCTGGCAGATCGCAAAGCACTTCCTCGACGGCGGTCGGGTGAAAGTGTTCTTGAACACCGCCATCTGGGAGCCAGAAGTCAGCCTTTACACGATCACGAACGGCAAGTTCGGGTTCCCCGACGACGACACCGCCCGATCCGCGACTGACGGAAAGGGGCTGGAACTCGCTCAGCTCGTCGTCGAGAACCCAGGCCGTGTGCCGGTCACCGTCCACTCGCCTGGCATCTATATCACCGGGCACGGGAAGAAGAATCACTCAATTAGTCCGCGATCGTTCTCTACGGGTGACAGCTTTGGCCACGATCGATCCACAACCGAACGAACTGTCCGCCTAGAGCCGTACGCGCGAACCACCTTCCTCCTCGACTACTGGAGCATCGTGCCGAATCTGTTCGGGGACACCTCGGTCGACCACATCGTCTTGCGGGGCCAAGTCGGTGTCGCCGGTCGCTCAAACCGGCCGCAGCGGTCCAAATGGCGACGACGATGGACGATCGCACGCGGCTCGTACACAGCAATCGGCGGGCCCCCTTCGTTCACGCCCTTCGCCGTACTCTGGCGCGAACTGTATGTGCAACTACCGGAGAGGGATGACCCCGACCGACACCCCCAGTCCGGCCCGGCGACTACGCGCGGCATGGCGGGTTTCATCCTCGACCAGGCGATGTCTAGGTTTGACGAACGCCCAGAGCGAGAAGAACTTCAGCACGCGGTCGAAGAGATCGCCAAGGAACGCGGCGACAGGTTCCCGATCGTAGGTATCGGTCTGTATCACGGCTACGAGGCTCTGGGCAGGTTGGAGGGACACCTCAAGCCGTGGACCGACGGCCTGATGTTCCGCGCGATCGCGAACCATCGAGATGTGTCCGAAGAGCTACGTCGGATGGACGCTGTGCAGGCCGCCCGAGCTACAGCGATAGCTGCCGACAACCTTTCCGTTATTGATGCGGACGTCATCCCAAGAGATCAGAGTGACGGCGCAGAGTCAGGTGCCGAACAGGATCGTCGGTCCGACCAAGAGAAGACCGGCAGTAGTCGGACAGTCCTCAACACTCCGGACGACTCCAGCGAGATGCCCGAGCACACGGCCGAGGACGAGGAGTTCGAACGCGACTAGCCCATAAGTCGCGCACCGACCGTCGCGCCCAGCTCCCAGCACCGCTCCAGGTCCGCCTTCTCGGGCTTGCCCGACACGACGACGTAGTCGGCCGCCTTCACCCAGCCGAGGCCCGTGGTGATCGAATCAACGGCGCGTTCGGCTCCCTCGGTGCCCTCGTTGCCGTGCAGGTACAGCCCGAACGGGCGGCCGCGCGTCGAGTCGAGTATCTGGTAGTACGAACAATCGAACGCGTGCTTGAGGGCACCGGAAATCGACCCGAGGTTCGCGGGGCTGCCGAGCAGATACCCGTCGGCCGCGAGGAAGTCGCTCGCCGACACCGACAGCGCCGCGCGGCGGACGACCTCGACGCCCTCGATCTCGGGGTCGGTCGCACCGCTGATGACGGCCTCGAACATCGCCTGGCAGTAGGGCGAGGGCGTGTGATGCACGATCAGGAGCTGTGCCATGCCGCTGACCTCCGCGAATGCTTAATAGCGGGGTATCCGTGACTTAAATGTTTGAGCGCGCCGCTGATGTAGCCGAGGTTCGCCGGGCTGCCGAGTACGTATCCGTCCGCCTCCAGCATGTCGGTGGCGGTGACGGCGAGCGCGGCACGTCGCACCACGTCCACTCCCTCGATCTCCGGATACGACGCGCCGGCGATCACCGCCTCGAACATCGCCTGGCAATACGGCGAAGGCGTGTGGTGGACGATCAGCAGGGTGCTCACGTTTCCTCCCCTTTGAACTGCGCGACGGCCCGTTTCATCATCTGGCGGGCCCGCCCCCGGTCGCCTGCGTAGTCATAGGCGCGCGCGATCCGGTAGGTGTTGCGCCAATCCGATGGTTCCGCCTCCCACTCCGCCTTGACCTGGGCGAACAACTCGTCCGCCGCGTCCCGCTCGATGCGTCCGGACGCCCTGCGCGGCAACGAGGAGACGTCGAGCTCGCGCCCCTCCTCGGCCATGATCCGGGCCAGCCGCTGGTGTTCGATGCCGGCCCGGAGCGTCGCATAGATCAGCCATGCACCGATGAACGGCAGGATCAGCACACCGATCCCGACGCCGATCCCGGCGACCGTCCCCGACGAGATGAGGTCGATCCCGCGCTCCCCGAGGATGACGAAATACACGATCATCGCCACCACCAGGAACCCGATCATCCAGACGATCGGGCGGGCGTCGCGCTGTTTCGGTTCGGCGGCCATCTCGCTCAGAGGTCCATCAGCTCTTCCAGGCCCACCGTGAGGCCCGGTCGTCCGCCGATCTCGCGGACGCCGAGGAGGACCCCGGGCGCGAACGATGTGCGGTCGAGCGAGTCGTGGCGGATCGTGAGCGTCTCCCCCTCCGTCCCGAGGATCACTTCCTGGTGGGCCACGAGACCCGCCAGGCGGACCGAGTGCACGCGGACGCCGTCGACCTCGGCGCCTCGCGCACCGTCCAGTTCGTCGGTCGTCGCGTCCGGACTCTGCCCCACCCCGGCGTCCGCCCGTGCCTGCGCGATGAGCGCCGCAGTGCGGTAGGCAGTTCCCGACGGCGCGTCGGCCTTGTGCGGATGGTGCAGCTCGATGACCTCGACCGAGTCGTAGAACCGCGCGGCCTGCGCGGCGAAACGCATCGACAACACGGCCCCGATGGCGAAGTTCGGCGCGATCAGGACACCGACACCCGGACTGTCGGCGAGCCAGGACCGGACCTGGTCGAGTCGATCGTCGGTGAAGCCAGTGGTGCCGACCACGGCGTGGATTCCGTTGCGGATCAAGAACTCCAGGTTGTCCATGACCACGCCGGGATGGGTGAAGTCGACGACGACAGACGTGTTGGACTCGGTGAACTTCTCGAGCGGGTCGCCCTTGTCCACCCCGACCGTGTACGTCAGGCCGTCGGCGGCCTCCGCCGCGGCGACGATGGCCTGGCCGACCTTGCCCGCACTGCCGAGCACACCGACCCGGATATCACCTGACATCGAGAAGTCCCTTCGTTTCGCGACATACCGCGTCCGATTCTATTGCGCGTCGTCGTTCAGAAGATCGGCGCACCACCCCGGCGATGCTCGAAGACGAGCGACGTCGTCGTCCCGGACACCTCCCGCCGCGAGTTGAGCATCTCGACGAACTGTCGGAGTGCTTCGGTGTCGGCGGTGGCGACATGCAGCATGTAGTCGTCGGCGCCGGCGAGGAAGAAGACGTCGATCACCGCGTCCTGGCGGGCGATCTCACCGACGAAATGCCGGATCTCGCCCCGGGCCTCCGACTGCAGACTCACCGCAACCATGGCCCGGAGAGGGCGGCCCACGGCCGCCGGGTCCACCTCGGCGAAGAATCCCCGGATCACGCCGAGGTCGGTCAGCCGCCGCACGCGTCCGTGGCAGGTGGACGCGGCAATCCCGGCCCGCGCCGCTAGCTCGCTGTTCGGCATCCGCGCATCAGTCTGCAGGAGACGCAGCAGTGTTCGGTCGGTGTCGTCGAGGGCGCGGTCCGCGCTCCGAACATCCTTCGGTTGGACGGTCATGCCACTCCTGAGTTTCGTCGAATCTTCGCCACCATGGCACTTCTAAGAATGATCTACACAGATATTGTGCCACTTCCGTAGTTCCTTCACTCTGAGGTCAACACACCCGCACCGCAACCATTCGCAAGGAGAACCGTCATGCGCGTCGGCATCCCCACCGAGATCAAGAACAACGAGTACCGCGTCGCGATCACCCCCGCGGGAGTCGCCGAACTCCACCACCGCGGCCACGACGTGGTGATCCAGGCGGGCGCCGGCGAGGGATCGGCCATCCACGACAACGACTTCAAAGAGGCCGGCGCCCAGATCCTCTCCACCGCGGAGCAGGTCTGGGAGCAGTCCGATCTCCTGCTGAAGGTCAAGGAGCCGATCGCGGCCGAGTACCCACTGCTGCGGGAAGGACAGACCCTCTTCACCTACCTGCACCTCGCCGCGAGCCGGCCGTGCACCGAGGCATTGCTCGATTCGAAGACCACGTCGATCGCCTACGAGACCGTCCGCGGGGCCGACGGCTCCCTCCCGCTCCTCGCTCCGATGAGTGAGGTCGCCGGACGACTCGCACCGCAGGTCGGCGCGTACCACCTCATGCGTTCCGAAGGCGGCCGCGGCGTGCTGATGGGCGGCGTCCCCGGTACCGAACCGGCGAATGTCGTCGTGATCGGTGGCGGTGTCAGCGGCGTCAACGCGGCCACGATCGCCGTCGGCATGGGCGCACAGGTGACCGTGTTCGACGTCGACATCGCCAAACTCCGCGCCGTCGACGCCCGGTTCGCCGGCCGTGTCCACACCCGCTACAGCACGGGCCTGGCGCTGGCCGAAGCAGTCCGGGATGCCGATCTCGTGATCGGCGCGGTCCTCGTCCCCGGCGCAAAGGCCCCGGTCCTGGTACCGAACAGCCTTGTGGCACAGATGAAGTCGGGTGCGGTCCTGGTCGACATCGCGATCGATCAGGGTGGATGCTTCGAGGACTCTCGTCCCACCACCCACGACGACCCGACGTTCGCCGTGCACGACACGGTCTTCTACTGCGTTGCCAACATGCCCGGCACCGTCGCCCGGACATCGACGTCGGCGTTGACCGGCGCGACCCTCCCCTACGTCCTGCGTCTTGCCGACAAGGGATGGGAGCAGGCCTGCCGGGACGACGCGTCGCTGGCCGCGGGACTGAGCACCCACGCCGGCGCGCTGTTCACCCCGGAGGTCGGTGCGGCCCTCGACATCCCGGTTGCCGCCACGCCGTTCTGACCCCCCGACTCCGCCGATCGGGCACGGTTTCGCGCCGATCGGGCACAAGATCTCATCGACCGTGCGCATCTCGGCGTAGCCGCGCACGATGGGTGCACGATCGTGCCCGATCGACGAGTTTCTGTGCCCGATCGACGAGTTTCTGTGCCCGATCGGCGTCAGAAGCGGATGGCGCTGGTTCCTCGACGACGGCCGCGGTAGGTGAAGCGGCGCTCGGTGATGTCACCGCGCCCGTCTCGACCGATCCGCAGGACGGTCGAGGCTCGCGTTCCGTAGCCACGCATGTCGATGAAGATCGGCGACAGATCGGCCTCGAGCTCGTCCGCGACCCCGGTGTCGGGCAGCCGATCGACGGCGGGACGGCGCCGATCGGCGAGCAGGTTCAGGTAGGGCTCGACGGTTGCCGTCCCGCCGGGCCGCGACAGCAACTGCGTCATCGTCGCGCGCCCGTCGGTGACCTTCGGCCAATCGCTGTCGAGCGCGCCGTTGGAGAGGCCGTGCACCCCCACCTCGACGCGTTCGGCGTGCGGCTCCGGCCAGTTGGTGATCCACCACAGTTCGTGCTCGTCGCCGACGAGCAGATTCACCGGGAGATACGCGTGTCCCTCCCGGCGCAGCCGCTGCGCGAACGCGCCGGGGCCATCGGCGCCCACGAGGAATTGCACCGGTAACGCGCCGCGGGAGCGCGGGCCCGGTGCGCCCGGCCTGCCCACCCGCACGTTGGTCACCATCGCGACGCGCGACGGATTCACGGCGTCGAGACCCATCCAGGTCCCGCCCGCGACGCGATCGCGTCCCCCGATGATCGGCAGGTCGGGCCAGCGCGACAGCGGCGCCGTCTTCCGGCGGTGGTACTCGTCCCGGTTCGCCGCCACCACGAGTCGCTGATCCGGATCGGTGTTCCAGGCGAACAGAATGAGACACAAGGTTTTTCAACTCGCTACGACTGGTCGGTGATCGGCATGTAATGGCTCAGGTTGACCATCCGGCGCTGGACACCCGCGATCTCGCGGACCGCCTGGGCAACGAGACTGCGATCGAGCGGCGAGAGCCGCTTCATGGTGAGCAGGTCGCTCACCGGCTCACCCCGGTCGAACTGCGCCACCTGATAGGTGAGCCGGACCCTTTGCAGCACATCGAAGACCTCGACCAGGGTGGTCGCGTGGTCCGCCGGCAACATCGGACTGCCTGCGGCCGCCCGTAGTCGCGATCGCGTGTTCAACTCGGTGCTCTCGACGCTCAGTGCGGCCCATCGAGCGATGTTCACCAGCGGTGTGAGCGCATGGGCCTTGATGTCGAAGGTGTCGCCGCGCCGGGCCAGCATGTCGCGCATCGAGCGCAATCTCGCCTTGTAGGACAAGGCCTCCGCCAGCAGGAGGCCCATCGTGCCCGGATGGGAACGCAGGTCGGTGAAGACTTCCCCGACCGCCGACAATCCCTCGTCACCCCAGATCGGGCGCCCGTCGAGCAGCAGTGACGTGAAGATCATCCCCTTGTTCTCCAGCGGCGCCTCGATCCAGTCCCGTGCGGCCGCACGCCACTGCGCGTGTGTCCGGGCGAACAGTGGCTTGGAGGCGATCGCACCGTTCTCGTCGATCGCCATCCCTGACCCTCGGAGAATCTCGTCGACCTCGGCGAACGCGGACCGGTACGCGACGATCCCGTCGTCGCCTACCGCGTCGTCGAGTGACACGGCGGAATCCATGTCGGAGGTCAACACCGGTTCGCGGCGGGCATTGCTGCCCAGCGAGAGCCAGGTTACCGCATCGGAGTCCAGGTCCGGATGTCGGGTGAGCACGAGCTCCAGAGCACGCCGGACGACGGCGTCGTGAATCAGTGACGCCACCGCGGTGATCTCGTGGACGGGCTGTCCACGGCGCAGCAGGTCGGCGAGCAGATATGGCACGCGCTGCGCCCGCGCCTGCAGGTCGTCGATCGTCGAGGCACGGGACACCTGCCCGCGCAGCGACATTCCCGGACCCGAGGGTGCCGCGATGAAGTCCGCCGCCGCCACCACACCGACGACGTCGCCGGTCGAATCGACGACCGGGATCACTGTCAGCTCCCGGTCGAGCAGTTCGGTGAGCGCGTCGACGGCGGCGGTGTCACGGCGCACACCATGCACCGGGACGGTGACCAGATCGCCGACGGGAGTGTCGATGCCGCGCCCCGTCGCCACCACCCGCGACCGGATGTCGGCGTCGGTGAGCAGCCCGTACTCCTGATCCCCCAACGGGATCAGCACGTATTCCTGGCGACGCTCGGTCATCAGAGCGGCCGCCTCCCGCACGGTCATCGCCTGCGACCCGACGACGGGCTCGGTCACCAGCAGGTCGTCGACGGTTCCCCGTTCGGGTACGCCGTGATCTCGTCGGCGCGCGACGGTGAGCTTCTCGGGGGGAATCCTGCCCTCGGTGTCCGACACGAGTCCTCGTCCTCCGATCGTCACGGCCGTCGCCGTCAGCCTATCCACGACGGACGCAAACGGCCCGTCACCCACGAGCGGGTGACGGGCCGTGCGCGATTCAGGACGATCAGGCGTTGGCCTCGACGGCCTCCGGCGCACTCTCGGCGGCGGCATCGTCGTCGACCGGCACGAGGCTGATCTTGCCGCGCTCGTCGATGTCGGCGATCTCCACGCGGAGCTTGGAGCCGACGTTCACGACATCCTCGACCTTGTTGATCCGCTTGCCCTTGCCGAGCTTCGAGATGTGCACGAGGCCATCCCGTCCCGGGAGGAGCGACACGAACGCACCGAAGGCGGTGGTCTTCACCACGGTGCCGAGGAATCGCTCGCCGACCTTCGGCAGCTGCGGGTTGGCGATCGCGTTGACCCGATCGATCGCGGCCTGCGCCTTCTCTCCGTCGGATGCGCCGATGAACACGGTGCCGTCATCCTCGATGGAGATGTTGGCGCCGGTGTCCTCGGTGATGCCGTTGATCGTCTTGCCCTTGGGGCCGATCAGTTCACCGATCTTGTCCATCGGGATCTTGATGGTGGTGATCCGCGGTGCGTACGGGCTCATCTCGTCAGGCTCGTCGATGGCCTCGGCCATCACGTCGAGGATCGTCAGCCGGGCGTCCTTGGCCTGGCCGAGCGCACCCGCGAGCACCTTCGACGGGATGCCGTCGAGCTTGGTGTCGAGCTGCAGCGCCGTGACGAAGTCCTTCGTGCCCGCGACCTTGAAGTCCATGTCGCCGAAGGCATCTTCGGCACCGAGGATGTCGGTGAGCGCCACGTACCGGGTCTCGCCGTCGACGGTGTCGGAGACGAGTCCCATGGCGATACCCGCGACCGGGGCCTTCAGCGGCACACCGGCGTTGAGCAGCGACATGGTCGACGCACAGACCGAACCCATCGAGGTGGAACCGTTGGAGCTCAACGCTTCCGAGACCTGACGAATGGCGTACGGGAACTCCTCGACGCTCGGCAGCACCGGCATCAGGGCGCGCTCGGCGAGCGCTCCGTGGCCGATCTCGCGGCGCTTCGGCGAACCGACGCGACCGGTCTCACCGGTCGAATATGGCGGGAAGTTGTAGTGATGCATGTAGCGCTTGGACGTCTCCGGCCCGAGCGAGTCGATCTGCTGCGCCATCTTGACCATGTCGAGGGTGGTGACACCCAGGATCTGGGTCTCGCCACGCTCGAACAGCGCGCTGCCGTGCGCGCGAGGAATGACCGCGACCTCGGCCGAGAGCGACCGGATGTCGGTGATGCCGCGGCCGTCGATACGGAAGTGATCGGTCAGGATCCGCTGGCGCACGAGCTTCTTGGTGAGCGAGCGGTAGGCACCGCCGATCTCCTTCTCGCGACCCTCGAACTGTCCGCCGAGCTGGGCGAGGACGTCTGCCTTGAGCTCGTCGGTCTTGTCGTCGCGCTCCTGCTTGCCTGCGATGGTGAGGATCTCGGCGAGACGGTCACTCGCGGCGGATGCGACGGCGTCGTAGACGTCGCTCTCGTACGGCGGGAACAGCGGGAACTCGCCGGTCGCCTTCGCGGCGGCGTCGGCGAGCGAGCGCTGTGCCTCGCACAGACGCGCGATGAACGGCTTCGCGGCCTCGAGGCCCTCGGCGACGATCGCCTCGGTCGGCGCCTGCGCGCCGCCCGCGATGATCTCGAGAACGTTGTCGGTGGCTTCCGCCTCGACCATCATGATCGCGACGTCGGCCGAATCGCCCTGACCGGATACGATCCGGCCGGCGACGACCATGTTGAACACGGCGCCTTCGAGCTGCTCGACGGTGGGGAACGCGACCCACTGGCCGGCCTTGTTCTCCTCGGTCGGGATCAGCGCGACGCGCACGCCACCGACGGGACCGGAGAAAGGCAGCCCGGCGAGCTGGGTCGACGCCGACGCGGCGTTGATCGCGACGACGTCATAGAGGTCGTTCGGGTTCAGGCTCATCACGGTGACGACGACCTGGATCTCGTTGCGCAGGCCGTCGACGAAGGTCGGGCGCAGCGGACGGTCGATCAGGCGGCAGGTGAGGATCGCATCGGTCGACGGGCGACCTTCACGACGGAAGAACGAGCCGGGGATGCGGCCCGCGGCATACATGCGCTCCTCGACGTCCACGGTCAGCGGGAAGAAGTCGAAATGCTCCTTCGGCTGCTTGGAAGCCGTCGTCGTCGACAGCAGCATGTTCTCGTCGTCAAGGTAGGCGGTGACCGATCCGGCGGCCTGCAGCGCGAGGCGGCCGGTCTCGAATCGGATGGTGCGGGTGCCGAAACTTCCGTTGTCGATCACGGCGGTGGCTTCGGTGATGGCGTCGTCGTAGTCGACGTCGGTGTTCACATCGGTCATGTGGATGTAGAAATCCCTTCGTGTCAGCCACCGCGCTTCGGCGGCTGCGGTTGTGGATGCGGGTCGACACGTCTCCGTGCACACCACGGTGTGCGGCGACGACTGCGAGTGCAGAGAGCCGACCCGGAACGGAGCCGTGAGAGAAGTGCAGGTCGTGCGGGGGCGCGATCGCGAGATGCGCGCCGCGTTGTATGGCAGACGGCCTTCGATCGAAGCGGCCGGAACCGGTCTGACTGGGTTCCGGCGGCCACTACCGAGGACCGATCTGCTCGTTCGTCACGTCCAGCAGGACTTTCACGGCAACGATCAGTGCTCAGCCTATCATTGAGGGCTGAGCAGCATAAACGACTCGGCCGTCCCCGTGTGACACGGAGACGGCCGAGGCGATGGTATTGGGGTGACCCGGTCGCTCAGCGACGCAGACCCAGGCGCTCGATCAGCGAGCGGTAACGGTTGATGTCGACCTTCGCGACGTACTTGAGCAGACGACGACGGCGACCCACGAGAAGCAGCAGACCACGACGGCTGTGGTGATCGTGCTTGTGCTCCTTGAGGTGCTCGGTCAGGTCGGTGATGCGCTTGGTCAGCATGGCGACCTGCGCTTCGGGCGAGCCGGTGTCGGTCTCGTGCAGCCCGTACTCGGCGAGGATTTCCTTCTTCTGGGTGACAGTCAATGCCATGGAGATACTCCTGGATTCTCAGTGCCGCGCTCGTCTGGGGGCCGCCGGCATCTACCCAGAGGCCGGCGGATGGCGCGCCACCGCGGACCGCAGCAACGCCAGCGGATCAATTTACCAGCGCAGACCCTGTCGACCCAAATCGTCGCGGCACCGTTCACGTCACCGTTCGGACTGGGCGAGCAGCTTCCGCGTCTCGTCGACGTCGCCGGCGATCGCGGTGATCAACTCGTCGACGTCGGGATAGTTCACCATGCCCCGAAGCCGGCCGACGAAGTCCACGGCGACGTGCTGGCCGTAGAGGTCGGCGCTCGTGTCCAGGACAAAGGCCTCGACCGTGCGGGTGCGTCCCGAGAAGGTCGGGTTGGTGCCCACCGAGACCGCAGCCTGATAGCGCTCACCCGGCACCACCTGCCCCACCACCGGTCCGACGCCGAGCACCGTGAACCAGGCGGCGTACACGCCATCGGCGGGGATGGCGGCGTACATCGGCGGTGCCACATTGGCGGTCGGGAACCCGAGTTCGCGGCCACGGCCGTCGCCGCGGACCACCACACCCTCCACCCGGTGCGGCCGCCCGAGCGCTTCGGCCGCGAGTTCCACGTCACCCGAGGCCACACATGAACGGATATAGGTCGACGAGAAGGTCACCGCGTGTTCACCGAACAACGAGATGCCCTGCACCTCGAACCCGAACTTCTGTCCGAGTTCGGTCAGCTTCTCGACGTCGCCCGCCGCCTTCTTGCCGAAGGTGAAGTTGTCGCCGACCACCACATCGGCGGCATGCAGGGTCTCGACGAGGATGTCGTGGGCGAAGTCCTTGGGTGATCGTGACGCGAGTTCGGGCGTGAACGGCATCACGCAGAACACGTCGATGCCCAGTTGTTCGGCGAGTTCCGCCCGGCGCGTGAGCGTGGTGAGCTGTGGCGGATGCGATCCCGGACGGACCACCTCGGCCGGATGGGGATCGAAGGTCATCAGCACGGCGGGTACGCCGCGCTCGGCGGCGGCGGCGGTCGCGGCATGGATCAGCTGGGCGTGCCCACGGTGGACGCCGTCGAACACACCGATGGTGACCACACACCTACCCCAGTCCGCGGGGATGTCCTCGAGACCTCGCCAACGCAACACGCGCACAAGCCTACGGCCCACCCGGCCCGCAAACCACTTCCGGTCGCTGGTGTTGAACAGCGAGTTTCCCAGGGTCCGACGAACGTTGAACGGACCCCCAACCCGGACAACACACCGCCACCTGTCTCGCTCTGGGCGAAGGCACGTCCTAAGCTCGAAGAATGCCCCAGTCCCCCACGGCCCGATCCGGCAGACCGCCGTCCGGCGAGTCCGACGGCGGCGCCGCACTCCCCACTCCGGAGCGACCGGTCACGGAGCTGTCCACGGTCACCCAGGACTATCTGAAGGTCATCTGGACCATCCAGGAGTGGGCAGAGGTCAAGGTGACCACCAAGATGCTGGCCGAACGCCTGGGCGTCTCGGCATCGACGGCGTCAGAAGCGATCCGCAAACTCGCCGACCAGGGTCTGGTCTCGCACGAGCGCTACGGCGCAGTGACGCTCACCGAGGAGGGGCAGACCGCGGCGATCCTGATGGTGCGCCGACACCGGTTGCTGGAGACGTTCCTGGTACGCGAGCTCGGCTACGGCTGGGACGAGGTCCACGACGAGGCCGAGGTCCTCGAACACGCGGTCTCCGATCGTCTGATGTCGCGGCTGGATGCGAAACTCGGTCACCCGAACCGAGATCCGCACGGCGATCCGATCCCGGCCATCGACGGATCGGTGCCCAGCCCGGACGTGAAACTCCTGTCCGAACTCGACGTCGACGAATCCGGGACGGTGGCAAGGATTTCCGACACCGATCCGGACATGCTCCGCTATTTCGACGAGGTCGGGGTGGCGTTGGACTGTGAGGTGACGGTGATCGAGAAGCGTCCGTTCGCGGGCACCATCTCGATCTCGGTGGACGGCAACGACCACATCGACCTCGGCGATGTCGCCGCCCAGGCCATCTTCCTGGTGCCGCAGTCGTGAGGCGCTGACCTCACGACTCAGCGCAGCGTTGCGGGCCGGACGACCATCACCGAACTGGCGCGCCTGCCCTTCTCCTGCACGAGTGCGATGGCCTGGCCGGACGGGTCGATGACCACGTAGATCTCCTTGCGCCCGACCGGGTCCAGCCACCGACCCTGGCTGATCGACTCCGCTTCGTCGTCGCTGATGTCGCGATGCGGGAACGACAGTTTCGCCGCCTCGTCGATGGTCAGCGACAACCGTGGCCCCTCGGTGAGGGTGGCGAGCGTTCGCGCGTGTTCGAGCGTGAACGGCCCGACCGCGGTGCGCCGCAACGCCGTCAGGTGTCCCCCGACACCGAGCGCACCGCCCAGATCGCGGGCCAGCGAACGGATGTAGGTACCGGCCGAACAATCGACCTCGACGTCGAGATCGACGAAACCGTCGTCGGTACGCCGGGTCTCGAGCACCCCGAAGCGTGACACGGTCACCGGCCGGGCGGCGAGGTCGAACTCGGCGCCGGTCCGGACCAGGCTGTGCGCCCGCCGACCGTCGACCTTGATCGCGCTGACCTTGGCCGGGACCTGCTCGATGTCGCCGGTCAACTCGGCCACCCCGGCCGCGATCTGGGTATCGGTCACGTGCGTGGCATCCGCGCGGGAGATGATCTCGCCCTCACGGTCGTCGGTATCGGTGCCGGCACCCAGGCGGATCGTCGCGGTGTACGCCTTGGTGGTCAGGGACAGGAGCCCGAGCAGTTTGGTGGCGCGTTCGACTCCGATCACCAGGACTCCGGTCGCCATCGGGTCGAGCGTGCCCGCATGTCCGACCCGCCTGGTGTTGAACAGCTTCCGGCATCGGGACACGACATCGTGGCTCGTCATGCCCGCGTCCTTGTCGACGATGACCAGCCCGGCGTTCTCGATGGATGCGTCGGCCATGTCAGACGAGTGCGATCGACGTGGTGATCAGTCCGCGGTCGACGAGCCAGCGGCCGGACAGTTCTCGCAAGGGGGCGCCGCCGTCGACGGCCGTGCCGTCGATGAGGATTCGCGAGGTGAAGGTCCCCGCCTGTGGGGCTGTCTGCTCGAACGTGATGTGGGCGTCCTCGAACCCGAGCCAGCGCTGCGTGATCGGGAACCACGCCTTGTAGGTTGCTTCCTTGGCGCAGAACAGGAGTCGATCCCAGTGCAAGCCGGACGGACGGCCGGCGAGGACATCACGCTCGTCGGCGATGCTGGTGTGCTCGAGCACGCCGTCGGGAAGCTGTTCGTGCGGCTCGGCGTCGATGCCGAGCGACCGTACCTGCAACGAGTAGGCGACCACCGCGGCCCGGTAGCCGTCGCAGTGCGTGAGACTTCCGACCACGCGTTCTGGCCACAGCGGCATCCCGCGCTCGCCCCGCATGATCGGCGTCGGCCCGATCCCCAGTTCGGACATTGCCTGTCGGGCGCAGTGTCGTGCGGTGGTGAACTCGCGGCGACGCTTCTCGACAGCTCGTTCGATGAGCGTGCGCTCGGCCGGCATCGGTTCGATTCCGGGCGGGTCCTCGAAGGCCTCTGCCGACGCCACACCGCTGGGCACCAGCTGTTCGATCAACGTGGCTCCTCGCGATCGGTCCGGCCGCCCGAGCGCGCCGCCCGTCGTTCCCTGCGTTCCTGGATTCGCCGGGCGAACTCCTGCGCGCGCTCCTCGTAGTCCGGCGGCAGCTCGAACCGGGCGCCATGTCCGGGCAGGTCGGCCTCGGTGAGTCCCGGGTCGGGGATGATGGCCCGCAGCAACGGCTCCGGTAGCCCACGACGCTTCCACTCCCGCGGGTATCCGACCGACACCTCCTCGAAGCGCACGCCGTCGTACCAGGTGGTCCGTGGGATGTGGAGGTGGCCGTACACGCAGCAGGCGGCGTGGTAGCGGGTGTGCCAGTCCGCGGTCAGCTCGCTGCCGCACCACAACGCGAACTCCGGGTACATCAGCGCATCGGTGGGTTCACGCCGCAACGGCCAGTGATTGATCAACACCGTCGGCTCGGACGGATCGATGGCCTCGAGCCTGCTCCGGGTCGCCTCCACGCGTGCCCGCCCCCAGGCATCCCGGGTCGGATAGGGCTCGGGCGACAGCAGGAATTCGTCGGTGGCGACCACGTTGCGTTCGCGGGCCAGCGCGAGCGCGGTGAGAGTCGTCGTCGTGCCCTCGGGACGGAATGTGTAGTCGTAGAGCAGGAACATCGGCACCACCCGCACCGGCTGTGCGCCGTTGCCCGGGTCGAACAGCGGATAGATGTCCTCGGGGGTGACCACGCCGATGTCGCGGCACGCCTGGACCAGGTAGTCATAGCGCGCCACACCGAAGATCTGCAGCGGATCCTTGGCGGTCGTGTAGAGCTCGTGGTTGCCCGGCACCCACACCACCGTGTGGAACCGGGTACGCAGCCGCCGCAGCGTGTCGATGATGTCGTCGGTGCGCTCGGCCACGTCGCCCGCGACGATCAGCCAGTCGTCGCTGCTCTGCGGCCGCAGCTGGTCGACGATGTGCTCGTTGCCCCGATGTGCGACATGGAGATCACTGATTGCCCACAACGTCGCCATGCCAACCAGCGTAACGATGTGCGGTGGCTCACCTCCGAGCGGCCGCACCCACGACCGCGGTGACTCAGCGGTGGCCCGGCGCCCCGGGCAGTGCCGACTTCTGGTAGGTCAGGACGCCGTCCGGCTCGGTGACGAACCGCCCGCGGCACTGCCCGTTGATCGCGGCGACCGTGACGTCCCAGATCTTCGGGTCGAAGGGCTCGAAGGTGTGCTCGAGACCGAGCCTCGGCAACGACTCGTTCGCCGGGATCGGGGTGACCCGGCATTGCCCGCCGTCGAGGTGACCGTCGACCCACTCGCGCGCGCTGCGCACCCCGTAGTACTCGGTCTTCCCCGGGGTGTCGTCACCCTTGTTCAGCGATGTCATGAACGGGGTACCCGGGCAGACCTCGGGCGCCGCCTGCTGACCACAGGCCCCGGGCGAGCCGTATTGGGGCGAGCCGGCCGCCACGTAGGTCGCAACCTTGGCGTGCCCGCCCATCTCCTTCAGGTAGTAGCGCGCACTCACGCCGCCGATGCTGTGGCCCACCAGCGCGATTCGATCTGTCGGATGCTCGCGATGGATCCGGTCGACCGCGGCGCCGATCTTCTTCGCATCGGTCTTCATGTCGAATCCGGGCAGGTCGAGCACCGTGGTCGGATAACCCCGGGAGGTCAGATTGTCGGCCATCGGCGCGAAGGGCACCGCGCCGACGTATTGGCCTGGGATGATCAGCACTCGCGTCGTCGGGGGCGCGGCGTTCGCCGAGGGCGCGGCGACGACGGAGAGAATCATGGCGAGGACGCCGGTGACGAGGACGACGAGAGAGCGGATCGACATCAGGTAAGGGTAACCGAACTTGGTCGCATCTCCCCCTGGGCGGACCCGAACCGTCCGACCGGATGACTCAGGCGTCCACCCCGGTGCGGTGCCAGCGACCGGATCGGACGCGCACGAGCACCGCGGCAAGTCGCAGCAGCATGAACACCACCAGCCCGGTCCAGATCCCCGCAAGTCCCCAGTCGAAGGCGAGCGACATCCAGATCAGCGGTAAGAATCCGACCAGGGCAGCGACAAGTGTTGCGGTACGCAGGAAGCCGGCGTCACCGCTGCCGAGGAGGACTCCGTCGAGCGCGAACACGATGCCTGCGATCGGCAGCATCGCGACAAAGAACCACCACGGCACCGCGATCGCATCGAGGATCTCCGGATCGGAGGTGAACAGGCGCGGGATCAACCCAGCGCCCAGTGCGAACACACCCGCCATCAGACCCGCGGCGAGCAGCGACACCACGGTCACGCGGCGGGCGACGCCGACGGCGGCTCCCACCGCACCCCCGCCGAGCGCGGCGCCGACCAGCGCCTGCGCGGCGATCGCCAGGGAGTCGAGGAACAAGGACATGAACTCCCACAGTTGCAGCACCACCTGATGGGCCGCCACGGCCGACACCCCGAAGCGTGCCGCGACGGCGGCCGCGGACAGGAAGCACACCTGGAACGAGAGGCTCCGCAGGACGAGGTCGCGCGCCATCACGAGCTGCGCGCGCATCACCGACCACTGGGGCGCAAGGCTCGTCACCGCCGAGCGACGTGCGTCCCGGAGGACGCGCACCGCGAACAGCAGCCCGGTGATGCCCTGTCCGATCAGATTCGCGACCGCACTGCCCGCCAGGCCCACGCGTGGGAACGGACCGATGCCGTGTGTGAGTCCGACGACGAGGACTGCGGCGACTGCGAGGCCCGCGATCACATAGATCACTGGCCGACGGGTCTCCTGGACACCGCGCATCCACCCGTTGCCCGCCATCGACAACAGGATCAGCGGAACTCCGAACATCGCGATCCGCAGCCATCCCGTCGCGTCGACCACCACCTGCTCGGCCTCCGGAGAACCTCCGCCGACGAGCACGCGGAGCACCACCGGGGCCAGCGGATACATGATGGCGACCAGGATCGCGCCGACCGAGACCGCGATCCAGCTCGCCTGTACGCCCTCGACCACCGCACCCGCGCGGTCACCGGCACCGAAGCGTCGCGCCGACCGTGCCGTGGTGCCATACGAGAGGAAGGTGAGCTGCGTGCTGATCACCGAGAGCACGAGTGTCGCGACCCCGAGAGCGGCGAGCTGATGGCCCCCGAGGCGACCCACCACCGCCAGGTCGAGCAGCAGGTAGATGGGTGGCGCGATGAGCACCGCTAACGCAGAGACCGTCAGGACGGCTATCCGACGCCCGCTCGCGGTTCCTGCGGTGCTCACTCGACTCAGAGCGACTCCAGCAGATGCGCGACGACCTCGTCGGCGGTTCCCGCATCGCTGTAACCGGATGCGTGACGATGCCCGCCACCACCGTGCGCAGCCGCGATCGGCACCAGGTCGACGCGGCGTTTGGAGCGCAGCGACACCGTCCAGGTCGCCGGGCCGGTCTCCTTGAACACCGCGGCGACCTCGGCCTCGTTCGCGGTCCGGACGATGTCGACGACGCTCTCCGACTCCTCCCAGCTCATGCCGGAAAGGACGTCGTGGCCGACGATCGCGTAGACCAGTCCTTCACCCCGACAGGCCTCCGGTACCAGTCGTGCACCGCCGAGCACCGAGGCGACCATCTCGAACCACCGGAACGGATGGCTGTCGAGCAGGTTGCGGCTCCAGGTCCGCGCGTCGACTCCGGCGTCGAGCAGGCGGGCGGCGATCCGGAACGATTCGGGGCGTGCCCAGCGGAACGAGCCGGTATCGGTCACGAGACCCGCGTAGAGACACGTCGCGATGTCGTCGTCGATCTCCACGCCCAGGTCGTCGAGCACCGACAACACCAGTACGGCCGTACAGTCCGCGGCGGCGTCGATGAGGTCGAGATCGCCGAATCCCGTGTTTGAGGCGTGGTGATCGATGGTCATCGACCGCTCGGCGGCGGTGAACACCGCGGCCAGCGAATCCAGGCGGCCCAGACTGGCCGCGTCCACCGAGACCACCACCGGATGTCCGACCACCTCCTGCGCCGCGACCAGCAGGGTGCTACCGGGCAACCCGGCCAGTGTCGACGGCAGTGCAACCGTGTCCGGGAAGGCGACCTCCACGTCGACGCCCTGTCGGTCGAGCGCCAATCCGAGCGCCAGCCCACTGCCGATGGTGTCCGCATCGGGGCGGACGTGACAGAGGATGGTCACCGCCGGGGCGTCGGTCAGCTCTCGGGCGACCGCCGCACTCGTCGAGGCAGTCACTCGACGGAGCCGTCCTTGCCCGTGCCATTCTCGATGTCGTCCTCACGGGCACGGTAGGGATCGACATCGCCTGCCGGAGTTGCCTCCTGCGCCTGCCGCGCCACCATCTCGTCGTTGGCACGGGCCCGGGCGACGAGCTCTTCCATGTGTCGGGCGGAGTCGGGAACCGTGTCGAGCACGAACGTGAGGGTCGGGGTGAACCGCACCCCGGTGCCTGCGCCGACCTTGGAGCGCAGGATGCCGGTGGCCTTTGCCAGTCCGGCCGCTGCTGCCTCGTAGTCGGGTTCGGCGTCGATCGACTCCCCCATCACGGTGTAGAAGAGCGTCGCATCGTGCAGATCGTTGGTGACACGAGCGTCGGTGATCGTCACGTGGGCGAGCCGCGGGTCCTTGATCTCGGTGCCGATCGCCGAGGCGACGATCGACGAGATGCGCTTTGCCATGCGGGCAGCCCTCGCCGTATCAACCATCTTCGATCCTTTCCATCGGGGAAAACCACTCCCCTTCCCGTCCACACTCGACGGCGCGGACGGGAAGGGGAGCTCGGCGAACGGCGCGCAGACCTCAGTCGCGCGGCTTCTCCTGTAGTTCGTAACTCTCGATCACGTCGTCGACCTTGATGTCGCTGTAGGTGAGCGTGAGACCACACTCGTACCCGTCGCGGACCTCGGTGACATCGTCCTTCTCACGCTTGAGCGACGCGATGGTGAGGTTCTCGGCGACCACGACGTTGTCGCGCAGCAGCCGTGCCTTCGCGTTGCGACGGACGATGCCCGACTGGACCAGACAGCCGGCGATGTTGCCGACCTTCGACGACTTGAAGATCGCGCGGATCTCGGCGCGGCCGAGCTCCACCTCTTCGTAGACCGGCTTGAGCATGCCCTTGAGCGCGCTCTCGATCTCGTCGATCGCCTGGTAGATCACCGAGTAGTACCGGATGTCGACGCCCTCGCGGTTGGCCAGCTCGGTGGCCTTGCCCTCTGCGCGGACGTTGAATCCGATGATGATCGCGTCCGAGGCCGTCGCCAGGTTGACGTTGGTCTCGGTGACGCCGCCGACACCGCGGTCGATGACCCGGAGTGCCACTTCGTCGCCCATGTCGATACCCAGAAGGGCCTCTTCGAGCGCCTCGACCGTACCGGAGTTGTCGCCCTTGACGATCAGGTTGAGCTGACTCGTCTCCTTGAGCGCCGAATCCAGATCTTCCAGGCTGATCCGCTTACGGCTGCGTGCGGCCAGCGCATTCCGCTTGCGCGCATTGCGACGGTCGGCGATCTGCCGTGCGGTCCGGTCCTCCTCGACGACGAGCAGGTTGTCACCCGCGCCGGGCACCGAGGTGAACCCGATGACCTGGACAGGTCGCGACGGCAGAGCCTCGGCGACGTCGTCGCCGTGCTCGTCGACCATGCGTCGGACGCGTCCGTAGGCGTCGCCGGCGACAATCGAGTCGCCGACCTTGAGCGTTCCGCGCTGGACCAGCACGGTCGCCACGGGACCGCGGCCGCGGTCGAGGTGTGCCTCGATCGCGACACCCTGGGCGTCCATGTCCGGGTTCGCACGCAGATCGAGCGAGGCGTCCGCGGTCAGCAGCACGGCTTCGAGCAGTGCGTCGATGTTCTCGCCCTGCTTCGCCGAGATGTCGACGAACATGCTCTCGCCGCCGTACTCCTCCGGGATCAGCCCGTATTCGGTGAGCTGCCCGCGGATCTTCTGCGGATCGGCGCCTTCTTTGTCGATCTTGTTGACCGCCACCACGATCGGCACGTCAGCAGCCTGCGCGTGGTTGACCGCCTCGACCGTCTGCGGCATGACGCCGTCGTCGGCCGCGACCACGAGGATCGCGATGTCGGTGGCCTTCGCACCGCGGGCACGCATGGCCGTGAAGGCCTCGTGACCCGGGGTGTCGATGAAGGTGACCAGACGGTCCTCACCGTTGAGGTGGGTGTTGACCTGGTACGCACCGATGTGCTGGGTGATGCCGCCTGCCTCGCCCTCACGGACGTTGGCCTTACGGATCGTGTCCAGCAGGCGGGTCTTACCGTGATCGACGTGACCCATGACGGTCACCACCGGCGGACGCTGTTCGAGATCCTCGTCGTCGCCCTCGTCCTCGCCGTAGGTGAGGTCGAAGCTCTGCAGGAGCTCGCGGTCCTCGTCCTCCGGGCTGACGACCTGGACGGTGTAGTTCATCTCGGAGCCGAGCAGCTCCAGCGTCTCGTCGTTCACCGACTCGGTTGCGGTGACCATCTCGCCGAGGTTGAACAGCGCCTGCACCAACGATGCCGGGTTCGCGTCGATCTTGTCGGCGAAGTCCGACAATGATGCGCCGCGGGCCAGCCGGATGGTCTCGCCATTGCCACGTGGCAAACGCACGCCGCCGACGGCGGGCGCCTGCATCGAGTCATATTCCTGGCGCTTCTGACGCTTCGACTTGCGTCCCCTGCGCGGCGCGCCACCGGGGCGACCGAACGCACCTGCGGCACCGCCGCGGCCACGTCCGCCACCGCCACCGGGACGACCGCGGAAACCACCGGGAGCTCCACCTGGTGCGCCGCCGGGGGCACCGCCACCGCCGCCGCGGTAGCCTCCGCCACCGCCGCCACGGTTGCCGCCGCCCGGTCCACCACGACCTGGGCGTCCGGCGTCGGGGCGGGCCGCACGACTGGGCATCGCACCCGGGTTCGGACGCGGGGGCATGCTACCCGGGCTCGGACGAGGACCGCCCTGACCGGGAGCCGGACGGGGACCGCCCTGACCTGCAGGTCCAGGTCGGCCGGTCGTGCCCGGACGACCGCCGCCGGGGCGAGGGCCACCCTGTCCGGGACCGGGGCGCGGAGCCTGCGGACGCGGAGCGGGTGCCGGTGCCGATGAGTACGGGTTGTTGCCGACGCGCGGTGCGCGCGGGCCGGGCTTGGGGCCCGGTCGCGGTGCAGGGCGAGCCGGTGCGGCGGCGCCCGAATCCTGTGCTGCTGTCGCATCGGCCTGGGGAGCCTGCGCTGCCGGAGCCTGCGCGGCGGGTGCCGCGGGCGCCGGGGTCGGTGCAGGTGCCGGGGTCGGCGCGGGTGCCGCCGGGGCCGGCGCCGGAGCGGCGGCCGCAGCGGGCGTCGGGCCGGGTGCAGGTGCACCCGGCTTGGGTCCTGGACGGGCCGGGCCGGGCTTGGCCGCAGCACCGTTCGCACCGGGCTTCGGTGCGCCGCCGGGCTTGGCCGCCGACTTCCGGGCGTCCTTGGATCCTGAGTTCTGGGGGAATGATTCGCGAAGTCGACGGGCCACCGGGGCCTCGACGGTCGACGACGCTGATTTGACGAACTCGCCCTGTTCCTTCAGTCGCTCGAGCACTTGCTTGCTCGTCACGCCGAGTTCTTTGGCCAGTTCATGCACGCGGGCCTTGCCTGCCACTGCTCTCCTCACTTGGAGGTCGAGCGGGCTGCCCGCTACGACCTCGGTTTACGTTAGAAACGCGCTCATCGTGGGTACTTCACGGTGTGCTCATGTCTTCTGCTACCTGTTCCGGCCGTTGAGGCCATCTACTTCGGTGATCCCACCGATTGCTTCGGCGAGGTCGTCGGGTGCCACGGTCAGACCGGGCGCCCGAAGTGCCGAGGGAAATGCCTTACGTCGCACCGCGGCGGACAAACAGTCCCGTCGCGGGTGCAACCAAGCACCCCGTCCCGGCATGGTCTTCGCGAGATCGACCACCGTCACCGGCGGACCGTCACCCCGACGGGCGACAATCCGGACCAGGGCCGTTGCCTCGGCACGCTGCCGACATCCGACACATGTTCGGACAGGTCCGCGGATGGTCGAACCATCTCGCGCGGCCCCATCCTCGGCTGGTGTCGAGAGAGTTCGCTGAACCATCGATCAGTCTAGCGCGCCCCTACGCATCTCCGGCAACCGGCTGCTCAGTCGGTGTGCGCGACGTCGGAACCGCGGCCGTCTACTGCCGGCGGCGCCGGATCCGCATCCGATCGGATGTCGATCCGCCAACCCGTCAGGCGTGCGGCCAGCCGAGCGTTCTGGCCCTCCTTGCCGATGGCCAACGACAGCTGATAATCAGGCACCACCACCCGGGCCGCCTTGGCCGCGAGGTCGATCACCTCGACCGAGACAACCTTCGCGGGCGACAGGGCATTCCCGACGAACGCGCCGGGATCGGTGTCGTAGTCGATGATGTCGATCTTCTCGCCGGCGAGCTCGCTCATCACGTTCCGGACGCGCTGACCCATCGGACCGATGCAGGCACCCTTCGCGTTGAGGCCGCTTACCCCGGTGTGCACGGCGATCTTGGAGCGGTGTCCCGCCTCGCGGGCCACCGCGACGATCTCGACGGACCCGTCCTCGATCTCGGGCACCTCGAGCGCGAACAGCTTGCGGACGAGGTTCGGGTGGGTGCGCGAGAGTGTGATCTGCGGACCGCGGGGTCCCCGTGACACCCCGACGACATAGCACTTGATGCGGTCACCGTGGGTGTAGGTCTCGCCGGGCACCTGCTCGGCGGGCGGGATCACGCCTTCGGCGGTGTTGGCGTCGCTGCCGATGGCCACGACGATCATCCCGCGGGCGTTCGCCCGGGCGTCCTGCTGGACGACACCGCCGACGATCTCGCCCTCGTGGGTGACGAAGTCGCCGAAGTTCTTCTCGTTCTCCGCGTCACGCAGTCGTTGCAGGATGACCTGGCGGGCCGTGGTGGCCGCGATCCGGCCGAACCCCTCCGGGGTGTCGTCCCACTCGTGCACGACCTCGCCGGTGTCGTCGAGTTCCTGCGCCATCACCCGCACCGCGCCGGTCTTGCGGTTGACGTCGATGCGGGCGTGCGGCGCGAACCCTTCGGTGTGGCGGTAGGCGGTCAACAGCGCGGTCTCGATCGCGGTGATGACCGTGTCGATCGAGATACCCTTGTCCGCCTCGATCATGCGGAGCGCGTTGATGTCGATGTTCATGGGGTTGAGCTCCTATTCATTTGTCGCTTCGTATTCATTTGTCCGTTTCGATTGTGCGCAGATCCTGATCGATCGTGGAACCGGTACTCCCCGGCGTGTCCGGTCAGGCTTCGGACCTTCTGCGGCGGATCTCGTCGGGATCGAGCCCGCACAGCTGTAGTTCGGTGGCGCTCGGCTGTCCGAAATCGACCTGCACGACGGCGTTGGTCACCGAGTCGAGCGCGACCGTCTCGGTGCGGATCCGCCCACGCTCGTTGACCACGAGCAGAACCCCGCCGTCGTCGTCGACGGGACCGGCGCGACCCGTGACGCGACGCGGCGACGCGTCGTCGTCGGTGGCAATCTCGACCGCGACCTTGCGACCGCGGGCCCGCTGCCAGTGCCGCGCGGCCGTCAGCGGACGGTCCACACCCGGCGAGGTGACCTCGAGGGTGTACACGGCGTCGGCGGTCGACGGAGCGTCGTCGAGGAGATCGGAGAGTTCGCGACTGAGGTCGGCGAGGACATCGAGATCACTGCCGCCGTCGCGGTCGACCACGACGGTGAGCTCGGTGCGATCGGCCACCTCGGTGACGACGACGTCCTCCAAGTCGAATCCCGCAGCGGAGACGACTGGTTCGACGAGTTGGGTCACCTGTTCGGCGGTGATCGGCACGGGCGCTCCTCGTCTTCAGTTGTCCCGACGGCGCTCCCCGGGGGGCGCCGCTGGGCGGCCATTCGACCGGTGAGACGCAATCATCCTAGTGGATCCGGTTCGGTCCGGACGCCGGCCCCGGACCGGGCGGCCATGGCTCCTGCGCCCGTCCCGGACGCGGCCGCATCAACTGGCATCATGTGTCGCGTGACCTCACCCCTGACGCGCCGCGCGGTGCTGCGCGGTGGCCTCGCCGTCACGGTCGGAACCGTCGCTGCGGCAACGGTGGCGGCCTGCGACAGCGGACCGTCCCCCGAACAGATCACGGCGGCCGCGCTCGTGCCTCTCGCCGATGCCGCATTCGCCGATCAGGCCTCTGCGCAGTCACTGGCGCCCCGCACACCGGAGTATGCGAATGCGCTCGGCGTGGTCGCCGAGCAGCGCGGTGAACACGCCAACGCTCTCCGCGAAGAGGTTGCGCGCCTCGATGAGCAGACCGCCGGGCGGATCTCGGTACCGGGCGCTGCGACGCCGTCGTCGGCGCCCGCGTCGGCGCCCCCGAACAGTCCCGCGACACCGGCACCGGCACCGACCGCGAGCACCGTCGATGCTCTTCGTGCACAACTCGCACGGTCGGCGCGCACGGCAGGCGACGCGAGCGTCAACCTGAGCGGATACTCGGCAGGACTCGCCGGCGCCGTCGGCGCGTCGGTGACCAGCATGGTGGAGGTACAACTCGCATGACCGCGACCACCGATGCTCTGGCCGCGGCCGTCAACGCGGAGAATGCGGCGATCTTCACCTACGGTGTCTCGACCGCCTTCGTGTCGGCCGCCCGGCGCGACACCGTCGCCGAGTACGCCGCGGCACACCGGGCCCGACGCGACGAGCTGGTGGCCGCGCTCAACGCGGCCAAGGCGACGGTTCCGGAGTCGGCCGCCGGCTACACGCTGCCGCTGACCGTCGACGATTCGGTCTCCGCGGTGAAGGCACTCCTCGCCGCCGAGGTGGACTGCACGGTCGCGTATCGGGCACTCCTGGAACGTGCCGAGAACAGCGTCGCCCGCCGGCTGGGGCTCGACGGCCTCACCGACTCGTCGGTACGCGCAGGCACCTGGCGGGTCGCAGCGCGGATCTCGCCGGCCACGGTCGCCTTCCCGGGCCGTCCCGGCTGACCCCCTCGCCGACGGCAACGCCAATCCCGTCGACAGCAACCGAGGTTCCGCCGACAGCAACGCCAATACCGCCGACAGCAACCGTTCTCGCGTCGACAGCACCGATCAGCCGATGCGGAACCCCGCGTCAGCCGCGGGCGGCCGCGGTGACCTCCGCCACGGCATCCCCGACGGCGACCTCGGTGGTCTCCCCGGTGAAACGGTCGCGGATCTCGATGGTGCCGTTGGCATATCCGCGTCCCACCACCACGACGACAGGCATCCCGAGCAGCTCGGCATCCTTGAACTTGACACCCGGTGAGGCCTTGCGGTCGTCGAGCAGCACCGACAGTCCGGCCGCGTCGAGATCCTCGGCCAACTCGTGCGCGCCGGTGATCGCGGCTTCGTCCTTGTTCGCGATGACGAGGTGCACCGCGAACGGCGCGACCGAACGCGGCCACCTCAAGCCCTTCTCGTCATGGCACTGCTCGGCGATCACCGCGACCAGTCGTGACACGCCGACGCCGTAGGAGCCCATGGTGAGACGCACCGGCTTGCCGCTCTCGCCGAGGACGTCGACCTCGAAGGCGTTGGTGTACTTCTGACCCAACTGGAAGATGTGGCCGATCTCGATGCCCTTGGCGGAGACGAGCGGGCCTTTGCCGTCCGGCGACGGGTCGCCGTCGCGCACCTCGGCCGCCTCGACGGTGCCGTCGGGCGTGAAGTCTCGGCCTGCCACCAGATCGACGTAGTGCTTCCCCGATTCGTCGGCACCCGTGATCCACGACGTACCGTCCACCACGCGCGGATCCACCAGGTACTTGATCCCGTTGGCCGCCAACCCCTTCGGGCCGATGTACCCCTTCACCAGGAACGGGTTGGCGGCGAAGTCCTCGTCGGTCAGCAACTCCACCTCGGCCGGCTCGACAGCGGCCTCGAGCCGCTTCATGTCGACCTCACGGTCGCCGGGGACACCGATACCGGTGATCTCCCAGTCGCCACCCGGCTGACGGATTTTCACCATCACGTTCTTCAGCGTGTCGTATCCGCCGTAGGTGTGCTCGAAGGTCGCATTCGCCCACTGCACGAGGGTCTCGATGGTCGGGGTGTCCGGTGTGTCGTGCACCTTGGCCTCGGGGAGGCCGTCGAACGGGATCGGCGCGGGCGCAGGTGTGATCACCGCTTCGACGTTCGCCGCATAGCCCGAGTCGAGGCAACGCACGAACGTGTCCTCGCCGACCTCGCTCTCCGCGAGGAACTCCTCCGACGCGCTGCCACCCATCGCCCCCGACGTCGCAGCGACGATCACATAGCTGACCTCCAGGCGCCGGAAGATCTTCTGATACGCCTCGCGGTGGGCGTTGTAGGAGGTCTTGAGCCCGTCGTCGTCGAGGTCGAACGAATAGGCGTCTTTCATGACGAACTCGCGGCCGCGCAGGATGCCCGCTCGGGGCCGCTCCTCGTCGCGGTACTTGCTCTGGATCTGGTAGAGGATCACCGGCAGATCCTTGTACGAGGAGTACTCACCCTTCACGAGCTGGGTGAACAGCTCCTCGTGCGTCGGGCCGAGCAGCATGTCCGCACCCTTGCGGTCCTTGAGCCGAAACAGGCTGTCGCCGTATTCGGTCCACCTGCCGGTCGACTCGTAGGGGTCACGCGGCAGCAGCGCGGGCAACAGGATCTCTTGCGCACCGATCGCGGACATCTCCTCCCGGACGACGTTCTCGACGGCCTTGAGGACGCGCAGGCCCAGCGGCAGCCAGCTGTAGACGCCGGGCGCGGTACGTCGCACGTAGCCGGCCCGGACCAGCAGCTTGTGGCTGGGCACCTCGGCGTCGGCCGGATCGTCGCGGAGAGTACGCAGGAACAGGGTCGACATCCGTGTGATCACGGGGTTCACCTTAGTCGGGAGCCTTCGGTCACGGCCCTGCGGTATGGGACGGTTCCCGACCCCGTCGTTCCCCCCGGTTATGGTGTTGCGGTGCTCGTCATCCTGCCTCCCTCCGAGACCAAATCCGACGGCGGGCGAGGTGCCCCACTCGACCTGGACACCCTGTCGTTCCCCGAGCTGAATCCGATCCGCAAGCGCATCGCCGAGGCGATAGTCGATCTCGCGAGCGATCTCGACGCCAGTCGCGAGGCGCTCGGCCTCGGCCGCACCCAGCTCGGCGAGATCGACCGTAATGCCGACCTCTGGCTCGCTCCTACCCGCCCCGCGATCGAGCGCTATACGGGAGTTCTCTACGACGCGCTCGACCACGGGTCGCTCACCCGCGCCGGCAGATCCAAGGCCGCCGACCGTCTGGCCGTGGGGTCGGCGTTGTTCGGTGTGGTTCGCGCTCCGGACATGATCCCGGCGTATCGGTTGTCGGGCGGCTCGAAGCTGCCCGGGCTGCCGACGCTGGCCTCGGTGTGGAAGCCCGACCTGTCCGACAGTCTCGAGACGGTGGACGATTTCGTCGTCGATCTCCGGTCGGGCATCTATCAGCAGCTCGGCCCGATCCGGGGCGCGGTCACGGCGACGGTGGTCACCGAGGCGGCCGACGGTAGCCGAAAAGTGGTCAGCCACTTCAACAAGCACTACAAGGGGCTGATGGCGCGCGAGTTGGTGCGGACCCGACGGAACGTACGGGAGGTCAACGCGCTGGCCGCCGTGCTGGCCGACGCCGGTCAGCGGGCCGAGATCGCCTCGGACGACACGATTGTCGTCGTCACCGACTGAGCGCCTCGTTCAGTCGAACGTGAATCGGGTGGCACCACCCGGCTCCACGGTCAGCAGCGCGGTGGCCGCACGCGGCGTGACGCGATAGACGTACCAGGGCGGCGGGCCCGCCGACGGTGCGCTGAAGTCCGCGGTGAGCGCGACCCCGCTGTCGTCGACGCGACACGGCCAGTCGACGGCCCACTGTTCGGCCATCTCGGCCACGACGTCGGGCTCGGTGACCCGATGCGCCTCTCCCTCGACGACGAGGTCGTAGTCATGCATCGCCAGCGACAACGTGCATCGCGGGTCCCTGGCGACGTTGCGCCCCTTCCGGGTCTCGGCGCCCGTCTCGAACCACAAGGCGCCGTCGTGCCAGAGCGCTCCGACACCGGCCACGTGTGGGTGGCCGTCGGCGTCGATGGTCGCCAGCCACCAGGTGTGCCGGTCAGGTCCGCCGGTCCCCGGAGCCTGTGACACCCCGGCGTCGAGGCGCGCGGCTATCGGGTCCCAGTCGAGCGTGGCGAGCTGGTACAGGTCGGCCAGGTTCTTGGTCGTCATACAGACCTAGACCCGCCGCGGCGAGGAAAATCATCGCGTCGGATGCGCTCAGGGATGCTCGGGGTCGACGTCGAGCGACGCGTTGGCCGCTTCTTGCGCAGCCTGTCCCTCCGCGACCTCTTCCGGCGTGAACCGCATGAACATCACGACGACGGCCGCGAGCACCGCGATACCGGCACAGCACGCGAACGCCAGCCCGTAGCCGCTGGCCTGGGCGGCCAGCTCGGTCGGGTTCATGTCCTCGACCGGGCGCGTGGTGCCGCCCTCCGACAGGGCGCGCGAGGTGACCGCAGCACCGACGGCGACGAGTCCGATTGCTCCGCCCAGGTTCTGTGCGACCTGTGCGAGCGCGGTGAGCGGACCGATCTCCATCGGCCCGACCCCGGCGACCACCGACAGCGTGAGCGGTATGACGGCGAAGCCGACGCCGAAACCGATGACGACGACGGGGAGCGCGATGCTCGGGAAATATCCCGGGGTCGCGGTGGCGATCGACGAGGCGTATAGGCAGCCGGCGAGGATGATCGCGCCACCGACCAGCACCAGCCAGCGCGGCTGGATCATCAGGGCCAGCTTGGAGGCGATCGCGGCCGCCACACCGAGCCCGAAGGCGAACGGCACGACGGCCAGCCCGCTCTGGATCGGCGAGTACTTGAGGATGCCCTGGAGGTACAGCGAGATGAACACCGCCATGCACATCATGATCATGCTGGCCAGGAAGATCGACGCCAAGGCGGCGACGCGGTTGCGGTTCTCGAAGATGACGAACGGAAGGATCGGGTTGCTCGCCCGGCGCTCGACGAACACGAAGGCGATCAGCGCGAGCGCCCCCAGGACGAACGAGCCGACCACGACCGGCCGGGCCCAACCGCTCGGCCCCTCGTTGACCGCCAGCACCAGCAACGAGCAACCGAGGGTCGCGAGAATCGCGCCCGGCACATCCAGTGAGAGGCGCTCGCCCTGCGACTCGCGGAGGACGGCGATCGCGCCGACGGCGACGAGCACCCCGATCGGGACGTTGATCAGGAACACCAGCCGCCACGACACCTGCGTGAGGACGCCTCCCAGGATGAGTCCGGCGACCGACCCGACGCCGGTCATCGCGGCGTAGATCGCAAACGCCTGGCTACGGGCCTTGCCCGGCGCGAACGTCGTCGCGACCAGTGCCATCGCCGTCGGTGCGGCGACGGCGGCCGACGCGCCCTGCAGCGCCCGACCGATGATCAGGCTCGTCTCGTTCCACGCGAGACCGCACAACAACGATGTCGCGGTGAACGCGACGACGCCGACGATGAACATGCGCTTGCGACCGAAGGTGTCGCCGAGCCGACCGCCGAGCAGCATCAGTCCACCGAAGGCGAGCACGTAACTGCTGATGATCCAGTTAGCGCCGGATTCGGAGAGTTGCAGGCCGTCGCGGATCCGCGGCAGCGCCAGAGCCGCGACGGTGCCGTCGAGCACCATCAGCAGCTGCATCCCGCTCAGGACGATGATCGCGGGACCGAAGACGTTGCGGTATTCCGGCACGGCGGTGTGCCCGGGGCTCGACGTTTCCGGTGCGGACATAAAGCCCGACGCTACCGCCCCCGGAGTGGAATATGCCAATCGCCATTGACCCGTTGATGGGCATCGTCGCAGGGTCGGACGTCCTGATCAGACGTCCAGGTCGGAACGGATGTCAGGATGCGTCGGTGAACCCGGCGACGTCGCCGATCACCACGATCGCCGGTGGCCGCAGGTCGTGCTCCCGGGCGGTCGCCGCCGCACCGGCGAGGTCGGTACGCAGCACGCGCTGCGTCGGCAGGGAGCCGTTCTCGATCATCGCGACGGGCGTATGCGCCGGCTTTCCGCCGGCGAGCAGCGCGTCGGCGAACACGTCGACCCGCTCCACCGCCATCATCAGCACCAAGGTGCCTCGTAGCCGGGCGACGGCCGACCAGTCGATCAGCGAGTCCGGGTGGCCGGGCGGGACGTGCCCCGAGGCGATCACCACCTCATGCGTGACACCGCGATGCGTGACCGGGATGCCCGCCGACGCGGGTACCGCGATCGGACTGCTGATCCCGGGGACGACGGTCACCGGGACGCCGGCCTCGACGCAAGCCTGGACCTCTTCGAATCCGCGGCCGTAGACATACGGGTCACCGCCCTTGAGCCGCACCACGAACTTCCCCGCCGTGGCGCGATCCACCAGGACGGCGTTGATTGCCTCTTGTTTCATGGCGCGCCCGTAGGGCACCTTCGCGGCGTCGACGATCTCGACCTGCGGCCCCAGTTCGGCGAGCAGTTGAGGTGGCGCGAGCCGGTCGGCGACCACCACATCGGCCGCCTGCAGGAGCTTCTGGCCTCGCACGGTGATCAGATCGGGGTCGCCGGGACCTCCGCCGACCAGCGCTACGCCCGGCGGATGGGGCGCATCGTCGTCGACGGTCAGCGAACCGTCGGCGAGGGCACGTCCGATCGCTGCGCGCAACGCCGCCGACTGCCGATGGTCTCCGCCGGCGAGCACGCCGAACTGGAGGTCCCGATGGCGGCCGGAGGCCGGCGTGACCGCCGTGCCGAACCGGGCGTCGTCGGTGCGGACGCAGAAGGTGTGACGTGCCTCGGCATCGGCGACGACCCGCTCGTTGACCTCGGGATCGTCGGTGCAGGCCATCACGTACCAGGCCCCGACGAGATCGTCCTCCTGGTAGGCGCGGCGGTACACGGTGACCCCGGGGGTGGATTCGACGGCGGGCGTCGGGTCGATTGCGACGACATGCACCTGTGCGCCCGCAGCGACCAGATTGGGCAGTCGCCGCTGTGCCACCGATCCCCCGCCCACGAGGACGACCTTGCGGCCGGTCAGATCGAGGCCCACGAGGTAGTGACCGCCGGACGAGCCGTCTGCGGATGCTGGTGCCGACATGAGCCACGAGCCTACCGTCCGAACCACGGTCGACCCTCGCCAGGACGACGCCTGCGGTACCGGACGCCGGATCACCGAGGCGGCGCGATCACGGTGATACGTTGCGGATCACCGCCACGTAACCGACGTCACAGAAGGGTGCCCGGATGACCAACCCGTCGACGAGGACGATCGCCGACCTTCTCGCCGCCCGCAGCGACGATCCGGGCATCGCACTGCGTTCCGGTGACGACGCATGGACGTGGCGCGAGTTCGTCACGGAGTCGGCGGTACGGGCCGCAGCGCTCAGGCGACTGCGCGGCCCCCGGCCCGGCCCGTGGCACGTCGGCGTCCTGATGGACAACGACCCCGAGTATCTGTTCCTCATCGGTGGTGCCGCGCTCGCCGGCGTCACCGTGGTCGGTGTCAATCCGACCCGGCGCGGCGCCGAACTCGCCGCCGATGTCCGGCGCACCGACTGCGGACTGGTCCTCGTCGGGGCCTCGCGCCGTGAGTTGATCCCCGACTGCGGCGACGTCGAGACCCTCGAGACCGACTCAGCGCACTACGCCACCGTGATCGACGACCACCGACATGCCCGCATCGACGACTTCCCCACGTTCCGCGGCGTCAATCACGATCTGCTGCTGCTGTTCACCTCGGGGTCCACGGGGGCACCCAAGGCGGTGATCTGCAGCTCCGCGCGGCTCGCCGCGATCGGCGAACTCAATGTCCGCGGCCTCGGCCGCCACGACGTCGCATACAACGCCATGCCGCTCTTCCACGGCAATGCGTTGATGAGCGCCTGGGCGCCGATCCTCGCCTACGGCGGGACGTTCGCCATCCGTCCTCGATTCAGCGCGTCGGGGTTCCTCCCGGACGTCCGGCGCTTCGGCGCCACGTTCTTCAACTATGTCGGCCGGTCTCTGACCTACATCCTTGCCCAGCCCGAATCGCCCGACGAATCGCACACCGACCTCCGGCTCGGCTTCGGGACCGAGGCGTCTGCCGTCGACCGTGCGGAGTTCACGCGCCGGTTCGGCTGCCGGATCATCGAGTCCTATGGCTCCTCCGAGGGAGTCTGCGTCATCCTGCGGGACCCCGACACCCCACCGGGTGCACTCGGGATTCCCCGGCCCGAGATAGGTCTGGAGATCCTGAAAGACGACGGAACACCCTGTCCTCCTGCGATTTTCGATGGGGACGGGATCATGACGAACGCCGAGGAGGCGATCGGGGAGATCGTGGCGCGCGGCGGCGGCGACCGCTTCGAGGGCTACTACAACAATCCCGAGGCGACGGCAGAGAAGATCCGCGACGGTGATTACTGGTCCGGCGACCTCGCCTACCGGGACGCCGACGGCGTCTTCTGGTTCGCCGGTCGCACCAGTGACTGGATCCGCGTCGACTCCGAGAACTTCGCCACCGCACCGCTCGAGCGGATCGTCGCCCGGTTCCCCGGCCTGCGAGGCGTGGCCGCCTACGGCATCCCCGATCCGCGCACCGGCGACCGGGTGATGGTCACGCTCGAGTTGCCCGCGGTCGATTTCGATCCACAGGCCTTCGCCGAATTCATCTCCGCGCAGCCCGATCTGGGCACCAAGTGGACGCCGTCGCTGGTGCGACTGACCGATGCGCTCCCCCTCACCGCCACCCGCAAGCTCGACAAACCCGCGTTACGACGTGCGGCCTGGTTCACCGACGACCCGATCTTCGAGTTCCGGGACGGTGACTACCACCCGTTCGACGAGATCCGGGCGGCCCGACTCGCCGATGAGTTCCGCGAACACGGTAGAGCAGACGTTCTCCCGCAGGTGCCGACGAGCTGACGCGGGTCATCGGGCAGACACCTCGACAAGTCCCCCCTTGGCTCGCTGACGGGCCAGGGCGCGCTCACGCGCTTCCTCGAACTTCCCCACCTTGATGTTCATCTGTTCGAGGAAGCCGCCCAACAACTCTCGGTAGTGCTCGCCGAGTGGGCCGAAGTCATCGCGTTCGAAGATCCGCCACTTGCGCAGCACCGGCATCACCACCTCGGACATGTGCTGCGGCAGGTCGTAGATCCCTCCCTTGGCGATCAGGACCGCGTTGCGACGGAAGTTCGGCATCGACGCGCCGGGCATCTGGAAGTTCGAGACGATGCCGTAGATCGCGACCATCGCCTGATCCGGGACCAAGTCGAGCGCACCGTCGACGATGTTGCGATAGAAGAGCATGTGCAGGTTCTCGTCCGCGGCGACGCGTTGCAGCATGCGGTCGGCGATCGGGTCGCCGCAGGCCTTGCCGGTGTTGCGGTGCGACACCCGGGTGGCCAGCTCCTGGAAGCTCACGTAGCTGACGGCGTAGAGCATGTCGAAGCTGTGGTCGCGCTGTCCGTCGTCCTCGGGCAGCGGGTTGAAGCCGTGCGTCATGTGCTGCATCCGGGTGTTCTCCAGTTCGACGGGGTCCACACCTCGGGTGACCACGAGGTAGTCGCGCATCACCACCGAGTGACGCATCTCCTCGGCGGTCCACCGGCCCACCCAGAAACCCCACGCGTCGTCGAGGCCGAAGTTGTCCGCGATCACGCGGTGATAGGACGGGAGGTTGTCCTCGGTCAGGAGATTGGTGATCATGGCCGCCTTGGCCGTCTCCGAGAGGTGGGACTGCGACGGGTCCCAGTCATCGCCGCCCAGCGCGGCGAAGTTGCGGCCGTCGGTCCACGGGACGTAGTCGTGCGGATGCCAGTCCGTGGTCATCGTCATGTGCCGCTCGACCTCGGTCTCGCAGACCGGGAGCAACTCCCGCAGCAGATCCGATCCGGTCATCCCTGTGTCCGTAACCGTCGGTGAACCGACCATGCTCGTCATCGCTCTCCCTCGAAGTCGCACTCGCCGGCCGCCATCGCCGGTGTGCAACCAACACTGCGCCACCGGGTGGCGTCGTCACGTGAGCACAAAGTCCCGGATCGGCTGGGTCTCAGGTCGTCAAAGCTCATGTGCCTCCCGCCGTCTGGGCCTGCGGTACCGTCGAGGACATGCCTGCCGATGCCACACCGGACGGCGCGCCGGACAAGCCGGTCCGCGTCTACCTCGTCGATGACCACGAACTGGTCCGACGCGGCTTGCGCGACCTCTTGGGCACCGCCGACGATCTGGAAGTGGTGGGTGAGGCCGCATCTGTTGGCGAGGCGAAGGTCGGCATCCTCGCGACCAAGCCCGACGTCGCGGTCCTCGACGTCCGCCTCCCGGACGGCAACGGCGTGGAACTCTGTCGTGACGTGCGCGCGGAAGAACCGTCGGTGCGTTGTCTGATGCTGACGAGCTACGCCGACGACGACGCCTTGCTGGCGGCCGTGCTGGCCGGCGCGTCCGGCTTCGTGCTCAAGCAGATCCTCGGCCACAACCTCGTCGCGGCCGTCCGAACTGTCGGACACGGCGGGTCCCTGCTCGACGACCGCAGCACGGCCGCCCTCCTTGCCAAACTGCGGGGCGGCAAGGGTTCGGCCGCCGATCCGCTCGCCGAACTCACCGCACAGGAGCGCGAGGTGTTCAGCCACATCGGCGACGGGCTCACCAATCGACAGATCGCGGAACGGATGTTCCTGGCCGAGAAGACGATCAAGAACTACGTGTCCCGCATCCTGGCGAAGCTCGACATGCAGCGACGCACACAAGTCGCCGTGATGGCGACCAAACTGCGCGACGGCAAGATCTGACGCGCCGGGCTCGTCCCGCGCTCTCCCCCGTTGTTCGTGCGCGGACGCGGCCCTAGCCGGTCAGCGGGACGGACCACGTCAGCGTGGTACCCGCGCCTGGTCGGGTCACCACGCTGAACACCCCGTCACATTCCTCGGCGCGGCGGGTCAGGTTGTCGAGGCCGCGGTAGACCACGTCGGAGCCGATGCCGACGCCGTCGTCGCAGATCTCGACCGACAACACATCGTCCTCGGCGCGTACCGAGACGTCGATGTGCTGGGCCTGCGCATGCCGCAAGGCGTTCGACAACCCCTCGCGCAGGACCGCGTCGATGTGCGGACCCAACGATTCCGGGACCACGGTGTCCACCGGTCCGGCGAACGCGACACCGGGTGCGATCGGGGCGCGCGCGGCCAGTTCGGACACGATGTCGAGGACGCGGCGACGCAGCGTGGTGGTGTCGTGATGACCGGGAATCGTCTGCAGGTCGAAGATGGAGGTGCGGATCTGCGCGATGGTCCGGTCGAGGTCGGCGATCACCTGCTCGAGGCGGGCCGTGGTGGCACTCTGCACCGCCGGAGTGTCCGCCCCTTCTCCCGACGACGGCTGGGTGGCCAACATCGTCTGTACCGACATCCCGATGGCGAACAGCCGCTGGATCACGTGGTCGTGCAGGTCCCGGGCGATGCGATGGCGGTCCTCGAGCACCTCCAGATCGCGGGCGACCTGTTGCTGTTCGGCGTAGGCCACCGCCAGCGAGGCCACCTCGGCGACGCCGGCGAGCCCCGACGCGTCCTCCCCGTCCCACCGGGGTCGCTCACGGTGGGTGATCACGATCCACCCGAACACCCCGGCCGCGCGCTGCAGCGGCTGCACCGTCGCCCATCGCGCCCCGCCTCGGACGAGTTCGGACGACAGGTCGGTGGCGGATCGCACCATGTGGATGTCCGTGGGCGGCAACGCCATGTCCCCCGCCGTCACGGCCCGCCCGGTGTGCCCGGCCACCTCGACAGCCCCGGACTCGCCGGTGAGGATGAAGGCGTCGACACCGCCGGTGAGCTCGGTGACGTCGCCACACAGCCGGGACAGCGTGTCGTCGAGCGCGATTCCGGCCAGCGGCTCTGAGCCACGGCGAGCGATGACCTGCATCCAGCGGTGCCGGGTGCGGGCACTCTCGAACAGCCGGGCGTTGTCCACTGCGATTCCCGCCGCGACAGCGAGCACCGCCACCAGCGTCTCGTCCACCTCCCCGAACTCGGGCGCGGACTGCTTCTCCGTCAGATAGATGCTCCCGAACACCGAGCCCCGCACGATGATCGGCGCACCGAGGAACGTGTTCATCGGCGGATGGTTGGCGGGGAAGCCCACCGAGGCAGGGTGTTTCGACAGCGCCGGAATTCGCAACACCTGCGGTTGCTCGATGAGCAGCCCCAACACCCCGCGGCCGACCGGGAGGTGATCCATCCGCGCACGCTGCGATCTGCTGATACCGGTGTAGACGAATGCACTGAGTCCGCCGTCTGGTCCGCGGACACCGAGCGCACCGTAGCGGGCGTCGACCACCGCGGAGGCGACCTCGACGATCCGCTGCAGGGCTTGGTCGAGTTCGAGTCCCTGTCCGACGACGAGTACCGCCTCGAGGAGTTCGCGCAGGACAGCCGGATCGTCGACGCCATGTCGGGCCAGTGCGTCGAGAGCGTCGTCGAGCCCCTGATTGCTCATCCCGTGCGCTCCGCCGCCTCGTCTCGTCCCGGGCCGGTCGCCTCGGCGGCACGCCGTGCCGCGGAGACGAACCTCGTCACCGCAGCCGGATGACCGGCCGGATGGACATGAAGGTAGGAGGCGTGCACCGATGCCTGTACGAATCCGTGCGTACCGGCTGTCCCCCGATGATCGCGCCAGGCCCACGCGGGCGTGATCTCGCCGCGGGCCTCGACGGTGGATCGATGGAACTCGTGTCCGGTGACGCGCTCACCGGCAACGAATGCGACGGAATCCGCGACGGCCACCCCGTCGCGGTAACCCAGCGTCAGGGCCGGGCCGAACCGCCCGGCCACGTCGAGCACCCCGGCCATCGGATGGCCATCGAGTTCGGTTGCGAGATAGAGCAATCCGGCACATTCGGCGAGGATCGGGCGACCCGCTCGTGCGTGTGCGGCGAGCCCGGTGCGCAACGGTTCGTTCGCCGACAGCACCTCGGCGTGCTCTTCCGGGAAACCACCCCCGACGACGACGGCGTCGGTGTCGGGCGGCAGCGGATCGTGGAGCGGGTCGAACCCGACGACGTCCGCGCCTGCGGCGGCGAGCAACTCGCTGTGTTCGGCATAGCCGAACGTGAATGCGGCACCACCCGCGACCGCCACGATCGGACGCTGGGCGCGCGAACCCGCAGGCCCGAAGCCGTCGTGGCCGACCGCGTCCGCCGCCGACCAGGCATCGACCGGTCCCTGTCTACGACCGCGGGCCGCGGCCACGATCGCCGGGAGATCCAGCGCCGCACCGACCGTGGCGGTCATCGCGGCGACCGCTCGGACCGCGTCGTCGCGACGTTCGGCAGCCGGGATCAGCCCGAGATGGCGCGACGGCACCTGCAGATGTGGGTGCCCGACGCAGCACCCCGAACACCGGCAGGCCGGCACGTGCACACGCCTGACGCAGGACGGTCTCGTGACGATCCGAACCCACTCGGTTCAGGATGACCCCCGCGACGTGGATCGACGGGTCGTACCCGACGAAGCCCTGCAGCAGGGCGGCGAGCGACTGGCTGTGTCCGGCCGCGTCCACCACCAGGACAACCGGCGCGCCGATCAGTTGGGCGACATGGGCGGTCGAGCCGAAGCCACTCGGATCGCCACCGGCGTCGTCGGGCAGGATGCGGCCGTCGAACAGCCCCATCACCCCCTCCACGACGGCGATGTCGGCGCCCACGGTCCCCGCGGCGAACAGCGGTGCGACGAGATCCGTCCCCACCAAGTTGGGATCGAGATTGCGGCCGACCACCCCGGCTGCAACCGCGTGATAACCGGGGTCGATGTAGTCGGGCCCGACCTTGAACGGCGCGACGCGGTGTCCGGCGGTCCGCAGCGCCCCGATCAGTCCGGTCGACACCGTCGTCTTTCCACTCCCCGATGCGGGGGCGGCGATCACGACGGCCGGGACCGAACTCATCCCGGCCCCTCCGGAACGAGAGCCGTGGCATTCGAGGACGGCGTCACCACTCGATGCCCTTCTGCCCCTTGCGACCTGCATCCATCGGGTGGGCGACCTTACGCATCTCGGTGACGAGGTCGGCAGCGTCGACCAGGGCCGACGGGGCGCGACGCCCGGTGATGACGACATGCTGCCGACCGGGTCGACCACCGAGCGCGGAGACCACCTCGTCGGTGTCGACCCAGCCCCAGTCGAGCGGGTAGGTGAACTCGTCCAGCACGTAGAAATCGTGCTGCTCGGCGGCCAGCCGCCGAGCTATCTCCGCCCATCCGGCGCGAGCGGCGTCGGCATGGTCGGCATCATGGTCTTCGTTGGCACGCAGCCACGACCAGCCTTGCCCCATCTTGTGCCATTCGACCGGGCCGCCCTGACCGGTCTGCTCGTGCACGGTGCCCAGCGCCGTGAGCGCGGTCTCCTCGCCGACGCGCCACTTGGCGCTCTTGACGAACTGGAACACGGCCACCCGCATGCCGGCGTTCCACGCACGCATCGCCATCCCGAACGCGGCCGTCGACTTGCCCTTGCCGTCCCCGGTGTGCACTGCCAGGACCGGCTGGTTCCGGCGTTGCCGGGTGGTGAGCCCGTCGTCGGGGATGGTGTCGGGCACTCCTTGCGGCATTGCGGCCTCCTGCCGTTTCTCGCTGGTGCAGAACAGATGTCAGGCGGCTCGTCCTGGACGGGCGAGCACGCCGGCGGTGAGTTCGTCCATCGGCAGGCATCGGGCCCCCATGGCGGCGGCGAGGTCGTTCGCCAAGCCCAGCCGGATCATGCCCTGCTCGCAGTCCACGACCACCGCATCGATGTCGCGGCGCCCGATCGCGGCGGCGGCCGACCGTGCACGGCCGGCGGCATCCGGGCCCGCGGTCGCGCGCCCGTCGGTGAGGACGACCAGCAACGGACGTCGCTGCGGCTCCCGGCGTCCGGCCCGCTCGATGAGCTCGGCCGCGGTGGTGATCCCCTCCGCCAGCGGGGTGCGCCCGCCGGTGCGGAGGTCGGCCAGCCGGCGCACAGCGATGTCGACGGACTTGGTCGGCGGCACGGCCACCGATGCCGACGCCCCCCGCGCGACGACAACCGCCACCCGGTCGCGCCGGGTGTAGGAATCGCGCAGCAGATCGACGCACACGCTGCTCACGGTGGTGAGCCGACGTCGCGCGGTCATCGAACCCGACAGGTCGACGAGGAAGACGACGAGGTTGCCCTCCTGACCGATGCGCTGGGCGGCGCGCAGATCGTCGGCGGCGACCCGCATCGGCGAGGAGTTCCCCGACCCCGTGGAACCCGACGAACCGTGGTGGCGCTCGGCCGCATTCAGGATGGTGCCGAACAGATGGACCGGCCGGCCGTGCTCGAATGCGGTCGCATGCGTGGTGTGTCCCCTACGGGACCGCGCGCGCGATCGGCGTCCGGGATCGCCGTCACCGACACCGCCCACCCGCAGTCTCCGCACGGTGGGCGCGCTCGCGCGAGGCGGCGGTGTCCCGAATCGCGCTCCCGGGGCCGGTGTCTTCTCGTCGGCATCGGTATCGCCACCGGTGTCTGCTCCCGGATCTGCTCCCGGATCTGCTGTCGTCCCGGCGGATTCATCCGTACCGGGAGAGGCATCCTCACCGGGGCCGTCGCTTCCGCCCGGTCCCGGATCCGTGGGATCGGGATCGTCGTCGGGCTCCCCCGATCCAGCGGCCTGGTCGCCTGCATCCATCGCATCGTCGAGTTGTTCGGTGGTCAAACCGGATTCGTCGAACGGATTCCGGCGCCTGCGATGTGGCAACGCCAACTCGACGGCCACCCGGACATCGTCCTCGGTGACCTCGAGGGCCTCGCGCCATGCGGCGTGCGCGGCCGCCGTCCGCGCGACCACGATGTCTCCGCGCAACCCGTCGACGTCGAGGTGTGCGCAGATCCCGGCGATCCGGCGCAATTCCTCGGGCGGGATGGTGACCGACGACATCAGCTCGCGGGCGGTGCCGATCCGTCGCGTCAGTTCCCGCTCCGAGTCCTGATGGCGCGCCGCGAAACCGTCCGGGTCGGCATCGAATTCCATTCGGCGCGAGACGATCTCCACCCGCTCCGAGATGTCGCGACCGGCGGCCACGTCCACCGCGAGGCCGAAGCGGTCGAGCAGCTGCGGCCGGAGCTCCCCTTCTTCCGGGTTCATCGTCCCCACCAACACGAAATCGGCGGATTGGGTGTGCGACACACCATCTCGTTCGATGGCGACCCGGCCGCTGGCGGCGGCGTCGAGGAGAACGTCGACGAGGTGATCGGCGAGGAGGTTGACCTCGTCGATGTAGAGCACGCCGCCGTCGGCCCGTGCCAGCAGACCGGGGGTGAACTCCGCACGGCCCTCACTGAGTACCGCGGTCAGGTCGAGGGAGCCGATGACGCGGTCCTCGGTGGCGCCGATCGGGAGTTCGACGACGCGACCTCGGGCGTCGTCGGTCCGGGTGGGGTCACCGGCGAGAAGCGGGCCGAGTCCCCGGACGATCGTCGACTTGGCCGTTCCCTTCTCACCACGGATCAGGACTCCCCCGATCCCGGGCGAGATGGCGGACAGGATCAACGCGAGTTTCAGCCGCTCCTGCCCGACGACAGCGCTGAACGGGTAACGGGTCAGGGTCGGTTCCCCCGACGAACGGTGGCGACCACTCATCGGACGGTGTCCGGAGAGGCACCGACGCGATCGGTTGCCACACCGCGGTCCCGGACCATCGAGACGTGCGGAATCCCGTCCTCGAGGTACTCGTCACCCTCGGGCACGAAACCGAATTTCGCATACATCTCGACCAGGTAGGCCTGCGCCTCGATCCGACACGGATCGTCGCCGACCTCGGCGAGCGCGGCCGACAACAGACGTGCGGTCAGACCCTCACCACGATGCGAGCGCTCTGTGCACACCCGGCCGATACGGAACAGGGGCCTGCCGTCGGCCGACGGCGGTTCGGTCAGGAGCCGCAAGGTGGCGATCACGCATCCTTCGGTGTCGGAGATCCAGAACTGACGTGTGTTCGGCTCGAGGTCACGGCCGTCGAGTTCCGGGTACGGGCAGGCCTGTTCGACGACGAAGACGTCCACCCGCAACCGCAGGATCTGATAGAGCGTCGCCGCATCGAGGTCTGCGGCCGGGCTCTGGCGCAGTTGCCCTACCGGAGTCATGGTGTCGTGACTATCACATCGGTGTTCGGTCGCACCAGCCGCGCCCGTGTCGATCGGACGGCGCTGACGTCGGCGGCATCGATGTCACAACGCCGCGGCAGGTGTGCGATCCGCCTCGACGCGGGTGTCCACGGCGCCGCGCTTGAGTTGCAGGCTGGCCGTGGTCCAGTCCCAGACCTGACGGAAGAGGTCGCGATTGTCCGAGAGCTTCTGTCCGAACGACGGGATCATCTCGGTGAGCGCCGGCCCCCATCCCGCGTACTCGTTCGGGAAGCACTTCTCGAGGACCTGGAGCATCGCGGGCACCGCCGTCGAGGCGCCCGGTGAGGCGCCGAGCAGGCCGGCGATCGTGCCGTCTCCGGCCGTGACCACCGCGGTCCCGAACTCGAGTGTGCCGCCGACGCCGGTCTTGCGGATCACCTGGACTCGCTGGCCTGCCGTGATGATCTCCCAGTCACCGCCGTCGGCGCGCGGGACGAACTCGCTCAACGTGTTGACGCGATCCGCGCGGTTCGCCGCGAGTTCGCTGATCAGGTACTTGAGCAGCCCGAACTCCTGCGGAGCGATGGACAGCATGGGCAACAGATTGTTCGCCTTGACCGAGTACGGCAGGTCGGTGAGCTTGCCGTTCTTGAGGAATTTCGGCGACCAGCCCGCGTACGGACCGAACAGCAGTCCCGGCTGGTGATTGATGACGCGGGTGTCGAGATGCGGCACCGACATCGGCGGCGCGCCGACGGCGGCCTGCCCGTAGACCTTGGCCTGATGTTCGGAGATCAGGTCGGGGTTCGTGCAGCGGAAGAACTCGCCCGAGACCGGGAATCCGCCGAACCCCTTCGCCTCCTTGATGCCCGACTTCTGCAGGAGGTGGAGTGCGCCGCCACCGGCCCCGACGAAGACGAACTTGGCGTGGACGGTCCGCTTCTCCTTGGTCCGCAGGTTGCGGACCTTGATGACCCAGCTGCCGTCGGACTGCTTGGACAGGTTGGTGACGTCGTGCCCGTAGTAGATGTCGGCGCCGGTGCGACCGACGAAGTTGAGCAGCTGTTGGGTGAGGGCGCCGAAGTCGACATCGGTGCCGTCGGTGAACCAGTTCAGCGCGACCGGGTCGGAGAAGTCGCGACCGGCCGACATCAGCGGGAGCCGCGCGCTGAACTCGGTCGGGTCGTCGATGAACTCCATGCCCTCGAAGAGCACCTGCCCGGCCAGGCGGTCGTAGCGCTTGCGGAGGTAGTCGACGCCTGCGGGACCGTGCGTGAAGCTGACGTGCGGGATCGGGTTGATGAACTCACTCGGGTCGCCCAGGATGCCGTTGTCCACCGAGTTCGCCCAGAACTGCCGCGAGACCTGGAACTGCTCGTTGATGTTGAGCGCCTTGTCGATGTTCACGTCACCGTCGGCGGTCTTCGGCGTGTAGTTCAGTTCGCAGAGGGCCGAGTGGCCGGTGCCCGCGTTGTTCCACGGATCGCTGCTCTCGGCACCCGCGGCGTCGAGCCGTTCGAACAGGCTGATCGACCAGTCGGGCTGCAGCCGCCGCAGCAAGGCGCCGAGTGTGGCGCTCATGATTCCGGCACCGACCAGCGCGACGTCCGTCTTGATCACCGATTGAGACACGAGGAGCTCTCCTTCGCACAGGTTGGACGATCGAGGCCGACGGCTCTCGCCGCTGTTGTCGTCCCTGTCAACGGCCATTGTTCCCCATCATCCGCCGAACGACGGAATCGCCTGGGCCAAAATGTGGGCTGGGCGACACTTGGCGCCGGTATTCGCATCCGGGGGTTTCTCTACAGTGGATGCCGTGACCGCAACCCACGGGGCCGACCGCCAGGATGGACCGCCCACCGCGAACTGGCAACCCGATCGCCTGCTCGACCGCTACGAGATCCTCACCCTGCCGCTGGGGCCCGATCCCGACGGCGAGGACCCGATCACCGCCACCCTGGTCCGCAAGGCAGGCGACGCCGACACGAGCTTCCCCAACGGAGCCGTCCTGTACGTGCACGGCTTCACCGACTACTTCTTCCACGAGCCCCTCGCCGACTTCTTCCATGAGCGGGGTTACGCCTTCTACGCCCTCGATCTGCGCAAGTGCGGGCGTTCCCTGAAGCCGCATCACACCGCGCACTTCACCACCGACCTGCGCCAGTACGACGAGGAACTCGGCCGGGCACTCGACGTGATCGTCGACGAGACGGCGGCCGACGGTGGCTCGGCCCGCGTGATCGTCGCCGCGCATTCCACCGGAGGCCTCATCACGCCGCTCTGGCTGGACCGGCTCCGCACCGAGGCACCCGGCCGCCACGCCCACGTGAGCGGGCTGCTCCTCAACAGCCCCTGGTTCGACCTCCAGGGCAGCCCGGTCCTGCGATCGCTCCCGGTCTCGCTCGTCCTGCGCGGTGTCGCGGCGGCGCGACCGAGAACAGTGATCCCCCAGGAGCTGTCCGACGGCTACGGCCGAAGCATCCACGAGACCACCGGCGGCGAATGGACGTTCGACCTTTCGCTGAAGCCGATGGGCGGATTCCCGGTCACCTTCGGGTTCCTCACCGCGGTCCGCAGAGGTCAGGCACGACTGCACCGCGGCATCGACGTCGGTGTCCCGTCGTTGGTGTTGCGATCGGACAAGACGCTGTTCGATCGCGGTCACGGGGCGGGCGTGAACAACGCCGACGTCGTCCTCGACGTCCGGCATATGGCCCGCTGGAGCGGCTATCTGGGCGACCGCGTGTCGGTGACGCCCGTTGCCGACGCGCGTCATGACGTGTTCCTCTCGGTCGAGAACGCCCGCGGCCAGGCCTACCGCGAAGTCGAGAAGTGGATGCGCGCCACCCTCTCGGTGCCCACCGACGGAGCCGACACCCGATCGCTGGTGGGCGGCGCATGACCGAGACACAGATCGTCGACCTCGCCATCATCGGTTCCGGCAGCGGCAACTCCATCCCCGACGAGCGCTTCGACGACCGGACCATCGCGATCTTCGAGGAAGGTGTCTACGGCGGCACCTGCCTCAACGTCGGCTGCATCCCCACCAAGATGTTCGTCTACGCCGCCGAGGTGGCCGAGATGGCCCGCCATTCCGACCGGTACGGCGTGCACGCGCGTGTCGAATCCGTGGACTGGCCTGCGATCGTCGACCGGATCTTCGGCCGCATCGACCCGATCTCGGCCGGTGGCAAGGAGTACCGCGTCGACCGGTGCGCGAACATCACCGTGCACTCCGCGCACGTCGAGTTCGACGGCCGCGACGACGACGGCCGATATCGGCTCGTCACCCCCGGCGCCGTCGTCCTGGCCACCGAGGTGGTCATCGCCGCGGGCTCACGTGCGACCGTGCCGCCGATCATCGCCGAATGCGATGTGCGCTACCACACCAGCGACGACGTGATGCGCCTCGAGCGGCTTCCCGAGCGACTGGTCATCATCGGAAGTGGCTATGTGGCAGCCGAATTCGCCCACGTCTTCGGCGCGCTCGGCACCGAGGTCTCGATCATCGCGCGCGGCCCCGCATTGCTCCGGCATCTCGACGCCGAGATCGCCGCGCGGTTCACCGAGATCGCCGCCGAGAAATGGGACGTCCACCTCGACACCGACGTGGCCGGCGCCATCGACCTGCCCGACGGCGGGGTGCGGGTCAGCTTCGAGGACGGCACCCACGTCGACGGTGACGCCTTGCTCGTGGCCACCGGTCGCAAACCGAACGGTGACCGTCTCAACCTGGGATCGATCGGCGTCGCCCTCGACGAACACGGCCGCGTCGTCTGCGATCGGCATGGGCGTACCGATGCCGCCGGTGTGTGGGCGCTCGGCGACGTGAGTTCCCCCTATCAGCTCAAACACGTCGCCAACCACGAGGAGCGGGTGGTCCAGGCGAACTTGCTGAAGGGCTGGGATGCCGACGATCTGGTCGCCTTCGATCATCGTTTCGTTCCCGCGGCGGTGTTCACGCATCCGCAGATCGCGTCGGTTGGCCTCACCGAGACCCGAGCGCGCGACCTCGGGCTCGACGTCACCGTGAAGGTGCAGGCCTACGGCGACGTCGCGTACGGCTGGGCGATGGAGGACTCGACGGGGTTCTGCAAGCTGATCGCAGAACGCGGCACCGGCCGCTTGCTGGGCTGCCACATCATGGGCCCGCAGGCGCCCACCGTGATCCAGCCGGTCATCCAGGCGATGTCGTTCGGCCTCAACGCATCCGACATGGCGCGTGGGCAGTACTGGATTCACCCGGCCATGCCCGAGGTCCTGGAGAACGCGCTGCTCGGCCTCGAACTCTGAGACGGTTTCGTTCGCGCTGCGAGATCCGATCCGGCGCGTAGGATCTCGGCATGGCGATCGTGAACCGGGGATTCGTGGGCCGTCGTGATCGCGACGCCACCCGCCTGCCGCCGGGCCAGTACCGGACCTTCGATTTCCCGGTGCTGTCCGCCGAGCCGACACCGGCCATCGCGCTCGACGACTGGTCGTTGACCATGCAGTCGTCGGATCACCGGGCGCACACCTGGGACTGGGCTCGATTCCAGGACCTCCCACACGAGGAGATAGTCACCGACATCCATTGCGTGACCCGCTGGTCGAAGTTCGAGACACGGTGGCGTGGCGTCTCTTTCGACACCATCATGAGCAACCTCCCCTGGCCCGGCGACAGCCATGTGATGGCCCACTGCCACGGCGGGTACACGACCAACCTGGCGGTGGCCGACCTCGTGTCGGGCCGGGGCTGGATCGCCGATTCCTACGACGGCGAGCCACTCCCGGCCGAACACGGCGGTCCGGCACGGTTGCTGGTGCCCCATCTGTATTTCTGGAAGAGCGCCAAATGGGTGCGCCGACTGCGATTCATGCCGGGCGACACCCCGGGGTTCTGGGAGAGCCGCGGCTACCACATGCACGGCGACCCCTGGACAGAGCAGCGCTACTCATGAACGAATGGCAGGTGACGACGGTCCTCTCGCAGATCCGTCACAGCACCAGTGCGCGTTCGCTACGTCTCGGCCTTGCCGAGCCGTTTCAAGGACTGCCCGGCCAGCACATCGACATCCGCCTGACCGCCGAGGACGGCTATTCGACCGCCCGCACCTATTCGCTGTCCGATGTCCGCGAGACACGGACGATCGAGGTCACCATCGAACGCGCCGACGACGGCGAGGTGTCGCCCTATCTCGTCGACGTGGTCGAGGTTGGTGAGCCGCTCGAGGTGACACGTGCACACGGCGGTTGGTTCACCTGGGACGACCAGGACCCGCACCCTGTGCAGCTCATCGCGGGCGGCTCCGGACTCGCGCCACTGATGGCGATGATCCGCAGCCGAGAGGTCACTGCGCCGATGGTGCCGTTCGGACTCGTGTACTCGTTGCGATCGCCGGACCGCCTCCTGTTCGCCGATGAACTGCGACAACTGATGCACCGGGGACGGATGCCGGTCCATCTCGCCTACACCCGGGAGGCCCCAGCCGACGATCCGCGACCGGTCGGGCGGCTCGGCGGCGGTGAACTCGCCGAGATCACGATGTCGCCCGACCACGATCCGACGGTGTTCATCTGCGGGCCCAACGGTTTCGTCGAGCAGTGTGCGGCCGCGATGGTCGCGGCCGGGCATGAGCCGGGGCGGGTCCGCACCGAACGCTTCGGCTGACCGTCGGCGTCAGAACAGCCGTCAGAACATCGCGGATCGCAGTGCGATCTCACTCGCCAGCGCCGCGGCGGCGTGCTGCGGAATCCAGTGGTCCACGCCGGGCAGTTCGCAGAACCGGTAATCGGAATACGCGTAGCGGCCGCTGAGCTCTGCCTGTTCCCGCCCGAGCGCGGTGTCGCCGTCGCCCCACACCATCGTCGTGGGGATCTCGACGGCCGGGCAGGCCAGGGTGTCGGCGATGTTCCCGGTGAAGTTCGCGCGGTACCAGTTCAGCGGTCCGGTCAGCGCACCCGGCTCCATGAGGGGCTTGAGCTCGTCGGCGGTGACCCCCGCCCGGCGCAACAGCACGCCGTTGCGCGCCAAAAGCTTCTCCTCGGCGTCGTCGGCGATGAAATCCTTGATGTATGAGGACTTCTCACGCTGATCGCTCGACGACAGCGCGTCGCGCATTGCCGACGGATGACCCGTACTCGCCGCGACGAGACTCGTGAACCGGTCCAGATGCCTGGCTGCCAGATGCCACGCGACGATGCCTCCCCAATCGTGCCCGACCACCATCGCGTACTGGACTCCGAGTTCATCGAGGACGCCGAGGGCGTCATCGACGAGGTTGGACAGGTGATAGGCATCCGTACCGTCCGGTCGGGCACCCGGGCTGTAGCCCCGCTGATCGAAGACGATGGTGCGCAGTCCGCTCTCGTGCAGCCGCGGGACCACCGCGTCGAAGCACGAACTGTTGACCGGGAATCCGTGCAGGAGCAGCACCCATTTGCCGTCCTCGGGTCCGCCGATCCGGACGTCGAATGTGTATTCCCCGACCCTCACCGCGCGCTGTTGCGTGTCCACGGGCCCAGGATAGGCGAGATCGCCCGGCTCGGGCTTCGGCGCCGGTCATTCGAGGCGATGAGTGATCACCGGAGATCGCGGGTCCGGGCCGTGCTCGATGATCGCCTCCAGCGCTGCGAGGTCGAGGTGCTCGCCGACGAGATCGGCCATGAGGTCGACCTGTGCGCCGCGGATCTCGTTCACGACCGTGTCCGCGGCGGCGACGAAGCCGGTGACACCACGTTCCTCGGCCACCGTGCACAGCAGATCACGGCGAAAGGCGTCGGAGGCGAGCAGCCCGTGCCAGTGCGTCCCGCGCACGGCCCCGCGTACTGCGCCCTCGGGACCGTTCTGTGCATCCACGATCCACGGCCGCTCACCCGACGACCGCACGCGGCCGTGGTGGATCTCATAACCACTGATCGGCCTGCCGTCGCTGTTGCCGGTCACCTGCCGCAGCACCTTGCCCGATTCGAAGCCGATGTCCAGATCGAGAATCCCGAGGCCATCGACCGGACCGGCGCCCGACTCCACCGGATCGTCGATGTGGCGCCCGAGCATCTGGAAGCCGCCACAGATCCCGATCACCGGCCACCCCCGCCGTGCGCGACCGACCAGCGCGTCGGCGAGTCCCCGGCTCCGGAGCCACGCGAGATCCGAGACCGTCGCACGCGTACCCGGCAGTACCACCAGATCCGCCGACGCCACGCTCGCCGCGTCGTCGACCCAGGTCACGTCCACCCCGGGCTCACAGCCCAAGGCCTCCACGTCCGTGGTGTTGGACACCCGCGGCAATCGGATGGCCGCCACCGACAGGTGCACCGCGGACGGATCGGTGCTGTCGTCGGGAGGCCCGACCCGGCGGCCGACCGGAGCGGCGAGCGAATCCTCGGCGTCGATCCAGAGATCGGACCGGAACGGGATCACCCCGAAGGTGGATCGTCCGGTCAGTCCCCGCAACTGGTCGAGTCCGGGCGCGAGGATCGCCGGGTCGCCCCGGAACTTGTTGATCACGAATCCGGCGATCAGTCGCTGATCCGCGGCGTCGAGCACGGCCGTCGTGCCGAACAGGTGAGCCAGTGAACCGCCGCGGTCGATGTCGCTCACCAGGATCACCGGCAGATCCGCCGACCGCGCGAGACCCATGTTCGCGATGTCGGTCGGACGTAGGTTGATCTCCGCGACCGAGCCGGCACCCTCACCGATCACGACGTCGAAATCGTCTCGGAGCGAGGCCAGTTCGTCGGCCACGATCCCCACGAGCCGAGCGCGCCACGCGTGGTAGTCGCGGGCACCGACGTCACCGGCGGGTTGTCCGCGCACCACCACGTGAGACCGACGATCACTGCCCGGTTTGAGCAGCACCGGATTGAAACGGGTCGACGGTTCCAGCCCACACGCGAAGGCCTGCAGAGCCTGTGCGCGCCCGATCTCCCCGCCGTCGAGGGTGACCACGGAGTTGTTCGACATGTTCTGCGCCTTGAAGGGCGCGACACGAATCCCCTGCCTGGCCAGGTGACGGCACAGTCCGGCGACGATCAGACTCTTGCCTGCGTCGGAACTGGTGCCGCCGACCAGGAGTGCACCCTTCACCCCGGTGGTGTCAGGCGTCCGGCAGAGTGAGGATCTCCGCGCCGTTCTCGGTCACCACGAGGGTGTGCTCGAACTGGGCGGTCCACTTCTTGTCCGTCGTCGCGACGGTCCAGCCGTCATCCCAGATCTCGTAGCCGAGGCCACCGAGGTTGATCATCGGTTCGATGGTGAACACCATGCCCGGCTCGATGACGGTGTCCACGTTGGGCTGGTCGTAGTGCAGGACCACGAGTCCGTTGTGAAAGGTCTCACCGATACCGTGCCCGGTGAAATCGCGCACCACGTTGTAGCCGAACCGGTTCGCGTACGCCTCGATAACCCGGCCGATGACGTTGAGTTCCCGGCCGGGTTTGACCGCCTTGATGGCGCGCTCGGTGGCGACCCGTGTCCGCTCGACGAGATCGGCGGCCTCGGACGCGACGTCGCCGGCCAAGAACGTCGCGTTGGTGTCACCGTGCACGCCGTCGATGTAGGCGGTCACGTCGATGTTGACGATGTCGCCGTCCTCGACGACCGTCGAGTCCGGGATTCCGTGGCAGATGATCTCATTCAGCGACGTACAGCACGACTTGGGAAAACCCTTGTAGCCCAAGGTCGACGGGTAGGCGCCATGGTCGACCATGTACTCGTGGGCGATGCGGTCCAGCTCATCGGTGGTGACGCCGGGCGCCACCGCGGCACCCGCCTGTGCAAGCGCGTTGGCGGCGATCCTGCTCGCCAGCCGCATCTTCTCGATGGTCTCCGGGGTCTGGACCCATGGTTCGTTTCCCTCGTTCGCCGTCGGTTTCCACGCGTACTCGGGACGCTCGATCGAGTCGGGAACCGGGCGGGTCGGCGACACGGTGCCGGGCCGCAGGGCAGCGCGAACAGTCATGCACCCAGCTTATCCAGACCTCTCGGGCGAGGTGAACGCCGCGGGCACTGGTCCCGGCACACGGGTGGACCATCGGCGCGAACTAAGGTGAGACTCAGTAGACGGGTGCGGAGGACGAGTGATGCGGGTGAGCAGGTGACGACGAGGGCGCGCCGACTGATGCGGCCGGCCCTCGTTCTGGCGGTACTGATGCTGGCGGGTTCCACCACGGCGTGCTTCGTCGAGCCGATCGAGCAGACATCCGGGTCGTCGGTGGACCCCACCGAACACCTGCACAACGGTCCTCGGACCGCCGATCTGCCGGAGCGTGACGTGCGGCCCGTCGCAGACGACCCGACACCGTCACTGCCGGCGACCGTGGACTCGGTCCGCTACGGCAAGGTCACCGTGGCCGACGCCAGTCGCATCATCGCCGTCGACATCAACGGGACGCTCGGCAGCATCGTCTTCTCGCTGGGTCTGGGCTCCCACGTCGTCGGGCGGGACACGTCGACGGCGTTCCCGTCGGCCGCGCGCCTACCGGTGGTCACCAACCGGGGCCACAGCCTCGACGCCGAGGCCGTGCTCGCGCTGAACCCCAGCGTGTTGCTCGTCGACGAGAACACCGTCCCGGCCGCTGCGGTCGATCAGATCCGCGACTCCGGGGTGACCGTCGTGGCGTTCCCCGGTACGCGAAGCCTGCAGTCCAACGACTCACTCATGCGCTCGGTCGCCGGTGCACTCGGTGTTCCGCGCCAGGGTGAACAGCTCGTCTCGCGCACCGACGCCGAGGTCGCCGCCGCCGAGAGGCTCGTGCCGTCGCCGTCCGGCGACCCGACGATGGCATTCGTCTACATCCGCGGTCGCAACCTGATCCTGCTCGCCGGCCCCGGCTCCGGCGCCGACGACCTCATCGCGAGCCTCGGGGGCAAGGACGCCGGAACCGAGGCCGACCTGACCGGGGCGTTCACCGCGATCAGCGCCGAGGCGATGATCAAGGCCGATCCCGACGTGATCCTGGTGATGACCCAGGGCGCCGACACGGTCGGCGGCCTCGACGGAGTACTGGGCCTGCCGGGGATCGCGGAGACCGACGCCGGCCGCAACAGACGTGTGGTGCAGATGGACGAGACGAAGATCCTCGCCTTCGGTCCCGATGTCGGCGAGGTGCTCGGCTCCCTCGCCCGGGCGATCTACACATGAGCGCCCCGACCACACCTCGGGCCTCCGCGGCCACGACGGCCGACCACCGCAACCGGCACCGAACCCGCAACATCACCGTGATGGCGGTGATGGTGGTCGCGACCGCGGCACTCATCGTCGTCTCGGCAGGCGTCGGCAAGGTGTCGGTGCCGCCGATCGAGGTCCTCGGCAGTCTCGCCCACCACTTCCATCTCGACCTCGGACCGCTCCCGTCGCACCCCAACGGCGAGGGCGCCCTGTGGAATGTGCGTTTCCCGCGCATCGTCCTGGGTCTGCTGGTCGGGGCCGCGCTCGGCGCCGGCGGGTGCCTGCTCCAGGGCGTGCTGGCCAATCCCCTCGCCGAGCCCGGCATCATCGGGGTGTCGTCGGGGGCTGCGGTCGGCGCATGCCTGATGATCGTGCTCGGCGGCGGCATGACCAACGACTGGGCGTTGGCCGGCGCCGCCTTCGTGTTCGGCCTGTTCACCGCCGCAGCCGTCTACCTGTTGTCACTACGGGACGGCTCGACCTCCGCGATCATGCTGGTACTCACCGGCATCGCGGTCAACGCCTTCGCCCTCGGCATCATCGCCTACCTCACCTTCGTTGCCTCCACCGCCGCGCGCGAGCAGATCGTGTTCTGGCAGCTCGGATCCCTGGCCGGGGCGACCTGGGACGAGATCTGGGTGTCGGCACCATTGATCATCGCCGCGATCGCGGCCGCACTCGTCCTGGTTCACAAGCTCGATCTGCTGGCACTGGGCGAGATCCAGGCGGCTTCCCTCGGCGTCAACGTGGAAGTGGTGCGGCGGCAGGTCATCGTGCTGGTGTCCATCCTGACCGCGGCCGCGGTGGCGTTCTCCGGGATCATCATGTTCGTGGGCCTCGTGGTGCCGCACGTGATGCGACTGATCGTCGGACCCCGACACGCGATCCTGCTACCCACCAGCGTGGTGGGCGGTGCACTCGTCATCACCGCCGCAGACCTGGCGGCGCGCACCATGCTCGGAGACGCCGACCTGCCACTGGGCATGTTCACCTCGCTGATCGGCGGGCCGGTGTTCTTCATCCTGCTGCGGCGCAGCAGGCACGCCGGGGCCGGGTGGTGAGCATCGTGGCTCAAGCGGCCGACGGCGTGATCGCCGAGAACGTCACCGTGACCCTCGGCGGCCGTCATGTGGTGGCGGATGTGTCCCTCCAGGTCGAGCCGGGTTCCCTGCTGGCCCTCGTCGGGCCCAACGGGTGCGGAAAATCCACCTTGCTGTCGGTGCTCGCAGGTTTGCGTCGCCCCGACCACGGCACCGTGCGCATCGGCGATCACCTGGTGTCCAAGGCGTCGTCGACCGAACTGGCCCGCCTGCGTTCGTTTGTGACGCAACACAACCGCACCGACACCCCGTTCACCGTCGTCGAGGTGGTGGAGATGGGCCGCTTTCCCTGGCTGCGCACACCGCAGGCCACCGAGTCGCCCGAGATCATCGACGACGCGTTGCGTGCCTGTGATCTCACCGACATCACCGATCGCCCGTTCGCCCAACTCTCCGGCGGCCAGCAGGCCCGCGTGTCGATCGCCCGAGCTCTCGCCCAACGGACACCGGTGATGCTGCTCGATGAACCGACTGCCGCGCTCGACATCCACCACCAGGAATCGGTACTCGACATCCTGCGAGCCGCCCGCGACGCCGGCGGCGCCATCCTGCTGGTGGTTCATGACCTGTCCCTGGCAGCGGCCTATGCCGACCGGGTCGCACTGATGAAGGACGGTCACCTGCTCGCCACCGGCCCGACCCGGGAGGTGATGACGGCCGCCCTGCTCTCGGAGACCTACGACCACCCCGTCGAGATCTGGGATCACCCGGCGTCGGGACAGCCGATCGTGGTACCGCGCCGCACCTGACCGATGCCGCGACTCACGACCGGGCAGCGGCGGCGTATCCCGGCGGTAGTGAGGCGAACATGTCCCGGGTCACCGCGACCGCGTTGTTCGAGTCGCCGCCGCGCACCACCAGGGTCGCGAATGCGAGATCGCCCCGGTAACCGGCGAACCACGCGTGTGAGCCGCCGGCGAACTCTGCCTCACCGGTCTTGCCGAGGATGTCGCCCTGTCCGGCGATGACGGTGCCGGTGCCCTGCTGGACGACCGCTCGCATCATCGGTCGGAGCTCGGCCACCACCGACGGATCCAGCGACGGTTGCGGCCCCTCGACCTTGGTCGGCTTGCCCAGGATCAGTTGCGGTACCGGAGCTTTGCCGTTGTGGGCGACAGTGGCCGCGACCAGCGCGAGACCGAGCGGGCTGACCAGGACCTTGCCCTGACCGAAGCCGTCCTCGGTGCGGGCCACCAACTCCGGGGCGATCGGCACCGAACCGGAGACGGCCGCGAGACCCGCGATGTCGTAGTGCTGCCCGATCCCCATTGATGCGGCGGTGTGTGCGAGATCCGACGGCCCCATCTCGCTGGCGAGTTTGGCGAAGGTCGTGTTGCAGGAGTTCGCGAAGGCCTGCAGCATCGGCACGGTCCCCAACGAGAATCGGTCGTAGTTGGGGATACGACGCGGCCCGATCTCGATCTCGCCCGGGCAGGGCACCATGGTCCCGGGATGAGCCAGGTTGCGGCTGATGGCCGCGGCCGCGGTGACCATCTTGAACGTCGAGCCGGGCGGATAGAGCCCGGCGGTCGCGATCGGTCCGTCGCGATCGGCCGACCTGTTCTGCGCGACCGCGAGGATGTGGCCGGTGGACGGCTGGATGACCACCATCGCGACCTGGAAGCGGTTGGTGGCGTCGACCGCCCGCTGCGCGGCCGTCTGCACCTGCCGCGACAGGCTCAGCGAGACCGCCGGTGCGGGCTGCGCGGCATGGTCGGCGAGGACATCGGCGTCGAGACCGTTGGGATTGACGGTGACCACGCGCCACCCGGCCCGGCCGTCGACCTCGCTGTCGACCACCTTCTTGACCTCGGTCAGCAGGGCAGGCGCGAAGTCCGGGTTCTTCGGAACCAGCTCGGCCTGTTCGTTGTGCTCGACCCCCGGGATGGCCAATTGGTCGCGGAGCCGGTCGAAATCACGCTGGGACAGGCGGGTGATGGGATACGAGCCGCCGCCCGCGGTGGACTCCTCGGCGATCTTCTGCGCCGACAGAGACGGATCGAACGGCTTCAGGACCGACACGAGCTGCGTCACCGAATCGGCCACCGAGCCACTGGCGGCAGCGGCCTGTGCATCGAAGTTGATACCGACCACCGTGCCGTTGACCATCACCTCCGAACCGTCGGATTCGTTCACCGTCGCCCGCGGTGCCCCCATCGTCCGCAGCGAAAGCCGTTGGTTGGCACCGAGGTCCGGATGGATGTCGGTCGACATCCATCGCACGCCCCACCCGGCGTCGGTCCGGATCATCGCGATCCGGGCCGGATAGCTCCACTCACGTCCACCCGGCAGCCCCCAGCGGTAGGTGACGTCGATGTCGGCGGTGTCGCCGGAGACCTGCGCCTTGCCGGTGCTGAAGGTCATCTTCTCGGCCGAGATTCCCTTCCATGCGGCGTCGAGATCGGTGCGGGCCTGCGACGCGTTGTCGGTGAGCTGGGCAGCGGCCGCGGTGTCGTGGGCTCCGTAGGAGGTCAGGAACCTCTCGACGGCCTGACGGGGACCGTCGTCAGCCGTGGAGCAACCGGCCACCCCGAGCACGACTAGAGCGGTCACCGACACACAGGTCCCGCTGATCACACGCCGTCTCATCTGCCACATCAGTTGCGATCATATGGCGTCCATGACCGGAATCCGTTGCGCCACGCGCTACGCGCTGCGAAAACGGGACTAGTCAGTCGACCAGAACCGTCGCGAACGTCCCGACCTCGCTGAACCCGACCTGCCGATAGACCGCTCGCGCGGGGAGGTTGAAGCTGTTGACGTAGAGACTCGGCGTCCGGCCGTGCGAGATGATCGCCGCCGCAACGGCTGCGGTGCCGGCGGCGCCAAGTCCCTCACCGCGTCGGTGCGGGGCGACCCAGACACCCTGGATCTGACCGACTCTCCTTGAGAGCGAACCGATCTCGGCCTTGAACACGACCTCACCGCGGTCGAACCGGGCGAACACGCGCTGCGCAGTGACCAACGACGCCAGCCGGCGGCGGTAGGAACGCCCGCCATCGCCGGCACACGGGTCAACGCCGACCTCACCGATGAACATGTCGACGGCGGCCGGCAGATATGCGTCGAGATCGTCGAGGGTGACCAGCCGTACCAGCGGGTCCGGCGCGATGGCAGGCGTGCCGGTGAGCGCCATCAGTGGCTGGTTGTCGCGCACCTCACGTGCGGGACCCCAACACGGCTGTACTCGGTCCCAGAACGGCAACACCAACTCGGCGCGACCGACGATCGAGGAGCAGACCCGTGGCGCCGAGGCGGCGCGGTCGGCGAAACCCTCCATGTCGTCGGCAGAACCGGCGAGGGGGATCAGGTTCGCCCCCGAGAAACACAGCGACGTCGTCGGGTCGTCGATGGTCCACAGCTCCCCGCCGAGCAGCCGCGGGTTGATGCCGTGGGTCTCGAAACGTGCCGCCACCATGCACATCGCCACCGGGTCGGCAGCCATGACGCGCTCGACCACCGGCGCATCACGTGCGCCGAGGGGGCGGTCACCCAGTAGCTTCAGCACCACCGCTCCTCTGCAGTAGTCGGGCAGGGTACGACCTCCGGCTCCTGCACCTTCGGCGGTGGTCGCCTCCGCTGTCGTCAGCTGATCGTGACGACCGGTGGGCCCACTTCCCTGTCCCCACCAGTGTCACCCGACTCGCCTGCGATTCGCAGCGCTTCTTCGATCAAGGTCTCCACGATCTCGGCCTCGGGCACGGTCTTGATGACCTCTCCCTTGACGAAGATCTGGCCCTTGCCGTTACCCGATGCCACACCGAGATCTGCCTCGCGTGCCTCACCGGGACCGTTGACGACACAACCCATCACGGCAACACGCAGCGGGACCTCCATACCCTCGAGTCCTGCACTGACCGCGTCCGCCAGCTTGTAGACGTCGACCTGCGCGCGCCCACACGACGGGCAGGACACGATCTCGAGTTTGCGTGGCCGGAGGTTGAGTGACTGCAGGATCTGATCACCGACCTTGACCTCCTCGGCGGGCGGTGCCGACAGCGAGACCCGGATGGTGTCGCCGATGCCCTCGGAGAGCAGTGCACCGAAAGCGACCGCCGACTTGATCGTGCCCTGGAATGCCGGTCCGGCCTCGGTGACCCCGAGGTGCAGCGGATAGTCGCACTGCGCGGCGAGCTGCCGATAGGCCTCGACCATCACCACCGGGTCGTTGTGCTTGACGGAGATCTTGATGTCGCCGAAGCCGTGCTCCTCGAACAGGCCTGCCTCCCAGAGCGCCGATTCGACGAGGGCTTCCGGGGTCGCCTTGCCGTACTTCTTCAGCAGCCGGGGATCGAGGGAGCCGGCGTTGACGCCGATCCGGATCGGGATCCCGGCGTCCTTGGCGGCATATGCCACCTCTTTGACGCGCCCGTCGAACTCCTTGATGTTGCCCGGGTTGACGCGAACCGCCGCACATCCCGCGTCGATGGCGGCGAAGATGTACTTCGGCTGGAAGTGGATGTCGGCGATCACCGGGATCTTGCTCTTCTTGGCGATCACCGGCAACGCCTCTGCGTCTTCGGGACGCGGGCAGGCCACCCGCACGATGTCGCAGCCCGATGCGGTGAGCTCGGCGATCTGCTGCAGCGTTGCGTTGATGTCGTGGGTCTTGGTGGTGGTCATCGACTGCACCGAGATCGGATGGTCGCTGCCCACACCGACCTGACCGACCTGGATCTGGCGTGTCTGGCGTCGGGGCGCCAACACGGGCGGCGGGCCGGCGGGCATGCCGAGCCCGACCGAGAGCGCGTCTCCGGGAGTTGCTGGGGCGTTCATCTCGTTCACCTCGAATGACGAATGGCTGTGTGGTTCAACGGCTGAGCTATGTGATGGAAGGCTGTGTGACGGCCGGGCTGGATCATTTGAACAGTTCGATCGGGTTGACGATGTCGGCGGTGACCGTCAGGACCATGAATCCACCCATGATGATCACCACCGCGTAGGTGATCGGCATGAGCTTCAGGTAGTCGACGGGCCCGCCTGCGGCACGCCCGAACCATCCGCGCACCGTGTTGCGGGCCTTCTCGTAGCCGACGACGGCCATGTGCCCACCATCCAACGGTAGTAGCGGCACGAGATTGAACAACCCGAGGAAGAAGTTGATGCTGATCAGCAACAGCAGGAAGGTGCTCCACGCACCCCGCTCGACGGCCTGACCACCCAGCACCGATGCACCGTAGACGCTGACCGGGGTGTCTGCCGAGCGCTCACCGCCGGTGACCGCCGTCCACAGGGCGCTGACCTTCGACGGCATCGACAGCAAGGCGTCCCAGGTGGCCACGAACAGGTCACCGGTGAACGCGAACGATGCGGGGATCACCTCGAGGCCGTCGTAGTGGTTGATGTTCGGCGGCGGAGTGAACGTGATGCCGACCTGTCGGGCCTGTTCGGTCTCCTGGGTCCCGTCGGACCGCTGGACGACGATGGTCGCGGGTTGGGGGACGATCGTGAGGTCGATCTTCTCGCTGCCTCGCTGCACGGTCATGGCGACCGGGTCGGAGCCCGTGCCGATCTGTTTGGACACCTCGGAGTAGTCGGAGACCGGCTGGCCGTTGACGGCGACGATCGTGTCGCCGGCGCGCAGGCCTGCGTCGGCGGCCGGACCGTTGCCGGCGCACGGGGTCCGCACCGGCTCCGCCGTCTCGGAGTACGTGGTCGTGGCCGACACGCAGCTGGTCTTCGACACCGTCGCGGGCACCGGGTCCTGGCTGATGTTCGGCAGGCCGAAGATCGCGCCCACGATGACGACCAGCACGAACCCGAGCACGAAGTTCTGCGCCGGACCGGCCAACAGCACCACCAGCCGTTTCCACGGCTTCTGCAGGTACATGGCCCGCGGCCGGTCTTCCTCGGCGATCTCGTCGTAGGGCGTCATGCCCGCGATGTCACAGAAACCGCCGAGCGGCAGCGCCTTGATGCCGTATTCGGTCTCCCCGCGACGGGTCGACCACAGCGTTGGCCCGAAGCCGACGAAGTATCGGCGGACCTTCATCCCGGTCGCCTGTGCTGCCCACATGTGACCGCATTCGTGCCACGCAACCGACAGCACCAGCGCTGCGGCGAACAGCACCACGCCGAGCGCAAAACTCACTGACTCACTCCATCCGCATATGCCTTGACCAGACGCGCAGCATGTTCGCGTGCCCACTGGTCAGCAGCCAAGACCTCATCCACAGTACCTGGCCGTTCACGCCACTGATCGGCCTCGGCGAGCACCTCACGGATGATCTCGACGATCCGCGGGAACCGGATGGCACCGGCGAAGAAGCCCTCTGCCGCGGCCTCGTTGGCGGCGTTGTAGACGGCGGTGAGCGAGCCGCCCCCACGACCCGCCTCACGAGCGAGATCGATCGCCGGGAAAACCGCGTTGTCGACCGGTTCGAATGTCCACGACGACGCGGTCGAGAAGTCACAGGCGGCCGACGAGCCGGGCACGCGCGCCGGCCAACCGAGCGCCAGCGCGATCGGGAGTTTCATCGACGGCGGGGATGCCTTGGCGACGGTCGCCCCGTCGACGAAGGTCACCATCGAATGGACGATCGACTGTGCATGCACGGTGACGTCGATGCGGTCGTAGTCCACCCCGAACAGCAGGTGGGCCTCGATGACCTCGAGTGCCTTGTTCACCAGCGTTGCCGAGTTCAGTGTGATCATCGGACCCATCGACCAGGTCGGATGGTGTCCTGCCTGCTCCGGTGTCACGTCCTCGAGTGCCGTCCGGGTCCATCCCCGGAAGGGTCCGCCCGATGCGGTGAGGACGAGCCGGTCGACCTCGTCGGCGGTACCGGCCCGCAGGCACTGGGCGATGGCCGAGTGCTCGGAATCCACGGGCACGATCTGACCGGGGGCGGCGGCGTCGAGAACCAGGGAGCCGCCTGCGACCAGAGACTCCTTGTTGGCCAGCGCCAGTCGCGCCCCGGATCGCAGCGCTGCGAGACTCGGCCGGAGACCGATGGACCCGACGACGGCGTTGAGCACCACATCGGCCTCGACGGTGCCGATCAGGTCACACATCGCGTCCGGGCCGCCGAGAACACGGCTGCCGAGATCGTCGGAGAGGGTTCGCGCGGCGACCGGATCGGCGACCGCCAGGGCGCCGGCCGGAATCCGGAACGCCTGTGCCTGCGCACGCAGCAGATCGAGGTTCGCGCCGCCCGCCCCGAGTCCGACCACCTGGAAACGTTCGGGATGTTCGGCGATGACCTCGAGGGCCTGGACACCGATCGACCCGGTCGAGCCGAGAATGAGTACGCGCGTCGTCACGAACTCATTGTCCTGCCTCGGAGGGGTGAGCCCAAACTTCCCGGTTCAGCCGGCCGGGTGCACCTTCCGCCAGTGTTCGGCGATGTCGATGCGACGGGTGATCCAGACATCGTCGTGGGCCTGCACGTGGTCGAGGAACCGCTCGAGTGCCGCCAGCCGTGCCGGCCTGCCCGCGATCCGGCAGTGCAGCCCGATGGAGAGCATCTTGGGTGCGCCCGCCACGCCTTCGGCATATAGCACGTCGAAGGCGTCACGGAGATGGGCGAAGAACTGGTCGCCGGAGGGAAAACCGCCGGGCGAGGCGAATCGCATGTCGTTCGTGTCGAGCGTGTACGGCACCACGAGGTGATCGACGACGGAGTCATCTCGAGGCACCTTCACCCAGTACGGCAGGTCGTCGGCGTAGCTGTCGGAGTCGTAGACGAACCCACCCTGCTCCACCACGAGTCGGCGGGTGTTGGGCGAATCGCGGCCGGTGTACCAGCCGAGAGGTCGGTGGCCGGTGATCTCGGTGAGCAGGTCGATGCCCGCCTGCATGTGTTCACGCTCCACCGCCGGGTTGACCAACTGGTAACTGAGCCATCGATAGCCGTGACACGCGATCTCGTCGCCACGTTCGACAAAGGCCGCGGCCGCCTCCGGGTTACGCGCCATCGCCTGCGCGACAGCGAAGATGGTGAGGGGCAGTTGCCGTCGCGAGAACGTGCGCAGGATCCGCCAGACCCCGGCGCGGGACCCGTACTCGTAGAGCGATTCCATGCTCATGTGCCGGTTCGGGAACGACTGGGCACCGACCATCTCGGACAGGAAGGTCTCACTGCCACGGTCGTTCTCGAGGACGTTGTTCTCCGAACCCTCCTCGTAGTTGAGCACGAACTGCACGGCGATCCTGGCGCCGCCCGGCCACTGCGGATCCGGAGGTGTCGCACCGTATCCGATCATGTCGCGCGGATAGTTCTCCGAGCGGTAGTCGGCCAGGTTTCGATGCGCGGTGTCGGACATGGCGGCATTCTGTCACCGAACCCGCGACGATGCGTGGTGGCAGGTACGTCGCGCGCACAGCGCTACCGCTATGCTGTTCGATGAACTACTACCGACCGTCAGACTTCTGGCCACGTCCGTCAGATCGCTGACCGTGCAGTGAGGAGCCACCGTGGCAAGCACCGAGGTTGAGCCCGTCGACACCGGCTGGGTCCGCGAACCCGCGGATGCGCCGTCGGCCCGGTTCGGCTGGCACGGTCAGGCGACCAAGTCCTTCATGATCGCCGGATGGTTCTGCGTCGTCGCGCTGCTCTGCATGCTCATCGGCAATCAGCGGGGCCACATCGAGGACATCTACCTCGTCGGGATGGCCGTGGTCCTCGCCTATTTCCTGATCCGGCCGTCGATCCGCAATCGGGGCCGCTGGAAGAACTGACCGCCTGCCGGTCTCAGCGTTCCTCGGCCGCCAACTGCCCACAGGCTGCGGCGATCTCCTGCCCGCGGGTGTCCCGCACCGTGCAGGACACACCTTGTTCCCGCACCCGCCGGACGAACTCGCGTTCGACCGGTTTGGGACTGGCGTCCCATTCTGATCCCGGCGTCGGATTGAGCGGGATCAGGTTGACGTGTACTCGGGAGCCGAGTGCCTTGTGCAGCTTCTCCCCCAACAGATCCGCACGCCACGGCTGGTCGTTGACGTCTCGGATCAACGCGTACTCGATCGACACCCGCCGACCGGTGGTGTCGGCGTAGTAGCGTGCCGCGTCGAGGACCTCCGATACCGACCACCTGTTGTTCACCGGCACCAGGGTGTCGCGCAGTTCGTCGTCGGGCGTGTGCAGCGACACCGCCAGTGTCACCGCCAGTCCCTCGTCGGCCAGACGCCGGATCGACGGTGCGAGGCCGACCGTCGAGACGGTCACCGACCGCGCCGAGATCCCGAGGCCGTCCGGTACCGGCGATGTGATCTGCCGGACCGCGCTGACCACGCGCTTGTAGTTCGCCAGCGGCTCACCCATACCCATGAAGACCACGTTCGACAACCGGCCGGGCGCGCCGAACTCACCGTCGCGCAGCGCCCGCGCCGCGGCGCGGACCTGATCGACGATCTCGGCCGCCGACAGATTGCGGTCGAGGCCGCCCTGCCCGGTCGCGCAGAACGGGCACGCCATCCCGCAACCGGCCTGACTGGAGATGCACAGTGTGTTGCGCTCGGTGTAGCGCATGAGAACGCTCTCGAGGAGCGTGCCGTCGTGCAGTCGCCACAGTGTCTTCCGCGTATCGCCGTCATCGCAGGAGATGTGCCGTACCGGGCTCAGCAACGGCGGGAAGAGTGTCTCGCCGACGGCATCGCGCGACGTCGCGGGCAGGTCGCTCATCTCCTCGACGTCCCCGTTGAGGCGGCCGTAGTACTGTCTCGCCAGCTGATTCGCCCGGAACTTCGGGAGCCCCAGGGCAGCGAGGGCGGCGACCCGGCCGTCGGGGTCGAGGTCGGCGAAATGAGTCGGCGGACGCCCCCGTTTGGGCGCGTCGAACACGAGCGGCAATGACGACATGTTGACATTGTCGCATGTCATGATGGGTAGATGACGACACCTGATCCGCAGCGACCCGAGGCGACACCGGGCGATCTGCCCCCGGCCGATCCCGAACTGGATCGAGATCACCAGGCCTTGCTCGACGAACGTGACGAGCTCCGCACGAAGGTGAAGAACGTCGAACACACGCGCACCCGTGCGACTTTCATCGGCCTGGTGATCGGTGCGGTCATCACTGTGCTGCTGCTCGTCTTCATCCTGCAGAACCTCGACTCGCAGCGGATCACGTTGATCTTCTGGGAGGTCAACCTACCGCTGGGTGTGAGCCTTCTCATCGCCGCGATCGCCGGAGCACTCATCGTCGCCCTGGCCGGCGGCCTGCGCATGTTGCAGATGAGCCGGGCGATGCGCAAGGCCAAGAAGTAGCGCAGGCGACACCGGCCGACAGGCGTCAGAGGAGCGCAGTCAGGACCGCCCACACGATGAACGCCGACGGCAGCAGCGAGTCGAGTCGATCCATGATGCCGCCGTGTCCAGGGAGCAACGTGCCCATGTCCTTGATACCGAGGTCCCGTTTGACCTGGGATTCGACCAGATCACCGAGCGTTGCGCAGACGACCAGCACCGGTCCGAGGATCGCGCCGACCCACCAGTGGGTGTCGAGGAGGAAGACCACGCAGCAGATCGCGCCCGCCGTACCGACGACCAGTGATCCGACGAGCCCTTCCCAGGATTTCTTCGGGCTGATGGCCGGCGCCATCGCATGCTTGCCGAACAACACGCCCGCGGCATAGCCGCCGACGTCGGAGCACACCACCACCACCATCAACGTCGCCACTCGGGCGGCGCCGTGGTCCTGCACCACCATGTAGGCGCCGAACGACGCGAGCAGCGGCAACCATGCCAGCACGAACACACTCGCGGCCAGATTTCGGAGGTAGTTCTCGGGTGCGTGACCGATCCCCTGGGCCAGCAGCATCCAGACCATCAGGATCAGCACCGTCGCCGCGAACGCGGTGAGCACTCCGGTCTGCGCCCAGGGCCAACTCGACCAGATGATCGCCTGCCCGCCGATCAGCAACGGCCACAGCGCCACCTGGAAGCCGCCGTCGCGCAACCGCTTGGTCACCTCCCACGTCGCGATCGCGAACGCAACGGCAACCACGCCGTACCAGATCTTCGGCGCGAACAGCAGGATCAGGATGATAGAGACACCGAGGGACCCGCCGACCGCGATCGCCGCGGGCAGATTTCGGCCCGCCCGCGACTTCTTGGGCGCAGGCGCCTCCCCGGACACCGGCTCGGCGGGGGTCCCCGAACCCTCGCCGCCTTCGGCAGGCGGCGTGTTCGCGGAGGATTCGGTGGCCATCACTTCCGGTATAGACGCGTGGGTTGGGTCAGTGCTCACACTTCGAGCAATTCGTTCTCTTTGTGCTTCACCAGGTCGTCGACCTGGGTGACGTAGCCGGCGGTCGTCTTGTCGAGTTCCTTCTCAGCGCGGTTCACCTCGTCCTCGCCGGCCTCGCCATCCTTCTGGATGCGCTTGAGTTCGTCGACGGCCTTACGGCGGACATTACGGATGGCCACCTTCGCGTCCTCGCCCTTGCCTTTGGCCTGCTTGACGAGCTCGCGCCGCCGTTCCTCGGTGAGCTGAGGGATCGCGACCCGGATGATCGTGCCGTCGTTGGTCGGGTTCACGCCGAGGTCGGAGTTGCGGATCGCCGTCTCGATGTCGCGCAGTGTGGAGGGCTCGTAGGGCTTGATCACGACCATCCTGGCTTCCGGCGTGTTGATGCTCGCCACCTGCGTGACCGGGGTGAGCGCACCGTAGTACTCGATGTTGACCTTGTTGAACATCGCAGGATTGGCACGGCCGGTGCGAATCGAGCCCATGTCGTCCTTGGCGACACCGACCGCCTTCTCCATCTTCTCTTCGGCGTCCAGCAGCGCGTCGTCGATCATCGTCGTCCCACTTCTACTCGGTACGGGTTCGGATTGGTGCAGGTCATGAGGGCACGAGCCGGCATGACTACGTTGCCACCAGGGTGCCGATTCGCTTGCCTGCGACTGCCCGGGCGATGTTGCCCTCCTCCAGCAGATTGAACACCAGCATCGGCATCTTGTTGTCCATACACAGACTGAACGCGGTCGCGTCGGCGACCTTGAGTTCCTTGTCGAGCACCTCGCGATGGGTGACCTCGGTGTACATCTTGGCATCCGGGACGAGACGAGGATCGGCGTCGTACACACCGTCGACCCCCTTGGCCATCAAGACGACCTCGGCCTTGATCTCCAGGGCCCGCTGAGCTGCGGTGGTGTCGGTGGAGAAATAGGGCATCCCCATGCCTGCGCCGAAGATCACCACCCGCCCCTTTTCCAGGTGACGTTGCGCCCTCAGGGGCAGATAGGGCTCGGCCACCTGGCCCATCGTGATGGCGGTCTGGACGCGCGTGCTCACGCCACGCTTCTCCAGAAAGTCCTGCAAGGCGAGACAATTCATCACCGTACCGAGCATGCCCATGTAGTCCGACCGGGATCGATCGAGTCCACGCTGCTGGAGTTCGGCGCCTCGGAAGAAGTTGCCACCGCCGATGACGACCGCAACCTGCACCCCCGATCCGACCACATCGGCGATCTGGTCGGCGACGGTCGCCACGACGTCGGGATCGAGACCTACCTCGCCGCCGCCGAACATCTCACCCCCGAGTTTGAGAAGCACGCGACGGTAGCCGTGACGTTCGGACTGCTGCATGTCGGGGGTTTCGCTCATCAACATCCTCACTCGTCGGTTCGGTGAACATCGTACGTCCCTCGACGAGCGGTCCGGCGAAGAGCGGTCGGCGCGCCCGTCCGCAGGACGAGTCGGCCCACGCAGAGCACGCATGCGGACGGCGTGCGCGAGCTGTCAGAGAGCGCCGACGTCGGCCAGAGTGCGACCAGGAACCGTCCGCATCGGAGGCCGATCGTCGAGCACCGGATAGGCGCGACGGACGGAGTGCCCGTCACCCTCCATCAGGAACTGGGTGAGAGGACTCCCCGAATCCTCGATCCCGAGCCTACTCATCAGTGTCGCGACGATCTGGCGGGACATCGGCCCCAGTTCACGTAGAGGGCGGTTGCGATGGATCCTGGTCCCGAGATTGACCTGACCCATCGCATCCATCCCATGCCGGCTCAACGTGTCGAGGAGGATGCCGATCTCCACGCCGTATCCCGGGGCGAACGGAATCGATGTCAGCAACTCGCGGGTTCCGGCATATTCGCCTGCCAGAGGCTGGATCAGGGCGGACAGCTCGGGCCTCAGAGCCGCGACCAGAGGCCGCACCACGAGCTCGGTCACCCGCCCGCCGCCGGTCGGATCGATCCCGCCGGATCCCATGAGCGGCCGACGGTAATAGCCCTTGACCAGCTGCAACTCGGGCAGCATCAGCAGCGGACCGACGAGCCTGGGCACATACATCGGATCGGGATCCACCAGGTCACTGTCGACGTAGACCACGATGTCGCCGATCGTCGTCGCCAGCGACCGCCACAGGACCTCACCCTTGCCCGGCAACGGCGCCACCCCCGGCAACGCCGACTCCCTGCTCTCCACACGTGCCCCCGCGGCCGCTGCGCGAGCCATGGTGGCATCCGACGACCCGGAGTCGACCACGACGACCTCGTCGACGAGCCCACCCACGAGGGGCATGATGCTCGCAATCACGGACCCGACGGTCCGCTCCTCGTCGAGGGCCGGCAACACCACCGAGATCGACCGGCCCTCCTTGTGGGCGATCAATTCGTCGATCGACCACTCCGGCCGGTCCCACGTGTTCGATTCCAGCCAGGTCGCCGAGCCCGCCATGTCGGCGATCGTCATCGAATCGCGGTCCATCCCGGTCCCACCGTCCGCGGCAGTCCCGGCACGGTCGTGACGACGGGCCGTCACGCGGCGAGAGCCCGTCGGAACTGCGGCCACGCGCGGTGCAGTTCGTCCTGCCAGTACGGCCACGCGTGAGTGCCGCCGTCGTACAGGTGGAATGTCGCGGCGACCCCTTGTTCTCGCATGCGTCGCTGGAGGTTGCGCGTACATTCGCCGGTTGCGGTCTCGATGACCGCACCGACCGCGATCTGGTCGAACAGCTTGCCGCCGTTTCCGTCGATGCCCGGCCCGTTGATCGTGTCGTAGCGTCCGGGCGTCCCGGAACCGTTGGAGACGTAGACGGACTTGCCGCGGAACTCGTCGACGTGCAGGTACGGGTCGTTGTCCCGCCATGACGGGTCGGTGGGCGGCCCCCACATGTTGAGAGTGTTTCCACCGCCGCGTCCCTCCACCACCATCCGGACGACGGCTTGCCCGAGCGGGTCACTGGTCTGCGCGCATCCACTGAACGAACCGATCGCCTGGTAGCGCTTCGGAGCGTGTAGCGACAGCTGGAAGACCGATGTCCCGGCCATCGAGATACCGGCAATTGCGTTGCGTCCGTTGCCATCGAAACGCGCGTCGATGGCCCGCGGGAGCTCGTCGGTCAGAAAGGTGGACCACTTCTGGTACCCCAGTGTAGGATCCGGGCGCTTCCAGTCGGTGAAGTAACTCGCCGCACCGCCCATCGGGACGACGACGTTGACATGCTCGCCGGCGAAGAAGGGCCGGATGTCGGTCTGGTCGAACCAGCTGCTGCCACCCTCGCCCCCGGCGGCTCCGTTCAACAGGTAGAGCGTCGGAGCAGGACCGCCACCGCGCGCGGGAATCACCTTGACGGACAACGCTCTACGCATCGCCACCGAGTGCACCGTGAGGTCGATCTCGTGGGTCGACCGGACATGCTCGGCGACGATCGTCGCACCCAACGGGGTCGCGGACGACACCGACGGCACCAGCTGCCCCGCCATGGCGACACAGGCCATCGCGGCCGCTGTCGTCACTCCCCATGCGGCGACGACCCGCATGACTCGTGAGACCGATGGCCCCGCCTCAGGCTTGCCCATCCTTGTCACCCCCATCGCAGAAACACCCGACTCGGTGTCGACGCTTGGAGTGTGCCGTAACACCTCCCCGCTGTCCACCCCCTCGCAGGTACGCATGACTGGGACCTTTGTCCAATTAAAATTGTTGACAGGCAACATCTTTCATGGGTGGATGCTGTGGGAGGGATTGAACTTCCCGGTCCGGCCGGCTCTCGTTTCGAGATCTCGCGTCCAAGTGCGGTAGCCCACGGGCGAGCCACCGCTCCATCCGCAATCAGCGAATAGAGGTTAGAGATGGTAAGTTTCGGGCTCATCGACGAGTGGAACCCTCGTCCGGGACGATTGACCAGCTGGGTCGCGTCTCCATCATCGATCGCCGAATCATCGCGTGCTGCAATGCATCCGGTGCCGCCGTCGCATCAGCAGGAGGAGTACCTCCGCGCTGCGGATCGCAACCGATCCGCCGGCTTCCGGTTCTCACGTCTGTGTCTGATCGCGTTCGACATCCGAGCGCAGCTGGACCCTTCGGCATTGACCACCGCGCTGACCACCTTCCTGCGCCGACACGACACGTTCAGGTCATGGTTCTCGGTCGAGCCCGACGGATCCGTCGCCAGACATGTGACCGAACCGGAGACGATCGAACTGCTCTGCAACGATCACGGCGATTTCTCCACGCCGGCCCGCATCCGTGCGCACGTACAGCAGGAGACCCCCGGGCCCTTCGACTGGGACTGCTTCTCGTTCGGCGCAATCGAGTGGGATGGCGGATTCACCATCTACTGCGCCGTGGATCATCTGAACACCGATGGCATGTCGCAGGCGATGACCTGCGTCGATCTGATGACTCTGTACATGAATGCGGCGTTCGGCATGGACACCGCCCTGGCGCCGGTCGGCAGCTATGTCGACTACTGCGACCGCGAGCGGTCCATCTCGCGCGAACTGTCCCGGGATTCTCCCCGGGTCCAGAGGTGGATCGACGTCGTGTCGGACCATGGCGGCCACCTTCCCCGCTTTCCGCTACCGCTCGGAAAGGATGCCGACACCCACACCCGCAGTGCGCATCTCACGACGAAGGTCTTCGACGACGATGCTGCTGCACAGCGATTCGAGGACGCCTGTCGGGCGAACGGCGGAAACGTCACAGCCGGCCTCATGGCCATCGCCGCGCTGGCCTACGCCGAGTTCACCGGCGAGTCCGGCTATCTGGGAATGACGCCCAAGAGCACCCGGCAGACCGGCAGTGAACTGAACTCGGTCGGATGGTTCACCAGCCTCATCCCGGTCCCGGTGACGGTACGGCCCGACAGCACGTTCGCCTCGGCGGTCGCGCAGGCCGCCCGGAGTTACGAGGCCGGGAAAGACCTGACCGATGTGTCCTTCCACCGGGTCCTCGAGCTCGTGCGACCGGAAGACGGCATCGATGTCGAGCCCGGCTGGTCGGTTCCGATGATCTCCTACATCGACGTGCGGAAGCTGCCCGGCGTCGAGATGTTCGACGCCATCAACGGATGCCTGTACGGCAACCGGGGCAGCAGCGAAGAGGTGTTCATGTGGATCAACCGATTCCAGGAAGAGACCTCGATGACCTTCTTGTATCCCGACACCGAGATCGCCCGGGAATCTGTGCACGACTACACGCACAAGTTCATCGAGATCATGGAAACCGTTGCGAGTCAGGGTGACTACGACCAGGTTGCCCCCGCGCTGACCCGGTGACCCCGCCCGCGCACGACCGGGGCACGATGGCGAGTGCCGACGCCGCGCCTGCGGATTCGGCCGCGGCCGAGCCGGTCGACCGCGCAGCGTGGTTGGCCCTCGCCGGCTGCCTGCTCGGTCTGTTCATGCAGATGCTCGACACCACGATCGTCAACATCGCACTCCCGGACCTGACCACCGACCTCCGCGCGTCCACCTCCGAGCAACTGTTGGTCCTCAGCGTGTACACCCTGGCATTCGCGTGCACCCTGCTGACCGCCGCAACCCTGGGCGGCCGCCTCGGTCGCCGGCGCGTGTTCGTCACCGCGATCCTGGCGTTCACCGTCACGTCGGTGCTCTGCGGTGTGGCTCAGGGACCTGTCGAGCTGATCGTGTTCCGGGGTGCCCAGGGTGTCAGCGCCGCTCTCATGTCGGCACAGACGTTGGCGCTCATCGCCGCACTCTTCCCCAAGACCCGACATGGTCTGGTGTTCGGCATCTACGGCGCCGTCGCAGGTCTCGCCGCGATGCTCGGGCCCGTCATCGGTGGTGTGCTCGTCACCTCGGACGTCCTCGGGTGGGGTTGGCGGACGATCTTCTTCGTCAACTTCCCGCTCGGCGTGATCGCGTGTGGGTTGGCGTGGCGCCGGCTTCCGCAACTGCGTGAGCTGCCCGCACCCCGACTGGATCTGCGTGGAATGGCCCTGTCGACCGCGGGTCTGTTCTTTCTGCTGTATCCCCTCGCCGTGGGACGTGAGCAGGGTTGGCCGCCGCGGCTCTGGGTCATGATGGGTGCGTCGACCGTGCTGCTCGTCCTGTTCGTGGTCCTCGAACGGCAACTCCTCGCACGGGGCGGCGCACCCTTGCTCAGGGTGGATCTGTTCGGCTCTCGACGCTTCACCGTCGGTCTGTCGCTCTCGCTGCTCTTCTTCAGTGTGTTCGCCGGATTCTTCTTCACCGTCTCCATCTCGGCCCAGTTCGGACTCGGCTACTCCCCGTTGCGCACCGGACTGCTGGCACTGCCGTTCGCGGTCGGCGGTGTCGTGGGATCGGTACTCTCCCCTGCCGTCGTCGACCGGATCGGGTCGGCGCGGACATTGTGTGCCGGTGTCCTCGTACTCGGCACCGGGCTCGCCTGGATCGGGCTGACGCTGCAGCCGATCAGCGGGACGATGTCGATACCCGCGGTGATCGCGCCACTCGTGGTCGGTGGTATCGGCACCGGTCTGTTCGTCGCGCCGCTGCAGACGGCGATCCTGTCGGACACCTCCGAGGCGAACATCGGCTCGGCATCGGGATGCGTACCGACGGTTCAGCAGATCGGCGCGTCGATCGGGCTGGCCGTCGTGTCCCTGTTCTTCTTCGGTCAGGTTGCCGCTCACGCGCAGTCAGTGGTGCCGACAGCACGTGCGGAACTCGTCGCAGAGCTGCAGCACACCACCGTCGAGCCGATGTTCCGCGGTCCGATGGCCGATCGGTTCGCCGACTGTGCACGCGACCGTCTGACCTCGCCGCATCCCGATCGACCCACGCCGGGGTGCGGCGGCGATGCCTCGGCACGGAGTGGCATGGCGGCGGATCTGGTCGACAAGGCCGAGGGCCAATTGCAGGTGGCGGGCCGGTCAGTGGCGGCACGAAGTTTCGTGGGGGCGTTCCAGACGACGTTGTGGGTGCTCGCCGGTATGTGCGCGGCGATCGCCGTGCTGACGCTCGGTCTCGGCCCGCGGCGCGGTCCCGTGCACCACCCCGAACAGCAGACAACCCCGCGTCACCTCGGCGGTGACGCGGGGTTGTCTGTTGGTCAACAGGTCAGGACTGGCCGACCTCGAAGCGGGTGAAGCCGTTGATGGTCACGCCTGCTTCGTCGAGAAGAGCCTTGACGGTCTTCTTGGAGTCCTGCACCGACGGCTGGTCGAGCAGCACGACATCCTTGTAGAAGCCGTTCACGCGGCCTTCGACGATCTTCGGCAGCGCCTGCTCGGGCTTGCCCTCTTCCTTCGCGGTCTGCTCGGCGATGCGGCGCTCGTTCTCCACCACGTCGGCGGGCACCTCGTCGCGGGTCGCGTACTTCGCCCGCAGCGCGGCAACCTGCATGGCTGCGCCACGCGCGGCCTCGGCAGCGGCGTCGCCCTCACCGGTGTAGGAGACCAGCACGCCGACAGCAGGCGGCAGGTCCGATGCACGCTTGTGCAGGTACACGGCGACGGGACCGTCGTAGTAGGCGACCCGACGCAGTTCGAGCTTCTCGCCGATCTTGGCCGACAGCGCGGCGACGGCCTCGTCCACGGTGCCGCCAGCCAGAGCCGCCGCCTTCAGCGCGTCGACGTCACTGGTCTTGGCGACCGCCGCGGCGTCGAGGATCTGGTCGGCGAGTTCCTGGAACTCGGCGTTCTTCGCGACGAAGTCGGTCTCCGAGTTCAGCTCGATCAGCACGCCGTCCTTGGCTGCGACGAGGCCCTCGGCAGTGGAGCGCTCGGCGCGCTTGCCGACGTCCTTCGCGCCCTTGATGCGCAATTCCTCGACGGCCTTGTCGAAGTCGCCGTCGTTGTTCGCGAGCGCGTTCTTGCAGTCCATCATTCCTGAGCCGGTGAGCTCACGGAGACGCTTCACATCGGCTGCGGTGTAGTTCGCCATCGGTGGCGAGCCTCCTTAGAGAGAGTGTCGGATGCCTCCCCGGGCCGGGTCGCGGCCCGGGGAGACGTCAGGACTGGTTCCTACTGGGCCGGGGTGGTTCCGGCCTCGCCACCGGCGGGCGCGGTGGCCTGGGTGAGCAGTTCCTGCTCCCACTCGGCCAGGGGCTCGCCGCCGCCGGCTTCCGGCTTGGAATCGTCGGAGGACTGGCCGGCACGGGCCTGGACTCCCTCGGCGACCGCCGAGGCGACCACGCGGGTGAGCAGAGCGGCGCTGCGGATCGCGTCGTCGTTGCCCGGGATCGGGTAGTCGACGAGGTCCGGATCGCAGTTGGTGTCGAGGATCGCGATGACCGGGATGTTGAGCTTGCGTGCCTCACCGACAGCAATGTGCTCCTTGTTGGTGTCCACCACCCAAACGGCGGACGGCACCTTGGCCATATCGCGGATACCACCGAGTGTCCGCTCGAGCTTGTTCTTCTCACGCGTGAGCATGAGGATTTCCTTCTTGGTGCGACCCTCGAAGCCACCGGTCTGCTCCATGGTCTCGAGTTCCTTCAGGCGCTGCAGGCGCTTGTGGACGGTCGAGAAGTTGGTGAGCATGCCGCCGAGCCAGCGCTGGTTCACATACGGCATGCCGACGCGAGTGGCCTCTGCGGCGATCGACTCCTGCGCCTGCTTCTTGGTACCGACGAAGAGGATCGTGCCACCGTGGGCAACGGTCTCCTTGACGAACTCGTACGCCTTGTCGATGTAGGTCAGCGTCTGCTGCAGGTCGATGATGTAGATGCCGTTGCGGTCGGTGAAGATGAACCGCTTCATCTTCGGATTCCAACGGCGGGTCTGATGCCCGAAGTGTGCGCCGCTGTCAAGCAGCTGCTTCATGGTCACGACAGCCATGTCGTCATTTCCTTTGTGTGCAGTTGACATCGACACCGGTCGGTGCCGATCCTGACGCCTGCCGCCGTGGTGGACCCGGGTCGCAGTTCTCGACCGCATCCGGGACCGCCCACCCGGCGTGATGAACCGCTTTTCACGAGGTGAGTGCGGTTCGCAACGCAGGCGCGCGAAGTCACCTCACCGAAATCGATGAGGTGCGTGGGCCAGTTTACGCCGGTCATCTGCCGAAAACCAAAAACCCCACCCGGCGTTCTGCCGGGCCGTGCGCGGTCGCCTCCGACGACGGCGATTTCCGCGGGAGCCGATCACGCCACCTGTGCGTCAGATGTTCATGGCCGACCATGATCGACGGACCCGACGGCACCGCCGGAAACGCCTGTTCCGGGTCATCCTGTACGCATTGTCCGAGCTCGTGCTGGTTGCCGTACTGCTGTGTGCGCTGCCGGGTGTGGCCGGCGGCGCCAATCCACGATTCCGACTGCCCCTGCCACCGCCGCCCGCGGTGGACCGTGGATTCGACCCTCCCGAGCACCGGTGGCAACCGGGTCATCGCGGAGTCGACCTCTCGACGTCGCCGGGCGCCGTCGTCCACGCGGCCGGCGCCGGGACGGTGCAGTTCGCCGGTGTGGTCGCCGGGCGCCCCGTCGTGTCGATCCGGCACGCCGATGCGCTGATCACCACCTACGAGCCGGTCCGCGCCTCGGTCCGACAGGGCACGACGGTACGGCGCGGTGAGGTGATCGGCACCGTGATCGCCGGACACGAGGGATGCTCTGCGCCTGCCTGCCTGCACTGGGGTGCTCGCCGGGGCCAGGGCAGGGCGGCCACCTACCTGAACCCCCTGGCCCTGATCGGCGCGCTCCGCGTCCGACTGAAACCCGTCGGTGGGATCAGGCCCGGGGATGCGCCTGCCGATGGACCGCACGCAGGCGTTCCACACTGACATGGGTGTAGAGCTGCGTGGTCGCCAACGACGAGTGCCCGAGCAACTCCTGCACCACCCGGAGATCGGCACCACCTTCGAGAAGATGCGTGGCCGCGCTGTGCCGCAGTCCGTGCGGCCCCATGTCCGGCCCGCCGGCGGCCGCGACCGCCCGGTGCACCACACGTCGGGCCATCCGCTGGTTGAGCCGGCCGCCCTGTGCGCCGAGCAAGAGAGCGCCCGCCGACGACGGCCCGGACAATGCCGGCCGCCCGTGCGCCAACCAACGGTCGATCGCCACCGCGGCCGGATCCCCGTACGGCACCGTCCGTTCCTTGTTCCCCTTACCGGTGACCCGCAGAACGCGTCGCGTCTCGTCGACGTCGCCGACATCGAGGCCGCAGAGCTCTCCGACACGAATCCCGGTGGCGTACAACAGTTCCACGATCAACCGATCACGCAACGCGAGCGGTTCCTCATCGGTCCCGCCATCGGCCGCCGAACGCATCGTCGCGGCGGCCTGGTCCGGCGCCAGGACAGCGGGCAACGTCCGGTGCGCCTTCGGCGCCTGCAGACGCGTCGACGGGTCGGCGCCGAATACCCCCTCGCGGGCGGCCCACGCGCAGAAGGCCTTGGCCGACGACACCCGGCGCGCGATCGAGGTCCGCGCAGCGCCACGGCGCGTGTGGTCGGCAAGCCAACTCCGCAGCAGCGACAGGTCGATGTCTGCGACCGACACACCCCGTGCCCCCGCAAACGTGACGAGTCCTCGGACGTCAGCGACGTACGCGCGCACGGTGTGCTCGCTGTGCCCCTTCTCGTAGGTGAGAAAGGAGGTGAAGTCGTCGAGGACGCCGGCGACGTGAGGCGAAGCGGAGTCGGACTCGGCGGTCATGGCATCGAGAGAACTAGCCACCGTGACCGAGCGCAACCGGGCACGCGGTCCGTTGCCGGATCGTGGCCGTCCGCGACGGCTATACCGCAGCTCCGGTTACCTCCTCGGCAGCGCGCAGGTCCGACTTCCACTCTCGGAAGCCCTCTTCGGTCCGACCCCGGCGCCAGTAGCCGGAGATCGACGCATTCTTTGCCCCGACACCGCGTTCCTTGCGCACGTAGGCGCGCAGATTGTGCATCACTGCCTGCGCCTCGCCGTGGATGAACACATGCGGTTCACCGTCGAGCCACTCGGCGGCGCGGACGGCTGCGATCAGGGGAGCATTGTCGCCGGCCCGGTCGTCACCGACCTCGCCCGCCGGGCCACCGCGATGGACCCACACGATCTCCGCACCGGCCGGTGCGGTGAGCGCGATCTCGTCCTCCGGACCCGCGACCTCGACGAACACCTTCGCGACGGCGTCGTCGGGCAGCGCCTCGAGTGCGGCGGCGACCGCAGGCAATCCGGCCTCATCACTGGCCAACAGGTGCCAGGGAGCCGTCGCCGCCGGCCGATAGCCGCCCCCGGGACCGAGGAACCGAACGGTCGCACCGGGTTCGACGGTTGCCGCCCACGGACCCGCGATGCCCTCGTCGCCATGGACGACGAAGTCGACGGCGATCTCGCGTCGGTCCACATCGATCGAGCGCACCGTGTAGGTCCGCAGTACCGGCTGCTCCGCTGCCGGCATGAGCCGCATCTGCTTGCGGTCGACGTCCCCCTGGAATGGCGCACCATCGGGGCCGAAGGCAATCTTGATGTACAGGTCGGTATCCCAGGTACCACGATCACCGTCGGGGGTGAAGTCGTCGAAGTCGTCGCCACCGAGGTAGAGACGGACGAAGTGCGGGCTGAGCTGCTCGCGTCGGAGCACCGTCATGATGTTCATGTGTTTGGCCATGAAGCCTCCTCTCGGACACCACAGTACGCCGCATTAGGTAAACCTAAGTAAAGAGTTCCGACGCATCGTATTCGCGGTGTGATCTAACCTGGGAGTTCAGGTCGTCGAATTGTCAGTACACAGTCACAACCCATCGAGGTCAACATGCCGGAGCCGTCTCCTCGACGCGGATCGCGTCTGACCGTGGATGACTGGCTCGATGCCGCGATGCAACTGCTGATCACCGAAGGCGTCGGAGCCATCAAGATCTCGCGGCTGTGCGCCCACCTCGGGGTCACCAAAGGTAGCTTCTACTGGCATTTCACCGATATCGCCGCGCTCATGTCGGCGCTCGCCGATCACTGCCGAGAGGTCGAGGAGTCGGCGAGGCAGACATTGGCCGATCTGCAGACCCTCCCCCCGGTGGAACGGATCGAGGCGATGGTCCGACTGGTGTCCGATCCTCGGCGCTGGACGGTCGAGGCCGCCGTCCGCACCTGGGCCGAAACCGATGAATCCCTGGCGGACACCGTGGCCGCACTCGACGAGCAGATCTTCGACATCGCCCACGAGGCGATGCGCGAACTCGGTTTCGACGAGCCGGAGGCACATGCGCGCGCGACGACTCTCCTGTACGCCGGGATCGGTTATCTGCACGCGCGCCGGCGCCACGGCCCCGCAAGTGACGACGACACCCGGATCTTCATCGACCTGCTCACCGGGCGCTGAACGGTCTCACACCTGCGGGTCGTCTTCACGGAGTCCCCATGGCTGCCCGTATCCGCCCTGGGACTCGTCCGCTCGCATCAACTCGAGGAAGGGTTCTGCCGGGAAGGCCTCGGGACCGAGGACGCCCGTTCCGCGCCAAGTCCCCGCGGCCAGCAGTTCGAGCGCGATCACCGGCCCCAGCGCGGTCTGCCAGACCACACATTGCGTGCCGTACTCACGCATCGTCCACTCGTTGTCGCTGACGTGGTAGAGGTACACGCGGCGTGGTCGCCCGTCTTTGATGCCAGTGACCGCCAGCCCCGCGCAGGTCTTGCCGGTCATGACCGGTCCGATGGTGGCAGGGTCGGGCAGGACGGCGGCCACCACGTCACGCGGGGCCACCCGCACACGTCCCGCCGCCGAGCGCACGCCGACCGGCTCGGTGGAATCGAGACCGAGCGTGTTGAGAACTCGGAGCACACCGATGAACTCCTCCCCCAGACCGTATTTGAACGTGACGCGTCGCGCGTCGCACCATCGCGGCATCAGCAGGACCTCTTCGTGTTCGACGTTCACACATTCGACCCGGCCGATCCCCTCGGGGAAGTCGAACACCTCCGGCTCGGAAAAGGGCGGCGTGGTGAAGAAACCCCTGTCCCTCTCCCAGATCACCGGCGGATTCAGACATTCCTCGATGGTGGTCCAGATGCTGAACGACGGCGCGAAGACCTCCTCGCCACTCTCGTTGCGCACCACCAAGTTTGCGCCGTCCCGGGTGCCGAGTTCGTGGACCTCGTCGAAGAGGTTGTCGCAGGCGTAGCGGGCGAACACGTCGGACAACCCGGGCTCGACCCCCATCCCGACCAGCGCCAGGCGACCGCCCCCCTCCCAGTCCGCGGCGGCGGCGAACTGCTCGTCACCGAGCTTCACTCCGGTTTGCCGGTGGGGTTCGGACGGGTGCGGAGTCGACAGACTCATGGCCATGTCCAGATAGTCGGCGCCGCCGGCGAAGGCTCCGCCGAACACCGTCGGCACGAACTTCGGTTCCACCGCATTCATCACGTGCGTCGCACCGTGATCCCGCACCGCATCGCGAATCGCCGACGCATCGCCCGCGTCGATCGCCACCGCGCTGAACCTCGCGGCGGCACCCGGGCCATGCACGTCGACGATCGCGGCCACCGTGCGCCGCGCCCGGTCCTCGTCGTAGTCAGCGACGACCATGTGGTCGAAGAACTCACGTCGAGCGGCGATCTTCGCAACGGCGTCACCCACACCGCCGGCGCCGACCAGCAGGATTCTCATACACCGACCCTAGTCGGGGACATCGACGTCGATGACGGATTGACGGGTCGTCACACGTGCCCCCGCCAAGCTCAGACCGGCCACCGGAGTGGCCCAGCTGCGACGATGCGGAGGTGCCCGTTGCGTGACGCGTCCATGGCCCTCGGGGCCGATCTCGACCCACGGCGAGGACCAAGAAGTCCAGCGTTCTCGCGCCGCCGCCGTACACGCCAACGGGCCGGCACGTTCCAGTCAGGGCAATCGCCACATTCCTGCGTCATTCACCACGTGTCCACTGACGTCCATCCGGGCCAGGGCGGATCGCACGACCGGGATGTCGAGCCCGGCGGAGAACGAGATCTCCTCGATCGTGACCGAGCCCCGACCCGGTAACGCGTCGTGCACACGCCGCTCGTCTGCCGTGAGGCGATCAGTGGGCCGCGTTCGGCCCCGGCCGTTGTCGGCTGCGCCGTCGGGAGCGGCAAGCGCGATGACCGACCGGGTGTCGATCACGAGCACTGCCAGGTCGTCGGCGATCATCTGGTGACATCCGATCGATGTCGCCGACGTCACCGGGCCGGGCACGGCCCCGAGCGGACGGCCGAGTTTCCGTGCCCACGCGGCCGTGTTCGCCGCGCCCGACCGACGTCCCGCCTCGACGACCACCACGGCGGCGGACATCGCGGCCACCAGGCGATTCCGGGTGAGGAAGCGATGCTTGGCAGCAGTGGTACCCGGCGGGTACTCGGAGACGACCAGGCCCCGGTCGGCGATCTCTGCGAGCAATCGTGCGTGACCGGCGGGATAGTCGCGATCGATCCCACAAGCCATGACAGCCATCGTCGAACCGCCGGAAGCCAGGGCACCACGGTGGGCGACCCCGTCGATCCCGTATGCCCCGCCCGAGGTCACTGTCCAGTTCTCCGCGACGAGTCCGGACGCGAGGCTCGACGCGACCTGCTCGCCATAGCCCGACGCGGCACGCGAACCGACCAGCGCGACACCCGTCGTCGCCAATTCGTCGAGCCGGCCCGGCCCACGGACCCACAATGCCAACGGCACTCCGCCACGGGCTGCCGTGTCCGACTGACTCAACGACATCAGCGGCCAGCCCGGCCATTCGTCGTCGTCGCGGGTCACCAGGCGGGCCCCGATCCGCTCGGCGATCTCCAGATCGTCTGCGGCGGTGTCGATGTCGGCGCGAGCGGCCGTGGCCTCGAGTACCAAGGGGTGGCCGGCCGGGACCGAACGCGCCCGTACGGCGGCTGCCGCCTCGACTGGGCCGAGCTCGTCACACAGGGATTCGATGGCAGCGCAGGGCGGTTCGGCGACACGGGCGAGATACGCCCAGGCCCGACGCTCGGCGTCGTCGAGGTGGTGGCTCATCGGTATCCTCTCCGGTCCCGGTACAGCAGGGCCTCAGCGATCTCGGTCTCGCCAGGCTCGCTACCCTGCTTCAGGTCGGCCAGGGTCCACGCGAGGCGGATCGCGCGATCGGCTCCGCGAGCCGTCACGCGTCCGTCGCGAAGAAAGAGCTCGATCGGCCGTAGAGCCTTGGGTGACAGTCGAAATCGCTGCCGCAGTGCGGAGCCCGGTACTTCTGCATTGGTCAGCCAGCCGTGTTCCGACCAACGTTCGATCGCGGTGGCCCGAGCCCGCGAGACACGCTCACGTACTGTCGCGCTGGACTCCTCGACCGAGTTCATCAGGGCGGTGTTCCCGGGTGGGTCCATGTGAACCCGGATGTCGACGCGGTCCATCAACGGCCCTGACAGCTTCCCGAGGTACCGACGTCGCGCGACAGCCGAACAGACGCAGTCGATGTCGTGCGCAGGTGCGCACGGACAGGGATTCGCGGCCATGATGAGCTGAAAACGGGACGGGTAGGTGGCCACGCCATCTCGCCGCGAGACGCGGACCTCGCCTTCTTCCAGGGGTTGTCGCAAGGAGTCGAGAACCTTTGCTCCCATCTCGGCACATTCGTCGAGGAACAGGACGCCTCGGTGCGCACGAGAAACCGCGCCGGGTCGCGCGAGGCCGGTACCTCCGCCGAGTAACGCGGTCGCGGTCGTGGTGTGGTGCGGGGCGACGAACGGCGCGTCGGTGATGAGTGGATGACCTGCGCGCAAGGTTCCGGCGATGGAGTGGATGGCCGTGACCTCGAGAGATTCTTCGGGACACAGCGCCGGCAGGATGCCGGGCAACCGTCGTGCGAGCATCGTCTTGCCGATGCCGGGCGGTCCGGTCATCAGGACGTGATGCGCGCCGGCAGCGGCGATCTCGAGGGCATGACGCGCCTCCGCCTGCCCGACGACGTCAGCCATGTCGGCGACCTCGGGTGGCGGCGGAACGCTGTCGCTTTCGGTGACGGTGTCCAGCACATGGTCTCCCGCCAGCCAGCGGACCACCTCCCGCAAGGTATGTGCGCCGCCGACGTCGAGGTCGGCGACAAGAGCGGCCTCCGCGATGTTCGGAATCGGCACCACCGCATGGGTGAACCCGCAGTCGCGGGCCCTTTTCAGGGCCGGTAGCACTCCTCGCACCGGCCGTAGCCCGCCGTCGAGGCCGAGTTCTCCGAGGAACACAGTGTGGTGCAACCTGGTGGTGGTCACCTGCTCGGTGGCGGCAAGGATCGCCAATGCCATACCGAGATCGAACGAGGAGCCCGCCTTGGGGAGGTCGGCCGGAGCGAGTGAGACCGTCACCTTCATGTCCGGGAACTTGAGCGTGCTGTTCGAGATCGCCGCACGCACGCGGTCGCGGGCCTCGCGCAGCGACGCATCGACCGTGCCGGTGACCGCGAAGCCTGGCAGTCCGTGCCCCACGTTCGCCTGGATCTCGATCTGCCGCGCGACAAACGCGTTGAGTCCCACCGAATGCACGCGCCCGAGCCCGGTGACGAGGCCCGGCTCGCTCATGCGAACACGCCTCGATGGTGACGCACCACGGCCCGGTCGACCGCGGTCGGATCCCTCGAGTCGAGTTGTACGGACAGCACGTCGAAGCGGATCTCGCCCCACCAGCCCTCGCGATGATCGGCCAGCCAGTGGCGGATCAGCCGCCGCATACGCGCGAGCTTGAGAGGGGTGACGGCCGCGGCCGGATCGTCGAAGATCCGGGAGGCCCGCGTCTTCACCTCCACGACGACCAGTACCGACCCGTCGGCCGCGATCAGGTCCAGCTCGCCGAATCGGTTGCGCCAGTTGCGCTCGATCACGGTCCACCCGAGACCCTGCACGTGCTCGGCGGCGAGATCTTCACCGAGACGGCCGATATCCGCGCTACGTGGCCGCCGAGGCGTGCCAGAACGCTGCGGCCGGGATATGTTGTCGCTCATGCCATAAGCATCGTCGGAGCGTACGACGATTCAGGTCGTCACAGCCGAAATCGTCCGGTTCTGTGGATGGTTCAGAGAATGTGGACAGGTTGCGTCCTTTTCCCGGCCACAGGTCAGAGCTTGAGATCCGTGTCGGTCCCGTCGGCTTCATCTGATCTTGGCGCGGGCGCCTCGGCTACGGCCGGTGCCTGCGGGGGCGCCCAGTCCCCGATCACCGGCGGCCCGACCAATGGCAGGCTCCCGACGATCTCCGCCCCGTTCTCCTGCGTGTGGAGGTAGTGCGCCGGCTTGTGGCTCCGGTCGTCGGATCCGCGCGCGCGTCCTCCGTGGGGTGCACCGCCCATCGGCCCGCCTGCACGCCCCGGGCCGGCGCCCACAGGTGTCGTGGAGCTCGCAGGCGTAGTCGACGGCGACGCTGCTGCGGGCAACGCTCCCGACAGTCGTCGCGACATCGCCGATGCCGCGTTGGCGCCACCGGTCCCGCCCGAGCCGCCGGCGCCCGCATTCGGGCCGCCGACCTTCCCGCCCGAGCCCGCCGCTCCCGCGGCGCCCCCGGCGGGCATCATTCCTGTCGGGACCGTCGAATTGCCCGAGCTGTTCGCGCTCCCGAGGCCGCCGCGGGAGAGGTCGTCGGGATCATCGGCACCGCCACCGCCGCTCGCGGCGTCATCGCCCAGTGACAAAGGTTTGTCGCCAGAGGAATTAGTGTTCGAGGACGGTGCATTTGCGGCCGTACCCGCATCGGTCGGCGTCGCCGCCCCGGACGCTGCACCGTTGTTGCCGTACTCGCCGAGGTCAGACGATCCGCCTGCGGTGGTGTGGGTGCTTCCGCCACCACTGTTTCCACCGCTACCACCTGAGCCACCGACGACGCTGGCGGTCGACCCTGCGATCAGGGCGGAACCGACTGACGGATTCATGATCGGGTCAGGAGCTTGACCCGCTGCAGAGCTCATCGGCCCGTTGTAAAGACTCGTCATGAGGGATGCGGCGCGCGTCATGATCTCCGCAGCGTCCTCGGGTTTTTCTTCCATCTCCTTCTGCATCTGCTGAAGAAAAGGCTCCTGCACCTTGGCGGCAGCCAGGATCCCCTGCGCCGTCGCCAAGGCACCTACTCCCCCCGAGACGGACTTCGCTCCGGAAGTTATTTCGGTCGCAAGTCGAGACGCGCGTTCCGCACTTCCCTGCGCGGCGTGACCTTCGAGACCATCCTGAGCGAAGTCTTTCAGACGCTCTGTCGCTTTGATCGCGGCGTCGATGGCCTGTTGCAGCGCGGCAGCATCCGCCCCGGCCGTGCCCGGCTCCATCGAGGCGATTCGGCTCAGCATCTGTTGGATCGCCAGCTGCCAGTCCGTCGATCCACCGCTCGATGCGCCGGCCGATCCCGCGTTCTTGCCGTCATCCGACGCGTCCCAGAAGTATGTGGAGCCATCGTCCGCCACGGATCCCCCTCGGTCTGCGCCTTCCACCGGTCGCCACCATCGATGTCCAACGGTTGGCTATCCTACTTGTGACTTCTGTGTCTGCGGGCACGAGACCTGCAGGTGTGGATCGCTAGGGTGGAACCGCTGCGGCGCATGCGACGTCGAAGGTTCTGTGGGGAGGACTGTATGAGCGGTGGGGATGGGACGTCGATGCGCGGGGAGGTGGGGAGGATGCTTGGCGCTCCCGATGTGGTGTCCGATGACGTCGCTTGGACTCGGCGCGCTGAGGCCGCGAAGGCAGCAGCGCGAGAACTCGCCGACTGCAGACACAGGGTAATGACGATCGTAAACTCGAACTATTTCGGCCGCGATTGCGTGGAAGGGCTCAATCTCTATAACGCACTCCGCACAGCGATTGTTGAAAGCGGCTGGCGTACACAGCTTGGCGACCATATTTCTGAATTAGACACTCTAGCCGCTAACTGTCTCGCTGCAGCTGAATCGATCCGTAATCAAGATTCCCAGTTGGCCCAAGACTTTGAAAACTAGTGACGCGATTCTGATCAACCGACGTGCGAGCATATTTGCTGTGGTGTTGGCCGCCTCGGTTGCCACTGGGTGCTCCGAGCCAATCAGCGGCAGCCCAACGCAACAATCAAGTCTTGCCGCCTCCAATACATCGTCAGGCCCACGACAGACTGACGACAATGGTGTTTCACTTCCCTTTGAGAATCGGTTCCTCCTGCGATGGAACGGCTCAAATGATGGAACGTCCTATGAACCTTGCACCACAGATCCGAATGATCTTTCGCGCATCGGTATCGACCCCCGAAGTGTAAAAGATGCAGCAACTGTTGACGGCCAGTCATTGCGCGGATGCACCTGGAACTACTTGCCGCCTCAATCCGAATATTTGGCAATCTCGCAAACAGTCGTGGACTCAAGCGATCTTTCCTGGTATAAGCAACAAAATCAGGTGGGCTCAACCTGGCTACCCGATAGAGTTATCGGAGGGCGCGATATCGGTGTGGCAAGTGATACTTCTGGAAGCTGTACAACGTACGTTCAGTCCGGAGGTAGCGGAGTAATCACCCTTGCCGATTACGCTCTGAGCCCAAGCAAACCCGTGGCGGAGATCTGCGGCTACGCGATCGATATGGTTACAGCCACCATCAACAAAATCCCCAAATAACCAAGCCACCAAATGAATCCCTAGCATTAATCCGCGTCAGGTGCGGATTAATGCTACAAAATCGCGCGCGGGTGGGCGGGGGCGGGCGGCGGGGCGCGGTGGATCACGGCTCGTCCGGGAGCCGGAGTTCCGGCTTCTCGAGCTCCTCGATGTTGACGTCCTTGAACGTGATGACCCGAACCTGTTTGACGAAGCGCGCAGGTCGGTACATGTCCCAGACCCACGCGTCGGACATGCGCAGCTCGAAGTAGATCTCGCCCTCGGTGTTGCGGGGCACCATCTCCACCCCGTTGGCGAGGTAGAAGCGCCGTTCGGTCTCCACCACGTAGGTGAACTGACCGACAATGTCCTTGTACTCGCGGTACAGGGAGAGTTCCATCTCGGTTTCGTACTTCTCGAGATCCTCAGCACTCATTCGACAAGCCTATCGTGGTCGGGTCGGGGCCGGACGTCACCCGCGCGGCGACATTCCGGTAGGACATACGGTGCTGCACCGACGGTCCGTGACGATCGATGCAAGACATGTGATGGGCTGTGCTGTAGCCCTTGTGAACGGCGAAATCGTAACCGGGGAGGTCGGCGTCCATCGCGACCATGATCCGGTCCCGGGTCACCTTGGCAATGATGCTGGCGGCCGCGATACACGCGGCGGCACCATCGCCACCGATCACGGGTAGCGACGGGACCGTCAGCCCTGGGACCACGAATCCGTCCGAGAGCACGTATCCGGGGGTGACGTCGAGGCCGGCAACCGCGCGACGCATCCCTTCGATGTTCGCGACGTGGATGCCGATCCGGTCGATCTCATCAGCGTCAATTATGACGGCACTCCAGCTCAACGAGTACTTCGTCACCGCCTTGTACAGCGACTCGCGGACCGCCTCGGTGAGGCGCTTGGAGTCGTCGAGATCGGCGAGCGAGGCGATCTGCGTGGGCTTGAGGACGCACGCGGCAACCACCAGCGGTCCCGCGCATGCTCCCCGACCTGCCTCGTCGACGCCTGCGACCGGACCGAGCCCGTTGCGATGCAGCGCGAACTCGAAGGTACGCAGACTTGCTGCCCGACGAATCGGGAATCGTGGCGGCCAACGGCTCACAGTTCACTTACCCCCACCGGTGCAATCCCCGAATGTCATGACTGGGGATTGGGCGAGGACACACCACCGATCCGCGAGAAGGGATAGATGATGAATCGGACCTTGCCGCGGATGTCGCTCTCCGGCACCGTGCCGTGGAACTCGTCCTCCATGTGGAACCGGGAATCCGCCGAATTGGCGCGGTTGTCGCCCATCACCCACACGTTGCCGTCGGGCACCTTGACCGGACCGAAGTCGGGCCCGTAGCAGGAGTTCGGCTGACCGTTGGGGCCCGCTGCCATCTCGTTGCCGGCTGCGACGTCGTCGGCCTGCAACTGCTTGTCGACGTACGGCTCTGTCAAGGGTTTGCCGTTGACCTTCACCCCGACGTTCTCGGCGTTCTTGCATTCCACGGTCTGCCCGCCGGTCGCGATCACGCGCTTCACCAGATCGTTCTCGTCCGGCGGCGCGAAACCGAACCACGACAGACCATCCTGCAGTCCGTGGACGACCGGGTTCTCGGAGCGGGGCGAAAGCCACGCGCCGTCCCATGACTCGCTGGGAGCTTTGAACACCACCACGTCACCGGGGCTGGGGTCGCCGAAGCGGTACGACAGCTTGTCGATGACGATGCGGTCGTTGGTGCAGCCTGCACAGCCGTGCAGGGTCTGCTCCATCGATTCGGACGGTATGACGTACTGACGTCCGATGAAGGTCTGCAACAACCAGGTCAGCAGAAGCACGCAGCCGATGATGATGACTGCTTCACGAAGTAGCGAGCCACGCTTCTCGGGTTTGTCACTCTTGGTGCGCCATGGGCGCTCATCGGGGTGGTCGCCGTCACGGTCCCAGCCGTAGTCCCCCGCATCGGAGGACGAGCGATCGGCAGCGTGTTCGGATTCCCCACCCGTGGAGTGTGTGTCAGCCACGTCGTCAGGGTAGACGCGTCAGCGCTTTTCCTTGATCTTGGCTGCCTTGCCGCGCAGATCGCGCAGGTAGTAGAGCTTCGCGCGTCGCACGTCACCGCGGGTGACCACGTCGATCTTGGCGATGTTCGGGCTGTGCACCGGGAAGGTGCGCTCAACGCCGACGCCGAAGGACACCTTGCGCACGGTGAAGGTCTCGCGCACGCCACCGCCCTGGCGACGGATCACAACGCCCTTGAACACCTGGACGCGCTCCTTCGAGCCCTCGATCACCTTGACGTGGACGTCGAGGGTGTCACCGGGTCCGAACTTGGGGATGTCGTCGCGCAACGACTGCTTGTCGAGAAAGTCGAGGGTGTTCATTGTGGTAGGTCCAATCTGGCGGTTCGCGTGAACAGAGGAACCTGGCGGCCCGCACTCGACCTCCCGACGCGCGGGTGATCATGTGTGAGGTTCGACCGGTTCGTGCTCCGAGTCAAGGTGCGTCCCGGGACCACGTCCCTCAGGTGGGACATCATCGCCAGGCAACCCGACTATTGTGCCAGACAGACCCCGCTGCGGCGAAATCGCCGGTGGCGGCGGCGCCGGATGCACCACGTGATCGAGCCGATCCTCGGTCGCGGCCCGGACGTGCGGCAGGACGTCGGGACGCCCGGCGACCAGATCCTGGACGAAGATCTTCGCCCGGACGAACGGGCGTCGGAGCTTCCGCTCCCGCTCGATCGCCCGTTTCAGTTTCCTCGGTCGCGACAGATATCGCCAGCGCGCCCACGGTGAGGTCGGACGCGCCAGCCGGATCACCCCGACTATCAGCAAAGGCCACGCGAACACGCCGATCACGCCGGTCCACACCTTGCCTTTCAACACGACGATCGCAGCTAGCGCCAGGTTCAGCACCGCGGCGATCAGGTCGACCACAAAGGTCCGTCCGATCCGCAGATCGTGGAGAGCATCGAAGTAGAGGTCGAGAGGCCGGAATCCGAGCAGGATCATGCCGGTTGCCGCGAGGGCGATGAAGACCGCATCCACAGACGTCCGACCCTCTTGCGACCAATAGACGTCGCGCAGGTAGAAGATCAGCGCGAACTCGTCGAGGATGAGGGCGGCGCCGACTCCGAACAGCCCGGCCAGGACGGACATGGCCGCTTGATCACCACTGAGCGCGAACGCGATCAACCCGAGCCCGGACAACAGCGTCAGGACCACCCCGAACACCACGTGGTGGACGTGCGTGTCGCCCGCGGTGACGTTGGAGAACCACCAGCCGACGTCGGCCCTGATCAACCGCACGCTGATGCGGATCACCACGAAACCGACGATCAGCCCCAGGAAGAACACCAGCAGGGGCAATCGCCCCCGCTCGATGATGTCGTGTGACATCCAATCGGCGGCCCGATGCGAGAGCCAGTGGTGCACACGCCAAGGTTAATGCCGCAGTTCACCCCGCGTAGCGATTGAGAACGCTCACCACCCCCGGCGTCCCGCGGAACGCGATCGCAGCCTCATAGGCGGCCTCTCGCAGCCGGTCCCTCGGCTCCCGGGCGGCGACGGCCCCGGAGCCCGCCCCGATCACGTGGACCAGACAGTTCACCGCGCGCGCCTGGAAGAATGCTCGATCACGTGCCTCGTCGTCACCTCGACGACCCGCGATGAACGCGCGTTGTTCCAATTGCGCGAGGCAGCTACCGACCTCCAACCGGTGTCCCGCCGACACGGATCCGCGTTCCCGCAACTCGGTCAGCGCCGTGGTGAGCTCCGCGCTGTCGCCGACGTCGACACCCGAGAGCACCGTGATCGCCAGAAAGTACATGCACGGGGCGAGATCACTGTCGGGGACGCGGTCCACCAGCTCGGCGACACCGTCGGGCAGTCGCGTGATCCGATCGCTCATGGGTGCTCGCTCCCCGGCTCGTGGGAAAGCGACAGAAGTCCGTCGTCAGATCCGTGCTCGTCCGGCGCGAACAACTCGGCATCGGTTCCGGCCAGCGCTGCGAGGGTCCCCGGTGCCATCGGCGTCGCCGCTGCGATCGCCTGCAGGCTGATCCCGGATTCGGTCATGTGATCGACGACGGCGAGTTCGGCTGCCCGGCCGCTGCCGGCGATGATCTCGCCGGGGCCGAGCGTGATCCCTTCGCGCTGATAGGGATACGGGTCGCTGGTGCCGATCACCACCGCACGGGAACCGTCGGCGGACACACCGATACCCACGGCCATTCGGACCCAGCCGGCCACCGACGACGGCAGTGCCGACTGCAGTTGGGCCGCCCGCCGTTGCAGCCAGTCGGTGTCGGGACCGCTCAGTTCCGCCGGGCCGCCACTCACCGTCCCGGCGTGCGAGGCGGCCAGTGCGCCGGCCCCCGCGGCCAGTCCACTCATCGCCGAGAACGGCAGCATGCCACTGGTCGCTGCCGGTTGTGCCTGATCGTCGTGGTGTCGGTGGCCGGCGTCGCCGGCCGCTTCGGTGTAGTCCTCGCCGGCCGCCGTCAGTGCCATCCGACCTCCGCCGGCGGCGACCACGCGTGCGGAGTCGTCCCCCAGCGTCGAGAGCAGGTCCGATCGCAGTCGCTCCCGGTCGGCGAGCGATGCGATCACGGTCATCTCGTTGTGCGTGGTCGCCGCGGCATCCGCGTAGCGCTCCAGCGCCGTCGCAGTCGACTCGAGCCGCCCGATCAACCGCCCGAATCCCGTGTCCGGGGAGCCGGTCAGCGCGCGCCCGCCCTCGACGACCCCGTCGTGGAAAGCGCCGGCACCGCTCACCTGATCACGATGCGCCGCAACGACCTCCGCGGCCAGGTCGGCCGCCCGCGACGCCAGATCACGACAGCGGGCGGCAGCCGCTCGTAGTCCGCGGACGTCGGCACTCGGCCACGTACCGGGAGCCAATTGCTCGGCCAGGGCACGGATCTCCGGCGGCACGCTCATCGGCGTCGTCCCCGTCGTCATCGGTCGCCCGACTTCAGCCGCAGACCCGCCTCGTCGTCGGCGCCGCCGATCTCGCGCACTCCACGGGCGATCAGCGTCTGATGATCTGCCAATGCTCGCGCCACCCCGGCCGACGCTCCCGCGAGATCGGTGGTGAGGCCGGCGAATCCAGTGCGAAATGCGCGTGCGGCATCGTCGACGCCGATCGCGGCCTCGGCGTCGGCGAGCGCGTCGGTCACCTCGACGGCAAGCCACCCGAGCCTAGTGTCGACGGCCGCGAGGCGGGCGGTGAGCCGGCTCAACGAGTCGACGTCGACATCGAGTCGCCCGACCCCGGCCTCCGGACGGCCATGCTCGCCGGTACGTGACGGCGCCTCGCCGGGAACGGATGTGTCAGTCATTCGTGTCCCCCGCCCGTCGCGGCCATGTGCCCTCACCCACTCGGATATCGGAGTAGTCCGGTGATGGTTGGACGGCCTCGGTGTAGATCTGGTTCCGCTGGTCCTGCAACCGCCGGTCCGCCTCGGCGACGAGCGCGGTGATCTGCGCCGAGAGCTGGTCGGCCCGATAGCGACGCATCGCGCGGGGATCGATCGTCAGATCGTGCAGCAACCCGCGGGCGTCGACGGTGACCGACACCAGACGATCGGTGCTGACGGCACGAGCGGTCAACCCGGCCATCGCCTCGCCGACCCGGGTCAACTCCGACCTCTGACGAGACAGCTCCTCGAGCATCGCCGACCATCGATCCGCCATCATCCGACCCCCTCCCGGTCGAGCAATCCTAGCGGGCGCTCAGACGAGATCCGAGCGCCACATCCGGCCGCCGTCAACGGGTCAGGCCGACCGCGAGGTCACTCGGCGCGATCGTCGTGTGATCCGCGAGGCAGCAGGTCCGGCCTGCGCGCAGCCGTCCGCGCCAGCGACTGCCCGTGCCGCCAGGCCGCCACCTTGGCATGGTCGCCGCTGAGCAGCACCGGGGGCACGTCGAGGCCGCGCCACGACACCGGCCGGGTGTAGCTCGGCCCTTCGAGCAGCCCATCGGAGAACGAATCCTCTTGGTGCGACTGCGGATTGCCGAGGACGCCGTCGATGAGCCGGACGGTGGCCTCGATCATCGCCATCGCCGCGACCTCGCCTCCGATCAGCACGAAGTCGCCGAGGGAGACCTCCTCGACCCGTACGCGACGCGCCGCGTCGTCGAAGACGCGCTGGTCGATGCCCTCGTAGCGCCCACACGCGAACACCAGCTGATCTTCCGCGCTCCAGCGCTGTGCCGTCGCCTGGGTGAACGGCACGCCCGCTGGGGTCGGGACGACGAGCAGCGCGTCGTCGGGACACACCTCGTCCAGACACGGTCCCCACACCTCGGGCTTCATGACCATCCCGGGCCCGCCGCCGTACGGCGAGTCGTCGACACTGCGGTGCACGTCGTGGGTCCACGCACGCAGGTCGTGCACGTCGACACTGATGCGGCCCGCATCGATGGCCTTGCCCAGCAAGGCAAACCGCAACGGGTCGAGATACTCGGGAAAGATCGAGACGACGTCGATGCGCATCGTCACGCCTCGGGGTCGAGCAGACCGTCGGGGGGATCTATCTCGATCAGTTCGGAGGTCACGGTCGGCACGATCTCGCGGACGAACGGGATCAGCACCTCGGCGCCCTCCGGCGTCGTGACGGCGAGGATCTCCCCGCCGGGCAGATGCAGCACGGATGCGACCCTGCCCACCGCCGCACCGTCGATCGTCGAGACCGGCAGACCCTCGAGTTCGTGATCGTAGAACTCGTCGGGGTCGTCACCCGAGTCGACGTCGGTGCTGTCGATCAGAAACAGCGTGCCGCGCAGAGCATCTGCCGCCGACCGATCGGCCACCTCGTCCAGGGACAGCAACAGCCGCCCGGCATGATGCCGGGCGGCTGTCACCGTGAATGTCTTCTCCCCGCCTCCGCGCGGCAGTCGGCCTCGCAGGTCGGTCCCGGGAGCGAATCGCGACGCCGGATCGTCGGTGCGGATGTCGACGACCACCTCACCGCGAACACCGTGCGATTTGGCCACACGGCCGACCACGAGATCCATCGCGGAGTCGTTCTCGATCAGCGATCGGTGTCGACGATGTCCACACGCATACCGCGGCCACCGATGCCGGTGACGAGGGTACGCAGTGCGGTCGCGGTGCGGCCGTTGCGACCGATCACCTTGCCGAGGTCCTCGGGGTTGACGTGCACCTCGACAAGCCGACCACGGCGGCCGGTGATCATCTCGACACGGACGTCGTCCGGGTTCGCGACGATGCCACGGACGAGGTGCTCGACCGCGTCAGCGACGACTGCGGTCACGCGTCGGCCTTGTCGTCACCGGTGGTCGCGGCGGCGTCGGCGGGGGCCTCGGCCGGGGTCTCCTCGTCGGCCTTCTTGGCAGCCTTCTTCTTCGGGGTGGTGGCCTCGGCGGCCGGTCCGCTGTCGGCGGCGGCCAACGCGGCGTTGAAGAGGTCGAGCTTCGACGGCTTCGGCTCCTTGGTCTTCAAGGTGCCCTCGGCGCCCGGGAGGCCCTTGTACTTCTGCCAGTCACCGGTGACCTTCAGGATGGCCGCGACGGGCTCGGTCGGCTGTGCGCCGACGCCCAGCCAGTACTGCGCGCGGTCCGAATCGACCTCGATGAGGCTCGGCTCTTCCTTCGGGTGGTACTTGCCGATGGTCTCGATCACCCGGCCGTTGCGGCGGGTCCGAGAATCAGCGACGACGATGCGGTACTGCGGGTTGCGAATCTTGCCGAGACGCGTGAGTTTGATCTTGACAGCCATGTTTCTTCCTCGAGTGGTCACTGCGCAATTCAGCGGCCCGTCCGGTGACGGACCCGGTTTTGCGATCTGTTGTGGTGTGACCGTCGGTCGGTGCGTAACCGGGTCCGACGAACCAGCGTGCCATTCTGCCAGACCGGGCTCCCGGAGCAAAAACCGCGTCGAATCGACGCTGCGGCCCAGACCTCCCCGAGGTCGCGCACGCGGTGTCGAACACGGGGTTCGACATGTGGTTACCCACCCCGCTGAAGGTAACCACATGTCGCGTGCCGACCGCGGAGACCCCGACTCACCGATATCTCCCGTGGTGGCCCTCCCCCGACCTGCCTCGGGTGAAGTCGGCGATGTCTCCGCGCCCGCGAACCCATGCAACGCGGTCGTCACATTACCAGCCGGTAAGTTAGCGGTACCAGTTCGACGAACGTGGAGTACCTCACACGAATACGTCACAGCCGCGGATGCGAGCTGGGGTTTTGTGCGCAACGAGGTCAGGAAACGGTTAGCCCGGAGCAAACAATCGACCGCGGTCGGCGCAGGGTCGTCAGGTCTTCTCGTGGGTCGTCGTCGAGGACGACGAAGTCGGCACGATCGCCTTCGCCGAGGACGCCTGCGCCGAGCCACTCCCGCGGCGCGACGCTGGCGGCCCGCAACGCACCCTCCGCCCCGAAGCCGACCGCGGCCATCGCCACGATCTCGTCGACGATCCGCCCGTGCTCGACGAACCCACCCGCGTCGGTGCCGGCGAACATCGTGATCCCCGCCTCACGGGCGGCCGCGAACACAGCCTCCGCATTCTGGTGGAGCTTGCGCATGTTCGCCTGATAGGTCGGGAACCGGTCGGCGCCGTCGGCGATACCCGGGAAGTTCTCCACCTGGATCAGGGTGGGCACCAACGAGATCGACCGTTCGACCATCTCGTCGACGAGATCTGCCGTCAGTCCGGTGCCGTGTTCGATGCAGTCGACTCCGGCGCCGATGAGGTCGGGCAACGCATCGGAGCCGAAGACATGGGCGGTGATCCGCGCTCCCTCCGCGTGCGCGGCGGCCACTGCCGCATCGAGTTGTCGCCGCGTCCACAGCGGCGCGAGATCCCCCACCTCGCGGTCGATCCAGTCGCCGACGATCTTCACCCAGCCGTCTCCGTCGCGCGCCTGCCTGGTCACCTCGTCAGCGAGCTCGTCGGGATTCTCGAGGTCGACGCCGTAATCCCGCAGATACCGCTTGGGGCGCGCGATGTGCTTGCCCGACCGGATGAAGCGCGGGCACGATGGGTCGTCGTCGAGTGGGTGGGTGTCCAGAGGCGACCCCACCTCGCGAATCAGCAATGTGCCTGCGCGCGCATCCGCCTTCGCGTACTCGCGCGCCCGGTCGATGGTGACGCCGAGGCCCGGTGCGATCCCGACGTGGTTGTGTGCGTCCACCAGGCCCGGGATGATCCAGCCGCCATCGAGGACGGTGCGGGCCGACGCCACCGGCTCGCGGGTGATCGTGTCACCGACCACCCAGAGGTCGATCTGTTCGTCGCTGAACGGGTCTCGCCCACGGTAGTGCCGCACGTCGTCGGCGGGCGCCGACCCGATTCCCATCGGTCCGGCCACCGCGGCTACTTCTTCTTCTTGGGCTGGAATTGGCTGACGTCGAGGCCTTCGAGCCCCGGCGGCAGCTCGTCGAGTCCCGCAGGCATGTTGGACAGGTCGGGGAAACCGGCAGGCATCCCGGGCATACCGCCCATGCCGGGGAAACCGGCACGCGCGGCCTTCGGTGGCGTGGGTCCGCGGCCCTTGCCCTTCTTGCCCTTACCCTTCTTGCGGTTGGTCTTGCGTCCCCCGCCGCCCATGCCCATTCGGCCGGACATCTGCGACATCATCTTGCGGGCGTCGTAGAACCGATCGACGAGCTGATTGACCTCGCTGACCGCGACACCCGAGCCGTTGGCGATACGCAGCCTGCGTGACGCGTTGATGATCTTCGGGTTGTCCCTCTCGGCCGGCGTCATCCCGCGGATGATCGCCTGCACGCGGTCGAGCTGCTTGTCGTCGACCTGCGACAACGCATCCTTCATCTGGCCTGCGCCGGGCAGCATGCCCAGGATGTTGCCGATCGGACCCATCTTGCGGATCATCAGCATCTGCTCGAGGAAGTCCTCGAGGGTCAGCTCCCCCTGGGTGATCTTCGCCGCTGCGGCCTCGGCCTGCTGGGTGTCCCAATGCTGTTCGGCCTGTTCGATGAGCGACAGCACGTCGCCCATCCCGAGAATCCGACTGGCCATCCGGTCCGGGTGGAAGACGTCGAAGTCGTCGAGCTTCTCGCCCGACGACGCGAACATGATCGGACGACCGGTGACCTCACGCACCGAGAGCGCCGCACCACCACGGGCGTCGCCGTCGAGTTTGGTCAGTACGACGCCGGTGAACCCGACTCCGTCCTGGAAGGCCTCGGCGGTGGACACCGCGTCCTGACCGATCATCGCGTCGACGACGAACAGGACCTCATCCGGTTCGGTGGCATCACGGATGTCCGATGCCTGCTTCATGAGCTCCTGGTCGATGCCCAGTCGACCCGCGGTGTCGATCACCACGACGTCGTGATGCTGGGCCGCCGCCTCGGCCACGCCGCTGCGTGCCACCGACACCGGATCGCCTGCAGTGACACCGAGCTGGCCCTCGCCGCCGATGCTGGTCCCGGGATGCGGCGCGAAGACCTTGACGCCGGCACGCTCACCGACGATCTGCAGCTGTGAGACCGCGCCGGGACGCTGCAGGTCGCAGGCCACCAGCAGCGGGGTGTGGCCCTGCTTCTGCAGCCAGTGACCGAGCTTGCCTGCCAGGGTGGTCTTACCGGCACCCTGCAGGCCGGCCAGCATGATCACCGTCGGCGGGTTCTTCGCGAAGGTGATCCGACGCGTCTCGCCACCCAGGATCCCGACGAGCTCGTCGTTGACGATCTTGACGACCTGCTGGGCAGGGTTCAACGCACCGGATACCTCGGCACCCTTGGCACGCTCCTTGACCTTGGCGATGAAGCCACGGACCACGGGCAGGGAGACGTCGGCCTCGAGCAACGCCAGCCGGATCTCACGGCAGGTGCGGTCGATGTCGGCATCGGACAACCGGCCCTTACCGCGAAGATCCTTCAGGGCATCGGCCAACCGATCGGAAAGCGAATCGAACATGCCTCTAGTCTTCCATGCTCGTGCCCCGGCCCGATCACCTCCGGTGTCGGAATGGATCACCGGCGCGTGGTCGTGTGGTCGTCGTGGTCCGTCCGGCGGGTGCGCTCAGCTGATCGGCACCCCCGACCGCGCGGTCCCGCCATGGTGCTGCGGGCCGTCTCCGTCATCGCCTTCGGCACGCGGTTGCGGCGGCGGACACACCGCGAGGACGTCGTCGGCCACGCGCGTCCTTTCCGACGCGCTGTCGTCGTCGAGACGTAGACAGAACGTGTCGACGACGGTGCTGCCCAGGGTGGCGACCTTGGCCCAGCGCACCTGCGCGCCGTGGCGTTCGATCACCGCGCTGACACGGCTCAACAGACCGATGCGGTCATCGGTCCGCAACTCCATCAGGACGTCGCCGGGCTCCGCGGGTGAGTCGGCGGCGTCGAGATCGACCCAGATGACGCGGGGTGGTGCGACCGCGAACAGAGCGGGCACCGCGGTCTTCGGATGGCCCGCACCATCAACGGCCGGGTCGGTGCTGCCTGCCGAGGCACCGGTTCCCGCCGACACCCCGGGTGTCGCCGACACCGACCCGATCGTCGGGATCGGCGATTCGGCCTCCCGCGCGTCGAGCCGGGCCAACACGTCGATCTTGCCGTCGATCGCGGCCATCAGCTGCTGGCGCATCAGCCCGGCCTCGGGCGGGCTCCCGAAGAGCGGGACCACGACGAACGAGTTCACCGCACTGCCCGCATGACCCTGCACCGTCGCCGAGTGCGACCGAAGGCCGTTGAGCGCCAGCACGCCGGCCATCTTGGACAGCAGGCCGGGCTGGTCCGGGGCGACCATCGTCACCCGGAAGGTGTGCGGGCCGTCGGCAGGCGACATGACCACGGCGAACCCGCCGGCCTCCGCCAACGCGATCTGCTCCGGCGACAACGACTCCGGCCTGGCCGGCTCACCCCCGTCGATCAATCGGAGTGCACGCCGCACGAGGTCGTTGATCAATGAGGCCTTCCACTCGCCCCACACCCCGGGCCCTGTCGCGAGCGAGTCCGCCTCGGCCAGCGTCGCCAGCAGCTCGAGCAGGGTCCTGTTGTAGCCGAGCGTCGCGGCCACCGATTCCGCGGTCGCCGGGTCGTCGAGGTCGCGGCGGGTCGCCACACTCGGCAGGAGGAGATGGTGCCGGACCATCTCCGACAGGAGAGTCACATCTTGCGGCCACAACCCGAACCGATTTCCCACCTGGATGGCCAGGTCCGCGCCCACGATGCTGTGATCTGCACCGCGTCCCTTGCCGAGATCATGGATCAACGCACCGAGCACCAACAGGTCCGGACGCGACACCCGCGTGGTCATCGACCCGGCATGCGCCGCCGTCTCCACCAGGTGACGGTCGACGGTCCACGTATGGATGGCGTCACGCGGCGGGAGATCACGAACCGCACCCCACTCCGGCAACAGCCGACCCCACAGCCCGGTCCGGTCCAGGGCCTCGATGGGGTCGACCATGTGATGACCCGACCCCAGCAGCACGAGAAGATCGCTGAGGGCCTCGGCGGGCCACGGTTCCCTGAGTTCGGGGGCGTAGTCGGCCAGACGGCTGAGGGTCGACGCACTGATCGGGAGACCCGTGCGCGCCGACGCCGAAGCCACCCTCAGAATCAGGCCCGGATCCTTGCTGGGAATCGCGTTGCGCGCCAACACGATCTCCCCGTTGTGCTCCACCACGCCCTCGTCGAGCGGGCGGCGGATCGGCGATCGGCGCAGTTTGGCGAGACCACGGCGCGGCAACGCATTACCCGCGGTCCGTAGGCCCACATCGATGGAATAGCTGATGGTGCGGGCCGAATCGCTGATGACCCGCGCCAGGTCGAAACGGTCGCCGATCCTCAGGGCCGCGCCGATCTCGTCGGCGTCCTGTGCGCGCACCTGCTCCCGGGGACGGCCGGCGATCCGGTGCAATTCGGTACGGATGTCCAGCAGTCGGCCGTAGGCGACCTGTGGCCCCGCCCCCGGGGAGTCCGGCCGCAGGCTGGCCATCCCGTCGGTGAGTTGCGCGATGGCCAGCGCACCGAGCAGCTGGACGTCACGCAGACCGCCGCGGCCGTTCTTCAGGTCCGGCTCGGCGCGGTGCGCGATGTCACCGGCGCGGCGCCAGCGATCCTGCGCATGCGCGACAACTGCGGGGAACCGATCACGGATGTCGGTGCGCCACTGCTGGCGGATACCGCCGATCAGCAAGGTGGACAGATCCTCGTCGCCGACGATGTGCCGCGCCTCGAGCAATCCGAGTGCGGCACTGACGTCCTCAGTGGCGACCTGGAGCGCCTGCGGGACCGTGCGCACGCTGTGGTCGAGCGGAATGTTGGCGTCCCACAACGGGTACCACAGACCGTCGGCCACCTCGGCGACCTCGTCCGGTGGCATGTCGTCGTGCAACAGGATGAGATCGAGATCGGAGAAGGGCAACAGTTCGCCGCGTCCGAGTCCGCCGACCGCGATGATCGAGTATCCGCTGTCCGGCCGGATCCCGAGTTCGACGCCCTTGGACGTCAGCCAGAATTCGTGAAGGTCGACGAGCACCTGCCGAAGGCCCGGTGCGTCGAGCTTCCCGCTCTTGCCCGACTCCAGGAGCTGACGGCGGGTCGCGGCGAGATCGGTTGCGGCCACCGGTGTCTCGGGAATCGGACGTGCAGGACGCGGCCCCGCGCCTGAATCATCAGACGCGGGGCCGTGAGATGGGTTGAGAAAGGGCATCGGCCCGGCTTACAGCGCGTCGGCGCCGCGCTCACCGGTGCGGACGCGAACGACCGACTCGACCGGCGACACCCACACCTTTCCGTCACCGATCTTGCCGGTGCGTGCGGCCTCCACGATGACGTCCACGACCTTGTCCACCGCCGCGTCGTCGACGACGACCTCGACGCGGACCTTGGGTACGAAGTCCACCGAGTACTCGGCGCCGCGGTACACCTCGGTGTGGCCCTTCTGCCGTCCGTAGCCCTGGACCTCACTCACGGTCATACCCAGGATTCCGGCCTGCTCCAAACCTGCTTTGACGTCCTCAAGCGTGAACGGTTTCACGATTGCGGTGATCAGCTTCATGAGTTATCCCTCTCCACAAGAATCAGCGTAGTAGCGAAAGTGCAGGGATTCATGCGAGTTCATATGCCGTCTCCGCATGTTCCGCCTCGTCGATGCCGTTGTGCTCGTCTTCCTGGCTGACCTTCCAGCCCAGCGGCTTGAGGACCAGCGCGATGATCGCGGTGAGGACACCGGTGAACACCAGGGCGAAGAGTGCGATCACGATCTGCACAACGAGCTGCTTGTAGTCGTGTCCGTAGAACAGACCGGTCTCCTCGGCCAGCAATCCGATGCCGATCGTGCCCCAGAGACCCGAGACGAGGTGCACACCGACGACGTCGAGCGAGTCGTCGTAGCCGAACTTGTTCTTCAGGCTGATGGCGAGCGCGGACAGGATACCGGCGACGACACCCAGGATCATCGATCCGACCGGGGTCAGCGCCCCACAGGCCGGCGTGATGGCGACCAGACCCGCGACGATGCCCGATGCCGCACCGACCGAGGTGGGGTGCCGATCGCGAACCCACTCAACGGCAAGCCAGCCGATCATCGCGGCGGCGGTGGCCGCTGTCGTGTTGATCCACACCTTGCCTGCGACCATGTCGGCGGCGAGTTCCGATCCGGCGTTGAATCCGAACCATCCGAACCACAGGAGGGCCGCACCGAGCATCACGAACGGGATGTTGTGCGGCCGGTAGGCGGTCTTGCCGAATCCGGCACGGGAACCGACGATCACCGCGAGCACGAGGCCTGCCATACCGGCGTTGATGTGGACCACGGTGCCGCCGGCGAAGTCGATCGGCGCGACAGTCGCTGCGCCGTCGGTGGTGCCGAACATCCATGAGGCGAAGCCGTTCTCGGCGCCGGACATGATGCCGCCGCCCCAGACCATGTGCGACAGCGGGAAGTACACGATCGTCGCCCAGACGACCGAGAACACCAGCCACGTCGAGAACTTCACGCGCTCGGCGAGTGAGCCCGAGATGAGTGCGACCGTGATGACCGCGAAGGTCAGCTGGAATGCGAGGAACACCGTCGACGGGATCGTGAGCCCGCCGGTGACGACCTGCTCGACCGCCTCCCCGCCCTGGGTCACCTCTTTGGTCTCCATCAACTGATTGGACCCGAAGAGCGCGAACGGGTTCGAGAAGACGCCCCAGATGTCGTCGTCGCCTGTGATGCCATTACCGAAAGCCATCGAGAAGCCCCACAGCACGTACACGACACTGACGGTCGCGATCGAGCCGAAGGACATCATCATCATGTTCAGAACCGACTTGCCCCGCGATAGCCCCCCGTAAAAGAAGGCCAATGCCGGCGTCATCAGCAGAACCATCGACGCACTGGCGAGCATCCACGCTGTATTGCCGGCATCTGGAACTGCGAAAGCATCGTCTGGCAGTGCCAAAACCACTGTAGAAACCTCCTCAGAGTGCGCCGACGGCTCGGCGCCTGCAAAGAGACTGTCGGCAGTCGGTTTCATCCGTGGTGCTCAGACGTTTCGAGAATGTGAACCAGTCGCCGGTTTATATTTCCTGCGGGTAACAGCGCAGGTCGTGCCTCAGCGGGTTCTCAGGCCCGTCGAAGAATCGCCGACCGCGAATTCACGTTCCCGGAAGCTCGATTTCAGAACGGTGAATCGTCTACAGCAACGCGTCGACAAATGCCTCCGGCTCGAACGGCGCCAGGTCGTCGGCGCCCTCTCCGAGGCCGACGAGCTTCACCGGTACACCGAGCTCTTCCTGCACATGGAACACGATGCCGCCCTTGGCGGTGCCGTCCAGCTTGGTCAGGACCACACCCGTGATGTCGACGACTTCGGCGAACACCCGCGCCTGCGTGAGCCCGTTCTGGCCCACGGTGGCGTCGAGCACGAGCAAGACCTCGTCGACCGGCGCCTTCTTCTCGACGACCCGCTTGACCTTGCCCAATTCGTCCATCAGACCGGTCTTGGTGTGCAGTCTGCCCGCGGTGTCGATCATCACCACGTCGGCACCGTGATCGATGCCCTTGACGACGGCGTCGAAGGCCACCGACGCCGGATCCGCCTGTTCCTTGCCCCGGACCACCTCCGCGCCGACTCGTTCGCCCCAGGTCTGCAGCTGGTCGGCGGCCGCCGCGCGGAAGGTGTCTGCGGCGCCCAACAGCACGCGCCTGCCGTCGGCCACCAGTACCCGCGCCAGTTTTCCGGTGGTCGTCGTCTTCCCGGTTCCGTTGACCCCGACCACCAGGACCACGGCGGGCTGCCCGGCATGCGGCAGCGCACGGACCGAGCGGTCGAACTCCGGACGCAACTGCTCGACCAGCACCCGCTTCAGCAGCGCGCGTGCGTCGTCGGCGGTACGCACGTTCGACGTGGCGAGTTCGGTCCGCAGACGCTCGACGACCGCCATCGTGGAGGCCGTGCCGAGATCGGCCATCAAGAGCGTGTCCTCGATGTCCTCCCAGCTCTCCTCGTCCAGATCGCCGGCCCCGAGCAGGCCGAGCATGCTCTTGCCGATCGCGCCCTGGGACCGTGACAACCGCCCACGCAGACGGCCGAGCCGGCCCGCCGTCGGGGCGATCTCGTCGAGTTCGGGTGCGGCGGGCGCGGCAGCCTCGGGTGCTGCGGCCTCGGGTGCTGCGGGTTCGGGTGCTGCCGGTTCCGCGACCGGCACCTCGGATATCGCCCCTGCCTCAGGTGCCTCCGGCGCCGCTGCCTCAGGTGCCGGTTCAGGTTTTGCGGGCTCGACCGCGGGCGCCTCGGGCGCTGAGCTCGGGGCCGCGGCGACGTCGTCCGGTACCGATGTCTCGGCGGTGTCGTCGGGCAGGGTCTGCGTGCCGGTGTCCGTATCGGCGTCGGGCAGCGCGACGTCCCGGATGCCTCGCTGCGCGGAGTCGCGGGGCACCGACGCGTCGTCACCGACACCGGGCTGGCCGTCGACCTCGGTGCGCTCCGTACCGGGACGCACCACGGGTTCCGGGGGTTCGGCGAGACCGACCCCGCCGCCGCCCTGACTGAAGTTGAATCCCGAGCCCGCTTGATACCCGCCCGACTTGTCGACCTGCCTGGTCGTACCGTCGACCGGACCCTGTGTCGCCGAATCCTCGGACAGCGAGATCCGCCGTCGCCGCGACAACATCACGCCGAGAACGATCAGCGCGATGAGCACGATGACGGCGACAACGATGCCGATGATGACTGCGGTGTTCACTCCGGTAGACCCCTGTCGATGTGGTTGATGCGAGCGAGCTGACCCGATCAGGGTCGCACGTGACGGTGAACGGCCGTCAGGTCGCGTCGGTGTTCGTGACCGGCAGGTCCACTCCACGCAGGCGCTGCGAGATCACCGTGGTGATGCCGTCGCCGCGCATACTCACGCCGTAGAGCGCATCGGCGACCTGCATCGTCGGCTTCTGGTGCGTGATCACGATCAGCTGGGATCGCTCACGCAACTGCTCGAACAGCGAGATCAGTCGCCGCAGGTTGGTGTCATCGAGTGCCGCCTCCACCTCGTCCATCACATAGAACGGGGAGGGCCGCGCCCGGAAGATCGCCACCAGCATCGCCACCGCGGTCAGCGACTTCTCACCGCCCGACAGCAGCGAGAGCCGCTTGACCTTCTTACCCGGTGGGCGGGCCTCGACCTCGATTCCGGTGGTGAGCATGTCGCCGGGCTCGGTGAGCACGAGACGTCCCTCGCCACCCGGGAACAATGTGGTGAACACCTGTGCGAACTCCCGCTCGACGTCGGCGTACGCCTCGGTGAAGACCTGCAGGATGCGGGCGTCGACCTCCTCGACCACCGACAACAGGTCCCGACGGGCCGCCTTGACGTCCTCGAGCTGAGCCGACAGGAAGTTGTAGCGCTCTTCGAGCGCGGCGAACTCCTCGAGCGCGAGTGGGTTGACCTTGCCCAAGGTGTTGAGGTCCTTCTGCGCCTTCTTGGCCCGCGTCTCCTGCGTCGCGCGATCGAACGGCAACGGCGCGGGCGCGACCACTGACTCGCCACGGGCCTTCGCCTGCTCGTACTCGTGCATCTCGAGCGCCGACGGCGGCATCGGCACATCGGGACCGTACTCGGCGACGAGGTCGTCCGGCGCGATCGCGAACGAATCCAGGATCTGTTCCTCGAGTTGCTCGATCCGGAGAGCGGCCTGCGCCCTGGCCAACTCGTCGCGGTGCACGGTGTCACGCAGCGTGTTGAGTCTGGTGGTCAGCTCGGCGGCCTTGTTCTTGAGTTCGTCGACGGCAGCGGTCCGCTCCACGCGCACCTGTTCGAGTTCGTCACGGCCTGCCTGCGCGTTCTGCACAGCCACCGAAAGTCGCTGGGAGACTTCGGCTCCCGCCTCCACGACAGCCGACGCGACAGCAGCCGCACGCCGGCGCGCCAGATCCTGACGCTCAGCACGCAGACGCGCCTCGCGTTCGCGCTGCGCAGCCCGACGCAGGGAATCCGCACGTCCCCGCACCGAGGCGAGTCGTTCTTCGGCGGTGCGCAACTGCAGCCGCGCCTCCATCTCCGCCGACCGCGCCGCGGCCACCGCCTCCGCCGCGGCGGTACGGGTCGTGTCGTCGCCGGCGTGAGCCGGTGTGTCGTCGGATTCGTCACGCGCATAACGCAATCGCTCTTCGAGCTCATGCAGGGTGGTCAGCGCCTCGGCGCGACCTTCCTCGGCCTTTCCGCGCTGGCGGGTCAGACGTTCGCTCTCCGATCGCGCCGCGCGGATCTCGTGGCCGAGGCGCGCCATCTGCTCGTAGGTGCCGCCGACGTTGGCGTCGGATTCGTGCAACGCGGCCAACGCCTCTTCGGCCGATTCGCGTCGGCCCACCTGCGCGGACATCGCGCCGTCGAGGGCGGCCTCGATCTCCTCGAGCCGACGTCGGGCCCCGGCCAGTTCGGAGGTCGCCGCATCGATGGCCGACTGGACCTCGAGCGTCGACGGCCGGTGCGACGAGCCGCCCTCGATGGATCCCGGACCGATCCGGTCGCCGTCGAGGGTGACCGTCCGGACACGGTGCCGCTGCGCGATGTCGAGACCCTGCTCGGCGGTGTCCACCAGGACCGTGTCGGCCAGGACATGCTCGACGGCCCCGCGGACCGACGGCCGGCAGGTCACCACCGAGGACGCCCAGCGGGCACCGTCGGGCAGGTCGATGTCGGTCCGGGCCGCGGCGTCGGGCAGGCCGCCGAGGATCAGCGCGGCACGACCACCGTCGCCGGATTTCAGCGCGGCGAGCGCCCGGACCGCAGCGATCGCGTCCACGGTGGCGATTGCGTCGACCGCAGGCCCGAGGGCACCGGCGATCGCCGTCTCATATCCGGCGTCGACGGTGAGCAGTTCCGACATCGGTGCGACCAGCCCGTCGGGGGCGTTGTCTAGGAGCCAGGCACCGCCGTCGTTGCGTTCGAGTCCGACCTCGAGTGCCTCGATCCGCGCGGACAGCGACGCGATCCGCTGCTCGGTCTCACGTTGCCCGGCCTGCAGCGACGCCACCCGCTCGTTGGCCTGGTTCAGCGCCGTGACCGACCGTTCGTGATGCTCGTCGAGTCCGTGCTCGGCGGCCTCGTACTCCCCCAGCGTCTCGGCCATCGAGTCCTGCTGGGCCTGAGCCGCTTCGGCGCGCTGGTTCGCCGCGGCGATCGCGCTGGTGAGGCGTGCCGTCTCGGCGTCGACCGACTCCGACTTGGTCCGCAGGTTGGCGACCTGCCCTTCGAGGCGGGCGAGTCCCTCTCGGCGGTCGGCGATGGCCCGAACCGCCGCCATGTGCGCCTGTTCGGCGTCGGCTGCCACCTGCTCGGATCGGGACAGTTCTGCCTTAGCGGCGTCCAGATACTCTGCCGCGGCACCCACCGTGCCGTCGAGTTCGGCCTCGGTCAGTGCCGCTTCCTCAGCCTCGCGTTCGAGTTCGTCGGGATCGGGGCCACCCGGCGCGCTCGACGGCTCGCTCAGGTAGCGGCTGCGCTCGGCCGCCACCCGGCACGTCGCGTCCACCCGCTCGGCGAGTGCGGACAACCGGAACCAGGTCTGGGCGGCGGCGGTGGCGGCAGGCGCCACCTCCCCGAGGTGGCGTTCGTGTTCGGCGAGTTCGGCGGTGACATGGTCGAGTGCGGCGGTCACCTCGTCCTGTTGGTGCCGGACCTCGTCCTCGACCGCCGTGTGCTCGGCCATCTCGGAACGGCGGGTGACCAGATCGTCGGCGGCCAGCCGCAGACGCGCGTCGCGGAGGTCTGCCTGCACCGTCTGCGCCCGGCGCGCCACCTCGGCCTGCCGTCCCAGTGGTTTGAGCTGACGTCGGAGCTCTGCGGTCAGGTCGGTCAGGCGGGCCAGGTTGGCCTGCATCCCGTCGAGCTTGCGGACCGCCTTCTCTTTCCGCTTGCGGTGTTTGAGGACGCCCGCCGCCTCCTCGATGAACGCCCGCCGATCCTCGGGTCGTGACTCGAGGATGGCCGCGAGCCTGCCCTGTCCGACGATGACGTGCATCTCCCGGCCGATACCCGAGTCACTCAGCAACTCCTGCACGTCCATCAGCCGGCAGGAGTTCCCGTTGATCTCGTACTCGCCCGCCCCGTCGCGGAACATCCGCCGCGTGATGGAGACCTCGGAGTACTCGATGGGCAGTGCGCCGTCGGAGTTGTCGATGGTCAGGGTCACCTCGGCGCGACCGAGGGGCGGCCGTCCGGAGGTGCCCGCAAAGATGACATCTTCCATCTTGCCGCCGCGCAGCGCCTTGGCGCCCTGCTCACCCATCACCCAGGTCAGCGCGTCGACGACGTTGGACTTGCCCGACCCGTTGGGCCCCACCACACAGGTGATACCCGGCTCGAATCGCAGCGTCGTCGACGACGCAAACGACTTGAAGCCCTTCAGGGTGAGGCTTTTGAGGTGCACGACGGTACAGAATACTCACCATCGTGGCCTGATCACGGTCACCACGCGGTGGCGAGCACGTCCCTCCCGCGCCTCGTGCGGCCACAATCGGCGAGGGTCACCGCTCGACGAAGCCGCTCAGATCGCCGCGTGCGGCGTCGAACCGCTCGACGACGAGGTCGACCGAACCCGCGGTCTCGCCCGACCGCAGCGCGGCCAGCAGCGCCTCGGCCGCGTTCCGAGGCCCTTCCGCGACCACCAGCACGCGGCCGTCGGCCAGGTTGGCGGCATACCCGACGAGTCCCAGCTCGAGCGCCCGGGAGCGCGTCCACCATCGGAACCCGACGCCCTGGACGTACCCGTGCACATACGCGGTGAGCCGGACGTCCCCGTTGTCGGGCATGGCTCAGTCGGTCTCGATCGCGAGGTTCACCGTGGCACCGGCCTTGATCGTGCGCCCGACCGTGCAGACCGCGTCGATCGCACGCTCGACCACCACGAGCAGCCGCTCGGCGGCGGCGTCGTCGAGTTCGGACAGGTCGACCTCGAGGACTTCGTCGAGGACCGGGTACCGCTCGTTCTCGCGGTCGGCCGCGCCGCTGACCCGGACGGTGGCGTCGTAGTCGTCACCGAGCCGCCGGGACAACGGCCGGTCCGACGACATACCGGTACAGGCGGCCAGCGCGATCTTGAGCAGTTCCCCTGGGGTGAACACGCCCTCGACGTCCTCGGAACCGATCAGGACCTCGGCACCCCGAGAGCTCCGCCCCTTGTAGCGGCGGGTGCCGGTGCGTTCGACCCACAGATCGGTGTGGGGATGGTGTGCCGCCTGGCCGTCGGCCGCTGTCTGCGTGGTCTGCTGATCGGTCGTCATGGTCGCTGATTCGATCCTTTTCCTCGGGTACGGCCGGTGATCCGCTTCGTTGCGATCTCTGCTGAACTCACAACACGCACGGACCCGGATTGCTTCCGGCTCGATTCGCGCCGCTGACACTTCGGGCAGTAGTACGAGCTGCGGTTCATGAACTGCTCGCGGCGCATGATCGCACCACAGCGCCGGCACGGCAGTCCTTCGCGCCCGTACGCATTGAGCGATCGTTCGAAGTACCCCGACTGCCCGTTGACGTTCACGTACAACGAGTCGAACGACGTCCCGCCGACCACGAGGGCCTCGCCCATCACGTCGGTCACGGAGCCGACCAGATCGGCGATCTTGGCCCGGCTCAATCGATCTGCCATCCTCGTGCCGTGAATCCGACTGCGCCACAACGCCTCGTCGGCGTAGATGTTGCCGACCCCGGAGATCACCGTCTGGTCCAGGAGCACTCGTTTGATCTCCGAGTGCCGGGCTCTGATGGCGACGACGACGGCTGCCGCATCGAATGCCGGGTCGAATGGGTCGGGTGCGATGTGCGCGATCGACTCGGGCAGCGAGCCCCCGTCGGCGACCGGGGGCCCCAGGTATTCGTCGACATGCCAACCGCCGAAGGTCCGTTGGTCCACGAATCGCAGCTCGTTGCCGTCGTCGAGAGTGGCACGGATCCGCAGATGCACGTGGTCCGGGACCCCGGCCTCGGTGATCAACATCTGACCGCTCATGCCCAGGTGGACGACGACCGGAAATCCGTCGGTGTCGTCACCGAGGTCGAGCCAGAGATATTTTCCGCGTCGGTGGGCGCCGGTCACGGTCTTTCCCATCAGACGTCCGGCGAGGTCCGCGCCACCCCCGAGGTGACGCCGCACCGATCGTGGGTGCAGCACCTCGACGGCGACGATCTGCCTGCCGGCGACATGGTCGGCGAGGCCACGCCGAACTGTCTCGACCTCGGGTAGCTCGGGCACGGGGCTCCGCCGATCAGTTCGCGGCCGCGGCGCGGTCGGTCAGCACCTGCCAGGCCAGGGCCGCTGCCTTCTGCTCGGCCTCTTTCTTGGTCCGACCACTGCCCTCGCCGAGTCCTTCCCCGGCGATCATCGCGGTCGCGGTGAATTCCTTGTTGTGGTCGGGACCGGTCGAGGAGATCTGGTAGTGCGGCGGACCGAATCCGTGTTCGGCGGAGAGTTCCTGCAACGAGGTCTTCCAATCCAGCCCAGCCCCGAGATGACCTGCGTGCCCGATAATCTCGTCGAACAGACCCAGGATGATGGTCTGGCATTCGGCCAGTCCGTGCTCCAGGTACAGCGCACCGAGTAACGACTCCAGGCCGTCGGCGAGGATGCTGTCCTTGTCGCGGCCACCGGTCATCTCCTCACCCCGCCCGAGGTAGAGATGGCGCCCGAGACCACCCGGGCCGAGACCGCGGGCCACGTCCGCGAGCGCATGCATGTTGACCACGCTCGCCCGGATCTTGGCCAGCTCACCCTCGGATTTGTCCGGATATCGAAGGTAGAGACGCTCGGTGATCACCACACCGAGCACCGAGTCGCCCAGGAACTCCAGGCGCTCGTTGGTTGGCAGTCCCCCGTTCTCGTATGCGTAGGAACGGTGGGTCAATGCGAGGGTGAGCATCGGCGGAGACAACTCTCCGCGTACGGCGGTGAGCAGATCCCCGAACCCGCCGTCGGTGGTCTCGGTCCGCGTCGACTCGTCGGTCGCGCCTTGTCCTTCGGCCACGACGGCTCAGTCACCACCCTGATCGTCCGGACGTCCCGATGCGTTCGGGGACGCTTCCTCCGTGGCACCGAATTTGTCCCGCAGCGCCGCCCAGCGCGGGTCGATGACGTCGTGGGCGTGCCCGGGTTCGGCGACCGCGAGCCGGACGCCGCACTCCGGACACAGCCCTTCGCAATCCTGCGAGCAGAGCGGCGACATCGGGAGCTCGAGCGCGACGGCGTCGATGATCGATTGCTCCAGATCGACGCGGTCGTCGGAGATGCGGTGAATGTCCTCGGCGTCGGTGGTCTGTTCCGTCTCACTGTCGGGATAGGCGAACAGTTCGGTGAGGAAGACCGTGACGGTGCCGTCGACCGGTTCCAGACAGCGCGAGCACTGCCCCTGGGTTTCACCGCTCACGGTCCCGGTCACCAGCACGCCTTCGCTGACCGATTCCAGTCGCAGATCGAGGTCGACCTCGGAGTTCTCGGGGATCGCGATCATATCGACGCCGAGACGCTCGGGGGCGATGGCGGTGCGGTGTACCTCAGACATCGTTCCCGGCCGGCGGCCGAGGGACCGGATGTCGAGCACGAAGGGATCACGGACGGCTGCTGCCGAGTCGGGCGTCCGCCTTTCGGGGCCGCCGCGCGGATCGGCAGGTGACACCGACTCGCCCGCGGCGGTTCCGCGGCTCATTGCATGTTCAGACACAGTTGCACGATACGCCCGACCTGCGGGGTGTTCGAACGACATCCGCTCGAATCACCCGTGGCAGGGGCCGATCGCCTCACACCGCCAGGCGGGAACCCTGCTCGTCGGCGACATCCCGGCTCGACGACGCACCGCCCCGCGGTGCCGGCGGCTCGTCCACGCTGCGCGGATACTCGACGTAGTCGTGCATGCCTGCACCCGTGCGCAGCTGATGGCGGCCTCGGTTCACCGACCGCAGCGTGCCCGTGAGGATCTCCTCGAACTGCGCCAGCTTCTCGTCGACGTAGATGTCGCAGTCGCCCCGCAGTCGGTCGGCCTCGGCGTGTGCGGCATCGATGATGCGTTCGGCCTCGGACTTGGACGCGGCGACCACCTCGGCCTCCGAGACCAGTCGCTGCTGTTCGGCGATGCCGTCGGCGACCGACTTGTCGTAGGAGTTGTTGGCCGAGTCGATGGTCCGCTGCGCTTCGGCCCGTGCACGTCCGGTGACGGCGTCGAACTCCCGCGCCGCACTCGTCGACAGGCGATGAGCCTCGGCGGTGGCCTCGTCCACCAGCTGGTTACCGTGGGCGCCGGCCTCGTCCACCATGCGATCGGCCTGCGCCTTGGCCTCGGAGAGGATGCGGTCGGCCTCGGCGCGAGCGTGGCCCATCACCGCCTCGGATTCCGAGTCGGCCTTGCTGATCACGTTCTCCGCGTGCTCCCGGGCATTGCCGACGAGCGAATCGCGCTGATCGAGCACGTCCTGAGCGTCGTCGAGCTCACCTGGAATGGAGTCCTTGATGTCGTCGAGGAGTTCGAGGACATCGCCTCGCGGAACGACGCAGCCCGCAGTCATCGGGACGCTTCGCGCTTCCTCGACAATCGCGACGAGTTCGTCGAGCGCTTCAAAAACCCGGTACACAGCTACCCCAATCCGGCGTATGCCTTCGGTCTGCGAATGAAACAACTGTGACTATTGTGCCGAATGGTGTGCCTGTGATTAGTGAGGCGTGAGGGGTGTGTCGCGCAGCGGTGAGGCTAGATGCGGCGCTCCCCCGCCAGTCGCGCCTGCAGACGATCGTGAATCCTCGGCGACAGGAACGGCACCACGTCGCCGCCGAGCTTGGCCACCTCTTTGACCAAGGAGCTCGACACGTGCGCGAAGCGCGGATCGGTCAGCAGGAACATCGTCTCCACATCGGTGAGGTCGCGGTTCATCTGCGCCATCGGTACCTCGTAGTCGAAGTCGGTGCCCGAGCGCAGACCCTTCACGATGGTGTCGATCCCCTCATTGCGGGTGTAGTCGACGAGCAGTCCGGTCCACCGGTCCACCCGGACGTTCGGCAGATCGGCACAGTCCTCGCGGATGAGGGCGATGCGTTCGTCGACCCCGAACATGCCCTGCTTGTTCGGATTCACCACCACGGTGACCACCAGGGAGTCGAATCGGGCGGCCGCGCGCTCCACGATGTAGCGGTGGCCGACCGTGAACGGGTCGAAGGATCCGGGAAAGACAGCTGAGGTCATATCCGGAAATCTACGCGAGCGGTCACCACCGCCCGGGTCATGACCCGGCGGTCAACTCGGCCGTCAGCCGAGCCATGAGATCGGCGGCCGGGCCGGCGGTCACCGACCGCCAGCTCGTCCCCGCCCACAGATTGATGTCGTCGGCCTCACCGGCGGCGGTCGCCGCAGACCGGATCGGTTTCGTCACGTGATGAACGTGTGGATACCGCGCCGGCGCTCCGGAATGCCGCTCGGTGAACCCGTTTCGCAGCGACCGTGCCGAGCGGCCCGAGAAGGCCCGCGTGACGACGGTGTCGACATAGGGTCCTTCCAGCAGCGCCCGACGATACGGTGCCGCTGTCCCGGCCTCGTCACAGCACAGGAACGCGGTCCCCAGCTGCGCGCCGACTGCACCGAGCTCCACCAGCGATCCGATCGTCGCACCGTCGGTGATGCCGCCCGCCGCGATCACCGGGACACCGACCGACCCGACGACCGCCCGAACGAGGTCGGCGGTCGACGTGCGCGGTCCGCCTTCGGGTTCGGACGGATCGTCGAACCACAATCCGCGGTGACCGCCCGCCTCGATGCCTTGTACCACCACCGCGTCGGCACCCGATGCCACCGCGGTGACGGCTTCCGTCGCCGAGGTCACGGTCACCGCGACCGGTACGCCGAGTTCGTTGTGGACGCGTGAGACGACCGCGGCACCCGGGTCGCCGAAGGTGAAGCTGATGATCGCGGGCCGGTGCCGGGCCAGGACGTCGAGCTTCTCGGCCACCCGCTCGTCGGTGAACCGCGGCTCACCCGGCGCGACGCCGTAGCGCGCCGCTTCGCCGGCGAGTTCCTCGACGTAGGCCTGCACGGCACCGTCTGTGTCGTCGCCCGACTCGGTCCCGGACAGGAAGAGATTCACGCCGTAGGGCCGGGCGGACCGCTCCTCGACGTCGGTGACCAGGTCCTCCAACGCTTCGGGGGTCAGGTAGCCCGCGGGGAGCCAGCCGAGTCCGCCCGCTTCGCCCACCGCGGCGACCAGTGCGGGCGTCGACGGGCCGCCGGCCATCGGCGCGCACAAGATCGGCAACGGGACCTGCAGCGACCCGATCTGCATCGGGTCGACGCCGTCGACAGGTTCACTCATGGTCGGCCACCTCCACGCGGGTATCTCCGTAGTTCTTCTCGACGAGCACGCTCATCCCGTCCGGCCACTCGGTGACCGGCGCTCGCGCACTCCGTTCCACCACGACGATGCCACCGTCGGCCAGCCACCCGGCCCCGATGGCCGCGAGATCGGCCGTCATCTCGTCGTTCGCCTGGTCGTAAGGCGGATCGAGGAAGATCAGGTCGAATCTGCCGGCTGGGGCCGTCGACAGAAACGACGCCACGGCGCGGGTGACCACCACACCTGATCCGGCCTTTTCGCAGGTGGCGAGGTTCGCCCTGATCACCGAGGTGGCGCGTCGGCGAGAATCCACCAATGTCGCGTGCTCGGCGCCGCGAGAGAGCGCTTCGATCGCGAGCGCACCCGACCCCGCATACAGGTCGAGCACACGGGTACCCGCGAGATCGAACCGGGCGGAGATCATGCTGAAGACGGCTTCCCGGACCCGATCGGACGTAGGACGCGTACCGTCGTCAGGAACGGACAAACGGCGCCCGCGGGAGTCACCGGCGATGATTCTGGTCATTGCCCTCATTCTGCGCCCCGGACCGCTGTCGATGACGTCCGCCCCGTCCCCACGCATGGGCACCGGGTGACATGGATGTGACCCACTTCACAAACCGGTGCTGAACAGGCGGAAGGTAGGGCATTCAGGGACCGATTCCCGCTGCTAGATGATTTCGCGGACACACATTGTTAACGTCAAAAAGGTCATGAGCCCGTCCCAAACTAGAACGGCCCCAACAACTGCCCTTGCTGTCGATTATCGACAGCCCACCGCCGACGACGGCATGCGACTGTGGGAAATCGCCTCGGACTCAAAGGTTCTCGACGTCAACTCGAGTTACGCCTATGTCCTGTGGTGCCATGATTTCGCCACCACATCCATCGTCGCCGAAGTCGATGGACATCCGGTCGGTTTCGTCACCGGATATCGCCGTCAGACCGACCCGTCGACCATCATGGTCTGGCAGGTCGCGGTGGACGACAATTACCGTGGTCACGGCATCGCCGGCACCATGCTGCACCGTCTGTTCGACCGCACCCAGCAGTCGGGTGTGGTGGCGATGCACACCACGATCAGCCCCGACAACGGCGCCTCGCAACGCTTGTTCGAGTCCGTCGCCGACGCGCGTGGACTGCGATTCGAACGTCGGGATCTGTTCGCCGCAGAACAGTTCCCGGACGCCCACGAGCCCGAGGATCTCTACATCCTCGAACCTACAGTTTCCGAATTCTGATTTCGCACAACAATTGTGAAATTTTGGCGGGGCCATCTTCCGGGTCACCGGAGTTCTCGGCCGCCGCCGTCCATTGATCGTCACACCAAAAAAAGGGGGAAGTCACGATGGAGCTTCTCGATCAGACCGTTGATGATTCGGTCTTCACCCAACACGAGTCCGAAGTACGCAGCTACTGCCGTAGCTGGCCGACCGTGTTCACCCGCGCGAGCGGTTCGTGGATGACCGATACCACCGGTCGCGAATACCTGGACTTCTTTGCCGGAGCCGGCTCACTGAACTACGGGCACAACAACCCGATCATGAAAGCGGCTCTGCTGGACTACATCTCCGACGACGGCATCACCCACGGCCTCGACATGGCCACCGTCGCCAAGGGAAAGTTCATCGAGGCCTTCACACAGAAGATCCTCGCGCCGCGCGGGCTGGACTACAAGATCCAGTTCCCGGGACCCACCGGCACCAATGCGGTGGAGGCAGCACTGAAGCTGGCCCGCAAGGTGACCGGCCGTGAGTCGATCATCAGCTTCACCAACGCTTTTCACGGTATGACGCTGGGCTCGCTCTCGGTGACCGGTAACTCGATGAAGCGTGCCGGCGCCGGCATCCCGCTGGTCCATGCGACCCCGATGCCGTTCGACAACTACTTCGGCGGTGTCACCGAGGACTTCGGTTGGTTCGAGCGCGTCCTGGACGATTCGGGCAGCGGCCTCAACCGCCCCGCCGCGGTGATCGTCGAGACCGTGCAGGGCGAGGGCGGTGTCAATGTCGCCCGCATGGAGTGGCTGCGCGCACTGTCGGAGCTGTGCGAGCGCCGCGACATCCTGCTGATCGTCGACGACGTCCAGATGGGCTGCGGCCGCACCGGCGAGTTCTTCTCGTTCGAGGAGGCCGGGATCAAGCCGGACATCGTCACCCTGTCGAAGTCGATCAGCGGTTACGGACTCCCGTTGGCGCTGACGCTGTTCAAGCCGGAGCTCGATGTCTGGACTCCGGGTGAGCACAACGGCACGTTCCGCGGCAACAACCCCGCGTTCGTGACCGGCACGAAGACCATCGAGCACTTCTGGAGCGACGATTCGCTCACCAAGCAGGTGCACGCCAAGGGTGAGCAGATCAACACCGCTTTCACCGAGCTGGCCGAGCGCTACGAGGGCATCAGCACTCGTGGCCGTGGAATGGTTCGCGGACTCGTCTTCGAGGAGTCGGCGACCGCCAGCAAGGTGTGCGCGTCGGCATTCGGTGCCGGCCTGCTCGCCGAGACCTCCGGACCGTCCGATGAGGTCGTGAAACTTCTTCCCGCGCTGACGATTTCGACCGAGGACCTGGGTCGCGGACTGCAGATCATCAGCGATTCCGTCAAGGAGGTGATCGGATGATCGTCCGAACCACAGCAGAAATCACCGGTACCGACCGCGACGTCGCCGACCCGAAGGGCAATTGGGTCTCCAAGCGAATCGTCCTCGGTGGCGACCACGTCGGGTTCTCGTTTCACGAGACCACCATCAACGCCGGATCGGTCAACGAGTTCCACTACGCCAACCATGTGGAGGCCGTCTGGCTCGTCGAAGGCGAGGGCACGCTCCTCGACCGCGAAACCGGCGAGACCTATCCGCTCGCGCCCGGCACCATGTACCTGCTGAACGGCCACGAACGGCACACGGTCACCGCGGACACTCAGATGCGCATGCTGTGCGTCTTCAACCCGCCCGTCGTCGGCACCGAGGTGCACGACGAGGACGGCGTGTACCCGCTCGTCGCCGTGCCTGCCCCGGCAGGCAAGCACAGCACCGTTTAGCCGGTCGGCCACCGCGCCACAGGCACAGGGCCCGCCACGACTCGTCGTGGCGGGCCCTCTGCCTGTGCGGTTACCCTGGGCAGAGTGCGCACTCGACTCCAGATCGGCTGGGACCCGGCCGAGCCGACAGCCGTCGACACCGACGTCGAGGCGCGGATCGACGAGTTGCGCGCGCTGCTCGACGGGCGACAGATCGTGGCGCTGACCGGTGCCGGCATCTCCACCGATTCCGGAATCCCCGACTATCGCAGCCCGGGCGCTCCACCACGCACGCCGATGACGCTGGAGATGTTCCTGTCGTCACCCGAGTTCCGTCGCCATTACTGGGCCCGCAACCACCTCGGCTGGCGACACATGGATGCCGCACGGCCCAATGCCGCGCACCGGGCACTCACCGAGTTGCAGCGCACGGGTCTCCTCACCGGCGTGATCACTCAGAACGTCGACATGTTGCACACCAAGGCAGGCACGCGAAAGGTCCTCGAACTCCACGGCTGCTACGGACGCGTCCGATGCCTCGACTGTGACTGGCTCATCTCTCGGCATCGACTGGCCCGCGAACTCGACGCGCTCAACACCGGATTCACCGCGCGGGTCCGTGGACGAGGCGCCATCGAGGTGGCCCCCGACGCCGACGCCGCCATCGACGACACCAGCGATTTCCAGATGGTCGACTGCCCCCGATGCGGCGGTATCGTCAAACCCGACATCGTCTATTTCGGCGAGAGTGTTCCCAAACCGTTGGTGCACCAGGCATTCTCGATGGTCGACGACGCAGATGCACTGCTCGTGATCGGATCGTCGCTGACCGTGATGAGCGGCCTCCGGTTTGCCCGACATGCGCACCGCGCCGGGAAGAAACTCGCCGTCGTCAACCGCGGCGCAACCCGTGCCGACGACATCGCCGACCTCAAGATCGACCACCTCGCGTCAGTGGTGCTACCGGGGTTGTCGGAATCACAGGTGCACGCGACGGCATGAGCGCCCGCCAGGCCGTGGCAACGAAAGCGGCCGAGGCGCAACAGCTCCGCCAGGTCAGGTCGCGACCAGATCGTCCGCGTGGATCACCGGGCGACGGAGCTCCGACGGCAGGTCGGTGGTCGAACGCCCCACCGCGAGAGCGATGTCGTCGGAGTCGTAGGCCACCACACCGCGCGCCCGCACGGCACCGGTGAGGTCGACGAGTTCCACCACGTCGCCGCCGTAGAACCGCCCGTTCACGCCGACGATGCCCGCGGCGAGCAACGACCGGCGTCGGCGTGCGACCGCCGCGACCGCGCCGTCGTCGAGGACGAGTTGTCCACGCGCGTCCGCGGCATGCCGAACCCAGAAGCGGCGCGCCGAGAGGCGCTCGTCGCGTGCCGCGAAGACCGTCCCTACCGAAGCATCCGCCAAAGCCTGCGGGGCCTGATCGGCCGCTGCGAGCAGCACCGGTACACCGGCGTCGGCCGACAGCCTGGCAGCGGCGAGCTTGGAGGCCATTCCGCCGGTGCCGAGCGCTCCTCCGGAGCCTGCGATCACGCCGTCGAGGTCCTCCGGCCCGTGGACCTCTGGGATCAGCCTCGCCCGACGCCCGTCGGCGCCGACCCGGCGCGGGTCACCGTCGTAGAGGCCGTCGACGTCCGACAGCAGGAACAGCGCGTCGGCACCGGCGAGATGGGCGACAAGGGCGGCGAGGCGATCATTGTCGCCGAAACGGATCTCGGTGGTCGCGACGGTGTCGTTCTCGTTCACCACCGCAACGGCACCCAGCGATCGCAGACGGTCAAGTGTCCGTTGGGCATTCGCATGATGGGCGCGATTGGAGATGTCGTCTGCGGTGAGCAGGACCTGTCCGACCGTACGGCCGTAACGATGGAACGAGGTCCCCCACGCGTGCGCGAGCGCCAACTGACCGACACTCGCCGCGGCCTGCTTGGTGGCGAGATCGGTCGGTCGTCGCTTCAGTCCCAGCGGTGCGATCCCGGCACCGATCGCACCCGACGACACCACGATCACGTCCGAACCCGCACGCATCCGCGCTTCCAACGCGTCGGCGAGACGGTCGAGGCGACTCCGGTCGAGTCCCTCGTGCAGATCGGTCAGCGCCGACGATCCGATCTTGACCACCACACTGCGTGCACGGGCGATCCGTTCACGGACGTCGCTCACCGGACGTCCTGTTCGCCGTCCTCGTCGGGCTGCGGCACGCCGCGGCGCAATCGCCGGGCCTGCTTACGCTCGGCCGCCCCGACGCGGTCGTTGCGGTCGAGCCGGATGTCGGTGCCGCGCCCGGTGACCGGGACGTCGTCACCCATGGGCGTCATCGGCTCCCAGTCGAACGACACGTCGCCGATCGTCACGGGTGCGCCGGGCTTGGCGCCCTGGCGGACGAGTTCGTCCTCCACACCGAGCCGGTTGAGACGGTCGGCCAGATAACCGACGGCCTCGTCGTTGTCGAACTGGGTCTGCGCGATCCACCGCTCCGGGCGGGTTCCGCGCACGATGAAACCGCCGTCCACGTCGGGATCGGCCGAGACACTGAAGCCCGCGTCGTCGACCGCCTTGGGGCGGATCACCTGGCGGCGCGGCTGGGGCTTCGGATGGCTCTCGCGATAGTCCGCGACCAACTTCGCCAGGGCGAAGGTCAGTTCCCGCAGCCCTTCGTGACTCACGGCGGAGATGCGGAAGACCGGCCAACCACGTTGTGCGAGTTCGGGTTCGACGAGATCGGCAAGGTCTGCCGCGTCGGGGACGTCGATCTTGTTGAGGATCACCACGCGCGGTCGCTCGGCCAGGTCACCCAGGCTGTGGTCGGTGTCGAGAGCGGGCTGATATGCGGCCAGTTCCGCCTCGAGGGCGTCGATGTCGGAGACCGGATCGCGACCGGGCTCCAAGGTGGCGCAGTCGACGACGTGAGCGAGCACTGCGCAGCGTTCCAGGTGCCGGAGGAACTCCAGCCCAAGCCCACGGCCGGTCGAGGCACCGGGGATCAGGCCCGGCACATCGGCGATGGTGAACACATCTCCGGCCGTCTGTACCACCCCGAGATTCGGCGCCAGCGTGGTGAACGGGTAGTCGGCGATCTTCGGCTTGGCCGCCGACAACACCGACACGAGCGACGACTTGCCTGCCGACGGAAACCCGACCAGCCCGACGTCGGCGACCGACTTCAGTTCGAGGACGAGATCACGATGCTGGCCGTCCTCGCCGAGCAGGGCGAAGCCGGGCGCCTTGCGCGCCTTGGATGCCAGCGATGCGTTGCCCAGTCCCCCGCGGCCACCTTGTGCGGCCTCGAACGTGGTGCCCTCGCCGACCAGGTCGACGAGGATCTTCCCGTCCTCGTCGAGCACGACGGTACCGTCGGGAACGGCCAGCACCAGGTCGTCACCGGTGGCGCCGTCGCGGTTGTCCCCCGCGCCCGGCTTGCCGTTCGACGCCTTGGCGTGCGGACGGAAGTGGAAGTCCAGCAGCGTGTGCACCTGCGGGTCGACGACGAGACGAACCGACCCGCCGTTGCCACCGTTGCCACCGTCGGGACCGCCGAGCGGCTTGAACTTCTCGCGGTGCACCGACGAGCAGCCATGGCCGCCGTTGCCCGCCGCGACGTGAATCGTCACACGGTCGACGAACCGAGACATCGGTGACTTCCTTCCTGAGAAAACAAGCAGGGCGGGCCGGGTACGTCATGACCCTTGCCCGCCCTGTGTAGAGCTGAACGTGCTCCCGGCGTCCGTCAGACCGCGACGGTCTCCGGGACGATGTTCACCGTCTTGCGGCCACGCTTGGTGCCGAACTCCACCGAGCCGGTCTCCAGTGCGAACAGGGTGTCGTCGCCACCGCGACCGACATTGACGCCCGGGTGGAACTTGGTGCCGCGCTGGCGGACCAGGATCTCGCCCGCGCTCACCTTCTGTCCACCGAAACGCTTGACGCCGAGTCGCTGGGCGTTGGAATCACGACCGTTGCGCGAGCTGGACGCGCCCTTCTTGTGTGCCATCTCTGCAGTCCTCCTGAGGTACGTGCGGGAATCGAGTTACTTGATACCGGTGACCTTGAGGACCGTCAGCTTCTGACGGTGACCCTGGCGCTTGTGGTAGCCGGTCTTGTTCTTGAACTTGTGGATGCGGATCTTCGGGCCCTTGACGTGCTCGACGACCTCACCGGTCACCGAGATCTTCGCCAACTTGTCCGCATCGGTGGTGAGGTTCGAGCCATCGACGACCAGCGCCACCGGCAGGTTCACGCTGCTGCCCGGCTCGCTGTCGATCTTCTCGACCTTCACAATGTCGCCCTCAGCGACCTTGTACTGCTTACCGCCGGTCTTGACGATCGCGTACGTTGCCATCGAAGCTGTCCTCTTTAACTCGTCTGTCGGACCCACGGCGCTGTTGCGCACCGGGGCGTGTGGGTGGTGCGTGCCTGGTACGGGCCGCACGCCAACCCCGCATCTGCGCCGGGGAGTCACTACGGATCACACCAGATGCCTGCCGTCGGATCTCGCGCATCTGCCGGATTCCAGGGTCGTCCTGGAGGTTCCGGGCACAGCGCAAGCCCTCCGCGGAAGGCGACCAATCAAGATTACGGGACCGTCGTCGCTCGGGTCAAACTCACGTGTAGCCTCCCGACCTGCTCACAGCGGTCGTCATCCTCATTCCTCCGCCGGTGGCGGGCCGGCAGGCCTGCCTGCCGTCCGGCGACGAGGGCGACGCCGGACCGCAACGGCGGCCTCGGACGACGCGGTTCCGCCGACCGGCCCGAACGTGGTCTTCGGTCCCGACGACGATCCGTCGGTGTCGGCGGTGAGGACCACCGGCTCCGACGCCGTCGGCGGGGAGGCCGCCTGGCGGACCACCCGACGTCGGCGTTTCGGCGCACTGCCGGGCGTCGGCTCGGCCTCCGAGGCCGCCGTCGCCGCGTCCTCGTGCTTGCTCGGTGTGGTCTCCGGCGCGGCCACGGACTCGCTCGCGGCCGTGCGGGGCTCGGAACTCACGCTGGTGTCCCGGGAATCTGCGTCACGAGAGTCTCCGTCGGCCGGCTTCTCCACCGAGACCTTCGTGGTTTTCTCGACCACGTCGGCGTGGTCGCCCTGAGCAGCATCTTCCTGGTCGGCCGCGGTGTCCGCCTTCACTTCCGATTCGCCGTGAACCTCGTGCGACTCGTGCTCGCCGTCGTGATCGTGGGTGTGGGCCGCCATCGCGCGGAACATCGGATGTTCGGCCGGATTGTGTGCAGGTTTCTGCGTCTCGGGTGTCGGCTCGGCCTTGCGACGATTACGCCGCGATCGCTTCGATCCACCGCCGCCGTCGGACCGCGCGGTGTCGTCGGATCGAACCTCGACCGGATTCGCGTGCACGATGATGCCGCGTCCGCTGCAATGGGTGCACGTCGTGGAGAAGGCCTCGAGCAGTCCCGTACCGAGACGCTTGCGCGTCATCTGCACCAGCCCGAGCGATGTCACCTCGGAGACCTGATGCCTGGTCCGGTCGCGTGCGAGCGCCTCGGTCAGGCGGCGCAGGACGAGGTCACGGTTGGATTCGAGGACCATGTCGATGAAGTCGACGATGATCATGCCGCCGATGTCGCGCAGACGCATCTGCCGCACGATCTCCTCGGCGGCCTCGAGGTTGTTGCGGGTGACGGTCTCCTCGAGGTTTCCGCCGGACCCGGTGAACTTTCCGGTGTTCACGTCGACCACGGTCATGGCCTCGGTGTGTTCGATGATCAGCGTGCCACCCGAGGGCAGCCAGACCTTGCGATCGAGCGCCTTCGCGAGCTGCTCATCGATCCGGTGCACGACGAACGAGTCCGGCGCGTCGGCGTGCGCACGCTCGAATCGCTCGACCCGATCCATCAGATCCGGTGCCACCGCGCCGATGTAGCGCTGGACCAGATCCCACGCCTTCTGCCCCTCGACGACGAGCTTCTTGAAGTCCTCGTTGAACAGGTCGCGCACGACCCGCACCAGCAGGTCCGGCTCTTCGTACAGAGCCTGGGGCGAGGTCGAACCGGATCCGCCCTTGGCCTTGCCGACCGCGGCGTCGATCTCTTTCCACTGACCTTCGAGGCGCTCGATGTCGGCGCCGAGATCCTCGGCACTGACGCCCTCGGAGGCGGTGCGGATGATCACGCCTGCGTCGTCGGGGACGAGTTTGCCCAGGATGCTCTTGAGCCGTTTGCGCTCGACGTCGGGCAGCTTGCGGCTGATACCCGTCGACGAACCGCCTGGTACGTAGACGAGGTAGCGGCCGGCCAGCGAGATCTGCGTCGTCAGGCGCGCACCCTTGTGCCCGACCGGGTCCTTGCTGACCTGGACGAGGACGTTGTCGCCCGGCTTGAGGGCCTGCTCGATCTTTCGTGACCCGCCGTCGAGTCCGGCGGCGTCCCAGTTGACCTCGCCGGCATAGAGCACGCCGTTGCGCCCGCGACCGATGTCGACGAATGCGGCTTCCATCCCGGGCAGCACGTTCTGTACGCGGCCGAGGTAAATGTTGCCGACCATCGACGACGAGGTCTCGGTGGTCACGAAGTGCTCGACGAGCACCCCGTCCTCCAGCACGGCGACCTGTGTGTAGTCCTCGACCGGCACGGCCTGGTCGTGCCCGTGGTCGCCGGGGTTCGCCCCCACGGTGATCGAGCTGTTCGCGCTGCGCTCGCGCACCACCATCACCCGGTCGACGGCCTCCCGTCGCGCCAGGAACTCCGACTCGCTCAGAATCGGTGGTCGTCGACGACCCGCGTCACGGCCGTCACGCCGACGCTGACGCTTGGCCTCGAGTCGAGTGGAACCGGAGATGCCCTGCACCTCGTCGCGTGCTCGCTTGCTGCGCGGCTCGCGCTCGTGCACCACGGTGTTCGGCGGATCGTCCGGCGAGGCGTCCTCGGCGTCGTCCGCACCGCCCTTTCGGCGGCGGCGACGTCGACGCCGCTTGGACGAGTTCTGGTCGGAGTCCTCCGAGCCCGAACCGTCCTCGGCGTCGTCGGTTGCCTCGCCCTCGTCGTCCCTGCTCTCCCCGTCGTCCGAGTCGCGGTCCTTGTCCTTGGCCTTGGCCTTCTTGCTCTTCTTGCCGGACGGACGCGCACTCCTGTCGTCGCCGGCGGCATCGGCTGACTCGTCGTCGGAGTCCTCGTCGGTGGAGTCGGATGTGTCGTCGGTGCCCGTGTCGGCCTGATCGCCCCGGCCACGGCCTCGTCCGCGGCGGCCACGACGGCGCCGACGCGACCCGCGGTCGCCATCGCCGCCCGAGTCGTCGTCGCGCCCGTTGTCGTCATCGCGTGTCTTGTCGGCGTCGACATCGTCGGCCTTGCCGGCGCCGGCCTCGTCGTCGCTCGCCCTGTCGGACTTCGCGCCGTCTGACTGTGCGCTGTCCGACTTTGCGCTGTCTGGCTTCGCCCCCTGGGACTTCTTGTCCTCGGGTTGCTTCTCCTCGGGTTGCTTCTTCTCCACGGCCTTCGCCTGGCGCTGCGCGCGCTTCACGGGCTCGACCGCCTGAGGCGAGAGGAACAGCGGCTGCGACACGGCCACCTCGGCGGCGGAGATCGGCTGGTGTTGGGTCTGCTCAACCGACGAGAACAACGACGGCATGCCGCCGGTCTCGGGGGTTGGAGTCGAGGACACCTCCGATTCGTCGGCGGCGGCCTCGATGTCAGCGGCCGGGCTCTCGGCGGCCGGTGCGTCGGTTGCGGCCGGAGTTGTCTCGGCGGGCGTGGTCTCAGCGGTGTCCGGGCCGACGGGCTCGACCTCGGGTTGCCCCGACTCGTCGGTCCCGGCGGTGTCGGCCGCGTCCTCGACCGCCTCGACGGCGGCCTCGTCGACCTCGACGTGCGCGCGGACCCGGTCGGCGACCCGCTGTGCGACCTCGCGGTCGATGCTGGATTGGGGGCTACGTGTCTCCACCCCCAGCTCGGTCAGGTGCGCGAGCACTTGTCTGCTGGTCAGGCCCAAGGTCCTGGCCAGAGCATGCACGCGAAGCCTGCTGGGAAATTCTTCCGCCGATCCTGACGATGCGTTCGCGTCAGTCGGCGACCCGTTGTCGGTCACTCAGTCTCCTCGAGCCCCCGGGCGCGTCGGGCTGACGCGGCCACGCGAGGGCTTCACTCTGTGTCCCGGTCTCTGGTGGACCGGTGTTGTGTGGTCTTCGCGCCTTCTCCGCGACCTGCAACAACTGGTCACGAGGCGGCGCCTTGCGTTGTTGATGACCTCAACCGGTCAGGTCTTCCACGCCATCGGGCCGCGGGCGTTCGAGCCAGCCGTCCGGCTGCCACGGCAGCCCGAGCCTGATGGGGAAGACGGGTGATCGGGGTGACCGATACCGGAGGCGTCATCCGGTTGCCGGCGACAAAGTGTGTCACCGACAACTCTGCAAGTATCCCACACCACGAGTCGATCCCCGCACACTATGCGGGTTTGCTCACTGCCGGGGTCTCCGCGGCACGAGCAACGCGGGTGAGGCGTCGGTCAGATGCCCAGGTCAGGGAACCACAGCGCGATCTCGCGCTCGGCAGACTCCGGCGAGTCCGAGCCGTGCACCAGATTGGTCTGCGTGCTCAAGGCAAAGTCGCCACGGATCGTTCCCGGGACGGCCTTCTCGACCGGGTCGGTACCACCGGCGATCTGACGGAACGCGGCCACCGCCCGCGGCCCTTCGAGCACCGCGGCGACCAACGGGCCGGAGGTGATGAACTCCAGCAACGACGGGTAGAAGGGCTTGCCCTCGTGTTCGGCGTAGTGCCCGCGCGCGACGTCGTCGCTCACGGTCTTGAGTTCCAGCGCCACGAGGGTCAATCCCTTGCGCTCGATCCGGCTGATGATGTCGCCGACCAGCGACCGCTCGACGCCGTCGGGCTTGATGAGTACCAGAGTCCGTTCAGTCACGACGTCACCTTATCGTTGCGGTCTGCCGGCTCGCTTCGCTCCCACGCGCCACGAGTCACTGGCAGTAAGTCCCGGCGACCGGGAAGAATCCGTAGTTGAACAGGTTGCCCGACTTCGCGCGCGGATCCACGACGATCTGCAGACAACCACCCGGGGACTTGAGAGCGCCGGCGAGCGCCATGTCGAATTGGGCCGCGAGTGCGAGGTTCGCCGGACGGTACTGAGCCGGCACCGGCAGGGACGCGACCGCGTCAGGAACCTTCATCGAAGCCGCGCGCATGGTGACGTCGTGGGTGGCGACGTAGCTGTACTCCCCCTCCGACACGGGCATCGGCGCGTCGGCCACCGGCAGATCCGCCGGGTCGACGGGCGGCGCAGCGTTGGCGGCACCGGCGGCCAGCGACGATCCGATCACGGCCAGCGCCATTGCGGCGGTGGCCAAGGGGCGGTGAAAGCGGGTGTTGACAGACAAGCGTTTCCTCACATCACTGGAAGTCGGAACACAGGGAACGCACGAAAAAGCGCCCCCCGGCAGCGACATTGTCACAGGCTCGCCGCACCAAAAGCGAGGGCTCCGAGGTCACAGTCGGGCAACACGTGTTGCACTCGCCGAACCCGGCCTGGTGGTTGCCGAAACGGAGAGGTCAGCCGTCGAGCGGTTGCTGACCGGGCAGCATCCCCCGGGCGATCCGGACCTCCACGTCGTGCTTGATGTACGCGATGTAGATCCACACGCAGAGGAAGATCACCCCGATCACGGCGATCGACCAGTGGAAGACGCCGCCGACGATCACCAGGACCTGGAGCGCCAGGTCGAGTCGCAGCGCATACGGTCGGCCCTGCAATCCGGCCGCCAGGATGTGGGCGAGGACGACGACGCCCAGATAGACGCCCGACAGCCACGTCAGGCCAGAGCCGATGTTCGCCACGATCGGGAATGCCAGCCCGAGCACGATGACCTCGAGTATCAGGGTGCCGGCCATCACGCCACGCAGCCCCTTCCACGGGTCGTTGGCCGGCGGGGTGAACCGAACCGGTTCAGTCATGTGGGCTCCTTGCCGAACAGGGTGCGCGCAGCACCTGCGGTGACCACCGACCCGGTGATCACCACGCCCGCACCGGAAACGGGCTCACCCTCGGATTCCTCGGCCAGGCCGATCGCCGTCTCAACCGCGTCCGGCAGGAAGGGCTTCACCACGATTCGGTCATCCCCGAAGATCGGTCGCGCGATCTCGGCGAGTGACTCCGTGTCCACCGCCCGCGGAGAACCGTTGTTGGTCAGCACGATCTGGTCGAACACCGGCTCGACGGCCTCCAGGAAGCCCTCGGCGTCCTTGTCGCCGAGCATGCCGATGACGCCCACGAGACGTCGGAAATCGAATTCCTCGGCCAACGCCTGGGCCAGCGCGGTGGCGCCGTGCGGATTGTGCGCGGCGTCGACGAAGACGGTGGGTGCGCTCCGCACCCGCTCGAGACGCCCCGGACTCGTCACCGATGCGAAACCCGCACGGATCGCGTCGATGTCGAGTTGCCGATCGGCACCGGCGCCGAAGAACGCCTCGACCGCGGCCAACGCCAGCGCGGCATTGGCCGCCTGGTGGGCGCCGTGCAGCGGGAGGAAGACCTCGTCGTAGACACCGCCGAGTCCCTGCAGGCGCAACAGCTGACCCCCGACGGCGGTCATCGAGTCGAGCACCGCGAACTCGGAGTTCTGCCTCGCGACGATCGTCTCCGATTCGACTGCCTGCCGCAGCAGCACGTCGGACACCTCGGGTTCCTGCGTCGCGATGATCGTGACCGGGTCGGTGGGCAGGAGTTCGTCGGCGGCGGCCTTCTTGATGATCCCGGCTTTCTCGGATGCGATCGCACCGAGGGAGTCGCCCAGATAGTCGGCGTGGTCCATGGCGATCGGCGTGATCACCGCGACGGCGGCGTCGATGACGTTCGTGGCATCCCAGCGTCCACCCATCCCGGTCTCCACGACGGCGACGTCCACCGGCGCCTCGGCGAACACCGCATACGACATCGCGATGAGGACCTCGAACTTGCTCATCCGTGGTCCACCGGTCGCGGTCGAGGAGTCGTCGACCATGGTGATGTAGGGCTCGAGTTCGCGGTAGGTGTCGATGTAGTGCCGCGCGCTGATCGGCCTGCCGTCCACCGAGATCCGCTCGGTGACCCGTTGCAGGTGCGGGCTGGTGATGCGACCGGTCCGTCGGTGCAGTGCGATGAGCAACGCATCGACCATACGGGTGACCGACGTCTTGCCGTTGGTACCCGCAACGTGGATCGCGGGATAGCTGTTCTGCGGCGAACCGAGCAGATCCATCAGCGCCGAGATGCGGGTCAGCGACGGCTCGATCCTGGTCTCCGGCCAGCGCGTGTCGAGCTCGGCCTCGAGCTCCGCGAGCTCGGCCAGCGTCGCCGCGTCGTCGCGCGGGCCTGCGTTGACCGGCGATTGCGCACGATCGCCGTCATCGTCCGCGGACTCTTCGTACCCGGATCCGTCGTCGTCGGCGACGTCGTCGGCGTAGAGGTCGTCGGGTGCTCCACCGCGGCCGGCGAGCAGGGACCCCAGGTCGGTCGGCAGCGGAGCGGCACCGAGCGGATCCACATCGATCTCAGCGCGGTCGAGCGGATCCTCGCCGAGGTGGTCACGGTCGATGTCGTCGACGTCCTCGTCGTCGGCGCTGCCGTGTCCCCGCTCGCGCGGACTCACGAGCCGCTCAACGCATCGAGGGCGGCACCGAGTCGTTCGACTTCCTCCGTGGCGACCTGCTGCCGGTCGCGGATCTTCGCGACGACGTGGTCGGGGGCCTTGGACAGGAACTGCTCGTTGCCGAGTTTCGCTGTGGTGCCTGCCAATTCCTTCTCCGCAGCGGCGAGGTCCTTGGTCAGGCGTTTGCGCTCGGCCGCCACGTCGACCGTTCCCGACGTGTCGATCCGCACGGTCACCGTGGTCGCCGACAGCCGGACGTCGATGGTTGCGGTGGCCGAGAAGTCGTCACCCGCGGGTTCGAGACGCGCGAGGGAATCGAGGTAGGCGCGGGACGGCGCCAGTCCGGCGACGTCGAGGCCGTCGATCTCGGCCGCGACCCGCTGCCCCGGCTTCAGTCCCTGGTCACTGCGGAAACGACGGACCTCGGTGATGAGGCGCTGGAGGTCGTCTATGTGCCGTGCCGCCGCGACGTCGCCTTCAGCATCGTCGCCCTGGGGCCACTCGGCTACCACGACCGACGTCTGGCCGGTCAGCGCCGTCCACAATGCCTCCGTGACAAACGGCATAACCGGATGCAGCAGACGCAGCAGGCTGTCGAGCACTGTGCCGAGCACCAACGAGGTCGACCGCGAACGCTCTGTGTCGTTCTCGGCGTACTGGACCTTCGCCAGCTCCAGGTACCAGTCACACACCTCGTCCCAAGCGAAGTGGTACAGCGCCTCGCAGGCCTTGGAGAACTCGTAGGATTCGAAACCCGCGTCGGCCTCGGCACGAACGGTCGCGAGGCGATCCAGAATCCAGCGATCCGCCTCGGTGAGGGTGGATCGCTCCGGCAGATCTCCGAGGGCCGCCCCGTTCATCATCGCGAACTTGGTCGCGTTGAACAGCTTGGTGGCGAAGTTGCGCGACGACTGGGCGTGGTCCTCGCCCACCGAGATGTCACTGCCCGGGTTGGCGCCACGTGCGAGCGTGAAACGCAGGGCGTCGGCGCCGAATCGCTCCACCCAGTCCAGCGGATCGATGCCGTTGCCCTTCGACTTCGACATCTTGCGACCGTGCTCATCGCGGACCAAGCCGTGCAGGAACAGATTGTGGAACGGGACCTTGTCATCTTCGCCCAGCTGCGGTGCGACGTAGGTCCCGAACATCATCATCCGGGCCACCCAGAAGAACAGGATGTCGTAACCCGTGACGAGAACCGAAGTGGGATAGAACTTCTCGAGATCGGGTGTCTTCTCGGGCCAGCCCATCGTGGAAAAGGGCCACAGCCCGGACGAGAACCACGTGTCGAGGACGTCGGTGTCCTGCACGTATCCCTCCGGCGCCTGGTCGTCGGGACCGACGCACACCACGTCACCATCCGGGCCGTACCAGATCGGGATGCGATGGCCCCACCACAACTGTCGTGAGATGCACCAGTCGTACATGCTGTCGACCCAGCCGAACCAGCGTGGTTCCATCGATATCGGATGGATCACGGTGTCGCCGTTGCGGACCGCGTCACCTGCCGCCTTGGCCAGGGACTCGACCTTGACCCACCACTGCATGGACAGTCGCGGTTCGATCGGCTCCCCGGTGCGCTCGGAGTGACCCACGCTGTGCAGGTAGGGCCGCACCTCTTTGACGATGCGCCCCTGCTCGGCGAGGGCCTCGCGCACCTTGACCCGCGCTTCGAACCGGTCCATGCCGTCGAACGGTGTCCCGGTGTCGGCTATCCGGGCCTCGTCGTCCATGATCGTGGGCATGGGCAGGTCGTGTCGCTGCCCGATCGCGAAGTCGTTGGGGTCGTGGGCGGGCGTGATCTTCACTGCACCACTACCGAATTCGGGGTCGACGTAGTCGTCGGCTATCACCGGGATCATCCGGTCGGAGAACGGATGCTCGAGTTCGGTGCCGATCAGATGCGCGTAGCGCTCGTCGTCGGGATGCACGGCGATCGCCGTGTCGCCGAGCATCGTCTCCAGGCGGGTGGTGGCGACGACGATATGAGGCTGCCCGTCGTCGAGACTGCCGTATCGGAAGCTGACGAGTTCGCCCTCGACGTCGGCATAGCTGACCTCGATGTCACTGATCGCGGTCTTGAGCACCGGCGACCAGTTGACCAGTCGCTCCGCGCGGTAGATCAGCCCGTCGTCGAACATCTGCTTGAACACCGTCTGCACCGCGCGGGACAGTCCGTCGTCCATGGTGAACCGCTCGCGGCTCCAGTCGACACTGTCGCCCAGCCGTCGCATCTGGGTACCGATGTTGTCGCCGATCTCGGCCTTCTCGGTCCACGCGCGTTCGATGAAGGCCTCACGACCGAGATCGTCGCGCGTCAACCCCTCACCGGCGAGCTTGCGCTCGACCATCGTCTGCATCGCGATCGCCGCGTGGTCCATGCCCGGCAGCCACAACACCTCATACCCTTGCATCCGGCGCCGGCGTGCGAGTGCGTCCATCAGCACGTGCTCGTAGGCGTGCCCCATGTGCAGCGAACCGTTGACGTTCGGTGGCGGGATGACGATGGAGAAGGCCGGCCGGTCACTGGTCGCATCGGCCGTGAAGTAGCCGGCGTCCACCCAGCCCTGATAGAGCCTGCCCTCGTGCTCGGCGGGGTCCCAGGACTTCGGCAATTCACGGGTGGGATCGGATGTGGTCACCCCACAATCTTAGGGAACGGGTCCCCACTGGACTGCAGGCCCGTACGTGTTCGGCCGGGAGGCCTGCATGTGTCTCACACGTGGAGCCGATGCAGGTCCTCCGGCGCGTTGACGTTGGTGAGCCACTCGGGGTTGCTCACCGCCACGCGATGGGTGGTCAGCAGTTCGAGTGCGGCCAGCATCCGGCGTTCGCCGCCGTCGGTCAGTCGGCCGAGCGTCCCGGCCACGTCGGTGCGGTAGACACCGGCCATCGGATGGTCGCGCTGAGCGTCGGTCGCGATCACCACCTGGTTCGACGTCGTCACGCCGCGCATCAGTTCGTCGACGAGGTCGACCGAGATCAACGGCATGTCGGTGGCGCACACGAAGGCCCACTCCGCACCCGCCTCCGCGGCTCTCGCCAGTCCGACCGCGAGCCCGCCGAGCGGACCCGTGCCCGGCGCCTCGTCGGTGACCCACTGTGCCTCCGGACCGCCGGTGCCGTACAGCGACCGGTATGCGGCGGACTCCTCGTTCGCCACCACCAGCACCGGTTGGCAACGCTCCCCGACCACCCGCACCACACGGGCCAGCATCGGCTCGCCCTCCCACTCCAGTGCCGCCTTGTCCCGGCCCATCCGCCGCGAGCGTCCGCCCGCCAGCACGATCCCCGCCACCCGCTGCTCTGCATCCTGTTGCGCCATGGGACCAGTCTCGGTGAAGCGTCCGGTCTCTGGGGGCAAGATGGTGATATGAGTCCCGCACAGCCCCGCGACGAAACCCCCATCGCCGAACCCGACACCGTCCACATCGCGCATGTGAAGGATTACGCGGCGGGCGTGCCCGCGGTGGCGGTCGCCCTGGCGCGCGGGCTGGAGCAGATGGGGCCGCTGCGCACGGCGCGAACACTCACCAAGCTCAATCAGCGCGACGGTTTCGACTGCCCCGGCTGCGCCTGGCCGGAGACCCCCGGACACCGCAAGCACGCCGAGTTCTGCGAGAACGGGGCCAAGGCCGTCGCCGAGGAGGCGACCAGGCGGCGGGTCACCCCGGAGTTCTTCGCCACCCACTCGGTCGCGGATCTGCGTGAGAAGTCGGGGTATTGGCTGTCACAGCAGGGACGACTGACCCATCCCGTGTACCTGGCCGCCGGTGACACCCACTACCGCCCGGTCAGCTGGGACGAGGCGAATAGCATCATCGCCGACGAGTTCACCGCGATGTCGTCGCCGGACGAGGCGGTCTTCTACACCTCGGGACGGACCAGCAACGAGGCTGCCTTCGTCTATCAACTGTTCGCGCGCAGCGTCGGCACCAACAACCTCCCCGACTGTTCCAACATGTGTCACGAGTCGTCCGGCGCGGCGCTCGGCGCCTCGATCGGGATCGGCAAGGGATCGGTCACCGTGCCCGACATCGAGGCCGCCGACCTGATCCTGATCGCCGGCCAGAACCCGGGCACCAACCATCCGCGCATGCTGTCGACTCTGGAGAAGGCCAAGCACAACGGCGCCCGGATCATCGCCATCAATCCGCTGCCCGAGGCCGGTCTGATGCGGTTCAAGGATCCGCAGAAGGTGAGCGGCGTGGTCGGGCGCGGGGTGAAGCTCGCCGACGACTTCCTGCAGATTCGCCTCGGTGGGGACATGGCACTGTTCCGCGGCGTCGCGCGCCTGCTCCTCGACGCCGAGCGTGCCGCTCCCGGAACAGTTCTCGACCAGGAGTTCCTGGACCGCCACTGCGCCGGGGTGGACGACTACCTCCGGCTGCTCGATGACGTCGACTTCGCCGACATCCTCGAGGCGACCGGACTGAGCCGTGCGGCGATCGTCGACCTCGCCGACGCCGTCGCGTCGTCCGAACGGATAGTCCTCTGCTGGGCGATGGGTCTCACCCAGCATCACCATGCCGTGGCCACCATCGGCGAGGGCACCAACGTCCTGCTGCTGCGCGGCATGATCGGCAAACCCGGCGCCGGACTGTGTCCGGTCCGCGGCCACTCCAACGTGCAGGGCGACCGCACGATGGGGATCTTCGAGAAGATGCCCGAGTCGTTCCTCGCCGCCCAGGACGCCGAGTTCGGCATCGTGAGTCCACGTGCACACGGGTACGACACCGTCGCGGCCATCGGCGCGATGGCCCGTGGTGACGTCCGGCTGTTCGTCGCGATGGGCGGGAACTTCGTCTCCGCCGCACCCGACACCGAATACACCCGGGCGGCGCTCGAGAAGTGCTCGCTGACCGTTCAGATCAGCACCAAACTCAACGAGTCCCACCTCGCCACCGGCACGGCCGCTCTCATCCTGCCCACCCTCGGACGTACCGACAAGGACGTCGTGAACGGTGTCCGCCAACAGGTCTCGGTGGAGGATTCGATGTCGGTGGTCCATCTCTCCCGGGGTTCGCTGCCGCCGACATCACCCGAACTGCACAGCGAGGTGGCCATCGTCTGCGACCTCGCGACAGCAGTTCTGGGATCCGAGCACGCCGTGCCATGGCAGACGTTCCGCGGCGACTACGACGTGATACGCGAGCACATCTCACGGGTGATTCCCGGCTTCGAGAACTTCAACACCCGCGTGCGGCTGTCCGACGGATTCGTCCTGCCGCACCCACCGCGCGACCGTCGAGAGTTCGACACCGCCACCTCCCGCGCAAACTTCGCCGTCAATCCCCTCGAGTGGGTTCGCGTCCCGGAGGGACGACTGATCCTGCAGACGTTGCGCAGTCATGACCAGTACAACACCACGATCTACGGCCACGACGATCGCTACCGCGGCATCAAGGGCAATCGCCGGGTCATCATGGTGAACCCCGACGACATCGACAGCTGGGGCCTGAAGGCCGGTGACCGGGTGGACATCGTGTCGGAGTTCGCCGCGCTCGACGGCGTACAGGAACGACGGGTCACGGGATTCGAGGTGATCGCCTACGCGACGCCGCGCGGCAACGCCGCCGCCTACTACCCGGAGACCAATCCACTGGTACCGCTCGGTGCGGTGGCGAAGGAGTCGAACACCCCGGTGTCGAAGGCTGTCGTCGTTCGTCTCGAGCCGAGTCCCACCGTCTGATACCGCAGGAGTCGACTCACGGGCGTCGCGACGGGTGCCCGAAAAGCAGCGAGCCTCGAAGGGCTGATGGCCCTTCGAGGCTCGCTGACGGCCTCACTCCTGACGGAGCAGACTATGACTCAGGCGCTCTTGTCGCGCCGCTCGTCGCGACCTTCCTTGCGCGGGACGATCGTCGGGAGCACGTTGTCGCGCACCGTCTCTCCGGTCACGACGACCTTCTCGACGTCGTCGCGGCTCGGGATGTCGTACATCACCGGCAGCAGGACTTCCTCCATGATGGCGCGCAGACCGCGGGCCCCGGTGCCGCGGTGGATGGCCTGATCGGCGATCGCCTCCAGTGCGTCCTTGGCGAACTCGAGTTCTACGTTGTCCATCTCGAAGAGCTTGGTGTACTGCTTCACCAGCGCGTTCTTCGGTTCGGACAGGATGCTCACGAGCGAGTCCTTGTCCAGGTTGGTCACCGAGGCGAGGATCGGCAGACGACCGATGAACTCGGGGATCAGACCGAACTTGATCAAGTCTTCCGGCATCACCTCGGCGAAGTGATCGGTGGTGTCGACGTCGTCCTTGCTCGTCACCTCGTTGCCGAAGCCGATGCCGCGCTTACCGATTCGCTCGGAGACGATCTTCTCCAGACCAGCGAACGCACCCGCGACGATGAACAAGACGTTGGTGGTGTCGATCTGGATGAACTCCTGATGGGGATGCTTGCGTCCCCCCTGCGGCGGCACGGATGCCTGTGTCCCCTCGAGGATCTTCAGCAGCGCCTGCTGCACACCCTCCCCCGACACGTCGCGGGTGATCGAGGGGTTCTCACTCTTGCGCGCGACCTTGTCGACCTCGTCGATGTAGATGATCCCGGTCTCGGCGCGCTTGACGTCGTAGTCCGCCGCCTGGATCAGCTTGAGGAGGATGTTCTCCACATCTTCGCCGACGTAGCCTGCCTCGGTGAGGGCGGTGGCATCGGCGATCGCGAAGGGCACGTTGAGCATCTTGGCGAGGGTCTGCGCGAGGTAGGTCTTGCCGCAGCCGGTCGGTCCGAGCATCAGGATGTTGGACTTCGCGATCTCGACGGTCTCTCCGCTGCGCGAATCCTTCTTCTCGCCGGCCTGGATGCGCTTGTAATGGTTGTAGACCGCAACGGCGAGAGTGCGCTTGGCGGTGTCCTGGCCGATGACGTAGTTCTCGAGGAAGTCGCGGATCTCGACCGGCTTCGGCAGCTCGTCGAGTTTCACATCGCCGTTCTCGGCGAGTTCTTCCTCGATGATCTCGTTGCACAGGTCGATGCACTCGTCACAGATGTACACGCCGGGCCCGGCGATCAGCTTCTTGACCTGCTTCTGACTCTTTCCGCAGAAAGAGCACTTCAGCAGATCGCCACCGTCTCCGATTCGTGCCATCTGTGCTGTACCTTCCTTGTTGCTCCGGTCGAACCGGCGGACGGTCTCCGCGTGCAGCCGGGCATGGGCTACCGACCGACAATCGGAATGCCCACCAACCTGACGGTACCCGCGTGCCGCTCGAACTTCGACCGATAAGGACAAATGTCGTGTCCCGATTCGGTCGTCTTCTGTCTATCTGATCGTCATCTTCGCCTGCGCGTCGGCGTCCGGTGAGGCACTGTGGCGCAGACGTCAAGGATGACCGCGCCGGCGACCTCGGGCACGCACATCGGCCCGGCGTGTCGAGCCGATGTGCGTACCTCTAGGTCAGGACGACGACTTCTTGAACGACTTCTTGCGGTACTCGAAGACCTCGTCGATGATCCCGTATTCCTTGGCCGCGTCTGCGGTCAGGATGTTGTCGCGGTCGGTGTCCTTACGGATCTTCGCGGGGTCCTGGCCGGTGTGCCCGGCGAGGATCTCGTCGAGTCGGTTGCGGATCCGTTCGATCTCGGCCGCCTGGATCTCCAGGTCGGAGACCTGCCCCTGATACGCTCCACCGGTCCGCGGCTGATGGATCAGGATCGTCGCGTTGGGCAGTGCCGCGCGCTTGCCCGGTGTACCGCCTGCCAGCAGGATCGCGGCCGCCGACGCCGCCTCACCGAGGCAGACCGTCACGATGTCGCAGTGCACGTACTGCATCGTGTCGTAGATCGCGAGCATGTCCGGCACGCTGCCACCCGGGGAGTTGATGTACATCGTGATGTCGCGATCGGGATCCTGCGACTCGAGGACGAGCAGCTGCGCCATCACGTCGTTGGCAACGGTCTGATCGATCGGCGTACCGACGAAGACGATGCGCTCTTCGAACAGCTTGGCGTAGGGGTCGTACTGGCGCTGACCGTTCGGCGTGTGCTCGATGAACTGCGGGAGGATGTACCGCGCCTCGATGGCGCGCAGCGCGAGCGCCGACGCCGGGATACCGGCCGCGACGTCGGCCGGGAGCGACCCCGGGAGTCGGGAGTCGAGAGAGCTGGAGTTGGTCATCTTGTGCTCCGTTGCTGTGATTGGCCTCGTGGGACTGGGGTGGTCGGGAGAGATCAGGACGGCGTCACCGATGCGCGGGTGACCACGTGATCGACCAGCCCGTAGTCCTTGGCCTCCTGCGCGGTGAACCACTTGTCACGATCGGCGTCGGCCTCGATCTTCTCCAGCGGCTGCCCACTGAACTCGGCGTTGAGGCGGTTCATCTCCTTCTTGGTGGCCGCGAACTGCTCGGCCTGGATGGCGATGTCGGCCGCGGTACCGCCGATGCCCGCCGACGGCTGGTGCATCATGATCCGCGCGTGGGGCAGTGCGTGGCGCTTGCCCGGGGTACCGGCTGCCAACAGGAACTGCCCCATCGACGCCGCCATGCCCATGGCATAGGTCGCGACGTCGCACTCGGCCAGCTGCATCGTGTCGAAGATGGCCATGCCCGAGGTGACCGAACCACCCGGTGAATTGATGTAGAGGTTGATGTCGCGCGTCGGGTCCTCGGCGGCGAGCAACAGGATCTGCGCGCACAACCGGTTCGCGATGTCGTCGTCGACCTGGGTGCCGAGGAAGATGATGCGCTCTCGGAGCAGTCGCTCGAACACGGAGTCGGTCAGGTTCAGCCCCGACACTCCCGAACTCAGCGTTGGTGTGTGGATGGTCGGCTCACTCACAGTTCCTACCTTTGCCTGTCGTGGTGACATGCGGTTCTCGACCGCGTCAACCGATTACGGGTCTACCTTCGTCTGTGCGATGCCCGGGGTCAGCCCGGTGGCCATCTCGACGTCCTCATCGACACTAACCAACGCGGCCGGACGGACAGTCCCGATGACACCGCTCTTCGCTGAGAGCAGAACAGCCGGCGACGGGTGATGACCCGGCTCCGGCTGTTCATGCATCTAGGTGTGGATACTCAGTTCTCCGCGCTGTCGTCGTCGGCTGCGTCTTCGTCGGCTGCTTCCTCGGGCTTGCCGAAGAACTCGTCGGTGTCGACTGCCGCGCCCTTGCTGTCGGTCACGGTGACGTCCGAGACGATCCCGGCGAGTGCCTTGCCCCGCCGGACATCGGCGTAGACCGCGCCGACCTGGCCGGCGTTCTGCAGCTGCTGGATGAACTCCTGCGGCTGCATCCCGTAGCGCTGCGCCTGGAAGAGGATCTGCTGGGTCAGCTCGTCCTGGCCGACCTCGGTGTCCTGCTGCTCGGCGATGGCATCGAGCAGCAACTGCGTCTTGACCGACTTCTCGGCCTCCTCGCGAGCCTCGTTGTCCCACTCTTCGCGCGTCTTGCCCTGCGCCTCGAGGAACTTGGCAACCTGCTCGTCATCGTGCCCGAGTGCGTGGATCACCTGGTGCTGCTGGCCCTCGATCTCGTCGGCGACGACCTTCTCCGGCAGCGGGATCTCGACCTTCTCGAGCAGCTCCTCGAGGACCTTGTCGCGGATCGCGTTGGCCTGCTCGAGCTTCTTCGACTGCTCGACGCGATCGACCAGGCTCTCGCGCAGTTCGGCCACGGTGTCGAACTCACTGGCCATCTGGGCGAACTCGTCGTCGAGCTCGGGGAGTTCGCGCTCCTTGACCGAGTTCACGGTCACCGTCACCTGGGCGTCCTCACCGGCATGGTCGCCGGCGACGAGCTTGGTGGTGAACTCCTTGTTCTCGCCGGCCGTCATCCCGACCAGCGCGTCGTCGAGGCCCTCGATCAGCTGACCCGAGCCGACCTCGTGCGACAGGCCCTCGGTCGAGGCCTCTTCGACGGCCTCGCCGTCGACGGTGGCGGCCAGATCGATCGAGACGAAGTCACCGTTCTCGGCGCCACGGTCGACGCCCTTCAGCGTGCCGAATCGGGCTCGCAGCCCCTCGACCTGCTCCTCGACCTCGGCGTCGTCGACCTCGATGGCGTCGACCTCGACGGCCAGGGTCGAGTAGTCCGGCAGCTCGACGTCCGGACGGACGTCGACCTCGGCGGTGAAGGTGACCGGATCGCCGTACACGAGCTCGGCGAGGTCGATCTCGGGCTGACCGATGGCCTTCGTGTCGGTCTCCTCGACGGCCTGCGAGTACTTGGTCGGGAGCGCGTCGTTGACCACCTGGGCGAGGATCGAATCGCGACCGACCCGGGCCTCGATCAGCTTCGCGGGCGCTTTACCCGGACGGAAGCCCGGGATCCGGATCTGCTGGGCCAGAGACTTGTAGGCCCGGTCGAACTCCCCGGACAACTCCTCGAAGGGGACTTCGACATTGAGCTTCACTCGGGTCGGGCTCAGCTGCTCGACGGTGCTCTTCACGCCTGCTCCTAACATCTGCATTTCTGCGTCGGGTAATGACAAGTCTCGAGGTCGTTCACCTGAGTCGGGATGACAGGATTTGAACCTGCGACCCTCCGCTCCCAAAGCGGATGCGCTACCAAGCTGCGCCACATCCCGGTCGACCCCTCCGTCGCGCCACACACCGGAGACCGGCGAGAACGCAGAGCAGGGCCAACAGACGATAGTACGTGGCGGTGTGCCGACGACCTAAACGGGTGCACTCCGACCCGGGCGGATGACGACCCACGAGGCGATTTCGAGATCACCGACCCCACCGGGTACAGTCTGGTGCGCACGCGACGCCGGTGGCGATCCCACCGGTGGCGCGGCACGCGGGTGTAGCTCAATGGTAGAGCCCTAGTCTTCCAAACTAGCTACGCGGGTTCGATTCCCGTCACCCGCTCCACACGACCCGGAACCTCGATCGCGAGCGCTTTCGGCCCTGCCCGTGGCCCGTCCGCGGCCCTGTGATGTAGGCCACATCCGGCGTAGGGTTGGGCCATGTCATCCAGCCATTCGAAGAGCCCACGCAAGTGCCCGAGTTGCGGTGCACATCTGTACGTCCGAAAGGACGTCACACATTCCGACTCCGGCCCCGGACGCGTCGACGTGATGCTCGTATGCCGCGATGAGTCCTGTTCCGAACCGGCTCGTCACCTGCGGACCGAGCACCCGCAGCCTGCCTGAAGACCCATCGTGCCGGCGCCGGTGGGCGCCGGGCCCCGGCATGCCGACCAACCATCCGTCCGGACCAAAGATCTCAACACGCGTTGGCATTGCGCACCTATGTGTCGCACCATTAGGACGAACGACGGACACCACCGTGGGGGTCGGAGGACGTCGTGGGACATCCGATCCTGATATTCAGCCCTGGGGGACACATGCTCTTGCCCGACGACCGAACGCACATCACGCCTTCGCCGCCACGTAGGACGACGGCCATTCGACGCAGACTCGTCGCCGCCGCGGCGGCACTGTCGATGATCGCGGGCGGCATGATCGCAGGCACACCGACCGCGACCGCCGACGACGTCGCGATGCCCACACCGCTACCCGACAGCTTCTACACGATCCCGAAGAACATCGGGAAGTATGCGCCCGGCGACGTGATCTCGGTGCGCGGCCGACCCAATCCCCCCGCGTTCTTCGACGTACGGACCTACCAGATCAAGTTCCGTTCGACCGACAGCCAGGGCAAGCCGATCTCGGCCGTGACCACCCTGATGGTGCCCACCAAGAAACGCGTCAACGGACCACTGCTGTCTTTCCAGCACATCATCAACGCGACCGGCCTCGAATGCGCTCCGTCGCAAGCACTCTGGACCCAGGACCCGAATCTGACGATCCGGGAGGCCCCGGCCCTGAACGTGGCCCTGCAGCGTGGCTGGACGATCGCCATCCCCGACCACCTCGGACCGCGCAGCGCCTACGGTGCCGCCAAACTCGGCGGCCAGATCACCTTGGACGGCATCCGCGCGGTGCAGCGATTCGGCCCCGCACAGGTGTCCAAGAGCCGGGTCGGCATGGCCGGCTACTCCGGTGGCGGTATGGCCACCGCATGGGCGGTCGCCCTGGCACCGAAGTACGCGCCCGACCTGAACATCGTCGGTGCCGCCTACGGTGGCGTGCCGATGAACCTGATCAAGATGGCCGAGGGACTGGGCTACAACAACCCGCATCCGGCCTTCGGCCTGGCGTTCGCCGCGGCCATCGGCGTCGCGCGCGAGTACCCCGAGCAGATCCCGATGATGCAATACCTGTCGCCGCTCGGCAGACAGATGTATCAGGGCATGCGCAACGCTTGCACGAACGACATCCTGCGCCTGGGCGCCGGGCATGACGCCCAGCAGGTGACCATCGGCGGCCGAGCGATCTTCGACAACAAGGATGCGCGCCGGGTCGTCGAGGAGAACAGCCTCTCGCTCTATCCCGGAATCCCGCGCATTCCCATCTTCGAATGGCACAGCCCGACCGATGTCCTCATCCCCGTGTCGTCGATCGACTACACGATCAACCGGTACTGCCGGGCCGGCGCTCGCGTCCAGCGCCTGCTGACACCGTCGCCCGATCATCTGTCGGCTGCCGTCATCGGTCTCCTGCCCGCTTTCCAGTACCTCACCGACCGCTTCAACGGGGCTCCGGCTCCGAGTAGCTGCTGACCGGAGTTCGCGCGGGGTCACCCGGGTGACCCCGCGAGAACTCCGGCGTCGGGTCGCGGCCACGTCACGGCCGCAGGTCGTAGAGATGACCTTGTCACGATGTGACGGTTGTCACGCCGACTGGGTCACCTGCCCCGGTCACCACGCTGTTCACGGAATCCCCCCATCCGTCGGGCGGAATTGGTGGAATGTTCGACGTTTCGGCTTTGGCCCGATGACAACGTTTGTGTAACGATGGTTGAGCGCTCCGGGGGAAGCGCTTCAGTAACTCGAACTGCAAAGGTCTCTCCGTGTTCACATCGAAGCCTTCACGTCGCGCGCGCCGCGGCCTGACACAACGTGCGATCGCCATCGTGATCGGTGCGCTCGCCGTCGTGCTCGCCCTGCCGATCGCCGCCAGTGCCGCGCCGACGACCGTCACCCCGGTGCCGGGGCTGCCGCCGCTGACGATCCCCGACATCCCCGGTGCCCCGCAGATCCCGGGTGCCCCGTCGACGCCCAAGAGCACTCCGAAGCCGAAGCCGACCCCCACGACGCCGGAAAAGCCCAAGGGCCCGGCCATCCCGGGGGTCAAGACCTCGACCGGCTGGATCGCACTCGCTGACGATGCCTCCCACCAGATCACCTGGTGGCACAACGGCAATCAGGTCAAGACGATGCCGATCTCGATGGGCACCAACGATCACCCGACCCCGAACGGCGTGTACCACACCAAGGAGAAGTACCGCGACATGTACATGGACTCGTCCACGTACGGTGTGCCGGTCGACTCCGCCGAGGGGTACCGCACGTACGTCGAGTACGCGACCCGCATGTCGTGGGACGGCATCTTCATCCATGCGGCCCCCTGGTCGGTCTCGCAGCAGGGCCGCAGCAATGCGAGCCACGGCTGCATCAACGTGAGCACCGAGAACGGCAAGTGGGTGTTCAACACCATCCCGCGTGACACTCCGATCGTCGTGCGTGGCACCGTCGGTCCGAAATACACCGGCGACTGAACGCACCCGCCAGATCGTCAAGAATGTGAGAAGGGCCCGGTCCACACGGATCGGGCCCTTCTCGTATCCGATGATGTCGCCGACGGCGTAGATGTGATCGACCGCGGTGCGGAAGTGCTCGTCGACGTTCAGCCTGCCCCGGGCGTCCGCTGTCACCGTGCCCGACGGATGCGTCTCGACGGTCATCACGTGCCCGCCGAACCGGAAGGTGACGTCTCGCTCACGCAGTTGGTATTGCAGGGCCTCGATGATCTCACGATGGCAGAAGCGGAGCATCACGGGACGCTGCTCGATGACGGTCACCTTGGTGCCGAGCGCGTTGATTCAGTCCGGACAGATAGAGAACAGCCTCGCGCAAGGTCTTCGACGGGATCGTGCCGGTGTTGATGCACACTCCCCCGACCATGTGCCGCCGCTCGACGATGGCGGCCCGCTTGCCGAGCTTGGCCGCGGCGATCGCGGCCTTCTGCCCCGCCGGACCGGAACCGATGACGACGACGTCGTAGTGATCCATGGACCAAGTCTCACCCCGGATCCGGGGCGGTACGACTCGAGAAGCACAGTGTTCGACGGGATTCAACACCGACGAATCATCGGCGCGGACGAATCGGGCGCGACACGCTCAGGCGGCGAACTCGACCTCGCCCCACTCCGCCGCGCAACCGACGTCCGAGAACGTCGCGCACACCTGCAACCAGGCGGCGAGCGCCTCGCATCCGGTGGTGTCGGGATCCGTCCACGATCCGCGCCGGTACGGCTCCCGGGCATAGGACGTGTGCCGGCCGCCCCGGCGATTTCGGAACACCAGACCGCGCCAGGTGATGGTCCCGGGTAGATAGCCGAGCACCTCCCGGACCGCCGACCAGAGCCGCCCGACGTCGCGGGACATCTGCGCCAGGCCGGGCGATGTCCGATCTGCATTCTGGAAGGAATTGTGCCGCAGGATGTTCCATATCTGGGTCATCCAGGAACGGACTCGGCCCACTGCGAAACCTGCCGTCAGATCGGCGACGTCGCGGAGAAAGGAGTCCGCAGCCGCGTTGCAGATCATGTCGTCCGGCGTACCCACCCAGTGAGCAGGCACCGCGACAGGCAGGGCCGGTCCCGGGCCGGCGACACCCCATCCCGCACAACCCGCCACCACGCCCGTTGGCTGATGGGGGTCGGCGACGAACCCGACCGCCAACACACGCTCGAGCACCGGGTCCGAGGCCTCGCCCAGTTCGTGCAGCGCGGCCCGGATCACCACGGCGCCTTGCGAATAGCCGATCAAGGCGACGGGACCCTCGGTCTGCCACAGGGCCGTGTGGAGCGCGCTCGTACCGATGTCGAGGCTGCGCTGATAGCTGATCCCGCCGATGTGTGTGGCAGGACCGTAGCTGGCGGGATATCCGATCCATCGACAGTCGAAGCGCTCGTCGAGCCCTTCGGTGACGCCACGCAGCATGCCGGTCACGTCACGTCGTCGGTCGCCGTCGAAGGACTCCCCGGTGCCGCCCACCGCGAGCACGGTCACCCGCCGGTGTTGCCGTGATCCGATCTCCGAGAACCCGCCCATCACCCCATGGTGCGTGTGCCGGGTGTGAAATCCCGTGGCCGAGCCTGAGGGTTTCCTGTGATTCGCGCACCGGACGTAAGCGACATCACCCCAGGTCAGATTGATTAACCTGGCTGTAACACGGACAATGGGATACGAAGCACCGCAAATTCAGGAGTTGTTCCCCCATGTCCTTCGCACGTATCCGTGCCCGTTTTCAGCCGTTCGCACAGCGCAAGCTCTACGACGACATCTATGCGCTCGCCAGTCGCAACCAGCGCGACGAACTCCTGGTGATGGCGCAGCGCGCCGAATCCCGCTGATCGCCCCTCAACGCTGACAGACGGGACACCAGTACAGGTTTCGCCCGTCGAGTTCGACGACACGTACTGTGGCCCCACAGATCCGACAGGGCTCCCCCGCGCGGCGATAGACATATGTGCGCGGACGATCGGTCGCATACGACGGCGCCCCGTGGTCGTCTTCGGGCCGGACCACGTGCATGCGTCCGCGGCGCACCCCGATCCGCATCAGGGCCACGAGGTCAGACCACAGCCCGTCGAACTCGTCGGGATCGATCCGGCGACTCTCCCGATACGGGTCGATGCCCGCCCGGAACAGGACCTCCGCCCGATAGACGTTCCCCACGCCCGCGATCACACGTTGGTCCATCAACAAGGCAGCGATCGGTCGGCGCGACCGGCCGATGGCGTCCCGAGCACGTGCCGGGTCCGCATCGCTGCGCAACGGATCGGGACCCAGCCGGGCGATCAGGGCATCCAGGTCGGCCGGGGTGAACAGTTCGCACGCCGTCGGTCCGCGCAGATCCGTCCCCACGTCGCGACCCTCGATCCGCATCCGGACCTGGCCGACCGGATCGTCCATCGGCATCGCCGCCTCGGTGAACGCACCATAGAGACCGAGATGGACGTGGATCATCCGCCGACCGGCCCGCCCCCTGCCCTCGAGCGGCCGAAAATGCTGGACGAGGTGCTTGCCCCACGCTTCCGCCTTGGCGAACACCAGGCCGTCGACTGCGGCGGCACCGTCGACGAAGCGGCCCTGCGGGCTGCTGACACGGACCGGCGACCCGCCGAACACGCGCTGTTGTCGGCGCGCCAACCGATGCAGGGTGTGACCTTCGGGCACGACTCACCCACGACCCGGAGCGGGTCGCCTCAGCTCTGCCCCGGCAGGGCAGGCGCCTCGCCGGTGCGCTCGTAGTCGGCGAGGATGTCGATCCGCCGCTGGTGACGAGCCTCGTCCGACCACGGCGTCGCAATGAACGCATCCACGATCGCGAGGGCTTCCGCCGTGCTGTGCATCCGGCCGCCGATGCCGATGAGCTGCGCATTGTTGTGCTGCCGGGCGAGCTGAGCGGTCTCGGTGCTCCACGCCAGGGCGCAACGCGCACCGGGCACCTTGTTCGCGGCGATCTGCTCGCCGTTTCCGCTGCCGCCCAAGACAATTCCCAGACTGCCCGGGTCTGCCACGGTGCGACGTGCGGCCTCGATGCAGAACGCCGGATAGTCGTCCTGCGCGTCGTAGGTGAGCGCACCGCAATCGACGACTTCATGACCGTTGGCCGTCAGGTGTTCGGCGATCGCGTTCTTCAATTCGAATCCGGCATGGTCGGCACCGAGGTAGACACGCATGGCGTCACTATAGATTGGTCAGGTGGACGCACAATCGCCGATACCCAATGTTCCCGGTGTCTCGGAATCACACGCGGACGCCGACCGTGACCGGACCCCAGCGCCTCAGGAGACGGGACCGGGCGCCTACTGGCTGCCGCCCGCCCAATACGCGCTGCGGCCACGCCTGCATCCATGGGAGATCCCGATGCTCGTGCTGATCGTCGCGATCACGCTCATCGGTTACCTCGTGATCGTCTGGCTGGTGGTCCTCGGCCAGTTCAGCGAGTATTTTCTCGCACTCCTGGCCGCTCCCCTGGTCCTCCTGCTGATTCGTGGGTTGACCTACGCGCAGCCACGGGTGAACGGCGTGCAGATGACGCCGACGCAATTCCCCGAGGGCTACCGGATCGTGGTCGAGGCGGCCGCCCGCTACGGACTCGAGTACGTTCCCGATGCCTACGTGGTGCTCGGCAACGGCATGATCAACGCCTTCGCCTCCGGACACGGCTTCCGGCGGTACGTGGTGGTCTACTCGGACCTCTTCGAGGTGGGTGGTCGCGCGCGCGACCCCGAGGCGCTCGAGTTCATCATCGGCCACGAGGTCGGTCATATCGCCGCGGGCCATACCTCCTACTGGCGACAGCTGGCCACCGTGGTGGGGATGAACATCCCGCTGATCGGCGCGGCACTGTCGCGGGCACAGGAGTACACCGCCGACAACTACGGGTACTACACCAAACCCCGAGGAGTACCAGGGGCTATGGGCGTGCTGTCGGCGGGCAAATACATGTTGTCGGCGGTGGATTTCGACCAGTTCGCGGACCGGGCCACCCACGAACGTGGATTCTTCACCTGGGCGGTCAACGCACTGGCCTCGCACCCCGTGCTCACCTGGCGGGCGGCGGCACTGCGCGATCGCACCCGTGCAGGCGCGATGTTGTTCCGTCCGAAGGCCATCGTGCGCGGCGTCGGCAGCGGCAACGTCGTCCCGGTTCCGCCGCCACCGCACCCGGCGGCCGTCACACCGGGCACGCTGCCGAACGGGCTGGAGATGCCACCCAAGCTCTGAGCCGGTGCGGCATCACCGCACCGGCCCGGCCGGGAGTCAGTCGAATTCGGGAGCTTCGTCGCGACTGCGCTTGAGTTCGAAGAAGTGCGGGTAGGACGCGAGCGCGACAGCGCCGTCCCAGACGGTCCCCGCGGTCTCGCCGCGCGGGATACGGGAGAGCACCGGCCCGAAGAACGCGACACCGTTCACGTGGATGGTCGGGGTTCCGACATCGTCGCCGACCTTGTCCATGCCCTCGTGATGGCTCGTCCGGATCCACTCGTCGAACTCCTCCGACGTGGCAGCGTCCGCCAACGACGGGTCCAGGTCGAGTTCGGCCAGCGACTCGCTGATCACCTGGTCGAAGTCCTTGATGCCCTTGTTGTGGATGCGCGTGCCCATCGCCGCGTAAAGCGGTGCCAAGATCTCGTCGCCCTTCTGCGCCCACGCCGCGGCGATCACGCGTACCGGACGCCAGGCCTGCTTGAGTCCTTCGCGGTATTCCTCGGGGATGTCCTTGCCCTCGTTCAGCACCGCCAGGCTCATGACGTGGAAGTTCACGTCGATGGACCGGACCTTCTCGGCCTCCAGAATCCATCGCGAAGTGATCCAGCACCACGGACACAGTGGGTCGAACCAGAAATCCACCCGATCCCGTGTCTGCTGACCTGTCTGCGTCTCTGTTGCCATCGACCTGACCTTCCGCGTGTGTCGTGGGTATACCTCTTCGCAAACTACAACCAGATTCCCGGACGCTCATTCCCGTTAAGCTGGCCCACGGACCACGATTCGAGAGGCGGACTGACCCGACTGTGACTGCTCCCAACCTGACCCGCGACCAAGCCCGCGAACGCGCCGCGACCATCGACGTCGGCAACTATGCGATCGACCTCGACCTCACCGACGGCAACGGGGGCCCGGGGGTCGACACCTTCCGATCGGTGACCACCGTGACGTTCACGGCCTCGCCCGGGGCCGAGACCTTCATCGACCTCGTCGCACCGTCGCTCATCTCGGCAACCCTCAACGGCACCGACCTCGACGTGTCCGGCTTCGACGAGTCGGTGGGTATCGCACTCCCGTCGCTGGCCGCCGAGAACACCCTCACGGTCGTCGCCGACTGTGCCTACTCCAACACCGGCGAGGGACTGCACCGCTTCGTCGACCCGACTGACGATGCGGTCTATCTGTACTCGCAGTTCGAGACAGCCGACGCCAAGCGCATGTTCGCCTGTTTCGACCAGCCGGACCTGAAGGCCACCTACACGCTGACGGTCACCGCTCCCGAGGACTGGAAGGTGATCTCGAACGCGGCGGTGGTGAACACGCTCGCCGCCGAACCTGGACTCCACCGGTTCCGGGCGACGCCGCTGCTCAGCACGTACCTGGTCGCCCTGATCGCCGGCCCCTATGCGGAGTGGACCGACGACTACACCGACGATCACGGCACCATTCCGCTCGGGATCTATTGCCGTGCATCGCTTGCCGAGCACATGGACGCCGAGCGACTGTTCACCGAGACCAAACAGGGCTTCGGCTTCTACCACCAGAACTTCGGCATCCCCTATGCCTTCGGCAAATACGATCAGCTCTTCGTGCCGGAGTTCAATGCAGGCGCGATGGAGAACGCAGGCGCGGTGACCTTCCTCGAGGACTATGTCTTCCGTTCACGGGTCACCAAGTACCTCTACGAGCGTCGCGCCGAGACCGTCCTGCACGAGATGGCCCACATGTGGTTCGGTGACCTGGTCACCATGCAGTGGTGGGATGACCTGTGGCTCAACGAGTCCTTCGCCACGTTCGCGTCTGTCCTGTCCCAGTCCGAGGCGACCGAGTACAAGAACGCGTGGACCACGTTCGCGAACGTCGAGAAATCCTGGGCGTATCGACAGGACCAGCTGCCGTCCACCCACCCGGTGGCCGCGGATATCCCCGACATCGCAGCCGTCGAGGTCAACTTCGACGGCATCACCTACGCCAAGGGCGCGTCGGTACTCAAGCAACTGGTCGCCTATGTCGGCCTCGAGGACTTCCTGGCCGGCCTGCGCGACTACTTCGAGGCCCACAAGTTCGGCAACGCATCGTTCTCGGACCTCCTTGCCGCACTGGAGAAGTCGTCCGGACGCGATCTGTCCGACTGGGGTTCCCAGTGGCTCAAGACGACCGGCATCAACGTGATGCGGCCCGACTTCGAGCTCGACGCGGACGGGAAGTTCACCCGGTTCACGATCGTCCAGGACGGCGCGAAACCTGGCGCAGGCGAGACCCGCGTCCATCGCATGAAGGTCGGCATCTACGACGACAACGGCTCCGGGACGCTCGAGCGCGTCCACAGCGCCGAACTCGACGTCGAGGGCGAGCGGACCGACGTCGCCGAGCTCGTCGGGATCGCCCGCGGCGCCCTCGTGCTGCTCAACGACGACGATCTCACCTACGCATCGGTCCGACTGGATTCGGAGTCCCTGGCCACCGCGACCACCCGGATCGGCGACATCGCCGATCCGATGCCGCGCACGCTCGTCTGGTCGGCGGCCTGGGAGATGACCCGGCAGGCCGAGATGGCGGCACGCGAGTTCGCCGAGCTGGTGCAGCGCGGCATCGCCTCCGAATCGGAGATCGGTGTGGTGCAACGAGTCCTGATGCAGGCGACCAGCGCAATCGAGGCCTATGCCGATCCCGCATGGGTGTCGGCGACAGGCCGTCCGGGTTTCAGCGCCCGACTGTTCGAACTCGCACGAAGCTCCGAGCCCGGCTCCGATCATCAGCTCGCCTTCGTGAACACCTGGCTCGCCGGCAAGCTCAACGACGATCAGATCCCGGCCGTTCGCGGTCTGCTCGACGGCGACGATCCGACGTCGCACGGACTCGCCGGTCTCGTGGTGGACACCGACATGCGCTGGAAGTTGGTGCGCGCACTGGCCTCCGCCGGCGCGATCGACACGGACCCGGCGAGCTCGCCCATCATCGACGCCGAGGCGGGACGCGACAACACGGCCACCGGTCAGCGCCAGGCCGCCGCCGCACGGGCGTCCCGACCACTGGCCGAGGCCAAGGCCGACGCCTGGGCTCAGGCCGTCGAGGACGACTCGCTCTCGAATGTCTACACCCGGACCATGATCGAGGGCTTCGCACGGGCAGGCCAGGACGAGCTGCTGCAGCCGTATGTGGCCAAGTACTTCGAGGCGATCCCCGACATCTGGGCCCGTCGGTCGAGCGAGGTGGCGCAAACGGTTGTCGTGGGCCTCTACCCACATTGGGCGATCAACGCCGAGAGTATCGCCGCCGCGGACGAGTTCCTGTCCGCCGATCACCCGCCGGCACTGAAGCGCCTGATCTCCGAGGGGCGTGACACCGTGGCCCGGTCGCTGCGCGCACGGGAGTTCGACGCACAGCAGTGAGTGTCCGGGGTCCGGCGGCACTGTCGTCGGACCCCGCCTCGCTCAGCGGCTTCGCCAGCGATACCGGACCTGAGGTCGCCCGGTGTTGCCGTATTCGGTGGTGCGCTCGACCGTGCCGTCGTCGGCCAGCCGCTCCAGATATCGCCAGGCGGTGACGCGCGAACTCCCCAGCACCGCTGCCACCTCCGACGCGGTGAGGCCACCGTCGCTGTCCCGGACCGCGCGCCCGACGGCATCCTCGGTGTCCGGGGCGGCCCCCTTCTTCGCGGTCCGCCGCGTGTCCGAGGTCCGCAGTTCGGCAAGAGCTCGGTCGACGTCACGCTGACTCACCGCATCACTGCCTGCGGTGAGCGCACCTCGATAGTTGAGGTACTGCCGGATCTTCTCACCGAAGGCCGCAAAGGTGAAGGGCTTCAGGAGATACAGCAGTACGCCATGGGACATCGCACTGCGCACCGTGGCCAGATCACGCTGCGCGGTGATCGCGATGACATCCGGGCCGGGCCGCACGCCCGACAGCGCGGAGGCGAGGTCCACCCCACGCGCATCGGGCAGTCCCAGGTCGAGCAGCACCAGGTCGATCGGCTCCGACGATCCCGCGGCCTCGGTCGCGACCCGCATCGCCTGCTGCGCCGTGGTGACCGACGCCACGATCTCGAATCCACCCACGCGGGAGAGATATTCGCGATGCGCCTCGGCGATGAGGGGTTCGTCCTCGACGATCAGCACGCGGATCATCGATCGCCGTCCCCCGACAACATCACCGTCACCACGGACGCATAGGTGTTCTCGGCACGCAGGGTTCCGTGATGCCGATCGACCACCTGGGCGACCAGTGCCAGACCCAACCCGCGGCCGAGGGCATCACCACCCGCCTTGGTGGAGTACCCCCTGGTCTGTGCGCGATCGAACTCGCCGGGGTCCATTCCGGGTCCGCTGTCGGCGACGACGACCTCGAGATGGCCGTGGTCCCCGACGACGGTCACCTCCACCCAGGGGTCGGCGGGATCACATGCGTCGAGCGCATTGTCGATGAGATTGCCCACGACGGTGATCATCTCACCGACGGTCAGGAGTTCGATCGCATCGTCGCCGAATTGCGAATCTTCGGTGAGCATCAACGAGATGCCACGCTCGGCGGCCTGTGCCGACTTCCCCAGCAGCAGTGCGGCCAGCGCCGGCTCCGCCACGGTTTCGGTCATCCGATCGATCAATCGTTGCGACAACTGCATCTCGGTCGTCGCCATCAGCGCCGCCTCCTCGCTGCGGCCCGTCTCGATCATCGCGACCACGGTGTGCAGCCGATTCGCGGATTCGTGCAGCTGCGATCTCAGCGCCTCGGCGAATCGGGTCATCGAGTCGAGTTCGCCCATGGCCTCGGCCAATTCGGTGCGGTCCCGAATCGTGACGACCGCGGAGGTGGCGTCGGTCGGCACCGGCGACCGGCTGACCACCAGTGTCCGGCCCTGTTCGGCGTAGAGCACGTCGACCAACGGCTCGTCGCCGCTGACGAGGAAGGCAGGCAGTTCGACCTCTCCGTTGTGCCCCCCGCCCAGCAGCCGCCGAGCCTCGTCGTTGACCAGTGCTGGGTGGCCGCGCTCGGTCACCACCAGCCCTTCGCGAACGGCATGGAGCACCGCGTCGTGGTGCTCGTACATGAGCCGGAGCTCCGACGGTGCCAGCCCACCGGTCTGTCGGAGGAGTCTGCGGCGGATCAGCCAGAGACCCAACCCGGCCGTCACGAGTGCCGCGAGCGCGATCGCGGCGATCAGCGGCAGTTGCGCAAGCCACGCCGCGGTGAGCGACTGCTGGGTGATCCCCGCCGCGACCAGCCCGACGATCCGCCCGTCGGGGGCACGGACCGGCGCGACCGTCCGGACCGACGGTCCGAGCGTGCCCGTGTAGGTCTCGGTGTGGACCTCGCCCCGGAGCGCCTCGACCGTCGATCCGATGTACTTCTGCCCGATGAGCCCGGGATTGGTGTGCGTGTAGCGGGTGCCGTCGGTGCCCATGATCGTGATGAAGGCGATGTCCGTCGCCTTCCGGACCTGTTCGGTCACCGGTTGCAGAGTCGCCGCCGGATCGGGCGACATGAGTGCGCGGGACGTAGACGGTGAATCGGCGAGACTCACCGCGATCGCCGTCACCTCGTCCCGGGCGGCACGATCACCGTCGACTCGGGCATCGATCGCGGCGAGCACACTACCGGCGACGACGATGACGGCGACCAGCATCAGCAGCCAGGCAACCGCCTGACCAGCGAGAGTCCGGGGAATCGCTCGATACATCGGCCACCTCCACCCGGGAATCGTCGGTTTCGTTCGGTGAACGAAACGAACTCAATCGTGACCCGCGTCACGCTTTCATCCCACAATCCATACACGGACGGTGACCGCGCGGTCCATGACGCGGCTACGACGAGAGGAATCCGATGAATCTGCGATCACGACCGAACGAGCCGGGCGACGAGCCCGCTCCTCCGGTGTCCACCACTGATCTGCCCGCGGTCAAGAAGCGCGATCGCACGCATTGGCTCTACATCGCCGTGATCGTCGCGGTGGTGGCCGGTGTCGTCGTCGGCCTCGTCGCGCCGCAGGCCGGCAAGGATCTCGCGTTCCTGGGCACCATGTTCGTGAGCCTGATCAAGATGATGATCGCGCCGGTGATCTTCTGCACCATCGTCCTCGGCATCGGGTCGGTACGGAAGGCGGCGACCGTCGGTAAGGTCGGCGGACTCGCATTCGTGTACTTCCTGGTGATGTCGACCGTCGCGCTGGCGATCGGCCTCGTCGTCGGCAACCTGATCAAGCCCGGCGAAGGTCTCAACATCACGACGGCCGCGGGCAAGGGCGCCGAACTCGCGGCGGAGGCACATGAATCCGGTGGGACGCTCGACTTCGTCGAGGGCATCATCCCCACCTCGATGGTGTCCGCGCTGACGGAGGGCAATGTGTTGCAGGCGCTGTTCGTCGCCCTGCTCGTGGGATTCGCGATCCAGGCCATGGGCCGCACCGGCGAGCCGATCCTGACCGCGGTGTCGTACTTCCAGAAACTCGTCTTCAAGGTCTTGTCGATGATCCTGTGGGTGGCCCCGATCGGCGCATTCGGCGCGATCGCCAACGTCGTCGGCCAGACGGGGTGGGCCGCGGTCCAGCAACTGCTGATCCTGATGCTGGCGTTCTACCTCACCTGCGTGGTGTTCGTGTTCGGTGTCCTCGGCGTCCTGCTGCGGACCGTGGCGAGCGTGTCCATCTTCCGGTTGGTCCGCTACCTCGCCCGTGAGTACCTGCTGATCTTCGCCACCTCGTCGTCGGAGTCCGCCCTCCCGCGCCTGATCGCGAAGATGGAACACCTGGGCGTGGAGAAGACCACCGTGGGCGTGGTGGTGCCCACCGGATATTCGTTCAACCTCGACGGGACGGCCATCTATCTCACGATGGCCTCGATCTTCATCGCCGATGCGATGGGCGACCCGCTGTCGATCGGCGAACAGATCGGTCTGCTGGCATTCATGATCATCGCGTCGAAGGGCGCAGCAGGCGTCAGCGGCGCGGGGTTGGCCACCCTGGCCGGCGGGTTGCAGGCCCATCGACCCGAGATGCTCGACGGCGTGGGACTCATCGTCGGGATCGACCGGTTCATGTCCGAGGCCCGCGCGGTGACCAACTTCTCCGGCAACGCGGTCGCGACGCTGCTGGTCGGCTCGTGGACGGGGACCGTCGACAAGGGCAGGGTCGACACCGTCCTCAGCGGCGGCGCACCGTTCAACGAGTCGGACATGGTCGACGACGAACCGGTGGTCCGCCGCTCGGGCGAGGACGCGGAGCGGACATCACCACGGTCGGATCGCGTACTGACCGATCACTGACCGCGGACACCGACAGAAAGACTGACGGCCGCTCACCCGGGGGTGAGCGGCCGTCAGTTGGATTGTCTGGATTGTGAGGTACGCCCTCAGCAGGCTCCGGTACCGCCCGTCAGGAGACGGCGGCAGCGGTCGACATCACCCGCAGCGCCGCGATCAATCCGTCGATCAGGTCACCCTGACGGAAACTCGTCACGGCCGCGGTCACACCGAGCTGGGCGACGCGATCGTTGACCCGGTCGGCGACGGCGACACCCGAGACCACCACGACCTCGTGGGCATTCGGGGACACTGCGATCAGCGCGCCGTTGGCGGGCTCCGGAGAGCGGAGCAGTACCGCGCGAGCATCCGCGACGGCGTCCGCACCGAGCTCACCGATGTAGACCGAGAACCGGACGAGGGCCTTCTCGCTGGCGCTCTTGAGCGCGTCGTCGAGCCCGATCAGTTCCTCACGGGTGAACGGCGGCGTGGTGGGCGCCTGACCCGGGAACCGCGTCGCCGAGACGCGTCCACTGTTGGTGATGACCGTGCCGACCGGCAGTGCACTCCCGGCCGCCGATGTCGCCTCGACCTCGGCGTGACGACCTGTTGCTACCTCACCACTTGCCACTGGCCGAGCCTCCGTCCACATCGGTCGATTCCGCATGATGTGCCAGCGTCATCGGCTCTATGCCCGTGGCGCTGAAGAGCAGTGGGGCGCGATCCCACTGCTGATCGAGGGTGTACAGCGACACCTTCGGATACTTCGTGTTGAACGTGAACGCCATCGCGATGACACATGCCACGACAAGGACCACACAGATGATCGTGACAGGCACTCCGATGGCGACGATCAGGTTGTCCATGTCACCCTTTCGATCGGTTGCACTGCGGTGACCTGCGGAACATCCGAAGTACAGGTCATTGTGATCAATCTAGCCGACGCACGCGGCACTCGGGCGCTGACCCCTACAGTGCGTCGTAGACACGATTTCGCCGATCCACCATCCGATTCCTGGCCGGATCAGGCGGCCCCGGCGTCGATGTACTGCGCCCACGCCGGATCGATCTCCTTGACCGTGGCCAGCAAACGCCAATGACGCCCCTTCGGGACCCCCGGCTGGACACGCAGCGACCAGCCCAGCTCGCTCAGGAGCCGATCGGCCTTGCGGTGGTTGCAGCTCGCGCAACAGGCGACGCAGTTCTCCCACGAGTGGGCACCGCCCCGACTCCGTGGCAACACATGATCGATGGTGGTCGCCTTGGCGGAGCAGTACCCGCAGCGAAAACGGTCGCGGTGCATCAGCGCGGCCCGCGTCAGCGGCACCACGGCGCGATACGGCACCTTGACGAACGACCGCAACCGGATGACCGAGGGCACCGGAACCGACATGTCGGCCGAATGCACGGCGAGTCCGCCGTCGTCGGCGTGCACGACGTCGGCGCGCTCACGCAGGACCAGGACGATGGCCCGTCGCAGAGAGATGGCGGTCAGCGGCTCATAGGTGGCGTTGAGCAACAGCACCCGGCGACGACCCCAGAGCAATGCCGAACGCGACGGACAGGCGCCAACGGACTCGTGCGCGCGGCCGCCTGGGAGCGTGGTGAGCGCAGTGATGCGCGCCCGGCCGCCGTCGGCCGATACCGTCTTTGCTGCGCTCCTGCTCGTCATATGTGTCTCCCACCTCAACACGACGAGGTCAAGTTGACCATGGAACACGGACTATTGCACGACAATTGTGCGTGTCACCGCAGGTCGCCTCGGTGAACAGCCGGTGACCCGATCACCCGCGGAGCACGGGCGGTTGAGGCCTGCGCCCGCGGTCAGGACAATGGAGGCCGTGAGTACCGAGGTCCCCGGCGGCATAGAGCCCAGCAACCCTTCCACGCAGCGAACCTTTTACGACGAGGTGGGCGGCGCGGAGACGTTTCACAAGCTCACCGCGCGGTTCTACGAGGAGGTCGCCGCCGATGAGGTGTTACGGCCGCTCTACCCCGAGGAGGACCTCGGACCCGCGGAACGACGTCTGCGGATGTTCCTCGAGCAGTACTGGGGCGGGCCCCGCACGTATTCGGAGGAACGTGGCCATCCACGGTTGCGCATGCGCCACCACCCGTTCCGCATCGGTCCCATCGAACGCGATGCATGGCTGCGCTGCATGCACACCGCGATCGGGTCGATCGACGCTCAGACCCTCGATGACCCGCACCGGCAGGCACTGGTCGACTACATGGAGATGGCAGCGCAATCGATGATGAATTCGCCCGTCTGACACGCCGACACGTCCGTTTCGACGCGCCGAGATGACCTGTAGTTCTCACCGAAAACACAGGTAGGGCACAATGACGACGGTGAGCGACGAGACATCGAACGCTGTCCCCGCCGAACCGGATCCCGATGCCGCGCCCGACGCGGTGGTCACCGATGCCGACGGGAACGACGTGACCTCCGAGGAGGCCGCGGCCACGGACAGCACAGACGAAGACGCTGCTGAGGGCGTGGGCAAGGAACCGGCGGACGACACGGTCGACTCTGCGCGTACAGATCCCGGTCCCACCGAGACCGAGGGTGCCGGCGAGACCGACGAGACCGGAACTCCGGACGCGGACGTCGCTGGGAGCGCCGACGAAGCCATCGACGACTCGGAGATCGAGGCCGCAGGCGACGACGAGCAGACCGCCGAAACCGTTGAGGCCGTTGAGGTCGACCACGCGGACGACGACACCGACGACGCAGTTGCCACCGACATCGAGGCGACCGAGGACAACGACGACCCGACCGACGACATCGCCGCCGACGACCAGACTGTCGATGCCGACGATGCCGTGGTCCCCGCAAGCGCTGCGACGCAACTCGATCCCGATGACGACACCTGGTGGAAGGCCGCGATCTTCTACCAGATCTATCCGCGCTCGTTCTCCGATCTGGACGGCGATGGCGTCGGCGACCTCGCCGGTGTGATCGACAAGCTCGGCTACCTCGAACTCCTCGGGGTGGACGCGCTGTGGCTGAGTCCGATCATGCGCTCCCCCATGGCCGATCACGGCTACGACGTCTCCGATCCACGCGACATCGATCCGATCTTCGGCGATCTCGCGCGGTTCGACGAGCTGATCGCCGAGGCCCATGAGCGGTCGATCCGCGTCACGATGGACCTCGTCCCCAACCACACCAGCGATCAGCACCCATGGTTCGTCGAGGCGCTGGCGGCCGAACCCGGCAGCAGCGAGCGGGCGCGGTACATCTTCCGCGACGGACGAGGCGATGACGGCGACGAGCCGCCGAACAACTGGCAGAGCATCTTCGGTGGTCCGGCCTGGACGCGGGTCCCGGATCCCGATGGCACACCGGGGCAGTGGTATCTGCACATCTTCGCTGCCGAACAACCGGATCTGAACTGGGAGAACCCCGAGGTCTTCGACGATCTGGAGAAGACCCTGCGTTTCTGGCTCGACCGCGGGGTGGACGGTTTCCGCATCGACGTCGCGCACGGCATGGCGAAGCCTGCCGACCTACCCGACATGGATCTCGAGTCGGCGGGTCTGCTGCAGAACGACGACGACGATCCGCGGTTCAACAACTATGCGGTGCACGACATCCATCGCAAGATCCGCAAGGTGCTCGACGAGTATCCGGGCGCGGCCAACGTCGGTGAGATCTGGGTCGACGACAACGAACGATTCGCCGAATACCTGAGGCCCGACGAGTTGCACCTCGGTTTCAACTTCCGCCTCGCCAAGGCGACGTTCGACACGGAATCGATCCGGGACGCGATCGAGAACTCGCTGGAGGCAGTGCTGTCGGTGTCCGGGGTGCCCACCTGGACCCTGTCCAACCACGACGTGGACCGTGAGGTCAGCCGCTACGGACGTATCGCGGCCACGCCCGCCGGTGCCGACCCCGCCGATGTCGATGTCGAGTCATCCGACACCGACATCGATCTGGGCATCCTGAGGGCGCGCGCCATGCTGCTCGTCGAACTCGCACTGCCGGGAACGGTGTTCATCTACAACGGCGCCGAACTCGGACTGCCGAACGCCGACCTGCCCGACGGCGCCCTCCAGGACCCGGTGTGGGAGCGCTCCGGGCACACCGAGCGTGGCCGCGACGCGTGCCGGGTTCCGCTGCCCTGGGAGGGTGTCGAGCCGCCGTTCGGGTTCAGCAGCAATCCGGACACGTGGCTGCCGATGCCCGCATCATGGACGCGGTTCACCGTCGAGGCACAGCTCGAGGACATCGGTTCGACGCTCTCGCTGTATCGGCAGGCGATCGAGATGCGGTATGAACGACCGGAATTCGAGGGTGACACGGTGGAGTGGTACGGCGCGCCGGACGGCTGCCTGGCCTTCCGCCGGTCGGTCGGGCACCTGACCTGCGCCCTCAACACCGGCGACGTCCCGGTCCCGCTCCCGCCCGGCGAGATCCTGCTGACCAGTTATCCACTCATCGACGGTCAGCTCGCGCCAAACTCGGCTGCCTGGCTGGTCTGAGCGCCTTCCGGGGAACACCGTGGGACGGGCGTCCTCACACGGTCATCATCGCGATCTTCTCCCGGCGCTGGAAGACCGATCCGTAGCGTGCATCTATCCGAATCCAGGCCCCCGACACACGGATCCGAACCGGTTCGTCGGCGGCGATACGGTCGAGCGGTGACGTTTCGGTGATCTCGTGGCCGTCGGCGTCCCGGATGAACCCCATCGCGGTGACGGCGAAGAGCGATCTCATCGAGACCGAGGCCCGCCGTTCACCGTCGCGCGACGTCACGTCGAGCACATCCTGGTCGAGCAGTCCGGTCGCCGGACCATGGGCGCTGCCCTCGGTCCGCGCGAGATGCGCACCGCCACGGGACAACTCGACGACGGTACGCGCCGGGACGTCATCGAGCTGGGTGAAACCGGAGTTCGCGGGCAGCGCGCCGCGCCAGGCACTGTCCAGACCGAAACCGGGGTCGACCGCGCTCCCCGACTCCGCCGCCGACAGTGCCGCGCGCAGCATCCCGGCGTCCGCGACGATGTCGTCGGGTCGCATCGTCCCGAACACGGATCTGCTTGCGAGGACATCGAATCCGGTGTTGACCCAGAATCCGAGTAAACCGTCGGGGCGGGCGGCCACCCGCACGGCGGCCGTGTCGTCGAGGCGGACCGCGCGTCCCAGGAATGTGACGGCATCGGCCCGGTCACCCGGCCCGGTCACCGTGATGTGGCGTTCGGGCGCGGTCACCGGACCTCCGGGTCCGCACGGCGGAAGGACGCGAGGAACCCCTTCTCCTCTGCTGTGAGTCGTCGCAGACGCTGCGCATCGACGTCGAACGCGACGAGCTGGGTGGTGGCGGTGACCGCCGGCTTGCTCGCCGGGTCGGCCCCCTTCGGCCGGACCTCATAGCCGACCGTGAAGTCCACCGCGCGCAGCTGCTCGACGAACATGGTCACCTCGATCGGCCCCTCGTCGTGGCGCACCTGCTCCCGGTACTTCACGTGCAGGTCGGCCACCACGCACCCTTCTCGCAGCGAGGCGGTGGGCCGTCCGTCGTAGAAGAGCCACGGAATCCGTGCCTCCTCGAGGAGGGTCACCATCCGGGCATGGTTGATGTGGGCGAAGACATCCATGTCAGACCAGCGGACGGGCACCTTGACCAGATATCCGGCGTCGGTCCTCGTTCCTTCGTCCTCGTAGAGCACGCGCTTCCCTTCCCAGACGTCGTCGACCCGCGACTCGTCGCCGCGGGTCCAACCCTACGCAAGCGCGGTCGCCGGATCAGCCCGGCATGATCTGAACCGGCAGGCCGTTGAGCACCACGGTGCCCGACAGCGGATCGAGCACCGTCCCGTCGTTGAGCCGGTTCACGTTCACGCCAGGCGTCGAGGCTGCGACGGTGAGTCTGGTGCCCTCGATGTCGTGCCCCCATCCGTGCGGCAACGACGCGACACCGGGACGGATGTCGGTCGTGATCTCGACGGGGACGCAGAGCTCGCCGCCGGGACCGCGGATGACCGCGACGTCGGCGAGCCCGAGACGGTCCGCGTCGTCCGGATGGACGTGCAGGGTGCAGCGGTTTGTCCCTCCCGACAGTGCCGGCAGGTTGTGCATCCAGCTGTTGTTGGAGCGCAGATTGCGTCGGCCGATGAGCACGAGATCGTCGGGCCCGCGATCGATCGCGGCACGCAGCCGTGCGACGTCGCCGATCAGATCCTCGGCGGCGAGTTCGATCTTCCCCGACTCGGTCCGCAGTACCCCGGGCAGCCGCGGCCTCATGGGACCGAGGTCGATGCCGTGCGGGGCATCCCTGAGGGAGTCGAGGGTCAATCCGTCGGCCCTGGAGCCGAACGCGTCCCCGTAGGCGCCGAGTCGCAGCATCATGTCGAGTCGTCGTTCGTATCCCGGACCGTCGCGCAACATGTCGGCGAGTTCCTCGACCCGACGGCCGGCCACCGGCGAGTGCTGATCCGACACCTCCTTCGAGAGCGTTGCGGTGATCGCCTGGTCGTCCACCAGGCCCGGGTCGGCGTGCACCCCGACGCCACTGACTGCCAGCGCGATCCGGGAGACGATCTCGGCCTCGTCGGGCCGCCCGGCGGGCAACTCGAACACCGGGGGCGAGTAGCGGGCCGTCGCCCGGACGGCGAGATTGTTGAGCACGAAGTCGAAGTGAGGGCTCTGCGACGGCGGTGGCGGAGGCAGGATGACGTCGGCGTGACGGGTGGTCTCGTTGAGGTACGGGTCGATGCTCAGCATGAAGTCGACGCCCTCGAGGGCACGCGCCAGACGCTCCCCGTTCGGCGCGGACAGGACCGGGTTCCCGGCGACCGTGATCAGGGCTTCGAGTTGTCCGGCCCCTGGGGTGTCGAGTTCCTCGGCGAGAGCCACGGCCGGTAGTTCGCCCGCCACCTCGGGGTGTCCGGACACCCGGCTCCGCCAGCGTCCCGTCCGGAACGTGCGGCCCGGGCGTGGCGGACGTGGCGCCGGTGCAGTGGGGGCGGTCGGGAACATCACGCCGCCGGGTACGTCGAGATTGCCGGTGAGGATGTTGATCGCATCGATGAGCCAGCTGCCGACGGTCCCGAATTCGACTGTGGTGGTTCCCATCCGGCCGTACACCGCCGCCGACGACGCGGTTGCCACCGCGCGGGTCAGCTCGCGAAGATCCGCGGCGGGGACGTCACAGTATCCGGCGACGCGTTCGGGGGCGAACTCGTCCGCGGCCCGTCGACCCCGGTCACATGACGCGCGATCCCACCGAGGTCGGGTGCCACCAGGTTCTCGTCGAACAACGTGTGCACCATCGCGAACAGCAGGGCGGCGTCGGTCCCCGGGCGGGGCGCGATGTGTGTGTCGGCGAGTTTCGCGGTGCGGGTTCGAGCCGGATCGATCACCGTCAACCGCCCGCCGCGACGACGCAATGCGGCGAGTTTTCCCGGGAAGTCGGCGGCGGTGGTGACGCTTCCGTTGGACACCACCGGGTTCGCGCCGATGACGACCAGGTGGTCGGTCCGATCCAGGTCTGGCACCGGGAACGCGAACGGGTTCCCGAACAGATACCCCAGGGCCACCTGTTTGGGCATCTGGTCGAGTGTGCTCGCGCTGAACACCTGTTGGGTACCGAGCGCCCTGGCCAGCAGCGGCGTGTAGAGCGCCCCGGCGACGGTGTGCGCATTCGGATTACCGAGGTACAGGCCGACCGACGACCCGCCGTGATCGCCGATGACCGCTCCGAGGCGGTCGGCGACCACGTCGAACGCCTCATCCCAGCCGGTGGTGACGAGCTCACCGCCACGGCGCACCAGAGGTTGCCCGAGACGATCCGGATCGTCGTCGAGGTCGGGCAGACTCGCCCCTTTGGGGCAGATGTAGCCATGACTGAAGACGTCGTCATGATCGCCCCGTGCGGTCAGGACCCGTCGCTGCGAGTCGTCGACGGTGAGGGTCAGTCCGCAGGTCGCCTCACACAGCGGACAGATGCGCAACGCATTTCGGGCCATGACCAACCCTAGACCGGGGCGACCTGCGTCCGGACGGTATCGCTCAACGGATCACGCTGCGCAGTTGACGGGCCGCCACGGAGAGCACGGCCAGGTCCAGGGTGTCCGACTCGGTGATGTCGGCGAGCATTGTGCGGACCCGGGACAACCGGGAGGTGTGCGAGAACTCCCATTCGTCGATCTTCTCCGCCGCCGACTCGTCGGGCTCGCCCACCTCGAGGATCTTCAGTGTCAGAGCCCGGAGTGCGCCGTGCATGTCATCGCGAAGTGCCAAGCGCGCCAGCGCATGCCATCGATCGCCGTAGGCGAGGTCGGATACCGCGGTCAGCAACTCCTCGAGTCCGAAGTGTTCCATCACCGCGAAATAGAGTTCGCCGACCTCGACGGGCTCACGGTCCGCGATCTCCGAGGCATCGATGATGTCGAGGAGGCAGAACCGGTGCAGGCTCACCGCCACGTCGTGCGCGAGATCCTGGGGCACGCCTGCCGCCTGGTAGCGGTCCACGCGCGCGTCGACATCGAATGCCGAACTCGCCCCGAACCAGCTGTCGAGCAGGGCCGACAGCTCCGCGACCCGCTCCCCGTACCGGGTGATCTCCGCGGCCATCGCCAGCGGCTGTGGCCGGAATGCCAGCAACCACCGAGATGCCCGGAACAGCAGACGCCTGGCGTACATGGACATCTCGTCGATCGCCGCAGCAGGCGCGGGCGCATGGGTGATCCGTTCGATCAGACCGTCCATCCCGAAGACCGCGCCCGCCACCACATATGCGCGAACGCCCTCCTCTGTCGAGGAGCCGGTGCCCTCCCCCAGACGGAACAGGTGTGTCATCCCCGCCTTGTCGACCACGTCGTTGACCAGCGTGGTGGTCACGATCTCCCGCCGCAGGCGGTGCGAGCGGATGCCGTCGGCGAACCGATCCCGCAGGGGCATCGGGAAATAGCCGGACAACCGCGCGTCGAACACCTCGTTGTCGGGCAGATCGGTCGCGAGGAGATCCGACTTCGCCGCCAGTTTCACATGGGCCATCAGGGTGGCGAGTTCGGGAGAGGTGAGGCCGCGATGCAGCTCGCCGCCGAATCGCTTCCGGAGTTCGGCCGGTTGCGGTAGCGCCTCCAGCCGGAGGTCCACACCGCGATTGCGCGAGAGATCGGTCAGCTGCCGCATGTGGACGTCCACCCGGACGGTGGAGAAGGTTCGGCTGAAGCCGAGTTCGGAGTTCTGCGAGATGTTGTCGGCCAACACCAGATCGGCGACCTCACCGGTCATCGACTCCAGCAGCGGGTTGCGGTCCGCGACGTCCAGGTCACCCGACGACACCGCGGAATCGAGCAGGATCTTGATGTTCACCTCGTGGTCGGAACAGTCGACGCCCGCCGAGTTGTCCATCGCGTCGGTGTTGACGCGCCCACCCGCAAGGTCGAATTCGATCCGGCCGCGCTCGGTGGCGCCGAGGTTCCCACCCTCCCCGAGGACCTTGGCGCGCAACTCCGAGCCGTCCACGCGGATCGCGTCGTTCGCCTTGTCGCCGACCTCGGCGTCGGACTCGGTGGACGCCTTGACATAGGTGCCGATGCCGCCGTTCCACAGCAGATCGACAGGCGCCAGCAGAATTGCCCGGATCAGTTCCGGTGGCGACAACGCGGTTATCCCGTCGCCGAGGCCGAGCGCAGCGCGCATCTCGCCGCTGACCGGGATCGACTTCTGCTCCCGCGACCACACCCCGCCGCCGGGACTGATCAGCGTTGTGTCGTAATCGGCCCACGACGAGCGGGCAAGCGCGAACAACCGTTCACGCTCTCGCCGTGCGGCGGTCGCACCGGGTTCCGGATCGACGAAGACATGTCGGTGGTCGAAAGCTGCGACCAGCCTGATGTGCTCGGACAACAGCATCCCGTTGCCGAAGACGTCACCGCTCATGTCGCCGATCCCGACCACCGTGAAGTCCTCGGATTGGGTGTCGCGGCCCAACTCGCGGAAGTGGCGCTTCACCGACTCCCACGCACCCCGGGCGGTGATCCCCATCGCCTTGTGGTCGTAACCGGCCGACCCACCCGAGGCGAAGCCGTCACCGAGCCAGAAACCGTACTGCGTGGCAACGTTATTGGCGATGTCGGAGAACGACGCGGTGCCCTTGTCCGCGGCGACGACGAGATACGGATCGTCGCCGTCCCGACGCACCACAGACCGAGCCGGGATCACCGTTCCGCTCTGATGGTCGATGTTGTCGGTGACGTCGAGCAGGCCGGAGATGAAGGCCCGATAGCACTCGACACCCTCGGAGCGTTGGATGTCACGGTCCGCGACCGGATCACCCGTCGACGCAGGCGGGCGCTTCACGACGAACCCGCCCTTGGCCCCGACGGGGACGATCACCGCGTTCTTCACGGCCTGCGCCTTCACCAGTCCGAGGATCTCGGTGCGGAAATCCTCGCGCCGATCAGACCATCGCAGACCACCGCGGGCGACCATTCCGAAGCGCAGGTGCACGCCTTCGATGCGCGGTGAGTACACGAAGATCTCGTGCAGTGGCCGGGGCTCCGGCGCCTGCGGGATGTCGCGGGGACGGAGCTTGAACGAGATGACCGGTCGACGACCGGCATCGCCGGTCACGTAGTAATTGGTGCGCGAGGTCGCGGTGACCACCGCGACGAACGCCGACAGGATGCGGTCGGCGTCCAGGCTGATCACTGTCTCGACGTCGCGCCGCAGGCGTGTGAGGACATCGTCACGCCGGTCCTCGTCGGCACCTGCCGGGTCGAACGACGCGGCGAACAGGTCGACCAACCCACGGGTGACCGACCTGTGCTCACCGAGAACCGCCGCGACATGTGTTGTCGTATAGGAGAATCCACACTGACGCAGATACCGGGCGTAGGCACGGAGCATCGCCGCCGACCGCCAGTCCAACCCGCATCGGATCACCAATTCGTTGAACGCGTCCACTTCCGCGTTCTGGCGCCAGATCTGACGGAACGCATCGGTGAACCGATGCTCGAGATCGTCGAGGGCCTCGGCGTCCACCGACATTCCCGTCGTCAGGGTCACACCGAATTCATAAGCCCAGCACGATGTTCCGTCCGGGCGAATGAGGTGATAGGGATGCTCGTCGAGGACGTCGAGACCGAGACTGTGGAGCACCGGCAGCACATCGGTGAGGGTCGCGGCCGCCCCGCACAGGTACAGCGTGAAGATCCACCGGTCGTCGGCGAGTTGTCGGTTGTCGACGTCGTCGGCGATCGCCTCACCGACCTCCCGTTCGTCCGGTTCCCCCTGGACGAATCGACTCAGTGTGACAGTGACGCCGCCCGGCTCCAACTGGGTCACGTGGATCAGATCGGCGAGGGCCGCCCGTGGGTTCCGTTGCTCCTTGTAGTCCTCCGGAAGTGACGGCAGGGCGCGGAGCAAGGTGTCGACGCCACCGGCCGGCCAGTCCGACGGCGGGTGTCCGGCCTCGGTGGCGCGACCGAGAGCGCGGACACGTTCGTCCCAGCTGCGTATCGATCCGGCGAGTTTCGCTTGCATCGCCTGATGCCTGCGGCCGCCGGTGTCTAGTGAACCGAGCAGCCGCGCGCGGTCGCTGTCGACACGTACCAGCACCTGGAGCAGCGCCAGCGGCATCTCACTCACTCGTGCGGTGTACTCGATCGCGGTCCCACCGAGTGCGTCGAGGAGTTCGGCCTGCAGCGTGAGGCGCGACTGGGTGTTGTAGCGGTCACGCGGCAGGTAGACCAGGGCCGCCGCCATCCGCCCGTCGGGGTTCATGCGTACGAACAGTCGCAGCGACCGGGTCGCGACCGCGTCCAGCATCTCGTCGACCTGGCGGCCGAGTTCGGCATCGGTGGCGGCGAACATCTCGACGAGCGGGTAGTTCTGCAGCAGTTCGAGCATCGCCTGCCCGGCGAACGAGTCCGCGTCGACACCGGCCCGGTCGAGAACGCCACGAACCTTGGCGCGCAGCACCGGGATGTCGAGCACCGTCTGATGCAGGCCGGACGAGGTGAAGGTGCCGACGAACCGATGCTCGCCTGCGTGCTCGCCGTCGGAGGTGAACGCGGGTATCTGCAGCAGGGTGGGAAAGTCGGAACGCTGGATTCCGGTCTCGAGGTAGATGCGCGACACCCGCGGCAACGGCGCCTCGGCGGCGACCGGGAACGCCGACACGACCGTGTCCGTGCGCCACACACCGAGACGGTCGGTGAGTGGCGCGCCGTCGGCGGGGGCGCGCGCATATCCGAGCGGCAGGAAGTGGTTGCCGACGAACCACTCCAGCAGGCGCGCGTACTCCTGACGCTCGCCCGCGGGCAGGCCGGTAGCACCGGACTCCTGGACAGCCGCGCATTCGACGGCCAACTCGGTGAGTCCGGTCCGCATCCGATCGACGTCCCGGTCGACGTCGGCGACCCGGCCGATGACCTCGAGGACGTCGGACCGCAGGGCTGCCAGATCGAAGTCGGGTTGCTGCGACAGGGCGACGACGAAGATCCATGATTCGACGGAGGTCGGCTCGTCGTCGCCGAAAGCCGACAGCGTCCCGTCGCCGTGGCGGATCACCGGCAGCACCGGATGGTCGATGCGGGTCACCACCAGCTCGTGGGCCTCGACGGTCGCCAGCACCGCCTCGACCAGTAGGGGCATGTCGTCGTTGACGACCACCACCTCGACGCCGCCGGACCGACTCGCGGCGATGTCGACCAGACGTTCGCCGGGATCGCGCCGATGAGCCACGTCGAGGTGACGACGTACCCGGTCGACCTCCTCGGATGCGAATCGATCCAGATCCGGCGACTCTGCCGGACGCGCCGACGAGGAGGAGCTGAAATATCGCGCAATCGCTTGCGGCAGAAGCGATGTCACGTTCGGCAACGGCACTCACCCCATCGCGGGAGGGGCAGGGACCCGGAATCTCCGGAGTGTGCCCTCTCCTCTGCGATGGTAATGACCGAGGTGGTCGCGGTCAGCCGATCCGGCGCGTGTCCGGCCGCCGATGCACGAATTAGTCGCGGGTGAGCTTGCGGTGCGTGACCCGATGCGGCCGCGCGGCGTCGGCACCGAGACGTTCCACCTTGTTGGCCTCGTAGGCCTCGAAGTTGCCCTCGAACCAAAACCACTGACCTTCGGCGACGTTGCCCTCCCACGCCAGGATGTGGGTACAGGTGCGGTCGAGGAACCACCGGTCGTGCGAGATCACCACGGCACAACCGGGGAACTTCTCGAGAGCATTCTCCAGGGAACCGAGGGTCTCGACGTCGAGATCGTTGGTCGGCTCGTCCAGCAGGATCAGGTTTCCGCCCTCTTTGAGGGTCAGCGCCAGGTTCAGGCGGTTGCGCTCACCACCGGACAAGACCTCGGCACGCTTCTGCTGGTCGGGGCCCTTGAAGCCGAATGCACTCACGTACGCGCGTGACGGCATCTCGTTCTGGCCGACCTCGATGAAGTCCATCCCGCCGGACACGACCTCCCAGACGTTCTTCTTGGGATCGATGTTCGCGCGGTTCTGATCCACATAGCTCAGCTTGACCGTCTCGCCCACCTTGACCGAGCCCGAATCGGGCTCCTCGAGGCCGACGATCGTCTTGAACAGGGTGGTCTTGCCGACGCCGTTGGGGCCGATCACACCGACGATGCCGTTGCGCGGCAGGGTGAAGGACAGGTCCTTGATCAGCACCCGCCCGTCGAAACCCTTGTCGAGGTTGTTGACCTCCACCACCACGTCGCCCAGACGTGGTGGGGTCGGGATCTGGATCTCCTCGAAATCGAGCTTGCGGGTCTTCTCGGCCTCGGTCGCCATCTCCTCATAGCGCGCGAGACGGGCCTTGTTCTTGGTCTGACGCGCCTTGGCTCCCGAGCGGACCCAGGCCAGCTCCTCCTTGAGGCGGCGCTGCAACTTCTGGTCCTTCTTGCCCTGGACCTCGAGACGCTCGGCCTTCTTCTCCAGGTAGGTGGAGTAGTTGCCCTCGTAGGGGTGCAGCTTGCCGCGGTCGACCTCACAGATCCAGCCCGCGACGTGATCCAGGAAGTACCTGTCGTGGGTGACGGCGAGGACGGCGCCGGGGTACCCGGCCAGGAACTGCTCGAGCCACAGCACACTCTCGGCGTCGAGGTGGTTGGTCGGCTCGTCGAGGAGCAGCAGATCGGGCTTCTGCAGCAGGAGCTTGCACAGGGCGACACGACGGCGCTCACCGCCGGAGAGATGGGTGACCGGCGAGTCGGCCGGCGGGCACCGCAGAGCGTCCATCGCCTGCTCGAGCTGCGAGTCCAGGTCCCACGCGTCGTTGTTGTCCAGGTCTTCCTGGAGCTTGCCCATCTCCTCCATCAACTCGTCGGAGTAGTCGGTGGCGAGCTGCTCGGCGATCTCGTTGAAGCGGTCGAGCTTCACCTTGATCTCGCCCATCCCCTCCTCGACGTTCTCCTTGACCGTCTTCTCCTCGTTGAGGGGAGGCTCCTGCATCAGGATGCCGACGGTGGCGTCGGGGTCGAGGAAGGCCTCGCCGTTCGACGGCTGGTCGAGCCCGGCCATGATCTTCAGAATCGACGACTTGCCGGCGCCGTTGGGTCCGACGACGCCGATCTTGGCGCCGGGATAGAACGACATGGTGACATCGTCGAGGATGACCTTGTCGCCGTGCGCCTTGCGCACCTTCTTCATCGTGTAGATGAACTCGCTCACGCTTCAACCTCTCTAGCGGCGTTTTCGGGTCTCTGGACTGTGGTGTCTCCCGCAGAACTCCCTCGCAGGGAGAAAGAAATCAGGCGGAAGGTCCAACCCATGACACAACGGTTGTTCAGTCTAGTGGCACCACGTCGGGGCAGGCTGTCCCCGCCCGCGGCCCGTCCGCGACCAACCGTCGACGCACCCTCGCGTTCGACGCACCCCTCGCATCAGACGTCCGGCGATCCAGCCCACTGACGCCACCGCATTGGGCGGACCGGACAGCGAGGGGTGCCGCGAGCGCTTGGCGGGTCAGACGGCTGGGAAGTGTTTCACCCTCAACGGGTTCCGACGCCTCCAGCACCCTGGGCGGCAACCGCGTTGTCGTGATCGGCCTGCAAGGCGAACCAGAACGTCTCGCTCTGGTTGAACAGCTTTCCGAGCCTCTCCGACATTCCCAATGTGATGACGCGCCGACCCTCCATGATCTCGCGGACATGCCCCAGAGGCACGCCCAACTGCCCTGCCAACTGCCGCGGAGACAGTCCGAGGTCGGTCATGAACTCGTCGGCGAGCAGCTCGCCGGGATGGATGGGTGCGGACACGGCACCAACGGTATCCGCGCCGCGTAGACGCTGACAAAAAGCGTGGTGATCCACGCGCGAACCCGTGGCCGTCGTTCCCGCCTCACAGGGACGACGACCACGGGTCGTGAGAGGTCGGCCGACGATCACGCCGCCGTGGGGGCCACGTCGGCCTCTGCCGCCCGGTCGACCGCCTGCGGTCGGTCGGCTCCTGGTGTTCCCTGGTAGGTGACCACACACCGGCTCAGGTCCAGTCCCACCGCATTGGCGGTCATCTCGAGGTCGGAGCGCTTCTCCCCATCGGCGGTGACGTATTCGTTGGTCTTGATCTGCCCGTGGGCGATGACTGGGCGTCCCTTCGCGACCGCGAGACCGACTCCCGCCAGAAGCCGACGCCAGCAACTCACGGTCAGATACAGGGTCGGACCGTCGATCCATTCCTGACTGCGCTTGTCGATCCGTCGCGAGTTGCACGCCACGCGGAAGGAGATCACCTCCTCCCCGGTGGTGGTCTGCCTGCGCCGTGGTTCGGAAACAACGGTGCCGATGATGGTGGTGTAGGTCTCGTACATGCTCGACTCCTCGGGTTCTCCCGCGCCACGCGTTGTCGTGGCTGGAGCCAGCATCGATCACGCGACAGCCGCGAAACGATCCGCAGCGTGATCTGTGGACAAGTCCGCGGAATCGCCGGCGATCACGTCCGGTTGTGGAGATCCTTGAGCATTTCGTTGTAGCTCTCGAGATCCGCGTCGTGATCCCGTGCGGCCCGGCGGTCGTAACGGCGAGCCTGCTTCTCGTCCTGGCGCCGCCATTGCACGAGCAGCGCGAGCATGATCACCACCAGCGGTATCTCGCCTGCCGCCCAGGCGATTCCACCGCCGGCGCGCTGATCGTCGAACAGGTCGTAGGCGAACGGCAGGTTCAGGCTGCGGTAGTACCCCTCGGCGATGACCGCACCGGCCATCATCAGGGCCACCCCGAAGAACGCATGGAACGGCAGCGAACCCATGACGATGCCGAGTTTCGCGACCGGTCGGACCTGACGTGGCGCGGGGTCGATGCCGATCACGATCCAGTAGAAGAGGTAGCCACTGAGCAGGAAGTGCGCGTTCATCAGGATGTGCGCCGCGTGATACGGCACCACCGCCTCGAACACACCGCCCAGATAGAGGACGTAGAAGCTGCCGACGAAGAGGGTCGCCGCGACCGCGGGGTGGGTCAGGAACCGCGACGGCCCACTGTGGATGGCCGACTGGATCCACTCCCGCGGCCCGGGGGGATTACCCCTTCCGGCCGGCCGCAATGCACGCAGTGCCAGCGTGACCGGCCCGCCCAGGACCAGCAGGACCGGGATCATCATCGACATCAGCATGTGCGCGATCATGTGCATGCTGAACATCGCAGGCGAGTATCTGCCGAGGCCGGACGACGTCGTGAACAGCAGCAGCGCGCAGCCGAGAATCCAAGCCACCGTCCGCCCGACCGGCCAGTCGTCCCCACGGCGCCGGAGCCGCACCACCCCGCGCAGATAGACGATGGCCAGGACGATCGCGAGCGTCCCGAACAGGAGATCGAACCGCCAGTCGACCAGAATCCGCCACAGCGAGGGCGGGGCGTCGATCCGGTATCCGATCTGCGCCTCGACCGCGGAGACGTCGGCGTTCTCGCCTGCCGGCGGTGGGGTCCGCGACAGGCCGACGGCCAGTCCGAAGGTGATGGCGAACACCAGCGTCTCGACGATGCCGAATCGGACGAACGTCGACCGCGGCGCGGGCTCGTCCTCCAGGCGCGCGATGGTCACCCGCCGATGCCAGGCCCCCAGCGCGCCGAGCACGACCAGTGCACAGGTCTTGGCCAGCACCAGCCGCCCATAGGTGTCGCTGAAGAGATCGGCGAGCGGCATCCGGACGAGTGCGTTGATCACCCCGCTGACGCCGACCGCGAGGATGCTCCAGAACGCGACCCGGGAGAACCGTCGAACCGCCAGCACCCGCCAGCGCCCGTCGGCCAGGGCGTAGACGACCACTGCGAACAGCCCACCCATCCACACCGTCGCGCCAACGATGTGCACGATCAGGCTGTTGGTGGCCACGTCATGGTTGCCACCCGTCGACGAGTGGCCGGCGAGCGCCGCAGGCATCAGGCTCAGCACCATCAGCGCGATCGCGCCGAACGTCCACCCCCACTTCAGGATCACGCGCGCCAGGGCCGCGGCGGCCACCGCGAAGATCGCCGTCCACAGCCAGGTGCGCGCGTCGGCGACCTGCGAGTACGAGTTGATCAGGTTCCCCGGTTTCAGCGACGCCGACAGTGGTTGCCCACTCACGTTGGAGATCGACAGCGGGATCAGCAGGACGGCACAGACGGCCCAGGTGAGGGCGGCGGTCGCCGCGATCCGGATCGCTCGATAGCCACCGACGTCGAGCACACCGTCGGATTGCGGGGGCACGAAGAACGCGGCGAAGACGGCCGACCCCAGAGCGATCGCGGCACTCACCTCACCGACCGCAGTGACCGCAGGCAGCCCATAGGTCGTCAGCCAACCCGGGTCGGGCACACCGGCGAGTTGCACCGCCGTCGCCGCCGACATCGCTGTCACGAGGATCGCGACGATCCCGGCCAGCCAACCGAGCGCCCACGACAGACCCGCCGCCGCGCCTCGCTGCTCGCGCATCGCGTCCCGGCCGGGCTCGGCCGGGACTGTCGGCGTTGCGCTGGTCATGGCACCACTCTAGGACGGGATATACTCGCCCACGCTGCCGCCCCGAGCGGCGCTGCCTCCGTAGCTCAGGTGGATAGAGCAAGGGCCTTCTAATCCCTAGGTCGCAGGTTCGAGTCCTGCCGGGGGCACCACGTTTGTGCACGTCAGAGGTCTGTCGCCCTCGACCGTGCAAGATCCGTGCAATTCGGACGATCAAATCCGCCGACCTCATGGCCCATCGGGCCCTAATTGAGGCGCTGGCCGCCGTCCGCCTGCTCCGCGGTGTGCGTGGCCGGAACGTGTTCGACCCCTCGTGTGTCGTGTGGCGGTCCTAGGTCAAACGCCCGGATGTCCCGCGCGTTTCGGAGGTCGGTACGTTGCCTGCCCTGAGATTCGCGGCGGCATCCAATAGGGTCTGGCCGACGGTTTGAACTTGAAATCGGCTGGTAGGCCCTCGGCTATAAACCTGGCGCGCTCCGCAGTCGTCGCGTGACGCGACTGACTGGCCCAAAGCCAAGTGAGCGAACCGAATAAAAGCCAGACGACAAGCACTGTCCAGAAGACGATTGCCCATGGCCACGACATAGACGGTGGCCCCCAGTACGGGAGCCCTAGAGCTGCGCCGTAGGCGGACCCGTACCCCACGATGCCAAGTATGAATATCGGCCAGTCGGTTGGAACCTTGTGCATTGCGGCAACTTTGCGGCCAAGATCGTCGGCCTCGGCAACCAGCGCGGCCCGTTGCGCCGCGAAGTCGTCTATGTCCGACATCCCCCGGATGAGATCCAGCAGCTTTTGAAGACGCCAGCCCCGGTAACGTCCAGGCCCGAATACCGCCAGCGCGAGCGTGATGCTTCCAGCGATGAAGGCACCCACCAACGGGCCAACCACGAGTTTGAGGAAGTCCATGCGACTCAGTATTCAGCCTGTGGACAGACGAGTTACGGTCGACTCATGTCTTGGATACTCGAGCCACGCGACAATGCAGGTGGCCACGTCCTGGTGAATCGGACGGGTAACCCGGCCCACGATGTCACCGTGACCGCGCTGGATGACGCCGCCGATGCCTGGCATCCGGCACGGCCTCCATACGCCCCGGCCCCCCACGCGAGTATCGGCCTGGATGTAGAGGTTCAGGATGGCGACGATGTCGGCGGTTGGCGTTTTGGCCTCGGCGCGGACCCGGCCGGAATAGTCGAGATCCGTTGGTCTGATACCCCCGGCGCTCCTCCAAGCCTGGCCGCCAGGATCGACGCGGGCGCGAGCCTGGAGTCATACGAGATCTAAGCGGCCGTTGCGCGACGACTCGCGCGGCCATGATCTGGTGGCCGTTGGCACGAACGGCTGAAGTCAGCGAATCTTGACCGAATATGTCAGCGGAGCGCTGTATCTTCTGCTCATGTCAGGATGCACTGCACCGGTTCAAGGCCATCGCTCTGCGGCCGCTCAAGCGAACTGCCCCGAATGCCGCTACCGCTCTCGCCGGTCGACCTACTCGCCGCCGCCTCGCACCTATGTGGCGCCTCCGCCGCCGCGCCGGTTTCCGAGCTATGCCAGCAGCTCCCCTGGGGGTGGCGGTCGATCCACCGGCGGGAGTGGCAGTTCAAGCCGTGCCCGGCGATCATCCGTTTCGTACTCGCAGCGAGAGCATCAAACGCTCAACCCAGTTCGCGAACAGGTCGTCAAGATCGCCCAGACCGTTGACGCCGGTCGCGATCTGTTTCTCTGCCATGCATGGGACGACCGTCAGGGCACAGCCCTGGAACTGAACAACCTCTTGACCGATCTCGACGTATCGGTCTGGTTTAGTGAGATGGACGTCCCACTCGGCACGTCGTTAATCCGCAAGATCGACAAGGGCTTGGCGAGTTCACGCGCCGGGATCGTTCTTGTCACACCTTCATTGTTCAAGAGCCTGAACAATGAAGGTATCGCGGCGCAGGAGCTTTCAGCATTGCTCGCGACCGACCGGGTTATCCCAATAGTCCACGACACGACATTTGATGAGTTACGACGGGTCAGTCCGTTGCTTGCGGCACGGTCCGGACTGGACACTGCGAGCTACTCCTCACTGGAGGAAGTCGCCGCAATGATCGCTGACACGGTCCTGATCGACTAGGCCCCGGACCTCCTTACGAGACGTCCGGGGCCGTTGGTCGTGCGGTCAGGTCATGCGGTCAGGTCATGCGGCCGCGGTGGCGACCTTGAACACTGCGGTGGGTTGGTAGACCGAGATCCCAAACCGCCCCTCCACGCGGACCTGAACCTGGTTGCGGGCGAACAGCTCCCCACTCTCGGTGGACCACTCCACCTGGACGGCCGGTCCGACGATGTCGATGGACACCGCGGCCGGGTCCAGGACGATGGCGGTCTTGGCCGGGAGGCCGGTGGCCAGGACCGCTCGCAGACCCCAGATCTTGCGCTCCCCCTGGTCCAGGGGGACGCCGCGGTACGAGAGCGCGGCGTCGGTGGTGGCCAGTAGCTCCAGGGCTTCCCAGTCGGCCGGGGAAATCACCAGGACGCTGGGTTCGTAGCCGAGACTCTCGGCCTGGGTGATGGCCTTACGGACCGAGGTGAGGACGTTGGTGGCGAACGCCTGGACGCTCACGCCGGAGGTGGACAGGATGCCGGTGAGGTTGGCCCCGAGGCCGTCCCCGGTGAGGACCTGGGCCTGGACGGCGCGGTCCAGTCCGTAGACCATCTCATCGGCTAGGAACCGTTGGAGGCCGGGAGCGTCCTGGAGGACGAACTTGTCGACCGGTTCTGAGAGGTGGGCGATGACCGTGGCTTCACCGTCGATGGTCTCGACGCCGTAGACCGACTCGGGTTTGAGGGCACCGGGTGCCACTGGTGCCGCGGCCGAGGTCCGGGAGTTCTGGCGCAGGTAACGCCACGTCGGGGTGGTCCGGGTGACCGTGGGCAACACGTCCAGGATCGACGTTGCGGGACGGCCAACCGGGATCACGTCCGGGCGGATCGGTACGTCCGAGACGATCTGGCCGGAGCTGGTGAGGGCCTTGGTTCCGATGCCCGTGGCCGTCTCATCGCCGGGAGCTCGGTGGCCGCCGGTCATCTTGGTGGCAATGGCCGATGCCATCGCTTTACGGCCTGCGCCGAAAGTCAGGAACTTGTCCTTGGTGAGGGTGTCCACGTGAGTCTCCTTGTGGTTCTTGGTATTTGATGCCTTGGTTTTGAATGGTGCAGCGAATGTGGCGAACCGGTCCGAGGTGTGGGCGGCGTCCTGGGCTCCCCAGGCCGTGTGAAATACGTCGGCCCCTTTGGTTCCGTGCATGACATCTGCGATGTACTGGAGCCCGTACCGGTCGGTCGGGCTCATGGCGGCCCATTTTTCGATCTCCTGGCGGTAGCCCTTGGCCTTACCTTGTGCCTTGTCCACCTCGGCGGCCTCCGCGTCGGTGAGATCCCGGCCCTCCTCCTCGGCGGTCTCGATCAGCTCATTGGCGGCCTCGGTGGCACGCTCCAGCGCCGCCACGAGACGCTCACCCACGGTCATGTCTGACTCGTCGGGCTTGTCGTCCTCGGCGGCGTCCGGGTCGTCGGCGGCCAAGGCCGCGGCCTTGGCCCGTGCCTTGAGGAGCTTGGTCGGGGGCGTGGCCGACTTGGACGCGGTGATGGTGGCCCTGTCGTTGGCCGGACGCGAGACCAGAGAGACCTCAATGAGGTCCAGGTCGGTGAGTTCGTTCACCCCGTCCGAGGCCTTGACCGAGTTCCGGACGCCGTACCCGATGGACAGGGATCCGACCCGGCGGGCCTTGACGGCCCGGTAGGCGGCCGCGCCGAACTCGGTGTCCAGGTCCAGCTTGGCGTGTATCTCCAGGCCCTCGTCGGTCTCGCGCGCGGACTTGATCTCACCCACCAGGTTCCGGGGGTCGGAGGTCTTGTGTTCCCACGCGATGGGTACGACGGTGTCGGTCTCCAGGGACTTGGTGAACGCTCCCTTGACGACTCGGTCTCCCTGGTGGTCCACGTTGCCGAACGTGGACGCGTAGCCGATGAACTCACCCTCGGCCAGGCCGCTGGTCTTGATGCCGGTCACGGCAATTGTTTTGTGCATTGTGCGCACGGGTTCCCTCCTTGAGGGTGTGAGAAATTGGAGTCGATCAACAACGAAAGATCAGCGCACACTGTGCGTTTCGACCTCGTCGGATTCGTTCGCGGCCTGGTCTCGCGGGCCTCACCGCTGGTGAGGATGGCGGACGCTGGTGGCGACTTCTCCGAGGACTAGGTTACCGGACTATCGACCTCCAGGCTGTAACCAGACATGCGGAGCAGGCCGCGGACCGAGATCAGGCCCGAGTGCCGTTCCTCGGTGACCATGACGCCGCCGCGGTCGAGTCTGCGAACCCATGCGTTGCGGTGCGGGTGCCGCGGCCAGCGCGTGACCTCCACGACCTCGCCCGCGGGGGTGGCGTAGCGGTGGTGCTCGTGCTCGCCCTGCCCGCGGACCCGATGCCGGTACGTCTCGGTCTGCCGCACGTTCGTCGCGGTCATCGCCGCGCCTCCATCGTCGCGATCACGTTCTCCGCGCGGTGGTGGAGGGTGAGGCCGGGATCCTGGCCGGGGGTGCGGACGGTGAGGAGCAGCGCCACGGCTCCACCGAGGAACCGGCCGGGGTGAGCCGATCCCGCGATGATGAGCGGCTCCAGGACCTCGGGGGTGTCCCCGTCCCGTAATGCGTTGGTGAGCCTGGCGATGTCGCGGACACCCTCAGGGGTCACGGTGATGTCGATCATCGAACCACCCCGTCCACGGCCGCCAGGACGGCCGTGGCGGCCTCCTGGAGCTCCCGGCCGGGATGGTCCGGATCTGGCGTTGGATGACAGGTCAACAGGAGTAGCGCCGCCCCGAGGTAGCTACGGGGCTTCTCCAATGCCCGCGTCAGGAGTGGGCCGAATTGCGCAGGGTCCTTGGTGCGCAACGCGGTCACCAGTTCCGTTGTAAATGCGATGTCGTCGGCGGTCGGGGTAAGGGTGTTTTGAGTCATCTCGGTTGTACGTCCTTCGTGTTGACAATCTGGGTCAATTCGGCCGGCGGGAATCTAAACATGAGGGCTCCTCACGTTTTTTCAAACTTCCGGAACCGGTGGACCTGGGAATGGCTTGGTTTTTCCAGCGGCAATCACCCCCTACCCCCCAGATCTATTGCGGCGCATTGCAAACGGGTTAGCCCTGCTGGCGGCCGTGGGTCCGACCACCCGGTTCGCGGAGACCCCCGAAGCCCAGGCCCAGCACTTGGATCGCACGGGACATCTGATGCATGTCGCGGTGACTTCCCGCCACCTCTCGCGCTCGTCCGGGTATCCCAGCTCGGTCGCGTGCACGTCTGGGTCAAACAACGGGCCATGGCCTCGGCACGCTGCGCCGCGTAGATCCTCGGTGCCCTGGAGAACGTGAGTGAGGAGTCCGACGACATCATGGGTCGGTGAAGCGTTCACCCGCGGCCCTCCTCGGCGTCGATGATGTCGGATGTGAGGGCGCGACCACGGATCACTCCGAGGTCCTCGGCCAGGTCCTTGGCCAAGCGGCGGCCGCGGGCAACTCCGAACTCCTCACGGATCGTGGCCTTGCTTGTCTCCCTTGAGGACACACGTGGGCCTCCGAGGCGGCCATGGTTGTCCACCGAGGCCTGGATGGGTTTGTTGTCGGTCACTTGAGGTCCTCCTTCGGTTGCGCGGCCAGGTCGGCGGACACGGCCTGCTGACCATGTAGCCCAAATGAGTGGGACCCCATTGCCTGGGCGTGTGCTGTCTCGGCCGATGCCCGGTCCGTGTTTGTCTTCCACGCCGCATGAGTTCGCGGCACACAGGCCCTTATAGGGCCTGTGCGGGGTGTGCGGGGTCGTTGTGCGGACTTAGTGCGGGGTCGTGCGGGGTGTGCGGGGTCGCCGTTTAGTGCAGGTAAACGGGGGTTTTGACCCCGCACAGCGAAAATCGGGCCTTGTGCGGACTTGTTGTGCGGGGTCAGTGCGGGGTCAGCTGGCATCGGAGCCACCACCGGACTGTGAGAACGGGATCACCGTGGCCTCGGTGACGACGTGGAGGACCTGCGCACCCCGGAATCCAGAGGCCGTCTCCACATCCCCGCGCCGCTTCAGTTCTGCCAGTGCATCCAGTGCCTTTTGCCGTCTCCCGGTGGCCTGGAAGTGATCCCGGAACGTGGTCATGTTCGGGGCCATCTCCGCGGCCTCCCGGCCTCGGATGAAGTCCAGGACCTCGGCGTGGAGCGCGGCGTTCTCGGCGGCCTTGGCTTCCTGGGCGGCCAGGTCCACCACGAACGGATCGGCGTGGACCGGGACCATGGAGGTGGGCCACGTGCCGTTCTCCCGGACCTCCACCTGTTCGATACGGAATGCCCACTGGCCGGTTTCGGGCCGATGTTTCTGTTTCGTCGTGGTCATCTTGACCTGGCCCTTGACCGGTTCGTCCTTCTCCAGGAGGAACACCGAATCCGCGCCTCCCTCCCATGCGCCAGCTCCGCGCCCTCCACCCCCAGATTTCGGCGGGTGGTGGAGGACCATGACGGCCGCGCCGGTCTGGGCTCGGAGGTGGTCGGCCTTGCTCAAGGCCTCGGAGGCGTCGGAGTTGGAGTTCTCCTCCAGGCCGAGCTGGTGGCGCGCGAGAGTGTCCACAACGATGAGCGACGGGCCGAACTCCTTTGCAACGTCCACCAACTCATCCCAGGCCGCCGACATGAACGGGGCCGCGCCATTGAGACCCATGAACCAGGGCCGGATCTCCTCGCGCGTGATCCTGTGATGGGTGAGCCAGGCCTCTATGCGGATGCCGAACGCTCGGCCGCCACCTTCACCGACCAGGTAGAGGACCCGGCCACGCGTGGTCTGATGGCGTCCCCACCAGATCCCGCACGCGATACAGAGCGCGATGGCCAAGGCAACGGTGGTCTTGTAGGTCCCGCGGTGGCCGATGAGCATGGAGAGCCCTCCGGCGTCCAGCACGTCCTTGACCAGCGCGGCCGCGGCCTCGGCGTCCATGAACTCATCGGCAGTCATGAGCCGCTCCCGGACCGAGGCGATACCGGCGGCCTCGGCCTTCTTCTTGGCTTTCTCCTCCCGGATACGGTCCCGCGCGTCGTCGCGCGCCTTCTCGGTTTCGTAGATGTCGTTCTTGGCCTTGGCGGCCTTGGTCGCGGCCCGTTTCACCGCGGCCTTGAGGTGCTGGATCTCCTCGGCAACGACACCCTGAACCGAGGTGATCTCTCCGGTACTGAGTTTGATGGTTTCGCTCACCGGTCACTCACCCCTCTGGTGAGAACCGCGCCGAGGCTAAATCCGAACGGCCATGACAGCGCGGCCAGGCCGATGAGGGTTAGAAAAGTAGTCACTTTTACTCCTGCTGAAACGAACCGAATTGTGTTGTTCGGGTTAATGGTTCGTTCAGGCGGCAGATATGAAGCGGTCCAGCTCCGAGGCCTCCACCCGGATCACACGGGGGGACGGCCGGACAGCCTTGAGTTGGCCCGTGGCGATCCACCGGCGGACGGTGCGGTCAGAGATGCCGAGCTCCTCGGCAATGTCCTGGAGGGAGAGATAACGAGTGCGGGCACGCGATGCGGCCATGACGGGACTCCTAGTCAGCAGATGTGCGGGAGTCGCTTCTGTCGATGACTCGCAGATACGTGATCCGGGATCATGTCCGGGCGTGGAGCCGCTCTGGGTCCTCGTGCTGCGCACTTATGGCGAGTCTGCGGAGGTTATCCGTCAAGCGATGAGGACGACACTAGGCCGTCCGTGTCCGCTATGCAAATACCTGACAAAACGCGAAAGTCGTTGTTAACCAACAAGGTCAACACAGAGGAGGCTACTTATCCCCCGGCCAACTCACTCATCCGGCGGGCTATTTCAGAGTCCCGATTGGCCGCGACATGCTGATATGTCATCGCCATGGCCGGGGTGGTGTGGCCGATCCGGTGCATGAGTTCCGCGACGGTTGCACCACTTTGGGCGGCCAGGACGGCCCCGGCGTGTCGGAGGTCATGGACCCGGAGATCGGACTTACCGATCTTGGCCTTGGCCGGCCCGAACACCTTGCGGTAGTCCCACTCTCCTACGTGTCCCCCGGCCTCGGTGGCGAACAGGAGGGCATCGGATCCCTTGCCCACATAACGGGCCAGGTGCTGTTTCAAGATCGGGACGATGTGAGGAGGGACAACCACGGTCCGGGTCCCGGCGGCCGTTTTGGGAGTGTCCACACTCCACTGGCCGTCCCGGTACGTAACGGCCCGCGACACGGCCACGGTCCCGCCCTTGAGGTTCACGTCCCCACGCCGGAGTTCGAACAACTCACCCCGCCGGAGTCCGCACCAACCCATGAGGAGGACCGAGGTCCCCCACTGGTCGCCCATGGCGTCGGCCAACGCGGCCAGCTCCTTGGCGTCCAGGATCACCGGCTCCCGCTTGCGCTTGGTGTGCATCGCGTTCTCCAACCGACACGGGTTGGCGTCGATCACCTCATCGGTGACCGCCGTCCTGAATATGGCGTGGATGAGTTGATACGCGTGAGTCTTGCGGGTCGGCCCGGTCGTGAGACCGGCGTGCCAGGCCCGGATCTGTCCCGGCGTGACCGTGGCCAGCTCGGCATCCCCCAAGCCCGGATTGATGTGGAGCCGGAGGAGATCGGAGTACAGGGCGCGGGTCCTGGGCTTGAGGTCCCGCTGGGCAAGCCATCGCTCCGCGTAGACCTTGACGGTGGTCCCCCGGATGGCCTCGGCGGTCGGCGGCCTCCATGTCCCCAGGTCCATCTTCCGACGTTCGGCGGCAAGCCAACCCTCGGCGTCGATCTTGGCCGCGAACGTGGCCGGGGCCTTGTAGACGTCAACCCCCTTGGGATCGACGTAGGCGGCCTGCCATCTGCCACTGGGGAGTTCCCGGAGACGGCCGAATCCCCGTTTGGTGCGCTTGCCTGCCATGTCTAAGCCCTCTCACCCGTGCAACTTGCGTGCAAGATGAGACTACATTCATGCCGTTTGCGTCCGCTAATGTCCGCTTCCCGGCGGGTCAGATTACCTGGTGTTTTCCGGTGTTGATGCTGGTGGAGACCCCACGGCCGACGTTCCCAAAATCAGGTTCGAGTCCTGCCGGGGGCACCACCGAATCCTCGGCCGCCACCAGCGGCGGTGCGCCCACCGAGCTCGACAGAGATCGGCGCAGGCGCACTGTCCGCCGTGTGATCTCGGACACGTCACCCGAGTCCGCGATGGCCCGACCACAAGGTCGCGGCGCGCCGCAGCCCGATCGATCAGCGTGGAGATCTCGGGATCGTCGGGCACCCGGAACGACGTGTAGGTCCCGCGCCCGCCGTGCGTCGGCCGCCCGTACGCCTTGGCCGCGAGCCGTCCGTCCGGCAGCAGGCGCACGTTCAGTGTCGTCAGCGTGAACTCCTCGTCGCGCCGTCTGTCCGTCCATCTCATCGGTTCGGGGATGGTGACATTGATCGCCAGCGCGCTGACCTCGACCTCGTCCTCGACTCCGTCGGTCCCGGACTCCTCGCTCATCCCGACGACCCTACGCACCTGCTGTCGGATCGGCCTCCCTCTCGTCGCTGCTGCGCTCAGGCGCAACCGTGCCCCGCCACCGTCCGATCAGCGACATCGAATGGTAGATGACCAGCGCCGCCGCGGCGCCCAGGGCGATACCGCCGAAGTCGAGATCCCCCACGACCCAGGTGAAGTCGGCGATCCCGATCACCAGTGGGATCGCTGCGGTGAACTGGTTGACCGGCCTGGAGAAATCCACCCGATTGGTCACCCAGATGTGCACACCGAGGACACCGACCAGCCCGTACAGCGCCGTCGTGACGCCACCGAGCACTCCGGCCGGCACCGCGGCGATCACCGCCCCGACCTTCGGTGACAGTCCGAGCAGCACCGCCACCACACCCGCGATCCAGTACGCGGCAGTCGAATACACCTTCGTCGCCGCCATCACGCCGATGTTCTCGGCGTAGGTCGTGGTGGCCGAACCGCCGCCACTGCCGGCGAGCGCCGTGGCCAATCCGTCGGCGACCAGCGCGCGGCCGATCCGGCGGTCGTAGTTGTTCCCGGTCATCGTCGCGACCGACTTCACATGGCCGATGTTCTCCACCAACAACACGAGCACGACCGGCAAGAACATCGGGATCACCGAGAGATGGAATGTCGGGGTGTGGAACTCGGGGAAGCCGACCCACGCGGCGTCGCCGATCCCACTGGTGTCCACCTTGTCGAAGATCAGCGAGATCACGTACCCCAGGATCACGCTGAGGAAGATCGCCAGGCGCCCCAACAGCCCTCGGAACAGCACCACCGACACGACGAGCAGCACCAGCACCACCGTCGCGATGACCGGGTCCTTCTCGAAATTCGTCTTCGCGGTCGGCGCGAGGTTCAGCCCGATGAGCGCAACGATCGTGCCGGTCACGACCGGAGGCATGAGGATCTCGATCCAGCCGATACCGGCGAACTGTGCGATCGCGCCGATCACGATCAACAGCGCTCCCACCACCACGATCCCGCCCAGCGCGGCCGACTGGCCGTTGGAGGCGGTGGCCGCCAGCACCGGGGCGATGATCGCGAAACTCGAACCGAGATAGCTGGGTAGCCGGTTGCGGGTGATCAGCAGGAACAGCACCGTCCCGATCCCGGAGAACAGCAGCGTCGTCGACGGCGGGAACCCGGTGAGCACCGGGACGAGAAAGTCGCGCCGAACATCGCCACAACGTGCTGTAGTCCGATACCCACCGTTCGCGGCCAGCTGAGGCGTTCGTCGGGTGCGATGACTCCCCCGCCGTCGACCTTCCTCCAGGACAAGAATCCACCCGTTCGAGTGTCCGGTGTCGCCATGGGAATCAGTGTGCGACATGACGCCCTGCGCCCGCGCGCTTACCGAGCGTCCGCGCGAGGGTGGCGGAGATCACGACGGCACGGTCGGTGCTGCGGAACAGCCGACGGCTCCGATCTGACAGCCTTCTGCCAGCTACGGCCAAGGCCGTCCGAAGGTGGCGCCCATAGCTTTCTCCACGTCGGCAATGTTGCCGGCCCGAACACAAGGAGAAGCACTCATGCCTCAGCCAGGACCCAAGCCCGGAAACGGCCCTCGCCCGCAGCAGCATCCCGCACCGCCGCGCAAGCGTCGCCGTCGTCGCGTCTGGAACCGGCGTCTGCATCGGTGGGACTGGGCGTGGTTCTGAGCACCACCCGTTTCTGACCACCCCACGCAGCGTCCCGGGGCCATACCGCCGCACGTATGGTCCCGGAACGTCGCACGTCATCGATCGGATCACAGGATGACCGCACGCGAAGCCTTCCGCCGCTTCTTCCCCGCCCTCAAAGGCGAAGGCGCTCGATTCACGCTGGCCGCAATGCTTCTACTCGTCGCCACCGGCTGCGAGATCGTCGCGATCTTCGTGCTCTCCGATGTGATCGACGGAGCTCTCACCGCCGACAGCGCCGTCCGCTTCGCCGAGTTGGCGGTTCTGTGGCTACTCATCACCGCGGTCTCCACCGGCGCGGACTACTACGGTCAGGTCACCGCCATCGGCATCTCCGAGCGGGTGGTCCTGCGCCTGCGCGATTCGCTGTTCGCCCACGTGCAGCGACTCAATCCGGTCATCCATCGACGGTTCGGCCTCGGCGACCTCGTGACGCGGCACTCCAGCGACCTCGAAGCGGTCGAGTACCTCGTCGGATCCGGTGTCATGCAGTTCGTCATCGCGGTGGCCAACACCATCGGCCTCGTCGTCGCGGCGTTCATCATGAGTTGGCAGGTTGCAATGGTCGCCATCGCAGCGGTGCCGGTCCTGTGGGTGATCTCGGCCTATTACGGCCGCCGTCAGACGATCGTCACCCGCGACGAGCGAACAGCCAACGCCGACATCGCCATCGCCGTCCAGACCGCGCTCAGCGGGCATGAGACCGCAGTCGCCTACAACCAGCAGAGCCGCGAACACGCGCGGTTGCACCGCCACGGCGTCACCTGGCTCGGCGCCCGGATGTCACAGACGCGGATCGAGGCCGGCTTCGGTGCCGTCATGGGTTTCGGGCAGGTGGTGGTAACCCTCGCCATCGCGGTCGCGGGCGTCTGGCAGGTCCGCCACGGTGCCCTCAGCGTCGGACAACTGCTCGCGCTGACCGGCTACCTCGGCATGCTCTACCCGAAGATGCAGGAACTCGCGGAGGTTCGCCTGTCGCTCGCCTCCGCCGCGGTGAGCGCGGAACGGATCTCCGAACTCCTCGACCTCGTCCCCACCGACTCGGATCGCGAGGACGCGGTGGCGCACAACGGGCCGGGTCACGACGTCGCGGTCCGCGGCGTGACGCTGCGCCGCGACGGCGTCACCATCCTCGACGACGTCTCGCTGGACCTGCGCCCCGGCGAGATCACCGCCCTCGTCGGCGGCAGCGGCGCCGGGAAGTCAACCCTGGCGTCACTGCTGTGTCGCTTCGAGAATCCCGATGACGGTCGGATCATGCTCGGCGGCAACGACTTCACCACGCTGACCGGTCGTTCGATCCGCGACCACGTCACCTTGCTCCCCCAGCAGCCGATCATCAAGGCGGCCACCGTCGCCGACAACATCGCCTACGGTCGTCCCGAGGCATCCCGCGCGGAGATCATCAGCGCCGCCATCGCGGCCGATGCCGATGGATTCATCTCGGATCTCCCGCTCGGTTATGACGCCCCCCTCGGCGAGGACGGTCTGACGCTGTCGGGCGGTCAGCGGCAACGGATCGCCATGGCGCGCGCGTTTCTCCGCGACAGCCCGGTCCTGATCCTCGACGAACCCACGTCGGGCCTCGACGACGCCACCGCACAGCGCATCCTCGAACCGCTGCGTCGCCTCGCACACGGACGGTCCACCCTGCTCATCACGCACGATGCCCGGGTGACGGAGATCGCCGACGACGTCCTCGAGCTCCGGGACGGACGCCTGCACAGCCGTAGCGTCGCCGTCGCCTGACCGCCCCGCCGCCTACGCGGTGGATATGAACCTAGTTGCATAGTGCATTGGTGCACTGCTAGCGTGATCTCATGGCACTCGAGCATGCGATTCTCGTGTCGCTGGCCGAACGACCCGGCACGGGTTACGAGATCGGCCGGCAGTTCGACAGGTCGATCGGCTACTTCTGGTCGGCGACGCATCAGCAGATCTATCGCACGCTCAAGAAGCTTCACTCCGACGGACTGGTCAGTTTCGAGTCGATCACCCAGGACGGCCGGCCGGACAAGAAGGTCTACACCATCTCCGACGCCGGACGAGAGGTCCTGTCGGCATGGGCGACGAGCTCGACGCCGATGCAGCCCCTTCGGAGCGACCTGGGCGTCAAGCTGCGTGCCGCCGAGTTCGGTGACCTCTCCGCCATCATCGGCGAATTGAAGGTGCACCGCGACGAGCACGTCGCCCAGCTCAAGATCTTCACCGGATTCGAAGAGAGCTACTACCCGGATCCGGACACGCTCACCGGCCGCAAACTGCACCAGTATCTGGTGCTGCGCGGCGGTATCCGCCAAGAAGCAGGCTTCATCGAATGGTGCGACGAGGTCATCGCCGCACTCGAACGAGAGCTGTCCGCCTGACCGGCCTCATCCGGTCATCCATCGAATCCGAAAGGTCGCCATGTCAGCCCACACGGCCGCACCGAATCCGCACTATCCGAGACTGTTCGAGCCCATGCAGCTCGGCGGGACGACACTGAAGAACCGGCTCGTCATGGGCTCCATGCACACCGGGCTCGAGGACCGCGTCTGGGACACCGACAAGCTCGCCGCCTACTACGCCGAGCGCGCTCGGGGTGGGGTCGGCTTGATCATCACGGGCGGCTTCAGCTCGTCGCGGACCGGACTCCTGCTGCCCTTCGCCGGCAAGATGACCAATGTCGCGGATGTGAAGCGGCACCAGCGGATCACCCGCGCCGTTCACCGCGAGGACGGCAAGATCGCGATGCAGCTCATCCATGCAGGCCGGTACGGTTACACACCGCTGAAGGTCGCCGCGGGTTCGGAACCCTCCCCCATTCACCCGTTCAAGCATCTGAAGATGACCGAACAGATCATCTGGCACGTCATCCGCTCGTTCGGCCGCTCCGCCAAACTCGCCCGCAGGGCCGGATACGACGCCATCGAGATCATGGGCGGCGAGGGTTATCTGATCAATCAGTTCCTCTGCCCGCACACCAACGACCGCACCGACAAGTGGGGCGGCTCCACCGAGAACCGGCAGCGCTTCCTGGTCGAGATCATCAAAGAGATCCGCCGCCAGGTGCCGCGCGACTTCCCGGTCATCCTGCGTCAGTCGATCGCCGACTTCGTCCGCAAGGGCCAGACCTGGGACGAGATCGCGCTCATGGCCCGCAAGGCCGAGGAATACGGCGTGGATGCGATCAACAGCGACATCGGTTGGCACGAGGCCGGTGTGCCGACCATTGTGACCTCGGTGCCGCGCGCCGCCTTCGTGAAGTTCACCGAGCGGCTGCGCGACGAGGTGTCCATCCCGCTGATCGCCAGCAACCGCATCAACACCCCCGAGATCGCCGAGGAGATCCTCGAGCGCGGCAAGGTCGACGCGATCTCGATGGCGCGCCCGCTGCTCGCCGACCCCGACTTCGCCGCGAAGGCCGAGACCGGTCGCGCCGACGAGATCAACACCTGCATCGGATGCAACCAGGCCTGTCTCGATCACGCATTCGTCGGCAAGAAGGTGTCGTGTCTGCTCAACCCGCGCGCGGGACGTGAGACCACCCTCACGCTGGGCGCCACCCGCCGGGCGAAGCGGGTCGCGGTGATCGGCGCCGGGCCGGCCGGTCTGTCGGCGGCGGTGTCGACCGCCCAGCGCGGCCACAAGGTGCACCTGTACGAGGCAGGTGAACACATCGGTGGCCAGTTCTCCATCGCCGCAAGGATTCCCGGCAAGGAAGAGTTCAACGAGACCATCCGCTACTACACCCGCCAGCTCGAGATCAACAACGTCACGGTTCACCTCGACACCCGGATCACTGCAGAGGAGATCATCGAGGCGAAGTTCGACGAGGTGATCGTGGCGACCGGCGTCACCCCACGGATGCCCGAGATCCCCGGCATCGACCACCCGATGGTCATGTCCTATGCCGATGCCGTCCTCGGTCACCGTGAGATCGGCAAGCGGGTCGCCGTGATCGGGGCAGGCGGAATCGGCTTCGACATCACCGAGTTCCTGACCGTCGATGAGTCACCGACCCTGAATCTCAAGGAATGGGAACAGGAATGGGGTGTGAGCGAAGACCTCTCGAAGCCCGGCTTCGTCACCAAGCCCCGCCCGCTCCCCGCGGCGCGCGAGGTGTTCCTGGTGCAGCGCAAATCCGGCCGGCAGGGCAAGTCGCTCGGCAAGACCACCGGCTGGGTGCACCGCGCCACGGTCAAGATGAAGGGCGTCGAGCAGATCAGCGGAGCGACCTACGACAAGATCGACGATCAGGGCCTGCACCTGAGCTTCCGAGGTGAGGACGGCTCGGTGACCGAGACGCGTGTGCTCGAGGTCGACAACGTGGTCGTGTGCGCCGGTCAGGAATCTGTTCGCGAGCTCGTCGATCCGCTGACCGTGGCAGGCGTGACCACCCACGTCATCGGCGGTGCCGATCTGGCCGCCGAACTCGACGCCAAGCGGGCCATCCGCCAGGGCACCGAGGTGGCCGCCGGCATCGCCTGAGGAAGCGATCGAGTCATGAATCCCTCGGGCGCCGGCCGACGGTCGGCGCCCGACTAGGATTTCTGTCATGGGTATACCTGCGCCGAACGAGTCCGCCCGCGCCGTGGTGACCGGCGCCTCATCGGGCATCGGGATGGCCCTCGCCTGGGACTTGGCCGCGCGCGGGCACTCGCTCGTCCTGGTCGCCCGGCGCGGCGACATCCTCGAAGATCTCTCCGCCCGGATCCGCGCACAGCACGATGTCCAGGCCGAGGTCCGGGCGGTGGATCTGTCGGATCCGTGCGCCGTCGAGGTCTTCTGCGCCGAGCTGGCCGACCGCGAGATCTCCGTCCTCTGCAACAACGCGGGCATCTCGACGTTCGGGGCCCTCAGCGAGCTCGACCCCGACTACGAGCGCGCACAGGTCCGCCTGAACGTGAACGCCGTCCATGACCTGACACTGGCGGTGCTGCCGCAGATGGTGCGCCGTGGTTCCGGCGGCATCCTCATGGTGGGTTCGGCCGCCGGGAACATGCCCATCCCCAACAACGCCACCTATGCGGCCACCAAGGCCTTCGTGAACTCCTTCAGCGAGTCGCTGCGCGGTGAGGTCGGCCCCCGGGGCGTCCACGTGACGCTGCTCGCGCCCGGCCCGGTACGCACCTCGACACCCACTCCCGAAGATGCCTCGATCGTTGATCGTGTGGTCCCCGACTTCCTCTGGCACTCCAGCGCCAAGGTCGCCGAGTTGAGCCTGGATGCGTTGGAGAACAACAAGATGCGCGTGGTCCCGGGCACTCTGTCCAAAGCGATGTCGGTGGCCGGTGGTTACAGTCCGCGCGCGGTCGTCGCGCCGATCGTCGGCAGTTTCTACCGCAGACTCGGTGGCGACGAACCGGCGAATCCGTAGTCCCGACACGCGCATTCCGCTGACTCTCGACGACGGAATCGGCCCGACGGCGCGTGCATCACAGCAAACAAGAGCGGTCGCCGTCCGTCATGAACCACACCGACGACTAAGGTTGACCGGATGCAGGACAAACTGGTGTGGATCGATTGCGAGATGACCGGTCTGCGTCTCGAATCGGACAAGCTGATCGAGATCGCCGCGCTCGTCACCGACAGCGAACTCAATGTCCTCGGTGACGGCGTGGACATCGTGATCCACGCTGCCGACGACGACCTCGCAGCAATGCCCGACGTGGTCACCAAGATGCACGCCGCGTCTGGCCTGACCGACGAGGTGCGCGCCTCGACGGTGACCGTCGCCGAAGCCGAGAAGCAGGTCCTCGACTACATCCGTACCCAGGTGACCACGGCAGGCGCCGTGCCACTCGCGGGCAATTCGATCGCCACCGACCGCGGCTTCATCGCCCGGGACATGCCGGAACTCGACGCCTACCTGCACTACCGCATGGTCGACGTGAGCTCGATCAAGGAGCTGTGCCGCCGCTGGTACCCGAAGATCTACTACGGGCAGCCCGAGAAGGGACTCGCCCACCGCGCACTCGCCGACATACGGGAGTCCATCCGCGAGCTGAAGTACTACCGGACAGCCGTCTTCGTCGCGGCACCCGGTCCTGACGCCGATGACCTCGCCGCCATCGTGAAGGACCTCGGACCTGCGTGAACACGCGCACCGCCTGCCGATTGGAGTTCGGGCGGCCCGACCGGCTAGAGTATGACCTTGGCTCTGGGACCCGGTGAGCGATCCTGGGTGACGGACGCCGATGGTGGATGTAGTTCAGTTGGTAGAGCACCAGGTTGTGATCCTGGCTGTCGCGGGTTCGAGTCCCGTCATCCACCCCGAGAAGAATCAATGCCCCACCTGCGACGGCGCAGGTGGGGCATTGTTCGTCTGCGGCTCTGAGGGCTGCTGTTCGATCCACCTACACTTGTGCTCATGCCTGAATCGGACGCCACGTTCGTCGGCCACCCGGCCGATCGGATGTTCGCCAGCGACAACGGGGTCGGCGCTTCGACCGAGATCGTCGAAGCGGTCGCACATGCGTCGACAGGCGGGCACCTCGCCTACGGCGAGGACGCGTACACCTCGCAAGCCCGACGCAAGGTCGCCGAGGTCTTCGGCCATGAGGCGATCGTGCACTGCGTATCGACGGGATCCGCGGCCAACGGGTTGGCCCTGGCGACGCTTCTCGACCCGTGGGGGTCGGTCCTCTGTCATCGCGGGAGCCACATCTTCTATGACGAATGCGGCGCGCCGGAGTTCTTCACCTCGGGCGGCAAGCTGATCCCCCTCGACGGGCCGGACGGCAAGATCGATCCCGACGAACTCGGTCGTGCCGTGCGCGCCGGTGTCGGCAGCATCCACAGTGCCCAACCGCAGGTCGTCAGCATCACACAGGCCACCGAGAGCGGATCGGTCTACACCGTCGACGAGATCCGCGCGTTGACCACGATCGCCCACGACGCGGGTCTGCGGGTACACATGGACGGCGCTCGGTTCACGAACGCGCTTGTCGCACTGGACATCAGTGCTGCCGAGATGACCTGGCGCGCGGGCGTCGACATCCTCTCCTTCGGGGTGACGAAGAACGGCGGCCTCACCACCGATGCCGTGGTCGCCTTCGACACGACACTCGGGACCGAACTCGCCTATCGGGTCAAGCGGGCTGGGCAGCTCACCTCGAAGATGCGTTTTCAGTCCGCGCAGCTCGCCGCGTACCTGACCGACGACCTGTGGTTGCGCAACGCTCGCCACGCCAACGCGATGGCCGAACGCCTCGTCGACGGCCTCCGGGCCACGCCGCACGTGGACGTGCACGGAACGGGCGGGGCGAACATCGTGTTCTGCCACCTGCCGGATGCGACCGTCGAGGCACTCACCGACGACGGCTTCGTCTTTCATCACGGCCACCCCGAGCCAGGTGTCGCGCGCCTCGTCACATCCCATGCGACGACTCCGGATGCGGTCGATGCGCTCGTGGCGGCGATCCGACGGGCGGAAGACGCGGCGTAGCTGCCCGGCCGCCGCCGGAGCCGCGACGCCGACTGTTCACCTCCATCCCGTACTATCCCGCGCATGCTCGAGGATCTGAACAAGGCGGCCAAGAAGGTCGGTCTGCACGTTGCCGCGGCGAAGAAGGATGGCAAGTACTCCATCCGGAAGACCAAGAACGCCAAGCTCGTGGCGAAGAATGTCGACGCCGACGAGGCGGCCAAGATCATCAAGAAGTACAAGTAGCGCGACGAGGGCGGATCACGCCCTCGTGGGTCGCCGTCCACTCCACCCCGTCTCCGACGATGCCCTGTCACCGCAGGGATGAATCGTCGGCGGTGGGGTGGTTTTCGTGGCGCGGGCCCACGGTGACCAGATCCGACACACCGCCACCTCCGAGACGTACGACACAGGCACCTGTTACTCTGCCGTTACTTCAGGTCAAATGACCTAAACATCTGGACCCTAACGTTTCGTCGTACCCCGTGGCGGACTCCAGCAGTCCCTGGTCAGGATCGGAAACCTTCATGAGCCAAGACATCTCACGCCGCGTCTTTCTGGGCGGCGCAGTCGCGACCGCGGGCGCGGTCGCCGGCGTGGCCACGCTCGGCAGTGGTCGCGCGGCGGCCGCTCCCGGCGACACCGTCGATGCGATCGTGGTCGGTGGCGGACTGTCCGGGTTGTCGGCGGCCAAGACCCTGAGCGAGTCCGGAGCGACCGTCGTCGTGTTGGAGGCACGCAACCGGGCTGGTGGACGGGTCCACAACATCACCACGCCGAGGGCAGGCGCCACCCTCGATGCCGGAGCCGAGTTCATCGGACCGACGCAGAACCACATCGCCGGCCTCGCGCGCGAATACGACGTGCGTTCGATCCGCACCTACAACCAGGGCGACAGCGTCTTCTGGAACACGGACAAAGGCACCCGGATGCCCGCGGCGCTACCGCTGCCCGCCGAGTTCTCGACCCTCGCGGCGCTGCCGGCGCTGGCCCGCGCCCAGGCCGAGGCCCTGCTCCCCTTCCCGGTCGGCGAGGCCTGGAAGCATCCGAATGCCCGCTATCTGGATTCGATCACCTGGAAGCAGTACACCGACTCCGTCACCTCGGACCCGACCGCACGCATGCTGACCAGCATCGCGATGTCGGCCGCCCTCTCCGTGCGCCCCGACGAGGTCTCGGCCCTCTACTACATCAACTACATCGCTGCGTCCGGCGACGAGAACAATCCCGGAACGCTCATCCGCCTGCTGAGCACCGACGGCGGCGCGCAGGAGAGTCTCTTCGAGGGCGGTGCGGCGCTGATCCCGTTGCGCATGGCGAACGCCCTCGGGTCACGTGTCGTGTACAACGCGCCGGTCCGCTCCATCGACCACACGGGCGGGATCGCCTCGGTCAACAGCGATGCCGGGACATTCCGCGCACGCAAGGTCATCGTCGCGATGTCGCCCGCGATCAGCGGTCAGATCAGATACCGACCCGGACTGCCTGCCGCACGCGTCGCCCTCACCCGCGGTTTCCACATGGGGGCGGTCAGCAAGTTCTCCGCGGTCTACCGACGACCGTTCTGGCGGGACAAGGGTTTCTCCGGTCAAGTGATCGGCAACGGGCGGCCGATCGATGTGACCTTCGAGAGTCATGCCGAAGGTCGTCACATACTCATCGGGTTCATCTCCGCCGATGCCATGCGCAGACTCGATCATGCGCCGGAGAGCCAGATCGTCCGTGAGTGCGTCGGCAACTTCGTCGACTACTTCGGCCCCGAGGCGCGCGATCTCGTCGACTACGGCGTGTTCAAATGGGATCTCGAGGAGTGGTCGCGAGGCGGTCCGGTTGCGGTCAGCTCGCCGGGGACCTTGACCAAATACGGTCCGGCACTGCGTGATCCGGTCGGCCCCATCCACTGGGCAGGCACCGAGACCGCCGACTACTGGACCGGGTACATGGACGGCGCGGTGCGATCGGGGCGGCGCGCCGCACGCGAAGTCCTCGCCGACCTCCGCTGATCCGGGCACATCATGGCCAGGATGGCTGTCGAGAAGCGCCGTGAGCTGCTGCTCGACGCGGCGTTTCGGGTGATCGCCCACGACGGCGTCGACGGCGCCACCACGCGGGCGATCTGCACCGAGGCGGGGATGACGCTCTCGACCTTCCACTATGTCTTCACCTCGCGCGACGACCTGCTGGCCGCGCTGGTGGAGCGCGGTACCGACAGGGAGTTGGCAGTGATCGCCGACGCCCTGACCGCGGCATCGGCAGACGGCATCGGTGGTTTCGACGGAATCCGGATCATGCTGCGGGAGAGTCTGTTCGGCTATATCTACGGTCTGATCGAGGACCCGGACCGTGAACAGGCGATGATCTCGCTCAACCAGTACGCGAGACAGACCGCCGGGCTCGCCGGACTCGGCGCCGACATGTACCGCCGCTATTACGAGGCCATCGCATACGGACTCGGCATCGGCGCCGAGCAGGCCGGAGTCGAATGGGACCGTCCGACCGACGAACTGGCCCCGCTCGTGGTCGCGGCGACGGACGGGATCACCCTGGCCTATCTCAACACGCGCGACCGCGCTGTCTGCGAACGCGTCGCCGAGGCGACCGTGACGCTGCTTCTCGGCCACGTGACCCGCACACGCTCGAGCTGATCAACATCTGCGCGTCGACGATGACGCGAGATCGACAGGGGGACAGATCATGGACGTGACACGTAGACAGCTCCTCGCCGGGGTTGCGGCGACGGCCGTCGGGGGCGGCGCCGCACTCACCGCGAGGCCGCCGGTGGCCGAGGCGGCGCCGAAGGCGACCGGCACGGGGAGCACCGACCTCCTCGTCGGTTGCGGTATCGCCGACATCACCGGCGCGATCGCCGGCCAGGGCATGATGGGGTACTCCGACGCCGACCAGGTCGCGGCAGGCCTCCTCCAGCGCTGCTGGGCACGCGCCTACATCATCGTCGACCGTGGCAGCGGCGAGCGGGTGGTGTTCGTGACCGCGGACATCGCCTGCCTCTTCGAGTCGCACCACATGGGCCTGATGCCCCGGCTCCGCCAGAGGTTCGGCTCCCTGTACACCGAGCGCAACGTCAATCTCAATGCCACGCACAGCCACGCCTCCTGCGGGGGTACGGCCTGGGACTTCGCGTATTCTCTTGCGGCCTACGGCTTCAAGAAGAACTCCTACGAGGCCGAGCTGAACGGGATCTATACGGCCATCGTGCGCGCCCATGAGAATCTCGCACCCGGGACGCTCTCCATCGGTCACGGAGAGCTGCACAACGCGAGCCGCAACCGGTCGAAGGTCGCGTTCGACCTCAACCCCGGCTCCGACCGGAAGCACTTCCCCGAGGCCATCGACCCGAAGGTCACCGTGCTGCGATTCCGGCAGGGCGACACCGACGTCGGCGCCATCACCTGGTTCTCCACCCACGGCACGTCACTGACCGACCGAAATCGGCTCATCGCCGGCGACAACAAGGGCTACGCCAGCTACCGCTGGGAGCGCACCCATCCCGGCTTCGTCGCGGCCTTCCCGCAGACCAACAGCGGTGACATGACACCGAATCTCAACCTGGTGAAGATGCATCCGGGCGGTCCGACCTCCGACAACAAGACGAACTGCGAGATGATCGGCGAACGCCAATACCTCGCAGGCCGAACCGCATTCGATGACGCACGTCAGATGACCCGCGGCGGTGTCGACTCCATCGTGCGCTACGTCGACATGTCCGCGGTGAAGATCGATGGTGCATACACGCCCGAAGGCAGACCGGCCGCCACCACGCCGGCGATGATGGGTGCCGCCGCGGCAGCGACCAGCACTGAGGACAACTGGAAATCCCAGCTCCCGTTCCTGAAAGAGGGCACCACCAACCCGCTGGTCTCCGCGTTCGGCGGCGACCGGCGACCGCCCGTCTCCCCGTGGATCCGCGACATGCAGGCCCCCAAGTTCATCCTGTTCCCGCTCGGGATCATGCCGCCGGCACCATGGATTCCTCAGGTCGTCCCGCTGCAGATCCTCCGTATCGGAGATCTCGTCCTGGTTGCGGTGCCCGCCGAGGTGACCATCGTCGCGGGCCTCCGATTACGGACCGTCGTCGCCGATGCGTTGCGGATCGACCCCGACAACATTCTGGTGCAGGGCTATTCGAACTCCTACACGCAATACGTCACCACCCCCGAAGAATACGACGCCCAGCAGTACGAGGGCGGCGAGACCCAATTCGGGCGATGGACGCTGTCGGCGTACATGCAGGAGTTCCACGCGCTGGCCGCCGCAATGGCGTCGGGCAGCCCACTCGGCCGGGGCCCTGCCCCGCTGAACAAGTCGGGATTCCAGCCCGACCTGCTGCCACCGGTTCCACCCGACCGTCCGGTGGCGGGCCGCGGCTACGGAGACCTGCTGTCCCGCCCCGCGGGCCGGTACCGCCCGGGTCAGGTGGCGGTGGCCGAGTTCGCCGGTGCGCACCCGAACAACCGGCTGCGCACCGGCGGGACCTACCTCGAGATCCAACGGCGAGACCGTATGTCCTGGACCACCGTCGCCGACGACAACGACTGGGAGACCGAACTCCATTGGCGACGTCCGGCCGGTGAGACCCAGGCCTCGGTGATCCGGATCGAGTGGACGATTCCGTCGGGCACCTCCGGCCGGTTCCGCATCCGGTACCACGGGGACAGCCGGGCCGACAACGGATCCACCCGTTCGTTCATCGGCACCTCGACGGAATTCACGGTCGGCTGATCGACGATCTCCGGGCACTTCAGAGGGATCGCGCGATGATCTCCTTCATGATCTCGTTGGTGCCGGCGTAGATCTTCTGCACGCGGTTGTCGGCCCACATCCGCGCTATCGGGTACTCGTTCATGTAGCCGTACCCACCGAAGAGTTGCAGGCATTCGTCGGCCACGACCATGGCACGATCGCTGGTCCACCACTTCGCCATCGCCACGGTCGGGATGTCGAGCTTGCCGTCGAGGTGTTTGGTGATGCAGTCGTCCACGAAGACCCGCGCGATCCGTGTCTCCGTCGCGGCCTCGGCGAGCTTGAACTTGGTGTTCTGGAAGCCGAAGATCGGTCGGCCGAAGGCCGTGCGGTCCTTGGTGTATTCGATGGTCTGCGCAACCGCGCTCTCCATGCCTGCCACCGAGGCCACCGCGATGATGAGTCGCTCCTGCGGTAGCTGCTGCATCAGCTGGATGAAGCCCTGACCTTCTTCCTGCCCCAGCAGATTCGAGGTCGGCACGCGGACGCCGTCGAAGAAGAGCTCCGACGTGTCCTGGCCACGCTGACCGACCTTGTCCAGCACCCGGCCGCGGCGGAAGCCCTCACGGTCCGCTTCGACGAGGATCAGCGAGATCCCCTTGGCGCCCTCACTGGTGTCGGTCTTGGCCACCACGATGATCAGGTCGGCCTGGCTGCCGTTGGTGATGAAGGTCTTCGACCCGTCGATCACGTATTCGTCGCCCTGCTGGATCGCCTTTGTCTTCACGTTCTGCAGATCCGAACCCGTCCCCGGTTCGGTCATCGCGATGGCGCCGACCGCTTCCCCGCCGGCCATCCTGGGCAGCCAGGTCTTCTTCTGCTCCTCGGATCCGTATGCGAGGAGGTAGTGCGCGACGATCCCGTTGTGCAGGCTCGCCCCCCAGGACGAATCGGCAACGCGCGCCTGCTCTTCGATGAGCACAGCCTCGTGCGCGAACGTGCCACCACCGCCCCCGTACTCCTCCGGGATCGACATGCAGAGCAGCCCCAGCTCGCCGGCCTTGTTCCACAGGTCGCGGTCGACATGATGCTGGTCGATGAACTTCTCGATGTTCGGCTTGATCTCTTTCTCACAGAAGCTGCGAGCGAGATCACGCAGCGCGGTGAGATCGTCGGTTTCCCAGGAGGAGCGTTCGGCCATGTCGGCACACCCTTTGTCGTCGGACGTTACTGTCATCGGCGATCGTAACAGTGGGTGTTGGTAACGTCGGCGCGACCACCTCGCGAGGGAGTCCGACCGCGGTCAGGCGTTGCCCTTCGACCACACGGCCCACGGGATGTTCCAATCCCCCAGCCCGTCGGTGCCCGACAGGGTCGCTCCCCCGGTGTTCTTCACCACCACCGGGTCCCCACGCAGCGTGTTGCGCATGACCCAGAGCGCATCATCCGGGCTGAGGTTCAAGCAGCCGTGGCTGGTGTTGGTGTTGCCCTGGGCCCAGACCGACCACGGTGCGGAGTGGAAGAAGATGCCGCTGTAGGACATCCGGGTCGCATAGTCCACCGGCGTGCGATAACCGTCGGCAGACGTCACCGGCACGCCGTAGGTCGACGAGTCCATGATGATGTGGTCGTGCTTGTCCGACACCAGGTACACCCCGTTGTCGGTCTCCGCACCCGGCTTGCCCATCGAGGTCGGCATGCTGCGGATCACCTTCCCGTCCCGGGCAAAGCTGACCTGCTTGGAGTTGTCGTCGGCAGTGATGATCATCGACCGCCCCACCTGGAAGTCGGTGCGTACGTTCTCCTGGCCGAACAATCCATCGCCGAGATCGATGCCGTAGGTGTTGACCGCGACGGCGACCTTGGTGCCGGTCTTCCACCAGTGTTGCGGACGCCACCGGACCTCCGAGTCGCTGATCCAGTAGAACGCGCCGGCGGTCGGGGGGTCGGTGGTGACCTTGATGGCGTCCTGGGCGGCCTTCCGGTCCGGTATCGGCTCGTCGAACTTGACCGCGACCGGCTGACCGACGCCGACCGTCTCACGTGGCGACGGTGTCAGGTATGCCTGCGTGAGGTTGTTCGGCGCGCGGGTGGTGAACGAGACGCGTTTGGTGCTCTTGCCGCCGATCCCGACCGCGTCGGCCTGCAGTGTGTAGGTGCGGTTGTAGCCGAGCGGCTCCGCGCTGGTCCACGTGGTGCCGTCCTCGGAGAGTTCGCCCTTGACCGGCGAGCCGTCGGCCTTGGAGATCACCACGCCGGTGATGGCGCCTTCGCGGGCGGCAACGGTGATCGGCGCCCCCGGCTGGATCCCGACCGCCTGATCGGCCAGCGGGCGATTGCCCCATTCCGAGACTTCCACCCCCGGCTTGAGCATGTCGTCGATCAGGTTGGAACTCCCGACATCCGACGAATACTTCGGGTCCTCCGTGCACGACGACACGCTCGCGACGATCGCGACGAGGACGCCGATGAGCGCGAGCGGTGAACGACGCCCCATCCGGGTACGACTGATCCCCATGATCCTCCAACCTTGTAACCACCACGACGATCTCACCGCTCACGTCGACGATGACGCGCCCCTGACCCACGGTTGGACACAAGTGTACGAGACGACGTGCGACCGGTTTGTCCGAGTCGGTTCCCCGGATGAATCGGGGCCCGCACAGTGTGTTCCACCCGACAGAAAAACGCCCCGCGCTGGGCGGGGCGTTCATCTGTGTGTGTTGTGCGCCATCAGGGACTCGAACCCCGAACCCGCTGATTAAGAGTCAGCTGCTCTGCCAATTGAGCTAATGGCGCTTGCCGGTGCGAAAAGGAACCTTACATGTCGTGGCGACAGAAGTGAAATCGCCCCCACGACGGCCCCTGGGCACCGTGTCGATCAGGCATTGCCCTTCTTCCAGACCGACCAGGGGACGTTCCAGTCCCCGAGCCCGTCGTCGCCGGGAAGTGTTGGACCGACAGTGTTTTTCGCGATCACGATGTCGCCGCGCAACGCATGGTTGAGGAACCATTCCGCGTTCTCCGGGCTCACGTTCAGGCACCCGTTGCTGACGTCGTCGACGCCCTGATCGCCGAGTGACCACGGCGCGGAGTGGACGTAGATGCCGCTGAACGAGATTCGGGTCGCGTCGTAGACCGTCTCCTTGTACCCCTCCGGAGAGTTCACCGGCACACCGTAGGTCGAGGAGTCCATGACCACGCTCGGCTCGCGCTCGGCCACGATGTAGGTCCCGTTGTTGGTGGGTGTGGAGTCCTTGCCCAGCGAGGTCGGCATGGTCTTGACCACCTTGCCGTTCACCGAGACCGTCAGCTGTTTGGTCTTGTCGTCGGCCACCGCGATGAAGCTTCGGCCGACCTTGAAGCCGGAATCCAGATTGTTCTCGCCGAACACGCCGTCGCCGAGGTCGATTCCCTTGATGTTCGCCGCGACGTGCACCTTGGTGCCTGGCTTCCAGAAGTGTTCCGGACGCCACCGCACCATGCTGTCGTTCAGCCAGTAGAACGCGCCCTCGACCGGCGGGTCGGTGGTGACCTTGATGGCGTTCTCCGCGTTGCGCTTGTCGGCGACCGGGGTGTCGAAGTTGATCACCACGGGCTGCCCGACGCCGACGGTCTCACCGTCGCCGGTCACGGTGGACGCATCGGCCAGCGAGTCGGCCGAGGCGGTGGTGAAGCCGATCTTGCGGGCCCCGGCGCCGTCGACGCCGCGAGCGGCCGCCGTCAGGGAGTAGTCGGCACCGAAGTCGAGGGCACCCGTGGAGACCCAGTGAGCGCCGTCCGACGACGTCTTCCCCGGGACCGGACCGTCGGGGCCCGACACGACCACCGACGACAGATTGCCGTCGTGGGCGGTGACCGTGATCGGCGCACCGGGCATCACACCGACGGCCTTGTCGTTCATCGGCTGGTCATGCCAGCCGGTCACCGAGATGGTCGGCTGCGCCACGGAATCGAGGCTCTGGGCGTCGGTGATGACGTCGGGATAGCTCGACGACGTGGAGCAACCCGCGAGCGCGACGACGGAGAGTGCGGCAACCAGCGCCACTCCGGCGCCACGGCGACGAGCCCGGCGTACGCCGGGCAGACGAACATCGGTCACTTCACGATCTTTCGTACGATCACGACGACGACTACTGTCCCGACCCCCGCCAGCGTGTACTTCACCGCCGGGGTCGAGAGGGTGGCCATCACCTTCTTCTTGACATCGCCTGCCAGCCGCTGCGGATTCGCGCGCTCGGCCAGCGAATCGAGGGTCTTGGCCAGGTCCTCGCGCGCCTGTGCGATCTCCTGCTCGATACGTTCGGTATCCCCGGCCACGTGGTTCCTCCCATACGTGATTGACGGCGTCATCGGATCGGTGTTCGGCAGCGTTCCGGCCACCCGCGCGACGCCTGAGTTGCGACCTTTCGAGACTACGGCATCGGCGGCCCCACCAGGCATGCGCGCCGCCACGCGCCGCGCCGGAGTGCCCACGTGAAATCGAGCGATACCGACATTCCGCACCCCCACGCGGCATCCGACCGATGTGCGCATCGACTAACCTGGCGGTATGCCAGCGACACCGAGGTTGTCCGTCGGAGACCCAGCCCCCGCTTTCACCCTTCACGATTCGCAGGACACGCCGGTGTCCCTGTCCGACTACGCCGGACGCAAGGTGATCGTCTACTTCTATCCGGCGGCGTCCACCCCCGGCTGCACGAAGCAGGCATGTGATTTCCGCGACAACCTGAAGGACCTCGACGACGCGGGCATCGCGGTCCTCGGGATCTCGCCCGACAAGCCGGCCAAGCTGGCGAAGTTCACCGAGGCTCAGGACCTGACGTTCCCGCTGTTGTCCGACCCGGACAAAGAGGTCCTCAGCGCCTGGGGCGCCTTCGGCGAGAAGAAGATGTACGGCAAGACCGTGACCGGCGTGATCCGTTCGACCTTTCTCGTCGACGAGGACGGCAAGATCGAAGTGGCACAGTACAACGTCCGCGCCACGGGGCATGTCGCCAAGCTCCGGCGCGATATCGCCGTGTGAGACCGGCCTCGAGGAGCGACGACGATGTCCGCATCACTCGCCGAGCCGCTGGTCCCACGGAAGCGGCCGACGCAGGAACGTAGCAAGAAGAAGTTCTCCGCGATGCTCGGCGCCGCCCGCGACCTGCTGATCGAGGTCGGTTTCGAGTCGTTGACCTGCGAAGAGATCGCGTCGCGTGCCGAGGTCCCGATCGGCACCCTCTATCAGTACTTCGCCAACAAGTACGTCATCGTCTGTGAGCTCGACCGCCAGGACACGGTCGACGTCCGGGAGGAGTTGGCAGCGTTCTCGTCGGAGATCCCGTCGTTGGAATGGCCCCACCTGCTCGAGAAGTTCCTCGATCACCTCGCCGCACTCTGGCGCGACGACCCGTCGCGCCGGGCGGTCTGGCTGGCGGTGCAGTCCACCCCCGCCACCAGGGCCACCGCCTCGCGGAACGAACGCGTCCTCGCCGAGCAGGTCGCACACATCCTCGCTCCCCTCACCCCGACCCAACGCGGTCGCCGCGAGATGATGTCGCAAGTGCTGGTGCACACCGCGTACTCGCTGCTGAGTTTCTCCGTCCAGGACGGTCACGACCACGACGAGACGGTCTCGGAGCTCAAGCGGATGCTCGCCGGCTACCTATTGCTCGAGGAGACGACTGCAGAGGACTGAGCCGCGCACGCTCGACGCGAATCTGCGCACGCTCGACGAGTGTTTCCCGTCGAGCGTGCGCAGTTTGTCGTCGAGCGTGCGCGTGTGGTCAGACGCCTTCCAGGATCGCGACCGCGGCGGCGGTGTCGCCGTCATGGGTGAGCGAGATGTGCAGGCGCGTGTCCTTGAGCAATTCGCCGATCTCTCCGCCCAGGCGGATCGCCGGGCGGCCCCAGTTGTCGGTGACCACCTCGATGTCGCTGTGGCGGATGAGCGGCAGCAGCGGCGACCGCGAGAACCGGCTCACCGACCACGCTTTCACCACGGCCTCCTTGGCCGCCCACCGTGCGGCCAGATGGCGTGCCTCGTCGCCGGTGCCCGCCGCCGCGTCACGGCGTTCGCGAACCGTGAACCGGTCCGCGAACGTCGTGCCGGGCTGGCGCAACTGCTCACCGAACTCCGGGATCGACACGATGTCGATACCCACTCCGAGAACGCTCATCGCCGCATCAGACTCGGGCTTCACTCCGCTCCGCCGGCGCGGACATAGCTGCCACCTGCCGCGAGCCGCACCGACGGGTCGAGCAGGAGCTCGGCCTCGGCATCGTGCTCGTCGGCCGCGCTGTCGAACCGGCGGTTCGGCGGACGCTGGTAAGCGGGCTCGACGCCGCACATCGCCTCCAGCAGACGGTGGTTGCCCTTGCGGGCGCGCTCCGCGGCCTGCTGCCGGTAGACCTTGGCCTGTTCCGAATCCAGTGTCGCCACAAAGGCTTCCGGGTGGACCACGGCGATCAGACCGGAGACGTGACCGAACCCGAGGCTGGTCAGCAGACCCGCCTTGAGCGGGAACCGCTCGCCGAGGTTCAGGGTCTCACGCGGCCACACCAGGTGCGGGTAGTCGCGCATCTGCTCGTCGACACAGTCCAGACTGCGGTTCGGCGGGATCACCCCGTCGCGCAGCAGCTGGCACAGCCCGATCAGCTGGAAGGCAGCGGCACCGCCCTTGGCATGGCCGGTCAGCGACTTCTGCGACACCACGAACAGCGGAGCGCCGTCACCGCGACCGATCGCGGAGGCGAGCCGCTCGTGCAGCTCGGACTCGTTGGGATCGTTTGCCCGCGTCGAGGTGTCGTGCTTGGAGATCACCGCGACGTCATCGGCGCTGACGCCCAGCGCACTGAGCGCGCAGGCCAGCGGCGAGGCATCGTTGCCACGTGCGGCGCCCAACGCACCCAGGCCGGGGGCCGGGATCGAGGTGTGCACACCGTCACCGAAGCTCTGCGCCCAGGCGACCACGCCGAGGACCGGCAGACCCATCTGCGCCGCCACGTCGCCGCGGGCCAGCAGGATCGTTCCGCCGCCTGCGGATTCGACGAACCCGCCGCGACGACGATCGTTGGCCCGGGAGAACCGGCGCTCGTCGATCCCTCGTGCCGACATCGCGGCCGACTCCGCGGTCGCGGACATATCACCGAAGCCCACGATGCCCTCGATACCGAGATCGTCGAAACCGCCGGCCACCGCGAACATCGCCTTGCCGAGACGGATCTTGTCGACGCCCTCCTCGACCGAGACGGCTGCCGTGGCACATGCGGCGACCGGGTGGATCATCGCGCCGTAGCTGCCGACATAGGACTGGACCACGTGTGCGGCAACGATGTTCGGCAGGGCTTCCTGCAGGATGTCGTTGGCCTTGGACTCGCCGAGCAGGGTGTTGATGTAGAGCTCCCGCATCGACGTCATGCCGCCCATACCGGTGCCCTGCGTGTTGGCGACCAGACCGGGGTGCACCCACCGCATCAGCTCCGACGGAGTGAATCCCGAGGACAGGAACGCATCGACCGTCGCCACCAGGTTCCACAGTGCGACACGGTCGATCGACTCGGCCATGTCCGGGGTGACACCCCAGCGGGTCGGGTCGAAACCGGTCGGGATCTGACCGCCGACGGTGCGCGACAACGTGAACTGTCGCGGCACCCGGATCTCGGTGCCCGAGAGTCGGGTCACCTGCCAGTCGCCGGTCTCCGCATTCTCCACGATCCGCGTCTTCTCCGGGGCGGCCGAGGCGAATGCTCGTGCCTCCGCCTCGGAGCTCACCGTGAAGGTGAGGTCCTCGTCGAGGAAGACCGAGGTGAGCAACGGCGAGGTGTTGTCGACCATCGCACCCTCGTCGGCGTAGCGCCGGATACCACAGCGCGACACGACCTCGTCGTGGTAGCGCTCGGCGATCTCGCTCTCCGGCACCGGGTCACCGGATTCGGTGTCGTACCAGCCCGGCTTGGGCGCGGTGTCCCACTGGATCAGTCCGGTGTTCCAGGCGAGTTCCACAACGCCTGCGGCGGAGAGCTTCTCGTCGACCTCCATCTCGAGCCGAGTCCGCGATGAGCCGTACGGCCCGAGCTCGCCTGCACCGACGATGACGACCAGATCCTCCGGACGGGCGTCGATCGACGGCCACTGCGGGGTCATCCCCTTCGGTGCGCGGGCCGGGGCGGGCAACGCCGCCACGGTGGTCACCTCGTCGTCGGACTCCTCGGCTTCGTCGGCCGCCGCTTCGGCGGCCGCACCGGCCAGTGCCTTGAGGTCGATCGACGGGTCGAGACCGCCGGTGAAGTCGGCGACGATCGCCTCGGTGCGGGCGTGCTGCCGATGCTCCGTGGTGCACAGGCCGAGCAGGTTCGCGGCCATCTCGGCCGTGCTCCAGGTGCGCACACCCGCCGCCTCGACGGCGTCGACCATCCCGTCGTTGTGGCCCATCAGACCGGTTCCGCGCACCCATCCGATGAGGGCGTGCGCGATGGTGGTCTTCTGATTCCAGGAGTCCTCGGCCGCCCAACGGGTGACCAGCGCGTCCAGCGACGCCTTGCTCTCGCCGTAGGCGCCGTCGCCGCCGAACATGCCGCGGTTCGGCGAACCGGGCAGCACCACGTGGACGCGGGCGGCGATGTCGTGATCGGCGTGCAGTTCTCCCAGTCCACCGATCATCCGCTCGACCGACCAGAGCAGAACCTTCATCTCCAGTTCGGCACGACCGCCGGCATCGGTGAGATCACCGGCCACCCGGGGCGCGGCGAACGGGAAGAGCAGGGTCGGCTTCATCGCCGGCTTGATCACCGACGTGGTGCCACCGAGGTTCTCGGTCTGCTCTGCACCGATCCACTCGACCAGGTCGTCGACGTCGGTGTAGGACGCCATGTTGGCGGGCGCCACCCACAATGCCGCGTCGTATCGGGCGTTCTCACGGTAGAGCTTCTTGTAGAACGCGAGCTTGCCGGAGTCCAGGCGCGAGGTCGTGGCGATCACCGTTGCGCCGCCGGCCAGCAGCCCGGCGATCACGCCGGAGGCGATCGAGCCCTTGCCTGCACCGGTGACGACGGCGATCTCGTTCGACCACTGCCCGACGCCCGGCTGCTCCGCCGCACTGGCGATGGCGGCGAACGTGCGTGCGTGCACGGCGTTTCCGGATGCCAGTGCCTTGCCCTGCCACCAGGTGGCGTGCGTCGCAACCGTGTGGCCTGCGCCGTTGAACCGACCGACCACACCCTCGAAGTCGGTGTCGAGGTCGTGCTCGTCGGTCAGCCAGATCCGGACGAGGTCCTCGCGGCTGGTGGCCCAGCGGTCGTCGACCAACACCACCTTGGCGGTGTCGAAGGCCGGGGCGACGGTCCTGGCCCAGTCGGAGCCGAGTTCGGCACTGACACGCTCGACGATGGCCACGTTCGGGTCGTCGACCACCTCGCCCGCGGCGTTGATCTCGGCCAGGCCGAGCTTCTCCAGCACGGTATAGGCGGCCGAGGCCAGCGCACCGGAGCGACCGGTGATCTGTTCGGTGAACTCACCGAGCGCTGCCGCGTCGACCGTTGCGCCGCCACCACTCTCGGCGGCCGGCTTGGCCACGGCGACACCGCGTTCCGCACCGACCGAGGTGACCGCACGATCGATCAGGGCATCGAGCGCGTCCGCGTTGGCGAGCGCGCCGTCGAGCAGGTTACCGAGATCCTCGCCGCGGACGCTGGCGCCGTCGCGGGTACCGAGGGCGACCGCCACCGTGGCGTGCAGTCCCCAGCCGGGTCCGAGCTGCCACACGTTGGAAACACGATCGGTGATGTAGGACTGCCGCTTGCCCAGGGGCCCGAGCACCTTGCGGACCTGGTCGCCGACGGCGTCGCTGAGCACCGGGCCCAGCGGGCGATAACCGCGTGCCAGCGTCTCCACCGTCGACGACAGCGCGTTCATGTCGGCCTCGGCCGCACCGTCGATGGCTCCCAGTCCGAGTTCGCCGCCGATGTCGAGGAGGAGCTGGTTGCGGCGTGACGAGACGCCGTCGCACAGCGCCTCGATGGTGTCCGCGGAGCCGATCTGATCGGTCCGCATCTTGGTCCACAGCGCGATCACGGACTTCACCGCGTCGGCAGGCCCGAACGAGATGTCGTCCGGTCGGGGCCCTGATGCGGCTGCTGCCGGTGCCGGTGCGGCGGCAGGCGCAGCTGTCGGCGCGGCCTCTGCTGCCGTGGCCTCGGCGGCCGGCGCCTGCGAACCCTCGTCGACCTCGTCCTCGGGTTCGGGACCGGAGTCCTTGGCCAGGATCACATCGGAATCGCGTTCGACGTTGGCCACCTCGGTGGTCGCCGCGGCGTAGTCGTCGAGCTTGAGGGTGTTGGTGGCGAGTCCGGCGAGGGTCGGGGCGCCCTTCAGGCCGATCTCGACGAATCTCTGAACCCCGAGGCCGTCACGCGACGGTCCGGCGAACAACAGTTCCTGGGTCTCGATCCAGCGGACCGGGCTGGCGAACTGCCAGGCCAGCAGCTCGATGAGGACGACGCGAACCAGCTGTCCGGGCTTGTCCGACCAGGAATCCCAGTCCGCCAGAACGGCATCGAGCGGATCGGACGGCACCAGCGCGGCGATCTCCTCGATGAAGGAGCGATCGAGGGTGAACAGCCGGGGCACGAGGTTGGGGATGTAGTGACCGACCAGGATCTCCGGATCGATGTGTTCCGGCAGCAGGCCTTCGAGCTTGGACCGGAATTCCGGCACGCCTTCACGCAACACCGTGGAGTGGAACGGCACGTCGATACCGGGCACCAGGATGAAGGACTTCTTGCCGCCGAACTCGTTGCGACGACGCTCGATCTCGTCTTCGAGGTGTTCGAGGCCACGGACCGTGCCGGCGATCGCATACTGCGAGCCGAGCAGGTTCAGGTTCACGACCTCGAGGAACTCGCCGACCGACTCTCCGACCTCCGTCACGAAACCGGTGACGTCGGCATCGGCCAGACCGAACTGGCTCGGGCGGATCGCCGCCATGCGGTAGTCACTGCGGCCCAGGTCATCTCGGGGGACCAGGTGATGCATGGCCTCACCGCGCTGGAACACGACCTCGAGCACGGCCTCGAGCGGCAGCACCCCGGCACACGCCGCGAGCGCGTTGTACTCGCCCACCGAGTGACCGCAGGTGATGGCGTTCTCGACGAAACCACCCGCCTCCTTGAGCTCGGCGATCTGCGCGACACCCAGGGTCGCCATGGCGACCTGGGTGAACTGCGTCAGGTAGAGCACTCCGTCGGGATGGTTGTAGGTGGTGCCGTTGGCGACCAGGGTGGTCGGGTTGTCGCGCACCACCGCCAGGATCGAGAAGCCCAGAGCGTCGCGGGTGTGCTTGTCGGCGCGATCCCAGATCTCCCGTGCGGCCTTCGACCGCGACCGGGCGTCGAGTCCCATGCCCTTGCTCTGGATGCCCTGGCCCGGGAAGGCGTAGACCGTACGCGGCGCGGCCAGCAGACCGGTGGCGGCCATCACGAGGTCGTCGCCGACCTTCGCGGTGACCTCGACGACCTCACGGCCGGCATCGAGACCGACCCTGTCGACGCGGATCGAGATGGAGTCGCCGGTGCGCACCATGCCCAGGTACCGGGCGGTCCAGCCGACCAACGGGCGGGCCGACGGGGTCGGGTGCTTGCTGTCGGTGGCGGTGACCACCTGCTGGGCGGCTGCCGACAGCCACATGCCGTGCACGATCGGGTCGCCGAGCCCGGCCAGTTTGGCGGCCGCGACATCGGTGTGGATCGGGTTGCGATCACCGGACACCGCGGCGAAACCGGTCATCCGGCTCGGTGCGGTGATGGTGGCGGAACGGAGCAGCTTGCGAGTGGCCGCCCGCTCGTCGTCGGAGGCGCCGCCGGCCCGGACCGGGTCGGCGAGTTCCGCCGAACCAAGGCGTCCGCGGATGGCGAACCGCTCGGTCATCGTGGCGATCGGACCGGTCGGGCCTGCCACCTCGACACCGACCTCGACCACGCGGCCGACCTCGGAGTCGTACACCGCGCCGGACCGCGCGGTGACGGTCAGTTCTGCTGTGGTGGCAGGGATCTCGCCGACCAGCTCGACGGCATGGTCGAGGTGGACCAGGTCCAGCAGACCCTCGACGACGGGAGCCCCTGATTCGGTCCGGGCGGCACCGATGAGGCTGAAGACGCTGGGCCAACTCGCGCCGACGAGGGTGTCGGGGACCGCGAAGCCGAACGGTTCGGTCGGGGTCGTCGGACGCAGGTTGGCAGGCAGGGTGTAGCCGGTCACCGCGGCGTGGTCGGCAACGCTGTCCGGGTCCCACGACACGGTGGTGACCGCGACGCCGTCCTCGACGGTCGCGAGTTCGCCACCGGCGGCGACGGTCAGGATCTCACGCATGGCCTGCGCGGCCTCGTCGATCCCGACCCGCGGGTTGCCGCCGTCGAGCAGACCGGCGTCGATGTGCAGCGGAATCCGGACCGAGGAACCCGAGATGGGCGTCACCAGGTCGTAACGATCCTCGGCCACGTGCTCGAGCACCGAACCCGTCGGCTCGTGCTCGGCACGATCCGGGTCCACGAGCGTCCAGCGATCGCGGTCGCCCAGCAGCGCAATGGGATTGGGCACCATGCGCCCGACCCAGTCGACGTCGTCGGCTTCGAGCACGGCCACGATGGTGCCGTCGCCGTCCACCAGACCGGCACGCTTGCGGGTGTCGACGGCGACGGAGTCCGTGCCGGCGTCGCGCAGATCGTTCACGACCTGAGCCTCGAACCGGTCGAGCAGCTCGCCGACCGGCTCATCGACGCGGGTGATGCCGGAGACGGCCACCGGACCGGGGATGATGCACACCGCATCGGCCGGGTAGCGCTCATCGTGGGCCTGCCACAGCGAGTCACTGCGCCACCAGCGGCGCACGTCCTTGTCGATGACGGGCACGAAGTTGACCGGCTTGCCGGGGGTGCGGCAGAGCTCGAGGAAGAACGCGACGTCGGCGGGATGCAGGACGTCGGTCTCGATCTCCGGGTAGACGCTGCCGAGTGCATCGATCGCGGAGTGGGGATCGTCGGTGCTGCCGGACCCGGCGAACATCGTCGGGATCTCCCCCGAATCGACGGGACTCATCCGGGCCTCGGTGCGCTGGAGCATATCGGTGAACCGCTGCTGCCAGGTGATGTCGGCCCAGGGCAGCTGATCGGACCGCCCGTCGCCGACGGCGAGGGTCGCGTAGCGGTCCAGCCATGCCCGGTAGGTCATATCGGCGACGTCGCCGAAGTACGGCTTGGCGGTGTCGGCCATGGCGGCGATGATCTCGTCGCGGCGGTCGGCGACGGCGTCGCCGTCACCGGCGACCTCGTCGAGCAGGCGACCGCAGCGCGACGCGGTGTTGTCGATCTCGTGGATGTCGGCACCGAGCTGGCTACGCCCGGACGCCATGCCTGCGGTCGCGTGCCCGGCCCCGATCCAGTCGTCACAGCCGACCGTGTCCACCAGCAGCTGCTTGACCTCGGGGGCGGTGGTGGCCTCCTTGGTGGCCATCGCGGCGGTACCGACCAGGATGCCGTCGAGCGGCATCGACGGGTAGCCGTAGACCGACGACCATGCGCCGGTGAGGTATTCGCTCGCCCGTTCCGGGGTACCGATGCCGCCACCGACACAGATCACGACGTTGTTGCGGGCCCGTAGTTCGCTGTAGGTGCCCAGCAACAGATCGTCGAGGTCCTCCCACGAGTGGTGGCCACCCGCGCGGCCGCCCTCGATCTGGACGATGACCGGGTGATGGGGCACCTCGGCGGCGATGCGGACCACTGCGCGGATCTGCTCGACGGTGCCGGGCTTGAAGGCGACGAAGCGGAGGCCTGCCTCGACGAACTCGTCGACGAGCGCGACAGCGTCCTCGAGTTCGGGAATGCCCGCGGACACGACGACACCGTCGATCGGGGCCCCCTGGGCGCGGGCCTTCTGCACGAGGCGCTTGCCGCCGAGCTGCAGCTTCCACAGATAGGGGTCGAGGAACAGCGCGTTGAACTGTGCCTGCCGGCCGTCCTCGAGGAGATCGGTCATGCGTGCGACGTTGTCGGCAAAGATCTGCTCGGTGACCTGCCCACCACCGGCGAGCTCGGCCCAGTGTCCGGCGTTGGCGGCCGCAGCGACGATGGCGGGGTCGACGGTGGTCGGGGTCATGCCTGCCAGCAGCATCGGTGAACGACCGGTCAGCCGGGTGAATGCGGTATCGACGACCTTGCGGCCGTCGGGCAGCTCGACGAGCTGCGGGGCGAACTGCGTCCAGGGCCGGGCGACCTCGGGGATTCCGCCCGGGCTGAACAGGTTCCGCTGACCCACGCGCAGCGCAGGCGACACCAGACCGACGCCCTGACCGCGGACCAGCGATGAGGTGAGGCGGGTGGCGAGGTCGCCGGGCCCGAAGTCGAGGATCCATTTGGCGCCGGCATCGACGACCTCGTCGACCGTCGCGACCCAGTCGACGGGATCGACCAGGATGGACTTGGCGTGGCCGATCGCGGTGTCGCGATCGATCCCGCACTCGTCGGCCCACTCCGCGACCAGGTCGACGGCCTCGGCCATGGTCGGGTGATGGAAGGCGACGCTGACGTTCAGGTGATCGAACTTGGGCGCGAACGGCGCCCCACCCGCGACCTTGCGCTTGCGCTCGTCGGTCTCGGCGGCCGCGATGCGCTCGCAGAGCGCCGCGAACGCGGCGAGATGGCGAGGTGCACCGGAGAGGGCGACGGCGCGACGGCCGTTGCGGATCGCGACGACGGGGGCCGAGGCCAGCTCGGACTCGCTCAGACCGGCGCGGTATTCGGCGAGGATCGCCTCGATGCGTGCGGGCACGGCACCGCTGATGGCGAGCATGGGGGTGCCGTCGGTGGTGGTCGCCAATCCGCGACGACGTGCGACGAGGGTGCCGGCGGCGCCGATGAGGTGTGCGATCGCCAGCAGCAGCCCCTGGCCGGACTCTGCGGCCTGGCCGTCGGCGCCGATCGCGTGGGTGGCGATGGATCCCTGCGAGTGCCCGATGACGGCAGTCGGCGTGATGGCGGTGGTGTCGAGGCCCTGCTTCTTCAGCGCTTCGACGGCGGCCAGTTGGGTCAGGAGTACGCCCGGACCCGACAGCGTGAAGTCAGCGAGCTCTGTCTCACCGGGCACCGGCTCTTCGGCATCGAGGGCCCGAACCCAGGTCAGCGGGTGGAAACCGTCCACCACCGCGATGGTGAGCTGGGCGGCGACCGGATCGATGATGCGCTCGGCAGCGGCGACGATCTTCCCGATCCGATGCTCGAGGTCGGCGTCGACGACCAGTTCGGCCAGGGTGGGCAGCCAGGGCGAACCCTGTCCACCGAAACTGATCGCATACGGCTCGCCGTCGATGAGACGGTCGATCAGCGTCGTGGTCGGGCGGTCCGAGTGCGCGGCGCCCTGTGCTCCTGAACGGAATTGGTCGACGGTCACGGGTTCTCCTCTTGTCTCGACACTGCTGTGGCGGGGGTGCTCGTGTCGCGGGTAGTCAATGGCTTGTCGTCGTTGGCTGAGCCGCGGGCACAGAAATCACCCGCTGAGGTCTGTCGGTACGGTGGCCTGGACTTTTCGGTGCTGCGCTGCACTTATCCGTGTTGCGCTGTGGCACACTGGATGAACACACCTGCCGCGCAACACTTTTGGTTGCACGTGAGACTCACCTATGAGTCATCGTCGGCGTGAACGTGTCCCAATGATGACACACGAAAATGAGGCTTTCCTCATGTTTGACATCGACCCGCGGGTATACCCGTGGGTAACCCCGCGAGTAACACATGTGTGCACCGAACCCTCAACCGAACACCCCCGGATCGCCCCTGATCACGGATTGTTTCCGAGCGCTCGTTCGGGGCCTCCGGAAGTCGCGTCGATCCGTTATCCAATCGTTATGTGACATGCTGCACTCTCGATCCAGGACGGTCACCGGTCGCCACCGATCGCGACGGCCCGCGTCCGGAAACGTAGGGTGCTCGACATGGCAACGTGCGTGTTCTGCGACATCGTCGGCGGGCGGGCGCCCGCTCGGACGGTCTACCGCGACGACGACGTCGTCGGCTTCCTCGACATCCGCCCGGTCACCCGCGGCCACACGCTGCTCGTCCCGCGCGAGCACTCGTCCGGGCTCGCCGACCTCGACCCCGAGATGGGCGGCCGCCTCTTCGCCGCCGGTCAACGGGTGGCCGCCGCGATGAAGTCAGGCGCGCTGGGCGCCGACGGCGTCAATCTGGTCGTCAACGACGGTCGGGCCGCCTTCCAGACCGTGTTCCACACACATCTGCACGTCGTACCCCGCCACAACGGAGACAAGCTGAGCTTCGCCAAAGGGCTGGTGGTACGCCGCGACCCCGACCCTGACCAGACCGCCGACCTGCTCCGGGTGGCGCTGGAACCGGATCACCGATGAGCGAGCGCGACGAATCGCCAACGCCGCCGACCACGCGGTCGACGTCGTCGGCATCCGCAATCGATCCCGACCTGCCCGGTGAGGTGGTCGAGGCGGTTCGGCGGGCCGAATGGATCACGGTGTTCACCGGCGCCGGGATGTCCGCCGAGAGCGGCATCGCCACCTTTCGCGATGCCGAGACCGGGCTGTGGCAGGAGTTCGATCCCGCGCAGCTGGCGACGCCGGAGGCCTGGGCGGCCGATCCCGCGCTCGTGTGGGGGTGGTATCAGTGGCGAGCCCGGATGATTCGTGACGCCCAGCCCAACGCCGGGCACCGCGCGCTCGTCGAACTGGCTCGTGATCGTGCGGTGATGGTGGTGACCCAGAACGTCGACGATCTCCATGAGCGGGCAGGCAGCGACGTGGTGAGTCACCTGCACGGCAGCCTGTTCGCTCCGCGCTGCAGCCATTGCGGGCGGCCGTATCACGGCACCGGCGCCGACCCGGAGCTGGCCGTGCACGAGGTGCGCGTGGAACCGCCCACATGTCCGGTCTGCCTGTCCGCGATCCGTCCCGGTGTCGTCTGGTTCGGCGAGCCGCTGCCGACCGACGCGTGGAAGACCGCCGAGAACGTCTTTGCCGCAAGCGATGTCGTACTCGTGGTCGGAACCAGTGGCATCGTCTATCCGGCTGCCGAACTCCCCGAGCGGGCAATCGTCGCCGGCACCCCGGTCATCGAGTTCAATCCGGAGCCTTCGGCGTTGAGCCGCGAAGTCACCCACAGCATCCGAACGTCGGCCGCGATCGGCCTGCCCGCGTTGGTCACCGCGGTCCGACCCACCGACTGACGATCAGGGTCCCGCGCCGTCTCACTCCCCCGCGCTGAGATCGATCGGGTCCCAACGATGATCGGATGTCGCCGGCACATCCACCGACAGGGAGGTGATCGATCCCGGCTTCACCCCGCGCCGATCGAGCACCTCCCACAGCCCGTCGAGGGCACGGTCGGGGTCGAGCTCGAACTCGGACTCCCGCACTCGCCAGAAGTACCAACCACATCGACGCAATTCGCGTTCGCGTTCCATGTCCGAACGGGCCTGCTCGCCGGTGGTCCGGAACGAGTCCCCATCGCACTCGACGGCCATCCGGGCGTCGGATCCGGTGACCACGAGATCGATCACGCGGTTGTTGATGGTCATCGACGGCACGACGTAGTAGCCCCGGCCCGCGAGCCGGTTGAACACCTGCTGCTCGAAGAGACTGGAGAACGGCTGCTGCCGCTCGGTGTCCGAGACGTCGGACGGCATCGGCAGATTGGTCGGCCCCTGTCCGGCCCGGACGTAGTCGAGCAGCGAGTACCTCAGATCGTTCGTCTTGAGCGCCTCGAGGTCGATCGAGTGGAAGAGCCACATCTGATCCATTGCGCGCGAGGCAGCGACATTGATCCGGCGCTGGGATTCGGCCCGCGTCAGTGGAGCGATCGCGGACGGATCGGACACCACCATGGACAACATCACCACGTGCCGCTCATCGCCCTGGAAGTCCGGCGGCGTCCCCACCCGGATACGCCGCGACCGCCAGTCGTCTTCGCTGACGGCAGCACGCAGCCTGCGGGAGATCTCGTCCACCTGCTTGGTGCCCTGTAACGCGATGACTCCGAAATCGAGTCCGTCGTAGGCGGGGTCGTCCAGACAGGTGGTGAGCGCCGCGACGATCGCCGCCGCCTCGTTCTCGTTCACCACCGACGCCCCCTGACCGGTGGCGACACCGTCGTCGACGGCGACCGATCGCAGCGGCGGCAACCGGTCCGCACCGAATTGGCGCACCGGCAGGAGCGGGGCGCCCGAATAGAACTGACGTGACGAGAACTCAATGATCTCGGGCATCGACCGGAAATGCTCACGAAGACGGATCAGATGACCGAATCGGCTGCGCAGCAGGGAGAAAAGGCTCGACCGGGGCGTGAGCCCGTCCCGCAGATAGTGCGGCAGGTCGGGCAGATGCGCGTCGAGTTTGGCAAACGCGTCGTCGAGGGTGGTTCCCGACAGCCCGGTGGGCGCGCACTGCCGGTCATCGCCCACGACGATGACCCGCGGGGCCAGCCAGAGCAGGAACGAGCTGGTGATGTCGGCCTGACTGGCCTCGTCGACGATCACGACGTCGAACGCGTTGCGGTGCGGGTCCACGGTTTCCGCGACCTGGCTGATCGACATGATCCACGCGGGCACCGCGCCCTGCGCATGCTCCATCGCGGCCCGGGCTGCCGCCCGGAAACGGTTGGCGTGCTTTCCTGATCCCTTGCCCAGGTTAATCATGTGGTCCCGGTAGGACTGCAGGGCCTGCACTTGCGCGACACTCATCCGATCCAGGCACTCGCGCCAGGCGTAGGCCGCGGTGAGCCGGGCGGTGAACTGTGCGATGTCGGCTTCGTGTTCGTCGAGCTCGGCCTGCAGCCGCGTCTCGAGCGTCGGGTCGCTGCGCTCGAGAGCCCAGGTCTGTGCGCGACGCCACGACCAGGCCGCCCCGACGTCGCGCAGTCGGCCATGCCAGCTGTCGTCGTGCGCGGTGTCGCACAACAGGCGGTAGAACTCCGGCGCCTTGTTGCGCAGTCGCAGCGTGTAGAGATCGAGCGCGGTCTGTGCCTCCAGTTCGCCGCGTGCCGCGCTCCAGTCCCGCCGCGCCGACTTGATCGCCTGGGCATCGGCTTTCGCCAGCGCGGCGACAAGCGCATCGCCTTCCGGAGAAGGTCCGCGGTCCACTTCGGCCGAGAGTTTGTACGCGCACTCGGCCAGCTCGTGCTCGGCGAGAACCGCGTCGTTGGTGGCGGCGATCACGCCTGCCTGCACCGCGACCTCGGTCACCTCGGCGACGCTGCGTGGCCGCGGGCCGCCCGGGCTGATCGCCTCGAGTTCGCGAACCAGTTGGTCGCGGCCTGCCAGCAGCTCGGAGATCCACGCAAGCTGGTTGTCCAGTCGCACAAGGCTGTTCAGTTGCGCCGACCGTGATCCTGAGTTGTCCACCGGGACATGCAGGTCGGCGAGCACCTTCTGCACCTGCTGCACCGCGTCGAAGACGGAGAGGTGGTCGGCGACGAGCCGCAACGACTGCTCGTCGGTTGCCTCGACCCCGTCGACGGTGGCCCGGACACCGGATTCCTCGACGGCACGTTGTTCTGCCGACCGCAGGAGCCGGCCTCGCCAGCGCCCGCCTGCGGCGAGGTGATCGGCAGCGGCGCGGAAGATCGAGCTGTTGCCGGGCCGCGCACCCTCGGTTCCGACCACGTGTGCCCCGATCGCCCGGTCGCGCTCGGCGGCCTCGCCGATGATCGGCGACAGGGTGGTGACCCGCGACCACAGATGAGCTGCCTGACCGGCGAGCAGACGATCGGCCATGTCCGCGACCAACGGCGGGAACGACGCCACTTCGCCTGCGGAGACCGCGAGGTGGTCGCACACGTCCTTGATCCGCACCAATCGTCGGCTGTCCACACCGGACAGGATCGACAGCAGCGATCCGCTCCCGACCATCGGCTCGTGCGGCCGCCGCCCGATCCGTTCGCAGATCTGCTCGAGGTCGGCCGAGTCGGGCAGATGATCGGCGAGATCGGGGAGCCGCTGCCCCAATCGTGTTGTCGCACCGGCAGTGGTGCGGAGTAGGTCGAGAAGCTCCTCGAACTCGCCGGCGTCGAGCGGGGGTAACGCCCCCTCGACCGGACCCGGCAACCAGTCGTACTGGTCTTTGTCGTCGTTGCATTGCCGAACGACCTCGGCAGCTGTCCCGCGGTAGTCCCCGGCCACCCATTCGTGGACCTCGGTCTCCGACTCGCGCGCCGTCCAGAGTTCGCGGAGCACTCGCTCACGCTTGCGGATCGCCTGCTCCCGCTTGTCGATGAGGTCGGCGATCTCCGCGGCCACCACCCGCGGCTGGTGCCCGGCCTTGCGTTCGGCGATTGCCTCCACACCGGAAACCGTCGCCTCGAAATCGTCCTGCCCGACATCGGCGATCGAGACCGCGAGCCCTCGCAGTTCCGGAGGCAGCATGTCCCGGATCACCTGCAGGGCGTGTGCCTTCTCGCTCGTCACGAGCACACGCTGCCCCTTGGCCAGCAGCGCCGCCGTGAGGTTGGCGATGGTGTGGGTCTTACCGGTCCCCGGTGGCCCCTCAACGACCACGCCGCTGTCGACGCCCAATTGCGCCAACACATCTCGCTGCTCCACGTTCGCGGGCAGCGGGTACAGCGCGTCGCGCACGAGGTCCTCGGCGGGCAACGCACCGGAGCGTGTGAGTGCGGCCAGCCGTTCGGGCGCCTCGATCGGGGCGACCAACTGCGCGAGCCCGATGGGCACCTCGCCCCTGCCCGGTCGGTCCGGGTCGTTCTCGGTACCGGCGGTCTCCCGTAGCTCGGCCAGGATCGCGTCGTAGAACGCGAGTGCTGCCGTGACGCCGCGGCGCCGCAGCACGAGCGCCGGACGCATGTCGACCGAGAGCGACACGGTGGCGGAGTCGTCCCGCACCTGCTGCAGCCAGGTGTCCACGAGTTCGGTGACCTGTGTGCCCACCGGGCTGACGAGTTCGGAGACCTTGCCGCGCACCTTGACCGCGGCGGCGAGGTCGACACCGTCGATCGGGGCGAGAAGATAGGTGTCGTGCATCATCGGCGTCGCGCCGGTACCGATGGTCACGCGGATCGCCGCGGTGTCGTCGTCACGATCGGCGACCACTTGCTGGGTGACCAGGTGCTCACGGATGCGGGGGTCGCCCTCTGACTCGACGTCGCGCACCGTGACCAGCGCGTTGGCCAGTACGAGTTCGAGGGTCTCCGGACTGTCGTGCAGTTCGTCGATCAGGCGTGAGACGGCGTCGTATCCCTGGCTGTCGGGCGCGAGCTCGATGACGGCCTGACCGGCCACGGCACCCACCCGTATCGGAACGTCGGTCGATTTGCCCACCCAGACCAGGCCCGGGTGCTGCTCGACGTCGCTGACGGCTTCTGATCGGGAGCGCACCAGTTCTCGGAGATAACCCAGCAGTCGCACCACCTGGTCGGCCTGATCGGTCTGCCCTGGATCAGTGTGCTCTCGATCTGTGTGCCCTCGATCAATGTGCGCCGTGTCGGTCCCGTCGGCCATGCCTGTTCCGTTCCCTCCTCCGTCCGCCCTATCCGGCGTCGTCGGCTGGATTCACTGGCGTGGATACGTCCAGAACGCTACCAATCGGACTCGGTGCGTGCGGATTCGACTACGCGCGGTACGCGGTGCGCAGCGCGGGGAAACCACCGTCGACGTAGCGCACATTCGTGTAGCCGAGATCCGCGATCTCCTCGGCGATGGCGGGTGCCTGCGACCGCACCGACACGACGGCGATCTCGGTGTCGGGGTCCCGCACGATGGGGAATGTTCCCGACGGGGTGGGCTTGAACCGATCGCGGACGTCGGTCGGGTCCACCACGACCGCACCGGGCAGACTGCCCTGGTGTCGGACCACCTGCGGGCGCGCATCGACGATCACTGCGTGATCGTCCTCGCAATGCGACTTCGCGTCGGCTGCTGTTATCGAATCCACCACTGACACTGGTGACTCACCGTTCCTGTTGTGTCGTCCGGTCTGAAACCTCCACTGACGCACGGCCTCAGCCGTGCTCAGAAGGGCGCGGGTCGCGATGTGCGCGGCCCATGAGGTCTGTCGCTCCCCCACCACAAAAGGTTACGGAAATATCTCGATCCGGCAAGTTTTGCACCACGAAATACCAAACCCCACAGGTATCTCGTCGGATACGTTCAGCTACGGCCGCGGCCGGCGACTCTCGGCGTCGTGCGCTTGCCCCAGTGATCCGGTCGTTTCCCGTGGCCGTCGCGCCCATGCCCGCCGCGCTGACCCTGTCCGCGTTTCGCGCCGCCCCGGGACCGCGGTGGTCCGTAGTCACGGCGGATGTCGATGGGGGTCTTCCCGATCCTGGTGTTCCGCAGGCCCGCCAGGGTCTCGTTGTCGAGATTCTCCGGGAGCTCGACGAGGGAGAAGTCGTCGCGGATGCTGATGTTGCCGAAGTCCCCGCGCGACAGTCCACCCTCATTGGCGATCGCGCCGACGATGGCACCCGGTGAGACCTTGTGCTTACGTCCGACCGCGATCCGATAGGTGGCGAACTGGCCGCCGCCGGATCCGCGTGGCGTACGCTCGCGCCGTTCGGGACGCTGCCCCTCCGGCGGGTCGGGGGCCATCAGGAAACCGCCGTCGCGGGTCTCGAGCGCGAGCGCCGCGGCGATGTCGGCCATCGTGACGTCCTTGTCGCGCGCGTAGTCCTCCACGAGCTTGCGGAACAGGTCGAGGTGGTCCGAGCCGAGGTTCGCGTTGATCGAATCCGCGAACTTCGCGACACGCTGCGCGTTCACGTCCTCGACGCTGGGCAACCCGATCTCGGTCAGGGTCGAACGCGTCGCCCGCTCGATGGCCCGTAGCAGATGCCGCTCCCGCGGCGAGACGAACAGCAGCGCATTTCCCGACCGGCCGGCGCGCCCGGTGCGGCCGATACGGTGCACATACGACTCGGTGTCATGCGGGATGTCGTAGTTGACGACATGCGAGATGCGCTCGACGTCGAGTCCGCGTGCAGCCACGTCCGTGGCGACCAGGATGTCGATCGCCCCGCCCTTGAGCTGGTTGATGGTCCGCTCACGCTGGGCCTGCGCCATGTCGCCGTTGATCGCGACGGCGGAGAAGCCGCGGGAGCGCAATTTCTCCGCCAGTTCCTCGGTGGCCGATTTGGTGCGGACGAAGACGATCATCGCGTCGAAGGTCTCGACTTCGAGGAAGCGGGTGAGCGCATCGAGTTTGCGCTGGTGGGAGACCTGCAGGTAACGCTGGGTGATGTTCTGGGCCGTCGCGGTCTTGGACTTGACCGTGATCTCCTGCGGGTTGTCGAGATACCGCTGCGCCAGCCGACGGATCGCGCTTGGCATGGTCGCCGAGAACAGCGCCACCTGCTTGGAGTCCGGCGTCTCGGCCAGGATTCGTTCGACGTCCTCGGCGAAACCCATGGTGAGCATCTCGTCGGCCTCGTCGAGGACGAGATACTCCAACTGGGAGATGTCCAGGGTGCCCTTGTCGAGGTGGTCGATGACACGGCCCGGCGTCCCGACGATGACCTGCGCGCCACGCTTGAGTCCGGCGAGCTGGACGCCGTAGCTCTGGCCGCCGTAGATGGGCAGCACCCGAACCTGTGGCATGTGCGACGAGTAGCGCCCGAATGCCTCGGACACCTGCAGGGCGAGCTCACGCGTGGGAGCCAGCACCAGTGCCTGTGGGCGACGCGCCGAGGCGTCGAGCCGGGAGAGGATCGGGATCGCGAACGCGGCGGTCTTACCGGTTCCGGTCTGGGCGAGGCCCACCACATCGCGGCCGGCCATCAGGGGCGGGATGGTGGCGGCCTGGATAGGCGACGGTGTCTCGTATCCGACATCGGTGATCGCCTGGCGGACCTGTGGGTCGATGTCCAGGTCGTCGAACGTGACGCCGGGGCCGTCGCCGTTGTCGGCCTTCTCGTCGGTGGACTCACTCATGTGCGATCTGTCCGTTCATCACTGCCACTCTAATCGGCCGAGGCCTCTGGCGAGGAATCTCACCGAACGCCGACGTCACGGCCTCGACCTGCCCTTGCTCACGCATGCACCGACCTGTGATCGCGCCCACTGATACTGGTACTGTCAGTGACACTCAACAGACAGCTGACGGAGTTCACGCGGGCCCGCCCGTGTCCGTTATGTACCAATTCGTTGCGCACAGGGGAGCCCGCCATGGAGCAGTATTCCACCCCGTCGAACCTTTCCATCGAGGACAAGGCGACGACCGTCGACAGCATTCTCCGGTACCGATCGGAGCGCCCGACGATGCCGTTGTTCCGGAAGCGTTCCGGGAATCAGTGGGTGAACGTGACGGCCAAACAGTTCGCCGACGAGGTCGACGCGGTGGCCAAGGGTCTCATCGCCTCCGGGATCAAGCCGGGCGAACGCGTCGCGATCCTGTCGTCGACCCGCTACGAGTGGACCGTGCTGGACTATGCGATCTGGCGCGCGGGGGCCACGACGGTGGCGATCTACGAGACGTCGGCGCCCGACCAGGTGAAGTGGATTCTCGAGGACTCGGGGACGTCGATGCTGTTCGTCGAGCAGCACGCCCACCACACCAAGCACATCCGCGTCATCGAAGAAGCTCCCGAGCTGCGGGAGACCATCGTCATCGACGACCACGCGCTGGCGACGATCACCAAGCGCGGCGCCAAGATCGGGGACGCGGAGCTCGACACGCGGCACGCCAACGCGCTCTCCTCGGACGCGGCGACACTGATCTACACCTCGGGCACCACGGGCAGGCCGAAAGGTGTGGTCCTGACCCACGCCAACTTCCTGGCCGAGTGCGAGGCCACCCGCGACGCCGTCGGCGCCGGCCTGGTCGAGGGCAAGTCGACGCTGCTGTTCCTCCCGCTGGCGCATGTGTTCGCCCGCGTCGTCGCGGTCGGATGTGTGGAGAACGGGGTGGTCCTCGGTCACACCAGCGACATCCCGAACCTCATCGACGACCTCGGCAAGTTCAAACCGAATTATGTGTTGTCGGTGCCGCGGGTCTTCGAGAAGGTCTACAACTCCGCCAAGCAGAAGGCCTACGACGGCGGCAAGGGCAAGATCTTCGACCGCGCAGCCGACACCGCGATCGAATACAGCAAGGCGATGGAGAACGGCGGCGCCGGCCTCGGCCTGAAGCTCAAGCACGCGGTGTTCGACCGCTTGGTGTACGGCAAGCTCCGCGACGCGCTCGGCGGACAGTGCGAGGGCGCGATCTCCGGCGGCGCACCCCTCGGTGCGCGACTCGGACACTTCTTCCGCGGCGTCGGCATCCCGGTGTACGAGGGCTACGGACTGTCCGAGACCACCGCGGCCGTGACGGCGAACAACGAAGAGCATCAGCGTGTCGGCTCCGTTGGACGCCCGGTCCCCGGGGTGACGGTGGGGATCGCCGACGACGGCGAGGTGCTGCTGAACGGTCCGGTGGTCTTCGGCGGCTATTGGAAGAACCCCAAGGCGACCGAGGAATCCATCGTCGACGGCTGGTTCCACACCGGTGACATCGGGCATCTCGACGACGGCTTCCTGTTCATCACCGGACGCAAGAAGGAGCTGATCGTCACGGCCGGTGGCAAGAACGTCTCCCCTGCACAGCTCGAGGACACCATCCGGGCACATCCGATGGTCAGCCAGTGCCTCGTGGTCGGCGACAACAAGCCGTTCATCGCCGCACTGATCACGATCGATCCGGAAGCGATCCCGGGCTGGCTCGAGCGTCATCACCTGCCCGCCGACACCTCGCTCGCCGATCTCGCCCAGAACGAGACCCTGACCGCTGAGATCGACGCCGCGGTCAAGGACGCGAACGCGAAGGTGTCGAAGGCCGAGGCGATCAAGAAGTTCACCATCCTGGACACCGATTTCACCATCGAGTCCGGCGAGCTGACGCCCACGCTGAAGTTGAAGCGCAACGTGATCCACGACGCGCAGAAGCGGGCCATCGCAGATCTCTACACCTGATCGCCCACCCGGACGGGCCGACACCCACCGGGTCGACGACCGACGCCCGGCTCCCCTCTTCGGGAGCCGGGCGTTCTCGTCGGGCGGGTGACCACGGTCGCCGTGGCGTCCCCGGACGATCGACAACGTAAGGTGTCATCCGATGAATCGAGATCTCGCCATCGACGCGACGCGGGGGCTCGCGATCTGGAGCATGATCTCGCTGCACTTTGCCGCAGGCACGCACATCGCGGCGCCCACGCACGCGTATCCCTATGTGGACGGGATGTCGGCGTTCGTCTTGCTGTCGGGGATGGTGCTGGGGCTGGTCTACCGCCGCTGGATCGAACGCATCTCGTTGCGGTTCGCCTATTGGCGACTCACCAAGCGACTCGCAGTCCTCTACGTGTGCCAGCTGACGATCGCGCTGATCGCGGTCGCGGCGGCCCTCGAGGGCCATCGCTGGCTGACCCTGCTGCTCCCCGTCGACGGTTGGGGTCAGGGACTCGGCCTGGCGCTGCGCATGCAATACCTGCCGAGCGGCGGAAACATCCTGTTGCTCTACATGGTGCTGATGGCATCGGCCTATGTCCTCTTCCCCATGTTGATGCGGGGATGGTGGCCGATCGTCCTCGGCGGTTCGGTTGCCCTGTACGTGATCTCGCTGACGTTCTCGCCGGACTGGTTCTACCTGACGGCGACCATGGAGGCACCGCGGATCCAGAACTGGGCGGCGTGGCAGATCATGTTCGTACCTGCGGTCGTGGTGGGTTGGAAGTGGCGGGATTGGCGGGTTCCCGAGTTCATCGATCGGTGGCTACCGGCGATCGTTGCGGTCGCGATCGGTGTCGCGCTGATACTCCATTTCGTGGTCGACGCGGGTCCGTGGATGCGATTCGAGCCGGCCATCGCCGACAAGCTGGATTTTCGGCCCGCGCGCGCGATCGGTGCATGGCTCGTGGTCCCGGCGATCTACGGGATCTTCCGCATGCTGCTCCGTTGGTGGCACAAGGACTGGCTGCGACCGCTCGTGATGACCGGCACCCGCAGCCTCGACTCCTATGTGCTGCAGGCCATCGCCCTCGTACTCATACCGATACACGTGGCCCACCGACCATGGGCATCGCTGACGACCACCTGCGTGGTACTCACGGTCTTCGGCCTCTGCTGGGCATGGTCGGAGTTCCGGAGTGCCTGTCACATCGACAAACTCCACCGGCTGCCGGTCATCCTCGCGCGGCGGATCGAACGGCGCAGCCACCACACACATCCACCCATTGTGGCGGCGCAGGCCGCCGAGACCGTCGGAGCGCCACCATGACGTCGTCAGGCTCATCCCGCCCGGAACCGCTGCGTGGCATCGGCGATCACACGCTGTGTGTCCACGCCGGCAACACGGGAGGCCCGTCGGGCGCCATCCGGACGCCGATCACCATGGCGAACTCCTATCGCCTGCCCGACGACCCGTCCACGATGAACTGGTCCGCGACCGACCGGCCGTTCTACACCCGCAACTCGGGAGACAACCAGATCGCGTTGCAGGAGAAGCTCGCGGCGCTCGACCACGGGGAGGATGCCGTCGCGCTCGCGTCCGGAGTCGCCGCCCTTCACGCGATCTTCTTCACCCATGTCGCAACCGGCGACCACGTCGTGGTGTCGGATACCACGTACGAGGCGACCTGGAAGCTCTGGTCGTCGCTGTTGCCCCGCAAGTACGGGATCGAGGCCACGTTCGTCGACGTCACCGATCTCGACGCCGTACGCGCGGCAGTGCGCCCCACCACCCGGTTGCTGATCACCGAGGCCGTCGCCAACCCGACGACGAAGGTGGCCGACATCGCGGCCCTCGCCGACATCGCTCACGGCGCCGATGCACTTCTGGTGGTGGACTCGACGTTCACCCCACCGCCGTTGTACCGCCCGCTCACCGATGGCGCCGACCTCGTGGCCCACTCGCTCACGAAGTACATCAATGGACACGGTGATGCGATGGGCGGTGCGGTCGTCGGGCGAACCGACCTCGTCGAACCGATCAAGGCCGAGGCGATGGTCGATGTGGGCGGGGTGATCTCACCGTTCAACGCGTGGCTCATCTCGCGAGGATCGATCACCCTTCCTCTGCGACTGGCCCAGCACCAGTCGAATGCGCAGCGGTTGGCCGAGTTCCTCGAAGCGGACGAGCGCATCGCGTTCGTCGCTTATCCCGGGCTGCGATCGCACCCGCAACACCGGCTCGCCACCCGACAATTCGGCGGCCGCGGCTTCGGCGGGATGATGGCGTTCGCGGTGAGCGGGACCCCCGACGACCAGAATCGCTTCGTCTCCCACCTGCGGGTGATCACCTCCGCGGTCTCCCTCGGCCACGACGAGTCGTTGATCGTGCACGTCGGCACCGACGGTCCCCGGGTGGCCGCCTACCCGGCCGAGTTCCGGCGCTGGGGGCACCTCCGGTTCTCGGTCGGCCTCGAGGATCACGCCGACCTCGAATCGGACCTCCGTGACGCCTTGGACGCGACCTTCGGCTGACAACGGGCCCGGCATGAGATGTGCTGCTGCACAACGTGAATGCGGCAGCGACCTACGTCAGGTCGCCTCGTAGAGAATCCCCCGCCCGATCGCTTCCCGCACGACCGGCAACGCCGCCTCGGCGAGCGCTCCCTCGTCCACCCCGTGAAAGCCGGCGAGCAGGTCGATCAGCGCGCCGAGCGGCACGTGTCCACGACAACCCGCGAGCAGCGCTCGCGAGACCTCGTCGACCCCGAGTACGGCACCCGGCCCGCCGGGCCGGCGCGCGGCCGCCGAGATCTGTTGCCAGCCATCCTCTCCGGGCAGCGACTGTTCCTCCAGGAAGATCGGCGCAGTCGACAACCGCGCGCTGAGCAGATGCGCGTCAGACCTGGTCCGGAGATAGTGGCGCCGGGCCAGGAATGCCTGGGCCTCGGACCCCGTGACCTCCTCCCCCGCCCCGGTGATCTCCTCGACGACCAGGTCCGGCTCCCCGGCCTCACCGTCCATCCGGCGGCGCATCGTGATGAGTCCCATCCCGATGCCTGCGATGCCGGAGTCGGCGAACCAGTCGAGCCACGCCGCGCCGCGTTCGGCGACGGTGTCGGCAGACTCTCCCGCATCGGACAACCAGAGCGAGATGTAGCTGACGGGGTCGGCCAGCTCACGCTGGACGACCCAGGCGTCGAGGCCCGTACCCTCCAGCCAGCCACGCACCCGGTCGCGCCAGTCCGCGTCCTTCGGCACGATCCAGTTCGCCAGGATCTGGGCCGTGCCACCGGGATTCAGGTGATCGGGAATCTGCCTGATCAGGTCGGCGCACAGTGCGTCCCCGATCATGCCGGAATCCCGATAGACGTAATCCTGGCCGCCGGCGCCGACGACGAACGGCGGGTTGGAGACAATCAGGTCGAACCGCTCGCCGGCCACCGGCTCGAACAGGCTGCCGGACCGTAGCTCCCAGTGCATCCCGTTGAGTCGTGCGGTGGCACCGGCGAGCGCGAGGGCCCGCTCATTGGTGTCGGTCGCCACGATCTCGTCGCAATGGGTGCCGAGATGCAATGCCTGTATACCGCAACCGGTCCCTATGTCGAGCGCGCGACGCACCGGCGTGCGGATCACCGCGCGCGCCAACGACACCGATGCGCCACCGATGCCGAGCACGTGCTCACGGTCGACCGGTCCCGACCTCATCACCGCATCCTGGTCCGAGACGACCAGGTACTCGCGGACGTCGTCGGCGTGGGGCCGGATGTCGAGCGTCGCGCGGATCATCCCGGCGCCGAACCTGGCGAACACACCGTTGGCGATCAGCGCGTCCATCCCGGCGGTGGGAAACGCTTGTGCAACCGCTGTTTCTGTTTCATCGGAACCCAGGAGGAAGAGCCTGATCACCGTGGCGAGTCGGGACGAGTCCTCCTGCGCCCGGCGGGTGGCGTGCAACGCAGGCCACCAGATCCCCCGGCCGAGCGCCTCGTTCGCTTCCTCACCCAGCAGATCGGCCACACCGTCGGCGCTGTAGCCCGCCGATCGCAGGTCGACACCGAGCGCACCGACCACCGCGTCGTCGGTCAGCGGCTGCCCCGCGCTCATCCGACCTTCCGATACTTCTTGTGCATCGCCTGCTTCGATACCCCGAGCAAAGTGCCGATCTCGGCCCACGACAGGCCCGCATGGCGCGCACGTCGCACCGCGACCTCTTCGTCGCGGGCGATGTCGCGGCGGAGCGCGGCGATCCGCGTCAGTTCCTCGATCGGCGTATCGCCGTCGTCGCTGTCGATTCCGGTCTTCATCTCTCCAGAGTGCCGAGTGTCCGGCGGTTCGTCAACTCCGGTTGACACGCATGATTGCACGTTAGATGTCCCACAACCATGTTGTGCACAATCTAAATGCGCTACTGTCGGACGGGTGACCTCCGTTCGACTCGACGACCAGCTCTGCTTCGCCCTCTACACGGCATCCCGTGCGGTGATCGCGGCGCAGCGCCCCGGTCTGCGTGAACTCGGACTCACATATCCGCAGTACCTCGCGATGCTCGTGCTGTGGGAAGAAGACGAGATCTCGGTCGGCCGGCTGTGCCGGCGACTCCACCTCGACTCCGGGACCGTGTCACCACTCGTCCGACGACTCGAGACGCTCGGCTACCTCACCCGTCGCAGATCCGACGACGACGAGCGATCGGTCACCGTTGCCCTCACTCCCGACGGGATCGCCTTGGGCGGACAGGCGGATTGCGTCTACGAATCCCTCACGTCGGCGATCGCCGATGCCGCCGCGGAGGATTCCGGCGCAAGAGATTCGGGCCCAGCGGAATCGGGCCCAGCGGAATCGGTCACCGACGTCTCGTTCGACACCGCGGCACTCATCGCGCTCCGCACCACCCTGCACGAACTCACCGACGAGTTGCGTCGACACCTCGACGCGCCCGCATCACCGAAAGGAATCGAATCATGAAGGCGATCTACACGGCAGAGGCACTGGCGACCGGCGACGGTCGTAACGGACATGCCCGGACCTCCGATGGCAAGGTCGACGTCGACCTCGACATGCCGACGGAACTCGGCGGTTCCGGGGTCGGCACGAACCCCGAGCAGCTCTTCGCGGCCGGGTATGCCGCCTGCTTTCACAGCGCCCTGCGACTCGTGGCCGGCCAGGCAGGCGCAGACGTGACCGATTCTGCTGTCGGCGCCCGGGTTTCGCTCGGCTCCACCGAATCCGGCGGTTTCGGACTCGCGGTCGAGCTCGAGGTGTCACTCCCCTCGGTCGATGACGCAACAGCGAAGTCGCTGGTCGACAAGGCCCACGAGGTGTGCCCGTACTCCAATGCGACACGCGGCAACATCGACGTCGCACTCTCGCTCGCCGATGACTGACGCACACCGCGTCGCCGGCCTGACGCTGGGCGTCATCCTCGCCACCGCGGGCGTCGGACACATGACGTTCCAGCGCAAGGAGTTCCAGGCCCAGGTGCCGGACTTCGTCCCGCTCGGCGCGGATGCCACGGTGCTCGCCTCCGGTGTCGCCGAGGTCGGACTCGGGCTCGGGCTCATCGGACTGCCGAAACAGCGGCGCACGCTGGGCGCGCTGACCGCGGCGTTTTTCGTCGCGGTGTTCCCTGGCAATATCCATCAGTACCGCAACAAGATCGATGCGTTCGGTCTCGACTCGGATCGCAAACGTCTCATCCGGCTGTTCGGCCAGCCCGCGCTCGTCGCCCTGGCCCTGTACGCCCGCGGCTGAGACCCACGGCGGCGCCCTGCTCTAACGTCAGTGCGGTGCCGCCGTGGTCCGTCTGACCACCAGTTCTGGCGCGTGCCGATAGACCCGCCGCGGGGCGGTGAGTCGGTCCATGCGCTGGATGAGGAACTTCGCCGCCTGCGCACCGACGGTGAAGTTCCCGTTGTCGATGGAGGTCAGCGAGATGTGGCGCAGGCCGGCCAACTGCGTGTTGTCGTAGCCGAGGAGCGCCAGGTCACGAGGCACCGAGATGCCTCGGTCGTCCGCCGCCGACATCGCACCCAGGCACGTCATGTCGTTGAAGCCGAAGATCGCGGTGGGCGGCGCAGCGGAGTCGAGTAGTCGCGCGGCCGCCGCATGTCCCCCGTCCTCGGTCATGCCGCCGTACTCCACCATCACGGATTCGACCGCCGCACCCGACTCAGCGATGGTCTCCTCGAATCCCCGCCGACGGAGAGTCCCGACCAAGCCCGGCCCCTGGATGTGCGCAAGTCGTCGATGTCCCAGCGCGAGAAGGTGTTCGGTGGCCAGCCGCGCGCCGACGAGATCGTCGTCGACCGAGATGTCCACGGTCGGCAGATCCGGCTCGAGGGTGCCGGCGAGCACCACCGGAATCGACTGGGCCGCCCGCTCGACTTCCACGCGTGCGTCCGTCGTTCCGACCACCACCAGACCGTCCACCTGCCGGGACAGCAATGTCTCCACGGTGTCGCGACCGACCTGGTGATCAAGTCGACTGTCCACCAGAATCGGCGCGACGTCGACCGCGTCCAATGTCGTCGCCAGGCCCTCGATCAGACTGACGTACCACGGGTTCCGCAGGTCGTTGATCACCACACCGACGGTGCCGCTACGGGCCTCCGACAGACCTCGCGCGATGGAGTTCGGCCGGTAGCCGAGTTCGGCCATCGCCGCGCGTACCCGCTCCCGACGTTCCTCGCTGACATTCGGCTCGTCGCGCACCACCCGCGAGACCACGGACTTCGACACGCCTGCGTGAGCGGCAACGTCGCGGATCGTCGCAGCTCGCCGACCGCCGGCGGCGGCAGCACCGCCATCGGGATTCACTTCGTCAACACTCACAATCGTTCATCCTATTGCCCTGGTGATCTACACCACGTATGGTGACTGGGACCGGTCCCATGTTGTCCCAGTGTCCCACAGTTCGCCGGTTTCCGACAGAAGGAGCGCACCCGAATGGTCCGCATGGCGTTGATCGGCGCAGGTTTCATCGGCTCGGTTCATGCCGAGAACCTCGCCGCCCATCCGGGTGTCGAGTTCGTCGGCGTCTACGACGTCGACAGCGCTCGCTCCGCCGACCTTGCTACCCGGAACCTCACTCGGGCAATCGATCTCGATGCGGCCTTCGACTCGTCGGTAGTCGACGCGGTGTTGATCGCCTCGTCGACCGACACGCATGCCTATCACCTCCGACGCGCCGCCGCGTCCGGACTGGCTGTTCTCTGCGAGAAGCCGATCGATCTCGATCTGCACCTCGCGATCGACGTCGTCGGCGAGGTGTGGACCACCGGGAGCCCGATGATGGTCGACTTCAACCGGCGCTTCGACCGCGACTACGCAGAACTCCATCATGCGGTGCGCGCGGGCGAGATCGGCACCGTCGAACTCGTCCAGATGACCACCCGAGGTCCGGCCCTGCCACCGTTGGACTACGTCGCGGTCTCCGGCGGTCAGATGCGGGACCAGACCGTGCACTTCTTCGACCTCGCGCGCTGGATCACCGGAGAGGACCCCGTGTCGGTGTTCGCGGCTGGATCGGTGTTCACCGATCCCCGTATGACCGAGCTCGGCGACGTCGACACGTCGGCGGTGATCCTCCGCATGCCCTCTGGGACGCTGGTCCAGATCGACAGTGCGCGCCGCATCGGCTACGGATACGACGAACGCATCGAGGTCCTCGGCTCCACCGGGATGATCGAGGCCGGACGGCAGCGAGTCGGGTCGGTCACCCGTTATCGGGCAGGGAGTCTCGTCACCGACGGCATGCATCCCGGCTGGTTCGAGCGCGTCGCCCCGACGTATCGCAGCGCGCTCGACCACTTCGTCTCCGCGGTCGATTCCGGCACCCCCGTCGGCCCGACGCTGCCCGAAGCCCTCGCGGCCCAGGCGATCGCCGAGGCCGCCACCAGGTCTCTGCGCTCGGGCGTTCCCGAGACCATCACGTATCCGGCACTGTCTGCCACCACCATCTGAAACACCCGAAGGGACAACACAAGTGAGCAACATCATCGTCGGTTCTGCCCCCGATTCCTGGGGCGTCTGGTTCCCCGAGGATCCCCAGCAGACCACCTACACCCGATTCCTCGACGAGGTCGCCGCATCCGGCTACGAATGGATCGAACTCGGACCGTTCGGCTACCTGCCGACCGACCCGCAACAGCTCCGCGACGAACTCGGCGAGCGCGGCCTGAAGTTGTCCGCGGGCACCGTCTTCGAGCACCTCCACCAAGACGACTCGTGGGATGCCGTGTGGTCTCAGATCGAGGACGTCGCCAAGCTCACCGCAGCCGTGGGCGGCAAGCATGTGGTGGTGATCCCGGAGATGTGGCGTGACCCGGCGACCGGTGTGGTCCTCGAGGACCGCCACCTCACCGACGACCAATGGCTCGCCAAGACCCGGGGCATGAACGAGCTCGGCAAGGCCATGTTCGAGAAGTACGGCGTGCGCGCCCAATATCACCCGCACGCGGACAGCCACGTGGACACCGAGGAGAACATCTATCGGTTCCTCGAGAACACCGACGGCGAGTTCGTCAACCTGTGCCTCGACACCGGGCACGTGAGCTACTGTGGCGGCGACAATCTCGCCATCATCCGCAAGCACCCCGAGCGCCTCGGCTATCTACACCTCAAGCAGGTCGACGAGACCGTGCGCGCGAAGGTCGCCGCCGACGACCTACCGTTCGGTGAGGCGGTCCGTCTCGGCGCGATGACCGAACCTCCGCGCGGCATCCCGGAGATGCCGCCGCTGCTCGACGCCGTCGCCGACCTGGACATCGACATCTTCGCGATCGTCGAACAGGACATGTACCCGTGCGCCCCCGACGCCCCGCTGCCGATCGCCCAGCGCACCGCGCGCTACCTCGGTTCCTGTGGCGTGGCGGCCGTCCGTTTCAGCTGACACCTGACACCTCACCGAGGAAGGTCCCGACATGAAGGTCGCGCTCGACCCCACCCCGTTCCACCACAGCCACTCGCTACTCGAATTGCCCAGCGTCGTGGCCGATCTCGGCTACGAGTACCTCCAGCTGACGCCGCATGCGGACATGATCCCGTTCTTCAACCATCCCAAGGCCGACGACGACCTGGTCGCGAGGTTTCGCAAGGCCTGCTCGGATGCAGGCGTCGGGATCGCTTCCGTGCTACCGGTCTTGCGGTGGTCCGGCCCGGATGAGGATGCTCGTGAAGCCGCCGTCCGGTACTGGAAGCGGGCCATCCAGATCACCATCGATCTGGGCGTCAACGTGATGAACACCGAGTTCTCCGGGCGCCCCGAGAAGCCGGAGGAATCCGAGCGGGCCTTCTTCCGTTCGATGGAGGAACTGGTACCGATCATCGAGCGTGAGGGCGTCGACGTCCGGATCGACCCACACCCCGACGATTTCGTCGAGGATGGGCTGGCCGCCATCCGGATGATCCGCGGGATCAACTCGAAGAACGTCGGTCTGGTTTTTGTGGCCTGCCACTCCTTCCACATGGGTGGCAACATGGCCGAGATCATGACCACCGCCGGCGACATGCTGCGGTTGGTCCACGTCGCCGACACAATGGATCACCATGCGTCACATGGTCTTCGGTACATCACCAACCCGCCCGGAAACGCGGTCCGTGTGCACCAGCACCTGAAGATCGGTGACGGCGACGTGAACTGGGAGGAGTTCTTCGGCACGCTCGGCGAGATCGGCTTCTACAACCGTGACGACACGGTCATGGTGTCCAGTGTCTTCGCCGAGAACGAGAACGCGAGTGACGTCTCGCGGTATCAGCTGGCGACCATGACCGACTACGTCGACAAGTACCGGAGCTGACGTGCCAGGGCACCTGCCGGCACCCCGAACGCTCGACCCATCGACGGCGCCCTCACTGCGCTGGGGAATCATGGGACCGGGCTGGATCGCGCAGCGCTTCGTCGGGGCGCTGCACAAGCACACCGGTCAGAGGGTCGTCGCGGTCGGATCCCGATCGGCGGATCGTGCCGACGAGTTCGCCAGGCGTATGGGCGTTCCCACCGCACACGCCGGTTACGAAGCGCTCCTCGGCGATCCGGATGTCGACATCGTCTACGTCAGCACGCCCCATCCGCAGCATCATCGGTGCGCGCTGGAGGCGATCGCGGCCGGCAGGCACGTCCTCATCGAGAAGCCTGCCGGGATCAACGCCGCCCAGGCGCGCGAGGTCTTCGCGACCGCCCACGCAGCCGGGGTGTTCGCGGGCGAGGCGATGTGGACGCGGTTCCTACCGAAGTTCGATGTGATCCGCCAACTCCTGGACGACGGGACACTGGGGACGCTGCGCACCGTGGCCGCCGATCACGGCGAGTACTTCACCACCGACCACCGAATCTACGATCCGACGCTCGCGGGCGGCCCGATGCTGGACCTGGGCACCTACCCGGTGGCCTTCGCCCAGTGGGTCCTCGGTGAGGTGCATACCGTGTCGGCGATCGGCGTAGCCGCGAATCACGAACTCAACGGCCAGATCTCGGCCACCCTGGGCCATCGCGACGGCAGCCAGTCCCTCGTCTCGACGACGATCCTGGCCGACACGCCGACCACCGCATCCGTCGCAGGTGAGGGTGGGTACCTGGAGCTACCCGGGCCGTTCTACCAGCCGGGGCCGTTCCGGCTGGTGCCGCGGACCGGTGAACCGCTGGTCCATGAGGAGGAGCCGGCATCCCATGAGGACGGGCTGCACTTCTCGGCCGCCGATGCGGCGCGACGGATCGTCGACGGCGCCGTCGACTCCGCCATCCATCCGTCCGCGGACGTGGTCGCTACCCTCGAGGTGATGGACCGCATTCGTGCAGAGATCGGGATCGCGTTCCCGGACGAATGAGGGCCATGCCCGTCGTCGCCGAGCGGGCGCACTTCCCCGTCCATCGTGCGCAGTTTCCCGCCCATCGTGCGCAGGCACCCACCGCAGCGCTGTATGCAGGAGAACTTGTCGATCGGACACCCCCTGTGCGTACCGTGGGGTATGTCCACGTGGTTGATCGTCGCAATCCTGGTCACCGTCTGGGTGACGATTGCCGTCGTCGTGGCACTCATCGTGGGCCGCATGGTCCGCCTGCGAGACGTCAATGAGAAGCACGACGAGCATCAGGAAACGACGTCCGACGACATGAGGCGCCAGGACCGTCGCTGAGTGGTGCGCGAGGCGGGACTTGAACCACCCCAAACAGGCAGGTCAACCAGCCTAAACACCCCCGTTTGCCCACATCCTGCCCACAGCTTCATCCAGCCGCCGCGACACATCATCGAGATCGTCATCGAACAGATCGGCATACACGTCCAGCGTCATCGCCGCCGACACATGCCCCAACATCTTCTGCAGCGCCTTCACATTCGCCCCCGCCGACACCGCCAACGAGGCCGCCGTGTGCCGCAGATCGTGCGGCGTGATCCGCGGAATCTCCGCCCGCTTCACCGCCTGCTGCCACCAGCCGCGCGTGTACGGCGGCAACGGCAGATACCCGCCACCGGGATGCGCCCACACCAGATCGTCAGGCCCCTTGCCCTCGCACTGCTCCACGATCCGCGCCATCAGGAACTCAGGCACCGGCACCGTACGCTCACGATGGCCCTTCGTCGTGCCCACCTCGATCTCCCCGTTCACCTCCACCGCGTTGTCGCGGATCACCAGCCGCCGACGTAGCGCATTCACCCCGCGCACCCGCAGCCCCGTCGCCTCACCCCACCGCAAGCCCGTGTAGCCGAGCGTCAACACCAGCACCGACCGCGCCTGCGCATCCACCGACCCCGCCGCCACCTCGTCGACAAACCGATGCAACGTCTCATGCGTCAAATACACCTTGCGCTTCTGCCCCTTACGCGGCAGCGTCATCCCGCTACACGGATTCGCCGTCAGCATCCGATCCCGCACCGCATCGGCGAGGATGCCGTTGAGCACCTGGTGGGCGTAGATCACCCCGGTGGCCCCCAACGCCCGGGGCTCGGCATCGTCGCGCTTCGGAACGATCGTCAGCCCGTCCAACCACGCCTGCACCTGCGTCGGCCGGATGTCGGCGATCGGCGTGTGCTCCCAGCGCGGTTTCACCCGCACCTCCCACGTCGTCACCAGCCGTTGGCGGGCCGAACGCTTGAGCCTCGAGCGCCGCGCCAACCACTCCTCGCCCAGCTCCCCCACCGTCGTCTTACCGTGCCGCGGATCAACCCAGGTGCCCGCGTTGAGGGACACCGTATTGTCCGCCGCCCACACCTCGGCGGCCTTCTTCGTCGCGAAGCCCCGCCGATCGGTCTGCGTGCCGTCGGGTTTGCGGTAGCGCACCCGGTAGCGGTCGCCGGCCGCCGTCGAATACTTCTTGATCGACGCCATGACCTACCCCACGAGTTCGGCGTGATAGTTGTCGGCCGCCGCCTGCCACGCGACGTCACAGTAGAAGCCGCGCGGCGTCGACCCGGTGCTCATCTGACCGAACACCCGCCACGACGGCGGCGTGGTGCCTGCCGGATTCTCGGCGGTGATCTTCCAGTTGCCGAAGTCGGCGTCGGGGTCGACGAACTTCTCGCGCATCATGTCCGCGCACAGCTTCTCGGCCGCCGCGAGTACCGTCGCCTGCGATGTCCGGTCCGCGGCCAGGTTGGTCGTCGTGGTCGGCGGCGGGCTCGCCGAGCTGTCGCCGTCATCGCCTCCCCCGCCCGCGATACTCGCGACCACGATCACCGCGACGACGATCACCCCGATGGCTAGAAGGTAGCGCCAGTTCGGGCCCTTCTTCGTCGACTTCACCTGGTCGGTCCACTGCTCGCCGTCCCAGTAGCGTTGCAACGTCTGCCGCTGCGGGTCGGGATACCAGCCCGATGGCTGACTCATGATCTACTCCTCATCGTCCCCCCATGCGAGGGATCGTATGTGATGCAACAGAATTGCGTCAGCGGGTGCCTACTATAGAGTCCGGTTGCACTACCGTTGCAACGACGGTTGATACATTCTGGTGCAGTCCATGTCAGGATCGTAAACCGGACATCTAGGCCCCTAGCAGCGTGAACAGTCCCGACTTCCATACCTACCGGCATGTTCCACTTTGGGCACTTGCACGAACTGCGCTCTCGCGAATGTCCGACATGCGACCTCAAATAACGATCAGGTCACCACATTCTCGCTGCGGTAGAAGTGGATCACCGGTCCGAGTACGAGTGAACGAACAAACGCTCGACCGAACCAACAACGGGAAGGCCCTCGGGGTGGCACAGCGGAACGAAAACAGTGAACGAACAGAGCTAATGAACGACCTGATCGATGTCGACCTCGCCACCAGTGACGACGTTGTACTGCCGCACTGTCGCCGACGCCTCCACACCGGCCGCCGCGCGCGCCAGAATGCCCAGACACTCCGCCAGCGCGATCGGCAACTGCTCCGCCGGGACACGATCAGCAATCGGCCGCACCGTCCGCAGATAGTCGGCCATCGCTTGCGGCAACACCAACGTGAGCGGTTCCGCTTCGAGCGCGGTCAAAATGGCAGCCACGTTGTCGAAGTCACCCTGTTCGGCCTCATCGACGTCGGCAACGGTGAGGCCGGATTCTTCCGCCAACCGCTCGCGACCCCAACCCCGCCCAAGCCGTAGCTTGCGGATCTCCGAACCGTAATCCGGTCGCCTGACGTCGCTCATCACCCACAAGGGTACTGGGACCGACGGCGATCCGTAGCGCTTATCGCGTGCCCGTTTGCGCCCCAGCCCGGGCGCTCGATCCCATAGAGGTGTAGCCCGCATGGCTTCTCCCATGAATGACCGTGAATCACTGATGGCCGAACTGCACTGGGTGCATCGGCAAATACCGCAACGGCTGCTGACAACCTCAGACCTGACCGACCTACTGGCGTCGGCGTACCGGGTCTACACCCGGGTCGGCGTCCGGCGGCGGACCCTCGAGCGACACATTCCTCGACCTCACCCAACTCCTCAAGCCCGTCAACGACGGCCTGTGGTCCTACGACATGGACCAAGCCGGATACGTGTTCACCACCCAACTCAAGCGGGATCGCCGCCACGTGCAGTTCCGCACCGACGGCGGGCAGATCAGGTCGTTCAAGTACTCCGAGACGCATGCCACCGCATGGCGGGCGATCGTCGGCGGTAAGAGTCCGTCGGTTCTCAACGACATCATCGAGATCGGCGCCAACCTTGCGATCGCCGCCATCGTCGCCGCCATCGCCACCATCCCCGGCGCCGGCGGTGTTGCAGGCCTCTCGGTCGGCGTCGGTGACCTGTTCGACAACATCTTTTTCGCCTACCAGGTGTATTGGGATCAGGAGGTTGCCGACGAGATCGGGCACGCCGACGCGCTCCCCGAAGGGTTCGCCGACAACACGGCGGCCTGGTCGATCGACGGATATTCGACCGCGCACACCTGGCTCAAAGAGCACGGCGGCAAGGAAGAACTCACCATCACCGCCCAAGGTGGCACACCGGACGGCCGCGGCATCAGCTTCGGCGTCGACAACAACACCCCGCGCCGCTACCAGTTGGGCGACATCGTCACCTGCTGGGACCGCGGCAACACCGTCGAACAGTACGTGTCGTCGGTGACCATCGAGGACGCCCCCGGTGAGCGGGTCGTCGAAACGCCGACGATCGGCCGCGACAAGCGCGCGAAAGGTCCGTGGGATCGGCTGTTCGGCGGCCTCGGCGACATCCAAGGTTCGCTGCACGGTTTCGCCAACGCCATTTAGTGCCAACCCATTTCGTCACTGTGACCGGAGGTCACCCATGTCATCGGACGACTACGCCCGCACCATCATCGCCACCGGTCATTCGATGGGCATCACCCCGCGCGGCATCAAGATCGGCCTGGCGACCGCGCTCGTGGAAGCCGGACCGATCGCCCCGGGCCAGGTCGGCCCGATCCTCATGTACGCCAACGCGAAAGTTCCCGAGTCGCTGAAACTCCCGCACGATGAGGTCGGCTCCGACGGCTACAGCGTCGGCGTGTTCCAGCAGCAGATCCGCAAGGGCAGCAACGGGCAGTGGTGGTGGGCCGACTGCGCCACCTGCATGGACGTCGCCAAGTCGGCGGCACTGTTCTTCGGACGCCTCGCGAAGCTCGACTACAACGGCACCCGCTCGCCCGGCAGTTACGCGCAGGCCGTGCAGGGGTCCGCCTTCCCTGACCGCTACGACCAGCGGTTCACCGAAGCCTCGGCACTCTACGACCGACTCAACACCGGAGGTACCACCATGCCCGACTACGGCATCACCAAGGTCATGCACGGCTACAACGCGAGCAGCGCCGGTATCGGCAACTCGAACGGCCCGCGAGCCAGAACCCCGTTCGCGGTGTTCCACACGCAGCAGGCGAAGAGCACCGCGGTCGCGCTCGCCAACTTCTGCAACGGCACCGCGACGACGGGCAACCCGGTTGCCTACAACCTGTCGATCGACGGCCGCGACACCGTCGAGATCGTCCCCCTCAACGAGGGACCGTGGGCGGCCGCCGACGCGAACGATCTCGGCATCCACATCTGCATCGCCGGATCGTTCGCCGAATGGTCGCGCGGCCAATGGCTCGACGGGGTCGACGACTCGGGCGACGGACTCAACGAAGACTTGGCCATCACCCGGGCGGCCAAGGCGCTCGCCGCAGCGCACCAGCAGTACGGCATCCCGCTCGTCTACGCAGGCGACCGCGGCCGGTCGGGCTGGCCGATCAAGGCGGCCGGCGTCGTCGGGCACATGGACTTCGGGCAGCGCGGCGGCGGACACACCGACCCCGGCATGGGATTCCCGTTCGACGAGCTCATCAAGCGAGCTCTGTCGGCTGGTGTCGCGCCCGTCGTGCCGAACCTCATCGACGCCGCGGCCGCCGCGACACCGTGGGTGGGCGCTCGCATCACCAAGGGCGAGAACAAGCTCAAGGACGGCGCCTGGGCCGAGTTCGCCGACGCGCACATCTACTGGCGCAGCGGCGCAAAGGCTGCCTACGTCATCCCTCACGGCGGGCTGTTTGAGACGTGGGGTGCCGACTACCAGTGGGAGACCGGACCACTGGGCTACCCGACACGGCCGTTCACGAAGCTCGACGGCGGCGCGGTGCAGGCATTCGAGGGCGGCACACTGCTGCGCCAGGACGGGGCCTCGCGCGGCTTCTACGTCCACGGCGCGATCGGCGACCAGTACAAGGCGATGGGCTGGGAAGAATCGGCCGTCGGCTACCCCACGTCGGACGAAACCCCGGTGCCCGGCACCGACAACATCGTGCAGCACTTCGAGCACGGAACCCTGACCTACGTGCCCACGGGCGTCAAGGTCGACCTCACCGGAAAGGCGGCATGACCATGAAGCTGTTCGGCTACAAGCCCTCCCAGATCCGCAAAACCCTGATCGTGGCGCTCGGCGCGCTCGTGCTGATCCTCACGCAGGCACTCACCAGCGCGGCGTCCGTCATCCCCGACACGGTGGCTGTCTGGATCACCGTCGTTGTTGGTGCCGCAACCACCGCGGGTGCGTTCCTCGTGAAGAACGCGACCCTGATCGACGGACTCGACAACGGGGTGGGTAGAGACGAACCCGGCGCGTGACCATCCTGACCCCGGCCGCATGGAACGGCGTCGGCATTGTGTCGTTCCTGATCGTGGCCGTGGCCGGACTCGTCATCGCCCTCATCCGCGGCTGGATCGTCCTCGGCGTCCACCACCGAGAAATCATGGCGCAGAAGGACCGCGAGATCGAGGCCGCCGAGAAACGGTCAGTCGAGGACGGCAGCAGCATCGCCAAGTTCGCTGATGCTGCCGCCCGCTCGACGGCGGCTGCCGAAGTGCAGCAAGCCATCGTGAAAGCCATACGCCAACTGGCGGAGGAGCGCAGCCCATGAAGCTGTGGTGGCGCAGAGAACTGCAGATCGCACGAGAGCGGGCCGACGCGGCCGAGTTGAGACAGCACCAGTCGACAGTTCGGCGCTACGAAGCCGAACGCGTCGACCGACGTGCCCGAGAGCTGGAGGACAGCTTGAACCAGGAACTTCTACGGAACGGATTCGCCGACGCCCTGCGCGCAGCCTTCGGTGGCGTTCAGTGACCGCCAAGATGGTCGCCGACATCGCGCTCTGCGTGTTGGCGGTCGAGCAGCTCGTGTTCACCCTGCAGTACGTGTCCCAGTCACCGTGGTGGCGCACCGAGATCGGCCGCATCTACGCGATGAAGTCGGTCATCTGGACACTCGTCGTGCTGCAGGTGTCGCTCTCGGTCATCACCAGTTCCGACTACCCGGGCCGCCACTGGTATCGGCTGTCCATCTACATCGGCGGCGCCATCTCCCTCGCCCTGCTGATCGTGCTACTCGTCCGCATCCAACGGCAGGGGCGCGCAGCACGTCGGGCCGCGGGGGACCGGCGGACGCAACGACAACTGTGGGCTGACACTCTGCGCGAGTGGGCCGGGAAGGCATCATCGCGATGATCGATCTCCTCTGGCTTGATGGCACCTGGTCGGCACCTGGCAAACGGTCGGCCGCCTCCGAGGCGTTGCGACTCTCACTCGACAGCACACGGGTCCGATTCCGCTACGTCGACTACCCCGCCACGTTCGGACCGGCCACCGGTGTCGGCGACATCTCCCCCGCCGAATCGATCTCGGCAGGCATGGTCGGGCTGACCTTCGCGGTCGCCGAGTCGCCGAACGTGTGCGCCGTCGGCGGATACTCGCAGGGCGCCATGGCGGCCGTCGCGTTCGCCCGCGAGATCCTGCCCCAACGCACGAATCTTGAGGTAGTCGCCGTCGGCGCCCTCGGCAACCCGCACCAGCTCACACACTCGGGCCGCGCAGGCATAGCGGGCCCGCTGTCGGTGCCGCGACCGTACTTCTCGGTGTACGCGCCGTTCGATCCGATCGCCGACTTGCCGATGGGCTCGCCGCTGCGCTCGGTAGCCGATCTCACCGAGTGGATGTCGATTCGCTCCCCCGAGGCGGGGAAACGTTGGGCTGTCGACAATGTGGAGAAACTGGCAAAGCAGAAGGCGCAGGCATGGTGGGCGCCGTGGCGCTGGCATGACATCGAGAATGCGATCAGGGATGCCACCTTCTACCTCGGCACCAAGCACACCACCGACTATGTCACCGGAGGCTATGCCGTGAAGCTGGCGAGAATGATCGAGCAGGTGGCCTGATGGCAGAGGCATTCCACTGGCCAGGTAGCTCGCCGGGCGTCGGCGAAGACAAACTCGCCGTGATTCGCGAGAAGATGATCAACGCGATGATCGTCGCGCCGCTGGCCCGGCTCATCGCACCCAAACTCGGGCTCGATCCGACCGACTTCGACACCATCGAGGAGATCGAGGCCGCCCTCAACCCGTGGGGCGACCTGTTCGGCGGCGATGTCGACTTCGGCGAACTGGTCAACGTCTTCGAGGGCGACTACACCGGCGACGATGCTGCGCTGCTCGCGATCCAGTCCGCGGTCGGCACCCTGCGGTCGCTGGCCGGCGGTCTGATCGATCCGTCACGTATCCCACAACTGTTCCTGTCGCAATTGTCGAATGCGTCGTCGCCGAATCTGCTGTCAGGGTTCGGCGACTTCGGTTCGGCAGCAACGATCGTCGACGGCGGCACCGTGTGGACGTGGGATGCCTCGCAGGGGCGGACGGCCCCCGGGTCGACACGCACCACCGCGGACGGCACGCTGCACGTGCTGAACTCGGAAGCTGTCGCGGCGTCGGAGGGGCAGGCACTCGCCGTCGAGGCCTACGCGAAATGGTCCGGTATCGCCTCGACGGGGACCGCGTTCCTGCTGCAGGTGCGCGCCTTCAACGGGCCGACGCTGGTGTCGACGACCACGATCGGCGATCCGATCTCCTCGCCTGCGGCGTCGGGTGGCTGGTCGCAACTTCACGGCACGTTCACGGTTCCGGCCGGTGTCGACTCGGTGAAGGTGCAGTTGGCGGTGGCGGCGGCGGTGACGGCGGGGACGGTGTGGTTCGACGATGTGTCGTTGCGGAAGACGGCGACGTCGCTGCCGCAGGACTGGATCACCGACCTACCGGATTCGTTGGGCGATCTGTGGACGGGTCTCACCAACCTGGTCAACCAGGCACTCACCGCGCTCGGCATCACCCCGACCGGCAGCATCCTCGACAAGATCCTCGACCTCGCCGACGAGTTGGGTGACTGGCTGGACTCGACGGAGGACCAGGCGGCGAACCTCGATGACCTGATCGGCAACCTCCTGGCCAATCCGTCGACGGTGATCGGCGCCTTGCCACAGTCCCTGGTGTCGGGTCTGTCGACCGCGTTGAGCAACGCCCACGCGCAGACCCTCGCGGTCATCAACGCGGTTCTCGAGGGCATCCGCAAGGTGCCGATGGTCGGGGGTGACATCGCCGACCGCCTTCAGGAACTGGTAGATGAGGTCACCAGTCTCAACAACACGGCCGTAGGTACCCACGCCGCAATCATCTCCGGACACTCGGGTGGTTCCGATGGCGACACCGCTGTCCGTGAGGTAATCGCTAACTACCAGAACCGCCTCTCGGCTCTGGAGGGTGGCGGCACCCTGTTCACGTGCGCCACCTCCACCACCCTCGATCTATCTGCGTTCGGCAAGTTCAAGGTGTGGATGTGGGAGTCATCGTCGCAAGGGCAGTCCGCTGGCGGCGCGTTCATGTTTCGGGCATTCACAGCGGCACAGTTGGAAGCCTTGGGTGTGGATCTGTCGGCCGTGTCGGTGGTAGTTGGCGCGGGGGCAATCAGCACTGGACCAACCGATCTGCCCGCGAGGAAAACGTCCAGGTTTGGCAACTACGGCAGCTCGTGGGCGCTATCAACCGGGACCGGCAACTTCATCATCGACAGTGATGGGCTCTACCGTCAGGCAACGAACCAGACGTCAGGCGGAAACCGTGGTAGCGGGCAAGCGCAAGGCCGTCAGAAATACCTGACCGGATCAGGCAATACGGATGCGACCTCGGGTGCGAGCGGGGGTGGTAGCCACATCGCTTCTGGGGGAAACGGTGGCCCGGCCAACCAGACGGGCGACGGCGGCAATGGCGGCGCAGGGGAAACAGCCGACTACACGAATGGCGCCTACGCAGGCGGTGGTGCTGGTGGCAACGGCGGTGGCGGAGGCGTAGACGGTACGGCTCCGAAGAACGGCGGCAACGGCGGCCCGGGTGGTTGGCCAGGCGGCGCGCCAGGCCTGTACGCAACTGGCGGCTCCTACAACAACAACGTGAGTACGACTAACGGTTCTCCTGGAGCGATGGGAGCACCCGCTAACGGTGGCGTGCTGATCGAAGCGAGTTAACGATGGACATGGAACTGATTATCAACACGCTGGACGGCTGGGCGCCAACCACTCGACTGTATCGGGTTGGCTTGCAGCACTACATCATTCAATGCCTCGATGTAGCTTCCGTCCAGGCAATGATGGCCCGCAGGATTCCCGAGGGAATCGAGAAGCCGACCACGATCCCCGCGCTGCCTGGTCCTACCTCGGTGTTCCGTGCGGATTTGGTGCGTACGCCGATCATGTCGTGGATTTCAGACCGGCCAGGCCAAGAGCCGCCGGCCGAGAGGCTGACCGTCGAGCAGACGGACACCGAGGTCACGTTCCTCGTCAACGGCGTCCGGTGGGGCGGGATGCGCCAGGAGCAGACCGGCGAAACGTTCACCGTCACCGCGATCGACGACAACGACGACCCCCTTGACGGACTCACCCCGTGGGCCGTCCTCGGCCCCGGCACCACTTTCGAGCAGGCCCTCGACCACATCGCCGCCCATGTGGTCACCTGACGGCCCCACCACGGCCGATACCGTCCGGCCTGGATGGTCACCGGCCGGACCCGATGCGCCTGCCCCGGAACCGACGGGTGGATGGCGGGTGTCCTACGAGGTGGCACTCGCCCCAGTCGGCCACGGCGACCTCGCGCTCGCCGCATACCCGCGGATGCCCGCCACCCTCAACCCGACCGGCGTCGGAGCGCTCACCCTCCCGGCGTACGCGCGCATCCCCGCCACCCTCAACCCGGCAGGTGCCGGTGCCGTCAACCTCGCCGCGACCGCGCGCATGGCCGCCACGATCCAGCCCACCGCGAGCGGCGCCGTCGCGCTCCCCGCGGCGCAGAAGTACTGGCCCGCATCGCTACCCATCACCGCGCAGGCGCTCCTATCCTGGGGGGCGCTCGCCCGAATGCCCGCAACCCTGCCGCTGGCCGCCACCGGAGCACTCGCCCTCGGCGCAGCATTCCCCACCACCGCAGCAGCCACCACCACCTACTCCACCGCAGGCGCCACCAACTACGCGATCCCCTGGTGGTGCCGCTACATCGACGTCGTACTCCTCGGTGCTGGCGGGGGTGGTGGTGGCCACGCCTTCGGCAGCATCTACGGCGGTCAAGGCGGCGAAGCTGGGGCCTGGCAAACCATCACCCTCGAACGTGGCGTCGACATCCCATGGACCGCAACGACCATCACCATCACCGTCGGCACCGCAGGCAGTGGCGGGAACGGCAACAACAACGGAACCGCGGGCGGTGCAACCACAGCGACCGCAGCCTCCATCACAGTCACCGCAACTGGTGGACCCGGAGGGCGCGGCACGGGCACATCGCCCTACGGCGCCCAAACCGCGGGTGCCAGCCCCGGCAGCACCACCTTCCAAGGGGTCACATACCCCGGCGGTACCGGCGGCACCACAACGTCGGGCAACGGCAACCCCGCCACCGCGCCAGGCGCAGGTGGTGGTGGCGGAAACTCCGGCGTCTTCGTCGGCACCAACACCGGCGGCGCCGGTTCCATCGGCAGAGCCTGGCTTCGGGCCCGGCAATAGAAAGAGGAGACACCATGAACGTGACCGCCACCAAGAACACCCTCGTGGACGCTTTCGCGGCCCTCGGCGCCCACATCGGACTCGCCACCGGCAGCCCCGGTACATCGGCCACACCCGCCAACGAGGCGACCGGAGGTAGCTACGCCCGGGTCGCCACCACGTGGGGCGCCGCATCGTCCGGTTCACGCACCGGCACAGCCGTCATCATCAACGCCGCCGCCGGTACGTACACCCACGGCTTCATCGCATCCGCGGCCACCGGCAACAACCAGATCGACAACGCTGCCCTGAGCCCGAACATCGTCCTCAACGCGGCCGGGCAGATCGTCGTCACTCCGACCCTGACGATCGTCTGATGGCACTCGACGCGTTTGACAGCGCGAGCCTGGTCGAGCTCGGAGTGTGGCCCGTCTACGTCGGCGTCACCGAGCAGCCCAGTCAGCGCGCCCAAATCTCCTACCGCCACGACGGCGACCAGATCGTCGGCTCGGCACGACTGCATGTCAGCGCAGGCACCTACACCCGCCTGTACTACTTCCACACCCCCAACGGGCCTGCCTCTGGTGGCGTCGTGGACATACCGCCACTCGTCATGCCCGACGACGGAATCGTCGACCTCGACCCGATCACCGTCTGACCCACTCCGCACAGCGAAACGCGCCCGTCCTCACATCGAGGGCGGGCGCGTTTTCGCGTTGGTACGTGCCCACATTCTGCCCACATTCACCACTCGAACAGGCTCCGATGGACTCGCAGGGGCGCACATCGTGCGAGTGATTATCTGCAGGTCAGAGGAAGATCACCGCGAATCTGCAAGCCAAACATGGTGCGCGAGGCGGGACTTGAACCCGCACGTCCTGAGACACTGGAACCTAAATCCAGCGCGTCTGCCAATTCCGCCACTCGCGCGTGTCGCCGGCCACACCGGCGCCTGCGTCAGAGTACCGCCCGTGAACCGATCATCGCTGGCCAGGTACCGTCGACGGTATGGAATCGGGCTCCTCCACCCCCAGGCGCCGGCACCGTCCGGCACTCATCGTCCTGGTGATCGTCGCGGCACTGGCGTGTCTCGCGCTGGCGTGGTGGCAGTGGGACCGGTACGAGTCCGCGTCGGGCACCGCCCAGAATCTCGGATACGCCCTGCAGTGGCCGGCGTTCGCCGTCGCCGTCATCTGGGCCTATCGGCGTTTCGTCGTCCTGGAAAGCGATCCGGAGGAGAAGGCCAAGATCGCTCCCGGAGCCAAAGGGGCGACTGAGATCCCGGCCGGCCTTCTGCCCGAGCGGCCCACCACTCCGAGCGCGTCGTCGCTGTCGTCGGCTCCGTCGGAGCACGACGATTCCGCGCTGGCCGAATACAACGCATACCTGACCGAACTCGGGCGGTCAGACGAATCTCTGTCGAGCAGTGAGGAACATCGCAGGTGACCGAAACAACCAGTACAACAACCGGCACACCCGTGGAGAAGGTCCGGCCCGCGTTGCTGCGCTACCGGGTCCTCGCCTGGATCACGGGCCTGTGGTTGCTCTTGCTGGTCGCCGAGCTGATCCTCAAGTACGGATTCGGTGTCGACGCGCTCGACTTCGTGCCGATCGTGCACGGCTGGGTCTACTTCGTCTACCTGATCGTCACCATCGATCTGGCGATCAAGGTTCGCTGGCCCCTCGGCAAGATCGTCGTCACCGCGATCGCGGGCACCATTCCGTTCCTGTCCTTCTACTTCGAGCACATCCGCACGAAGGAAGTGAAGGCGCAGTACAGCCTCTGACGCTCACGGCGGGCAAGGTGTGCCCGATCGACGAACTCCTGTGCCCGATCGACGAGGGGCGGTACCCGATCGGCGAGGTGTTCACGGGCTGATCGACAGCTCGTGGTGCGAGCGTCGGCACGGGTTCACCCCGGTCCGACCACATTGAACGGGTGCGCATCGTGCAGCTCGCCAACTTCTACGGGGCCCGGTCGGGTGGACTGCGCACCGCGATCGACCGCTGGGGCGCCGGGTACGTGGCCGACGGTCACGAGGTGATCCTGGTGGTTCCCGGCGTCGACGACCACGCCGAGACCCTTCCCAGCGGGGTCCGGCGGATTTCGGTGAGCGCGCCACGCCTCCCGTTATCGGGCGGCTACCGTGTCGCACCGGCCAGGCGGGTGGCCGACATCCTCGGCCATCTCCGTCCCGACGCACTCGAGGTGTCGGATCGCCTCACCCTTCGCGGTTTCGGCCGATGGGCGCGCCGGCGCGACATCCACTCGACGATGGTGTCGCACGAGCGGCTCGACCGACTGCTCACGATGACCATGCCCGGCCCGTTGGCGCGCGCACTCGCCGACGAGGCGAACCGAAGAACCGCCGGCTCCTTCGACACCGTGGTGTGCACCACGGGCTTCGCGGCCGCCGAGTTCGACCGCATCGGCGCGACCAACGTCGAACACGCTCCCCTCGGCGTCGACCTCGACGTCTTCGACCCACGTCACGCCGATCCCGCCGTCGGCGCCCGGTTCGCCGACCACACGACCACGTTGATCACCCACTGCGGGCGCCTGTCGCCGGAGAAGCGGGCCGATCGCAGCATCGCGGCGATCGCACGGTTGCACGAGGCACGCCGCAAGGTGCATCTCGTCGTCGCGGGCGACGGACCTCGACGACCCGCATTACAACGAGCGGCGCGCGATCTACCGGTCACGTTCCTGGGGCATGTCGCCGATCGTGGCCAGGTCGCCGCGTTGCTCGCCACCACCGAGATCTCCCTGGCGCCCGGCCCGCACGAGACCTTCTGCCTGTCGGCGCTCGAGTCCCTGGCATCGGGGACGCCGGTGGTCGCCTCGACGTCGTCGGCGGTGGCAAGCATGGTCGACGCGAGTTGTGGTGCGCTGGCGGCCAATTCGCCCGCCGCATTCGCCGACGCCATCGAGCAGGTGCTGACTCTGCCACGACCAGAGCGCGAATCGGCTGCGCGGCGGCGGGCTTCCGGATACCGCTGGCCCGACTCGATCGCCCGCATGCTGGCCGTCCACCGAGGCTGACGGCCGACGTTCTGTCAGCGCGCGGCGAGCTCCCGGAGTGCGGGAACCAACTGTGCCAGGGCCTTACCGCGATGGCTGAGCGCGTCCTTGTCCGCGCCCGACAACTCACCCGATGAGCGCCCCCCTGCCAGGTCGTCGTCCGGCACGAACAACGGGTCGTAGCCGAAGCCGTTGTCCCCGCGCGGCGCTCGCAACATCCTGCCCCGCCATTCACCGCGCGTGACCGTCTGCTCCCCCGACGGCTCGACCAGTGCGCATGCCGACACGAACGCCGCCCCACGACGATCGTCGGGAACGTCGTGGATCTGCGCCAGAAGGAGATCGTTGTTGGCCTGGTCGTCGCCGTGGCGGCCGCACCAGCGCGCCGACAGGACGCCCGGCATCCCGTTCAACGCGTCCACTGCCAGACCGGAATCATCTGCAAGACAAGCGAATCCGGTTGCGCGTGCACCAGCCACGGCCTTGATGAGCGCATTCTCCTCGAAGGTCGCACCGGTTTCGGGCTCCTCCGGGTACTCGGGCACGGCGTCGAGGCCGACAACGTCGATCCCGGTGATCCCCGCGGCATCCAGCACGCGCCGAAGTTCGGCCAGCTTCTTGGCGTTACGGCTGGCGACGAGGACGGTCGTCATTGCTTCGAACCGGGCAGCTCGCCCGGGTACGGCTGCGCCAAGACGTCGCGCTGCGCCGCGAAGAGCTGCTCGGTCCCGAGCATCGCCACGTCGAGCAGCTTGTCCAGGGTGGCGCGCGGGAACGTCGCGCCCTCGCCCGTCCCCTGCACCTCCACGAGGGTGCCGGCGTCGGTGGCGACCACATTCATGTCGACCTCCGCCCGCGAATCCTCTTCGTAGGGAAGGTCGAGCCGGACACGACCGTCGACGACACCCACGCTGACCGCCGCGATCATGCACGACAACGGTTGCGGGTCCTTGAGCCGCTCGGCGGCACCCAGCCACGTGACGGCGTCGGCAAGTGCCACGTAGGCGCCGGTGATCGCTGCTGTCCGGGTCCCCCCGTCGGCCTGCAGGACGTCGCAGTCGATGGCGATGGTGTTCTCGCCCAGCGCCGCCAGATCGATGCACGCGCGCAACGAGCGTCCGACGAGCCGGCTGATCTCGTGGGTCCGCCCGCCGATCTTGCCCTTGACCGATTCGCGACGCGAACGCTCGTGCGTCGACGACGGGAGCATCGCGTACTCGGCGGTCAGCCAGCCCAGACCCGAACCACGACGCCAGGGCGGTACGCCTTCGGTCACGCTGGCCGTGCACATCACCCGGGTCTGGCCGAACTCGACGAGCACGGAGCCCGCCGGATGGCTCGTGAACCCGCGGGTGAAGGTGATCGGTCGCAGTTCGTCGTCGGTCCTGCCGTCAGCTCGTGTCGTCACGATCCCAACTGTAACTATCCGTCTGACGGGTGATCGATCGGCCTGCCGGCGGAGGAAGGTCTCAGGGGACGAGATCGAAAACCTGTCCGGGCCGTACCAGGTCGACCGGTCCGGAGAACGTCGAGCGTGCCTCGCTCAGGATGGCCTCCGCGTCGAACCACGGCGCGAGATGCGTCAATGCCAGCGACCGCACACCGGCCTTGGTGGCGATCTGACCGGCCTCATACCCCGAGAGATGCAGGTTGGGCGGTCGCTCGTCCGGTGCATGGGTCCAGGTCGCCTCGCACAGGAAGATATCGGCGCCGGCGGCCACGTCGACGACCTCGTCGCACATCGCGGTGTCGCCGCTATAAGCGATCACCTGCCCGTCGGGGCCGGTGAGGCGCATTCCGAAGGTCTCGGGCGGATGGTTGACCTTTGTCGGGACGATCTCCACACCGTCCAGCAACTCCGGGACACCGTCCTGCCACTCGACGATGTCGAAGGTGTCCGAGATGTCGTCGATGTCACCGGGGATCTCCGCGGACGCAGCGCCCACCCGCAGCGCGGTACCGGGCGGGCCGTACAGCCGGGCGCGACAGGGCGCCGGGCACGGTGCATACCGCCGCCACACCAGCATCGCGGGCAGGTCGAGGCAGTGGTCGGCGTGCAGATGGCTGAGGACGACGTCGACATCGACGGGATCGACCACCTTCTGGAGCTCGCCGAGGACGCCGGGACCGCAATCGATCAGCACCGGACGGCGGCCTTCGGTCGACAGCAGATATCCGGAGCAGGCGGCGCCAGGGCCGCCCACACTTCCGGAACATCCGAGGACCGTCAGACGCATATGCCCTACTGTGCCACGCTGTCGTCGGATAGAGACCAGGTACGGGTCACAACTGGCCAACGACTGTTCAGAAGAGCGATGCGGCGATCAGAGATGCTGTACCTGACCGATCGCCGGACCGAGGAAACGGCTGGACAGGCGGGCGAAGAACTCGGGATCGCCAGTGGACCGGAACTCCCGGACGGCGTCACGGTCGGAGTGCGGGTGCAGATGATCGCGCTCCGTCAGCACCCGGAACAGATCCTTGGCCGTCTCCTCCGCACTGGACACCAGGGTGACCTGATCGCCCATCGCCAACTGGATGACGCCAGACAGCAACGGATAGTGCGTACACCCCAGGACGACCGTGTCGACGTCGGCCTCCTGCAGGGGTTCGAGGTAGCCCTGCGCGAGACCGAGGATCTGCCTGCCGCTGGTGATGCCCCGTTCGACGAAGTCGACGAACCGCGGGCAGGCCACCGCCGTGATCTCCGCGTCTCGGGCCGCCGCGAACGAATCCTGGTAGGCGCGTGAGGCGATGGTCGCCTCGGTGCCGATCACCCCGATGCGTCCGGTCTTGGTCGCCACCACCGCGCGGCGGACCGCGGGAAGGATCACCTCGACGACCGGGATCGGCGCATAGCGCTCCCGGGCGTCGCGCAGACACGCTGCCGAGGCCGTATTGCAGGCGATCACAATTGCTTTCACGCCTCGTTCGGCGAGATCGTCGCCGATGGTGAGGGCGTGTCGCCGGATATCGGGGATGGCGAGCGGGCCATACGGGCCGTTGGCGGTGTCACCGATGTAGATGACGTCCTCGTCGGGGAGGAGATCGATGATCGCGCGCGCCACCGTCAATCCGCCCACGCCGGAGTCGAAGATGCCGATGGGGGCCGTCGGATCCCCCAGCCCGGCTGCGACCTGGGCGCGACTGTCGCCGTTGTTGTTCGCCGCTATGACGACACCCCCGGGAACTGGGGCGTGCCGGCCTTGACCTTGCGACGGCGGTCCCGGTCGGCCAGGAACCAGGCCGCGAGCACCCCTCCGAGCGCACCGAACAGGTGCCCCTGCCAGGAGACGCCCGGATTACCCGGCAGCACGCCCCACAGGATCGACCCGTAGACCAGGAACAGGACGGCTCCGGCGAGTATCTGCCACAGGTCCCTGTTGAACAGTCCACGGATGAGCAGGTACGTCAGCCAGCCGAAGATGATCCCGGATGCGCCAACCGTCGGCGTGTACGCCGGTCCGAACAGCCACACGCCCACCCCGGACACCACCCAGACGATCAGCGTGACGAGGACGAAGCGCCTCGTCAGCAACAGGAGGAATCCGAGGATGAGCCCGGGGATGAGATTCCCGATGAGATGCGCCCAGTCGACGTGCAGAAACGGCGCCCAGAGGATGCCGTCGAGGCCGTCGACCTGACGTGGCACGATACCCGCGTCGTCGAGCCGGTAATCGGTCGCCGCGTCGATCGCCTCGATCACGAACAACAGCACGGCGATCGCGGCCATGATCAGCGCCGAACGCTGCCAGAGGGGGCGCGGTGTGGGCCGTGCGGGTGCCGGATTGGCTGTCATCTGCGTCCTCGTCGGTGGTGGTCTCGATACGTCGGCTCGCTCCGCTCGCCGACTACTCGACCAGCAGTGAGGCCAGTGGTCTCCAGACCTGCGGGGTCATGCCCAGAGCTGGCCTTCAAGCGCCTGCTCTGCCTGCTCCAGGCTACCTTCGTAGGCTCCGGTGCTCAGATACTTCCACCCCGCATCGGGGATGACCAGGCCGATGTCGGCGCGTTGGCCGTTCTTCATCGCACCCCGGCCGACTCCGCGTGCGGCCTGCAGGATCGCTCCGGTGGAGATACCGGCGAAGATCCCCTCGGCGTCGATGAGCTCGCGTACCCGGGCCACGGCGTCGACGCCCTGGACGGAGAACCGCCGGGTGAGCACCGAGTCGTCATAGAGCTCGGGCACAAAGCCCTCGTCGATGTTACGCAGGCCGTAGACCTCGTCGCCGTAACGCGGCTCGGCGGCGACGATCTCGATCTCGGGGTTCTGCTCACGCAGGTAGCGACCGACACCCATGAGGGTGCCCGTGGTGCCGAGCCCCGCCACGAAGTGGGTGATCTCCGGCAAGTCCGCGAACAGCTCTGGCCCGGTTCCCTCGTAGTGGGCGAGCATGTTGGCCTCATTGCCGTACTGGTAGAGCATCACCCAGTCGGGATGCTCGGCTGCGAGATCTTTCGCCATCGCGACCGCGGTATTGGAGCCACCGGCCGCAGGCGACGAGATGACCTGCGCGCCAAACATCTTCAACAGCGACCGGCGTTCCTCCGAGGTGTTCTCGGGCATGACGCAGATCAGCTGATAACCCTTCAGCTTGGCAGCCATCGCCAAGCTGATCCCGGTGTTGCCGCTGGTCGGTTCGAGGATGATCGATCCGGGCGCCAACAACCCGTCACGCTCGGCCTGCTCGATCATCCGCAACGCGGGACGGTCCTTGATGGAACCGGTCGGATTACGGTCCTCGAGTTTGGCCCACAAACGCACATGCGGACCGTCGGCCGTCTCGTCCCAGCGTGGCGACAGTCGCTGCAGCCCGATCAGGGGCGTGTGCCCCACCGAGTCGATGAGCGACGTGTAGCGAGCCACCGAGACCTATCCGCCCGCGACGGCGGGCAGGATCGTCACATCGTCGCCGTCGCCGATCGTCGTGTCGAGGCCGCCGGAGAACCGCACGTCCTCGTCGTTGACATAGATGTTGACGAAGCGGTGCAACTTGCCGTCGGCGACGAGTCGTTCCTTGATCCCGGGGTTGGCCGACTCCAGATTGTCGATGACCTCGGAGAGGGTCGCCCCCGACGCCTCGACCCGCTTCTCACCACCCGTGTGTGTACGCAGGATGGTCGGGATGGACACGGTTACCGCCATGGGTCAGCTCCTGATCTCTATCTGCTCTTCGGTCACCACACCATCGACGATGCGATAGCTGCGGATCTCTGCGTTGTCGGCGTCCCGGGTGGACACCAGCACGTAATGGGCGTTCGGTTCGCTTGCATACGAGATGTCGGTGCGGCTCGGGTAGGCCTCGGTCGCGGTGTGCGAGTGATAGATCACCACCGGCTCCTCGTCGAGGCGATCCATCTCCCGCCACACCTTCAGCTGCTCACCCGAATCGAAACGGTAAAAGGTCGGCGAGCGCTCGGCGTTGACCATCGCCACGAACCGCTCGGGGCGATCGGACCCCTCGGGCCCGGCGATGATCCCGCACGCCTCGTCCGGGTGATCGGCGCGAGCGTGCGCCACCATCGCATCGACCAATCCCTGACCGATCGTCAGCACTTCGTCCCACCTCTCATCACGCTCGGCGACAACGTCGGCCCGGCTGTCGCTATTCCGGGCCCGCACCTGACCCAGATCACACGAACCGCGCGGCCCAACGCAAATATCGGTGTCGAGGGGCGGCATCGGTCTCAGTCGGTCACTCGAAAAGCGGATGGCAGCACCTCGCGGTAGGTCGGTAGCCCCGCCACCGGGGTCGCGGCCAGCACCGCACCGACGATCGCCCGCGCCACCACGTCCGCCGCAGCCCGGCAGACCTCCGCGAGCAACGCCACACCAGGGTTCATGCCCACCGGAACGTCCGGCTGATCGGGAAGGACTGCGCCCGTCGACACCGCGAAGACGGTGTCCCCGTCCAGCGGTGAATGTGCAGGCACAATCGATCGTGCGATGCCGTCGTGACCGGCCATCGCGACCCGCCGGGTCGACGCCGGATCAAGGACCGCGTCGGTGGCCACCAGCCCGATGGTCGTGTTGAGCACCGTCTGCTTGGCGACCAGGTCGGCATGGTCGGCGACATGACGCTCCGACGGTCGCCGTAGACCGAACCGCTGGAGATCGGAATCTGTTGCTGACCAAGGTAATCCGGTTTTCTCGTCGATCACCGAACCGACCGGGTTGACCACCATGAGAGCACCGACCGTCACCCCGGCGGCCGGCCCGTTCTCGATCAGGATCGCCGCAGTCCCCACACCGCCCTTGAGGGCCCCGGCCCGCGCCCCGGCCCCCGCACCGACGCTGCCCACCTCGAGATCGGTCGTCGCCGACGACAACGCAGCCCGACCGAACGCGGCGTCCGGTCGGTTCTCCCACGCGCCCACCGGGAGGTCGAAGATCACCGCGCCCGGCACAATCGGCACCACGTGACCGAGGTCGTCCATCCGCAGGCCGACCCCCGCGGACTCCAGACCCGACATCACCCCGTCGGCAGCCGCCAGTCCGTACGCGCTGCCACCGGTGAGCACGATGGCGTGTGCGGTCTGAACGGTGTTGACGGGATCGAGCAGATCGGTCTCCCGAGTACCCGGTCCACCGCCGCGCACGTCCACCGCACATATCGCGTTCGGGCCGGAGATCCGGATGACCGTGACGCCCGTCGCCCAGCCGCTGCCCTCGCGGGCGGCGTCGGGGTCGGCGAGCACCGCATCCGGATCGATCCGGTGGTGATGGCCCACCTCGATGCCTGCGACGTCGGTGATCCGGTCACCCGACGGGGCGATCACGGCAACGATTCCACGAGGAGTTCCTGCATCACCGTGAGCCAGTGGTAGACGTCGAGATGCGCAGCATGTGGATGGTCCGGGGGCAGCTGGTCCGGGGTGTCCTCGGAGATGCCGAGCATCGCACCGAGCGCGAGCCGGACGTCGTTGAGCGCAGTCAGCCATTCCATCGCCTGATCCTCGGTGAGGGCCAGGTCGCCGCCGCCGTTCGGCAGCGTGTCGAGCACCACCTGTGCGGCCGCCATCTTCGCGTCGATGATGTGGGGCTCGTGAACGCTGCGGAGGGCACTGTTGACGTCCCCGTTGACGACGTCGGCGGTGAGTTCCCGATCTTGATCGGGCCGGTGGAAGTCGGGCAGCAGACGGCCGAGGGTGGCATCGCCGGGTGCTGCGGAGTGTCCGGTACGGATACCGGTGAGATCGGAGAGCTCGTCGCGAGGCGCGGTGGACTCGCGTTCGGAGAGCAACTCCCTCAGCGAGGTCACCATCGACACCAGCAGTTCGACCTCGTGCACGTCGAGGTTGGAGCAGATACGCATCGAGGGGCCACGGCCCTTGCGCTTCCAGGTACGCACGTGTTGCCAGGTCCCCGTTCAGGCATCCCGCTGCATGGTGGCCCACAGGCCCGCCGCATGCAGCTTCCGGACGTCGGACTCCACCTTGTCGCGCGCACCGGCCGACACCACGGCCTTGCCCTCGTTGTGGACCTGCATCATGAGCTGGTTGGCCCGGGACTCGGAGTAGCCGAAGATCTTCTGGAACACAAAGGTGACATACCTCATGAGGTTGACCGGATCGTCCCAGACGATCGTCACCCAGGGCCGGTCGAGGGCGGTCGCGCCGTCGGCGACGCCGGGATCGGCAACCGCGGTACCGCCGGGCGTGGATTCCCCGTCGCCACGCTCGCCGAGGAATCTCCCGTCGCTACGCTCGCCGAGGAATTTCCCGTCGCTACGCTCGCCGAGGAATTTCCCGTCGCTACGCTCGCCGAGCCTTCTCCCGTCGCTTCGCCCGCCCGGGGTAGCCTCGTGCGCACGAGTTTCGTCAGGCGCCATAGGACCAAGGGTAAGCGATTGTGACCATCGACAACACCGCGCTGCTGACCGATCAGTACGAACTGACCATGGTCTCGGCCGCGTTGCACCACCCTGTCGCGCACCGTCCGTGCGTGTTCGAGGTGTTCGCCAGGCGGCTGCCCGACGGTCGCCGCTACGGCGTGGTGGCAGGCACGGGACGGCTCATGGACGAGCTCGCCGGATTCCGCTTCGGCGACGAGGAGCTCGCGGTGGTGAGCCGGTTCCTCGACGCCGACACCGTCGACTGGCTACGCGATTACCGGTTCTCCGGGGACATCGACGGCTACCGCGAAGGCGAACTCTATTTCCCGGGATCCCCGATCCTGACCGTCCGCGCGAGCTTCGCCGAGGGCGTCCTGCTCGAGACGCTGGTCCTCTCGATCCTCAACCATGACAGTGCGATCGCGTCCGCGGCGGCCCGGATGGTCAGCGCCGCCGCATCACGCCCGATCATCGAGATGGGTTCCCGCCGCACGCACGAGCGGGCCGCGGTGTCGAGCGCCCGCGCCGCCTATCTGGCCGGTGTCGCCGCGACCTCCAATCTCGAGGCGGCCCGCACCTACGGGGTGCCGAGTGCCGGCACCGCCGCACATGCCTTCACCCTCGGCTTCGCCGGACCGGACGGCCCCGACGAGAAGGCCGCGTTCGCTGCCCAGATCGCGGTCCTCGGGACCGGCACCACCCTCTTGGTCGACACCTACGACATCACCCAGGGCGTCCGGAATGCGATCGAGGTCGCAGGCCCCGAACTCGGCGGCGTCCGGATCGACTCCGGCGACCTCGGTGTTCTCGCCCGCCAGGTCCGCGAACAGCTCGACGACCTCGGTGCGACCGACACCAAGATCGTCGTGTCGGGCGATCTCGACGAGTACGCCATCGCGTCGCTGCGCGCCGAGCCGGTGGACACCTACGGCGTCGGCACCTCGCTGGTCACCGGCAGCGGGGCCCCCACCGCAGGCATGATCTACAAGCTGGTCGAGGTCGACGGGATTCCGGTCGCCAAGCGTTCGAGCCACAAGGAGTCCAAGGGCGGGGCCAAATCCGCGATGCGAGCGGCTCGTCCCAGCGGCACCATCGTGGAGGAGATCGTGTATCGCGCGACCGACGATCCGCCGCCGACCGACGGCCTGTCCGTTCGGCCACTGCAGATCCCGCTGGTGCGGGGAGGCGATCGGTTGGATGGTCTACCCGCACTCGGCGACGGCCGCACCCATCTCGGCGACGCACTGGTGAGTCTCCCGTGGGAGGGCCTCGGCCTGTCGCACGGCGACCCGGCGGTGCCCACCCGTTACCTGCTCGATTAGGAGTCGCGATGTCCGATCACGAACCCAAGGACCATGCGCTGATCGTGGTCGACGTGCAGAACGACTTCTGCGAGGGTGGCGCGCTCGGCGTCAACGGTGGTGCCGCGGTGGCCGCAGCACTCGGAACCATCGTGCACGACTACCGCACCGTCGTCGCGACACGCGACTATCACATCGACCCCGGCGATCATTTCTCCGACGATCCCGACTACGTCGACTCGTGGCCGCCGCACTGCCGCGTCGGCACGGACGGCGTCTGGTTCCACCCCTCCTTCGACGCATCGGTCGCCCAGGAGGTCTTCTCGAAGGGGCACTACAGCGCCGCGTACTCCGGATTCGAGGGGTCCGCCGATGACGGCACCGCCCTGGCGGATTGGCTGCGCGATCACGGGATCACACACGTCGACATCGTCGGGATCGCCACCGATCACTGCGTACGTGCGACGGCGCTCGATGCCGTGAGAGAAGGGTTCGAGACGCGCGTCCTGTTGAACTTCACCGCCGCCGTCGCCGCCACCACGGCGTCGAAAGCGCTGTCCGAGATGCGTTCGGCGGGAATCGATCTCACGGGCGATCTGCTGTACGACGGTTCCGCGCACATCGAATGACACCGTCCCTCATGACTCCGCACCACACGGCGTCGGACGCAATGGCACCGACCAAATGAGCTCCATTCCATCGGTCACCGCTCTGCTCGACACTGCGGTCACCGCCCTCGGCGGCAGCCGCCGTGACGGACAGGTCCGGATGGCCTCGGCAGTCGCCCACGCCATCGACACCGGGGAACATCTGGCGGTCCAGGCGGGCACCGGTACGGGCAAGTCGCTCGCCTATCTCGTCCCGGCGATCCGACACGCCGTCGAGTCCGGTCGCACGGTGGTGGTGTCGACCGCGACGATCGCACTGCAACGCCAGCTCATCGAACGGGACCTGCCGCGCCTGGCACCGGCACTCACCGGATCCCTGCACCGGGAGCCGACCTTCGCGATCCTCAAGGGTCGAGGAAACTATCTGTGCCTCAACAAGATCCACAGCGGGACCGCAGAGGAACCGGCCACCGAACTCTTCGACGCGTTCGAACTGTCGCGCACCGGCCGGGAGGTCACCCGGCTCCGCGAGTGGACGTCGGACACCGAGACGGGCGACCGCGACGACCTCTCCCCCGGTGTGTCCGATCGCTCGTGGCGCCAGGTGAGTGTGACGGCGCGCGAATGTCTCGGCGCCGCCAACTGCAGCTACGCCGACGACTGTTTCGCAGAACGATCCCGCCGCGCGGCCGGTCAGGTCGACGTCATCGTCACCAATCACGCACTGCTCGCCATCGACGCGATGAGCCCGGCCAGCATTCTGCCCGAACACGACGTGGTGGTGATCGACGAGGCACACGAGCTCGTCGACCGCATCACCTCGGTGTCCACCGCCGAGATCTCCGGCGCCGGGATCACCCTGGTCGCCCGACGGTGCGGCAAGCTCATCGACGACGAGACCACCGATGCATTGCTGGGTGCAGGCGAGAACCTCGACGGCCTGCTCGCCGAGTCGCCTGCCCGCGAGTGGATCCGGTTGCCATCGGGCATGGCCGAGGCCCTTGCCATGTTGCGTGATCGTCTGTGGCAGGCCCGCAATGCCATCGGACCGGTCCGGATGCCCGGCGCGAGCGACGATTCGGCCGCCGCCCGCTCGGCCGCGCTCACATCACTCGAGGACACCCACGACAGCGTGGTACGTCTCCTCGGCGCGTTCGACTCGCCCGACGAGGCGAAGCGGCGCGACGTGGTGTGGGTGGCACACGACAAGGTCGGACAGGACACCCGTGCGGTGCTCCGTATCGCACCACTGTCGGTCGGTGGTCTGCTGCGGGCGTCGCTGTTCGCCAAGGCGACGGTCATCCTGACTTCTGCGACGCTGACCGTCGGTGGCAACTTCGATGCGCTCGCCGCGACCTGGGGTCTGCCCGCTGCCGGCCGCCGTGACACCGACGGCGCCGACCCGTCGACCGAGGTGCCGACCGGCGACATCGACGCCATGGCGATCGGCAAGACCGCACCCGCCGACGACGCACCGCCACGCTGGACCGGCCTCGACGCGGGCTCACCGTTCGATTACCGGAAAGCGGCCATTCTCTACGTCGCGCGTCATCTGCCGCGACCGGGCCGGGATGCGATCGCCGATGTGACGCTCGACGAGCTCGCCGGTCTCGTCGACGCGGCAGGTGGACGCACCCTCGGGCTGTTCTCCTCGATGCGCGCGGCCCGGGAGGCCGCGGAAGCCATCCGGGGACGCACCCATCACCCGGTGCTCTGTCAGGGCGAGGACACCACATCCGCCTTGGTCCGCAGATTCGCCGACGATCCCGAGACGTGCCTGTTCGGGACCCTGTCGCTGTGGCAGGGTGTCGACGTCCCCGGGCCGTCGTGCAGCCTGGTGGTCATCGACCGCGTCCCGTTCCCCCGGCCCGACGATCCGCTGCTCACCGCACGCCAACGCGCCGTGGAGGCCCGGGGAGGCAACGGATTCCTCACGGTTGCGGCCAATCACGCCGCTCTGCTGCTCGCCCAGGGTGCGGGACGACTGCTGCGCTCCACGGATGATCGCGGTGTCGTCGCCGTTCTGGACTCCCGTTTGGCGACGGCCGGATACGGTGGGTATCTGCTTGCGTCGTTGCCGCCGTTCTGGCGTACGACCGATGGTGATCTGGTGCGTTCTGCGTTGGGCAGACTGGCCACGATCCCCTACGGTTGAGAACGGCAGCGATGCCGGCGTCGCCGCACCCGAGCGTGCGCCAGAGATCGCGGGGTCTGACGAGAGGAGGCCGCTGGTGATCGGGCGGATGGGGATCGACGATATCCAACCCCTGGTGTCTGCTGGGCAGCTGCCGGCGAAAGCCGTTGTCGGTGAGCTCATCCCGGTCAGCACCACCGCATGGCGCGAAGGACACGACGCGCTCGGCGTGACGTTGCGGGTGGACGGCCCGCAGCGGACCGGCCTCGACATCCGGATGCAACCGGCAGGCGAACCCGACGTGTTCAACGCCGCGTTCGTCCCCGACGCCGTCGGGTACTGGGTGTTTCGCATCGAGGCCTGGAGCGACCCGTACACCACGTGGCGGTCGGCCATCATCAAGAAGATCGACGCAGGCCAGGGCGCTGCCGATCTGGCGAATGATCTCGAGAGCGGCGTGCAGTTGCTCACCCGGGCACACGACGTGGTCCCGGTCGAGGCCCACGACACCCTCGACGACGCCATCCGGCTCCTGCAAGCGAGGCGACGGCGCATCGAGAACAGGGTGATCCTCGCCATCTCCGACGAGGTCGCCGAACTCCTCACCGAGCACCCGATCCGCGAACTGGTCACCAAGTCGCGGTCCTACCGTGTCTGGGTCGATCGTCGCCGCGCGCTCTTCGGCTCGTGGTACGAGTTCTTCCCCCGCTCCACCGGCGGATGGGACAGCGACGGCAATCCCGTCCACGGCACCTTTCTGACGGCCGTCGACGACCTGCCCCGGATCGCCGGGATGGGTTTCGATGTCGTGTACCTCCCGCCGATCCACCCGGTCGGCAAGGTCAATCGCAAGGGCCGCAACAACACATTGGTGGCGGGACCCGATGACGTGGGCTCACCGTGGGCGATCGGCTCCGTCGAGGGTGGGCACGACGCGATCAATCCTGCGCTCGGCACCGAGGAGGATTTCGCCTACTTCCTGGCGCGTGCCCGCGAACTCGATCTCGAGGTCGCCATCGATTTCGCTCTGCAATGCGCCCCGGACCATCCATGGGCCGCCGAACACCCCGAGTGGTTCACCACCCTGCCCGACGGCACCATCGCCTACGCGGAGAATCCGCCGAAGAAGTACCAGGACATCTATCCTCTGAACTTCGACAACGACCGCAACGGCCTCTATCGCGCGGTCCTCAAGATGACCTTGAAGTGGGTCGGACTGGGCGTCAAGATCTTTCGGGTCGACAACCCGCACACCAAGCCACCGAACTTCTGGGAGTGGCTGATCAACGAGGTGAAGAAGCGCGACCCCGACGTCCTGTTCCTGGCAGAGGCGTTCACCCGCCCGGCCCGGCTGTACGGCCTCGCCCGCATCGGGTTCACCCAGTCCTACACGTACTTCACCTGGAAGACGGCGAAGTGGGAACTCGAGGAGTTCGGCCGCGAGATCGCCGCCCACGCCGACGAGGCCCGCCCGAACCTGTTCGTCAACACCCCCGACATCCTGCACGCGAGCCTGCAGCACGGCGGCCCCGGGATGTTCGCCCTGCGCGCCGCGCTGGCCGCCACGCTGGCTCCGACGTGGGGTGTGTACAGCGGATACGAACTCTACGAACACATCGCGGTGACCGACGGCAGCGAGGAGTACCTCCACTCGGAGAAGTACGAGTTGAGGCCGCGCGACTACAAGGCCGCCTCCAGCCGGGGCGAATCACTCGAACCCTGGATCACCACGCTGAACGAGATCCGTCGGCGCCATCCGGCCCTGCAGCAGTTGCGCAACATCACCTTCCACCATCTCGACAATCCCGCGCTGATCGCCTATTCGAAGTTCGATCCCGTGTCCGGCGACCGCGTGATCGTCGTCATCAACCTCAATCCGTTCGGCACCGAGACCTCCACGCTGTGGCTCGACCTCCCCGCTCTCGGATACGACTGGCAAGACCGTTTCACCGTCCGCGACGAGGTGTCCGGCCACGAATTCCATTGGGGACAGGCCAATTACATCCAGCTCGAGCCGTGGCGGGCGGTGGCGCACATCCTCGCGTTACCCCCGCTCGACCCGTCCGCCGCCCGACGACTCGCCTACCGGATGCAGTGAGGTTGCCGTGACCAAGACGACCAAGAGCCCCGAACCCTATGCCTCCGACCATGATCTGCGCAGGCTGTTCAGCCTGACGCATCCGGACCCGCACTCGTTCCTCGGCGCGCACGAGACCGATGACGGCTGGACCATCCTGCGCACCCTGAGACCGGACGCCACCGCCGTCGTCGCGGTGATCGGCCAGGCCGATCACCCGATGCAGCGCCAGAGTGACGACCTCTGGGTCGTCGCGGTGCCGATCACGGGACTGATCGATTATCGCTATCGAGTCTCGTACCCGGGTGGCGACGAGCATCTGGTGGCCGATGGATATCGCTTCCTGCCCAGTCTCGGTGAGGTCGACGTCCACCTCTTCTCCGAGGGCCGGCACGAATCCCTGTGGGACGTGCTCGGCGCCCGGGTGGTCTCGTACACGACACCGGACGGCGAGGTCCGCGGGACGGCGTTCTCGGTGTGGGCCCCTAACGCCCATGGCGTGGCCGTCATCGGCGACTTCGACAACTGGACCGGGCGCCAGACTCCGATGCGACAAATCGGCAGCAGCGGGATCTGGGAGGTGTTCGTCCCCGACGTCTCGGATGGCGAACGGTACAAGTTCCGGGTCCACGGTGCGGACGGCGTGGTCCGTGACAAGGCCGACCCGATGGCCCGGCGGACACATACGGCGCCGTCGACGGTGTCGGTGGTCAGCGAGTCCACCTACTCGTGGACCGACGGCGACTGGATCGCCCGTCGTGCGCAAGGGTCACCCATCGACGAGCCGATGAGCGTCTACGAGGTACACATCGCCTCGTGGCGAGTCGATCTCTCCTATCGGGAACTCGCCTCCGAGCTCGGCGACTACCTCGTCGAGAAGGGGTTCACCCACGTCGAGTTCCTCCCGGTTGCCGAGCATCCGTTCGGCGGGTCCTGGGGGTATCAGGTCACGTCGTATTACGCACCCACCGCGCGTTTCGGTTCGCCCGACGACTTCCGATACCTCGTCGACCATCTGCACTCGTTGGGCATCGGCGTCATCGTCGACTGGGTCCCCGCCCACTTCCCCAAAGACGACTGGGCCCTGGCCCGCTTCGACGGCACTGCCCTCTACGAGCACGCCGATCCGATGCGCGGCGAGCAATTGGACTGGGGCACTCTGGTCTTCGACTTCGGGCGCCGCGAGGTCCGTAACTTTCTGGTGGCCAACGCGCTGTACTGGTTCGCGGAGTTCCACATCGACGGACTTCGCGTCGACGCGGTCGCCTCCATGCTGTACCTGGACTACTCGCGTCCCGCCGGGCAATGGCGCCCGAACGTCTACGGCGGCCGCGAGAACCTCGAGGCCGTGCAGTTCCTCCAGGAGACGAACGCGACTGTGCACAAACACTTCCCCGGCGTGGTCACCATCGCCGAGGAGTCCACGGCCTGGCCTGGCGTGACCCAGATGACCACGCTCGGCGGTCTCGGATTCACCTTCAAATGGAACATGGGCTGGATGCACGACACGCTCGGCTACCTGTCCCGCGATCAGATCCACCGCAGTTTCCACCATCACGAGATCACCTTCTCGTTGATGTATGCGTGGAGTGAGAACTTCGTGCTGCCGATCTCGCACGACGAGGTCGTCCACGGGAAGGGCACGTTGTGGAGCCGGATGCCCGGCGACTCATTCACCAAGGCGTGCGGAGTCCGCGTGCTGCTCGCCTACATGTGGTCCCATCCCGGCAAGCAGCTGCTGTTCATGGGTCAGGAGTTCGGGCAGACCGGCGAGTGGGCCGACAACCGAAGTCTGGACTGGCACCAGCTCCAGGGCTGGGAAGGTGAATTGCACTCCGGGATATCGGCATTGGTGTCCGATCTCAATCGCGTCTATCGGGAGACCCCGGCGCTCTACAGCCAGGATGCCACTCCGGACGGGTACTCGTGGATCGATGCCAACGACACCGCGAACAATGTCATCAGCTTCCTGCGCCACGGCGCCGACGGCTCGGTCATGGCCTGCCTGTTCAACTTCTCCGGCTCCGATCGCGAGAGCTACCGCGTCGGTCTGCCCCGGCAAGGGACCTGGGACGAGGTCCTCAACACCGACTCGGCGGCCTACAGCGGCGGGGGCAAGGGCAATCTCGGGCAGGTCGTCGCCGACGGGCCCGGCTGGCACGGCCGCGAGAGCTCTGCGACCGTGATGCTCCCGGCCAACTCCGCCGTCTTCCTCGCTCCCGCCACGTCGTCGAGCTGACGCCGAGCGGGCACAGAATCGCGCCGATCGGGCGCAGAAACGTGCCGATCGGGCGCAGATGCCCGGCGAGCGTGCTCAACACACGCTGCGCGGTGCCCACTCGACGAAAATCTGTGCCCGCTCGACGGACGATCAGAAGAGTGCGCTGGCCAGCTTGCGGCGCGCGGCCACCACGAACGGTTCCGCGGGATCGAAGAGCTCGAACAATTCGAGAAGACGGGTCCGTGCTCGCGTGCGCTCATCACCCGACGTCACCCGGATGACACCGACGATCCGGTCGAAGGCATCCTCGGGCCGCTGCGCGAGCAGCAACACATCGGCGGCGGCCAGCTGGGCATCGACGTCGGCCGGTGCCGCCGTGTCGACGATCGTCGGATCGTGGGCCTGTGCGCGGAGCACGAACTCGAGGTTCCGGGCAGCCGACGCCGCCTCGATGTTGTCGGGTTCGGCCTCGGTGATCGCCCGATAATCAGCGAGGGCACCCTCGAAATCACCGGCGTTCAATTTGTCCTCCGCCGCCACCATGCGTGGGTCGTCGGGCTCCGGCTCGACCTCACCGGCCTCACCGCCCGGCAGTGCGTCGCCGAGCTGATCGAGGATCTCCCCCACCCACTGCGAGATCTCTGCCTCGGATCGCACTCCGTTGAACGCGGCCACCGGCTGCCCCTGGGCGATCGCCACGACCATCGGGATCGATTGGACCCGGAATGCCTGGGCGATGCGCGGGTTTGCGTCGACGTCGATCTTGGCGAGTACCCAGGAACCCTGTGCGCGCGCCGCCAGCGACTCGAGCACCGGCGAGAGCTGCTTGCAGGGCCCGCACCACTCGGCCCACAGATCGACGAGAACCAGCTGGTGCTGCGACCGACCGAGTACCTCGGTCTCGAAGTTCTCGTCGGTGACGTCGATGACTGCGCCGCCGGAGAGGTCGGGACCGCCGCCGTCCGGAGAGCTACCGTCCGGAGCGTTGCCGCCCGGTCCGTCCTGCGGGGCTTCCGGTGTTCGGGAGGCCGGTGAGGGCCGTCCCGACTGCTGCCGCTGCGCGTCGGCGCGTTCCTTGAGGGCCGACAGGTCGACCGCACCCGACATCGCTACCGCGGCAGCTTGTTGCCGTGCGGCCGCAGCGGCCGCCTGCTGCCGATTCGTTGGTCTGCTCACCCCTCTAGTGTGTCATGCCGCCCGACCGCCGACCTCCGCCGTCACCCGCCGGCGCGCGTACCACCCCGGCCGCCGCGGCGGCGAAGACGAGAGCTGCGATCGCGATGATCAATCCGACGGACAGACTGCTCCGGCTGCTGATGAACCCGACGACCGCCGGTCCCGCCAGCATGCCCAGATAGCCGCAGCCGACGACCATGGAGATCGCCCGTCCGCTCGAAGCCGTCGTGAGGTTTCCGGCGGCGGTGAAGATCTGCGGGATCAATCCGGCGAGGCCGACGCCGAAGACGGTCCACCCTGCGATCGCCCAGCCCGCCGACGGCGCGAGGACCGCGAGCAGCATGCCGGTCATCCCGATCAGGGCACCCCAGCGGATCACCGCAACCGGGCCGACCCGCGCCGCGACCGCGTCGACACCGAATCGGGCCACCGTCATCGCCGCACTGAACGCGCCGAAGGCGATGGCACCGATCGATTCGCGGGTACCGAACGTCTCGACGACGTGCAGCGCACTCCAGTCGTATGCGGTGCCCTCGGCGAGCATCAGTGCGAACGCCACCGCAGCCAGCAACGCCAGCCGTCGCAGGTCGACGCCGGTCCACCACCGCCGTCGATCAGCGTCGTCCGATTCTGCGGCGTGCCGCACAGGTTCCGGCTCGTGGTGTTCCCGCGGCAGCAGTCCGGGGGCCGCACACGCGACGACCACCAGGCCGACCACGCCCGCGGCGGCGACGGTGGCGAGGACCCCTGCGTCGAGCCACAGGGTCGCCGCGACGACACCGGAACCGATCAGGCTCCCGACAGAGAAGAAGCCGTGGAACGACGACATGATCGGACGGCCGTACCGGCGCTCGACCTGGACCGCCTGGGCATTCATCGAGACGTCGAGAGCACCGTTGGCGAATCCGAATCCGGCGAGTGCCGCGGCCAGCGTTGCGCCGTTGACAGCACTCACCGGTGCGAGGATGACGACCGACAGCACAGCGGCCGCCACGGCGGTGCTCGGACGCGAACCCCATCTGTCGATCATTGGTCCGCAGACCTGCATCCCGACGAACGCCGATGCCCCCAGGAGCAAGAGCAGGCCGCCGAGTTGATCGTGCGAGACGCCGGTGCGTTCGGTGATCACCGGGATGTGGGCCACCCACATCGCGGCGAGAAAACCGTTCAGCGAGAAGACGGCGACGACGGACCCGCGGGCCCGTCGCTCGGTGGCCGCGACCTCGATCTCGCGCTGCGCCCCCCGACGAGGAGCAGTCACGCGAGATGCCGGTCGACCCGCTCGACCTTGCCGGTCAGTTCGCCGGTGTGGCCCGGCCGAATGTCCGCCTTGAGGACCAGGCCCACGCGCGGGGCGTGTTCGGCGACGGCGTCGGTGGCTTGTTTGACCACGGCCATCACGTCATCCCAGTCGCCCTCGAGGTAGGTGAACATCGCCGTCGTCTGATGCGGCAGACCCGACTCACGGACGACTCGCACCGCCGCAGCGACGGCCTTGCTCATCCCGCCGTCGTCGCCGACGGCACCGCCCCCCGAGGGCGTCAGGCTGAACGCGACGATCATGACAGCACCGTACTCAGGCGGCCAGCTGCTCGGAGGCCGGCTCGTCGGAGAGCTCCGCGAGGTGGCCGTTGCGCTGCGCCCACCATTCGAACACCAGCGTGCCGAACGGCGGGATGCTGGACACGAGCGCCAGGACGGTGACCCCGACACTCCAGCGCAGCTGCACGGCGGTGATCAGCGAGACGATGACGAAGAGAACGAAGACGATGCCGTGCACCATGCCCGGGACCGCAACCGCTTCGGTGTGCCCCAGCACCCACTTGAAGAACATCGCGATCAACAGCGCCAGCCAGGTGATCGCCTCGAGGACCGCGACGAATCGGAAGCGCTTGGCCGGGGTGCTGAGATCGAAGAATTGCGACATGGTCCCCATTGTGCCGAATCGGACAGAATTCTACGACCAGGTGTAGTAGAAGTCTCCTCGTGCGGCTCGACTCAGCTCTTCGGGACCCGCACGATCAGCGCGTCACCCTGTCCGCCGGCGCCACACAGCGCGGCCGCGCCGATTCCACCGCCACGACGCTGCAGCTCCAGAGCGAGATGCAGCGTGATCCGAGCGCCGGACGTCCCGATCGGGTGCCCGACGGCGATCGCGCCGCCGTTGACATTGATGATCGACGGATCGATCCCGAGTTGCGCGGTCGAGGCGAGCCCGACCGCGGCGAAGGCCTCGTTGATCTCGACGAGGTCGAGGTCGGCCGGCGAGATCCCGGCGCGCGCACACGCCTTCTCGATGGCATTGGCGGGTTGCGCCTGCAGCGACGAGTCTGGGCCCGCCACCACGCCGTGCGGACCGATCTCGGCGAGCCACGTGACGCCGAGCTCGGTCGCCTTGGCCTTGCTCATGACGACAACGGCGGCCGCACCGTCGGAGATCTGCGACGAGTTGCCCGCGGTGATGGTGCCGTCCTTGCGGAACGCGGGGCGCAGACCGGCGAGCGAATCGGCCGTCGTGTCCGCGCGCACGCCCTCGTCCTCGGCGAACGAGATCGGGTCACCCTTGCGCTGCGGGATACTGACCGGCACCACCTCATCGGTGAACACGCCGTTCTTCCACGCGATCGCGGCACGCTGGTGGCTCTGCGCGGCGAACTCGTCCTGCTGCGCCCGCGAGAATCCGCGGGTCACGTCGGCGGCCGCATCGGCTGCGACATCGTTGCCCTGCTCGGTCAGGGCACCCATCGGCTGATCGGTGAAGGCATCCCACAGGCCGTCGAAGGCCATGTGGTCGACCAACTCCGTGTTGCCGTATTTGAAGCCACCGCGGCTACCCGGCAGCAGGTGCGGTGCCTGTGTCATGGACTCCTGGCCACCGGCGACCACGACGTCGAACTCGCCTGCGCGGATCATCTGATCGGCGAGCGCGATCGCGTCGATCCCGGAGAGACACATCTTGTTGATCGTCAGCGTCGGGACATCCCAGCCGATGCCCGCCTTGATCGCGGCCTGTCGCGCCGGCATCTGACCGGCGCCCGCGGTGAGCACCTGCCCCATGATCACGTACTCGACCTCCGAGGCCGGTACGCCCGACTTCGCCAGGGCGCCCTCGATGGCGACGGCGCCCAGGTCCACTCCGCTGAAGTCCTTCAACGACCCCATCAGGCGGCCGAACGGCGTCCGTGCTCCCGCGACGATGACCGTCGAGGACTGTTCGGTGTTCGTGGACATGGGACCTCCAGGATCTCCGGTGACGGCGGGCAGACCGAGCGCCCGCTCTGTGCGCTTGTACATCCAACGCTACCGTTGGTGCATGACCACCTCTGCAACAGACCCCGCAACCGTCTCGGCCACCGAGCTCATCTCGGACCTCGTCGTCGCGATCGATCACGTCGGCATCGCGGTCCCCGATCTCGACGCCGCGAAGGAGTGGTACCTGACCCACCTCGGATTCGAGACCCTCCACCAGGAGACGAACACCGACCAAGGCGTGATCGAGGCGATGGTCGGCCCACACAGCGCGGCCGAGTCCGGCGGTGCCGTGATCCAGCTGCTGGCCCCGCTCAACGACGACTCCACCATCGCGAAGTTCCTCGACCGCAACGGACCGGGCCTGCAGCAGCTGGCCGTCCGGGTCACCGATGTCGACGCGGTGAGCGCACGCCTGACCGACGCCGGAGTGCGTGTCCTGTACCCCGAGCCACGGCGTGGCACGGCCGACTCGCGGATCAACTTCGTGCACCCCAAGGATGCGGGCGGCGTGCTCCTCGAGCTGGTCGAGCCTGCGACGGATTCCACAGGTCACTGACATTTCCCACTGAGATAGACTGTGCCGCATGTCAGCTCCCGCACCGCGGCAACTCCCGTTCGCGATCGTCATGCGCGGCTTCGACCGCGAGCAGGTTGCCGAGCATCTGCAGCGAATGGACGCCGAGCTGCGTGTGCTCGCGGCGGACCGGGATGCGGCCACCGCCAACGCCCACGAACTCGCCGCACATCTCGAAGAAGCACGCGACGAGATCGAGGAGTTGCGCCGCGAGGTCGACAAACTCTCGGTGCCCCCGACCACCGCCCAAGGGATGAGCGAGCGGCTCGGCCGGATGCTCCAGCTGGCCTCCGACGAGGCGTCGGAGATCCGTGCCGATGCCGCCGCCGAGGCGGCCGAGACGACCTCGATCGCCCGGCAGGAGGCCGCCGGCCTGCGCGACGATGCCCACGCCGACGCCGAGCGCATCCGCGAGGACGCGGAGGACAAAGCGAAGAAGCTGATCGACGAAGCCGAGGAACGCGCACGTCAGGCACGTGAGAAGGCCGACGCCCTTGCCGCGCAGGCCGCCGAGGAGGCCGAAGAGGCCAGCACCCTGATCACCGAGCGCACGGCGGCGATGGAGGCCGAGCACAAGGAGACGATGAGCGCGGCACGCGACGAGGCGCGCCGGATCGTCACCAAGGCCAAGGGCGAGGCCGCCGAACTCGAGCTGCAGAGCACGCGTGCGCGCCAGGCCGAACGCGAGCGCCACGACGCCGAACTGGCCGCGCAGCGTGACCGCGCACGCCACGAGGCCCAGCGGACGAAGGACACGGCACAAGAGATCGCCACCGAGCGCCTGGCCCGTTCCCGTGAACTCGCGAACAAGGCCGACCTCGCCCGCAAGCAGGTCGTCGAGCAGCTCGACCGGGTCCGCGAGCAGTTGGCCAAGGTGCCCGAGCAACTGGCCGAACGCCACAAGGACCTCGCCGAACTCACCGATTCCGACGATCTCGAACTGCTCAATCGCGCACTCTCCTCGCAGTCCCAGATCAAGCGACCGGGCGCGGCAAACGCCGGCGGCACCAACGGATCGTCAGCGGCGCCGACCTCGAATGTCGCCGGCGGCCAGTCCAAGAACCAGACCGCGAACAACCAGACCGCCAAGAACCAGACCGCGAAGAACCAGACTGCGAACAAATAGTCCCACCGCGACCGATACCCGGCGGATCTCCGCCGAACTGATTACGATCTCGCCATGAAGAGGCGTGCCTTCGTCCTGGTCAACCGTGCCATGAACGCTGTGATCGGACGGATTCGTCCTCGGCGCTTTCGCGGGGCCGATCTGCTGATGCTGACCACCACCGGCCGCAAGAGCGGGGCGCGGCGCACGACTCCGCTGATCTACATGCCCGACGGCGATCGATGGATCGTCGTCGCCTCGAACGGCGGGGGCGACTGGGAGCCCGGCTGGTGGCTGAACCTGAAAGCGGGCAGCCCGGCGGAGATCGCGATCGGAGACGCGGTGACGCCTGTTCGGGGCGCGGAGATCACCGGTGCCGAACGAGAGCAGATGTGGACGACTCTCAACGAGAACGTCTTCGACTTTCAGGGCTATCAGGACCAGGTCAGCCGCACGATCGCGGTGGTCGCGTTGACCCCTGTGAGCTGACCGGCGCGAGAGCGTTCAGAACAACCGGAACTCAGTGCTCTCCGCGCCGCGCAGTGCATCGTAATCGAGTATCAGACAACGGATTCCACGGTCCTCGGCGAGGGTTCGTGCCTGCGGCTTGATCTGCTGGGCGGCAAAGACCCCGGACACCGGCGACAGGATGGGATCGCGGTTGAGCAGTTCGAGGTAGCGCGTGAGCTGCTCCACCCCGTCGATCTCGCCGCGTCGCTTGATCTCCACGGCCACCGTCGCACCGGCGGCGTCGCGACACAGCAGATCGACCGGACCGATCGCGGTCATGTACTCACGCCGGACCAGTGTGTGACCGGTGCCCAGCGTCTCGACATGTTCGGCCAACAATTCCTGCAGATGCGCTTCGACGCCGTCCTTGACCAAGCCCGGATCGACACCGAGTTCATGGGCCGAATCATGTTCGATCGACGCGATGGTGATCCGCAGTTCCTCGCCGGTCTTGTTGGTCACGACCCAATACGCTTCGCCGTCGACGCCGTCGGGAACCGGCAGCTCGGCCATCCAGCAGGGCGGACTCATCCAGTTCAGCGGCTTGTAGGCGCGGTCGTCGGCGTGCACGCTGACCGAGCCGTCCGATTTCATCAGCAGTAGACGTTTCGCCATCGGCAGATGTGCTGTCAATCGCCCGACATAGTCCACTTGGCAGCTCGCGATAACCAGACGCACGGTGGCCAGCTTAGCGACCGCGCCTCGGTGCCGGCGCACTCCCCACCAAACGCACGATCACGCCGGGTACCGTTGCTTCAGTTGGAACGCCTCCGCGTCGATGACCGCATCCGCGATGGTGCCGTGGACGTGCGGCAACGTCGGGTCGAATCCCCGAAGTGCTTGCGGTGCAGCAAGATCTGGGAGCGTGCTGTCGTTGCGGTGGCGATCCACGCTGGCCCGCACCACACCGTCGGGGTCGACCAGCATAGCGCGTTGACCACGGTCGTCGAGGGCGTGTTTGAAGTTGAGGATCATGGTCCGGGCCACCGGGTCGATGACCCCGATCCGGGAGATGTCCACGATCAGGACATCGACGTCGTCGAGATCCCCCTCGAACCGCCGCATCGCGCTCTCGGCCCCCGCGAAGGTCAGGTCGCCCTGCAGTTCGTAGATCCTCACCCGGTCACGGCAGGTTCGCAGATACAGGCGTTCGATCTCGCCCCAGTCCTCCCCGATCTCGAAATCGGCGATGTCGTGGATGGATCGGATGGTCACCCGGCTCTCCCGCGTCAGGTTGAACATGTGCAGACCTAGGTCGGTCGACAGATGGCGGCACGTGTCGATGCCCCGCACACTGTTGCCGTGCCGATCGAGCCGTGGTGAGTACACCCCGATCCCCAGCTGCCCCGGCAGGATCGCGAGGATTCCGCCGCCCACCCCGCTCTTGGCCGGCAGCCCGACCGACGACACCCAGTCGCCCGCGCCGTCATACATTCCACAGGTCGTCATCACCGACAGCACCCGTTGGGCCACCTCTTGGTTCAGCACCTGGCGACCGGTACGCGGGTTGACCCCACCGTTGGCGATGGTGCACCCGATCACCGCCAGATCGTCGGTGGTCACCCGCAGGGAGCATTGCCGGTAGTAGAGGTCGAGCGCCGCCTCCGGATCGGTGTCGATGACCCCGAAGCTGTCGAGCATGTAGGCGATCGCCCGGTTACGCGCACCGGTGGCCGCCTCGGAGCCGTAGACCGCGGGGTCGAGGGACAGCTGCCGTCCGGCGCACGCCGAATAGAACGCCATCAACTCGTCGAAGACCTCGTCGACGGTCTGCGCGGCGACGTCACGAACCGGCGGCAGCAGCATCGACGCGGTCAGGATCGCGCCGGCGTTGATCATCGGGTTCTTGGGACGCAGACGGTCGTCGACACTGATCTCGTTGAACGCCTCACCCGAGGGCTCTACGCCGATCTTGGTGTCGACCTGCACGTAACCCAGGCGGGAGAGTGCCATCGCGTACGTGAGCGGCTTGGAGATGGACTGGATGGTGAACTCGACGGAGCTGTCCCCGCGGGAATAGATATGGCCGTCGTGCACACACAACGACAGCCCATATCCCTCCGGGTCCACCTGCGCGAGTTCGGGGATGTAGTCGGCCACCGCACCGGAGAGATCGGCGGCGCAGGCGGAGGTGATGTGGCTGAGATACCCGTCGACAAGGGAGGTCACACTGCGAATGTAGGCCAGAAGCGGGTGGGCGGGGCATCAGTCGGCCGCGCGTCACACCCGCGACAACCTCCGAAGTGGTGAGCCCGCCGGATGCCCGTGCACCATTTCGTCGGTGGCCGCTCCCAGCCCGGCTCGGCACAGTTGGTCGAGATCCCCGCCGACGACAAAGGAGTCCCCCGGTGACCATCTCCGCTCCCTCGATCTCATCCCCCGACGTCGACACGCCATCGCTCGCCTTCGAACCGGCGCCTGCCACCGCCACGCGGTTGCGTGCACGACTCTTCTGGCCGAACGATTCGCCGACCATGACGGGCCTCGTCGAGACCTTCGGGCATTTCGGTCTCACCGTGGTGGCTCACCAGCTCGAGGAGGCCGAGTTCGCCGCCAAGGCACACCGCCTCGTGCTGGCCGCGCCTGCCAATGGTGTCTGGGATGCCGAGACCGGCCGGCGGCTCGCCGAGGTGTTCGCCATGCTGGGCTCCGATCGCATCGAGGTCGACGGCTTCCTCCGCCTGGTCACATCCGCCGGGCTACGGATGCCCGAGGTCGTGCTGATCCGGGCACTGTCCCGGTACGCGGCCCAGTGCGGCCTGGCGATCGGGGCCGACGCCGTGGTGGACATGCTCGCCGACCGTCCCTGCGTGACAAGCGAACTCGTCGATCTGTTCACCGCACGCCTGGAACCGGGACGTGACGACCGGGAACGGGTGATCGACGACACCGAGCGTCGACTCGACAGCTCGATCGCCCTGGCCACGACCCTCGACGAGGATCGCCTCTTCCGCGCCCTGCGGTCCGTGGTCCGGGCGACGTTGCGGACCAACTATTTTCGACCGGGCATTCCCTACACACGGGCGTTGGTGCTCAAACTCGATCCCGCACAAGTGGAATTGCCCGCCGAGGTCGTCCCTCATCGCGAACTCTTCGTCCACTCGGCGACGGTGGAGGGCAGTCACGTCCGGGGTGGGACCATCGCCCGGGGCGGACTCCGGCATTCGGAACGGCCGAGCGACTTCCGGACCGAGGTGCTGGGACTGCTGCGCACGCAGATCGTCAAGAACTCACTGATCGTCCCGGTCGGCGCGAAAGGCGCCTTCGTGGCGCGGGGTGCCGACCCGGCTCCCGACCGGGTGCGCAGTGCCTACGCCGAGTTCGTCTCGGCGATGCTCGACGTCACCGACAACCTCGTCGACGACACCGTGGTCCACCCCGATGACACCGTGGTGACCGACGGCCCGGACCCCTACCTGGTGGTCGCCGCCGACAAGGGCACTGCCCGTTTCTCCGATCTCGCCAACGGGATCGCGGTGCGACGTGGCTTCTGGCTCGGCGACGCATTCGCCTCCGGCGGATCGGCCGGGTACGACCACAAGAAGATGGGCATCACCGCCCGGGGTACCTGGGTGGCGGTCCGACGTCACCTGTCCGAGGTCGGAATCGATGTGGACACCGATGAGTTCACCGCTGCGGGCATCGGTGACATGTCCGGTGATGTCTTCGGGAACGGCATGCTCGCCTCGACCACCATCAGGCTGATCGCCGCCTTCGACCATCGGCACATATTTCTCGACCCGACGCCCGACGCCACGTCGTCGTACTTCGAACGCCAACGCCTGTTCCATCTCCCTACGAGCAGCTGGGACGACTACGACCGCACCCGTATCTCGCCGGGTGGTGGGGTCTGGTCGCGGGCCGCGAAATCGATCCCGCTCTCCGACCCGGCACGACGCGCCCTGGACGTCGAGGCCGGCGAATTGTCACCCCACGAACTGATCGCCGCCATCTTGCGGGCACGTGTCGACCTGCTCTTCAACGGCGGCGTCGGAACCTATGTCAAGGCGTCGACGGAGTCGCACGCCCACGCAACCGACTCCGCCAACGATGCGTTGCGTGTGGATGCGGACACCGTGCGCGCCCGCGCGATCGGCGAGGGCGGCAACCTGGGGCTCACCCAACGCGCGCGGGTGGAGTATGCGCTGGCGGGCGGTCGGATCAACGGCGACTTCATCGACAACGCCGCCGGTGTGGCCACCTCGGACCGGGAGGTGAACCTCAAGATCGCGCTCGAGGATGCGGTCCGCAGCGGTGCCGTGGACCCGTCCGACCGCGATGCGGTCCTCGCCGGGGTCACCGACGAGGTCGCCGCGGCCGTGCTCGCCGACTGTGACCGTCAGACCCTCGCGCTGTCGTTGGCAGAGAACAATTCATCCTTTCTGCTCGGCCGCCACGCACGACTCATCGACAACCTGGAGGAGACGGTCGGGATCGATCGCACCACCGAGGTCCTGCCCACCGCCGGACAACTCGCCGCCCGCATCCGCGATGGTGGCGGACTGGTCCGCCCGGAGATCGCGGTGTTGCTGGCGATGTCGAAGAACCTGGTGCGCGACGATCTGCTGGCCTCCCCGTTACCCGACGATCCCGCGATGACCGGCGTGCTGGCCGGCTACTTCCCCGCCGCCATTCGCGCACGTCTCGAAGGCGATCTGGCCGGCCACCGGGTCGCGCGTGAGATCGTGGCGGTGAGCCTGGCCAACGACCTCATCGACCATGTCGGGCCGGGGTTCGTCTTCCGGGCCGAAGAGCGGTTCGGCGTGCGCACGCCTGATATCGTGCGCGCCTACGTGCTGGTGTCGGAATCACTCGATGTATCCGCGTTGTGGCGCCAGGTCATCGATCGCGACGATCTGGCTCCCGACGTCGGGATGTCCCTGCTCACGGCCCTCCAGTCGGTGATCGAGGAGGCCACCGGTTGGGTCCTTCGACAACGCACCGCACAGACCGCGGCAGTCGACGGGTCGCCGGCCGCGAACGCACTCGCCGACGAGATCGCCCGACTGGCACCGACTGTCGGCGAGCTGCGGTCCGGGCTGCCGCCGCTGACCGGCGATGCGTCCGACGACCGCGGCACCGTCGACCTGCTGGGCCAATCGTTGGCGATCGCCGACGAGGCCATTCGCTCGGCCGTCCCGGTGGCGCGGGTGGCGCAGGCATGGCGCTGCGTCGGTGAACGCTTCGACCTCGACCGCCTCGCGCACTCGTTGTCGGATCGGACACTGTCGGACGGGCCCGCCCAGGACCACTGGGAGGCGATCTCGTCGGCCATCGTGACCGATCAGCTCGCCGAACACCGCCACGCCCTGGTACGCCTGCTCCTGGCAGCTGCACCGGCCGATCAACCGATGGCCGATGTGGTCGACGGGTGGGCACGCCGACATCCGATCACGGTGGACCGACTGGCGGACACCCTCGCGCGCCTGCACCGCGACGGACCGATCACCGGCACACGCGCTCTCGTGGCGGTCGACGCGGTGCGGCTGCTGATCGGGCGCACCGGCCGCGCGCCTAGCTGCGAGCGATGATCGCGAGCAGGAGTTCGGCCCGCACCCTGGCGATCGAGAGGTCGCAGCCGAGGATCTCCTCGGCTCGTGCGATCCGGCCACGCAGCGTGTGCCGATGCACGCCCAGGGAGGCGGCCGCGGCCTCCCACTGGCCGTTCGCCTCGAGGTAGGCGCGCACCGAGGCCAGGAGTTCCGTGCCGTTTCGGGCATCATGGTCGACGACCGGAGCCACCAGGATCTCGGCCAGTCCATCGAGTACGCGTCGCGATTCCGGAAACGACAGCAATGCGCGGCCCGCCAGCGCGGTGGATTCCTCGGCGCGGCCCCGACGTTCCGCAGACGCAGCGGCCATCCGGGATTGTTCGACGGCGATGGCGAGATCGTCGACGCGATGCGCCGCGCTGAGCCCGATCCGAAGCCCTCGGCGCTGTGGCGGGCTCACACCCTCGAACAGGCGATCCGCGAACTCCACCGTGTCACTGCCACGCAGCAGGACCAGTAGCCGCTCGTCGTCCTCGACGAGGAAGACAGGTCGGGTTGCGGCCGCCAGCGCGTCGTCGACGATCCGCACGATCGCGTCGGAATCGGGTGGCAGATCGAGGACGGTGAGCACGCGGATCTCGTCCCGCTGATCACCCGCAGCGATCACCACGTCGCGGGCCATCCCGAGGTCGGCCTCCCCCGACAACAGGATCCGCAACGCTGCGGCGTGGATCCGGTTCTGCTGGACGTGAAGTCGCCGCGGTTTCTCGAAATCGAGGGCCAGCAACGAGTTCGCGTGGCCGATCAGGACCTGATCGGTCGCCCGTGGCTCGTGCGCGAAGACCACCCCGAGATGACCGTGGCCACGCTTGTCGACCCGGATCGACTGCGTGACAACCATCCCGAACGGCCCCGACGACACGCTGCTCACCGCACTCGACGCATCCCGCGTCACGAGATCGATCACGGAACCCACGACATCGTCCGCGAGGTCTGCCGGATAGGTGTCCACGACCCTGATCTGCGTGTCGAGCAGCACCACCGCCCCCGCGCACGCCACCGACAATTCCTTGATCAGAGCAGACGCGCCCCCGCTGACGGCGGCCCTCGTCATCCGCGGCTGCGCGCGGGACGCCACGATCACCGCCTCGTACTGCAGCTCGGCGAGCCGATCGGTGATGGTCTTGGCGACGGCGACGAACGGTGTGGGCAGCGGTACCGCAAAGAGCGTCAGGTCGTGCTCGTCGGCCGCTTCGATCAACTCGGCAGGCACCTCGTCGTGTTTCAGTCCGAGGCCGAATCCCAGTGCTGCCGCACCACACTCGGCGAGCTCGGCGACATACCGCCGCCGATCACCGGGGTCAGGTGGTAGCGCGATCCCCGTGGTCAGCACCGCCTCGCCGCCGGACAGCCATTCACCTGGTCGCTGAAGTTCCGAGGTCACCACAAAGGTGATCTCGGCGTCGTCGCCTGCGCCGCCGGCGATCCGCTGCAGCCCGAGTTCACGGCGGCCGAGCAGCCAGCGCACCGGCACTCCCACGGTCATCACTCCATTCTGTCGAAGATCGACCGGCAATCTCCGACGTTTCGGCGCATGCACGCCTCTGTGCAGAAGAGCACAGTGAGACGCGGCAGGCAAGCTGCCGACTCTTGCCCCGCATCGATGCCGGGCACTTCGGACAGATGGAGATTCGACATGCGGTTGCTCGTCGCCTACCTCGCCACGACCGGTGGCGCCGACGCCATCTCGGTGGGGGTCCGACTGGCCCGCACCCTGGGCGCCCGCCTGGACGTCTGCATGGTGGTGCCGCGCGACCGCACGGCACCCCTGCTGCCCGCAGCCAACTACGACGAGGTCCTGGTCGAGCAGTCCGAGCAGTGGCTGACCGAGGCAGTCGACCTGGTACCGACCGACGTCGAGGTCACCACACACGTCGTTCTCCACGATTCGGCTGCTCAAGGACTGCTCGACGAGGCGGAACGGCTCGGCGCGGCCGCACTGGTGGTCGGTGGATCGGGCGGCGGAATGGCGGGCAGCCATTCGCTGGGCTCGGTGGTCAACGAGCTCCTGCATGCGTCGTCGGTGCCGGTGGTGCTGGCCCCTCGCGGAGCACGCCACTCCACCGCAGTCCGGGTACGCGAGATCACCTGCGCCATCGGCACTCTGCCCGGTTCCACCGAGCTCCTCGACGCCGCGGTCCGCGTCAGCGCCGACGGCTCCCTGCCGTTGCGACTCGTCTCCCTGGTCGGACTCGACCGGTCCGACGACCCCTCCCGGGTCCGGGCGACCGCGCACGCACAGGAGACGCTCGACAAAGCGGTCGCGGCCCTTCCCCCGGCGACATCCGTGACCGCCTGTGTGGCGGAGGGCACATCGGTCGAGAGTGCGGTCGATTCGCTCGACTGGCGCGATGGCGACCTGATCATGGTCGGGTCGAGTCGATTGGCCCAGCCACGTCGACTGTTCCTCGGCTCGACCGCCGCCAAGATGTTGCGGGTCCTCGCCGTGCCCATGGTCGTCGTCCCCAGACACGACGGCTGACCGCACGCCCGAGATCTGTCAATACGACGAAATGTCGATCCGGTGGCGGCAGGCTTCGCCGAAATGGAGCTGTCGCGCGACCTGTCCAGACGAAACACTCATTGCAGCGATGCAGACAACATGTGGGGAGAAACCATGACCGCCATCACTTACCGCCTCGCGCAGAAGCGTCACCTGATCACCCCACTGCCGGGCCCGAGATCGGAAGCCCTCACCGCACGGCGACGACAGGCCGTTCCGGCAGGCGTCGGATCGTCGGTGCCGGTGTACGCGGCCGATGCGGACGGCGGCGTGATCGTCGACGTCGACGGCAACTCGTTGATCGACCTCGGCTCGGGCATCGCGGTCACCAGCGTCGGCGCTTCCGACCCCGGTGTCGTCGAAGCCGTCCGAGAGCAAGCGGGGCACTTCACCCACACGTGCTTCATGGTCACGCCCTACGAGGGTTACATCCGCGTCGCCGAAGAGCTCGCCGAGCTCACCCCCGGGGACCACGAGAAGCGGACCGTGCTGTTCAACTCCGGGGCCGAGGCCGTGGAGAACGCGATCAAGGTCGCTCGCCTCGCAACGGGACGTAACGCCGTGGTCGCCTTCGATCACGCCTACCACGGTCGCACCAATCTCACGATGGCCCTGACCGCCAAAACCCTGCCGTACAAGCACAATTTCGGGCCGTTCGCACCCGAGATCTACCGCATGCCGATGAGCTACCCGTACCGCGACACCGACGGCTTGACCGGTGAGCAGGCTGCGCGCCGCACGATTTCGCAGATCGAGAAGCAGATCGGCGCCGACGCGCTCGCGGCCGTGATCATCGAGCCGATCCAGGGAGAGGGCGGGTTCATCGTGCCCGCCCCCGGTTTCCTACCGACCCTCGCGGTCTGGGCGCGCGAGCACGGCGTCGTGTTCATCGCCGATGAGGTGCAGACGGGATTCGCCCGCACCGGCTCATGGTTCGCCTGCGATGACGAGAACGTCGTGCCCGACATCATCACGATGGCCAAAGGAATCGCCGGCGGGATGCCCCTGGCCGCCATCACCGGACGAAGTGACCTCCTCGACAAGGTGCATACCGGCGGCCTCGGTGGCACGTACGGAGGCAACCCGGTCGCCTGCGCCGCGGCGCTCGCGGCGCTGGACACGATGCGCACGCATGATCTGCCGGCACGGGCCCGCGCCATCGGTGACACCGCGACGCGGCGGTTGTGTGCGTTGGCGGAAGAGGTCGACGTGATCGGCGACGTGCGCGGGCGCGGCGCCATGATCGCCATCGAATTGGTGCGCCCCGGCTCCACCGATCCCGACGCAGACCTGGCGAAGCGCATCGCCGCCCAGTGCCTCGACGAAGGGGTGGTCATCTTGACCTGCGGTACCTACGGCAACGTCATCCGCCTGTTGCCGCCGCTGGTGATCGACGACAGCCTGCTGGCCGACGGACTCGATGTCCTCGCGCGAGCGATCCGCACCGGCGCGGACAACTGATGCCGACCGAGATCCGACGATCCCGACCGAGGAGTTCGACCATGTCCCACCTCCCCGACCTACCCGCAGGCGTGCCGACCAGCCTCTGGATCAACGGCGGCCGCACCGACGCACGTGGCGCCGCGGAGTTCGACGTCGTCAACCCGGCGACCGGCACGGTGCTGACCCGGGTCGCCGACGCACGGGTCGACGACGCGCGCGCAGCACTCGACTCCGCCATGGCCGTGCAGGACGACTGGGCGGCCACACCCGCGCGACAACGGGCGGAGATCCTGCGGCGCGCATGGGAACTCGTCATCGACCGTACCGACGATCTCGCTCTGCTGATGACGCTCGAGATGGGTAAACCGCTCGCCGAGGCCCGTGGCGAGGTGACCTACGGTGCGGAGTTCCTCCGCTGGTTCTCCGAGGAGGCGGTGCGCATCGGCGGGCGTACGGCGGACGCCCCCGCGGGCAACGGGCGGATCCTCGTGACGCGGGAGCCCGTCGGCCCGTGCCTGGCGGTCACGCCATGGAACTTCCCCCTCGCGATGGGCACCCGCAAGATCGGGCCTGCACTCGCCGCAGGCTGCACGATGATCGTCAAGCCGGCCGAGGACACGCCCCTCACGATGCTGTTGCTCGCCCGGCTCCTCACGGAGGCCGGCCTTCCCGACGGTGTGCTGTCCGTGCTGCCGACCACCGACGCGATCGGCGTGGTCGGCGCACTGATGTCGGACGCGCGGCTGCGCAAGATCTCGTTCACCGGGTCAACCCAGGTCGGTCGTGCGCTGCTCGGGCAGGCCGCCGACCAGGTGTTGCGGACGTCGATGGAACTGGGTGGCAACGCGCCGTTCATCGTCTTCGACGATGCGGACCTCGACGCCGCGGTCGACGGCGCGCTGGCGGCGAAGATGCGCAACGGCGGCGAGGCCTGCACGGCCGCCAACCGCTTCATCGTCCACAACTCCGTCCGCGAGCGCTTCACGTCGGCGCTCGCCGAGCGGGTCGGCGCGCTGCGCGCCGGTCCGGGGTGGCAGGACGACGTCGACCTCGGACCGATCATCAACCGTCGCCAGCTCGACCGGATCGCCACACTCGTCGACGACGCTGTCGCCTCCGGGGCCACGGTGCGAACGGGCGGCAAGATGTTCGACGGGGATGGATTCTTCTATGCACCAACGGTTCTCGACGACATACCGGCCGACTCCGCCATCGCCACCGAGGAGATCTTCGGTCCCGTCGCCGCGATCACCGGCTTCGACACCGAAGAACAGGCGATCGCCGTGGCGAACAATACGCCCTACGGGCTCGCAGGCTATTTCTTCACCCGCGATCTCGGCCGGGCGATGCGGGTCGCCGCCGCCCTCGAGGTCGGCATGGTCGGCGTCAACCGCGGTGTCATCTCCGATGCGGCCGCGCCTTTCGGCGGCGTGAAGCAGTCCGGTCTCGGCAGCGAGGGCGGCAGCGAGGGGATCGCCGAATACCTCAACACCAAATACATCGCGCTCGAGGCCTGAGGGGAGCCACCATGACCGCCGAGCTGACCACCAGCAACACCCCACCTCCGGATGGCGGCCACGACTCCGTCTCCACCAAGGGGCTGGCCACCAACAAGATCGGCGTGATCTCGGGGGCCGTGCTCGGTATCTCGACGGTCGCACCGGGATACACACTCACCGCATCCATCGGCCTGATCGTTGCGGCCGTCGGGCTCAAGATGCCTGCCATCCTGATCGCCGGGTTCATCCCGATGTTCCTCACCGCCTACGGCTACCGCGAACTCAACTCCGACAACCCCGACTGCGGGGCCTCGTTCACGTGGTCCACCAAGGCATTCGGCCCCTACGTCGGGTGGATGTGCGGTTGGGGGATGGTGATCGCGACCATCATCGTCTTGTCGAATCTCGCGGCGGTCGGTGTCCAGTTCTTCTATCTCATCCTCGGGCGTCTCTTCGACTCCTTGTGGCTCGGGGACCTGGGCGGCAACAAGGTCGTCAACATCGTCACCACGCTCCTGTTCCTCGCCATCGCCACGTGGGTGTCCATGCGCGGCATCACCACGAGCGAACGCATCCAGTATGTGCTGGTGGCATTCCAGATGGTCGTGCTGATCGCCTTCGCCGTCGTGGCGTTCGTGAAGGTCGGCGACGGCCAGGCCCCGGCACACCTGCACTTCGACCTCGACTGGTTCAACCCGTTCACCGGCTTGACCATCGCCGCCTTCGCCGTCGGCCTCACCGGGTCGATCTTCGCCTTCTGGGGGTGGGACACGTGCCTGACCCTCGGTGAGGAGTGCAAGGACCCGAAGCGCACGCCGGGTCGTTCGGGTCTGCTGTGCGTCATCTCGATCCTGATCACCTACCTGCTCATCGCCGTCGCGACGATGATGTACGCCGGCGTCGGAGAGGCCGGCCTGGGCCTGGGCAACCCCGACAACGCCGACAACGTCTTCGGCGCGCTCGCGGAACCGATCCTCGGCCGGTGGGGCGGCATCCTGCTCTTCCTGGCCATTCTCGTGTCCTCGATCGCCAGCCTGCAGACGACGTTCCTGCCGGTCGCACGGACGATGCTGGCGATGGGCACCTACGGCGCCTTCCCGAAGAAGTTCGCCGAGATCCACCCCCGTTTCCTCGCGCCGTCGTTCGCAGCCCTCACGGCAGGCGTGGTGACCGGCGTCTTCTACACCGTGGTGACCATCCTGTCCGACCGCACGCTGCTGGACACCATCGCGGCCCTGGGCATCATGATCTGCTGGTACTACGGCATCACCGCATTCGCCTGCGTGTGGTACTTCCGACGGACCCTGTTCGCGAGTGTGCACAATTTCGTGTTCCGGTTGGTGTTCCCGGTCCTCGGCGGTGCGGCCCTGCTCGCCGTGTTCGTGATCTCGGTCGGCGAGAGCATGAATCCCGACAACGGCAGCGGCGCATCGATCTTCGGGATCGGTCTGGTCTTCTACATCGGATTCGGACTCCTGTTGCTGGGCGCGGTCGTCATGCTCGTCCTGCGCACGTCCCATCCGGACTTCTTCCGGGGCCGGACTTTGCCCCGGTCGACGCCGGCACCCGAATCCGCCTCGACCACAACCGAAGCACCGACTCCCCTGTCCTGACACGCCATACGAGAAAGAATGGTTCCATGAAGGTTCTCACCGCCCTCACCCCACCGGAGTCTCTCGCTCGCGTCGACGCCCCGACCAGGGAGCCGGTGCGCGTCGCGCTCGTCCAGCACCGCTGGCACGAGGACGCTGCCGCTCTGGAGGCCGAACTCACCGACGCCATCGCGGTCGCTGCCGAGCAGGGCGCGCAGGTCGTCTTCCTGCCCGAACTCACCCTGAGCAGATACCCGGCCTTCGTCCGTGGCGGTGACGACCCCGGCTCCGGTGCCGAGGATCTGTTGTCGGGGCCCACCTTCCGCTTCGCGGCCGATGCCGCCAAGCGGCACGACATCCTCGTGCACGCGTCGCTGTACGAGCACGCCACCGAGGAGGCCGGCGTCGCCTACGACGACGGTCTCGGGTTCAACACCGCCATCCTCGTCGGCCCCGCCGGGCTGATCGGGCGCACACGCAAACTCCACATTCCGGTGACCGCCGGCTATTACGAGGACACCTACTTCCGTGGCGGTCCGGCCTCCGACGACGCCTACACTGTGCACACCGCGGACACGCTGGGGGGCGTGAAGATCGGCATGCCCACCTGCTGGGACGAATGGTTCCCCGAGGTCGCGCGGATGTACTCGCTGGCGGGTGCCGAGATCATCGTCTATCCCACAGCCATCGGATCGGAACCCGATCACCCGGCCTTCGATACGCAGCCGCTGTGGCAACAGGTGATCGTCGGCAACGGGATCGCCAACGGCACCTTCATGATCGCGCCCAACCGGTACGGCGACGAGGGCGTCATCACTTTTTACGGGTCATCGTTCATCTCGGATCCGTACGGCCGCATCCTGGTACAGGCCCCGCGCGACGAGTCCGCGGTGCTGGTCGCCGACCTCGACCTCGACCAACGTCGTGACTGGCTGACGCTGTTCCCGTTTCTGGCCACCAGGCGGCCCGACACCTACGCCGCGCTGAGCGCACCGGTCGACCCCGACCATCCGATCGGGCGGGCCTGATGGCCTGGCGGATGCCGGCCGAGCGCGAACCGCATCGACGGACCTGGATGGCCTTCCCCAGCCAGGGCTACTCGCTCGGCGACACCGCGGAAGAACACCACGAAGCGCGCTCGGCTTGGGCGGCGGTCGCGAATGCCGTCAGCGAGTTCGAACCCGTCGTGGTGGTTGTCGACCCGGCAGAGATCGCTGCGGCCAAGCGCTACCTAGGACGCGCGGTCGACGTCCTCGAGGCCCCACTCGACGACGCCTGGATGCGCGACATGGGCCCCACCTTCGTCCTCGACGACGATGGGCAGGTCGGAGGTGTCGACTGGGTGTTCAACGGCTGGGGCGCCCAGGAGTGGGCGAACTGGGAACACGACCAGGAGATCGGCCGCTTCGTGCTCGCACACAGCGGGTCGGCGGGCGACGGGACCGACGTCACCGTCATCGATTCCTCGATGGTCAACGAGGGCGGCGGAATCCAGGTCGACGGGGCCGGGACCGTGCTCGTCACCGAGACCGTCCAGCTGGATCCGGGACGGAATCCGGGCCTGACCAAAGATGCTGTCGAGGCCGAGCTTCGGCGCGCCATCGGCGTCGACAGGGTGATCTGGCTGCCGCGGGGGTTGACCCGCGACTCCGATCTCTACGGGACGCGCGGCCACGTCGACATCTGCGCGGCCCTGCCCTCGCCGGGTACCGCGCTCGTCCACGTCCAGCGCGATCCCGACCATCCCGATCACGCTGTCTCTCAGCAACTCCTGTCGACGCTGCGGGAGGCCCACGACGCCGGAGGCCGACAGCTCGACATCGTCGAGGTGCCCGCACCCAAGACCCTGACCGACACCGAGGGGTTCGTGGACTACAGCTATCTCAACCACTATGTCGCCAACGGTGCGGTGATCGCCTGCTCCTTCGCCGATCCGCACGACGCGGAGGCGGCCGAGATCCTCGGTGCCGCCTACCCGGGTCGAGAGGTCGTCACGGTCGATGCGCGCCCCATCTTCGCGCGCGGCGGCGGAATCCACTGCATCACCCAGAACGAGCCGTCGGCCGTGAGCCGGTAGCAACCCGCCCCATCTGACCTCCACTCGGCCAATGGCCGGACGGCGATGCCGCCCGGTGGTCTCACCATGGAACAGGAGTCATCATGACCAGCATCAACCGCGACGTGATCGTCATCGGCGCCGGACCCTCCGGCTTGAGTGCGGCGCATCATCTGGCCGAGGCCGGACTGAGCGTGGCAGTCTTCGAGGCTCGAGACCGCGTGGGCGGTCGCACGTGGACCGACACCATCGACGGCGCCATGCTCGAGATCGGCGGGCAGTGGGTGTCACCGGATCAATCGGCCCTGTACGAGATGCTCGATGTCCTCGGCCTGGAGACCTACCCGCGCCATCGCGACGGCAGATCGGTGTACGTGACACCGGCAGGTGAACGAATCGTTTACGACGGCAACGATTTCCCGGCGTCGAGTCGGACCGTCGCCGAGATGAACCGGCTCATCGGCATCATCGACGATCTGGTCGCGGAGGTCGGTGCCGAGGAGCCGTGGGCCCATCCGCGTGCGGCCGAACTCGACACGATCTCTTTCCGTCGCTGGCTGGAGGACCTGACCGACGACGTCGAGGCCATCGACAACATCAGCCTCTTCGTGGCCGGCGGCATGCTCACCAAGCCCGCTCACGCGTTCTCCACTCTGCAGGCGGTGCTGATGGCGGCATCGGCGGGGTCGTTCAGCAATCTCGTCGACGAGGACTTCATCCTCGACCGACGTGTCGTCGGCGGGATGCAGCAGGTGTCCGAGCGGCTCGCGGAGCGTCTGGGCGACCACATCTTCCTCAACGCGCCCGCACGTTCGGTCCGGCGCCACCCCGACGGCGGCGTCACCGTCCATGCCGACGACGGCCTGGAATGTCACGCGCGGCGGGTCGTCCTTGCCGTACCCCCGAACCTGTACCCCCGCATCTCTTTCGACCCGCCCCTCCCACGGCGGCAGCATCAGATGCATCAGCACATGTCGTTGGGCTTGGTGATCAAGGTCCATGCCGTCTACGAGACGCCGTTCTGGCGCGAGGACGGTCTGTCGGGCACGGGTTTCAGCGGCTCCGAGCTCGTGCAGGAGGTGTACGACAACACCAATCACGGCGACGAACGTGGCACCCTGGTCGGATTCGTGTCGGATCAGAAGGCGGATGCGATGTTCGCGCTGCCCGCCGACGAACGTCGCGCAGCGATCCTGGCCTCGATCGCCCGGTTCCTCGGGCCGAAGGCGACCGAACCGGTTGTCTACTACGAGTCCGACTGGGGCTCAGAAGAATGGACGCGCGGCGCATACGCAGCGAGCTTCGACCTCGGCGGTCTGCATCGCTACGGCAAGGACCAGCGGACGCCGGTCGGCCCGATCCACTTCTCCTGTTCCGACATCGCCGCCGAGGGCTACCAGCATGTCGACGGCGCGATCCGGATGGGCAGGCGCACCGCGACGGCCATCCTCGACGACCTCGTCGTCACCTCCTCGCCGGTCGACTAGCCACCGCTTCCCGCCGACCGAGTAGCCTCCGTTCCCCGCCGCCGATCGAGCAGCCACTGGTTCCGCCGATCGAGTAGCCACGAGCGAGCGCAGCGAGCCCGAGGCGTATCGAGATCACCACTCCCACAACGAGGCCCGGGCGCATACTCGTCCCGCGCGTCAGGAGGCGGCGACCACGCGATCCACCCGCACGGTCACACCGTCGGCGAAGCGATAGGGATTTGCGGCGAGCAGTCCACCGAGATGCTTCCGCAGGCGCGACATCTCGGCTCGCACGGTGATCGTCCGGTCATCGGCCCCGAACAGATGCCGTGACATCTGCGCTGCGCTCCGGCCGGCCCGGTGCTGCGCGAGCAGCGTCAGGATCTCCGTGTGCCGGGGCGAGGGCTGCATGGTCCACTGGCCCGTCCCGCCGGACACCGTCAGCGATGGCTTGCGCGGATCCCGCAGGTCGAGGTCGACTGTCGTGTCCGACGACGACTCGCGCTCGGCGACCCGTACCAGCCAGCCACCCGGTAGCGGTTCGAGGTCACACTCCCCCAGACTCCGCAACCACATCCGACCGGGGCCGGCATGGCGCGGCAAGGTCAGGCGGGTGCGAGGGGCGACGGCGTCGAGCGCGGCCACCCATCCATCGTCGTCCACGGCCAATGCGGGCCCGCCGAATCTGGCGAGCATCGGCGCGGCGACCGACCGCAACTGGTCCAGTGAACGCCGATGATGATCACGCAGTTGCGACTCCGCGAGCTTCGCGACCACGTCGACGAGCGCCACGGTGGTCGGATGAATCGTGGCGGCCGGTCCACTCACGTCGACCACGCCGAGCAGTGTGCCGGTCCGCGGATCCCGGATCGGCGCCCCCGCGCACGTCCAGGAGTGGTGGCTGCGCACAAAGTGCTCCGCCGAGAACACCTGGACGGCACGACCCGACATCAGCGCGGTACCGATCGCGTTGGTCCCGACAGCATCCTCCGCCCATCCCGCACCCTCGACGAAACCGAGTCGATCGGCCCGTTGCAGAACGCGCGACGCGCCGCTACGCCAGAGCACGCGACCTTCGGCGTCCGCGACGACGAGGATGTTGTCCCCGTCCGCGATCACCGAATCAAGCCCCCGCGTCAGGTCGTCGAGCACCGTGATCAGCCCGGACCCGGCCCGACGTTCCTCGAGCTCGCTCACGTCGAGACCGTCATCGGTCCGCCCGACCTCGGGATCGACTCCCGCGGTCAGGACGCGGTCCCAGGACTCGCTGATCAGCGAGCGGGGACGAGCCGGCATCTTGTCGCCCGCCATCGCGGCGTCGTACACGGCGGACAGCAGCTGAGCGTAGTGCCGTGGGTCATCCCCCGCCGACATCGCGGGTTCCGGGCCGATCTGCACATCTGGGTCCGACACACCCCGATTGTGCTCCCCATCACACTCGAACCGCAAAGACATCGGTGGGGCTGCAGCGGGTTGCAGGCACGCCGACGTCCGGCCGCAACCCGCTGCAACCCTTGTCGGCGACGGCCCTGTCGGTGTGCTGTGGATCACAGACAGCGATGATCGCAGCACCGAGGAAGGCACATCATGACGCAGACATTGGAGCCCACCACCGCCGAGGCGGGGACGACCGATCCGCAACAGCGCATCGACGCCTGGCTCGCCGCGTTCGAGAGCGCTCTGGCCGCCCGCGACATCGACCAGGTCACCGGCATGTTCGCCACCGACAGCTTCTGGCGCGACCTGGTCTCGTTCACCTGGAACCTCAAGACCGTCGAGGGTCGCGAACAGATCGCCGACATGCTGACCACCCGACTCGCCGACACCGATCCGCGGGCATTCCGCTCCGCCGAACCCGCCACCGTGGAAGATGACGTCGCCTCGGCTTTCATCGAGTTCGAGACCGCGACCGGTCGCGGCGTCGGTCACCTGCGACTCCGGCCAGACGCGGCATCCGGCGACGATGTCGCCTGGACGCTGCTCACCACGTTGCAGGAACTCAAGGGACACGAAGAGCCCAGCGGCGCCACCCGCGTGATGGGCGCCGTACACGGGTCCGACCCCGACCGGCGTTCGTGGGCGGAGAAGCGCGCGGACGAGGACGCGACACTGGGCAATACGCGTGCGCCATACGTGCTGGTGATCGGCGGCGGTCAGGGCGGGATCGCGCTCGGCGCCCGGCTACGACAACTCGGCGTGCCGTCGATCGTCGTCGACCGCCATGACCGACCGGGCGACCAGTGGCGCAAACGCTACAAGTCGCTCTGTCTGCACGATCCGGTCTGGTACGACCACCTGCCGTACCTGCCCTTCCCGGCGAACTGGCCGGTATTCGCCCCCAAGGACAAGATCGGCGACTGGCTGGAGTTCTACACCAAGGTCATGGAGGTGCCGTACTGGAGCAAGACGACGTGCCTGTCGGCAGACTACGACGAGCAGGCGCAGCAGTGGACTGTCGAGATCGAGCGCGACGGCGAGCCGATGACCCTCCATCCCACGCAACTGGTGCTGGCCACCGGGATGTCGGGCAAGGCCAACGTGCCGTCCTTCCCCGGCCAGGATGAGTTCACCGGCGAGCAGCATCACTCGAGTCGGCATCCGGGTCCGGATGGCTACGCAGGCAAGAAGGTCGTCGTGATCGGCGCCAACAACTCCGCGCACGACATCTGTAAGGCATTGGTGGAGAATGGTATCGACACGACGATGGTGCAGCGGTCGTCCACACACATCGTGCGGTCCGACTCACTCATGGAGATCGGCCTCGGCGCCCTCTACAGTGAGCAGGCCGTCGAGTCGGGGATGACCACCAAGAAGGCCGATCTCACCTTCGCCTCGCTGCCGTATCGGATCATGCACGAGTTCCAGATCCCGCTGTATGACCAGATCCGCGAGCGCGACAAGGACTTCTACGATCGCCTCGAGGCGGCCGGATTCGATCTCGATTTCGGCGACGATGACTCCGGGCTCTTCATGAAGTACCTGCGACGCGGTTCCGGCTACTACATCGACGTCGGCGCATGTGATCTCGTCGCTGACGGGACCATCAAACTCGCCCACGGCGATGTCGATCACCTCACCGAACACTCCGTGGTCCTTGCCGACGGCACGGAACTCGACGCGGATGTCGTGGTCTATGCGACCGGATACGGCTCGATGAACGGCTGGGCGGCCGACCTGATGGGTCAGGACGTGGCCGACCGGGTCGGCAAGGTGTGGGGGCTCGGCTCGGAGACCACCAAGGATCCGGGTCCTTGGGAAGGCGAGCAACGCAACATGTGGAAGCCCACCCAGCAACCCGGCCTGTGGTTCCACGGCGGAAACCTCCATCAGTCCCGTCACTACTCGCTCTATCTCGCACTCCAACTCAAGGCCCGGTACGAAGGCATCCCGACGCCGGTGTACGGATTGCAGGACGTCCATCACCTCAGCTGAGCCGATGTGTACAGGCGTTACCGGTCAGGAAAACCCCTGGCCGGCAACGTCGTCCGGTCAGCGGGAACCACGATCAGGCCTCCACGACCTTCTCTGCGGGCAGATCTCCGACCGGGCATTCCGCGACACCGATCGTCTCCCGGGTGATCGCCTCGACCTGCATTTGGGGCGCCCGGAGTTCGACGTCGTCACGCAGGGTGACCACCACCCGACCTTCCCGGCCGCGACGGCCTCTTCTCCGCTCCACCGTGTACATCGCCGACGCACATGGCGCGACATCTTGTCAGATGCGTTCACATCATGACCGGCGCACAGTGAGTTAACCTGCGTCGTTCTCGAGCTCACGATCGGAGTGCACGATGAAGTTGCTCGTCGCGTATCTGGCAACGCCGGGAGGCGAGGACGCCGTCGCGCTCGGCGCGTGCCTGGCCCGCACCCTCAACGCATCACTCGACATCACTCTGGTGATCCCGCCCGACCGGCCGGAGGCGTTCGCGAGCACTGGCAGCTATGCCGACGTCCTCGACGATGCGGCGAAGGAATGGCTGGCAGGGGCTGCGGCCCTGGTACCCGACGACGTGACCGTCGCGACTCACGTGGCATTCGACGAGAACTCCGCCGACGGAATCCTCAAGGAGGCCGTCCGGCTGAACTCGACCCTGCTCGTCGTCGGCGCCTCCGGAGGTGGACTCATCGGCCGGCATTCGCTCGGGTCGGTCGTCAACGATCTGTTGCACAGTTCTTCGATCCCGGTGGCGTTGGCCCCCAGAGGCTTCAGCCATACCGGGTCGGCCCGCGTCCGGGCGATCACTGCGGCCATCGGGCGACGGCCGGGGGCGGAGATCCTGTTGGACACGGCACTCGAACTGAGTGCGCAGGGGGATCTCCCATTGCGACTGCTCTCCTTGGTGTCACGTGACGACATGCCGCCCCGCCGATCGCCGCAGGACGAGGAGAAGGCCACCGCCCACGCCGTCGAACTCGCGCAGCGAGCACTCGACACGGCACAGCAGCGCCTACCCGAGAGCACGCCGTTGAGTTCCGCCATCGCTGAGGGGCGCAGTGTCGAAGATGCGGTCGCCACCGTCGACTGGCATGACGGGGATGTGATCATGGTCGGGTCGAGCCGACTCGCTGCGCCGCGGAAGCTCTTCCTGGGTTCTACGGCGGCCAAGATGCTGCGGGTGCTCGCGGTGCCGATGATCGTCGTCCCCCGACAGGCACCGCAATGACCGGTCCGTCCGAACCGTCCACTCCTCGGGAGGCTTCGACCGATCTGGTGGACAAAGGCCTCGCCTCCGGCAAGGTCGGCACCTTCGCCGGTGCCATACTCGGCATTTCCTGCGTGGCCCCGGGGTACACGCTCACGGCCAGTATCGGCCTGATCGTCGCCGCAGTGGGCCTCAAGATGCCCGCGATCTTCATCGCCGGCTTCATACCGATGTTCCTGACCGCGTACGCGTATCGAGAACTCAACTCACGCGCACCCGACTGCGGGGCCTCCTTCACCTGGTCCACCAAGGCATTCGGTCCCTACGTCGGTTGGATGTGCGGCTGGGGCATGGTCCTCGCCACCATCATCGTGTTGTCGAACCTTGCTGCGATCGCGGTCGAATTCTTCTATTTGTTCATCGCCCGCGTCTTCAATGCTCCCGACGTCGCAAACCTCGCGGACAACAAAGCCGTCAACATTCTCACCACTCTCGCTTTCATCGCTCTGGCCACCTACATATCGGGGCGGGGAATCACGACGAGCGAACGTGTCCAATACATTCTCGTCGGATTCCAGATGATCGTCCTGGTCGCCTTCGCCATCGCCGCCATCGTCGAGTCGGTGAACGGCAACGCGCCTGCCGGCCTGCAGTTCAGCCTGGAGTGGTTCAACCCGTTCACCGGCATGGCGCTCGGTGCGTTCGTCATCGGGGTCACCGGTTCGATCTTCGCGTTCTGGGGCTGGGACACCTGCCTGACACTCGGCGAGGAGTCGAAGGACCCGACGAAGGTGCCCGGACGGGCCGGTCTACTCTGCGTGATCTCGATCCTCCTCACCTACCTGCTCGTCGCGGTGGCCGTGATGATGTACGCGGGCGTCGGGACCACGGGCATCGGGCTGGGCAACGAGGAGATCTCCGAGAACGTCTTCGGCGCACTCGCCTACCCGGTCCTCGGCAGCTGGGCCGGGCCCCTGCTGTTTCTCGCGATCCTCGCGTCGTCGGCGGCAAGTCTGCAGACGACGTTCCTGCCCGCGGCGCGAACAATGCTCGCGATGGGCGCCTACGGCGCCTTCCCCAAGAAGCTCGCCTCCGTTCATCCGAGGTTCCTGGTGCCGACGTACAGCACCGTCGTCGCCGGGGCCATCACCGGAATCTTCTACACGGTCGTCAGCCTGCTCTCCGAACACACACTTCTCGACACCATCGCTGCGCTCGGCATCATGATCTGCTGGTACTACGGGATCACCGCGTTCGCATGTGTCTGGTTCTTCCGCAACGAGCTGTTCAGCAGCGCCCGCAACGTCGTGTTCAAGTTCTTGTTCCCACTCCTGGGGGGCATCATGCTCACTGCGGTGTTCGTGATCTCCGTCCGCGAGAGCATGGACCCCGACAACGGCAGTGGCGCCTCGATCTTCGGAATCGGACTCGTTTTCTACATGGGATTCGGACTGCTGGCATTGGGCCTGGTCCTGATGTTCGTGATGCGGACGCGCTCACCGGACTTCTTCGCCGGTCGCACCCTCCGCCGTGATACCCCGGCACTGGTCGACGAGAGCTCGCTCATCCAGAAATGACCAGCTGAGAGCCAGGGTGCGGACCATTCGGACGAACACGCTGGGACACTGGTCACATGATCACGCATCACCTGGGACGCACCATCGACTGGGCCGGCCGCACCATCCGCTGGGATCGTTTCGGCGAGGGCCCCGACCTGGTGTTCCTACACGGCACGCCATGGTCGTCGGCACTGTGGCGGCCATACGCGGAGGCACTCTCGCCGAACTTCACCGTCCACCTCTGGGACATGCCCGGGTACGGATTGTCGTCGAAAGTAGCCGATCATCGCGTCGACCTCGGAACTCAAGGTGAGCTCTTCGCACATCTCCTCGACGTCTGGGGGCTCGAACATCCCCATGTCATCGCCCACGACTTCGGCGGCGCCGTCGCTCTTCGGGCACGACTGCTACATAGCCGACGATACTCATCAGTGTGTCTGGTCGACGTCGTCGCGCTCAGCCCGTGGGGCTCGCCGTTCTTCACACTCGTCCAGCGGCACGCGGACGTCTTCGAACAGCTACCGCCCGCCGTCCATCGGGGCGCGGTCGAGGCCTACATCCGCGGTGCAAGTCACCGGGGCCTCCGCGACGACGAGCTCGAGATGCTCGTACGTCCGTGGACCGATTCGGACGGACAACGTGCCTTCTACCGACAGATCGCCCAGGCGAATGAGAAGTACACCGACGAGGTGGAGCCACTGTACGGATCCATCGACGAACCCACACATATCGTCTGGGGCGCAGAGGACACCTGGATTCCGATGGACCGTGCCGAACGATTGGGCAGATTGATCCCCCATGCGTCGACAACGCTCATCCGCGACGCCGGCCACCTGATCCAACTCGATGCGCCGACTCAACTGTCCGCTGAACTGACCCGATGGACGTCGTCGCAGACAACCGAATGACGAAAGTCAGAGCTGAAAAGAATGCAGAAATGACTGTGGCCCCCGAATTGCTTCGGGGGCCACAGTTCTGAGTTGTGTTCGGCGGTGTCCTACTCTCCCACACTGGTTAGGGTGCAGTACCATTGGCGCTGGAGGGCTTAGCTTCCGGGTTCGGAATGGGACCGGGCGTTTCCCCTCCGCTATGGCCGCCGTAACTTTATGAAACCCACACACAACATTGGGTTTGTTTCAACTGTTGTGTGTTGTTTCAGAAGTGTCATAGTGGATGCGAACTCATTGCAGATGAATGAGTGTTGTTAGTAAGTCCTCGGCCGATTAGTACCAGTCACCTGCATACATTGCTGTACTTCCAGTTCTGGCCTATCAACCCCATGGTCTGTGGGGGGCCTTACCCCCTCGAAGGGGGTGAGAAACCTCATCTTGGAACAGGCTTCCCGCTTAGATGCTTTCAGCGGTTATCCCTTCCGAACGTAGCTAACCAGCGGTGCCCTTGGTAGGACAACTGGCACACCAGAGGTTCGTCCGTCCCGGTCCTCTCGTACTAGGGACAGGTTTCCTCAAGTTTCTGACGCGCGCGGCGGATAGAGACCGAACTGTCTCACGACGTTCTAAACCCAGCTCGCGTGCCGCTTTAATGGGCGAACAGCCCAACCCTTGGGACCTACTCCAGCCCCAGGATGCGACGAGCCGACATCGAGGTGCCAAACCATCCCGTCGATATGGACTCTTGGGGAAGATCAGCCTGTTATCCCCGGGGTACCTTTTATCCGTTGAGCGACACCGCTTCCACTTGCCGGTGCCGGATCACTAGTCCCGACTTTCGTCCCTGCTCGACATGTACGTCTCACAGTCAAGCTCCCTTGTGCACTTACACTCAACACCTGATTGCCAACCAGGCTGAGGGAACCTTTGGGCGCCTCCGTTACATTTTGGGAGGCAACCGCCCCAGTTAAACTACCCACCAGGCACTGTCCCTGAACCCGATCAGGGTCCGAGGTTAGAAGTCCAATACGATCAGAGTGGTATTTCAACAACGACTCCATGAACACTGGCGTGCCCACTTCACAGTCTCCCACCTATCCTACACAAACCGAACCGAACACCAATACCAAGCTATAGTGAAGGTCCCGGGGTCTTTTCGTCCTGCCGCGCGTAACGAGCATCTTTACTCGTACTGCAATTTCGCCGAGTCTGTGGTTGAGACAGCAGAGAAGTCGTTACGCCATTCGTGCAGGTCGGAACTTACCCGACAAGGAATTTCGCTACCTTAGGATGGTTATAGTTACCACCGCCGTTTACTGGGGCTTAAATTCTCAGCTTCGCACCCCGAAGGGCACTAACCGGTCCTCTTAACCTTCCAGCACCGGGCAGGCGTCAGTCCGTATACATCGTCTTACGACTTCGCACGGACCTGTGTTTTTAGTAAACAGTCGCTTCTCTCTGGTCTCTGCGACCACACCCAGCTCATGAGGAAAACTCAATCACCAGACATGGTCCCCCTTCTCCCGAAGTTACGGGGGCATTTTGCCGAGTTCCTTAACCACAGTTCTCTCGATCGCCTTAGTATTCTCTACCTGACCACCTGTGTTGGTTTGGGGTACGGGCCGTGTACCAACTCGCTAGAGGCTTTTCTCGGCAGCATAGGATCATGGAATTCGCCTCAACGGCTACGCATCACCTCTCAGACACATGAACGACGGATTTACCTATCGTTCGTCCTACAGGCTTACACCAGTATTACCACTGACTGGCCCCACTACCTTCCTGCGTCACCCCATCGCTTGCCTACTACCAGCCAAGGTCCCATGCAGCCGGCTCACGTTTCCCGAAGGAAATCGATCACCATTTGGATGGTTAGTACAGCTGATTCAGCATGGACGCGGATACACGGGTACGGGAATATCAACCCGTTGTCCATCGACTACGCCTGTCGGCCTCGCCTTAGGTCCCGACTCACCCTGGGCGGATTAGCCTGGCCCAGGAACCCTTGGTCATCCGGCGGCAGAGTTTCTCACTCTGCTTTCGCTACTCATGCCTGCATTCTCACTCCCACACCCTCCACACCTAGCTCACGCCGGTGCTTCCAGGGATGCAGGACGCTCCCCTACCCACCCCACCCACTACCTCCACCCCCGTAAGGGTGAAGGGATGTATTGGTGAAGTGCCGCGGCTTCGGCGGTGTACTTGAGCCCCGCTACATTGTCGGCGCAGGATCACTTGACCAGTGAGCTATTACGCACTCTTTCAAGGGTGGCTGCTTCTAAGCCAACCTCCTGGTTGTCTCTGCGATCCCACATCCTTTTCCACTTAGTACACGCTTAGGGGCCTTAGCCGGCGATCTGGGCTGTTTCCCTCTCGACTACGAACCTTATCGCCCGCAGTCTCACTGCCACACTCTCACTTACCGGCATTCGGAGTTTGGCTGACGTCAGTAACCTGATAGGGCCCATCGGCCATCCAGTAGCTCTACCTCCGGTAAGAAACATGCAACGCTGCACCTAAATGCATTTCGGGGAGAACCAGCTATCACGGAGTTTGATTGGCCTTTCACCCCTACCCACAGCTCATCCCCTCCATTTTCAACTGAAGTGGGTTCGGGCCTCCACGACGTCTTACCGTCGCTTCACCCTGGCCATGGGTAGATCACTCCGCTTCGGGTCTAGACCCGGCGACTCCACGCCCTATTCAGACTCGCTTTCGCTACGGCTACCCCACACGGGTTAACCTTGCCACCGAGCACTAACTCGCAGGCTCATTCTTCAAAAGGCACGCCATCACCCACCCACCGAAGTGGCACAGGCTTTGACGGATTGTAAGCGTCCGGTTTCAGGTACTATTTCACTCCCCTCCCGGGGTACTTTTCACCTTTCCCTCACGGTACTTGTCCGCTATCGGTCACCAGGAAGTATTCAGGCTTACCGGGTGGTCCCGGCAGATTCACAGCAGATTCCACGAGCCCGCTGCTACTTGGGCATCCATCAAGCAAGACCACATGTTTTCAGCTACCGGACTCTCACCGTCTACGGCAGACCATTCCAGGCCACTTCACCTAACACGCAGTTTTATCACTCGCCCCCAGCACGGCAGCACTGAGAAGATGAACCCCACAACCCCACACACACAACCCCTGCCAGGTATCACATGCGCATGGTTTAGCCTCCTCCGCTTTCGCTCGCCACTACTCACGGAATCACAATTGTTTTCTCTTCCTATGGGTACTGAGATGTTTCACTTCCCCACGTTCCCTCCACACCCGCTATACATTCACAGGTGGGTAACACGACATCACTCGTGCTGGGTTTCCCCATTCGGACACCCTCGGATCACAGCTCGTTTGACAACTCCCCGAGGACTATCGCGGCCTACCACGTCCTTCATCGGCTCCTGGTGCCAAGGCATCCACCGAACGCCCTTAAACACTTACAACAACACCTACAAACCACCCCCACACCACCAACCACCCACAAGGACAGCCAGCCGGCGAGGATCGAATGTAGACATCACCTACAAAACTTTTATCTCGTTCAACCACAAACACCGAAGTGTTCATGACAAATAAAGATGCTCGCATCCACTATGCACTTCTCAAACAACACACACCCACACGCGACCAAACCTCGAACTCCCACCACAGAAGCCGTCACCGATCCGACCCGACCATGCAGGCACCAAGACAACACACACACATGTGTGTTCCCTCAGAACCCCGATAGTGTGCTGACAACGCCACCCACCTCACAGTGAGCAACCACCCACGCCACCCGAACACTCGGACAACCTGAGCCTGCCTGATGTTTCACCCTCGAACACACACCCACCGCACGGACACATGCCGGCAGAAATGGGTGATGTTGTGTGCTCCTTAGAAAGGAGGTGATCCAGCCGCACCTTCCGGTACGGCTACCTTGTTACGACTTCGTCCCAATCGCCGATCCCACCTTCGACGGCTCCCTCCACAAGGGTTAGGCCACCGGCTTCGGGTGTTACCGACTTTCATGACGTGACGGGCGGTGTGTACAAGGCCCGGGAACGTATTCACCGCAGCGTTGCTGATCTGCGATTACTAGCGACTCCGACTTCACGGGGTCGAGTTGCAGACCCCGATCCGAACTGAGACCGGCTTTAAGGGATTCGCTCCACCTCACGGTATCGCAGCCCTCTGTACCGGCCATTGTAGCATGTGTGAAGCCCTGGACATAAGGGGCATGATGACTTGACGTCATCCCCACCTTCCTCCGAGTTGACCCCGGCAGTCTCCTGCAAGTCCCCGGCATAACCCGCTGGCAATACAGGACAAGGGTTGCGCTCGTTGCGGGACTTAACCCAACATCTCACGACACGAGCTGACGACAGCCATGCACCACCTGTACACCAACCACAAGGGGGGCTATATCTCTATAGCTTTCTGGTGTATGTCAAACCCAGGTAAGGTTCTTCGCGTTGCATCGAATTAATCCACATGCTCCGCCGCTTGTGCGGGCCCCCGTCAATTCCTTTGAGTTTTAGCCTTGCGGCCGTACTCCCCAGGCGGGGTACTTAATGCGTTAGCTACGGCACGGATCCCGTGAAAAGGAACCCACACCTAGTACCCACCGTTTACGGCGTGGACTACCAGGGTATCTAATCCTGTTCGCTACCCACGCTTTCGCTCCTCAGCGTCAGTTACTACCCAGAGACCCGCCTTCGCCACCGGTGTTCCTCCTGATATCTGCGCATTTCACCGCTACACCAGGAATTCCAGTCTCCCCTGTAGTACTCAAGTCTGCCCGTATCGCCTGCACGCCTACAATTGAGTTGCAGAATTTCACAGACGACGCGACAAACCGCCTACGAGCTCTTTACGCCCAGTAATTCCGGACAACGCTCGCACCCTACGTATTACCGCGGCTGCTGGCACGTAGTTGGCCGGTGCTTCTTCTCCAGGTACCGTCACTCACGCTTCGTCCCTGGTGAAAGAGGTTTACAACCCGAAGGCCGTCATCCCTCACGCGGCGTCGCTGCATCAGGCTTCCGCCCATTGTGCAATATTCCCCACTGCTGCCTCCCGTAGGAGTCTGGGCCGTGTCTCAGTCCCAGTGTGGCCGATCACCCTCTCAGGTCGGCTACCCGTCGTCGCCTTGGTAGGCCATTACCCCACCAACAAGCTGATAGGCCGCGGGCCCATCCCCAACCGCAAAAGCTTTCCACCACACCCCATGCGAAGTGCAGTCATATCCGGTATTAGACCCAGTTTCCCAGGCTTATCCCAAAGTTGGGGGCAGATCACCCACGTGTTACTCACCCGTTCGCCACTCGAGTACCCCCGAAGGGGCCTTTCCGTTCGACTTGCATGTGTTAAGCACGCCGCCAGCGTTCGTCCTGAGCCAGGATCAAACTCTCCATGAAAATCATACAAAAAACACCAACACAAAGGCCAGCATCTTTCAACACAATCTCAGCCAGAGAGAAAAACAAACCTGACCATAACAAAAACTAGCAACACCCACCCACACGGGCAGATGCCACAAAAACAATCCATCTCATATCCAAAATCCAAAGAACTTGGACACACGATGCCAAACAAATGGCATCAGACAATTCATCAACACACTATCGAGTTCTCAAAGAACACACACCCACCGGCACCACCCCTTGCGAGGCGCTCACCTGCGAGCTTGACGTTCTGTTTGGAATTGTTGTCCGTCTCCGGGGCAACTCTTCCAGCCTACCAGACCCTCTCGGCGTCCCGCAACTCTTGGTCGAAGTTCGATCAGGAGTGTCTGGCAGTCCGATATTTCGTCCGGGGCGCACGAAGCTACCCTGTTCGATTTCTCGGGGCGGTCGGAGCAGAAACCGGTTTCCCTTCCCCGTCTTCCCCTCTCGGGGCTGTCCGGGGCGGCGCCGTGTCGCTCTGACTTGAAGAAAGTTACGCAACTGCGCGGCCAGGGTCAAATCGCCTGTTCAGCCGAGCTCGGTCGCGGAATATTCGCTGGTAGCGGGACTTTCGACCGCGACCATTCGCCTCTGATCGCAGGTTTGGGACGTTCGTACCCAAGTGTGATCTGCGCCATTGTGCCCGTCCTTTCGGACAGTCGACGAGCCCTGTTGGTCAGTTCCGGCGGAGGCAAAGGGTTCGTAGCGTCGTGAGGTGTGAGCATCTGCGAGATCAGTGCACCCGTCGCCCGCCGGCCGGCCGTTCGCCGCACCACCTGCGTACCCGCGGGATTCCGGCAATGCGGGGACCTCGCCTGGCGTGAACACGGGGAGGCCGTCGAGATCGTGCATCGGCTCGACGTGGCGACCATCTGCGACTCGGCAATGCTCACCGGCCTGATCCGACTCGTCGACGACGGCATCATCACAGGTCAGCGCGCATTCGAGGAGGCAGCGGTTGGAATCATCCGCACCTGCGCCGCCACCGAGGCACGAGCATGGGCCGCGTTCTACGACAACTCGCTGCGCGAGCTGCGCACCGGGACCTCTCCGTTCGGCCCGGTCCATCGCCGGGCACGCTCCCTCGTCGCCGGCGACAGCCTTCTCGAGGTCGGCTCCTGTTTCGGGTTCCTTGCCCTGCAGTGCGCGGAAGACGGCTACCGGGTGCAGGCCTGTGACATCTCCGCCGGCGCGGTCGGGCTGCTCACCCTGGCGGCCCGGCGCCGTCACACCGAGGTCGACGCCACGGTGGGCGATGCCACCGCCTTACCCTTCGACGACTCGTCGGTCGACACGGTCACCCTCATCCACCTGCTCGAACACCTCGACGAATCCGCCGCACAGGTTGCCCTGTCCGAGGCCTTGCGGGTCGCCCGGCGTCGGGTGGTGGTCGCCGTCCCCTACGAGGACAGGCCGAGCGAACACTTCGGACATCTCGTTCGGCTCACCGAAGTGGACCTGCGGCGCTGGACCGCCGGGCTGGACCATGCCGGCACACAGTACTTCGAGGACCACGGCGGCTGGTTGATCCTCACACTCCGGTGAGTTCTTTCCCGCCATCCGCGAAAGACATTGTGGACAAGCGCTTTTCGATCCAGCCGACCAGCACTGCGCAGCCGTCAGATCAACCCGCGCTTGCTTGCGATGTAGACCGCATCGGTGCGCTTGGAGACACCGAGCTTGCGGATGATGTTGCGGATGTGGAACTTCACGGTCGATTCGGAGATGTAGAGCGTCTGCCCGATGCGCTTGTTCGACAGGCCGTCGGCCAGCAGCCGCAGCACCTCGCGTTCCCTTTCGGTGAGAGCCTCGGGTACCCCGCCGTCACCTGACACGGTCCGCAGCACGATGGCCGCACTCCGTGGGTCGAACGCGCTGCCGCCACCGGAGACGGCCTGGATCGCACGGACCAGCTCTGTGGTGTCGACGTCCTTCACCACGTACCCGCGGGCGCCGGCCTTCACCGCCCGGACGACCAGATCGTCGTCGAGAAACGTGGTCAACACCAGGGATGACACCCCCGGGTGACGATCGGCGATCTCCTTGATCAGGCGCAGTCCCTCGTACTCGGTGCCCGCCGTGAGCTTGAGATCGACGACCACGACGTCGGGCCGGCATCGGGTGACCTCCGCCAGAGCCGCGTCGTAGGAGTCCGCCTCACCGACCACGGAAATCGATCCCTCACGGGCCAGGAGCGAGCGAATCCCCTCGCGGAGCAACGCGTGGTCGTCGACCAGCATCGTCCGAACCCCGGTCACCTCTGCAGTGGTCATCGCCAGTTCTCCTGTCTCCGGTCGCCCGATCCCCGGTCGTCGCCGCCGACCGGGATCTCGACACCTATCCGCACGCCACCGAGGCGCGACCGGCGGATACGCAACGTCCCGCCGAGCTCGTCGGCGCGTACCGACATGTTGGCCAGCCCCCGATGGCGACCGGCGAGGTCCCCGAGCGTCGCCGCCCGCAACACCTTGCGCATATGCCCGGGATCGCCGAGCCCGTCGTCGTCGACACTGAGCTGCACCGTGGCATCCCCGTAGGTGAGCGTCAGCCGCGCTTGCGCCGCCTCGGCGTGCACCGCGGTGTTGAACAGCGCCTCGCCCGCGATCCGGAGGATGGCGTGCTGGATGTCGTCCGGCAGGTCACGGGCGCGCCCGACCACGCGGACCTCGGTCTCGAGGTCCGCGGGCATGTGCATCGAGCACAGACCGTCGAGGACTTCGACCAGGCTCAGCTCGCTCACCGACGGCGACTGGTTGAGGGCGTAGATGACCGAACGCAACTGTTCGATCGCGTCGCGCGTCAGACGCCCCGCAACCTCGAGTCGATCCGCACTCGCCGCATCGGTCTCCATCCGGCACACCTCGATCTGCATCCCTGCCGAGAGCACCGACTGGGTCACCGAGTCGTGCAATTCCCGGGCAATGCGTTCGCGCTCCTCGGAGACGAGGCGCTGGCGCATCACCGCCGACAACTCACGTTGCGTGCGTTCGAGTTCCACGTTCCTGGCAGCGAGGTCGTCGGCCTGTCTGGTGGCACGCGCGAACGCATCCTCGGCCCGGGCGAGCTGATGACGGCTCTCCTCCAGCAAGGCCGCGTTCAACAGGGCGACGGCGGCCTGACGCGCCAGAATCCGCATGACCACGAGATCCGCGGAATCGACGACCTGATGGTCGGGAGTCCACGCCGACAATCCGCCGACGACCCGCCCGTCGAGATGGAGCGGGACATACAGGTGGTGGTCGTCGACCACCGGGCGCATCAACTGAGCCATCTGGTTACGCAGGATGTCGTTGAGTCTGTTGAGCACGACGTCGGGCAGATGACTGGGCGCACGGGCCATCTGCACGCCCTCGAACGCGTAGATCGTGCCGTCGCGGCTCAGCATCAGGTGGCGGGGTCCCGTTCGTTCGAGTTCCCCGTCGCAGAGCGCGAACACCACCCATTGCGCGTCGAGGTGCTCCTGCACCGCCCGCACCACCGAGAGCACGAGCGTCTCGGGTCCCTCCGCGGTCTGCACCAACGCCCGCGAAATGCGGTCCAGCGCGCCGACCACCCTGGTCAGGCGCTGTTCGACCCCTCGGAACTGCGCGTAGTGCGATCCCTTGACCGAATGCAGGCCGACCAGCGAGTCCAACCGATCGAGGCCGGGCACCTCGTCATCAACGGGACTCGCCGCACGCGTCACCGACCGCTCGCCGCCCACGTCCGTCCGGTCGGTACCCCTGCCCGTGCGCGTCGTGCGGCCCATCGTCACAGGGCCTCGAGGTAGATCCGCGCCACGTCGTCGGCGGTCGGTTGGCGGGGATTGGTCGTCATACACGCGTCGGCCATCGCGTTCGACGTCAGGATCTCGAGATGTTCTCGCCGCACACCGAGCGACCCGAGCGAGCCGGGCAATCCCACCCGGACGGCCAGCCCGGCGACTCGCTCGGCCAGTCGGTCGGCCGTGGCACGGTCCGACCCCGACTCTCCGATACCCACCGCGCGCGCGAGATCGACATACGGTCGCGGATCGCGATCGGCGTTGAACCGGATCACGTGTGGGAGGAGCACCGCATTGATCGCGCCATGCGGCGCGTCGCAGAGTCCACCGACCGGATGGCTCATGGCATGCGTCGCACCGAGAATCGCGTTGGTGAACGCCATCCCGGCCTCGAGTGCCGCATAGGCCATGTCCAGTCCCGCCGCACTGTCCCCCGGATCATCCACCAGACGTTCGATGCTGTGCCACGCGGTGGCGATGGCCGACAGCGCGGCCGTATCGGTCAGCCGACTGTGCGCAAGCGACGCGAAGGCCTCGATGCAATGGGTGATCGCGTCCATTCCGGACTGGGCGACGACCGCGGGTGGCATGGTCGCCAACACGCGAGGGTCGATCACCGACACATCGGGAACCAATCCGCGGCCGATGATGGTGACCTTGGTCCGGCGATCGACGTCGTTGATGATGCAGAACTGGGAGACGTCGGACCCGCTGCCTGCCGTCGTCGGTGCCGCAACCAGCGGCGGAAGTGGACGCCGCGCACGGTCGATGCCCTCGTATTGCAGGATGTGACCGCCGTTGGCCGCGAGGATCGCAATCCCCTTCGCCGCGTCGATCACCGAGCCGCCCCCCAGCGCGACGAGTCCCTCGCAGCCCGCGGACTCGTAGTGCTCGAGTGCCGCGGATATCTCCTGGGCGCGCGGGTTCGGTGACACACCGGTGAACGAATACACTTGCAGGCCAGTTGATCTCAGCCGATCCGCGAGCTCCGGATACCAGGGCGTACCCATGATGTGCAGGTCGGAGACGATCATCAGTCTCTGAATCCCGAGTCCTGCTGCCGCGCGCGGCACCTCGGCCAACGACTCGTGCCCGATGATGATCTCGGGGGTGTGGAACTTGGCGATACGTACCGCGGCGCGGGTCATCGTCTCGCTCGCCTCGGTTCGCACGTCACCTCACCTGCCCCAGGATCCGTTCTTCTCGCGATCCTACGCGGATGCGGGCTCCTCACGAGCCACGTGTGTCGACGGAGACCTGCTCCAATGCGGACAGGTCGTGGACCACGTGCAGCCGGTCACACAGGGCCGCGTAGGCAGGCAGGTCGCACGATCCCAGACCCCACGAGTGGCTCGGCTCCGGAGTGATCCAGATGGTCTCCCGCGCGCGCCGGGTGATCTCCTCGAACGCAGCCAGATTCGGATCCCGACCGTTGCTGCGACCGTCTCCGAGCACGATCACCGTCGTGCGACGGTTGATCGCGCCGCCGAACTCCTCCAGGAACGCGCCCAGAGCAGAGCCGTAGTCCGAGTCGGCGTCGGTGTCGAGAACGCCGCCCGCAGGCAACCCCGAGACGACCAGCGAAAGCGCCTCCTCGGGCGGATGTTCTGCGAACAGGTCGGTGATCTCGACGAGATCCGAGACGAATGCGAAGGACCGGACATGGGCGACCATGCTCTGCAACCCGTGCACCAACTGCAACGTGAACCGGGCCGCCGAGCGCACCGAGAGCGAAACGTCGGTGAGGAGAACGAGACTGGGACGATCCGTCACCTTCGCGACGGTGACGGGACGAAACGGGACACCGTCGTAGCGGAGGTTGGCCCGCATCGTGCGGGCCGCATCGACCGTGCCGCGCGCAGCCGTTTTCCGGCGGGCACGCGGTGCGCCGTGCAGGCTTCGGATGAGCCGTCGGATGGAATCCTCCAGGCTCGCCCGCTCGTTCTCACCGATGGCGTCGCGGACCGAGGCCTCGATCTCGCGACTCTCGAGTTCGTGGTCGCTCGCCATCAGTTGCTCGAGGTGATCACGCAACTTCTCGGGCAGACCGTCGAGGAGACCGGCGAGGGCGCTGCGCAGCGCGGCGAGTGCCTCTGCATCGGGCTGGGGGCCGGTCCCCTCGCCGTCGGTGTCGAGCCAGTCGAGCAGCGCCATCTCCTGCGCCACGGACAGTTCGGCGTCGAGCTGGGTCGATGTGCCGGCCACCAGCTCACCCGGTCTGCCGGGGTTGTGCAACCGCGAGACCGTGAGCTGCACCCGTGCTGCCGCCTCGGAGTTCGGCACCTCGTCGGCGGACAGCACGATCTCGTCGGTCAACGACGCCATGTCGAGCTTGTTGGCCTCCTGATGGAGGTTGTACTGCTCGGCGAGGTCTTCCGGGTCGAAATACTGTCTGATGTTCGACGGCGGTCCGTGACTGTGTCCTTGCTGGGGCGTTTGACCCACCTCGCCGGAGAGCGTGTACTCCTCGAGCTCGCCCGAGTCGCTCAGGTCGTCGTGGGTGTGTGAATGCCCTTGTCCGTCATCTCCGTCCACCACGGCACGGAGTCCGAAGAACCGATCGAACACCTCGTGGAACGTCGCCTCGTCGCGGCGGTCCTTGATCAGGCACACGGCGAGCGCCGAACGGAGCAGCTCTCGATCGCCGAGGATCTCCGCGGTGCCGACGGCGCGCATCGCGTCCATCGCCTCGGAGACCCCGATGCGGATACCGTGCAGCCGCAGCAGACGCACGAACCGGTGGACAGCCCCTTCCATGGCGCGACCTAGAACGGACGCTTGCCGGAGCCGCCACGCGGCTTGAACGACCGGTTGCCCTGTCCCGGGCTCACTCCGCCCCGGGTGCCGGCATCGTTGTGACTGCCCGGCGAGCCGTAGTAGTCGTTCGCGTGTCTGCCCGGTTGATCCTTCGCCGCCCGTGTGGCCTGACCCGAGTGCTCGCTGTCGCCGTGACCATGGTCATGACCGTGATCGGGTGGTCCGTGCGAATGCCCGTGCCCATGCGAATGTCCATGGGAGTGAAGATGATCGGGGACCTCGGCATTCGGATCCACGAGACGTGGCAGGGCCTCGATGGCGCGAGTGAGATCTCGGTCGTACTTGACCACGACGTTCGCGGTGTCCGCGAGGATCTCGGAGTTCAGTTCGTCGGCACCCAGCACCGCGAGTGTCCGCGCCCAGTCGATGGCCTCGGAGATGCTGGGCGCCTTCCGCAGGTCGAGCTCTCGCAGACCGCGGACGATCTCGACCAGCTTGGCCGCGAGCGTCTCGGACAGCCCGGTGTTCTTCGACTTGATGATCGCGAGTTCGCGGGCGGACTCCGGATAATCCAGCGAGAGATGCAGGCACCGCCGTTTGAGAGCTGCCGAGAGATCTCGGGTGTTGTTGGAGGTCAAGACGATCATCGGCTGGTGGGTCGCAACGAAGGTGCCGATCTCGGGCACGGAGACCTGATACTCGGCGAGCAGTTCGAGCAGCACGGCTTCCAACGCCTCGTCGGCACGATCGACCTCGTCGACGAGCAGTACCACGGGCCGTTCCGAACGCACGGCCTCGAGGAGGGGGCGTGGCGCGAGGAACCGTTCGGAGAAGAACACGCTCTCCTCGGCCCCGATCCGTTCCACTGCCTCGGCAATGGTCGACGTGTCGGCGACGACCTGACCTATCTTCTCGCGCAACACCTGGGTGTAGAGCAGTTGTTTGCCATAGTCCCACTCGTAAAGGGCGGTGGTCTCGTCCTGTCCCTCGTAGCACTGCAGGCGTAGCAGTTCACGACCGGTCACCTCGGCGAGGGTCTTGGCCAGCTGGGTCTTGCCCACGCCTGCGGGGCCTTCGAGGAGGATCGGTTTGCCCAGCCGGCTCTGCAGGAACACGGTGGTGGCCAGTCGCTGATCAGCGAGATATCCGGCGGCCGCGAATCGCTCGATCACGTCGGCGACATCGACGAACTCCTCGTCGGGCTCGTCGCCGCCGGACTCGCTCCTCAGGGAACGGGGATCGCCGCCGGACTCACTCCCCAGGGAACGGGGGTCGCCGCCGGACTCGGTGGGATCCTCGGCGGGTTCGGTGGCGAGGTGCACGGACATCGGTGTCTCCGGTTCTCTGCGGGGCTGATCCATCAGCGGGTCGAGTTCATCGGTGGTCGCGTAATCCTTTGGGATGGAAGACGGATGGCGGGCCCGGGTCGGGGGGCGATGGGTCCGCCATCCGTCACCCTCGTAGAGGTGGACCTCTACGAGATCAGGTCGTCGAGATCGCCGTTGAAGCAGTGATCGACGACAGGACGAACGGTCTCGAAGGTGCATTCCTTGGGGTTGCCCGGCGTGCAGGCGTCACCGAGGACGTGATTGGTGATCGCATCGATCGATTCCGGAGCTCCGGAGATCTCCTTGCGGTTCTCGTAGAACTTGGTCGGGCCGGTGCCGAGACGGTTCTTGATGTGCGAGTCCTGGGTGACGTCGGTGAACTTCTCCGGGATACCCACATCACGCAGCAGGCGGATCGCGGCATTCAACGCCTGGTCGGCGGCCTGCACTTTCGTCATCCCATGGGTGTCCACCCCCATCGCCTCCGCGAGATCGGCGAATCGGTCGTAGAGGACCGGCATGTTGAACGCCCAGACGCGTGGAAGTGCGACCGCGTTGTTGAGTCCGTGGTGAGTGTCGTAGAACGCCGACACCGCGTGGCTGATCGAGTGGATGATCCCCAGTCCGCCCGAGTTGAATGCCTGCGCCGCAATGTATTGCGCGTACATCATCCCTTCGCGGCCGGCCAGTTCCGTTGGGTTCCACGTCGCCTCGCGGAGGTGTCGCGCGGTGAGACGAACGGCGTGCAGGGCGTTACCCATCGACGGCGGGAAGTTCAACCGCGACACGTACGGCTCGGACGCGTGGGCCAGCACATCGAACCCGCACTGCGCGGTGAAGGCCACCGGGCAGTCGTAATAGAGCACCGGGTCGTCGATCGCGAGCGTGGTGACGGACGCATCGTCGAAAGCGACGTACTTGTGCGGCTTGTCGGGATCCGTTGTGGTGTCGGTGATGACGTAGGCCCACGACGTCTCCGAGCCGGTACCCGCAGTGGTCGACACCGCGATGTGCGGCGGATTCTTCGGGTTCTCGCTCTTGTTGAATCCCTCGAACTCGTTGATGCTGCGACCGTCGTGGGCAACCGAGATCCGTGCCCCCTTGCAGGCGTCGTGGGCAGACCCGCCACCGATGGAGATGAACGAGTCGCATTGCTCGGTGTTGTACAACGACACCGCATCCATCACGTTGTAGTCCTTGGGATTCGACTCGACCTGATCGAACAGGACCACCTCGAGGCCGTGGTACTTACAGGATTCGACGATCTTGTGGACCGTGTCGCTGCCCCGCAGGCCGGTGGTCATCACCAGCGTGCGCTTGAAGCCGAGCTTGAGCGCCTCCGGACCGATCATCTCGTGCGCACCGGGCCCCATCATGGCCCGCGGGAACGGATGGAATTCCTTGATGGGAAACGGTTTCAGTAGTTCGTCGACCTGCATGATGACCTGACCTCCTGCGCACGATGCGCATCCTCAACGTCGGTAGTGGAGCAACGGCGACGTTACGCAGGTCACAGTGCCGGTGGACAGGTCTCGGCGGCCGAACCATCCGTTACGACCGCACCGTCACCCTGTTGGCAGGCCGGGCCCTGTCCGATCGGACAGGTGGTCCATCAGACCGACATCGAAACCCCACGGCAATTCGAGTCGATGCCGCGCCAGGGTGTCGGCATCGGCGAGAATGTCACGGGTCGGGCCGTCGGCGACCACTCGCCCGTCGTCGATGATCACGGCCCGGTCGCACAGTTGCGCCGCATAGGGTAGGTCGTGGGTCACCACGAGCATCGTGGTGTCGAGCCCGAGCAGGGTGTCGGCGAGCTCGCGGCGGGCGACCGGATCGAGATTCGCCGACGGCTCGTCGAGGACCAGAATGTCCGGGCGGCAAGCGAGTACGGTGGCCAGCGCTCCACGTCGCCGCTGCCCGCCGGACAGTCGGTGCGGACTGCGACCGGCGTGCTCGGTCATCCCGACCGCGGCGAGTGCCTCCGTCACGCGTGCACCGAGATCGAGGCCGGCGTCGCCGAAGTTCGCGGGCCCGAACGCCACGTCTTCGGCCAGGGTGGGCATGAACAGCTGATCGTCGGGGTCCTGGAAGACCAGCCCCACCTGTCGTCTGACCTCACGCATCGTCTTCTTGCCGACCGGGACGCCGTTGATCCGGACCTCTCCCCCGGTCGGCAGCAGCACACCGTTCAGTTGCAACATCAGCGTGGTCTTGCCGGCGCCGTTGGGTCCGAGCAGCGCCACCCGCTCGCCGCGGCGGACGATCAGATCCACTCCCTCGAGGGCTGGATGTCCGTCCGGATACGTGTACCGGACGCCGCGGGCCTCGATCGCGAGGCACTCGTCCGATCGGCTCTGGTCTGTCATCGCACGCGCCACCTCGTCCTTGCCCGGCGCTCCAGCCTCGCTGTCGTGGTCATCGATCACCTTGTCACCCAAGCGATCACGGAAATCAGGATCGCCGCGATCGCCGGCAACGCCACGACCGCCCACTGAACGCGGGTCGCCCGCGGCGCCGTCGCGACTCCCGGCATCTCCGGTATCGAACCGGTGAACCCCCGCGACATCATCGCGAGATGAACTCGCTCTCCGCGTTCGTATGACCTCAGGAAGAGCGATCCGACGCCCTTGGCGATCGCCCCGGCCTGGTGCAACATCCGCGGTGAATCGCCACGGGCCAGCCGAGCGATGTGCATCCGACGGATCTCCGCCGAGAGCAGATCGGTGTAGCGGAGCATCATCACGATCACCGGGGTGAGCGTGGCCGGCATACCCAGCCGCGTCAGCGCCAATGGCAGCTCTCTCGCCTGTGTGGTCGCGGCGAACGTCAGCGATGCGGCCACCCCGAGCGACCCCTTGACGACGATCCCCCACGCCGCGAACACCCCCGAGACCGACAGCGACAGCCCGGCCACGTCGACCCGTTCCCCCCCTTCGGCGAACGGCAACAGTACCGCCAGGATGACGAACGGCGCCTCGATCACCATGCGCGGCACGATCCATCCGACCGGCACGCGCGCAACCCGCCACACGACGACCAGGATCGCGGCGAACGCCAGATACGGCCAGAACATCTCACGGGGAGTGGCCACGACGGCGAAGACGAAGGCGATCAGACAGACCAGCTTGACCTCGGTGGGTGCCCGATGGACCGGCGAGTCGCCCCCTCGATAGAGCGGATGGGCATGACCGGCGCCCATCGCGATCAGCGCCCGCCGCCGTCGGCGCCCTCGTGGTCGGCGCGGGCCCGTCGTCGGACGGCGAGCAACCAGAACAGCCCCGTCGCGAGCCCGAGCGTGATGGCCACCCCGATGACACCGGCGACGCCGTTGGTACCACCGATCCCGTGCAGCGAATAGTCGGCCAGCGGTGACGAGGCCATCGCATGATCTGTCGCGTGCTGAGCGATGCAGTCGCCGGTGAGTTGCTCGCGGCCACCGACCATCACCGTCTCGCACCCGCGCAGGGTGGCCGAGTCCAGTCCGTCGGGTGAGGAACTCGCCGCATACGACACGACTCCGGCGATGATCAGTGCCGCACAGGCGAACACCGCGAGGAAGGTCCGTCGGCTCACGCGCCGTCGATTGTCGTCGGTGGTGCTCATACCGCCACTCCGACCGACTCGGAACTGCTCGGGGCGCGCGTTCGGAGCAGATAGACGAGATCGGGCCGCGCTCGGACCACCGCCATCACCGTGACGGCGGTGATGACGCCCTCGCCGATACCGATGAGGGCGTGGGTGCCCCACATGTACGCCGCGACAGTGCCAAGCGATTCTGTCGCGGCACCCCCCAGCGCGTACTCGACGACAAAACCCGTTGCGGCGGCGACAGTCCCGCAGAGCGCTGCCACGAATGCGACCACCCCCAGCCGGCCTGGTGACGGCACGCGCCGCCCGATCAGGCGATAACCTGCCACCGCGACCAGATAGCCCACGAAGGTGGAGATCAATGCCATGTTCGTGATGTTGGCACCCAGCGCGGTGACCCCGCCGTCGGCGAAGAGCAACGCCTGCACCACCAGGACGATCGCAATACACAATGCGCCGGTGAACGGGCCGACCAGGATCGCGGCCAAGGCTCCGCCGAGGAGGTGCCCGCTGACCCCGGGCAGGATCGGGAAGTTGATCATCTGCACCGCGAAGATGAACGCCGCGACGAGTCCGGCCATCGGGACGGTCTTCTCGTCGAGATCGGTGCGGGCGCGCCACACACAGAACGCGAGACCCGCGAAGGCGATGATTCCGAAGAGAGCCGAGACCGGCGCGTTGATGATGCCGTCACTCATGTGCATGGCGACGGTCGACGTGACCGGCGAAGGCGTCAGCGTGGACATGCACGAACCGTAGAACCGCCACGGTCATCTGTCCACTCATTCAGATGTTTAAGTGAACAGACTGTCCGATGGGTCAGGTGTCGACCACACCTTTACGTGTGGCCGTGGCCTGCACCCATCCAATGAAGCAGTTCGTGGACGGTGTCGTCGTCGAGTCGGTAACTGACCGATCGGCCCAGGCGGGTCGAACTCACCCAGCCCTGGTGGCGCAGTACCCGAAGCGCCTGGGAGACCGCGGTTTCGGTGCGCCCCACGGCAGTCGCGAGGTCGCCGACGATGATCCCGGGACGTCGGTGCAGAACGATCAGGATCTCGAGGCGGTGCGGATCGGACAGCAGATCGAAGCGCGTGGACCATTCCGCGATGTCGACATCGGCACGTTCACCGTGCCCACCGCCGGTCGCCGGGCCCTCCGCGCCCTCGGCCACCATGTCTCACTCACCGACCCGCTCGATCTTGCCGCCGAGACTGCGAAGGTTCTCGACGAACCGCGGGTAACCGCGATCGATGTGCTCGACGTCGTGAACCTCGGTCACCCCGTCGGCTACCAGACCGGCCAGCACGAGGCCTGCGCCTGCGCGGATGTCCGAACACCAGACCGGTGCACTCGACAGTCGTTCGATCCCGCGGAGTACCGCATGATGACCATCGGTCCGTGCGTCGGCGCCCAGCCGAACCATCTCCTCCACGAAACGGAATCGCGCCTCGAAGACGTTCTCGGTGATCACCGACATCCCCTCGGCTATCGCGGCCATGCCGATCGCCATCGGTTGCAGGTCGGTGGGAAAGCCGGGAAACGGCAATGTGGACACGTTGACGGCGATCGGGCGACGGTCCTGGCGAACCCGGAAGCCGTCGGCGAACCGGTCGACGTGCGCGCCGGTGTCCCCCAGCTTGTTCAGGACCAGCTGCAGATGCTCGGGCGAGACGCCACGCACGGTCACGTCACCGCGCGTCATCGCGGCCGCGATCCCCCACGTGGCGCCGACGATCCGATCCCCGACCACGCGGTGGGTGGTCGGATGCAACCGGTCGACGCCGGTCACGGTCAAGGTCGAGGTTCCCGCGCCCTCGATGAGCGCGCCCATCTGCTGGAGCATCACGCAGAGGTCGACTATCTCGGGTTCCCGTGCGGCGTTGTCGATGGTGGTCACGCCGTCGGCGAGGACCGCGGCCATCAGGATGTTCTCGGTCGCACCCACCGACGGGAACTCGAGAGCCACCGGGGCGCCGATGAGAGCGTCGGCCTCGGCCACGACACATCCGTGTTCGATCGAACTGTGCGCGCCCAATGCGCGCAGACCGGCCTGATGCATGTCGAGCGGGCGAGAACCGATGGCGTCACCGCCCGGGAGTGCCACGACCGCACGACGGCAACGGGCCATCAGGGGGCCGAGCACACACACCGATGCACGGAACTGTTTCACCGCATCGAAGTCCGCGTGGTACTTGGGTTCGGCGGGTGCGTCGATCCGCACCGTGTCGCCGTCGATGGTCACCACGGCGCCCAGGCCGCGCAGGACATCGGCCATCAAGGGGACGTCGGCGATCTCAGGTGAGTTCGTCAACGTCGTGGTGCCCTCTGCGAGCAGGGCTGCTGCCATCAGCTTCAGCACACTGTTCTTGGCACCGCCAACCCAGACCTCGCCGGACAGGCGGCCTCCCCCGGAGACCAGAAAACGATCACTCACGCTGCCACCTTAGCTGTCACGCGCGGCGTCCCCGTCCGGCCCGCGATGGCCACCACGCGCGGGAGGCCGCCTGCGCTCGCCGCCGGGCGACCATTTCACGTCGCCTTCGCCGTGCGGTGCGCGATTGGCGACGCGCGAGAGAATGAACAACAGGTCCGACAGCCGGTTCAGATACTTCGCCGGCAGCACGCTAGTGGTGTCCGGGTCCGCCTCGACGGCGGCCCAGGCCGATCGTTCGGCACGCCTGGTCACCGTGCGTGCGTGGTGCAGCAGCGCACTCAGTCGGGTGCCACCCGGCAGGATGAACGAATCGAGTGTCGGCAGTCCGTCGGCGTAGTGGTCACACCACGACTCCAGCGCGTCGATGTAGTCCTGCTCGATGCGCAGTGGTGGGTAGTCGGGTTCCGCCACCACCGGGGTGGACAGATCCGCACCGGCGTCGAAGAGATCGTTCTGGACGGTGCGCAGCACCTCGACGATGTCGGCAGGCACGTCACCACCGAGGGCCAACGCCGTCCCGATGACCGCGTTGGCCTCGTCACAGTCGGCGTAGGCCGCCACCCGGACATCGTTCTTGGACACCCGGGAGAAGTCGCTGAGTCCGGTGGTGCCGTCGTCGCCGGTGCGTGTGTAGATGCGCGTGAGATGTACCGCCATGACCTGAATCTACTGCCCGGTACCGGGCCTGCGGTCGTCGGCCCGATGCCGATCAGGCACTACGACGACGCTGCGACCGATTCGACTGTCGTGACTCCAGCCACGACTGGAACGCGGTGTCGGCACCCGGCGCCATGGCGAGCTCGTAGGCTCGGCCGGCATCGTCGGCGCCGGGTTCGAGTTCCAGGATCACCATGCCGTGCAGGATCTCGGACTCGGTGCCCTCGGGTCGCCGTCTGCGGGTGATCTCGATGGACTGCCTGCCCAGCGTGCGGGTCGGTCCGGGGCGCAACGAACTGAGCCGGAAATAGCGGAGATTCTCGTCGCTGTAATGGACCGTGCCGTGGCGCCAGCCCTCATCGACGTCTGCGGGCAGCTCTCTGAGCAGCACCGGGGTTCCGGTCCTGCGCAACTGCCCCAGCCGATACGCGAGGAGTCCGCAGACCACCACGGCGACCGCCAACAGGACGCCCAGTACCAACGCGATCCACGACACCAGGCGCACACCTCCCGCCAACGGTCGCGCGGGGGCTGATCACGGTGCGCCGGACTCACGCACCGAGATGAGTCGAGAGACTCCGGTGCACGACCGTTCTGCGTCCAGCATGCCAGACCGGGTTCGATGTCTCGTCACGGCAGTTCCCCCGGGTCGGCAACGCCTGCCGCGACCGGTGACCAGCCCTGGCGGGCTCGGACACGACGACGGCCGGCCGTCGCCCCAAAAGCGATGACCGGCCGTCGATCTGCGAGATTACTTGGCCGCGTGCTCCGCCGCCGCGAGGCGGGAGTGCGCACGGTTGTACTCCTCGGTACCCGGCTCGGCGGACTCGAGTGCCGAGCGTTCGGCTGCGGCGTCGATGTCGTCGGCCCACTGCGCCGACTCGGCGAGTATGGTCACCGATTCACCGGTCACCGAGAGAAACCCGCCCTGCACGGCCGCCGACAGACGCTTGCCACTCTCCTCGGCGATCACCACGAAGCCGCCCGGGACGAGCTGCCCCAGCAGAGGTTCGTGATTCGCCAGCACACCGAGCTCACCCGAGGTCGTCTGGGCGATGACGAAGGTGGCTTCACCCGAGTACAGCTTCTCGTCGGCCGCGACGACCTCGACGTGGAAGGACTTGTCAGCCATGGCGACCCGCTACTTTCCGGCGATCTTGGCGGCGGCGGCCTCCACGTCGTCGAGTCCACCGCAACTGTTGAACGCCTGCTCGGGCAAGTGATCGAACTCACCCTTCGCGACCCGGTCGAACGCCTCGATGGTGTCGGCGAGCGGCACGACCGAACCCTTCTGACCGGTGAACTTCTCGGCGACGAGGAAGTTCTGACCCAGGAACTTCTGGATACGACGCGCGCGCTGCACCGTCACCTTGTCCTCTTCGGACAGCTCGTCCATACCGAGAATGGCGATGATGTCCTGGAGTTCCTTGTACTTCTGCAGGATTCGCTTGACCTCGTTGGCGACGCGGAAGTGCTCGTCACCGACGATCGAGGCCTCCAGGATGCGCGAGGTCGACGTCAGCGGGTCCACAGCCGGGTAGATACCCAGCTGCGAGATCGGACGCGAGAGCTCGGTGGTCGCATCGAGGTGGGCGAACGTGGTCGCAGGCGCCGGGTCGGTGTAGTCGTCGGCAGGCACGTAGATCGCCTGCAGCGAGGTGATCGAGCGCCCCTTGGTCGAGGTGATCCGCTCCTGCAGCTCGCCCATCTCGTCGGCCAGGGTTGGCTGGTAGCCAACCGCGGACGGCATACGGCCGAGGAGGGTCGAGACCTCCGAGCCGGCCTGGGTGAACCGGAAGATGTTGTCGATGAACAGCAGCACGTCCTGCTGCTTCACATCGCGGAAGTACTCCGCCATGGTCAGCGCGGACAAGGCGACGCGCATACGCGTGCCCGGCGGCTCGTCCATCTGACCGAACACCAAGGCGGTGTCCTGGAGAACGCCCATCTCCTCCATCTCGAGGTGGAGGTCGGTGCCCTCACGGGTGCGCTCGCCGACGCCGGCGAACACCGACGTGCCGGAGAACTCGCGAGCGATACGGGTGATCATCTCCTGGATCAGAACGGTTTTGCCGACACCAGCACCACCGAACAGACCGATCTTGCCGCCCTTGACATACGGGGTCAGCAGGTCGATGACCTTGATGCCGGTCTCGAGGATCTCGGTCTTGCCCTCGAGCTCGTCGAAAGGCGGCGGCTTGCGGTGGATGCTCCACTGCTCGCCGTCACGGCCGAGTCCCGGAGTGTCGAGGCAGTCACCGAGCGCGTTGAAGACGTGACCCTTCACGTCGTCGCCGACCGGCACCACGATGGACTTGCCGGTGTCCGACACGGTTGCACCACGCACCAGGCCGTCGGTCGGCTGCATGGAGATCGTGCGCACCAGGTTGTCGCCGAGATGCTGCGCGACCTCGAGCGTCAGGGTCTTGGCCACAGCTTCGAGGGCGATCTCGGCGTGCAGCGCGTTGAACAATTCTGGGATCGAGCCCCGGGGGAACTCGACGTCGACGACGGGGCCGATGATGCGGACGACCCGGCCTTCGGCCGAACCCGTCGAGGCATCCGAGGGTGTGGATACTGCTGCAGTCATTGTTGTTGGGTCACTTCCTCTTTGGGTCTATGGGTCGCCAGGGTTCGATCAGGTGGCCAGGGCGCTGGAGCCGCCGACGATCTCGCTGATCTCCTGCGTGATCTGCGCCTGCCGGAGCTGGTTGGCCTCGCGGGAGAGCGAGGTCGCCAGTTCGTCGGCGTTGTCGGTGGCCGCCTTCATCGCGGTCCGACGTGCCGCCGACTCCGATGCGGCGGAATCCAGCAGCGCCGCGTACACGCGGGTGGCGACGTACTTCGGCAGCAAGGCTTCGAGCAACGCCTCGGGCGCCGGTTCGAACGAGTAATTGCGCGACGACTTGTGGATCTCGGCTTCCATCTCGTCGTCCTCTTCGGACACGACGAGCGGGGCCACGCGGCGCACCTCGGGAGTCTGGGTCAGCATGGAGACGAACCTCGTGTACACGAGATGCAACTCATCGATGCCCTCCAGCGTCCCCTCACCGTCGGGACGCTCGACCTGTTCTCCGGAACCGGCCTCGAACAACTGGACCAGGAAGTTGGTCGCGATGCTCGCATCGCTGTAATCCGGGGCCTGCGAGAACCCCGTCCACGAATCGGTCACCTCGGTACCGCGGAAGGTGAAGTAGCCGACCCCCTTCTGCCCCATGACGAACAGCACCGGCTCCTTGCCCTCGTCGCGCACCAGCGAGATGAGCTCGCGAGTCGCCCGCAGGACGTTGGAGTTGTAGCCGCCGCACATCCCGCGGTCGCTCGTGACCACCAGGATCCCGGCGCGCCGGGGGTTCTCGCGCTCGACCAGCAGTGGGTGATCCAGCGAGCCGGCATTGCTCGCCAGCTCCGACAACACCTCGGTCATCTCATGCGCGTACGGCTTGGCCGCCGCGACACGAGCCTGGGCCTTGGTGATGCGCGAGGTCGCGATCAGCTCCTGCGCCTTCGTGATCTTCCTGGTCGAGTTGACCGACCGGATGCGTGAGCGCAGCTCACGAATGCTGGCCACGAGCCCTCACCCCTTCCTTGGCACGACTGTCGGACGACCCGATCACGACTTGCGAACCGTGATCTGCTCGTGCTCGACGTCCTCGGAGTCCATGGCCTTGGCCTCGGCCTCGTTCACCACGCGCTTGCCGTCGTGCGTCAGGTAGCTGTTCTTGAACTTGTTGGTCTCGTCGACCAGCGCCTCGGCCTGGTCGTCGGACAGCACCTTGCCACCGGCGATCGAGTCGTAGACGCCCTTCGCCTCGTGGTGCAGATGGCTGAGCAGCTGGGTCTCGAAGTTACGGACGTCGTCGACCGGAACGGAGTCGTAGTGGCCCTCACCGCAGAGGTAGATCGAGACGATCTCGTCCTCCACGGAGAACGGGCTGTACTGACCCTGCTTGAGCATCTCGACCCAGCGCGCACCGCGCTCGAGCTGCGCCTTGGACGCGTCGTCGAGGTCGGAGGCGAACGCGGAGAACGCTTCGAGCTCACGGAACTGGGCAAGCTCCAGACGCAGCGAGCCGGACACCTTCTTCAGGCCCTTGGTCTGTGCGGCACCACCGACACGCGACACCGAGGTACCGACGTTGATCGCCGGCCGGACGCCCTTGTTGAAGAGGTCCGATTCCAGGAAGACCTGGCCGTCGGTGATCGAGATGACGTTGGTCGGGATGAACGCCGAGACGTCGTTGGCCTTGGTCTCGATGATCGGCAGGCCGGTCATCGAGCCGCCGCCCAGCTCGTCGGACAGCTTGGCACAACGCTCCAGGAGACGGGAGTGCAAGTAGAAGACGTCACCGGGGTAAGCCTCGCGGCCCGGCGGGCGACGCAGCAGCAGCGAGATGGCGCGGTAGGCCTCGGCCTGCTTGGTCAGGTCGTCGAACACGATGAGGACGTGCTTGCCCTCGTACATCCAGTGCTGGCCGATGGCCGAGCCGGTGTACGGCGCCAGCCACTTGAAGCCGGCCGAGTCGGACGCGGGTGCCGCGACGATGGTGGTGTACTCCATCGCGCCGGCCTCTTCGAGAGCGGTCTTGACGCCTGCGATGGTCGAGCCCTTCTGACCGATCGCGACGTAGATGCAGCGGACCTGCTTGTTCTCGTCGCCCGACTCCCAGTTGGCCTTCTGGTTCAGGATGGCGTCGATGCAGACCGCGGTCTTGCCGGTCTTGCGGTCGCCGATGACCAGCTGACGCTGTCCGCGGCCGATGGCGGTCATGGCATCGATGGCCTTGATGCCGGTCGCGAGCGACTCCTCGACGGGCTGACGCTCGAGCACCGAGGCCGCCTGCAGCTCGAGCACGCGCTCGGCCTCGGACTCGATGTCGCCCAGGCCGTCGATCGGCTTGCCCAGCGGATCGACGACGCGACCGAGGAACTTGTCACCGACCGGGACCGAGAGCACCTCACCGGTGCGGCTGACCTGCTGGCCCTCTTCCAGTGACTCGTAGTCACCGAGGATGACGCAACCGATCTGGTCCTCGTCGAGGTTCAGGGCCACGCCGAGCACGCCGCCGTCGAACTGCAGCAGCTCGTTGGCCATCGCGCCGGGCAGACCGCTGACGTGCGCGATACCGTCCGATGTGTCGGTGACGATGCCCACCTCGTCACGGGAGGCATCGGCTTCGAACGACGAGACATACTGCTCGATCGCTCCCTTAATCTCGTCTGGTGAGATCGTCAACTCCGCCATGGGTACTCGTCTTTCTTACTCAGTCCGGCTGGTGGTTTGGATGTTCGCTGGATGTGTTGGTCTGGTCAGGTCAGCGCGGCAGACTCTCGGCCGCCTTCGCCAAACGGGTGGCGACATCGGCCTCGATCACCTCGTCGCCCACACCGATGCGCAGGCCGCCGAGCAATTCGGTGTCGATCTCGGTCTGCACCGAGATCGTCCGGCCGTAGATGCTGCCGAGCACCGACGAGAGTCTCGCCTTCTGTGCGTCGGAGAGTTCGGCTGCCGACACCACGTGCGCCACCGACTCGCCCCGGCGTGCAGCCGCGAGCTCGGCGAGATGGTCGACGGCGACGTCGGCCGGCTGCCCGTGCAGTAACGCGATGGTGTGGGACAGCAGATACCAGGTGTGCGACCCGACTTTCTCGCCCACCAGCGACCGCAGCAGATCCACGCGCTTGTCGGCCGCGTGCGTGTGATCGGACAGCAGCGATGCCAGCCGCGGGTTCTGCTCCAGCAGCCGGGCCACGCCGAAGAGCTCGTTCTCGACCTGCTCGATCGACCCGTCACGCTCGGCGGCGGTGAGCACCACCAGCGCGTTCTGGCGCCGCAGCGCCGCGGTGAAGTCCGACGTCGACGACCACCGCTGCCGGACCGCGGCCGACACGATCTCGACGACGATCGGCGAGACCTTGCCACCGAACAGCGCCTGTGCCAGCTGCACCTGTCCGTCGGTGTTGTCCTCGTCTTCCGTCAACCGCTTGCGCAGCACCGGATTCGCGTCGATCAGGCCGATCACGTCCGTCAGTTCCACCGACGCCTTGACCAGGGTCTCGCTGTCCACGGACTCGGATGCAGAATCGAACTCCTTGGCCACCGAACGCGCCGCCTCGCGGCTGCTCGCCCGCATGGAGTGGAGTCCGATCAGTTCCGAGCTGTGTGCGACGAGATCCCCGGGTCCGCCCGCCGACATCGATTCGAGTTCGTCGATGACCCGGTCAACGCTGTCGGACTGCGCCTGCGGATCCGACAGGTGCGAACGCACGAGCTGTCCGGCGCCGTCGACCGCGGTGAGCCCGAGGTCGGTGCGCAGGTCACGAACGAGGCTGGCACGGTTCAGGGCGACCTGGGACTTGCCGTGCTCGGTGATCCGCTTGACCTCGGAATCCGCTTGCGCCTTGAGGTCGCCCGAGATCGCCTCGGCATCCCGGACGGCACCCTTGTGCAGTTCCTCAGCCTCGGCCTTGGCCTCTGCGACGGCGCGGTCGTGTGCAGCCTTCGCGTCGGCGACGCGAGCCTTGGCGGCCTCGCTCTCGGAGACGTGTTGCGCGATCGTGTCCTTCTGGGCGTTGACCGCCTTGGACAGCGCCGGCCGCAGGTACTTCCAGAACAGGAAGATGATGATCGCGAAACCGATGAGGTTACCGATGACGATATCCACTTAGTTCACCTTCTCCGTCGACTTGGCCGACACGTCGACGCCGAGTACACGACTCGCCAATGTCGACGACAGTGCATCGACATCGTCACGGGCGGTCGAAGCCGCCTGATCCCCCTCGGCCTTCAATTGTCTCGTGGTGTCGGCGAGAACGGCGTCCGCTTCATCGGTGGCCCGCCGCTTCGCCTCTGCCAACTGCTCGTTGCCCTTGGCACGAGCCTCGTCCCGAATACCGGTGGCGTCCCCCCGGGCGTCCTTGAGCGCTGCCCGGTACTCGGTGTCCGCATCCTCGTAGCTCGCCGCGGCGGCCCGGTTGTCCTCTGCAGTCTTGGCGATCATGGCGTCGCGATCGTCGAGCACCTTGAGGATCGGTGGCACGACCATCGTCCTGATGACCAGGAACACGATCACGAAGATCAGCAGGCACACGAAGAATGTGCCGTTGGGGAGCAGGAAGTTCTCTGCGGCGAGATTCATGGTTGGGTTGTTCCCTTAAATCCTAGGGCGACCCGGTCGTTGACCGAGATCAGGACTGGCCGGAGATCGGGGTGGCGAAGACGAAGAGCGCCATGAACGCCAGGTTGATGAAGTACGCAGCCTCGACCAGACCCACGGTGATGAAGAACGGGGTGAAGAGTCGACCCTGGGCCTCCGGCTGACGCGCGATACCCGCGATCAACTGGGCACCTGCCAGACCGTCGCCGATACCGGCACCGATCGCGCCGCCGCCCATGATGAGGCCGCCACCGATCAACGCACCCAGACCAATCAGATTGGGATCCATTTAGAACTTTCCTTTCGGGTGAAACTGGCAATCGGGTTGCCAGGTCTTTGGGCCCGGCCAGCGGTGCCGGCCAGGGTCGTACTGGCTAGTGGTGGTCGTCGTCCATCTCCATCGCCTGGCTGAAGTACAAGACCGTCAGCAGGGCGAAGATGAATGCCTGGATGAGTCCGACGAACAGGTCGAAGGACTTCCAGAGGGCGTTCGGCGCCCACATCACGTAGATCGGCATCAGCGCGATGAGCGCGACCATGATGCCGCCCGCGAACATGTTGCCGAAAAGACGGAGGGAGAGCGAGATCGGCTTGGCGATCTCCTCGATGATGTTGACCGGCGCGATGGCGACCGAGTGGCCCTTCACGAGCCGGACCGGGTGGCCGATGATGCCGCGGCGCTTGACACCTGCGGCGTGGTACCAGACGAACACGAACAGCGCCAAGGCGTACACGAAGTTGACGTCGCTGGCAGGTGGCTTGAGCCACTCGCTCGTCGAACCCTCGGCCGTTCCGTACTGAGCCGGGATGATCGACAGCCAGTTGGCGATCAGGATGTAGGTGAACAGGGTCACCGCCAGCGGCAGCACGAAGCCGGCGATCTTCATGCCGATCGCGCCCTCGATCTGGCTGCGCATCTGGACGGTGATCGTCTCGAAGTACAGCTGCACGTTGTTCGGCTTGTTCGACGTCATCTTGAACCGGACGAAGAACGCAAGCGCGATCACGATGACCGCGGCCACGGCACTGCCGATGACCGTGTCGAGATTGACGGTCATACCGAGCAACTCCACCTCGGTGTGGTGGCCGACCTCGATCGCCGACTCTGACTCGGCCAGGTAAGTCATTGCGGTCATATCTGCTTACGAAGTCCTTTCATCACCGGAATCACCGTGTTGAGCACCAGGATCACCTGGCCGACGGCGAGTCCGAACATCGCGCCCAGCCCGTCGGGCCGGACCAGAATGGCCGCCACCAATGCGAGGACCGTGATGACCCCGAGGCGGAATGCGGAATTGAGGGCGAGCAGTTTCTTGCGGGGGTCCTCCGCGGCGGCGACGTTCTCGACCGCCCGGATGACCAGTTTGGTGTTGATGAAGACCAGCACAACTCCGGCGAGGAAGAAGACGGCGAACCACGGATGCCCGAGAACGATCGCCAATGCCGCGACTATGACAGTCACCACCCCCGCGATGATCGCCGGGCGACGGATGCCGGTGGGCGCCACCGGATAAACGGGAGCGGAGTCCGGGGCAGACGTCGTCATGTGCCTCTCCTCTGCTCATTCCCGTGCGTTGGCACGAAGCATCGAGCGTGCGATCGGCGACTCGTGTCACCGGGCGTAAGCTCGCGGTTTTCTGTGACCCTACCAACACCCGTTCCTGCACCCACCGGGGGGTATGCACCCTTTGGGGAGTGCAGCGGCCGTCGATGCGGTGCGTGTCGCGGCCTCCGGTTCCCGGAGGCGTCGCGCTCGCGCCGAGGTCGTGCTACTACAGAGGATAGTACACGGCGTTTTACCATTGCCTTACCAAGGGGTGAGGACGCTCCCCTGGCGCGCAGACACCTGGGATCAGGTACCGCCCGGCACGGAATCGCGTCGATCGGAGTGGTCGGCGTGACCACGTGTCCGGATCTGGGCGTAGCGCCGCTGCAGGCGGGGCGCCATCGTGACCAGCAGGGCGACGATCAGGCCCGCACCGAACATCGGTGCCACCACCGACATCGGGAAGAGCGTACTGGCCGCCGCGGAGAATGCGAGCACACCCACCCACAGGTAGATGATCAGCGCGACCCGTCGCTGCGAATGTCCGAGTTCCAGCAAACGGTGGTGCAGGTGCATCTTGTCGGGGGTGTAGAAGCCCACTCCGGCGCGCGTGCGTCGCACCACGGCCATCAGCATGTCCAGCATCGGCACGAAGACGACCGCCGCCACGAGGATCAGAGGCGACAGCAGAGTGAAGACGTCGGCGGGCCCATAGGCGTTGATCGCGATACGTCCGGAGGCGCTCGTCGACGCCGCGGACAACATGAGTCCGATGAGCATGGCACCGGAGTCGCCCATGAAGATCCGCGCAGGCGAGAAGTTGTGGGGCAGAAATCCGAGGCAGGCGCCCGCGAGGGCGGTGGAGATGAGCGCCGGCGGGTAATAGCTGACATCGCCGCCCTGGTCGTGGAGTAGACCGAGCGAGAACATGCAGATCGCCGACGCCGCGATCAGACCAAGACCGGCGGCGAGGCCGTCCAGTCCGTCGACGAAGTTGATCGCGTTGATCGTCGCGACCGTGATCGCCACCGTCAGGAGGCCGGCCTGCAATGGATCGAGGACCACGGTGCCGATGTCGGCGAACGGGACGTAGAGCAGGTACCAGCTGACCCCCATGATCACCAGGACCCCAGCCGCGGTCAGCTGTCCGACGAACTTCGTGAGGGCATCGAGCCCCCACCGATCGTCGATGACGCCGACCAGCACGATCACCAGTCCCGCGACGATCACCGCGCTCATGTCGCTGGTGTAGGCGAATCCTCGGGTGAGCGCAGGCAGGTTGGCCGCCAGCGCGATCGCGGCGACCATGCCGGCGAACATGCCCAGACCGCCCAGACGCGGCGTCGGGATCACGTGGACATCGCGCACCCGGGGCACCGCGACGGCCCCGATCCGGATCGCGAAGACGCGGACGAGCGAGGTCAGCAGGTAGGTGACGGCCGCAGCGGTCAGACCCACCAGCGCCAACTCCCGGAGCGGGACACCCGCACCGCCGTTGCCGACCACCGACAACGCGGTCAGGTGGACACCGGGATCACCGGCACCGAACGCCAGGCCGGTGACCCCGTCAGCGAGGTCCTTGCCGGCCTGGGGATCGAACACCCGCACAACGCTACCCGCCGAGCTCTCGTTCGATTTCGGCGCGGATCCCGGCGTGTTGGTCGCTGCCCGCCGGATCCCGCAACCCGCGGATGATCCAGCCGGCGATCGTCGGCATCGCCTCGACACCGAGACCGTCGAGCACGGCCGTCGGCGTGCCGACACGGATGGCCGAGCCGGTTGTGACCGGTTCACGATCGAACGGCAGAACGGCCCGGTCCACCACGATCCCGGCCGAGGCCAGACGGCGCTGCGCCTCGGCCCCGGTGAGTCCGATCGCGGAGACATCGGCCACCGCGAGATGGGTGTCGGTGCCGCCACTCACGATCCGGAGACCGTGCCCGGAGAGTTCGTCACCGAGGCGCTGCGCCGCCGCGACGGTCTCCGCCGCATACGAGGCGAACTCGTCGGTCGCCGACTCCCGCATGCAGACTGCCTTGCCTGCGATCGATCCCATCGACGGTCCGCCCTGTATGAACGGGTGGACCGCCTTCTGCAGCACCGCGGCGTGGGCGCCGCGGGCCAGGATCATCCCGCCGCGCGGCCCCTGCAGCACCTTGTGCGTGGACAAGGTGACCACGTCGGCATACGGCACCGGAGACGCCAGCACTCCCCCGGCGACCAGCCCCGCGAGATGCGCGGCGTCGATCCAGAGGATCGACTCGGCCTCGTCGGCGATGGTCCGCAGGGCCGCGAAATCGATCGAGCGCGAGTAGGCGGCACCACCGGCGACGATGATCCGCGGCCGGTGCAGCAACGCGAGATCGCGGAGCTCGTCGTAATCGATGCGTTCGTCGGATGGACGTACGCCGTAGTGGATCGGCGAGAACCAGCGACCCGAGAAGTTCGCCCGGGACCCATGGCTCTGGTGCCCGCCCTGGTCGAGTCGCAACGCCAGGATCGGATCGCCCGGCTGCGCGAATGCGGCATAGACGGCGAGATTCGCGGCACTGCCCGACAGGGGCTGGACGTTGACATACTCGGCGCCGAACAGTTCGGCCGCGCGGTCGATGGCGAGTTGCTCGAGTCGGTCGGCGACCTCGCATCCGCCGTGGAAGCGCGCCCCCGGATAGCCCTCGGCATATTTCGCGCCGAAATCCGACGCCTGTGCCGCACGAACCGCCGGGCTGGCGCGCGTCTCCGACGCGATCAACTGCACGGTGGTTGCGCGGCGACGACTCTCACGCTCGACGAGGTCGGCGACCTGGGGGTCGGAGTGGGCGAACGACATCGTCAGCGCGCGGCCAGCACGTCGACGTCGAGATCGAGGACCTCGGCGATGTCATCGATCGACACCGCCCCTTCACGCAGGATTCGTGGCGTCGGGCCCGTCAGATCGACGATCGTCGACGGCTGGGCCTGGGCGGCGGTACCTCCGTCGAGGTAGACCGACACCGACTCGCCGAGCTGGTCGCGGGCCTCGTCGACGGTGGTCGAGGGCGGCTGCCCCGACACGTTGGCGCTCGAGACCGCCATCGGCCCCACCTCGCGCAGGAGCTCGATCGCCACCGGATGCAAAGGCATGCGCAGCATCACGGAGCCGTTGGTGTCTCCCAGATCCCAGGCCAGCGACGGCGCCTGCTCCACCACGAGACTCAGCCCGCCGGGCCAGAACGCCTCGACCAGGTCACGTGCGGCGGTCGACACCGACAACACCAGGCCGTCGATCGTGTGCCACGAACCGACCAGCACCGGGACCGGCATGTCGCGTCCTCGCCCCTTTGCGGCCAGCAATGCGGCGACCGCCTCGCTGTCGAATGCCTCGCAGCCGATGCCGTAGAGAGTGTCGGTCGGCAGCACCACGAGCCTGCCCGCCTTCGCTGCTCCGACGGCTGCGCGGATACCCGCCGCCCGGCCTTCCGGGTCACTGCAGTCGAATACCGTGCTCACCCGGCCATCCTCCCACGCCGGCCGTCCGGACGGTCGCTGCGGTCCACTCAGACTCGACGTGCTGTGACGAATCTCGGACGTCCCGCCAGGTCGTCGCGAGCACGGACATCGTCGAAGGCGCCCACCGCACCGACCACGTCCAGAACCGCGGCCGACGTCGTGTCATCGTGCTCGACACCCACCACGCCACCGGGCCGCAAGAGTTCGGCGACGATCGGCATCATCGGTGTGATCACCGACATGCCGTCGGCCCCACCGAACACCGCGTCGGCGGGATCGTGGGCCACCTCCGGCGCGACGCGGGCCGCCTGTGGGACATAGGGCGGGTTGGCCACCACGACGTCCACCGACCCGAACGGCAGCATCGCGCGCATCTGCGCCGCATCGGTCACGTCGGCCGCCACCACTGCGATCCGGTCACGCACCTGAGGGGGCGCGCTCGCGACGTTGCGCCGCAACCACTCCAGTGCTGTCGGCGACCGCTCGACCGCCCAGACCCGTGCGTTCGGCAACATCGTCGCGACCGCGACCGCGAGGGCACCGCTGCCGCTGCACAGGTCGACAACCGTGACGATGCCGGCTCGGCCGGCGATCCCGACCGCCCATTCCGCGAGGAACTCGGTCTCCGGACGGGGAACGAAGACGCCGGGGCCGACGGCGAGCTCGGCCGGTCCGAATGCGGTGGCCCCGACGATGTGCTGCAAGGGGATTCGCCTCGCGCGACGGGTCACCAGACCACGGAACCGGTCGCGGGTGTCCTGGTCGAGTCCGTCGACGACCAGCAGCCGACCACGATCGATCCCCAGGACTGCGGCGAGCAACCACTCGGCATCACCACGCGCGCTGTCGATCCCGGCGTCGCGCAAGGTCCGTTCCGCTTGCGACAACTCCGAGTCCACGCGAGCCGGCGCCGCGTCTCGCGCCGAGTTCGACGAGTTCTCGGTCATCGCGTCATTGCGCTTCGAGGCGGGCCTGCCGGTCGGCGGCCACCAGTGCATCGAGCAGCGCATCCATGTCACCGTCGAGCACGGCGTCGAGATTGTTCGACTTGTAGCCGATCCGGTGATCGGTGATCCGGTTCTCCGGAAAGTTGTAGGTCCGGATCCGCTCGGAGCGGTCGACGGTGCGGATCTGCGCAGCCCGCCCTTCGGCAGCCGCGGCGTCGGCTTCCTCTTCGGCAGCCGACTGCAGGCGGGCCGCGAGCACCTGCATGGCCCTGGCCTTGTTCTGCAGCTGCGAACGTTCGTTCTGACAGGTCACGACGATGCCGGTGGGCAGGTGGGTCAGCCGGACCGCGGAGTCCGTCGTGTTGACACCCTGACCTCCCTTTCCGGACGACCGATAGACGTCGACCCGCAGATCCGACTCGTCGATCTCGACCTGGGCGACCTCTTCGGGTTCCGGATAGATCAGTACGCCGGCGGCCGAGGTGTGGATTCGCCCCTGCGATTCGGTGACCGGCACCCGCTGCACCCGATGGACGCCACCCTCGAATTTCAGGCGGGCCCAGACACCGTCGCGCAGTTGCTCTCTCGACTTGATCGAGAGGGTGGCCTCTTTGTACCCACCGAGGTCGGATTCCGTGACTCCGAGGATCTGCGCCTTGAAACCACTTCGCTCGCAGTACTTGAGGTACATCCGGGCGAGATCGGCGGCGAACAATGCCGATTCCTCGCCACCGGCCCCCGATTTGATCTCGAGGACGACGTCGTCACCGTCGTGCGCGTCGCGGGGCGCCAGCAGATCGGTCAGCGCCGCATCGAGTTCGGCGACAGTCGTCTCGAGCGCCGGGATCTCGTCGGCGAACGCCGGGTCGTCGGCCGCCAGTTCGCGTGCGGCGGCCAGATCATCGCGCGCGGCCTCCAGACGACGATGGGTCGCCATGATGGGAGCGAGTTCGGCGAACCGCTTGCCGACCCGGCGGGCGGCACCGGGATCGTCGTGCAACGACGGATCCGCCAGCTGCGCCTCGAGGCCGGCATGTTCGGCGAGGATGTCATCGATCGCCGACGGGCTCTGCGTGGTCACCTGGTGCTCACCTCTCAGGACATCTCTCGTGTCCGGCATCGCTCACGGCCGACAGGGTTTCGGAGAACGAAAAACGACGCCCCACCGGACGCGCTGAGCGCGCCGGCAGGGCGTCGTCGGTCGAGCTACTGTGCGTCGGCCTTCTTGGCGCGCTTGCCGTAGCGCTTCTCGAACCGGGCCACGCGGCCGCCGGTGTCGAGAATCTTCTGCTTGCCTGTGTAGAACGGGTGGCACTGCGAGCAGACCTCGACGTTGATACGTCCGTTGTCCGCGGTGCTGCGGGTCTCGAAGGTGTTGCCGCAGCCGCAGACGACCGTGGTCGTCGCGTACTCGGGGTGAATGCCCTGCTTCATCTGGTTGTCCCTTTCTGTGGTCGCCGGGTCACCGTCGGGGATCGACGGTGTGAACCGGAACCGGACTCGACCGATCAGTATGCCACGCGGGGTGTTCGACCTGGAAATCCGTGGAATCCCGATCTCGAAGGCCCGCTGACGAACGATCCACCTCACAGAACAGCCCTCTGTGGGGTTTCATTCCCGAGTTAGGCATACCTTAGGATAGTAAGGCTTAGCTAAGTTGTAGGCTGACGTCTCCGTCGGCATCGCTTCATCGTCGCAGCGATCCCCCGACCCATCCGCCAGCGCCGTCCACGAGCGGACGGCCCGAGACCTGAGGACCGAATGCGGCCTGATCACCACCCGCGGACACTCCTGTGGGACCCGAGCGACGAGTACAGCAGTTGTGGCGTGGGCTTCATCACGCGCAAGGACGGCGTGCAGCAACACGCCGTGATCGACAGGGCCCGTGAGGCGCTGTGCGCGGTCCCCCACCGGGGCGGCATCTCGGCCCTCGGTGTCGGCGACGGTGGCGGGGTCTCGATGGATCTCTCACTGCGCTTCTTCCGCAAGATCACCGGGCGACCCGACCTGCGGCTCGGCCGTTTCTGCGTCGGCAACTTCTTCCTCCCCACCGAGGAGGCCGCGGCCGCTCGTGCCGGCAGGCTGATCGAGCGGACCATGGCCGAGCGGGGCTTCTCGGTCCTGACGGTCCGAGATGTCCCCGTCGATGTCTCCGTGTTGCGGCAAGCGGCCGTCGGATCCCAGTTGCCCATCCGTCAGTGGGTGTTCTCGGCACCCGAGCCCTGCCCGGAACCCGCTGAACTCGACCACACGGTGCAACAGGCCCTGCTGCACATCGAGGCGATCGCCTTCACCGAGCCGGAACTGTCCGGTCTCTACCCGCTGTCACTGTCGGCCAGGACTCAGGTGCTCAAGGGCCGTCTGTCCTCACCCGAGGTGATCGACTACTTCACAGATCTGCTCGACGAGGATCATGCCGTCCACACGCTGTACTTCCACACACGGTTCTCGACGAACACCGATCCGCATCCGACGATGGCCCAGCCGTTCCGGTTCCTCGCGCACAACGGTGAACTGAACACCGACAAGAAGAACCGGATCGCCCAGGTCACCTCCGCCACCGCACAGCACCGGAGCATCGTCCGCCCACCCGGGCAGTCCGACAGCAGCCGCCTGGACCAGACCGTCGCGGCCCGCGTCATCGAGGATCGCGTCGATCTGATCACCGCGATCGTCTCGATGATGCCGCCGGCATGGGAGAACGACACCTCGCTCTCCGAGCCGGTCCGTGCGATGTTCGAGTACTTCTCGCTCTACGAGGAGAAGAACGACGGCCCGGCAGCCGTGGTGTTCGGCGACGGGACCGTGATCGGGGCCCGACTCGACCGTCTCGGCCTGCGCCCGCTGCGCACCCTCGAGACCACCGACTACCTCTGTGCCTTCTCCGAGGCCGGACAGATCGCGGTACCGCCCGAGTCGGTCATCGCCCGTGGTCGGGTATCGGCAGGCGGGATGATCTATTACGACCATCGGGAGCATCGCACCTATACGACGCACGACGCGTACGAGAAGCTCGCCGCGGCGCGGGACTACCCCGCTCTGCTCCGGGCCGCCAGGGTCGATGTGGCGGCGCTCGAGGGACCGACGACGACGGACGCTCCCCCGACGACCCCCACCGCCGACGCCGCGCCGCTGACCGACCACCAGCGCTACCGGGCGTACTTTCTCGACCAGGAGAGCTTCCGCTACTTCATCGACCCGATGATCGCCGATGGCGCAGAACGTGTCTCGGCGATGGGCTTCGGCAACGCCATCAACGCGTTGACCGCCATCGAGCCCAACGTCGCTCGCTTCTTCTCGCAGCGCTTCGCCCAGGTCACCAATCCCCCGCTGGACAGCATCCGCGAAGCCGACGGCATGACCCTCCGGGTCGCCCTGGGCACGCGGCCGAGCACCTCCGTGACCGCGGAGGTGATGACCTCCGGCCCCCGGTCGCGCCAGATCGTGTTACGGACACCGATTCTCACGGCCGACGAGCTCGAACTCCTGCACCGCCAGACCGAGAGCCCTGTCCGCAGCTTCGACGCCTGCTACCCGATCGGCCCGGACGGTGGCGACGTCGCAGCCGACCATGCGGCGATGGTTGCCGCGGTCGACCGCCTCGGTGACGAGATCGTCGACTTCGCGGGCCGCCTGGGCGGGATCGCGGTGCTCAGCGATCGGGCGATCGCGACCGATCGTGCCGCGGTGCCCATCATCTTCGCCGTCTCGTCGGTCAATCAGCGACTCATCGCGGCCGGCCTGCGTCTGCGGGTATCTCTGGTGGCCGACACCGGGCAGGTCGAATCCTCCCACCATCTCGCGGCGACGCTCGGCTTCGGCGCGGCCGCCGTCCACCCGCATTCGGTCGCACGACGTGCCGCCGCTGTCGCCGACGATCTGCAGGCGCGCGAGCAGGCCTTCGGTCGATGGGTCAGAGCCGCCGAGAAATCGCTGATGAAGACCATGGGCCGAGTGGGACTCTGTACCGTCGAGAGCTATATCGGCGGCGAGTTCTTCGAGCCCAACTTCCTCGACACCGACGACCCCGATCTCCGACGGTGGTTTCCCGATCAACGTGCACCGGCGGGCGGCGTGGGTCTGCCCGCCATCGTCGCCACCATCGCCCACGCCCATCGCGCGGCGATCTCGGACATCCCGACGACCGACAAGGATCTGCCGCTGCTGGGCCTGTTCAAGGAACGTTCCGACGGCGCAGGCCACTCCTTCGGCGCGACCGCGGTCCGCAAGTACGCGGACCTGACCGCGGAGAAGATCGCGTTCGCCACCGCCGACCGCGAATCACCCGATGCCACCGAGACGGACCGTTCCGGGGGGCTACGGCTTCTCACCCTCGGAAAGCTCGACGACGCCTTCGGGCTCGACGCCCGCGCCTACTCCGGCAGCAGCTACGACCGGCTGTCGGACAACGACATCGACACCTTCACGATCACCGACGCCTACCGGTCGTTCACCGACGACCTACGGAGGCAACGCGCGTCCCGACCGAGCGCGCTGCGCGACATCCTCTCTCTGCCCATCGATCTCGCCACCGCCACGGGTGCCGATCTCGCCACCGCGCTCGATCGGGTGTTCACCGGCGCGACCTCGGGTGCCGCGGTCCGCGGACTATCGGTGATCCCGCTCGACGATGCCGGGGTTCCGGACGGATTCCACATCACCCTCGAGGGAGATGGCGTCGGCGTCGCCGGAGAGGACCGGCTCCAGACGTTCGCCCACGCGATTGCCCACCACCTCGGCGACGCCGTCCAGATCCTCGACTGTGGCGAGGGCGGCCTCATCGTCGTCGCGACCGGAGCGGCCGCCGAGCACCTGACGCGCCTCCGCCCGGCACCTGCGGCCATCGCGCTCAGCGACGTGCAACCTGCGCACGAGATCACCTCCACCTTCGCCTCTGGTGCGATGAGCCACGGTGCCCTCGTGGCCCCGGCCCACGAGGCGGTGGCTCACGGCACCAACATGGTCGGCGCTCTCTCCAACAGCGGTGAGGGTGGCGAGCACATGTCGCGGTACGGCACCATCCGCGCCTCGGCGATCAAGCAGTTCGCCTCCGGGCGCTTCGGCATCTGGGCCGGATACCTCGCCGATCCGATGTTGCGCGAATTGGAGATCAAGATCGGACAGGGGGCGAAACCCGGTGAGGGAGGACAGCTCCCGGCCCCCAAGGTGACCGTCGAGATTGCCGCCGCGCGTGGCGGCACGCCGGGCGTCGAGCTGGTGTCACCACCGCCGCACCACGACACCTACTCGATCGAGGACCTCGCCCAACTCATCCACGACTGCAAGGCCGCACGCGTGCGGGTGATCGTCAAGCTGGTCTCCTCCGAGGGCATCGGGACGATCGCGGTCGGCGTCGCCAAGGCCGGCGCCGATGTCATCAACGTCGCGGGGAACACCGGTGGCACCGGCGCCGCCTCCGCCACGAGCCTGCGATACGCCGGCCGGGCGGCCGAGATCGGTCTCGCCGAGGTTCATCAGGCGTTGTGCGCCAACGGTCTCCGTCAGAAGATCGTGTTGCGGACCTCGGGTGCGCACCAGACCGGCTACGACGTCGTGACGTCGGCGCTGCTGGGCGCCGACAGTTTCGAGTTCGGCACATCGGCGTTGATGATGATCGGCTGCGTGATGGCCAAGAACTGCAACATCAAATGCCCTGCGGGTCTCACCACCAACCCGGAGGTCTTCGACGGGGACCCACGTTCGATGGCGCAGTACCTGCTCAACATCGCTCACGAGGTACGCGAGATCCTCGCCGGACTCGGACTGCCGAGCCTCGCGGCCGCCCGCGGCCGGACCGATCTGCTCACGATGGTGAACCACCCGGCCGTGGTGACCGCACTGCGGCCAGAGGCACTCCTGGCTCGGATCGATCCAGTCGAGATCACCGACCCGGTCTATCTGGAGCGGGATTTCGCGATCGATGACTCGGTGTTCGACGACGTGCGGACCGCCCTGTTCGATCGTGGTGCCCACCACGTCACGATCGACACCCCGACGCTGGGCAACCGCAACAAGAGCGTCGGCGCCCAGCTCGCCGTCGACATCGAGCGGATGCTCAATCACCAGTTCACCGACGCCGAAGTCGGCGGCCTGCCGAGCGTGTACACCGACGACCGTGGACGCCGCTTCCTGGCACCGGACTCGGTTCGTGTCGGGACGACCGGATCGGCCGGTCTGTCGTACGCCGCGTTCTGCAACGACGGAATGCGTCTCGAACACACCGGGACCTGCAATGACGGTGTGGGCAAGTCCATGTCGGGTGGCACCGTGATCGTCCGCTCCCCCGGTGGCGGATCCTCGTCGATCGGCGGCAACGTGCTGATCGGCAATTTCGCGTTGTTCGGCGCCACCGGAGGCCGGCTGTTCGTCGAAGGCGAGGCAGGCGATCGCTTCGCGGTGCGCAACTCCGGTGCATCCGCAGTGGTGGAAGGGGTCGGTGAATTCGGTTGTGAGTACATGACGAACGGCGCGATCCTCAACCTCGGCGGATACGGCAAGGGCCTCGGCAACGGGATGAGCGGCGGCTTTCTCTATCAGTACGATCCGGCGTGCGAACTCGCGACCCGCATCAGTTCCGATTCGGTGGTGGTGGGCGCGATCACCGGGGTCGACGACCCGCTGGCCCCGATCCACCACCTCGCCGTCCGGCAGATGCTCGAGATGCACGTCGCGGCAACCGGTTCGGCGTTGGCAACGCGCCTGCTGGAGAACTGGGAGACCGAACGTCACTACATCGCCTACGCGATGCCCCGGGCGTTGGTGGCCTACCAGGACAGCGACGCACTGGTGGCGTCGATGTCCCATCGCGATCTGCTCGCCGAGCTGGCGACCTCGCTGGCCGGTCACCAGGTTCACGCTCTCAAGGCCAGCATCCGCAGTGGCGAGCCGGTGGCCGGCGGCGCGGTTCCCGAGTACGGGCAGACCGACAACGCCGAGATGTACCGGCTGCTCAACGCCTTCACCGTGTTCGAGATCGCCCGGCAGGTCGCCACCACCCGTCTCTCCCGCGCCGGGGGCGTCCGGAGCGGCGGGCCGTCGGCGGCCTGGACCGATCAGGCCGTCGCCACCGGCGCCCGAAACCTCGTCCTGACCGAGGACTTCGATCTGGTCTCGCGGGTGGCGCGCTATGCGCGGGACATCCTCGCGCACTATGACAGCGCGCACCTCGCGGCACTCATCGCGGCCAAGCGGATCGACGACTACAAGCGGGCTCTCGCGCTGCGCAACGTCTGGTCGATGGACGCTCCCGGCACCTACGGCTGGATTCTGTTGCAGGACCAGAAGAATCGCGAGACGCTCGGCGGCCTGCCCGGCTTCGACGAACTCTTCGCGGTACAGGCCGTCCCCGAGGTCGCGAACGGCCTGCGATCACCGGCAGGCATCGACACAGCAAAGGTCGGATGACATGCAGCTCCCTTACATCCCCGCCGATGTCCCGTTCACGGGTGATCAGAAGGCCTGGCTGGCCGGATTCCTCGCCGGTCTGAACACCCGCATCGCCATGCCGTCCCAGTCCGGAGTACCCGCCGCCGCTGCCGTCGCGTCGGTCGGGGCGGCCGATGGCGGAATCCCTCTGCAGATCGTCTTCGGCAGCCAGACCGGCACCGCCGAATGGCTCTCCGAGCAGACCGAGACCCTGGCCCGGACACACGGATTCGATCCCGTGCGGTGTGATCTGGACTCACTCGACATCACCGCACTGTCGGCGGCACGCCGCCTGCTGGTGATCACGTCCACCTACGGCGAGGGCGACATGCCCGACAACGCCGAGCTGTTCTGGCGGGCTCTCGCCGCCCCGGACGCCCCGCGGCTGGACGGACTCTTCTACGGCGTCCTCGGGCTGGGCGATTCGATCTATGACGGGTTCTGCCAGGCCGGCAAGAACATCGACACCCGCCTGGCCGAGCTCGGCGCCACCCGCGTCGTCGATCGGGTGGATTGCGACGTCGACTTCGAGGAACCCGCCGATGCCTGGATCACGCAGGCGGTTCCGGCACTGGCGGCGGTCGACGCGGACACGCCGGCGAGCGGGGTCGCGGCCCTCGGAGCGTCCGAACCCGAGGCGATCGTCACACCCGAGCCGTCGCCGGAGCCGACGTCGTCCGAGCAGGCGTCGGGCACACGACGCGCCAAGTCGAAATGGACGCGGAAGAACCCGTACCCCGCGGCCATCGTCGCCAATTCCCTGTTGTCGGCCCCCGAGTCCGACAAGGAGGTGCGCCACCTGGTGATCTCCCTGGGCGACAGCGGTATCGAGTACCAGCCCGGCGACGGGATCAGCATCTCGCCGGTCAACGACGCCGAACTCGTCGAGCGGATCATCACCCGACTCGGGGTGTCGCCGGACACGATGATCACTGATCGGAAAACCGAACGCACGTTGCGGGACACCCTCACCCGCCACGTGGAGATCTCCACACCGTCAAAATACCTCGTCGACTACATCGCACAACGCAGCCAGGACGCCGAACTCACGCACCTGACATCGACCGGCGACCGGGAGGCCCTCGATGCATGGCTCTGGGGCAAGGACGTTCTCGATCTGCTCGACGTCGACCCCACCCTGACGGTCACCCCGGAGGAGTTGCTCGCCGAATTGCGGCCGCTGCAGCATCGCGTGTACTCGATCTCGTCGAGCCCCGTCGCGCACGCCGGCACCGTGCACATCACCATGGCCACGGTGCGCTATCGGTCAGGGGAACGCCAGCGCGGCGGAGTGTGTTCGACCTACCTCGCCGACCGACGCCCCGAGGGCACCCAGGTCGAGGTGTTCATCTCCGCCAACAAATCGTTCCGGCTGCCCGCCGACGACACCAAGATCATCATGATCGGACCGGGGACCGGCATCGCACCGTTCCGCTCGTTCCTGCACGAGCGCGCCGCACGTGGTGCGCGCGGCGGGAACTGGCTGTTCTTCGGCGACCGGCATCGCGACCACGACCACATCTACGCCGAGGAGATCGACGGCTTCGTCACCAGCGGAGTCCTCGACCGCCTCGACCTCGCGTTCTCCCGCGACCAGGAGCACAAGATCTACGTCCAGGACCGCATGCGCGAACGGGGCGCCGATCTCTTCGCGTGGCTGTCCGACGGCGCGCACCTCTACGTATGCGGCGATGCCACGCGGATGGCCCACGACGTCGACACCGCGCTGCACGACATCATCGCCGAGCACGGCGGGATGTCTGCGGAGGGGGCCCAGGATTACGTCGACGATCTCAAGCGCGCCAAACGATATCTGCGCGACGTGTACTGACCATTTCCGACTGGACCCCACACCGATCCTGGCACAGGACACGGGAAAGGAACGGCAACGATGCCCGAATCACCCCGACCATCCGACTCCGAGCACACCGGCCGCGGGTCGCGTCCGGAGTGCGGTGAGCGGTGCAGCTGTCCGCGTCCGAACGGATCGGCCAACGACCTCGACACGTTGCTGGCCACACCCGGGTTCTCGGGATCCCTGCTCGGCTCCGACGTGACCGCGGTTGCGGACCAGTTGCCGTCGCTCGAGCGGGTCGTCGGGGTGACGGTGGCCGGCCCCGTCCTCATGAACGACGTCGGAACCCATGAACTGCCGGTGGGTATCGGCGGACCGATCCGGTGCCGGCCATCGCGGATCTCGCTGCGCCTCAATCCTGCTCGGCTCGGCTCCGCGCTGGTCACCGATCCGGCCGCACACGTGCCGCCGACTCTTCGCATCTTCGATGCGTTCGGAAACACCGCGCACGCGAGCTATCTCACCGAGACGTCGGACCGGCTCGCGTTCGAGTCGCTGTCGCTGGCGACCGACGGGTTCGACGGCACAACTGCCTCGCATCGTGTCATCGGCGGCACCGCCGACGCCGTGGCACGTCACGACGACACCGCCGAGGGTCGCGACACGCCGCCCGCCGACGATCAGATCGCCCAGTTCGATACGGTGCTCGAAGACGGTGGCACACAGCGACTCCGGTCCATGCCAGGCCGCAGCGGGGACGGTTTCGCCCGCGTGGAGTCCCGCCGGGCTGTCGCCGCGTTCGAGCACGCCGCGCTGCTCGGGATGCCGATGACCATCGCCACCGCCGCACCCGGCTGCATCCAGATGCGCCACGACCGGCTGGACGGTGCGCGTGAACATCGCGGATCCATGGTGATCGCGTCGGGCACCTGCCGCGCGATGATCAACTTCAACCTCGTCACCGAGTGCTGGGTGACCTGGACCGACGGCGTCTGGGGTCGGACCGGTTCCATCGAGCTCTACGATCGGCACGCCCGCTGCAGTTTCATCGCGACGCAGACGGGTTCGGTGTCGGCGGAGACCTTCGACGGCTGGAATCAACTGGTCGCCGACGTCGCCGGCTGAGGGCCGCCTACTGACCACCGCCTCTGCTGACCGCCCGTCGGCGACCGGGCCCACACCTCCCGCCGATGGTGCGCGGATTCTCGCCGAGCGGGCGCCGGATTTCGTCGACCGGGCTCGCGGGGTGGCTCGGGGAGTGGGTGAGGTCGCACGAGAACCCGTGTCAGAGTTGATGAACTCGACGAGTGGGGCCACCATCGCTTCATGACGCAGCCGGGCTATGACGCACTCGCGGCCGAATACGCAGCCGCCTTCCCGTCGGCGTTCCGGTCCGAGCTGGAGCGCCACGCCGTCGACTGTTTCGCCGACATGCTGGCGTCCGAAACCGGAGACACGCCGTTCGTGATCGATATCGGTTGTGGTCAAGGTCATATCGCTGCCCATCTACACGCCCGGGGGATGTCGGTTCTCGGAGTCGATCCGAGCGCGGAGATGTTGAGGTTCGCCCGACGCGAGTACCCGGGCATCCGCTTTCTCGACGACGACGCCGCCTGTGTGTCCGCGCCGGTGGAACAGTGCGCCGGCCTGATCGCGCAGTTCAGCCTCATCCACGTCGAGCCCCGACGCATACCGGGCATCCTGGCGTCGTGGCACCGACGTGGCGGCCCGGGCACCTGTGTACTGATCGCGATGCAAGGCTCCGACGAAACCGGCATCCACGAATTCGACCACTTGGTCGCGCGGGCGTGGCGGTGGCACCCGGACACCTTGTCGATCACACTCGCCGACACCGGGTTCGAGGAGATCTTCCGGATGATCCGTCGGCCGGACTCCGACCACCGGCATCCGGAGGTGTACCTGATGGCACGCGCCCGATCGAACGACACGACATCTGCGCCTCACCGGTCGTAGACACCGAGCGAGCCCATCCCCCGAAGGTGATGGGCTCGCTGGATGGAGATCTGTGCACGCTCGGCGCGAAACCGGGCCCGCTCGACGGATCAGTCGTCGTTCATCGCTCCGGGCGCGGTCTTCTGCACCTGCATCAAGAACTCGATGTTGGTCTTCGACTTCTTGAGCTGGCTGATGAGCAGATCGATCGCCTGCTGCGAGTCGAGCCCGGACAGCACCCGACGCAACTTGTGCACGATCGCGAATTCCTCGGGCGACAACAGCAATTCGTCCTTGCGGGTACCCGACGGATTCACGTCGACCGCCGGGAACACCCGGCGCTCCGCGATCTTGCGGTCGAGCTTGAGCTCGGCGTTGCCGGTGCCCTTGAACTCCTCGAAGATGACGGTGTCACCGGTCGATCCGGTCTCCACCATCGCCGTGGCGATGATGGTCAGCGACCCGCCGTTCTCGATGTTGCGCGCCGCGCCGAGGAAGCGCTTCGGCGGATAGAGAGCGGTGGAATCGACACCACCGGACAGGATTCGGCCGGACGCGGGCGACGCGTTGTTGTACGCGCGACCGAGTCGGGTGATCGAATCCAGCAGCACGATGACGTCCCGGCCGTTCTCGACGAGGCGCTTGGCCCGCTCGATCGCCAGCTCGGCGACCGACGTGTGGTCTGACGGCGGACGGTCGAACGTCGAGGCGATGACCTCACCGTTCACCGAACGCGTCATGTCGGTGACCTCTTCCGGACGCTCGTCGACGAGGACGACCATCAGGTGACATTCCGGGTTGTTGACGGTGATCGCGTTGGCGATGTCCTGCAGGATCGTCGTCTTACCGGCCTTGGGCGGCGACACGATCAGGGCACGCTGGCCCTTGCCGATCGGCATGATCAGGTCGATCACGCGGGTGTCGATCCGGTCCGGGGTCGTCTCCAGACGGAGGCGCTGATTCGGATAGAGCGGGGTCAGCTTGCCGAACTCGGGGCGCTTCTTCGCCGTCTCGATATCGGTCCCGTTGACCGTGTCGAGCCGCACCAACGGGTTGAACTTCTGGCGCTGGTTGGGCTGTTCACCCTCACGGGGCACCTTGACGGCGCCGGTGATCGCGTCGCCGCGACGCAAACCGTTCTTGCGCACCATGTTCATCGACACGTACACGTCGTTCGGTCCCGCGAGGTACCCGGAGGTCCGGACGAATGCGTAGTTGTCGAGGACGTCGAGGATGCCGGCCACGGGCTGCAACACGTCGTCGTCGGAGACCTGGGGTTCACCGGAGCCCGACGAGTCACGGTCGCGCCCACGGCGACGTTCGCGGAAGCGACGACCTCGCCGGCCGCGGCCGGTGCCGTCGTCGTCATCGTCGCGGTTGTTCTGACGACCGTCGCGGTTCTGGCCGCCACCCTGATTCTGGTTGTTGCCCTGGTTGTTCTGGCCGCCGTCGCGATTCTGGTTGTCGCGGTTCTGGCCACCATCCCGGTTCTGGTTGCCGTCGCGGTTCTGGTTGTTGTCGCGGTTCTGACCACCGTCACGACCCTGCCCGCCGTCGCGGTTCTGGTTGCGATTGCGGTTCTGGTTGCGATTGCGCTGGTCGCCGCCACCGGTGGAGTCGCTCTGGCGGTCATTGCCGGCCGACTTCGTGTCGGCCGCGTTGCTGTCGGCAGACTTGGTGTTGCTGTCGGCGGTCTTGGTGTTGCTGTCGGCGTCAGATGCTGCCGGGGCGGCGCCGTTGGAGGCCTCTGCCTGCTCGTTGTCCGACGACTCGACGCGTGCACGCCGCCGTGTGCGGGCCTGCGGCTCCGCATTCTTGGGGGCGTCGTTCTTGGGTGCATCGTTCTTGGCGGCATCGTCACCGGAGGCGCCGTCCGACAGGGCCATCTGGCCGTCGGCGCTCTTGGCGGCCGGAGCCGAGCCCGCCTGGCGTTCCTTGATCGCGGCGATCAGGTCGCCCTTGCGCATCCCCGACGTCCCCTTGATGCCCAGCTCGCCGGCGAGTGCGCGGAGCTCGGTCAGCACCATCGCGGAGAGCCCGGTGCGGGCGCGGGTCGTGGAGCCACTGGCCGATCGAGCCGACGTCCGGGCACCGGAGGCCGGGGCGTCCGTGCTCGACGTGGGGGTCGGTTCAGTGATCAGGTCCGTATCCGTCACGGATATCCTTTCGTTCCCCCGCAGACCGAAGCTGCGTCAGGGGTCATTGCCACCCCGCCTCACTTCAGGCGGGACTTCGTCCTCATCGGAGCGTGTCCGCTCGGGATTCTCCTCCGTGGACGGTCAGAAGAAATATGGTCCGCTGCGTGTGTCCGCTGGTGCTGCTCGGCAACTCCTGACAGGAGATCGTGCGACCGGAATCGACCGGAGGGCAAGATCGAGATCGGGAGAGAAGCACGGCAAGACTTATCTGCGCGGCTAGACCAGTATATGGTAACTCGTTCGCATGATAGGGGCAACACGCCGCTCCCGCCATTCCACGGCGAATCGATGAGAGCGACCGCCGTCACACGGATCAGGAACGCCCGTGGGTGACCTCGACGCCACCGGCGATCGCGACACTCGACGGCACGAAGCCCAACCCGATCGCGACGTCGCGATCCTCGGCCGGCACCGGCCCGACACCGAGTACGAGGACGGTGGGCCCGGCCCCCGAGACCGTCGCCGCGTGACCGCGTTTGCGCAGCGCAGCCACCAATTCCGCGGTCGGCGGCATGGCTTCGGCGCGGTAGTCCTGGTGGAGCCGGTCCGCGGTGGCCGCACACAGGGCCGCGGGATCGTCGGTCAAAGCGACCACGGCGAGCGCCGAACGGCTGACGTTGAACACGGCATCGCGACGTGGCACCGCATCGGGCAGCAGGCCACGGGTGTACGACGTCGACGACTCGGTGGACGGGACGAAGACCGTCGCGGTGATGTCGGGATGCACGGCCAGACGCCGTGCGAGGTAGCGGACGCGGACCGCGTCCGTCGCCCCCACTCCCCCGACCCTGTCCGATTCCATCCAGGTCACCACTGCCGACCCGAGCACGCTCGCCGCCGCATTGTCCGGATGGCCCTCGAACTCCGAGGACAGCTGGACGAGCTCGGCATCGTCGAAGGCGTCACGGATGCCGGCCTCCACGAGGAGCCCCGAAGCCGCCGCCAGGCCGGACACGGCCGCCGCGGCGGACGAACCGAGTCCACGGGAATGGGGTATCGCGTTGACACATCGCAACTTCAGGCCTGAGGCGGTCACACCGGCAACCGCGAGTCCCCGCGCGATGGCACGGGCCACCAGATGACTCTCGTCGCGGGGGACGTCCTCGGTCCCCTCGCCGCTGACCTCCACCTCGACACCGGACGACGTGGTCTCCACGATCAGTTCGTCGTAGATCCCGAGGGCGATACCCAGGCAGTCGAAACCGGGCCCGAGGTTCGCGCTGGACGCCGGAACCCGGACTCGAGCCGAAATGCCCTCCGGCAGAATCACCTTCGCATCTCCCACCAATGCGTCATCGGTCATCGCGGTGGTCGTACCCGTCGATTCAGCGGACGCCGAGAGCATCCGCCACCGCGACCGGATCCACCGGAATCGCCTCGACCTCGGGCATTCCGGACAATGCCGTGTCCGGATCCTTCAGACCGTTACCGGTCACCGTACACACGACGGTCGAGCCTGCGGCGATCCACCCGTCTGCCCGGGCCGCGAGCAGACCGGCGACGCTGGCGGCCGAAGCCGGCTCGACGAAGACACCTTCCCGACCGGCGACGAGGCGATATGCTTCGAGCAGCTTCTCGTCGGTGGCTGCCCGGAACTGGCCACCTGACTCCTCTTTTGCCGCGACCGCCTGATTCCAGCTCGCCGGGGAGCCGATTCGAATCGCGGTGGCAACGGTCTCCGGGTTCTTCACCGGAGCGCCGTTGACGAGCGGCGCGGCACCCGCCGCCTGGACGCCGAGCATCCGCGGCACCGACGAACTGATCCCGTCCCGGTGGTACTCGGTGTAGCCCTTCCAGTACGCGGTGATGTTCCCGGCGTTACCGACCGGCAGAGCGTGTACATCCGGCGCCCGCCCCAGAACGTCGACGATCTCGAACGCGGCGGTCTTCTGGCCCTCGATCCGCGACGGGTTCACCGAGTTCACGAGTTCGATCTCGGTGAACTCCGCGGTTGCCTTCCGCGCGAGTTCCAGGCAGTCGTCGAAATTGCCCTGGACCTGGATGATCTTGGCGCCGTGCATGACCGCCTGGGCCAGCTTGCCCATCGCGATCTTCCCCTCGGGGATCAGGACCGCACAGGTGATCCCCGCGCGGGTGGCGTACGCGGCGGCCGATGCCGACGTGTTCCCGGTCGACGCGCACAGCACCGCGGTCTTGCCGTTGTTGACGGCCGTGCTGACCGCCATGGTCATGCCGCGGTCCTTGAACGAACCCGTCGGGTTGAGCCCCTCGACCTTGAGGTAGACCTCGCAGCCGGTGACCTCCGAGAGGTGCGGCGCGGCGATCAGTGGCGTACCACCCTCGAGGAGGGTGACGACCTGCCAGTCGTCACCGACCGGCAGGCGATCGCGATACGCCTCGATCAATCCGGGCCAGCGCTGATGCACCGGGGTCGCGTCAGTCATCGGTTCCTTCCAATCGCAGAACGCTCGACACCTTGATAACGGCATCCATGTCTTCCAGTGCCGCAACGCATTCCGACTGCGCACGGTCAGGCGCGCGGTGGGTCACCACGATGAGCCGGGCATCCTCGCCCGCGCCCTCCTGGCGCACCGCGGCGATGCTGACCGCGCGCTTGGTGAACTCGCCGGCGACCTGGGCGAGCACGCCAGGACGGTCGGCGACCTTCATCGAGATGTAGTAGCGGGTCGGCACGTCGTCGATCGGCGCGATCGCCAGCGACGCATACGTCGACTCCAGCGGGCCGCGCCCACCGTGCACCTTGTTCCGTGCGGCCATCACCATGTCCCCCAACACCGCCGACGCCGTGGGTGATCCACCCGCGCCCTGCCCGTAGAACATCAATCGCCCGGCGTTCTCCGCTTCGACCACCACCGCGTTGAAGGCGCCGTTCACCGTCGCGAGCGGATGGCTCAGCGGGATCAGCGCCGGATAGACGCGAGCCGACACCCGCTGGCGCCCGTCGGCATCGTGCACGCGCTCACAGATGGACAGCAACTTGATCGTGCAGTCGAACTTCTTCGCGGCCACCAGGTCGGCGGCGGTCACCGTGGAGATCCCCTCCCGGAACACGTCCGCCGCGGTCACCCGGGTGTGGAAGGCGATCGACGCGAGGATGGCCGCCTTGGCAGCGGCGTCGTAGCCCTCCACATCGGCCGTCGGGTCCGCTTCCGCATAGCCCAGCCGCCCCGCCTCCGCGAGCGTGTCGGCATAGGCGGCGCCGGTCTCGTCCATCGCCGAGAGGATGAAGTTGGTGGTGCCGTTGACGATTCCGGCCACCCGCTCGACGGTGTCGCCGGCGAGCGACTGCATCAGCGGCCGGACCACCGGGATGGCGCCGGCGACGGCGGCCTCGAAATAGAGATCGACCTTGGCCTCCGCGGCTGCGGTGGCGAGCTCGCCGGTGTACTCGGCGAGCAACGCCTTGTTCGCGGTGACCACCGACTTGCCGCTCTCGAGCGCCGCGCGGATCAGCTCGCGTGCCGGATCGATGCCGCCCATCAGTTCCACCACGATGTCGACGTCGGCGCGGGCCACCAGTGCGGCTGCATCGTCGGTGAGCAACTCCTGGCTGATCTTGCGCGGCCGGGTGAGGTCTCGGACCGCGACACCGCGCAATTCGACGGGCGCACCGACACGCGCCCGCAGATCACCGGCGTTCTCCGCGAGGATCCGCACCACCTCGGCACCGACGTTTCCCATGCCGAGCACAGCCACGCCGATGGGGCGGGTACCCGAGGCGGATGTCGGGTCGCTCGGGGTCTGGTTCATTCGGAAACCTCCAGGCTCAAGATGTCGTCGATCGTCTCGCGTCGCAGCATCAGTCGTGCGGACGAATCCTGCACCGTCACCACGGCCGGCCGCATGGCCATGTTGTATCGACTCGACATCGAGTAGCAGTATGCGCCGGTGGCCGCGACCGCGACCAAGTCGCCCGGTGCCAGATCCGCGGGCAGCCAGCAGTCCTTGATCACGATGTCGCCGCTCTCGCAGTGCTTCCCGACCACTCGGCTGACCACCGCCTGCGCCTCGGACACGCGCGAGACCAGCCGGATGTCGTACTCGGCCTGATACAGCACGGTCCGGATGTTGTCGCTCATGCCACCGTCGACGGACACATACCGCCGGGACAGGTTCTTGCCGATCGTCACGTCTTTCACGGTGCCCACCCGGTACAGGGTGACGGTGCCGGGGCCCGCGATCGCGCGGCCGGGCTCCACCGCGAGGGTCGGCATCGGGAGACCGACGGCCGCGGACTCGTGGCGGAGGATTTCCGCCAGCCGCTCGGCGACGTCACCGATGGGCAACGGGTCGTCTTCCGGCAGATACGAGATACCCAGTCCGCCACCGAGATCCACGATGGACAGCTGCGCTGTCTTGTCCACGCCGAACTCGGCCACCACGTCCTTGAGCAGGCCCAGCACACGATGCGCGGCGAGCTCGAACCCGTCCATGTCGAAGATCTGGGAGCCGATGTGGCTGTGCAGACCGACGAGCCGCAGGTTGTCGGTCGCGAACACCCGGCGGACCGCATCCATGGCGACGCCGCCTGCGAGTGCGAAACCGAATTTCTGGTCCTCATGGGCGGTCGAGATGAACTCGTGGGTGTGCGCCTCGACTCCAACGGTGACGCGCACGAGGACATCGGCGACCAGACCTCGATCGCCCGCCAGCTGATCGAGACGCTCGATCTCGACCATCGAGTCGAGCACGATGTGGCCGATGCCGGCGTCGAGCGCCATCGCCAGCTCGTCGACGCTCTTGTTGTTGCCGTGCAGGGCGATCCGCTCCGGCGGGAAACCCGCACGCAGCGCGACGGTCAGTTCGCCCCCGGAGCACACGTCGAGGGACAGACCCTCCTGGTCGACCCAGCGCGCGACCTCGGAACTCAGGAAGGCTTTCGAGGCGTAGTGCACCCGGCCGTAGGGGCCGAATGCCGCCACCATGTCGGCACACCGCGATCGGAAGTCGGACTCGTCCACCACGAACAGCGGGGTCCCGTAGGTCTCGGCGAGCTCCTCGACGCCGACCCCGGCGAGGCGGACCTCACCCGAGGAGTCCCGAACGGCATTGCGGGGCCATACATTTGCCGGTATCGCAGCCAGCTGGACCGGATCGTTCGGCCGCTCCGCAAGGTGCGGTGCGGCGAGCAGCTCGGCATGCCGGGGTCCGGCCGGGTGCGCGTTCACATCCGCTCCGGTGCGCTCACGCCGACCAACTCGAGGCCGTTCGCCAGGACCTGCCGCGTCGCCCCACACAGGGCGAGCCGCGCCGCATGGATGTCACCGGCGGGTTCGTCCCCTTGCGGGAGGATGCGGCAACGTGCGTAGAAACGGTGGTAGGCACCTGCCAGGGTCTCCAGATACCGGCAGATCCGGTGCGGCTCGCGGAGTTCGGCGGCGGTCGCCACCACCTCGTCGAAATCCCCGATCGTACGGATGAGTTCGCCCTCGGCCGGATCGTCGAGCAGATCGAGATGATCCTGCGACGGCTCGAGGCGCAGCTCGGCAGCGTTGCGCGACAGCGCCGACAGCCGTGCGTGCGCGTACTGCACGTAGTAGACCGGATTGTCGTTGGACTGCCTGCGCAACAGGTCGAGGTCGATGTCGATGTTCACATCGACCGACGACCTGATCAAGGCGTACCGGGCGGCGTCAACACCGACGGCGTCGACGAGGTCGTCGAGGGTGATCACGGTGCCCGCCCGCTTGCTCATCCGCACCGGCACACCGTCGCGGACGAGGTTGACCATCTGGCCGATCAGCACCTCGACGGTCTGTGGGTCATCGCCGAGCGCGGCGGCCGATGCCTTCAGCCTGGTGATGTAGCCGTGGTGGTCGGCACCCAGCATGTAGATGCACAGGTTGAACCCGCGGTTGCGCTTGTCCCGGTAGTAGGCGATGTCGCCTGCGATGTAGGCGGCGTTACCGTCGCTCTTGATCACGACGCGGTCTTTGTCGTCGCCGAAGTTCGTCGTCCGGAGCCACCAGGCGCCGTCGTTCTCGTAGAGGTTGCCGTTGGCCTTGAGCTCGGCGATGCATTCGTCGACGAGACCCGAGGTGAACATCTTGTTCTCGTGGGTGAAGACGTCGAAGTCGGTGCCGAACTCGTGCAGGCTCTCCTTGATGTGATCGAACATCAGGTCAACCCCGACCGCCCGGAAGGTCTCCAGACGCTCGCCGTCGGGCTGGTCGAGCACGTCGGGGACTTTCGCCACGACCTGCGCCGCGATCTCGCCGATGTAGTCACCGGCGTAACCGTCATCCGGGGTCGGTTCGCCTGCGGCCGCGGCCTGCAGCGACTGCGCGAAGCGGTCGATCTGTGTGCCGTGGTCGTTGAAGTAGTACTCGCGGGTCACCGCGGCACCTCGCGCGGCGAGCACCCGACCGAGTGCGTCACCGACTGCTGCCCAGCGGGTGCCTCCGAGGTGAATCGGTCCCGTCGGATTCGCCGAGACGAACTCGAGGTTGATCCTGCGGTCGTCGAGCTCGGCGCCACGCCCATAGTCGGCGCCGGCCGACAGCACGGTCGCGACCACCGAGTTCTGCGCGGCGGCCGCCAGCCAGACGTTGACGAACCCCGGGCCTGCGACCTCGGCCTTCGCGATGCCGTCGGTCGCCGTGAAAGCGTCGGCCAGCCAGCCGGCCAGCTCGCGCGGTGCGACGCCCAACTTCTTGCCGAGTTGGAGCGCGATGTTCGTGGCGTAGTCGCCATGGTCGGCGTGACGAGGGCGCTCCACGACGACGCTGTCGGGCACGATCGAGTCGTCGAGCCCGTGGTCACGGACAACGGTCAGCGTCGCGGCGGCGAGCAGCGCGGCGAGGTCGGCAGGAGTCACGGCTCACCATCCTATTGGCCCGAGCCCAACAGGGGATAATCGCCTCCGCCCGCCGTCGTCGGGCGAGCCCGATCGAGCCGTTTTGTCGACCAGTAAACTGTCCGTCGCTGCGCCTCACACCGGCCGTGGCCACATCAGAGAGTAGGTCGATGGCAGGCAAACCCGGGGGGAACACACCCAAGTCCGGTAAGCGACCCGGATCTGTCCCCAGTGCGTCGGGCAGGCAGATCGACTGGTTCGTCGTCGGTGCGATCGTGCTGGTGATCGCGCTGATCGCGGGACTTCTCGCGTATCTCCTCCCCAAGTTCCTCGACGACCGCGAGGCCGACGGCCTCAAACCACAGACCGTCACGGGGTTCGTGCCGTCCGCGCAGGATCCGGACCCGTCCACGCGGATCCCCGACGTGACCAAGGTCTATTACCGCGCCGGCCAGCACGTGCGTGCCGACCAGCGCGTCGCCTACGACCAGTCGCCGCCGTTCGGCGGCCCCCACGACGAGGTCTGGGCGACCTGTACCGGCATCGTGTACCCGAACCCGCTCCGTTCGGAGAACGCCGTGCACGCCCTGGAGCACGGGGCCGTCTGGATCACCTACAACCCCGACACGATCAGCGCCGCCGACCGCGACACGCTCGAGAAGAAGGTGTCCGGCGAGCAGTTCCTGTTCGTGTCGCCCTATCCCGGTCTCGACCACCCGTTGTCGCTGCAGAGCTGGGGACACCAGCTGAAGCTCGATTCGGCGGGCGATCCGCGCGTCGACCAGTTCATCACCGCGCTGCGCCGGAACGCCACACCCGGTGTCTACCGCGAGAATCCGTCGGAGGCCGCGTATCCGGAGACCCAGGCCGCATGCGCGGCGATCCCGGGAGCGTTCGATCCGAGCGATCCGCCACCCGCCGACCAGGGCGCACCCGGGCCGGACGCGGTGAAGATGGACGGCTCCGGCGGAGCTCCGGCATCCGACGAGAACGCCGGCGCCGGCGCGCCGATGCCGGCGGGCTGAGGAGCAAGCGATGAGCGATCGACCCGCCGAGGCGGGCGCCACGGACTCTGATCACCGGGCGCCCGACCCCACCGGCTCCCGGCGCACATTGCTCACCACCCTCGGGGTGGTGGCGGCATTGCTGATCGGAATGGCGCTGGGTCTGCTGATCGCCGCGATGCTGCACAGCGATGATGTGCAGGCCGAGGAGACGCCGTCGGCGGACTCCGCGGCGGTGGGTTTCGCGCAGGACATGATCCGCCATCACGAGCAGGGTGTGGAGATGGCCACGATCGAACTCGAGAACGGCACCGATCCGCAGGTGCGCAGCATGGCGTTCGACATCCTCACTGCGCAGAGCAACGAGATCGGGCAGATGCAGTCGTGGCTGACCCGCTGGGGCTACCCGCTCATCAACCCGAATCCCCCGATGGCGTGGATGGGCCACGAGATGGCGGCAGATACCCCGGCCCCCTCGACCCCTGCCGGCCACGATCACGGCGATCACGGCGATCACGACGGGCACGACATGGGCTCGATGCCGCCTGCTGCGATGCCCTCGGGCGACATGCCGTCGGGATCGACGGCGGCGGGCACCGACACCCCGCCCATGCCGGGGATGGCCACCACCGCCGAGATGGACCGGCTCCGGAGCCTGCGGGGTGCGGCCGCCGATGTGTACTTCCTGCAACTGATGCTGCGCCATCACGAGGGCGGCCTGCACATGATGGAGTACGCGGCGGACCCGGCCAACGTGTCCGAGGACTATGTCCGCAGTCTCGCGACGGCGATGAAACAGACGCAGGACAAGGAGATCGCGGTCATCGAGCAGATGCTCGCGGAACGTGGCGCCGCGCCGCTGCCGATGAGCTGACGGTCGCCGCCGTCATGCCCGGGACCATCGGGGCAGGCTCAACCCCGCGGACACCAGGAAACAGAGAGCGCCGACGAACGTGCCCGCGCTCGCCACCTCGTCACTGACCGTCTGGCCTGCGGAGGTCACGTACGCGCCCACCGCCGACAACCCGAAGGCGATGCAGCCCAGCAGGTTGATCTGCGTCGCCCACCAGTCGCGCCTGCGCGGGGCCCAGATCCGGACGACCTGGGCGAACACGATCACCGCGAGGATTCCACTCGCCAGGAACGCGACCGAACCGGCGGCGTCCGGCGACCACACACGACGACGCTCCTCGGTGACCGTGGCGGCGTGGAGAGCTGCCGCGGTACTCGCGTTGAACAGCAGTGTCCCGGCCAACTGCGTTGCGGCCGAGAGCCACTCACCGCGGAACTGTTTGCCACCGTCGGCGGTCGCGGTGGTGGCCGCGCCACTGAGCGCGTATTGGATCGCGGCCGCTCCGGTGAAGAACCAGGCACCGACGAAGAAGCTCAGATTCGCCGCGGAAGCGCCCGCCCACTCCATGAATCCGGGCGCGGAGCCCAGTGCGAACAGCGCAGAGCCGATCATGAATCCCCAACACTGCTTCTCGAGCGTCGCCGACAGGAATCGGGTCGGGCCCTTCGCCGCTACGACATCACTGTTCACCCCTGCATTCTGGTGGATCCGGCGGGGAGATGACGCACGTTGAGGCAGGATCGTCGTCGGACAGCACGAGCACCCCGACATCAGGAGCGCCCCGATGCAGACCGTCACCCTCGATACCGACCTCGACGCCGACGCCGACGCCGTCTGGGCGGCGATGCTGTTGCCGTCGACCTTCGAGCATGTCTGTCGTGGCCTGTTCAGCGTCCCGGCGATGGGCTCCCGAACCGAGTCCATGCAGGAAGGGGACTCGGGAACCGGGTGGCTGTTCGCCTTCCATGTGATCCCGGCCTATCGGCACTCGATCGAGGTCGTCGAGGTCGACCCCCAGTCCCGCACGATCCGCACCCACGAGCACGGCGGTGTGCTCCGCGTCTGGAATCACACCCTCCAGGTGGAGCCGCTGTCGGATGTCCGCAGCCGGTACCGCGACACCATCGAGATCGATGCCGGACGTCTGACACGGATCGTCTGCGTCGTGGCCACCGGGATCTTCCGGTACCGCCAACGCCGGTGGCGGGGCTTCGCGCGGACTCTGCCGCTCCGAGGGGACTGACCTGACGCCTTTGCCGTATGCCCAACGGTTTTCAGATCAGGCGGGTCAGCCGGTACCGCGGCGCCGCAGTCTGCGGTGAGGTGGTGCCGGAGGCCGGCAAGAACTACACGGTGCCCCCGGCAGGATTCGAACCTGCGGCCTTCTGCTCCGGAGGCAGACGCTCTATCCCCTGAGCTACGGGGGCTCAACGGGCGAGGGTTAGCGTAACGCACGTGCGCCACCCGAACCCAATCGGGTCGTCACGACACACCGAGCGCTCCCGACATGCGGATGTGGGAACCACTCTCCCCACGCACGACGTGAAGTTGGGCCGGAATCCGTGCCCGCAGCTCGTCGACGTGGCTCACCACACCGACGACACGTCCGCCCGAGCGGAGGTCGTCGAGGACGCCCATCACCAGGTCGAGCGCTTCGGGATCGAGAGCACCGAACCCCTCGTCGATGAAGATCGTGTCGAGCACGTGACCGCCGGATTCTGCGGCCACCACGTCGGCGAGGCCGAGGGCGAGCGCCAGTGAGGCGAAGAAGGTCTCACCGCCGGACAAGGTGGTGGTCGGCCTGATCGCTCCGGTGTACTCATCGCGGACCTCGATGCCCAGCCCACCGCGGCGCCCGCGCGGCCCGACGGCATCGGAATGCACGAATTCGTAACGGCCCGAAGACATCTGGTGCAACCGAGCGGACGCCGCCACCAGAACCTCCGTCAGCCGGGCAGCCAGCACGTAGGACCGCAACGACATCCGCCGTGAGTTCTGTCCGCGTCCGCTCACCAGCTCGGCGAGGCCTTGGAGCTCATCGTGGCGCGCCCGCATCGGAGCGAGCACGTCGGCGGCCGCCCAGAACTGGCTGACGTAATCGTCCAGATCCCGCAGACGCCGAACCGCCACTGCGCGACGACTCGTGGCCTGGTCGCGCATCTGCCGGGCGGACGCCAGGCTCGAGTCGAGGGCATCGGCGTCGACCGGCTCGGCGGCCATCGCAGCACGTACCTCAGGGTCGGCGAGGGTCGATTCGGCTGCCGCCCGCATTCGCGACGCCCGCAGCACCATCGCCTCCCACTCGGACAGCCGGGCCTCCGACGTCAGCGCCGCGGTGGCCTCCGACGGGTCCGCGAAGCCTGCGGCGGCACACTTCTCGACGAGCCGGTCGACGGCGTCCGCACGTCGCTGCCGGACCCGGACCAGTTCGTTCCGTGCATCGCGCAGGCGCGCCGCACGACGACATAGTTCCGCCAGTTCGGCACGTCGCTCGGCCACACCGGTACGCCCGCCGGTGGCTTCGGCGACGTCGGCATCGAGGGCATCGAGGGTGTCGCGCAGCGCGGTGAGCCGTTCGCGCCGCCCGGCCTGCGCGGTGTCGGCATCGCTGCGTTCGACACGTACCGACTCGATTTCGGCCTCGACGGCCTTCAATGCGGCCTCCAACGACGAGGAGCGTGCCGCAGAGCGCTCTGCGTCCCCGAGGTCGGCGGTGTTCTGCGCGCGGTCGGCGTCGATCTGATCCCGGGTGACCCCGGCGATGGTGGAGTCGAGGTGGGTTCGCCGTTCGACGAGTGCGGCACGATCCGACTCCGCGGCCGAGCGTCTGTCCGCGGCGCGCTGGGCGGCCGCGACGGCTGCGGCTTCCTGCGCCTCGCCGATCGGCGTCGCCGAATCGCTCACGGCGGGCAGCGGATGCTCGACCGATCCGCAGACCGCACACGGCGATCCGTCCATCAGCTGACCCGCGAGCTCGGCCGCCATACCGGTCAGCCTCCGTTCCCGGACATCGAGGAGACTCTCGCGCGCACTCGTGTGGTGTTCACGCGCATCGAGGACCTGCTTTTCGGCGCGGGCGATCTCGGGCTCGAGCGCCTCGCGATCGGCAACGGCCCGGGCGATGGTGCCCAAGCGGTCTCGCTCGGCGTGCAGGCGCGGCAGCCGGGCTCGTGCCGCGATCGCATGCGCCAGTTCGGCGGACGCTTTCTCCCGCCGCTCGGGCGCCTGCCGGAGAAATGAGTCCATCTCGCCGAGTCGGCGCTCGGTGACGTCCATCTCGTCCCGGAGCCGGTCGATGTCGGCGACCAGCTCCGGGCGCCGGTCGACGCGGGCGCCCAACGGTTCCCAGCGCCCGGACTCGGCGGTCCACCGCTCGATCGCGGCATCGAGGGCACCTTCGGTGCTGCTGCGACACAGTGGAGCCCCTTCGTCGAGCGCGGCCAGTTCGGCATCGAGCCGGGCGCACTCCGATTCGGCGGTGGCCAACGCCGCTGCGGCGCGGTCCCGGTCCTCGACCATCGGCGCGATGGGTGCGGCTCGACGCCCGGCCTCGAGGGCCGCGGTGATCGTCGCCAGTTCCGCTCCCTCCTCTGCCAGCCGCGCCAATCGCTGTGCGGCCTCGTCTCCGCGCCGCCGACAATCCACCAGCCGTGCACCGTGATCGTGGGCGGCCTGCGCTCGATCGAGCACAGCCTGCGCCCCGGTCAGCGCGTCTTCGCACTCGGCCGCATCCGTACGCGCGGCGTCCAGGCAGTTCTGTGCCCACTCCATGTCGGGATCGGCGACGTCGGTGCCGCCGAGAGCGACGATCTGGCCTGCGATACGATCGGCAGCCGACGTCCGCTCCGTCAGTGCACTCGCACTCTGCCGCGCCCGCTCGCGCAGCCACTCCTCGAGGTCGCCGAATCGCTCGGTGTCGAACAGCCTCTCCAACAGCCTTTCTCGGTCTTCGGAGGTCGCTCGCAGAAACCGTGCGAACTCGCCCTGCGGCAGCAGCACCACCTGGAAGAACTGGTCGGCGCTCATCCCCAGCAGGCGGGTGACCACCTCGCCGATCTCCGGCAGTCGCGTCAGGTCCGGGCCCGAATCGTCCAGCCACACCAGCGTGCCCCGCGCATTGACCTTGGTGGTGCCGGTACCGCGCTTCTTGGGCCGGAGGTGATCGGGTGACCGGGTGATGCGCAGTCGACGTCCACCGATCGTCGCCTCGAGCTCGACCTCGGGCACCTGATCGGCCGACGAATGATCGGAGTGCAAGCGGCGGTTGGTGTCCCGGGCGCCGGGCACCCGGCCGAAGAGCGCGAAGGCGACGCCGTCGAGCACTGTGGTCTTGCCCGCGCCGGTCTGCCCGTGCAACAGGAACAGTCCGTCGCCCGCGAGTGATTCGAAGTCCACCACCACCTCGTCGGCAAACGAACCGAATGCGCGCATCCGCAACCGATGCAACCTCATGCCGACTCCGCCACGCCGGTCTCCACGTCGAACAGGGTCAGCTCCCCGCCTGATCCGCCATCGGATTCCGGCTCACCGACGACCGCACGGACCGCCCGATCGATGAGTGCACGTTCCCGCGCGGTGGGGACGTCACGCACGTCGCTGACGAAGGCGGCGATGATCTCGGCATCGGTGCGGCCGTGTACCCGCGCCCGATAGTCGAGTCCGTCGCCGAGGTGAGGACGATCCCATTGCACATGCACTGCGTGCGGAAAACGTTCCCGCAGTCGACGCATCGCGTCGACCGGACGCACCGGATCGGTCAAGACGGCCTCGACGTAGTGGTCTTCCACCTGGTTCAGCGACTCGTCGGTGAGGAGTTCGTCGATTGTGCCCGCCAAGGAACTCAGCCCGCGGACGGTCGGGAGTTCCCTGGCGCGCACCCCGGCGACACCGTCCGCGTCGAGGTCGACGACCCACACCGACTTGTGGTCGGAACGCTCGCCGAACGAGTACGGCAGCAACGACCCGCTGTACCGGACCGCCTCGCCGAGTTGCTGCGGTGAGTGCAGATGCCCGAGCGCCACATAGTCGATCCCGGAGAAGGTCTCGGCACCAACGGTTTCCACACCGCCGACACTGATGGATCGTTCGGATCCAGAGGCGAGGGCGCCGACCACGAAGGCGTGTGCGGCCACCACCGACCGCGTGGACCGGGTGGCCAGATCTGTGCGAACCCGGTCCATCGCCGCCCGGAGCACCTCGGTATGGGTGCGGGCGTCGTCGACACCGAGGTGCCGCCGCGCGGTTTCCGGTTCGAGATATGGGATGCCGTAGATCGCCACCTCACCGAACTCGTCGCCCAGGACGACCGGTTCGTCGATCTCCTCGAGGGAGGTCCGCAGGTGCAGCCCACCCGCCGACGCGAAACCGGACCCGGATCCGAGACGGGTCGGCGAGTCGTGATTGCCCGAGGTGATGACGATCTGGGCACCCGCAGCCGCGATCTCGGCGAGCCCGCGGTCGTACACGCGCACCGCGTCCGCCGACGGGACGGACCGGTCGTACACGTCGCCGGCGACGACCACCACATCGGCCGACTCCTCGGCCACGACCGCGGCGAGGTGCGACAGCGCAGCCATCTGGTCGTCGAGCAGCTCGACGCCGTGGAAGGTCCGACCCAGGTGCCAGTCGGAGGTGTGGATGATGCGCATGCGCCCACCCTACGAGCGGCTCCCGACAGACTGTGGGAGGCAAAGCCGCACCCGTCGGCACCGACCACGCCACTCGGGGCGAGATCGGTGCTGACGGTGATCGAAGCGCGGGGTCAGGTGGCCTGCGCTCCCGTGGCGGCACCCTCGCCCACCTGATCCGGCGCGACCGGGGGCACGCCCGGGGTCTGATGCTTCGGCTTCACGAAGAACAGCGCGGCCACGACGCCGAACAGGAGCACCACGGCCGGCAGGTAGAGCGACTGGCCCATCGCGGTGGCGAATCCGTCGCGCACCATTTCGGGGAGTTGTCCGCCCGCACTGTGGTGCTCGGTGTCGACGCCCGGCAGCTGCGCGGCGAGCCGGGTCTGCATCAGTGCGCCCACGGCGGCGCTGCCCAGCACCGACCCGATCATCCGCGTGGTGTTGTAGACGCCGGCACCGGCACCGGCCTGATGCCACGGCAGGTTGCGGGTCGCGGTGGCGGCCAACGGCGCCCAGATGCCCGCCGATGCGACACCCATCAGGCACATCGGGATGATCAACTGCCACACCGGGGTCGCCGGCCGGGCGATCATGCCGAGCCAACCGACGGCAATTGCGTTCAGCAGCAACGAGGTCGCGATGATCGTGCGGGGATGGACGCGGTCGAGCACACGGCCGACGATCGGCGCCAGGGCGCCGGTGAGCAGTGCCATCGGGACCATCATCACCGCCGAGCGGGTCGGCGACATCCCGCCGACGAGCTGCAGGAAGAACATCGTCGGGATCATCAGTCCGGAGATCGCGAATCCCATCGATGCGATACCGATGTTGGCCAGGGAGAAGTTGCGGTCCCGGAACAACGAGAGCGGCACCAGCGGTTCGCCCTTGATCCGCGACTGCCAGTAGATGAAGAGAGCCATCACCAGCAGACCACCGACGATGAGGGTCCAGATCCAGCCGTTCCAGTTGTACTTCTCGCCGTCCTGGATGCCGAACACCAACGCCGACAGACCGATTGCCGACAAGGCGACGCCGATCCAGTCGAATTGGTGGTCGTGGGTCTCGACGTCGGGAACGAGCACGTACGCCAGCACCAGGCCGACGATGCCGACCGGGATGTTGACGAAGAAGATCCACTCCCAGCCGAGGCTGTCGGTGAGGACTCCGCCGAGCAACGGGCCGACGAGCGTGGCCACGCCGGCCACGGTGCCCCAGACACCCATTGCCGCGCCACGCTTCTCGGGCGGGAATATGCGGGTGATGAGCGCCATCGTCTGCGGCGTGATCAGCGCGGCACCGACACCCTGCAGGGCGCGGGCGGCGATCAGTTCGCCGATCGACCCGGACAGTCCGCACCACACGCTCGCGATGGTGAAGACCAGCAGACCGAGCTGGTAGACGCGTTTGGGGCCGAATTTGTCGCCGAGGCGTCCGGTGATCAGCAAGGGCACGGCGTAGGTCAGCAGGTAGGCGCTCGTCACCCAGACGATGCCGTTCACGTCGGTGTCCAGCGCGGTCTGGATCTGCGGCTGGGCAACCGCCACGATGGTCATGTCGACCAGGATCATGAAGAAGCCGACGCACAGCGCCAGCATCGCGGCCCAGGGTCGCGTGGTCACCTGCGCGGCGGGGGTCGGGGTGGAGGTCATTCGTCTGTCGCTTTCTGGTGGAGGGCGCCCGCGATGACAGAGCTGCCCCGATAGGGGGAACCCGGGTCGTCGAGCCATTCGATGGTGGAGTTCTCGAGTCGGTCGACGAGGTCCTCGACCCAGTCGATCTGAGTGCGCAGGGTCGCGATGCGGCAGCCGATGTCGAGGTAGAACATCTCGGGTGTCCCCCGCTCCCGGACTGCGGCGACACCGCCGTCCAGCTCGGTCAGCTCCGCGCGCATCGCCTCGAGCCGCATGGTCAGCAGTTCGACCACCCGCGCCCGGGGCAGCCCGTGCGCCTCGGAGAGTGCGAGGTAGAGCTCGGGGTATTCGACGGGATGGCGGGAGACGATCTCTTCGAGGCTCTCGAACAAGGTGCGCCGACCGAGCTCGGTGATCGCATAGACGGTGCGTTCGGGACGGTTCCCCTCACGCTGGACGTCGTGGACCTCGATGAGTTCCTGGGAGACCAACCGGTCGACCGTGTGGTACATCGTGCCCGGCCGGAACTTCGCCAGACGATCTTCTCGTCGTTCGACCGTCGTCTGGAACATCTCGTACGGATGCATCGGCCGTTCCGCGACAAGACCCAGTACCAGTACCGCCAATGGCGGCAGGGGACCGCATGCCTTGGCTCCCACCACACCTCCCGAATTGATCCGCAGCAAATATTCCAGGTGGAATATACCGGGTCGAGCATTGCATGCCAACCGTCGGTGTCGATCACTACTGTGGTCACCATGAGCACCGACAGCGTTGGCGAGCAGGAGCAGGGCGTCTACGTGACCACCGGCCAGGAGTTCGTCCGCGACACCCAATACATCGAGACCAGGATCACCCGGGACGGCCGGGACGGCTATCCCGTCGAGCCCGGGCGTTATCGGCTCGTCGCAGCCCGCGCGTGCCCCTGGGCGAACCGGACACTCATCGTCCGACGCCTCCTCGGCCTGGAGGACGCGATCTCGCTGGGACTCTGCGGCCCCACTCACGACGCCGATTCGTGGACCTTCGATCTCGATCCCGGTGGCGTCGACCCGGTGCTCGGCATCCCACGACTCAAGGACGCCTACGAGAAGAGGTTTCCCGGTTATCCCAAGGGCATCACCGTGCCCGCGGTCGTCGACACCCGCAGCGGCGCGGTGGTCACCAACGACTTCCCCCAGATCACCATCGATTTCGAGCTCGAATGGGCCGAGCACCATCGCGCGGGTGCACCGGAGCTGTATCCCGAACACCTCCGCGACGAGATCGACGAGGTGAACCGCGGCGTCTACACAGAGGTCAACAACGGGGTGTACCGGTGCGGGTTCGCCGGCAACCAGGACGCCTACGACAAGGCCTACGACCGCCTGTTCACCAAGCTCGACGAACTGTCCGACCGGCTTCGCACCAGGCGGTATCTGGTGGGCGACACCATCACCGAGGCCGATGTCCGCCTGTTCACCACCCTGGCCCGCTTCGATCCCGTCTATCACGGCCACTTCAAGTGCAACCGGAGCAAGCTGTCCGAGATGCCGGTGCTCTGGGCCTATGCCCGGGATCTGTTCCAGACGCCCGGCTTCGGTGACACCACCGACTTCGCACAGATCAAGCGTCATTACTACGTGGTGCACCGCGACATCAACCCGACGGGCGTCGTCCCCGACGGGCCGGATCTCACCAACTGGCTCACCCCGCATCATCGGGACGAGCTCGGTGGCCGTCCCTTCGGCGACGGCACGCCACCCGGTCCGCCGAAGCCCACCGAAGTCGTCCCTCCGGAAGGTCTGGTACCCACACATGGCTGACATCAGCAGACGCACCACCGGAACCGCCGGGCCCCGCCCCGGTCAGCGGCCGCCGGGCAAGGCCGTCGAGGTCACCGGCGGTCTGCTCGACCGCGCGCAGCGACTGCAGGGCCCGGCCGTCGCGAAGTACGTGCGCAATCTCCGTACCGCGCATCCCGAGGAGTCACCCGCACAGATCATCACGAGGCTCGAGAAGATCTACCTCACCGCGGTCACCGGCTCGGGTGGGGCCGTCGGCGCCACCGCGGCCGTACCAGGCGTCGGCACGATGACGGCGCTCGGTGCGATGACCGGCGAGACCGCATTCTTCCTCGAGGCCTCCGCACTGCTCGCCCTCTCGATCGCCGAGGTCCACGGCATCCCGGTGCACGATTCGGAGCGCCGGAAGACGCTGGTACTCGCGGTGGCCCTGGGCGAAGAAGGCGTGGTCGCACTGGGACGGCTGGTCGGCACGCAGGGCGGTGCGCTGCGCCGGCTCGGCGGAGCGGCCATCCCCGGTGGCGGTCTGGGCAAGCTCAACAAGACGCTCGTCAACAAGCTGACCAAGAAGTACGCCATCAAGCGCGCTCCCCTGGTGTTCGGCAAGCTGATGCCTGCCGGCATCGGCGCGATGATCGGCGGTATCGGCAACCGCGCGCTGGGCAAGCGCGTCATCACCAACTCCCGACAGGCATTCGGCCCACCCCCGACCACCTGGATCATCGACGGCCAGATCGTCGGGGACCCGGGCCTCCCAGCCGCCGGTGACCGGCGCAACCTGGATCGGTGACTCCGACGCTTCAGACCGAACCGCGATCGTCCCGACCGGGACCGGAGTCCACGTCACCTGACTCCTCGACGTCGCGTCCGTGGATCCGCCGATTGGCCTCCGAGAGCTGGCAGTTCCGGAACCTGGTGATCATCACCCTGGTGGTGACCGCGGTCGCCGTCGCCGTGGATCTGGTGGCGCCGCTGCTCGCCAAGGCTGCGATCGACCATGCCACCGGGGCCGTGCACGACGGTCTCTCGATCCAGGTCATCGTCGCGGCGTTGCTGGTCATCGCCGTCATCCGCTACGGATGCCAATTCGGCCGCAGGCTGACTGCGGGCAGGTTGTCGATCTCCGTGCAGAACGCATTGCGTCTGCGACTTCTCGACACACTGCTCCACCTGGACGGCAACGCGCAGAACCAGATCCGCACCGGCCAGATCGTCTCGCGGTCGATCTCGGATCTGCAGATCGTCCAGGGGTTGCTCGCGATGGTGCCGCTGTCGGCAGGCGCGGCGGTGCAGGTGGTTCTCGCGATCGGGATCATGGCGTACCTGTCGCCCCTGCTCACGTGCGTCGCCCTGCTGATCTTCCCGCTGGTCGGGTTCGTCGTGTTCCGCACGCGCCGTAAGCTTTTCGCGGCGACCTGGTCGGCCCAGCAGGCCGCCGCCGACGTGGCGCAGCACGTCGAGGAGACCGTGACCGGTGTACGGGTGGTGAAGGGATTCGGCCAGGAGGGCCGTGCGGTCGACGAACTCGTCGGCCTCGGCGCGCGGCTGTATTCATTGCGCCTGCGGGCCGGGAAGATCAACGCGCGCTTCACTCCGACGATGGCGGCCATCCCCCAGCTCGGGATGGTCGCGGTGATCGCCGTCGGCGGGTACCTCACGATGCACGGTCACATCACCGCGGGCACGTTCCTGGCCTTCGCGACCTACGTGGCCTCGATGACCGCGCTCGCCCGCCTGCTGACCAACCTGGTCGTCAGCGCCCAGTTGGCGCGGGCCGCCGTCGACCGCGTGTACGACGTGATCGAGCATCCGCACGATCCGGCCGAGTCGAACACCGACACCCTCCCCGACGGTCCGCTCGGACTCCGGCTGCGCGGGGTCGGGTTCTCCTTCGGCGACCGACCCGTCCTCTCCGACGTGGACCTCACCGTCGCGCCGGGTGAGTGCGTCGCGGTGGTGGGCGGGCCGGGTTCCGGGAAGTCGACGCTCGCCGATCTCGCGGGGCGCTACTACCGGCCCGACTCCGGCGTCGTCGAACTGCTGTCGGCCGACGGCGCACATCCCGTCGACGACCTCGCACCCGACGCCCTGCACGCCGCGGTGTCGGTGGTGTTCGACGAACCGTTCCTCTACTCGGACACGATCGCCGCCAACATCGCGCTCGGTCCTGGTGAGACGGCAACGACCGACGGCACGCCCAGCCGACGCCTGCTCTCGGCCGCCCGACGGGCCGACGCATACGAGTTCGTCGAAGGACTACCGGACGGCTTCGACACCGTGGTCGGCGAGCGCGGACTCACGCTGTCCGGCGGGCAGCGCCAACGCGTGGCATTGGCTCGCGCGCTCTACGCCGACTCCCGGATTCTCGTCCTCGACGACGCCACGTCCGCGGTGGACGCGACCACCGAGTCACAGATCCTGCACGGTTTACGCGCCGAACGTCGCACGATGCTCCTGCTGGCACATCGCCGCTCCACCCTGACCCTCGCCGATCGCGTCGCCGTCCTCGACGCCGGCCGCATCGTGGACGTCGGTACCGTCGCCGAGCTCGACGAGCGGTGTGACCTGTTCGGCTCGCTGATGGCGTCGGCAGACCCGGAACAGGCCGGCAGGCGTGCCGTCCACCGGCCGCCGCCCGCACTGGGACTCGATCAGCTGTGGCCCGACGACGCACCGGAAGTCGACGATCCGACGATCCGACGACCCATCGTCGCGACCACGGGCCCCGGCGGTGGCGGAGCCCGCGGTGGTGGCGGGATCGGCGGCGCCCTCGGTTCGATGCCTGCCACCCCCGAGCTGCTCGCCGCGGTCGACGCCCTGCCGCCCGCCGACGAGAGTCCCCGTGTGGATGTCGATGCGGCGCGCGCCGAGAGCCGCTCGTTCTCACTGCGCGGGCTGCTGAGCCCGGTGCAGTGGTTGATCGTGGCGGCCATCCTCGCGATCGCGGTGGACACCCTCGTCGGGCTGGCATTCCCGTCCCTCGCGCGAGCCGTGATCGACGCCGCCACGCATGCCGACGAATCCACGCTGTGGCGGGCCACGGCGATCGGCGTGGTGCTGGTCGCCGTGGGGTGGGTCGGGTCGTCGGCGGAGATCGTCTTCGCGACCCGCGCAGGCGAACGCGTCCTGTTCGGTCTCCGTGTGCGCAGCTACGCCCACCTGCAGCGACTCGGCCTCGACTACTACGAGCGCGAGCTGTCCGGTCGGATCATGACGCGGATGACCACCGATGTCGACGCGCTCTCGACCTTTCTCCAGACAGGTTTGTCGACTGCCGTCGTGGCCGCGTTCACCCTTGTCGGCGTGTCCGTCGCATTGGTGATCACCGATCCCCTGCTCGGCGCCCTGATGCTCCCGGTCTTCCCGGTCCTGATCGTCGCCACGATCATCTTCCGGCGCATCTCGTCGGTCGCCTACACCCGGTCCCGCGAGCTGGTCAGCATCGTGAACGCCGACTTCCAGGAGAACATCGCCGGCATCAAGACCACGCAGACCTACCGCCACACCTCCGCCGCGACGTCCCGATTCACCCGGCGGACATTCGACTGGGTGCATGCCCGGATGGTGTCGCAGAAGGCGATCGCCACCTACTTCCCGTTCATCACGCTGATGTCGGACCTCGCATCGGCCGTCGCCATCGCCGTCGGTGCCCACCAGATCACCACCGGCTCCCTGTCGGCCGGCACCCTGGTGGCCTTCGTCCTCTACCTGTCCATGCTGTTCGGGCCGGTCCAACAGCTGTCCCAGGTGTTCGACGGATACCAGCAGGCAGTGGTCGGTCTGCGGCGGATCTCCGATCTGCTGGGCACCCCGAGCTCGCTGATCCGGCGCGACGACGTCGTGACCACGCCTAGCGGCGGGTTCGACGGTCGCGCGGTCCTCGACGACGTGAGTTTCCGCTACAGCGGCGCGGATCGCGATGCGCTGTCGGACATCGACCTGACCATCCCGCCCGGGACGTCGCTGGCCCTCGTCGGCAAGACGGGCGCCGGGAAGTCGACCATCGTCAAGCTCCTCGCCCGTTACTACGACCCGACGTCGGGAGCGGTCCGGATGGACGGAACCGACATCCGCGATTTCGCTCTCGCCGACTACCGCGGTCGTCTCGGCGTGGTCCCCCAGGAACCGCACCTGTTCACCGGGACGGTCGCGGAGAACATCGCCTACGGCCGGCCCGACGCGGATCGCCGGGCGATCGCCGCGGCGGCTCACGCCGTCGGCGCCGCGGGGATGATCGCGGGACTACCCGGTCGGATGAACCACCCGATCGGCGAGCGAGGCCAGGGCCTGTCGTCGGGACAGCGGCAACTGATCGCGCTGGCCCGCGCGGAACTCGTCGAACCCGATCTGCTGCTGCTCGACGAGGCGACCGCGACGCTGGACCAGGCCACCGAGGCGCTCGTGCTCGCAGCAGGCGAGGCACTCACGCACCGCCGGACGTCGGTCATCGTTGCGCACCGGCTCGCCACGGCGGCCCGCGCCGACACGATCGCAGTGGTCGATCAGGGCCGGATCGTGGAGCGGGGAACTCATACCGAGCTGCTGGCGTTGGGACAGAGGTACCGCGCGTTCTGGGATGCTGGTGTCGCTCCCGATGCAGACGGTATTGCCACCGCTGGTGACCAGCAGCTCAGGTGAGTCGGACAGTGAGGTCCACCGCACGTCGTGCATCGCGCACGCGTACCATCGGCAGGTGGTTTGCCGATAGTCTTCACAAGGGACTTTCTCGGTGACAAGCGACCCGACACCAGAGGGAATTGAGGCGAGATACCGCTGTGAGCAGTTCGATTTCAGATTTCGGACAAAATACGTGGCTGGTCGAGGAAATGTACCAGCAGTACAAGAAGGACCCCACGTCAGTTGACCCGAGCTGGCACGAGTTCCTCGCCAATTACGACCCGAGCGTGAACGGTGACGCCGAGACGAGCGCGACCGCCGCGGGCAACGGCACCACGGCCGCCCGCGACAGCGGTGCCGCGACGCCTGATGGCAGTGCCCCCGCCGCGGCCACCTCACCGAAGGCCTCGGCGCCCGCGACCACCACCAAGACCTCGAGCTCGCAGAACAAGCAGGTGACGCTCGACCAGCAGCCGACGGCCTCCACGCCGGCACGCAAGTCCGGACCCGCACGGGAATCGACGGCGACGAAGGCCGCATCCGGCCAGAGCACCGCCAGCCGCGACGGCTCGTCCCGGTCCCACAACCGGGCGAAGAGCCCGGTGAACGCGTCCGCGACGACCCCATCGGAAGACGAGAACAAGGTTCTGCGCGGCCCCGCGGCCGCGATCGCCAAGAACATGGCCGCGTCGCTCAACGTGCCGACCGCCACGAGCGTGCGCGCCATCCCGGCGAAGCTGATGATCGACAACCGCATCGTCATCAACAACCACCTCGCCCGCACCCGCGGCGGCAAGATCAGCTTCACCCACATCCTCGGCTACGCGATCGTCCAGGCGATCAAGGCGTTCCCGAACATGAACCGCCACTTCGCCGAGGTCGACGGCAAACCCAACGTCGTCACGCCGGCCCACACCAACCTCGGTCTGGCCATCGATCTGGTCGGCAAGGACGGTAACCGCACACTGGTGGTCGCGGCCATCAAGGGTTGCGAGACCATGGGTTTCGCCGAGTTCTACAGCGCCTACCAGGACATCGTGCGCCGTGCGCGTGACGGCAAGCTCACCGGCGACGATTTCGCGGGCGTGACCGTCTCGCTGACCAACCCCGGGACGATCGGCACGGTCCACTCGGTGCCCCGCCTGATGAAGGGGCAGGGCGCGATCATCGGCGCAGGCGCGATGGAGTACCCCGCGGAGTTCCAGGGCGCCAGCGACGAGCAGATCGCCGAACTCGGTGTCGGCAAGCTGATGACGCTGACGTCGACCTATGACCATCGGATCATCCAGGGTGCGGAGTCGGGCGACTTCCTTCGGACCATCCACGAGCTGCTCCTCGACGACGCGTTCTACGACGAGATCTTCACCGCGTTCCACATCCCGTACGAGCCGGTCCGCTGGCGTCGCGACATCCCCGCGGGGCTCGTCGACAAGAGCACCCGCGTGCTGGAACTCATTGCTGCATACCGCAGTCGCGGCCATCTGATGGCCGACATCGACCCGCTGATGCTCGACAGCGACGCGCGGGCGAGCCATCCGGACCTCAACGTGCTCACCTACGGCCTGACCCTCTGGGATCTCGACCGCTCCTTCAGCGTCGGCGGGTTCCACGGCCAGGAGAAGATGAAGCTGCGCGACGTGCTGTCGATCCTGCGCGACGCGTACTGCCGACATGTCGGCGTCGAGTACACCCACATCCTCGAGCCCGAGCAGCAGCGCTGGGTGCAGGAGCGCGTCGAGGTCAAGCATGTCAAGCCGCCGGTCGCCGAGCAGAAATACATCCTGTCAAAGCTCAATGCGGCCGAGGCGTTCGAGACCTTCCTGCAGACCAAGTACGTCGGGCAGAAGCGCTTCTCGCTCGAAGGTGCCGAAGCGGTCATCCCGATGATGGATGCGGTGATCGATCAGGGCGCCGAGCACAGCCTCGAAGAGGTCGTGGTCGGCATGCCCCACCGTGGTCGCCTGAATGTGCTCGCCAACATCGTCGGCAAGCCGTACTCGAAGATCTTCACCGAGTTCGAGGGCAACCTGAACCCGTCGCAGGCACACGGTTCCGGCGACGTGAAATACCACCTCGGCGCCGAGGGCAAGTACTACCAGATGTTCGGCGACAACGAGATCAACGTGTCGCTGACCGCCAACCCCAGCCACCTCGAGGCCGTCGACCCGGTTCTGGAAGGCCTCGTCCGCGCCAAGCAGGACCTCCTCGGCGACGACGAGTCGTTCCCGATTCTGCCGCTGATGCTGCACGGTGACGCGGCCTTCGCCGGCCAGGGTGTGGTCGCCGAGACGCTGAACATGGCGATGCTCCCGGGCTACCGCACCGGCGGCACCATCCACATCGTCGTGAACAACCAGGTCGGATTCACCACCGCCCCGGAGCATTCCCGATCGACCGAGTACTGCACCGACGTCGCGAAGATGATCGGCGCGCCGATCTTCCACGTCAACGGCGACGATCCCGAGGCGTGCGTGTGGGTCGGGAAGCTGGCCGTCGACTACCGGCAGGCCTTCGGCAAGGACGTCGTGATCGACCTCGTCTGCTTCCGTCGTCGCGGCCACAACGAGGGTGACGACCCGTCGATGACCCAGCCGGCCATGTACGAGGTGATCGACACCAAGCGCGGCGTCCGCAAGAGCTACACCGAGGCCCTGATCGGTCGTGGTGACATCTCGACCAAGGAGGCCGAGGACGCCCTGCGCGACTACCAGGGCCAGCTGGAGCGGGTGTTCAACGAGGTCAAGGAGCTCGAGAAGTATCACGCCGAGCCGAGTCCGTCGATCCTGGCCGACCAGACGCTGCCGACCAAGCTGGTGACGGCCGTCGACAAGGAGGTGCTCGCTAGCATCGGCGACGCATTCCTCAATGTGCCGGAAGGCTTCACGCCGCACCCGCGGGTGAAGCCGGTGCTCGAGCGTCGCCACGAGATGTCGCGCCACGGCGGTGTCGACTGGGCTTTCGCCGAGCTCCTGGCGTTCGGCTCGCTCGTCCTCGAGGGGCGCACTGTCCGACTGTCCGGACAGGACTCGCGCCGCGGCACGTTCACCCAGCGCCACTCGGTGCTCATCGATCGTGACAGCGGCTCCGAGTACACCCCGCTCAATCACCTCAAGCCGGTGAACGGCGAGGACAGCGACGACAACGGCGGCCGCTTCATGGCGTACGACTCGCCGCTGTCGGAGTTCGCGGTGGTCGGCTTCGAGTACGGCTATTCGGTCGGCAATCCCGATGCGCTGGTCATGTGGGAGGCGCAGTTCGGCGACTTCGTCAACGGCGCCCAGTCCATCATCGACGAGTTCATCTCGTCCGGTGAGGCGAAGTGGGGACAGCTCTCCGACGTCGTGCTGTTGCTCCCCCACGGTCACGAAGGTCAGGGACCCGACCACACGTCCGGTCGTATCGAGCGCTTCCTGCAGCTATGTGCCGAGGGCTCGATGACCGTCGCGCTGCCGTCGACCCCGGCGAGCTACTTCCACCTCCTGCGTCGCCACGTGCTCGACGGCATCAGCCGACCGCTGGTGGTGTTCACGCCGAAGTCGATGCTCCGCAACAAGCAGGCGGTCAGCCCGATCGAGGAGTTCACCGACGACAAGTTCCGCTCGGTCATCGACGACCCGAAGTTCATCTCGGGCGACGGCGATCGCGACAAGGTCAAGCGCGTCCTGCTGGTGAGCGGCAAGCTCTACTACGAGATCGCCGCGCGCCGCGACAAGGAGAAGCGCGACGACATCGCGGTCGTCCGCATCGAGCAGCTCTACCCGGTGCCGCATCGTCGTCTCCGCAACACCCTCGAGCAGTACGGCAACGCCGACGACTTCGTGTGGGTGCAGGAGGAGCCGGCCAATCAGGGTCCGTGGCCGTTCCTCGGCCTGTGGCTGCCCGAGATGCTGCCGGACCTGCTCAAGGGTCTGCGCCGCGCTTCGCGTCGCCCGATGTCGGCGCCGTCGTCGGGCTCGAGCAAGGTGCACGCCGTCGAGCAGCAGGAGATCCTCGACGAGGCGTTCGGCTGATCTGACGCTATCGACGTGTGGCGGGTGCCCCAGGGCACCCGCCACACGTGTCTCTCACCCCCTCCGCCGACAGCAACATCAGTCCCGCCGACAGCAACACAATTTGCACCGACAGCAACCCACGCACCTCAGAAGTAGCCGCCACGGGAGCGCAGGGCCCGCTCGATCTCCATCACCACTCCCCACGGATCGGTTCGGAGGCGGACCGCGTCGATGCGGATGATGATCCAGCCGAGGTCGCGCAGTCGCGCATCGCGAGCCTCGTCCCGCGCCCGCTGCGCCGGCGACGTGTGGAAATCCGCACCGTCGAATTCGATCGCGACCTTCGGCCGGACGTATCCGAGGTCGATGCGGGCGAAGATTCGCCCATCGTCGTCGACCACCTCGATCTGAAGTTCCGGGGTGGGTAATTCCGATCGATGCATCAGCAGGCGCACCCAACTCTCGGGTGGCGACTCCGCATCGCCGTCGACCAGCGGAAGCAACTCGCGCAACTGCCGAACCCCACGGTGCCCGGCGAATCGTTCGGCGTAACGTCGCACCTCGTCTGCCCCGAAGCCGCCGGCTCGCGCGAGATCGTCGAGGTGGCCGAGCGCGCGCCATGGTGGGCCCACTCGCCCGAGGTCGAAAGCCGTGCGGACCACCGACGTCACGGCGATGCCATCGATCTCGACGACGTCGTCGGGGACGAGTCCGGCCCGACGCGCCACCGTACGCCCACGTCCGGGCCGGTTTCCCGCCTCGGGACCACGAACGAGTTCGACGGTGAAATCGCCGTCGTGCCAGAGGCCCCCGTGCATGATCTTCGCCGCGATCCCCCCGACGATCACGTCGTCGGGGGCGCAACGACTCGTCGCGGCGATCCGTTCTCGCGGCGAGAGGATCGCCGTCCGCTCGACATACACGTTGCCGTGCAGTCGGGCGAAGGCGGCGTCGAAGACCTCGGGCGTCATGTCGGAGCGTTCGAGTGCCTGCTGCCGCCTGACGACGCGCCTGTCGGATTCCGGAGTGGTTTTCATCATGATCATTGGACGCGCCGGCCAGGGGACAGGACTTCCCCGTCTCGCGATCTGTGGACAAACCGTCGCCCCGCCGGTCATCGTCAGGCGCCTGTGGATAGCCTCGCCCAGATCCCGGTTGCTCTCGCGTAAGGCCACGTTGCTGTCGGCAGGATTCCCGTTGCTGTCGGCGGGAAACGGGTTGCCGTCGGCGGGAAACGGGTTGCCGCCGGCGGGAAAAGGGTTGCTGTCGGCGGGCAATCAGTCCTGCGGGACGACGCCGGCGAGGGCCGGAAGCGCGGCACTGATCAACGCGAGCAACTGATCACGATCGATCACCGGATCGGTGAGCCACCTGATCGTGGTGTCCTCGACGAAGGAGATCCAGCCCTGCACGGTCAGCTCGACGACCGGGGTCACCGCGATCCCCAGCGCCGGCGCGTGGTCGAGAACGCGGGCCGCCATGACGGCGCGGGTCTGGTCGAACACCTCGCGCATCGCCGGGTCGGCGCTCGATGACCCGCGCATGAAGGCCATGTACGCCTCCCGATTGTCGGTGACGTAATCGATGAACGCCGACATCGAGGCCGAGAGCATCACAAGTGGATCGCCGAGCGCCGGATCGGGCTCGGTCCGCTCGAGCATCTCGTCAGCCTGCGCCCGGGCGATGGCGACGTGAAAGTCCTGCTTCGACTCGAAGTAGTGGAACAGCAGTGCCCGTGACACCCCCGCGGCCTCCGCGATGGCGTCGATCGACACCTGCTCGAGCGGGCGATCGCGCACCATGTCGAGCCCGAGCTCGACGAGTTGGTCGCGCCGGGCTTCCGGACTCATCCGCGTGCGCTTGGCCGCCGGCACAGAACCCGAGGTCACCGCCATGGTCTGAATGTCCTCTCGTTCGCCGTCGTTGCTGGTTGACTCCACCGTAGGCCTTTATTGATCAAGATTCAATAAGCTATTGACGGCCGTTCAGTAGACGTTTATGGTGAGACCATGACAATGATCGATGTACAGATCGCCATCATCGGAGCGGGGTTCTCCGGCCTCGGCGCAGCCATCAAGCTCAAGCAGAACGGCTTCGACGACTTCATGGTCATCGACCGTGGGTCGGATTTCGGCGGCACCTGGCGCGACAACACCTATCCGGGCGCGGCCTGCGATGTGCCATCGCACCTCTACTCGTATTCGTTCGCCCACAATCCGGAGTGGTCACGCTCGTACTCCCACCAGCCGGAGATCCATCGCTACATCAACGATGTCGCAGAGCGCCACGCCGTGCGCTCCCACACCCGGTTCCAGACCGAGGTGGAACATGCCGAGTGGCACGAAGACGAGCGTCGCTGGATCCTCGACGTGGTGCGCGACGGGCAGCGCGAGCAGGTTCGCGCACAGATCATGATCGGCGCGATAGGGCCACTCTGTGAGCCCAACCTCCCCGACATCGATGGCTTCGACGACTTCCAGGGCACCATCGTGCACTCGGCCCGCTGGGACGACGACGTCGACTTCACCGGGAAGCGTGTCGCGGTGATCGGCACCGGGGCCTCGGCCATCCAGCTGGTGCCCGAACTCGCCAAGGTCGCCGGCAGGCTCGACGTCTACCAGCGCACCGCACCCTGGATCGTGCCCCGCACCGAACGCGCCTACTCGGCGACCGAGAAGTGGGCCTTCGCCAAGGTTCCCGGTTACCAGTCGGCCGTCCGCGGCGCGATCTATGCGATGAACGAGGTCACCGCATTCGGTCTGACCTACTCGCCCAAGTCGCTCAAGCCGGTCGAACTGGTGTGCCGCGCGAACATCGCCCGCTCGATCCGCGACCCAGAACTCCGCACGAAGGCGACCCCGACGTTCCAGGTCGGCTGCAAGCGCATCCTGCGCTCCAATGAGTGGTATCCCGCGATCGCACGTCCCAACGTCGATCTCGTCACCGATGGCATCGCCTCGATCACCGAGAACGGGATCGCCGACAAGAACGGCACCGTTCGCGACGCCGACGTGATCGTGGTTGCCACCGGTTTCCACGTCACCGACTCCCCCGTCTTCGACAAGATCGTCGGCGCCGCAGGCCGCAGCCTCGCCAATGTGTGGGAAGAGATCGGCATGCAGGGCTACAAGGGTTCGTTCGTCAATGGCTTCCCGAACATGATGCTGATGGTCGGACCGTCGACCGGCCTCGGTCACACCTCCATGGTGTACATGATCGAGTCCCAGTTGAACTACCTCGTCGACTATCTGAAGACGGTTCGCGCACAGGGCATCACGCGCACCGACGTCACCCTGGCGGCCCAGCAGCGCTACAACGCAGAGGTCCAGCACGATCTGCGCAACAGCGTGTGGGTCAACGGCGGATGCGCATCGTGGTACAAGGACCACCACGGCAACATCACCACGCTGTGGCCGGGATTCACGTTCAACTTCCGTCGTATCACCCGGCAGTTCGACATCGCCGCCTACGATGTGGAACGCCGTGGGACGCGCACACTCCCGGCCGAATCCGCCGACGCGCAGCCGGCACCGGCCACCGCCTGACTGCCGCAACCCACACCAACCGAGGAGTACACATGAAGGACTTTCGCGACAAGGTCGTCGTCATCACCGGCGCCGGATCGGGCATGGGCCGCGACCTGGCGGTCAAGCTGGCACGCAAGGGCGCCAAGCTCGCCATCTCGGACATGAACCCCGACGGCCTGGCGGGCACCGAGAAACTGGTCGCCGAGACCGGTGCGCCGGTCCACGCGCAGATCCTGAACGTCGCCGAGCGCGAGGCCGTTCTCGACTACGCGGAAACCGTTGTGGCGCACTACGGCAAGGTCAATGTGATCTTCAACAACGCCGGCATCGCACATCACGGCGAGATCGAGCGGACCGAGTTCAAGGACATCGAGCGCGTCATGGACGTCGACTACTGGGGCGTGGTCAACGGCACCAAGGCGTTCCTGCCGCACATCATCGCGTCCGGTGACGGCCATATCGTCAACACGTCGTCACTGTTCGGGCTTCTCTCCGAACCCGGTCAGGCGGCGTACAACTCGGCAAAGTTCGCCGTTCGCGGCTTCACCGAGGCCCTCAACCAGGAGATGATCCTGGCGAAGTACCCGGTCAAGGTCACGTGCGTGCACCCCGGCGGCATCAAGACGGCGATCGCACGCAACGCCACCTCATCCGGCGACCACGACCAGAAGAAGTCCGCGGAGTTCTTCGACCGTTACCTCGCCCGGATGACCTCCGAGGATGCCGCCGACGTGATCATCAACGGTGTGCAGAAGAACCGGGCCAGGGTATTGGTGGGCACGGACGCGAAGCTCCTCGATCTCTGGGTGCGTCTCGTCGCGTCCGGCTACCAGGGCATCACGGCACGGGTCACGGGATGGGCACTGAGCAAGGCGAAGTGATCGTCGCCCGCCCACGGGTGGCAGGCCGGACTACAGACCGTGTTCGGCCAGCCACGCGTTGGCGAGATCGGCGGGCGCCGCACCCGCAACAGCCCGTCGCGTCAGTGTCGCGAGGTCCGCGGTGGTCATCTCGCCTGCGACCTTGTTGATCGTCTTCACCTGATCGCGGGACAACGCCGCCGTCCGATACACCGGCACCAGCTGCTCGGCGCGCGGTCCCGTCGCGACCACCGCCCGGTCACCCGGCGCATCCTCGGAGGTCGACTCGACAGGCGCGGTCGTGCCCGTTGCACCTTTCTCCGTCGCCGACTTCGGCGCGGTCAGCGCCCGGATGTCGCCGGACGAGCCCTCGGCATCGTCGCCGGCGACGTCGAGCGGGGTCAGGAGCCCGACCGCGCCACCACCTGCGACCCGTCGGACCACCGCGGACGACGACGGCACCGATTCGACCGGGCCGAATCGGCAGCCGGCGGCACTGAGCGCATCGATCGTCGGTCCATCCGGGTGTCCGACCACCACCAGCGGCAGTCCGGGCGACAGTCGCGCACAGTGCGCGAGATCGGTGACCTCGTGGTCGGCGACCGAGGCCGCGACGAAGACCTGCGGCGTGGCCGAGACCGTCGTCGCATCGCCAACCGAAACACCTTGCGGTAGTGAACGATTCAGGTCGGTGAAGACGTCGTCGGCGGTGGGCGGCGTCAATTGCGGAGCAAGTTCGGACAGCAGCTGACCACTGAACGCCGGGAAGAGGTCCACGGTGGTGGCATCCATGTCGTCGAGCAGGGAACGGTAATCCCCGCGGGGCACGGTCGTCGAGACCGGAGTGCCTGAATGCCGCAAGGCGCCCGCATAGATCTGCGCCATCACCTGCATGGACGGAGATGTGGGCGCTCCCATCACCAGGCCGTCGTCGGAGGAATCGGCCTGGGAACACCCGGCCACTGCGGCGAGGGCGAGGACCATCAGGATCGCTGTCGCGGCACGCTTGATCACGCACCCACGTTAGCCGGACGCCGCGATGAAGCCCGCAATGGAGTCGGCGATCAGCTGAACCGCGATGGCGGCGAGCAGGAGACCGGCGATCTTGGCCAGCAGGGTGATCCCACCGACACCCAGCACCCGGATGAGGACGGTGGAATAGCGGAGCACGATCATCACGATGAGGTGGACGCTGATGATGGCCGCGGCAATCGCGAGATATCCACCTGCGTCGCCGGACACGCTGCTGACCTCGACGATGACCGCCGCGATCGCGCCGGGGCCGGCCAGCAGAGGTGTCCCCAGCGGGACCAGCGCGACGTTGACATCGTCACTGGCCTGCGGTTTGCCCGCGTTCCCCAGGCCGGTCAGCAACTGCAACGCGACCAGCAACAGCAACAGGCCGCCCGCCCCCTGCAGGGCCGGGATGCCGATGTGCAGGTAGCTCAGGATCGCCTTGCCACCGATCGCGAACACACTGATCACCAGCAGACTCACCAGCGGCGCCTGCCACGCGGCGCGTTTGCGGTATTCGGGCGATCGGTGGCCCACGAGGCTGAGGAACAACGGGATCTGCCCCGGCGGGTCCATGATCACGACCAGCGTGATCAGGGTGGTCGTGTAGACCGTCACGTCGAAGGGCACGCGGTGATCTTACGAGTAGCATCCGAGTCGTGCCCTCGATGCCACACCTGCGCGCCGGCGGACTCGTCCCCCCGCGCCGGGAGAAGAGGCCACTGCCCCGAATCCCGGTGCCGGTGGCCCGTGCCGTCGTCGACTGCGCGGTCTACGTCGACGGGCACCGCAAGCCCGGGCGCATCTCCTACACCGATGCACTCGATCGGGTGCGCTCGACGGGCGAGGGATTCGTCTGGCTCGGTCTGCACTCCCCCGACGACGAGCAGATGCAGGGCGTCGCCGAGGTGTTCGGCCTCCACGAGCTCGTGGTCGAGGACGCGGTCCACGCGCACCAGCGGCCAAAGCTCGAGGTCTATGACGAGACCCAGTTCCTGGTGCTGCGGACGGTCAAGTACGTCGAGCACGAGTCGATGGAGAAGGCCAGCGAGGTGGTCGAGACCGGCGAGATCATGATCTTCGTCGGGCCCGATTTCGTGATCACCGTGCGCCACGGCGACCACACCCACCTGTCCGGTCTGCGCCGACGACTCGAGGCCAGACCGGAGCGTCTCGTTCTCGGCCCGACCGCCGTCCTGCATGCGATCGCCGACCTCGTCGTTGACAGCTATCTCGCGGTCACCGACGAGATGGAGAGCGACATCCTCGCCATCGAGGAGGCCGTCTTCGGTCCGCGACGCTCACTGAACATCGATCCCGTCTATCTGCTCAAGCGCGAAGTCCTCGAACTCCGCCGGGCGGTGACCCCGCTGACCGGACCGCTGGCCCGCCTCACCGGACAGAACCCGTTGGTGCCCAAGGAGATCCGACGCCACTTCCGCGATGTCGCCGATCACCTGACCACGGTGATCGACCGGATCGTCGAGTACGACGAGGTGTTGTCGTCGTTGATCGGCACCGCGGCCGCAAAGGTGGGGATCCAGCAGAACACCGACATGCGCAAGATCTCGTCGTGGGTCGCGATCGCGGCGGTCCCCACCATGGTTGCGGGGATCTACGGCATGAACTTCGACTACATGCCCGAACTGCATCAGCATTGGGCCTATCCGACGGTGATCGTGCTGCTGATCGTCGCGTGCACGGGCCTGTGGGTGGTCTTCCGCCGCCACAACTGGCTGTGATCACCGACCAGAAGATCACCCGCCAGAGGATTGCCCGCTAGAGTTTGGCGGCCGCTCGATCCGGTGAGCGCACGTCGATCCCGGCCTCTGCCCAGGCATCGCGTAGCGCGGTCGCGCCCTTGAGTCGCACCCACGCCGCTTCGTTGGCGGTGATCGGAACGGCCCGCAGGAACCGCACCGGATCCATGGGCTCGTCCAGGGCCAGTTCGCCGAGGTCATCGGCCTCCAGCAGGACTGCGGTGCAGGCCGCACCGTCCCAGACCGGCTCGGAGAGGTCGATCAGGGCATCCTCCCCGATGATCAGACCTTCGACGGCCGGCGCCGCTGCCAGGGTCGCCATCCGCCGGTGCAGTCCCGGCAGCGGCGCACCTGCGTGCATCCTCACCACCAATTCGGCCCGCGGACCGCGTACCGGGTCAGCATGGATGTCGGTCGGTTCCGACATCGGATGGCGTGCGCACCCCACGGTGACGTACACGAGGTCGTCGCCGGTCACGGATCGCAGGACGTCGATCGGCTCCACGCCGAGGAAAGTCACCGACGCACGTTGCGGTTGCGCATCGAGTCGCTCGGCGAGGTACTCATTGATCCGGTCGGTGACGGCATCGCTCACGCATCCACCGTAGTAGGCGCGATGGCCTAGCCTGAAGGCGTGGTACGTGTCCTCGCGGTGGCCGATGAGGTCGTCGACTCCCTGACCTTCGGGGTCGGCATCGAAGGGCGTCCCGACATCATCCTGGGTGCCGGTGACCTGCCGTTCGAGTATCTCGAGGTGCTCTCCACGCTCTGTGACGCACCATGTGTCTACGTCCCCGGGAATCACGACCGGGACCTCACCGGTTACCGCCACGGGCGCGCCGGGTGGATCCGGGCCGGCCTGCCGTCCGAGGATCCGGGACCGCGCGGTGCGATCAACGCCGATCGACGGACCGTCACGGTGGCCGGTCTGCGGATCAGCGGGCTCGGCGGGTGCCGGCGCTACAACGACGGGCCCAACCAGTACTCGGACATGCAGCAGCGCATCCGCTCATGGCGCCTGAGTTGCACGCGCGCCACCCCCGACATCCTGCTGACGCACAGCCCGGCACGCGGGATCGGCGACGGCGACGACGTGCCGCATCGTGGCTTCGACTGTTACCACGGACTGGTGCGGTCGCTGCAGCCCACGCTGCTCGTCCACGGACACGTCCATCCGTTCGGGACACGGCCGGCCGACAAGATGATCGGCGACGCGACGATCTCGATGAACGTGGTGGGCTACTGCCAGTTCGACATCGATCCCGGTAGCCGCGAATTCCAGATCGTGAGGCGACGTCATGGCTCGTGACACCGGGTTCCCGGATGCCGACGCGGAGAACGACTTCACGCGGATGCGTCGGCACGCCGAGATGTCGCGTCTCATGGCGTGGTTCACGCGGCAACCCGCCGACGTCAACACCGTCCTGCCGTTCGACGAGGTCGTCGCCGCGCTCGGCCGGATCGGAGACACCTACCTCGGGCTGCAGCAGGTCGAGGTGGAGTCCATCGTCGGAAGTGTCGACCGCACCAAGGATTTCGACCGGTACTTCCGGCCGACCTCATCCCGCATCCGGGAGCGGTGGCAACGGCTCGCGGCCGCCCAGCGCCGCGGCGAATCGGTACCACCGGTACGCCTCTACCGCATCGGCTCGATGCATTTCGTGCTCGACGGCCACCACCGGGTGTCGATCGCGATCGCCCGCCACCTGCACACCATCGACGCCTACGTCACCGAGATCCACACGCGCATCTCGCCGGAGGGCATCAACGCGGCGTCCGACCTGATCATGAAGGATCATCGCCGGCTCTTCCTCTCGCGGGTCCCGCTCGCCGGCGCTCAGGCGGACGCCATCCGATTCTCCGATCCGTTCGACTACGCGGAGCTGTCGGAGAACGTGGAGGCCTGGGGATTTCGGCTCGGACAGGAGATCGGCGAGTTCCTCAGCCGACCGGAGGTGGCCCGACGGTGGTTCGGCGAGGAGTTCCTGCCGGTGGTGCGGATGGCGAGACGCGCCGACATCAGACCAGACCTCACGAGTGACGCCGAACTCTACCTCTGGCTGGCGTGTGAACGCTATCGCTTGGTGCGCAAACACATCTGGGATGACGATATCCTGCGGGAACTACACGACCAGGGCCGTCGGCGCCGCCGCTGAACAGGCCTCCTGCGTATCGCATCGGTACTGCACGACGAGGGAGCACACGAACATGTCCATCACCCCCACGGATGTCGAACATCTGCGCCGCTGTGTCGATCTGGCGCGCGCGGCGCTCGACGCCGGTGACGAGCCGTTCGGTTCGACGCTGGTCGCCGCGGACGGGACCGAACTGTTCGCCGACCGCAATCGGGTGTCCGGCGGCGATGCGACCCGGCACCCGGAGTTCGCGATCGCCCGCTGGGCCGCCACCAATCTGTCACCGGCACAACGTGCGTCGTGCACCGTGTACACGTCAGGTGAGCACTGCCCGATGTGCTCGGCGGCGCACGCGTGGGTCGGCCTCGGTCGCATCGTCTACGCCGGGTCGGGCGCGCAACTCGGCGCGTGGCTCGTCGAGTGGGACGCGGCGCCCGCACCGGTCGCGGGGTTGTCGATCCAGCAGGTCGCGCCGGGTGTGCCGGTCGACGGTCCCGTCGACGAGTTCACCGAGACCCTGCGTGAACTCCATCACGCCCGCGTCATCCGAGACGCAGGTTGACCCCCGACGACTGATCGAACACGGCGACCTTCGAGGCCTCGTAGAACAGTTCGGCGGTGCCGCCACGGGTGATCCGGGACTCCGGCGACACGCGCGCGATCATCTGCCCGCCACCGATTTCCGCTCCCGAGTCCGCGGCGAGCTCGTCGAGAGCATCGCTGGACGCGGCCGGCGAGTCGACGGTGAAGTAGACGTAGTTGTCCGAACCCATCGATTCGATGACGTCGACGCTGGCGGTCAGCGTCGACCCGTTCGAGCGGACCGCCGGATCGACGAGGGCCGCATCTTCGAGATGCTCGGGTCGGACACCGACCAGCACGTCACCGTTGCTCTTGGCGCGCTGCGCATTGGTGACGATCTGCTGATGGTCGGGTATGGCGACCCGGCCGATCGGGGTGTCGATACCGTCACTGCCCAGGCGTCCCGGCAGGAAGTTCATCGCGGGCGACCCGATGAACCCGGCCACGAACAGATTGGTCGGGTTGTTGTAGAGCTCCTGCGGCGTACCGATCTGCTGCACGTATCCGCTGCGCAGCACCACAACCCGGTCACCGAGTGTCATCGCCTCGGTCTGATCGTGGGTGACGTAGACGGTGGTGGTGCCCAACCGGTTCTGCAGGCGGGCGATCTCGGTCCGCATCTGCACACGCAGTTTGGCGTCCAGATTCGACAGCGGCTCGTCCATCAGGAAGGCCTTGGGCGAGCGCACGATCGCGCGTCCCATCGCGACACGCTGCCGCTGACCACCGGAGAGGTTCGCGGGCTTGCGGTCCATGTACGGCCCGAGGTCGAGGATCTTGGCCGCCTCGTCGACCTTCGCCGTGATCTCCGATTTCGACAGCTTCGCCAGGGTGAGCGGGAATGCGATGTTCTCGCGTACCGACATGTGCGGGTAGAGCGCATAACTCTGGAACACCATCGCGATGTCACGGTCCTTGGGGGCGCGGTCGTTGACCCGCTCCCCGTCGATCCGGAGTTCGCCTGAGGAGATGTCCTCGAGTCCGGCGATCATGTTGAGGGTGGTCGACTTCCCACACCCTGATGGGCCGACCAGGATGATGAACTCCCCGTCGGCGATCTCGACGTCGACCCCGTGGACCGCGGTCGACCCGTCCGGGTACTGCTTGGTGACGTTGTCCAGAACGATGTCGGCCATGGGTTATCCCTTCACCGCGCCGGAGGTCAGCCCGGCCACGATTCGACGTTGGAAGAAGAGCACGAAGATGATGATCGGAATGGTGATGACGACGGCGGCCGCCGCGATCGAACCGGTGGGTTCCTCGAACTGACTGTCACCGGTGAAGTTGGCGATCGCCACCGGTGCGGTGATGGCTCGCTCGGTGGAGGTCAGCGACAGGGCGAGCAGCAGATCGTTCCAGGCGAAGATGAACACCAGGATGGCCGCGGTCACCACGCCGGGGGCCGCCAGTGGCGCGATCACCTTGCGGAAGGCCTGGAACGGAGTGGCACCGTCCATCTTGGCCGCCTTCTCCAGCTCCCAGGGGATCTCACGGAAGAAGGCGGAGAGGGTGTAGATCGCCAGCGGCAGGGCAAAGGTGATGTACGGCAGGATCAGGCCCGGCCAGGTGTCGAACAGGCCCAGGTTGCGCTCGATGTTGAACAGCGGTGTGACGAGCGAGATCTGCGGGAACATCGCGATCAGCAGGGCGGCACCGATCAGCAGTTTCTTACCCGGGAAATCCAGGCGCGCCACGGCATACGCGGCCATGGTGCCCAGGATCACCGCGATCAGGGTGGTGATCAGCCCGATGCCGATCGAGTTGCGCAGCGCGCTGGTGAAGGCGCTGGTCTCGAAGATGCCGGTGTAGTTCTCCCAGGTCCATTCCTTGGGGATGAAGCTGCCGTCCTTGACACTGCCCGGGGGCTTGAACGACAAGCTGACGATCCACAGCAGCGGGATGATCGCATAGAGGATCACCAGGATGTTGGCGATCGACCACCAGGCCTTGTTTCCGATACCGGATCTCACGCGGCCCTACCTCCCCTCGTTCTCGGAACCGGGCGCCGCGGTACCGAAGCCCTTGATGAAGATGAACGCGATGATCGCGACACAGATGAAGATCAGGATGCTGATCGCCGACCCGACACCGAGGTTGAACGCCTTGAAGAGGTTGTCGTAACCGAGCATCGAGACCGAATACGTGTTGTTGGAGCCCTTCGTCAACACGTAGATGTTGTCGAAGACGCGGAACGCGTCCAGGGTGCGGAACAGGAGCGCGACCAGGATGGCCGGCTTCATCAGCGGGATGATGATGCGCCACAGGCGTGTCCACGCACCGGCACCGTCCACCTGTGCGGCCTTGAGGAGGTCGTCGGGAACGAGTGCCAGACCCGCGAGCAGCAACAGGGCCATGAACGGCGTCGTCTTCCAGACCTCGGCGAGCACGATGATCGCCAGCGACGGCCATTGCGAGGTGAGCGGCGCGCTGCCGTCGGGCAGCAGGTTGGCGAGGTAGCCGGTCTCCGGTGTCCACGCGTAGTACCACGAGAATGCGGCCGCCACGGTCACGATGCCGTAGGGGATCAGCACCACCGTGCGGATGGTGCCCCTGCCGAAGATGGTGCGGTGCATGACAAGTGCGATCGCCATGCCGAGTACCAGCTCGATCGCCACGGACACCACAGTGATGCCGAGAGTCACCGAGAACGCCGTCCACCAGTAGTTGTCGGTGAGCACGGTGGCGTAGTTCTCGAACCAGACGAAGCTGCGCTCGCCCGGAGCAGAGAGGCTCGACTTGTTCAGCGACAGCCAGATCGCGTACACGATCGGATAACCGGTGACGAGGGCCATCATGATCGCCGCGGGTGCGACGAGCCAGAGCGCGAGTCGCCGCTCCGCAGCCTTGCCCTCACTGAGCTTCTTCTTGCCGCCCTTCGCGGGGGCAGTGGGCCGCTCGGCGACGGCCACCGCACCGGCAGGCCCGGCCGCCGGAGCGGCGCCGCCCGTCGAGGCAGTCGCGCCCGCGGCGGGCGGGGTCCATGCGTCGGAGTACACCGGTTGTGCGCCGGTGTCACCGGTCGACGGCGGCCGCACCGACGGTTCCCGTGCCGGGGTGTCGTTCTCCGGAAGGCTGTGGCGGCCCGGTCGCGACCGGTTCTCGCCGTTGTCGCCGGTTGTCATGGGATCAGGCCCTCCCCGTCGATCGCCTTGCGGACCTGGTCGGCGAGCTCGTCGACCAGCGTCTCGGGATTCCATGCGCCGACCGGACTCAACTTCGCGGTCAGCAGCGTCGAGATGGCCTGGTAGACCGGCGAAGCCGGCCGAATTGCGGCATTGCGGCTCTCGAGCTGGGTCCGGATGTCATCCCCCATCGGGTACGCAGCCTTGAAGTCCGGGTCGTCGTAGATCGACGCGATGGTCGGCGGGGTACCACCGTCCACCGAGTAGACCTTCTGCGCCGTCTCGTCCGTCAGGCACTCGGCCGCCTTGAAGGCCAGGTCCTTCTGCTGTGACGTGCTGGCCACCGCGATGTTCACGCCACCGAGTGTCGACCGGGCAGGCAGGTCCTTGCTGACACCCGGGTACCGCGCGAAATCGAACTTGGTGCGGACCGTCTTGTTCACCGGGCCGAGCTGTGCGTCCGTGGGCGGGTTCTCGGCGTCCTCGGCGAGCAGGCCTGCGTACTGCTGCATCTCCGGGAAGAACGGGACGTCGCCTGCCGCGGCGTTGGACCGCATCGACGAGAACACGAACGGCCAGTTGACCTCGAAGGCAGCACTGCCGTTCTCCATCCCCAGGCGCGCGGAGGACTCGTCGGCATTGGTGAGCGAGGGATCGTGTCCGGGAGCAGTCGCGATCGCCTTGAGGACCTGCAGGGCCTTCACTGTCGCCGCGCGGTGTGCGGGAGTGTCGTTGAGCGTCACCAGGTTCGGGTCGTCGGGGCTGACCACCGAGCCACCGGCACTCGCGAGCACCGAGTTGAACCAGACCATCAGACCCTCATACTGCTTGCCCTGCACCATGATGTAGCTCGGTCCGCCCTTGCGGCGGATCGCCTCGGTGTCGGCGAGCATCTCGTCCCAGGTACCCGGCGCCTTTGACTTGTTGAGGTACTTGCGCAGCAGATCCGGCCGGTACCAGAGCAATTGGGTGTTGGTCCAGGTCGGGATCGCGTACAGACGCTTCTGGGCGTCCTCGTCGGTCTTCCACATGGCCGTTTCGCGCGGTCCACCCAGGTTGGTCGCGGCGACCTTGGCGGCCAACGCTTCCGGCACCGGCTGGATCCAGCCGGCGTCGGCGAACTCCGCGGTCCACACCACGTCCATACCCATGAGATCCAGGCCTGGGTCGTTGCCTGCGAGGCGACGCGCCAACTGCAGTCGCTGGTCGTCGGCCGACTTCGGCAGCGGCGTGGTGACGATCTTGTACGCACCGCCGGAGTCGGCGGAGCACTTCTGACCGACCTCGTCGATGAAGGACGCGCCGTCGGCCGGCGGATAGATGTTGAGGACCTTGGGTGTGTAGCCCGACCCACAGGCCGTCACGATGGGCAGGGCGGCGACCAACGCCGCCGCGGCCACCACCAGTTTTCGCCTTACCCCACTTCGGGATCCGCGGTGGGGATGCCCACCGACGGGATGTCGACCCGATTCGGAACTGCCAGCCCGGAACCGCACGCAGCCTCCTTGATGTCGTTCGCGGTGCAAGACAACGAGGCTGCACCGGTCAGCGTCTGCTGCGTAACGTTATATGTCGCGGTTCGTGACATGCAACACATTCGGCATGGGCGTGCCAGAACATGCGGGAATCGTGATCTCCGCCGACCTGCAGTGGGATTTCACCTGCGTGAATCGCCGACGATGTCGGGAGGTCAGGAGGTCAGGCGGCTCAACATGTCGCGGGCCTTCTCGGCGCTGCGGGGGTCGCACAACACGTCGTAGCGGCCCGCCACCAACTGCATCGTCGAGGCGAAGTCGCGCTGCCCGCGCGTCGCGGCGTATGGAATGGTCGCCGAGATGAGCCCGAAGACGATGCCGCCCACGAGCCCGAACAGCAACGGCGCCAGACCCGCACCGCTGACCACCAGGGTCACGAGCAGTCCGAAGAACAGGCCGAGCCACGCTCCCGACACGATGCCACCGCCGACCACCTTTCCCCACGTGAGGCGGCCGATCACGCGCTCCACCTGCATCAGGTCCACACCGACGATGGTCACGTCCTGGACCGTGAAATCCTGGTCGGCCAGGTAGTCGACAGCGTGCTGCGCCTCGGCGTAGGTGCCGTATGACCCGATCGGCCACCCTTTCGGCGGCGTCGGCAGGCCGGGGGTCTCGCGACCCTGGCGCATCGGGTTGGTCATCTCGGATCCTCTCTCGAGTGTCGTCTCACGCTGAGGGCACCGTCCGGTCGCCGCAGTGGGCGGTGGCGGGTGTCATGGCCTCGCCATTCCAGAATGCACAGTGAACGGCGCCGGCGCACGCGGTCGGGCGTGGCGGCACCACCCGGATGTGCGCGGCGCCGGGTCGTGCAGCCACTACCCTTACTCCCATGGCGTCCGTGAGCAAGGTCTTTGTGGCCAGGTTGGTGGGCTTGGCCGTGCTCGGACCCGACGGGGAGTCGATCGGCCGGGTTCGTGACGTGGTCGTCGCGATCCGCATGACCGGCCAGCAACCGCGCGTCCTCGGCCTGGCCGTGGAACTCACCACCCGCCGCCGGATCTTTGTCCCCATGCTGCGTGTGACCGCGATCGAACCCCAGGCCGTCACCCTCAACACCGGCACCGTGAGTCTGCGCCGGCTGCATCTGCGACCCGGCGAGGCGCTCGCGATCGGCCAGATCCTGGATTCCCGCGTGCGCGTGGATGATCCCGATCTGACCGACCTGGCCGGGGTGGACGTGAACGTGGTCGACCTCGGGATCGAGCGAACCCGCACGCGGGACTGGGTGGTGTCACGGGTGGCCGTCCGACCCGGACGCAAGGGATTCCGCCGCCGCAGCGTGACGAATGTCGTCGAGTGGCATCACGTCCACGGACTCACCCAGACGGAGCTGAACCTGCCGGGTCAGGGTGTCGCACAGGCGCTCATGCAGTTCGAGGGCATGCGCGCGGCCGACGTCGCCAACGCACTGCGCGAACTCCCGGCCAAGCGACGAGACGAGATCGCCGCCGCACTCGACGACGAGCGTCTCGCCGACGTCCTCCAGGAACTGCCGCCCGACGACCAGACCGACCTGCTCGCCCACCTCGAACTCGGCCGGGCGGTCGATGTGCTCGAGGCGATGGACCCCGACGACGCGGCCGACCTCCTCGGCGAACTCCCCGACGCGGAGGCCGAGTCGTTGCTCGAACGTATGGATCCGGAAGAGTCCGAACCGGTGCGGCGCCTGCTGACCCACTCCCCCGACACCGCAGGCGGTCTGATGACCTCCGAGCCGATCATTGTCACCGCATCCACCACGGTCGCGGAAACACTTGCGCGCGTGCGCAATCCAGACGTGACACCGGCGGCTGCGAGCCTCGTGTTCGTGGTGCGGCCCCCGACCGCGACACCGACCGGCAAGTATCTCGGGTGCGCCCATCTGCAAGCACTGCTGCGGGAACCGCCGGCCAACATCGTCGGCGGCATCCTCGACAGCGATCTCGCACACATGCAGCCCGAGGACTCACTGGAGGCCGTCACGCGGTACTTCGCGACTTACAACCTCGTCTGCGGCCCGGTGGTCGACGAGGAGGGGCACCTGCTGGGCGCGGTCAGCGTCGACGACCTCCTCGACCAGCTCCTGCCCCGCGACTGGCGCGAGACAGAGCCGGAGGACACCGGGCCGATCGGCGATCTGTCCGGCATCAAGCCCGCAGGAGCGGGTGCGTGAGCACGGAACAACCCGGCCGTCGCCTCGACACGCCCCGGCAGAACCGTCGGCTGTCGTTCAACCTCGATTCCGACGTCATCGGCGTCTACGCCGAACGCATCGCACGCTTTCTCGGGACCGGACGCTACCTCGCCATCCAGACCGTCATCGTGATCGTGTGGGTGGCGCTGAACCTGATCGCGGTGTCGTGGCGGTGGGACCCGTATCCGTTCATCCTGCTCAATCTCGCGTTCTCCACCCAGGCGGCCTACGCCGCGCCCCTAATCCTGCTCGCACAGAATCGACAGGAGAACCGCGACAAGGTCGCCCTCGACGAGGATCGGATCCGGTCCGCGCAGACCAAGGCGGACACCGAATTCCTGGCCCGCGAACTCGCCGCCGTGCGCCTGGCCGTCGGCGACACCGTGACCCGCGACTATCTCCGCAAGGAGCTCGACGACCTGCTCGACGAGCTCACCGAACGCCTCGGCGACGGCCCGCGCGACCTCTCGACACCCGATGACGGCGGGGACGACTCCCGACGCAGCCGGGGCGGCGGGGGCGGCGGGGACTCCGCGACCCCCCGGTGACCGCGGGCCGACACGGTCGGCCCCACTCCCCCATATGGGTCGGCGAACGCCGCGGACCACAACATGTGGGTTCACCAAACGATCAGATGCATGTAGTGAAGAATTGTCGGGTTCCTGTACTGGGGCATTAGACCCATATGTATGGTGGGTCACACGTCGGACGCCCGGGGAGCTCAGACACGGCGGGTCCGGCAATCCGCAAGATCTTCAGGGGCGGGCATGCACGTGTGTGAGAGCAACGGAGTCAGTGTGGACAGGCAGTCGACGACGGTCGCAGGACCGGTCACCGCCGGGCCGCGGGCGAGGAGAGCCCGGTGAGCCCCGCAGTGTTCCGTCGCGCCCACGGTCCGCGGCGGCCCCGCCTGCCGCGACGCGCACTGGCGGTCGGGACCGGCGGCTTCCTGGTGGGAGCGATGATGCTCGCCGCCGCGACGTCGAGCGCCTCCGGTGGCACCGTCTCCACCGCCGTCGCCGAGGACGCCAACTCGATACCGTCGTCGGCGGTCGAGATCGCACCCGGTGGCCCGGTGTCGTTGCTCGGATTCGCACCGCCGCCCAAACGCGTCGAACCGGAAGCCGCCGTGCTGCCCCAGTTCCGGATCACCGGGTCCCTGCCGACCGGTCCCATGGGGATCCCAGGAGTGGTGCTCCAGGCCTACAAACTGGCGGCCAACCGCGTCGGGTCGGACACCCCACAGTGCAAGCTGCCGTGGTTCCTGCTGGCCGGGATCGGGCGCATCGAGTCCAATCACGCGTCGAACGGCTCCGTCGACGCGTACGGCACCACCATCAACCCGATCGCCGGACCGGTGCTCAACGGCACGCTGGCCGGGAACGCGGTGATCCGCGACACCGACGGCGGCCGGATCGACGGTGACTCCTCGCACGACCGCGCGATGGGACCCATGCAGTTCATCCCGAGCACCTGGGCCGCGTGGGGGACCGACGCGAACGGTGACGGGAAGGCCGACCCGAACAACGTCTTCGACGCCACCTACTCGGCAGGCCGCTACCTGTGTTCCGGGGTATCCGACATCATGGCCGCCAAGAACAAGGTCGCGGCGGTGATGCGCTACAACCACTCGATGGAGTACGCGGCGAACGTGTTGAGCTGGGCCGCCGCCTACGCGACCGGTGTGATGCCGACGAATCCGATCCCCGAGCCCAAGCGCAAGCCGAGCAAATCGTCGACGAGCAAGCCGTCGAAACCCTCCAAGCCCGGCGAGAGTTCGTCGTCACCCTCGACCTCCGAGAGCACGACGACGCCGCCACCGCCGCCCCTGCCGACCTGCATCGGAGCACTCTGCCTGCCGCCCGATCTGGTCCCGACGCAACTGCTGCCGCCGCCGAAGCCGCTTCCCGAGCAGACGGCCCCGAAGAAGAAGCCGCCGGTCTCGGGATCGCCGCAACGTGGCCCGAACGCCCGCACGGGCCCCACGACCACCACACCACCGCCCGCGGCACGCTGACTCACCCGTGATCTCGAGGAGCCCTGCGGGGCGTCGAGGTCTCCCGTGCGACCGGCACTGTGCACCGGACGGTTAAGCTGGCGTTGATGACTACAGGAGTTGTACCCACCGAATCCGCGGTTCGCGCTGCCCTGAGCAAGGTCAACGATCCCGAGATCGGCAAACCCATCACCGACCTGGGGATGGTCAAGTCGATCGACGTCAACGACGACGCCAGCGTGGACGTCGTCGTGTACCTGACCACGTCGGGTTGTCCCATGCGTACCGAGATCTCGGGCCGCGTGGAGAACGCCGCGGCCGATGTGCCCGGCGTGGGCGCGGTCCGGGTGGTGCTCGACGTGATGGACGACGAGCAACGGACCGAACTGCGCAAGAAACTGCGGGGCGACAAGGCCGACCCCGTGATCCCGTTCGCCCAGCCCGGCTCTCTGACCCGCGTCTACGCGGTCGCGTCCGGAAAGGGCGGCGTCGGCAAGTCGAGTGTCACCGTGAACCTCGCGACGGCGCTGGCCGAGCGCGGCCTCACGGTCGGTGTCCTCGATGCCGACATCTACGGACATTCTGTGCCGCGGATGCTCGGCAGCGACGCCAAGCCCACCCAGGTCGAACGTATGATCATGCCGCCGATGAGCCACGGCGTGAAGTTCATCTCGATCGGGCAGTTCACCGACGGGAACACACCCGTCACGTGGCGCGGGCCCATGCTGCACCGAGCCCTCCAGCAGTTCCTCGCCGACGTCTACTGGGGCGATCTCGACGTGCTGCTGCTCGACCTGCCGCCCGGGACCGGCGATGTGGCGATCTCCATCGCCCAGCTCATCCCCGGCGCCGAGATCCTCGTCGTCACCACGCCGCAGCAGGCGGCTGCCGAGGTCGCCGAGCGAGCCGGTGCCATCGCACTGCAGACACGTCAGAAGATCCTCGGCGTCGTCGAGAACATGTCGTGGATGGAACTCCCGGACGGATCACGGATGGAACCGTTCGGTTCCGGCGGCGGCGAGAAGGTCGCCGAGCGACTGACCAAAGCGGTCGGCGCGCCCGTGGAACTCCTCGGTCAGGTCCCCTTGGAGACGTCTCTGCGGGAAGGTGGCGACAACGGCGTGCCGGTGGTCACTTCCGCACCCGATTCGGCGTCCGGATCCGCACTGCGGGCGATTGCCGATAAATTGGCCGTGCGGCGGCGCGGGCTGGCCGGGATGAGCCTGGGGATCGACACCACCCGTCACGACTGACACCCGCTCGGCGGTGGCCGGATCGATCCTAGGTGGCGTCCCAGTCGCCGACCGACGGTGACCGGGATGATCCCGTGGTCGGGCCCTGCCCGGTCGGCTTCGCCGGATCGGCGGCGGACGGATTCGGCATCGGCGCCGACACCGGCTTGATGTCCGGGGAATCGGTGATGTCCCGGTCGACGGTGGTCGGACCGAGACCGAGTGTGAACACGGAGTCGTCGCCGTCGAGCAGATGTTTCGTGACCATCGCGCGCGGCGTCATCCCGCGCAGCTCGTTGAGTTCGGAGAGAGGTTTGCGGAGTTCGTCGAACTCCGGACCAAGTTCGTCCTTGAGCTGATCGGTCGCGCCGGTCGCGTAATCGCGCACCTGGCGGATGGACTTCATGGTCCAGGAGATCGCACCGGGAAGGCGGTCGGGTCCCAGGATGATCAGACCCGCGGCCAACAGGACGAGGATCTCACCCCAACCGATACTGCTGAACATCCGTCATCCCCATTTGCTCGAGCCCGGTCTGCGATCAGTCGCCGGCCGGCGTGATCGTGCCGTTGAAGGTCCGGCCGTCGCGCCAGTAGCTGAACGGGACCTTCTGATCGATCTTCGCCGTCCGTACCGCGACCGTCAATTCGTCGGCGCTCTCGATGGTACGACCGTTGAACGAGGTGATCACGTCGTTCTCGCGCACTCCGGCCTGGTCTGCCGGGCCGCCGGCGACCACATTGCGGACCTGCGCGCCGAGCACCCGGTCGTTGCGGACCGAACTCGCGTTGACCCCGATCTGCGGGTGATCGACCGAACCCTGACGGATGAGCGTCTGGGCGATCGGGACGACCTGATCGATCGGGATCGCGAATCCCAGTCCGATCGAACCGCCGCCGGGGACGAGACCTGCGGTGTTGATGCCGACCACCTCGGCCTTGTCGCTGACCAGCGGCCCACCCGAGTTGCCGGGGTTGATCGCCGCGTCGGTCTGGATCGCGTCGATCACCGCGTCGGTGTCGGATTCGGCGTCGGGTCGCAACGGCACCGGACGATGCAGGGCACTGACGATGCCACTGGTGACGGTCCGGTCCAGGCCGAGCGGCGACCCGAAGGCGATGACCTCTTCACCGATCTGGAGATCGTCGGAGTTGCCGAGCTTCGAGACGGTGAGATTGTCGACGTTGTCGACCTTGACGACCGCGAGGTCGGTCTTGGTGTCGCGACCGACGATCCGCGCGGGCACGCGCTTGCGGTCGAAGAAGACGGCCTCGAGCTTGGCATTGCGGTCGTTCGCCGCCATCGCGATGACATGGTTGTTGGTGACGATGTAACCGCTCTTGTCGATGATGAAGCCCGACCCGGTGCCCACTGCGCTGCTGGTCCGCACATCGAGCGCGACCACCGATTTCTCCACCGCGCGAGCCACATTGGCGACCGGGGAACGAGGAGTGGCGCCGTTGTCGGCATCGTCGGTGGACAGCTGGACCGAATCGGAGTTGAGCGGCGAGACCACCTCAGCGGTCCATCGGCCGATCAGCCCGCCGACGAGTCCGACCACCACCGCGAGCACGGCGAGGGTCGCCAGCGCGTGCCAGCTGATCCGCTTGCCGAACAAGACGTCCTGGATGCCCAGCTTCGGGCCCGGGTCGGTGGGCTCGGGGGCGGTAGGGACACCGAGCGCCGGCCGATCCAGGCCGGCCACGCTCTCCGGGTCGCGCCAGGGATCGGCCTGGGCGGGCGGTGCGTCGGGTGCCCCGTAGGTGGCCAACGGGTCCCGCTGAAGGGTGTCGATCACGCCCGCCGGGCGGCCGAACGCCTCGGCGAGCACCGGATCCGGCGGGGCGATCTGTGGATCAGGGTTGTCAGTGGTGTCCTCGGACTGCGCGAAGGACCCCTGCACACCGGCCGGACGTCCGAACACCGCGGCGGTCTGTGGGGACACGGCGCCGTGCCGTGACCTGTCGTCGGTGCGGTGGCCTGACGTCGTCTCCGCGGCCGCTGATTCCGAACCGTCTACTGCTTCCGAACCGTCCACGTCCGAACGGACGTCGTCGGAGCCCACGGTGTCCGGGCCCGCTGCCTCCCCGGCGGACTCGGTCGACCCGTCGAGCTCGCTTTCCCCTCTGGTGTCCACGTGTCAGCGGCCTCGCCAGCGGCTCATCCGGGCACGGGTGCCCTGGCCGGGTCGTCCGCGGCGGTCCGCGGAGGCAGAGGTGGGCATCGGGTCGCGCGGTGCCTCGGTGACCGGGAATCCCGGGGCGGCCATCGGGCTCGCAGGCCGATCCTGCCCCCACGGGGACAACGGGCTGTGGCGGTCGGTCCGGGCGTCGCCGGAGACGCCGGTGACGTCGATCTCGCGGGTGGGGATCTGACTGAGCTGACCGAGGAGCCCGGCGGGCAGTGACACGTCCCCGGCCGACCGCAGTCGAGAGCGGGCGGAGACCTGTGCATCGACGGCCGACATGCACTCCGAACATTGCGCGACGTGCTGGGTGGCCCGAAGGTGGGCGGTCATCCCCAACTCACCGTCGACGTAGGCGGCAACCGCCTCCGCGGCGAGATGTTCGGTCGGGGCGAACCGGCGTCCACCGGGTGTACCGGGCGCGCGGTAGGTGCGATTGGGGGCGAACGACGCGGTGACGGGCGACCAGGTCGACGGGTTCCACGCGGACCGCCGACGACGGAGATTCGGCATGGGTAGCTGGCTGTCGCCCTGCTGCCCCGAGGTGGATCGACCTCGGTTCATCTCCATCTGACGTTCACCTCTTCCACCGCTGCGGGCCAGTCCGCCGTCGTGTCCAGTTCGTTCCACGCTACTGCGCTGTCGGCGAGTGTGCCGCCACACCGCCCTGCGGGCGCGGCAACCCACCCTATCCGAAGAGGACAACGGTGACGGACCGACCGTGGTTCCCGGAATCTCGATCCGATTCGGGTGACGGCAGATCGCGCCTGTGGAGTGGATGTCAGTGCACCGCGCCGATTGCCACCGACCTGCTGCCGGTGTGTCCTCGGGCGGTCAGGTGATCGCGGATCGTCTGACGACCGCGATGAATGCGACTGCGCACGGTGCCGAGCTTGACGCCGAGGGTCGCCGAGATCTCTTCGTAGGACAGGCCCTCGATGTCACACAGGACGACCGCGGCACGGAAGTCCGGCGGCAGTGCGTCGAGCGCATCCTGCAGATCCGGGTCGAGGTTCGCGTCGTGGAAGATCTGCTCGGGATCGGGGGTGTCCGAGGGCACCCGATCGTATTCGTCCGGCAATGCCTCCATGCGGATCTTGCTCCGACGCCGGACCATGTCCAGGAACAGATTGGTGGTGATGCGGTGCAGCCACCCCTCGAAGGTGCCGGGCCGATAGTTCGACAGCGAACGGAAGACCCGGATGAATGTCTCCTGCGTGAGGTCCTCGGCGTCGTGCTGGTTGCCGGACAAGCGGTAGGCCAGGCGATACACCCGATCCGCATGCTCGCGGACAAGCTCGTCCCAGGACGGCATCAAGGTGTCGTCGCCGGTGGCGTCGAATCCAGCGGTCCCGGTCGGGACGACGTCTGCAGACCCCAGGGGATCAGTCATGTTTGGTGGCCAGTTCCCTTCCCCGGACATCACGTCGGATGACGGATGTTCACGATGGTAAACCACGTCTGCCTGCGATCTATTCCTCGGTCGGAACCTCGGTGGATCGTCGGCTGCGAGCGCATCGGCTGCGCTAGTAGAACCCTCTCCCATCGTGGTGTGGTCGCCGTATGAGAGTGCTGAGGTTTCGCTGAGGAAGTGGGCGGCGGTTTCGGCGGCCGCCCGAAAATCCTCTGACCTCCGACTTCGACCGAGGTTGGCGCGCCGCCGACGCAATCGTGACGACGCGACATAACCTCAGGGGGTGACCGATTCATCTGGGGGCTCCGAACAGGCGGGCTCGGTGTCCACGAGCGCCCTCATCGACTACGCGGAATCGGCGATCGTCGAAGACGACGCCCTGGCGTCGGCCCGCACCCGGGCCGACGAACTCGGCGCATCCGCGGTCGCGCCCGCCGTCGGCGCATTGCTGGCCCTGCTGGCCCGCTCGTGTGACGCCCACGCCGTCGTCGAGATCGGCACCGGTGCCGGTGTCAGCGGTCTCTGGCTGCTCAACGGAATGGCCGCCGACGGTGTGCTCACCACCATCGATCCCGAACCAGAACATCATCGCGCCGCACGGCAGTCGTTCGCGGGCGCCGACATCGTGCCGGGGCGGACCCGCCTGATCAACGGCACACCGACCGAGGTGTTGCCCCGCCTCGCCGACGAGACCTACGACCTGGTGTTCGTCGACGGTCCGCTCATCGATCACCCACGCCATGTCGTGGAGGCCGTGCGGATCCTGCGCCCGGGCGGCGTGGTGGTGGTCCACAACGCCACCGCCGACGGCGCGGTCGCCGACCCGACGCGCACCGACCCACCCGCCGCGGCCGCCCGGGAGGCGGCGATGCTGATCGCCGACGACGAGCGGCTGCTGCCGGTGGTGATCCCGCTGGGCGCAGGAGTGCTCGCGGCCGCCAAGGCCCGCTGAGCCGCTCCCCCGCTCAGACGTCCGTGGAGAAGCGGAGTCCGCCGTCGGGGATCTGGACGCCCGGCCACACCCGCGCACCGCGCAGGAGTTCACAGCGCGCGCCGACATCGGCCCCGTCACCGATCACGGTGTCGCGGATCAGGGCCCGAGGTCCGATTCGGGCGCCGAATCCGACGATGCTCCGCTCCACCACGGCACCGGCCTCGATGACCGCACCGTCGAAGACGACGGCACCGTCGAGCCGTGCCCGCGGCCCGATCTCGGCGCCGCGACCCACCACGGTCCCGCCGATGAGCACCGCCCCCGGCGCCACGCCTGCACCGTCGTGGACCATCGATTCGCCGCGCCGGTCGCCGAGCGCGGGCGATGGCGCGATACCGCGGACCAGATCCGCCGACCCGCGCACGAAGTCCTCCGGCGTACCCATGTCCCGCCAGTAGGCGTGGTCGACGTGGGCCTGGATGTGCCGGCCCTCGGAGAGCAGTTTGGGGAAGACCTCACGCTCGACCGAGACCGGCCGACCGGGTGGGATCTCCTCGATCACCGAGCGCCGGAAGACATAGGTGCCTGCGTTGATCTGGTCGGTCGGCGGATCCTGGGTCTTCTCCAGGAAGTCGGTGACCCGGCCGGTCTCGTCGGTCGGCACGCAGCCGAAGGCTCGCGGATCACTGACCGGCACGAGGTGCATCGTGACGTCGGCACCACTGTTCCGATGCGTGGTCAGGATCTCGCGGACGTCCGTGCCACCGAGCACATCGCCGTTGAACACGAGGATGTTGTCGGCCGTGAGGTCGTCGAGCACGTTGCGGATGCCGCCGCCGGTTCCGAGTGGTTCGGTCTCGGTGACGTACTGCAGGCGCACACCCAGTTTGGAACCGTCGCCGTAGTACTCGGAGAAGACGTGGGCCTGGAACGAGGTGCCGAGCACCACGTCGGTGATCCCCGCTGCCTGGATGCGGGACAACAGATGGGTGAGGAACGGGACACCGGCGGTGGGCAGCATCGGCTTGGGGGCCGACAGGGTCAGCGGCCGCAGCCGGGTGCCCTTTCCGCCCACGAGCACCACGGCCTGCACCGACGATGTCACGTCCGGATCGGACGCCGCCTCGACGTGGCTCTCACTGGTCACCGGTTCCTCCTCTGTTTCGTTCGACGGTCCGGCCGGCCGCGAGCACCGCGACCCGAGAACGCACGGCCAGGCCGATCCGGAGCGCCAGGCGCAGCGGCGCCTGCCACACGCCCGGATGGCGGTCGGCCTGGAACCGGTAGGCGCTGCGGTGATGGGCAGGCAACATCTTCTCCGGATTGCGCCCGGCCGCATGGCCTTTGGTGTGGACGATCTCCGCGTCCGGTACGTAGACGTTGAGCCAGCCGGCCTTGCCCAGCCGATCGCCGAGATCGACGTCTTCCATGTACATGAAGTACCGCGAGTCGAAACCGTCGATGGAGTCGAATGCGGCACGGCGCACGAGCAGACACGATCCCGACAACCATCCGACCGGACGTTCGCTGGGCGCGGCGTCGTCGGCCCGGTAGGCGGCCGTCCAGGGGTTGGTCTTCCAGATCGACCCGAACAACGCGTGTCCGGCGCCGGAGACCAGATCCGGGACGCGCCGCGCCGACGGGTAGATCGAGCCGTCCGGCTCATGGATCAACGGCCCCAGCGATCCGGCGCGCGGCCAGCGTCGGGCCGCGGCGAGGAGTTCGTCGAGCGAACCCGGCGCCCACTCGACATCCGGGTTGGCCACCGCGATGAACTCGACCGCGGGGTCCACCTCGGCGACCGCACGGTTGATGCCGCCGCCGTAGCCGATGTTGCCGCCGGTCCGCACGAGCGTCACGTTGTCGAACTCCTGCTCCGCGGCCTCGGGTGCACCGTCGGTCGACCCGTTGTCGGCGATGACGACCCGGGGCACCGACGATGCGGTGGCCTTCTCGAGGCTTCGCAGGAATGCCGCGAGGTAATCCCCCGACGAATACGTCACCGTCACGACGGCAAGCTCAGCAGTCACCGGGTCAGGGTAACCAACCTCGTGCGAGCCACGATCACCCTTCGGCTCCATGTGATCAGCCGCGCCCGGTGTGGTCGCCGGTCACCGCGGCGTGCAGAGCCGCCCGCCAGTCCCGCAGCGGGGTCAGGCCCGCTGCGCTCCACGATGCCCCCGACAGCACCGAATAGGCAGGTCTGGGCGCCGGACGCGGGAACTCGTCGGTGGTGCAGGGCCGCACCCGCTCAGGGTCGGCACCCACCTCCTCGAAGACGGCACGCGCCACCTGATACCAGCTGACGCTGCCCGCATTTGTGGCGTGCAACACGACGCCTGCGGTCGATCCGTCCGGCTCGGTCGAGACCAGTTCCCACAGGCCATCGGCGAGATCGGCGGCATATGTCGGTGAACCGGTCTGATCGTCGACGACGGTGATGTCGGGACGGATGGACTCCAGACGCCGCATCGTGCCGACGAAGTCGGAGCTGTTCGGACCGCCGGTGTACACCCACGCGGTCCGGACGACGATGGCCGTCGGGTCGGTGTCGAACACGGTCCGCTCACCGGCCAGCTTCGACGCGCCGTAGACGGTGTCCGGCTCACTCGTCACGTCGCCGGGTTCGTACGGGATTCGGCGGCGCGGCCCGTCGTCGGTGGCCGCCGCCCCGGCGAAGACGTAGTCGGTGGAGACGTGGACGAGCCGGGCGCCTGCCCCGGCGGACACCCGCGCGAGGTGGCCCGGCCCGTCGCGATTGATCGCGAAGGCACGCCCGGCGTCGGACTCCGCACCGTCGACGTCGGTGTAGGCGGCGCAGTTGAGGATCACGTCCCCGGCGGCGAGCTCCGCGAGGGCGTTCGCCACCGACGCCTCGTCGGTGATGTCGATGTCGGCGGAGGTGAGCGCACGCACCCGCCCGGAAGCCTTGTCAGACGCTCGCAGCGCCTTGCCGAGCTGCCCGCCGGCGCCGACGATGTAGGTGGTCGCACTCATGGAACACATGGTGCCGTACGGAGATCGCGAGCACGCAGACGCCGATCGGTGATGTGGGTCTCGACGCGAGCGCTCGGCGTTGCACCCTCGAATTCTTACTTCACTTCAGTAGCCTGACGTCAGCACAGCACCATCCGAAACGTCAACATCACGAACAACGGCACGCACTTGCGTAACACGTCCCGAGCGGACGTCGCCGGGTTCGCCGACGACGAAAGGGACTGACCCGCCCGTGGACTCTCGACCCGATGGCGCACGCCGACGTTCTGGCGGTCGCGCACGTCCCGACGAGCCCACCGTCGCGTCCCGCGGCCCCGCCGAGGGACGCGCACGACGCACTCAGCATCCGGCGCAGGGCCAACCGTCCGATCCGCCGCCGCGTCGGCGGCGCAGGCCCGACCCCGGCGACCCGCGCGCCGAGCACCGCACACCCACTGACGGCCGGACGCCGACCGAGCGCCGCACACCGACCGACCAGGCCCGCCCGGATCAGCCTCGCCGACGACGGCCGCCCGGTGCGGTGAACGAGCAGGTCCGTCGTAGGTCGGGCGAGATCCACACCCGCGAGGATGTCGCGACCGATGGGGCGCGACGCCCGCGACGGCCCGACGACGCCGCTCCCCGACGTCGTCCTCGTCCGGCCGACGCACCGGCTCCCTCGGCCCGACGGGATCGCGCAGAAGGCAGGCCGCGTCCGCCCCGCGCCGACGAACGCGCCGGCGCCCCCGGACAACCCCGACGTCGCCGTCCCGCGGCCGCTCCCGGCGATGATCGGTGGGCCGTCGAGGCCTCCCGAGCGGCCGCCGCCGAGCGACGCCGCCCCGCGGGCCCGAAGCCTCGCCCCGAGCCGGCGTCCGAATCCGCGGGGACACCGGCGGCCGCGCGCGTCAAACAGCAGTTCTCGTGGCGATCCCGCACCACCCGCACAGGTCTCGGCCGCGGGCTGGTTGCCTTGCTGTCGGTGGCGGTGCTGTTGTGCACCGGCTACGCGTGGAACAGCGTCAGCAACCTGAACTCGAACATCACCCAGCTGGCCGGCCTCGGACTCGGCGGCGCCGACGACGGGGCGGTCGACATCCTGCTGGTGGGCACCGACTCGCGGACCGATGCCAAGGGCAACCCGCTGTCACCGTCGGAGCTCAAGATGCTGCGCTCCGGCGAGGAGGTCGCCACCAACACCGACACGATCCTGCTCATCAGGATCCCCAACGACGGATCCTCCGCGACGGCGATCTCGATCCCGCGCGACTCCTACGTCGACGTGCCCGGTATCGGCATGTCCAAGATCAACGCGGCGTACGGCACCACCAAGGAGGGGGTCCGGGGACGTGCGGTCGAGGCAGGCGACAGCGAGGCGGCAGCCGAGAAGGAAGGCACCCAGGCCGGTCGCAAGGCCTTGATCGACACGGTCGCGAATCTCACCGGCGTCAAGGTCGATCACTATGCAGAGGTCGGGCTGCTCGGCTTCGTCCTGCTGACGAATGCGGTCGGCGGGGTCGATGTCTGCCTGAACGATGCCGTCCGCGAGCCGTTCTCGGGGGCTCGTTTCTCGGCGGGCAAGCAGACCCTGAACGGACCCAAGGCACTGAGTTTCGTCCGACAGCGCCACGGCCTGCCCCGCGGCGACCTCGATCGGATCACTCGTCAGCAGGTCTTCATGGCGTCGCTGACCCAGAAGATGCTCTCCGCCCACCTGCTCACCGATCCCGGCAAGCTGGACGAACTCCAGCGGGCGGTGTCGCGATCGGTGGTGATCGACAACAACTGGGACATCCTGAAGTTCGCGGAGCAGTTGAAGGATCTCACCGGCGGCCGGGTCAAGTTCGCGACCATCCCCGTCGTCACCGAACAGGGCTGGAGCGACGACGGACAGCAGAGTGTGGTGCAGGTGGACCCGAAGCAGGTCCACAGCTTCACGGACAATCTGCTCAGCAGCAAGAAGAACGAGGACGCGCCCGACCGGGCCGACTACACCGTCGACGTGGTCAATGCGGGAACCATCGACGGCCTGGCCTCCAACGTGTCGAACATCCTGACGACCAAGGGATTCCAGGCAGGCAAGACCGGTACCGGCGCGTCGAACGACAAGGACTCGGTGGTGTACGCGCACTCCGACGACGCGGGTGCCCGGCAGCTCGCCAAGGATCTCGGTGGTGCCCAGGTCCGCGTCGACTCCTCGATGCCCGACAAGCGGATGAAGGCGGTCTTGACCAACACCTACGGGGGCCCGGGGTCCATCGGCGACACCGGCGCCCAGACCGACAACGTGCCGGCCAGCGAGCGGGTCGGCAACAACCGTCCGCCGATCACGGCCGGTTCCGACGGCCCCACGTGTGTGAACTGATGAGCGCACCGACGATCACCTCCGCCGTCTTCGACGCGGTCGCCGACTGGTCGCAGCCGCTGCTCACCTACTACGACCATGCGAGCGGTGAACGAACCGAGTTGTCCGGGGCGACCCTGGGCAACTGGGCCGCCAAGTCGGCCAACTTCTTCGTCGACGAACTGGGTCTCGGGCCCGACGACGAGGTCCTCGTGGATCTTCCGGAGCATTGGCAGACCGCGGCCATCCTGCTCGGCGCCTGGTGGGCGGGCACGCATGTCCGGCTGCCCGGCAGCGACGTCGACGGGTCGACGTCCGGTGCGGTGGTGACATCAGCCGACCGGCTCGGCGGATACGACGACGCCGAAGAGGTCCTCGTCGCCTCGCTGGATCCGTTCGCGATGGGTGTGCGCGACCTCCCGGTCGGGGTCACCGATTTCGCGAGCGCCGTTCGCGTGCACGGTGACCAGTACTCCATGTCCCGCCGGGTCACCGGGCCAGCACTCGACGGCGAACCCGCCGACGATGTGCTCGCCGCGGCACGGGCGGCGGCGGATGCCGACGGAATCGTCGCGGGGGCGCGGGTCCTCACCGTGCGGCCCTGGCACACCCGCGACCAGGTCGTCGGAAATCTGCTGGCGCCCCTGGTCGTCGGCGCCTCGCTGATCGCGGTCTCCCATGCCGACGAGGCACGCCTCGCCGGGCTCGCCGACACCGAGCGAGCCGGACTCACCCTCCGCTGAGACCCGCCCGCGCCGACAGAGTGTGCGGGATATCCAGAATCGCAACGGAAATGCACATCAGAGAATTACCGTGTTACCCATGCGTATCAAAGGGAGGGTTGCTCACTTGCTGGGCGCAAGTGTCCTGAGTGTCGCGATTGTCGGGACCGCGCCCATGGCCGCCGCCCCCGCGGCGGCGTCACCGACCACGATGTTCAACGGGATCATGTCGACCGTCGGTGGCTGCCAGACGCCGATTCCAGACCTGATCAAATGGTGCACCGACACCGAGCGCCTGACGCCCGAGGTGCCCATGATGCTCCAGCTCAACCCGTTCGGGACACGCATCGTGATCCTCGGCGCGGGCCTGAACCGGGACGGGTCGATGAAACCCGTGCTGGTCACCCGCCTGCAGGCGGGACTGTCACTGGCGCGGGGTTTCCCGCCTGCGGGCATCATCACCACGGGCGGTCTGCCGCGGGGTGGGCGGACCGAGGCCCAGGCGATGCGGGCGTGGTTGATCGCCCATGGCGTACCGGCCGCCCGGATCGCCACCGAGAACCAATCGCGGACAACGGTGGAGAATGCCAGGTACACCGCTCGGATCCTCGCCGCCGGTCGGGCAACGGGTGCGGTGGTGGTCAGCAGCCCGACCCATGTGAAGCGCGCGATGCTGAATTTCCGGACGGCGGTCAACGGGTCGATCCCGGTTGCCGGGGTGATCTCGGGATACACCAACGGCGCTCCCCCCGTCGGCTCCGGCAGCGGGTCCTTCGGATCGAGCTGATCCGGACGCGGTCTTTCCGAATCGTCGTCGGTTGCGGCATGCTCGTAGCCATGAAGATCCCCAGTGCGGTAGCCCGTTTCAACAAGGTGGTCACCAATCCGATCCAGCGTCAATGGGCGCCACGCCTCGCGCCGTGGGCCATGATCGAGCATGTCGGACGCAAGTCCGGTACCGAATACACGATTCCGGTGCTGGCATGGGTCGATGACGACCGGGTGTCCATCGTGCTGACCTACGGCCGCCACACCGATTGGGTTCGCAACGTACAGGCCGCGGGTGGGTTCGGGATCACCCGGAAGTCGCAGCACCACAAGGTCGTCAGGCCGCGGATCATCCCGTCGGACTCCCCCGACGTCGCGCGCGGCGCACGTCTGTTCGCCCGGTTTTTCGATTCCGTCCTGACCGGGACGATCGTCGACGGCTGAGACACATGGCCGACGATTCGCTCGACGATTTCACCGCTCGCGACGTCACCGTCGGGAGCACGACCCATCGCGTGTACACACAGGGTTCGGGACCGGCGGTGATCGTGATCGCCGAGATGCCCGGGATCAGCCCCAAGGTTGCCGATTTCGCCCGAAAGGTCGCGAGCCGAGGGCTGACCGCGGTGATGCCGTCGCTGTTCGGGGTGGACGGCCGCGACCCGCAACCATCGAATCTCGGTGCCGTCGGCGCCGCCCGGAACATGGTCGGGACGATGGTGCGCGCCTGCATCAGTCGTGAATTCACCGTGCTGGCAACGGGTAAGTCCTCGCCGATCACCGATTGGCTGCGCGGCCTCGCAGCCGAGGAACACGAACGCTGCGGCGGACCCGGCGTGGGTGCCGTCGGGATGTGCTTCACCGGCGGTTTCGCTCTCGCCATGGCCACCGACGACCGATTGCTCGCGCCGGTGCTGTCCCAGCCGTCGCTCCCCTTCGGCGTCATCCCCGCGCGCAACCGGTCGATCGACATCAGCGACGCCGACCTCGCCCGGGTGAAATCCCGCTGCGCCGCCGGACTCCAGGTGATGGGCCTGCGTTTCGACGGTGACCCGCTGTCCCCGCGCGGCCGATTCGATTTCCTCCGAGAGCAACTCGGCAACGCCTTCCTCGCCGTCGAACTGCCCGATTCGGCGGCGAATCCCGATTCGATGCTGCCGAAACCACATTCGGTGCTGACCGAAGATCTGATCGACGAACCGGGACAGCCCACCTACGACACCCGCGAGAAGGTGCTCGATTTCTTTGTCGAGAAGCTGGTGACGACATCGACATGACGCCACCCGTACAGACATGACCCACCCACACAGAAAGGCCCACCGAGATGCCCGTCGCCGAACTGCTGAGACTGGGAACACCCCGGACCATCGTCCGGTGGGGTGATCCGGTGCTGCACACTCCCGCACGGCCGGTCACGGATTTCGGGACGGAACTACAACAGCTCCTCGCCGACATGTTCGCCACCAACGACGCCGCGCACGGCGCCGGCCTGGCCGCACAGCAGATCGGCGTCGACCTCGCCGTCTTCATCTACGACTGCACCGACGACACCGGTGCTCGGCGCACAGGTGTCGTGTGCAATCCGGCGATCACGCTTCCCGAAGGGGGTGCCCGCCGACTCGTGTCCTACGGCGAGGGGTGTCTGTCGCTCCCGGGTGCTTACACCGACGTCGACCGACCCGACGTCGCCACCTGCGAGGGCCGCGACCAATACGGCGAGCCGATCGTCGTCACCGCGGGTGGAACGCTCGGCCGCTGCCTCCAGCACGAAACCGATCACATCAACGGCATGGTGTTCGGCGATCGACTCGCCACACGAGCGCGCAAGCGACTCCAGCGCATGTTCGACGAAGGGGCACACCATTACCCCGACGACTGGCCGCAATCTCCGTCAGGTCGGTAGCAGTCAGCGTCGAATCGGTAGCGGGAGGAGAGGACTCAGCCCTCCCCGAGGAGTTTGTCGCGCAACGCCTGATCCTTCTCGAGCACCATGGCTTCCAGACCCTTCTGGAAATCCTCCATGCGAGAACGCAACCCGGCATCCGCAGACCCGAGGATCCGGATCGCCAGGAGACCCGCATTGCGAGCCCCACCGATCGACACCGTCGCCACCGGGACACCCGCGGGCATCTGCACGATCGACAGCAACGAGTCCAGTCCGTCGAGGGTGCGCAGCTGGACGGGGACCCCGATCACCGGCAGCGGCGTCGCCGAAGCGACCATGCCGGGCAGGTGGGCGGCTCCTCCGGCGCCCGCGATGATGACCGAGATACCGCGCGCCGCAGCGCCGGCCGCGTAGTCGAGCATGCGCTGGGGAGTGCGGTGCGCCGAGACGACACCGACCTCGAACGGGACACCGAACTCCGCCAACGCCTCGGCGGCCGCCTCCATCGTCGGCCAGTCGGAATCGCTACCCATGATCAGCCCGACGCGCGGACGGGTCGGATCGACGGCGGTGGCCTCGGCGACGACGTCATCGTCGGGGTCGGCTGTGTCGGCGTCGGCAGGGTCAGTTCCGGCGAGTTCCGTGTCGGCGGTCTCCGCCTCGACGGTGTCGGTCTCGGTACCGGCCGTCTCGCTGTTACTCGCCTCGCTGGTACTCGCCTCGGTGTCGTCCGTCCCGGTGTGGTCGGTCATGAGTGCACATCCCATCCATCGGTCCATTCGGCAGTCGACATCCAGTGCGCGGCACGCTCGGCGCGCTCCCGGACCTCGGCAACCGAATCGCTGTCGGTACCAACAATGTTGACGTGACCGATCTTTCGATCGGGACGCTCGCCCTTACCGTACAGATGCACCTTGGCATCGGGCATACGGGCCATCAGGTGATGCAGGCGTTCGTCCATCGACATCGACGGCGCCTCCTCGGCGCCCAGGATGTTCGCCATCACCGTGATCGGCGCCCGAGGGGCGGTATCGCCGAGGGGATAGTCGAGGACCGCCCGTAGATGCTGCTCGAATTGCGAGGTCACCGCGCCGTCCATGGTCCAGTGCCCGCTGTTGTGCGGCCGCATCGCCAGCTCGTTCACCAGCAGTTCGCCGTCGGTGGTCTCGAACAGCTCCATGGCCATCACACCGACCACACCGAGCTCCGCGGCAAGCCGCAACGACATCTGCTGTGCCCGGGCCGCAACGTCCTCCGCCAGCTCCGGCGCCGGAGCGAGGACCACGGCGCACTGTCCCTTGCGCTGGACGGTCTCCACCACGGGCCAGACCCCACCCTGTCCGAACGGCGAACGCGCGACCATCGCGGAGAGCTCACGACGCATCGACACCTTCTGCTCGGCGATGAGGTCGACCCCCGCGTCGAACTGTTCGTCGAACAACGTGAGGGCCTCGTCGCGATCGTCGACCAGCCACACCCCGCGGCCGTCGTAACCGCCGCGGATCGCCTTGAGGACCACCGACCAAGCGTGGCGGTCACCGAAATCCACGAACCGGGCGCGCGCCGCGTCGCGGTCGCCGGTCAGGTCGGCGAAGTCGGGAATCGGGAGTCCGAGCTCGCCGAGCCGGACCCGCATCGCGAGCTTGTCCTGGGCGAAGTGCAATGCCGTCGACGGCGGGCGCACCGCGACACCGTCGGCCTCCAATGCCTGTAGGTGCGTCAACGGCACGCCCTCGTGATCGAACGTCAGCGCAACCGCACCCCGTGCGGCCTCCCGGAGGTCCGCCAGATCGTCGTGGGAACCGAGCACCACATCCGCACTGACCTGAGCGGCCGGATCGCTGCTGCTCACAGCCAGCACGCGGAGGCACTGACCGAGCGCGATCGCCGCCTGATGAGTCATCCGCGCCAGCTGCCCGCCGCCGATCATCGTCACGGTTGGCATGCCGGTCTCCGACCGGGTCGGCACGCCGGTCTCCGACCGGGTCGGCACGCCGGTCTCCGACCGGGTCGGCACGCCGGTCTCCGACCTGGTCGTGGAGCTCTCGGGCCTCGCGGGATCACCGGCACTGGAAGTCACGCGAAACATCGTGGCACGAGGGCGACGACATGCGCATGATTGCCCGGCGAAGTCACTGTTCGATTCCATTTCGTACACTCGGATCTTGTGCCCTTTATCGACGAGCTGGTCGCTCGACTACCCGCGCCGGTTCGACAGGTCGCGATGCGCCATCACGAACTCATCAAGTTCGCCCTCGTCGGCGGCACCACATTCGTCTTCGACCTGGCCATCTTCTATCTGCTGACGTTTACCGTCCTGGAACCGAAACCCGTCGTCGCGCGCATCATCTCCGGCACGTTGGCGACGATCCTCAACTACATCCTCAACCGGGAGTGGGCGTTCAAGAACCGTGGCGGCCGCGAACGCCATCACGAGGCGTTGATCTTCTTCGTGATCAGCGGTGTCGGCGTGATCCTGGCCGCCGCGCCACTGTGGGTCGCCAACAACGTCTTCGACCTCCGCAGCAATCTGAGTGTCACCGAGTTGGTCATCGTCGACTTCGTCCTCGGGTTCCTCATCGGCAATCTGCTGCAGATGGCCTTCCGGTTCTGGGCGCTGCGCAAGTTCGCGTTCCCCGATGAACTCCTCCGCGGCGGCGACGCCGGCTCCACCGACCTGCACCCGACCGCCGAGGAACTCAACGATGAGGAACTCGGTCACGCGTGACCGGTGACGGCCGGCCCCGGACGGAATCACCGCCGCGGTCATCGCCATCAGGGCGGTCGCCGTCCGTGTCGTCCCCGTCGTCGGGATCGCCGGTGTGCGCCGAGGGCACCACGATCGAGAACACCGCCGGTCGGCGCATCGTCAGTTCGAGACGTCCGCCGTCGGCCTCGACGAGCGCGCGTGCCAGCGACAGACCGACCCCGTTGCCCCGCCCGGCCGAGAATCCCCGGCGGAAGATCAACCCGACCAGATCGTCGTCGATGCCGGTCCCCTCGTCGGCGACGGTGATCCGGAGCATGTCGGCCGACGGCAGATCGTCGACATGGATCCGGCACGTCCCCGCACCGTGCTGGAGCGCGTTGTCGACGAGCACACTCAACGCCTCACGCAACCGTCCCGGCCGGGCACTGACCGCCGTGGTCTGGCCGTTGAACGTCGCCGCGATCGATCGCCCCGCCGCGCCGAATGCCGCGCGGAAGTCGCCGATCAGCGTTCGGACCATCTCCTCGACGTCGATCTGGTTCGGCACCGCGGGATCGTTCCGTGATGCCGCCACCATCTCGTCGAGCTCGCGAGAGAGTCGTTCCACCTGTTCGAGTGCCGCCTCGGCCTCCCCGACGACGGCCGGATCCTCGTGCAGCGACAGTTCGTCGAGGCGCAGTTGGATCGCCGTCAACCGGCTGCGCAGCTGATGTGACACGTCGCCGACGATCTCGCCCTCCCGCTCGAGTCGCAGGGCGATCTCCGAGTTCGCGTCCCCGAGCGCCCGGGACACCCGGTCCAGCTCGCTGATCCCGTACGACCTCCACTCGGAACGGAAGTCCCCCTTCGCCATCGCGGCGGCCCGGCCTGCCAGGTCGATCAGCGGATCGGCGACGCGACCAGCGGTCACCGCGGCCACGGTCGTGCCCGCGGCGATCGAACTCGCGACCACGAGCGCCACGATCCCGATGGCCGCGAGCTGGTCGTCGCGCACCTGGCTGAGGGGGATCTCCAGGAGTATCGACCCGGCGTTGCCCAGAGCGATGGAATCGGTCATGGTGGCGCCGTCGATCGGCTCGCCGATCACCGTCTCGGCCTCGGCGTCGGAGCCCACCGGGTAGCGGACGGTCAACCTGCCGTCCTCGGGCAACAGCAGCCGGAATGCCTCGGTGTCGAGAGAGCCCGCGGACACCCGCCCTTCGGCACCCTCCTGACGGATCAGCTGCGCCGAGATCAGCTTGAGCCGCGAGTCCAGGTTCTGGTGAGCGTTGTCCGACACCCACCACCAGGCGATCACGCTCAACGGGATGCCCAGCAGAAGACCGACCGCCACGATCATGGCGATCATCGTGTTCAGGATCCGGCGCCGCATGCGGTGTCCCCGACCAGTCGATCAGGGGTCGAATCGGAATCCGACGCCACGCACGGTGACGATGTGCCGGGGACGGTCGTGCTGATCGTCGCCGATCTTCCGGCGCAGCCACGAGATGTGCATGTCGAGCGTCTTCGACGAGCGCAGGTCTGCCGATCCCCACACCTCGGTGAGGATCTCGTCCCGGCTCACCACCTGCCCCGGGCGTTCCATCAGGAATCGCAGCAGATCGAACTCCCGGTTGGCCAGCACCAGATCGGCACCGTCCACGAGCACGCGGCGGCCGCGGGTGTCGAGCTGGATGTCGCCGCCGTCGAGGACCACGTCGGCGCTCTGCTGGCGGCGGAGCAACGCCCGGACCCGGGCCAGCAGCTCGGCCAGCCGGAACGGCTTGCCCACGTAATCGTCGGCGCCCGCGTCGAGACCCACCACGAAGTCCACCTCGTCGGTGCGCGCGGTGAGCATCAGCACGGCGAGCTGTGGTCGCGCCGTCCGGATTCGGCGGCACACCTCCAGGCCGTCGATCTCGGGCAGCCCGAGATCGAGGATGAGCAGTTCGAAGCGGGTGTCGAGCGCCTGGTCGAGCGCCTCGGCGCCGTCGGTGACCACCTCGCAGCCGTACCCCTCGCGGGTCAGGGCGCGCGCCAGCGGCTCGGCGATGGCGATATCGTCCTCGGCCAGCAGTACATCGGTCACCGTCCGACCCCCTCGTCGTGACGACGATCGGACCGATCGTCGTCCGTCAGCCCGAACTCGTCGGGCGCGGCGTCCTCATGCGTGTCGAGGACCTCGTGATAAAGCATCGCGTGCACCCGTTCCACGTGGGGGATGTCGTCGAACGACAACGGCTCGTCGGACGCCGACTCGATGATCAGCGTGCCCGTCCGGAGCATCCGGTCGATCGGCCCGTGCCGGAACTCGACGGTGTTGATCCGACGGATCGGGATGTCGATCCCGGATCGCGTCAGCACACCGTTGCGGTAGATCACCCGGCGATCGGTGAGGACGAAATGCGTTGTCTTCCACGAGACCAACGGCCGGACGAAGTACCACACGAATCCGAGCAGCCACAGCACACCGATGATGATCAGCAGCACGGTCGAGACCGTCGAGTCCAGGGTCGACCCGCTGACCATCCCCGCGAGCACCCCCGCGACAGCAGTCACCAGAAGGAACACCAGGAACGGCCCGAGCAGGCATTTCCAATGCGGATGCCGGTGCAGGACGATCTCCTCGCCGGGGGCGAGGTTCTCGCGTGGGTAGGACATGGCAGCCAGCTTAATCCGCGGCTCGCCCACAACGGCGCGGCTCGACCCACCGCGACCACGACCACATAGCGATCGTGGCACCAGCATGCCGCCGGAGACCGCTGGTGCACACAAGTACACTGCGAACAGACGCGTACCGGTCCGACCGCCGAGAAGGTCAAGGAGAAACCATGAGTTATCGCGACCCACGTGACCCGTACGACCCACGAACCGCCAGGTACGAGAGCGGATATCCGCCCGAGTCGCAGGCGTACAGCCGGTCGGACCCGCACGCACAGCCCGGTCCGGCCGAGTACTCCGAGGCCTACCCGCAGCCGACACCACGCCAGAAACCCCGCCTGGGCCCCAACGTGAACCCGACCATGTTCGTCGGCGGCGTCGTGATGACCGGCGTCGTCACCGGACTCGCCGCATGGCTGGCGGCCTGGGTGATCCGCGCAATCGTCGAGAGGGTCAACGAGGCAGGCAAGTTCGGCGTGTGGAATCCCTTGGCCCGCGACGAGATCTGGTTCGCCGTGGTCGGCTTCCTCTGCGCCTTGGCGGCCGGCGCACTGTGGTACGTCCTCCAGATGGTCACGCCCTCGCCCAATCAGTTCTTCCGCTGGATCGTGGGGCTGCTCATCGCAGGCGCCGTGATCATCCCGCTGGTCCTGTCGTCCGAGGTGTCCGTGGGGATCGCCACGGCGGTACTCCATCTGATCATCGGACTACCGATCCTGGCCCTGGTCCCCGCCATGGGGCACAAAAGCATCCAGCAGGGCTAGACCACCAGACGGCCGAGCCCGCGTCCGGGGCGGCCGGATCAGTCGACCGGCCGCAGGTGGGTGACATCGCCGGCGGCCGCCACCACTTCGCGGCCGTCGACGTCGATGACGATCCGGCCGGTCCGATCGATCCCGACCGCCGTACCAACCAGCTCCTTGTCACCGGGCAACACCAATCGGACGCGTCGGCCCAGCGTGTCGCTGCGCTCGCGATACATTGCGGCCAGCTGGTCGATGTCGGTCGGCCACAACGTGAGCAACTCGGACAGCGCACGTAGGAACTGTCGTGCGAGATCTTCCGGCGGAACCTCGTCCCCGGTGACGATCAGCAATGAGGTCGCAGTGGGTACGGGCAGCTGCTGTTCGGTCATGGCCGTGTTGAGCCCGACCCCGATGACGGCCACCCCGCCGGTGGGCACGTGCGTGTACTCGGACAGGATGCCTGCGACCTTCAGGTCGTCGATCAGCACGTCGTTGGGCCACTTGAGAGTGGGCCGTTCACCCACGACTTCCTCCACGGCCCGGGTGACCGCCAGACCCGCGATCAGCGACAACCACCCGAGGTGCTCTGGGTCGTCGCCGACCGCCACCGCCGATGACATGGCGAGTTGTCCACCCGCCGGAGCCGACCAGACGCGGGTATGACGACCCCGACCGGTCGTCTGGTCGGTCGTGATGCGAACCGTCCCGCCGACCTCCTCGGTCGCCGCCCGGGCGATCAGGTCGGCATTGGTCGAACCCGTCGACTCCACGACCTCGATCGTGTGCCAGCAGGTGTCAGCGAGAGTCTCGAGGAGCGCAGCGCCATCCAGGGTCATACCCAGACGCTACTGCGCCGCTCACGGGCATGGGGGCAGGCACAGATGTGGGCCGGGGCCGCTGCGGCCCACGCACTCGCGGCAGCGCCGACCGAACACTCGGGAACATGAGGTGAATCTCACGTTGATCCGGTTGACGTGGCTCACAGTCGGGTAGTTAGCATCGTTGTTCATGACGACTGCTTCGCGCGATGACGGCGCCGCTCCCGACATCCACACGACGGCGGGAAAGCTCGCCGATCTGCGTAATCGCCTCGAAGAGACCAAGCACCCGGTGGGCGAGGCCGCGGTCGACAAGATCCACGACAAGGGCAAGCTGACCGCGCGCGAGCGCATCACGCACCTGCTCGACGAGGGGTCGTTCGTCGAACTCGACGCTCTCGCCCGTCACCGCAGCACCAACTTCGGACTCGCCGAGCGTCGCCCGCTCGGCGACGGCGTGGTCACCGGCTACGGCACCATCGACGGTCGCGAGGTGTGCATCTTCTCCCAGGACGCCACCGTGTTCGGCGGCAGCCTCGGCGAGGTCTACGGCGAGAAGATCGTCAAGGTGATGGACCTGGCCATCAAGACCGGCCGCCCGTTGATCGGCATCAACGACGGCGCAGGCGCCCGCATCCAGGAAGGCGTCGTCTCGCTCGGCCTGTACGGCGAGATCTTCCACCGCAACGTCCGCGCTTCCGGCGTGATCCCGCAGATCTCGCTGATCATGGGTGCGGCCGCAGGCGGACACGTCTACTCGCCCGCACTCACCGACTTCGTGGTGATGGTCGACCAGACCAGCCAGATGTTCATCACCGGCCCCGACGTGATCAAGACGGTCACGGGCGAGGACGTCACGATGGAGGACCTCGGCGGCGCCCACACCCACATGTCGAAGTCGGGCACCGCGCACTACGTCGCGCAGGACGAAGAGGACGCGCTCGAGTACGTCAAGGATCTGCTGGGCTACCTCCCCAGCAACAACCGCGCCGAGGCGCCCCGACTGCCGGTCGCCGACCCGGCCGCCGGATCGATCGAGGACACCCTCACCGACGAGGACCTCGAACTCGACACCCTGATCCCAGATTCGCCGAACCAGCCGTACGACATGCACGAGGTGATCCGCCGCATCCTCGACGACGACGAGTTCCTCGAGGTCCAGGCCGAGTACGCCACCAACGTGGTCGTCGGCTTCGGTCGCGTCGACGGCCGCAGCGTCGGCATCGTCGCCAACCAGCCGACGCAGTTCGCCGGCTGCCTCGACATCAAGGGCTCGGAGAAGGCCGCCCGGTTCGTCCGCACCTGCGATGCCTTCAACATCCCGATCGTCACCCTGGTCGACGTCCCCGGCTTCCTGCCCGGCACCGACCAGGAATACAACGGCATCATCCGACGCGGCGCCAAGCTGCTCTACGCGTACGGCGAGGCCACGGTCGGCAAGATCACGATCATCACCCGCAAGGCCTACGGCGGCGCGTACGACGTCATGGGTTCCAAGCACATGGGTGCCGACGTGAACCTCGCATGGCCCACCGCCCAGATCGCGGTCATGGGAGCGTCGGGCGCGGTGGGCTTCGTCTACCGCGGCCAGCTCAAGGAGGCCCAGGCCAACGGCGACGACGTCGACGCGCTGCGGCTCCAGCTGCAGCAGGAGTACGAGGACACTCTGGTGAACCCGTACGTGGCCGCCGAGCGCGGTTATGTCGACGCCGTCATCCCGCCCAGCCACACCCGCGGACAGGTCGCCACCGCCTTGCGACTGCTCGAGCGCAAGATGGTCACCCTGCCGCCGAAGAAGCATGGGAACATCCCGCTATGAGCGACACCGCCGACACCCCGGCCGCCGAGCCATTGCTGCGCATCGTCCGCGGCAACCCCAGTGACGAAGAGGTCGCGGTCCTCACGTCGCTGGTCGCCGCGGCCGCCGGTTCGTCGAACAGCGGCCCGGTCGAGACCGGTCCCCGCGACGACTGGGGTCGACCCGAGGACCGGCTCCGTCCCATCTGGGGAGCGCCGACAAGCTTCACCAACCTGAGGGCGTGACGACGGTCTCGGTGGTCCTCGGATCCGCATCGCCCGCCCGGCTGCGGGTTCTGCGGGCCGCCGGGCTCAACCCCCGGGTGATCGTCTCCGACGTCGACGAGGACGCCGTGCTCAACGCGCTCCCCGGTGCACCTCCGGCGGAGGTGGTGGTGGCCCTCGCCGGCGCGAAGGCCGACGCCGTGGTCGCCACGATCCTCGCCGACGACGATCACGCAACCGACACCGTGGTGCTGACCTGCGACTCGATGCTGCTCTTCGACGGCGAGCTCAGCGGGAAGCCGCACACCGTCGACGTCGCGCGTGCCCAGTGGCGCAGGATGCGCGGACGGTCGGCGGAACTGCTGACCGGGCACCGGGTCTCACGCATCCGGGATTCCCGGCTCGTCGGGACGGCTCAGGCGTCCGCGGCCACGACGATCCGCTTCGCCGATATCGACGACGCGACCGTGGACGCCTATGCCACCACCGGCGAGCCCCTCGCGGTCGCCGGTGCGTTCACTCTCGATGGCCTCGGCGGCTGGTTCGTCGAGGCCATCGACGGCGATCCGTCCTCGGTGATCGGAATCGGTCTGCCGACCGTTCGCCGACTCCTCGCCGAAGTCGGAGTCGACGTCACGAGCCTGTGGCGATGACCCCAGATCGCTGACCGGACTGCGCTGACGCTGCGCCACGCCCCTTCATCAGCTATTAACCTGTTGCACAAGCGAGATCCAAACGAGATGTCTAGGGTCGGCGTAATGACTTCCCACGTCGAGCGCACCACACACGACGACGATCTGTTCGTCCGCATGGACCGTGCATTCGGTGTCCCGGTGCTGAGTCAGGCGATCTGGCGCCTCACCGAACCCCTGGCGGCCGAGGAACTCGACCGGATCGGCAGGCGGCTGCTCGACACCCCGATCAGCCGCCGGCTGCGCCGCAGCCGGATTCCCTTCGTCCGCGATCACTGGACCGCCGCGGCCGCCACCGCCGGTCGGACCCACCTCGATCCGGAGCTCGCCGACGACGAGGTCCTCGACTGGATCGAACGTGCCGCCGACGTCCGTTTCGACCTCGCGCTCGGTCCCGTCTGGGATCTGCGGGCAGCCCCCCTGGCATCGGGCGGGGGCATCGTCACCCTGTGCTCGTCGCATGCCGTCGGTGACGGCTGGCTGGGCGGGCGGGCAATCCTGCACGCGACCGGCGACGACGACTCAGTGGACGCGCATTACGCACCGGCCACGCCGTCGTTGCCCGATCAGATCCGCGAGTCCGCCACCCAGCTGGGAACGGTCGGCGCCGGTCTCGTCGGTCTCCTGCGGGACTCGTGGTCGACACGGGGCGACGCCGGTGCGACGGGGCAGTCGTCCGAGAAGCGACCGGTGACGTCGCAGTCGACTCCCCCGCCACCCGCACCGACCGACGACGAGGTGGCCCGCGAGACGACGATCCGGACCCCGCTCGCCATCGTCTCCATCCCGGGCGACGACTGGCGATCCACCTTCTCGGCATCAGGCGGCACCAGCAACGCGCTCTTCCTCGCGATCGTCACCGGGCTCATCGTCGGCGCAGGCCGCGCGTCCTGGGAGGACACGGTCAGATTGTCGATCCCGATGTCGGTGCGCCCGGAGGAGGACACCCGCGCGAACTCGACCACCGGGCTCACGCTGGACATCCCCGCCGAGTGGAGTCGCTCACGAGACCTCTCGGCGATCCGGCAGGCGGCCAAGGAGACCTATCGGCGCGCCGGCACCGGCGCGGGTCGGCCTCCGCGACTGCAGCCGCTCATCCAGGCACTACCGGACGCTGCGGTGGCCACTCTCAGCAAGAACGCCGCCACGCCACTCGCCCTCGCCTCAAACGGCGGTGTGGTCGATCCCCTGTTCGCCGGACTCGGTGATCCGTCCCGGATCGGCACCTTCGCCTCGCGCGCGACCACTCAGGGCGTCAGCCGTGAGCGACTTGTCCGACTTCGTGGAGGGCTCGCGGCATGGTTTCATGACACCGGCGAGACCACCACGCTCGCCGTCTCCGGGCTCGATCCGGCCGCTTTCCCGACCTCTGCCGAGCTGTGCGCGAGTGTTCAAAAAGAATGTGCCCGTTGGGGGTTGACCACCATTCCATGGTGACACTTGTCACCCTCGGGGCAATCTGAGCCCCAAATCATTAGTTTCGCTTGCAAATGTTCTTTGTTTTGGTTTACCTGACCTCCAGCAGCAACAGCCCGTCGCGGGCTGCCCACGACGAGGAGAACCACGCTCGATGACGACCTTGCGGACGCGGACCGCCCGACCTCCCGGCGCCGTGCGCGCCCGACACCGTCTGGCGCGCACGGCAGCAATCGCGGCCATCGTGTGCGCCGCGGTGGCCTCCTTGGCCGGCACCGTCTCGGTGGCGACCGCGGCACCGTCTGCACCGTCGATCGAACGTGTGGTGCGCGAAGGACCGACCCAGTACGGCGTGTACGTCCACTCCGCGGCCATGCGCAAGACCATCAAGGTCCAGGTGCTCGTCCCCCGGACCCAGAGCGGTCCACGCCCGACGCTCTACATGCTGAGCGGTCTCGGCGAAGAGGACCCGCACAAGAGCATCTGGCTGATCAAGTCCGACGCGGTGAAGTTCTTCGCCGACAAGAACGTCACCGTCGCGCTGCCGCTGGCGGGCAACGGCAGCTTCTACACCGACTGGCAGCGCGACGATCCCACATTGGGCCGCTACAAGTGGGAGACCTTCCTCAAGAAGGAGCTCCCACCGCTGCTCGACGCCCGGTTCGACGGCAACGGACGCCGCGGGATCGGCGGCCTCTCGATGGGAGCCGGATCGAGCCTCATGCTGGCCGCCCGCAATCCCGGCTTCTACCGCGCCGTCGCCGCCTACAGCGGTTGCTACACCACCACCGGTCCCGCCGGTGAGGCATATCCGCGCGGCATCGTGTCCGCGTTCGGCGGCAACGCCGACAACATGTGGGGTCCGCCGGGTGATCCCGCCTGGTCGGCCCACGACGTCCTTCGCCATTCGGCGGGGCTGCGCGGCAGCGCGATCTACGTGTCCACCGGGACCGGCCGCGCGGGCCGCTACGACGCGCCGGGATACCCGGGCAACGACGATCCGGCGAACCGTCAGATCGTCGGCGGGGCGATCGAGATGGGCTCGATGTGGTGCACCCGAAATCTGCAGGCCCAGTTGGCCGCACAACACATCCCCGCGTCCTTCCACTACGTCGACCCCGGCACCCACTCGTGGCCGTACTGGGTCGATCAGCTGCACCGGAGCTGGCCGTTCATCGCCGCCGGACTCGGCGTCTGACGCCGCATCTGCACACGGCCTGACGGCCGGCGGAGATCCACGCAGGAACCCAGCAGAAGACCCCAATAGAAGAGACCGCAGTACCGACGAAGGAGGTTTCATGGAATACACCGAGTTGGCCGACTATCCGTTGCCGGGAGGCTCGCTGACAGCGTGGGTTCCCGAGGCCGCGCCGGATGCGTGGTCCCTCGATCCACGTCGGCTGTCGTACATGCACGTCGAGCATGCCAATCGCGCAGCGGCCGAGGGTGACGACTGGTACAGCCAATGGATCGGGACCGCATTCCTCATCGAGCGCCCTCTCGACGGTGACGTCATGGGCGAGACCATGAACCGCTGGTACGCCCGTCACGAGGCGTTCCGGACCTCGGTGACCGGCGGTGACACCGAGGCCCCCCAGCGCATCACGTTGCCGACCGAGTCGATCTCGATCAGTCGACGCCCGATGGGTGATCACCTCAGCAGCACCGAGGTCTTCGAGCGGATCAACGAGTACTTCAACACCGCCGTCAGCCCGTTGAGCTGGCCGCACTGCGTCGCGGTGACCGTCGAGCTCGACGACCGCGACGACGCGTTTCTCGTCGTCTTCGCCGCCGACCACACGGTGATGGATGCGTATACGCAGGTGTTCGCGATCAAGGAACTGACCGCCCTCTACGAATCCGTGGTCACCGGAACCCCCGACGGCCTCGCCGAATTCGGGAGCTACGTCGACTTCTCCGATGCGGAGCGGGCGATCGGCGACCAGATCCGCGACACGGACGACGCCGTCGCGGGCTGGAGCCGATTCTTCGCCGCTGCCGACCCCGATTCGCCGCAGCCGGCGCCGATGCCCACCTTCCCGGTCGTGCGGCCGTCGGAGTCCGACGAGGCACCGACGATCATCGCCGAACGCACACCCGACCGCGGATTCCAGGCGACCCTGTCGTCCTGGCTCCTCGACGCCGATCAGACCGCGGCCTTCAACGCGCTGTGCAAAGACGCAGGCGCCAACATGCAGGCGGGCATCTACACGGCGCTGTCGATGGCGGCGGCCAAGCTGAGCGGGTCCGGCGAGTTGCGATTCATCAATCCGATTCACACCCGCAGCGAGATGAAATGGGGCGAGGCCGCCGGATGGTTCGTCGGCATCATCCCGGTGCACCTGCGTCCGCAGGACGCCACGACCTTCCGCGAGGCGATCACGTCGGTCGCAGTGAGCGCCTCGGACTACAAGGGGGTCGGCGCCGCTCCCTTCGCCCCGATCGCCGACCTGATCGGCGGCGACACGACGCCACCCGGGCTCGTGGTCTCCTACATCGACCTGCGGCACGCTGACGGTGCCGATCTGTGGGATGCGCGGCGCGCCCGCGTGCTGCGCAGCTCCACGCGCAACGCCGACGAGGTCTACTTCTGGATCAACCGGGTACCCACCGGGACCAACATCTCGTCGAGGTTCCCGACGGGTCCGCGGGCCGACATGGTCCATCGGTTCATCTCGACATTCCATCAGATCCTGACGACCGTGATCGCCGAGGGCGACCTCGCCTATGACCACGGCGTGCTCGACGCGACGAAGGCGTCCTAGGACCTGATGAGCCACACTCCTCCCCTACGCTCGCGCCCCGCCGGTGGCGCGAGCGTCGAGTGGCGGCTGGCCGATCCGGACCGCGCACTCGCCGCTGCCGAACCGACAGCCGACGGCCTGACCTTCCTGCAGACCGATCATGTGTCCGCCGCGGCGGCCAAACGGGCCGACGGCGGGCCGCACACCGGGACGGCGGGCACCATCACCGTCCTCGACGGTCCCCTCGACCGCGCGGCCATGGCTGCCGCGCTGACGACCTTCGTCCGCCGGCACGACGAACTGCGTGCCGTCTACCGACTCGACGACGCCGGCCCGATCCGCCTGGTGGCACCGGCGGAGAGCATCGAGTTCCGCCCCGGCGGATCCGGGGCCGACGTCGCCGCCGACGACGTGATCGGTCACATCGTCGACCGCATCGAATCCGAAGCGGTCTACGACCGCATGCCCGGCCTCGTCTACGGGGCGTTCGACCACGGCGACGGATTCACCTTCTACATCGGATCGGATCACTCGCACACGGACGGGTTCTCGCAGTACATCGGTCTCCACGAGATCGCCCGTCTCTACCGGGCCCACCGCGACGGTGAGATCCCGCAGCCGGAGCGCGCGGGACGGTTCACCGATTACATATCCTCCGAGAAGTCGCTCGCCGCGTCCGCGGATCCCGACGACCCCCGGATCGCGACCTGGCGAGAGATCTTGTCCGCGAACGATGGTCGGGTTCCCCGCTTCCCGTTCGACCTCGGCCTCGCCGACGGAGAGCTCGGTCCGGCACTTCCCGTCCAGCGCACCCTGCTGACCGCCGGACAACTCGACTCCTGCGAACAGCGGCGCGACGACGCCAGTTCTCTCGTCGGGCTGATCTACGCAGGGCTCGCCGCGGCGCAACACGAATTGCTGGGAACCGAAAGCTATTTCACGTCCACGGTGCTCTCGACCCGCACCGCCGACCACGCCACCACCCAGGGCTGGTTGTGCAACTTCGCACCGGTCGCGTTTCCGGTGTCGCCGGGAACGAACTTCACCGACCTGGTACACATCGCCACCGACGCGGTGGCCGTGGCGCGCGACCTCGCCACCCTGCCCGTCCATGCCGCTCTCGCGGTTCTGGCCGCCGAGGGCACCTACCTCCCAGACTCCGGTTCGCCACAGATGGTGTCCTACATCGACTTCCGCAGGATTCCCGGCAGTGACGATCCTGCCGTGGCGCCGGCGACCTGTTTTCCCGCGGTGGGCCGCACCCGGAATGCGAACATGTGGTTCACCCGCTATGAGCATGCGCTGACGCTCCTCGCCCACATTCCCGACAATCCCACGGCGCAAAGCGCTTTCGACACCTACGCCATCGCCGTCGGTCGATGGCTCACCGACTACGCAGCAGGTGCCGATCCCGTCGTCGGCGCGCATTCCGCAACGGAGGTCCGGTCGTGAAGCTCTGTGGCGACGATTCGGTCGAGATCGAGCCCGGCGCAGTCATCCGCTGGGAGTTGGCCGCGACCGCCGACTCCCTCCCTGTCGATGTGCCGCCGTCGGAGAACGAGAAGTTCCACCTCGATGCGGTTCGCCGCAACGGCACCGCCGGTTGGCTCGCGCTGACCGTCGAGTTCGCGGAGGCCGTGGCGGTCGACGACATCACCCGCAGCCTTCGGGGGCTGGTGGACCGGCACGAGGTGCTGCGGTGTCATTTCGTCTCCTCCGACGACGAGCATGTCCGCCACCGACTGCCGGTCGGCGGCCTGCGTGTGCGACCCGTCACCGGAACCGTTCTCCCGGCCCACCCGGGTCCGGCGGGTACCACGGATCCGGCCGTCGCGGGCATCGGGGATCCCCCACTCGCCGACCGCCTGGTCGACGACATCGCAACGGTCTGTTCGCCGTTCGCGCCGCTACGGCACTACCTCGCCGCCGTACGGCGGCCGTCGTCGACGACCGTGATCCTCGCGTTCGACCACTGCTACGTCGACGCCTATTCGCTCGCGGTGATCGCATCCGACCTCGTGGACGACCTCTCCGGCACGAAAGTCACACAGCCGGTGAGCTTTCTGGACATCCGGATGATCGAGGACGCCGCTCCGACGGTGGCCCCCGACGACCCGCGTCTGCGCGGCTGGGGGGAGTTCCTCGCCGCCAACGACTGGACGGTCCCCGAATTCCCTCTCGACCTCGGTCTGGCACGCGACGACACCGCCCCGGTGTGTACCGAGGTGCGCACACTGATGTGCGCCGAGTCCGCGCACCGCTTCGAGAAGAACGTCCACGCACTCGACGCGCGCACGTACCCGGCACTGCTGACGGCGCTTGCGGATGCGGTTCACGATGTCGGCGGGCCCGCTGAGCTGCCCGCCATCCTGCCGGTCCACACCCGCTACGACGCCACCGATCGCAAGGCGGTCGGATGGCTGGTCGGCAACGCACCCATCCGGTTGAGCGCCGGAGGAGATCGCGGAACCACCCTGCGCGCCAACACCGCGCGGCTCGGGGAGGCACTTCCGCTGGCGCGGATCGGTCTCACCCCGGTGTACCTGACCTTCGGCGACCTGATCCGGACCAACCGCAGCGACGTCTTCATGGTGTCCTATGTCGACTACCGCAAGCTCGGCCTGCCTGCGTCGGTGACCACCCGGCAGATCTCGAGCTCACGCCGGACCGACACCGCGCAGTTCTGGTTCTGGCGGGACGCCGACGGTGTCCACCTGCGCGCCCGGTACCCGGAGACCGCACTCGCCCACCGCACGATGACCGGCGTGCTCGACGCGGTGGACGACCGGCTGCGCGATGTCTGGTCGGGCGGGCTGCGCCACCGTGCCGGGTGAGCGACGTGCCGGGTGACCCGCGACGTCGGCGAAGCGCGCACGCCGGGCAACCGGATCCACGCTGCGGTACGCCGCCGACCGTGCGGCGTGAACAATGGGTAGGCTCAGTGCGAGATACCGCACGTCGGCGGGTCCGTGTGTCAGCCAGCCCGTCGCGGACCGACGACAATCACGAAGGGACCGCAGTTGAGCGTTGAGACCGATCCGAATCCGGCGTTCGCCGACTACGCCCACCCGGAGCGCCTCGTCACGACGCAGTGGCTCTCGGCGCACCTCGGCGCCAAGGGACTCAAGATCATCGAGTCCGACGAGGACGTCCTCCTCTTCGACATCGGTCACATCCCGACCGCCCAGAAGGTGGATTGGCATCTGCACCTGAACGACCCGGTGACCCGCGACTACATCGACGGCGAACAGTTCGCCGAACTGATGCGCAGCAAGGGCATCGAGCGCGACGACACCATCGTCGTCTACGGCGACAAGAGCAACTGGTGGGCGGCGTACGCACTCTGGGTGTTCACCCTCTTCGGTCACGAGGACGTCCGACTGCTCGACGGCGGCCGGGATGCCTGGATGTCCGAAGACCGGGAGACCTCCTTCGACGTCCCCGAGTATCCCCGCTCGGACTACCCGGTCGTCGAGCGCGACGACACGGTGATCCGTGCGTTCGCACCCGAGGTGCTCGGTGCGCTCGGCTCCGAGCCGCTCGTCGACGTCCGCTCGCCGCAGGAGTACAGCGGCGAACGCACTCACATGCCCGACTACCCGGAGGAGGGCGCGCTGCGGGGTGGACACATCCCCACCGCCATCTCAATCCCGTGGGCGAAGGCGGCCGCTCCCGACGGCCGGTTCCGGGCCAAGGCCGAACTCGACGAGATCTACGGCGACCTCGATGCGTCGACACCGACCATCGCGTACTGCCGGATCGGCGAGCGCTCGAGCCACACCTGGTTCGTGCTGACCCACCTGCTGGGCTTCGGCAACGTGCGCAACTACGACGGCTCGTGGACCGAGTGGGGCAACGCGGTGCGGGTACCGATCGCCGTCGGCACCGAACCCGGCTCGGCGCCCGCCTCGACATGAGCCTCCCGGACGCCATGGCCGAGATCGTCGACGATTTCGGTGCACTGGGCGATTCCGACAAGGTGACGCTGCTGCTGGAGTTCTCGCGGGAGCTTCCGGACCTTCCCGAGCACTTGCTCGAGGACGCGATGGAGCCGGTGCCGGAATGCCAGTCCCCGGTGTTCCTCGCGGTGGACGCGTCTGACCCGACGTCGGTGCGACTGCATTTCAGCGCCCCGCCCGAGGCACCGACCACCCGTGGATTCGCGTCGATCCTGCACCAGGGCCTCGACGGCGCATCCGCCGACGACATCCTCGCGGTGCCTGCCGATTTCTATCACGATCTCGGTCTCGGTTCCGCGGTGAGCCCGCTGCGCCTGCGCGGCATGGCGGGCATGCTCGCCCGGATCAAGGGTCAGGTCCGTGCGCAGACGGCCGGGTCCGGCGGGCCGCCGACCGCGCCATGAAATTCATCCAGATCCTCGAGGAGCCGATCGAGCCAGGCGGACTCGTCGAGTGGATGCCCTACGTCCCGGGTGGGCTCGGCAACTGGAGTCACGACTCACGGTTGACCTCCCACAATCACGAACAGCATCTGCGCTCGGCCTTCGAATATCGCCTGCGCACCCGCCGGGAAGGTGGCCGGGAATCGTGGCTCGGGCTCTCCATCGAGTTCGACGAGCCCCTGTCGATCCCGGCGATCCGCAGCACCCTGATGACATGGATCGATCGGCACGAGGTCCTCCGCAGCCATGTCGTCATCAAGGGCGACGGCCTGCAACGACTCAGCACGGACGTGGGCACGGTCAAGCTCAAGATGGGCCGGATCGGCTGGTACACCCAGTCGGGCCCCCTCGTCGAGCAGATCGCCGGCGCGTTCGACCGGGCAACCGCGCCCCTGCACTGGCCCGCGTACATGTTCGCCACGGTCGGCCGCGAGGACTCCTTCACGTTGCTGTTCGCCGCCGACCACTCGCTGGTGGACGGATACTCGCTGATCATGGCCCAGCAGGAACTGGTGACGCTCTACCGGTCGGCACGTGATCACACCGAGCCCGATCTGCCGGCGGTCGGCAGTTACGTCGATTTCAGTGCCGAGGAGCGTCGGCAGGCCGATCAGACCGGTGCCGACCATCCCGCGGTGTCGACGTGGTCGTCGTTCCTGCGCAGCGGCCGCGGCAGCCTGCCCGGCTTCGACTACCGACCCGCAGGCACCGACGGCGACCCGGATTCCGCCACCGACCCAACCGCCGACAACCCAACCGCCGAGGACACGGCGTCGGCCGAGACCGACGACGGTCCCGGTCCGCAGAATTCCATCACCGGCGTCGTCCTCGACGACGACGCGGCCAACCGGTTCACGGCGGTGTGCTCGCAGGCAGGCGGGACACTGACCGCCGGGGTGCTCGCGGCGTTCGCCATCGTCTATCACGAACGGACCGGCGACCCCGAGTTCCGCTGCGTCCTGCCCCGCCACACCCGCGACCACACGCGGTGGCTCACTGCGCTCGGCTGGTTCGTCGCCGTCGCGCCGTTCTGCCTCGACGTCTCCGACTCCCCCACCTTCGATCAGGCGGTCACGCGCGCCACCGCCGAGCTGAAACGGTCCCGGCAGGGCGCATCTCTGCCGTTCCTGCGCGTCGCCGAACTCATCGGGTACGAGGGCGAGCCCCACTTCGTCATCTCGTTCATCGACACCAGGTACGCGCCCGGCGCCGCGGCGGCCGACGAAGGCCGCGCCAAGGTGCTCCGCAGTCACAGCTACGCCACCGACGAGGTCTTCATCTGGATCAACCGGACGCCGTCCGGAATGCGCGTTTCCGCCCGATTCCCCGCCAGGGCGGCCGTCACCGTCGGCCCCACTGTTGACTCGACGACAGAAGTGAACAATCTCACCTCGGCCGGGATCGACGACGCCACCGACCTCGACACGCCCGATGCCGTACGCGCCTACCTGGGCCGTTTCACCGAGCTCGTCCAGGCCATCGGCGACAGCAGCACCTTCGGCGTCACGAACCCACCCGGTGCCCAACCGAGCAATTGATCGGTGAGCTAGTGTGTTGCCCTGAGCGCGTGGCACCTAGACTCCAAGTGTCATGCGTCACCCTGGTCGGCCACCACCATGTCCGTCACGGGGTGAACTCAGAACGAGTGTGATGCCCGACCACCAGCCGGTGTCGCCCAACGACGACGACACGACGCCCAGGAGAACAAGTGCCTAGTCCCTCTGCGAACAGCTCGACCATTTCCAAGGTGCTCATCGCCAATCGCGGTGAGATCGCCGTCCGCGTGATCCGCGCAGCCCGCGACGCCGGCCTCCCCAGCGTCGCCGTGTACGCCGAGCCGGACGCCGACGCATTGTTCGTGAAGCTCGCCGACGAGGCGTTCGCGCTGGGTGGTCAGACCTCCGCAGAGTCGTACCTGGTGTTCGACAAGATCCTCGACGCCGCCGCGAAGTCGGGCGCGAACGCCATCCACCCCGGGTACGGATTCCTCTCCGAGAACGGCGACTTCGCCCAGGCCGTCATCGACGCGGGTCTGATCTGGATCGGACCGTCCCCGCAGTCGATCCGCGACCTCGGTGACAAGGTCACCGCTCGCCACATCGCCCTCAAGGCCAACGCCCCGATGGCCCCGGGCACCAAGGACCCGGTGAAGGACGCCGACGAGGTCGTCGCCTTCGCCGAGGAGCACGGTGTGCCGGTCGCGATCAAGGCGGCGTTCGGCGGCGGTGGTCGCGGCATGAAGGTCGCTTACACCATCGACGAGATCCCCCACCTGTTCGAGTCGGCCACCCGCGAGGCGGTCTCCGCCTTCGGCCGCGGCGAGTGCTTCGTCGAGCGTTACCTCGACAAGGCCCGCCACGTCGAGGCGCAGGTCATCGCCGACCAGCACGGCAACGTCATCGTCGCGGGCACCCGCGACTGCTCGCTGCAGCGTCGGTTCCAGAAGCTGGTCGAGGAGGCTCCCGCCCCCTTCCTGACCACCGAGCAGCGCGAGCGCATCCACTCGTCCGCCAAGGCCATCTGCCGGGAGGCCGGGTACTACGGCGCCGGCACGGTCGAGTTCCTCGTGGGCGCCGACGGGCTGGTCTCCTTCCTCGAGGTCAACACCCGGCTTCAGGTCGAGCACCCGGTCACCGAGGAAACCGCGGGCATCGACCTCGTCCGCCAGCAGTTCCGGATCGCCAACGGCGACAAGCTGGAGATCTCCGAGGATCCGACACCGCGCGGACACTCCTTCGAGTTCCGTATCAACGGTGAGGACGCCGGCCGCAACTTCCTGCCCGCACCGGGCCCGGTCACGGTCTACAAGGAGCCGACCGGCCCCGGCGTGCGCGTCGACTCGGGCGTCGTCGCAGGCGACGTCATCGGTGGCCAGTTCGACTCGATGCTCGCCAAGCTGATCGTCACCGGCGAGAACCGCGAGCAGGCGCTGGAGCGTTCACGTCGTGCTCTCGCCGAGTTCCAGGTCGAGGGCCTGGCGACGGTCATCCCGTTCCACCGACACATCGTCGAGAACCCGGCCTTCCACGGTCACGTGGACGAGAACGGCGACGAGAAGTTCGACATCTACACCAAGTGGATCGAGACCGATTGGGAGAACCCGATCGAGCCGTTCACCGGCGGTGAGCCCATCGAAGAAGACGACTCGCTGCCGCGCCAGAACGTGGTGGTCGAGGTCGGCGGCCGTCGCGTCGAGGTCTCCCTGCCCGGCGACCTCGCGCTCGGCGGCGGTGGCGGCAGCGCCAACGGCGTGGTCCGCAAGAAGCCGAAGGCGCGTGCACGCAAGAAGGGTGGCGGCGCGGCCGCGTCCGGCGACGCCGTGCAGGCCCCGATGCAGGGCACCGTCGTCAAGGTCGCCGTCGAGGAGGGCCAGGAGGTCTCCGCAGGCGAGCTCGTGGTGGTGCTCGAGGCGATGAAGATGGAGAACCCGGTCACCGCGCACAAGGACGGCGTGGTCACCGGCCTGGCCGTCGAGGCGGGCGCCGCGGTCACCCAGGGCACCATGCTCCTCGAGTTGAAGTAGGACTCCAACCGCATTCATGAATCCGGTCGAGATCAACGCCGGGACGTGGTATCTGCGAGCGCTGCGCGCTGACGAGCGGATGACCGACGTCCCGGCGTTGTCGGATCTGGGCATCGACGATCCGGGCGCATACGTCGCTGCCGCGAACGCCGCGTGGTCGGACGAGACGGGCTACGTCTGGGCCGTCTGCATACCCACCACCGGCGAACTCATCGCGCTGATCGGTGTCCGGCGCGACGGCGACGACGGTCATCTCTGGGGGCGTGCCCGCGTCGGCCACGACGAGGCCCTGGAGGCTGCGGTGGCGCCCGTGACACGTTTTGCCGAAGGCGCTCTCGGACTCGCGGTCGGCCCGATCGACTCGACCCCGGGCGGCTGATCCGCGCACTCAGAGCAGCGAGGTCGCCGACCACCCCGGGCTGGGTGCCAGGCTCGGCCACGGCTGGCCGCCATGGGTGGGTGCGCGCTGCGGGACGCCCGACGACACCATCGCCGCGCACGCGTTCTGATCGGCGGTCGGCGTCGGGTAGATGGCGGCGAAATCGACCCTGGTGGCACGCCAGTCGCCGAACACCGCCCCGTCGGGTGTGCGCTGCGTGCCGCTCTTGACGTTGGGCGGTCCGGCGCCGACTCTGCGGAAGTCGACCTCGACGGGCCGCGGCGCGTCGGTGCGCGACGTCCATGACGACCCATTTCCCGCATCATCACGAACGGATCGAAACCCGTGGCGACACAGCACGATCCGTGTCCAGTCCCCGTCGTCGACACGCCGCAGACCGGTGAAGATCGCGGTGCCGACGCCGGGCTGATCCGGCGACACGTCGGGCGGGTAGGCGGCGATCATGCTGTCGATGTTCGACGGCGACGCCGCGACGAAGCCGTGGTAACCCCACGTCGTCGACCGGCCGGCGTCGGCCAGTTCGAACGATTCGATGTAGGCCCGGACAAAGGTGCCCTCGGGACCGAACAGATCGAGAACCGGACCGGGCAGCCAGCGGAAAGTGATGTCGAGGTCGGCCGGTACGTGTTCGTTCACGCGGGGCGCCGCCTCGCCGGTCACCGCGGGGCTCCCGCCGCAGCCACATATCACCACCATGGCGATGCCGGCCGCCGCCAGCGCCGCAACAGGTCCGCGATGTGCTCGCTTCACGACGATCACCTCTTCACCCATTGGTTCCCGGGCTGTCGGCTCACCTGCACACTAGGCAGGTCGGCCACGGCGGCGAGGCGTCCGCGTGCATCGGAATGGCGACGAGAAGGCAACGAAACCGCAGCGGCGTGGATGTTTCACCAGATGGCGGTCACCGAATCGGCCGATCGCCGCCTCACTTCACCGTCCTCACGATCGGCACGTCCAGGGCAGCTCCGGCGTCCTGCCCCGCGCGCGCCGCGTCCGCGTCCGCGGCGATGTCCGTATCCGGCGAAGCGTCTGGGTCATGGAAGTCACGACTACGGATCAGTGCCGCCGCGATCAGGCCGGCAACCAGCGCCACCACCGCGGCGATGAGGAGGACCCGATCCAGCGCGTCGGCATAACCCTGCGCCGCCACCCGGGCGACCCCGGCGCGGAGCGGGCCGGGCACCGTCCCCAGAACGCCTGCCATGTTGCCGTCGGCCACCGCATCGCCGATCTCCTGTGCGCGTGCCGACAGCGGCCCGCCGGTCAACGCCGACGCCACCGTGTCGGCGAAATGCGATGCGAGCACACTGCCGAGCACCGCCACCCCGGTGGCGATGCCGATCTGCCGGAAGGTGGAGTTGATCCCCGACGCCATCCCCGCCCGCTCCTGCTCGACCACACCGACGGCCGTCGATGCCAGCGGCGGATTGATCAGACCGGTCCCGACGCCGGCGACGACGAACCCCGGCACCAGCTGAGTCCAGCTGCCCGTCGGGTCCGTGCCGCGCATCAGCCAGAGTCCCGCCGCCACGAACACGAATCCGGGACCGATGAGCCATCTCACCGGCACCAGATCCGAGAGCCGGCCTGCGACGGCGGCCGCGACGAACACGACCGCAGAGAACGGCAGGAAGCGCAATCCGGCCTCCAGCGCCGAGTACCCCATGATGGTCTGCAGGTAGATGACCAGGTAGGTCAGTGCCGAGAAGATCGACGCCGACACCGCCCACGCCGCGATCAGACCACCGTTGAAGGTCGGCACCCGGAGCAGTGCGCCGTCGATCATCGGGTCCGCGACCATCCTTTCCACGACGACGAAGGCCACCAGGAGCACCGCGGCGGCGATGAGCGAACCGGCGACCGTCGACGACCCCCATCCGTCGGCGTGGCTGCGGATGAGACCGAAGACCAGGAACGCCAGGGCCGCACTGAAACTCACACAACCCAGCCAGTCGATGCGCCGTGACCCGGGGGCCTTCGACTCGTCGACTCCGACGTAGGTGACCGCCAGGGCCGCGATGCCCACCGGGATGTTGACGTAGAAGATCCAGTGCCACGACAGTCCTGTCGTGAGCACCCCACCGAGAACCGGCCCAACAGCCACCGAGACGCCCGTCACCGCGCCGAACACGCCGAACGCGACGCCTCTCTCCTTGGGCGCAAACGCCTGCGCCAACAGCGCGAGCGACGTGGCGAACATGATCGCCCCACCGACACCCTGCAAAGCCCTGGCGGCGACCAGGAATTCGATGGTGGGCGCCAGACCGCACGCCAGCGAACCGATCGTGAACACGACGATGCCGGACGCGAACACCAGCTTGCGGCCGATGATGTCGGCGATGGTCCCCGCCGTCAGCAGCAGCGCCGCGAGGGTCAGCGCGTACGCGTCGATCACCCATTGGAGACCGGCCAACGACGATCCCAGGTCCCGCTGGATGTCGGGTAGCGCGACGTTCACGATCGTCACGTCGAGCAGCAACATGAACACCCCGGTGCACACCGCAGCCAGGGTCAACCATTTCCGAGGCATCGCGCCCCTCCTTATTTGAGTTTTGACTCAGTTAATCGTCACACATTCTGAGCGGTTACTCAATAAGTTTCTGTTCCCGCGTAGAGTGCCAGACGTGACGCGACGTGGACGGCCACCGAAGACCGGGCGAGACGAGATCGTCACGGCCACCCTGGCGGTCCTGCGCGACCGGGGCATCGCCCGTCTGACCACCCGCGAGATCGCCGATCGGCTCGACATCTCCGAGGGCAGCATTTTTTACCATTTCGGAGACCGAAAAGGCCTGGTGGGTGCCGTTTTCACCGAGTCGCTACGACCGCTGTGGGAGTTCGGGCCGACGATGCCGCCTGCGCCGCACGACGTCGCCGAGCTGCGCGAGGTCCTCACCGTCTTCATCGCACGCCTCGAAGAATTCCTCGAGGCCGGACTCGACGTCCTGATGGCCGCCCAGGCCGACAGCGAACTCCGTGCGGAATTGGGGTGGCGTGATCCTGGAGAACGATTACGGACCTCAGCGTGGGGTGACCGCGATCAGCGGGTACCTGAGATCCGCGCAAGACGCCGGCGTGGTCGATCCGGCGGTGGACGCAGATGTGACCGCCCATCTCCTGATCGCGTCGGTCTTCCTCCGGCACGCGCAGCCGATGCTGGTCGGCCATTCCCTCGGCCTGCCCTCACGCGACCAGACCCTCGAATCGATCGTCGCGACCCTGCACCGCTGAGCCCCGCACTCAGCCAGGGGTGTCCCGATCCCGGCCGGTGGCCAGATCGCCACATTCGACCAGGAGCAGGTCGGCGCGGTGAGCGGCGAGGTACGGCTGTGCACCCACATCACCGGTGACCGTCGCGATCACGCCGTCGAGGTGATCGGCCCCGAAGTACACCGGATGTCCTGGTCGACCGTCGAAGACCGCCCGGGCGATGCCATCTCGCCTGCGACCGACCGCGGCGAGAAGTCGGATGGTCACATCCGGACCGACGTCCGGTGTGTCAACAACATGTAAAACCATGCCGTCCGCATCGGCATCCCGCGCCGATGTCGCCGCCACCCGGACGGTGTCCCCGAGGCCGCTCCGCCAGCCGGGCACGATGATCGCCGATGCCCCGTCCGGTGGGTCGACGATCCGGGCGCCCATCGCGACGAACACCTCGGAGCAGCCGCCGCGGGCCAGCGCATCGACCGATCGACGAAGCCAATCACCGTCGTCAGCAACGATTTTGGGCGCACCGAAGCGACTCCCGGCGCCCGCCGCCAGCACCACCCCGACCAGGCGGCCCGGTTCGCGCCGCCGATCCGGAACACTCGGCTCGATACCCATGACGACGGTCGATACTAGTGCGGCACAAGCCCTTTGTCCGATTTACCAGAAGGAAATATACGATCGCCCGCCGAGCAGGAACGGTCACCCGGGTCCAAGATGTAGCGGTCAACGGCCGACATAGAGGTGAGCGAGCATGACCACGGATTCCACCACTCCCATCGACGGAGCCAAGCGCAAGAAGAGGGTTGCCCCTGTCGATCAGGTGCCACCCGCAGGCAAACTGCTCACCCTGGGTGCACAGCATGTCGTCGCGTTCTACGCCGGAGCGGTGCTCGTCCCGCTCCTGATCGCACGGTCGATCAACCTCGACTCCGAGGCCCTGACCATGCTCATCACCGCGGATCTGTTCACGTGCGGCATTGCCTCCCTGCTCCAGGCGGTCGGCATCTGGAAAATCGGCGTCCGCCTGCCACTGCTGCAGGGCATCACGTTCGCCACGCTGGCGCCGGTGATCCAGATCGCGAACAACCACGGCGGTGGGCGTGTCGGCCTGCAGACCGTGTACGGCGCGGTCATCGCGGCAGGCGTGTTCACCTTCTTGATCGCACCGTTCTTCGCCAGGTTGATCCGCTTCCTGCCACCGGTGGTCACCGGCACGCTGATCACGATCATCGGCATCTGCCTGATCCCGGTCGGCGCAGGCGATGCGGTCAGCGACCCGGCGACCCATCTGCACGATTCGGCCAACTGGCGGTGGGTTCTCTACGTACTGGGCACGATCCTGCTGATCGTGCTGATGCAACGCTTCTTCCGCGGCTTCATGGCCACGATCGCGGTGCTGCTCGGCCTCGTCGTCGGAACGTTCGTGGCCTGGCTGTGCGGAGACGCGAACTTTGCAGCCGTGGGTCAGGCCGACTGGCTCGGCTTCACCCCGCCGTTCGCCTTCGGCTGGCCGCGTTTCGACATCGTCGCGATCGTCTCGCTGATCGTGGTGCTGCTGGTGGTCGCCGTCGAATCGACCGGATCGGTGTTCGCGACCGGCGAGATCGTCGGCAAGCGCATCAAGAAGGAGGACGTCGCCGCGACGGTCCGAGCCGACGGTCTGGCCACCGTCATCGGCGGCTCGTTCAACTCCTTCCCCTACACGGCCTTCTCGGAGAACGTCGGCCTGGTCCGACTCACCGGCGTCAAGAGCCGATGGGTGGTCGCCGCCGCCGGCGGCATCATGATCGTCCTCGGGCTGTTCCCGAAGCTGGCCAAGGTCGTCGAGTGCATCCCCGCACCCGTGCTCGGCGGCGCGGCCCTGATCATGTTCGCCACGGTGGCCATCGTCGGCATCCAGACCCTGACGTCCGTCGACTTCACCGATCACCGCAACCTGATCATCTCGGCGACCTCGCTCGCCGTCGCGCTGTATGTGCAGTTCTCGCAGTCGGCGACACCGACCACCGTCATCGAGAAGTCCGGTCAGCAGGTCGAGGTGCCCGCCCTCCCGGGCGTCGATCAGGCGATGCCCAACATCTTCCTGCAGATCCCCTTCTCGACCGGCATCACGATGGGTGCGATCACCGCGATCCTGCTCAACCTGCTGTTCTTCCACCTCGGCAGCCGCGGCCCCGCCGTCGCGGGCGGTGGCGCGATCACCCTCGACGAGGTCAACACCATGTCCAAGGAGCAGTTCCGCGCGACGTTCGGTGGCGTTGTGCAGAACGTGGACTGGGTCCTCGACCGCGCGTGGGATCAGAAACCCTTCGAGGACGTCCACGATCTCCGCAGCGCGTTCCAGGAGGCGATGCTCACCGGTAGCGACACCGAGCAGCTGGACCTGATCCGCGCCTTTCCCGACCTCGGCGCCGAGGACGAGGACACCGGCGAACTGATCGCCGTCGATCACAAGGGCCTGTCGCATCTGGAGGAGACCGAACACGAGAACGTGGTCAACCTGGCGTCGGCGTACCGGGAGCATTTCGGCTTCCCGCTCGTCATCTGTGCCCGGGAGACCGAACGATACGACCGGGTGTTGCGCAGCGGCTGGGCGCGGATGGACAACGCCGACACCAGTGAGAAGTCCTTTGCCCTCATCGAGATCGCAAAGATCGCCAACTACCGGTTCGACGATCTGGTCGCCGATGCCAATCCGATCACGTCGGCCCGGTTCAGCCGACAGCCCGAACTCTCCTAGGCTGGCCGTATGAGGCGTGTCGATTGGCGCGGATTGTCGAGTTTCAACGAACTCTCCGAACGCCAGGCCATCCATCAGCTCTATGAATGCTGCAGCTCGTCGATCTGGGCTCTGCGGGTCGCCAAGGCCCGCCCCTTCTCCGACGACGAGGCGTTGCTCGAGTATGCGGATCTCATCCTGGCCGAACTCACCGACACCGATCTCGACGAGGCGCTGGCCGGACACCCCCGGATCGGGGACCGACCCGACAACCCGTCGTCGGAGCGTGAGCAATCGGGCCTGGCCGATGCCGACTCAGCGGTGCTGACCGACCTCAAGAAGCTCAACGCCGCCTACGAGGAGAAGTTCGGCCACGTGTATCTCGTGTTCGCCAACGGCCGGCCGGCCGATGAGCTCCTCGACATCCTCAAGCAACGGATGTACAACGACGCCGACACCGAACGACGTGTGATGCGAATGGAATTGGCGAAGATCAATCGCAGTAGGCTGACCAGGATGCTGACCCCCGCGAGCATCTACCTCGACGACGGAGCGACGACATGACGGGCCTGTCCACCCACGTGCTAGATGCGGTGTCCGGCTCCCCGGCCCGGGGTGTCTCGATCGCTTTGAGGGACTCGACCGGAACCGAACTGGCCGCGGGCCTCACCGACGATGACGGCCGGATCGGACAGGTCAACATCGCACCCCTCATTCCTGGCACTTATCACCTCGTGTTCGATACGGGACAGTGGTTCGACACGCACGGGATCGCCGGCTTCTATCCGGAGATCGACATCTGTTTCGCGGTCGACGACCCCGCTCGCCATTACCACGTCCCGGTGCTGCTCAGTCCGTATTCCTACACGACCTACCGGGGTAGCTGACCGAGCGGATCGGTGGCGCACCCGCTCCCTGCCGACCCGGCCATCGGTGCCCCGAATGCGACGGACACCACAGGGCAGGGGGTAGAGTCGAAATGAAGCCGACGTCATGTCGCGTCTACGCAATCGCGCGGACCGAGTCGGCGGTGGATCGACGCTCTTGGGCCGGACTCCACCGATCACCTCTCCGAACGGATATCCGATGTCCAACGATTCCAACCTTTTTTCGCACTGCACCGACACCACTCATGCGGCCGTGCAGGCGACCACGGCCACCTCGGAGCTCCAGTTCTCCGACGCACAGGACAACCCCTACTCCGCCGGGCGAGACTGAGCGGCGGCGAGACCGTGCCACTCGCACTCGGTCCGACCCGTCTCCAACTCGCACCCGACCTCACACTCCCGATCGCCGGGGCATGGCTGCCCTACACATCGCAGATCTCGCAGGAACTTCCCGCCCTGCAGGCGGCCGGCCGTAGCAGGCTCGGGACCATCACCCGCATCGACGTGAATTGGCGCAATTTCGCGCGCTATCCCGGATTCGACTCCGAGAATTCGCCCGACATGCTGCCGCTGATGTCGATCACCGCGGATCGCGCCGAGGTGACCTTGCTCGTCATTCCGCCCAGGACGCAGTCGGCGCTTGCCGCCACGCTGTTGCGGCAGGCGGGTCAATGCACGAGCTCGCCGGGCTCGGAGCACAGCCACCTGTACCGGGACGCCCAGCGAATCCTCCGCCGCGCCGCGCTGCAGTGCGGCGCCACCGACTCGAATCCGGTCGGCTGACCGTCCCCGCTCTCAAGGCGAGCCAGATACCTTGTGACACAACAACTTGTGAGACAACCACAAACGCCGCCCGGGAAAACCCGAGCGGCGTTCGTTGGTGAAGACTGTGGTCAGATAGCGGTCACAGTGGTCGCCTGCGGGCCCTTGGGGCCCTGCTCGACCTCGAACTGGACGCGCTGCTGCTCTTCGAGGCTGCGGTATCCGCCGCCCTGAATGGCCGAGTAGTGAACGAAAACGTCACCATCGGTGCTGTCGTCGGGAGCGATGAAGCCGAAGCCTTTTTCGCTGTTGAACCACTTGACGGTTCCTTGAGCCATGATGCTGGTACTTCTCTCTATTTTGCACACGAGAGCCATGTGGCACTCGCGACACCATCATCGCACACTTTGTGACTTTTGAGATAACCGTGGCGAAGGTGAACCCGTTTGACGGCCTCCCATGTGTCGTCTCCACGGCCATCCTCGCCGCGGTGGATCACGCAGTTGGTTCGCCATTCGAGGGACATGTGGGTCCCCAACCTCCCTCGGTGGCGTCGACATCGGCGTCCCGGAGGGACACCGATGAACAGGGAATCCGGTGAAAATCCGGAGCTGTCCCGCAGCGGTATGTCGGAACGACCGCCGTCAGATGCACTGGACCCGTGGTCCGAGAAGCGACGGTCAGTAGGAATGCCCCGCCCAGCACTCGCTGGGCAGGCACGCCGACGAGCCCGAAGACCTGCCAGGTGTACCGGACGCGCCGCGTCCGATGGCTCGCCGCCTCGTGGACTGGGCGCAGGTCGAACCGGTGAGGTTGCGATGTCGGGGGATCCGGATCATCGATGCCCGCTCGCTTGACTGCCCTGCAGGGCGGCGGACCACGCCGCGCGAGCGTAGCGATCCGGCGTATCCGCCGGATCGAGCGTGACGAAATCGAGACCGCTCACCCCGCAATACTTCTCAGCCCCGTACCACCTGCGACGGCGACACGCCATAGCGCTGGCGGAACGCAGCAGCGAACCGCCCGGTATGGGTGAATCCCCACTTCATCGCCGAATCGGTGACGCTGATCGCGCGATCCCTCGTCAGTTCATCATGCACGGCCGCGAGCCGGATCTCGGTGAGGCACTCGCGGGGGGTCTTGCCGACGTACTCGCGGAAGCCTTCCTGAAGTCGGCGCACACTCACCCCGGCCGCCTGCGCCATGTCCGACGCCGTCCAGGGACGTGCCGGATCGGCGCGCAATGCGTCGAGCACGCGGGTGACTATCCGGGGGCGCGGCGCTAGGTGATCAGCTGGATCGTCCGGTAACGCGGCAAGAAGAAACGCGTCGGTCAGCGAGGCCGCCAAATGCTCGGAAACCAGCGGGTTGGCCAGCAATGGATCGTCGGCCGGCTGCGCGGCGATCGATCGCACCAGCCGGAACCAGCTCGCACCCGCCGGTGACCGTAGATCGAGCTGGTCCGGGATGTGTGCATCCGGTAGCCCGGTCACCCGGCCGACTTCGTGGTGCAGGAAGTCGCGGTCGATCTTCACCCCGACGATGGTGCACGTGCTCGACCAGCGAATGATGTCGGCTGGCGTATCCGGCGGATTCACCGTCGCCAGGCCGTTGGTCGACACCACCGAATGACCACCGACACGCGTCTCCAGCACACCACCGAGCGGGACGTTGATGCCGTATGCGCCCGGGTGATCGGAGTGGACCGCGACCTCCGCGCCCCAGCCGATCCGCGCGATACGCAGGGCGCCGACCACGGTCACCGCGACGTCGACATCAGCCGCGGTACTCCCCGACTCCCGCGGGCTCAAGTCGTGTGGAAAGTAGGCGTCCGACACTGCTTCCGAGGCCGCATCCCAGTCGGGATCACCCGGGATTCGCAGCCGTTCGAGCTGGCTCATCAGTGTCTCCTCACGACCGCCGGTGACTCCGCAGGAGTTCGCCGCGCTATCCGGCTCACCGTCGCGTTCGACGGATCGTCAGGTGGCTGCAGTCGATTTATGTTCTACATCACATTCTGCCCCAGGAGAAAGGAGGACGAGATGGAACGAAAGGCCTTGCAGAACGTGTTCGGTCAGTTCGCGAGCGGTGTCACGGTGATCACCTGCGCGAACGCCGACGGTGAACCCCACGGCGCGACGGTCACCGCGTTCACCGCCGTGTCACTGGAACCGCGACTGTGTCAGGTGACGATGACCCGGAAATCCAAGGCGTGTGGATACCTCGACCAGGCGCCCTTCGCGGTCAACATCCTGGCCGCCGACCAGCTCGACATCGCAATGCATTTCGCAGGCCGGCCCGCGCAGCCCGGTCCGGTCTGGGCTGACGGTCCGACGGCACCGGTCCTGTGCGGTTCGGCGGCGACGCTCAGCTGCACCCCGTGGCGCAGCTACGACGGCGGCGACCACATCATCTTCATCGGCGAGATCGTCGATGCACAGGCCAGCGGAAAGCCGCCACTTCTCTACTATCGCAGCACCTTTCACGATCTCGGGGATCCCAGTGTCGATTCGCTGTGGACGCTGTCGGCCGACGATCCGCATTCCGGATGGTTCGACTCGACCACCACGTTCACACCGTTCCATCTCACGAGTTCCGCGCGGCCGGCGTGACGATACCGCCACGTCCGCTCACGCCGTTCATCAACATCATCGATCAAACCATCAGAAAGAGGTATCAATCATGACGACCGTCGAACGCCCGGAGACCGATGCGCCGCAGGTGAATCCGGCTGCCGACAGTGCGGCCAACCAGACTCGTAATTTCGCGTCGCGCCCCATGACCGGCGACGAGTACATCGAATCGTTGCGAGACGGTCGCGAGATCTGGCTGCACGGTGACCGCGTCGAGGATGTCACCACCCACCCGGCGTTCCGCAACCCGATCCGGATGACCGCCCGCCTGTACGACTCGATGCACGATCCCGACAGCAAGGACAAGGTCACCACGCCGACCGACACCGGCAACGGCGGCGTCACGATGCCGTTCTTCAAGGCTCCCACCAGCTCTGCAGATCTGCTCAAGGAGCGTGATGCGATCGCCGAGTGGGCGCGGATGACCTACGGCTGGATGGGCCGCTCGCCCGACTACAAGGCGAGTTTCCTCGGCACACTCCACGCCAACAAGGACCTTTACGCACCCTTCGAGGCCAATGCCGAACGCTGGTATCGCGAATCACAGGAAAAAGTCCTCTACTGGAACCACGCGATCATCAACCCGCCGGTGGACCGCCAGCTACCTCCCGACGAGGTCGGCGACGTGTTCATGAAGGTCGAGAAGGAAACCGATGCGGGCCTGATCGTCTCCGGCGCGAAGGTCGTCGCGACCGGCTCGGCGATCACCAACTACAACTTCATCGCCCACTACGGCCTGCCGATCAAGAAGAAGCAGTTCGCGCTGATCTGCACGGTGCCGATGGACTCGCCGGGTATCAAGCTGATCTGCCGCACGTCCTACACCGAGCAGGCCGCGGTGATGGGCAGCCCGTTCGACTATCCGCTGTCGAGCCGGATGGACGAGAACGACACCATCTTCGTCTTCGACAAGGTGCTCGTTCCGTGGGAGAACATCTTCATGTACGGCGACGTGGATCGGATCAATTCCTTCTTCCCGCAGTCCGGCTTCCTCCCTCGCTTCACCTTCCAGGGCTGCACCCGACTGGCCGTCAAGCTCGATTTCATCGCCGGCTTGTTGATGAAGGCGTTGGACTGCACTGGATCCGGCGGATTCCGCGGTGTGCAGACCCGTGTCGGAGAGGTGATCGGCTGGCGCAATCTGTTCTGGACGCTGAGTGATGCGATGGCCCACAATCCCGAACCGTGGATCGGCGACACTGTGATCCCGCGACTCGAGTACGGCCTGACCTACCGCATGTTCATGATGCAGGGCTACCCCCGCATCAAGGAGATCATCGAGCAGGACGTCGCTTCGGGCCTCATCTATCTGCCGTCGAGTGCCGCCGATTTCAAGAGCCCCGATGTCCGGCCCTATCTGGACAAGTACGTCCGCGGCTCCGACGGCATCACCGCCGTCGATCGAGTGAAGGTGATGAAGGCACTGTGGGACGCGGTCGGCTCCGAGTTCGGTGGCCGGCACGAGCTCTATGAGCGCAACTACTCAGGCAATCACGAGAACGTCAAGGCCGAGCTGCTGTTCGCCGCGCAGAACCGTGGTGGCGTCGAGTCAATGAAGGGCCTCGCCGAACAATGCCTGGCCGAGTACGACCTCGACGGGTGGACCGTACCTGACCTCATTGGCAACGACGACGTCAGCTACTTCGGTGCGGGGAACTGAGGGAACCGTCTAGGGTTCCCCTGTGTCCGTCCTGACCGATCTCGACGATGCGCTCGCCGCCCATACCGGCGAGCGCATCGTCGTCGGGGTGACCGGACCTCCGGGTTCGGGAAAGACCACGCTCGCACGAACACTCACCGAGCACTACCGCCGGCTGCGCGGTGACAGTTTCGTCGGGTACCTGCCCATGGACGGTTTTCATCTCGCGAACACCGTTCTGGCGCAACTGAACAGATCGGATCGCAAGGGTGCACCCGACACCTTCGACGTCGACGGCTACGTCGCGTTGCTGGGCCGAGCGATCGGCGCCGACCGCGACGTCTACGCCCCCGACTTCGACCACACCGCGGGCGAGCCGATCGCCGCGGCGCTCGTACTCCCGGCGACGTCGGCTCTGATCATCACCGAGGGGAACTACCTCGCCCTCGACGACGGGAGCTGGTCGCCGGTCGCCGGAATGCTCACCCGGCTGTACTACGTGGATGCCCCCGCGGACCTACGCCGCGATCGGCTGCTCCCCCGCCATGTCGCCGCGGGCAAGTCACCGCAAGCCGCGCGGGCATGGGTCGAGAACGTGGACGAGCCGAATGCCGCACTCGTCGCAGGCACCCGGGATCGCGCGGACCTCGTCATCGACGGCACTGTCACGTTCGCCTGACCGCCCGCACACGCAGAACTCCCGGATACACACGGGACTTCGGGTGTATCCGGGAGTTCTGGTTGTTGTTGCGTGGTGCGTCTACCCGATCTCGATCAGTAGATCCCCCGGCGCGACCTGGGTCACCGCGCCGACGGCGACGCGGGCGACCTTGCCCCCGAGCGGTGCGGTGATGGTGGCCTCCATCTTCATCGCCTCGATGGTGCCGATCGCGGCACCGGCGGCGATCTCGTCGCCGACGTCCACGCTCAGCGACACCACTCCGGCGAACGGGGCGCCGATGTGGTGCGGGTTGGAGCGATCGGCCCGTTCGGCCGCCTCGACCGCGGAGTCGACCGAACCGTCGCGCACCGACACCGGACGCAGCTGACCGTTGAGCACGCACATCACGGTGCGCATACCACGCTCGTCGGGCTCGCTGATCGCTTCGAGCCCGATCAGCAGCTCGACGCCGGGTTCGAGTTCGACGCGGTGTTCCTCGCCGTAGCGCAGACCGTAGAAGAACTGATTCGCCGAGAGCCGCGACGTGTCGCCGTACTCCTCGTAGTGCTTCTCGAACTCCTTCGTGGGCCCCGGGAACAGCAAGCGGTTCAACGTCTCCTGCCGCTTGCGCCCTGGCACGTCGAGCGCGCCGGAATCGTCGTCGGTGAGCGTCTCCGGCGGCGGGGCCTCACCACGTCCCTTGAGCGCGATGCTGCGCAGCGGCTCGGGCCATCCGCCTGCCGGGTCACCGAGTTCGCCACGCAGGAAACCGATCACCGAATCCGGGATGTCGTAGGCCGACGGATCGGACGCGAACTCGGTGGCGGTGATGCCACGTCCGACCAGCGCCAGGGCGAGGTCGCCGACCACCTTCGACGACGGGGTCACCTTGATCAGCCTGCCGAGCATCCGGTCGGCGGCAGCGTAGGCCTCCTCGACCGCCTCGAACCGGTTGCCCAGCCCCAACGCGATCGCCTGCTGACGCAGATTCGACAACTGCCCGCCGGGGATCTCGTGGGTGTACACCCGACCGGTCGGCGCCGGAATCCCGGACTCGAAGGGCGCGTACACCTTTCGCAGCGCCTCCCAGTACGGTTCCAGATCGCACACCGCCTTGAGATCGAGCCCGGTGTCCCGGTCGGTGTGTGCTGCCGCCGCGACGATCGCCGACAACGCCGGCTGGCTGGTCGTGCCTGCCAGCGCCGCGCTCGCACCATCGACCGCGCTCGCACCCGCCTGCCACGCCGCGAGGTAGGTCGCGAGCTGGCCACCGGGGGTGTCGTGGGTGTGCACGTGCACGGGGAGATCGAAATTGCTACGCAGCGCCGAGACCAGCGTGGTCGCGGCCGGCGCCCGGAGCAGGCCGGCCATGTCCTTGATCGCGATCACGTGGGCACCGGCCTCCACGATCCGCTCCGCCAGGCGCAGGTAGTAGTCGAGGGTGTAGAGGTCCTCGTCCGGGTTGGCGAGGTCGCCGGTGTAGCTCATCGCCACCTCGGCCACCGCGGTCCCGGTCTCCCGGACCGCATCGATCGCCGGACGCATCTGGTCGACATTGTTGAGCGCGTCGAAGATCCGGAAGATGTCGATCCCGACCTCGGTCGCCTCGGCGACGAATGCCGTCGTCACCTTCGTCGGGTACGGCGTGTAACCGACCGTGTTGGCCCCGCGCAGCAGCATCTGCAGACAGATGTTGGGGATGGCCTCACGAAGCTGCGCCAGCCGATCCCAGGGATCCTCCTTGAGGAACCGCAACGCGACGTCATAGGTCGCCCCGCCCCAGCATTCGACCGACAGCAGCTGCGGCGTCAACGCCGCCACATACGGCGCCACCATCATGAGTCCGCTGGTGCGCACCCGGGTGGCCAAGAGCGACTGATGAGCGTCGCGGAACGTGGTGTCGGTGACACCCAACCGCTTCGAATCACGCAGATCCGCGGCGAACCCGTCGGGACCGAGCGCCAGCAGACGCTGACGGGACCCGTCCGGCGGCGAGGTGAGCGTGGTCCGATCCAAGGTGGGCAGCTTGTCTCGCGGGTACGCCTTCGTCGGCCGCTCGCCGTGCGGCTTGTTGACGGTCACATCCGCCAGATAGGACAAGATCTTGGTGCCACGATCAGCCGAGGACCGCGACGTCAGCAACGACGGCCGCTCCTCGATGAACGACGTCGTGACCCGGCCTTCCCGGAAGTCCGGATCGTCGAGGACCGCCTGCAGGAACGGGATGTTGGTCGCCACACCGCGAATGCGGAACTCCGCGACCGCCCGCCGCGCCCGGCGTGCCGCCGTCGCGAAATCCCTTCCGCGGCAAGTCAGTTTGACCAGCATCGAGTCGAAATGGCCACTCACCTCGGCACCCAGGACCGCGCCACCGTCCAATCGCACCCCGGCACCGCCGGGACTGCGGTAGGCGGTGATGCGGCCGACGTCGGGCCGGAATCCGTTGGCCGGGTCCTCGGTGGTGATACGACACTGCATCGCCGCACCGCGGATGCTGATCTGATCCTGGGTCAGCCCCAGATCGGGCAACGACTCCCCCGCCGCGATCCGCAATTGCGAACCGACCAGATCGACGTCGGTGATCTCCTCGGTGACCGTGTGCTCGACCTGAATCCGCGGATTCATCTCGATGAACACATGCCGACCCTGTTCGTCGAGCAGGAACTCGACCGTCCCGGCGCAGGTGTAGCCGATATGGCGGGCGAACGCGACCGCATCCGCACAGATCTTCTCGCGCAACGCCGGATCGAGGTTCGGCGCCGGAGCCAACTCCACCACCTTCTGATGGCGACGCTGCACGCTGCAGTCCCGCTCGAACAGATGGATCACGTTGCCGTGGGTGTCGGCCAGGATCTGCACCTCGATGTGGCGAGGATTGACCACTGCCTGCTCCAGGAACACCGTCGGGTCCCCGAACGCCGCGTCCGCCTCCCGTGAGGCCGCCGCGATCGCATCGGCGAGGTCGTCGGGCTCGGCCACCCGACGCATCCCGCGGCCACCGCCACCGGCCACCGCCTTGACGAACACCGGGAACTGCATGTCCGCCGCAGCACGCACCAACTCGTCGACATCGGCCGACGGCTCCGACGACGCGAGCACCGGCAGGCCGGCGGCCTTCGCCGCGGCCACCGCCGTCGCCTTGTTGCCCGTCAGCTCCAACACATCGGCAGACGGCCCGACGAACGTGATGCCCGCCTCAGCACACGCCGCCGCGAGTCCCTGGTTCTCGGAGAGGAACCCATAACCCGGGTAGATGGCGTCGGCGCCGCACCGAACGGCCGCACCGACGACCTCATCGACCGACAGGTAGGCCCGAACAGGATGGCCGGGAACGCCGATCTGATAGGACTCGTCGGCCTTCAGCCGGTGAACCGAATTCCGGTCCTCATAAGGAAAGATCGCGACCGTTCTCGCCCCGAGTTCGTAGGAGGCTCGGAAGGCTCGGATCGCGATCTCACCGCGGTTGGCCACCAGGACTTTGTCGAACACTTGGCTCTCTCTCGTCAGTGCGAGGGAGTACGTCCGTTGATGTCGCTGTCGAACGCACTCGCTGACCGCATCCATTACACGCTGGGGTGGCCCAGAGTACTGGGCCGACGTCCGCCCCGAAGCATCGGGAGACAGAAACAGCGCCGAATTCGCGCACCGCGAGACCTTCTCACAATAGTGGCGTTGACCTGTGCGTTCCCGGAAACATCACCGAGTAATCGCTCGGTCATCGACCGCACGGAGAGCCGCGGACGTCGGTGTCCGCTCGACACCCACCCCGTTCTGCGACGCGACGCGCCGACCACGGCCACCTCGGCCACGCTGTCACTGGGTGACATATCCGATTTCTCCGATTGGGTGCGGGTCGATAGCGTAGCCATCGGAGGTGCGTGAAGCGTGAGTGCGATGAGCAGACCGGTGGATGAACAGACCGGCTCGCCGCCCGCCGTCCCGGAGGCCCATCCGCGGCTCGCCGTGACCGTCCTGTGTGCCGCCGGGATCGTGGTCGCCCTGATGCAGACGATCATCGTGCCGTTGATCCCGCAACTGCCGGTCCTGCTGGACGCCGCCCCGTCCGACACCTCGTGGGCACTGACCATCACACTGCTCGTCGGCGCGGTGATCACGCCGATCGGTGGCCGGCTCGGCGACATGTACGGAAAACGCCTCATGCTCCTGGCAAGCATGGGCTGTGTGGCGCTCGGATCGGTCGTGTGCGCGCTGTCGGCCTCCCTGCTCCCCTTCCTCGTCGGACGCGCGTTGCAGGGCCTGGGCTTCGGCACCATCGCCCTGGGCATCAGCGTCATGCGCGACATCGTGCCGCCACGACATCTCGGATCGTCGGTCGGCACCATGAGCGCCTCACTCGGTGTCGGGGGCGCCCTCGGCCTGCCGTTCGCTGCGGCCATCGCCCAGCACGTCAGCTGGCACGCACTGTTCTGGGCGTGCGCCGCCGCCGCTGTCGCCGGCGGGGTGGGTATCGCGTTCACCGTCCCACAATCCCGCTCGCGCACCGGCGGACGCTTCGATCTCTTCGGCGCTCTCGGCCTCGCCACGATACTCAGCTGTCTACTCCTCCCGTTGTCGAAGGGTTCGGTGTGGGGATGGGCCGATCCGCTCACCGTCGGGCTCTTCGCCGCGTTCGTCGTGGTGGCCATCGGATGGTGGTTCGTCGAACGCCGCCGTGCGAATCCGCTCATCGACCTGTCCCTCGCCATCGAACGACCCGTGCTGCTGACCAACATCGCTTCGGTGGCGACCGGGTTCGCGTTCTATTCGATGCAGCTGATCCCCATCCAGTTGTTGATGGCGCCGTCGTCGAGCCCGAATGGCCTGGGGCTCGACATGCTCACGGCGAGTCTGGTGCTGGCGCCCAGCGGCCTGCTGATGTTCGTGTTCTCACACGTCAGCGCCCACCTCACCCGCGCGTTCGGCCCACGGGTCTCACTGGCAACCGGCGGAGCGGTCATCGGGGTCGGTTATGTGGTGTTCATCGTCGCCATCGCCGGTTCGTGGACGCTGGCGTGGTGGGTCATGCTGATCGTCGCCTGCCTGATCGGCGCGGGTCTCGGAATCGCGTACTCGGCGATGCCCGCCCTGATCATGCGCGCCGTCCGCGTCGAACAGACCGGCGAGGCGAACGGGGTGAACGCACTCATGCGCGTGGTCGGGACCTCGACCTCGGCAGCCGTGGTCGGCATGATCCTGACGTGGTCGATGGTCACCGTGGCCGGTCCGGACGGCGGCTCCGTCACCGTGCCCGCAGAGGGCGGCTATCTCTGGGCGTCGGCTATCTCGCTCGGCGCCTGCGGGCTGGCCACCGCACTGGCACTGGCCATCCCGCCCAGCCGCCCGCTGTTCGTCGAGGAGGTCTGACCGTGGGGTTCACTCGACATGCGCCTGTGACACAAGCGTCGTAGCGTGTCGCGAGTGTCCCCCAGCAGCGGCTCGCCCCGCGCACCTCGTTCCCGGCAGCCGATGACCCTGATCGAGAACGCGCATGTCATCACCGTCGACGGCGCACGGCGTGAACTGCCGCAGGCGTCGGTGCTGATCGACGGCGAGCGCATCGTCTCGGTCGGCGAGCCTCCGCCGTCGCTGCCCGACGACACCGTCCGGATCGACGGGCGCGGACACGTTCTCACGCCGGGGCTGGTCAACACACATCACCATCTCTATCAATGGATCACCCGCGGTCTCGCCGCCGACCACACCCTGTTCGAGTGGCTGACCACGCTGTACCCGATCTGGGCCGGTATCGACGAGAACGCGGTGCGCACCGCGGCCCTCGGGGGCCTCACCTCGCTCGCGCTGTCCGGCTGCACGACCACGACCGACCACCACTACGTGTTCCCCGCCGAAGGCGGTGATCTGCTGGGCGCCGAGATCGACGCGGCGCAGACCATCGGGCTGCGGTTCCATCCCACCCGTGGGTCGATGGACCTGTCGGAGAAGGACGGCGGACTGCCGCCGGATTCGGTGGTGCAGGGCCTCGACGACATCCTTTCGGACAGCGCCGATGCGGTGTCCCGGTGGCATGACCCGTCCCCCGATGCCATGCTGCGTATCGCGCTCGCGCCGTGTTCGCCGTTCTCGGTGACCACGGACCTGCTGCGCGAATCGGCGGTGCTGGCCCGCGAACTCGGCGTCCGGATGCACACCCATCTCGCCGAGTCGCTGGACGAGAACACCTACTGCGACGATCACTTCGGTTGCACTCCTTTGCAATACATGGAGTCGGTGGGCTGGGTGGGGAACGATGTGTGGTTCGCGCACGGTGTCGAATTCGACGACGACGAGATAGGGCGTCTGGCCGCGACGTCCACCGGAGTCGCCCACTGCCCCACCTCCAATGCCCGTCTGGGCAATCGCATCTGTCGCACGCGCGACCTCGTCGATGCCGGCGTCCCGGTCGGCCTCGGCGTCGACGGAGCGGCGTCCAACGAGTCCTGCCGACTCCTCGAAGAGGCCCACCAGGCCGTCCTCATGGCACGGGCGCGGGGCGGCCCCACCGCACTCACCACCCGGACCGCCATCGAGCTGGCGACCATCGGAGGTGCACGGGTGCTCGGCCGGGCCGCCGACACCGGCTCGATCGAGGTCGGCAAGCTGGCAGATGTCGTGCTGTGGGATCTGTCGTCGGTGGCGCACAGCGGCATCGACGACCCGGTGGCCGCGCTGGTCCTCGGCGCAATCCCGCCGATCGTCGGGACCTGGGTGAACGGACGACGGATCGTCGGCGACGGCACCATGCTCACCGTCGACACCGACACCGTCGCCGCCGAGGTGGCCAGGGAGCATCGTCGCCTGATCGACAAGGCGTCCTGATGGATCTCAACACGATCACCGGTTATCGCCACGCCCGTTCACGCGACGACCTGAACCTCGCCCCCGGCGAGAGACTGGTGGCCGGTGGTACCTGGTTCTTCTCCGAACCACAGACGGACGCCTCGGGCATCGTGGACCTGTCGGAGATGGAATGGCCCGCGCTGGAAGACCTTCCCGACGGTGGACTCCGGATCGGAGCCACCTGCACGATCGCCGAACTGGCCGCACTGCCCGCACGTTCGGGATGGCGGGCGCAACCGCTGTTCGGCGCATGCGCGAACGCACTGCTGGCGTCGTTCAAGATCTGGAACGTGGCCACCGTCGGAGGCAACATCTGCCGCGCCTATGCCGCGGCTGCGATGGTCTCGCTCACCGCCGGACTCGACGGCGTCGCCGAGATCTGGTGTCCCGACCGCGCCGATCGCCGAATCCCGGTGGCCGAGTTCGTCACCGGCAACGGCACCACCCTGCTCGCCGACGGTGAGGTACTTCGCGCCGTCGACATCCCGGGATCCTCGATGTGCGCGACCACCGCATTCCGCAAGATCGCCCTGGCCGAACTCGGACGGTCGGGCGCGGTGGTCACCGGTCGCCTCGACCAAGACGACTCGGTGGTCATCGGGATCACCGCGGCCACCACTCGGCCGGTGATCCTGCGCTATCCGTCACCACCGTCGGCGGCCCGGTTACGTCGCGACGTCTCCGCCGTCGACGGCTACTACACCGATCCGCTCGGCGCGGCCGACTGGCGACGAGCCGTGTCCGTTGTTCTGGCAGAGGAGATCCGGGCCGAACTCGCGGACGGGGTCACCCGATGAGGTTCTCGGTGAACGGGGCCGAGCACCAGGCGCAGCCGCGTCCGGGCCAGTGTCTGCGCACCCTACTGCGTGACACCGCGCATTTCGAGGTGAAGAAGGGCTGCGACGCAGGCGACTGCGGAGCCTGCTCGGTGCTCGTCGACGACACCCCGGTCCATTCCTGCATCTATCCGGCGCAGCGGGTCGAGAACTGTTCGGTCACCACGGCTTCCGGCCTCGGCACACCCGACGATCTGCATCCGATGCAGCAGTCCTTCATCGACAACTTCGGCTTCCAATGCGGCTTCTGCACGGCGGGAATGGTCGTCACGGCATCCACACTGCGCCCCGACGACCTCGCCGACCTGCCCCGGAAGATGAAGGGCAACCTGTGCCGCTGTACCGGCTACCGCGCCATCCGCGACGCCATCACCGAAGGCCTTGCCGACGGCAACCGAACCCCCGCCGACAGCAACACGAATCCCGCCGACAGCACTCCGATATCCGCGACCGGCAGCATCGGCCGGTCCGTCAACCCGCCGGCCGCCCGCCGCGTGGTCACCGGTACCGAGCCCTACACCTTCGACGTCGCGGTTCCCGGGATGACCTACCTTCGCGTGCTCGGATCGCCTGTCCCCCATGCCCGCATCGTGTCGATCGACATCTCGGCAGCCGAGCGAGTGGAGGGTGTCGCACTCATCCTCACCCACGAGAACGTACCCGGCAGGCGGTTCTCCACGGCCCGACACGAGCACCGTGAGGACGACCCCGACGACACACTGATCCTCGATCCGGTGGTCCGGTTCGTCGGTCAGCGGGTCGCCGCGGTCGTCGCCGACTCCGCGGCCGCCGCCGAGCAGGCCTGCCGACTGATCGATGTGACCTACGAGGAACTGCCCGCCGTCTTCGACCCAGAAGAAGCCCGACGACCGGGTGCGCCGCGCATCCATCCCGATCGCACCGCACTCGATCGCGTCAACCATGCCGATCGAAACACCATCGCCGATTTCCATCACGGCTTCGGCGGCGATATCGATGCGGCCCTTGCCCGGTCGGCAGTGACCGTCTCCGGCAGCTGGTCGACGGCCCGGGTCTCACATGCGCAACTGGAGACACACGGCAGCATCGGCCGGCTCGACAACGACGGACGTCTGGTGATCCGCACCAGTAGCCAGGTCCCGTTCCTCGTGCGCGACGAACTGGCCCACCTCCTCGATCTCGACGTCGACCGGATCCGGGTCTTCACGGCCCGTGTCGGGGGCGGGTTCGGCGGCAAACAGGAACTGCTCACCGAGGACCTGGTCGCGCTCGCCGTGCTGCGCACCGGCCGACCCTGCGGCTACGAGATGAGCCGCACCGACGAGATGACTCGTACCACCTACCGACACCCGTTCCGCGTCGCGGTCGACCTGGGGGCCGACACCGACGGCCGACTGACCGCGCTGAAGATCGATGTCCTCTCCGACACCGGCGCCTACGGCAATCATGCGGTCGGAGTCATGTTCCATGCATGCGCCGAGTCGATCTCGGTCTACAACTGCCCGGTCAAGCGGGTCGACGCAGAGGTGGTGTACACCAACAACCCACCGTCGGGAGCCTTCCGCGGCTACGGGCTCGGGCAGGTGAACTTCGCGGTGGAGAGCGCGCTCGACGAACTCGCGATCTCCCTCGACATCGACCCCTTCGAGCTGCGCCGCCGCAACGCCGTGGCCGACGGCGATCCGCTCCTCATCACCCATCCCGAGCCCGAACCCGACCTGGTGTACGGCAGTTACGGTCTCGACCAGTGTCTCGACCTCGCGCAGTCGGCGTTGGACCGTGGCAACGGCATCGCACCACCGCCGGGACCGCACTGGCGTGTCGGAGAAGGGATGGCGTTGGCCGCCATCGCCACCATGGCCCCGCGCGGCCACATCTCGCGGGTGCGGATCGGCGTGGACGCCGAGGGCGATTACCACGTCGGGATCGGTACATCCGAGTTCGGCAACGGCACCACCACCGTGCACACCCAGATCGCGGCGACCGCGCTGAACACCACGCCCGACCGGATCCGGTTGAGCCACGGTGACACCGACGCCGCCGAATACGACACTGGTGCGTTCGCCTCGGCCGGCATCACCGTCGCGGGAAAGGCACTCCACGCAGCGTGCATCTCGCTGCGCGAGAAGCTGATCGGTGCAGCCGCCGAGGTCGCCGCCAGTGAACCGGACCGCGTGGTCCTGACCCCCGACGGGGCAATGGTCGGCGAACGCCTGATCTCTTTCCATGAGATGTTCGACGCCGTCGACGGCGAGTCACGCGTCGCCGACCGGATCGTCGCGACCGGGGTGGAGAACGGCGACCTCCGCTCGATCGCGTTCAACGTGCACGCCTTTCGGGTCGCGGTGAACACCGAGACCGGCGCCGTCGTGATCCTGCAGTCGATACAGTCCGCCGATGCGGGCACCGTGATGAATCCTCAGCAGTGCATCGGCCAGGTGGAAGGCGGTGTCGCGCAGGCCATCGGGTCGTCGCTGTACGAGGAGATCATGCTCGACGGTCACGGCGTTCCGCTGACCCCGGTCTTTCGGAACTATCGCGTTCCGCAGATGGCCGACATCCCCACCACGGAAGTCTATTTCGCCGAGACCTCCGACGACCTCGGGCCTTTCGGCGCGAAGTCGATGAGCGAATCCCCCTACAACCCGGTGGCACCGGCACTGGCGAACGCGGTCCGACGGGCGATCGGCGTCCGCCCGCACGAGTTGCCGATGTCACGCGATCGCGTGTGGCGACTGCTGCAGGACTGAGCGCCGAGCCACCGTCCCGACGCGGTCAGGCGCGCAACAACCCCTTGGCGACGTGAGTCACCTGGATCTCGTTGCTGCCGGCGTAGATCATCAGCGACTTGGCATCGCGCGCAAGCTGTTCCACCCGATATTCGGCCATGTAGCCGTTGCCGCCGAACAGCTGCACCGCCTCCATCGCCACCTCGGTGGCCGCACGCGAGGAATAGAGCTTCATCGCCGACGCCTCGGGCAACGACAGCGGCTTTCCGGCCTTGGTCCGTTCGATGGCGCTGAAGAGCATGTTCTGCACATTGATCCGGGCGATCTCCATCTCGGCCAGCTTGAGCTGGATGAGCTGGAACTGCCCGATCTCCTGGCCCCACAACGTGCGGGACCTGGCGTAGTCGATCGACAACCGCTGCGCTTCGTTGATGATGCCCAGCGACAACGCTGCGATGCCGACCCGCTCGGCGGTGAAACCGGCCTTCGCACCCTCGGAGCCCCGGCTGTCCGAGCCGGTGTCCTCGGTTTCCCCGAGCAGACGGTCCTTGCCGACCCGGACGTCGTCGAAGAACAGTTCACCGGTCGGCGAACTCATCATACCCATCTTCTTGAACGACTTGCCCTGCGTGAGACCCGGCATACCCTTGTCCAGTACGAAGGACAGGACCTTGCGATCCCGGATCGGGGTGTCGTCGCCCTCGTCGAGTTTGGCGAAGACGACGATCGTGTCGGCGTACGGACCGTTGGTGATGAAGGTCTTCTGTCCCTTGAGGATGTAGTCGTCGCCGTCACGCTTCACGGTGGTCTTCATGCCGCCGAGGGCATCCGAGCCGGAATCGGGCTCGGTGATCGCCCAGGCGCCCACCTTCTCCATGGTCACGAGCTCGGGCAGCCAACGTTTCTTCTGGGCCAGCGTGCCCTTGCCCCGGATGGTCGAGACGGTGAGGCCCATGCTGACACCCATCGACGCGACGAGGCCCAGACTGACGCCGGCCAACTCCATGTTGAGGATGAGGAACATGGAGTTGGCCATCCCGCCGCCCCCACCGGAACTCTTCTCGCCGGCGGCCTCGGCGGCGAGTTCCTTCTCCAGTCCTTCTTTTGCCATGGCGTCCACGCCGAAGGCGGAGAGCAGCTTTCGGGTGATGTCATAGGGCGGCAGCGCGCCGGTCTCCAACTCCTCAACGTTCGGACGGATCTCCTTGTCGATGAACGCACGCAACGCATCTCGGACCATCAGGTCTTCTTCGGACCACTCGAACATCGCCGCACACTCCCCAAGATCAGAACATGTTTCAGTTACTTTCTGAACACTGTGTCAGGAGTCATTGCGGAAGTAAAGGGACACTCTGACGATCCTGTTTCATCGGTCGAGGGAGACCTCGTAGATCGTCGACGGGCGGACCTCGACCGCGAAGTAATGGGCGGCATCAGGGGCCAGCAACGCCTGGGCCACCGGCATCGCGACCACGCACAGTCCAGGCGTCGGGTCGGCGTCGGAGCGCCATCGGTGGATACGTTCGACGAACTCGGTGATCGCCTCGCCACCGTGGGGACGTGCCGACGGGTCGGTGAACCACGCTCGCAGGTCGGCGGGATCGATCTCTTCGGGGGTCAGCCCCGACCAATCACAGACGTCCAGCGTCGCCAGTCTGCGGTCGACGGCGTGGGCGGCGGCCAGCAGCTCACACGATTCACGCGTCGCCCGCTCCGGGCCGCCGATCACCACGTCGTCGGCGCGGGCCGAGGCGGCGAGCGCGGTCACATCGCTGCGACCCCGCTCGTCCAGAGACAGATCGCCGCCGAACCGCACCGATCGGTTGGGACCGGTGCGGCCGGCGGTGATGACGAGCAATGTCCGGTGTCAGCCCTGCTCGGCGACGATCTTGTCGCCGGTCGTCGCATCCGGGGTCACTGCGGGGCGAGCGAGACGTCCGAGGATCACCGCGAACACAACCGTCAGCACGGTCCAGAGGACGACCTGGTTGGCGATCGTGTAGACCCGGAAATCGCCGATCACGTCGCCCGGGAAGCCGGGGAACATGATCTGTCCCGAATCGTTGGCGACCGGGCCCGGCACCTCGTCGAACTCGGGCAGCACGGCGACGGTGATCGTGACCGCCACGAGATAGCCGACGGTGGCGGCGACTCCCGACAGGAGCCCGCCCAGTCGCGGACGCAGCCACAACGCGAGCACCACCGCGGCGATCGCGAACGCCAGTGACAGCAGGGTGATCGTGAGGAACGCACCGCTGCGCGCGCCGATCGTGTCGTCGTTGCCGACGGCCGGCGGATTGGCCGGGTAGGCGAAGAACGGCACCCCGAATACGGCGACGAACCCGATCACGCCGAGCGCGGCCGCCACCATCCGAGGATCGGTCGCCGGGAAGTGGCGTCCTATGTAGGCCCACAGGATCGTGAACGCGACCGCGAAGAACGCACCCATGCAGACCGCGAAGACCACTGTGCCGACCCCGGCACCGATGTTCTCCTGGATCGAACGGGTGAAGACCTCTCCGTGCTCGTGTGCACCGTGATCACCCGCGAGCATCTCCTCGGCGTGCGAGCGCCCTTCTTCGTAGTCGATCGCCGCGGCAACCTGCGGCTCGATGAACAGCCGGGCGAACACATACGCGACGATTCCGGCGATCAGGCCCGACAGCAGGCCCGCGCCGATGAACTTCTTCTCCATGTGTGGTTGTCTCCCCTGTCCGGTGTCGCTCAGTGGCAGGGGAAGCCGAGGAAGTGCCGGGCGTCGTGCACGAACTCGTGGACGTGGGTGTCGGACCCGAACACCGACACCGCGCCCTGGTCGTAACCCAAGAAGTAATAGGCGAGACCGGCGAGCAGCACGGTCAGGCTGAGCCACATCGCGGCGCTCGCCACCGAGAGATCCGGAACGGCCAGCGACCGGGCCTTCGTTGTCGTCTGCGTCGAGGCAGTCATACGGGTGGTCCTTTCCCGGGGATTTCGCGTCCCACTTCGTGTTGTCCCAAACGGTACTGTCCCAAACGGGTTGTCCCGATCGGGTTGTCGAAACGAACTCCACCGATGCCCGGCATTCTGGCTCTCCCGGCACGTCTGGCGAGCCGGGATCACAGCGGCGCGACCGCTCCGGATTCCCACCGGATTCCCCACGCACTGGTGTGAGAAGACTGTATACCCGGTCCTGTCGGTGCCGTGAGGGATGATGGCATTGTGCCCCGCAAGGCCCCCGTCCTCGATCGCTTCACCGCCCCGACCCGGCGGTGGTTCACGGGCGCCTTCGACGCGCCGACGGCGGCCCAGTCGGGTGCGTGGTCGTCCATCGCCGACGGCGACAACACACTGGTCATCGCACCGACCGGGTCCGGCAAGACGCTTTCCGCCTTCCTCTGGGCTCTCGATCGGCTGGCCGCGGACCCGGACCGCCGACACGGCACGCGGGTCGTGTACATCTCGCCGCTCAAGGCGCTCGCGGTCGACGTCGAGCGCAATCTGCGGGCACCGCTCACCGGGATGACCCGAGCCGCCCAGGAACTCGATCTGCCCGAACCCGCCATCACCGTCGGGGTGCGCTCGGGTGACACCTCTCCCGCCCAACGCCGCTCGCTGGTCAAGACGCCGCCGGACATCCTGATCACCACGCCCGAATCGCTCTACCTGATGCTGACGTCGGCCGCTCGCGAGACATTGACGGATGTCGACGCGGTGATCGTCGACGAGATCCATGCCGTCGCGGCAACCAAACGCGGCACCCACCTCGCACTGACCCTCGAGCGTCTCGACGAGCTCCTCGAGAAACCCGCGCAGCGCATCGGGCTGTCGGCGACGGTCCGTCCGCCCGAGGTGGTCGCCGGATTCCTCAGTGGTGCGGCACCGTGCCGAGTGGTCAAGCCCGCCGCCACCAAGACCTTCGACCTGCGTGTCGACGTCCCGGTCGAGGACATGGCGAACATCCCCGCACCCGAGACCGCAGACGAGCTCGACGACGCGTTCTCACCCACGGCCGGTTCGCTGTGGCCCTATGTGGAGACGTCGATCGTCGATCTGATCGAGAAGAATCGGGCCACGATCGTGTTCGCCAACTCGCGACGACTCGCCGAACGCCTCACCGCCCGCCTCAACGAGATCCACGCCGAGCGCACCGGCACCACCGACGGTCCACCACCCCCGAATGCGCGCGTCGCGGGCGGTGCCCCGGCGTTCATCATGGCCAGCGGCGCGAGCGCCGGATCCGAGCCGACGCTCGCCCGGGCACATCACGGTTCCGTCAGCAAGGAACAGCGAGCGCTGATCGAGGACGACCTCAAAGCCGGGCGACTCGCGTGCGTGGTGGCCACCAGTTCGCTCGAACTCGGTATCGACATGGGCGCCGTCGATCTCGTCATCCAGGTCGAGGCGCCACCGTCGGTCGCCAACGGGCTGCAGCGCATCGGCCGCGCGGGGCATCAGGTCGGTGAGATCTCGCAGGGGGTTCTGTTTCCCAAGCACCGCACCGATCTCATCCACTGCACCGTCACCGTGGAGCGGATGCTCGACGGTGCGATCGAAGAACTCAGGGTCCCGCAGAATCCGCTCGACATCCTGGCGCAGCAGACGATTGCGGCCGCGGCCGCGGCGATCGACGATCTCGACGTCGACCATTGGTTCGAGGTGGTCCGCCGCGCTGCGCCCTATCGCGAACTCGGTCGCCAGGTCTTCGACGCCACGCTCGACCTCATCGCCGGGAGGTTCCCGTCGGACGAGTTCGCCGAGCTGCGGCCCCGCGTCACATGGGATCGTGAGGCCGGCACCCTGGTGGGACGGCGAGGCGCTCAGCGACTCGCCGTGACCTCCGGTGGTTCGATCCCGGACCGGGGGCTGTTCGGTGTGTTCATGGTTGGCGAGAAATCCACCCGCGTGGGCGAACTCGACGAGGAGATGGTCTATGAGTCGCGCGTCGGCGACGTCTTCGCACTCGGTGCGACGAGTTGGCGGATCGAGGACATCACCCACGATCGCGTTCTCGTCTCCCCGGCCTACGGTCAGCCGGGCCGTCTCCCGTTCTGGATCGGCGACACCGTCGGCCGGCCTGCCGAACTCGGTGCCGCCATCGGCAAGTTCACCGGAGCCGTGGCCGATCCCGACACCCTCGCCGAGCATGCCGCACGCCTCGGGCTCACCGACTTCGCACGCGACAACCTCGCCGCGCTGATCGGCGAACAGAAAGAAGCCACCGGCCACCTGCCCACCGATCGCACCCTGGTCGTCGAGCGATTCCGCGACGAGCTCGGCGACTGGCGCCTGATCCTGCACTCCCCCTACGGGTTACGCGTCCACGCACCGTGGGCGAGCGCGATCTCCGCACGCCTGCAGAACACGCTCGGTATCGAAGGTGCGACGACGGCATCCGACGACGGCATCATCGTGCGCCTGCCCGACACCGACGACGACCCGCCAGGGACCGGTGTCTTCGTCGTCGACCCGGACGACATCGAGCAGCTCGTCACCGATGCCCTCGCCGACTCGTCGATGTTCGCCTCCCGCTTCCGCGAATGCGCGGCGCGGGCGCTGCTACTCCCTCGGCGAGACCCCGGACGGCGCGCCCCGCTGTGGCAGCAACGTCAGCGCAGCGCCCAATTGCTCTCCGTCGCATCAAAGTTCCCTGACTTCCCGATTGTCCTGGAAGCGGTGCGCGAATGCCTCCAGGACGTCTACGACCTCCCAGCCCTCGTCGACCTGCTCACGCGGATCCGACAGCGTCGGATCCGGATCGTCGAGACGGAGACCGCCAGTCCGTCGCCCTTCGCCGCCTCGATGCTGTTCGGCTACGTGGGTGCGTTCATGTACGCCGACGATGCCCCGCTGGCCGAGCGGCGCGCGGCAGCCCTCTCGCTGGACACCAGCCTGCTGGCGCAACTGCTCGGGCGGGTCGATCTCCGTGAACTCCTCGACCCCGCGGTCATCGCCGAGGTCACCGCGCGGCTGCAGCGCCTGTCCCCCGACCGGCAGGCCCGCGACGCCGAGGACATCGTCGACCTCCTGCGCTGGCTCGGCCCGCTGAGCACAGAGGAGGTCACCGACCGCTACCGGGGCGAGGATCCGGCCCTCGACCATCTCACCGACCTGCATCGGACCGGGCAGATCATCTCCGTCAATCACGGTGGCCGGCCATTGTGGGCGGCGATAGACGACACCGCACGACTTCGCGACGCCCTCGGCGTACCGGCACCGATGGGCATCCCGGCCGCCTACCTCGAGCCCGTGCCGGACCCCGTCGGCGACCTGGTCGGCCGATACGCCCGCACCCACGGACCGTTCACCGTCGCCGAGGCCGCGCAGACGTTGGGTATGGCTATCGGAGTGGTCCGGGACACGCTGATCCGGCTGGCCGCCGACCGGCGGGTCGTCGAGGGGGACTTCCTCCCGGACGGCGAACCGTCGGGCGGTCAGCGGGTCACGCAGTGGTGCCACGCCGACGTACTCGGTCAGATCCGGCGTGGTTCCCTGGCGGCGAGCCGGGCCGAGGTGGCCCCCGTCGACACCGAGGTCCTGGCACGGTTCCTGGCGTCCTGGCAGCACGCCACAGCCGACGATCAGCTCGGCGGTGTCGACGGCGTGGCGACGGTCATCGACCAGCTGGCCGGCTTTCCACTCCCGGCGTCTGCATGGGAATCCCTGGTCCTGCCGGCGCGGATCCGGGACTACCAGCCCGCAATGCTCGACGAGCTGCTCAGCGCGGGTGAGGTGATCTGGTCCGGGCATGGCCGCATCGGCAATTCGGACGGTTGGGTCGCACTGCACCCCGCCGACGTGGCGCCGCTGACGTTGCCACCGCCCGACGAGATCGACACCACCGCACTGATGGCCCGGGTCGCCCACGCTCTCGAGCCCGGCGGTGCCCTCCGGTTCGCTCAGGTGGCCGACACCGTGAGCACCACCGAATCCACCTCACCCGTACCCGCTGCCGAGGTGGAGACCGTGCTGTGGGACCTCGTCTGGTCAGGCCGGATCAGCAACGACTCGTTCGCGCCGGTTCGTGCATTGATCCAACCGAGACGCACCGCGTCGGCGTCGAGATCGACACCTGCACACCGCTCACGCGGTCGCGCCCCACGCCTACGGGCCCAGCGCCTGTCCACGCGCTATCTCGCGGAGCATTCGACCGGACGCGCGGTTCCCCCGACGGCGAGTGGGCGGTGGTTCGCACTCGAACGGCACGAGCCCGACCCCACCGTGGCCACTCAGGCCACGTGCGAGCAGCTCCTGGCCCGGTACGGCGTCATCACCCGGGGCAGTGTCGCGAGTGAGGGTGTCACCGGAGGATTCGCCCGGATCTACAAGGCTCTCACCGTGTTCGAGGACAACGGTCAGGTCCGGCGCGGTTACTACGTCGACGGCCTCGGTGGGGCACAGTTCGCATCGCCCGCCACGGTCGACGACCTGCGACGGCACGCACTCGTCGACCGTGGCAACGAGAACTCCGCCATCGTGCTGGCGTCGAACGACCCGGCGAATCCGTTCGGCGCCGCGCTGGAATGGCCGACGTCGACCTCCGAGGACGTCGGCCACCGACCTGGTCGCAAGCCCGGCGCCCTCGTGGTGCTGGTCGACGGCGCGCTCGTCGTGTTCGTCGAGCGCGGCGGCAAGACCCTCCTGACCTTCAGCGAATCGACGTCCGCCCTGGAGTCGGCCGCAGGCGCCCTGGCCGCCCTCGTACGATCAGGGCGCGTGTCCCGCTTGATGATCGACCAGGTCGATTCGCAGCCGGCGTTACGGTCCGACTTCGCGCGCATCCTGGTGGCCGCAGGTTTCGCGACGGCGCCACGCGGTCTCCGGATGCGCTACGGGCAGCATGCCTGAGGGTGACACCGTCTTCGCGACCGCCGCTCGGCTTCGAACGGCGCTGGCGGGCAAGCGGTTGTCGTATACGCAGTTCCGTGTTCCTCGGCTCGCGACCACCGATCTGTCCGGCCGCATCGTCGTCGCGGTGCGATCGAGGGGAAAGCATCTGCTGATCGATGTCGCGGGCCCCGACGAGAGCCGACCGGATGTCGGCGCGATGAGCATCCATTCACACCTGAAGATGGAGGGCGCTTGGCACGTGCACCCGGTCGGCCGCCGCTGGCGACGACCGGGTTTCCAGGCGCGCGTCGTCCTGCGAACCGAGGATGCCGAGGCCGTGGGATTCGACCTCGGCATCCTCGAGGTGTCCGACGATCCGGAAGCGGCGCTCGGCCACCTCGGTCCAGATCTGCTCGCCGTCGACTGGGATCGCGACGAAGCTGTCCGCCGCATCGAAGGATGTCCCGACGATCCGATCGGCACCGCACTGCTGAACCAACGTCTCCTGGCCGGTATCGGCAACGTCTACCGCAGCGAGATCTGTTTCCTGCGCGGGATGTTGCCCGCGCGGGCTGTGCGAGATGTCGATGTGCCCGCGACGGTCGATCTGAGCAGACGCTTGTTGTGGGCCAACCGATCACGCACCGCCCGCACCACCACCGGACAGACGGCGGCGAATGCGCGGCTGTGGGTCTACGGCCGACGAGGGCAACTGTGCCGACGATGCAGAACGCCGATCGAGCGAGGTCAACTCGGCTCGATCGGCGATGATCGCGTGATCTACTTCTGCCCAGGCTGTCAGACCTGACGAGATCGCGACGGCGGTCCTGTGACGTGCGGTACCCGCCCCCGATTCAGACCGGATACCGTTCCGGCTCAGGACCGAACAGAAAGCGCCGGCCGCTGATCTCGTCGACCGAGATCTCGACGTAGTTGTACTTGATCGTGGGAGTCCACGGACGCAAGGGCAATTCGTCGGCGGCGGCGATGTCATGGGTCGACACCAACACGCGTGCAGCACCTTTTGCGACGATGCTCCAACCCCTCAGTGCGGTGTGGTCGTCGGCTTCGAAGGCGACGTTCTCGTTGACCGCGATCTCGGAGAGCTTGGTGCCCTCACCCGTGCGGAAGACGATCCGTCCCTCACCGGCGTGGAAATTGACCGGGAAGATGTCCGGCTGACCGTTGACGCTCAACGCGATTCGTCCGAGCGCGACGGTTGCGAGAAGTTCCCAGGCCTCGTCGTCGGTGAGCACCTGCACGACGTTGTCGACCATGATCCGTCCTTCTGTCATAATCCATTGTTCCTCCGGAACAGGTGGGCCGACAGTGCCAAAGGTCCCGACTTCGGCGATCACACATCACGGATTCAGTCTGGTACCGGGACCGGCTCCAGGATCTCCGGCCGCGCTTCCGGCGCCGCGGCCCGCAGGGCGTCGGCCGAATCGTCGTCAGGTTGTCGCTGCGATGCGACCTCCGCCTCCACCCGGGCGATGTAGGTGGCGACCTCGAAAGCCGTCTCCTCCTCCGACCACCCGAGGATCGGTGCGAGCAGATCGGCGACCTCCTGCGCGCAATCGACTCCGCGGTGCGGATATTCGATCGCGATCCGCGTGCGCCGCGCCAAGACGTCCTCCAGGTGCAGCGCCGCCTCGTCGATCGCCGCGTAGACGACCTCCACGCGCAGGTACTGAGGTGCCGCGGCGAGCGGCTGCAACAAAGACGGTTCGGCGTCGGCGTAGTAGAGGACGTCGTCGATCAACGATCCATAGCGGTTGAGGAGACGTCGAATCCGATAGGGATGCAATCCGAATCGACGACCGAGATGCTCGCATTGATTGATGAGCGCGAAGTAGCCGTCGGCGCCGAGAAGCGGAACCCGCTCGGTGATGGACGGCGCGACCCGCGTGGGGATGAAGTCGGTACACGCGTCCACGGCATCGGAGGCCATCACCCGATACGTGGTGTACTTTCCGCCCGCGATCGACACCAGCCCGGGCGCGACCGTCGCCACAGCATGTTCGCGCGAGAGCTTGGAGGTCTCGTCGTCCTCACCGGCGAGCAACGGTCGCAGCCCGGCGTACACGCCCTCGATGTCACCATGGGTGAGCTTGGTGACCAGCACCTCGTTGACGCGCTCGAGGATGTAGTCGATGTCGGCACGGGTGGCGGCCGGATGGGCGAGATCGAGATTCCAGTCGGTGTCGGTGGTTCCGATGATCCAGTGTGTCTCCCACGGGATCACGAACAGCACCGAGTTGGCTGCACGGAGGATGATCGCGGTCTCGCTCACGATGCGATCCCGGGGAACCACGATGTGCACGCCCTTGGAGGCACGAACCTTGAAGTGGCCCCGCTGTTTCGAGAGTGCCTGGACCTCGTCGGTCCACACCCCTGCGGCGTTGATCACGCAATGGGCGCGCACCTCCCCGATCTCGCCGGTCTCCGAATCACGCACCCGAACGCCGAGGACCCGATCGGCCTCCCGCAGGAATCCGACCACCTGGGTGGACGTCCGGATCACGGCGCCGTAGTTCGCCGCGGTACGTGCGACCGTGAGGCTGTGCCGGGCGTCGTCGACCACCGTGTCGTAGTAGCGGATCCCACCGATCAACGAGTTCCTCTTCAGCGCAGGCGCGACGCGCAACGCGCCGGACCGAGTGACATGACTCTGTCCGGGAACAGATTTCGATCCGCCCATCTGGTCGTAGAGGAACAGCCCGGCGCCCACATACGGGCGTTCCCACACCCGGCGGGTCAGCGGGTAGAGGAACGGCAGGGGTTTGACCAGATGGGGCGCGAGGAAACGCAGGGAGAGTTCCCGTTCCCGAAGTGCTTCACGCACAAGGCCGAACTCGAGTTGCTCGAGATAACGGAGTCCGCCGTGGAACATCTTCGACGACCGGCTCGACGTACCCGAGGCGATGTCGCGAGCCTCGACCAGGGCGACTCGCAGACCGCGGGTGGCGGCGTCGAGAGCGGCTCCCACACCGACGACCCCGCCCCCGATGACGACGAGATCGAACTGCTCACTACCCAGCCGGCGCCATGCCTCGGCTCGGTAGAGCGGACCCATATCCGCTGGTCGGTCTGGGTTGAACTCGGTGTTCATGCTTGCCGAGCCTAATTGATCTCCTCCGATGCCACCGCGTGCGACACTGTCGGTCGTGGGTAGTGCAAGCACATATGTCGCCGCGATCGACCAGGGCACCACGTCCACACGGGCGATGATCTTCGACCGGCACGGCCGCGTCGTCAGTTCCGAGCAGATCGAACATGAGCAGGTGTTCCCGCAGGCAGGCTGGGTGGAGCACGACGCATCGGAGATCTGGCGCAACACCCGTCGGGTGGCGGCCGCCGCACTGGCGTCCGCCGATCTGAAACATGGCGACATCGCCGCCTGTGGCCTCACGAACCAACGTGAGACAACTCTCATCTGGGACCGCGAGACCGGTGAGCCGATCCACCACGCGATCGTTTGGCAGGACACCCGCACCAACGACCTCTGCGGCATGCTCGCCGGTGACGTCGGGGTCGATCGATACCGGGACCGCACGGGTCTGCCACTGTCGACGTACTTCGCCGGCCCCAAGGTGCGATGGCTGCTCGACCACGTCGACGGCGCTCGACAACGCGCCGAGGCAGGCGAACTGTGTTTCGGCACAATGGATTCGTGGATCACGTGGAACATGACCGGTGGGCGCGACGGCGGGTTGCACATCACCGACGTCACCAACGCATCGCGGACGATGCTGATGGACCTGCGCACCCTGGCCTGGGACGAGGAGATCTGCGCCGAGATGGGCGTGCCGATGTCTTTGCTTCCCGAGATCCGCAGCTCATCCGAGGTCTACGGGCCGCTGCGCGAGCACGGTTCACTACCCGGCGTACCGTTGGCCGGCATCCTGGGCGATCAACAGGCCGCCACGTTCGGGCAGGCATGCCTGAATCCGGGCGAGGCCAAGAACACCTACGGCACCGGCAATTTCCTCCTCCTCAACACCGGGACCGAGCCGGTGTTCAGTGACCACGGCCTGCTCACCACGGTCTGCTACCGAATCGGTGATCAGGACGCGCGCTATGCACTCGAGGGTTCGATCGCTGTCACGGGATCACTGGTGCAGTGGTTGCGCGACAACCTCGGCCTCTTCGACAATGCCCGCGAGATCGAATCGTTGGCCGCGTCGGTGGAGGACAACGGTGGCGCCTACTTCGTCCCGGCGTTCTCCGGACTGTTCGCGCCACGGTGGCGACCCGATGCCCGAGGGGTCATCGTCGGCCTGACGCGCTTCGTCAACAAAGGGCACCTCGCGCGAGCCGCCCTGGAGGCCAGCGCCTTTCAGACCCGCGAGGTGATCGAGGCGATGCAAGCAGACTCGGGCGTCGAGCTGTCCACACTCAAGGTGGACGGCGGTATGGTCGTCAACGACCTGCTCATGCAGTTCCAGGCCGACATCCTCGACGTGCCGGTGGTGCGACCGGTGGTCAACGAGACCACGGCACTCGGCGCCGCCTACGCGGCAGGTCTGGCCGTCGGCTACTGGGAATCCGAGGACGAGATCCGCGCGAACTGGGCCGAGGACAAGCGCTGGGAACCCCGGATGGCGGCCGAGGACCGCAACCGTCTCTACGACGGCTGGAACCGGGCGGTCGGGCACAGCTTCGATCTCGCCTGACCGCTTGGGCGGAGTTCACGCCGGCGTGTCGATGAGTTCGTCGGCGACCCAGTGCGCCACCCGATCCGGGTAGGGCGACGGCAACATCAGGACGACGTGCGAGAAGCCTGCGTCGAGTGCCTCGGCGATCTCGCGTCGAGTTCCGTCGGGGCGGTCGTAGGAGACCGGCAGAGCGATCGATCGGGTGATCGTCGCCGGATCGCGCCCGACCTCGGCGCAGAATCGATCGACCACCGCACTGCGGCGGATGGCATCCTCGATGTCACCGCCCGGGATGTTCCAGATGTCGGCATGTTCGGCGACCACCCGCAGCGTCGGCGTGGATCGTCCTCCGATGACGATCGGCGGGTGCGGGGACTGCAGCGGTTTGGGGTTGCCGAATGCGCCGGTCACCTGCACGTTCTCACCGTCGAAACCGAACGGCGCGGTCTCGCTCCACAGTCGGCGGATCACCGTGCACGCCTCCGCCAGGTCCGCGACGGCCTGCGCCGCATCGCGATACGGCAGACCATGCGCGTCGTACTCCCGCCGGGCGAGCGGATGCCCCGGCCGCGATCCAGCGCCGATGCCGAAATCGAGGCGGCCACCGGAGACGATGTCGACGGTCGTCGCGATCTTGGCGAGCACTGCCGGCGGCCGAAACCTGTTGCTGGTCACCAGGAGTCCGAGGCGCAGGCGCTCGGTCTGCGCGGCCAGCGCGGAGAGCAGCGTCCACCCCTCGAAAATCGGCCCGTCGGGATCACCACCGATCGGCATCAGGTGGTCGAACAGCCACGCGTGCTCGATGGCGTGGACCTCGTCGGCCTCTCGCCATACGCGCAGGACCTCCTCATAGCTGACCTGCATGGGTGCGGTCATGATCCCGAAACTCGGGTGTGCGGCGGTAGTCATCGTGGCGCCTCCTCGAAGGGGTGCGGGTCGTCGGATCGAAAGGTCGATGCTCGGCCGAACACTCTGGCAAGATGTGCAAGTAATCGGAACCGTGCTCCGATTACAATACGGAGCGTTGTTCCGTTTTTCAAGACCTCGATCGGAACGGAGGTGGACGAGTGCCGAAGGGCGACGATCGACCAGCGGCTACACGACCACGGTCAGCACCGCGGAAACGTGCGGATGCGCGCCGCAACGAGCAGGCCCTGCTCGAGGCCGCTGCGGCCGTCTTCGTCGTCTCCGGTGTGGAGGCGCCGGTACGTGAGATCGCCGATCGCGCCGGGGTCGGGATGGGCACGATCTATCGCCACTTCCCCACCCGCGCCGACCTCGTCATCGCCGTGTATCAGCACCAGGTCGAGGCGTGCGCCGAGGCTGGGCCGGCGCTCATGGCCACCGCCGCCACTCCATACCTCGCACTCGCCGAGTGGGTCGAGCTCTTCGTCGACTTCCTGACCACCAAGCACGGCCTCGCTGCCGCCCTGCGCTCCGACACCGCACGCTTCCAGACACTGCACGCGTACTTCCTCGACCGGCTGGTGCCCGTCTGCGGCGCGCTGCTCGACGGAGCCGCGGCCGCCGGCGAGATCCGCTCCGACGTCACCGCGCTCGAATTCCTGCGCGGCATCGGCAATCTGTGCATCGGCGGCGACGAGGACTACGACGCTCGGCGCATGGTCGCGCTTTTGGTCGCCGGGCTCCGCACTCCCCGCTGATCGTCGTCCTAATCCAGGTCGTCGTGGCGGACGAGCTGGCGCGCGGCCTCGGTCACCGAGCCGGTCAGCGACGGGTACACCGAGAACGTCTGCGCGAGATCGGAGACCATCAATTTGTTCTGCACCGCGAGCGCGATCGGGAGGATCAGCTCGGATGCGTTGGGCGCGACCACCACGCCGCCGATCACCACTCCGGTGGCCGGGCGGCAGAAGATCTTCACGAAACCACGGCGGAGGCCGCTCATCTTGGCGCGTGGGTTGGTCGCGAGCGGGAGCATCACGGTCCGTGCCGGATATTCACCGGCGTCGATGGCCGTCTGCGACACCCCGACAGTGGCGATCTCGGGACGCGTGAAGATCGCGGACGCAACAGTTTTCAGCTTGATGGGACTGACGCCCTCGCCGAGTGAGTGGTACATGGCGATCCGCCCCTGCATCGCCGCCACCGACGCGAGCGGCAGCAGACCGGTGCAGTCCCCCGCGGCGTACACACCGGGAACCGATGTCCGCGACACCCGATCGACCGTGATATAGCCGTTCCGGTCGATCTCCACGCCTGCCCGGTCGAGCCCGAGATCGTTCGTGTTGGGTACCGATCCCACCGTCATCAACACGTGGGAGCCGGTCACCGTACGCCCGTCCGTCAGGTGCGCGGTCACCGAATCCCCATGCCGCTCAACCTTGTCCGCACGAGCGTGCTTGATCAGTTCGACGCCGCGCTCGGCCAGCGCATCCTCGAGGACCAGCGCGGCGTCCTCGTCCTCGCCGGGCAAGACCCGATCGCGACTGGACACGAGGGTCACCTTGACACCCAATTCGGTGTAGGCGTGCACGAACTCGGCGCCGGTCACACCCGAACCGATCACCACCAGGTGCTCGGGCAGTTCTTCCAGGTCGTAGAGCTGACGCCAGTTGAGGATGCGTTCGCCGTCGGGCCGGGCGTCGGCCAGGACCCGTGGCGAGGCGCCGGTCGCGATCAGGACCACGTCACCCTCGTAACGCTGCGTCGATCCGTCGGCAAGGGTGGCGATCACGCCGTGCGCGGACACGCCGACCTGCCGTTCATCGAGCTGCGCGCGACCGGACACCAGGGTGACACCCTCGCTGATCAGCCGGGACCGGATGTCGGCGGACTGGGCGAACGCCAGGTCCCGGACGCGCTGATGGATCTGCGTCACGGTCACCAGGGCATCATCGGTGCGGATGTTGATGCCCAGATCGACGGCGCGGCGCACCTCGGTCCGGATGCCGGTGGACGCGATGAAGGTCTTCGACGGCACACAGTCCCACAGGACGCACGCCCCGCCGATGCCGTCGGAGTCGATCACGGTGATGTCGGCGCCGTAGGCGGCCGCGGCGAGCGCGGCCTCGTAACCCGCGGGTCCACCGCCGATGATCACGATCTTGGTCACTGTGAGTCCTCTCCTCATCCTCGGCCGACAGAGCTGATCCGGGCCGCCGTCTCGCTTTCGGCGCCTGTTCCGTCGTGTTCCAACCTAGTCCCCGGCCCGATTCGCGGCGCGCGGTCGGGCAGGGTCGGCTTTCGCGGGGCGCGCCGACCATCTAGGCTTTCGCCCGTGCCGATTTACGCCGCCTACGGTTCGAACATGCATCCCGAGCAGATGGCCGAGCGTGCACCGCACTCGCCGATGTCGGGAACCGGGTGGCTGCACGGCTGGCGACTGACCTTCGGCGGCGAGGACATCGGCTGGGAGGGTTCGCTCGCGACCGTCACCGAGGACCGGGACGATTCCGATGCCAAGGTCTTCGTGGTCCTCTACGACGTGACCTCCGAGGACGAGGACAACCTCGACCGCTGGGAGGGTTCCGAACTCGGTATCCACGTCAAGATCCGCGCACGGATCCACACGGCCGACGGACCGGTGCTCGCCTGGCTCTATGTGCTCGACGCGTACGAGGGCGGCCTGCCGTCGGCGCGTTACCTCGGTGTGATGGCCGAGGCGGCGGAAATCGCAGGCGCGCCCGCCGAGTACGTACAGGATCTTCGACTGCGCGAATCGCGAAACGTCGGGCCCGGACCCGGACCCGACGAGCCCTAGCACCGCCGTTCGGCCAGTCAGGCGACGCCCAGCGCGATGCCTGCGAGGGTCCGCACCCCGATCTCCAAGGCGCGCTCGTCGAGGTCGAAGCCCGGCTGATGAAGGTCACCGTGGGGACCGATCCCGTCCCATACACCGAGCCGGCCCATCGCACCCGGCACGTGCTCGAGGTACCACGAGAAGTCTTCGCCGCCCGGCGACTGCGGGGTGTCCGCGACCGCGTTCGGCCCGATTGCGGCAACAGCTGTACGCATCATCTCGACCGCGACCTCGTCGTTGACCACCGGCGGCACCCCGCGGAAGTACGACAGGTCGTAGCGCACACCGAGCGGCGCGAGAAGTTCACCGATCACACTGCGGACCAGGGGTTCGAGTTCCGCCCAGGTCGTGTGATCGCCGGTGCGGACGGTGCCCCGCAGCCGCCCCTCCTGCGGGATCGCATTCGGCGCGTTGCCGGCATGCGCGGCGCCCCACACCATCACGGTTCCCGACCGCGGATCGATACGGCGGGACAGGATGCCCGGCAAGCCGGTGATCACCGTGCCCATCGCGTACACCAGGTCACCCGTGAGATGTGGACGCGATGTGTGGCCGCCCGCGGAATGCAGCTGCAGATCGATGTGGTCGGCCGCCGACGTCAACGCACCCGACCGCAATCCGACCGACCCCACCGGGAGTTTCGGATCACAGTGCAACGCGAATATCCGGCTGACACCGTTCATCACGCCCGCGGCGACGGCATCGAGTGCCCCACCGGGCATGACCTCTTCGGCCGGCTGGAAGATCAGACGTACGCCCAGCGGCAGCGCATCCACGGAGGCGAGCAACTTGGCCACCCCCATGAGGATCGCGGTGTGGGCGTCGTGGCCGCACGCGTGCGAGACCCCCTCGACCGTGGAGCTGAACGCGAGTCCGGTGTGTTCGGTGATCGGCAGGGCATCCATGTCCGCACGCAAGGCGACCCGTGGCTGGTCGGCACGTCCGAGGTCGCACACCACGCCTGTCCCCAACGGCAACCGACGCGGCTGCAGACCTGCCGCGGTCAGCTCGGCGATCACGAGGTCAGTGGTGTTGATCTCCTGCCGCGAGAGCTCGGGCCGCGCATGGATGTGGCGTCGCCACGCCACCACATCCTGACCGTGCGCCGCCCACCACGCACCGATCAGATCACGCGGCGCCACCGGTTGGGCCTCGGTCTCACTCACGGCCATGCCCACCCCTCACAACAGGGTCGCAGGTGTCGGGGTCTCGAGGTCGGCGATCAGCGGCTGCCGGAGGCCGCGCTTGATCAATCCGAGATTGGGACCTGCCAGCGGTGCCCGTTCCACACCCAGCTCCGCGGCCCTCCCGACCAGCCTGTCGACCTCGACCGACTCCTCGACGATCCCGGCGCCCACGGCGTCGTCGGCGCCATATCGCCTGGAGGTCAACATCGCCTCGGTCGCAGTGGCATCGGTGAGCCGGGTACGGATCAGCGAACTCATGCCGCGGGTGAACGGCATCCCGAGCGCCGCCTCGGGCAGCGACCAGAATCCCCGCTCGGTGCGCATCACGCGGACATCGGCGCACAGGGCCAGCATGGCGCCTGCGCCGAAGGCATGCCCGTTCACGGCGGCGACCGTCGGTACGGGCAGGGTGAGGAGCTTGACGTAGAGCTCGTGGACACGATCGAGATAGCGCGGCAATCCGCTCGCGTTGGCCGCGATGTAGTCGGTGTCGAGTCCGTTGCTGAAGAACTTCCCGGTGGCGGTGATCACGAGTGGTTTCGTCGGCTCCGCGGCAACCTGGTCGAGGAGATCGCCGACCGAGGCGAGCCAGTCGAGCCGGAACCGGTTGTCGGGATTCGACGCGTCTAGTTCGACGCCCTCGGAGCCGAGGTAGAGCTCGCTGACTTCGCCTGCAGTACTGAGAAACGGCATGTAGCGACCTTATCGCCGCGCATTAAGGTTAGGGCCATGGACCCCACTGCCGACGCCGATGCCGCAGCCGCCGCGGCCGCCGCGACGATCGCCGCCGAGACCGACTGCGCCGCCCACGACGTCGCCGTCGTCCTCGGATCGGGCTGGGCTCCGGCGGCACGGGCATTCGGTACACCGGTCGCCAGCGTCCCGATGGCCGCACTGCCCGGTTTCACCCCGCCGAAAGCAGCAGGTCACGGCGGAATCGTGCACTCGGTGCAGGTCGCAGATCGTCGGGTCCTGATCCTGTTGGGCCGGATTCACGCCTACGAGGGACATCATCTCGCGCGGGTGGTTCACCCGGTCCGGACAGCCGCCGCGGCCGGAGCTCACACCATCGTGCTGACCAACGCCGCCGGCGGGCTCCGCGACGACATGACGGTCGGCCAGCCCGTCCTGATCGCCGACCACCTCAACCTCACCGGGCGATCCCCGCTGGTCGGGGCGCAGTTCGTCGATCTCGTCGACGCGTACTCGCCGAAACTGCGCGAGATCGCCCGCCGCACCGACCCGTCCCTCACGGAGGGCGTCTATGCCGGGCTACCGGGCCCGCACTACGAGACGCCCGCCGAGATCCGCATGCTGCGCACGCTCGGCGCCGATCTGGTCGGGATGTCGACGGTCCACGAGACCATCGCGGCTCGTGCCGCGGGCCTGAACGTCCTCGGGATGTCGTTGGTCACCAATCTCGCTGCCGGGATGACCGGCGAACCACTCAGTCACAACGAGGTTCTCGAGGTCGGGCAGGCCTCGGCCGCCCGGATGGGCGAGCTCCTCGCCTCGATCATCGCCGAAGTGTGACACGACGATGTCGACCATCGATCCGCGCGACTGGATCGCCTCCGACCCCGATCCCCTGACCCGCGCCGAGCTCTCCGCGCTCGGCCCCGATCGACTCGACGAACGTTTTGCCGCCACACTTCGTTTCGGCACCGCCGGACTCCGTGGCCCGGTACGCGCCGGGCCTGCCGGCATGAACGTCGCGGTGGTCACCCGTGCCACTCACGCCCTTGGATGCGCCCTTCTCGACGACGGGGCGGCGGGGGCGACGGTGGTGGTGGGCCGGGATGCCCGTCACGGCTCGCGTGCCTTCGCGACTGCGACGGCCGAGGTCCTTGCCGCGCAGGGATTCGATGTCGTCGCGCTGTCCGGACCGACACCCACTCCGCTGATCGCATTCGCGTGCCGCGACCTCGATGCCGCCGCGGCGGTGGCGGTCACGGCGTCCCACAACCCGCCGACCGACAACGGCTACAAGGTCTACCTCGCCGGCGGCGCGCAACTCATACCACCGGTCGATCGGCGGATCGAACAGCTGATCGCGACCGCGCCACCGGCGAACACGATAGGCAGACAACGGGTCTCGCCGGACCTCCGCGCCGGCGCGAACACCGCTCGCTACCTCGAGCGACTCGTGGCGCGATTCGGACGCGTGCACGGTTCGCCTGTGCGGATAGCACTCACCGCGATGCACGGGGTCGGCGGCGCCCTCGCGCTCGCGGCATTGCGGCGCGCCGGATTTCCCGACGTACACGTCGTTGCCGAGCAGTTCGCCCCGGATCCCGACTTTCCCACCGTACGGTTCCCCAACCCCGAGGAGCCCGGTTCGTCGGATCGGGTACTCGCCTTGGCCGAACGCATCGACGCCGACCTCGCGATCGCACTCGATCCCGATGCCGACCGCTGTGCGATCGGCGCCCGGGTCCACGGCAGCTGGCGCATGCTGACCGGCGACGAGACGGGCGCTCTGCTCGGCGCGCATCTGCTCGCCACCACGGATCTCGCGGCACCCGTCGTGGCCAGCACCATCGTGTCCGGCTCGATGCTGCAGGCCGTCGCGTCGGCCGCAGGCGCCCGCCACGTACGCACCCTCACCGGATTCAAATGGCTTGTCCGGGCGGGAGAACCGCTGCTGTACGCCTACGAGGAGGCCATCGGACACTGCGTGGACCCCGACGCGGTCCGCGACAAGGACGGGATCGCGGCCGCAGTGGTGGCCGCCATGGTCGCCGACCAGCGGGTCGCGATGCGGTCGGACCTGTCTGGCGCCGTCGACGAACTCTCGCTCGCGCACGGCGTCCACGTCACCACCCAGAGATCGATACGCGTCACCGACGTCGACCTCATCACCGACCTGATGTCGTCGCTGCGACGGTCGCCACCCCGCGCGCCGGCGGGGATTCCGGTCGACGTCGAGGACTACGCCACCCGCGACGACGGACTGCGCACGGACGCAGTGCAACTGACCGGGCGCACCGCCGACGGCACCTCCCTGCGGGTGATCGCCCGGCCGTCGGGTACCGAGCCGAAGCTCAAGTACTACCTCGAGGTCGTGGCGCCCCCCGGTCGGGCAGACGTCGCGCAGACGTCCGACCACCTGCACGAACTCGCCGCCCGGGTGGCGGCTGAGCTACCCGGAGGAGAGCCGTGAGCCGTCCGACCCCGCAGCGCGACGACCGCTCCCCCTGGTCGTCGCCGATCGTGATCGTCGCCATCGCGGCCGGAGTTCTGATCGTCGTCGCGGGCGCGCTCGCAGCCTTGCTCCTGCTCGACGACGGGACCCCGGAATCGCCTGCGTCGGCGTCGTCTGCACCGACAGCTGCGTCGACGATCGTCACCAGCACCGTCACCGACATCGCCACCTCGACGGCGACCATCACCACCGAACGCCCGCACCCCACCGTTCCCGGCGCCGACTGGCAGGGATACCCGGACGGCCCGCGCTGCAACGGGGCCGACGACCCGGCCGTGATGATCGGCGAGACGCCACGCTCCCGAGTCATCGTTTGCCAGGTCGGCAGGCAGGCCGGGCGGTTGTACTACAAGGGTTCAGCCGACGGGCAGGGCGTCGAGGTGGACTACCCACGGCGGATCGGCGACACCTTCGCGGTCACCAACAACGGTGTGACATACGTCATCTCGCCCGAGTCGCTGGTCATCTCGCAGGGCGGGGAGACGGTCGCCGACGAGCCGATGATCGCCCACTGGCTACGGTGATGGTCGTGCACCCGGCTACCGAACCGATCCTCGACGCCTCTGACATCGACGTTGTCCGCAGCGGCCGTCCGCTGCTGCATGACGTGAGCCTGCGGGTGGCCCCCGGGGAACACTGGGCCCTGCTCGGTCCCAACGGTGCAGGCAAGTCCACGTTGATGGCGATCCTCGGCGCTCGCGGCCACCCGACGAGAGGTTCGGTGGACGTGCTGGGCAAACGACTCGGACGCGTGGACATGCGCGAACTGCGCACGCATATCGGACATGTCGACCCCCGCTGGCGGATCGACATCCCACTCACCGCCCACGAGGTGGTGCTGACCGGCCTGACCAACACACCGGAACTCGATCGCCGGCACGACTACACCGAGGACGAGCACCGCCACGCCGACGCGCTGCTCGAACTGCTCGGCATGACCCTGCGTCGCGACTCGCTGTGGCCGGTGATGAGTCAGGGCGAGCGCGGCCGGACATTGATCGCACGCGCCCTCATCCCGCGGCCCGCATTGCTGCTCCTCGACGAACCGGCGACCGGACTCGATCTCGCCGCGCGGGAGAAGCTGCTCACCGGCATCGACCAATTACGTTCTGAGGTGCCGAATCTGGCGAGCGTGCTGGTGACGCACCACCTCGAGGACCTGCCCGCGAGCACATCTCATGCGATGTTGCTGCGCGACGGCGAGGTGGTCGCGGCCGGGCCGGTCGACGATGCGCTGACGTCGACGACGATCAGCGTCTGCTTCGACCACGATGTGGTGGTCCGCCGCGAGAGCGGCCGCTGGGCGGCCGTCGCCGCCTGACGCGGAGCCAGCGGTCAGTGGGTCAGTGCGGTCAGCGCGGACCGAACTGACGGTCCCCCGCGTCGCCGAGACCCGGCACGATGTACGACACATCGTTGAGTCCGTCGTCGACGGCGGCGACCACGAGACGCACGGGATGCCCGGAGGTCTCCAACGCAGCAACCCCCTCCGGGGCCGCGACGACGCAGACAGCGGTGATGTCGGTGGCATGCCGGGACACCAGCAGGTCGATGGTGTGCAGCATCGAACCGCCGGTGGCCAGCATCGGATCCAGCACGAACACGGGGAGTCCGGCCAGATCGTCCGGCAGCGATTCCAGGTACGGCACCGGTTGTGCGGTGGCCTCGTCTCGTGCGACACCGACGAACCCGACATGGGATTCCGGCACCATGGCGTGGGCCTGTTCCACCATCCCGAGCCCCGCCCGCAGCACCGGCACGAGAAGTGGCGGTGTGGCCAACCGCGTACCTGCGAACGCGATCAACGGCGTCTCGATCGGCACCGACTCGGTCGGCGCCCCCGCGAGCGCCTCGTAGATCAGCATCTGCGTCAGATCCGAGAGCGCAGCACGGAACCGGGCATTGTCGGTGGTCTTGTCCCGCATGGTCGTCAACCGTGCGGCCGCCAGCGGGTGATCGACGATCTGTACCTGCATGACACACACCCTAAGTGGAACCGGACCAGCCGGGCGGACGTCAGATCAAACATGACCGACGTAACCGTCCATCCCGACTCGCTGACCGCGTATGCGCGCGGGCAACAATCCGCCGCCGCCGAGATCCGAGCGCACACGGCCCGCCGGCGCGGCGAGGTCGGAGAGCTCACCATGACCTTCGGCGTGATCGGCGCCGAGTTCCTCGCCGCCACCGCATACGCCCTCGATTCCCGCGCGCACAGCCTCGACGGCGTCGCCGGGCGGCATCAGAGCCAGGGCGAGCGCAGCCGGGCCGCCAGGTCCCGCTACGTCGACACCGACGCCCGCAGCGCGGCGACCGTGACGTCGGCGATGACGCCGTCGGCCGCGCTCCCCGACCGGGAGCTGCGACTCTGATGCTCACCATCGACATCCTCATCGCGCCCCTGCGGATCATGATCACCGCGCTCGGCACCGGGGTTCTGCCATCCGACAATCCGGCCGACCGACTCCGTACCGCCACCCCGCAACTCGAGCAGATCCGGCAGGCGTCGACCGCCTCCACCGAGCAGGCGTCGCGGTCGTGGCACGGCGCGGCCGCCGACAGCGCCGTCGTCGCCGCCGACCGAACCCATCGCACCATCGCGGACGTCGCCACCGCCGGCACCGAGATCGCGGCTCTGATCGACGACGCCGGACTCAAGGTGAAGGTCGCGGCCGATCACCTCAACGCCCTGATCGATTCCTTTCAGCGCGCAGCGTCGGCGCTCGGGCCGACGCTGTTCAGCCCCCAGGGCCTGGCGATGATCCTGCCGGTCGCCCTCGATCACGTGGGCCGTGGCATGCAGATCGTGGCGCGTACACAGTCCGAACTGGAGTCGGACACCAACCGGATGATGGCCCTCGTGCGCCACGACGCACCGGCGGAGATCGGCGATCTGTCCACCACACGCACCGCAGGTGGTGTCCCCATCGAGCTGCCCGACGGTTCCACCGCATACGCACCGGACGAACGCGCCGCCAAGGCCGTCCGTGCGGCCTTGAGCCAGCGCGGCGTGCCCTACGTCTGGGGCGGCACCACGCCCGGCGGTTTCGACTGCAGCGGGCTCACGCAGTGGTCATACCGCCAAGCCGGGCTGGACCTCCCCCGCCTGGCTCAAGATCAGGACACCGCCGGGGTACCGGTGAGTCAGTCGCAACTTCAGCCCGGCGATCTCGCAGTCTGGGATGGACACGTGGCGATGTATGTGGGTAACGATCAACTCGTGGAGGCGGGCGACCCGGTTCAGGTGTCGCCGTTGCGCACCACCAACGCCGGTCAGGGCTTCCAAGGCTTCTTCCGCCCGCGGTGACGACGCATGCGCAACGACCGGCGTTCATCGACCGGTCGCGGGGGCGCCACCCGAGTTCACAGGTCGGATCGCTACGCTGTGTCCTCATGGCCGGAGACATCGTCCCCATCGAGCTCGGACTCACCGACGGAAACACCTTCACCCTCTGGGCACCCCGGTGGCGAGAGGGTGACGACGAGTGGGAGGCCTTCCTCGGACTCGACGAGGATCTGTACGGCTTCCCGGGCGTCGCGGAGCTGGCCGCGTTCATCCGCGCCGGCGACGACAATGATCTCGCCGATCATCCGGCGTGGTCGACGGTCGTCGGATTGCAGGCCGACGAACTGGTACCCGACGACAAGCACACCTACGACCTGGTCGGGGTGCCGGAACTCGCCGCCGAGGATCCCAGTCCGGAGGTCATCGCCGAACTCGAGGATGCACTCGAGATCGTCCGGATTCTCGGCGAGGTCTGCGAACTGACCGTCATCACCAAGTTCTTCAACGGCAATCCGATCCTGGGGGCCGTCACCACCGGGACCCGCAACTTCGTCGGACGCGAGGGCGTCGACCTGTGGGTGCGGATCGGCCGCCTGATCGCGAAGCACTGGGACGACGTCATCGACGCGATCGACGATGTGATCAGCACCCCCGACGTGGACGCGGCAGCCGTCTCCACCGCCGAGGCCGAACTCGAGGCCGCCGCGTCGGCCGAAGACGAGGACGAGCCCGACGACGACGATCTCGAACTGGTCGAAGGCGACGCCGGCGATTCGGCCGATGAGGCCGATGAAGCGGACGATGACGACGAAGATGACGACGACGAGATCGACGAGATCGACGACGACGACTTCTGGGCCAACGTCGGCATCGATCCGATTCGGATCGTGACCGGTGATGGCGAATACCTCTCCCTGCGTTGCTATCTCGGTGACGACCCGGTGTTCCTCGGAGCCGACGGCAAGATCTTCGTGTTCGCCTCCGCGCGATCGCTGAGCCGATACCTCGCCGACTCGCGCGACCACGACCTCACCGAGTTGTCGACGTTCGACGAGGTGCGAACCTCGGCCACCGACGGTTCACTCGAGTTCGACGTCATCGACGACAACGTGTACGTGTTGCCGGGGCTGGTGGACGACATCGCCGACGGTCCGCGCCGCATCGACCGCAATCAGCTCGACCTCGCGGTCGAACTCCTCACCGATGCAGCGGACTACGCCGACGACGACTCGGTCAACGAGGCCCTCGGCTCGACAACGCCGCTGGGCTGGTTCGTCGATTACGCGGTCAACCCCGACCCCAAGCGGATGGCGCCGAGTCCGCCTTTCGACAACGAGTCCGAGGCCTGGCGCGCGCTGGTACACGACTTCGAAGACCGCCTGGTCAAGAAGTCCTGACGCGAGGCCGACTCCCCGCCTCCACCGCCGATCGAGTAGCTACCGAGCGCAGCGAGGCACCGTATCGAGATCACCCCGACCGACGTCAGCCCACCAGCACCGCGTACCCGGGTTTGATGACCTCGTCGATGAGCGCGAGCCGCTCGTCGAAATGGATGAACGCCGACTTCATCGCGTTCACCGTGAACCGCTCGAAATCGGCCCAGCCGTAGCCGAACTGCTGGGCCAGTCGGTAGAACTCCTTGCTCATGGTGGTGTCGCTCATGAGCCGATTGTCGGTGTTGACCGTCACCCGGAACCGCAGGCGTGCAAAGACGTTGAACGGGTGCTCCGCGATCGAGGCGACCGCACCCGTCTGAACGTTGGAACTGGGGCACAACTCGAGCGGGATACGCTTGTCCCGCACCATGTTCGCGATCTGCCCCAGCTCCACTCCGTCGAACGACTCGGCGGCCAGGTCCGTGCCCGGCGGCAATGTGATGTCGTCGATGACCCGGACCCCGTGCCCGAGGCGGTCAGTGCCGCAGAAGGCGATCGCCTCATGGATCGACGGCAACCCGAACGCCTCACCGGCGTGAATGGTGAAGTGTGCGTTGTTCGCGCGCATGAACTCGAACGCGTCGAGATGCCGGGTCGGCGGATTTCCCGCCTCGGCACCCGCGATGTCGAAGCCCACCACACCGTCGTCCCGGTATCGCACCGCCAGCTCGGCGATCTCCTGCGAACGGGCGGCGTGGCGCATGGCGGTAACCAGGCAGCGCACCACGATCGGATGCCCCTGCTCCTCGGCTTCGGCCTCCCCGTCGCGAAAACCCGCCAGCACCGCCTCCACCACCTCATCGAGCGTCATCCCGCGAGCGAGGTGTTGCTCGGGTGCGTATCGCACCTCGGCGTACACCACCCCGTCGGCAGCCAGGTCCCGCACGCATTCGAGCGCCACACGTCGCAGCGCAGACGGGGTCTGCATCACCGCGACGGTATGCGCGAACGTCTCGAGATAGCGCTCGAGCGAACCGCTGTCCGCCGCATCGCGGAACCAGCGGGCCAGTGACCCCGCGTCGTCGGCCGGCAGGTCCGGATAGTCCACCTCGCGCGCGAGTTCGAGAACCGTTGCCGGGCGCAGACCGCCGTCGAGGTGATCGTGGAGCACCACCTTGGGTGCCAGGGAGATGTTGGGGAGGTCCAGCGGCCGCCCGGGCGGCGTCGTCGGGTCGTCGGGCGTCATGAACCGACGGTAACGCGGTCGGCGACCAACGGCCTGCGTTGTGGCGCAGAATCTCCGATTCCGACCGCGGTCGCCAATGCTGCCCGCGCCGCGCCGAGGCGCTCCGGGGTCTGGGTGTGCAGCGTGAACAACCGATCGCCCGCCGCCACCTGATCACCCGGCTTGGCGTGCAACGTGATTCCGGCCTCGGCCTGCACCGCCTCACCCGGGACGGCGCGTCCCGCGCCGAGGCGCCACGCCGCGACCCCGACTGCCATCGCATCCAGCCGCGTGACGATGCCCGATTGCGTGGCCTGCACCGTCTCGGTATGCCGGGCACGAGGCAGCGGCGCATCGGGGTCGCCGCCCTGCGCCGCGATCATCGCGCGCCAGGTGTCCATCGCGGTCCCGTCTGCCAGGTGTTGTGCCGGATCTGCATCGGTGAGGCCTGCCGCGTCGAGCATCTCCCGTGCCAGCGCAAGCGTGAGCTCGACGACGTCGGCGGGGCCGCCGCCGGCGAGCACCTCCACCGACTCGGCCACCTCCAGCGCGTTGCCTGCGGTGCGACCGAGCGGGGTGTTCATATCCGTCAACAGGGCGGTCGTCGACACGCCTGCCGCATGCCCGAGCCACACCATCGTCTCGGCGAGTTCCCGGCTCTGTTCTTCCGCCTTGAGAAATGCCCCGCTACCGAACTTCACGTCGAGGACCAGCGCCCCTGTGCCCTCGGCGATCTTCTTGCTCATGATCGAGCTGGCCACCAGTGGTATGGATTCGACGGTCCCGGTCACATCCCGCAGCGCATAGAGTCGCCGATCGGCGGGCGCGAGGTCACCTCCGGCGGCGCACACCACCGCACCGACCCGTTCGAGTTGCTCGCCCATCTCGGCGGCAGAGATATCGGCGCGCCAGCCCCGGATCGACTCGAGCTTGTCCAGAGTTCCGCCCGTGTGGCCCAGTCCGCGGCCGGACAGCTGGGGAACCGCCACCCCGAACGAGGCCACCAGCGGGGCCAACGGCAGCGTGATCTTGTCACCGACACCGCCCGTCGAATGCTTGTCGACGGTCACCAGCCGACGGCCACCACGCCGCAGGCCGGAAAAGTCCATCCGCCGCCCCGAATCGATCATCGCCTGCGTCCACCGCGAGATCTCACGACGATTCATCCCACGGAGGAAGATCGCCATCAACAGGGCGGACATCTGCTCGTCGACCACGCGCCCGCTCGCTCCGCTCCCGGCGCCGTGCAGACCCGGCCCGCTCGCGGCGCCGTGCGTATACCGGTCGATCACCCAGTCGATCTGACCGTCGGTCAGCTCTCCGCCATCGCGTTTGGTGGTGATCACCGAGATCGCATCGATGATCTCGGCATCCACGTCACCGCTCCGATCCGCCACCGTCGGCTCCTGATCGCTCATCGGCCCGCCGCCAGATCATCGGGACCGAACGCATCGGGCAGCAGATGGCCCAGGGTCGTCGACCCGCGCGGATGGTCCACCTCCAGCCCGGGACCACCGTGCTCGAGCAGCACCTGCCGGCACCGACCACAGGGCATGAGGATCCCGCCTCGGGAGTCGCAGACCGACACCGCGATCAGCCGTCCCCCGCCCGTCGCGAACAGATGTGCGCAGAGTGCGATCTCGGCGCAGATGCCGAGCCCGTATGAGACATTTTCCACATTGCAGCCCAGAACCAGGCGCCCATCGAGGGTGAGCCCGGACGCGCCGACCGGAAATCCGGAATACGGAGCGTAGGCTCGATCGATCATCGATGATGCTTTGTCCCGCAACAGATTCCAGTCAATTTCGGGAACCAAACCGAACTCCTCACAATCGGCACGGACGACCAAGATGTGACATCCCTTACCAGCGCAAAACTTGGTAAGGCAAACCTAAGTCGAGATCAGTTGTCGCCCAAATCGGTTCGGGCAATTTATGCGCGGGGTCAGCATAGGTTTAAAGTCTCTTGCATGGGTCCACGGCCGAGCCTGATAATGCCGACTCGGCACATCCATCGACGCTGTTGGAGGCCAAATTCCCGATGAGCACCCCGACCGAGGTAGCACCGGACCCGGTGCGCAAACGCTCCCTGTATCGCGGCGACCCAGGCATGTGGTCGTGGGTGTTGCACCGGATCACCGGTGTCACCATCTTCTTCTTCTTATTCGTCCACGTGCTGGACACCGCGGTCATCCGGATCGATCCGAATAAGTACTCCGAGGTCATCGAGACCTACAAGACGCCGATCATCGGCCTGATGGAGATCGCGCTCGTCGCCTGCGTGCTGTATCACGCGTTCAACGGCGTCCGCATCATCCTGATCGACTTCTGGTCGAAGGGCCCCAAGTACCAGCGGCAGATGCTGTGGGCGATCGTGACCATCTTCGTCATCGTGTTCGGAGCGGCGGCCATTCGCCTGCTGCAGATCCTGATCACCCACTCGTTCTAGGAGGCACCTGATGACTGCATCGCAAGCCACTCCGGGTGCCGCCAAAACGCTGGGCACCGAGTACGACCGGCCCGCGAGTCTGGACAACCCGCGGGCGCCGCGCATGCGCAAGGGCGGCAACTTCGAGAAGTACGCCTGGCTGTTCATGCGCTTCTCGGGTCTGGCCCTGATCATCCTGACCATCGGTCACATGTTCATCATGCTCGCCTGGGACGACGGCGTGCACCGCATCGACGCCTCGTTCGTCGCGGCGCGGTGGCGTGAGCCGTTCTGGCAGATCTGGGATCTCACCATGCTCTGGCTCGCCCAGCTGCACGGTGGCAACGGCGTCCGGACCGTGATCGCGGACTACTCGCGCAAGGACTCCACCCGATTCTGGCTGAACGTGCTGCTCGGCATCTCGATGATCCTGGTGCTCGTGCTCGGCACGTACGCCCTGCTGACCTTCGACGTGAACAGCGTCGGCTAGAGGAGATTGACGAACTTATGCAGGAACATCGCTACGACGTGGTCATCGTGGGGGCAGGCGGCGCCGGGATGCGCGCCGCCATCGAGTCCGCGCCCCGCGCCCGGACCGCAGTCCTGACCAAGCTCTACCCCACCCGCAGCCACACCGGCGCCGCTCAGGGCGGTATGTGCGCCGCACTGGCGAATGTGGAAGAAGACAACTGGGAGTGGCACACCTTCGACACCGTCAAGGGCGGCGACTACCTCGCCGACCAGGACGCGGTCGAGATCATGGCCAAGGAGGCCATCGACGCGGTCCTCGACCTCGAGAAGATGGGACTCCCCTTCAACCGGACCCCCGAGGGCAAGATCGATCAGCGCCGATTCGGCGGCCACACCCGCGACCACGGCAAGTCCCCCGTCCGCCGTGCGTGCTACGCCGCCGACCGCACCGGCCACATGATCCTGCAGACCCTGTATCAGAACTGCGTCAAGAACGACGTCGAGTTCTTCAACGAGTTCTACGCGCTCGACATCTGCCTCGGTGAGAACGAGAACGGCGAGTCGGTGGCGACAGGCGTCGTCGCGTACGAGCTGTCGACCGGCGAGATCCACGTGTTCCATGCCAAGTCGATCGTGTTCGCGACCGGCGGTTCGGGACGCATGTACAAGACCACATCCAATGCCCACACCCTCACCGGTGACGGCATGGGCATCGTCTTCCGCAAGGGACTTCCCTTGGAGGACATGGAGTTCCATCAATTCCATCCGACCGGCCTGGCCGGCCTGGGCATCCTCATCTCCGAGGCCGTCCGCGGCGAGGGCGGCATCCTGCGCAACGCCGACGGCGAGCGCTTCATGGAGCGCTACGCGCCGACCATCAAGGACCTCGCCCCACGCGACATCGTGGCCCGGTCGATGGTTCTCGAGGTTCTCGAAGGACGCGGCGCCGGGCCGAACAAGGACTACGTCTACATCGACGTGACCCACCTCGGCGAGGACGTGCTCAACGAGAAGCTGCCCGACATCACCGAGTTCGCCCGCACCTACCTCGGCGTCGACCCGGTCACCGAGTACGTCCCGGTGTACCCGACCTGTCACTACGTGATGGGCGGTATCCCGACCAACATCGAGGGCCAGGTCCTGCGCAACAACGACGAGGTCGTGCACGGTCTGTACGCGGCGGGTGAATGCGCCTGTGTCTCGGTGCACGGCGCCAATCGCCTCGGTACCAACTCGCTGCTGGACATCAACGTCTTCGGACGTCGTGCCGGTATCGCCGCGGCCGAGTACGCCACGTCCGCCGACTTCGTCGAGCTGCCGGAGAACCCGACCCACATGGTCGACAACTGGCTGGAACTGATGTTGTCGGACCACGGACACGAACGCGTCGCCGACATCCGCACCGAACTGCAGGTGACGATGGACAACAATGCCTCGGTGTTCCGCACCGAGGAGACCCTGAAGCAGGCACTCACCGACGTCCACGCACTCAAGGAGCGCTACTCACACGTCCGTGTCCACGACAAGGGCAAGCGCTTCAACAGTGATCTCCTCGAAGCGATCGAGCTCGGCTTCCTGCTGGAGATGGCGGAGGTGACGGTGGTCGGCGCGCTGAACCGCAAGGAGTCACGCGGCGGTCACGCCCGCGAGGATTATCCCGACCGGGACGACGTCAACTACATGCGCCACACGATGGCCTACAAGAAGGGCACCGACCTTCTCTCGGACATCGAGTTGGATTACAAGCCCGTGGTGCAGACCCGCTACGAGCCGATGGAGCGTAAGTACTGATGACAGCAATCATGGAGAACCCAGCGCCCTCGTCCGACGAGCCACCACTGCCGCCGGTTCCCGACGAGGCCACGATGGTGACCTTGAAGATCTTCCGGTTCAACCCGGAGAACCCCGACGCGCAGGGCTTCGAGAGCTTCCGCGTCCCGGCTCTGCCCACCGACCGCCTGCTCAACCTCCTGCTCTACGTGAAGGGCTACCTCGACGGCACCCTCACGTTCCGGCGCAGCTGCGCGCACGGCGTCTGTGGCTCCGACGCGATGCGCATCAACGGCGTGAACCGGCTGGCCTGCAAGCTCCTGATGAAGGACATGCTCCCGAAGGACAACAGCAAAGAGATCACCATCACCATCGAGCCCATCAAGGGCCTTCCGGTGGAGAAGGACCTCGTGGTCGACATGGAGCCGTTCTTCGACGCGTACCGCGCGATCAAGCCGTTCCTGATCACCTCCGGCAACGAGCCGACGCGTGAGCGCATCCAGAGCCAGCACGACCGTGCCCGCTTCGACGACACCACCAAGTGCATCCTCTGTGCCTGCTGCACCACGAGTTGCCCGGTGTTCTGGAACGAGGGCAGTTACTTCGGGCCCGCCGCCATCGTCAACGCGCACCGGTTCATCTTCGACAGTCGCGACGAAGCCGCCATCGAGCGCCTCGACATCCTCAACGACGTCGACGGCGTCTGGCGCTGCCGGACCACATTCAACTGCACCGACGCATGCCCCCGCGGCATCCAGGTGACCCAGGCGATCCAAGAGGTCAAGCGCGCCCTGATGTTCTCGCGCTGAGCACCTGTCCTCGCCGATCCAGCAGATTCTTTCTCTGCAGCCCCGAAACCGCCCCTCCCACAGCCCGGGAGGGGCGGTTTCGTCGGTCGGTACGCGATTGCCCGGAACGCGATGTCCGGAACGCGATGGAACCGCACGATGGCGGCGCGCGTCCAATCATCATGACTCGTACCCACCTCGTGATCGCCGGCCTCATCCTGACCCTCGGCCTCGGTCCGGTCCTGGCCCCGGCCCTCGGAGTGCCACTCGCCGACGCGAGCCCGAGATATCCGGGCACCGGCGACCGGATCACCGTCGTCCTCACCTCGGACCGACAGGTCAACAGCACTGTGGTCTGGTACGACTCGCACAACCGGATGCGGCGCCAGAGCGACCTCCCGCTCCGTCGATTCGACAAGCGCACAGGCCTGTGGACCGGATCGCTCGTGTTCACGAGCCAGGTCCGCCACCAGAAGATCGACACGCTCTTCCAGTCGAACGGCCGTTTCGCCCGGTGTGCCGTCTGGGTGAACACGACAAAGGTGCGCGAGAAGTCCGCCCGTTCGCCCCGATATGCAACAACCTACTGTCGCTGAGTAACTGAATCCGTCGTTCGATCAAGGATGTACGAGAGAATCTCTCCTTGCCGCGCGGATTCTCTGCGGAAATCGTAGTCTTATCCCACCAATGCCACAGGAGCGGGAGAGACCATGGCAGAAACCGTGCACGCCGAGATCCACGCGGGTGAGAAAGGCCTCCGGGCCGGCTCCATCGGTCTGCTCGGGAATGTCATCATCGGGCTGTCGGCGGTCGCGCCGGCCTACAGCCTCGCCGCCACCCTGGGCTACGTGGTGGCCGCCGTCCACACCAAGGCCCCGGCGATGTTCGTCCTCGCCTTCATCCCGATGCTCCTGGTCGCCTTCGCCTACCGTGAACTCTCCCAGGACACCCCCGACTGCGGCACCACCTTCACGTGGGGCACCAAGGCCTTCGGGCCGTGGATCGGCTGGATCGGCGGCTGGGGACTTGCCGTCTCGGCCATCATCGTCCTGGCGAATGTCGCCGAGATCGCCGCCGTCTACCTACTGAAGTTCCTCGGCCTGGACACTCTCGCCGAGACCCTCTGGGTCAAGGTCCTGCTGGGCTGCCTTTTCATCGCGGCGATGACCTGGATCAGCATTCGCGGAATCGTCATCAGCGAGCGTATACAGGCCGTGCTGATGTTCGTCCAGTTCGCCGTGCTGATCCTCGCGAGTGTGATCGCACTGGTGAAAGTCGGCTTCGGCACCGCGGGCCCGCAGGCCATCTCCCCCGAGCTCGGCTGGCTGTGGCCCGGCGGTCTGACCCAATCCGAGATCGCCGCCGCCGTGATCCTCTGCATCTTCATTTATTGGGGATGGGACGCGTGTCTGGCCATCGGTGAAGAGACCAAGGATCCCGCGAAGACTCCCGGTCGGGCCGCAGTGATCACCTGCATCATCCTGGTCGCCACGTACGTGCTGGTCGCCTATGCGATCGAGTCGTTCGCGGGTTTCGGCGAGACCGGCATCGGACTGAACAACCCGGAGAACACCGACGACGTGCTCACCACCCTGGGCGAACCCGTCGCCGGCGGCGTGATGTCCGCAGCACTACTGCTCACGGTCAGCATCTCGGCCCTGTCCTCCACCCAGTCGACCATCCTGCCCACTGCTCGCGGCAGTTTGTCGATGGCCGTCTACAAGGCGCTCCCGGAGCGATTCGCCCAGATACATCCCCGCTACATGACGCCGGCATTCGGCACGGCCGTCATGGGCATCTCGGCATTGACGTTCTACCTGGTGCTGTCATTCCTCAGCCAGAACACACTCGGCGACTCCATCGCATCGTTGGGGCTGGCCGTGGCGTTCTACTACGGCATCACCGCGTTCTCCTGCGTCTGGTACTTCCGGCGGACACTGTTCTCCTCGGCACGTCACTTCTTCATGCGCGGACTGTTCCCCTTGCTGGGCGGCATCGCGATGGCCTGGGCGTTCGTCAAGAGTGCGATCGACATGATCGCGCCGGACTACGGGTCCACGTCGATCGGTGGTGTCGGCGGTGTGTTCATCCTCGGCGTCGGCATGCTGGTCCTCGGCGTACCCCTGATGCTGGCCTGCTACGCGCACAACAGCAGCTTCTTCAAGGGCCAGACCCTCGATGCGAACACCGAAGTGAAGGTGCCCGATGTCTACTGATCCGACCCCACGACTCGCGGTCGGCTACCTGGCCACCCCGTCCGGTCTCGACGGGATCGCACTCGCGGTGGTGATCGCCCGGGCGACGGGCGCGGCCATCGATCTGATCTGCGTCGTCCGTCCGGTCGGACACGACGGCCAACCGGGCCTCCGCGAGTATCAGGAGCGGTTGGAGAACCAAGCCGCGCAATGGCTCGCCGACGGCGCCGAACACATACCGGCCGGTATCGAGACCCGGACCGTGGTGACCGTCGACGACTCGTTCGCCGAGGGCCTGATCGGGATGGCTCAGCGGTCCAAGGCGGCGATGATCGTGGTCGGTGGCGCCGATGACGGCCTGCTACGGAGACACAGCCTCGGGACCGTGAGCACCGAGTTGCTCCACTCGTCACCGCTACCGGTCGCCCTCGCGCCCCGGGGTTACGCCGACAATGCTGCGGCACAATTGGATTCGATCACGGTCGCGGTGCCGTCAAAGCCCGGCCGCAGCGACCCGCTGCCCTTCGCCGTCGCCATGGCCGAGCACGCCGGCCTGGATCTCCGACTGCTGTCGCTGGTCTCGCTCGACTCCCCGTTCGATGACGAGACCAGCCGCGCCGCGCGTGAAGTGCAGGTCGCGACCGCCCGCGCACTGCTCGACAAGACCCGCGCCACGGTGACCGGCGATCTCGACGTCGACGTGCTGGTGGCCGACGGTGCGACACTCGACGAAGCCCTGAACAACCTCCCGTGGGACGACGGTGACGTCGTGGCGATCGGCTCCGGTCATCTCGGCGCGGCCCGACGGGTCTTTCTCGGGAGCACGGCCGCCCGGATACTGCGCTGGACCACCGCGCCGGTCATCGTGGTGCCCAGGTCGGGATGACCGTGATGACAACCCCGCGAATCCGTGTGCTGGAACTGCGGCACGCCGAAGTCGAGACGCCCGGCGCTTACTCGACCGCGCTCGACGAACTCGCCGATGTCGAGACGGTCCGCGCCTGGCGGGAACCGTTGCCGGACAAGACGACCGGATTCGACGCCATCATCGTGATGGGCGGACCCATGGGTGTCGGGGACGCCGATGCGATCCCGTGGATCGCATCGGAGATCGCCTTTCTGCGCGACGCGGTCGCCGACGGGCTCCCGGTGTGGGGAGTCTGCCTCGGCTCGCAGCTACTCGCGGCGGCGCTGGGCGCCGATGTCTTCGGGGGCGACGAGCCCGAGATCGGCGTGCGAGAGGTGACGCTGAACAGCGACGGCATCGCCGACCCGGTGTGGGGCGCTACGCCGTCGGCCGCGTTCGAGACTGTCCAGTGGCATTTCGACACCTTCGCACTCCCTGCCGGGGCCACGTTGCTGGCCGGCTCGGCGGCGTACCCGAATCAGTTGTTCCGGTACGGCAACAGCTATGGGGTCCAGTTCCATCTGGAGGCAGGCGGAACCCTCATCCGCCGCTGGCTGCACGGGGAATCCCGCAACGAGGTCGAGGCCGCGATCGGAAGTGCCGCCGCGGATCAGTTCGGTGACGATGCTGAGATCGCCGAGGCGGTGACCGCGCCGCTGTCGGCCACGGTCATGCGACGCTGGCTGGCCTCGGTGGCGCCCCACCGGCCTGCCGGGTGACAGTCCCGCCGCGCCACGCAGCCGCCCCACTCAACTATCGGTACTCAGCTGTCGAAGCCCAACCCCACCTTGTCCATCAGGGTGAGCCACGCGCCGCGCTTTCCTTCGCGGCGTTCGCTTCGCGCGAGCTGATGTCGGGTGGCGGTGATCCCGATCCACCGCAGCGGTTCCGGAGGGAACGGAACGGGCTTGGTGCGCACCATCTTCAGACGTGTGCGCTCGGTGTCGAGGCCGTCCACGAGATCGAGCGCGGTCCGGGCGCCGAAGTGCGACGCACCGACACCGAGCCCGGTGAACCCGACCACGCTCACCACACGGCCCTCGTGGGCCCGGTCCCAGAACGCGCAGAAACGTGAACAGGTGTCGATGACCCCACCCCAGGTATGGGTGGCGCGTATCCCGTCGAGCTGCGGGAAGAACTGCAGCAGATGCTCGCCCAGCAGTCCGAACTCCCCCGGCTCGAACTCGTGCCGCGGACCGGCATCGGACCCGTAGTGGTAAAGGGCATCCCAGCCCCCGAAGAGGATGCGATCGTCGGCGGTGAGCCGGAAGTAGTGGAACCTCGGACCGCAGTCGGCGAGGCCTTCGCGGCCCGACCATCCGATCGCCGCCCGCTGCACCGGGGTGAGCGGCTCGGTCATGAGCGCGTAGTCCCAGACCGGCACCGTGTACGGGCGGAGACGACGAATCCGCGACGGACTGGCCGACGTCGCGAGGATGACCGCGGCCGCATCGACCTCACCGTAGGAGACCGAAGCACGGATCCGCTCACCCACCGAGAAGAGACCGGCGACCTCGGTGTGCTCGAAGATCTGCACGCCCAGTCGTTCCGCCGCTGCCGCGAGCCCCCACGCGAGCTTCGCCGGGTCGAGCATCACGACGTCACGATCGAGGGTGGCCGCGACCACCATCGGCGACGAGACCCGTTCCTGCGCCTCCGGCCCCGGCAGCAACGGCAGGTCGATGCCGAGCAATGCCGCCTGTGACGACGACTCCTGCAGGTCTGCCACCTGCCAGTCGAAGTTCGCGATGTCGAGCTCGCCGGTTCGCTCGAGGTCGGCATCGATACCCAGTCGCTCGACGGCGGCCTCGATGTCGTCGAGGGTCTGCCGGCCCATCCGCAGGAGTTCGGGCATCTCGTCGGGAAACCTGTCGAGACCGTTGGCCAGGCCGTGGGTGATGCTCGCCGAGCAGAAGCCGCCATTACGGCCCGACGCATGCTCGGCTATCCGGTCCCGCTCCACCAGGACCACTCGTCGGCGTGGGTTCTGCTCGGCGGCCTGCACCGCAGCCCACAATCCGGTGAAACCACCACCGACGATCAGGAGGTCAGCGGACACCGCCCCGGTCAGGCGTGGCCGCGGCTCGGGCCGTTCGGGCCGGTCGAGCCAGTACGGGACCGGCCTGGCCTGCGCCACCATCGCCGTCCCGCGCGCGGTCGGCTCGCTCGCCCAGCTCATCTCGCGCCGGCGAACACGGTTCGGTGCCAAGGCTTCTCGGCCACCCCGGTGATGTCGCTCATCACGTGCTTGGTCGCGAGGTACTCGTCGAGGGAGTAGGTGGACATGTCCTTGCCGAAGCCGGATGCTCCAAATCCCCCGTGGGGCATCTCGCTGACGATCGGAATGTGGTCGTTGATCCAGACACAGCCCGCATGGATCTCGCGGGAGGCACGCTGCGCCCGGTACACGTCGCGTGTCCACGCCGACGCGGCCAACCCGTACACGGTGTCGTTGGCTCGGCGGATCGCATCGTCGTCGTCGGTGAAGGGGCTCGCCGTCAGCACCGGGCCGAAAACCTCATCGCGATAGATCTCGGAGTCCTCCGCGACATCGGCGACCAGGGTCGGCGGGAAGAATGCCCCCGGGCCATCCGGGACGGCCCCGCCGGTGACCACTCGCGCGTCCGACCGACGCGCACGATCGACCATCGCGGCGACCTTGTCGCGGTGGCTGCGCGAGATGAGCGAACCCAGGTCTGTTGCCGGGTCATAGGGATCTCCCATGACGACGCCGGCCATCAGATCGGCCACGCCGTCGACGAACTCGTCGTAGCGGGCCTCGGCGACGATGGCGCGGGTGGCAGCGGTGCAGTCCTGCCCCGCGTTGATGAGCGCCGCGGCCACCGCACCGTGCACCGCCGCGGTCATGTCCGCATCGTCGAAGACCACGAAGGGCGCCTTGCCGCCGAGCTCGAGTTGTACGCGCGTACCGTTCGCGGCGGCCTGTGACATGACCATCCGACCCACGGCCGTCGAGCCGGTGAAGGTCACCATGTCGACCCCGCGATGACCGGCGATGGCCGCGCCGACCTCGGCGCCGCTGCCCACCACGATGTTGAGTACGCCATCGGGCAGACCGGCCTCGCCGGCGAGACGAGCCAGTGTGAGAGTTGTCAGCGGAGTGATCTCGGCGGGCTTGAGGACCACCGCGCACCCGGCGGCAAGTGCGGGCAGCACCTTCCAGACCGCCATCTGCAGCGGGTAGTTCCACGGCGTGATGGAACCGACGACGCCGACCGGTTCCCGCCGGATCGACGACGTGTGATCACCCGAGTACTCGGCGGCGGCCTTGCCGTCGAGATGGCGAGCGGCCCCCGCGAAGAAGTCGACGTTGTCGACACACCCCGGAACATCGAACTCCGTGGCCAGACGAATCGGCTTGCCGGTATGACGAACCTCCTCGTCGGCGAGCAGACGCGCATCGGCCGCGAGTGCTCGCCCGAGCGATGCCAGCACTCCCGCGCGTTCCGCGGGCGTCGCCGCACCCCAACCCGGTTGGGCGGATCGGGCGGAATCGACCGCCGTGTCGACGTCGTGGGCGGTACACAGGGTCAGTGACGCAGCCACCTCGTCGGTCGCCGGATCGATGACGGCGTACTGCGAACCCGACCCGGCGAAGGCCTTTCCGCCAATCCAGCCCGACGGAACGTCTCTGATGGGTGACATGCTCGTCGAGCCTACCGGCCGAAGTTCGAATTCACGACCCAGAGCGCCATATCAATATGGAAAACATCGCTTCGGGTTGCACAAAACTACGGAATCCGCCACGATCGTGGTGTGCCCGAATCCGTTTCCTCACCCCTGGACGCGATCGCCAAGAAGATCATCGAGGAGTTGCAGGCCGATGGTCGGGCCTCGTATGCCTCGATCGGCAAGACGGTGGGGCTCTCCGAGGCAGCCGTCCGCAATCGGGTTCAGAAACTCAACGAGAGCGGTCTGCTCCAGATCGTCGCCGTCACCGATCCCCTCAAACTGGGCTTCTCGCGGCAGGCGTTGATCGGCATCCGATGCACCGGCGACACCCAGGCGCTCGCCGAACAGCTCGGCCGCTGCCCCGAGATCGACTACGTCGTCCTCACCGCCGGCTCCTTCGACATCCTCATCGAGGTCGTCTGCGAGGACGACGACCATCTCCTCCGCATCCTGAACAAGCAGGTTCGAACGCATCCCGAGGTCACCGGTACGGAGACCCTCGTCTATCTGAAATTGGTCAAGCAACAATACAATTGGGGTACCCGATGAGCATTGCCCACGATCCCGCCACCGATCTCTCACTCGGCGAACGCAGCGCCGCTCATCTCTGGGGGCACTTCGCCCGCCACGGCGACGGCATCACGCCGCCGGTCATCACCCGCGGCGAGGGCATGCGGATCTACGACGACCGAGGACGCAGCTACCTCGACGGCCTCGCAGGCCTCTTCGTCGTGCAGGCCGGGCACGGTCGCGTCGAACTCGCCGAAGCCGCGGCCAAGCAGGCCAAGGAACTCGCGTTCTTCCCCATCTGGTCGTATGCGACGCCCCCCGCCATCGAACTCGCGGAGCGCCTTGCCGCCCACGCCCCCGGGGATCTCAACCGGGTCTTCTTCACCACCGGCGGCGGCGAGGCGGTGGAGAGCGCCTGGAAGCTGGCCAAGCAGTTCTTCAAGCTCACCGGAAAACCCATGAAGCACAAGGTGATCTCGCGTGCGGTCGCCTACCACGGGACCCCACAGGGTGCGCTCGCCATCACCGGTGTGCCGGCTCTGAAGCAGATGTTCGAGCCGCTCACCCCGGGTGGCTTCCGCGTTCCCAACACCAACATCTATCGCGCCCCGAACGAGGAACTCGCCGCCGATCCCAAGAAGTTCGGCCGCTGGGCGGCCGACCGCATCGCCGAGGCCATCGAGTTCGAGGGACCCGAGACCGTGGCGGCGGTCTTCCTCGAACCGGTCCAGAACGCGGGCGGATGCTTCCCGCCGCCGCCCGGATACTTCGAACGCGTCCGGGAGATCTGCGACGAGTACGACGTCCTGCTCGTCTCCGACGAGGTCATCTGCGCATTCGGCCGGATCGGATCGATGTTCGCGTGCGACGACTTCGGCTACGTACCGGACATCATCACCTGCGCGAAGGGCATGACCTCGGGTTACTCCCCCATCGGCGCGATGATCGCCAGTGACCGGATCTTCGAGCCGTTCCGCGACGGCACGACGAGCTTCCCGCACGGCTATACCTTTGGCGGACACCCGGTCTCGGCCGCCGTGGCATTGGCCAATCTCGACATCTTCGAACGCGAGGGACTCAACGCGCACGTCAAGCAGAACGCCCCGGCGTTCCGTGCCACCCTGGAGCGCCTCAACGATCTGCCGATCGTCGGCGATGTCCGGGGCGAGGGGTTCTTCTATGGGATCGAGCTGGTGAAGGACAAGGCGACCAAGGAGACGTTCACGCCCGCCGAATCCGAACGGATCCTGCGAGGCTTCCTCTCGTCTGCGCTGTTCGACGCCGGTCTCTACTGCCGGGCCGACGACCGCGGCGACCCGGTGGTGCAGCTCGCACCGCCGCTGATCGCGACCCAGACCGAGTTCGACGAGATCGAGCAAATCCTTCGTTCGGTGCTGAGCGAGGCATATACATTGCTGTGACCATGTCCCGAATCGCCGCGCTCCCCAAGGTCGAACTGCACCTGCACATCGAGGGAACCCTCGAGCCAGAGCTCGTCTTCGAACTGGCCCGCGAGAACGGCATCGACTTGCCCTACCTCGACGCGGACGAGCTGCGGGCCCGATACGCGTTCGACGACCTGCAGTCCTTCCTCGACATCTACTACGAGAACCTCGTCGTGCTCCGCGGCCGCCGGGATTTCGCACGGCTGGCCCACGCCTACGCCGCACGCGCCCACGCGGCCGGGGTGGTGCACGCCGAGGTGTTCTTCGACCCGCAGGCGCACACGGTTCGTGGCGTCACGCTCGCCGACGTCGTCGATGGACTGATCGACGGCTTCGAGCGGGCTCATGCCGAGCTCGGCATCACGACCGGCCTGATCGCGTGTTTCCTACGGGATCGTCCTGTCGCGGAGGCGCTCTCGACCCTCGATGAGTTGCTCGCCCTGGATGCACCGATCATCGGTGTCGGGCTCGACTCCGCGGAGGTCGGCAATCCCGCCTCCCGGTTCGCCGAGGTCTTCGACCGCGCGTCGCGCGCCGGCCTGCGACTGGTCGCCCACGCCGGCGAAGAAGGAGGACCCGATTCGATCCTGCAGGCACTCGACGACCTCGCCGTCGAGCGCGTCGACCACGGCATCCGCAGCGTCGACGATCCGCAGCTCATGGCCCGCCTCGCGGACGAACGAACACCGCTCACGATCTGCCCCCTGTCGAACGTGCACCTGAATGCCGTCGCCGACATCGCATCGCATCCGCTGCCGGAGCTCATCGAGGCCGGTCTCCGCGTGACCATCAACTCCGACGACCCCGCGTACTTCGGTGGCTACGTCGACCAGAATTACGCCGCCGTCGTCGATGCGTTCGACCTCGACGACCAGACCGTGGCAAGGCTGGCACACAACTCGGTCGATGCCAGCTTTCTCGACACGTCGCGGCAGCGGGAGATCCACGCTCGGATCGATGAGTGGCTGTCGCTGCCGACCGGTGGCCCGCCTGCGGACTGATCGCCCGCGCATCACCCATCGATCCGGGGGAACGGCTGCAGCCTGCTGGTCACACGTCGCACAATGAGCGTGATGACGACCGTTCGGAAAGATCCGGCAGCGGACCCGGACGACGAGCTCCGCCTGATCGCGACGATGTTGCGCGACCGGCTCGAGGGACTCTCCGCAGCGGTGGCGCGGGCCATTCGGCACGACGTGGACTACTACGCGTCGACCGATGCCCTGTCGCTCGACGACATCACCACGACAGTCCGCGCCAACTTCGAACTGGTGGTGTACGGACTCACCGGAGATGAGCGCTTCGACACCTCGCAGGCCGAGGAGACCGGTACATCACGGGCCGCCGTCGGTGTCCCTCTGCCCGCCCTGATGCATGCCTACCGAATCGGCTTCCAGATGGTGTGGGCCGAATTCAAGTCCATCGCCCAGGAACGCACCGAACTGAGTCGGTCGACGCTGCTCGACGCGACCGCGCGGATGTGGCAGGCACAGGATGCGTTCATCATGGCGATGGCCGCGGCACACCGGGAGCGGACAACGGCCAAGATCCTCGACGATGCGAGCGAACGCGCCGCACTCACCCAACACCTGCTCGAGGGGAGGGTCTCGTCGGAGCAGAGTCTCTGGGAGATCGCCGACATCCTCCGGTTGCCCCATCGAGGCCCCTTCCTCGCCGTCGCGGCGGCCGCGACGACTGTCGGCAGGGCACCTCTCGCCGGCATCGAGAACAAGCTGCGCGGCATCGATCTCTCGTCGGCGTGGCGACTCCTGCCCGACCAGCAGATCGGGATCGTCTATGCGCCGTCGCTCTCGGCTCGCGAACAGGTGATCGGGTTGCTCACCCGAGTCGCCGTCGGGCGGGTCGGTGTCAGCGCACCTTTCGCAGAACTCGCCGACACATCGAGGGCTCTGCGGTACGCCCGGGTCGCGATGTCCGGAAAGGGTGAGGGGGTCAACGTGTTCGACGACTCGGTGTTGGGGGTTGCGGCGGTCACCGCACCTGAGGTGACCGCCGACCTCGCCGCCCTGGTCCTCGGTCGGCTCTACCAACTCGCCCCCGAGGATCGCGATCCTCTCTTCGACACCTTCCGGATGTGGTCTGCCGTCGGCGGCAACGTCACCGACACCGCGGAACGTCTGTTCGTTCATCGGAACACGGTGCGCCATCGGCTCAGGCGTATCGAAGAGCTGACCGGGCGTTCGACAACGGCGCCCCGGGACGTCGCGGAACTGTGCCTGGCATTCGAGGTGGACGAGCACTTCCCGGTCGCCCGGCGCCCACCGGTCTCCTGATCCGGGACCGTTGGCGACCGTCGCGGCGCGTGGGTGTGCACGTGCACACCCACGAGCACCCCACGTTGACGAGCACACCATGGCGCCTCGGGGTGATCGAGCGCACGATTGAACGGTAGGCAGTACCCGCGAAAGATCTGATTCCTCGACGCCCTGCCCACCGGCGCGACCGGGAAGATCCAGAAACGCGACATCACCGCCCCCGAGGAGATCAAACAATGACCATTGCTCACAATCATTCCGCCGCAGGCGATATCGCCGCCCCGCTAGATCTTCTTCTGGTCAACTCGACCAAGTCGTTCACGAACCGGATGACGCCCAACGCCGCCTGGGCCCGATTCGGCGGGTCACTCGCCCGGCAGCCGATCACGGTCGCCGACACCGGCCTCGGTCTCGCCCGCGAACTCGGTGCGATCACTCTCGGCCGCTCCGATCGGGCCCCGGCCCGGCACGACAAGCGGTTCGCGAACCCGGCCTGGTCGGGTAACGCGCTCCTGCGCCGCATCGAGCAGGCCTACCTGGCAACCTCAGAGGCGGCCGAACGCCTCTACGCGGCGGCCGATCTGGACTGGCGCGACGCCGAGAAGGTTCGGTTCGCATTGGACAACATCATCGAGGGCTCGTCGCCCACCAACAATCCGCTGGTGAGCCCCGTCGGCTGGAAGGCACTCATCGACACCGGTGGCCTGTCCGCGGTCCGCGGCGCCAAGGCGTTCATCCGCGACATGGCATCCAAACCGCGTGTGCCCGCCATGGTCGATCCGGATGCGTTCCACGTCGGTGAGACGGTCGCCACGACCAAGGGTGCAGTCGTGCTGCGCACCAAAATGTTCGAACTCATCCAGTACGCACCACAGACCGCCACCGTGCACCAGACGCCAATGCTGATGGTGCCGCCGGTGATCAACAAGTACTACGTGATGGACATCGCGCCGCAGCGCAGCCTGATCGAGCACTACGTGCGTGGCGGACAGCAGGTCTTCACCATCTCGTGGCGTAACCCCAAAGCACGACACCGGGAATGGGGATTCGACGCCTACGGCAAAGCACTCATCGAGGCCATCGACGCCGCTCGGTCGATCACCCGCGCCGAATCCGCGAACGTGTTCGCCACCTGCTCCGGCGGAATCCTGGCCGCGATGACGCTGGCACACCTCACCGCCACCGGGCACGGCGACAAGGTCGCCAGTCTCACGTTGGGTGTCACCGTGCTCGATCAGAGCCAGGCGGGCTTCGCTTCTGCACTGGCCAGCGAACGCGCCGCCAAGGCTGCGATCCGGACGTCGGCCGACAAGGGCTACCTCGACGGCAACGCGATGGCCGAGATGTTCGCCTGGCTACGACCCACCGATCTGGTGTGGCGCTACTGGGTCAACAACTACATTCAGGGTCGCTCCCCCGCCGCATTCGACGTTCTCTTCTGGAACGCCGACACCACCCGGATGACCGCGGCGCTGCACCGCGACATGGTCATGATGGGGCTCAACAACGACCTCGTCACCGCGGGACAGGCGACCATGTTGGGCACGCCGGTCGATCTGGGCGCCATCACCTGCGACGCTTATGTCGTCGGCGGCATCGCCGACCACATCTGCCCGTGGCAGGCGACATATCGCAGCGCCGCGCTTCTCGGCAGCAAGGACAACACGTTCGTGCTGTCGACGAGCGGGCACATCGCCTCGCTCGTCAACCCACCCGGCAACAAGAAGGCGTCGTTCCGCAGCGCGCAGGTCGATGCCGACGTCGCCCCCGATGCGTGGCTGGACTCTTCGGAGAAGCACGCCGACTCGTGGTGGCCCGACCACCTCCGGTGGCTCGCCGAACGCTCGGGCCCGCAGATCGATTCACCTGCCGTGCTCGGCGGCCCCGGCCATGAGGCCCTCGCCCCGGCACCCGGCACCTACGTGCACGAGAAGTGAGACGCCACATGACAACACCGGCCTCATCCGCAGCCGATCCCGCCGGCGATACAGACGTGTTCGTCGCGGTGGGCGGACAGCGGATACGAGTGCGATATCGCCGCGGCTTCGGAGTCCCGCTGGTGTTGTGCAACGGCATCGGCGCGAGCCTCGAGGTGCTCGACCCGCTGGTCGAGCACCTCGACCCGAACCGTCCCGTGATCACCTTCGACGTGCCCGGCACCGGAGAATCGCCTGCTTCGCCGCTGCCGTACGGCTTTCCGTACCTGGCCTGGGTTATCGGCCGGATGCTGGATCGGCTGGAGATCGGTGTCGTCGACATCCTGGGGCTCTCGTGGGGCGGCGCGCTGGCCCAGCAGTTCGCCTTCCAGAATCCTCGGAGATGCCGGCGGCTGATCCTGGTGGCGACGGGCACCGGTGCCATCATGGTGCCCGGTCATCCGCGAGTGCTGAACAAGATGATCACTCCTCGCCGATTCCGTGATCCCTCCTACGGCGGCACGATCGCCGCCGAACTCTACGGCGGCGCAGTCCGCGAGCGGGGACAGGACGTGGTAGATCTGTTCGTCCGGCAGCTGCATGCCGGCTCCCGTACCGGCTACCTGCATCAGCTCCTCGCAGGCTCGGTGTGGACGTCCGTGTTTGCCCTCCCGATGATCCGGCAGCGCACACTGCTCATCGCGGGTGACGACGACCCCATCGTGCCGATCATCAACGCGCAGATCATGGATCGGCTGCTCCCGCGGTCGCGATTGCACAGGCACGACGGCGGTCACATCGATCTGGTGGTGGCCGCGGAGACATTCGCCCCCGTCATCGATGACTTCCTCGGCGCACCCGGCATCGCTCGTGACACCAAGCGCCGCGGCGTCGCCTGTCAACTCACCCCGGGGGGATGATCCCGTCGTCGCGGCGGCGACCGCGTCCACGCGGAGCCCGGGCACCATCGCTGATAATGTCCGTGCGATGAGGCTCCTGGTCCTGTTCATCCTTGTGATGATCACGCTGGTGTGCCCGTCGGCAGCGGCATATGCCGTTCCTGTTCCGGTGACCACCCCGGTCACCGATCACTGTCCGCACAAGGTCACGACACCGCCCGCGGTCGACACCTCCGAGGTCGTCACACCCGGCTCGCCCGCCCCCAGCCCACTTCCGGTACCGGATCCGCCCGTCGGCGGTACCCGTCTGGCCGGATGCGGGGTGGTCGCCGAGCCGGACGCCGGACCGGTGCCGGGCCGACTGACCTCCGCGGGATGGCTGATCGCCGACCTGGACACCGGGAAGATCATCGCGGCGAAGGACCCGCACGGCCGATATCGCCCGGCATCCACCGTCAAGGTCCTGCTCTCGCTGGTGGTCCTCGACGCGATCGACCGGGGCACAATGGATCTCGATGCGGTCGTCGCCGCCACACCGGAGGATTGGGGCGCCGAGGGCGATTCCTGTGGCATGGGACCGGGTGGTCACTACACCGTCCGCGACCTGCTGAGCGGTCTGATCGTGGTGTCCGGCAACGACTGCGCCAGTGCGCTCACACGACAGCTCGGCGGTGTGGACGCCACCCTTACGGCGATGAACGACAAGGCGCACTCGCTCCAGGCGCTCGACACGCATGCGTCCACACCGTCGGGTCTCGACGCGGCCGGCATGTCGACCTCACCGTACGACCTCGCGCTGATCTATCGGGAGGCGATGCGCAACAGCCTTTTCCGAGAGCTGATCGGATTGCGCGACTACCGTTTCCCTGGCTACCCGAAGCGTCCCGACGTCCCCGGCGACAAGGACCACCCGGGCTACCTCATGCAGACCTCGAATCATCTGCTGCTCGACGGCTATCCCGGCATGTTGGGAGGTAAGACGGGATACACCGATGACGCCCGTAAGACGTTCGTGGGGGCGACCGAACGTGACGGCCGCCGGATCGTGATCGTGCAGATGTACGGGCTCACTCTCGAGTCGGATTCGTACTGGGATCAGGCCGAGTCCATGTACGACTACGGTTTTCGCGCGCCGACGGACACCGAGGTGGGGCTGCTGGTGACACCATCCACCGGCCGGCCCGCCCCTGCGACCACCGCGGCGGCAGCACCTGATCCCACCCAGGCCATGTCCGCGACGGGTACGGACCATCCGGACCGGTGGTCGATCCGAATCCTGGTCGGCCTCTGCGCCGCACTCGTCGCGATCGGTCTCCTGCTGGTCGCTCTGCGGCTGTTCGCCCGGCGGTGACCGGCCCGCCGGATGGGGCTAGCGCCGCAGCAACCACCCGACGAATCCGCTGATGGCAGCGGCGATACCGGCGACCGCCACCAGGGTGGCCGGCCTGGCGACGGGATTGACCTGATAGTTCGGCGAGACGACCACCGGCGGCAGCGGCGCGTCCTCCTCGGTGACCTGGAACTCCTCGTTGATCGGATCGGTCGCACACCAGGCCGCGGCGTAGAGCACGATGCGGGATGCGAGGTAGGCGAACACGAGTAGGCCGATGATGGGGCCGAATGCCACGCCTGCCGGACCGCTCAGCACCGACTGGAGGTAGATGCCGCCAACGGTCTTGACGATCTCGAAAGCGATCGCGGTGAGCAGTCCGGCCTTCAGAGTGTTCCGGAACGGCAACTGCACCAACGGGAGCCGCGACATCACGAAGGTGAACAGCAGCCAGGTCGCCATGACCGAGACGATGATGGACACGGTCCGAATCACAGCGGGAGCCCACGAGGCGTCCTCGAGACCCACCCACGACAGCACCTCGGTCGTGAGACCGGAGTTGCCGAGGGCGGTGAGCGCCATGGTGCCTGCGAAGGCGAGACCGAGCACGACGAAGGTGATCAGGTCCCAGACCTTCGACATGACGGCGTTGCGGTTGACCCGGCCGCCCCACATCTCGGTCATGCCCAGTCGGACGCCGGAGATCCAGCCGATGCCGGTGAACGCGGCACCGATCAGACCCACGATGCCGACGGCGGCGCGAGACGCGATCGCCGAGTCGATGAGGTCGCTGACCTGATCACCCAGCCCCTCGGGCATGTTCTTGACGACCGCATCCTGCAGTTCTTTCAAGAGCTCTGGCTGATTCGCCAGGACGAAGCCGGCGATCGCGAACACCACCATGACGATGGGAACGAGCGCGAGTATCCCGTTGAAACTGATGCTCGCAGCGTAGAGGTTGCCGCGACGATCGTTGTACCTCTGAACCATCTGGATGAGGTGTTCGAGCCATGTCCAGCGCTCGCGCGCCCCGGCGAAGGCGCTCTTCCCGCGCTCGACCGCCGACTTTCCGGAATCCACCATCGAACTCACCTGTACCGCCTCCTCATCGGATCACGGGGTCAGTCGGGTAACGGCTGATCACCCTTCCGGTGCCAGGAATCCCACTTTGTCATAGACGGAGGCCAGCGTGGTCGAAGCAACCGATCGCGCGCGCGCCGCACCGCGGGCGAGGATGTCGTCGAGATGAGACGGGTCGTCCATGTATTCGGCGACCCGCCCGCGCAGCGGCGTGACGAACTCGGTGAGCACGTCCGCGGTGTCAACCTTCAAGTCGCCGTAGCCCTTTCCCTGATACTTGTCGACCAGGACGTCCATCGGGGTGCCGGCGAGCGCGGACTGGATGGTGAGCAGATTGCTGACGCCCGGCTTCTCCGCCGGGTCGAAGCGGATGTCGGTTCCGGTGTCGGTGACCGCGGAGCGGATCTTCTTGGCGGACTTCTTGGGCTCGTCGAGCAGGTTGATGAGGCCGCGGTCGGACTCGGCAGACTTGCTCATCTTGGCGGTCGGGTTCTGCAAATCGTAGATCTTGGCGAACTCGGTGACGATGTACGCCTCGGGCACCTTGAGAACCTTGCCGAACCGTGAGTTGAAACGCTGCGCGAGATCGCGTGCGAGTTCGAGATGCTGGCGCTGGTCCTCCCCGACCGGCACGCGATCCACCTCGAAGGCGAGGATGTCGGCGGCCATCAGGATCGGATAGGTGAACAGCCCGACGCCTGCCGCGTCGGTGCCCTGCCTGGCCGACTTGTCCTTGAACTGGGTCATCCGGCTCGCCTCGCCGAAGCCGGTGATACAGGACAGCACCCAGGTGAGTTGGGCGATCTCCGGCACGTGGGACTGCACGTAGATCGTCGATCGCTCCGGGTCCACGCCCACCGCGAGCAGTTGGGCAACACTGCGGCGCGTGCGGTCGCGGAGTTCCGCGGGCTCGTAGGCCACCGTGATCGCGTGCATGTCCGGGATGAAGTAGAAGGCGTCGAACTCGTCCTGCAACGCCACCCACTGGCGCACCGCCCCCAGGTAGTTTCCGAGGTGGAAGGAATCGCTGGTCGGCTGGATACCCGACAGCACGCGCGGCCGTGATGCGCCGGATTGGGTGACGTCGCTGCTCATGCCTCCAGTTTCGCAGATGCCCGCGACCGGTTTTCCGGGAGAGGTCGGCAGGAACGCTCAGTCGTACACGACGGTCATCGGCGCATGATCCGACCACCGGAGGTCGTAGGCCGCAGCACGGTCGACCGTCGCCTTCACCGCCCGCCGCGCCAACGATCGGTTGGCGAGCTGGTAGTCGATCCGCCACCCGGAATCGTTGTCGAAGGCCTTACCCCGCCATGACCACCAGGTGTACGGCCCCTCCTCGTCTGGAGCGAGGTCGCGCGCCACGTCCGACCATCCCTCGTCGAGCAGGTCACCCACCCAGGCCCGCTCATGCGGCAGGAATCCCGGACTCTTCCGATTGCCCTTCCAGTTCTTGATGTCGGCCTCGGCGTGCGCGATGTTCCAATCCCCACCGACCACGACCTGCCGACGACGACGGGCGAGTTTCCGGAGGTACTGACCGAACTCGTCGAGAAACCGCACCTTCTCGTCGAACTTCGCGACGTCCTTCGGCTCGGAGGTCGCGGCCGCTCCTTTGGGGAGGTACAGGCTCCCCACCGTGAGAGGCTCAGCCGCACCCTCGACGTCCACTTCGAGATACCGGCCGGTCCGGTCGAACTCGTTGCTGCCGAACCCGATTCGGACCTGCCCGATCGGCAGTCGACTGAGCACGCCGACGCCGGCATGCCCCTTGACCACCGAGGAGCTCACGGCCAGGTGCCAGCCGTCGTCGAGGGCAGGCGCGAGGGCCTCGCGTGCCTGGTCCTCGTCCGCACGGACCTCCTGCAGCGCGACGACATCGACGGCCGCGTCGGCCAGCCATGCGAGAAGCCCTCGATTCGCCTCGGAACGGTGCTTCACCGCAGCCCGGACGCCGTTGACATTGACGGTGCTGATCGTGATGGACACAGCGTCCGAGGGTACCGCCCCGTTGTGGTGCGCCCGTACCAGAGGTAAGCCAACCCTTGCTTTGTGCGTCCTCTTTATGCAACCCTTACCTAACTGACCCGAAGAGGTGAAGACAATGTTCGTTTGCATCTGCCGCGCGGTGACCGAAGACGAGGTCCATGAGCACTGCTCGTCCGGCGCGATGTCGGTCGACGCGATCGGCGAACGTTGCGGTGCGGGCGAAGGCTGCGGCACCTGCCTCGAACGACTCCACGAGATCGTCAGCGAAAGGACCGCCACCGCCACGACTGCTGCATGACGGACGTCATCTGACGTCGATTCGACGACCTCGCGCCGGAAGCCCGACGCGGGGACTTCACGCGTGCTACGTTCCCATTACCACGGCGAACGGAGACACGGTCATGCGCGGCGACGACGAGGTGATCGCACTACTCAACGAACAGCTCACGAGCGAGCTGACGGCGATCAACCAGTACTTCCTGCATTCCAAGATGCAAGCGAATTGGGGGCTCACCGAGATCGCGGGCAAGTCACGCGCGGAGTCCATCGAGGAGATGCACCACGCGGAGACCCTGACCGATCGCATCCTGTTCCTCGAGGCTCTGCCCAATTACCAGAAGATCTTGCCACTGCGCATCGGGCAGACCCTGCGCGAGCAGTTCGAATCCGACTTGGCGGTGGAGATCGAGGTGGTCGAGCGGCTACGGCCCGGCATCTCGATGTGCCGGGGCAAGGGCGACATCACCAGTGCGAAGATCCTCGAGGACATCCTCAAGGACGAAGAGGATCACATCGACTACCTCGAGACCCAGCTCGAGCTGCTGGACAAGCTCGGCGAGCAGCTCTATCTGTCGAAGACGGTCGCGACGCCGCCCACTGTCGGCTGACCTCGGCACAAGACATTTCTGCAGCTCCGACAGCGGTTGCGGCCCATGCGGGCCGCAACCGCTGTCGGCGTTTCGGCGCGCGTCGACGGCTCGCCGGTTACGCGGACAGGCCGACGCCCTCCGCCGGTACCTCTGAGCACTGCCGGTCCCGCGCGGTCCGCCGTTGGGTGACCAACGCGAGCGCCAACACCAGGAGTCCGGCCGCCGCGAGAAGAGCTCCGAGCATCGACGGTGCCCGATAACCGTGACCGGCCGCGATCACCACTCCGCCCAACCAGGCACCCAGCGCGTTGGCGATATTGAGGGCCGAGTGGTTCAGAGCCGCGGCGAGTGTCTGCGCATCGTCGGCGACATCCATCAGTCTGGTCTGGAGGGCCGGGATGGTGGACGCTCCCGACAACCCGATCGCGAAACTCAAGAACATTGCCGCCCAGGCGTTCTGCAGCATCAGTGCGAACAGCGCGAGTGAGGCACCGGTGGCCACCAGTCCGATCAGGATCCCGAGCGGCACGCTGCGGTCGGCGAGGATCCCGCCTGCGACGTTGCCGACGACCATGCCGAGGCCGAACAACATCAGCGCGACCGGAACGAGCGACACCGATATGCCGGTCACATTCGTCAGCGCGGAATTGAGATAGGTGTAGAAGGCGAACATGCCGCCGAAGCCGACCACCCCGATGAGCAGTGTGAACCACACCTGTGGTCGTGCGAGCGCACCGAGCTCGGTGATCGGATTGGTCACCGGCATATCCGCCAGATCGGGGAGATTCCGTACCAGGGCGACGATGGTCGCCAGACCGATCACCACGACGAGCGCGAAGGCCACCCGCCACCCGAGAGACTCGCCGAGCCAGGTCGCCATCGGGACACCGAGGACGTTGGCCACCGACAGGCCGAGCATCACCTTGCCGACCGCCTTCGCCCGATCACGAGGGCCGGCGAGATGCGCGGCGACCAGGGCCGCGACCCCGAAGTAGGCGCCGTGCGGCAGGCCCGCAACGAATCTCGCGACGATCAGCAATCCGTACGTTGGTGCGAGCACCGTCGCGAGATTGCCGACGGTGAACGCGACCATCAGGCCGATGAGCAGGGTGCGACGGGACATGCGAGCGGTGAGCGCCGCGATCAGCGGGGCGCCGACAACCACCCCCAACGCATACGCCGAGATGACATGACCGGCCGTCGGCTCGCTGACGCCGAGGGTGCCGGCGATGTTCGGCAGCAAGCCCATCGCGACGAACTCGGTGGTTCCGATCCCGAACCCGCCGAGCGCAAGGGCGAGGATGGCCCACCGACGGATGGACCGCTGCGGGCGGGCGGACGACGCCTGCGTGAGGCCGGGAGGTGAGGACACCATTTCTCCAACCTCAGGCGACGACGTGCTGATTCCACAAACGCGGGGTGAGTTCGTTCACAGGCGATCGTCCCTCGCCGCCGGCACCGAATGCCGAGCCGGACATGCACCGGCAGTCAGTCTCGGAGGGCGGCCTGCAGGTTCTCGTCGAGAGTGCCGAGGAACTCCTCGGTGGTCAGATACGACTGATCGCCGCCGACGAGCAATGCCAGGTCCTTGGTCATCTTGCCGCCCTCGACGGTGTCGATGACCACGTCCTCGAGCTTCTGCGCGAACTCTCGGACCTCCGGCGTGTTGTCCAGCTTGCCGCGGTGGTCGAGGCCACGCGTCCAGGCGAAGATCGACGCGATCGGGTTGGTCGACGTCGGCTTGCCCTGCTGATGCTGGCGGAAGTGGCGCGTCACCGTGCCGTGTGCGGCCTCGGCCTCGCAGGTGCGGCCGTCCGGCGTCAGGAGCACCGAGGTCATCAGCCCGAGCGAACCGTAGCCCTGCGCGACGGTGTCGGACTGCACGTCACCGTCGTAGTTCTTGCACGCCCAGACGTAGCCGCCCTCCCATTTCAGACAGGAGGCCACCATGTCGTCGATCAGGCGGTGCTCGTAGTGCAGCCCGGCCGCGTCGAACTCCGCTTTGAACTCCTTCTCGAACACGTCGGAGAAGATGTCCTTGAATGCGCCGTCGTAGGCCTTCATGATCGTGTTCTTGGTCGACAGGTAGACCGGATAGTTCCGCTGCAATCCGTAGTTGAAGGATGCGCGGGCGAAGTCCTCGATCGACTTGTTGAAGTTGTACATACCCATCACCACGCCGCCCTCGTCGGGCATCTTCACGATCTCGTGCTCGATCGGCTCGGAGCCGTCGTCCGGGGTGAACGTGATGGTGACGGTGCCACCGGTGGGCACCTTGAAATCCGTTGCGCGGTACTGGTCACCGAAGGCGTGGCGGCCGATGACCACCGGCTTCGTCCAGCCGGGAACCAGTCGGGGCACGTTGGAGATGATGATCGGCGACCGGAAGATCGTGCCGCCCAAGATGTTACGGATCGTGCCATTGGGCGACCGCCACATCTTCTTCAGCCCGAACTCCTCCACCCGCGCCTCGTCGGGCGTGATGGTGGCGCATTTGACGCCCACTCCGTGTTTCTGGATGGCCTGCGCGGCGTCGACGGTCACCTGGTCGTCGGTCTGGTCGCGGTATTCGATGCCGAGGTCGTAGTAGTCGAGGTCGATGTCGAGGTACGGGTGGATCAGCTTCTCTTTGATGAACTGCCAGATGATGCGGGTCATCTCGTCGCCGTCGAGTTCTACGACCGTTCCTTCGACCTTGATCTTGCCCATACGGCTTTGCGTCCTCCTCGGCACGACTGACAGCCCCTGTGCTTGTGGCAGGGCTGCATGCATTCCAAACGTAGTACGGCAGGTGATCCGCTCGCGCGATCAGCGCTATAGCAGAACGCGCGTACTGCTAGTTTCGAGCTTACCGCCGTTCGGTGCTGGAAGGCGCACGGGTGGTCGGGCCGTGAACCGTCCCGAACTGGCTCTCGGCGCAGCCTCGAGAGGGCTGCAAAAGCGCCCCCGAAAAGCGCCCTCCTCGCGACCCTCGTCGACCTATTGGCAACGAGGCTCGTGAGGAGGGCGCTTTTCGGGGGCGCTTTGCAGTCAGCACCGTCCGGGCTACTCCCCGTCGTCACCACCGGCAGTGCTGGATGCTGAACTCTTGGCGGTGCCACCGCCGGTCCCCGACGTGACCGCCGGACCGGTCCCGCGGTCGTCGCCGGTGTCGCTGTCTCCGGGCGTCGTGTCGCCGCTGTACGCCGCGCTCTCCGACGCCGGAGAGGACCCCGCACCGGCTGACTCGCTGCTGCCGGTTTCGGTGTCCGTGCTGCTCGTGTCCGTGCTGCTCGTGTCGGTGTTGCCCGTGCCCGGGCTGCCGGTGCCGGCGCTGCCCGTGCCGGTGGAGTCGGTCCCGGTGACACCGGTGCCGCTCTCGACGCTCGATCCGGAATCCGTGACCGACGAGTCCGTATCGGCGACCGCGGGTGGGGTGTAGGTGTCCGCCGGCCCCTGAGCAGCACTGCCGGCCGTGGAGCCCGCCGCAGCCGAGTTGCCCTGCGACGCCGCAGAAGACGAGGTACCCGACGGAGCGGGATCAGTTGCCGGCGCGCCGCTGTCGGCACCCTGCGGTTCCTCGATGGTGGCGACCGCTCGCAGAACGGCGACCCTGCCCCCTGCAGACGGGTCATCCATCGCACCGGCCGTCAGCACGGTCGCGGTGCCGGCGGGGGCGAGCATCTGGGGACCGGGGATCTGATCGGCCAGGAATCGCACATAGTTCAGCGGGGCCAGGATGATGCTCTTCGCGCTCGCGGCGAGCGCGGCAACACCGGCCTTGACGTCGTCCGGCGCCCCGTGGACGATGCCGTCGATGATCGCCTCGAAGACGAAGAGGTCCGGCAGGTAGGCGCCGTAGCCGAGCTCGGGCAGTTGGGGCAGCTGCGCCTGGATCAGTCGGACCAGCGGCTGCAGGTTCGCCAACGAGGCGCCGTCGGGCAGATCGACGGTCCAGTGGCCGGCGAGGAAGTCGGGTATCTCGGCGCTGTCGATCCCGATTGCCTCGGCACCTTGACGGATGACGCCGACGATCGCGGAATCCTGCGGAACCATGCAGGTGGTGGTCGAACCGGCCGCACATTCGGTGGTCGGCCAATCGGCCGGATCCAGGTACATGCGGTACGGGTAGTAATTGTGCTTGGTGAAGTAGCCGACCAGGCCGTCGATCGCCCCGATCGGATCATGGAGCGGATCAGGGAGGTCGCAGATCGGGTCACCGGCCGCGCACACCGTGGTCACCGGAATGGTCCCGAAACCGTCGTCACGGGGGCCGGTCATCGTCAGCCCGGGGATGACGCCGATCAGCGCCAACTCGATGCCCTCACCGTTGACGGTTCCGTCACGACGCGGGTCGGCGTAAAGCTCGCCGGTGATGTGCGTGGTGTCGATCGTGGCGGTGACGGGAACCCCGTTCTCGTCCAGGACCGGGTTGCCCTCCTCGTCGAGGAGTACGCCCGTCATGTCCCGATCGTTTCCGAGGTCGGACAGCACATCGCCGGCGACTCGGGCGCCCTGTGAATAACCGGCGACGACCACTGGCTTGTCCGTGCCGCACGCCTGCTGGTAGGTGGCGATGGCGGATCGCGTCGCGTCCTCCCCTTGAGCCACGCTGTCGTCGTAACCGGCGGCGCCGAGCGGCCAGAGCGTCGTCGGATAGTCGGCGTAGATGACCTGGTAGGGAGCGCCGGCGTAGTCGGTGTCGTCACCGGTGCCCAGCGTGTTGTCCAGTCCCGTTCCGCTGTATCGCTGCTTGATCCCGATCATCGCCGCGCCATCGGGATCGTTCGTCCCCCCGACGATGACGACCGCGCCCCCGCCGCAATCGGCGGCGGCGGCGGTGCCGACGGCCCCAGGTATGCAGAACGCCGCGACGACGGCCAGGCTCGAGCACACGGCGATGAGCACAACGGAGGCCCGACGCGACATCGGGAAGCGGGTTGTCATACGTTCGGCCTTCGTCCGGCCTGGCGCGAATCGGACCGGATACGCGTCCCCAGGGCTGGTCACAGGGTAAATGCATGATCCCAAAACCCGAATCCTCGTTAGTGATGCTAACGATTTCTAACTGGAGTTTTGCCAACGCAAGACAGGAAGTTCATTCCTTTAGACGACAGGCGTGGTCAGATCGGATCACTGCGATCAGGAGGGTTCTCGCGCCGCCGGAGCCGTGTTATATCCTTGACGCCAGGTCATGAGCATCAGCGCAAAGCCCCGGCTTGCTGATCGGCAACCCTCCATCCGCGGTGGGGTGCTCCGGGTGATGACCGGGTTGAGGAACTCGGGTTCGAGTTCCCCGGCAAGCGCGGGTCCGAAGGTCGGACCCCACCAGGGTCGTTGCACCCTGCCGACCGTAGAAAGCGATGACACAATCATGTCTGACGTCCCCGACGGCACCCTTGATCCAGTCGACAATCCAGCCGACAACTGGAGTTTCGAGACCAAGCAGATTCACGTGGGTCAGTCCGCCGATGCCACGACCAACGCACGTGCGCTGCCCATCTACCAGACCACGTCATACACGTTCAACGACACGCAGCACGCGGCCAATCTGTTCGGCCTCGCCGAACCGGGCAACATCTACACCCGGATCATGAACCCGACGCAGGACGCGGTCGAGCAGCGCATCGCCGCACTCGAAGGGGGTGTCGCGGCACTGTTGGTGGCCTCCGGGCAGGCGGCCGAGACGTACTCGATCCTCAACATCGTCGAGAACGGCGGACACGTCGTGTCCAGTCCGCGTCTGTACGGCGGTACGTACAACCTCTTCCACTACACCTTGCCGAAGCTCGGCATCGAGGTCTCCTTCGTCGACGATCCGGAGGATCTCGACTCGTGGCAGGCCGCGATCAAGGACAACACGCGAGCCCTGTTCGGCGAGACGATCTCCAACCCCAACAACGAGATCCTCGACCTCGAGGGCATCGCCGAGGTCGCGCACCGTAATCAGCTGCCACTGATCGTCGACAACACCGTCGCCACGCCGTACCTGCTCAATCCGCTGGCGCACGGTGCCGACATCGTCGTGCACTCGGCCACCAAGTACATCGGCGGCCACGGCACCGCGATCGGCGGCGTGATCGTCGACGGTGGCACCTTCGACTGGCGGGCCCAGCGCGACGGCAAGGATCTCTTCCCGGGTTTCACCACTCCGGACGCGAGCTATCACGGCGCGGTCTTCGCGGACCTCGGTGCACCCGCCTACGCATTGAAGGCGCGGGTGCAATGGCTCCGCGACACCGGTGCCGCGATCTCCCCGTTCAACGCCTTCCTGCTGGCACAAGGCCTCGAGACGCTGAGCCTGCGCGTCGAGCGCCACGTATCCAATGCCCAGCGCATCGCCGAGTTCCTCGAGCAGCACGCACAGGTGGAATCCGTTGCGTACGCAGGACTCTCGTCGTCGGAGTGGTACGAACGCGGACAGAAGCTGCTCCCCAAGGGACAAGGTGCGATCGTCTCGTTCGAGATCACCGGCGGCGTCGACGCCGGCAAGAGCTTTGTGGATGCCCTCGGACTGCACAGTCATGTCGCGAACATCGGTGACGTACGGTCGCTGGTGATCCACCCCGCATCGACAACGCACAGCCAGCTGACGCCCGAGGAACAAGCCGCCGCGGGCGTCACCCCCGGATTGGTACGCCTGGCCGTCGGCATCGAGGGCATCGACGACATCATCGCCGACCTCGAGCAGGGGTTCGCGGCGGCGGCACGATAACCGGAGATCAACGGAGACAGGGGAACCGAGGTGCAGCGCAGAGTGAGTGAAACGTGTCGGTGAGTATCGAACCGAAGACCGAGTCAGCTGACCGGCCCGACTGGGAGCAGTTACCAGACGGGACGACGTCCAGCATGCAGATCGGCTCGGTCTCGCTCGACAACGGCGGGCAGATCGACGACGTCACCCTGGCCTTCCAGCGCTGGGGGACGTTGTCGCCGACCCGCGACAACGTCATCCTCACTCTGCATGCCCTCACCGGCGACTCGCATGTGACCGGGCCGTCGAACGCGGAGCATCCCTCCCCGGGCTGGTGGGACGGACTCATTGGCCCCGGCTGCGCGATCGACACCGACGAATGGTGCGTCATCTCCGCCAACGTACTCGGCGGTTGTCGGGGATCCACCGGACCCGCGTCGCCGGATCCCGATGGGCGACCGTGGGGTTCACGATTCCCGCAGATCACCGTCCTGGATCAGGTCCGCGCGGAGCGACTGCTCCTCGAGCACCTCGACATCGCCGGGATCGGTGCCGTCATCGGCGGCTCGATGGGTGGCGCACGCGCCCTGGAATGGGCGATCGAATATCCCGAGATGGTCCGCAGCGCACTGGTCCTCGCCGTCGGCGCGAGGGCGACCGCTGACCAGATCGGTACGCAGACAACACAGATCGCGGCGATCAAGGCCGATCCCGACTGGCAGGGCGGCGATTACCACGGCACCGGGCGCGTGCCGTCGACCGGCATGGGCGTGGCACGACGGATCGCCCACCTGACGTACCGGGGAGAGGCGGAACTCGATCAGCGGTTCGCCGATCAGCCTCAGGGAGACGAGGAGCCACTGACCGGCGGCCGATACGCGGTGGACAGCTATCTGCAGCATCAGGCCGACAAACTGATCGGTCGCTTCGATCCCGGCAGCTACGTGGTGCTGAGCAACGTCCTCAACCACCACGACGTCGGTCGCGACCGAGGCGGCATCGAGGCCGCACTGAGCCGGTGTCAGGTGCCCGTCATCGTCGGCGGCATCGTCTCGGACCGCCTGTACCCCTTGCGCTTACAGGTCGAGCTCGCCGAACTGCTCGGCAACTGCGTCGGTGGCCTGCAGGTAGTCCACTCGGACAACGGTCATGACGGGTTCCTCACCGAGTTCGACGCGATCAGCGATCTGCTCAAGCAGACCGTCGAACTCGCCCGCAGCTGACTTCCGGCCGGACCCTACCGCGAGGGCACCGGCGTGCTGGTCGACGACGCCTCGGTCGAGTCCTCCGACGTCGGTGCCGTGGGTGTCACCCGCTGCTGTGCTCCCCGGGGCGATGTGGTCGTCGCAGGCGCCTGCTCGGGCGGCGGGGGTGTCGGCTGGGTCGTCTGCGGCTGGAAACCGGGAGGCAACAGGTCCGGCGGGATCGTCGGCGTGGGCCGGGTGCCGGTAGGCCACGGCAGCGACGGAAGCGGATACGGCAAGAGTGTCCGCGTGGTCGTCGAGGGCTGATCCGGTTGCTGCGTGGTGGGCGGCAACTCGGTGGTGGCCCATCCGGGTGATTCGTTCCACCGCGGTTCGGGCTGACGGGTGGTCGGCACCACTTGTTCCTCGGTCGGGACCTGGACAACCGGTGGCGGTGCGACCGCCGTGGTCGTCGTGGCGGGCTGTTGCGGGGCCTGTGAGGTCGTGACCGCCGAAGATGAGGTCGTCGACGAGGTCGTGGGTGCGGCGGTCGACGACGGAGCAGGCTCGTTCTGCCCGGTCAGCGAGGAACTCACGGCGAAGATCGTCATCATCGCCGCGGCGATGATGGCGCCGACGACGGCCAGTGGCGTCGCGGAGAGCCACTCGCGATTCCGTTTTCCGCCGATGAACGCGAGCCGGGACGGACTGTCGGCAGCCGTCTTGGTCCGAGCCAGGATCGCCGCGCCGATGGATGCGGCGAGTTCGGGGGCCTCGGGGACGACCACCTCGAGCGCATGCTCACGGTCGACCATCGCGCGCACCGCAGGCAGGTTGGCGATGCCGCCCACCAGGACGACCGCCTGGGGCGGTGTGCCGCGATCGGCACCCTCGGACAGGTAGCGCGCCAACACTTCTCGTGCATCGTCGACCATCGGGGCGACCGCTGCGTCGATGGTGTCCTGGGTGAGCGCCATGTGCCCGCCACCGTCGGCGAGCAGGATCGAACCGGCCGCCGCCGACGGGCCCGGTGCAGAGAACTCCTCCTTGGCGGTACGGCACGCACTGAGGAGGGCACGCCGACGGACCCGGGCTCCGGTCGGCTCGGCGGCACTGTCGTCGGCGACCAGTTGACCGACGATCGACCGATCGAGTCGACGGCCGGTCAGCGCGCGCGATCGTTCCGTCGCCGAGATCCGATTGGTCGCGGGTTCGACGGTGTACAGCGACATCCCGGTGTCGCCGCAGTCGACGACCACCACGGATTCGAACCGGTTGATCTGCCCGGTCGCCGACAGGTACGCGACGACGGCCTCGTCGTCGTTGACCAAGTGGATCTGACGACGCGGACCGGCGCCCCGCGACTGGAGCTCCCAGCGTTGTTTGGTGGTGCGTGCGGCGACGCCGATCGGACCGACCCGCAGGTCCGCGTCGCGCGCGGCCCCGAGCATCAGGTCGATCCCGGCGTTCACCCGTCCGGCGACGTCGAGTCCGTCGCTGCGGTCGACGTCGATCACCCGGGTGTCCACGACGCTGCGCCCGACGTCGTCGCGGGTGAGCAGGACGTAATGGATCATTCCGTCGCCTGCCGAGACACCCATCGACGTGGAATCATCCGGAATCGTCGGGTCGGCGGTGTTGATCGTCGAAGTGATACGTACTCCCCAGCTCTTGGCGCCCCCTCGGGCCTCAGGTCACGTGTTGATATCTATTGTAATCAATCTGTGCCCAACGGATCGATTGACGTCGCCAGCCACAGAATGAGTGTGCCGGTCGCCGCCATCGCCGCGACGTCGAAGAAACGCCCTCTGACCTGGAGAAGTCCTGCTCGCGAAGACGGAATCAGGGCCCTCAGGACCGCGCCGAGGAGCAGCGCCGATCCGAAGACGAATGCGCCACGCCGCCAGCGGTCGAACAGCACCAGCACCGCGGCGACCAGAAGGCCCAGCAATACGACGAAGTATGGGATCTGAACCAGATAGCGCCTGACCTGCCGCGCGTGCCGAATCCGCTCGACGCGGCCACCGGCACTGGTCCCGGTCACCCGACAGGTCCCGCCCCGTCACGACCGGCGAGTTGCGCTTCGGCACGCTCCACGACGTTGACGAGCAGGAAAGCGCGGGTCAGCGGCCCGACTCCCCCGGGATTGGGTGACACGTGGCCCGCGACGTCCCAGACGTCGGGAGCGACGTCGCCGGTGAGTCCGGCCTCGGTGCGGCTGACCCCGACGTCGATGACCGCGGCACCCGGCTTGACCATGTCCTTGGTGATGAGGTGCGGGACTCCGGCTGCGGCGATCACGACGTCGGCCCGCGACACCTCTGACGCAAGATCGCGAGTGCCGGTGTGGCAGAGCGTGACGGTCGCGTTCTCACTGCGCCGCGTCAGCAGCAGACCGATCGGTCGCCCGATGGTGACCCCGCGCCCGACGACGGTCACCCGTGCGCCCTTGATGGGGATGTCGTATCGCCTCAGCAGGTGGACGATGCCCCGCGGCGTGCACGGCAACGTCGACTCCTTGCCCAGCACCAGACGCCCCAGATTGATCGGATGGAGACCGTCGGCGTCCTTCGACGGGTCGACGCGCTCCAACGCGGCGTTGTCGTCGAGATGACCGGGCAATGGCAACTGGACGATGTAGCCGGTGCAGTTGGGGTCGCCGTTGAGCTCATCGATCGCGGCGTTCAGTTCCTCGGTCGTCGCATCCGCCGGCAGATCCTTGCGGATCGAGGCCACGCCGATACGCGCACAGTCGGCGTGCTTGCCCTTCACGTAAGACTGCGAACCGGGGTCATCCCCGACCAGGACGGTACCGAGACCGGGCATGATGCCCTCGGCACGCAGCTTTTCCACCCGGACCCCGAGATCCTCGAAGATCTCGTCACGAGTGACCTTGCCGTCGAGTCGTATAGCGCTCACGGAGATCCATTGTTCCATCTGCCCCATCAGTACTGTGGATCGACGTGGAACCATCTACCGATCGGGTGGGTTCGGTCACCCTCGACGAGGTCGTCGCCGCCCGGGAGCGCATCGCAGACTCGCTGCGCCGGACGCCGGTTCTCCGGACCTCGATCGACGCCGCCGACGGCCCGGTCGACGTGGTGTTCAAGCTCGAATACCTCCAGGCGGGTGGTTGCTTCAAACCCCGGGGGAGCCTCAATGCCGTGCGCCATGCGCGAGACGAGGGACTGCTCGACGACGCGGGTGTCCTGGTCGCGTCCGGTGGCAATGCCGCGATCGGCGCCGCGTGGGCGGCCCGGATCGCCGCCACCAGGTGCACCGTGGTGGTGCCCGAGACCGCACCTCAGGTCAAGGTCGACAGCCTGCGCGCACTCGGCGCGGACGTCCATCAGGTGGGTGACCGCTACCAGCACGCGGCCGACGCGGCAGCCGAGATGGCCCGGCGATCCGGCGCTCTCCTGCTGCACGCCTATGACCAACCCGACATCGTGGCCGGGGCCGGCACGATCGGACTCGAACTCGCCGACGACGTCGCCGGTCCGCTCACCACCGTCGTCTGTGTCGGCGGCGGCGGTCTGCTCGGCGGGCTGACAGCGGTACTGCGGCCGGGCGACCGGATCGTCGGCGCCGAGCCGGTCGGGTCGTCGTGCCTGCGTCAGGCCATCGAGGCGGGTCGCCCGGTGCCCGTGGAGCTCGACAGTGTCGCCGCCGACTCACTCGGCGCGACCCGGCTCGGGGACATCTGCTGGTCGACCATCGCCGGTCGCGCGGTGACCAGTGTGGTGGTGTCGGACGCGGATCTGATCGCGGCGCGTCGTCACCTGTGGGACGCCTTTCGCATCCTGGTGGAGCCGGGCACCGCAACGGCGGTCGCCGCGGTGCTCACCGGAGCCGTTCGGCCGGAACCGGATTCGACATTATGCGTGGTGCTGTGCGGTGCGAACACCACATTGGAGCGCTAACGGTCGGAGGCGCGTGCGTCCGGCCGGTCGCACGGGCGCTAACCTGGCCTGACCATGTTCCGCATCATGTTCTATCAGCCGTGCATCCCGCCCAACACCGGGAACGCGATCCGTCTCGCCGCCAACACCGGCTGTGAACTGCACCTCATCGAACCACTCGGGTTCAGCATGTCCGATGCACAGGTCAAACGCGCAGGCCTGGACTATCACGAGATGGCCACGGTGACAGTGCATCCCGATCTGGCGGCGGCCTGGACGACGCTCCAGCCCGAGCGGGTCTTCGCCTTCACCGCGCATGCGTCGCGCTACCACACGGATGTCGACTACCGCCCCGGCGACGTCTTGCTCTTCGGGCCGGAACCGACCGGGCTGCCCGACGACGTGCTGGCCGAACCGACGGTCACCGACCGGGTCCGGATCCCCATGTTGGCCGGGCGACGGTCACACAATCTCGCCAATGCCGCGAGCATCGTCGTCTACGAGGCGTGGCGGCAGAACGGGTTCACCGGGGCGGTCTGACCGACGGGTCGACTGCGCCCTGATCGGTGTGGATGCGTCCGGTTGTCGACGTGGTCAGTTGTCGATGCGGAATCGCTTGGTGCGGGCAGTCGCTCCGCCGACGAGGGCGATCTTTCGTTGGGGCACACCGAGGTGATCGGCGAGAATCTCGGCGACGGCCTTGTTGGCGCGTCCATCGGCCGCCGGTTCGCGGACGAAGACAGTGACCGAACCGTCCGGTCCGGTCTCCACCAGCGGCCCCTTGCGACTACTCGGCTTCACCGTCACCACGATCTGCCTCGGCATTGCCGCGCCCCTCTCTAATGCCAATCCCTGGAACGAGTTCCCACTCGGAGATCCAAGCGCTGCAGACGCTCCGCCACCACCGTCACCGCCCCCTCGGCATTCTGCACGGTGCCACGGATCAACAATGCTGATGCAGAGTGTGCCAGATTTCGATGTCGAGTCCACAACCCCACCGAACAGACCACGTTCACCATGCCCGTTTCGTCCTCGAGGTTGATGAACGTCACACCCGACGCCGTCGCCGGACGCTGCCGATGGGTCACCGCACCGGCCACGGTGACCCGTGATCCGTCTGCGACGGACAGCAACCCATCGGCCGGGATCACCCCCATCGCCGCCAGGCGGGGCCGCAGGAACTGGGTGGGATAGGACGTCGGGGTGATACCCGTCGCCCAGGCATCCGTCGCGGCCAGTTCGATCTCCGACAGCCCCGGCAAGGTCGGTGTCCGTGTGGACGACTCGAGTGCCAGCTGATCCGACCGCACCGTCGCGGCGGCACCCGCCTCCCACAGGGCCTGCCGCCGACTCATCCCGAAGCCGGCGAACGCCCCCGCTCCCGCCAGTCCCTCGAGCTGATGCACCGTCAACTCCGCACGGCGGGACACATCTGTCACATCCCGATAGTCACCCTCGCGGTCACGGCATTCGACGATCCGCTCGGCGACATCGTCGCCGAGCCCTCGAATCCCGCCGAGCCCCAACCTGACCTCGAGCCCCTCGTTCGCCAAGGCCGCATGCGCGTGCGACAGGTTGATGTCCGGACGATGCACGACGACACCGTGTCTGCGCGCATCCGCGACCAACGACTGCGGCGAGTAGAAACCCATCGGCTGCGCCCGCAGCAACGCCGCGCAGAATGCCGCCGGATGGTGGAGCTTGAACCACGACGAATAGAAGACCAGGGACGCGAAACTCTGCGAATGGCTTTCCGGGAAACCGAAATTCGCGAATGCGGCCATCTTCTCGAAGATCCGATCGGCCATCTCGCCGGTGATCCCGTGCTCCTCCTCCATGCCCTCGTAGAATCTCCTGCGCAGACGTTCCATCCGCTCGGGCGATCGTTTGGAACCCATCGCTCGGCGCAGTTGGTCGGCCTCCGCGGCATCGAACCCGGCGACATCGACCGCGAGTTGCATCAATTGCTCCTGGAACAGCGGCACTCCCAGTGTGCGATCGAGCGCCTTGCGCATCGACGGATGTTCCACCGTCGGCTCCTCCGTCCCGTTGCGACGCCGGATGTAAGGATGCACCGAGCCGCCCTGGATCGGCCCGGGACGAATGAGAGCGACCTCGACCACCAGGTCATAGAACGTTCGTGGCTTCAATCGCGGCAAGGTGGCCATCTGTGCGCGCGACTCCACCTGGAACACGCCGACCGAGTCGGCACGGCACAGCATGTCGTAGACGGCCGGCTCGGTCAGATCCAAGGTCGCCAGATCGACCTCGATGCCCTTGTGTTCGGCAACCAGATCGATGGCGTAGTGCAGCGCCGACAACATGCCGAGCCCGAGAAGATCGAACTTGACGAGACCTATTGCGGCGCAGTCATCCTTGTCCCACTGCAGCACACTCCGGTTCTCCATCCTCGCCCACTCCGTCGGGCACACGTCGGCGATGGGCCGGTCACAGATCACCATCCCTCCGGAGTGGATGCCCAGATGCCTTGGCATCCCCAGGATCTCGCCTGCGAGATCGGTGACGTCGTCGGGCGCCTCGTCGGGCGCCTTGCTCCAAGCGTCCTGTTGCCCGGTGGCATAACCGAGTGCGCGCGCCATGTCACGGACCGCTGATTTGCCACGATAGGTGATGACATTGGCCACCTGCGCACTGTAGTCACGGCCATAACGCCGGTAGACGTACTGGATCGCCTCTTCCCGTCGATCGGACTCGATGTCCACGTCGATGTCGGGTGGGCCGTCTCGTTCGGGCGACAGGAAGCGCTCGAACAAGAGCTTGTTCGCGACCGGGTCGACGTTGGTGATGCCCAATGCGTAGCAGACTGCCGAGTTGGCGGCGCTTCCACGCCCCTGGCACAGGATGTCGTTGCGCTTGCAGAAATTGACGATGTCGGCGACCACGAGGAAGTAGCCGGGGAAGGTGAGGGTCTCGATGATGGCCAGTTCGTGCTCGATCTGCCGATACGCCTGCGGATGCATGCCCGGGGTGCCGTAGCGACGCAGCGCACCATCCATGGTCTGTTCCCGCAGCCAACTGATCTCGGTGTGCCCGTCCGGGACGTCGAACGGGGGCAACTGCGGCGCGATGAGACCCAGCCGGAAAGCGCAGTCGGCAGCCAACCCGACCGTGTTGTCGATCGCGTCCGGATGCCCGGCGAGCAACCGGGACATCTCGTCGCCGCTGCGCAGGTGTGCACCACCGACACCCGGTAGCCAGCCGTCGATGGTCTCGATGTCCGTCCTCGCCCGGACCGCCGCGACGGCCGTCGCGAGTCTGCGGCGTCGTGGCCCGGCGAAGTGCGCCCCGGTGGTCGCCACCGTCGTCAGACCGAGTTCGGTGGCCAGCCCGGCGAGGATCGCGTTGCGTTCGTCGTCCTCGGGCAACCCCTGGGCGGTGAGTTCCACCGCGACATCCTCGCGGCCATAGCGGTCCACCAGATCGGTCAGCGCGAGCCGTGCGGCTCTGGGCCCACTCCGCTCGAGCGCCCGCCGGACGGAGCCTTTACGACACCCGGTGAGGACCAGCCAATGGCCACCTCCCGTATCCGGCAGTCGTTCCCGGTCGTAGCGCAGCAACCCCTTCTCCCCCGCGACCATGTGCGCGTCCGCGATGGTCCTGGACAGTCGCCGATACCCCTCGCTGTCGCGAGCGAGGACGAGCAGATGTTCGCCCGGCGGGTCCGGTACACCCGTCCGCGTGACGTCGGGCTCCAGGGACAGCTCGGCACCGAACACCGTGGGCATGCCGAACTCCCTTGCCGCCTCGGCAAATCGGACCACCCCGTAGAAGCCGTCGTGATCGGTGACGGCAAGGGCCTCCAGGTCCAGACGCTGCGCCTCCTCGACCATCTCCTCCGGCATCGAGGCACCGTCGAGAAAACTGTAGGAACTGTGCGCGTGGAGTTCGGCATATCGGACGGACGATCGACCTCGTTCCACGCCCTCGGGGCGGTAAGCACCCCGTTTCCGAGACCATGCGGGGCTGTCGTTGCCGTCCCCGGAATTGTCACCGGGTCCGAACGCCTCCCCGGGCCGCCCGTGTCCCGGCGCGCGGCCGGAGAGCACCCGCTCCATCTCCGACCACGTCGGTGGCCCCTGGTCCCATCCCACCCATCGAGTCTATCGAACGTGTGTTCGATGATCCAGGAGTGGAGCTCCCCACTCACGCGTCAGACCCCGAACGCCGCCGGATACTCGATCACCCCGGACGGGATCGGTTCGTCCGTGTCGAGGGCGAGGTACATCAATGCCTCGTCGGGCACCTCGAACGACGCTGCGATCCCCACTTCGGTCGCGGGGCGGAATCCGAAACGGGGATAGAACTCAGGATGACCGAGAACCACCACCAGATTCTCCGGCGGCCGCTCGTCGACCACACGCGTACGTGCCGCCCGCATACGTGCACAGTCCAGCGCATACGCGGTGACGTCGGTGCCGACCCCACGGTTCTGCCATTCCGGCGACACCGCACAGGGGGCCAGGGCGAGCGCCCGGTGCCCGCCCACTCGACAGCGGGTCAGCAGGGCGTACCCGACGACATCTCCATCGACACCGATCGCCACCACCGACAGCCCCGGTATCCAAGCCTCCGGATCTCGTCGGAGCGCCTCCACGAGATCCGCTTCGTCGCATCGGCCGAACGCCGCGAAGACCACGTCGCGAATCCCTCTGACATCGCGCTCGACCTCGGTCCGGCACTCAACCATCACTGCCCCTCGACGCCTGTCGGTCCTGCCACCACAGCGGCGCGTCGACGAAGTGGTTGTCGAACTCGTCCTGCACTGCGGCAAGCTCTTCCAGCGTCGCTTCACCCGCCTGGATCCGCGCGAGCAGCCGGAAGTACTCGAAACGTTCGACGCCCGGCGTGAGCACGATCAACACCCGGGCCGCACTATCCGGCGTCGCACCGAAGGCGTGCGGCATCAGCGGGGGCACCACCAGCGAGTTCCCGACACCGACCGTGACGATCCGATCGCCCGTCATCACCCTGAGTTCGCCGTCGACGACGTAGAACATCTCCGATGATCGTCGGTGGAAGTGCGGGGCCGCACCATCGGCGCCTGCCTGCAGTCGGACCTCGAGTGTGCTGAGCGCATCGTCGGTTTCAGATGCGTCGAACAGCAGGTGCATCGAGGCACGGTCGGTACCCACCACCTCGTCGTCGGGGCTTCGCACCCCTGGCTCGTGCCCGGTGATGTCGGTCATCGTTTGTCTCCTTCGTGTCGGTTCCGGTCGGTCGGTCAGACGAACAGCAGAACTGCGGCCACGATCATCGCCAGCGCCGTCGCACCATGGATGCCCAACGCCGCCTTCCGGTCCCCCTCATTGGACAGGACGATCCACATGTCACCCAGCGGAATCAACGCGAGCACGAGCACGAGAAGTGCGAGCTGATCGCGGGCCGCGAACGTGAAGACGATCACGAGCAGGCCGGTCGCGACGTCACGAATCCCCTTCACCTGCCACCACCCGCGCGCATCCGACGCCGGGAGGACGGGAAGACCGAAGCCGGCGGCATTCTTCTCGTTCTTCGCCAGATAGGCCGCGCCGATCGCCATGTGCCGAGGGCGCCGATCCAGCTGAGGACGAGTCCGATCGAGGAGGTGAGCATGAACATGACCTTCCATTTGAACAATTTCTACCAACGATAGACTACTGCTGGACCGAAATCTATCAGTGATATCCTCGGTGCGTGGGAGTTCACGAGCGTAAGGCACGGGACAAGCAGGAACGCGAGCGCAAGATCGTCGACTGCGCCCGCTCGATCGCCGACAGCGAGGGCTGGGCCGCGGTGACGACTCGCCGCCTCGCGGGCGAGATCGAGTACAGCCCGCCTGTGCTCTACGGCCACTTCCCGGACGGGCGGGACGGGATCGTCAGCGCGGTCGCGCTCGCCGGATTCGCCGACTTCACGTCTGTGATGCGGCAGGCGCTCGACGGCGCCGACGCGACCGATCGCCTCGGCGCGTTCATCGAGGCCTACCTGACCTTCGCCGCCGAGAATCCCGCAACCTATGAAGCGATGTTCTCGATGCAGCTCGGCGTGCAGTTCGCACACGACTCCACGCCGGCCGAGTTGCGGGCGGCCTTCGACGTCCTGGTCGATGCCGTCGGCGGCGACCACGCCGACGACGCTGGCACCCGGGCAGAGTTGCTGTGGAGCGCGCTACACGGGATGTCGGCCCTCACCCGAGGTCAGCGACTGAGCCCCGGTAACCGACGTAGGCGCGTCGACGCACTCGCGGAACTGTTCGATCCGACGTCCTGAGCTCCGCCACACCTCACGAGCCATGTCCCGACACACGGCGGACCTGATGTTGCCATTCGTCAATGTAAATGTCACCCTGGGTAGAAACCGGCTTCTTACCGTCAAGTAAGAACCGAGTCACGCTGGTCGAAGTCACGCTCGGAGAAGATCGGACACCACAGCCATGACGACATACTTCATCACCGGCGGCAGCGGATTCATCGGCCGCCGGGTCATCGAACGCCTCCTCACCGTCGAGCCGGATGCCCGCATTCACGCCCTGGTGCGTGCGCAGACGCTGCCGCGGTTCAGCCAGATGCTCACCGACATGGACGCCACCGGCCAGGTCACACCGGTCATCGGTGACGTGACCACCCCCGGACTCGCGGTCGACGGCGCCGAACTCCCCGACATCGACCACGTCATCCACCTCGCGGCGATCTACGACATGACCGCCGATGCCGACGCCCAGCAGGCCGCGAACGTGGAGGGCACGGCCCGCGTGGCCGATTTCGCCCTCACGGCGGGCGCGATGATGCACCACGTCTCCTCGATCGCGGTGGCCGGCGACCATCGCGGAACCTTCACCGAGGATGATTTCGATGCCGGACAAGGGTTTCCGTCGCCCTACCACCGGACCAAGTTCGAGGCCGAGAAAGTCGTCCGCGAGCGCGAGGGACTGCGTTGGCGCGTCTACCGACCGTCGATCGTCGTCGGCGATTCACGCACCGGCGAGATGGACAAGGTGGACGGCCCGTATTACTTCTTCGGCCACCTCGCGATGCTGGGCCACCTGCCCGCCGGACTTCCCCTCCCGATGCCAGATCTCGGCAACACCAACATCGTTCCCGTCGACTACGTGGCCGGCTCGATCGTCGCGCTCTGCAGCCTCGATCCGGAGCGCAGTGGGATCGTCTATCACCTCGCCGATCCCCGACGGCGCACGATCACCGGGATGTACAACGCGATCGCGCCCGGATTCCATGGGCCACAAGGTCGCAACGTGATTCCCAACGGGCTCGTCGAGCCGTTGCTCACGCTGGCCGGTACCGGACCGCTACGGGTGGGTCGGGATCTCCTCGCCACCCAGCAGGGCATCCCGCCCGCACTCCTCGACACCGTGTCACTGACCGTCGACTTCCGATCCGACGACACGGTCGCCGCACTCCGTGAGCGTGGGATCATGCTGCCGGACCTCGACGATTACGGCCCCCGGCTCTGGAAATACTGGGCCGCGCACCTCGACCCCGCCCGGCATCGTCACAACGATTCGCGTGGACCGTTGGTCGGCAAGAACATCCTCATCACCGGCGGCTCCAGCGGGATCGGCAAGGCCACCGCGCGGATGTGCGTGGCGCGCGGGGCCAACGTGTTCATCGTCGCCCGTGACGCCGACGGCCTCGATGCCGCGGCGGCCGAACTCTCGGCGACCGCGAGCAAGGACGGCGTGCCTCCCGGCCGGGTACACACTTACCAGTGCGACATCACCGACGAGGAGTCGGTCGCCGGGTTGGTCAAAACGCTTCTCGCCGAACATGATCACGTCGACGTCCTGGTCAACAACGCCGGGCGCTCGATCCGTCGGGCCACCATCAATTCGACCGACCGGTTGCACGACTACCAGCGGCTCATGGCGGTGAACTACTTCGGCGCGGTCAACCTCGTGCTGGGTCTGCTCCCGCATATGGTGGAGCGCCAGTCCGGCCACATCGTGAACGTGACCTCGATCGCCGTGCAGTCCCGTGGTGGCCGGTTCGGTGCCTACGCCGCGTCGAAGGCCGCTCTCGAGGCGTTCAGCGATGTGACGAGTACCGAAACCCTCTCCGACCACATCACGTTCACCAACGTGCGGCTCCCCCTCGTGCGGACACGGATGATCGCGCCCACGGAGGCCTACGAGAATCAGGCAGGCGTGTGGGGTGTGGACAAGGCGGCGTCCCGGGTGCTGCACGGCATCTTGGACCGACCCCGGCGCGCGGGTTCGGCGGTGGGCACCCTGGCCGAGATCGGCCACCGGTTCGCTCCGGGGCTGACCACCCGAATCCTGCACCAGGAGTATCTCGCCTTCGGGGAATCGGCTGCCGCACTGGGAAAGTCCAACTCTGATGACGACGGCAGCGCGTGACCGACACACCGTTCCTCTCGGTCGACGTCGCGCGGCTCGACCGCAACATCGGAGCAGTTGCCGAACGCGCACGGGCCGCCGGCATCGACCTGCGGCCACACGCGAAGACCCACAAGTGCGCCGAGATCGCTCGACGGCAGCTTGCGGCAGGCGCGGTCGGGTTGACGGTCGCGACCATCGGTGAGGCGGAGGCATTTGCCTCGATTGCACCGGACCGCGCGGATCTGTTCATCGCGTATCCACTCTGGGTGTCCGGCGACAAGGGACCTCGGCTTCGTGCCCTCGCCGAGCAGGCCCGACTTCGCCTGGCCGTCGACTCCGCGCAGGGTGCACGACAACTGGCCGCAGAGATCGGCGATGCCGATGCCGACGTCGTGGTGGAGGTCGACTCCGGCCAGCACCGAACCGGCGCCGACCCCGGGGAATCCGGCGTGATCGCGGCCGCAGCTGCAGATGTGGGCCTGCGGGTGGTCGGTGTGTTCACCTTCCCCGGCCACGGATACGGCCCCGGCGATGCACGTCACCGGGCCGCGCAGCAGGAGGTGACCGCATTGTCGGTGGCCACCGAACGACTGCGGGACAGCGGGATCGAGCCCGTGGTGCGCAGTGGCGGATCCACGCCCACGATCGAGTTCGCCGAGCCAGGGGTGCTGACCGAGATCCGTCCGGGCGTCTACCCGTTCAACGACGCACAGCAGGTGGAACTCGGATCGTGCGGTTTCGCAGATGTCGCGCTGTGCGCCGTGGCCACCGTGGTCCACCGAACCGGCGATCGCATCGTCGTGGATGCGGGCAGCAAGATCCTCGGCGCCGACCGTCCGCCGTGGACGTCGGGGTTCGGACGTCTGCTCGACACACCTGATGCGACCATCACGTCGCTCTCGGAACACCATGCGGTGATCCGGTTCCCGTCGGACACCGCCCCTGCCGCCATACCAGTCCTCGGCGACCGGTTGCGGGTGATACCCAATCACGTGTGTACCGCCGTCAATCTGGTCGACGAATTGATCGCCGAGATGCCCGACGGAGCGTCGACCGGGTGGTCGGTGATCGGCCGCGGCGCCAACTCGTGATGACCGGTCACTCGTACACCCCCTCGACCACCCACTTCTCCGCCCGATAGCTCAGCAGCAGCGCACGCGAGTCGTCGAGCAGGACCTGTGCCCGCGCGGTGATCCCGCCCGTATCCGTATCGATGCCGGTGGGCCAGGGTCCGGCCCACCAGCGCAGTTCCCAGGCGCCGCCTCGTGTCCGACCGCGACGTTCCATCCGAATCGTGGTGGGTTCGGTGGAGAAACAACCCCGGGCGGTCACCTCCACCGGGCTCCCGGTCAGGTCGAGCATCTGGATCGGGGTGTCCAGCAACACCGCTGGGGTCGGTTGCGGCAGCCGACCCGGCCACGGCGCATCGGGATTGCGCGCCGGGACCCGTTCGTCCCCGAGGGACACCATCGTGATCCGGTCTCCGGGACCACGTCCGCCACTCCGGATCGGGAGTTGCACGGCGTCACCACCGAGCAGCCCCTGTACCCGGACCAGGGATCGACGGGCCCGCTCGTCGACCTCCGGATCTTCGGGTAATCCGTTGCCGTTCAACGAGTACTGCAGCGCTCCGGCAGCGACCACCTCGACCGGCTCGAGGCGCAGTACATCGATCGGCGCATCCGGCCGACCCTCCGCACCGGCCCGGCCACCGGTCAGCCACCCCTCGAGCTGCCAGCGGATGCGGTCCGCGGTGGCCTCCGGGGTCAGCGGCTGGGCACATCTCCAGGTCCGGGAATGACGCTGTCCCCGTTCGGTGACCGCCTCCACGGTGAGCCGCGTGCAGGCAACTGATGCCGCAGCCAACCGTCGTGCCAACGCATCGGCCAGGCGACGGCCGAGGAACGCCGCCGCATCGACACGGTCGATCGGCGGATCACAGCGATGCTCGATCACCAGGTCGACCGGGGAGATCTGCCCCGACGGCGGTCGGCCCGGTACGGCGTTGGCCAGTCGGTGCGCGGTCATTGCATCGGCGGAGAAGCGGGTCGCGACATCGCCTGCCGGCAGATCGGCAAAGGCGCCGATCGTCGAGATCCCCAGGCGACGGAGCAGATCGACCAACTCGGTCCTGGTCGGATCGCTCAGGCTGGGTTCGACGGCGAGGTCGGCGACCGGGCGGCCGGCCAGATAGACGGCATCGCCACCCGGCTCGACGTGAGCGCCGTGCCGTGCCGCCAGCACTGCGGTGAACAGCTCGTCGGCCACCCCCACATGCGCCTCCACACCGGATGCGGCCACCGCATCGATCAGCTTCTCGGCCAGTACGTCCTCGCCACCGAAATACCGGGTGGCATTGGACGAGGGCACCACCAGGAGTCCCGGACGCAGCACCTCGACGACCGGCACCAGGTCGGCCACCACCGCGACCACCGGCTCGAAGAACCTGCCGTCGCGGTGATCGTCGGTGGTGACGACGGTCATCTCCGGACAGGCCGACTGCGCCTGCCGTTTACGCATCCCGCGCCGTACGCCCACGCTGCGCGCCGGCGCCGAGCAGGCGATCACGCGGTTGGCGTGCAGCACCGCGATCGGATGCTGTGGCGGGAGGTCGTCGGCCATCGCGGCGGCCGTCGCGGGCCAGTCCGGACACCACAGCGCGAGAACACGGCCGGCGGGGATGACCGGGGAGGTCATCGGCGCCGCCATCAGTTGGCCACCGCAAGACTCGGACGCGTCGGCGACGGCACCAGATCCACCTGTCCGGTGGCACCGAAACCTCCTGCCACCACATCGATCTCACCTGTCTCACGTTGATGACCCCGATCGGTGACGGACACCTGCAGAGACATCCCGCCGATCCGGCCATACCCCGCCCGGGCAGTGGCGAGGTCGATCGAACCGATGCCGCCGGGCAGATGCCGGTAGGTCACCACCTCCGCGTCCAGGCGGAGCTGCGCCCCGGGCCACGTTCCGCCGGCAGTGATCAATGTCGACAACTGCTTGCGCACCCGACCCATCACCACCCGGGTCCGGGATGGCGGCACCGCGACGTCGCCCAGGCCGAGCACGACGAGATCCATCCCGTCGAGCAGCACCCCCGCCACCTCGATCGGGTCGACCCCCGGATTCGGCACCGTGGCGATCCGCGACAGATCGCCGCCGAGTTCCGCGACCGCCCCGTAGTTGAGCTGGGGCAGACCCACGATTCCCACCTGGCAACCCGACCCGCTCACCGATGCGATCACCGACAACAGGATCGATCGGGCGCCGGAGATCGTGACCACACTCCCCCGGGCCAGGCCACGTCGGGGCAGCAGATCGGCCAGCGCGCCCGGCACCGGCAACACCCCGGCCGATCGGTCGGCAACCTCGACAGAGTGGTGATCGGGGCGTCCCGACATCACCGCGATCTGCCGTCGGAGACGATCCAGATCGTGGCTGACCGCCCCATCTGTGACAACACCCGCAGACGTACCCATACACCCTCCTGAACTGCGACTTTCCGCAATCAGCGCGCAGGGAAGATGCATGCTGTTCGAACATGTTTTCGATTCGATTTCATCCTAGGACGGCCCACCGACAACCGTCAACGCACCCCCAACCCCCACACCCGCACCACCCCCCCCCCCACCCCCCCCAGCCCACCACCCGCAGCCGCGACGGTTCCCGTCATCCGCGACGGGAAAAAGGGGGCGCGGATGACGGGAACCGTCGCGGCTGCGGGTGGGGTGTGTCGGGAGAGGGTGGGGTGGTTGGGATGGGTGGGGTGGGTCAGAAGAGGGTGAGGGTCTGCTGCAACTCGGGCCTCGCGACCGGCTCCGCCGGCGTCGCCGACCCTCGCAGGCCCTGGGCTCCCGCCAGACCGTACTGCTGCACCAGCGGCCGCATCCGGTCCCGCAACCATGCCGAGTACTCCGGCGTCACGTAGGCACCTCGCCCGTAGAGACCGCGGTACCGGCGAACCAGGGCCGGGTGATGCTCGGCCAACCACTCCATGAACCACGGCTTGGTGGATCCACGCAGATGCATGGGGAACGCGGTCACCCCGGCCGCACCCGCATCGGCGAGCGCCGACAACAAGTCGTCGAGGTGCGAGGTGGAATCACTCAGATAGGGGATCACCGGCGCCACCATCACGTGCGGGGCGAAGCCCGCATCGGCGACCGCGCGGATCAGTTCCAGCCGCGCCCTCGGCGACGGGGTGCCCGGCTCCAGCGATTTCTGCAACTCGACATCGTGCATCGCCAGTGAGATCGCGATGCTCACCGGGACCTTGCGCGCCGCCTGTCGCAACAAGGGCAGGTCCCGGCGCAGCAACGTCCCCTTCGTCAGGATCGAGAACGGGGTCGCCGACTCCGCGAGCGCCGAGATCACCCCCGGCATCAGCCGATAACGCCCCTCGGCCCGCTGATAAGGATCGGTGTTGGTCCCCAACGCGACCGTCTCCCGACTCCATGACCGGCGCCGCAGTTCCTTGCGGAGCACGGCCGCCACGTTGAGCTTGACCACGACCTGACTGTCGAAGTCCTGACCGGCATCGAGATCGAGATACTCATGTGTCGGCCGCGCGAAACAGTACCGACACGCATGGGTGCAGCCTCGAAAGGTGTTGACCGTGAACCGAAACGGCAAGTTCGCGGCATCCGGAACCTGATTGAGGGCACTCTTGGCCAGCACCTCGTGGAAGGTGACACCTTCGAATTCGGGGGTCTGCACCGAGCGCACGAGACCCGCCTTGCCCAGACCGGGCAGCGCGCCGTCGTCGACCTCGACCCCCTGGTCGGACCACCGCATACCCAGAGTCGAACATATGTGCGATCGCCCTGTCAAGCGCGGGCGCACCCAACCCCGACCGGCACGACTATCATGCAGCCTATGTCGACCACCCATGAGGGCCACCGCACGCCAGGGCCGCAGTACCTGGTGGCCGGGCGCTACCGCCTACAGTCGCGTATCGGCGGCGGCGGTATGGGCACGGTGTGGTTGGCCCGCGACCAACTGCTGGCCCGCGACGTCGCGGTGAAGCAGGTGGTCTCCACCGAAGGCCTCAGCGACGAGACGGCCGAGAACGTCCGCAAGCGCGCGATGCGGGAGGGCCGGATCGCGGCCAGGCTCTCGCATCGCAATGCGGTCGCCATGCACGACGTCGCCCTCGACAGCGGTGAACCGTGGCTCGTGATGGAGTACCTCCCCTCGCGGAGTGTCGCCCAGATCCTGCACACCACAAGAACTCTGGGGCCCCAGCAGGCCGCTCAGATCGGCGCCCAGGTGGCCGACGCGATGACCGAGGCACATGTCGCAGGCATCATCCACCGCGACATCAAACCGGGCAACATCCTGATCACGACGACCGGCCGCAACGCAGGCCTCGTGAAGATCACCGACTTCGGCATCTCCCGCGTGAAGGACGACGTCAGCCTCACACAGACGGGCGTGATCACCGGTACCCCTGCATATTTCGCGCCCGAGGTCGCCCGCGGCGCCGAGCCCGGAGAAGCATCGGACGTCTACTCCCTGGGAGCGACGGTGTACACCGTCGTCGAGGGACAGCCACCGTTCGGGGTCGACGACAACTCATTGGTGTTGCTGCACAAGGTCGCTCGTGCACAGATCAACCCGATGACAAAGGCGGGCGAGCTGCGTCCGGTCCTGTTGCGCATGCTCGAACCCAATCCGGCGAAGCGACCGACCATGAGCGAGTCCCGCGATCTGCTCGCGCAGGTGGCCGCGGGTCCGCGTGGGTCGGTGCATCAGGCGCTGACCAGCCCGCTCACCAAGCCCGACGGCGGAGTCCCGGTGTGGGCGCAACGAGCGCCCCGGCCACCGCGGACCCACCCGACCGGTACGCACCTGCCGGTCGGCGGACCGTCGGCGCCCGGGCGTCCCGGACCGACGCTCCACGGGCCCGCACCGACCCTGTCGACCGAGCCGCCACACACCACCTTCGAGTCCGGGAACCGATACCAGCCGAAGCCGGACGAGCCCCGGCCGGGCCATGCCGGGAAGGCCTCGACATCGACCACGGCACTGGCGATCGCGATCCTCGCGTTCTTCGTGATCCTCGCGATCGTGGTGATCTTGCTGATCGCGCTCGCCGGCTGACGACCGCGCACGATCGGCGCGACACTGCGCACAGTCGACGGGGAACTGCGCACGATCGGCGAGGGTGCGGGTCAGCCGATGTGCCGGGTAGCCGCCCACCGGGTCAGCGCATTCCGGTTCGACTGCTGCGTCTTTCGCAGCACGTTCGAGGCGTGCGTCTCGACCGTCTTGATGGAGATGAACAGCTCGTCGGCGATCTCCCGGTAGGTGTAGCCGCGGGCGAGCAGGCGGAGCACCTCGAGTTCGCGCCTGGTGAGCGAGTCGAGCTCGGGGTCGAGCGGTGGCTCCGGGGCGGTGGACCGACCGGTGAAGGAGTCCAGGACGAATCCGGCGAGACGCGGGCTGAAGACCGCGTCGCCGTCGGCGACCCGCCGCACGGCGTCCGCGAGTTCCTTCCCGCCGATGGTCTTGGTGACATAGCCACGTGCGCCGGCACGGATCGTCGCGATGACGTCCTCGGCCGCATCGGACACGCTGAGCGCCAAGAAGACCGGCGCGTCGTCTTCGGGCATCGCATCGGTGACACCGCGTAACACCGCGACGCCACCGCCGGACGGCATGTGGACGTCGAGCAGGACGACGTCCGGACGTATCCGCACGATTCCCTCGACCGCCTCGGCCACGGTGCCGGCCTCGCCGGCCACCAGCAGTCCCGGTTCCGATGCCAGTTCGGCGCGCACACCCGACCGGAACACCGCATGGTCGTCGACGAGAAAGATCCGGCAGACCCCCGTGTCGGTCATCGATGCCCTTCCTGTTCACGTGAGTGTTCGACCATCACAACGGTTTCCACGTCCACATCGCCTTTGTCCGCCTTGTCCGTCCGGTCCGGGCCACCGGCCGCTCCCCGTGGCATGGTCAGACGGACATTCGTGCCGCGTTCCGGTGCCGAGTCGATCGCCACGTCACCGCCCGCGCGCTCCATGCGTGCCCGGATGGACCGGGCGATGCCCTGGCGGTCGTCGTCGACGTGCTCCGGCTCGAAGCCAACACCACGATCACGGACGAACACCTCGACCTGCTCGTCGGTCACCTCACCATAGACATCGACCTTGCGTTCGCCGGAGTGCTTCGCCGCGTTGATCAGCGCCTCACGGGTGGCGGCCACCAACGCCGACCATCGACGACGCTCGGCCGCCGGCTCGTCATCCGGACGGAGGTCGCCGACGGTGATCACCTCGACCTCGATGCCGTAGTCGTCCTCCACCTCGGCGCCGACTCCCTGCAGGCTCGCCGAGAGCGATCCCGCTCGTTGCGCGGGATCACCGAAGAGCCAGCCACGCAGTTCGCGCTCCTGACTGCGGGCGAGTCGCACCACCTCCTCCGGCCTGCCTGCCTGTTTCTGGATCAACGCGAGTGTCTGCAGCACCGAATCGTGCAGATGCGAGGCGATCTCCTCGCGTTCGGCGTTGCGGATGCGCGCGGCGCGCTCCTCGTTGAGTGCTCGCCACATCCGCATCCACAGCGGCACCGTGAGCAGCAGGACACCGATCAGCGTCGCGAGGACGGCCAACAGGGTGGTGGACAGACCGCCGAAGTTCTGGTTCCCGGCGAGCACGATCACGACCAGCCCGCCGATCACCAGCAGTGCGCCACCGATCAGACGGGTCCAGGTCAGCAGCGGGGTCCCGGGCGAGGCACGTGACGTGTCGAACTCACGCCAGACCAGGCTGGCACCGACCACGACGAAGACGAAAGGCACCAGATATGCGGCCGGGGTGCCGGATGCGGCGAAGCCGACCACCGACATGGCGACCAGGCCGACCAGCGCGAGCCCGTACGCCTGCCGTCGCTCGCCGGGTGGAGGCGGAGCGGTGTCCTGACCCGGCGGGCAGAAGAACCAGAGCAGTCCGTAGGCGAGCACTCCCGCTCCGGCGAGAGCGGCCAGCACCATGAAGACCACACGCACGCGGAACGCATCGACGCCGAGGTGGTCGGCGATACCGCCCGCGACACCCGCGATGACGCGGCCGCCGTCGCGTCGCACCAGCCGCGGCGTCGGGGGTGACGCAGGCGGTGACGCGGGCACGGGCACACCACTACTCACATCTCGATACTGGCACGTCGAGGTCATCGTGCACATCAGGGACGTTCTCAGGGTCTTCCCCCGATGTGCGGGCCCGATCGCACCGCCAAGATGGATTTCATGGACACGAAGCAGTTCGAAGGGATGTGGGCGACGAGGCCCATCCGGCCGAACCACAATCGCACGGTGGCGGGCGTGTGTGCGGGTATCGGGGCGCGTTATCGGGTCGATCCGACGTTGGTGAAGATCGCATTCGTGGTGGCGACGTTGTTCGGCGGCAGCGGGCTCGTCCTGTACATCGCCGCGTGGGTCGCAATGCCTGCGGAGAGCCGCTCACGCGACGAACTCGGATCGATCCGGCACGCCTCTTCCGCGGCCGGCCGTCGGCCGCGGCATCTGCGGCACCGCAATCCGCAGTTCATCCTGCTCATCGTGCTCGCCATCATCGTGCTGACCTCGTTCGGCCCCAGTCGCACCTGGAGCTCGGGCGGCCTCCTCGGCGCCGCGCTGATGCTCGTCGGATGGTGGCTGCTCTATCAGCGGACTCCCGAACCACCGGTCGGTACCAGCGTCGACACTCTGCAGCCCGAGCACGTCGAAGCCGCTGCGTCGACGGATCGGTTGCAGCCGTGGATCCCCCGGGCCCTGACGGCGAACGCGCCGGCCGGGCATCCGGGGGGCACGTACCCCGATCTGCCGACGGCGCAGGCGATGTCGGCGGGCACGACCACCTCCCCCGGCAGGCCTCCCGGGAGCGGAACCACCGAGGCCGCACCGACCGAGTTCATGCAACGCACCCCACCGGCCTGGGACCCACTGGGTACCGCGCAATTCGCCTGGGACCTCCCCGATCCCGCACCCGACCGGAGCCCTGTCGAACCGCCCGAGCGGCGATCACCGTTGACGCTCATCGTCGTCGGCCTCGCGGTCATCACCGCGGCCGCCGGAGCCGCACTGCATCAGGTCGGCGTCGACTGGTTCACCCCGGCACGCATCCTGTCGCTGGCGCTCGCCGTCGTCGGTGCGGGTCTGATCTACGCGGGATTCCGCCGCCGGACGACCGGGCGGCACAGTTCCGGCCTTGTCCCCATCGCGCTCGCGCTGGGCGTCGCGGTGGTGGCGACCTCCATGGTCGGACATCTCGACGGATTTCCGTCGGGCGGTGTGGGTGAACGGATCTACACACCGGTCACCGAGAACGACATCAAGGGCGAGTATTCGCTGACCATGGGACGGATGGTGCTCGACCTACGGGATCTGGACCTCACCGCCGATCGCACCGTCACCCTGCGCAACGGTGTGGGTGAGATCGAGGTCCAGGTGCCCAAGGACATGAACGTCCGCGCCTCCTGCGACTCCGGGGTCGGCGACTACACCTGCCCGGACGGCCTCACCGGTGGTGATGACGGTACCGACGGCCCCGTCCTGAATCTCGATGCACGAACAAACGTCGGACATGTGGAGGTGGCTCGATGACCCCGGAGACGACCGGCCGCGACACCGGACATCGCGCGCCGGGACTCGCGATCCTCGGGCTCGCGGCACTCCTCGTCGCCGGCTGGGGTCTCGCAGGCGGACCGGATCTGCCGTCGGCCGCGGACCTGGGATGGCTCGCGGTCGGGCTGGGCCTGGTGATCGGGTTGATCCTGATCCTGACCGGGGCGCGATCGTCACGCCGGTGACGGCATCGGATCGCCTGCCTCAGACGCCTACTCCCACTCGATGGTGCCCGGCGGCTTGCTCGTGACGTCGAGCACCACACGGTTCACGTCCGGGACCTCATTGGTGATCCGCGTCGAGATCACCTCGAGGACCTCGTAGGGCACGCGCGTCCAGTCGGCGGTCATCGCGTCCTCACTCGACACCGGTCGCAGCACGATCGGATGCCCGTAGGTGCGGCCGTCACCCTGCACCCCGACGCTGCGCACATCGGCGAGGAGCACCACCGGGCACTGCCAGATCTGGCCGTCGAGGCCAGCCGCGGTCAGTTCCTCACGGGCGATCAGGTCCGCCTTGCGGAGCATCGCGAGACGGTCGGCAGTCACCTCGCCGACGATCCGGATGGCCAGACCCGGTCCGGGGAACGGCTGACGGCCGACGATCTCCTCCGGCAGGCCCAGTTCGCGGCCCACCGCTCGGACCTCGTCCTTGAAGAGCAGCCGCAGCGGTTCCACCAGGGAGAACTCGAGATCGTCCGGTAGCCCGCCCACGTTGTGGTGGCTCTTGATGTTGGCCGTACCACTGCCGCCGCCGGACTCGACGACATCCGGGTAGAGGGTGCCCTGGACCAGGTACTCGACCTTGTCGCCGTCGGACGCCCGATCGCCGAGGACATCGGTGACCGCTCCCTCGAACGATCGGATGAACTCCCGCCCGATGATCTTGCGCTTCTCCTCCGGATCGCTGACCCCGGAGAGTTCGCCCAGGAAGGTGTCGGCAGCGTCCACGGTCACCAGCTTCGCGCCGGTGGCACCGACGAAATCGTGCTGCACCTGCTCACGCTCGCCGGCCCGCAGGAGTCCGTGATCGACGAACACGCAGGTCAACCGGTCCCCGATGGCCCGCTGCACGAGTGCGGCTGCGACCGCGGAGTCGACGCCGCCCGACAGCCCGCAGATCGCGAGGCCGTCACCGATCTGGTCGGCGACCTGATCGATGAGCTGGTCGGCGATGTTGGCGGCCGTCCAGGTCGCCTCGAGTCCGGCGATCTCGTAGAGGAACCTGGTGAGGATCTGTTGGCCGTGCGGCGTGTGCAGCACCTCCGGGTGGTACTGCACCCCGGCCATCCGGCGATCCACGCACTCGAACGCGGCGACCGGCGCACCGGGCGTCGAGCCGGTGACGATGAATCCGTCCGGCGCGGCCTGTACGGCGTCGTTGTGGCTCATCCACACCGGCTGGGTCTCGGTCAGGCCCTGATGCAGGACGCCTTCGCCGGTGATCGACAACGTCGTCCGCCCGAACTCACGACCGCCGGTGTTCGCCACCTCGCCGCCGAGCGTCCTCGCCATCGCCTGGAACCCGTAGCAGATGCCGAACACGGGCACCCCGAGATCGAACACCCCCGGATCGAGTGCGGGCGCGTCGTCGGCGTAGACCGAGGCGGGGCCGCCCGAGAAGATGAGCGCGACGGGATTGCGCGCCTTCAGCTCCTCCAGCGGCGCATCGTGGGCGATCACCTCGGAGTAGATCCGCGCCTCGCGGACCCGCCGGGCGATCAGCTGCGCGTACTGCGCACCGAAGTCGAGCACCAGCACCGGCCGGGGACCGTCGAAGAATGAGTCTGCAGAGGTGTCTGTCACCCCGTCGAGTCTAATGGCACCCACCACCGCACCCGGCAGCCGTGCGCGCACTCCGACCCGCCATAATGTCGGAATGTCCCAGACCACCGACACGCCCTCGTCGTCGCGGCGATTCTCGCTGTCGGTGACCGACCTGACGCAGGCGGCCGTCTTCGCGGCCCTGATCGCGGCGCTGGGTCTCCCCGGCACCATCACCATCGGCTCCGCCGGGGTGCCGATCACCCTGCAGTCGCTGGGCGTGATGCTCGCCGGCGCGATCATCGGCCCGCGCAAGGGGACGTTGGCAGTGATCATCTTCGACGTGCTCGCCATCGCCGGACTGCCGATCCTGGCGGGCGGACGCAGCGGGCTCGTGGCGCTGGCCTCCCCCACCGCCGGTTTCTTCGTCGGATTCCTCCCGGGCGTGATCGCCATCGGCGTGGCGACGGCGCTGATGATGCCTCGCTACCGGATCGTCTGGGGCATCGTGATCAACATCGTCGGCGGCATGGTCGTGGTCTACGCCTGCGGCATCATCGGCCTGCTGCTGCGCACCGACCTCTCGTTGTGGGCGGCGATCTCCACCAACGGCACCTACATCCCGGGCGACATCGCGAAGGCGGTCATCACCGCCCTGGTCGCGGCGCAGGTCCACCGCGCCCACCCGGGGTTGATCACGCCGCTGCGGCTGCGCCGCGCACGGTGACCGGGTCACGATGATGGTCGAGTTCTCGTGGTGATCGGGTTCTGCCGATGATCGAGTTCCGGGCAATCGGCCACTCCTTCGGAGATCGCGTCGTGCTGGCCGACATCGATCTCGAACTGTCCGAGCGACGGATCGGCATCATCGGTGCCAACGGCAGCGGCAAGTCCACCCTGGCGCGGATGATCAATGCGCTCGTCGTTCCCGACCGGGGCTCGGTGCATGTCAACGGAATCCACGCCGCACGCCACAAACGTCAGGTGCGGCGCGAGGTCGGTTTCATCTTCAGCGATCCGGACCGCCAGATCATCATGCCGACCGTCTCGGAGGACATCGAACTGTCCCTGACCCGGATCGAACGGGACAAGGCGCAACGCTCGGCAAGGGCTGGCGCGGTGCTGGCACAGTTCGGGCTGGCCGACCATGCCGACCATCCGGCGCACCTGCTGTCGGGCGGACAGAAGCAACTCCTCGCACTCGCGTCGGTCCTGGTGACCGGCCCGGCGGTCTTGGTCGCCGACGAACCGACCACCCTTCTCGATCTCCGCAACAGCTCGATGTTGCGCGACGTGTTCTCGACCCTCGACGAGCAATTGATCGTGCTCACCCACGACCTCGAGCTGCTGGCCGACTATGACCGGGTCATCGTGCTCGACGAGGGACGGGTCGTGGCCGACGACGAGCCGGCGGCCGCGGTCGCCGCATACCGCGCGTTGATGTCATGACCGCACTCGGCGTCTACCGTCCGGGACGGTCACCGCTGCACCGCCTTCCGACCGGCCTCAAGCTGCTCGGGCTGGCGGCGGGCATCCTCGCCATCAGCCTCACCGTCCGCACCCTGCCTGCGGTCGGCATCCTCGCGGTCGGGGTCGCGGTGGTCTTCGCGATGGGCGGGATCGGCCCGCGGGAGGCATGGCGACAGATGCGCCCGGTGACCTGGGTGCTGGCCTTCGTGTTCGTGTTCCAGGTGGTGTTCACCGATTGGCAGCGCGCCCTGCTGGTCTGCGCGGTACTCGCCGCCTCGGTCGCATTGGCCGCGGCCGTCACTCTCACCACCCGGACATCGGCCATCCTCGACGCCATCGTCGCCGGGTTGAGTCCGCTGCTGCGCATCGGCGTACGCACCGATCACATCGCCCTCGCGCTGGCGCTGGCGATCCGGTCGATCCCGTTGATGGTGGAGGTCGTCGGCCAGGTCGACGAGGCCCGGCAGGCCCGCGGATTGCGTCCCGGCGCAAGGATTCTGGTCGCACCGGTGGTCGTTGCCGCGCTGCGTACGGCCGACGGATTCGCCGACACCCTCATCGCCCGCGGGCTGGACTGACTCCGGCCCTGGGGTCTCGAGGGATCAGGAATGCAGCGAGAGTCCGACCTTCTGGAATTCCTTCAGGTCGCTGTAGCCGGCCTTGGCCATCGACCGCCGCAGCGCTCCCACGAGGTTCAGCTCGCCGAACGGATCCTGGGAAGGCCCGGTGAGCACACACTCCAGGCTGGGTCGATCGTCGTCGGTCGCGACCTGTAGCAGCGCACCACGCGGCGTGTCCGGATGCGCGGCCGCCGACGGCCAGTACCAGCCGAGGCCCGGCGATTCGGCAGCAGCCGCGAGCGGGGTGCCGAGGACGGCCGCATCGGCGCCGCACGCGATCGCCTTGGCGAGATCCCCGGAACCGTGGATGTCGCCGTCGGCGATGACGTGTACATACCGTCCGCCGGTCTCGTCGAGGTATTCACGTCGCGCGGCGGCCGCATCGGCGATCGCCGTGGCCATCGGGACGCCGATACCCAGGACCTCCCCGGTCGTGGTCGCACCCGCGGCGGAGCCGTATCCGACGATCACGCCCGCGGCTCCGGTCCGCATCAGATGCAGAGCCGTCCGGTGGTCGTGCACACCGCCGGCGATCACCGGGATGTCGAGCTCGGCGATGAAGGTCTTGAGGTTCAACGGTTCTCGGGCGGCGCCGTCGGAATCCACCTGCGCGACATGCTCGGCCGAGATGATCGTGCCGTGCACCACCAGGATCTCCACACCGGCCTCCAACAGCGCGGGCGTCAGCTCCGGCGCGTGCTGCGGACTCACCCGGACCGCGGTGGTGACCCCGGCGTCACGCACGGTGGACACCGCCTCACGCAGCAGCCCGGTGTCCAACGGCGCCGAATGCAGTTGCTGCAGATGACGAATCGCCGCCAGCGGATCGGGATTCTCGGTGGCCACGGCGATGAGCTCGGCGATCTTCGCGTCGACGTCGCGGTGCCTGGCCCACAGCCCCTCGCCGTTGATCACACCGAGCGCACCGAGTTTGCCGAGTTCGACCGCCACCGCGGGCGACACCAGCGCATCGGTCGGGTGACTGAGGATCGGTGACTCGAAACGGTAGGCATCGATCTGCCACGCGGTGGAGACATCCTTGGACGACCTGGTCCGACGGGACGGGACGATACTGATGTCATCGAGTTCGAACGTGCGGCGGGCCGTTCGGCCCATACCGATGTCCACGAGATCACGCACCGTTGCGCCTTTCTGCTACGCGAACCGATCGCCGGTCGGGCCGACCGGACCGATCCGCCGACATCTTACGAGCTTCAGCGAGAATAGTAGTTGGGCGCCTCGGTGGTGAGGGTGATGTCGTGTGGGTGCGACTCCTTGAGCCCTGCCGAGGTGATCTGCACGAATTGGGCGTGCTGGAGATCGGTGATCGACGACGCCCCGGTGTAGCCCATCGCCGCGCGGAGACCGCCGACGAGCTGATGGATCACCTGGTTGAGCGGTCCTCGGAACGGCACCCGCCCCTCGATGCCCTCCGGGACGAGCTTCTCCTCGTTGAGGACGTCGTCCTGGAAGTAACGGTCCTTGGAGAACGACTTGGCCTGTCCACGCCCTTGCATCGCCCCGAGCGAGCCCATACCGCGGTAGCTCTTGAACTGCTTGCCGTTCACGAGGATCAGCTCACCGGGAGCCTCGGCCGTCCCGGCCAGCAACGAGCCCAGCATCGCGGTCGATGCGCCGGCAGCCAGCGCCTTGGCGATGTCGCCGGAGTACTGCAGCCCACCGTCGGCGATGACCGGCACGTCGTGCTCCTTGCACACGGCCACGGCCTCGAGGATCGCCGTGATCTGTGGGGCGCCGACACCCGCTACCACCCGGGTGGTGCAGATGGAGCCGGGCCCTACGCCGACCTTCACCGCGTCGGCACCGGCCTCGACCAGTGCGAGGGCGGCCTCGCGCGTCGCGACGTTGCCGCCGACAACCTGCACCCGGTCGCCCACTTCCGCCTTGAGCTTCGAGACCATGTCGAGCACCACCCGATTGTGGGCGTGCGCGGTGTCGACGATGATCACGTCGGCGCCCGCGTCGGCCAGCGCCATCGCACGGTCCCATTGCGGGTCTCCGGTGCCCACCGCCGCGCCGACCAGCAGTCGGCCGTCGGCGTCCTTGGTCGCCAGCGGATGCTGTTCGGTCTTGACGAAGTCCTTGACGGTGATCAGACCGGTGAGTTTCCCGTTGCCGTCGACGATCGGCAGCTTCTCGATCTTGTTCCGGCGCAGCAGGCCGAGGGCGGCCTCGGCGGACACCCCCTCCTGCGCGGTGATCAGCGGGGCCTTCGTCATGACCTCGGAGACCGGACGCGACAGGTCGACCTCGAACCGCATGTCACGGTTGGTGATGATGCCGATGAGCTCGCCGACCTCGTCCACCACGGGAAGACCGGAGATCCGGTACCGGGCGCACATGGCGTCGACCTCGGCCAGCGTGTCGGTCGGAGAGCAGGTGACCGGATCGGTGACCATGCCGGCCTCCGAGCGTTTGACCGTCTCCACCTGACCGGCCTGATCCTCGATCGACAGGTTGCGGTGCAGCACCCCCATACCACCGGCGCGGGCCATCGCGATGGCCATTCTCGCCTCGGTGACGGTGTCCATCGCCGAACTCACCAGGGGCACCTTGAGGGTGATGTTCTTGGTGACCCGCGACGACGTGTTCGCGTCACTGGGGATGACGTCGGAGGCCGCGGGAAGCAACAGGACGTCGTCGAAGGTGAGGCCGAGCATCGCGACCTTGCCGGGGTCGTCTCCTCCGGTGCGAACGTGCGTCATCTGTCCATCGTATCGGCAGTGCCGCAGTGGTGAGGGTCACCCCGCACGGTTCGTTCCACACGCCGGGAGACTGTGGAGTCCTCACCCCACCCTGACCGTTTCATCGGTTACCGTGGTTGTGTGCGTGACCACCTACCACCCGGCCTCCCGCCAGACCCGTTCGCTGATGACCCCAGCGATCCGGCCTCGGCGCTCGACTCGGTGGAACCCGGTATCCCGCTCGACGAGAACGAGCGGATGGCGGTCGAGGAGGATCTGGCCGACCTTGCGGTCTATGAGGCACTTCTCGCCCATCGCGGAATCCGCGGACTCGTCGTGGTGTGCGACGACTGCCACGAGGACCACTATCACGACTGGGACATGCTGCGCGCCAACCTGCTGCAGCTACTGATCGACGGAACCGTCCGGCCGCATGAGCCGGCGGTGGACCCGCGACCTGACGCCTATGTGACCTGGGATTACTGCCGTGGCTATGCGGATGCGCACAGTCACGTCGATGACGAACGCTGAGCCGGGTCGAACGCTGGGTTCAACCGAACGCTGAAGCCAAATCGAACCGTTGAGCCGGTCCTACGACGACGGCGATGTCGTGGTCGGGAAACCCGACTGCTGCCCGCCTGCCCCGTCATTCCGTTCGACCGGTGACGACGTGGCGGTGGTGCTCGGGGTGGTGTCCCGGACATCGGGTGGCGTCGATGGTTCCGGGTTCCCCGGACTCTGGTGGCCACCATCGCTGGTCGGTACATCGGAGGTGACGGGCGGAGGGGGTGCGGGCTTCGTGACGGTGACGGACGACGACCCGTCGTCGACGCGCGAACGGCGCAGGTCACGAGGCGGCGTCGTGGGCCCACCGGCCCCCTCGCTCGGTCGCTGACTCTGCGAGACCGAGATCGACGCCGAGGTGGACGATGCACCCGACGTCGCGGTCTGCGCGCGGAGCCGCTCGATCCAGTCCTTCATGCGGTTGAGGGTCTCGTTGTCGCGTACGGGCCCGAGGTCCTTCTGCGCTTTCGCGATCAGCTCGGCCGCCTGCTCCGGATCACCGGCGGCCATGGCGGCCTCGGCCTTCTCCAGATTCGACTGCACATCCATCGATGCCTGCGTCTGGCTCGCCGCCTCGGAGAACACCACCCGCTTGACGCCCCACAGCGGGTCGCCGGGCGAGGATCCCTCGGCGAGGACGGTCAGCCCAGCGCCTGCGATCACCACGATCGCGGCCGCACCGGACGCGACACGGAGGTGGCGGATGACGCCGCGGCCGCGACGCGCACGCTCGGTGGCGGCGATCGCCGCCTCGACCTCGTCGACGGTCGGCAGTTCCGGGAGCGGTGCGGTGAGCGTCTCGTGCCGCCAGCCCGACAGCAGTTCCGCGAGTTGGTACTCGGTGTCGTCGTGGGTGGGGACAGGAAGATCCTGCGACAGCGCGTCGATGAACTCGTCGTCGACATGCACCGACGTCATGTCGATGGGCTGGGTCAGATCCCAACCGGGCTCGGCAGGATCATGCTTGTCGTTCATCGACCTCACCTGCCTTCCTCAATTGGTCTTTCAACTTCGCCAGCGCGCGATGCTGGGCCACCCGCACCGCGCCTGCGGTGCTGCCGATGGCATCGGCGGTCTCCTCGGCCGACAGTCCGACCACGAGTCGGAGGACCAGCACCTCACGCTGCTTCTCCGGGAGGATCGTCAGCAGTGCGCGCATCCGGCGACTCGCATCGGCGTCGAGAGCCGACTGTTCGGGTCCACCCGTGAACGACACCGCCTCCGGCAAGGTCTCCACCGGATCGGCCTTGACCCGGCCTGCCACGCGCATGGCATCGGCCACCTTGTGTGCAGCGATCCCGTAGACGAATGCCATGAACGGCCTGCCCTGGTCCTTGTACCGGGGCAGCGCTGTCATCACCGCCATCAACGCCTCCTGCGCGATATCGTCGGCGGAGAACAGATGGCGTTCTCCGACTCCAATTCGCCCTCGGCAGTAGCGCAGGATCGGGTCCTGCACACTTTCGAGAACTGACGTGAGCGCCGCGCGATCGCCGTGCCCCGCGGCACGGACAGCCTCGTCGAGCTCAACACCCGTCAGTTTCATCGTCAGTTGAGATCCCCGTGTTACATGTGTCGTGGTGTTGCCGGTGCGCCGTTTCCCCCACGTCACCTTAGCGATCGGACCCGACGCTCGACGCACCCACTGCCATCACGCGTTGTCGAATGGCACACCTCGAGAGATGAGTTCGGATCGAGTCCGCGCCAGTTCCTTCGTGACCTGCTCATCTCCCGCGTCGAGCCCGTTCCGCAATGCCAGCGAAGCCCACTGCAACGGCATCAGGCCCGCGTCGGCTGCGCGCCTGGTCACCTCACCCGCGAGCTCCGCGGCGTGACGCGAGTCACCCGCGGTCGCCGCGGCGGCGGCCGCGATGAGGGTCGTCTTCACGCGGTGGCGCTCCGGGGTGTCGCCGAGTTCGGCCAATCGACAACCCGCCTCGGCGTGTCCGACCGCTTTCGCCGCGTCGCCGCCGTACATGGCCAACTCGGCCGAGACCCACTCGATGCGCAGCCGAGGACGACGACCGGCGAGCCAACCGCCGTCGTCGGGGTCGGCGTGGTCGCGGGCACGGTCCAGCAGGCGTGCAGCGTCCGACAGACGGAGCCGGCCGAGATGATCGGCGGCGAGCCCGACCAACGCGTCCAACAGGGCGGCCTGGCGCCACCGGCCCCCGGCGGCCATTCGCCGCTGCCCGCCATCGGGCGACCCCACGCCAACCAACAGCAGGGCGCGTCCGTCATACGTCGCAGCCTGCCGGTGACGGCCCGCCTGCCGCAGCAGCGAGGCCCGGGTCGAGGAGGCCAGCGAAGAGAGCACATCGTCACCGCGTTCCCGCCCCACGCGGTCCGCACCGTCGAGCAACGCGAACGCGGCTGCGGTGTGACCTATACCTCCCCGGTGCACCGCGCGGTCCCACAACGCATACCCATCCGTACGTTTGCCCATATCAGACCCTATTTTCTCGCGATCACGTCAACGCCGAATGGAATGTAACCGGTTCCAGTTTGCATGAATTTAACCTGCCGTCACAAACATTAATTCCGCCCCCAGATCACGCAGGCATATTCTGCATATTTCTTCCGTGTTACGCGACGCCCGTCACGGAACCTCCCTGAAACGAGCTGCCGCGGCTGCCGAAACACTCCCCCGGGCAAGGGAATTCGCAGTTCAGATAGGGCAAACCGTCCCGCAGCAGGGGCCTGATCCACCCAGTTCCGGGTATATGCTAGTCCGGTCCGTTTCCACAACACAGAGTTAACATTTCCCGAAGTTTCACCATCATTGAGCAGGTATTTGGCGGGATTGACTCCATTTCTTTTGCTTGCCTACTGTGTGGATGCACTGATGAATACGAGTGCCACTCGCAGACAAGGAGTCGCTGTCATGCCTCAGCCAAATCTTCTTCCCGGCCCGAACGCCGACATCTGGGACTGGCAAATGAAGGGTCTCTGCCGCGGAGTGGAATCCTCGATGTTCTTTCACCCCGACGGTGAGCGCGGCCGTGCGCGCGCCCAGCGGGAGCGCCGTGCCAAGGAGATGTGCCACCAGTGCCCGGTGATCGCCCAATGCCGTGAGCATGCCCTCGCGGTCGCCGAGCCCTACGGCATCTGGGGAGGACTCTCCGAATCCGAACGCAGCATGCTGATGAAGCGCGGTGTCGGACGCCGGATGGCCGGCTAGCCGACACGCGGACCCCTCCCCAACGCCCTCGGGGGCATCGATCCAGCAGGATCGATGCCCCCGAGGGGTTTTGCGGATACGTCGCCGATGTCAGTGGGCGTGACCGTGACCGCCGGCCGGGGCCTCCTCGGGCCGGTCCGTGATCGCGGTCTCGGTGGTCAACACCATCCGCGCGACGGATGCCGCGTTCACCACGGCCGATCGCGTCACCTTCACGGGATCGATGATCCCGTCGGCGAGCAGATCACCGTAGGTGAGCGTGGCTGCGTTGAAGCCGAGGCCCTGATCGGACTCGGTCACCTTCGCGACCACGACGGCACCGTCGACGCCCGCGTTGCTGGCGATCCAATAGAGCGGGGCGCGGGCCGCGTCACGCACGACGCGCACCCCGAGCGCCTCGTCGTCGGGCAGGTCCGCCGCCAGCGCGTCGAGCACTGACGCCGCCTGCACGATCGCGGAGCCGCCGCCGATGACGATGCCCTCCTCGACTGCGGCCTTGGCCGCCGCCACGGCATCCTCGACGCGATGCTTGCGCTCCTTGAGCGCGGTCTCGGTGGCAGCGCCCACGCGGATGACTGCCACGCCGCCGGCGAGCTTGGCCAGGCGCTCGGCCAGCTTCTCGCGGTCCCAGTCGGAATCGCTCTGCTCGATCTCACGACGGAGCTGCTCGGCACGCTTGGCGATGTCGTCCTTGGTGCCCGCACCCTCGACCAAGGTCGTCGTGTCCTTGCTCACGACCACGCGGCGGACCGAGCCGAGCGCGTCGAGTCCGGTCTCGGCGAGGGACATGCCGATGTCGGAGGAGATCACTGTCGCGCCGGTGACGACCGCCAGGTCCTCCAGGAACGCCTTGCGACGATCCCCGAAGAACGGGGCCTTGACCGCAACGGCCTTGATGGTCTTGCGGATGGAGTTCACGACGAGAGTCGAGAGCGGCTCGCCCTCCACGTCCTCGGCGATGATCAGCACCGACTTGCCTTCGGAGGCGATCTTCTCCAGCAGCGGCAGGAAGTCCGGCAGCGAGCTGATCTTGTCGCGGTAGAGGAGCACAAATGCGTCCTCCAGCACGGCCTCCTGGCTGTCCGCATCCGTGACGAAGTACGGCGACAGGAAGCCCTTGTCGAACTGGACGCCCTCGGTGATGTCGAGGTCGGTCTCCAGACCGGAGCCCTCCTCGACGGTGACGACGCCGTCGCCACCCACCCGGGTCATCGCCTTGCCGACCATCACGCCGACCTCCTCGTCACGTGACGAGACGGTCGCGACCTGGCCGATCGCCTTCTCACCGTCGACCGGGGTTGCCACCCGGAGCAGTTCGGCGCTGATCGCGTCCGCGGCCTTTCCGATCCCGATGCCGAGCGCGATCGGGTTGGCGCCCGCCGTGACGTTGCGCAGACCGGCCGAGACCATCGCCTGTGCGAGCACGGTCGCCGTGGTGGTGCCGTCGCCGGCAACGTCGTTGGTCTTGGTGGCCACCGACTTCACGAGCTGGGCACCGAGGTTCTCGAAGGCATCCTCGAGGTCGATGTCCCGGGCGATGGTGACGCCGTCGTTGGTGACGCTCGGTCCGCCGAACGCCTTGGCCAGCACCACATGCCGGCCGCGGGGGCCGAGGGTGACCTTCACCGTGTCGGCCAGTTGGTTGATACCGCGCTCGAGCGCGCGGCGCGCTACATCATCGAATTCGATCTGTTTGGACATGGGTCTCTTTCAGAGTGCGGGACAGCTTGGAGAATCAGCACCGCCCCGGCGCCCGACGAGGGCTCCGGGGCGGTGGACACGCGGTGTGATTCGCGGGTCTTACTTGCCGATGACGGCCAGCACGTCGCGCGCCGAGAGGATCAGGTACTCCTCGCCGGCGTACTTGATCTCGGTGCCTCCGTACTTGCTGTAGATGACGGTGTCACCTTCCTTGACGTCGACCGGGACGCGGTTGCCCTGTTCGGTAACCCGGCCCTCGCCGACGGCGATGACGGTGCCTTCCTGCGGCTTCTCCTTGGCGGTGTCCGGGATGACCAGACCGGACGCGGTGGTCGTCTCTGCCTCCACGGCCTGCACCAGGATCTTGTCCTCAAGCGGCTTGATGTTCACGCTCGCCACGATGTGAGTCCTCAACTTTCGTACTGAGTGAGTTCGAACGGTGGTTCGGATGTTCATGGCGCTGGACGAAGCCCCGTCGTCGCGGGTGCCGAGGCTTCACGCAGTGCCGACTAGCACTCTATACACGAGAGTGCCAGCACTCAAGGGCGGAGGCTGCAAAATCAGTCGGCCCCGCCCGCGAGCGGGCTCTCGAGCGCCGGTACCGGGCCCGGTAGCACCTGCGTACGGCTCTTTCGCGACCATGTCGCCATCGCGATCGCACTGGCGAGACCGACGATCGACAGGCCCGCCACAACCCAGATCGCCGTCGACATCCCGCCCAGGAGCTCGCCGGGACCGGACGGTTCGTCTGAGCTCGTGAGGATCGCGGTGACCACCGCCATCATCACCGCCCCGCCCACCTGGACACTGGTGTTGACCAGCCCCGAGGCAAGTCCCTGCTCCGCGTCGTCGACACCCGCGGTGCCCTGAGATGTGACCGACGGGAACGTGACGGCGAAACCGATGCCGAGCAAGATGATCGTCGGCAGCAGGAAGTCGGCGTAGGCCATTCCCGGCTCCGCTCGTGCGAACCAAAGGTAGCCACCCAGGAAAGCCGCGAATCCGCCGACGAGCAGCCAGGGCGTCGGCACTCGATCCAGCACGCGGTCCATCCGGATGGCGCTGGCGGCGACGATCAGGCCGGCAGGCAGAAATCCGAGCGCCATCGCGAGGGGCGACCATCCAAGGGAATCCTGCAGGTACAGGGTCACCACGAACTGGAACGCCACATACGAACCGAACATCAGGGCCGCCGAGATGTTGGCATGCACGAGCAGCGGCGACCGCAGCAGTCCGAGGCGCACGAGCGGATGCCGATGCCGGCGTTCCACCAGGACGAATGCGACGGCGAGGATGCCGGACACGACCAGGGTCCCGATGGTGACCGCGGATGCCCAGCCGACCTCGGGTGCACGCACCACCCCGAAGACGAGCAGCAGCAGTGCACCCGTGCTCGTCAACGCACCGACGACGTCGAACTGTGCCCACCTGAACGGTGCGGCACCGATCTTCGGGATCACCCGCAGGCCCGCGAACAGCAACAGCAGCGCGACCGGCCCGGGGAAGATCAGCGTTGCGCGCCAGGAGATCTCGGTCAGCAGGCCACCGAACACCAGGCCGAGGGAAAACCCGCTGGCACCGCAGACGGTGTAGATCGAGAAGGCCCGATTGCGCGCGGGCCCCTCCGCGAAAGTGGTGGTGATGATCGACAGGCCCGCCGGCACGGTGAATGCCGCGGCCACGCCCTTGACGAATCGGAGCGCGACGATCAGGGCGTCGACGTCGACGACCGCACTGACCACCGAGGCCACCCCGAACACGCCGAGAGCGATGAGAAACACGCGCCGCCGGCCGATCAGATCGCTGGTCCGCCCGCCGAGCAGGAGCAGTCCTCCGTAGCCGAGGACATAGCCGCTGACGATCCATTGCAATTGCGACTGCCCCATGCCGAGGTCGGCGCCGATGGACGGCAGCGCGACACCGACCATCGAGATGTCGAGGCCGTCCAGGAAGAGCGCCCCGGCCAGGACCACCAGCAACAGCCAGGTACGCGAGCCCCACCCGGAGGCGCTGGTGATGTGCGTTGCGGGGTCGGTCGGTGCGGGCGGCGCGGTGGACGGATCGGTGGCGCGTTGAGTGATGACGAGATCGTGTGTCTGGGTCATGAGCGTTGACTATATGCGTTTGCATGTAATGCGTCTACATCTAATGTCAGGGCATTTATTGCGTATGCATTACATGTATTTGCATGTGGTAAGGTGTTCGGCATGACCGAGGGAACCGATCAGGATGCGCTGGCCGCGGCCTGGCATGACCTGTCGGTTCGGTATCACCGGGTCTCCTGCGCCCTCGACCGTGAACTGCAGGCCAATCACAAGATCTCCGCCAGTGAGTTCGAGGTCCTCGAATTGCTCTGGGCAGCAGATGAACACAGTCTGCGGATGAGCGAGCTCGCCGAGCACGTCCATCTCAGCCAGAGCGCTCTGTCACGCGTGGTCGCGCGCCTGGAGAAGGACGGGCTCGCGAGCAGGACGATGTGTGAGTCGGATCGACGGTCGGTGTTCGCCCAGCTCACCGAGAGCGGCGAGGACCGCTACCGGCGCGCGCGCCCGACCCAGCGGGCGGTACTGGCCGACCACTCACTGGGCTGCCGCGAACTGTTGCAGCGTCAGAGCTGACTGACCTGCACCGACATCCCCGGGTCGGTGGCGACGGTCAGCGGGGACGGCTGGGCTCCCCCCGCGATGACATGCGCGCCCAGCGTCGCGATCATCACTCCGTTGTCGGTGCAGAGGCGAGGCCGGGGCACCCGTAGGGTGATGCCCGCCGCCTCGCACCTTTCCTGTGCCAGCGATCGAATGCGAGAGTTCGCGGTGGCACCACCGCCGAGCACCAGGGTGTCGACGTCGAGGTCCGTGCAGGCACGGAGCGCCTTCATCGTCAGGACGTCGGCAACCGCCTCCTGGAACGACGCGGCGACGTCGGCGATCGGCACCTCGACGCCGTCGCGATCGCATTTCTCGACGTGGCGTGCCACCGCCGTCTTGAGACCACTGAACGAGAAGTCGTAGCGCGCGTCACGAGGTCCGGTCATCCCGCGTGGGAACGCGACCGCACTCGGATCACCCTCGGCTGCAGCACGATCCAGCGCCGGACCGCCCGGGAATCCGAGATCGAGAAGGCGCGCCACCTTGTCGAATGCCTCCCCCGCCGCGTCGTCGACCGTGGTCCCGAGTTCGGTGATCGGCGACGCCAGGTCCGTCACGTGCAGCAGGTGGGTGTGGCCACCGGAGACCAGGAGGGCGACGCACTCCGGCATCGGCCCGTGCTCCAGCGTGTCGACCGCGACATGACCGCCCAGGTGATTCATGGCGAAGAGTGGGACGTCCCAGGCCAATGCGTAGGCCTTCGCGGCCGCGACACCGACCAGCAGAGCGCCGGCCAGACCCGGGCCGATCGTCACCGCGATCGCATCGGGGCGGTCGATTCCGGCAACTTCTCGGGCACGCTGCATGGTCGGCACGATCGCCTCGAGGTGTGCTCGTGACGCGATCTCGGGGACCACGCCGCCGAACCGGGCATGCTCATCGACACTGGACGCGACCTCGTCGGCGAGCAGTGCCGCAGTGCCCTTCCCGCCGTCGCCGACGCCGTCCGGATCCCACCGGACGATCCCGACTCCGGTCTCGTCACACGAGCTCTCGATTCCCATCACGATCATGGGGTACTCCCTGACTCCGGCGTGGCTGACTCCGGCGTGGCCGGTCGGATCATCGTGTACGCGTCGGCACCCGACGGTTGATAGTAATTGCGGCGGATGCCCGACCGGACGAACCCGTGTCGCGCGTAGAGGTCGATCGCGGTGTCGTTGTCGGTGCGCACCTCGAGGAAAACCGGCGCGCCACAATCGTCGGCGACGTCGAGCATCGCCACCAGCAACGCGCGTCCGTAACCCCGTCCGCGATGCGACGGCGCGACGGCGATTGTGTGGACCTCGCATTCGAACGAGCCGGCCGACCCCAGTGTCGAGACTCCCGCGTAGCCCACGACGTCTCCGCCGGGCCGTTCGCGGGCCGCGAAGTACCGGTTGTACGGGGCGTTGAGCTCGGCTCGGAAAGCCGTTGCGGGCCAGGGTGAATCGTCGGCGAACATCTCCTTCTCCAGCGCGGCGCAGCGGGGGATGTCCGAGTAGTCGAGGTCGTCGATCAGCAGCTCCGACGTCGTCATCGTCGCACCTCCGTGTTCTGTCCCGCCGATAGCCGACGGCCCTTGGACTCCACGGCGTCCGGGCGCCGGAGATAGAGCGGCACCAGTGGTTCCGGATGCGCTCCGGTACGCAGCTCGTCGGACGCGGCCGCCACGAGACCGGCCACCGACGGTACCGTCGCGGTCCCGACAGCGCGGCCGAAGAGCTCGGCGTGCGCCGGTGATCCGGCCACGAGATCGATGGGCGTCGAGGCGAGGTCGTCGACGAGCCGGGCAGGCGCGACGACCTCCGGCCCACTCACACGTCTCCCGTCGACATACCGGGCCCAATAGACCTCCCGACGTCGGGCATCGGTGACCACGAGCATCGAGCCGTCAGCCGCCCCGTCCATGAGCTCCTGTCCGGCGACCGCGTCCAGCGAACACACGCCGTACGCGGGCAGCCCCAGCGCGTCGGCGAAGGCCGCCCCGGTCGCCATGCCCACACGCAATCCGGTGAAGGGGCCCGGCCCGCACCCGACGACCACTGCGGCGAGATCGGTGCGCGCGACTCCCGATTCCGTCAGGACCTCGGCGATGAGTGTGGTGAGCACCTCGGCATGCCGGCGCCCGTCCGACACGACGCGCTCGGCCGCCACCTCGGGCGCACCACTGTCGTCGGGGCGCAGGCACGCGACGCCGGTCACCACCGAGTCGGTCGCGGTGTCGATGGCCAATACCCACATCAGTGATCCACCCATTCCCATTCGGCGCGACGGACATCCGATTCGGGCTCCCGCCGCAGGCGCACCCGCAGGTGCCGATCGGCGAGACGCTCGGCGACTCCCTCACCCCACTCCACCACGATCACCGCCCCCGTCAGGTCGGAATCGAGGTCCAGCGCATCGAGCTCGTCGAGGCCGCCGAGCCGGTAGGCGTCGACGTGGATCATGCCGGGCAGTCCCGGCCGTGACGGCCGATGCTCACGCGCGATGATGAACGTCGGCGACGACACCCTACCGAGAATCTGCAGCCCGGCCCCGATACCCCTGGCCATCGCCGTCTTGCCTGCGCCCAGCGGGCCGTCGAGGATCACCAGGTCCCCGGCTCGCAGGGTGGCGGCCAGTTCCCGTCCCAGATCTTCGGTGTCGGCGACCTCGGCCAGCGTTCGCGCGCCTGCCGCACCTGCCTCCACGGGTCCGCTCATCCCGACACCCTCCTTCGCCACCACCGGCGACGGCGCGGCTGCGGCGTCGCCGTCCGCGCACGATCCACCAGGTCGACGATCGCCTGGGTCACCACGTCCGGCCTCTCCATCTGCACCATGTGACCTGCCCCCTCGACCACGACGAGTCGCGAGTCCTCTCTGAGTTCCCCGTACATCCGCATCGATCTGGGCAAGGGCGTCAGCCGATCCGCGTTGCCGCACACCACCACCGACGGCACCCGGGCGAGGACCGGCAGTGCCATGGATTCGTCGTGGTTCTCCAGGGCGTGCAGGAAGTTCACGATGGTCTCGATGGGCGTGTTCTGGATCATCTTCTCGACGGCACGCCCCACGTTCGGGCTGTAGAAGTCGGGACCGAAGCTCGCCGCGACCAGTACGGGTTCCAACACCTGACGGGTGATCCCGCGGCCGGCCCGCACCAGAGCCGGGACATGACGGACGGACAGCCGGAACGCGTCGAGCAGTGGGTTCGACAGTCCTTCGCCGAGGCCGGCCTCGGTCAGACCGCGCGAGGCCGTCGCCACCAGGGCGACGCCACTGGCCCGGCCATCGGGGGCGAAGAGTGCCGGGTCGCGCCGCGCCAGTCCCATCAACGCCATCCCGCCCATCGAATGACCCACCAGGACAAGCGGACCTGTCGGAGCGGCGGCGCGGATCACCGCGCCGATGTCGTCGCCGAGGCGGGTGATGGTGCAGGTCTCGGCCGGCGCCGGACCACTGCGGCCGTGACCGCGATGATCGAAGAACACCATCCGGATGGATCGATCGGCCCAGCGCTGCGCCAACTCGTGACGCTGGAAATGCCAACTCGCCATACGCAGGCTGAACCCGTGGACGAAGATCACGGTCAGCTCCGGGTCGATCTCATCCGGATCGGCTCCCGCCGGGCCGGTGATCACCGTGCGGACCGCGAGATCGATCCCGTCGTCGGTGGTGACCGTACTCGCGGTGTCGTCGTAGATCGTGGTGAAGTCCACGCCCGCAAACGGATCCGCGCGGTTCGCGGTCCGACGGCGTGCCACGTTGCGGGCGACCCCGCCGGCAGCGACGGCCCCGAGCGCGGCGACACCGGTGACCCCGGCCATCCAGCCGATGCGCTCCGAGTCATCCACGGGCGCCCCCGACGTACTCCCGCATCGCCCGACGACCGATACCCGAGACGATCTCGTAGTCGATGGTGCCGATCGTGTCAGCCCAGTCCTTGGCGGTCGGCCCGCCGTCGCGACCGGTGCCGAACAGCTCCGCCCGGTCGCCCTCGGCCACTCCTCCGCCATCCGAACCGAGGTCGACGACCATCTGGTCCATGCAGATCCGGCCGACGCCCGGGAACGATCGTCCGTTGATCCGGACCGCGAACCTGCCGGAGAGCAGCCGCGGCACGCCGTCGGCGTAGCCGGCAGGCAGGATCGCGATGGTCGTGTCGGCAGGCGCGATCCAGGTGTGTCCGTAGGAAACCCCTTCTCCCGCAGAGAGTTTCTTGACCAGCGAGACCTGGGCGGTCAACGTCATCGCGGGAATCAGGCCGAAGTCACCGCGCTCGGGCACCGGCGTCCGCCCGTAGAGGGCGATCCCGGGCCGGACCAGATCGCGCGCAAGGTCTGGACGTGTCAGTGCGGCAGGAGAATTGGCGATGTGCATCACCTCGGGTCCGGCGCCGAGCCTGCGCAGGTCGTCGGCGGCGAGGTCGAGACGATGCGCCTGTTCGGAATTCAGCGGATGGTCGGGCTCGTCACCACGAGCGAGGTGACACATGATCGCCCGGACCGACACGGCACCGTCGGCCTTCGCCTTTGCCAGCGATTCGGCGAAGTCGGCCCACTCGTCGACCGCGATCCCGCTCCGATTGAGCCCGGTGTCCACCTTGACCGTCACCGTGGCCGTGGTGGACCGGGCCGCCGCCGCGGCGACGACCGCGGCCAGCTGACGCGACGATGACACGGCGATGTCGATGTCGTTGGCGATCGCCGCGCCGAAATCGGTGGCGGGAGTGTGGAGCCACGCGGTGATGTGAGCACTGATCCCGCCGGCCCGCAGCGCGACCGCCTCGTCGACGTGCGCCACACCCAGTTCGGCGGCGCCTGCCGCCAGCGCAGTTCGCGCGACGGGCAGGACGCCGTGCCCGTAGGCATCGGCCTTCACCACCGCGAGGACATCGGCGCGCGCGGCATCGCGCACCACGCCGACATTGTGGGCGATCGCGTCGAGATCGATGGTCGCGGCCAGGGCAGGTGAGGTCATCGCGTCCATTGTCCCAGATCGGCACGAGTGCCCTGCACGTGTGCGCGGCCACCGATGTGTCCGGGATCACTGCCGCGCCAGTGCCGTGTGAGGACCACACTCACCCGATCGCAGAGGCCTAGCGGATCGCCCGCACCGCCGATCGGACCGCGCCCAGGAGGGCAGACGCCCCGATCGGTGCGCCTCGGGCGGCCAGATCGGCCGCGTGCCCGTGTACCCGCGCCGCGGCGGCGCCGGCCAGGGACGGGGTGAGCCCCGACGCCATCAGGGCGCCGGCGATTCCCGAGAGCACGTCACCGGCCCCGGCCGTGGCCGCCCACGAGGAACCGGCGTCGTTGCCGAACACGTCGCCCGAGGGGTCCGCGACGAGCGTGATCCGCCCCTTGAGAAGCACCGTGACCTGCCACTTCTCCGCCAGATCTGCGGCTGCCTGCAATCGGTCGGCGCCGACGTCGTCACCCGCCAGGCGTGCGTATTCGCCCGCGTGCGGGGTCAGCAGCGTCGGGGCCGGACGGTCCGCCACGAGCTCCGGATGAGCTGCGACCAGAGTGAGACCGTCGGCATCGACGAGCACCGGTAGATCGGTCGCCAGCACCGTGCGGAGAAGGTCCAGAGCGTCGTCGTCGGTTCCCATGCCGGGGCCCACCACCCACGCCTGCACACGTCCCGCATCGTCGAGCGACCTGGCCGCGACCACCTCCGGGAAATGCGAGACCACTTCGTCGGCGGCCGTTCCGACATAACGGGTCATGCCCGACGTCGCACTCACCGCCGCACCCGTCGCCAGGATCGCCGCTCCCGGGTACCGCGCCGACCCGGCGATCACCCCGACCACGCCCTGGCTGTACTTGTCGTCGCGGGGGCCGGGGACCGGCCACAGCCGCGCGACGTCATCGTCGGCGAGTGCCGCGAGCCGGGGCGCGGGACCATCGGAGGGCCCGGGCCCGTCGATGCCGATCTCGATCACCTCGACCCGACCGCATTGCGGCGCGGCCAGGAGGTGGGCGTTTCGGGGAGCGCCGAACGTGACGGTGATGGTGGCCTGCACGGCCGGGTCGTGGACCTCGCCGGTGTCGGCGTCGACTCCGGACGGGAGGTCGACGGCCACGATCGCCGGTCCCCCGATGTCGGCACGTTCCAGACGGGCGAACTGCGCGGCGGCCGCCGCCCGCAATGGTCCACGGCCGCCGATCCCGACGACCCCGTCGATCACCAGGTCGAGTCCGGACGGGAGGGTCTCGGCGATGCGACCGCCCGCACGACAGAACGCCGCGAGACCGCCGGGGTGGGCTCTGTCCGGGTCCAGCAGCACGGCGGTACACGCCACACCGCGGTGCGCGAGCACTGCCAGCGCATAGAGCGCGTCGCCGCCGTTGTCACCCGCCCCGATCACTCCTCCGACGCGACGTCCGTAACAGCCGCCCGTCGCCCGGAGTTCGCTGATCACCACCTGCGCCACGCTGGACGAGGCGCGCCGCATGAGTGTGCCGCCGGTCAGCAGATCCCCGGTCGCCTGTTCCGCCTGCCGGACGGCGTCGGCGGTGAGGTAGCGGGTCGGCATCGGTCGGGACTACTCGACGGTGACCGACTTGGCCAGGTTCCGCGGCTTGTCCACGTCGTAGCCACGCGTCTGCGCGACGGTGGCGGCGAAGACCTGCAGAGGGATGGTCGACACCAGCGGCTGCAGGAGAGTCGGTGTCTTCGGGATGGGGATCAGGTGGTCGGCGACGCTCGCGGCCGACAGGTCGTCTTGCTCGGCGATCACGATCGTGCGAGCTCCGCGCGCCTGGATCTCCCGGATGTTGCTCACCATCTTGGAATGCAGCAGCGCCCGGCCGTCCGCAGACGGCATCACGATGATCACCGGCAGGCCGTCTTCGATCAGGGCGATCGGACCGTGCTTCAGTTCGCCCGCCGCGAATCCCTCCGCATGCATGTAGGCGAGTTCCTTGAGTTTGAGGGCCCCCTCGAGCGCCACCGGATATCCGACGTGCCTGCCGATGAAGAGAACCGTGTTGTGGTGCGCGAGTGACCGTGCCAGATCCTGGACCGGCTCCATGGTCGTGAGGACTTCCTCGACGGCCTTCGACATCAGCTCCAGCGCGGCGAACTCGCGCGCGACCTCGTCGGCGTACTTGGTGCCACGGGCCTGGGCGAGGGCGAGACCGACCAGATAGGCCGCGACGATCTGCGCGAGAAAACACTTCGTCGATGCGACGCCGATCTCGGGACCCGCGTGGGTGTAGAGCACGGCGTCGGACTCCCGTGGGATCTGCGCGCCGTTGGTGTTGCAGATGGCCAGCACCCGGGCCTTCTGGTCCTTGGCGTGGCGGACCGCTTCCAGCGTGTCGGCGGTCTCCCCGGACTGCGAGATCGCGACGACCAGCGTCGAACGGTCCAGCACCGGGTCGCGGTAGCGGAACTCGCTCGCGAGCTCGACCTCCACCGGGAGCCGCGTCCAGTGCTCGATGGCGTATTTGGCAAGCAACCCGGCGTGATACGCGGTGCCGCAGGCGACGACGAACACCTTGTCGACGTCGCGGAGGTCGTCGTCGGTGAGACGTTGTTCGTCGAGGACGATGCGTCCGCCCTCGAGGTGGCCGAGGAGGGTGTCGGCGAGCGCGGCGGGCTGCTCGGCGATCTCCTTCAGCATGAAGAAGTCGTAGCCGCCCTTCTCGGCCGCGGCGAGGTCCCAGTTGATGTGAAAAGGCTTGCCCGCGCGCGGGTCTCCGTCGAAATCGGAGATCCGGTAGTAGTCGGCGGTGATCACCACGACCTCGTCCTGCCCGAGCTCGACCGCATTTCGGGTGTGCTCGATGAACGCGGTCACATCCGAACTCACGAACATCTCGCCGTCACCGACACCCACCACCAGCGGTGTGGATCGGCGTGCGGCCACGATGGTGTCGGGGTGATCGGAGTGCGTGAAGACCAGGGTGAAGGCGCCTTCGAGGCGACGAAGCGCGGCGTAGGCACTGGAGACGAAGTCCCCGGCGGTGGGGCCGTTCGCGTAGTAACTCTCGAGCAGGTGCACCGCCGTCTCGGTGTCGGTGTCGGAGAGGAACTCGATCCCGGCATCCTCGAGTTCGGCCCGCAGCACGGCGTAGTTCTCGATGATGCCGTTGTGGACCACGGCGATCTTGCCATCGCTGCTCAGATGTGGATGCGCATTGCGATCAGTGGGCTGGCCGTGCGTCGCCCAGCGGGTGTGCCCCATCCCGGTGCTGCCCACCAGGTTGTCCGGGCCGACCGTGGCGATCTGCTTGTCGAGGTTCTCGAGCCGACCGGCCTTCTTCTCGACCACGGTGTTGCCGTGCCCGTCGAGAATGGCCACCCCGGCCGAGTCATATCCGCGGTATTCCATCCGCCGAAGTGCCTCGACCACGATGTCCAGCGCATCGCGCCGACCGACGTATCCGACGATTCCACACATAGACAGTCAGCGTACCTGTGAAGTCAGCTCTTCCGGGTGCGCCGCTTGCGCGGTTTGACCCCGAGCAGGTGTGACACCGGATCCACCGGCTGCACGGGTGGGTCGTCCAGATCGATCACACCCAGTTTGCCCAGGCTGGAATCCGCGTCGGAGAACGCCCGGTACTCGGCGTCGCCGGCCACGGTGTGCAGCAGGAATCCCGTACATGCTGCGCGAACGAGGCCGTGGACGGCACGGTCGGATCCGTTCATCCCGATCAGCGACTTGACCGTCCGACGTTCCAGCAGATCCCGCGCGTTCCCCTTCGGAACAGTGCGCAACGCCACATCGCCCGCGTAGGCCTGTGCCAGGGGCAGTGCGTTGGCCTCCAGTGTGTTGAGTTCACCGGCGCCCGCCACGATCAGTCCGGGCGCGGTGACCAGGCCCGCGGCCGGCAACAACATCGACGTCGTCGGTGCCGGGAACAGTGCGGCGACGCCCGCCACCGCGGGTGCCGGCTGCCCCAGGATCGGTTGATCCGCGGCCGCCATGACGGCGGCAGCGGCGCCGAAACCATGGCCCACGAGTCCGATCCGGTCCGGATCGACGGTCACCGCACCGGATCCGAGGGGGACTCGCGAGACGACCGCGAGGGCCGACCGCAGGTCGGCCGCCAAGCCGACATCGGAGGCGAAGAAGCCGGTGTTGTCGTCCGGCGCGACGGTCACGAAACCCCAGGATGCGAAGTGATAGAGGAGATCCCGGTACCTGCGACTGTCGGCCATCCAGGTGTGTCCGACGGCGATCGCGGGCACCCTGTGCCCCGACTCCGGGGCGAACACCTGCCCGCGCATGCCGACGATCCCGAGATCGCCGCGCAGGACGCGGTAAGGCCCGCGACGCGACAACGGCGCCATCAGCTTGTCGGCGGATCGGGACGGCTTCGCGCCGCGTGTCGTCCGCTGAGATCTCGTCTGCCCTGGTTTCGCTGCCGGCACACCGACAGCCTATTCGTCCGGAGCCGATCGATGTGGACTGGCCTCGGCCACGTCGGCAGGTAACAGTATTCGCGGCGTGGCGGTATCGGCGATGTCTGCATCCGTCTGCAGCTTCGCCCGCAGTCGTTGGTCGGGGGCGGCGTTCGCGGACCGGAAGTCGGCGAGGTCCGACGCGAGACGCCGCTGGGTCGCCGCATACGCATGGGATGCCGCGACCACCTCCGCCGTCGCTCGCCGTGCAACGGCCTCGATCTGATCTGCGAGGTTCACGATCGGCTCGCTCTCATTCGTCGCCGGCCAGAGCCAGGTCGCCCGCCGACGGTGGCGGGGAGCCATGCGTCTGGGGGCCGGCCGGGGCCGCGGCGTCCGGCTCGGGAGCGCGGGTCCTCGGGGCGAGGGCGGCGTCCTCGGCGGGTGGGTCGGCGGGTTCCGGCGCCTGCGATTGCGGTGGATCGCCCGCGGAGTCCGGTGTGAGTTGCAGCGGGACGTCGGGACGATGGCCGGACGGTCTCGGCACGTCGTCGTCTGGCGCCTCGCCACCAGCGGCCGCTTGGCCGGACGTCGTTGCCGCCTGCTCCGGTGTGGCCGTTGTCTGCTCTGCCGGTCGCTGCGCTTCAGGACGGCTTCCGGCCTGCGGGTACGGTTCCACATCCATCGCCTCGGTGACGCGATCGAGATGCTCCAGGATCTCGTCGATCCCGGAGACCGTGGCATGAGCGGTGGTGAAATACAGGCCTGCCCTCGACACGACGTCGTCGATCACGACTGCGGCCGGGAGTTCTCCCGCCACGATCGCTCCGGGGACGGCGGCCACCGGAACACCGGCAACCAAGGGCGACGCCAGTTGGGCGACCGTGAGATACCACGTGCGCAACAGCTGATCGATCCCCGAGGCCGCGGATCCGGTGGCCTCGGCCAGGGTCCGCAACACGTGCAGGTCGGCTTCGGCGCGCCGCTGGTGATCGACCACCGCCGCCACCGCCCGCGCGCCCGATTCGCTCACCCAGCCGCGCCCGAGCCGGACCTGCTGTTCGGGTAGTCGGTGCAGGTGTTCGGCGACGGCACGGTGGGCCGCGTCGAGGCGACGGCTGTCGGCGGCGAGACCCGCGACGTCGAACGACCCGACCCTCCGGAACGGCCTGTGCACGTCGTCCTCACCTGCCGTTTGCGCTCCCAGCGCCGCCCCGAGCGCCAGCACCTCGACCAGATCCTCGATCCCGGAGACGGCCTGGTCGCGCAGCGCCGCAAGCGAATCCCCCGTCACGCGGCACCGGATCCGTCGGCGCGGTGCCGGCCCACAGTGCGGGTCAGGCCGGTCGCGTTGTCTGCATCGGCGGTCTCGATGATCGCGATGCCCCGCCCGAGGGCGTCGGCCAGTCGGTCGGCGGCGTGCGCCTGGTCGGTGAGCCGTTCCGTGATGACGCGGCCCATCTCCCGATACCGCTCGCCCATCTCGCGGTACTCCTCGCCGATCGCCCAGCGACCGAGCTCGTGCGTCCGGATGTCCTCGGCCGCCGAGCCGACGACATCGGCGGCCCGACGATAGAACGCCACCACCTTCGAGACCTCGTCGACGTCGACAGACATCCGTGAATCGGCCATTGGTCCCCCTTCTCGCCCCGCGCGACACGCGTCGCATGAATCCGATCACACGAACACGGGTGTGGCGTCGAAGTTTAGACGCGCGAGGCGCAGGGCCGGTTCCCGGCCGAGAAAGTCAGTTCGGGAGAACCACGCCGTGGTGCGTCACGGCATCGATGAGCGCCGACGGGCGTTCGGCTGCCGGAGCGTCCTGGACCAGTTCGAATGCACAGCCGAGGTGGCGAGCACCGCCGTCGGCCTCCTCGCTGTCCCCCACCATCAGCGCGTCATAGGGCGCGACGCCGAGCGGGTCGAGTGCCGCATGGAAGATCCGCGGGTTGGGTTTGATGGCACCCACCTCATAGGACAGGGCGTACTCGTCGACGAGGTCGGCGACACCGTGCAGCGCGAGCACGGCGCGCAGATCGAAGGCGATGTTGCTGACGACGCCGACGGGGATGCCGGCAGCGCGCAGACCACGCAGCACCGCTTCGGTGTCCGGGAAGATCTGCCACGAATGCGGGTCGAGGACCCTGGCGTAGAGCTGCTCGGCGTGGCCCGGCGCCGTCAGCCCCGACGCGCGCAGCATCGCCAGATATGCGCGCCGATGCTGCTGCGGGTCGAGATCCCTTTGCTCCCAGGCAATCCGGTCGTCATCCTCGATCACCGTCGGCAAACCGACGGGTTGGGTCATCCGTCGGATCAGGACCGCCTGGGCATCGAGGTGCAGCGGGTTGCCGTCCTCGTCGTGCAGGTCGTCGAACCAATCGTCACGTGCCTCGAACCGGAAAAGGGTGCCCGAGAAGTCGAACAGGACCGCTTTCGGAGTGCTCACGAGCCCGCTGCCTCGACCACGTCGGCGATCCGACGCGCCACCGTGCGCGCGGTGTCGGCGGAGCCTGCCTCGACCATCACGCGCACGAGCTGCTCGGTTCCCGACGGACGCAACAGCACCCGGCCGTGGTCGCCGAGTTCGGCCTCCGCGTCGGCGACCGACTGCTTGACCGTCTGCGACTGGGCGACCGCGTGTTTGTCCGCGACCCGGACGTTGATGAGTTCCTGCGGGAGCACCGTCATGATGCTTGCGAGGTCGGCGATGCGCTCCCCCGTCGCGGCCATCTGCTCCATCAGGAGCAGACCGGTCAGGATGCCGTCACCGGTGGTGCCGGAGCCGGGAACCACGATGTGCCCCGACTGTTCCCCGCCGAGTGAATAGCCGCCGCGACGCAACTCCTCGAGGACGTACCGGTCACCGACGGCGGTGGTCCGCAGCGCGATCCCCGCCTCGCGCATCGCGATGTGCAGGCCGAGGTTGCTCATCACGGTCGTGACGAGGACGTTGTCGCGCAGGCGGTCCCGTGACCTCAGCGCGGTCGCGAGGATGGCCATGATGGCGTCCCCGTCGACGACCTGCCCTGTCGAGTCGACCGCGAGGCAGCGGTCGGCGTCACCGTCATGGGCCAGGCCGAGATCGGCACCGTGCTCGAGCACCGCTGCGCGGAGCTTGTCCATGTGGGTGGATCCGCAGTCCTCGTTGATGTTGAGGCCGTCGGGCTCGGCATGGATCGCGATCACCTCGGCGCCCGCGTCCGCGTACGCCTGCGGCGCCAACTCGAAAGCGGCGCCGTGGGCGCAGTCCACGACCACGGTGAGACCGTCGAGGCGATTCCCGATCGACGCGGCGAGGTGCGCACGATAGCGGTCGCCCGCATCGACCGCGTCCACCACACGGCCCACGGCCGCACCGATCGGACGGGCGAACTCCTCGGCCATCGTGGCCTCGATCCGGTCCTCGACCGCATCGTCGAGCTTGTGGCCACCACCGGAGAAGAACTTGATCCCGTTGTCGGGCATGGGGTTGTGCGACGCCGAGATCATCACACCGAAGTCGGCGCGGTAATCGGCGGTCAGGAAGGCGACGGCCGGCGTTGGCACCACGCCGACGCGGATCGCATCGACGCCGGTGGCCGCGAGGCCCGCGCACACCGCGGCCTCGAGCATCTCGCCGGAAGCGCGCGGATCACGGCCGACCACCGCACGCGGACGCGCGTCGCGGGCGCAATCGTGTCCGAAAACAACCGCGGCGGCCGAGGCCAGGCCCAACGCGAGCTCGGGAGTGAGCTCGTCGTTGGCCAGGCCCCGGACGCCGTCGGTTCCGAAAAGGCGTGCCAAGATCAGCGCTTGGAGTACTGCGACGCCTTGCGAGCCTTCTTCAGGCCGTACTTCTTGCGCTCAACGGCACGCGGGTCACGGGTGAGGAAGCCTGCCTTCTTCAGCGCCGGACGATCGTCCGGGGTGACCTCGATCAGCGCGCGGGCGATGCCCAGGCGCAGAGCACCGGCCTGGCCCGAGGGGCCGCCGCCGACGAGCTTGGCGAAGATGTCGAACGACTCGGTGCGCTCGACGGTGACGAGCGGAGCCTTGATCAGCTGCTGGTGCACCTTGTTGGGGAAGTACTCCTCCAGGGTGCGACCGTTGAGCTGGAACTGGCCGGAGCCCGGGACGAGGCGCACGCGCACGACGGCCTCCTTGCGGCGGCCGACGGTCTGGATCGGACGATCGATGACCACCGGACCCCGGGAGTCGGCGGCCGGAGCGGCCTCGACATCGGTGTCGTAGTCGTCGGAAGCGGTTTCGACGGCCTCCACGGCCTGCTCGACAGCGGTCTCGGCGGCGGCGGTGTCGTCACCGACGGCAGCCTGGACCTCTTCGGCGTTCTCCACGGCAGCTTCGACGGCCGGGTCGTTGATGTTCTCGTTCGTCACTGGGCCACCTGCTTGATCTCGAAGGGCACGGGCCGCTGAGCCTCGTGGGGATGGTTCGGGCCTGCGTAGACCTTCAGCTTGGACGCCATGGCGCGACCGAGCTTGGTGTGCGGCAGCATGCCCTTGATGGCCTTCTCGACCACGCGCTCGGGGTGGCTCTCGAGGAGCTCGGCGGTCGTCTGGACCTTGAGCCCACCCGGATGCCCGGAGTGGCGGTAGTTCAGCTTGCGCTCGGCCTTGTTGCTGGTCAGCGCGACCTTTTCGGCGTTGATGATGATGACGAAGTCACCACCATCGGCGTGGGGCGCATAGGTCGGCTTGTGCTTGCCGCGGAGCAGATTCGCGCTCTGCACGGCCAGCCGGCCGAGCACCACGTCGGTGGCGTCGATGACATGCCACGCGTGCGTGATGTCACCGGCCTTCGGGGTGTAGGTGGGCACAGTTGTCCTCAACTCTGTCGATGGGTGCTGGTCAGGTGCCATGACAGAGGGAACTCCCGGCGACCAGTGGGGACCCGGGCCTCGGCTATCTCCTCCCGGTCACCCGGTGTGGAGATGTCACGCACCAGCGGTCCAGACTACGCGAAGGCCCTGATCAGGGTCAAAACGCGTCGCGATCACCGCGGGGCGATCCGCACCGACGACACGGCATGGGCGCATTCGGCGTCCACCGACTCCCCGGCCGTACCCGCCTGGCACCCGACCGACACCTGCAGTCCGTGCTCGACGAGCACGTACCAGCGGATCGCGCTGCCCGACGCGGGCGCCTCGCGATAGCTGATCACCTCACGGCCCATGAACCTCGTGACGGCCGAGAACTCGGTCACCACATCGTCGCCACGCTGGCGGATCCGGTTGCCGAGACTGGTCGCCACCGACGCCAGGGTCGAGTCGGTCCGCACCTCGCTCTGGACCACCAGAATCCGCCGACCGTCCGCAGGGTCGGCGAACACCGAGCGCAAGGGTTCGTCCGTGCCCCCGGCGTCAGGTCGCCCGAGCTCGCTTCGCCGCCAGTCGGCGGGAATGTCGATGTCGGTACGCCCGAGTGTCACCGTCTGCTCGACGGGCGGACCCTCGCCGCCGCGTTGGAGAAAGCCGACCACACCGGCCACCAGCGCCACCCCGACCGCCGCCACCCCCGCGGCCACGATCCACCGGCCGGTGCGACCGCGCGTCGGCCCGGCCGAATCCTGCGCGGGCCGTTCGATCGCACCGATCGGCGGGTCGGCGCCCTCGGGTCGGCCGCTCCGCCATCCGTAGCGTCGGATCAGTTCCCGATCGACCGCCACCACCCGCCCGGCCAGCGCATGCGTGGCGACGACGTCGATCGCCCGGGTCACCTCCGCGGGCTCCGAACCGTCGACGAAGACCGCCTCGACCGAGTCGTCGACGATGGCCTCGGTCCGGCCGGCGACACCGTCGGACTCCGGTTCGAGGACGTCCACGGCCTCGATCTCCCATCCGCCCGACGTGCGACGCAGTCGGGTTACGTCCCACCACGCCTGTCTCGGCCGGGCCGGATCCACCGCCACGCCGGGAAAATGCGTGGTCTCGACGACTGCGCACCGTTGCATCGTCCCGTCGGAGTGGCTCCGCGCGATCAGTACCGCCCGAGGGACGAGGGTGACCGCTGCGCCGAACTCCGCAGTCGCGCGGTCGAGCACCGACGAACGCACACGCCCCCAGGTGCTGGGGTACCCGATCACCATCGGTAGCGGACCATCGGGGCCGGCATCGGGCAGGTGCAGATCGCGCAGTACGGCCTGCCACGCCTGGTGACCGTATCTGCGGGTACCCGCGACCATCACCGTCGGCGCATCGGCCCCCTCCAGCAAATCGGTCACGTCCGCCGATCGCCCACCCGAGACCGACACCTGACCGAAGGCGAGGTCGACCACTGTCGGTCGCAGTGCGGTTGGCATCACCCGATCAGACCTCGGGCTCGACGTAACCGACCTGGATCATCTCCTGCGCCCGCGTCCGCGAGACCAGCTCACCGCGCCCCGGGACCAGTTGCTGCATGCGAACCCGGCCGGTGATGTACCCCTCGTCACGGTCGCCGCTCATCAGCAACATGTCGCAGGAGAGGTCCTTGAGGCGGCCGATCAACGGGTCGAACATCGCCCGCCCGAGGCCGCCCGAGCGCCGGGCCAGGATGATGTGGAAGCCGATGTCGCGGGCCTGGGCCGCGAGGTCGACCAGCGGCAACAGCGGGTTACCCGAGGCGGTCGCGACCAGGTCGTAGTCGTCGATGACCAGGTAGACGTCCGGGCCCGTGTAATAGGAGTGGTCGCGCAGCTGCTGCGGGGTCACGTCCTCGGGCGGCAGTCGGTCGGTGAGGATCTGCGCCAACTGCTGCATCATCGGGATCGCCTTGTTCGCCGAGCTGGCGTAGCCGCCCAGGTGATCACCGTCGATGATGCCGAGCATCGTGCGTCGGTAGTCGACGAACACGACCTTGACCTGGTCGGGAGTCGAATCGCGCACCAGGCCGTGCACGATATTGCGCAACAACGTGGTCTTGCCGTGCTCGACGTCCGCGAACACCATGAAGTGGGGCTGCGTCCCGAAATCGAGGACCACCGGCGCGAGTTCGAGCTCGCCGACGCCGACCGCGACCTGGTTGGCGCCCAGCGCAACACCCTTCGCCGACACCAGGTCGTCGACCTCACGCTGAGGTATCTCCACACCGAGCTTGCGGACGGCCATCGCCGCACGACCGCCATAGCCGCCGGCCAACCTGTCGATCGCGAGTTGCACACCGGCCGGGAGGGATTCGGCCGCGCTGACGCCGTCGAGGCGCGGCAGAGCGACCAGCATGTGCAGCTCGTCGGGGGTCAGGCCACGACCTGGCCTGCCGTGCGGAACCAGCGCGGCTGCGCGGCGCCCCATCTCCGAATCCATTGCGTCGCCGAGCTTCAACTCGATCCGGCTGCCCATCAGGTCCTTGACCGCGGGCCGCACCTCGGCCCACCGCGAGGCGGTCACGATCACGTGCACGCCATACGACAGACCCTGCGCGACGATCGCGTTGATCGGCTCCTCGAGGAAGTCGAGTTCGTTGCGGAGCACACCGATGCCGTCGAGGACCAGGAAGACGTCGCCGTGCCGATCCGCCGCCAGCGGATCGGCCGGATCCGTTCCGCCGCCGGCGAACCACTCCTGACGCCGCGCCCGGTAGTCGCGCATGGACTCGATCCCGAACCGGGCGAACAGCAGTTCGCGGCTGCGCACGATCGCACTCACCTCGGCGACCGTGCGTCGCACCGCGTCCATGTCACCGCGCGAGGCCACCGAACCGACGTGCGGGAGGCCGACGATGCTCGCGAGGCTGCCGCCGCCGAAGTCCAGGCAGTAGAACTGCACCTGCTCCGGGGTGTGAGTGGCCGCGGCCGACATGATGATGGTGCGCAGGGCGGTCGACTTACCGGACTGGGGGCCACCGACGACCGCGACATTGCCTGCCGCACCGGACAGATCGAGGGTGTGGACGTCGCGTCGCTGATCGTAGGGTCGGTCGACCACACCGACGGCGATGCGCAGATCGCCGACATCCGCGGGCACCGACCAGTCCCGACGTCCGACGAGTCCGTCGACGGTCGGCGACCGGTCGAGCGGCGGCAGCCAGACCTCGTGCGCAGCAGGCCCGTGCCCGGCCATCCGCGTCACCAGGGTGTCGAGGAGGGTGGGCACCGACGCCGCGGCCGGATCGTCGTAGACCGGGATGTCGGTGTCCTGCGGCGGTTCTTCGTCCAGGAGGGCCTGCGCCTGGTCGAGCACCGATGAACTCGCCGCGCCCGTGTCCAGCGGTACCGGCAAGGCGGTGAAGACCTTCATCCGCCCGCGCGGCCCGTTGTAGGCCGGGCCCTGGTCGATCACACCGTCGGGCGCGATCGGCGAGTAGTAGGGACCGGACACATACGATGTGTTGAAGCGAACCGGCTCGGCCGAGTCGCATTTCAGGTACGCCGAGCCCGGGACACTGGGCAGGTGATAGGCGTCTGGGACGCCGAGAACCGATCGGGATTCATTGGCGGAGAACGTCTTCAGACCGATCCGGTAGGACAGGTGACTGTCGAGGCCGCGAAGCTTGCCCTCTTCGAGCCGCTGCGACGCCAGGAGCAGATGAATCTGCAACGATCGCCCGAGCCGCCCGATCGCGACGAACAGTTCGGCGAAATCCGGCTTCTGTGCGAGCAACTCGGAGAATTCGTCGACGACGATGAACAGCGCGGGCAGCGGCTCGAGCCGGACGCCCGATGCGCGGGCACGTTCGTAGTCACTGACATTGGCGAAGTTGCCCGCCGCACGCAGCAGTTCCTGCCGTCGATTCATCTCGCCGGACAGCGCATCCTTCATCCGGTCGACCATCGAGAGTTCCTGCTCGAGATTCGTGATGATCGCCGCGACATGAGGTGCCGACTCAAGCCCGAGGAAGGTCGCACCGCCCTTGAAGTCCACCAGCACGAGATTCAGCTCGGTCGGCGAATGGGTGGCGAGCATGGCCAGCACCAGGGTGCGCAGGAACTCGGACTTGCCCGATCCGGTGGCGCCGATGCACAGCCCGTGCGGCCCCATACCGCCGTGCGCGCTCTCCTTGATGTCGAGGTCGACCGGGGTGCCGCTCGGGGTGTAACCGATCGGCACCCGGAGGCGATCTCGGCCGGTACGTCCGCGCCAGTACACCGCCGGGTCGAACCTGGCCGCATCGGTGATGCCGAGCAGAGCGGGCAGACCTGGATCGCTCGAGGTCGCCTCGGACTCCAGGTTCGCCAGCGCCGCAGCCGTGGCCAGGCGGTACCGCGCCATCCGCCGCGCCAGCGTCTCGGCCTCGGGGATCGTGAGCGAATCCATGTCGGCGAACTCCTCGACACCGAAGGCACTGCGGGCAGCGACCTTTCGGTCTCGGACCACCAGCTGCAGGCCGCGGCGCGCGGCCAGGCCGTCCGGCGGGGCCGTCAGGTCGAGGATGGTCACACCCTCCATGCCTGCGTCGTTGATCAGCCGTTCGTCGCCGGCGACATGGCCGTCGTCGAGCACCACGACGAGGTGTGCCCGCCCGGGCGTCGGCGGGGCCGAACGGCTGAAGCGGCCGCGTTCGAGCAGATCGGCCGCCATCGAGTTCTCGAAGTCGGCCAGGGTCGGGTAGATCATCCGCATGGCACCGACGCCGTCCCGCAACGTCGGATGGCCAACGTGTGGAAGCCATTTCGCCCAATCCCACGCCTCGCCCGCAGGGTCCCCGGTGATGACCGCGACGTGCAGATGGTCGGGCCCGTGGAACGCACACAGTTCGACCACCATGGCGCGCACGAGATCTCGGGTCTCCTGTCGGGCGCCTTCGATGTTCACCGCCGGGAAGCCCCGCAACGAGATCGCCGTCGGCAGCCGGTGCACCACGGAGTGGGTCCGGACGAACCGACGCAGGGCGACCATCGACACGGGCTCGATATCCTCGAGCGGCCCGGTCTCCGGTGGCATGAGGCGTGTGGCCAGCCGCTGCGACCCCACCCCCACCCGGACGTGGGCGAAATCGCTGTCGGTCGGTCGCCGCTCCCACATCCGCCGACTGCCCACGATGTCGAGCAGGGCGACCGGATCGGGATGGCTCCAGGTGAGTGCGGCGCGCTGAGCGTCCACGGTCTCGAGAACCTGGGTCCGTGTCTGACCGAGATAGCGAAAGTAGTCCTTGCGTTCCTCGTTCAGTTCGGCGGCACGCTTGCCGCCGCCGCGCCCGCCCGCGGCGAACATGCCGAACATCGACATCAGCATCATCAACGGGAACATCATGAACAGCGGGTTGGACAGGATGTTGCGTCCGCCGGTCGCGAACATCATCGCGATCATGCCGACGACCGCGACCACCATGACCACGGGGAGCATCTTGGTGAGCATGTTGCCCGGGACGACCCTCGGCACGTCGGGCGGCGGCGCGATGTTCAGTTCCCCGCCCGGCGTACGGGGAGGCGTGATCCGGGGACGCCGGACGAACCCCTCCGTTGTTGCCACCACTCGATCTCCCCCCGGACCGACTCCGCGACCCCGAGTTCGTCGGCGCGGGCCGCGCTGCTACACAATTGACGCAGTTCGCTATGTTAACCGCGAACAGGGCGGGGAGGATCCACCAGATGTCGACTCTGGATTCGCGAGGGATGACGACACCCTCGCCGGCGATGGGGCCGGCCGGCGGCGCACGAGGCGGTGCGCACGCCGATGCAGGTATCGAGCCCGAATTGGTCAGGGTGTCGGTGTTGGGCGGGAACACGCAGTTGGACGTGGCTCTACCTGCAGGGTTACCCATTGCTGCACTGATTCCCGATCTGGTTGCCCAGGTCGACTCACGTAATCCGGCACGTCGCGACTCCGACGATCCGGACGGCGAGGACGGTCGTCCGTATGACCGTCAGAACCGCTGGACGCTCGGCCTGGTCGGCCAGGAGCAGATCGCCCCGAACCGATCGTTGTCGGAGTCCGGGATACGCGACGGCGACCTGCTGGTCCTCCGCTCCACCCGTGCAGGCGACTCGCCCGCGCTGTTCGACGACGTCGTCGACGCCGTCGCTCGTTTGAATGAATCTCATTTCGCGAGTTGGTCGCCGCGGTCCGCCCGATACGCCGGTCATGTCGTCGCCGTCGCGGCCGCCATCGCCGCAGCCGTCGCACTCGGCGCCCACCGCTCGACCAGCGGCGCCCTGTGGATCGCCGGACTCAGCGGCCTCGCCGCCGTCGGGCTGCTCACTGCGGGAACGATCGTCGCGCGTCATTACCGCGACGAGACGAGCTCCGCCGTTCTCGTCTCGTCCGCCATGCCACTGTTCTTCGTCACCGGCATGCTCCTCACCCCGGGACGGTTCGGGGCCGCACACCTGACACTGGGCTGCGCGGTGACGCTCGTCGCCGCCGTCCTCTCCTACCGGCTCACCGCGGTCGGACCGGCCGTACACAGCGCGATCACCACCGCGACCCTGCTCGCCGGATTCGGTTGTGGCGCAGAACTCTTGCTCGGCGCGACAGTGCCCGAGGTGGCGGCGGTACTGGCCGCCGTCGGCCTCCTCGTGATCGCTCTGGCGCCGCGCGCCACCATCATGCTGGCGAAGCTGCCGCTTCCCCCGGTCCCCACCGCGGGAGCGGCGATCGACGCCGAGGACATCGAGCCGAAGCCTGCGATCGAAGGGATCGGTGCGATCGGAGCGATGGCGTTGCCGAAGGCGGACGCCCTCGAGCGCCGGTCCTTTGTGGCCAACGCGTATCTGACCGGGATCGTCGCGGGGACCGCACTCGTCACCGCCGTGGCGGCCGTCCTCGCGGCGGCTCCGCTGTCGGGATTCGACGCCAAGTCGGCTGCCTACGCCGCCATCATCGCCATGGTCCTGTGTCTGCGCGGCCGGTCGCACAGCGACCTCGCACAGGCCGCTTTCCTGGTCGCCTGCGGGTCGCTCGCCCTGATCGCCCTGGTCACGGGTCTCGCATTCGGGGCCGACAACTGGTCGATCATCGCGTTCGCGGTGGCCATGCTGATGGTGGTCGCCGCGTTCGTCCTGGGCGTCGTCGCGCCGAACCAGGAGTTCTCACCGGTGATGCGGCGCACCGCCGAGATCATCGAGTACATCCTCGTCGTTGTGATCGTGCCTCTCCTGCTGTGGATTCTCGACCTGTACCGGATCGTCCGGGAAATCTGACGTGCGCCGGCTGGGTCTTTCGGCCCGAACCCGGCGCGCGAGCACGCCGACCCGCGGACTCCACAGAAGTGCCGCGCTGATCGCCGGTCTCACGGTCATCGCCGTGTTCGGGGGCTCGCCTGCTGCTGCGATGACACCCCCGACGATCGACCCCGGAGCACTGGTGCGCTCCGCGCCGACAGCGCCGCCCGAGACCACCGAGCAACGCACTCTCTGCGCGAAACCGTTGGCGACCGGCCGTCACGACAACTCCAAACCCACTGCCGCGCAATCGATGATGAACCTTCCGGAAGCGTGGCGGTTCAGCCGGGGCAAGGGACAGAAAGTCGCCGTCATCGACACCGGGATCACTCCGCACCCGCGTCTTGGTCGCGTTCAGGCGGGCGGCGACTACGTGTCGTCGGGCAACGGGCTCGTCGATTGCGATGCGCACGGCACGCTGGTCGCGGGCATCATCGCCGCGGCGCCGAGTCGCACCGATGCGTTCGCCGGTGTCGCTCCGGACGCCTCACTGATCTCGATCAGGCAGTCGAGCGGTGCGTACTCCGCGAAGGACCGCAGGTCCGACGACTCGGATCCCACCGTCGGTTCCGGCTACGGGTCCGTCCGCACGCTGGCCAATGCGGTGGTCCGGGCCGTCGACCTCGGCGCCACCGTCATCAACATCTCCGAGGTCGCGTGCGCCTCCGCCGGGTCCCGGCTCAACGACAGGTCACTCGGCGCCGCGGTCAAGTACGCATACGACCGCAACGTCGTCGTGGTGGTCGCCGCAGGCAACCTGTCGCAGAACTCCGGATGTCAGCACCAGAACCCGGCCCCTGCCGCCGGCGACACCGACGCCTGGGGATCGGTGTCCACCGTCGCCAGTCCCGCCTGGTTCTCGCCGTATGTGCTGGCAGTCGGCTCCGTGGACGCGGGTACCGGCGCGCCGAGCGGATTCAGTCTGCACGGCCCCTGGGTGAGCGTGGCCGCGCCGGGCACCGACATCGTCAGTCTCGACAGCACCCGCGGATCGTCGAGACTCGTCGATGCGCAGCAGGGCCAGAACGGGCCGATCCCGATCGCGGGCACGAGTTTCGCAACCCCGTACGTGGCGGGTGCGGTCGCACTCGTGCGGGCCCGGTTCCCCCGGCTTCGCCCCGCCGAGGTCATGGCGCGCATCACGCGGACCGCCCACGCCCCCGGCACCGGGCACGACACCCAGATCGGATACGGGGTCATCGATCCGGTGGCGGCCCTGACCAGCGAGATCCCGGACGGCCTGCCGAATCCGACCGAGGCCAGGGCGATCGCCGCACCGAGCTCACCACCAGCCGTCGATCACACCGCCCGCGACGTCGCGCTCATCGGCGCCGCGCTCTGTGCCGCAGTGATCGCAGTGGTGCTGGCGGTGGCGCTGCCGCATCGTCGGGTGCGACGCCTCGACCCGGACGAGTACTAGCGGATCAGGTCCTGGCCCGGTTCACTTCGCCGTGCGCGCGGGTCGCAGCTCGCGCGGCAATGCGAAGGTCAGCGTCTCGTTCGCGGTGTTGACGGTGTCCACCGAGTCGTATCCGTGCTCGGCGAGAAGATCGAGGACGCCGCGCACGAGGACCTCGGGCACCGACGCGCCAGAGGTGACACCCACCGTCGTGACGCCTGCCAACCATGACTCGTCGATGTCGCGCGCGTAGTCGACGAGGTACGAAGCGGCCGCCCCGTTCTGCAAGGCCACCTCCACCAGGCGCTGGGAGTTCGACGAGTTCTGCGAACCGACCACGATCACGAGGTCGCATTGCGGCGCCATCGCCTTCACTGCGACCTGCCGATTCTGCGTGGCGTAACAGATGTCGTCGCTCGGCGGGTCCTCGAGCAGCGGGAACTTCTCGCGTAGCCGCTTGACGGTCTCCATCGTCTCGTCCACCGAAAGCGTCGTCTGCGACAACCAGATGACCTTCGATTCGTCGCGCACCTCGACATCGTCGACGTGATCCGGGCCGTCCACGAGCTGAATGTGCTCGGGGGCCTCGCCCGCGGTGCCCTCGACCTCTTCATGACCCTCGTGGCCGATGAGGAGGATGTCGTAGTCGTCCCGCGCGAACCGCTTGGCCTCCTGGTGCACCTTGGTGACCAGGGGGCAGGTGGCGTCGATCGTCCTCAGGCTGCGCTCGGCCGCGGTCCGGTGGACCTCCGGCGACACACCATGCGCCGAGAACACGACGATCGCGCCTTCGGGTACCTCGTCGGTCTCGCCGACGAACACCGCCCCGCGGTCGGTCAAAGTCTCGACGACGTGGCGGTTGTGCACGATCTCCTTGCGGACGAACACCGGGGCACCGTGCTTGTCGAGAGCGCGCTCCACGGTCTCGACGGCACGATCCACCCCGGCGCAGTAGCCGCGTGGTTCGGCCAACAGGACACGCTTGCGATCAACCATGCCGTCCAGCCTACGGGCTGTCGCCGTCCGTCTGCGCCCGGCGCAGGATCGGCCCGGCATGTCCCGGGGTGGATCAGTACCCGGTCGGATGGCAGAGTGTGGTCATGGTTCGCGCACCGTATCCGGCCCGCATCGCCGCCGGTCTCGTCGTCACCGCGATCGAGGAGACCCGAAAGCTGCCCGCTCTGGTGATCACCCTGCCGATGACTGCGGTCAGCCAGACGTTGCAGGCGGGTATGCGGGTACAGCAGAACATCGCCGAGCTCGCCATCAAGGGCGACCTCGCGCTCGAGACGCTGTTCGACAAGCCCTCCGACCAGCCCGAGTGGGCACGGTTCGACGACGATGACGACGCGATCGACGCCGAGGCCGACCGGACACCCATCGAGAGCCGGGACACCACCGGCGCCCCGGGCACACCTGTGTCCGAAAACACATCAGCCGACATCGGGTTGTCCGACGCCGGGTCGTCCGACGCCGCCGATGCACCCGTCCACGCCGCACCGGCGAAGAAGTCGCCCGCGAAGAAGTCGTCGGCCAAGAAGCCTGTGGCCAAGAAGGCCACGTCGAAACCGGCGGGCACCGCGCAGGGCTCGAAGCCTGCCCCACAGACAGCTCCCGACGACGCGCCCGGCGCCGACCACGCGGCGGGTCGATTCGCCCTCTACAGCGCTCCCCCCGATGGAGTCGTGAACGCAGACGCCGACAAGAACACCGCGACCAAAGCCGCACCGGCGTTCGACGGCCCGGTTCCCGAGATCGTCGAGTACATCGAATACGAGAACCTGACCCTCGCCCAGCTGCGCGCCAAACTGCGCAGCGTCGGGATCGACGAACTCGAGCAGCTCGCGGCGTACGAGAAGGCGACCAGGGCGCGCGCGCCGTTCGTCACCATGATCGACAATCGCATCGCCTCGCAGAACAGCAAGCGGCAACAGACCACGTGACATCAGACCAGGCGAGCACGGGGGCGCAGTCGAACTCCGCCGAACACCCGTGGCCGGTACGGACCGTCAACACCAAGATCGCCGACTGGATTCACCGGCTGGGCCAGATCTGGGTCGAGGGCCAGGTGACCCAGATCAACCGCAGACCCGGCACCCGGGTCGCCTTCCTCACCCTGCGTGACCCGGCCGCCGACATCTCGATCTCGGTGACCTGCAGCCCCGACCTGCTCATGCGGACCGAGGTGCCGCTCGCCGAGGGAAGCCACGTGGTGGTCCTCGGTCGGCCGACGTACTTCACCGGTCGTGGCACGGTGTCGCTCCGGGTCACCGACATCCGGCCGGTCGGCGTGGGCGAACTGCTGCTCCGGATCGAACGGCTGCGGCAACTGCTGGCCGCGGAGGGCATTTTCGACAGTCGCCTCAAACGGCCACTCCCGTTCCTGCCCAGAGCGGTCGGCCTGATCAGCGGTCGGTCCAGCGCCGCCCAGCGGGACGTCGTGGCGGTTGCGGGCAGTCGCTGGCCCGCGGTGCGTTTCGTGGTGCGCGATGCCCCCGTCCAAGGGCCGACCGCGGTACCGCGGATCCTCGGCCATCTCGCCGATCTCGACGCCGATCCCGATGTCGAGGTCATCATCATCGCCCGAGGGGGCGGGAGCGTCGAAGACCTCCTCCCCTTCTCCGACGAGGCCCTGCTGCGCGCGGTGTCCGCCTGCCGTACACCGGTGATCAGCGCGATCGGACACGAACCCGACGCACCCTTGCTCGACCTGGTCGCCGACCTGCGCGCAGCGACCCCGACAGATGCCGCCAAGCGTGTCGTACCGGATGTCGCGGCGGAGTTGGCCGGCGTCGCCGAGATGCGGCGGCGCAGCGCACATGCCCTGCGCAACTGGGTGCGGCGGGAGGCGCATGTCGTCGACGGGCTACGCGCCCGACCGGTGCTGGCGAGGCCCTTCACGGTGATCGACGCCCACGCCGAGCAGATCGACCGGATGCGGCGCGACATCCGCCGCGACATCCGGGGTCACATCGATGCCGAGGACCGTCGCCGCGAACATCTGTCGGCCCGGTTGGGCACACTGGGTCCCGCACAGACACTCGCCCGCGGCTATGCCGTGGTGCAGCGCACCGACGTCGATCCGGCCCATGTGGTGGGCGCCGTCGCCGACATGCCCAGTGGCGCGCGGCTGCGGATCCGGGTGGCCGACGGTGCCGCGACGGCACGCGTGACCGAAGGAGAGCAAGCGTGAACGGGGATGCGGACCAAGAGAATCCGGGACTCGATGACGGGGACTGGACCCCGGTCGAGGAGCTCGGTTACGAAGAGGCTCGCGACGAACTCGTCGATGTGGTGGCCACGCTCGAACACGGCGGCCTCGACCTCGACGCCTCACTCGCGCTCTGGGAGCGCGGGGAGGCACTCGCGGCACGGTGCGAGGAACATCTGGCCGGCGCCCGGGACCGGATCGAGTCCGCCCTGGCCGAGAGCGACGCCGACGACGACTGACGCCTCGATCGGCGCCGACCGATCGGATTCACCGATCGAGTCAGGCCCCGCTCGGTAGTGGTTGCTGTGCGAGCACGGCAGTGGCGATCTCGGCCATGTCGTCCTCGGGTCCGCGGGACAGGACGGCGATCCGGACGTCCCCGAGATCGGTGATCCAGAACTTCTTCTCGTCCGGTGTCGAGTACGTGACCCATTCCCGTCCGCCTGCCTGCCGGGTACCGGTCCCCAGCGCCTCACCGCCCCCGAGGTGGACGACCAGGTCCTCCTCTTTGGCGTCGGTCTGGCTGAGCTGCACGTACGCCCCCACGTCGGAGATCCATCCGACGTTGCTCACCCGGGTTCCGCCGACCGCCTGCGTCGATCCCGAGTTCGGCTTCCAGCCGTCCGGCGTGGCCGGCTCACGGATCGGGAACGGGAGATCGCGGGCATCTGCCTGCAGGGCGGCCGACACGTCGAAACCGGGCGTCTTGTCGTCGGACGCCTGACCCGAGAGCCCGACCGAGCAATTGCCCGACGCGATCGCGACGATCGCGCAGATGACCAGCAGCGGGATCAACGACCAGATCATGTCCTTGCTGCTGTGCAGGATGCGGGGTTTGGCGGCCATGCGACGAGTATCCCAAGGTCCGTCGCGCGACCCGACGGCGCCCGTCCCACCGGCTGGGGCGCAAACCCTGTTCAACGGACGCGCAAGCCTGTTGAGTGGTCCCATGGGACGCCTCAGACGCTCGGTACCCGCCCTGTGCCTCGTGATGCTGCTCGTCGTCGCGATGTCCGGCTGTGGGGGCAATTCGTCGACGGGCATCGAGGGCATCCGCGACTCCGGAGTCCTGCGGGTGGGCACCGAGGGGACGTACTCGCCGTTCAGCTACCACGATCCGACGACCGGCAAGCTCGCCGGATACGACGTCGACGTCGCGAACGCGGTGGCCGAGAAACTCGGCGTCCGCGCAGAGTTCGTGGAGACACCATGGGACTCGATCTTCGCGGCGTTGGGCGCCGACCGATTCGACGTGGTCGCCAATCAGGTGACGATCACCCCGGAACGCCAGGCGAAATACGACCTGTCCGAACCGTATTCGGTCGGTGAAGGGGTGATCGTCACTCGCGCCGACGACTCCTCCATCCGGTCGCTCGCCGACCTGAGCGGCAAGGTCACCGCCCAGTCCTCCACCAGCAACTGGGCCCAGGTCGCCCGGGACGCGGGGGCCCGCGTCGAGTCCGTCGAGGGATTCACGCAGGCGATCAAACTGCTGAACCAGGGCCGCGTGCAGGCCACGGTGAACGACAGCATCGCCGTCTACGCGTATCTGGCCGAGACCGGCGACACCAGCGTCAAGATCTCCGCGAAGACCGGCGACACCAGCGAGCAGGCGTTCGCCGCCCGCAAGGACAGCCGGATCGTCGGCGACATCAACAAGGCGCTGGACGAACTCAAAGCCGACGGAACCCTCAGCCGGATCTCGCAGAAGTATCTGAAGGCCGATGCGAGCGGCGCCCCGGCGGCCGCATCGTCGGGCGATGAGCCCGCGTCCCGGAGCACCTGGCAGCTGATCGCCGACAATCTGTGGCCGATGGCTCGGGCCACCATCACCATGACCATCCCGCTGGCCGCGATCAGCTTTGTCATCGGCCTGGTCATCGCGCTGGCGGTGGCGCTGGCCAGACTCTCCACCAAAAAGGCGGTCTCGTGGGTCGCGCGCGCGTACATCTCGGTGATCCGCGGAACGCCGCTGCTCGTCCAGTTGTTCATCATCTTCTACGCCCTGCCCGAACTCGGGGTGAGCGTGCCACCCTTCCCGGCCGCGGTGGTCGCGTTCTCGCTGAATGTCGGCGGTTATGCCGCCGAGATCATCCGCAGTGCGATCCTGTCGGTGCCCAGGGGACAGACCGAGGCGGCTCAGACCATCGGCATGGACTACGCGACCACGCTGCGCCGCATCGTGTTGCCCCAGGCCGCCCGCAACGCCGTGCCGGGTCTGTCGAACACGTTGATCTCGCTCGTGAAGGACACCTCGCTGGCCTCGACCATCCTGGTGACCGAACTGCTCCGGGTCGCCCAGATCGCGGCCGCACCCACCTTCGAGTTCTTCGCCCTCTACACGACGGCGGCGGTCTACTACTGGATCGTCTGCGTCGTGCTGTCCGGTCTCCAGGGCCGGCTCGAGAATCGTCTGGGAAGGTTCGTGACGACATGACCGACAACCCCATCGTCCCGTCTCCGCCGATCGGCGACGGCACCCTGATCGACGTCGACGGGCTCCGGAAATCCTTCGGCGACAACGAGGTGCTCAAGGGCGTCGACTTCTCGGTCCCGGCCGGGAGTGTGACCGTGATCCTGGGCCCGTCCGGCTCTGGCAAGACCACCATCCTGCGTTCCCTCAACGCGCTCGACCGGCCGGATTCCGGAATCATCCGCGTCGCGGACGTCACCATCGACTTCGGCGGTGCGTACGGCAAGGCCGACATCGCCCGATATCGCCGGCAGAGCGCGATGGTCTTCCAGAACCACAATCTCTTCCCGCACAAGACCGTGCTGGAGAACGTCATCGAGGGACCGGTCATCGTGCAGAAGCGCCCGCGCGCCGATGCGGTGGCCGATGCGGAACGGCTTCTCGCCGACGTCGGACTCACCGGCAAGAGAGACGATCACCCCGACCAGCTGTCGGGAGGACAGCAACAGCGCGTCGGCATCGTCCGGGCGCTCGCACTCCAACCCAAGGTCATGCTCTTCGACGAACCGACGTCGGCGCTCGATCCCGAACTCGTCGGCGACGTACTGAAGGTCCTCAACGATCTCGCGGCCCAGGGGTGGACGATGGTGGTGGTCACCCACGAGATCCGGTTCGCCCGGCAGGTCGCCGACCAGGTCATCTTCGTCGACAAGGGCGTGGTGTGCGAGCGCGGAACCGCCGCGCAGGTGATCGATGAGCCGGCGCAGGACCGGACGCGCCAATTTCTGCGCCGACTGCTCGATCCCCTCTGACCCGGCTGATCAAACGCTCGGTGTGACATGCAAGGATGAGAACCACTTGCCGCATTGTCATCGCTGCCACGCCGAGGAGTCCGACATGTCCCCGTCCCCACAGGCCCCTGATCGCAACCTGGCCATGGAGTTGGTCCGAGTCACCGAGGCGGCGGCACTCGCGGCCGGTCGATGGGTCGGTCGTGGTGACAAGAACAGTGGCGACGGTGCTGCGGTCGACGCGATGCGCGAACTGCTGTCGACCGTGTCGATGCGTGGCGTCGTGGTGATCGGTGAGGGCGAGAAGGACGAGGCGCCGATGCTCTACAACGGCGAAGAGGTCGGCGACGGCGACGGCCCGGACTGCGACGTGGCGGTCGACCCCATCGACGGGACCACGCTGATGGCCGAGGGTCGCCCCAACTCCATCGCGGTGATCGCGGTCAGCGAGCGCGGCACCATGTACGACCCGTCCGCGGTCTTCTACATGGACAAGATCGCCGTCGGCCCGGAGGCCAAGGGCGCCATCAATATCAACGAGTCCGTCGGCTGGAACATCAACTCGGTCGCGAAGGCCAAGGGCATCGATGTCGCAGACCTCACCGTCATCGTCCTCGACCGTCCGCGCCATGCCGACCTGATCGGGGAGATCCGTCAGGCAGGCGCCAAGATCCGTCTCATCTCCGACGGCGACGTCGCCGGTGCGGTGGCCGCGGCCGACGACTACTCCACCGTGGACATGCTGATGGGCGTCGGCGGTACCCCCGAGGGCATCATCACCGCCGTCGCGATGAAATGCATGGGCGGCGAGATCCAGGGCAAACTCTGGCCGCGCAACGACGAGGAACGCCAGAAGGCGATCGACGCAGGCCACGACCTCGACCGCGTCCTGACCAACGACATCCTGGTCCGTGGCGAGAATTCCTTCTTCTGTGCGACAGGGGTGACCAACGGGGACATGCTCCGCGGGGTCACCTACCGCCCCAACGGCGCCACCACGCGCTCGCTGGTGATGCGCTCCAAGTCGGGCACCATCCGCCGCATCGAGTCGGTCCACCAGCCGTCCAAGTTGCGCGAGTACGCCCGACTCGATCTCTGACCGAGATTTCCACCAACGATCTGCGAAAACTTCTGCAGCCCACCCTTTCCCGAGAACACACGAGGATGGTTGTCTTCACATGACCGAACAGCAGTACCGCATCGAGCACGACACCATGGGCGAGGTCCAGGTCCCCATCGACGCCCTGTGGCGCGCCCAGACGCAACGGGCCGTGGAGAACTTCCCGATCAGTCACCGCCCGCTCGAACGGACCCAGATCCGGGCGATGGGTCTGCTCAAGGCGGCCTGCGCGCAGGTCAACAAGGACCTCGGCCTCCTCGACGCCGAGAAGGCCGACGCGATCGTCGCCGCGGCCAAGGAGATCGCCGACGGCCAGCACGACGATCAGTTCCCGATCGACGTCTTCCAGACCGGCTCGGGCACCAGCTCCAACATGAACGCCAACGAGGTGATCGCCTCCATCGCCAAGGCCAACGGCGTCGAGATCCACCCCAACGACCACGTCAACATGTCGCAGTCGTCGAATGACACCTTCCCCACCGCGACTCATGTGGCCGCCACGGAGGCCGCGGTCACCGACCTGATTCCCGCCCTCGACCACTTGCGACTCGCCCTGTTGGACAAGGCGACCCAGTGGCGCGACGTGGTCAAGAGCGGCCGCACGCATCTGATGGATGCGGTCCCGGTGACCCTGGGCCAGGAGTTCAACGGCTACGCACGTCAGATCGAGGCAGGCGTCGAGCGCGTCACGGCCACGCTCCCCCGCGTCGGTGAGCTGGCGATCGGCGGCACCGCGGTCGGCACCGGGCTGAACGCCCCCGACGGTTTCGGCACCAAGGTCGTCGCCGAGCTCCGTTCGCTGACCGACGTCGACGCGCTGTCACTGGCGAAGGACAACTTCGAGGCGCAGGCCGCACGCGACGGACTCGTCGAACTGTCCGGCCAGCTGAAGACCATCGCGGTCTCACTCACCAAGATCGCCAACGACATCCGCTGGATGGGATCGGGACCGCTGACCGGTCTCGGCGAGATCCACCTGCCCGACCTGCAGCCCGGATCGTCGATCATGCCCGGCAAGGTCAATCCGGTTCTGCCCGAGGCGGTCACGCAGGTCGCGGCGCAGGTCATCGGCAACGACGCCGCAGTCACCTGGGGCGGCGGCAACGGTGCGTTCGAGCTGAACGTCTACATCCCGATGATGGCGCGCAACGTGCTCGAGTCGCTGAAGCTGCTGGCCAACGTTGCCCGCCTGTTCGCGGACCGGTGCATCGTCGGCCTGGACGCCGACGAGGAGCGTCTGCGCACCCTCGCCGAGAGCTCGCCGTCCATCGTGACCCCGCTCAACAGCGCGATCGGCTACGAGGAGGCCGCCGCGGTTGCCAAGCAGGCTCTCAAGGAGGGCAAGACGATTCGCCAGACGGTGATCGATCGCGGGCTCATCGGTGACAAGCTCTCCGAGGCCGAACTCGACGCGCGCCTCGACGTGCTCAAGATGGCGAACCTCGACCGCGAGCGCTGAGCACACGCCGATCCGGCGCACCTCCCAAGCGCCGATCGGGCCCAGAAACCCGTCGATCGTGCACAGTTCTCCGCCGATCGTGCACAGAATTCCGTCGATCGTGCACAGATCTCCGCCGATCGTGCGCGTACGTGGTCATCCGCGCACGCTCGACGGATCGGTGTGCACGCTCGACGAAATTCTGTACCCGCTCGGCGCATCGGTCACATACGCCGAGACGCCACGAGGACGGCGCATCCGCGCGTAGCTTCGTCACCATGACGACTCAGCTCCTCCCGTTCCCGGCCGACTGGCAGACCGGACTCGTCCTCGTCGCACACCCCGACGACCCGGAATACGGGATGGCGCCCGCAGTCGCACGCTGGACCGCGCAGGGGCGGCACATCGTCTACGCGCTCGCGTCGAGCGGGGAGGCGGGCATCGAGGGCATGGACCCCGCGGAGGCCGGCCCGGCACGCGAGGCCGAGCAGCGCGCGTCCGCAGCGATCGTGGGAGTCGACGAGGTGGAGTTCTGGGGATTTCCCGACAGTGCGATCCGCAACACCCCGGAGCTGCGTAACCGGATCCAGCAGACGATCACACGGGTCAAGCCCGATCTGATCCTGTCCCTCTTCGGCGGCCCGGAATGGGCTCCCGGACAACCCAATCAGTCCGATCACATGGAGTTCGCCGCCGCCGTCATCGAGGCCTATGACGCCCTCGACCCGATCACCCGGCCCCGCCGGCTCTTCGAGAACGGCCCGAGCGCGACCCATGCGGTCGACGTCACCGATCAGATCGACGTGGCGGTGAACTCCCTTGCCGCCCACGCGAAGTACCTCTCGGTGCTCGATCCGGCCACCCCGGTCGTCGAGCAGGCCCGTCGCCAGATCGACATGGTGACCGCGCCGCGCGACGACTTCGACGATCTCCGCGCCGCCTGTTTCGAACTGAAGCGGGGACCGGAGTGACGAATCACCACCGGTCCCCGACCTCAGGAGCAGAGAACTAACTGCCGGTGGTGGTCCCGAACAACGACGGCACCAGGCTGGTCAACTGACCGAGCAGCTGGGTCAGCTCGTCGGCACCGGGCATCGCAGGCGAATCGGCGTTCGGTGTGGTCGAGTGAGGTGTGGTCGAGTTGGGTGCGCTCGACTGCGGTGCGGCCGAACTCGCCGGGGGTCCACTCTGATTGACGCCGATCGAGATCTTGGGGTGCTTCGCCGGGTCCAGCCACACCAAGACCTTGCGCATGAGCTCCTTGTCGATCGCCACACATCCCTGCGTCGGCTGGTTGTTGGTGACGTGCAGGAACATCGCCGATGCCTTACCGGGGGTCCGCTGCGGATTGTGGGCGATGTTGACCGCGTAGTCGTAGACCGGCCCGGAATCGTAGAGGTTCTCGCTGTCGCCGCCGGGGCTCTTCGCCTGCCGGACCATCGTGTTGTACGTGGGCGACTTCATGTTCGAATCCCACCAGTCCTGGCGGTCGACCTTCTTGTACGGCATCTTGGTGCCGGGGTTCGCCAGGCGCCCGAAGGCCTGATCGAGCCCGAAGGTGCCCTCCGGGGTGCGATAGACGTTGTCCTTGGGCTCCCCCATCCCGAGTGAGCCCAGAAATGCCTTAGTCGGACCGATGACGGGTTTCCAGGACCCGTCGGCACCGCGCTCGAAGCCCGTCAGCGTGGCGGTTGCGTCGTTGGCCTTGGGAGCGGTGACGACGATCATCTGACGTGTGTCGGCCTCGGCACTGCTGCCGCCGAGATTTCCGGCAAGGCTGTTCAGCAGGGTGTCGAGCAGCGGGATGCCCGTCTCCGGGATCGCCGGCGAAGCCGGCGCGGACGACTTCGGTGGCGCCGACGGGGACGTCGGGGTCGTTGTGCCCGGAGCAGCCAGAGCCGGACCGGCACCTCCGGCGACGGCAGCGAGCACCGCGATCGCCAGTAGTCCCAATAACCTCATTCGCCTCATCAGTAACTTCAGCACCACATCAGTGTGCCAGTGCGCAAGTGCTCATGAGTCACGTGATGATCACGGTGCGATATAGATCGAATCACCAGGACAGGCCCTCGGGGATGCCGTCGTCGGCTCCCACTCAGCAGATCGCGGTGTCGACAAGTAGGGTCGACGCAGGTCGGGGACATATGCCCCCGACTTGCCACGAAAGGGGAACACCATGGGCTCGTTCGACACCATCACCGCCCTGTGGGCGACGCTCGCAGAACTGATCGCCGCGGGCATCCCGCTCGGATCGTCCTGAGCAATGCTGCCGCACCGGTAGGTACCGGTGCGGCAGCGCTGCGGCGGTCGGGGTGGACGAGGCCTTCGTGGCCCGTGTAGGTCAGTCGGCCCCGGGCGCGAACTCCTCCAGCATCTCGGTCACCAGCGCCGCTATCGGCGAACGCTCGCTCCGTGTCAGCGTGACATGCGCGAAGAGCGGGTGACCCTTCAATTTCTCGATGACCGCCGCGACGCCGTCATGGCGACCGACTCGCAGGTTGTCGCGCTGCGCCACGTCGTGTGTGAGGACCACACGCGAGCCGGCACCCAGCCGCGACAGCACGGTCAGCAGGACGTTGCGCTCCAGTGACTGCGCCTCGTCGACGATCACGAACGAATCGTGCAGCGACCGCCCCCGGATGTGTGTCAGGGGCAGGACCTCGAGCATGCCCCGGCTCAGCACCTCCTCGATCACCTCGGGCGACGCGAGCCCCTCCAAGGTGTCGAAGACCGCCTGTGCCCAGGGGCCCATCTTCTCCGACTCACTGCCCGGGAGATAGCCGAGCTGCTGACCGCCGACGGCATACAGCGGCCGGAACACGACGACCTTGCGCTGCGTGCGGCGCTCCAACACCGCTTCGAGGCCTGCGCACAATGCCAACGCCGACTTACCGGTGCCCGCCTTGCCGCCCAGGGAGATGATGCCGACGCTGTCGTCGAGCAGGAGATCGAGCGCGACGCGCTGCTCCGCGGACCGACCGTGCAGACCGAAGGCCTCCCGGTCGCCGCGCACCAGCTGGACCCGTTTGTCCGCGTTCACCCGGCCGAGCGCGCTCGAACCGTTGCCGAGGATGCGAATACCGGTGTGGCACGGCAGTTCTCGCGCCTCGTCGATATCCACCACACCCTCCGAGTACAGGGTGTCGACGACGGTGGAGTCCACGTCGAGCTCCGTCATTCCCGACCAGCCGGAGACCACCACGTCCTGGGCGTGATATTCGTCGGCGGCGAGCCCCACGGCTCCCGCCTTGACCCGCAACGGGGTGTCCTTGGACACCAGGGTCACGTCCTTGCCCTCCGCGCGCAGGTTCAACGCGCAGGCGAGGATTCGGGAATCGTTGGTCTCGGTACGGAAGCCGGCGGGCAAGACCGCAGGGTCGGTGTGGTTGAGCTCCACCTGAAGAGAGCCACCCTCGTCTCCGATGGGCAGCGGGAGGTCGAGACGGCCGTGCTCGAGACGGAGATCGTCGAGCATCCGCAATGATTCCCGCGCGAACCAACCGAGCTCGTGATGGTGGCGTTTGCCCTCGAGTTCGCCGATGACCACCAGCGGCAGGACCACGTGGTGTTCGGCGAAGCGCAAGACCGCCCAGGGATCGGACAGCAGCACGGAGGTGTCGAGGACGTAGGTGCGAGTGGTCACGTAGGGCTCCTACGTTTGTGCGGCGCCCGCACAAACCGGTTGCGACGACCGGCTGGTTCTTGCCCGTCTCGGCTGGTCAGCCAAGGTGGACGAGGACCGGGGCCGGCCCCCTCGCGTTGCTGGTGCACACCACGAATCGAACCTCCCGGACGAACCGCTTCCCCGCGGCCCGTCACTGGTCAACGTACGCCGACACACCCCTCTCGGCGCGTCCGAAAGGGGTGTGTCGGCGTGAATTATGCGTTAACGCGGATTGCCCGGCGATCCACCTACCGGCAACCGGACGGAGCGATGCGGGACTGTTCAGCCCGCGACGCCCGCCATCGCGAGAATGCGCTGGCGTGCGGCCTCGGCATCGTCGGTGAGCTCGTGGACGTTGCCCAGCTTGAGCTGGTCGACCAGCGTCGCGGCGATCGCTGCGCGCGTGCTGTCGTCCTCGTAACCGGCGATCAGGGCACGCTCGTCATCGAAGTCGGCGACGTCGGAACCGAGCGGCTCGATGTCGGTCAGTGCACGATCCAGCGCTCGGACGGTGCCTTCCTGGTCCGCGACGAGTCCGGCGTTCAGGAATGCCGCGAACGTCTTGGCCTGCAGTGCGTCGTCACCGGCGATCTTCGCGAGGATCTGCTTGAAGGAGTCGTCGGTGGTCGCGGCGGAGAGCTTCTCGATGAACGCGACGCACTGGTTCTCGTGTACCGCCATCAGCGCGAGCACGTCCAGCGGGCCGATGCTGGTGACATCCTCGGTGTGCTGGCGATAGCCGGCCGTCACGTGGATGCGACGGCGTTCCTCGGCGTCGACGGGATCGATCGCGCGGGTCACCACCAGGTAGTCACGCAGCACGATCGCATGCCGGTTGTCCTCGGCCGTCCAGACGCCGACCAGCTGACGCCAGTCGGAGAACGCCGGGAAGTGGATCGCGAGAACGCGGTGGTACGACGGCAGGTTGTCCTTCGTGAGCAGCAGTGCCAGCACCGCGGCCCGCGCCTCGTCGGACAACGACGCCTGCGACGGATCCCAGTCGTCACCGCCGAGGAAGGCGAAGTTGCGGCCCGACTCCCACGGCACCCAGTCGTGCGGGTTCCATGGGTTGGCCGCCGCCTGATGGTCCTCGGCGATCTCGGGCAGCGCCTTTTCCAGCGCGATGATCAGCTCGTCCTCGGTCAATGCGTTCATCGTCAGACAGGATAGGCACACCCGGTGCGGTAGGCCAATCCCGTCCGGCGCGCCGGGGTCAGACCCGGCTCATCAGACCCCACTCCTCCAGCCCGTCGTAGAGGGGGAAGTCGAGTGCGAGAGCGGAGACGCGGCCACGCAACGCCGACACGTCGGCGTCCTGTCCGGCCGCGAGCGCAGTACCGATGATGTCTGCGACCTCGGTGAACTGTTCGTCGCCGAAGCCGCGGGTCGCGAGCGCCGGCGTGCCGATGCGCAGGCCCGAGGTGACCATCGGCGGACGCGGGTCGAACGGCACCGCGTTGCGGTTCACCGTGATTCCGATCTGATGCAGCAGATCCTCGGCCTGCTGACCGTCGAGCTGACTGTTGCGCAGGTCCACCAGGACGAGGTGCACGTCGGTGCCACCGGTCAGGACGGACACGCCTGCCTTCTCGACGTCGGTGCCGGTGAGACGTTCGGCCAGCAGCTTCGCTCCCGACAGGGTGCGGCGCTGCCGCTCGGCGAACTCCTCGGTCCCGGCGATCTTCAGAGCGACGGCCTTGCCCGCGATCGCGTGCATGAGCGGTCCGCCCTGCTGTCCGGGGAACACCGCCGAGTTGAGCTTCTTCGCCCAGTCCTGCTTCGCCAGGATCAGGCCCGACCGCGGACCGCCCAGGGTCTTGTGGATGGTCGACGACACGACATCGGAGTGCGGAACCGGTGACGGGTGCAGACCCGCGGCCACGAGCCCGGCGAAATGGGCCATGTCGGTCCAGAGGTAGGCGCCCACCTCGTCGGCGATCGACCGGAACGCCTCGAAGTCGAGGGTCCGCGGGTAGGCGGACCAGCCCGCGCAGATCACCTTCGGCCGGACATCCTGCGCGATCTTGCGCACCTCGTCCATGTCGATCCGGAAGTCCTCTTTGCTGACCCCGTAGAAATGGTTCTCGTAGAGCTTGCCGGAGAAGTTCAACCGCATCCCGTGGGTCAGGTGACCACCGTGGGCGAGGTCGAGTCCGAGCAACTTCTCACCCGGGTTCATCAGGGCCATCAGCACCGCTGCGTTCGCCTGCGCACCCGAGTGCGGCTGGACGTTGGCGAAGTCGGCACCGAACACCTCCTTGGCACGATCGCGCGCGATGTCCTCGACCACGTCGACGTACTCACACCCGCCGTAATAGCGGCGGCCCGGGTATCCCTCTGCGTACTTGTTGGTGAGCACGCTCCCCTGCGCCTGCAGGACCGCGCGCGGAACGAAATTCTCCGAGGCGATCATCTCGAGCGTGTCGCGCTGGCGGCTCAGCTCGCCGTTCATCGCAGCGGCAACGTCCGGGTCGAGTTCGGCCAGGGACATCGAATTCAGGCTCATGGTCGACAAGTCTATGGGCCCCGCGCTCAGACCCCGAGTTCGGCTCTCAGCTGCGATGGGATGAGCGGTTCGTCGAGCAGCCGGCCGAACCGGGCGAGGCGGTCGTGGTCGGGTACCGCATCGAGCCACGTACCCAGCAACCGGTAGCCCTCGACGTAGGTGGAGATGTAGGCGCGCCACAGGGGCGAGGTGAGGAATCGCAGCATCTGACGGGCCCGCTCGGGTGGCGCCAGGAGCCATCGCCGCAGGAAGTCGGCAACCTCGTCCTGGTCAGCGTGCCGGTCATGCAGGAGCAGTGCCGCATCCTGACGCACACCGAGCAGACCGCTCGACGCGCGCGACATCCGCTGAGCTCGCTCACCGTCGAAGCGCAGGCCGAGATCCGCGTAGATCTCCTGGGCCCACAGTCCCCAGTCCGGTCCGATCGCGGCGACGAGCGCATGGTCGGCGAGTCCCTCGGCCATCAGGCACTGCGGCGTGTTCACCAGGAAGATGCTCTGCTCCTGCTGTCCACCGCCGACGAGGAGTTCCTCCTTCCGGCAGTGCTCGGTGTGGTGTCCCGGGTAGGCCTCGTGCGCGATCAGGTGCGGCAGCGACGACATGTGCTGCGTGAGATCGACATTGATCGCGACGCGGGAGCGGTAGTCGCCGAGGTAGTAGTTGAAACCCGACCATGGTTTGTCGGTGACCACGTCGAACTCGACCAGCTCGCTGTCGGGGAGCACGAACGCCGACCGGACACGCTCACGCAGTGCCCCGCTGAAGGCCCGCACGCACTCGTCGACGCGGTCGGCCGGGATCTCGTCGGAGCGCCGGTGTGCCGCATACGCGTCGGCGAGCGCATCACCCGACGCGTCGGGCACACCGAGTTCGACCGCCATCGCGGCGTGTGCCTCCCGGTAGGTCTGCGGGTCGCCCATCGTGATCTCGACGTCGAAGTACGCACGGACCTCGTCGACGAAACCGATCTCCTCGCCTGCGAACTTTCGTGCCGAGCATTCGAGCGCCGACAGGTGGGCCCCGATGAATTCGGCCCGGTCGGATGACAGCTCGCCGGGTAGCTCGCGACGCAGACCGCGTGCACGGTCCGCCAGCGCCGACGGCTCAGGGGCGGGACCGTTCGCCACGTCGGTCCGCAGCGCCGGGTTCCCGGTGTACGCGTCGACGAAACCTTCCTCGAGACGGTCGAAGGCGAGTCCGAGACGCAGATATTCGGTGACCGATGCGGGTGATGCGGCGGAACGAGCGGCAGGTGAGGAGGCCATGAACGGAGGCTACCGATCGGGCCGAAACAGTGCGCCCTAAGCTGTAGGACCATGGCACGCGACACGACCGGGCGCGATCCCAGTCTGTATCTGGAGCTCGACCGTCGACAGTGGCGTGAACTGCGCGAATCGATGCCGCTGGTCCTCAACGACAACGAGCTCCAGCAACTCGTGGGGCTCGGCGAGCAGGTGGACCTCGACGAGGTCGCGGACGTCTATCTCCCGCTGTCGCGTCTGATCCATCTGCAGATCGCCGCACGGCAGCGACTCTTCGCGGCGACGTCGACGTTCCTCGGTGAACGCCAGACCAACCGCCAGGTGCCGTTCGTCATCGGGATCGCCGGCAGCGTCGCCGTCGGGAAGTCGACCACGGCGCGCGTCCTCGCCGCTCTGCTCGCCCGCTGGGAGTCGCATCCCAAGGTCGACCTCGTGACCACAGACGGCTTCCTCCTGCCGACCGCGGAACTCGAGCGCCGGGGGATCATGCACCGCAAGGGATTCCCCGAGTCCTACGACCGTCGCTCCCTGCTCCGGTTCGTCACGGAGGTCAAGTCGGGTGCCCGCGAGGTCACCGCGCCGGTCTATTCACACATCGCCTACGACATCGTCCCTGACGTGAAACACTATGTCCGCCAACCGGACATCCTCATCCTCGAAGGTCTCAACGTGCTGCAGACCGGCCCTACCCTGATGGTCTCAGACCTCTTCGACTTCTCGATCTACGTCGACGCGAAGACGGCCGACATCGAGCAGTGGTACGTCTCGCGGTTCCTGCAGATGCGTACGACGTCGTTCGCCGACCCCGAATCGCATTTCCACTACTACTCGTCGTTGACCGACGAGCAGGCCACCGTGGCCGCCCGCGACCTCTGGACGTCGATCAACCGACCCAATCTGATCGAGAACATCCTGCCAACCCGGCCGCGGGCGACCCTCGTGTTACGCAAGGACGCCGACCATTCGATCAATCGGGTCCGGTTGCGCAAGTTGTAGTCTCACCGGGCGCGGCGCTCATCAAGTCCGGCGGGGTACCGACCCGTCACGGCAATCCTGTTCCATGCGTTGATCATCACGATCGAGGCCACCACCTGACCGAGTTCGAACTCGTCGAAAACCGCGCGGGCCCTGCCGAAGACGTCATCCGGGACACCGTGCTCCCCCAGTCGCGTCACCGCCTCGGTGAGCTCCAACGCCGCCCGCTCCCGCTCCGAGAACAGATGCGGCGCCTCGGCCCACACCGACACCATCCCGAGGGCGATCGGCTCCATACCCGCCGCGAGCGCATCGGAGAGATGCATGTGCAGGCAGTATGCGCAGCCGTTCACCTGGGACGCGCGGATCTTGATCAGTTCGCCGAGGGTGGCCTCGAGCCCTTCCGACGAGGCACGTTGCAGCGCGACGAGCGCCTTGTAGACACCGGGATTGTTGCCCGGCAGCCACATCCGTCGGGTATCGGGAACGTTGTCCTGCAGGGTCGTCATGCCGCGTACTCCTTGTCCAGCCATTTTTCGAGAGTCGTCGGTGCGATCACCGTCGGGGCATCGGGTACCAGACCGCCGTCCCGAATCGCCTGTCCACCGATCTTCACGCCGACCACCCATCTCGGTGCCCCCGCCCGCCGGGCGATGGCCTTGCCGATGTCGGCGAGATCGAGCACCTCGGGTCCCGCCACCTCGACGTCGGAGCCGTTCGGCGCCATCACCACATCGGCCACCGCCGCCGCCGCGTCCGCCGACGACAGCGGACGGCATCGCATATGCGGCACGGCCGCGAGCGGACCGAGGCGCAACGTACCCATCATCTGGCGCGCGAGCTCGTACCACTGGGCCGATCGGACCACCGTGAGCCGGTCCGTCCCGAGAGCGCCGCGGTAGGCCGCCTCCTGGGCCGCCTTGCCCTGGTAATAGCCGAACTTCGCGTTGACCGCAGGGTCGGCCGCGTTGATGATCGACAGGCAGATGACGCGGTCGACACCGGCCTCGATCGCGGCGGCGGCCACGTTGGCGGCCACGGTTGCGTAGAAGTCGATCGCCGCCTTCGCCTTGGTCGTCACGATATTCGTGCAGTCCACCACCGCGTCGGCTCCGGCGAAACTCTCCACGAGGCCGGTGCCCGCGTAGGCATCGACGCCACTGGACCGTTGTGCCGCAAGCACATCGACGCCCCGGTCTCGAAGCCGGTCGCTCAACGACCTGCCGATCTCGCCACTCGCGCCGAGTATGACCACTCTCATGTCCTCGTCCTCTCGATCCCGTCGCACTCTCCGATGTTGTCGATATCCAGATTAGGAGCACATTGCATCACAAAAGTGGTTCAATTCGGTGGTGAATAAGCAGGCCAATTCGGACCCGTGGGAACAGGTCGCCCAACGACTCGGCACCGATCTCTTCCTCGACCTGCAACCGGATCCGTCGGCGAGCGCGCGCGGGCGAGGTGCCAAGCTCCGCCGCTCGCTGACCGGCGCCCTGCGCGCCGCCATCGACGACGGGCGTCTCCCCGCCGGCACCCGACTCCCGCCGTATCGGTCCCTGGCCGCCGACGTCGGACTCGCACGCGGGACGGTTTCCGCGGTCTACCAGGAGTTGATCGCCGAGGGATGGCTGGTGGCCCGGCAGGGCTCGGGGACCCGGGTCGCCGCCACCGCACGGCGACCGGCATCCCGGCCTGCCGGCCCGGCGCGGCCGCCGACCCCGTCACCGGTCCACGATTTCGCGCTCGGTCAACCGAATCCGTCCCTGTTCCCGCGCACCGACTGGGTGGCGTCCACCCGACGGGCCATCATGGCCGCCCCCGACGAGGCCTTCGGTCCCGGCCACCCGCAGGGCAGCGCCCCCTTGCGCCGATCCCTGGCGGCCTACCTGTCCCGCGTCCGCGGGGTCCAGGCCGACCCGGAGCAGATCGTCCTCACCACCTCGGTGATGCATGCCCTGGAATTACTGTCCCGCAACGTCTTCGACGGAACCCTCGCCATCGAGAGCCATGGCCTGCCGTTTCACCGGGCCGTGATCGAACGCGCCGGGACGGCGACCACCCCGGTACCGATCGACGCCGGGGGTGCGGTCATCGGCGAACTTCCTGCCGACGCGTGCGGGGTACTCCTGACGCCGAGTCATCAGTTCCCGACCGGAGTCCCGCTGTCGCCCACCAGACGAGCCGAGGTCATCGACTGGGCCCGCGCCGGACGCAGGCTGATCGTCGAGGACGACTACGACGGCGAACTCCGATACGACCGCGAGCCGATCGGTGCCCTCCAGTCCCTCGGCCCCGATGTGGTGATCCACACCGGCTCGGTCAGCAAGAGCCTCTCCCCCGCCGTGCGCATCGCATGGCTCGTCCTGCCACCAGATCTGGTCGACACGGTGGTGTGGTCCAAGGGGATTCGCGAACCGGATGCCAGCGTCGTCGACCAGCTGGTCCTCGCCGACCTGATCGACTCCGGCGCCTACGACCGCCACATCCGGCGCAGCAGGCAGTACTATCGGCGACGCCGCGATCGCCTGACCGCACGCCTCGCCGATGCCGGTCTCGGGCTACCGGGGATCGCCGCCGGACTGCACGCGGTGATCCCGATCCCCGCCGAGCTGGAACCGATCATCGCCGACGCCGCCGGGCGACGCGGATTCGCCCTGGCTCCGCTGTCGCTGTTCCGTCATCCGGCCGCACCCGTCCCCGCCGTCGGGGGCGCTGACCCAGCGGGCTCACGGACGGGAGGCATCGTCGTGGGCTTCGGCACTCCGGCGGCCTCCACGTTCGCGGCCGACGTCGATGCCCTGGTCACGCTGATCACCGACCACCTCGTCGCCGCGGAACGAGTCCACCGATGAGTACGACCGCCGAGCCGGTCACTTGCCGAAGCGCCGACTCCGTGCCGAGTAGTCACGGAGCGCCCGCAGGTAGTCGACCCGGCGGAACTCCGGCCAGTACGCGTCGGTGAACCAGATCTCCGAGTAGGCGCTCTGCCAGAGGAGGAACCCGGACAGGCGCTGTTCACCGGACGTGCGGATGACCAGGTCCGGATCCGGCTGCCCCTTCGTGTAGAGGTTGCGGTCGATCGCATCCACGGTGACGGCACCGATCATCTCCTCAGGACCGTCACCGGTGGCGAGACTCTCGCGCAACAGTGACTGCACGGCATCGACGATCTCCTGTCGACCGCCGTATCCGACCGCGACGTTGACATTCATCCCGTCGCGCTCGTGTGTCCGGTCCGACGCCGTTTGCAGCCGAGCGGCCACCTCATCCGGGAGCTGCGCCAGCGAACCGACGATGCGAACCCGCCAATCCCCCTCGGGGCCGGAGATCTCCTCGACGATGTCGGGCACGATCTCCATGAGGGCATCGAGTTCATCGGAGGCGCGCTGCAGATTCTCGGTGGACAACAGATAGATCGTGACCGTCGAGATCCCCAGCTCGGCACACCATGACAGCATCTCGGCGATTCGCTGCGCACCTACGCGGTGACCGTGGCTGACGTCCTCGAACCCGGCGTCGCGGGCCCATCGACGGTTGCCGTCACAGATGATCGCGACGTGACGAGGTAGGCGCGACACATCCATGAGCTGAACGAGTCGGCGTTCGTAGACGCTCAGCATCGGTCGCCGTAGCCGATCGGGAAGAAGTTTCATCGCTGCCTGATCCTATCGGCTCAAAAGTTACGGTACCGTAGGTTGCGTGAGCACCCTGACGGATGACCCGATCACGGCCATCAAACCCCGATTACGCGGTGTCATCCATCAATACTCCGCGTGGGTGGCCGCGTGCGCCGGACTCGCGGTGGTGATCGGCGCGGGCGTGCTGCGCGGCCCCGGCGCGGCTGTCGCCTGTGCAATCTATGCGGTGACGGTCTTCGGCGTCTTCGCGGTGAGCGCAAGTTACCACCGGATCCCCTGGAAGACGCCGCGCGCACAGGTCCGGATGAAGCGTGCCGACCATTCGATGATCTTCCTGTTCATCGCGGGAACCTATACCCCGTTCTGCGCGCTCGCCCTGCCCGAAGATGTTCGATGGTGGGTGCTCGGCATCGTGTGGATCGGCGCGATCGCCGGCGTGGCTCTCAAACTCGTCTGGCCGTCGGCACCACGCTGGCTCGGCGTCGCGCTCTACATCCTCCTCGGCTGGGTGATCATCGCCGTCGCCCCCGCCCTGGTCCGTCACGTCGGCTGGATGGTCATCGTGCTGCTGGCAGTCGGCGGCGTGTTCTACACCGTCGGCGGCATCCTGTACGCCGCCCGCTGGCCGAACCCGTGGCCGTCCACGTTCGGACATCACGAGGTCTTCCACGCATGCACCGCGGTCGCTGCCCTCATGCACTACATCGCCGTCTGGCTCGTGCTCACCGCCTGAGCCGCGCCTGATCGACATCGCTGCGGCGAATCCACGCCGAACGCGGTGACCTCGTCTTCATCCGAGCATCATCGGACATCAAGCCGCCGGACGACCTCCGGTCAGTCGGCATTGGTCGGCTTACCCCATGCCCAGCACCGACCTGCCCGACGTCTCGATCACCCCCGACAAGACACTGCGTGTCGGCATGACACGTCGCAGATTCCTCACCTGGACCGGCGTCGCCGGCGGGTTGGCCGTCATCCCCGGTCTCCTCGGTGACACGCCGGCCTCGTCCGGTACGCCCCGCCTCGGCGATCACCTGTTCACCCTGGGGGTCGCCTCCGGCGACCCGCTGCCGGACGGAGTGGTGCTGTGGACCAGGCTGGCCCGGAACCCACTGGCGCGCGGCGGCGGAATGGGTGCGTCCCCCATACCCGTCGAATGGGAGCTCGCCACCGACGAGGCGATGCGCCGTGTCGTCCGGCGCGGCCGGGCCCCGGCCACCGCTGGCAACGGGCACAGCATCCACATCGATGTCCGCGGGCTCGAGCCGGCGCGGGAGTACTTCTTTCGGTTCCGCGCGGCCGGAGACATCTCCGAGATCGGCAGAACGCGCACCGCCCCGGCCGGCCCCGCAGGCGCATTGACGTTCGCGTTCGCCTCCTGCCAGTCGTGGGCCGACGGTCACTACGTCGCGTATGCCGACATGGCCTCCCAAGCTCCCGACGTGGTCTTCCACCTCGGCGACTACATCTACGAGAAACCGATACCCGGCAACGGCGGGCGGCGCCGGACCGGCGCGATGCCGGAATCCGCCCACCGCGAGGCGATGGACCTCGACGACTACCGAGATCGCTACGCGCTCTACAAACTCGACCCACACCTGCGCGAGATCCACCGGACCAGCCCGTTCATCACGGTCTTCGACGACCACGAGGTGGACAACAACTGGGCGGCAACGATTCCCGAGGACGATCAGCCGATCCCGGCGTTCCTGCTCCGACGGGCGCGGGGACTCAGGGCGTGGTGGGAGAACACGCCGGTGCGGGTCGCGCAGCAGCCGCATGGGGCCGACATCCGCGCCTATCGGCGCTTCGGTTTCGGCGACCTCGTGGAGTTCAACGTCCTCGACACGCGGACCTTCCGCAGGGACCAGGCCAACGGCGACGACGACACCGCGCAGAACGGCACCACCGCCGATCCCCGCCGGACGATCACCGGCGCAGCGCAGGAACGATGGCTGCTCGACGGATTCTCGCGCAGTGGGCATCGGTGGAACGTGCTGGCACATCAGACGACCATCGCCGACCTCGCCCACGCCGAGAACGGCGTCCGGGAGGTCAGCATGGACGGGTGGAGCGGCTACGAGGCCTCCCGGGCCCGGGTGCTCGACGGCGCTCGCCGGCGTGGGGTGACAAATCTCGTATCGATCGTCGGTGACATCCACCGGAACGCGGTGTCCGAGCTCCGATCGACCTATCGGCGCGAATCACCCGCTGTCGGAGTCGAATTGGCCGGAACCTCGATTTCGTCGGGAGGTGATGGCGAAGACAGCGACGCGACCGACCGTGCGATCAAGGCCGCGTCACCACACGTCCGATTCGGGAACGCCCAGCGAGGTTACGTCCTCAACCGCCTACGGCCGGATCGATGGGAGGCCGAGTACCGGGTGGCCGACTCGATCGGGGCACCCTCGGCGCGGCTCCATCGACGCGCCCTCATCACCATCCCGAATGCCCGGCCGGCCGTCGACGTGATCTGATCACCCGAATCGCGCACTGCTCACGGCAGCATCGTTCTGCGCAAGGCAGCGTGCCGATGCGAGACCCGACGGGAGCGGCGCAGGATCAAGGTCATGAGTGATGACCAACGCTTCCTCCCCCTTCGCAAGCGGACCGCGGAAAACCTTCTGAGTCAACGTATCCTGATGCTCGACTCGGCGCTCGACGACGAGATCGGCAGCCAGATGTGTGCGCAGCTGGTCATGCTGGCGTCCGAGGACCCGGTGGCCGACATCGGACTGTGGATCAACTCACCGGGCGGATCCGTTCCGGCCATGCTCGCCATCATGGACACGATGCGTCTGATCCCCAACGACGTGAGCACCGTGGACCTCGGAATGGCCTACAGTGCAGGTCAATTCCTGCTCTGCAACGGAACGCGCGGCAAGCGGTACGCGCTCCGCCACGCCAAGGTCCTGCTACATCAGGGGTCGGCGGGCATCGGCGGCTACGCGCCCGACATCGAGCTCCAGGCCGACGACCTCCGGCATGTCCGCGACACCGTTCTGACGATCATCGCCCAGCAGACCGGCCAGCCGGTCGAGAAGATCTTCGCGGATTCGCTGCGTGACCACGTCTTCACCGCCGAGGAATCGATCGACTACGGATTCATCGACCACGTCGTCGACGACCTGACGCAGATCCGGCCCCTGACACCGGCTTCGACAGGATTCGGGGTGGCTCGGTGAGTACCTACACGATCCCCAATGTGATCAGCCGGACGCCGAACGGCGAGCGGGTGATGGATGTCTACAGTCATCTGCTCGACGAGCGGATCATCTATCTGGGCACCGAGATCGACGACGGCGTCGCGAACGCGTTGATCGCTCAGATCCTCCACCTCGACTCCGACAACCCCGACGCGCCGATCGACCTGTACATCAATTCGACGGGCGGCTCCGTGATGGCGACCTTCGCCCTGTACGACACCATGCAGTACTGCCATGCCCCGATCGCCACCACCTGTGTCGGGCAGGCGCTCTCGTCGACCGCGCTGCTCCTCGCGGCGGGAAGCCCAGGACGACGCTCGGTGCTCCCGCACGCTCGGGTGCTGCTGCATCAACCCTCGGGTCAGGGACGTGGCACCATCCCCGACCTGATCCTGGCGGCCGAGGAGATCCTGCGGGTCCGCGAGGAGATCGAGAAGGCGATGAGCCGACACACCGGTCAGGAGGTCGAGACGCTGCGGCGAGACACCGACCGAGACCGTGTGCTGCGGGCCGAGGAGATCGTCTCCTACGGACTGGCCGATCGGATCATCGACACCCGCGGGTAGCCGCCCGACCGCCGACGACGTCGGACTGCTCAGGCCGCCAGCGCGAGCGGCCCCCCGAACGCGCTCATCGGTGCCACAGCGGGCGCCGGGGCGGTCACGGCACGCAGCACGGGCACCGCGGTCCTCCGCGACAACTCGACGGCCACCTCACGCGTGAGGTCGAGCAGTGTCAGTCCGAGAGCGCCGGCGACCGCGGCGAGCAGTTCCGACGACGCATCCTTGCGACCTCGCTCGATCTCGGAGAGATACTGACTCGAGACCCCGGCGCGCCGCGCGGTCTCCACCAGGCGTTCGCCGCGGTCGTGACGATGCCGTCGGATGACGCGTCCGGTGACCTCACGCCACAGGGGTTCGGCGGTCTGCAGTCCGGCGTCCATGGACCGATGGTAGGTCGCCACCGACCGCCGGCACCGCGGGTTCTGCTGTCGGCAGAACGGCCGACGGGGATCAGAATCCCTTCGAGCGGAGGTAGCCGGCCACCTGGGTGATCGCGGCCGGATTGCGGGGACTTTCCACGAGAGCCGCGTACGGCAACGCCAGGAACCGCTTCTCCCGCACCGCCTCGGTCTGGGACATCAACGGATGGGTCTCGAGCTGCCGGATCTTGGCGTCGACCGTGTTCTGCGGGCCGGCACCGTAGTCGACGATGAGGATGATCTGCGGATCACGCTGTGCGGCCGCCTCCCATGAGGTCGAGATCCACGAATCCGCCAGATCGGCGAAGATGTTCGCACCGCCGGCCTCCGAGATGATCTGCTGCGGTGCGGCATATCGCCCGGACGTGAACGGGTTGGGATCGGCGCTGTCGAAGACGAACACACGCGCGCGGCGATCAATCGGCGGCGCTGTCTCGTCGGCCTTCGCCACCTCGGCGCGATAGTCGGCGATCAGGGCATCCGCGCGGTCGCGGGCGCCGAAGATGTCGCCGATGTTCGCCAGGTCCGAATACAACGCATCGAGCGGGGGCATGATGCCGCGCTCGGTGGTGCCCGGCTGGCGGCAGGCCTCGGTCAGCTGGTACGGCGTCGCGCCCAGGGTGCGAATCCATTCCGGGGTGACCCCGGTCGCCTCCTTGAACCCGTAGTTCCACCCCGCGAAGACGAAGTCGGGATCCGCCGACTGGACGACCTCACGTGTGAAGCCGTCTCCCAGGGAGGTCGTCCGCCCGAAATCTGCCCGCCACGGGGAGGATTCGATGTCCCGTTCTTTGCCGGCGTAGGAGGTGTAGCCCACCATCCGGTCGGACAGACCGAGCGCGAACATGATCTCGGTGATGCCGGTGTCGTTGGTCACCACCCGGTCGGGGCGTCCGGGCACGGTCAGAGGTACTCGGCAGTTCTGCACGGTCACAGCTGCGCTGCCGGACTCCGGCGCGGCCTCCTCCACCTGCGCCCCACAACCCGACAACACCAGCAGTGCCGCGAGGCAGACGATCACCGATCTCGTTCTCATTCCGCTTCCTTCTCATCGAAGATGACCTGTGGCACGTTCAGTCGTGGGTGGTCGAACACATGGCTGCCGATACCGAAGAAGCGGTGGATCGCAGCAGGTGTGAGGACCTCGCGCGGTGTGCCGGTGGCCGCGACCCGACCGTGCGCGAGCACCACGAGCCGGTCGCAGAATTGCGCGGCGATGTTCAGATCGTGCAACGCCGCGACGACGGTCACCTCTCGGTCGCGCGCCGCGCGCAGTACCGCGTACTGATGTCGGACATCGAGGTGGTTCGTCGGTTCGTCGAGCACCAGGACCTCCGGCTCCTGCGCGAATGCCCGGGCGATCAGGACCCGTTGCGCCTCACCACCGGAGAGCGAGGTGAAGGCTCGGTCGACGAGATGGGTGACGCCCGCGTCGCTCATCGCCTGGACACAGATCTCGCGATCGCGGCGGACAGTCGACGTCGTCAGCGACCGATGCGGCAGTCGACCTGTCGCGACCACCTCGGCGGCCGTGAAGTCGAAGTCGAGTGCGATCCGCTGGGTCAGGGCGGCGACCTGACGAGCGTTGTCCCGCATGCTGATCGACGCGACGTCCCGGTCCCCCACCCGCACCCGACCTTTGGTCGGATCGAGCGCACGATACAGGCAACGAAGCATCGTCGACTTACCGCTGCCGTTGGGGCCGATGATCCCCAGAAAACTGCCCCGCGGCGCATGGACGGTCACGTCGCGCAGGATCGTCGTGTGTCCGATCTCGACACCGACCTGGTCGTAGTCGACCTCTCGCATCACACCGCCTCCGTGCCGCGACGACGCATCAGGAGCAGGAAGACTGGCACGCCGACCGCTGCCGTGATCGCGCCGAGCGGGAGTTCCTGTGGGGGGACGAGGGTTCGGGCCAGCAGATCCGCGGCGACGAGGAACACCGCGCCGATGAGCGGTGTCACCACCACCAGACGGCGATGGTCGGACCCCACCAAGAGACGGGCCACATGCGGCACCACCAGCCCGACGAACCCGATCGCGCCGCACACCGAGACCATGACACCGGTCATGAGTGCGGCCACCACGAACAGGAGCATGCGAAATCGCGAGGCGCGCAACCCGAGTGACGCCGACACCTCATCGCCCATCGCGAGGGCGTTGAGCTGCCGGGCGAGTCCGGCGACGACCGCGAGCCCGATCAGCACCACGACTGCGACGAGCCACACGGAGCGCCAGCTCGTCGCGGCGAGACTGCCCAGCAACCAGAACATCACGCTACGAGCGGCATCCCCGGCGGGCGCGAGGAAGACCAGCACCGTTGTCAATGCCGAGAATCCGTAGCCCAGAGCGGTCCCGGTGAGCACGAGCCGCAGCGGAGTGAGACCACCGGCCGATCGTGCGATGGCGAATACGACGACGGTGGCGATCAACGCGCCCAGGAATGCCGCCGTCGGCAGCGCATAGATGCCCGCCCCGGCGAAGACCCCGAACAGCACCACCGCGGTGGCACCCACCGACGCTCCCGACGAGATGCCCAGCACGTACGGATCGGCCAGCGCGTTGCGAACCATCGCCTGCACGACGAGGCCGACGGTGCTCAAACCCGCGCCGACCAGGGCACCGGTGAGAACGCGAGGGAGCCGCGAATCGACGATGATCCGGTAATCGGCGGCATCACCTGCGGAGACCACTCCGCCGATCAGGTCGGCCCAGACGTATCCGACGGCATCACGCCACGGGACGTGTGCCGTACCGAAGACGAGCCCGAGCACGGAGACGACCAGAAGCCCCGACACGCACAGTCCGCTCAACACATTCACGCGCCACCACTGCCCGGTCATCGCACCTCGTCAGATACCCAGGGCACACGGCGACGCCGACAGACCGGCGGCACCGACCATGTCCCACGGAGTCGATGTCGACCACGGCACGCCGCCGCGGTCACGTCGGCAGGTCTTCGGACTCCCGGACACGGCACGGTTCGTGCCACCTACTGACGGCCGCTTCCCAGGTCATCGCTGACCCAGTGCTCCTGGCCGCTGTCGTTTCCGGTCACCGCTGCGGGGCAGCTCTGGATTCTCACCAGATTCCCTCTTGCGCTCGATCCGGACGAACCGGACGCGAGACCGACGCAGCACGAACTTAGCAGCCGACTCGATCAGCGGCGCAGTGCCGTCATAGGATGCGGGCCATGCACCCGCAGGCCCGCACCCTCGACCAGGTTCGGGGTTGCGTCGTCGGTGCGTCGTCGGGGGTCACCTCGATCATCGCGCACGCAGCCGCGGGTGGCGGGTTGCCCGACTCCACGGCTCTCACGCTTCTGGTCGCGGTGTGTGCGGGGCTCGGCTGGACCGCATCCGCCGTCTCCCCGCAGCGCGCCGGGTGGCCGGGCCTCGTCGGCATGCTCGTCGGCGGACAGCTCGTGGGTCACCTCGCACTCGCCGCTCTGTCTCATCACCACGCCACCCTGATGACTCCCTCGATGGCGACCTTTCACATCGTCGCCACCGTGGTGGCGGTCGCTCTGGCGATCGGTCTGGAGACCGCTGTGATAGCCGCTCTGTCGGTGGTGATCCGGACCGTTCTCACGCTCATCTCGGTACCGGTGGACGTCGCGACGTCCTGGAGCGTGCTGCCCGCGACCGACGACCGCCTGCGACCCGGCCGCAGGTGTGTCCGCCCCGTGGGCACCCGGGGTCCCCCGCTCTCGGCGATGTGACCATTCCTCACCCTCGCTGACCTGCTCGCGTGTCGACCACGTGCGGCGGTCGGCTCTTCGCGTATGCGCACGACGTCATCTGTCGGGCGTCGCGTCCAGCTCCCGAAAGGCGGACCTCCGTGTCCCTCACCCAAGAACCACCCCGTCAGCCGCTCGACTCCTCGCCACCTACCGACCCGGCCGGTCGCCCGCCCGGTGGGCGCCACAACGGCTGGGCGCCATTGGTGCGACGACTCCATTTCTATGCCGGCATCCTGATCGCACCGTTTCTGATCGTCGCGGTTGTCAGCGGAGGGCTCTACGCACTGGCACCCGGACTCGAGAAGGTCGTCTACCGCGAGCAACTACACACCGACAGCACGGGTCCGGCCCGGCCCGTCGCCGATCAGATCCGCGCGGCGATGGCCGCCCGACCGGACCTCGCCTTGTCCGCGGTACGCCCGGCAGCCGCGCCGGGCGACACCACGCGCGTGCTGTTCGATGACCCGTCGCTGGGAGAATCGGAGCGGATGGCGGTCTTCGTCGATCCCGCCACCGCGCGCCCGGTCGGCGAACTGGTGAGTTACGGGAGCGCCGCAGCGCTGCCGCTTCGAACCTGGATCAGCCAGCTGCATCGACACCTCCACCTCGGAGAACCGGGCCGCCTGTACAGCGAACTCGCGGCGTCGTGGCTGTGGGTGATCGCACTTGCGGGTCTTGCACTGTGGATTGCGCGGTATCGACGCATGAGGCGGGACCGGACGGCTCGGCTGATCAGCGTCGACCGCTCCACCACGGGTCGCGCCCGCACACTGAACTGGCATGGTGCCGTTGGGGTCTGGATCGTCGTGGGGATGCTGTTCCTGTCGGCGACGGGCCTCACCTGGTCGCGCTTGGCCGGCGACAACATCGGTGAGCTGCGCCAGGCACTGAGCTGGACGACCCCGAGTGTGTCGACCTCCCTCGACGACTCCACCATGCCTGCCGGTGGACACAGCGACCACGGCGACCACGCGGCCGGGCATGCCGGCGCCGGGGACGCCGCCGTCGCCGATGCCGTCGGACAGGTGGACTCTGTTCTGGCAGTTGCCGATCGGGTCGGGGTAACCGACCACGTCGAGGTGTCCGTACCGACGGATACGACGACCGCGTTCACGGTGGCGGAGACGCGCCAGCCGTGGCAGTTCTCGCCGAACTCGGTCTCGATCGACGGAGCAAACGGCCATGTCGTCGACGTCTCCTGGTTCGCCGACTGGCCACTCGCCGCGCAGCTGAGCACGTGGGGCATCGCCCTGCACATGGGTCTGCTGTTCGGCTTCGTCAACCAGATCGCGCTGCTGCTGTTGGCGATCGGCCTCCTGGCCGTGATCGTGCGCGGCTACCAGATGTGGTGGCAACGCCGCCCCCGGCGATCGGATCGTGTCCTCGCGGTCGGCCCCGCACCGCTACGCGGCGCGTGGCGAGGACTGCCGGTGCCGACGATCGTGGCGATCATCGTGATCGCGGTGACGGTCGGCTGGTTCGTCCCGCTCCTCGGCATCAGCCTTGCTGCGTTCATTCTCGTCGACAGTGCCGTCGGATACGCGAATCAGTTGCGGCGCAATCGAAACTGAGCGTTGCGGTGGGATCGGATCGGGCCGGTCCCACCACGACCTCGCCGACCGGGCACACTTTCGCGACGAGTGTGCGCATCTGGATGAGGTGGCGCAGCAGGTCCGGAGGCGTCCGGCGCGCGCCGGTCAGCTCTGGGCAAGCGTCGCCAGCACGGCGACACTGGCTTCCCACCCCATGCATTTGTCGGTGACCGACTGGCCGTAGGTCAACGGCCGGGCATCCGACGACTGCGCACCCGGCTCGAGGAAGCTCTCCAGCATGACTCCGCTGATCGGTACGGTCTCGCCCGCCCGCCGGTGTGTGCGGATCGCGTCGGCGAGTTCATCGGCGACTTCGGCCTGGCGAACGTGATCCTTGCCGGAGTTGGCGTGCGAACAATCGATCATCACCCGCTGCGGCAGTGACGATTTCGCGAGTGCACCGACAGCGTTCGCGATCGACTCGGCGTCGAAGTTCGGCCCGCCGGTACCACCGCGCAGGATCACGTGACAGTCGTCGTTACCCGCGGTCTCCACCACGGATCCGTGGCCGAAGTCGTCGACCCCGAAGAAGACATGCTGCGCCGCTGCGGCTTTCACGCCGTCGATCGCCACCTGGACGTTGCCGTCGGTGCCGTTCTTGAACCCGATCGGCATGGACAAACCCGATGCGAGTTGGCGATGGACCTGCGACTCCGTGGTGCGCGCCCCGATGGCACCCCACGCGACGGTGTCCGCGATGTATTGCGGGCTGGTCGGTTCCAGGAACTCGCACCCGACGGGTAGTCCGAGGTCGATGATGTCCAGCAGCAGCGAACGCGCCATCCGCAGTCCACGTTCGACGTCGAAGGTCCCGTCCATCCCCGGATCGTTGATGAGTCCCTTCCATCCGACGGTGGTGCGCGGCTTCTCGAAGTAGACGCGCATCACGATCTTCAGCCGGTCGGCGTAGTCCTTCGCCAATGGCGCCAGGCGTCGCGCGTAGTCGAGCGCCGCCACCGGGTCGTGCACCGAACACGGGCCCACCACGACGAGCAGACGGTCGTCACGGCCGGCGAGGATGTCGGCGATCTCGTCGCGATCATTCTGAACGCTGACGGCACGTCGTGCTGTCAGCGGCAGTTCACTGCGAATCGTGTCCGGCGACGGGATGGAACGGAAGGACTTGATCCGACGATCGGAGGTCGATGCGGCAGTCAAGTCGGGAATGGTGGTCACGTCGTGCCTTTCGGGGTCTGGCCCGGTCGTTGTCGGGTGCCCCTGGTTGCTCATGAGTCACCGGAGGCCCTTGATATGACAAAAGCAGCAACCTTGCGGTCGCTGCTCGGGCTCCGGGTGTTTGCGCGCGCGGCAGTGTCAGCGCTTCATCGCGGCCCCACCCGGAGCCTCGATAAAGCGCCAATAGGCGCGCACAGTGGTCATCACGGCGACCAGGCTAGCACGACCGCGCAGCGCGACCAATTGCGATTCACCTCGCAGCCGCATACGGTTCGCGCATGCGTCACGTCGTGCGACCCCGATTCGCACTGATCACAGCACTCGGCATCGTTTTCCTCACCCTCCTCCACGTGGTCATCGCGCCCGTGACGGCCGCTGCCGGTGAACCGGTGCACTATGTGGCACTGGGTGATTCGCGGGCCGCGAGCCCGACCGTCGCGACTCAGATCATCGGCTGCGGCCGATCATCCGTCGCCTACCCCAATCAGCTGACGGGACTCATCCACACCACGACCTTCCGGTCGGTGGCGTGCGCGGGAGCGAAGGCCCAGAACATCACCACCACGCCCCAACTGCGGTCGCAGGGCTTCGTCCCACCTCAGATCGATGCGCTGCGCCCCGACACCGACCTCGTGACCATCTCGATCGGCGGCAACGACACGGACTGGGGAAACATCTCCCGAGTGTGCTTCGTCCCGATCCCGGGCGTCGACGCGCACTGCCGGTCCAACGCCTGGTATCACTCCGCCATCCGCAACGCACTCGAGCCCCTCGACGATCGGGTCGACGCGGTGGTGCGCGCGGTCCGGAAGCGGTCTCCCTCCGCCACCGTCGTGATCGTCGGGCAGGGTGGCTATTTCGGCGATCGCGGTTGTTTTCCGGAGAATCCGGCGAGCTCCGCCGATCTCGCCTTCATCCGCCGGGACTTCTTCGGCCCATACAACGACATCCTGCGACGTGTCGCCGAACGTCACCGTGCGGCCTTCGTCGACGTCGAGGCCGAATCGACCGGACACGACGCCTGCGCCGATGACGAGAAGTGGTTCGAGGGCTACGTGACGTCGAGCGAGTACCTCGGATTCCATCCGAACCTGGCGGGCAACAAGGCGATCGCCCGCATGATCGCGAACCGACTCCCGTCGACCATCACGGGTGCCCGCGGTCGATGAGCTGACTAAGCACGATGATGGACTCGGAATGGTCCACCGGCCCCGCGCTGCGAATGCGTTCCAGCGCCTGCTCCAGATGGCGGACGTCGCGAGCGCGAACCCGGAGGATCGCGTCCGCCTGACCGGTGATGGTCGCGGCGCTGACCACTTCCGGGATCGGCTCCCACGCCGCCTTCAGCGACTCCGGCGAGATGTTGCCCCGACAGGACACCTGCACATAGGCCTCGGTGGTCCACTGCATCGCCTGCGGATCGATGACCGCGGTGAACCCCTTGATCACGCCGTCGCCGAGAAGCCGATCGACGCGTCGCTTCACCGCGGGCGCCGACAGCCCCACCTCGTCACCGACCTGCGCAAAGGTGGCCCGGGCATCCCTGGCCAGGCAGGCGAGCACCTTTTCGTCCAGTTCATCCAGCTGACGCAATGTATCTCCGTTTCTTGCCACTGCCGACATTTTTTGTTGCACTGATGCGCAACAGACGTCGATTGCTTGCGTGACAAAGGGAGGATAGCGTCGATTCATGACGCTGACGAGCCCTGTTCTCGCTCCGGTCGCCCGGGTACCCCGGCTACGGACCTATGCCATGACGCCGCCAGTCCACTTCACGGTCAGCTACGCGATCAATCCGTGGATGGATCCGTCGACACCCGTGGACACCGACCTTGCGATCGCTCAGTGGCTCCGCCTGCGAGAGACCTACGAATCGCTCGGTCATCGTGTCCACATCGTCGATCCATACCCGGGCCTCCCCGACATGGTCTACGCCGCCAACGGCGGTCTCAGCATCGGCGGGCACACGATCGCAGCCCGCTTCGCCTTTCCCGAACGCGGACCCGAGGGCGATCTCTACGCGGCCTGGTTCGACGGGAACGGTCTCGGTCCGGTTCATCGGACGGTCGGCATCCAGGAAGGTGAGGGCGATTTCCTGGTCGTCGGGGAGCGCATCCTCGCCGGAACGGGTTTTCGGAGCCACCGTGACACCCACGACGAGGTCTCGACGATCACCGGTCTGCCGGTCGTGACGCTCGAGCTGGTCGATCCGCGGTTCTATCACCTCGACACGGCTCTCGGGGTGCTCGACGACGAGAACATCGCGTACTACCCACCCGCGTTCTCGCCGGCCTCGCGAACGCTGCTGAGCACGTTGTTCCCGAACGCCATCGTCGCCACCGATGGCGATGCCGCGGCCCTCGGCCTGAACCTCGTCTCCGACGGCCGCCACGTCGTGATGACCGATGCGGCGCCACACCTCACGGAGTTGCTGCGCGCTGCCGGCTACGAAACGATCGCGATCGATCTCTCCGAACTGCTCAAAGGCGGCGGCGGCATCAAATGCTGCACCCTAGAATTGAGAGGCATCGACAAGGAGGTCCTGGTGTCCCCTCCCGCCGTGTCCCCTCCTGCTGGACCCCTTCCCGCCGAGCCCCATGTCGCGCACAACTATTCACCGCTGCCGGTCACCGCGGCGACCGCGCAGGGCGCCTGGATCACCGACATCGACGGGCGACGTTTTCTCGACTGCCTCGGCGCGTACTCGGCCGTCAACTTCGGCCACCGCAATCCCCGGATCGTCGCCGCGGCGACGGCCCAGCTCGAACGCATCACGTTGACCAGCCGGGCGTTCCGATCCGACCGGCTCGAGCCCTTCTGCGCGGCGCTCGCAGCACTTTGCGGCAAGGAGATGGTCCTGCCGATGAACACCGGCGCCGAAGCCGTCGAGTCGGCGATCAAGGTGGGCCGCAAGTGGGGCTACGACGTCAAGGGCGTACCGGACGGCCAGGCGAAGATCGTGGTCGCCGACGGCAACTTCCACGGCCGCACCATCAGCATCGTGAGCTTCAGCGACGACCCCGACGCGCGAAACGGATTCGGCCCGTACACACCGGGATTCGTGCGTGTGCCCTACGGCGACGCGGCGGCGATGTCGGCCGCCCTCGACGACAACACGGTGGCCGTCCTGCTCGAACCGATTCAGGGGGAAGCCGGCATCATCGTGCCGCCGGACGACTACCTGCCGCGCGTCCGCGCGCTCTGCACCCAGCGCGATGTCCTGATGATCGCCGACGAGATCCAGTCCGGGCTCGGCCGGACCGGAAAGACGCTCGCCGTGGAGCACTGGGACGTGGAGGCTGACCTCTACACCCTGGGCAAGGCTCTCGGCGGTGGCATCCTGCCGGTGTCCGCCGTGGTGGCCGACCGGGACATCCTCGGCGTCCTGCACCCCGGCGAGCACGGCTCCACCTTCGGCGGAAACCCGCTCGCCGCGGCCGTCGGTCACACGGTCGTCGACATGCTCACCGAGGGCACCTGGCAGGCACGCGCTGCCGACCTCGGCGGCCACCTGCACGCCCGGCTGCAGGACTTGATCGGACAGGGCGTGGTGGCGGTCCGCGGCCTCGGCCTGTGGGCCGGGATCGACGTCGAACCGTCGGTGGGCACGGGAAAGGACATCTGTCTCCGGTTGGCCGAGCGCGGGGTGCTCGCGAAGGACACACACGGCTCGACGCTCCGACTCGCGCCGCCACTGGTGATCACCGAGGCGGAGATCGATTGGGCAGTCGATCAGCTGGCGGAGGTCGTAGGCTCGGCAGGGTGACCGACGACCGAGGCGCTGCAGACATCCCGACGAACCGACGAGTGCTCCTCGTCCGGCACGGGCAGACCGAATGGTCGCTGACCGACCGGCACACCGGGCGCACCGACATCGATCTCACCCCGCGCGGCGAGGAGGACGCTCGCGCCCTCGCCGGCATCGCCGACCGCCTCGGCCTCGTCGCCCCGTATGTCTTCGCCTCACCCCGACGACGTGCGCAACGGACTGCCGAACTCGGTGGGCTGGTTGTCGACGAGGTCGATGATCGCTTCGCCGAGTGGGATTACGGGGACTACGAGGGCCTCACCCGCGCACAGATCCACGCGGACGGCGATCGCGACTGGACCATCTGGACACACGGCGGGCCACACGGCGAATCCGTCGACGACATGACCCGCCGAGTCGACGGCGCAGTCGAGCTCGTCGAGCAACGCCTGGCGGAGTCCGACGTGATCATCGTGTCCCACGGGCACTTCTCGCGGTCGTTCGTCTGCCGATTCCTGGGCTGGCCGATCGGGCAGGGCGCCGCGATCGATCTACGACCCGCAGGCGCGGCACTGCTCATGCAGCTGGGCCGGGATCGACGACTGTGCGCGCTGGTCGGACCGGAAGGTGCCGCAGCCACTCACCTCGCGCTCTGAGCGTTCGTCGGTGGCGATCCGAAACGCCGTTCATTCCGCCGAGCCCTGTGTCCCCGAGTCCGCTCCCACCGCAGTGCACATGTCGATGCGGCTTCGCAGGTGGCGCTGTTCGACCGGATTGTCGGCCAACGAGAGTGCATTACGGAACGCCTCGGCGGCCGCTGTCGGATCACCGGCCCGGTAGAGGAGCTCGCCCCGCGCGGCATGCCACAGGTGGTAATCCATGAGCCCGTCGATCGCATCGACCTCGGCCAGTCCGGTCTCCGGGCCGTCGACCATCGACACCGCGATGGCTCGGTTCAGGGCGACCACCGGGCCGGGATCGATGCGCTCCAGCATGCGGTACAGATCGACGATGGCGGCCCAGTCGGTGTCGGCTGCCGTCTCGGCGCCGGCGTGCAACGCGGCGATGATCGCCTGAATGCGGTAGACGCCGACACCCGGACATGCCACGGCGGTCTGCAACACCGTGCGCCCGCGGTCGATCATCGTTGCATCCCAATGACTTCGGTCCTGCTCCGACAGCACGACGAGGTCACCGGCGACGTCGCGCCGCGCGCCGAACCGAGCTCGATGGAACAGTTCGAGCGCGAGGAGGCCATGGGCCTCACCCTTTTCCGGGATGAGCTCGATCAACTGTCCGGTCAACCGGATCGCCTCGTCAGCCAGGTCGAGCCGGACGAGTGACGGCGTTGCGCCCCTGGACAGATACCCCTCGTTGAAGATCAGGTAGAGCACCCCCAGCAACACACCGACGCGGCCATCGATGTCGGCCGGGATGGTGAGTGGGATCCGCGCGTCGCGAATCTTGCGCTTGGCGCGGACGATCCGTTGTGCGAGAGTACGTTCCGGCACAAGGAAGGCAGCAGCGATCTCGGCGGTGGTGAGACCTCCGACGAGCCGTAGGGTCAAGGCGACCTGCGCATCGCGATCCAGTGCCGGGTGTGCGCACAGCAACAGCAGCCGGAGGCGTTCGTCATCGAGCTCGCGGTCGTCGACGATGAGTTCCGGTCCGGTGGACGGCTCGCTCTCGGCCAGCAGTTCAGGTGCGGCCGCAGAGAGCCGACGTCGGCGGGACGCACGCAGACGCAGTTGGTCGACGATCCGATTGCGCGCGACTGTGTAGAGCCACGCAGGCGGATTGTCGGGGACACCGCGGGTCGGCCAGGTCTCGGCGGCCTGCAACAGCGCGTCCTGGACACAGTCATCGGCGAGGTCGACGTCGTCGAAGCGGGCAGCGAGGAGAGCGAGCACACGCCCGCTCTCCTCGCGTGCCAGACGCGCAATGGCCGATCCTGCGGTGTCGGCCACTGCCGGTCAGGCCTCGACCGGCGTCGGGGTGCCGTCGTCGGCCGCGAAGATCGCGACGGGCCGGACCTCGACCACCCCGAACGGCAGTGGAATCCGTCCCGCCCACTCGAGCGCGACGTCGAGGTCCGGGGCGTCGATGCGGTAATAACCGCCGAGTTGTTCCTTTGCCTCGACATACGGGCCGTCGGTGATGGTGGGGCTCTGGCCGAGGGTCAGCCGCATCGTCGTGGCCGATGCGCTCGGCGTGAGGCTGGCCCCCTCGACCAGCAGGCCTGCCGCCGCGAGAGCCTTTCCGTATCCGGCCCACGCCGCACGCATCTCCTCGGATCCCTGATCGCCCTCCTGGGGCATGGGGACGGATTCGTCAATCGTGATCGCCAGCAGATATTGCATGTCAGGTCCTCTCTCGGATGCCGGATGGCAGGTGATGCCGGCCCACTGCCGCCATCTGCCCCTATGACGAAGCAATCATCACGGATCGACAGCACTCTCGAGGAATTTCTCCAGGAAGTCGCCACCGGATCATCCTCGAGGGGCCTCGCGTTCTCGGATGACCTGTTCCAACACCACGGCGGTGGCACGCTGCCCGGCCTGAGTCGGGTGGTATCCACCCAGGATCCAGTTCCGGAACTTCACGTTGTCGGGTCCGTACTGGGGAGCCGCCACCCGCGGGCCCCACTCCCACGGGTCGGCGCTGCACAGGTCGTGGCGTTGATTCCACGGCGATCCCGGACGAGCCAGGTCGACGAAGGTCTCGCCGGCACGACGGGCGTTGTCCCTCGAGATCTCGTTGATCTTGCCGATGAAATCGTTGAGCATCCCGACCTCGGGATCGGACATGAACCACCCACAGCGACCGCGTTGGTCCTGCCCCACGCGCGGAACCACCTGAGGTGCACCCAGGACGTAGACATGTGCGGTAGGAGCGCGGGCCCGGACCTCACCGATGATGCGTCGCTCGTGGAATTTCTGGTCGTCGTCGAGAGCCCGGAGCGATCGCTCGACCGTCGGCCGATCGCACTCCCGCAGCTGCACGCACTCGACCACCTTGATGAACTCCGGATTGCCGATCACCTGCATCACGACGACGTCGGCGTCACGGGGCAGGTGCTCGATCTGGCGACCCTCGTCGAACTGCGCGTCCTGATCGATATGTCGCGGTTGGGAATTCGCACATGTCACATTGGTGAATCGGGCGCCGAGCCGCTTCGCGACGACCTCCACCGCAGCATGTCTGCTGCGGAAGCAATAGTTCTGCGGACCGGTCGTCCCGGCGTGATAGGAGGTCATGTCTGCCGGAATGGTCTGGTAGTTGTCGGCGCCCTGACCCGAGATATACGAGTTGCCCATGGCGAACATCCGCAGCGGCGCCGCCCCGTGCGCCGTCGGCACGACGCTACTCAAACCGGCCAGGGTGAACACGGCGACGGCGATCCGAACGACCCGGAGCGCGGTCCACGACACGATCGAACGCCGTGGTAGAGGCGACATTGCACTGACGATACTGATCGCCCGGCGTCACGGGCAATGGTCCGCCCGGATGACATGCCCAACCCCGCCGAACGTGCGCAGTTTCCCGCCGATCGTGCGCACTCTCCGACCGATTCTCACCGACAACCCATCGCAGTGCACGCTCGCGTCGAAACTGTGCACGCTCGCGAGAGTTCTGCGCCCGCTCGCGTCGAAACTGCGCCCGCTCGACGAAGGGGCGGCGTCATTCGGGGAGGTCGGCAGGTGGAATCAGCCGGCCGCCAACGCCCCCTCGAGCGCCGGGCCGTCCGTCACAGGCAAACCGCAGACCGTGCCACGGCAGACGTAGGCGGCGTCCGCACCGTTCACGGTACCGCGCCCGTCCAGCAGCGGTACCGAATCACGTTCCCCGGCAACGACAATCGTGCCACCGGGGGCAACCAGACGTGCGTGCGCGGCGAGTTCACCCATGCTGTCCGGCCCCTGGGCGACCGCGATCTGCAGCGGTCCCGACACTCTGGTCTGCGCCACCGCGAGCCAGTGTCCGGCCGATCGGGGCACCTTGGCCAGGAGCACCACCGAGCGCGCGAGCGTCTGATCGAGGAGCTCGGCATATCGCGTCGCCGGGCCGAAGCGCGCGAGTGCTGACGCGGCCAGCAAGGCCTCGGCCATCAGTGACGCACCTGCGGGTGTGGCCCCGTCGACCGGATCACGTGGCCGAGTGATCAGCCCGTCGCCGACGGAATCGAACCAGGTCCCGGGCTGTTCGGGATCCGCGAACAACTCGATGGCCACATCGAGTACAGCCAACCCTTCGTCCCGCCACGACGTTTCACCGGTGACCTGATGGAGGCTGAGTAGAGCGGTGACCAGAGCAGCATGATCGTCGAGCGCCGCGGCGGGCTGCCCGACAACCCCGCCGAGCGAAGAACGCCGTACGTGCCCGTCGACGACATGCCCGTCCAGTAGTGCCCGCGCGCACCAGGCTCCCAGATCGATCCAGTCCGGGCGCCCCAGACCGGCACCGGCCTCGACCAGCGCGGTGATCGCCATCGCGTTCCATCCGGTCACCACCTTGTCGTCGCGCGCCGGTTGCACACGCCCGCCGCGCGACACCAGCAGTCGACTTCGGATCTGCGCGAACCGGACCGGGTCGTCGGGGTCGCGAGGTAGTTGCAGGGTGGACCTGCCGTGTTCGAAGGTGCCCTCCGCCGTCACCCCGAGAACGTCTGCCGCCCAACGTCCGTCGCTCTCGCCGAGGACGTCGGTCAGCTCCGCGGGCGACCACACGTAGGTCGAACCCTCCACACCATCGGCATCGGCGTCGAGCGACGATGCGAACCCGTCCGACACCCGCAGATCGCGGTCGAGGAACTCGATGGTCTCCTCGACGATCCGTGTCGCCAGCGGATCACCGGTGCGTCGCGCCAGATGCGCATAGGCCCGCAGCAGCTGCGCGTTGTCGTAGAGCATCTTCTCGAAATGCGGTACCACCCAGTCGTTATCGACCGAATAGCGCGCGAATCCGCCGGCCAGCTGATCGTAGATGCCGCCGCGCGCCATCGCGGAGGCGGTCCGGATCACCGCGTCGAGCGGCGGCCGGTCGGCAGTCCGCTCGCTTGCGCGGATCAGCCCCTCCAGCAACGCCGACGGCGGGAATTTCGGCGCCCCTCCGAATCCACCGGATTCGGTGTCCTCGTCGTCGAGAATCGTGGTGACCGCATGGGCCAGCAACCGGTCGTCGACGCCGACGTCGGCGACCGGCAACGCCTCGGTGTTGGCCTCGAGGTGCTCACGGACCCGGTGCCCCATGGCATCGATCTCGTCCCGTCGCTGCGTCCAGGCCTCGGTGACCGCACCCATGATCTGGATGAAGGAGGGCATTCCGCCACGCGGCGACGACGGAAAGTAGGTGCCGCAGTAGAACGGGTCACCTGACGGGGTGAGGAAGCAGGTCATCGGCCAGCCGCCCTGCCCGGTCATCGCCACGGTCGCGTTCATGTAGATCGCGTCGATGTCGGGACGCTCTTCCCGGTCCACCTTGATGCACACGAAATCGCGATTCATCACTGCGGCAGTCGAGGCGTCCTCGAAGGACTCATGTGCCATGACGTGGCACCAGTGACAGGCGGCGTAGCCGACGGAGAGCAGGATCGGGACGTCTCGGCGGACGGCCTCGGCCAAGGCATCGGTCCCCCACTCCTGCCAGTGCACCGGGTTGAGGGCGTGCTGGCGGAGATACGGGCTCGTGGATTGATCCAGCACGTTGCGCTGCAGATCCCCGTCACGACCCGCTTCGGTCGGTTCAGGTCTCGGCGGACTTCCGTTCATCGGCCTGCACCTTGCCTGTGGTGTCGGGGTCTGTGGTGTCGGGGTCTGTGGCGGCGGGATTGCCCTCGCCGTCGACGACCGAATCGGTTCCGTCGTCGAATGCCTGATCGGGTTCCGGATGCTCGGCGTCGAAGGTCTTCGGCAGCTTCTTCAGCTGTGAGTTCATCGACCGGATCAGCAGCGCGGTGGCCACCAGCAGGACGATGATGATGAGCAGCCCGAGCGGTGAGGCCTTGCCGAACTCGGGCCCTTCGGGCTGCTGATCTGCCAGGATCTGATAGCCGGCCGCTACGTGCATCGGGTTCATCGGACTCATGGTTCCTCGATTCCCGCGAACAGATCGGTCTCCGGGATCGATGTCTTCACGCGCGTCTGCGCGAGTTCGAACTCCTCGGTCGGCCAGAGTCGCTGCTGCCACTCGAGCGGCACCGCGAAGAACACTCCGTTGGGATCGATCTGGGTCGCGTGCGCCCGCAGCGCATCATCGCGCTGTGGGAAATACTTGCCACACTCGACCTGGGTGGTCACCCGACCCATCAAGTCGCCACGACCGGGCTCCCACTTGCTGAGCCATTCGGTGAACGGACTCTCTTGTCCGTGCCGTTCGAACTCGTCCGAGAACAGCACCATCCGATCGCGGATGAAGCCGTGCGTGTAATAGATCTTCGACACGGTCCACGGTTCGCCGGTACCCGGATATGCGTCCGGATCGCCGGCCCGCTCGAATGCCGCGACCGACACCTCGTGGTCCCGGATATGGTCCGGATGCGGGTAACCGCCGCGCTCGTCGTAGGTGATCATCACGTGCGGCCGGAACTCCCGGACCACACGCACGAGTGCTTCGATGGCGTCTTCGATGGGGATCGCGGCAAACGAACCCTCGGGGACGGGCGGGAGCGGATCGCCCTCCGGCAGTCCCGAGTCGACAAAGCCGAGCCACATCTGCTCGACCCCGAGCGCCGCGGCGGCGTTCGCCATCTCTTCCTTGCGGACGTCACTCATCCGCTCTTTGACTCCCGGACGGTCCATCGCCGGGTTCAGGATGTCGCCACGCTCACCACCGGTGAGCGTGACCACGAGCACGTCATGGCCCTCGGCCGCATACTTCGCGGTCGTCGCGGCGCCCTTGCTGGACTCGTCATCCGGGTGAGCATGCACCGCCATCAGACGGAGACCTGCATGCGGTCCACCTGTGTGAGATTCGGTCACGCTTCCTCACCTTCGGATAGGTACTGCTCCCATGGTAGGTATTGACGCGTGAACAGTTCAGACGGGGGCACCGACGCCGGTGCGGATGCACCGCGCAGCGGGCCTCGCGCGACGTACCCCTCCGGGCAGTCGCCGACCAGCAGGCGACGCTGGTTCATCGGACTGTCCGCGCTGGTGGTTGTTGTCGGTCTCGCGCTCGCGGCGCTCGGTTACTCGAAGTTCGCCAATCCGGTGGTGTCCGGCGAAGCAGCCGGCTACCAGATCGTGAATCCCTCCACGGTTGCGGTCCAGATCACCGTGACGCGCCGAGACCCGGGACTGCCCGCGGCGTGTGTGGTGCGTGGACGCTCCGCCGACGGCGATGAGACCGGCCGCCGGGAGATTCTCATCCCGGCAGGTACACAGACCCAGGTCGGGGTGCACACCGAGGTCAGCACGTCCAAGCCTCCGGTGATCGGCGAGGTGTTCGGCTGCACCACCGACGTGCCCGCCTATCTGACCGCACCTTCTGAACCGTGACCGGCACGACGCGTGTCCGCGCGGTCTTCGCGACCGTGTCGAGTCCCTATTACGCGTATCTGATGGCGTTGTTCGTCGGCGTGATGCTCATCAGCAACATCACCGGCACCAAGGGTGTCGTCCTGTTCGACGACTGGCTGAACGTCTCGCTCGGTCCCATCCAGATGAACGGCCTGGTCACCGACGGCGCGTTCTACCTGTTCCCGTTGGCCTACGTGCTGGGCGACGTGATCAGCGAGGTCTACGGATTCCGTGCAATGCGCCGGGCGATCTTCGCCGGATTCGCGGTGCTGCTGATCGCGTCGATCTGCTTCTGGCTGACGATCGAGCTACCGGCCGCGGACTTCTACGACGGACAAGAGGCCTTCCGGACGGTCGCCGGCGTGGTACCCCAGTTCCTGCTGGCCGGACTGGCCGGTTACCTCGCGGGCGAGTTCCTGAACTCGTTCGTCCTCGTCAAGATGAAGGAGCGCGCGGGTGAACGCCACCTGTGGGCACGCCTCATCGGCTCGACAGTGGTCGGTGAGTTCGCCGACACCCTCGTTTTCTGCTCGATTGCCGCAACGGCTCTCGGCATCTCCAGCTGGGGCGACTTCATCAACTACACGGTCGTCGGATTTGTCTGGAAAACGTTGGTGGAGATAGTGATCATGCCGGTGACATACCTGGTCGTCGGGTGGCTCAAGAGGGTCGAACCCAGCTATGCAGAAGCACTCCGACAGGCCCGGTCCGACGGCTCTGATGTGCTTTAGCTCTCAGTGACTGGTACCCTCATTGGATACACGGCTCCGCGAGGGGTCGTGTTGCTGCATTTTGAGCAGTCCATATGCCCAGTTGAAGAATCCGCCTGGGCGCGGACAACACAAAGGAGTGACCGATGACCGACACACAGGTGACGTGGCTCACCCAGGAGTCGCATGACCGCCTCAAAGGCGAACTGGATTCACTGATCGCCAATCGACCGGTCATTGCTGCGGAGATCAACGAGCGTCGCGAAGAGGGCGACCTCAAGGAGAACGGCGGCTACCACGCGGCCCGCGAAGAGCAGGGTCAGCAGGAAGCGCGTATCCGCCAGCTCCAGGAGTTGCTGAACAACGCGAAGGTCGGCGAAGCGCCCACGCAGTCGGGTGTCGCCCTGCCGGGTTCGGTGGTCAAGGTGTACTACGACGGCGACGAGAGCGACACCGAGACCTTCCTGATCGCCACCCGCGAGGAGAGTGCCGGAGACGGGTCGATCGAGACCTACTCGCCGAGTTCTCCGCTCGGCGCGGCACTGATCGATGCCAAGGTCGGCGAGACCCGTGAATACTCCGTGCCCAGCGGCGCGGTGATCAAGGTGACCCTCGTCAGCGCCGAGCCTTATCACAGCTGATCGACTGATCCACTGAGTCACCGTTGTAGCGGTGGGTGCCATCGCGCACTCACCGCTACAACTGTTTCTGGACGACCCGGCGCGGTCCGGGAAGGTTCGCACGAGCCTGTGACGGTGTGGGTCGAGACCACGCTGCGGACTACGTCGGCGACACCGTCTCGCCGCCGGAGAACATCGAGTCGTGCAGTTCGATGCTTGTCGGGACAGCGCCCGCAGGCATGTCGTAGCTGAGCTTGACCTCGACCGCGTTACCCGGATTGATGTTGTCCCACACCGCGATATCGGTCCCCCCGAGGGCGATCTGAGCAGTCGTGTCGGAGTCGAAGCTCGCCGCCCCGTTTCACGGAACGGGGCGGCTGCCTGATGCGACCTATCGGCGTTGTCCACCGATCATGTTGTGGTACAGCGACTTCAGGTCGCGTTCGCCAGGCTCTCCAGGCTTCCGGTTGCCTCGATGTACTCCTGCACCCAACGCTCGATCACCGCGGCGGACTTCTCCACCTTCTGGAACTGACCGACAACCTGGCCCACCGGGTTGAACGCGACGTCGATGCTCTCGTCGGGATGCTTGTGCGTTGCGGCAACGGCCATACCAGAGACCATGTATTGCAACGGCATTCCCAGCGGCTCGGGATTGTTCGGGTCTTCCCATGCCTCGGTCCAGTCGTTGCGGAGCATGCGGCACGGTTTTCCGGTGAACGACCGGCTGCGCACCGTGTCGCGGCTGCCCGCGTTGACGTAGGCGGCCTGCTGGACGGGTGTGTTCTCGGCCTCCTCGACCATCAACCACTGCGAACCGCTCCACGCGCCCTGCGCACCGAGAGCCAATGCGGCTGCGACCTGCTGTCCGCTGCCGATACCACCGGCCGCCAGCACCGGACGCGGTGCGACCTCCTTGACGACCTGCGGCCAGAGCACGATGGAACCGACCTCGCCGCAATGGCCGCCGCCCTCACCGCCCTGCGCGATGATGATGTCCACGTCGGCGTCCGCATGCTTACGCGCCTGCTGGGGCGAGCCGCAGAGGGCGGCCACCTTGCGACCCGACGCGTGGATCTTCTCGATCATGTCGACGGGCGGTGTGCCGAGCGCGTTCGCGATCAGCTTCACCTTCGGGTGCTGCAGGGCGATCTCCACCTGCGGGGTCGCAGTGGCCTCCGTCCAGCCGAGCAGCTGGAGGGAGTTGTCACTGTCCTCACTGAGGGGAACACCGTGATCGAGCAGCAGTTTGCGGCCGAAATCCAACGTCTCGGCCGGCACCATGTCCTGGAGCATCTTGGTGAGCTCCTCGGTGGACATGTCGGCATCCATCCCCTCGTACTTGTTGGGGATGACGATGTCGACGCCGTAGGGCCGATCGCCGATGTGCTCATCGATCCACTTCAATTCGATCTCGAGCTGCTCGGGCGTGAACCCCACCGCACCGAGCACGCCGAAACCACCCGCCTTGCTGACGGCTACCACCACGTCTCGGCAATGGGTGAACGCAAAGATGGGGAACTCGATACCGAGCTCGTCACAGATCGGGGTGTGCAATTGGGGGCTCCTCAACGCCAGACAGACAGATCGACAACAGCGGCCAGAATTAGAACATGTTCTACCCTGGATACTAGAAACGGCAGCAGAGAACAAGCCCGGCCGACCGGACCCGGCTGCGAGGGCCTGGACGGCAGATCATGTCACCCAGGGAGCGTGAGGATAGACCGTTCCGATGCCGGCGCCGATGATTCATCCACAGGCCGAACAAGCATCCACAGTCAAACCACAGCAACGCCTCAGACCGTCTCCAACCTGCGGCATCATCCTTGGATCATGAGAAAGAGCACACGCACCCCCACCGTCCCACTGATCGTCCTCGACGACGACCCCGCCGTCCTGGACTACGCCCGCGCACTGTTCCGTCGCGACATCCCGCTGGGCGTCGTCAGCAGCCAGTACTCGGCCGCGGTGCCGTTCATGCTGCGCAACAACGGCCACACGGCCGCGCTCGTCGCCGACGTCGACGATCCCGATCAGCTCGCCGAGGCCATCGTCCTCGTCGAGCGTCGCCTCGGCCGCGTGACATCGGTCATCCGCTACGCGACGGATCTACCCGACACCGCCGACCTGCGCGCGACCGCGTCGGCGGCCTGACGCCACGGCATGTACACGATCGCCATCGACACGGCGATCACCGCGACGATCGCGATCACGTCCAGCGCATAGTGATTGGCCGTCCCGATCACCACGAAGGCGGTGCTCATCGGATAGAGCACCCCGAGCACGCGCACCCACGTTCGACGCGCGTACATCGCGATCATCACCCCACACCAGATCGCCCACCCGCAATGCAACGACGGCATCGCAGCGAACTGATTCGTCACCGACTCCGGACCGGGTGAACCGGAACCTTCCCACCAGCCCCACGACGCGGTCTGAGCCATGATGTCGACATACCCCGGGTACATCCGCGGCGGCGCGGTCGGGATCAGGAAGAAGCCGGCCAGCGCGATGAGGGTTGTCAGCGCCAGCACGAGCGACGCCCGTCGATAGATCTCGCGTCGCCGCCAGAACAGCCAGACGAACACGCCGATCGTGATCCACCAGTGCAGCGTGTGATAGTGCAGCGCACTGAGATCGGCCACCCAGCCGTTGACATGCACCCAGCGATTGAGCGCCGGTTCGAACGCGATGTGCAGGTGTTGCTCGATCTGCGCGATCGATCGGCCGTTCCCGAACGCGCGGCCGACGTCCTTGCCACCGATGTTGCGAACCCGCGAGTAAGCCGAGTAGATCCCCCAGATGAGGAGGATCTCCACCCACCATCGCGGCTGCCCCAGATACGCCATCACACCGGCCAATCGCACACGCGCGGCCGCCGACATTCGGGCAACACGCGGGTGCCCCTGATGAGGCGGCTGATCCCGCCATGCAATGGCCATACGTCCCCCACCGGATTAAATTCGGAACGACGTGGTTGATACGTTCAACTAAGTGTTCACTCCACAGTAGACCGGGGGAAATCAAATGGTCATCGTGGGTTTACGGAAGCACCCGCAGGTGCGGCGACATCACGTCGAGGGCGTCGCGTACCTCGTGTTCGGCGCGGGAGCGTACTTCCTGTTCCGGATCTCGGGCCTCGACGCCCACATCACCTGGGCGCATTCGGCCGTCATCGGCTACGGCGTCGCAGCACTCATCTCGATCGTTCCTCTGCCAGCCGGTACCCGGCGCGCACGCCTCGCCCGCATCGCCGCGGTCACCGGCGCCCTCGTCGTGCCGTTCGTCATGCTGCTCAACGGCCATCACCAGATGCAGGACGAGGTCGGTGTCATCTCGCGGTCCGGCAATTTGCTGATCACCAGCGGAATCCCATATGTCCACCACGCCACCGTCCTTGCGGACATCAACCCCTACCTACCGGTGATGGCAGTGTTCGGCATCCCCGCAGCTCTCATCGCGCGCTCCGGCATCGATCCGCAGAGCGCGTGGAATGTCGTCGGAGATCCCCGGATCTGGTGTGCGGCGATCGCAATCGGTGGCGTGTGGGGATCGATGCGAGTGCTCCGCGCGCGGTCTGGATGGGCGACCAGTGCCGCGATCCTGTTGGTCGCGTCGCCGACGATCGCCCTGGAGATGTGCGCGAGCGGTGTCGACCTCCCGCTCGCAGGTTTCCTCCTCCTGGGACTCGCGCTCGCCGCCACCCGTCGTCCCGCGCTCGGAGCGGTCTTCGTCGCCGCGGCCTTCGCGATCAAATGGGTGGCACTGCTCAGTCTGCCGATCATCCTGGCGCTGTTGATCACCCGCTATGGCAGGGCCGTCGCGGCTCGGTTCGTCGCGTTCTTCGTGGCCGCGTCGGCAGTCTTCGTCATCCCGGCGATTCTGTCCGTCTCGGACACGATCGCTCAGGTCTTCGAGTTCCCCACCGGCCACGGCAGCACCCCGACACCCGCGCGTAGCCCCATGCCCGGGGTGCTCCTCGCATCGCTCGGCCCGGCGGGCCGTATCGCCGGCATGGCATTGCTGGCGGTGTGTGCCGTGGTGTTGTCGACATACCTCGTCCGCCGGCCACCAGCCACCTTTGCCGCCGCAGCCACCTTCATCGGCGCAGGCTTCTCGTGCTTCTTCCTGCTCGCGCCGGTCGGCAGGTTCGGCTACATGCTGATCCCGATGTTGATGTTCGGCCTGGCCTACATCGCTCACCGTGCCGAAGCGCGGCCCGCCGAACACTCACGGCGACGACCCACGTCAGCGGCCGTCCAGCCGTTGTAATCACCGCGCAAGCCGGTGTAAGGCCCACGACAGCGGCACGGGGCACTCTCAGCGGCATGACAACAACCACCTCGGCCGGCCTGGCGATCGATGCGCACGGGCTGGTCAAACATTTCGGATCGACCCGCGCCGTCAACGGCGTGGATCTGGCCGTCCCCACCGGTTCGGTGTACGGCGTGCTCGGCCCGAACGGGGCCGGGAAGACCACCACGGTGAGCATGCTCGCCACACTGCTGCGTCCCGATGCGGGCCACGCGACCGTCTTCGGCTATGACGTCGTCGACGACGCCGTCGCGGTCCGTTCCCTCGTCGGCGTCACGGGGCAGTACGCGTCGGTCGACGAGGACCTCACCGCGACACAGAACCTCGTCCTGTTCGGCCGGCTGCTGGGCCTGTCGCGACCCGCGGCGCGCTCCCGGGCCGACGAACTGCTCGAGGAGTTCTCCCTCACCGAGGCCGCCGATCGACCGCTGAAGAACTTCTCCGGCGGCATGCGGCGACGCCTCGATCTGGCGGCGAGCCTCATCGACACCCCACCTCTGCTGTTCCTCGACGAGCCGACCACCGGCCTCGACCCACGTACCCGGGCGCAGATGTGGGAGACCATCCGCAACCTCGTGAAGCAGGGCGCGACCGTCTTGCTCACCACGCAGTATCTCGATGAGGCCGACCAACTCGCCGACCGCATCGCCGTCATCGACCACGGAATCGTGGTCGCCGACGGAACGGCCGACGAACTCAAGCAGTCGGTCGGTGCCAGCACGTTGCAACTCGTCCCGGTGAACCGGACGGACGCGCAGCACGTGTGCCAGATCGTCGAGTCGGTACTCGGTGAGACCGCGACCCTGAGCCCCGAGGCCGCCCGTGTCTCCGTCGGCCTGCAGAAGCCGGATCTGGTGCCGGACATCCTGATCGCACTGCGCGAAAACCAGATCGCCATCGATGAGATCAACGTCCAGAAGCCGAGTCTCGACGAGGTCTTCCTCACCATCACCGGCCGGCCGGCCGACGACCAGACCGACACCATCCAAGAGGAGGTGGCCTGATGACCATCACAACCATCGACCGCGGCCCCGCGTCGACCGCGATCACCACCAAAGATGCTCGGCCCGTAGCCAAACGGTCGATCGGCCTCGCCGAAACCGTCCGACAGTCCTTCTCCATGGCGTATCGGGGCGTGCTGAAGATCCGGCACAACCCGGAGCAGCTGTTCGACGTGACGCTGCAACCGATCATCTTCACCCTGATGTTCACCTACATCTTCGGTGGCGCGATCAGCGGGAACATCAGCGCCTATCTGCCGGTCATCATTCCCGGCATCATGGTTCAGACCGTGATCACCACGTCGATCGTCACGGGCACCCAGCTGCGCGAGGACATGGACAAGGGTGTGTTCGACCGGTTCCGGTCGCTGCCCATCGCCCGGATCAGCCCCCTGGCGGGCGCACTGCTCGCCGACATGATCCGCTACTTCATCGCGACGACCCTGACCATCGTCATGGGCTTGATCATGGGGTGGCGCCCTGACGCCTGGGGAACGATCGGCGCCGCGGCGCTGGTGATCGTCTGCAGCTTTGCGGTCTCGTGGATCTTCGCACTGATGGGCTGCCTGATGAGCAAGGCCTCTGCGGTACAGGGCATCTCGATGCTCATCCTGTTCCCGCTGACCTTCATGTCGAACGCGTTCGTCCCGGTGGACACGATGCCCGGCTGGCTACAGGCGTTCGTCAAGGTCAACCCGGTCAGCCAACTGGTGTCCGCCGTGCGCGAACTCACCGCCAACGGGCACATCGGAATCCACGTCGTGTACGCGCTCGTCGGCGCCGTGGTGGTCACAGCGATATTCGCGCCGCTGGCCGTGCGTGCCTACATGCGAAACGCGTGATCTGAGAGTTCACACGTGAGTACTGGTGCGCGGCGCCAGGCGGGTTCGGACCTCGTCCACCGCCTGGCGCCGCGACCGTTGTGCCGCTTGCGCGACCAGCGCATCCCATTGCGCGGTGGGCAGCCCGGAGATCTCCGCCATCCCGGCGTAGATGTGATGCAGCGACGGATAGTCCTGTCGGGCCCCCAGGCGCCGTGACAGCGCGAGGAGCCACGCTCCGTCCTCGTCGCGGCGGTCGGCCTCGCAGATCAGGTACCCGGCGGCCATCGCCATCGCACCGGCCTGCGGCTGGTCCTGCCAGCCGGCCAGCCCGAACGTATCGTTGATACCGTCGGCCAGCAGGGTCAGGAACTCTTCTGCCCGCGCCAGATCCCCCGCCCGGACGATGCCGGCCACGGCCGCGCTGATGAGCATCACCATGCCCGGATCCTGCGCACCCAGCGGATGGTTGGATTTGATGAGATCGGCAGCGCGCCAGTAGATCTCACCTGCGACGTCGACATGACCACGGGCAAACTCCAGTTCGGCGTAACCGAGCATCATCGCGCCGATGACCTCTGGATTGCCCTGCGGGTTGGGGTCGTCGGGTGTCCATCCCTCGGCCGCCACGAGCAGTTCGCGCTCGGCCTCGTCGAGTCGCCCCAGCGCGACCAGGGTCACCACCAGATAGCACCGGGTCTGCAACTCGTCGTCGCGGGAACCGAGACGGACGAGATTGATGATGGCGCTGCGGTAATGACCGACCGCCCGGTCCCACTGGGCCTGTTGTCCGTGCAAACTGCCGATGGTCACTTGGGCCATCCCGGACATCCAGGCATTGTCGTGCTGCCGCGCGATCTCGCGCAGCAGGAAGCCGTCCGCCAGCGCCCGATCGAGGTCGCCGAAGTTCTCCCGGGTGTTCATCCGGATCGACAGCGCGGCCGCTCGCACCTGTTCGTCGGCCGCACGTGTCCCACGCGAGATGTACCGCATCGCGGCCTGCGGGGTTCGGCACAACACACAGGCCGAGAGCAGCTCCGTCGGTTCGTCGAAGGTCCGTTCCGGTCGGTGCATCATGCGGATGTGGTGGCGACCGGTGGCCACCCCCCGGAAGTTCTGTTGCATCGCCAGGTGCCCCATCGACGCGAGCACGGTGAACTGCCAGCGGCGCCGCATGGCGTCGGAGAGATCCGACGGCGGTTTCGGCAGAACTACGAGAAGTCTTGCACCCCAGGACATCACCTCGCCATGCAGGCCGCGGACCATCCAGAACGCACTCAACACCGGGAAGACCGTGACGACGGTGTCCACGGCGCCGGGGTCACCGGTCTCGTCGGCCATCGTGGTGCAGCGACGCAATACCCAGACCAGATTGTCGACGTCCGCGGCGATCCAGGTGAACAACCGATCGTCCACCGCGATCTCGTACTTCGCCTCGGCGATCTCGGCGAACCCTCGTGCCCACTGCGCCATGGCGCGGTCGACGTCGCCCGACTCCGTCGGATCGTCGGAACCGGTCAGCATCTGTTCACCGAATTCCCGCACCATCTCCAGCATCCGGTAGCGGATGTGGCCGTCGGTCTCGGTCACGGTGAGAAGTGACTGGTTCACCAACGCCTCGAGGGTGTCGGCGAGCCGGAATCCGCTCTGTCCGACCACGACCGCCGCAGCGTCGGTGGTGAATCCGGCCGGGAAGCGACACAGTCGACGCATCGCCGACTGTGCGTCGGCCTCGAGGAGATCCCAACTCCATTCGATGACCGCGTACAGGGTGCGATGGCGATCGGGGGCGGTTCGATCGGTGCCCCGCAGGAGCGCGAAGCGCTCCTCGAGTCGCCGCGATATCTCGGTCACGGTCATGGCGCGAATCCTGGCCGCGGCGAGCTCGATGGCCAACGGCAGTCCGTCGAGGTGCCGGCACAGTTCGGCGATCTCGGCCCGCGGCAGCTGCGCGTCGGGCCGGATCGCCCGCGCCCGCCGCTCGAAGAGTTCGACCGCTGAACCATGCACTCCGACATCGAGAACCGGCAGTAGATAGATGCGCTCGGCGGCCAACATCAGGGGCGAGCGACTGGTGGTCAGGATGGACAGTTGAGGCTCGGCCGCCAAGAGGTCCGCGGCCACACGCGCGCACCGTTCGATGACCTGTTCACAGTTGTCGAGGATGATCACCGCGCGTTGACCTCGCACCGCGTCGACCAGACGGTCGGCGAGGTCGCCTACCGCCAACCGGGGTCGCGCGCCGCTGCCGATGTCGGTCTCGCCGACCCCCAGGGATGCGGCGATCGACGCCACGACGTCGTCCTCGTTGCGGACCGGCGCCAGCGGGACGTAGAACACCGGCCTCCCCGACTGCGCCAGCGCATCACCGACCCGGTGCGCGACGCGGGTCTTGCCCACACCGCCAGGCCCCTGGATGGTCACCAACCGGTGGTCGTCGAATGAGCCGACGATGCCAGCGATGTCGTCGTCGCGGCCGATGAGGTCCGACGCCTCCACCATGAGCCCGACCGTCCGGCCGCGTTTGATCACCGATGGCGGAGCCGGTTCATCGGATCTCACCCTCGACGATTGCGAACCATTCTCCGTCGCAAGGAGTTCGGCATTGACGGCAACGGCTTGTGGTCCGGGGTCCACGCCGAGCTGTTCGGACAGGGACCGGCGCAGGCGCGCGAACACGGTCAACGCGTCGGCGGTCCGCCCCTCCCCGGCCAGCGCACGCATCAGGTCGATGTGCGCGGACTCGTCCAATGGGTCTGCACGACAACGCCTGTCGGCGATCTCGCGGGCCGTGGAGAAATCACCTGCGGCCAACGCCACACCGACGCGGCGCTGATCGAGGGCGTCTCGCTGCCGATCCGCCCGCGTCCGGACGTCGGCGTCGAGACCGAAGGAACCGTCGTCGTCCAGATCGTCGCCGGGCACACCGCGCCACCATCGCGCCGCTGCGTCGAGCGCCTCCGTGCTGCCGTCGTCGATGAGGTCGGCGACGATCTCCAGATCCGTGCGACACCCGACGAGGCGATAGCCGTTGCCGACACCTTCGAGGCGACCGGGGCCGAGCAGTGGGCGCAGGCGCGAGATCTGGGTGTGCAGGGCCGGCATCGGCGACCGCGGCGGATCGTCACCCCAGACGTCGGAGATCAGGCGTTCGGCCGAACGGGTCCGTCCGTCCGCCAGCGCGAGGGACGCGAGGAGGCGGCGGGCACGCACCCCTGGAACCGCCACCAGGCCGTCCGGCTCGACGCACCCCCGCCCCACGGCGACCGGCCCCAGCAGGCCGATCACGGTGATGTTCTCGGACGCGGACACCCAGTCAGGTTAGCGCCACATGGCGCAAGCCGATCAGTCCCTACGTGTATGAATGGAACCATGGCGCGCAGTTACCCTCTCGAGGCCATCGACCTCGACTTCTTCGAGTCCGCACCGATCACCTACCGCATGGATGTGAACCTGCCCGTGACGCCGCAGCGCGCGTGGGCCGAGTTCACCCGGCAGAACACGCTCGACTGGTGTCGCGCAATCAAATCCATCGAGTTCACCTCGCCGCCGCCGTATGGCGTCGGCACCACCCGCAAGGCATCACTCGGGGTGGCAGGGCTGTCCGAACACTTCTTCGTCTGGGACGAGGACGAGGCCGCCGGTGAGTACCGCAATGCCTTCTACGCCGTGTCCGCGTCGACGCCGGGTCTCAAGAGGTTCGGGGAACTCACCGAGGTACGACAGGCCGAGGTCGGGTGCCGACTCGTCTGGTCCTTCGCCTTGGAACTCTCCACCTCGGCGAAGGCGGTCACCGCGTTCTCGGGTCCCACCGCATCGACCGTGTTCAAAACGGTCGAAACCGACACGGTGCGGCATTTCGCGAAGTTGATGCCGCAGTCCTGACCGACGGCACCGTTCCCCGCCGACAGCAACCGGTACCCCGCCGACAGCAACCGTCTCCCCGCCGAGAGCACCGTATTTGCCGGCGACGGGCTTCCCCGACGCGTGGTCACAGGTTGCTGTCGGCGAGATACTGGTTGCCGTCGGCGAGTTTACGGTTGCTGTCGGCGGGATCTTGGTTGCTGTCGGGGTGAAGCGTGGGCTCACTCGCGGAGGAAGCCCGCCTCCGACAGCGCACGACGAACCTCACGCTGGTGCTCGGGTCCCCTGGTCTCGACGCTGACGGTCACCTGGACCTCGTCGAGGTAGAGGTCGTCGGCAACCCGGGAGTGCACCACGTCGACGACGCTGGCCCCACGGTCGCGGAGCAATTCCAGCAGGGCGATCAACCCGCCCGGGCGGTCGGCGACGGTTGCGGTGACGGTGAGGAACCGGCCTGCGGCGGTCAGCCCGTGCGTCGTGACATGACTCAGCAGCAACGGATCGATGTTGCCGCCGGACACGATGACGCACACCTTGCCCGACAGCTCGAGGCCACCGGCCGTCAGTGCGGCGACCGCGGCCGCCCCGGCCGGCTCGACCACCAGCTTCGCCCGTTCGAGCATCAGCAGCAGGGCCGTGCTCAGCGATTCCTCGCTGACGGTGACCACCGAATCCACCAGCTCACTGATGTGCGCGAACGGGACGTCGCCGGGCATCGCGACGGCGATGCCGTCGGCCATCGTGTTCATCGATGCGGCCGCAACCGGGTGGCCCTCGGCGAGAGATCGCGGCCAGGCCGCGGCCTGCGCGGCCTGCACCCCGATGACGGTGACCTCGGGGCGTCGTGCCTTCACGGCCGCCGCGACCCCGGCCAGCAGACCACCCCCGCCAAGGGGAACGACGATCGCGTCGACGTCGGGCATCTGGGTCAGGATCTCGGTCCCGACGGTCGCCTGCCCGGCCACGATGTCGGGGTGATCGAAGGGATGCACCAGCACCGCGCCCGTCTCATCGGCGAACCGCCGAGCCGCGACGAGCGCCTCGTCGACGGTCGACCCCTCGAGGACGACCTCCGCGCCATAGGCTTTCGTCGCCGCCACCTTGGGCAGCGCTGCGCCGCGCGGCATGTAGACGCGCGCGGTGATGCCGAGTGTGCCCGCCGACCACGCGACGCCCTGGGCGTGATTTCCGGCGCTGGCCGCGACCACACCACGTGATCGTTCTTCGGCCGACAAGCGAGAGATGCGCAGGTATGCACCGCGTGGCTTGAACGACCCCGTGCGCTGGAGGTTCTCGCACTTCAGCCAGACCTCGCACCCGATCCGTTCGGAGAGCACACGCGAGGCCACCATCGGGGTGCGGCGCATGACACCGGACAGGGCCTGCCCTGCGTCGTCGATCTCGGCGGAGGTGAGGAGCATGTTCGCCAGTATCGGCCCCTGGGCCGTCCGACGTCAGCCCAACGCGTTTTCGAGGTCGCCGAGGAGATCGGCGATGTCCTCGATGCCGACCGAGAGGCGCACCAGATCGGCGGGGACCTCCAGCAGAGAGCCGGCCGTCGATGCGTGTGTCATGGCACCGGGGTGCTCGATCAACGACTCGATGCCACCGAGCGACTCGGCCAGGGTGAACACCTCGGTCCGCGCGCAGAACTCCTGCGCGGCAACTTGTCCGCCCTTGACCCGGACCGACACCATGCCGCCGAACCGCCGCATCTGCTTGGCCGCGACCTCGTGTCCGGGGTGCTGTGCCAGTCCGGGGTACAGCACCGAATCGATCTTGGGATGCGACGAGAGGTACTCGACGACGCGTTCGGCGTTGTCGCTGTGTCGGTCCATTCGCACGGCCAGGGTCTTGATGCCGCGCATGGTGAGGTAGGCGTCGAACGGGCCCGGCACGGCACCTGCACCGTTCTGCAGGAACGCCACCGCCTCGTCGAGTTCCTCGCTGTTGGTGACCAGTGCGCCACCGACCACATCGGAGTGTCCGCCCAGATACTTGGTCGTCGAGTGCAGCACCACATCGGCGCCCAGCGTGATCGGCTGCTGCAGGTAGGGAGACGCAAAGGTGTTGTCCACCACCAGCTTCGCACCGGCCTCGTGCGCCACCGCGGCGAGCGCCTCGATGTCGCCGACGTTCAGCAGCGGATTCGTCGGGGTCTCGATCCAGACCAGTTTGGTGGCGGGCGTGATGGCCGCCCGGACCGCGTCGACATCGGACACCGGAGCGGCCGAGTACGTGATCCCCCACTGGGAGAAGACCTTGTCGATGAGGCGGAACGTGCCACCGTAGGCGTCGTTGGGGATCACCAGATGGTCGCCGGGTCGAAGCGTCGCACGCAGCAGCGCGTCGGTCGCGGCCATGCCCGAGGCAAAGCCCCGTCCGTACGCGCCACGTTCGAGCGCAGCGATGTTGGCCTCGAGGGCGCGCCGCGTCGGGTTACCCGTTCGGGCGTACTCGAACCCGTCGCGGAGGCCGCCCACACCGTCCTGCGCGAACGTCGAGCTCGCATAGATCGGCACGTTCACGGCACCGGTCTGCGGGTCAGGATCGTATCCGGCGTGGATGGCCTGGGTGGAAAATCCTTGCCAGCGGGTCGAATCCGCGGCACTGCGCTTCTCGCTCATGGCTCGACTTCCTATCCGACGATGGGGTTGCTGCTGACGAAGGCCAGCAGGTCGTGGCGGGTGATGACACCGATCGGCTTACCGTCCTCCACCACCATGAGGGCATCCGACTCCGAGAGCACCTTGGTGGCCGCCGACACCGGCTCGCCGGACCCGATGAGCGGGAACGGATCACCCATATGGGCCGACACCGGGTCGGCCAGACTGGCGCGGCCCTCGAAGACCGCACCCAACAGGTCCCGCTCGGTCACCGCACCTGCGACCTCACCGGCCATCACCGGGGGCTCGGCCCCGACGACCGGCATCTGGGAGACGCCGTATTCGCGCAGGATCTCGATGGCATCCCTCAGCGTCTCGGACGGATGGGTGTGAACCAGATCCGGCAACGCTCCGGCCTTGCCGCGCAACACGTCACCGACGAGCGGCTCGGTGGCCTTGCCGTCGAGCGGGGACCGGAGGAAGCCGTAACTGCTCATCCATCTGTCGTTGAAGATCTTGCCCAGGTAGCCACGGCCACCATCGGGCAGCAGCACGACGACGACCGCGTCCGGGCCTTCGCGTTCGGCGACCTGCAGCGCGGCCACCACGGCCATTCCGCAGGAGCCGCCGACCAGCAGGCCCTCCTCGCGAGCGAGCCGCCGCGTCATGTCGAACGAGTCGGCATCGGACACCGCGATGATCTCGTCGGGGATCGACGGGTCGTACGCGGACGGCCAGAAATCCTCGCCGACGCCCTCGACGAGGTACGGGCGGCCGGTGCCGCCCGAGTAGACCGAGCCCTCCGGGTCGACGCCGACGACCTTCACCGCGCCGCCGGACACCTCTTTGAGGTAGCGGCCGGTTCCGGTGATGGTGCCCCCGGTGCCGACGCCTGCGACGAAATGCGTGACCTTGCCCTCGGTGTCCGCCCAGATCTCCGGCCCGGTGGTCTCGTAGTGGCTCTGCGGCCCGGCCGGATTCGAGTACTGGTCGGGCTTCCAGGCGCCCTCGATCTCGCGCACGAGCCGGTCGGAGACGCTGTAGTAGCTGTCCGGGTGATCCGGTGGCACGGCGGTCGGGCACACCACCACCTCGGCCCCGTAGGCGCGGAGCACGTTGCGCTTGTCCTCACCGACCTTGTCCGGGCAGACGAACACGCATTTGTACCCGCGCTGCTGTGCCACCAATGCCAGACCGACGCCGGTGTTGCCGGAGGTCGGCTCGACGATCGTGCCGCCGGGCGGCAACGCCCCGGACTGTTCGGCGGCCTCGACCATCCGGACGGCGATCCGGTCCTTGCTGCTGCCACCGGGGTTGAGGTATTCGAGCTTGGCCGCGACCAGGCCCGAACCGGGGTTGGTCACCGAGTTGAGCTTGACCAACGGGGTGTTGCCCACCAGGTCCACGACATGATCAGCGATTCGCATACGACCATGGTCCCAGAGGTCCGGAATCGGATCGAACCCGGAGTGAAACTCCGACTAAGCTGGCTGCCGTGTCCGAATTGGAGTCACATGGATTCGAGTGGCCGGGTCGCCGTGGACAACAACCGATTGCTGCGTGAGGTCGGCGCGACCGTCGCGGCGACCGCGGCCAGCGCGGGCGCGTCGTGGGCGGCATACAACTACCTGAACGGTCAGGCCACCGAGGCCCGCACGGTGATACCCCATCGCACCGACGACGCCCCCAACGGCGACGGCATCTACCTGCCGGACGGGACCGGGCCGCATCGTCCCGCCCGGGGCACCTCGGTGGACGTCTACCTCGTCGTCTTCGGTGATTCGACCGCCGCGGGTCTCGGCGCCGAGACCGCGGATCAGACACCTGGCGTGTTGCTGGCCCGACGGGTGGCCGCGGAGACCGGCAAGACCGTGCGATACGCCAACAAGGCCATCGTCGGCGCCACGTCCAAGGGCCTGGAGGCACAGGTCGACGCCATGCTCATCACGCGCGAGCGACCCGATGTGGCGGTGATCCTGATCGGCGCCAACGACGTCACGGCCACCAACGGCATCCGGTCGTCGGCCAAACGGCTCGGCGAAGCCGTCACCCTGCTCAAGGAGAACGGTGCCGAGGTCGTCGTCGGGACGTGCCCCGACTTCGGTGTGATCACCGCGATCCCGCAACCGCTGCGGTCTGTGTTGCGCCGCTGGGGTCTGCAACTCGCCGCGGCGCAGCGCGGCGCGGTGCGCGCGGCCGGTGGCCGCCCGGTCCCGATGGCCGACCTGCTCGCCAAGGAGTTCCTGGCCAAGCCGGAACACATGTTCTCGCCGGATCAGTACCACCCGTCGGCCGCCGGCTATGCCCTCGCCGCCGACATCCTGATCCCCGAGGTCCTCGAGGCGATCGGCGAGTGGGGACCGGCGCCGCTGCCGCAGCCGCCCGAGGTCTCTGAGGCGGTCGAACAGAACCGGCTGGTCAGCAGGGTTCGCCGTCTCGTGGGACGGCCGAGGAACCAAGCAACTGCTAGGGGGTAATCTGGCGGCATGCCTGAAGCAGTCATCGTCGCCCATGCCCGTTCCCCCATCGGCCGCGCCGGCAAGGGATCCCTCAAAGACGTCCGGCCGGACGAGCTCTCCCGCCAGATGGTCGCCGCCGCGCTCGCGAAGGTGCCCGAACTCGACGTCGCCGACATCGAGGACATTCATTGGGGCATCGGTCAGCCCGGTGGTCAGGGTGGCTACAACATCGCCCGCGTGATCGCCGTCGAACTCGGCCTCGATCATGTGCCGGGTGTGTCGGTCAACCGTTACTGCTCGTCGTCGCTGCAGACCACCCGCATGGCGCTGCATGCCATCAAGGCAGGCGAAGCCGACGTGATCATCTCCGGCGGCGTCGAGAGTGTGTCGAGCTTCGGCATCTCCGGCGGCGCAGACGGCGCCCCGAACTCCAAGAACCCGGTGTTCGACGAGGCCATGGCGCGTACCGAGAAGTCCGCCGAGGGCGGCGCGCCGACCTGGTACGACCCCCGCAAGGACGGACTGATCCCCGACGTCTACATGGCGATGGGCCAGACCGCGGAGAACGTCGCGAGTTTCACCGGGATCTCCCGCGAGGATCAGGATCGCTGGGGTGTGCTCAGCCAGAACCGTGCCGAGGAAGCGATCAAGTCCGGCTTCTTCGAGCGTGAGATCGATCCGGTCACCCTTCCCGACGGCACCACGGTGAACACCGACGACGGACCGCGCGCCGGAACAACCTACGAGAAGGTGTCGCAGCTCAAGCCGGTGTTCCGACCCGACGGCACGATCACCGCAGGCAATGCCTGCCCGCTCAACGACGGCGCGGCCGCCCTGGTGATCATGAGCGACACCAAGGCCAAGGAACTTGGCCTGACCCCGCTCGCGCGGGTCGTCGCGACCGCGGCCACCGGCCTGTCGCCCGAGATCATGGGTCTCGGGCCGATCGAGGCGATCCGCAAGGTCCTCCGGATCTCCGGCAAGTCGATCTCCGACATCGACCTCGTCGAGATCAACGAGGCATTCGCCGTCCAGGTACTCGGTTCGGCCGCCGAACTCGGCATCGACCACGACAAGCTGAACATCTCGGGCGGCGCGATCGCACTCGGGCACCCGTTCGGCATGACCGGCGCGCGCATCACCACCACCCTGCTCAACAACCTGCAGACCCAGGACAAGACCTTCGGCATCGAGTCGATGTGTGTGGGTGGCGGGCAGGGTATGGCGATGGTGCTCGAGCGCCTCAGCTGATCCCGGCTCACGGCCACAAAGGTCCGGGGCCGTCGGATGATTCCGACGGCCCCGGACCTTTGTTGTCAGACCCTTTCGGGCAGTACCGCATCCGCGTCGAGCGCGCCGTCGGACGTGTCCTCGGCGAACTCCAGCGGCGCCTGCGGTTTCCGCACGAACAGCACGATGACGATCAGCGCGATGCTCAGGCATCCGGCAACGGTGAACACGCGCTGCACGCCGTGACTGATCGCCTCTGCCTCAGCGACGCCCGCGCCCTGGTCGGCCGTCGACACCACGGTCATCACAGTGATGAACAACGCTGTGCCTGCGGCACCGGCCACTTGCTGGAAGGTGCCCAGCACGGCTGAGCCGTGTGAGTACAGCCGCGGCTCGACGGACCCGAGCGCGAGCGTCATCAGCGGCGTGAAGGTCGCGGCGAGCCCCAGGCACAACAGGGCGTTGGCGCCCATCAGCCACCAGAGCGATGTCGACGGGCTGACGAAGACGAGCATCCAGACCGCGCAACTCACGATCATCGCGCCCGGGACTGCGAGGACCCGCGGCCCGTACATGTCGTAGATCCGCCCCACGAGCGGTCCGGCGAGTCCCATGATGAGGCCGCCGGGCAGCGTCAGCAGACCGGTCGTCAGCGGGTCGAGCCCGAGGACGGTCTGCGCGAAATACGGCACCACGATGAACGTGCCGAGCATGGTCCCCATGGCGACGACCATGGCCCCCATCGCGAGCGAGAACTGCCCGGACTTGAACACTCGCAGGTCCAGCAGAGCACGATCCCGTCCCTGAAGGGCGAGCTGGCGACCGATGAAGGCGGCGAGCGCCAAGCCACCGATCGTGAACGGGGCCCACAGCGGCACCGACGATCCCGCCTCCGCCGATTCTCCGATCCCGGCAAGCCCGTAGACCAGGCCGCCGAAACCGAGCACCGCCAGCGGGATCGACAGATAGTCGATCGGCGTCTTGATCCGTTCCCCGACGGGCCGAACGAGCACGCCGCCGACGATGAGCGCCACCAGCGCGATCGGACCGACGAAGCCGAAGATCCAGCGCCAGCCGAAGTGATCCAGGATGAAGCCGGACACCGTCGGGCCCAGCGCCGGGGCGACCGCGATGACGACCGAGATGTTGCCCATCATCACGCCACGCCGCGCCTCGGGGACGACGGTCATCACCGTCGTCATCAGCAGCGGCAGCATGATGGCGGTGCCGAGCGCCTGGATCACCCGCGCGATCAGCAGCACCTCGAATCCCGGCGCCGCGAACGCGATGAAGGTACCGACGGTGAACGCCGACATCGCGGCGATGAACAACACCCGGGCTCCCGCGCGCTGGATCAGGAAGCCGGTGAGTGGGATGACGACCGCCATGGTCAGCAGGAAGGCCGTCGTCAGCCATTGACCCACACTGGGATCGACGCCCAGATCCTCTTGGAGCACCGGGATCGCGATGCTCATGACGGTCTCGTTGAGGATCACCACGAACGAGGCGACCAGCAGGACGCCGATCAGGAGCAGGTTCTGACGCGACAGTCGGTCGTCGGTGGGTGACGACGTGTCGGTGGCAGTCACAGAGAGTCCTTTCCGGAAAGAAGCCATCGACCGACGGGTCGATGGCGATGGATTGTTTGACCGGCTACGGCGGCGGAATTCATCGGCCGCGCTCCCACTGCTCACCACATGTTTCAGAACGCTATCAACGCTGATCGGGCCTGGCGAGTGGTTTTTTCAGCGAATCCCACCGACCCCACACAAAAACCCCGCACCGCAATACATGCGGCGCGGGGTCTCCGGTCTGTGAGGCTAGTCCGAGTTGAAGTAGCTGAGCAGGCGCAGGATCTCGACGTAGAGCCAGACCAGCGTGACGGTGAGGCCCAGCGCGACACCCCAGGCGGCGCGCTCCGGTGCACCCGCCCGGATGAGCCGGTCGGCGGCGTCGAAGTCGAGCAGGAAGCTGAATGCGGCGAGCGCGATGCAGACCAGCGAGAAGATGATCGCCAGCGGTCCGCCGTTGCGGAGGCCGAAGCCCTCTCCGCCGTTGAACAGCCCGATCACGAGGTTGCCCAGCATCAAGACGATGACGCCGATCATGCCGGCGAACAGCATGCGGGTGAACCGGGGCGTGACGCGGATCGCGCCGACCTTGTAGACCAGCAGCATGCCGAAGAACACTCCGAACGTGCCGAGCACGGCCTGCCCGATCAGCGCCCCGGCGGAGGTGTCGTTGGCGACCACCATGTTCGCGAAGACGAACGAGATGGAGCCGACGAACAGTCCTTCGAAGACCGCGTACCCGAGCACGATCGCCGGGTTGTCCTGCTTGCGGCCGAACGAGGCGACCAGCACCAGTGCGAGGCCACCGAGCGCACCCACGAGCATCAGCGGGGAGGCGAGTCCGACGTTCTGGTCGACCAGGAAGTAGGTCGCGATGGCCGAGATGGTCAGCACGCCGAGGGTGATCGCGGTCTTGGTGACCACATCGTCGATCGTCAGCTGGCGGGTGACCGGCGCGGCCGGACGCGTGTATGGATCGGTCTGCTGCCCCTGTTGATTCCACATGGCACCCTGACCGGCGGCGGCCGCTCCGGCGCCGAAACCGGCGTAGCCGGTCTGGTTATCGCGGACGACGCCGCGCATAACCGGATTGCTGCTCTCTCGCACGTACGTGCTCCTTTTGCTTGTGGTGTCTGCCCTGTCAACGGGTACGACTGCTATCGAGTTCCGACTTTACCTTCTCTTGACTTTCATGTCGTGCGACAGCCTCATTGTCAGCATTGCCGAAACGTTGCCTGCCCAACCATGCACGCACGTCGCACGGCTCGCTCGCCGCCCCGAGGACGCCCATCGAAGCACGTCCGAGGCAGACCGAACGCATCAGGGATTCGGCGAGAACCAGGTCATCGCCCCATGGCAGACCCGGCTTGGCGAGCATCAGGGACGCCACCCCGTGTGCTGCCGACCAGAACTCGAGTACCACCTCGGTGACGTCGGACACCGGGAAGAACCCCTCGTCGGCCAGCTCGGTCACGGTCGCCGACATCCGGGCGAACGCGGAGGCCGCCAACACCTCGTCCACCATCGAGGCCCCGGCCCCGCCGGGCGGCGCCTGCCGAAACGCCAACCGGTACAGGACGGGCGTCTCCACGGCGAATCGCACGTAGGCCAGACCCTGCTGCAGTGCCCGCTCGAGCGGATCGACGATGCCCTCGGACACCTCGCCGAGCACGCCGTCGAGCTGCTCGAAATAACGCGCGCACACGGCGTCGAGCAAGGCGTCCTTGTCGGCGAAGTGCAGATAGATCGACGGCGGGGTCACCCCGACCCGGCCGGCGACCGCACGGATCGACACCGCCGCGTCATCCCCCTCTTCGAGAAGGAGCGCGGTGGCCGAGGCGATGATCTCCTCGGCGAGGAGCTCACCGGACCCGCGGGGTGACCGGGTTCGTTTCGTCGTGCTGCGCACTGCTCTCCTGGGTCGACTTGAGTCCTGTCGGGTCGGCCGGTTGCGGAACGACCGCTTCCGACAACCCGATCCGATCGTGCAGGCGCCGGAGCGGGCCCGGGGCCCACCAGTTGGCGCGCCCGGCCAGTCGCATGAACGCGGGCACGAGCACCATCCGGATCAGGGTCGCGTCCATCAGGACGGCCAAGGTCAGCCCCACACCGAACATACGCATGAACGAGACCTCGGACGCCGCGATGCCGGCGAACACGATGCTCATCAAGAGCGCAGCCGCGGTCACCACCCGACCGGTCCGGGCCAGGCCGACCGCCACCGCATGGTCGCTCGCCGCCCGGCTTCCGTCCGACGCCAGCCACTCCTCGCGGATACGTCCGAGGAGAAAGACCTCGTAGTCCATGGACAGACCGAAGGCGATGCAGAACATGAGGATCGGGATCGTCGCGACGAGATAGCCGGTCGAGGTGGTACCCAACCCGCCGAGATGCCCGTCCTGGAAGAACCAGACCATCGCACCGAATGTCGCGGTCAGCGACAGCACGTTGAGGACGAGCGCCTTCAGCGGCAGCACGACGCTGCTGGTGAACAGGAACAGCAGGATGAAGGTGGCGATCGCGATGGTCGCCAGAACCCACGGAAGGTGCGCGTAGATGGCGTCGACCGTGTCCTCGTTGGTGGCCGCGAGGCCCGTGAACAGTACGTCCGCACCGTCCGGGACAGCGACGTCACGCAACTGGTCGAGTTGCGCCAGACCGTCGTCGCCCATGGGCTCCAGATCGGTCGCCACGGTGATCACGGAGACGTCGCCGCGGGTGTCGTCGGCGGAGCCGGGGGCGACCGATCGACCGTCGACGAATGTGCCCGCCGACGACGTCGCCGAGTTCACCTGTCCGACCTCCGAGCGCTGCGGTGTACCGGGCGAGAGCGGCCTGGTCGGAAACCCCCGAGGCGACGACGGTCACCGACGACGACAGGTTCTGCGGGTAGTCCTCACGGATCTCCTGCTGGATCGCGTGCGACGACGCCGACACCGGCAGCACCCGATCGTCGGGGAAGCCGAAGCGAAGCCCGAAGAACGGTGCTCCCAGAACGAGGAGCAGTGCCGTCACCGCGATGGCGGCGGGCACCGCGTGCCGAAGGACGTACTGCACCGATCGATACCACCGGGTCTCCTCGATCACCTTTGGCGTCGGCTCCGGCCGGCCGAAGAGCCTGCGGACCGGCCTGCGTACGTCGAGCGCGTCCACGCGGTGTCCGAGCACCAGCAGGATCGCCGGGGTCAGGATCAGCGCCGCCAGCGACGCGACCAGTACGACGCCGATACCGGCATAGGCGAATGACCGGAGGAAGTACATCGGGAAGATCGCCAGGGCCGCGAGCGAGAGCGCGACGGTCACCGCCGAGAACGCCACAGTCCGACCGGCCGTCGCCATCGTCGTCGCGATCGCAGTCGCACGTTGCGCACCGGTCGCGACCTCTTCGCGATATCGCGTCACGATCAGCAGCGTGTAGTCGATGGCCAACGCCAGCCCCATCGCGGTGGTGAGGTTGAGGGCGAAGATCGAGACATCGGCGAACTCCGCGATCAGGCGGAGCAATGCGAAGGTGCCGACGATCGCGACGATCCCGATGATCACCGGCAGCGCGGCCGCCACCAGGCCACCGAACACGACGATCAGGACGAGGAAACTGATCGGGATCGCGATCGCCTCGGCCTTGGCCAGGTCCTTCGTGGTCTGAGCGTTGACCTGACTGAACACCAGCCCCTGCCCGCCGACGCGGACGGAGATCCCCTGTTGCTCACCGGAGACCAGGTCGGCGATCTGCTCGGCACGCTCGGGCGCCAGCTCCTCCCCGCCGTCGAGGGTCGCGACGATCAGGGTCGATGTGGAGTCCCGGCTCACCAGGGCCGGGGCCAGGTTCGGGTCCTGCCAGATCGAGAGGATCGGGCTCTGCACATCGTCGCGGCGTTCGAGCTCGTCGACGATCCCGGTGCCGACCTCCCGGGCGACCGGATCGGTCGCCATGTTCATCCCGGCCGGCCCGTCGAGCTTGATCACCACCTGCAGTCCGCCGCGATGGAAGGTCTCGTCGAGCATGTGGTCGGCGCGCGCCGATCCCGAGTTCGGATCGCTGTAGCCGCCGGCCAGCAGATGCTGGGCCGCCGTCGCGCCGTACAGACCCGCCAGCGCGAGGACCAGCACGGCGACGGCCAGCACCGCCCTCGGCGCCTTGATGATCAGTCGCGTCAGCCTCGCCGACATACGCACTCCCACGGGTCGCTTATCGGCGTTAAGTTATCAACATTAACCGACTTCGGTCAACGGCTCGGCGTCCAGTGCGGGCAACCCGAGACCTCGGCGTACCGTCCGCAGTTCCCGGCGGACGACGGCGGCCTCGGAACCCAATAGACCTGTCGCACGCAAGACCTCACGCAGGCGAACGGCCGGGCGGGCCACGTCCACCAGGTGATGGAGCGGTGTCCTGCGCAACCCCATGGCGCCCGCCGCGGGTTGTTCCATCCAGCGGGTACTGATCGATGAGAACGACGTGGAGAGAACCGGTTTGATCACGAGTCCCATCATCGACACCACCGGTCCTGGTAGCGGGATCGCGTTCTGCAGATCGTAGCCGTCCCGCAGCAGAGCACGGGTCAAGGTCTTCGAGACCGCATCGGGTTCCAGCTCGAACTCCGCCGCGACGGCGAACAGTTCACGGGCTCCGGCGAAGTCGGTCGGCAGCCAACGGTCGTCGACGCCGATCACCCAGCCGATCCATCGCCAGAGATGGGTGATCGCCTCACGTTCGGCGCTGCTGTAGTGGATCCCAAGGTCGCGCGCGACGATCAGGGGCAGCACGAGAAAGCCCCCACCGATGGTCAGCGCCGAATAGGTCTGGTTGATCGGCACGCCCCACGAGTCGGCGTCCCAGACTTCCCCCGTGCCACCTCGGTCGGCCAGCAGATGGTCACGGATCAACGCGTGCAGCAAGCGGATTCGGATGGTCGCCACCCACCCGGGGGCGCCCGGACGCATGGCCCCCGGCGCGGTCGCCTCGGCCACCCAGCGCGCCGTGTTCTGAACCCGCTCGAGCGTCCCGTCGCCGAGCCGGCCCGTGGCGGCCAGCGGCCGGACGAATCCCTGCGCCTTGTACCCATAGATCAGCGACTGATACAGCGTCGACGACTGCAGCGTGCCGAACCGCCACCACGCGCGCGCACCGGCCTCGGCCAGCGCCCGGTCGAACCACGGCGGAGGCTCGCTCGCCGACCGCATCAGATCCGCGAGGGTCGGCAACGTCGCCGGATCGTCGACGCCGGCCTCCACGGATGCGAGCAATCGCATCCACGAGACATCGCGTTCGTGCATCTGCGCGATCACGGCATCAGCGAGCGCATCGGACCGCGACAGACCGACCTCGAGGCGATCCACCATCTCGGGGTGACGCTGCCGGACCGCATCCCAATTGCGCGCCCCGGTGATCGACGCGGCATCCATACCACCATGGTGACCACTGCATGTACGCAGGTCAAGCACCATCCGGCGCTGTCGGGCAGCGTGTCGGATGGGTCGCTCGGTGCAGTCGACCGCTCCACAGACGAACTCTCCGAGTCGGCAGACAAGGCGGGCTGGAACGTGTTCTAATTCTGTCCGCCCCACCCGCACTCGTCCGATGGATGGCCTTATGCCGGATACCGATTCAGCAGACCCCAACGAGGTCGCACGCCCGACGTCGTCGCGTCGCGACCCCGACTGGCTCCGCGCCCGTCTCGAAGACTGGTTGAACACCGTCGTCGACTCGCCGGTGACCGTCACCCGGTTGGAGATCCCGTCGGCGAACGGGATGTCCAGCGAGACGATCGTCCTCGACGCCCGGTGGGACGAGACCGAACACCAGCTCGTGGTCCGTGTCGCCCCGCTCGCCGAGAGCGATCCGGTCTTCCCCACCTACGACCTCGACCGCCAGTTCCGGATCATCGGCCATGTGGCGTCGAGCACGTATGTGGCCCTTCCGAAGCTCTATTGGTCCGAACCAGATCCCCGCCCGCTCGGCGCCCCGTTCTTCATCATGGGCCGCGTCGACGGACAGGTGCCGCCGGATGTGATGCCCTACACCTTCGGCTCATGGATGAGCGAGGCGACGCCCGAGCAGCGGGCGACGTTGACCGAGAAGACGATAGAGACCCTGGCGATGATCCACTCCGCGCCCGTGCCGCATGAGTTGCTGGATCGGCCCGGGCCGGGAGAGACTCCGCTACGCGCCCACATCCGACGGTTGCGCGAGTTCTACGCGTGGGCATCGGACGGCCGGGCCGGATCAGGGTTGATCGAGCGCGGGTTCGCCTGGGTCGACGAGAACGTCCCGGACGAGACCGATCCGGTGCTGTCGTGGGGCGACGCCCGGATTGGCAACATCATCTATCAGGACTTCGCTCCGGCCGCGGTACTCGACTGGGAGATGGCGACGTACGGACCGCGTGAGCTGGACGTGGCGTGGATGATCTTCCTGCACCGGTTCTTCCAGGATCTGGCCGAGATGGCAGGCCTGCCCGGACTGCCCGATTTCCTGCGTCGTGACGAGGTCGCCGAGGCCTACAGCCGCAAGAGCGGACATCAGCCGCACGATCTCGATTTCTACATCACCTATGCAGCCCTCATCCATGCCGTGGTCATGTACCGGATCCAGTCACGTGCCATCCACTTCGGCCAGGCCGAAGAGCCCGCCGATCCCGACGACATGATCCTGCACCGCGCGACCCTCGAAGCCATGCTCGAGGGCACCTACTGGGAGAAGGTCGGATAGATGCTGTCACCGATGGACGACTACCCCATCCATCAGGTCGCCGAGGTCGTTCGCCACGTCCAGACCTCCGACCGCAACTTCTACGACCGCTACTACTTCAATTGCCATGGGCCGGAATCCGACTCACCGTGGCTCATCGTGGGGCTCGGGGTCTATCCCAACCTCGGCGTCACCGATTGCTTCGCCGTCGTCCGTCACCACGACGAGCACATCGTGGTCCGAGCGTCACGCGCCCTCGGGGCCGACCGCGGCGACCTGCGGGTCGGTCCGTTCACCATCGAGATCCTCGACGGCCTGCAACGCGTCCGCGTGGCCCTCGACGCCGGCCACGGCGACCTCTCCTTCGACCTCGTCTTCGACGCCACCGGTCCCGCTGCTCTCGAACCGCGGCATTTCCTGAGGCAGGTCGAGCGCGTCACCTTCGACACGCAACGTTTCGTCCAGGTGGGCAAGTGGTCCGGCGAACTGACCGTCGACGGCACACGATTCGACGTCGAACCGGACAGCTGGCGTGGCAACCGCGACCGGTCGTGGGGAGTCCGCCCGGTGGGCGAGGCCGAACCGCCCGGGCGCCGGGCCGATGCGAACATCTCGGGGACCTTCTTCTGGATCTATTCGGTGATGGAGTTCGCCGAGCACTCGATCGTGGTGGTCATCCAGGAGACCGAGACCGGTGAGCGCGTGATGGGTGATGCGCGGCGGGTCTGGCGCGACCCGGACCGTGAACCCGAATGGCTCGGACACGTCTCACACCAGATCACCTTCATCCCCGGCACGCGCGAAACGGCGGAGGCGACGCTGACCTTCACACGGCCCTCGGGCACGGTCACCACCGTCACCTGCCACCCCCAGCTGGCCAACTACCTGGCGTTCGGCACCGGTTACGGACTCGAATCCGACTGGCGGCACGGCATGTGGCAGGGCGACCTGAAGGTCGAGGACCTGCACCTGCAGGTGCCCGAACTCGATCCGACCATGAAGATGTTCTGCGTCACCGACCACTACGCCCGTTTCGCCCTATTCGACGGCGAGACAGAGGAAACCGGTGATGGCCTGTTCGAATTCGCCGCGATCGGACCGCACCAACAGTACGGTTTCAGCGAGTACACTGACCCGGCCTGAACAGCTCACAGGCATCGTCTGCCGAGGGGAATCGAACATGGCGGGTACGCCATTTGCAGGTCTGTCACGCCGCGAGTTCCTCGCCCGGGTGGGTGCGGTCGGAGGTGGCGCCCTCCTGACCTCCTGGGCCGGGCCGATCATCGACCGGGCATACGCGTCGGCCGACCCAGCCGGTACGGGATCGCTCGACGACATCGAACACGTCGTCCTGTTCATGCAGGAGAACCGGTCGTTCGACCATTATTTCGGAACCTATTCCGGCGTACGAGGATTCGGTGAGAAGTCGGCGGCCTGGAAGCAGCGCGGCTGGGCACCGGGCGTCGGACCGACCAGCCGCGGCCACACCCTGCCGTTCCGGCTCGACACCCGCAACGATGCGAACCTCGACGGCGAGTGCATCAACGATCCCGACCACTCGTGGGAAGGTATGCACCGGTCGTGGAACGGCGGACGCAACGACGGTTGGCTGCCGATGTCGATCGAGTCGGTCGGGCCGGCCAACGCCCCCGCCCTGATGGGCTACTACGAGCGGGAGGACATCCCCGTCCACAGATCCCTCGCCGAGGCGTTCACGCTGTGCGACAACTATCACTGCTCGGTCCTCGGGCCCACCGATCCCAACCGCCTCTACTGGATGAGTGCGAGCATCGACCCGACGGGCGCCCACGGCGGCCCGCTTCTCGAAACCCCCACGCTGATACCGAAGTTCGTCTACTCCTGGCGCACCATGCCGGAGAACCTGCGCGACGCCGGGGTGAGCTGGAAGATCTACAACAACCGGGATCTCGGACCGGTGTCGTCGGTCGTCCTGGACGGGATGATGGGGTGCTTCAAACAGGCGCAGAACCCGGGCTCGGAACTGGCCCGACGTGGCATCGCGCCGACCTACCCCAACGACTTCGCCGCCGACGTGGCGGCCGATCGGCTGCCGAAGGTCTCCTGGGTGATCCCGTCGGCGATCAACTGTGAGCACCCGGCCCTCCCCGCCGCCCTCGGAGCGGTGGGGATCGTCGAACTCCTCAACATCCTCACCTCCAACCCGGCGGTGTGGGAGAAGACGGCTCTCATCATCTCCTACGACGAGAACGGCGGCTTCTTCGATCACGTCACCCCGCCCACGCCGCCTGCGGGTACCGCGGGCGAGTTCGTCAGCGTGCCCGACATCGCGAAGGTGCCGTCGTCGAAGGGCATTCGCGGTCCGATCGGGCTCGGCTACCGGGTCCCGTGTTTCGTGATCTCGCCATACAGCCGAGGCGGTCTGGTGGCATCGGAGACCTTCGACCACACGTCACAACTCCGATTGATCGAGCGGCGCTTCGGCGTCGACGTCCCCAATCTGACGCCCTGGCGCCGGAAGACCGTGGGTGACATGACGTCCGCATTCGACTTCGCCCACCGGCCCAACGCGGCTCGTCCGCGATTCGGTGACCCGGTTCCCGGCGCCCAGAACGCGCTGCTCGGCTGCGGGCCGAACGTCGCCGCAGGCACTCTCGGACGTGGGCGCCCCTATCCGGTTCCGCCCAACCACATGCCCCGGCAGCAGCCCGGGACCAGAAGGGCACCCAGCGGGATCGTCTGAGCACTCACTCGCCACCGTTGTCCTGCTGGTCTCGGGTTGCGACGACGCCAACCGATCACCGGAGCGGAGGTCGCGGTCAGCGCCCGGCACCGCCCTCCAGTGCGCCGATCCACCGGTGCAACAACGCGTGCGCGACATCGTGGTCGGGCGCGACGATCGTGAGATCTGCGGTGTCGTCGCAGTACCGGAATCGCGCGACGACCGAATAGTCCTGTTCGATCCCCTCGCGCCTGCCGGGTCGCGCCGACTCGCCGACGATCTCGGTCATCAACACCGGAGCGTGGCCGACTCGCTTGAGCGCCTTGCGAGCTGTGCGGTTTCCATGACGCAGCACGGCACACCATGCACCCGCGGCCTCGTCGTCACCCACAACGAGTTCGCTTCCGTCGATGCCGGTCGATGGAACGGGTGCCGTGAACGAGCCGACGACGCCCGCGCCATCGGCTCCGAGCAGCGTCCGCAGGTCCGTGTCGACGTCGAGCGAGGCGTCGCCGAACTCGGCGCCGAGCGCGGAGACAAGCGCATCCCGCAGCATCGCCGGATCGGCTGTCGGGACCACCCCGCTCGCGCCCACCGCGTCGTCGCCCGGCGCCGGACGCCCGGGCCTCGCATCGCCCAACGCGGCGGCACGGGTCGCGAGGTCCGCGGCGAGCTGATCGGCATCCGATGATCGCGCGCGCTCGTCCAGAGTTGTCGCGGCGTCGACGAACGACAACGACGGTGTCTGCGGTGTGGTCTCGCTGCGGGCCCGCTCGGCCGCGATCCCGGCGATCTCGGCGATCTCGGATGCCACCTCATGAAGGGATCGCCGGTCGAGCGCGACCTGGTGTGCAGCGAGCACGACCGCCGAACCTCCGTCGATGTCGATGACCTCGGCGGCAACCGGCGTCCCCTCGGTGAGGCGAACCCGATCGACGGCGCGGTGGGCGGCATCGGCCACGCTCTGCGCCGGCGTCTCGTTCACACACGGCACCGCCCGGGGCTCCGGCAGCACCTCGGCCACCCACACCAGTTTGTTCTTCGGGGTGACCCGCATGCGCAGCGCCTGATATCGCCGTGCGGCGGCGTCGAGGGTCGCGGTCACCGCGGCGGTGTCGAACCGGCCTGCCCGGACGACCTCGGTGATCACGCAGTCATCGATTGGACGGCCGGACGCCCGCAACCGTTGTATGACCGTCGTCGACGGGATCGGGATCACCTCGGCGGCCGGGGCCGCCCCGCTGATAGCCGCGGTGTCTGCGACGACGGCCTCTGCTCCCGCAGCACAGGCTGCAAGCGCCGCAACCGTCCGCTGCTCGAGCATCTGCCGTGACGTGATCTGCAGACCCGTTCGCACCGCCGCGGCCACGACCCGTAAGGAGGCGATGCTGTCGCCGCCGAGCTCGAAGAAGTCGTCGTCCACTCCGACCGTGTGCAGGTCGTCGGAGTCGAATCCGAGCTCCCGCGCGAAGATCTGCCGGAGTGCGCGTTCGTGATCGGTACTCGGTTCACGGTGCGGCGCCGCCCGGTCCGAGGTCGGCGATGGCAGCGCCCGCCGGTCGATCTTGCCGTTGGGGTTGAGCGGGAACCGATCGAGAATCACCACGGAGGCGGGGACCATGGTGTCGGGCAGCCGCCCGATCAACGCCGATCGCAACTGAGCCCCGTCCGAGATCACCACTCCGTCCCCGTCGCGACGCAGGGTCACGTATCCGGCGATCATCGTCGTGCCGGTGACCTCCGACGTCGTGACCGTGACGACAGCCGTGTCCACCGCGTCGAGTGACTCGAGCACCGCAGCGATCTCGCCGGGTTCGATGCGGACGCCCCGCACGGTGACCTGATCGTCGGAACGACCGGCGAGATGCACCGTGCCGTCGCGGCCCCAGCGGGCGAGGTCGCCGGTTCGGTACAGCCGGGATCCGGGTTCGCCGCCGAAGGGGTTGGCGATGAATCGCGCCGCCGTCTCCGGCCCGCGGCCGTGGTAACCGTCGGCCAGATGTGCTCCACCGACGTACAGTTCGCCGAGGACGCCTCGTGGCACTGGCCGCAGCCACCGGTCGAGCAGGTAGACCGAGTTGCCCCGCAGGGGTCGGCCGATCGGTACCGGCCGCCCCGATTCGGCAGACGGCGTGTCGACGCCTTCCAGACCTGTCACGTCACCCGCCACCTCGGTGCAGCCATACAGGTTCACCACGGTCGCGTCCGGTGTGCACGCGATGATCTGACGTGCCGCCGCCGCGGTCATCTCCTCACCCGAACACACCCACCGGCGGACGGTCCGCAGCATCTCGGGATCGACGTCGGCAACGATCCGCGCGATGGTCGGGACCGTGACCAGCTCGGTGACCCGATGCCGGGCGATCGCCGCAGCCAGTGCCGCAGGGTCGCGCGCGGTCTCGTCGTCCGCGATCACCGCCGCCCCGCCTGCGCAGAGCACACCGAAGAGCTCGGTGGTCGCGTCGACGAATCCGACCGCCGACTTCGCGAGCCCGACAGCGTGGATTCCCACGCCGAAATCCCTGGTGGCCAACTGAATCCGGTGTGCCAGCGCGGCGTGCGAGAGCACCACACCCTTGGGTTCACCGGTGGAGCCCGAGGTGTAGAGCAACATCGCCGTCGATCGCGGACGCGGTGCCGGCCCGATCGTCGCCGACCGCGCGACATCCGGTCGCCCAATGTCACCGACCCGCACGATGTCATCGACGCGAACGGCTTCCCGGTTCGACAGCACGTCGGCCCGTCGGTCCGCGGTGTGCTGATCGGTGAGCACCACGACGGCACCGGAGTCGTCGAGCACATGGCGGATCCGGTCTTCCGGATGGTCGGCGTCGACGGGGACACAGGTCGCCCCGACGCGCAGTACCGCGGCGATCGAGACGGGCAGGAGCTCGCTGCGCGCCATGAGTACCGCCACGTGATCGCCGGTGGCCACTCCGTGTGTCTGCAGGTGCCCGACGACGGTCCGGATCGAGGCGTCGAACTGCCGATGGTCGATCGCCGTGTCGCCACAGATGATCGCCGGGCGATCGGGATGCTCCGCGGCGACTGTGCGCAGCATCGCGTCGATCGTGGTGGGTGCCTCGAGCGACGCGGGCCCGTGGGCCCACTGCTCGAGGATCTGCCGACGCACGTCGCCACCGCAGACGTCGACGTCGGACAGGCGCAAGTTCGGCGCCGACGCGACGAGCCCCAGTAGCGAACTAAGGGACCGGGAGATCGATTCGGCCGTGTCGTGGTCGAACAGCGCACTCGCGTAATCGATCCGCACCTCGGTGACCCCGCACGAGGCATGCTCGGTGACATCGACGGTCAGGTCGAACTTCGAGGTGCCGGGGTCGATCGGGGTCGCGTCGGTGTCCAGCCCGGCGAAGTCGGGAATCCCCCAGTTCGCCCGGTATTGCACCATCACCCCGAAGAGTGGGTGCCGGCCCATCGAACGCCGCGGCGACGTCGCGTCGACCACCGCCTCGAACGGGATGTCCGACCACGCCATGGCCTCGAGGTCGGCATCACGCACACGACTCACCACCTCCGAGATCGTCGGGTTGCCGGTGAGATCGGTACGCAGGGCCACCATGTTGACGAAGAAGCCGACCAGATCGTGGACCGCCGCGTCGTCACGACCGGCCACCGGCGTCCCGACGACGATGTCGTCGCCGGCGCCCATGGTGGCCAACGTCATCGCCACCGCCGCGTGCATCAGCATGAACATCGAGACCCGCTGGTGGCGTGCGGCTTCCCGCAGGGCACCGACCACCTCGTCGTCGAGGCGGAAGCCCACGCGGCCGCCGCGATAATCCGTCACGGACGGCCGCGGGCGATCGTAGGGGAGGTCGAGTTCCTCGGGTGCACCGGAGAGTCGCCGACGCCAGTACTCGATCCCACTGTGCAGTCGCGGATGTCCGCGCAGTGCCCGCTGCCAGTGCGCATGGTCCCGATAGGTCACCGGGAGTGGCCGGAACTGCGGTGCACGACCGTCGAGTCGTGCCAGATACGCGTGGGAGAGATCGTCCACCAGCAACGGCGACGACCACTCGTCCCCGGCGATGTGGTGGACGAGCAGCACCACGGCACAGGAGTCGTCCGGCCCTGATCTGTCGTCGATCAGGAACGCCTTGACGGGAATCTCGCCGCTGAGGTCGAATCGATGTGCGGCACAGTCGCGCACCTCGTCGTCGACGGTGCGATGAACGACATGATCGTCGAGGTGACGGACGACCACCGGCAGGTGGACGTCGGTCATCGGCAGAACTCGCTGCCACGCTCGTCCGTCCCGGTCGTCGACAATGATCGTCCGGAGCGGCTCGTGACGCTCGATCACATCGCGCAGCGCGGCCTCGAGCGCCGTCTGCTCGGGTGTCGTGTCGAGTCGCAACACGATCGGGATGTTGTATGCGGCGGTGGCTCCCTCCAGCCGGAAGAGGAACCACAGACGTTCCTGGGCCGTCGAGAGTTCGGTGTCCTCGGCTGACGGTCCCCGCGCGAGGACCCGCGGTATCCGTTGGCCGTCATCGACTCTCCGGCTCTCGTCGATCAGAGCGGATACTCCGGCAACCGTCGGATGGTCGAACACATCCCGCATCTCGAGATGTGCGTCGAACTCCTCGGTCAGCCGGTTGAGCAACCGGGTCACGAGCAGGGAGTGGCCGCCGAGCGCGAAGAAGTCGTCCTGCAACGAGGTTCCGCCACGTCCGAGGATGTCGGCGAACGCCGTTGCGACGGCTCGCTCGGTGGCATTCGATGGTTCGGCACCGGGATATGGGTCCGCAGCCCAGACCGGCTCGGGCAGTGCACGGCGATCCACCTTGCCGTGCGCCGACAACGGCATCTCGGGGATCGGCATGATGAGCGCGGGCATCATGTGCGACGGCAAGGTCGCCGCGATGTGCGCTCGCACCTCTGCGAGATCGAGCGGCAACTCGTCGGTCCCGGTCTGTGACGGTTCTGCTGTCACGTAGGCGACCAGGGTGACGTCGGCATCTGGTCCGTCGGCGGTCGCGACCACCACTGCCTGATCGATCCCACGCGCATCGGCGAGTGCGCGTTCGACCTCGGCGGGCTCGACGCGGACGCCACGAACCTTGACCTGATCGTCAGTGCGGCCGATGACCCGCAGTCGACCTGTGAAATCGAGCATCACGAGATCCCCGGTGCGGTACATCCGCTCCCCTGGCCGGGTGGGATCCGCGAGGAATCGCTGCGCCGTCTGATCGGGTCTTCCGAGATAGCCGCGCGCGAGCTGCACCCCGCCGATGTACAGCTCGCCGACGTCCCCGGTTCCGACCGGCCGCAGCCAGGGGTTCAGCACCATGGCCCGCATCCCGGGTACCGCAGTACCGATTCCGATGGACTCGCCGAGGGATACCTCGCTGTAGGTCGCATCACCGGTGACCTCGGTGGAGCCGTACGAGTTCACCAGTCGGGCACGGTCATTCCGTGCCACTCGGCTGACCACCGCGGCCGGCAGCGGCTCGCCGCTCGACACCCACAGGTCCAGATCGGGCGCGCCCGCCAGCCGGTCATCGCCGGGAAGGTCGAGGAGTTCCCGGATCAGGGACGGCACCGCCGTCAGATGCGTGACGCGATGCCGACGGAGGAGATCGGCGATCGCTCTGGGGTCACGCGCCGAACCGGCGTCGGCGAGCACGATCCGGTCGCCGCGCAGGAGCGCTCCCATCACCTCGGTGATCCCGTCGATGAAGCCGACGGGGCTCTTCCACAGCGAGGTCCGGCCGTTGCCCCCCGAAGGTGCGTTGCCGTCACCCAACCAGCTCTCGGCGGCCCACCGCAGGCGGTTGACCATGGCCATCTGCGTGACCATCACCCCCTTCGGGGTCCCGGTGGAACCGGAAGTGTATGCCACACAGGCCAGATGGTCGGGCCGTACGACGGCGGTACGTCCCGCCGCATCGATCGGGGTCGTCGCCAGTTGGCTAAGCCGTGCGCGCGTTGCCGGGTCATCGAGCGTGAGGCACGGCAGCCGTGATCGGTGTGCGATCCGGCGTCCGGTCACCAACAGCCGGGGACGGGCGTCGGTCACGATGTGCTCGACGCGCGACGGCGGATAGTCCGGATCGACGGGAACCGCGGCGGCGCCGGCCAACGACACGCCCAGCATCGCGACCACCGCGGATTCATCGCGCGGTAGGAGGATCGCGACGCGGTCGTCGGGGCGGACACCGTCGGCGATCAGCATCCGGGCGAGCTGCCAGGCGCGGCCATGGATCTCGGCCCGGCTCAGTTCCCGCTCGCCCGCGATCACCGCGACGCCACCGGACTGCCTGGCAAGCGCCCGGCAGAGTTCGTCGACCAGAGTCGACGAACCGGACACGGCACCGGGCGATCCGGTCGCCGCCGCGGCGCCGGCGCAGCCCACCCCGGCCACCGCCATCCCCGGGCAGCCGGTTGTGCGGCCTCCTCGACGTAGGCGACGATGTCGGCGCCGAGCACGGCGAGCCCGGTCGCGTCGAGGACGGATTCGTCCCCGTCGAATTGGAATTCGATCTCGCCGCACAAGGTTCGGCGGATCGTGATCGTCATCTCCTCCACCGGCCCCCGGGCCAGCGAATGGACCTCGGTGTCCACGTCGCCCAATCGCAGTCGGTCGTCGACGGCCTTCACGTTCAGCCAGATCCGTGGCCGCCCGTGGCCTCCGAGGCGGGCGATGTCCTCGCCGCGAAATCGCGCGTGTGGCCGGACCCGGCGGACGCCGTGCACCGCCGCCTCCGTGACGTCGGTGACCGACGACCACGCGGATACCGTGAGGCGCAAGGGAACCACGTTGACCACCATGGTGGGCACCGAGATCGCCGGCGAGCCCAACCGATTCATCATCGGGTACCCCAGCACAACCTCATCGGTCCCCGTCCGTCCCGCGATGAACGCGGCGACCAGCCCGGTGACCGCGTCACTCCACGAGCCGCCCTGCTCACGTCCCAGCTCGGTCAGATGATCGGCGGCGGTGCCACCGATCGTCCGGGTGTGCGAGAGCACCGACGACGTCCGCTCGCGGCCCGCATGCCGTACGAGGGACGCGACGGCGTCCGCCGCCAAGACCTCGCCTGCCCAGAAGGTCCGATCGCCTTCCCGGTCCCCCGAGTCTCGATAATGGTTCTCGTGGTCGAGCACGTCCTCGACCGGACCGAACCACGCCGGCCGTGGTTCGGTGTCAGAGGTCGTGGCGGCGTACAACTCCGCAGCGCGGCGACCGAGCAGGCCGAGGCCGAAGAAGTCGGTGACGATGTGGTGGGCGCGGACGAACACGATCGCCGGGGACTGTCCGCCGGTCCCGGCAGCCAACCGCAGGACGACGGCCTCGAAGCATGGGTCCGTGGCCGGGTCGACCGGCTCGCGGCTGCGCCTGCGCATCCAGTCCCAGGCTGCAGCCCGTGGATCGTCGTGACCGGAGAAGTCCAGCACCGCAACCGTGTCCACCTCGTGTCGGCCGACGCTCTGCACCACCTCTCCGCCGACCATGCCGAAGGAGGCCGACAGGCCGGGTGCCTCACCGATCGCGCCTGCGACCGACGAAGCCAGCGCCGAGAGTTCGACGGGCGCCAGGCATTCCCAGGCCTGCGCCACCACATACGTCGACGAGGTGCCGATCAGCTCCTGCCCGTACCAGATCCCGGCCTGCGCGCCGGTCACCCCGTGCGTACTCGTCAGATGCGCCGTCATCATGTGCCTCTCAGTCGTGGGATGACCAGCGGTGTATGGGATTCCGGATCGTCGATGATCCGGCACCGGAGCCCGAAGACGTCCTCGATCAGCTCGGCGTCGACGATCTCGGCGGGCCCGCCCTGCGCGACGATGCGGCCCGATTTCATCGCGACCAGGTGATCGGCGTACCGGAACGCGTGATTGAGGTCGTGCAGCACCGCCACCATGGTGCGGCCGCGTTCACGGTTGAGCTCGGCACACAGGTCCAGGAGCTCGATCTGATGGGCGATGTCGAGGAACGTGGTCGGCTCGTCCAACAGGACGAGAGGTGTCTCCTGAGCCAGCACCATCGCGACCCACACGCGTTGGCGCTGGCCTCCGGACAACTCGTCGACAAGACGGGAGGAGAGATCTGTGACGCCGGTCGCGTTCATCGCGTCCTGCACCGCGGTCTCGTCGTCGGGGGTCCATTGCCGGAACATGGACTGGCGCGGGAACCTCCCGCGCGCGACGAGCTCGGCGACCCGGATTCCTTCGGGCGCAACCGACGTCTGCGGGAGCAGCCCAAGCCGCCGGGCGACCTCCTTGGCCGGGTACGAACTGATCGACCTGCCGTCGAGGACCACCGCCCCCGATCGCGGTTTGAGCAGTCGCGACAATGCCCGCAGCAGTGTGGATTTGCCGCAGGCGTTGGGACCCACGATGACGGTGAACTCGCCATCCGGGATCTCGATGGACAACGACTCGCTGATGACCCGCTCGTCGTAACCGATGGTGATCCCGTCGGCCCGGAGCCGATGTCCAGGGGTCGCCGTTTGCAATGCCGCGGTGGGCGGTGTCGTACTCATTGTCGTCGCGCCTCTTGCGCCAAGAGCCAGATCAGATAAACGCCGCCGATGGATGCGGTCACCACACCCACCGGAAGCTGAGTGGGGGCGAACGCATGCTGGGCGATGTAGTCGCTCGCCACCAGCAGCAGGGCTCCCATCGCCGCCGCAGGTGCCAACGGCACACCCGCGCTACGGGTCAGCCGGCGTGCCAGTTGTGGTGCCGCCAACGAGACGAAGGCGATCGGGCCGGCCACCGCCGTCGCGACGGCGGTCAGTGCGACGCCGAGCACGATCACGAACAATCGCGTCGGCTCCACGCATATGCCGAAAGACCGTGCGGTGTCGTCTCCCATTTCCATCAGCGGTCCGAGATAGCCGGCGATCAGGATGAACGGCACCAGGACCAACGTCACGACGAGCGCAGGCGTCGCGTCGGCCCAGGTGATGCCGTTGAGGGTGCCGGCGCCCCAGGTGGCCGCCGACATCGCGTCGTCGAGATCGGCCTTCAGGATCAGCCAGGTGTTCAGCGACGCCAGCATCGCCGAGATGCCGATCCCCACGATGATGAGCCGGAACCCTTGCACTCCCCGCTTGAACGCGAACAGGTACACCGCCAGGGCCGTCGCGACGCCACCGACGAGTGCACCCGCCGCCGTGCCATAGCGGTGATCGCTGCCCACCACGAGGATGACCACCAGCGCACCGGTGTAGGCACCTGTGTTAAACCCGATGATGTCCGGGCTGCCGAGTGGATTCCGGGTCAGCGACTGGAAGATCGCGCCACTCATGCCGAGGGCCGCGCCGAGTACCAGGGCCGCCGCCACCCGTGGCGCTCGCCACTGCGTGATCACCAGCCGCTCGAATCGGGTTCCGCCACCGAAGATCGTCTCGATCACCCGTCCCGGCGGCACGTGATAGTCACCGGTGCCGAGTGCCAGGACGGATACCAGCAACGCGAGCGCGATGAGGATGAGCACGACGATCAGCGCGCGCACCCCGATCCGCAGGGACGGTACCCCGGACCGGCCGCGCAGGACCACCACGGAGCGGCCGAAGTCGATGTCGGTGCCGGTCACAGGCCGCTCGCTTTCGCCCTGCGTACCAGGATGATCAGAACCGGTGCCCCGATGAACGCGGTGATCACACCGACCTGCATCTCTCCCGGCCGGATGACGACCCGACCGATCACGTCGGCGAGCAGCACCAGGATCGCGCCACCGACGATGCTGTATGCCACGATCCATCGTTGATCGGGGCCGACGATCCAACGCGCGATATGCGGGATCATCAGACCGACAAAGGAGATCGGACCAGCGGCCGCGGTCGCTGCGCCGCACAGCAGGGTCACCGCGACCGTGCCGAGAGCGCGGGTCAGGTTCACATTCGCCCCCAGGGACCTGGCGGCATCGTCGCCGAGCGCGAGCGCGTTCAGCGACCGGGCCACCACCACCGCCAGCACGAGGCCCACGACGATGAAGGGCAGAACCGCACCCGTCACCGAGAGATCGCGGCCGGCGATGGAACCGGCTCGCCAGAAACGCATCTCGTCGAAGGCCTGGGGATCGAGCAGGGTCAGGCCGGTGGTGATGCCGGTGAGCAGTGCACTCACCGCCACACCCGAGAGAGTGAGCCGGATCGGCGACGGGGCCGCCCGGCCCATGGAACCCAGCACGTACACCACCACGGCCACGATGGCCGCGCCGGCGAAGGCGAACCACACGTACGACCAGATCCCCGTCAATCCGAGCAGCCCGACGGCGATCGCGACGAAGAACGCGGAACCGGCGTTGACACCGAGCAGCCCCGGATCGGCGAGCGGATTGCGGGTCATCCCCTGGATGAGCGCCCCGCCGACCCCGAGCGCCATTCCGACGACGAGTCCGAGAACGGTACGGGGCACACGCAGTTCGCGGATGATGATCTGATCACCGGAATGATCGAACGCGAACAACGCGTGCCACGCGGTTTCGATCGGTATCGTCTTGGCACCGACCGCGATACTGAGCACGCAGACCACCACGAGCAGTCCGATTCCGACGATTGCCCCGATCGCGCGCCGCGTGTTGGAGGCAGCGACCGAACGTTCCTCGGTGACGAGTTCCTGTGTTGCCACCAACGGTCAGTCTTCGCCGTCGCCGGGATCGTGATGGTCGAGGTTGACGGTACCGCTCCGCCAGTAGCCGTCGACCTTGATCCGGTCCTTCGGTAGCCCGAGCTCGCGCCGGAGGTAGCGCCGGATCGGCTTGAGGGTGTTGGCCTCACCGGCGATCCAGGCGAAGTACTCCCCCGTCGGGAGATCGAACTCGCGGATGGCCTGCTCCAGCAGCGGGCTGTTACCGGGCTCGGCGCCGCGCCGGTGCAGATAATGCACCTCGGCATTGGTCCGCATCTCCAGGGCGACTTCCGCTTCCGGGTCGGCGACCTCGATGAACGCCACGACGCGCTTCCCGGTGGGCAACTCCTCGAACCACCGGCCGATCGCCGGCAACGCGGTCTCGTCGGCGGCGAGGAGGTACCAGTCGTACCCGACGGGATAGATGTGGGACCCACGCGGACCGAGCATGCCCAGCCGGCCACCGGGCCGCGCATCGGCCGCCCAGGAGCCGGCCACTCCGTGGGTGTGCAGCACGAAGTCGATCACGACCTCGGCGCGTTCGGCATCGAACGCGCGCACAGTGTAGTCGCGATAAACCGGGCGAGGGCCGTCGGTCGAGGGCTCGATGCCGTTCGGTCCGATCGCAGGCATCACGATCTCGTCCGTGCCGGGCTGGGGGAAGAACAGCTTCACGTGCTCGTCAGGTGCCATCGGGACGAAGTGGAAACCCTCGGGGTCGGTGCACGCGAAGGTGATGCGTTGCATCTGCGGGGTCAATCGCTCCGAACGGATCACCTCGAGGTATCTCGGTGTGATGCCGTACATGACCAGATTGATCTCGGTCTCGTGAGGCTCGAGCGGGGCTGTGCTCATCTCATCTCCTTGTCATCGGGGAGTCGTCGGGGAGTCGTCGGCCGGATCGGATCGGCCGGGTTCGTCGTGGTCGCGCCAGAACCGCGCATACCGCTCGCTGCGCGCGGTCAGTTCCTCGTGAGTGCCGACCTCGCAGACCGTACCGTCGTCGAGGAAGACGATGGTGTCCGCGTTCCGGACCGTCTGGAGCCGGTGCGCGATGATCAGCCGGGTGCGACCTTCGCCCAGGTGCCCCAACGCATCTCGCACGGCGGCCTCGTTTTCCGGGTCGAGAGCCGAGGTCGCCTCGTCGAGGAGGACAACGGGCGCGTCCTTGAGCAGGGCCCGAGCGATCGAGACCCGTTGCCGCTCACCGCCGGAGAGCGCCGTGCCCCGATCGCCGACCGAGGTGTCCCAGCCGAGTGGGAGTCGTTCGACGATCTCGTCGAGTCGGGCAAGCCAGGCGATTCGCGCGAGTTCTGCTTCGGTGGCGTCCGCACGGCCCATCAGCACGTTGTCCCTGATGGACCCGTCGAACAGGTAGACGTCCTGGAACACGACCGAGATCTGCCGCATCAGGTCTGTGCTGCGGAGATCTCGCACGTCCGCCCCACCGAGCGCCACCTGTCCGGCGTCGACGTCCCAGAACCGCGCGGCGAGCCGCACCAGCGTGGTCTTGCCGGAGCCCGACGGTCCCACCACGGCACACATACCGCCGGACGGGATGGTCACGGACACACCGTCGATCACCGTGGCACCGTCGTTGTATCCGAAGGTGACATCACGGAACTCGACGCCCGCGTCGGCGATCGGCGCCGAGGTCTCCGGTTCGGCCAGCGGTTCGGTGTGGAGGATCTCGCCGACCTCGCGAAGGGTCTGTTCGGATGCCCAGATGACGCTGCCGGTCCGGCCGAGGGCGGCGACGGCGTCCACGATCAATGCCGCCAACACGACCAGGGAGATCCCCGTCGCGATCGGGACGGCTCCCTCCTGGATCCGCCACCACGCGGTGCACAGCACTCCCGCGAGCAGAATCGCGGTACCGACCGAGAAGGCGGTCACCCCGATGATCGCCCCGCGAAAATAGGTCGATGCAGCCCGGCGCACCTGATCGAGAGCCGCCCGCAGGTCGGTGTTCGCCTCGCCGAGCCGACCGTGCGCGCGCAACACCGGCTGCTGCTGTGCGAACTCGAGCACCCGGGCACCGATTTCCTGCGCCGCATCCGCACCGACCGTGTTGCCGCGCCGGAGCAATCGCGTTGCGAGGCGATAGGCTCCGCCCAGCAGTGCCAGGGCGAGGGCCGCGACGAGGGCGGTCGGCAGGTCGAGCACGGCGATGACCACCCACAGCGCCGCGGCGGTCGCGACGGCACGGACGTTGATAGCGACGATGCCGTTCAGCATCACCGCGAGCGACCTGGTCGCCTCGTTCAGCAACCGATGCAGCGCGTCCTGATGGACGGGCGTGAACCAGCCCAACGGCAGGGTCATCACGTGATCGCCCACGCGGTGGTGCAGCGTCGCGACCACGTCGGTGGTCACCGACCTCTGCCTGCGCATCGCCCATCTCTCCAGCGCCAGAGCGAGTCCACCACCGGCGGCGAACAATCCGGCCCACAGCCAGGCGCGTGGGAAACGGTCGGTGAACAGATCGGCGAACAGCGGCACCAACAACGCGAAACACGCGGCCTCGAGGATCGCGGCGAGCGCGACGACGACGAGCGCGCCGCGGAGCCGACGAGTCGCCTCGGTACCCACGACCGGCAGCAGACCGGCGAACACCCCACTTCTCATCGGATCGCCACCCCGTCGACGTGCCACATCTGTGCGTATCGGCCACCGCTGTCCACGAGATCGCAGTGTGTGCCGGATTCGACGATACGGCCGCCGTCGAGCACGACGATCTGATCCGCGGAAGTGATCGTCGACAACCGGTGGGCAATGGTCAGCACCGTCCGCCCTTCCATGAGACGTGACAGGGCGTCGGCCACAGCCGATTCGTTCTCCGGGTCCGCGGCCGACGTCGCTTCGTCGAGCACCACGACGGGAGTGTCGGCGACGATCGCCCGGGCGATCGAGACCCGCTGTGCCTCGCCACCGGAGAACGGCGCGTCGACGCCGATCACCGAGTCGTATCCACGTGGCAGTCGCAGGATCCGGTCGTGGATTTGCGCAGCGCGTGCCGCCGACTCCACGACGGCGTCGTCGGCGTCCGGCCGTGCGAGCCTGATGTTGTCGGCGACCGACATCCGTAGCAGCGCAACGTCCTGGAAGACGAACGACACCACCCGGTACAGGCCCTCGGGCGCGAGCTCGCGAATGTCCGTCCCGTTGAACGTGATCGTGCCGTGGTCCACATCCCAGAAGCGCGGGATCAGCCGGGCAAGGGTGGACTTGCCCGATCCGGACGAGCCGACGAGCGCAGTGGTGGTGCCCGGAGCCAGCGTGAGGTCAATGTCGTGGATCGCCAGTTCGCCTGGTGTGTAACCGAATCCGACACCGTCGAATCGCACGGTCACCGGATTCGAGACCGCTCGACCCGGGGCCCCGGTTGCGGCGAGCGGCGGCTCGTCGAGAATCCGGTCGACCCCGGCCAGCACCATCGCCGTCCGCCGCCAGGTCATCAGGGCGGTCGGGACCGCCCACACGCCGCGGGAGATGATCCACGACAGCAGCACGAACGCCACCAGATCGACCGGCTCCATCACGTCGGCGGCGACGAATGCGGTACCGATCAGCACCACCAGACCGAGCACCGACATCCAGGACGCCAGCACCGCCGTCATCCGTCCGCGGCGGAGTTGATCGTCCTCCCGACGGATGTAGCTGTCGGCGTATGCATCTGCGGCCGATCCGAACCTGTTGTTCTCCCGGTCGGCCATCCCGTAGACCTTGGCGACCGCGATGCCCTGACTCAGCTCCGTGGTGCGGGCGGCGAGGGTGGCGACGGCGTCCTCGTGGACCCGATCAGCCTCCGACGCCACGCCCAACCGACGCCATTCCAGCAGCGACGCGACGATCACCGGCACCGCCACGACGACGGCCAGCATCCACGAAACCGTGAACAGGTACGCCGCAGCCGCCACGGTGACGGTCAGATAGCGGGCGAGATTCGGCAGCGCCTCACCGACCGTAGCGGTCACGGTGGCGACATCGGAGTTGACCGTCTTGCGCAGGCGCGTGACCGCGTTACCACTGGTGAACCAGCCCAACGGGATCCGCGCCAGGTGATCGACGATCTCACGGCGCAGACCCAGCTCGATGCGCCGGCTCGCGGCAAAACTCAGGGAGTAGGAGCACGCGTGCACCACCGGCACCGCGAACAGGAGAGAAGCGGCCACGACGACCGGCGGCCACGAGATCACTCCCGTGTCCGCCGGCCGACGCACCGCGACGACGATGGCGATGTAGGTCCCGACGACCATCAGCGCGCAGACCATCTGCAACGCCATCGCGGCGATCACCTGTGCTCGTGCGGGTGAGGCGATGCGAAGGAATCCTCGGGACAATGGAGCGGCCAATTGCGCGTCAGTTCCCGTCGGTCGGAGCGGCGGGCAACTTGTCGAGCGAGGCCGACAGCGACTGCAGACTCTTGATGGCACCCGCGTACGTCTCCGACGACGCGTACGCCAGTGGGATCACTCGACCTGCGCGGACCGCAGGCAGGTTCTTCCAGGCCTCGGAGTCCAAGACCTCCTGCATCCGCGGGTACTTCAACGATCCGTCGGGATTCACCTGGTAGACGATCACATTCGCGTCCGCGAGATCGGACAGCCGCTCGATCGACACGATCTCCGACGTCTTCGTGGCCGTCCCGCCCGGGAACGTGATGCCGATGTCGTTGGCGATGTTCGTGGTGAACGAATCGTCGTACTCCCGCTGGTACGAGTCGGCCTGGGTGGAGTTGAACACCGCAAGGGCAGCGAACCTCTGTCCGGCGATCGTCTGGGCGTACTTCTGCTTCAACTGCGTTGCCAGCTTCTCGTATTCGACCTTGTCCTGATCGAACTGCTCGGCCCTCCCCGCGGCGTCGGCAGCCTTCTCCCCGACCGCTCGCCACTCGGTCGGGGTGGCAGGTCCGAGGCTCAACGTTGGCGCGATCGCCTGTAACTGCTCGTCGCTGATACCCGACTTGTAGGCCTTCTGAGGGAAGCCCGAGATGATGAGGTCCGGTTTCAGCGCGGCGATCTGCTCGTACGAGAGCTGTGTGCCACCACCGGCATTGGTCTTCGCGGTGCCGGTGGACAGCGTCGCCACCTTCTCGTAGCGGTCGATCGCGTCCTCGTCGACGATCGTACTGGTGTCGTAACCCGACGTCGCACCGACGACCGGCGCGTCGGCGATGAACAGCGACGGGATGACACGCGAGAGCGCGACGATCCGCTGCGGGTTCGCCGGGATCTGGAAGGTCCCGTTCGCGGCCTCGAAGGAGCGTGTCCCGCCGGAGCTCGTCGAGCTGTCGGCGCTGTCCGAGTCCCCGGATGAGCAGCCCGAAGCGACCAGTGCCGCCACCGCAGCGGCGCTCGCCATCGCCAATCGTAGTTTTCGCATGTCCTCGGTTCTCCATCTCATTCTCAGTGGCAAAAATCGTGCCCGATCGGGCGTATGTCTCGTCGTGAGCGACTCGGGCCCCGGATCGCTGGTCATGGCTGCCAGAGCTTCTCCGCAGCCGCCACCCACAGGCGCACCGACGCCTCGTCGAACAGGCGCGCGTGGTCGATCGCGTGTTCGTCCACCACCCGGATCTCCGGCAGGTGCTCGCGCCACGCCTCGGCGATCGTCGGCAGATCCGACGATCGGCCTGTCGTCGATCCGATCAGAGCAGTCGGGACGCGCACGATCCCGTTGGTGCCGTGGGACAGCATCTGCTCGCATCGTGCGTACGCATCGAACATCGCACGACGATCCGCGTCATCGCCGGCTCCCGCCTGGGCGCCACCCAGCATCAGTCGCACCAACTCCGCACGGTCGGTACCCGGTGCCGCTCCGGTGGCCGAACGCATTCCGCGTTCGGTGAGGGTCACCGCGTCCTCCGCCGACAGCGGACCGTGTGGTCGACGTGGGACCGGGTAGGCGTCGACGATGGTGAGCGAGCACACCCGATGGCCGCGCCGCACGAGTTCCTTCGCGACGGCGAATGCGAGATGTCCGCCATACGACCAGCCGACGAGGTCCACTCCGGTTCCCGCGGTCGACGCTCCCGCGGCATCGATGGCGTCGGCGTACCGGGTGACCAGTTCTCCCCAATCGGCGTACGACGGTTCCGAGTTCACCTGCGCCGGATCACGCAGAGCCATGAGTCCCCAGCCGTCCGGGAGGTGCGGCAACAGGGCCGCGTACGGGATGACGAGTCCGAAACCTTCGGGAAGGCAGATCAGGGAGCGGCCACAGCGCGACTCCGCGAACTCCAGGACCAGTGGGTCGATCTCGGCCGTCGCCGTGTCGCCGGGAGCGTCGTCGATGCGCGCGGCGATCTGCCGAAGGGTCAACCCCGACAAAAGGTCCCGCACGGACACCCCGTCACCGCCCGCAAGCTCCGCCAGACGCGACACCAGACGCATCACCACCAGGGAATTGCCACCCGCGTCCCGCACGGATGCCGCCACCGACACCGCCTCGACGCCGAGAAGGTCTGCCAGCAGAGCGCACACCTGTCGCTCGGTCTCCGTCTCCGGTGGTTGCGCTTGCTCGTCGGCGAGATCGATCGTCGGGAGGGCACGCGCGTCGATCTTGCCGTTGACGGTGAGCGGGATCGCGTCGACCTCCATCAGGCCTGCCGGGATCATGTAGTCGGGCAGCCGGTCACGCAGGTGCTCATGCAGCGCGGTGACGTCCGTTCCCACCGCGCTGCTCGGCACCACGTAGGCGTGCAGCTGCAGCCGGCCGTCCGGCCCCGGACGCGCCACCACTGCGGCGCGCGCCACGCTCTCGTCCTCGGCCAGCACATCGGCGATCTCGCCCGGCTCGATACGGTATCCCCGAATTTTCACCTGGTCGTCCCCACGGCCCAGATAGTCGAGTGTCCCGTTCTCGCGCCACCGCACCAGGTCTCCGGTCCGGTACATCCGTTCTCCGGCGACGCCCCACGGGCAGGCAACGAAACGCTCAGCCGTCTTGCCGAACTGCCCGAGGTAGCCGCGCGCCGTTCCGGCACCGGCGAGATAGAGCTCACCCGTCACCCCCGGCGCGACCGGCCGAAGGCCGCGGTCGAGCACGTACGCGCGGGTGTTGGCGATGGGCCTGCCGAGCGTGGGATGCGCACTGTCGGCCAGATCGGCACCGAGTGCGTTGATCGTGTACTCGGTTGGGCCGTACAGGTTGTACGACTCGACGCCCGGCGCAGCGCGAAGTCTCTGCCACAACGCGTCGGGCACCGCTTCACCGCCGAGGGAGACGAAGACCACGCCGACGCCGTCGCCCGCAGTGGAGCGTCCGGCCGGTCGTTCGCGCTCCAGCAGTCCGTTCTCGACGAGCACGTCGATGTACGACGGCGTCGCATCGAACCCGTCCACCGAGGTGTCGTCGTAGTGCGCCAGCAACTCCGGCGGCGCCTTGCGCATGTCCTCGTCGATGATGTGGACGTGATGCCCGCTGAGCAGCCAGAAGAGTTGCTCCCACGACGCGTCGAAGGAGAAGGAGGTCGTGTGGGCGATGGCGAGCCGCCGGCCCTCCTGATGGGCGACCACGCGGTCGAAGATCTTCTCCTGGTGGTTGACGTACATGTTCGTCAAGCCCCGGTAACCCACCGCGACGCCCTTGGGGCGTCCGGTCGATCCAGAGGTGAAGATGACATATGCGAGGTTGTCGGGGTGGGCAGCCACTCGTTCGTCGGTCGTCAAGGGACCGGAGTCGTTCGTGGCAAGCGTCTTTCGGGTCACGGGATCGTCGAGCACCAGCCTGGGTACCGCCGTGTTGCCGATCAGGCCATGGAGCTCGACAGTCGTGACGAGGACCGAGGGTCCGGCCACGTCGAGCATGTACTCGATACGGTCGACGGGGTGATCCGGATCGATCGGGACATAGGCCGCCCCGGCGGCGAACACGGCGAACATCGCGACCACCATGCGCTCGTCGCGCGGGAGCAGCAGCGCGACACGATGTTCCACGCCCACGCCGCGATCGACCAGCAGGCGGGCGAGGCGGTTCACCTCGGAGCGAAGATCCGTGAACGTCATCCGACGATCGCCTGCGATCACCGCCGGTGCGTCCGGGGTGCGCGTCGCCTGCTCGTCGAAGAGGTCGGCGACCGTCTGCTGTGAGACCTGCCGGCTGGTGTCGTTCCACCCGGTGATCACCTGCTCCATCTCGCTCGCGGTGATCGCGTCCAGGGAACCGACCCTCAGCGTCGACGCCGAGGCCATCGTGTCGAGCACCGCGACGAATCTGTCGGTGAGCGTGACGATCTCGTCGTCGCCGAACAGGTCTCCGCGGTAGGCGCAACGCAGGTGGATGGTCTCGCCCGGGTATGCCGCGAACGACACCGGATAGTGCGTCGAGTCGTCGAGGACCGTGTCGGTCACCGCGATCCCGTCCCCTGGACCGTAGCGGCGACCGGTGTCGCTTGCCGGATGGTTCTGGGTGATGAACAGTGTGTCGAACAGCTGACGGACACCGGTCCCCGCCGTGATGTCGACCAGGCTCAGGTACGGCGCATCCACCACCTCGGCTTGCGCTCGCTGCTGTCGGGTCAGCAGCTCGTCGACGTTCTCCCAGGGGTCCATCTGAACGCGCACGGGCACCGTGTTGAACAACAGTCCGACGATGCTCTGCGAACCCGGCAGCTCCGGTGGCCTGCCCGAAACCGTCGTGCCGAACACGACATCCGACGACCCGGTCAGCCGTGCCAACGTGATCCCCCACGCCGTCTGCAGCACCGTACTCACAGTGGTTCCCGTCGACCGTGCGAGTGCACGAACCCGATCGGTCACCGCCCGGGAGAGGTCCCGATGGTGGTCGCGCGCCGCGGATGGATCGGCCTCGCGTCCCACCGCATCCGGGCGCAGCAACGTCGGCTCGGTCACGCCGGACAGATGGTGCGCCCACGCCGACCGGGCGGCCGTCAGATCTTGCGCCGCAAGCCATGCACAATAGTCGCGGTAGGCGGTCGGCGGTGCCAGCGACTTCCCGTCCGGATCGTCGTACAGGGCCAGCAATTCCCCGAGAACCAGCTGATATGACCAGCCATCGATGAGAATGTGCTCGAAGGTGAGGGCGAGAACCGCACCATCCCCTCCCATCTCGATCAGCAGGAAGCGGATCAGCGGCGGATCGTCGGCCACGAACGGCCGGGCGCGTTCATCGCGCAGGATCTCGACGGCCACTGCCTCGCTGTCGGCATGCTCGACACGCAGCGGCACCGGGGCCGAGCGTGGGATCACCGCGACGCTGCGATCGGCCTGGGTCGCGAACCCGGCCCGGAGGTTGGGGTGTCGGTTCAGCAGCGCACCGACTGCTTCGCGGAGGCGCTCGATGTCCACGGCACCGCGTAGCCGCAGCTTCGCCTGGGAGGCGTACAGATCCGGCACGCCCTGCTCGGCCGCCACCTGCAGGTGGAACAGCAGACCCTCCTGAAGCGGAGAGACGGGCAGCACGTCGTCCCAGGGCCCGAACATCTCCGTCAGGTGGCGGGACTGCACCGGAGTGAGTCCCACCAGTGGGGCCTGCGCCGCCGACAATGCCTGTGCCGCGCCACCGTCGACGATCTCGCGCAGCTCGGTGCCTGCGCCGACACCGAGTTCCGCGATCATCTCCGCCATCACCGCCAGGTCGATGGTGTCTGAGCCGGAGCGGCCGACGATGTTCAGGCGAACCGGGCGCTGACCGTCGGCCTCACCTCCGACGTGGGCGATGACGACGAGCCGGTACCGGCCGAGTTCGGTCGGCGGGGCGAGGATTTCCACGTCGGTGTCGAAGACCTGCAGGAGGATGTCGCTCTCCGGGGCCTCGTCGAACATGTCGCGGGTGTGGACCACCTCGTGTCGCAGCAGTTGATAGATCTTCGCCTGCTGATCTGTCACGTGGAGGTCGGCGACCGCGCGGTAGACACCTGCCGGATCGTCGAGCGGGATGGCGGCCGGAACCGCCACCGGATGTCGGTGCACGAGCCTTCCAGGTGTGCAGGCGATCTCGGCATCTCGCGCAGAGGTCTCGAGGTCGACGACGAGTGTGTCCGCCCCGCCGAATCCGGGGCCCGTCCCGATCGCCACGGCCAGTGCGGCGAGGATGGTGTCGGACGTGGTCCGGTCGCTCACCGCCACCGGGCCCTCGCCCACCTGATTGGTCACCGCGCAGGCCTGCGGGATCACGAGATCATCGGAGAGACTGAAGGTCTCGGCGTCTGCGGTGTCCTCGACGAAATCGACCCAGAAGTCGTCGTCGAGCAGCTCACCGTCGTCGGCGAGGTCGGTCCACCGGCGCCGAATCCGCTCCGGGTCCGGCAGGGTCACACTCGGTGGCCCCGACCGTCCCTCGGTGAGAAGATCTCTCGTCGCCGTGACCAGGGTCTGGGCGGCGCTGTCCACCGACACCGGATCGCCGTATCGCATGGCGAGGCGACCCGACACCACCAGCCCGCTCTCATCGACCAGGCATCCGACCCCCACCTCGGGCGTCGCGGGCGACACGTCGTCGAGGGTGCCCGACCCGACTCGGAATCCGCCGGCGATCGCCATCGCACGCTCGGCGTTGGGAGGGCTCAGAGCGTCGGCCGTGACCTCGGACCCACCGCAGACCGGTACACCGAAAATCACCGGCGCGCAGGTGAGGTAGGCACGACGCAACGCCCACACGGGTACGGGTTCGGTTATGGGCAGCGCTATCTCGCCGTGCTGCGCGGAGAGGTCGACCCCCGCTTCACGGTCCGCGTCGACGGCGGTGTCGACCGGTTCCGGGGTGACGGCGAGCTCCGGGGCGGCGAGCCGGCCCAGGTCGTCGACGGGCGTCGTCGGGTCATTCGCGACCGCCGTCGCCACCGCGCCGAGGGTCTCCATCAGCCCGTCGACGGTCGCCACGTCGAAGAGTTCGTGCGCATAGTCGACCCCGATGATCCACTCGCCTTCGCGGGTCTCCTCGATCCCGAAGACGAGCTCGTACTTGGCCGCACCGGAATCGGGCGAGAGTCCGGTGCGCTCGAACACCTCGGCGCGGTCGACTCGGTGCAGCGTGCCGGATCCCAGATCGAAGTCCGTCTCGGCCGCCCCGTCCCGGTAGGCGACCATCACCTGGAAGAGAGGTGAGCGGCCGGATCCGTCTGCTCCGTGATCTGCACTGACCGCGTCGACGACCAGTTCGAACGGTGTCGCACGGTGCGCCACGGCCGCCAGGTTGTCGTCACGGACCCGCAGAAGCGCGCCGACCGCGTCCACCCCGCCGGACAGGTCGACCGTGAAGACCACCGTGTTGACAAAGAATCCGACGACCTCTGCGAGGCGTTCGTCGTCGCGAAGCGTCACCGGCGAGCCCAGCGGAATGGTGTCGCCTGCGCCGTAGGCACGCAACGCGATCGCGATCAGCACTTCGGTGACCATCAATGGGCTCGCGGTAAGGCTGTTGCCGAGCTCACGCAGCCGTCCCGCGGTTGGCTCCGGCAGCCGGATGCGTCGGCTGCGCACCGAGTAGGTCTGCCCGGGCTCCGGGGTCGCGGTGTGCGGCAGGGCGATCGTGCGCGGTACCTCGCCGAGCTGATCCCGCCAGAACGCGAGATCGGCCGTGAGCCGCGATCGGACGTCGGCGTGGCTCCCGAGGAGATCCCGCTGCCGACGGGCGAACTGCGCGTATGTCACCGCGAGCGGGGGCCACTGCGGCGCCCGCCCGGACTCACGCGCCCGATAGGCCTCCACGAGGCCGATCACCACATGGGGGATCGATCCTTCGTCGGTGGCGATGTGATGCCCGGAGAGCAGGACCATGTCCCGGCTCGCGGTGCGCAGCACCAGCAGTCGCAGCGGTAGGTCGACCGAGAGGTCCATCGGCCGCGCCGAGAAGTCGCGGATGGTGGTGGACACATCAGCATCCGCGACCGTCTGCTCGGTGACGAAGTGCACGCCGTCGAGCCGGGAGACGTCGACGACCTCCTGATGCAGGTCGGTGCCGTCCCAGTGGTAGGTCGTCCGCAGCACCGGCTGGTGGCCGACCAGATCGATCGCCGCCTGGCGGAGCACCTCGGCGTCCAGCGCCCCGTCGACATCGAACAGTCCGCCCACCCGGTACGCCGACCGGTCCTCGGACATCTGCTCGGTCAGCCAGAGTGCCTGCTGGCCAAAGGATGCCGGTGAGGTGTCGCTGACCTCCACGGCGGCGAGGTCGATGGCGGGGCCCTCGTCGATGTGGGCACCGTCAGGCCGGTCGACCACGTCGGCGAGTGCGGCGGCCAGGCCGGCCGGATCCGGATTGTCGAAGATCAGCGCCATGTCGGCGTGGATGCCCCGGGTCGCAAGGCGTGCGACGAGTTTGGTCGCCGACAGGGAATGCCCGCCCAATGTGAAGAAGCTGTCGTCTCGGCCAACCGAGGCCACACCGAGAAGGTCGGCGAACTCCTCGCACAGGAGACGTTCGATCGGGTCGGTGATGATCGGGGTCGCGCCGGGCTCCGACCGCGTCGGGGTCGGTAGCGCAGCGCGGTCGACCTTGCCGCTCCCGGTCGTCGGGAACCGGTCGAGGATCACGACGGCTGCAGGTACCTGGTATCTGGGGAGCACGCGCCCGACCCGTGTACGGATCTCCGCAGGCGTCGGCACATCGAGGTCGCCCGAGGTCGTGACGTACGCGACCAGCACCGGTTCGTCGGCGACGAGTTCACGGACCACGACCACCGCAGCCGTGATGCTCACCTGGGAGGTCAGCGCGGCCTCCACCTCACCCGGGTCGATGCGCAAGCCCCGCAACGAGATCTGGTGATCGACCCGGCCGAGGAACACGAGTCGGCCGTCGCGCCGGAGCACACGGTCACCGGTTCGGTACAGTCGCCCGCCCGGCACGGTCGCCCACGGATCGGCGACGAACCGCGCCGATGTCTCACCGGCGGCGTCGACATATCCGCGGGCCAGCTGGTCACCGGCGACATAGAGTTCACCGGGCGTGCCGGGGACGACCGGGCGCAGCCATGAATCGAGCACCCGCACAGCACTGTTCGCCACCGGGCCGCCGATGGTCAAGGGAGATCTCGGGTCACCCAGCTCGGCGTAGGTCACGTCGCCGGTGATCTCGGTGGAGCCGTAGGAGTTCACGATCGACCGGGGCGACAGGCCACGGAGCCGGTCCAACACCCGGGGCGGCAGGTCCTCCCCGCTGAGGGTCCATCGTCGGACCGACGACAGGTTCGCGCCCGCGATCTCTCCCTTGGCGTCCCGGCCGTCGAGCAGCTCGGCGACCACCGATGGCACCGCCGTCAACGCCGTCACCGATGCGGCGTCGATCAACGTCCCGAGCCGCATCGGACTGGCGACGTCCTGTTCGTCGGCGATCACGATCCGCGCCCCCGCGTGGACGGCGGCGAGGAGCTCGGTGATGCCGTCGATGAATCCGATGGACGACTTGGCGATCCGGACGTCCGAATCGCCCTCGCCGCGCAGGTAGCGTTCGGCCCAGGTGAGTCTGTTCACCAGGGCTGCGTGCGGGATGGCCACCAGCTTCGGCCGCCCGGTCGACCCCGAGGTGAAGATGGCCACCGCGGGATGCGCGCCGCGGAGCGCGCCGAGCCGATCGGCATCGGTCACCGGCTCCGACGATCTCCGTGTGAGTTCGGCGAGCGTGGCCGGATCGTCGAGCACGACAGCGGCGGGCGCTCTGTCGCCCAACATATCTCGCTCGAGGACGGTAGTGGCGGCGATGACCAGACGCGGCGTCGCGGTCTCCAGCATCAACCGGATGCGCTCATCCGGGAGCGAGGCATCGACCGGTACACAGACACCGCCGGCGGCGAGCACCGCGAGCACCGCGACGGCCAGGTCGCCGGACCGCGGGTGGACGATCGCCACCGGGTCCTCGGGAGCCACGCCGCGGGCGATCAGTTCCCGCGCGAGGCGCGAGACGCGGGCCGCCGCGTCATCTCCCGACACTTCCTGGGTACCCGCGGTGATCGATGGACGTGGCTCGGCCAGCACGAGATCCGGGACGGTGACCGCGGCCGGGGCGATCTGATCGCCATCACCCCACTCGTCGGTGATCGCGTCGTGCTGCGGGCGCGGTATCCGAGCCAGCGATTGATCCCACCGGCCGGTCCCGACCGCGCCGGACACGAAGTCCCCGAGACGTTCTCCGACCTCACGTAGATCGTCTGGGCCGAACCGATCGGCGTCGGCATCGAGTTGTAGTTCGAGGGCGCCGGACCCGGACAGGCGGCGGCCGGTGATGGTGAGTTCCTGCACCGGCCCGCGGGCCAGCGAGTGGATCGTCGCGGAGATCGCTCCGAACCGGAGTTCGTCACCGAAGGGCTTGATGTTGATCCAGACCCCGGGTAGCTCGGCGCCGTTCATCCGGGCGATCATCTCACCGCGAAGTCTGGTGTGCGGGCGCGCATCCCGGACGCCGTCCCGAGCAGAGCCGAGCGCGTCCCGCGGCGTGGTCGCCGGGCCGAGTCGGAGATGGATCGGCACGACGTTGACGGCCGTGACGGGAACTGTCAGAACAACCGAGCCGAATCGGTTCATCACCGGGAACCCGATCGCGACAGGCATCTCGACCGTTGATGCCCGGACCGACGCAATGAACCCGGCGATCAGCGCGGTCAGGGCATCACCCCACGTCGCCGACTCGGCTGCCGCAAGACGGGCGAGGCCATCGGCGACCACCTCCGAGAGGACGACGGCGTGTGAGCGGACGGCCGACGCGATCGGGGCCGTGCCCGTGCGGTCGGAGAGGGACGCGGTCTCGTGAGGTTTCTCGCCCAACTCGCGCCAGTAGCGCTCGTCCGCGTCACGTCGCTCCGAGGACCGATAGGCCGATTCCTCGTCCACCACATCTCCAACCGGGCGGAACCAGCTCTCCGTCAGCGGCTCTCCAGCGGACAGCGCCGAGTAGACCTCTGCTGCACGACGTCCGACCAGGGTGAGCGCGAAGGCGTCGGCGACTATGTGGTGTGCACGCAGGAAGACATGGTGCTCGTCATCCGAAACGCTGAGAATCGCAGCGGTACAACACGGGTCCACGGACGGGTCGATGGCACGTCCGCATTCCGCGCGCATCCACTCGAATGCCGACTCCCGATCGGCAGCCGTCCGGAGATCGATCCCGTCGGGCCGCCCGACGTCGTGGGCGCCCAGCACCTGGATGACTGCGTCGGTGTCTACGGCGAACGCGGCCGAGAACCCCTCCGCCTCCCCCAGCGCCGTTGCCAGAGAGCTCCGCAGGAGGTCGAGGTCGATCGCACCCCGCAGTTCCCACGCCTGCGCCACGACGAAGACCGACGATGCCCCGACCATCTGCTGACCGAGCCAGGTCGCGGTCTGGGCCTCGGTGGCGGGAATCCGGTTGGTCGTGGAGAGCGTGGATGACGTCATCGGAACCTTCAGCGCGAGGACATCTGGTCGACCGCGCCGGGAACGGGCTGCGCAGGATCGTTGCCCAGCGCGACGATCTGGTTGTCGTCGCCGACGTGAACAACTTTCGGCTGATGGGCGATCAGTTCGGTTTCGTCGAGCTGCAGGAACGACATGATGATCACCAGGTCGCGGGGATCGACGAGATGTGCGGCAGCACCGTTGATGCAGATGACACCGGTGTCGGCGGGCCCGGTGATGACGTAGGTCTCCAGCCGGGCGCCGTTCGTGATGTCGACGACCTGCACTTTCTCGCCTTCGACGAGGTCGGCGGCACGCATCAGGGTCTCGTCGATCGTGATCGATCCGACGTAATGCAGGTCGGCCTGGGTGACCGTCGCTCGGTGGATCTTTCCGTTGACAACGGTGCGCAGCATTCAGCTCTCCCTCAGTCGGGCGGTCGGCGGGTTCGGTCGGAGCCACCAGGCTCAGGCACAAAGCCTATCGTAGAAACACCATTGTTGGTAGATTGTGGCGTCATGGCCGACGATGATCTCCACCACGATGCGGTTTTCCTGCTGTCCCGGCCGGAGGAACACGTATACGCCTCGGGCGCGCGCCACCACTTCGACTCGGTCCACGCCGCGCGCATACATCTCGATCACGGTGATTCGCCTGCGATCGTCGGCGCCCTGCCGTTCGACCTGCGACGCCCCTGTTCGCTGATCGCACCACGCGCTTTCCGCCGGAGCCCCGGCCGCTGGTGCCGGAGCCCCGCCGCAGCGGTTGTCGGAGCACGGGTGACGGCCGCGCACCCCGAGCCCGAGCAACACGAACGGCACGTCGCCGACGCGGTGCGCACCATTGCCGACCCGTGCGGCGGGATGTCGAAGGTGGTACTCGCCCGCCGGCTCAGCGTGCAGGCGACGAGGGCCCTCTCGCCGTGGGACCTGGCTGCTCGATTGGCCGCTCGCGACCACGCGGGTAACGCTTTCGCGGCGGACCTGTCGGCCGCCGGGCCCGAGTACGAAGGTCACCACCTGGTCGGATCGAGCCCCGAGGTCCTGATTCGCAAACGCGGTGACGTCGTCTCCTGTCATCCCCTCGCCGGTTCGACCCCCCGTAGCACCGACCCGACGGCCGACCAGGAAAACGCTCGCCGCCTGGCGGATTCACCGAAGGATCGGCGCGAGCACGGCTATGTGGTGGATGCGTTGACCTCGGCACTGTCACCGCTGTGCCGAGACCTCGAAGTACCCGCGGAGCCCTCACTCACCTCGACGCCCACGATGTGGCATCTCGGCACCGGCATCCGCGGACGCATCGCCGACCCCGGGACGACCGCACTCGACCTCGCCGCCGCCGTGCACCCGACGCCGGCCATCTGCGGTACCCCGACACCGGCCGCCCGCGACCACATCCTGGCCGTCGAGGGTGACCGCGGGTTCTACGCCGGAGCGGTCGGCTGGTGCGATGCACGCGGCGACGGCGAGTGGATGGTGAGCATCCGCTGCGCTGACCTGGGTCCGGACGGACGAGGGCTGATCACCTGGGCGGGTGGTGGCATCGTCGCGGAATCCGACCCGGCAGACGAACTCGCCGAGACGTCGGCGAAGTTCCGCACCGTGCTGTCGGCTCTCGACATCGAACTTCCCACATGACAATCCGACCTTCGTGACCTTCCCGACCTTCCTGACATACGAGCCGGCGAGGAGAACTTTCTGCAACCGAGGCGTGACGGCGATAGGCTATTCTCGGCCGCAGACCCGACGTGTGCGGCCACGTCCGACCTCGCCGCGAAACGCGACCGCACAGGCGGCCACCATGCACGACAGTCAGGGAAGCCACCGATGTCACCGTCCCCCTCCGAGGTTCTGACCTCCGCCGAGGCGGCGGTCCCGGACGACCGTCAGCTCGCCGACCGACTTCGTGACGAAACCCTCTCCGACCGACCATGGTTCGAGTTGTTGCCGTGGCTGTCGGAGTACCGGCACGGGCCCGGGATACTCGCCGACGACGAGATCGTCGTGAATGCCTGGATCCAGAACACCCCCGCCGACACCCTGACCGATGTCAACCTGGAACGCTTCTGCCACCGGCTCGCCGAGCGCTACGTCTCGGATCGGTCGTCGCGCCGACTCATCGACGATTTCCCCCACGTGCAGGCCGGCCCGGAGCCGTTGCCACTGCCGCGATCGACGCGAGAGCAGCTCGGCGCGAGCGACGTCGACACGATCTCCGAACTCATGACCCTCTCGGTCGACGAACTCGTTCGGCTGCCCGGCATCGGCCCGGTCACGGTGGTCAATCTGATCGCTCGCTTCGTGGCGAGATCCGGTGTGGTGCGGGACGAGGAGCGCCCGGCGCAGCAACAGCAGTCGGCGTCGACCGGTCGGGCAGAGCTGCGTGATTTCGTCGGCTCACTCACCGAACGCGACCGACTCGTACTGTACGACCGCATCCTCGCCTCCCGGCCCCGAACACAGTCGGAACTCGCAGGCATGCTGGGCAGCTCACGCGAGCGGGTGACCCAGATCGATCGCAACCTGCGAAATCGTCTGTCTGCGCTGCTGAACGAGATCCCCGGCCTGCACGCGCTGGAAGGGGCGATGGTCGACCTCGCCGATCCCGTGATCGACGTCGAATCGTTGGTCGATGAGCTACCGGAGTCGGGGACCACGGCCGATGCTCTCGGCGTGCCGATCTGGCGCCTCGTGGCCGCCGCCGCTCCCGCCCTGACGGCCGTCGACGATTGGATCATCCGGGGCACCCTGAAGGAGGCCACCACCGCGACACATGCCTGCGTTGATGCCGAAGCGACCCCGGAGAAGACCGCACCGATCCGTGCGGTCGCCGACGGCCTCGGGCTCTCCGTCGACGCCGCCCGACGCTGGTTGCATCGCAGCGGGTACTCGTTTCTCGGTGATCACGCGGTGTCGTCGACCTCCTCGACCGGAGATCTGGTCGCCGCTGTCCTGTCGATCGCAGAGAAGCCACAGACCTTCGACCGGATCATCGCAGGGCTCGGCGAGTTCCCCCGGGCGCCGTCGTCGGTGCGCAATGCGCTGGTCACCGACGAACGCGTCGTGAAGACAGACCGGAACAGTTACGGGCTCCGACGCTGGGGCATGGAGCAATACGTGCCCGTCCACGTCCAGATCGAACGGCTGCTCACCAAGGCGCATGGCGAGCCCGTCCCTCTCGCCACGGTGATCGACGAGATCACCGGACATTACGACGTCACCGAGGCCAGCGTCCGGGCATACGCCAGTGCGGGCGATTTCGTGACCCGCGACGACATGGTCATGCGCCGCAAACGCCCGTATTCACCGCGCAAGTCACCCACCCGGACCCGAGGCCTGTATCGCGATGGTGACACGGTCCACTGGTCGACGACGGTGACCTCCGCCCACGTCAAGGGATCGGCCTTCAACCTGCCGTCTGCGCTCGCCGGCATCGTCGGCATCGCCCCGGGCAGGCCCGTCCAGCTCGAGACACGGCACGGTCCGCAGTCGTTCATGTGGGTGTCGGTCCAGGCGAGGTCGGGAACCATCAAGCGGTTCGTCACGGATCTCGGCCTCTCCGAAGGGGATCCGATCTTCCTCGATTTCACACCTGATTCGTTCGACGTCCGGGCTGCCGACGCCGGCCGCGGCTCACCGGCATCGCAGATCCTCGCCCGGTTGGGGCGTCGACCGCGTGGCCGCGTCTCCCGGTCGACCGTGGTGGACACACTCCGGGAATCCCTCTGGCTGCCGGACGACGCCGATCTCAGCACGATCATCGCTGCACTGCGCCAGCGCAAGGAGAACGACCTTGCCGAGCTCGTCGACTCCGCGATGCACTGAGCTCTCAGCACACCGACAGCAGGGGCGCTTCGCAGGGCCGGCCGGGCCGATCGATCACCGGCACCATCTCGACGCCCTCGTCGGCGACCGGCAGTGCCGCGCTCTCGACACACGCACACGCTCCCCGTGTCGCGCAGGCGATGATGAGCAACATCGTGGGACGCGTGTTCAGTGGTCCGCCGAGGCGGACCGATACGCCGGGCCAGAGATCAAGTCGCCGGCCGATCCGATCGGCCTCGACGAGTAGCTGATCGGTCTTCTCCACGATTCCGGTACCCAGATCGGAGACCAGGCCTCCCCCGCCGGATCGGACGGACCTACCGCAGCCGACCTCGACGAGTGCGAACTCGTCGGCCACCCGGAACACCGGAATCGACGACTCGTCCTGCACCAATTCGTCGATGACGTCTTCCAGGACGTAGTCGTGAGTCCGGTGGGTCAGCAGATAGTCGAGGTCGAGATCTCGCGCGGTCATCACGGAGTCCTCGTCGCAGAGATCGACCGGGATCACCACCGCGTCGATCGACACGAGAGCATGCCATGTGAGCACAAAGATCCAGCCCGTTTGCACCCCCAGCCCGATCCGGCACCCCGAGGACACCCCGCAGGCACGCAGGTCGGTACATAGGTACTCCACGGATTCCGCGAACCTCTCGAAGTCGAGGGCGTCCCCGTCCACGGTCACCGCAGGAGTGAGTCCGTACGAGTCCTGCGCCTCACTCAGCAAGGAGTGCGGTGTCAAAAGCTGCTTCACAATCATCCCCGTCGCGTTCACAACACCGAGGTGGTGTCCGTTTCGTCGCTTCGCCCGGGTCCCCCTCCCGCGGCGAGTGTCGCTCGGCTTATTAGGCTACCTTTACCTAAGCTATGGACCTCGACGCAACCCGACAGGAGTTGTGCACATGGCGTCAACATCCGACGTCGCAGCCGATGGCCCGTGGGCCGCGGGGCTCCCCCGGACAGCGGACATCCCGCCGATCACGGTGACCAATCGGTCGCACCCGTCCGCACATGTACTGCTCTGGCAGGTCTGCGGCCAGACGGCGTTCGACTTCGAAGGGCTGTCGGGCACCCTGCCGAGCGACCACGCCATCTGGGTGCCGTCAGGCACCCGATACACCTTGCGCATCAGTGCTAATTCGGTCGTCGTGCCGACCTTCTTCGATTCGTCGGTCACGTCATCACTGCGCTGCGCGGACATCGTCGCCGTCGACTTCCATTTCCGTGCACTGGCACTCGCCCTCGTCGGTGCCGAACACGCACCGCACCTCGCCCCGGAAACCGTTCTTCGACAACAACTCCTGTCCTTGATCGAACAGGCCACGCCGTCCGGGGTCCTCGAGTTGGCCATGCCGTCGAGCGGGCCCGCCAGAGTCGTGGCCGAGGCCCTTCGCAGAGATCCGGCGGACACCCGTACGATCGACGACTGGGCGTTGGTCACCCACACATCGACCCGAACCATCGAGCGCGCGTTTCGACGCGAAACCGGTAATACCTTTCGGCAGTGGCGAACCCAGTGCCGGATGGAGACCGCCAAGGCGCTTCTGCCGACTGTCCGATCGGTTGCCGCGGTGGCACATCGGGTCGGATATCACAACCAGAGTTCCTTCGCGCGAGCCTTCCGCGCCCACGTCGGAACGTCGCCCATGGAGTTCGGTCAGTCACATTAGACTTTCATAAGTCTTCCATATACGGTACTCATGCTTGCAGCGCGGTGCGCTCGGATCGCGGGGACAGTCACGATTCGGGCCGGTCGGGGTCTCACGTCGCTCGGCGCCGCTGAGATGAGGAGGAGTGGATTGAGTAACAGACATAAGGCCTTTCGGGTAGCCGGCCTCACAACGGTGAGCGTGGGCGCTGCGGCGGCCGCCTTGGCGGCGGGTATCGGCTCGGCCGGCGCCGACGCCTTCGTAAAGCTTCCCGGTGGTACCGCCCACGGCGAGGGCCTGACACTGACCCGTACCGGCGAGAGCGCACAGATCTCGCCGTCGATGGCGAGCAACCCCGCCTCGCGTACCGCTTGGGTGAGCGGAACCGTCACGGTCAAGGCACCGAACCTGAAGCCGAGCAAGGCGGGACCGACCAACGGGGCCGAGGGTGAGTCGGAACTTCCCGGCACCAACGGCACCAGCACCAACGGAGCGGCGGCCACGTTGTCGACCGGCTACATCGTCGGCTGCCAGGTCGACATCAAGGGCCTTTCGGGCGGCCTGTCGGGGACACTGTCGGCGTCGCCGTCGGCCTCGGCCAGCCTGACGGTCCCGATCTCGGCGGGACAGGTCCTCTTCGTGCAGCTGACCAAGAAGGACATCGAGAAGCCGGGCACGTACACCGTCGGCTATGACCGCGCCGGACTGAATCTGCAGAACTGCGGCGGCTACGCGCAGGCACGCGCCTTCAGCACCATCGAGACGACGGGCAAGCTGCACCAGAAGGTGAACCTGTACGGCAAGCCCTTCTCCATCGGATGACAGAGGTCGATATGAACAAGATTGTCGCCAAACGATTTCCCCGCAACGCGGTCCGCGCCGGCGCCATTGCCATCGGCGTGCTCGCCGCGGTGCCCCTGGTCGGTCAGGGGATGGCGCACGCCGACACCCAGGTCCGGCTGCCGAACCAGACGGTCACCAAGAAGCTGGCCGACGGCACCGCACTGACGATCACCCGGACCAACGAGCGGGCACGCATCAACCCCTCGATGGGTGGCACGCCGCTGCATCGCAATGCCTGGGTCTCGGGCCGCTACGACGTCAAGGCGTCGGACAAAAAGGCCAAGCTGGGGATCGCCTCGGGCTACATCGTCGGGTGCCAGTTGACCCTCGGCGGAAATTCCACCACCAAGGGTGGCGCCAAACCTGGCACCGGTGATTACGACGTGCCGATCAGCGCGACCGCAGAGACCGGCGCCTCGGTCACCCTCGGCCCCGGACAGGCCGCGAACTACACCATCAACGACGTCGAGGGCAAAGACGACTTCGGCGCCGAGTCACACGGAGCCGCCGTCAAGTTCGCCGGTTCGGGTGCGGTGGCATACACCAACGAGACGATGATGATCAACGGCTGCGCCGGGTACGCACAGGCCCGGTCCTACGCCAAGGTGCAGGTCATGACCGACCACACCACTCAGGTCGTCTACCTCTACGGAAAACCGTTCAGCCTGGGCTGATCGGGAAAGAACCTCTCTCACAGGGACCGGGGGCTCCGCGCACTGCGCGGAGCCCCCGGTGTTCGTCCGGCGTTCTCCCCCATGCCATTCTGGTAGGTGCGTTCTCGAGTTCGGGCACGCCGGCCCCTATAGCCCAATTGGCAGAGGCAGCGGACTTAAAATCCGCCCAGTGTCGGTTCGAGTCCGACTGGGGGCACTGCGTCGCCGCAGGTGGTGGGCCATCTGTGGCACCGACCTGGCATCGCCTCGGCATTGACATCCACGGCCCACTCCGCCGCACTACGAGTCGAGTACCGGCTGCGGCCCACGCACCGCCGCACACAGACCCCCGTCGACGAGCAGATCGATCCCGTTGAGGAAGCTCGCCGAATCCGACAACACGAACGCGGCCACCGCCGCGACCTCATGGGCTTGCCCGAGTCGTGCGAGGGGCGTCTGCTCGGCCCAGGCGGCCATCCGCGGATTGTCGGCGGCTTCCTGGCGCCCCTGCGGGGTGTCGATGAGCCCTGGCGAGATCGAACAGATACGGCCGCCCGACGGTCCGAGTCGCACGGCCTCCTGCTGAGCGAAACGTTTGACGCCGAGCTTCGCGAGCGAATAGGCCACACCGGGTTGCTCGACCATCGGGCCGAGGCTCTCGCGGATCTTATCCAGGAAGTGTTCGTGGAGTGGATCATCGAGCACGGCGGCGGTGGCCGTGTCGATCTCGACACCGCCGATGGTCGGAGCCATCGATGCGAAGCAGACCCACGCTGTGCCGACGGCTGCCAGCGGGCGTAAGACCTCGGCCAGGGTCGCCGTGCCAACTAGGTCGACGGTGAAGATCCGTTGCCAGTCGGCCATGGTCGGTGAGATACCGGCGACGTGCGCAACGGCACGAAGGGTGCCCAACTCACTGACGCGGGCAGCCAGTCCACCAAGACCCGCGACGTCGGTGATGTCGAGGACGAACGGCTCGACCACGGCCCCACCATCGGCCGACAGTTGCTCTGCGGCAGCAGTCACGGTGGCACCGTCGTAATCCACCAGCACCAGCGTGTCCACCATCGTCGTGAGCCGCTTGGCGCACTCGAAACCCATGCCACGACCCGCGCCGGTGACGACGCCGACGGTGGTCATGAACGATCCGCCCAGCACTGACGCAATGACGGTTCCGCGGCCCTGGTGACGAGCTCCATGCGAAAGCCCTTGTCGCTACGCATGAATGCGAAGAACGGGCTTCCGTCGGGTGCGCTCCGGGTGGCTTCGGTGACATATCCGAGCCGCTCGAGTTCGGCCGCGTCGGCACCCACATCGTCCGACCAGTAACCGACATGGTGAATCCCGGAGCCTCCCAACGATTCCCAGAAGGTCCCTGGCACACTGCGGATGACCTCGAGCCGGGGCGTGGTGGTCGAGTACGCGCAGGTGATCTCGACGGTGGCGGGCCCGCCCGCCAAGTCGACCGCGATCGGCGCTGCGATCTCAGGCCCCCACTCGTACCGCAGCAACTCCGAGAGCTGCGAACGTGTCGCGTCCAGATCGTCGGTGACGATCCCGACGTGGAACATGTCCTCCGCCTTCACGGCCGACTCACGAACTTCAGAATGCTGTTCTGGATCACGAGAATGATGTTCTCACGAGATCAGCAGAGGTGCAATCCTCCCCCATCGGCGAAGTCGGCCCACATGGTCTACTCGACTGATGAGCCACCACCCGACGACCCTCGCCATGGCGGACGCGAATGCGGCCGCGCTCACCCTGGGCATCGCCATCTACGCGGCGGCCATCCTCATCGGGATCGGGCTGGCGGTCAATGCGGTGACCCACCACCGCAAGAATCGCGCGATTGCCGCAGCCGTCGTCGTGCTCGTGCTGGTGGTGGCAGGTGTGGTCGTCGCGGTAGCCAGCAGTATCGGCTAGACGCTGCGTCGATCCCGAAGCCGACGGCGCGCCGAACAGGTCACGTGTTGTCGGTCAGCGTCGCCGACAGGTCCCCGAGCACCGACCGCGCGGCCAACGGGCCACCTGTGGTGTTCCAGGCCGAACCTGCCACCACCGCCACATGGTTCGCCCGGACCCCACCGAGCTGATCGAAAACCTGGAGCTTGTGCGCGTCGACCAAGGCAGCCTCCCCCGACGCCCGGTCCCCGAGAGTGCCGAAAAAGATCCAGTCGGCATCGATCGTGTTCAACATCTCGAGACTGACCGGCACACTGTGCCCGGGACCTTCCCCCTGCTGGTCCCTCGGGCGCGTGAGCCCCAGCGCGGCGATCGTCTGCCCGACCGGGCCGGCCCCCTGACCGACGGCGGCCGGACGGCCGTTCTGCCAGCGCACCACACTCACCGATGCTCCCGCATTCGATCCGAGTCGGCTCTTGGTGGCGGCAATGTCGTTGTCGAGATCGTCGAGGGTCGAGCGGCCTTCGGCAGATTTCCCGAGTGCGTCGGCCGCCGTCAGAAAGGCCTGGCGCCAATCGGCTTTCAACCTCGCCGTGACAATCGTGGGCGCGATCGCCGAGAGCTCGTCGAGCTCCTCCTTGGCAGAAGTGGTCTCGTCGAGCACTATGAGATCGGGATGCAATGCCGCGACCTTCTCCAGGTCGACGGCACCGACGGTGGCCACGATCGGGACACCATCGAGGCGGTCGGCGAGGTATCCGGGCGCATCCTGCTGTCCGCGGCCCGCCGTGATACCGACCGGCGACATCCCCAACGCGAACGTCGCATCGATGGTGGGTTCACTCAGCGCGACAACATGTTTGGCAGCCACCGGGATGTCGACGGTCCGATGCTGCGCGTCCACGAACGGTCGCGTGGCAACGGCCGCATCCCCGGTAGCGCCACTGGTGCCGCAGCCCGCGAGAAATACCACGCAGGCCGCCGAGGCGGCCATCGCGGCCCAGCGAGAGATCGTGTGTCCGGTCATGAATGGAGCTCCTTGATTCCGTCGAGAAGGTGTACGCGCCAGCAGGCGTGGTCGTGTCCGCCGCTGTACTCGGTGAGGGTGACGTCAGCACCACGATCGGCAAGTGCAGCCGCCGCCGCGCGCGCGAGATCGACCATCCGCCCCTCGCTGCGGCCGACGTCGATCCGAAATCGCTGGTCGGCAGACGCATTCACGAGATGGTCGAGCAGCCACATCCCCTGAGTGTCGAGCCGGACACGATACTCCGAACCCGGTCGCCACCACAGTGACGGCGACTGTGCGAGCACCCCACCGAAGACCTCCTGATGACGGACGGCGGTGTGCAGCGCCGTCAATCCGCCCAAGCTCTGACCGGCGATGGTCCAGTCGCGTGGTTCGTTGCTCACCGGGCCCGATTCGGTAGCGAAGGAACGGATTTCGGCGGCCAGAAAGTCGGCGTAGGTATCCTGCGCGGTGAGGTCGTGCCAGCGGGTGTCGATGTCGACGGCACTCGGTGCGACGACCGTGATCGGTGGGATCTCCCCCGCGGCCACCATGGCGTCGAGCTGACCGGCCAGATCGATTCTGCCGAACCACATGTCGCCGTCGGAGAGCACGACGACCCCGGTCGCCTCACGCGTCCCGGCGGATCGGTAGACGTGGACATCACGAGCCGATACCGCCGCACTGCCCGCCCACCGGAGGGTTGTGACGGTGCCGCGAGGAGTGTCCGGGGACACCGGTCGCCACCGGCTCGGCGGCGCATCCGGGAGTTCGAGCACACTGGCCTCGCCCGCCGACCAGCGCACTGGAATCCTCGCGGCGTTGAGTGGATCCGCGACCGCCCGGCCGGCGAGTTCGGGCAGCGGACCGGGCGTCGCGTCCATGTCGAACGCAACCTGATACGAACCTCGATGGTCGACCGGCACGCGCAATGCGAGCTGCCAGATCCCGTCGCCGACAAGGTTAAAAAGGCCGTCGGCCGGTCGGTCACGCTCGATGAGTCCGTTGCCGACGAGCAGTACGCGCCTCACATCGGCGGTTGTCCGGGCGCCGAAGGTGACCGTCACGTGACGTGGGTCGTCGTCGATCCCGCGTATCGACGGGCCGTCGACGCATCGCGGCGGTCCCGCCGCATCCCCAGCTAAGCCAAGCCTTGCCATACCTGGACGCTAGCAGGCCGCTCCGTGACCGCCCGCGCCGGTCAGGGCCGATCGACGCCGGTCATCTCCTGCCGCGGAGCGCTGCCCGCAGCGCTGCCGATTGGAGTCGGAAGAACTCTCGCGACACCGGCGCTGCGGGATTCACGAGGTCGAACCCGTGGAAGGCACCGGGAATCACCTCGACCTCGCACGGGACGCCGGCAGCGCGGAGCCGGTCGGCGTACTGGAGGTCCTCGTCGTGAAAGAGGTCCAGACCCCCGACGCCGATCCACGTGGGTGCCAGACCGCTGAGATCGTCCCGTCGGGCCGGCGCGACGATCTCGGGATCGGCGCCGCCGAGGTAGCTGTCCCAACCGAATCGGTTGGACTTCGCGTGCCACATGCGCAGGTCGTCCTCATCGACAGAGGTGCGGACGGTTCGGTCGTCGAGCATCGGATAGACGAGCAACTGCAGGACTGGTGTGGCCCCGCCCCGGTCACGAATCCGCAGCGCCAACTGCGCCGCGAGTCCGCCGCCCGCGCTGGCCCCACCGATGGCGAACTGTCCGTCGGCGACGCCGTCGAGCTGATGGAGCACATCGAGCGCCTCGTAGCAGTCGTCGAGCGGCGCCGGGAACGGGTGCTCGGGCGCCAACCGGTAGTCGACGGACACCACAACGGCACCGAGATCACGACTGAACCGTCGGCACAGATCGTCGTCTTGCTGCGCCTCCCCGATGACGTACCCGCCGCCGTGGATCCAGAGCAGCCCGGGGGCGTCGCCGGTGACCCCCGACGGCCGGAACACCCGGGCCTCCCCACCGGAGGGAAGCGAACGGACCTCCACCTCAGGATCACGCTGCAGCCGGCCCATCCCCTTCTGCACCATCCGGATCAGCGGGAGGGTCCTCGGTCCGACGACCCCTCGGGGCAGGAAGCGTGCCATCCGCTGCAGATCGGGATGGAAGTCCTGCACGTTTGCGGTCATCGTCGACGTTCCGTCCTGTTGTCGGTACCGGTGCGGTCCGCCAACTCTATAACCGGCAGAATCGGATTCGATGCACACTGCCGAAAGTCCGGTGAAGCGGTTCGCACTGCCTGCGATCCTTGCGGTCCTGTTCGCGACGGGCTGGGGCGCCAATCATTTCGCCTCGATGATCCCGGTGCTGAAGTCCGACGAGGGGCTGGCGACCGCGGTCCTCGACGGCGCCTTCGGCATCTACGCGATCGGACTCCTGCCAGGACTGTTCGGCGGCGGATCGTTGTCCGACCGTGTCGGCCGGCGTCCGGTCGTCCTGACCGGTGCCGCGCTGGCCGGCATCGGCAACCTCATGATGATCGGTTGGCATGATCAGGCGGGTGTCCTGGTGGGTCGGCTCGTGGTCGGTCTCGGTGCCGGACTGACGATCAGCGCCGGAACCGCCTGGGCCGCCGACCTACGCGGCAGATCTGGCGCCACGCTGGCGGGCGCGCTGCTCACGACCGGTTTCGCCATCGGCCCGGTGATCACGGGGCTCCTCGCCGAGTTCGCGCCTCATCCCGTCGAAGTCCCGTTCGCGCTCAGCGGGGTCGTCTCGCTCGTGGTGGCGGCCGTCGGGTTCGTGCTGACGCCGACGACTCCCGTCCGCCACGACCACCCGCTCACCGGGGTCGACGATGCCGACGGGAGGTCAGTCGGAGCGGCATTGTCCTGGTCGGTACCCATGGCACTCTGGGTGTTCTCGTCGGTGACGGTCGCGGTGGTCGTGATGGCCCACCGCATCAGCGACCGGTACGACGGCCCGTGGGTGCCCGGCGTGGCCGCTGCCCTCAGTCTCGGGGCCGGGGTGATCATCCAGTTCGTCGTGCGCCGCCTCGGAGTCGGGCGGATGGCGGGAGTTGTCGGCGCCGCCCTGGCGGCCGTCGGGTTCACGCTGTCGGCCGTGGCGGGTGGCCACCCGTCGATGGTGTTCTTCGCGGTGACCGCGGTGGTACTGGGTCTCGCCTATGGGCTGTGTCTGCGCGACGGGCTCATGGATGTGGAGGCGTTCGCGCCCCGCCGCAGCCGTGGTGCGGTGACGGGGATCTTCTACGTGGCCTGCTATCTCGGCTTCGGACTGCCCGTCCTGCTGACCACGATCGAGCCGACGGTCGGTATCGTCGCGCCGATGATCGTGCTCGCGATCGCCGCGGCGGCCGCATCGGCGGCACGCGCAATCCGTGTGCAGCGCACCGCCTGACGATCCGGCCGGGCGTCACGCGGGTCGGAACACCCTGCCGATGTATGCGGCGTGCGCGGTCCGGGTCGCGACGATCCCCCAGGCGATCACCAGCACCACGTAGAGCACGTCGGCGAGCCCCCGGATCGGGGTCGAACCCAGCGCGATTCCCAACGCGCTCATACCAGTCACGCAGGTTCCCACCGGGAACGTGAAGCTCCACCAGGTGAGCGCGAACGGCAGGCCCTGGCGTACCGTGCGTACGGTGATCGCCGTCGCAAGGGCGAACATCGCCGCTCCGAAGCCCCCCATCGCCAGGCCGTAGATGATCCCGAAGATCTTGAGCCCCAGCGCTATCGGTGCCATCGCCCCGGCAAAGACCAGGCCGGCCTGGGCACCGAGGAGATTCGCGGCCGTGATGGACTGCCCGATCATCCCCAGCGTGATCCAGATCGTCGGCGCCGACTGGGCAACCGGCACCCCACCGTGAACCAGCCGCGAATAGACCATCGTCATGGTCATCATGCCCAGTATCAGACTCAGGCCGAACAGCGCGTAGCACGACGACAGCATGGCAAGTCTCGCTTGACCTTCCGGCACATGGGCCAGCAATGCCGCACCGGTCGACGCGGATACCATCGGCGGCACGACCGGCATCAGCCAGGCCGGGAGTGCATGCACCTCGTGTTGCCGTGTGCGGGTCATCATGGTGAACGGAACCCAGATGCTCGTCGCCACGCCGAGCACCGTTCCGACCGCCCACAGGACCGAGCCCAGGCTGACGGCGACCGTCGATCCCAGCAGCGGTGCACCGAGATGCACGGCCCCGGCACCGACGGTGAGAACGGCCATCGGCACGGCGCCGTAGAACTGCGACATCACCGGATGGGCCGCATAGTGTCGCGCGGCGTGTGGATGCCGGACCCAGTGCACGACGAACCCCGTGGAGATCGCGATCAGCAACACGGCGGCCACGACCCAGATCATCGTGGCGAACGCGGTAAGGATGCCCGACTGCAGAGGCAGCGAGACCGCCGCGTTGGCCACGATGCCGGTGCCCATGACGGCGGCGAACCAGTTGGGGGTGAGGTGTTCGAACACCTGGCCGGGGCGCTCGAGCTCGCCGAGGAACCGTCGGTCGACAAGGGCTGCGGAGGTCATGGATCAACCCTCGCCGAGCACGTCCTGCGCCGGTAGACGCCCACACCTTGTGTGCCCACAACCAGAACTTGTGAGCATGCTAGCCGTCGACCGACATCTCCCCGAGCTCGGACCACGTCTCCTGATCGATGGTGGCGTTGACGATGTCGGGCGTCCGCGTGAGGTACTTCGGCAGCTGCGCGGTCGCCGCGCGGAAGTGCTCACTGGTGACATGGGCCTCCGCGGCGTCGTCGTCGAAGGCCTCGACGAGGACGTAGGTGGAGGGCTCGTCGAGGCTGCGTGACCATTCGAACCACTTGTTTCCCGCTTCGGCCCGGGTGGCCTGCGTGAACTCCCGAACGAGATCGGGCCATTGCTCGACGTATTCGGGCTTCACGGGCCACTTCGCGACGATGAAGATCATGATCCAAGCCTACTGACCAGGTGGTGGCGCACCGTCTCAGACCGAGACGGAAATCTGACAACAAACGTTTCCTCAAAGGCTGCCCCGGCACTCTGCAGGCAGGCATAGTGTGGTGTCGACAACACCCCGCGGATATGGAGGATCACCATGCGCGAAATCACCAAGTTCTACATCGACGGCCAGTGGGTCGAGCCCACCGAACTCAATCTGATCGACGTGATCAACCCCGCGACCGAGAAGGCCGCCGGCCACGTCGCACTCGGCACGGCCGCCGATGTCGACACCGCGGTGCAGGCGGCACGTAAGGCATTCACCACCTGGAGCCAGACCAGCGTCGACGAGCGCGTCGGAATCCTCAACGCGGTGGTCGCCGAGTACCAGAAGCGGATGCCCGAACTCGCCGCGGCGGTGACCGAGGAGATGGGCGCGCCGAACGGGTTGGCCAACAACGTCCAGGTCCCCATCGGGCTCGCCCACCTGATGACCGCCGCGGCACAGCTGCCGACGTTCAGCTTCTCCGAAGACCGCGGGTCGTCGCGGATCGTGAAGGAGCCGATCGGCGTCTGCGGTTTCATCACACCGTGGAACTGGCCGCTGAACCAGGTCATGGTGAAGGTTGCCCCGGCACTCGCGACCGGCTGCACGATGGTGCTCAAGCCGTCCGAGGTGGCTCCGTTCAGCGCCGCCATCGTGGCCGAGATCTTCGATGCGGCAGGCGTTCCCGCGGGAGTGTTCAACCTCGTCAACGGCGACGGGCCGGGCGTCGGCACAGCCCTCGCGTCCCACCCCGGCATCGACATGGTGTCGTTCACCGGCAGCACCCGCGCCGGCATCGAGGTCGCCAAGAATGCTGCACCGACCGTGAAGCGTGTTGCGCAGGAACTCGGCGGCAAGAGCCCCAACATCATTCTCGACGACGAGGACTTCGCGACCAATGTCAGCGGCGGGGTGGCCGCGATGATGATGAACTCCGGACAATCCTGTAATGCACCCACCCGCATGCTGGTCCCGAAGTCGCGGATGGCCGAGGCGGCCGAGGCGGCGAAGTCCGTGCAGTCGACTCTGACCGTCGGTGATCCGAGCACGGACGTCCGGATGGGTCCCGTGGTGTCCGAGCCACAGTTCGAGAAGGTCCAGGGGCTCATCGAGCGCGGCATCGAGGAGGGCGCCGACGTCGTGTTCGGTGGCCCGGGGCGTCCCGACGAGCTGCCCACCGGGTATTACGTCCGGCCGACCGTGTTCGCCGACGTCACCAACGACATGGACATCGCCCGCACCGAGATCTTCGGCCCGGTGCTGGTGATGATCGGTTACGACTCGATCGACAACGCCATCGAGATCGCCAACGACACCGAATACGGTCTCGCCGGCTACGTCTCGGGCAAGGACGTCGACGAGGTCCGCAAGGTCGGTTCCCGCATCCGGGCGGGGTCGATCTCGCTCAACGGCGCGCAGCTCGACCCGTCGGCACCGTTCGGCGGATACAAGCAGAGTGGCAACGGCCGCGAGTGGGGCGATTACGCGTTCGACGAGTTCTTGGAGGTCAAGTCGCTCCTGGGTTACGACGCCTGAGCTGAGTTCCTGAAAAGCGCCCCAGAGAACCGCCCTCTGCAGCGTCGCCGTCGTCGATACGTCGACGGTGACGCTGCGGAGGGCGCTTTTCGGGGGCGCTTTTCAGGAAACTCGACCGGCGGAGGGTTGTGGGGAGACGGTTCACTCGGCCGGTAGCCACGCCCCGTGCAGACCGGCCGGTACGCGGATCGGCATCCGCACGGTCGCGAGCGGGCCCGCGGCGGGATCGTCGGCGGCCAGCACGTAGAAGTACGACGCCATGTCTGCCGGGTCGGTGCCGAAGGCACCCCAGTAATCGTGGTGTGCGCCTGGCATGTAGATCGGTTCGCCGATGGCGACACCTGGGCGCCAACAGGTCTCGGTTCCGGCACGCAGATCGTGGAACCAGAGGCTGTCGCGATCTCCGGTGTCGTTCCCACTCTTGCCCACGGTCGCGACGCGTGGATGCGATCGAGTGAGCAGGCGGTCGTCGACGCGCGGGAACTCCACATCGGCACTCTCGCCGAGAACGGTGCGAGCGATCGTCCCCCGTGCCGGGTCGAGAACCGCGCGCACCAGCGCCGACGACGCCGGCTGCGGCATGTCCGCGAACGCTCCCGGATAGGTCCATTCCACGTAGTCGACGGTCACCGTGCCATCGCCCGGTGCATCATCAGCACCGGTGTCGAAGGCATTGGCGAAGTGCCACACCCACATCGGCTCGGAGTCGACCCAGCGGATCGAGCCGCCGTCACGCGGTATCAGCGCGATACGGGTGCCGGACTCTGGATGCCACTGCAGCAACGACCCGCCGCTGAGCATCGCGGTGATGTCGAAGACGAGAGGGCACAGGAACAGCACGATGTAGCGCGAGGTCAGGGCCATGTCGTGGATCATCAATGGCCGGTCGACACCTTCTACCGGGGTCGGTGGCCGACGTGTCCGGCCGTCCGGTCCGATCACCGCCCACGTGAGGTACGGCGCCTCCAGGACATAGTTGAACAGCACGAGCTCCCCGGTGGAGGGGTCGATCTTCGGGTGCGCCGTGCTGCCGACTGCCATGGCACCGTCGCAGCCGTCGCGGGCGATCGTGCCGAGGTCGGCGGGATCGAGACGATACGGCTGGTCGGACTCGGCCATGGCCAGCAGTCGGCCGGCATGCTGCACGATGTTGATGTCCGGCAGTTGCCGGAACGTCCCGGCGAGATCGGGACCGACGTCGTCGGCCGACGGCGTGTAACCGTCGGTGAGACCCGACCAGATCGCATGCCCGGCCTTCTCCTCGGCGACCACCATCGGCGTCCGGACGAACCGGTTCCGGTAATGGGCTGTGCCGCCGCCGATCTCGAGGCGGTGCACCATCGCGTCTCCGTCGAGCGGATAGACATACGACCCGATCGGATCGAATCGCGGATTGGGTCCGTTCCGGAGATAGCTGCCGTGCAGGTCGTCGGGGATCGTGCCGATCACCTCGAGATCGTCGACGTCGACCTCTGCGCGTTGTGGCGCGAACACTCCCGAGAGATGGGCGTGGTGTGCCATGTCGACCGGCGCGGGCCGGGCGGGGGTCGGTGACGTGGTGGTCATGGGGCCGCCTCTCGGAAACTTCTGCGCGGGAGGGGCTTGTCCCACGCCGTATTCCCAGGATGCGCCCTTCCCGACCGACAGGCATCCGTTATGCGATGGATTTCTCCGTGGCACCACCTTGCCGGTCGGCGGCGTCAGCAGCCGCCGGTCGGACGTCCCGCGAATCGCTCGTTCAGGAACACCGCGGCGTCGCGCTCGAACGGGATGAAGGCGGTGCTGTGCGAATCACCCCGGTAGAGATGGAATTGCGTCGGGACGTCACGCGCGCAGTAACGGCGGGCGAGGTCGGCCACGTCGGCGGCGACCATCACCCCGTCGCCGACCGCGTCCTTCTTCCCGACACCGAGCATCATCGGCGCCGCGGGTGTGCCTGCCGATCCCATCACGTTGCGTGTGATGGCCGCACGCACCGACGGGACCTGCAGGAACCCCTGGTACGGCGACCGCACCATCTGGGCGTCGGTGAGCCCGGGATAGTCGCCGGCGAAGTCGATGATGCAGTCGTCCCTGACCGTGTTCACCAGGCGGAGTCCGTACGGCGACAGGAACGACGAGAGGTCCAGTCCGTACGCGCGCTGATAGGCGACGACGAGCGCGGGCATGACGCCCGCCCAGTCCTGGCTGCCACTGATGTACGGCAGATTGTGGGCGAGATTCACGGGCACACCGCCGGCCGCGGCACCCACGATCGCCAATTCGGGAGCATAGGTCGGGGCGAGCTCCGCCCCGAACCCGGTGGGAACCGATCCCCCGGAGTACCCGACCATGCCGACCGGTGTCGACGGTGGCAGCCTCAGCACCTTCTCCGCCGCGCGAATCCCGTCCAGGGCGAGATGGCCGGACTGCCGGCCGATCGTCCATTCTTGTTGCTGCCCCTCGTAATCCGGCACAGCGAGGGTGTAGCCGGCGGCGAGATATCCGCCGATCGCGATCTCCTCGAACTGGCCTGCCCGACTGGGCTTGTTGCCCTGCAGGGTGTATGAGGGATCGCATTGCGGTCCGAGCGCATCGTAGGCCATGTGGAACGAGACGATCCGGCCGTTCGCCGTGGCGGGTCGCAGCACCGTGGTGACACCCGCGATCGGCGCACCGCCGTCGTCGTTGCTGCGGTAGAGCACCTGCGTCGACGTCACGGGGACGGTCACACCGGACATGACGAACTCGACCGGCCGGGTCCGCAGGACCGTGCCGGGCCGGTGAGAACCCAGGTCCGGGCCCGGCCGATAAAAGGGATCCGCGGATGGCAGAGGCGTCGCGTGCACCGAGCCCGGCGCCGACAACAATCCGAGAGCGACCACGAATACCGAGCCGAGCACCATCAACAACCGTGTCATTGGGATCTCCGATCGGGCGAGCGGCGCTCACGCAGTGAACATCCCACAGAACGACCCGCGCCGCGCGCGAACCGGACAGGGCGTCGGAAGTCGAGGTCCGCGATCGTCCCACCTCACAGCGATTTCACAGCGAAACGCGCAGCCTCACGCGTGTAACGCCCACCCGCCGTGCGACGACAAATCAGTCATCACGGAAGCCCTCCGCGTCGGAGGTCCGTGCGTCGGGGGACATCGCTCAATTCTTGTGTCAGGAGTCTCATGCCCATCCCTCCGGAATCTCTGGATCCGAATCTGGTCACCGAAGGGTGGCAGGCCTCGCCCACCACCGCGACGGCCGCCCGTCCGCATCGTCGCCGTCGCCGTCGGCTCGCGGGCATCGCCGTCGTCGTCGCGTTGAGCCTCGGCCTGTTCGGTATCAGCTCGCTGATCTCGGGCGGTAACAAGGCGTCGGCCCTCACCGGTCACCCTGAGGTCCTCCGCGAGGGCTGTACCTGGGACAAGTCCGGCAACTACGTCCAGAACTGCAAGGTCTGGTCGGCGTCGCAGAACAAGTTCGTGATCGTCCAGATCCGCGCTTCGAGTGGCAGCGACAACGGCGTGTATCTGCTCGACGGCATGCGCGCGAGCGAGGAGCGTTCGGCCTGGACCACCGATGTGCAGGCGGCCAAGGTCTACGACGGTGCGAGCGACACCACCCTGGTCATGCCCGTCGGCGGTGCGTCGTCGTTCTACACCGACTGGGACGCGGGCGCCGGTGACCAGAACACCACCATCAAGGAAGAGACCTTCCTGACCGACGAACTCCCCGACTACCTGGCGGAGAACTTCGGCGTGAGCAAGAGCAACAACGCGATCATCGGCCTGTCGATGTCGGGCGGCCCGGCCGTCACCCTCGCCGAGCGGCATCCCGAGCAGTTCAAGGTCGTGCAGGCGATGTCCGGCTATTACCAGACCGACAACCCCATCGGTGCGCTCGGTGTGTTCGGTTCGCAGACGATGGTGTCGAACTACACCAACGGCATCGTCAACATGTGGGGTGCGCCCGGCAGTCAGCGGTGGACCGACAACGATCCGTCGAAGAACGTGAACAAGCTCAAGGAGAACGGCCAGACCCTGATCATCTCCTCGGGCAACGGTTTCCTCACCGCGAGTGAGATGGCGAAGCTGTCGCAGCAGGATCAGATCAGTGCGATGGCGCTGGAGATCCTGTCGGCCTTCTCGACGGTGCTGATGCAGCTGCAGGCGGCACAGACCGGAGCGTCGGTCATCTCGCTGCCGAACTACGGCGGACACACCTGGGAGAACTGGGGTCGTGGGCTCGCCGACGGCAAGGATCACGTCCTCGAAGCGCTGCGCAGCACACCGCCGGTCACCGACAAGGTGCAGCTCGTCAGCGCGTCGGGAAGCCCCGAACCCGAGGGCGCGGCCAAGGCCACCCAGGCGGCACTGGTGGCCGCGAAGGCCTCACCCGCGCTGACCCCCGAGGTCCTCGCGGCCGCCACCGAGGCATCGGAGTCGTCGGCTGCGAGTTCGGCCGAGTCGTCGGCCCCGAGTGCCGCGTCCGGTTCTTCGGAGGTGCCTGCGGCGACCGGCGACGCATCGGATGCGACCGCGGACAGCCCCGGCAGCACCGAGGTCGGGACCACGGTCCCCGCCCCGCCTGCCGGCACCGCCGACACGAATGCCGGCGCGAGCTCCGCCACCCAGTCGCAGGCGCCGGCGAGCTCGCAGGAGTCGGTCGCACCATCGGCGACGACACCGACCACCACCCCGGCGGCCTGACAGCGTGACGCATCCCGCCGACGACGGTTCGGCGGGATGCGGTCGTCGGGTCCGCGAATCAGGGCTCGGGCATGTGATCGGCCAACCAGCCGAGCACGTCCGAGATCACCTGATCGCGCTCCGGCTCGTTGAAGATCTCGTGGTAGAGACCGTCGTAGATCGTGAGCGTCTTGTCCGATGACGCGGCGAGCCGATCCACCATCTCGCTGCCCGCGGCACTGGTGAGAGCGTCGGCCCCGCCGTGTAGGACGAGCAGCGGGATCTGCAGACCCGGCAACCGTCGTGGGAACGACCCCATGGTGGCCAGCATCGCGCCGCCGAGGGCCGCCGGGATCTTCCCCCGCGTCACCAGCGGATCGGTGTCGTAGGTGGCGACCACCTGCGGGTCTCGCGAGATACTCGCGGAATCCAGTGCCGTGGTGGGCAATCCGGGTGCCACTCGCGCGAGCAAAGGTGCCAGCTTGACCGCGACCGGCGACAGATCGTCGCCCGGCACCACGGCGGCACCGGAGAGCACCAGGCCGTCCAGTCGGTCCTGATCGTCGAGCGCGAAGTCCAGCGCGATGCAGCCACCCATACTGTGCCCGATCAGGAAGGTCGGCAGGTCGCCGATCGCGACCTGGTCCAGCACCGTGCCGAGATCGTCGGTGTAGTCCGAGAACCGTTGGACGCGAAGACGTTTGCCACCCGACCGCCCATGACCCAGATGATCGGGCACGGCTGTCAGGTAGCCCGCACCGACGAGTCGCTCGACGACGTGACGGTAACGGCGGCCGTGTTCACCGAGCCCGTGGGCGATCACTACCGTCCCCCGGGGAGCACCTTCGGGGCGACTCACGTCGTAGGTGATGGTCTCGCCGTGCCTGCCTCGGAACGAGCGTTCCTCCACTGTCATGTCGGTCATTCTGGTTGCACCCCGTTCAGCTGAGAAGTCCGAGTCGCGAGGCCACGCTGCGGCCCGCCGATTCCAGTGCGGCGAGCGGCCTCATCGCCGCCTCGCCGATCCCGACCAGGATCTCCACCCGCCCGACGACCCGTTCGAGCCGGTCGACCACATCGACCATCGCGACAACGGTCGAATCCACCTGGTCGAGCGTGCCGGTGAGTCGCGACATGGTGACGCCGAGATTGTCGATGGCGCCGTCGAGCCCACCGATCGTCTTGTTCATGTCGACGAGCACATCACCGAGGTCGGTCAGGATCGCCTCGACCTGGTCCACCGTCACATCCGCGTTCAGCGCGGCCTGGGCGAGCTTCTTGAATCGCTGCCGTTCGGCAGGTCGTGCGTCGTCAGAGCCACGATTCCCACCACCGGTTTCGGCCATGACCTGATTATTCATCGTCGAGGGCCCCACTCGGGGGAATACGACACGGCCCCACCCCGTTGAGGGCGGTATAGCTCAAAATTGAGCTACCGAGAGGAGCCCGTCATGCCCGCAATCACCGCCGACACCCTGACCTTGCCGCGGTTGCGCAGCGCAACCCCCGAACAGACCGAACGGCCGGTGAAGTCGGTGACCACCGGGCCCCGCGGCTTCGAGGGTGAGGGGTTCCCGGTGGTCCGGGCATTCGCCGGGGTGTCCAGCGCCGACCTCGACCCCTTTGTCCACATGGACCAGATGGGTGAGGTCGACTACGAGCCGGGCGAACCCAAGGGCACGTCATGGCACCCGCACCGCGGATTCGAGACCGTCACCTACATGATCGACGGCCGATTCCAGCACCAGGACTCGACCGGGGGCGGCGGTCTCATCGAGAACGGCGCGACGCAATGGATGACCGCGGGAGCAGGCATCCTGCACATCGAGACCCCGCCGGCCGAACTCGTCGATTCCGGTGGCCTGTTCCACGGCATCCAGCTGTGGGTGAACCTGCCGGCGGCCGACAAATTCATCACCCCCAAATACCAGAACCTCGAGGGCGGCCAGGCCGCGCTGCTGACCACCGAAGACGCCGGCGCCCTGATCCGCATCATCGCCGGAGAGGTCGACGGGCACGCCGGGCCCGGCTCGACCCACACGCCGATCACGTTCGCGCACGCCACCGTGTCGCCGGGCGCACGACTGTCGCTGCCATGGCGCCCGGACTTCAACGCGCTCGTCTACGTGCTGTCCGGCCGCGGCACCGTCGGCCCGGACGCCCGGCCGGTCCGTCAGGGCCAGCTGGTGGTGTTCGGCAAGGGTGACCGGATCACCGTCGGCGCCGACGAGGGGCAGGACTCGAACCGTCCGGCACTGGAACTGCTGGTCCTCGGCGGGCGGCCGATCCGCGAGCCGGTGTTCCAGTACGGACCGTTCGTGATGAACACCAAGCAGCAACTCGTCGAGGCCATCGATGACTTCAATGCCGGACGACTCGGTGTCATCCCGCCGGATGCGCTGATGCCACACACCTCGCGGTGAGTGCCGCACCTTCGGCGAGCGACCCGCGACGCGAGGCATGGCAGGTCTTCATCGAGACCAGCGCTCGCCTTCAGACCGTCCTCGACGACGACCTGAAGGCGAGTGCCGGCATGTCCCTCGCCGACTATCAGGTACTGCTGTTGCTGCACGACGCGCCGCGACGGCGTCTCCGAATGCGGGATCTCTCCGAACACCTGGTGTTCTCGACGTCGCGACTGTCGTATCAGATCGACACCCTCGTACGCCGCGGCTGGATCGGCCGTGAGCGGGCCGACGAGGATCGACGCGGCAGCTACGCCGTGCTCACACCCCGTGGCGCCGAGGTCTTCCGGCACGCCGCCCGGGACCACGCTCGGTGCGTCCGAACGCTGTTCATCGACGCTCTGTCCGAGACCGACGGTGTCGCCCTGCTCGACATCATGACCCGGCTGTCGGGGCACATGTCGTCCCAGCACGAGACGGGAGGCCGACGATGATGCAGATCATCCGGTCCGACGAGCGTGCCCATTGGTGGAACGAGTGGCTCGACTCTCGCCAGTCCTTTCCCGCCACGGGCAATTTCGACCTGGCGGCCAACGCCCACGGTGTTCTGCTCGTCCACAACGACGATCGTGTCGACGCAGGCGAAGGCCTCGACACGCACAGTCACTCCGACACCGAGATACTCACCTGGGTACTCGAGGGCGTTGCGGCGCACCGGGACTCCACCGGTCACGAGACACTGATCCACCCCGGCGAGATCCAGCGGATGACGGCCGGGCGCGGCATCCGGCACAGTGAACGCAATCCGGCTCGCCGCAACGAAGATCGACCGTTGCGCGTCATCCAGATGTGGATCGCCCCCGACACCGCGGGCCTCGATCCCGGATACGAGCAACGCGACCTGACCACCGAACTCTCTTCCGGTGAGCCGGTCGTCGTGGCGTCCGGGATGCCCGACCACGCCGACGGTCCGGGCGTCTGGCTCGCGAACCACCGGTCGGCACTGTACGTCGCACGAGCGCGAGCGGATCGCCCCATCGAGTTCCCGGCGGCGCGGTTCGGACATCTGTTCGTCGCTGCCGGAACCGTATCGGCCGACGGCATCGGTGACCTCTCGGAAGGCGACGCTGTCCGACTCACCCGGCACTCAGACGTGCGCCTCCGCTCTCACGAGAGCGCCGAGCTCCTGTATTGGGCGATGAACGCCTCGGTGCGCTGAGTCAGCGCAATTGCGGCGCAACCTCGTTCGCGACCAGCTCGAGGTGATCCAGATCGCTCAGGTCGAGCGTCTGCAGGTAGATCCGGCTCGCGCCGGCAGCGCGGTAGCTCTCGATCTTCTCGACCACCTCGGCGGGGGTACCCGCTGCACCGTTCTCCCGGAGCTCATCGACCTCACGGCCGATCGCCGCCGCGCGACGTGCCAACTCGTCCTCGGTGGCACCGCAGCACAACACCAGCGCCGCCGAGAAGGTGATCGAGTCGACAGAGCGCCCCGCATCCCCGACGGCCGCGCCAACCCGCTCGAACTGAGCCCGGGCCTGTTCGACGGGCTGAAAGGCCGCGTTGAACTCGTCGCCGAAACGAGCGGCCAGCGCCGGTGTCCGCTTCTTGCCGGTACCGCCGACGATGATCGGTGGTCGCGGCGACTGGGTCGGCTTGGGCAGCCCGGGCGACTCGCTGATCGGGTAATGCCCACCGGGATGCTCGAAGGTCTCCCCGTCCGGGGTGCCCCAGAGGCCGGTGATGATCTCGAGACTCTCCTCCAGCCGGTCGAACCGCTCGCCGAGCGGCGGGAACGGGATGCCATAGGCGCTGTGTTCGGCCTCGAACCAGCCGGCACCGAGTCCGAGTTCCACTCGGCCGCCACTCATCTGGTCCACCTGGGCGACGGAGATCGCGAGCGGGCCGGGATAGCGGAAGGTTGCGGAAGTCACCAGCGTGCCGAGCCGGATACGCGAGGTCTCGCGCGCCAGGCCGGCCAGGGTGAGCCAGGCGTCGGTCGGACCGGGCCGGCCGTCGACATTCATCGCCAGATAGTGATCGCTCCGGAAGAAGGCGTCGAAGCCGAGGTCCTCGGTGGCCTTCGCGACGCGGAGCAGGTCGTCGTACGTTGCGCCTTGCTGGGGTTCGGTGAAGATTCGCAATTCCACGGTGCCAACCTACGCCCACGTCCGTTCAGGGCGTCAGCGACGGCTCATCCGACGTCGAGAGGGTCAGGACTGCCTCGACGATGCTCTCGTGTTCCTCGATCTCACGTTCCACCCTCCGCAACCGGACGGCCAGATCGTGTTCCGCGAGGTCGCCGGTCATGTCGACCGCAGCGACCAGGAAGTACTTCATCGGGCCCACGTACTCGACGTGCAGGTAGGTGACCCGGTCGATCTCGGGGCGCCCGAGCAACGCGGTCAGGATCTCGCTCCGCGTCGCGGGCATCGCCGACTGTCCGAGCAGGAACTCGCCATTGCGCTTGATGAGGAACACGGCGATGAAGCCGAGCAGGATGCCGACCAGGATCGATCCGATCGCATCCCAGACCGCCTGCCCGGTGATCTCGTGGAGGGCCATGCCTGCGGCGGCGATCGCCAGTCCGACCAGGGCTGCGGCATCTTCGAAGAACACGGCTCGCAACGTCGTGTTGGACGTACGGCTGACGAAGCGGAGTGGGTGGATCGAGAAGCGCGCCCCACCAGCCGAAGCCTGCCGAATCGACTGCAGGAACGAAACACATTCCAGCACTGCGGATATCGCCAGAACGAGGTAGCCGACGAGGTAATTCGCGTCCTCCTCGGGCTCGGTCAGCGCAGAGATCCCGTGCATCACCGACACCACGGCCCCCACCGTGAACAGGCCGAACGCGGCGAACATCGACCAGATGTAGGTTTCTCGCCCATAGCCGAAGGGATGTCTCCCGTCGCGGCCGCGGGCGCCTCGCCGTTCAGCGATGAGCAGGAAGACCTCGTTGCCGGCGTCGGCCCACGAATGCGCGGATTCCGCGACCAGTGAGGCCGAGCCGGTGATCCCTGCGGCCACGGTCTTGGCAACGGCGATCAGCACATTCATCGCGAACGCGATGACGACCGTCAGCATGGACTCGCCGGCCGAATCGTCTGACGTGCCGGCCGGTGACTCCGTCGCATCCTTCGACATGCACCGATGGTCTCACGGCTCACTGTGCGGGGACGGGCATCTGCCACCCGGCACGTCCAGGAGCAGCGACACCCATCCATGCCGCCATCGGCTCCGAATCGCTGCGGTCAGCCACCCGCAACAGAGGAGTCACCATCATGCGTTCTGCCACCCGCACCGTCCTCGGGGTCATCATCGCCGGGGCGGGCGCCGCCGGTATCTCGCTCGCCGCCGCACCGGCCGCCCACGCTGCGCCGGAGGTGTGTCCAGGTCTGCCCGGACAATCGTCGACAATGTCGAACTGCCAGGTCGATTCCGGCCCGACCGGACTCACTCTGGCGGTCACCGATGGCGGCGGCAAGGCAGCGGTGACCGGCGACAACTACGCCGGTCCGGCCGCGATCGCCATCGGCAAGGGGGCGACGGTCACGATGACCGGCGTGCGGCCGGGCCTGGCGATCGGCATCGCCGGACCGGGCGCCACCGTCGTGGTCGACGGCAAGAACGGTCCGACCTGCACCGGCGGCGCCGCGTTCGCCGGCGACTTCCAGACCTTGAAAGGCTGCCGCTCGTAAGGTTCCTCTCCGCAGCCGCGACGGTTCCCGTCATCCGCGCCGCCTTTTCGTGGTCGCGGATGACGGAAACCGTCGCGGCTGGGAGAGGGGTCAGCTCACGAGACCGCGGACATAGGCCGCCTGCCCCACGTGCTGTGCGTCGTCGTCGACGATGCTGATCAGACGAACACCGAGAGTCACCGGAGGATCCCAATTCTCGTCGATGACGCGGTCGAGATCGTCGTCGGTGAGTGCACTGAGGTACTCGATGCTGACGTCGTGCGTCGCGTCGTAGTACTCGCGGAGCAGATCGGGCTCGGCCACCACCTGCCCGACCTCCTCGGCGGATTGTCCATAGCCTGAGGCGGACGGCGGAAACGGCAGGCCGAACCGCTCATGGAACCCCGCCGACGTCCAGACCTGCTCGGTTCCTGCGACGTCGGCGATCTGCGCATCCTGAGCACGGGTCAGGTGCCAGACCAGCCAGGCAATGGTGTTCGCCTCCGGCGTCGGGCGATGGACGAGTTGATCCGAGGTGATGCCGTCGAGCACCGCATGGACATTGTCGGACACCCGGCCGAGGCCGTCGATCAGTACGTCGATTGATCGCATATCTCCACTTGTACTCCGGTGCCGCGGCCACGACACCGGGTTGGGCCGTCCGGTTAGGTTCTCCGTGGGCGCAAACCTGGCGATCGGCTCGGCGGCCGCGCACCATCCCACGGGTGTCCGAACAGCCATCCCGCCCCATCCGATTCAATGCCTTCGACATGAACTGTGTCGCGCATCAGTCCCCCGGCCTCTGGCGCCATCCGGACGACCGGTCCTGGGACTACAACACCCTCGACTATTGGGTGGACCTCGCGAAACTGTTGGAACGCGGCGGTTTCGACGGCTTGTTCATCGCCGACGTCCTCGGCACCTATGACGCCTACGCGGGAACCGATGAGGCAGCCATCCGGCAGGGCGCCCAGATCCCCGTCAACGATCCGCTGCTACTCGTGTCGGCAATGGCCCACGCCACCGAGCATCTCGGCTTCGGAATCACCACCGGCACCGGATTCGAGCATCCATACCCGTTCGCCCGGCGGCTCTCCACCCTCGACCATCTGACCCGAGGCCGCATCGGTTGGAATGTCGTCACCGGCTACCTGCCCTCCGCGGCACGCAACATGGGCGACGAGAATCACCTCGAACACGACAGCCGCTACGACCACGCGGACGAGTACCTGACGGTGCTCTACAAGCTGTGGGAGGGCTCCTGGGAACGCGACGCCGTGCGCCGCGACCGCGAGAACGGCGTGTTCGCCGACCCCGCCAAGGTGCACCACATCGGGCACCGAGGTGAACACTTCACCGTGCCGGGAATCCACCTCGCCGAACCGTCGCCGCAGGGGTCACCGGTGATCTACCAGGCCGGCGCGTCACCCCGCGGCCGCCGGTTCGCCGCGCAGAACGCCGAGGCGATCTTCGTCGCCGCGCCGACGAAAGACATCCTGCGTGAGGTCGTCTCGAAGACTCGCGACGAGCTGGTCTCGGCCGGCCGAGGCCCGTACGACGCACGGATCTACACACTTCTGACGATCATCACCGATGCGACTCCGGAGGCCGCGCGGGCCAAGGCGCAGGAGTATCGCCGGTACGCCAGCGAAGAGGGCTCGTTGGTGTTCATGTCCGGCTGGATGGGGACCGACCTGGCGTCCTACGACCTCGACGAGCCGATCGGCCACGTGGAGAGCAACGCGATCCAGTCCGCGGTGGCCGCATTCCAGCAGGCCTCGGACACCGGCGGCGAATGGACGGTCCGCGACATCGCGGCCTGGGGCGGCATCGGCGGTATGGGCCCGGTGCTGATCGGTTCGGGCGAGGAGGTGGCCGATGCCCTCCAGGATTGGGTCACCGAAACCGATGTCGACGGATTCAACATCGCCTACGCGGTCACCCCCGGGTCGTTCGAGGACATCGTCACCCACGTCGTTCCCGCGCTCGAGAGGCGCGGCGTCTATGACCGCTCGTATGTTCCGGGAACGTTGCGGCACAAGCTGTTCGGTCGGGGCGACCTGCTACCCGACAATCATCGAGGCGCGGCCCACCGTGTCGACGGTCCGCTGTCCACCATCGACGACTCGGCTCGCTTCATCGGGTCCACCGCTCGGTGACCGTGTCGATCTGATCGCCGAGGCCGTCGACGACATCCACGGCCGCCCCGGCGAATGGGCACACCGTGGGAAAGCGCATAGGGTGTCGTCGTGAGTCATCCCGGACACGGCCACGGACATTCCCACAACCTGTCGGAAATCCCTGCTGTCCTCTCGCCCATCGCCCGCTGGATCGTGATCGTCAGCCTCGCCGTCATCGGCATCGGCGTCGTCGCGGGGGCGGTGGTGTTGTGGCCGTCGAGCAGCGAGCACGCGATCCCGATGCAATTCCGTTCTGCGGACGGCGGTTCCATCCGCGCCGTCGACGGTGAGGTCGTCGAGCAGGTTCGGGCGGAGTGCCTGAATCCGCTGGCGGGCACCGCACAGGACAGCGCCGAGTTCCAGATCGAGGGGGTGACCGACCTCGGGCCGTGCATCCAGAGCACGGTCCGGATCGACAGCGGCGACGATGAGGGGCGCTACACCCTGCTCGAAGTCCCCACCAACCGGGCGCAGTCGGGCACCGAGCCGGGTGCGGTCACCCAATCGAGGGGATCGCCGGATCAGCCCCAGGCCGGGCAGCCGACGCTGCACACCGGCGACAAACTCCGCCTCAGTGTGGTTCCCGGTCCCGACGGCAACCCGCGCTATACGTTCTTCGATTTCAACCGGACCGTTCCGACCCTGGTGTGGGCGTTCCTGTTCGTCGCCGCCATCGTCCTGGTGGCCGCGTGGCGTGGTTTCCGGTCGATCATCGGACTCGCATTCGCCTTTCTCGTCCTCGGTGTGTTCACGTTGCCCGCCATCCTCGACGGCGAATCACCGGTGGCGGTCGCCGTGGTCTCCTCGGCAGCCATCCTGTTCGTGGTCCTCTATCTGGCTCACGGCGTGAGCCTCCGAACGAGTTCGGCATTGCTCGGCACCCTGATGTCACTGATGCTGGCCGGGCTGCTGAGCTGGCTGGCGATCGACACGATGAACCTCACCGGTTTGTCGGGCGATCAGACCACCAATCTCCAGGTGTACCAAGGAAGTATCTCGATCAGCGGGCTGTTGCTGGCGGGGTTCATCATCGGCACACTCGGTGTCCTCAACGATGTCACCATCACGCAGGCGTCGGCGGCCTTCGAGCTCGCGGCCGCGGGCGAGTCGACGCGACTGGGCACCTTCCGCGCCGCGATGCGCGTCGGCCGCGACCACATCGCCAGCACCGTCTACACACTGGTGTTCGCGTACGCGGGCAGCGCACTCCCCCTGCTCCTGCTGTTCTCGGTCGCCCAGCAACCGTTCGGTTCGCTGATCACCACCGACGCAGTGGCCGTCGAACTCGCGCGATCGTTCGTCGGCGGCATCGCGATCGCACTCTCGGTGCCGTTGACGACGGTGATCGCCGCGGCATTGGCCCGGCCGGCGGGACGCGCACGCGTCGCTGCTACTGCTGCTGCTGCTGCTGCGGAGCGGACACCGGCCGCACCCGCCCGCACGGCGACCCGGCCGACGACGCCCCAGCCGGACACCGGTCGGCGACGCGTCCGCGATCACCGTGCGCAGCAGATCGAACCGGTGGAGCGACCGTCGTCGGTCGTCTCGACCGGTCGGCACGCGAAGGTCGAGGGCGACTGATCAGCAGCGTCCGGTGGGCAGGGTGGCGAGATTGCGGTCGATCCAGTCCCCGACCCGATTGAGCATCGCGATACCGCTGGAAAAGGATCCGCTGCGAGGCACCGCGGCCATGGACACCGCGACCTGCCCCCGGGTGGTGCTGATGATCCCGAGTTGCCGCACCAGATACCCGCCGGAGGTGGACGTCGCCGGCCCCCAACCACCCTTCACCGCCGTCACAGCACCCTGTTTGCGGCCGATCTTCGCGATGCCCCACTGCTGATTGGCCGCGACGGAGCTCATCAGCCGGACCACATGCTCACTCTCGGCGAGGCACGGCAGATGTGCAGCGAATCGGGCCTGATCGGCGAGCGCCCACGGCGTGTATCCCGGGTAGGACGGCGGATTGTCGGCCTCCGAGGTCACGGCGGTCCGCAGGTCGTGCCCTTCGCGCAGGACCTCCGTCACGGCATCCACCGAGCTTCGACCACCGCCGAGCGATCCCCACAGGTCGCCTGCCGCGTCGTTGTCCGAGAACGTGATCGCCTTGTCCTCCTTCACCGCGACGGCAGCGCCGTTCTTGCGCTGCGCCGCCAGTGAGACCGGCACCTTCAGGGTCGACCATGCGCGGCCCGACTTGAGATTTCCCATGGTGATCGACTGGTCCGTGCCCACCGGGGTGATCGCCAGCCCCAACGAGCCCGGCAACGACTTGCGCATGGACTTCTGCAACGCGGCGAAGCTCTTCGTCAGCTTCTTCTCCACTGGGACCGGTGGCTCGAGAAGTCGCGCGATCTGCGCTGGCAGCGGCGGTAGCTGCGGTGGCCACCACGGCGGCGAGGCCGCAGCAGCGCTCGCCGTGCCGAAGACCACCGAACACACCACGGCCACTGCTGTGAGACCCACAGCCAATTTCACACGAGTCACTTCTATCTCCTGAGTCACATCTGTAACAGCAGGATAGGGTCAAGACGCAATGACTACCAGCCATGATGCGAAGTCGTAGCAATCGTTCGGCGCACGGCACGACCGACGTCGCCTACTCAGAGCGCGGTCGCCAGCGGCCCATACCGAGAAATACCATCACGAGTTGCCGCTCGGTCCGCTCGACGAGTTCGCGTTCCGAACCACGCCCTCGATGGTCGTTGTCGAGCAGGTCGGCGACGGCCGTCAGCATGATCGTCACGATGAGTTCTGCCGCGATCTCGAGGTCCTCGGGGAGCCAGGTGGCCAGGTCCGGTAGCCGCGAGAGGTCGATCGCCAACTCCTTGGAGAACAACCGGAGCTCGGTGTCGATCGCTCGCCTGATCTCGGCGATGCCGCCATGCTGCTCGCGGACGAGAAAACGGAACTGCGCCTCGTTGTCGTGGACGTGCCGCAGCAGGATCGCGAGTGAGTTCTGCGCGGTGGGCAACGCCTGGCGCGCCGCGAGATCGCGACGCCCCTCACGCAGCGTGCGGCGCAGCACGCGCATCGAGTCCTCGACGAGGGTGACGCCGAGATCCTCCATGGACGCGAAGTGGCGATAAAAGGCCGTCGGCACGATGCCTGCCCCGCGTGCGACCTCGCGGAGGCTGATGCTGGCAAAGCTCCGATCCGCGACCAATTCCATGGTGGCGTCCAGCAGGGCCTGACGAGTGCGGTTCTTCCGTTCGGCCCGGGTCTCCGACTCGCCCTCATCACGCGACGAGCGCGGACGGGCGGTGTGTCGGGTCCTGGTCACCATCCGAGTCTAAGTGGCCCGTCCGACGGCAGCGGTGTCGCCCACCGCACCGCGTCGCAAACCCGTGGTGGCCGTCACAACTGTTTCCGCTTGACGACACACCCCGGAGGCGTGCCACACTTCTGGTGTACAGATGTTCACTGAAAAGTGCACCCACGAACGGAGCCAGCCCATGAGCATCCGCATCCCATCCCTCGTCGGCCCGATCGTCGAGGCCGCCCTCTCGCCTCACCCGGTCGATCGCTATCTCGAACTGTTCGATCCCATGCTCACCTGGCGGGATCTCCGCGGCAAGGTCGTCGCCGTCCACCGTCCGACAGATCGGTCCGTGCGAATCGTCCTGCGCCCGACCCGCCAGTGGAAGGGCCACCAGGCCGGACAGTATGTGCAGCTCAGCACGGTGATCGACGGAGTCCGCCACGTACGGTGCTTCTCCCCGGCCAACACTGCGGGCCGTCCTGCAGGCGACATCGAACTCACCATCACCGCACACGACGACGGGTTCGTGTCCAAGCATCTTCGCGACCATGCCCACGTCGGCATGGTGGTCGGACTGAGCCAGGCGACCGGGGAGTTCACCCTCCCCACGCAGCGACCCAGGTCCGCCGTCTTCATCAGCGGCGGCAGCGGCATTACACCTGTACTCTCGATGGCGCGAACGCTCGTAGCGGAGAACCACCCCGGACCGATCACGTTCGTGCACTACGCGCGCACCCCTGCCGATGTCGCCTACCGTGCGGAACTCACCGCTCTGGCCTCCACCTGTCCCGCCATCGACCTGCGGCTGCATTACACCCGTGGGGACGGCGACGGACACTTCTCCGGCAAGCACCTCGACGACATCGACGGCCTCGACGAGGCCCACCTGTTCGTCTGCGGGCCCCCGGCCCTGATGGACGCGGTGAATGACCATTACGACACCACCGGGATGACCCAGCCGTTGCACAGCGAGGCGTTCGTCCTCGCGTCGCCGATCGCCGTCGACCCCGATGCCCCGATCGACGGCGAACTGACATTCCTGAACTCCGGCAGATCTGCGACCAACGACGGCCGCACCATCCTCGATCAGGCGGAATCCGCCGGGCTCAGCCCGGAGTCCGGCTGCCGGATGGGAATCTGCTTTTCCTGCACCGCCATCAAGAAATCCGGCTGCACGCGCAACGTGCTGACCGGAGAAACCGACACCGAAACCGACAAGCGGATCCAGCTCTGCATCAACGCACCTGTCGGCGACGTGGAAATCGAGGTATAGCCATGACCAGCACCGAGATCGCACCCACCACCACACCGCTCACCGGGGTCGTCGTCGAGCATCACCCGACCGAGGACGATCGGCCGACGGCCACCGGCAACCCCAACCACATCACGCTCGGTTACGAGCAGGTCGAGGCTCTCGGTCGAGACCTCGACGAGCTGCGCGCGCGAATCGTCGCCGACCTCGGCGAAAAGGACCGCGAATACCTGTACTCGATCATCCGGGCTCAGCGCGGATTCGAGATCGCGGGCCGCGGGCTCATGTACCTCGGTTTCTTCCCGCCGGCCTGGATCGCCGCCGTCGGCGCCCTCTCCGTGTCGAAGATCCTCGACAACATGGAGATCGGGCACAACGTGATGCACGGCCAGTACGACTGGATGCGCGAGGACACCTACAACTCGCGCGAGTTCGAGTGGGACACCGTCTGTCCCGCCGATCAGTGGCGGCACAGCCACAACTACATGCACCACACCTTCACCAACATCGTCGGTGAGGACCGCGACATCGGATACGGCATCCTCCGGATGGACCGCGACCAGAAGTGGAATCCCTACTACCTGGGCAATCTCGCCTACGCGACCGGCCTGATGCTGCTCTTCGAGTGGGGCGTGATGCTGCACGACCTCGAGGTCGAGAACATCGTCGCGGGCAAGCGCAAGTGGTACGACGTCAAAGGGCTCGTGAAGGGCATGTGGCGCAAGGCCGGTCGCCAGGTCCTCAAGGACTACGTGGTGTTCCCGGCGCTGACCGGCCCGATGTTCGTCACCACGCTACTGGGCAACGCCTCGGCGAACCTGGTCCGGAACGTGTGGACCTACTCGATCATCTTCTGTGGCCACTTCCCCAGCGGTGCACAGACCTTCACTCCCGAGGAGTGCGAGAACGAGACTCGCGGCCAGTGGTATCTGCGTCAGATGCTCGGGTCGGCCAACATCACCGGTAGCCCGTTGTTCCACATCATGAGCGGCAACCTCTCGCATCAGATCGAGCACCACCTCTTCCCCGATCTGCCGGCCAGCCGGTACCCGGAGATGTCCGGCGAGGTGCAAGAGATCTGCGAGCGCTACGGACTGCCGTACAACACCGGTTCGCTGAGCCAACAGCTCGGGTCGACCTGGAAGAAGATCGCCAAGCTCTCGCTGCCGAACTTCATGACGCGCGACGACAACGATCTGGTGGTCACTGTCGAACGCGAGAACCCTGCGTCGGCGGCATGACGACGGTGGGTGCGCACAGAGGTATTCTCGGTGCACATCCACCGACCATCAGCTCGAGGGGACTCACCATGGTCGATCGCATCGAACGCAACAAGGATCTGGTCCAGGAGTTGGTCGAATCGACGGCCACCCACGTGGGTCAGATCGCCACCATCATCACCGGAGCAGTCGCCGGCGTCGCACGGGAGATCGGTGACCTCGTCACCGACGGCTTCGAGATGCGTGACGCAGCCCGTAAGGCCCGACAGGACGAGGAGCGCGGCATCCTCGATGTCGACGAGGAGGACATCCTCGAGGGCGGCGACGCCGTCGAGGATGACGAGATCGGCGATCCGGTCGATCTCGGCGAGCTGCCCGCATCCGAGCCGGCTGCTCTCGCGGGCGCAGACGATGTCCCGGAGGAACCAGTCGATGTCGGCGAGCTGCCGGGCGAGCAACCCTGACACACGACGCCAGTAACCTTGTGCCCATGTCGGACATGTGGCACGTGCTGGAGTCCACTTTCGGATATGAGTCGTTCCGCGGCGACCAGGAAGAGATCGTCGGGCACGTGGTCGGCGGCGGAGATGCCGTGGTCCTCATGCCGACGGGCGGCGGCAAGAGTCTCTGCTATCAGGTCCCGGCGATGGTTCGCGACGGGTGCGGCATCGTGGTCTCGCCACTCATCGCGCTCATGGCCGACCAGGTGGCGGCACTTCGTGAACTCGGTGTCAGCGCCGCGTACCTGAACTCCACCCAGATGCCCGACGAACGGGCCGCGGTGGAGGACGCATTTCGCTCGGGCGAGCTCGACCTCCTGTACGTGGCACCCGAGCGCCTCAACACCGCAGGAACGCGAAACCTCCTGCAACAAGGGAAGATCGCGCTCTTCGCCATCGACGAAGCGCACTGCGTGTCCCAGTGGGGTCACGATTTCCGGCCGGACTACCTGGCGCTCGGAGAATTGGCCGAGCTGTGGCCCGACGTCCCGCGGATCGCGCTGACCGCGACCGCGACCGCACGAACCCATGCCGAGATCACCGAACGACTGCACCTGGGCGGCGCCCGCCATTTCGTGGCGGACTTCGACCGGCCGAACATCACCTACCGCATCGTCGGGAAAGCCGAACCGCGCAAACAGCTGCTGGCGTTCATCCGCAGCGAGGGCGTGGTAGACGGCGTGCCGGCCACGGGCATCGTGTATGCCCTGAGCCGGGCGTCGGTCGAGAAGACCGCCGAGTTCCTCGCGGCCAACGGCGTCGACGCGATGCCCTATCACGCAGGCCTCGACCGCACCGTCCGTCAGCGGACACTCGAGAGGTTCCTGCGCGCCGACGGCGTCGTGGTGGTCGCGACGATCGCGTTCGGCATGGGGATCGACAAACCAGACGTCCGCTTCGTCGCGCACATCGATCTGCCGAAGAGTGTGGAGGGCTACTACCAGGAGACCGGCCGCGCAGGACGTGACGGTCTGCCTTCGGTGGCCTGGATGACCTACGGCCTGGCCGACGTCATGCAGCAACGGCGGCTCATCGACCAGTCCGACGGCGACGCGAACCATCGTCGAGTCCAGCAGCAGCACCTCGACGCGATGTTGGCGTTGTGCGAGACCGTCGACTGCCGGCGCGGGCAGCTCCTGCGGTACTTCGGCCAGGACGCGACCCAGCCCTGCGGAAACTGCGACACCTGCCTGAGCCCGCCGGCCACCTCGGACGGGACGGTCCCTGCACAGAAGCTGCTGTCCACGATCGTCCGGTTACAGCGCGAGTTCCGGCAGTCCTTCGGCGCCGGACATCTCGTCGACATCCTGCGCGGTGCCGAAACAGCCCGTATCCGGGAGTTCGGCCACGACCGGCTCACCACCTACGGGATCGGCACCGAGCTCGACGCAGCGGGCTGGCGCAGCGCGATCCGACAGCTGGTCGCGACCGGGATCATCGCGCCGCAAGGCGATTACGGGGTGCTGACACTCACCGAGAAGAGCGGGCCGGTACTGCGCGGCGACGTCGCGGTGATGCTGCGGAACGATCCGGTGCGGAGCGTCACCCGTAGCCGGTCGGCGAAGCCTGCCGACGATCTCCCCGAGGCCGACCGTGAACTGTTCGAACACCTGCGTTCCTGGCGAAAGGCCGAGGCCTCGAGCCGCGGCGTCCCCCCATACGTCGTGTTCAACGACGCCACACTCCGGGAACTGGCGGCCCGCCGCCCCGAGACCCCGGAACAACTGCGCAGTGTGTCGGGCATCGGCGACGCGAAGCTCGAGCAGTACGGCGACGACGTCCTGGCGACCATCGCCACCTTCGAACCGGCGTGAGCGGAACATTTGCCCTGCTAGCGCGGTTGTACCTATCCTGAGCCGTCGTTGTCTCCAGGAGGTCCCGTGTCCCGTTCATTGCCCTCGGCGCTGACGTTTCCCAATCCCGTCAACGACTACGCGGCGCGATCGACCGCCGGACTGGTCATCCTCCTCGCCGTTGTCGCGATCCTGGTGAACAGTCCCGTCGTGTATGCACTCCTCGCGCTCGGCTTTCTGCTACGAGTGATGGCCGGCCCACGGTTCTCGCCGTTCGGGCAGCTCTCCGTCCGCGTGATCGCGCCCAAGATCTGGCGTAAATCGAAGCTCGTCCCGGGACCGCCGAAGCGATTCGCACAGACCATCGGGTTGGTCTTCAGCGGCACCGCCCTCCTGCTGTCATTGCTCGGCGTGGGATCGGCGGCACAGATCGTCGTCGGTCTCCTCATCGTGGCCGCCGGGCTCGAGTTCGTGTTCGGCCTCTGCCTCGGTTGTGTCGCATTCGGTTTCCTGCAGCGTCGCGGCATCATTCCCGAAACCGTGTGCGAGGCCTGCAACAACTTGTCGTTGCGCACTCCCGCGGCCACCTGATCCAGGATCAGTCGACGATCGGCCGGAGCAGCGATTCGGCCGCGTCCACGATGGCCGGGTGGCCGAGGTCCAGATCGTCGACCGCTACCACCTCGGGACGCGTCCACGATGCCAGCACACTCCACTGTGGCCGGTGATATGACCACCACGACACGGCCTCCCACGCGCGGTCGCCGCGCGCGTCGGACTCGGACCAGATCTGATGCCCCCACCGTTGTGTGAGAGTGAGATTGCGCCCGACGACGTGCGACGGGCGCAGTCCAAGTCGCACCAGCTGGGCAGGATCGTCGAGATCGAGTATCCGCAGGTCATCGGCTAGTCGGAACGTGCCGAGTGCGCGACGAGCACCCGGCAACTGCGGGAACTCGAACATGTCGTCCACCCATTCGCGGAGGTTGCCGAAGCTCTCACCGCATGCCGCCTCCGCGTGCCGCGAGACGTACCAGACGTAGTGATCCGGATGATCGATGCGGCCACCGACCTGCGGCCGGTGCTCGTACAGCGGATGGCCGGGACGACCGGTCACGGCGGATTCGAGGTACGGAAAAACCCGATAGACGAGCAATCAGGCTGCCCCGCCCCACGATTCGGCGTCGAGTGCGGTGAGCACCCCCGCCGCGCCCGCCTGTTTGAGGGCGTCGATCGGTCGAGCCCCGCCGAGATGGGCGTTCTGACTCGTCAGCCATGTCTGTGCGGCCTGCTCACCCCAGATCAGCCGAGCACGGGCGTAGACGTGCTCGAGGTCGATCAGCAACGGTGCGGCAATCGGGCCCGGGAACTCCTCTCCGGAGATCCACCGCGTCGGCTGGGATCGACTCACGCCGATCAGCTCCGCCAGGCGTGCCTTGCCGAAGCTGTCGGCGAGGTAACCGACCCGGCTCGGAGCCAGTGGGTCGAGGCGGTCGGCGGATCTCGATCCCGGACGGCGCGACTTCTTCGGCAGGTCGCTCACACGTGCGGTGGTCATCACCCGATCGTACCCAACAAATGTGTTGGGCGATTGAAATAAACTCAGTCCAGCAGACCCAGCGCGATGCCGTCGAGGATGTCGTGTTCACTGACCACGAGGTCGGTGATCTCGGCGCGCTCCCGCAGAACCCGGGCGAGTTCCATGGTGACCAGGGCACCACCGCCGATCACGTCGACCCGGCCGGGGTGCATGGGACCGAGCGCGGCCCGCTCGGCCCGGGTCATCCCGACCAGCCGCCGGCACACCACGTCGAGATCGTCGAGCGAGATACGTGAGAGATGGATGACCTCCGGGTCGTATTCGGCCAGTCCCGCACCCACCGCCGACAACGTGGTCATCGTGCCGGCCACACCCACCCAGGTGCGGGCATCGTCGACGGGCACCGCGGCGAAGGCCGGATCGAGTCGGCCGCGTGCGAACTCACGCGCCGCCACCACCTCGTCGGTGGTCGGCGGGTCCGACGGGAGACACCGTTCGGTCAGCCGGACGCAACCGATGTCTGCGGAGTACGCGGCGCGCACGCCGTCGGCATCACCCACCACGACCTCCGTCGATCCACCACCGAGATCGGTGACCACGAAAGGCCCACTCGCAGCGTCGAGTTCGCCGACCGCGCCGCGGAACGACAGCCGCGCCTCCTCGTCACCGGTGATCACCTCGGCGCCTGCACCGGGCACCACCCGACCCAGGATCTCCGAGGTCATCGCGAAGAAGTCGTCGCGGTTGGAGGCATCACGGGTCGCCGACGTCGCGACCATACGGACACGTTCGACGCCCGCCGCCACCATGATGTCGGCGTAGTCCGACAACGCCTTTCGGGTGCGTTCGATGGCTGCCGGGGCGAACTCACCATTGGCGTCGACGCCCTCGCCGAGCCGGACGACGCGCATCTCGCGGTGGATGTCGACGAGTGGGCTCGAGGAGTGATCTCGATCCGCCTCCTCGCTGCGCTCGGCGACCAGCAGGCGGATCGAGTTGGTTCCGCAATCCACGGCCCCCACGACGGTCACTCTGGGTCGTCCTCAGAGTTGTCGGTGTGCGCATAGCGGGGCCAGTCCGCAGGAATTGCCGTGCCGCGCAAGGGCCCTTCGGCCGCCAGCGCGACGGACTCGTCGCCCAGCGGGTTCAGACCGGGCCCCTTCGCGAGCGAATGTGCGATCAGCACGTGCAGACACTTCACCCGATCGGGCATGCCGCCGCCGGTGAAATCGGTGCCCAGCGACTCGATCGCATCACGCTCGGCGAGGTACGACTCGTGGGCGCGACGATAGGCCGCCGCCAACTCGGCATCGGCGCCCAGGCGCGCGGTCATCTCCTTCATCACCCCGGCCGACTCCTGACGACTCGCCTCGGCGGTGAGCCGCGGATCGGTCAGGTAATAGAGCGTCGGGAACGGCGTGCCGTCGGGCAACCGAGGAGTGGTCTTGATGACCGCCGGTGCACCGTCTGGTGTGCGATAGCTGACCTCCACGACGCCACGCGGCTCCCGACCGAGTTGCGCGGCGATGGTGGCCAGGTCGGTTGCAGAGACGCTCACTTGGCGTTCGGAGGGGTCGACACGGATTCCCAGAGATTGCCGTACCAGGGGTTGCGGGCGCGCTCCTCGGCCTTCTTCTGCGCGGCGACCCGCGCATCGTCATCGGGGTACATCATCACCACGGCCTTCTCGCCCGGCCGCACGAACTGAAGGCGCTCGCGCGCCTTCGCCTCGATATATGCCGGGTCACCCTGCTCGTTCACCTTCTGCTGATAGTCGGTGACCTCAGATCGGAGGCGCTCGTTGCCCGCCCGCAGCTGATCGAACTCCGAACGCTGCGAGAAATAGGTTCGGACCGGCATCGCAAGCGTCAGCGCGACAACGCTGATGACCAGCGCTAGGATGATCGCCCGCTTGGCATCGAGACCCTCCCACCGGGCGGTCAGCGAGGCGCGATCGAAGGTGCGCCTGCGCGTTCGTCGCGTCGACGAGCGCCGCGCGCGAGAGGAGATCCGGCCGGCCGGATCGGCTTCCGCCTCGGCGGCATCCCGTCCTGCCGAATCCAGCTCGTCCGCATGAACTTCCTGCTCGCCGGTCTCCGTCACCGAGATCCGGGACGGACGCGTCGGACCTGGGGTCACCCCCGGAGACCGGGGCCGGGCATGACCGCGCGCGGCACCGCCACGTCGGTCAGCCCGCACCCGATGACGCCGTCCATCCGGCATCCCGCGAGACGGCTGGGCACGCTCACTCCGCTCCCGGCGCCCGCCTGATGTCATGGGTTCAAGCTAATCACGAACCGAAGGAGAATCGCGGGAAGGCGAGGTCCCCCGCGTACCGTGCCGCGTCGCCCAGACCCTCTTCGATACGCAGGAGCTGGTTGTACTTCGCGACACGCTCGCTGCGGGCCGGCGCGCCGGTCTTGATCTGCCCACAGCTGCAGGCCACGGCCAGATCGGCGATGGTGGTGTCCTCGGTCTCACCCGACCGGTGACTCATCATGGTCTTGTAGCTGTTGTTGTGGGCGAGCGCCACGGCATCGAGCGTCTCGGTGAGCGAGCCGATCTGGTTGACCTTGACCAGCAGGGCGTTGGCGACACCTTCCGAGATGCCACGCTCGAGGCGTTCGGGATTGGTGACGAACAGGTCGTCCCCCACGAGCTGGACCTTGTCGCCGATGGCCTCGGTCAGCGCGGCCCAGCCGGCCCAGTCGTCCTCGGCGAGCCCGTCCTCGATCGACACGATCGGGAAGTCGGTCACCAGCTTCTCGAAGAAGGCGATCATGTCGCTCGACGAGCAGTCCTTGCCCTCGAGCTTGTAGACATCGTTGGAGTAGAACTCGGTGGCGGCGGCGTCGAGCGCCACGACGACGTCCTGGCCGAATTTGTAACCGGCCTTCTCCACCGCCTCGCCGATCGCGGCCAGGGCGGCCTCGGTGTTCGGCAGGTCGGGCGCGAACCCGCCCTCGTCGCCGAGCGCCGTGTTCATCCCCTGCTTGTGCAGGACCGACTTCAGCGAGTGGTACACCTCGGCACCACAGCGGAATGCCTCTTTGAACGTCGGAGCGCCGACCGGAGCGATCATGAACTCCTGGAAGTCGATTCCGTTGTCGGCGTGCTCGCCACCGTTGATGATGTTCATCATCGGGACAGGCAGGATGTGAGCATTCGGGCCGCCGAGGTAGCGGAACAGCGGCAGACCCGCCGACTCCGCGGCGCCCTTGGCCACGGCGAGTGACACACCGAGGATCGCGTTCGCGCCCAGTCGCCCCTTGTCGGGGGTGCCGTCGCAGTCGAGGAGCGCCTGATCGACCAGGCGCTGGTCCTCGGCCTCCAGACCGATGACCGCAGGTGCCAACTCGCCCAGCACACCCTCGACGGCCTTGGTCACGCCCTTGCCGCCGTAACGCTCACCGCCATCTCGCAATTCGACGGCCTCGTGCTCACCGGTCGAAGCTCCGGAGGGGACCGCCGCGCGGGTGAAGGTGCCGTCGTCGAGAACCACTTCGACCTCGACGGTCGGATTGCCCCGCGAATCGAGAATCTCGCGTGCACCGACCTGCTCGATCATTGCCACAGCTGTGCCCCTTTATGGTCGACGGGGTCGACGCCACTTCAACGCCGACGGGTACGCGTCAAAGCCTAATCGTTGGCCGGTGGACGCACGTGACAAGGGAGGGACCCGGCGCGGGGCCTCAGTATCGGACGTTGACCGAGTAGGCGTTGGCGCGGTCCCGGACATCGAGGACGTACTTCATCGAGTTGTTGTAGACCTTCACTGCATCCTCCCAGCCTTCAGGTGTGGTCATGTCACCACCCGAGGACACGCAGAGATACCGTGCGGCCGACAGCGCGGCGTCGTCGATGTTGTCGGGATCGGCCCTTCCGTCGCCGTTGGCATCCACTCCATAGCGTTTCCACGTCTCCGGGATGAACTGGAACGGTCCCATCGCGCGATCATGCGTGGGATCACCGTCCAGCTTTCCGCCATCGGTGTCGTGGATCTGCATGTTGCCCTTGGTGCCGTCGAGGGCCACACCACGAATCGGCGGCGCGGTGTCACCGTTGGCCGCGATGTCGGTCCCGTGGTGGGTGCCGTGCTTGCTCTCCACCGCTGCCACCCCGGCCAGCGTCGTCCACGCGAGTCCGCATTCGGGGTGCTGCTGACGCTGGATCTCGGCGGCGTTGCCGTATGCCTCGAGCGCGATCAGCGGGATGCCGGTGGAGTCCGAGATCGGGCCTGCCCAGCCACGGAGCAACTCGGCGGTCCGGCCCGGCGCGTTGACGTCGATATACGGGGTCGGCGCGCCAGGACCCGGCGGGATGCCGTCCGGGATGTCGGGACGGTTCAGTGAGGGCAGATCGAGGCACGCGGAGGCGACGAGCGCGGTCGCGCCGATCATCAGCGGAGCCAGAACCAGCCGGCGACCGGCCCCACGCCACACACTCATGCGCCCCCTCACTGCATCTCCTTCTGAGTCGTTTGTCCCGTTCTCCATGACAACTGCGGGGTACCCCTTTCGGTTCCCGCGCCGCGAGGCTACTGTCACGTGGTTAGCCTCACCAAACCTGATCACCAGTGTGAATCAGTCGCAGAAAGTCCGGCATGACGCATTTGGCCGCGGGTGGCGCGCCCTCGATTTTCGCGCAGATGTTCGGCAGCGGACTCATCGGACTTCGCGAAGGCCTCGAAACGGGCATCGTGGTGATGATCTTGGTGGCGTTCGTCGTGAAGGCGGATCGTCGGGACGCGTTGAAGTGGATCTGGGCCGGGGTCTCGGCCGCGGTCGCGATGGTCATCGTGATCTTTCTGATCATCCATCTGGGTACCTCAACGGTCACCACTTTGACCGCGGAGTTGATTGCCGGGTTGGCGTCGCTGGTCGCGGTGGTGATCGTGACGTTCATGGTGTTGTGGATGAGCAAGGCCGCCGCCCACATCTCGACGGACCTGAAATCGGGGATGTCGCATGCGTTGCTCACCGGTGGTGTATCGGTGATGGGCTTGGCGTTCCTGGCCGTCGGGCGTGAAGGATTTGAGACCGCGCTGTTGATGGTCGGTTACGCCGAGAGCGTGTCGGGCAGTTTGTGGCCGTTGCTGGGTTTGTTACTGGGCATCGTGGTCGCGATCGTGGTGACCGTGCTGCTCTATCGCGGTGCGGTGCGACTGAACTTCCACAAGTTCTTCCTCTACACCGGGATCTTCTTGATCTTCGTCGCCGCCGGCATCTTGTCCTACGGGGTGCGGGCCCTGCAGACCGTCGGATGGCTCCCCGGCGGCAGCACGCTGGCGTTCGACATCTCCGAGCACTACGACCAGTCGTCATGGTATGGCACCGTGCTGGCCGGCATCTTCAACGTCCGCCCCGATCCGACCGTCCTGCAGGTGGTGGCGTGGTGCCTGTACGTGGCGATCGTCCTCTACTTCTTCCTCCGCGCGAACCGGCAGCGGCCACCGGCCCCGACCGATGACGGTTCCACCTCGCAAGCCCCGGCAGCCACAGACGCCGGTACCTGAAAGGAACACAGGTGAATCCGAGAATCACCACTCCCATCGCGTTGCTGTCGCTGGCGGTCGCCGCGCCGATCCTGTTGGCCGGCTGCACCTCCAAGGACAGTGAGAACGGGGCGATCGCGGTCACCTCGACCAACGACGGCTGCGAACTCGACAGCACCGAGGCCCCGACCGGCGACGTGAACTTCAAGGTCGCCAACAACGGCTCCAAGGTCACCGAGTTCTATCTCTACGGCAACAACAACCGGGTTCTCGGCGAGGTGGAGAACATCGGGCCGGGCCTGTCGGGGAATCTGACCGTCGAGGTCACCGATCCGGGCACCTACACGGTGGCCTGCAAGCCCGGCATGGTCGGCACCGGCATCCGCAAGGAGATCTCGGTGACCGGCGAGAAGAAGGCCAAGGAGGAGGTTCCCGCCGACGTCAACGCCGCCAAGGCGCGCTACCTCGACTATGTGCGCGGCCAGGTCAACGGACTGTCGGCGCAGGCGCAGATCTTCGTCGACCACGTCAAGGCGGGTGAACTCGACCAGGCCAAGGCCATGTTCGGTCAGGTGCGCACCTTCTACGAGCGGATCGAGCCCGTCGCGGAGTCTTTCCCCGATCTCGACCCGGCCATCGACATGCGCTGGGACGACACCGAGGACGGTTCGCAGCCGTTCACCGGCTTCCACCGCGTCGAGCGGGCCCTGTGGCCGCCGCAGCAGGCCGAGGTCGGCGAGGCACCCGGGCAGATCGCCCCGGCCGATGCCGCCAACGCGAAGGCGACCGACAACAAGGCCGATATCGACAAGGCCGCCGACGAACTGCTGGCCAACGTCAACAAGCTCAAGACCGAGGTCAACAAGCCCGACTTCACCTTCGAGACACGCCAGTTCGTGCAGGGACCGCAGGCGTTGATCGACGAGATCGCCGCCACCAAGGTCGGCGGTGAAGAGGATCGCTACTCCCACACCGACCTGTGGGACTTCGCCGCCAACGTCGATGGTGCCGAGACCCTGATCGCGGAGATGCAGCCGATGATCTCGGCCAAGGACCAAGCGCTGATGGACAAGATCACCGCCCAGTTCGCCGATGTCCGCACCGCCATCAACCAGTACCGTGACGGCGACGGCTACGTCACCTACACCCAGGTCACCGCCGAGCAGCGCAAGGACTTGTCCAACAAGATCGACGCGCTCTCGGCGTCACTGTCGCAGGTCCCGGGGCTGGTGCTGGGATAAATGTCGGAGAACACCCCGCCGCCGGCCGAACCCACAGGACGCCAACGCATCTCGCGTCGAGCACTGTTGGGGGGTGCCGGCGTCGGGGTGGTCGCCGCCGCCGCGGGTGGTGCGATCGGCCGGGCCACCGCGGCCGAGGACACCAGCGGGACGCAGGTCGTCGCCTTCCGGGGCGAACGTCAGTCCGGGATCATCACGGCAGCACAGGACCGCCTGCACTTCGCCAGTTTCGACGTGATCACCGACTCGCGATCGGATCTGGTCGCGATGCTCCAGAAGTGGACCGTCGCGGCCGAGCGCATGACCAGGGGCGAACAGACCGCTCCCGACGGCGCCGTCGGACTCGGCGATTACACACCGCCCGCCGACACCGGGGAAGCGCTCGGTCTCGACGCCGCCAATCTCACGCTCACCATCGGTTTCGGCCCCGGGATGTTCGGGCCGAGTGCATCCGATCCCGATCGTCGCGATCGATTCGGCATCGCGGATCGCAAACCGCCCGCGCTGGTCGACCTGCCGGCGTTCGCCGCCGAGAAGATCGAATCGTCCCGTTCGTTCGGTGACATCTGCGTTCAGGCCTGCGCCGACGACCCGCAGGTCGCCGTGCACGCCATCCGGAACCTGGCCCGGATGGGTCTTGGTGTGGTGGCGGTCCGCTGGTCGCAGCTGGGATTCGGCCGCACGTCGTCGACCACCCAGTCCCAGGAAACGCCGCGCAACATGTTCGGCTTCAAGGACGGAACCGCGAACCTCCGGGCCGAGGACACCGATCTGCTCGACCGCTGGGTGTGGGTGACGAAGGAGGACAACCCCGCGAACGCCCAGTGGATGACCGGCGGCACCTACCTCGTCGCACGCCGCATCCGGATGGACATCGAGCCGTGGGATCGCGCCAACCTGCTGGAGCAGGAACAGATCGTCGGGCGGTTGAAGGGCTCCGGCGCACCGTTGGGTCAACAAAACGAGTTCGACGCCCCGGACTTCGACGTCACGTCGTACGGCGCACCGATGATCCCCCGCACCGCACATGTCAGGCTCGCCCATCCCGACAACCTCGGCGGGGTCCAGATCCTGCGTCGGGGCTACAACTTCACCGACGGCTCCGACGGATTCGGTCACCTCGACGCCGGGCTGTTCTTCATCGCGTTCAACCGGGACACCGGAAAGCAATTCGTGCCGATGCAGCAGGTGTTGTCCCGCAAGGACGCGATGACCGAGTACCTGATCCCCAACGGGTCGTCGGTGTTCGCGGTACCGCCGGGCTTGCGACCCGGCGAGTGGTGGGGTCAGGGACTGTTCGGCTGAGCCCGCGATTCCTCGCCGACAGCAACGTGGTTCTCGCCGACGGCAACGGGATCTTCGTCGACAGCACCAGGTTCTTCGTCGACAGCAACGGGGGCCAGCGCCGCGAGCCACGCCGCACGAGTGCTCGGCGCTCCCCCGTCGGCATCCGCACGTTTCTCGACGTCACGGACGTGCGCCATGAACGCCCGGACTCGTTGTCGTGCCAGCTCTTCGACGCTGTCACCCCCGGGTTCGACGGCGACCGACGTGATCTCCGGATCGATGGTGTCGAGCGGAAAGTCGGCGGCCGACAGCCGTTCCAGGACCTTCTGCGTCAGGGCCAGCGCCGGCGCCGTCGTGGCGACCCCGTCGAAAACCGATCCGCGGTTCTTCTCGGCCGCCTTACGCTCTTCCCATTCCCGGATCTGCGTCTCGAGGTCGGCATGAGCACCCGACAGGATGCCCGGCGTGCGGCCGGTCACCTTGTCGGTGAAACTCTGGGCGACATCGTCGATGTCGAACGGATGGTCGGGATCGTCGGCGGCGATCCGGGCGTGGAACAACACCTGGAGCAACAGGTCTCCCAGTTCCTCGCGTAGCAGCTCGGGATCGTCGTCGTCGATCGCATCGAGCAGTTCATAGCATTCTTCGAGCAGGTACCGGCGCAGTGTGGCGTGCGTCTGGGTGCTCTCCCACGGTCCGGTTCGTCGGAGGGTGTCCATCAGCGCGACAGCCGCGAGCAATGCATCGCCGGGAACCCCCCGGGCGGCGATCAGGTCGTCGCCGCGCTCGAGCCGGGCGCGGACGAACCGGTGCGTCCGGTCGCTCGTGAGCAGCGTCGACTCCGGATCGTCCACCTCGGCCCAGGACGCCGACGTCTTGCCCAATTCCCACAGCGTCGACGGATGGATGTCCTCGGTGATGACGAGCGGACCGGACAGCAGAGGGATGGCACGCAACGGGATCACGTCATGGCGAAGGGGATCGAGTAGCACGACGGTCATCGAGTCATCCTCCGGGTCGGGCTGCGGGTGTCACGACCGTAACCCAGGACGAGCCAGGTGGGTGGCCACACCGGCAGAGTCGACGACGTGTGTCGGTGCTCTCGACGAGAAATCGGGTGCCCTCGACGGGCTTTCAGTCGGGCTGCGGCCGAAGGGCCAGCAAGAAGCCGTTGACGTAGTCGATGACCTCCTCGTCGCGCAGGCGGGCCGACCCGACACCTCCGGTCCGCGGGATCGGCAAGGTGATGACCGACGTGGTGGCGCGGTACCCGGCCGCCGGGTAGAGCCGTTTGAGCCGGACCTGTTCGCTGTCGAGCAGGGTCATCGGCGCGATCTTCATGCCCGTACCGGCCAGGCCGATCTCCGTGACCCCCCGCTCCCGGCAGCGCAGACGCAGCCGAGCGATCGCCGCGAGCCGGCCGGTCTCCTCGGGCGGTTCGCCGTAGCGGTCGGCGAGTTCGGCCAGGACACTGTCGACGGCCGCGTCGTCGGTCGCCGACGCGAGCTTCCGGTAGGCCTCCAGGCGCAGACGGTCGGAGTCGACGTACTCGACGGGGATGTGGGCATCCACGGGCAGGTCGATCCGAACCTCAGCGGGTTCGCTTGTCGACACCGGCTTGCCGTCGGCGGCGGCGCGGTAGGCCTCGACGGCCTCGCCGACCAGTCGCACGTAGAGGTCGAACCCGACGCCCGCCACGTGTCCGGACTGCTCGGCACCCAGAACATTTCCCGCACCACGTAATTCGAGGTCCTTGAGCGCCACCGCCATGCCCGCGCCGAGCTCGTTGTTCTGCGCGATCGTGGCAAGGCGGTCGTACGCGGTCTCGGTGAGCGGACGCTCGGGGCTGTAGAGCAGGTAGGCGTACCCACGCTCCCGGCTGCGACCGACACGTCCGCGCAGCTGGTGCAGCTGCGACAGACCCAGATTCTCCGCGCGATCGACGATGAGGGTGTTGGCGTTCGAGATGTCGAGACCGGTCTCGATGATCGTGGTGCAGACCAGGACGTCGTACTCGCGGTTCCAGAACCCGGCGACCGTGCGTTCGAGCTGATCCTCGTTCATCTGACCGTGGGCCACCACGACCCGCGCCTCGGGGACCATCTGGGCGATGTCCCGAGCGGTCTTGTCGATGGTCGAGACGCGGTTGTGCACGTAGAAGACCTGGCCGTCGCGGAGCAGCTCCCGTCGGATCGCGGCACCGACCTGTTTGGCCGCGTACCCGCCGACGTAGGTGAGGACGGGATGTCGCTCCTCCGGCGGGGTGAGGATTGTCGACATCTCCCGGATGCCTGCCATCGACATCTCCAGGGTTCGCGGGATCGGGGTCGCCGACATCGTCAGCACGTCGACATGCGTGCGCAACGACTTGATGTGTTCCTTGTGCTCGACGCCGAACCGCTGCTCCTCGTCGACGATCACCAGACCGAGGTCCTTCCACGTCACCCCGGTCTGGAGGAGCCGGTGGGTCCCGATGACGATGTCGACATCGCCGGTCGCCATCGCGTCGATGATCTCCTTCGACTCCTTGGTGTCGGTGAATCGCGACAGACCGCGGACGCGCACCGGGAACTCACTCATCCGTTCGGTGAACGTCTGCAGGTGTTGTTGCGCAAGAATGGTTGTCGGCACCAGGACGGCGACCTGCTTGCCGTCCTGGACCGCCTTGAAGGCCGCCCGGACAGCGATCTCGGTCTTCCCGTAGCCGACGTCGCCGACGATCACGCGGTCCATCGGGACCGCTCGCTCCATGTCCGACTTCACCTCGGCGATCACCGTGAGCTGATCCATCGTCTCGGTGAAGTCGAAGGCGTCCTCCATCTCGCGCTGCCACGGCGTGTCCGGGCTGTAGGCGTACCCAGGGGCCGCGTGGCGGGCGGCGTAGAGCTGCACGAGCTCACCGGCGATCTCCCGAACCGCCTTGCGCGCTTTGCGTTTGGTGTTCTGCCAGTCGGAGCCACCCAACTTCGACAACGACGGCTGTTCGCCACCGACATACCGCGACAACTGGTCGAGCGCGTCCATCGGTACATAGAGCCGATCACCCGGTTGACCGCGCTTGCTCGCCGCGTACTCGAGGACCAGGTACTCCCGCCGCGCCCCGGACACGGTTCGCTCGATCATCTCGACGAACTTGCCGATGCCGTGCTGGTCGTGCACCACCATGTCCCCGGCGGTCAGGGCCAACGGGTCGACCTGGTTGCGACGCTTGGCCGGCAGCCGTCGGCCGTCACGCACGCCGGCCACCCGGTTGCCGGTCAGGTCGGTCTCGGTGACGATCACCAGCCGCGCATCGGGACACACCACACCGCTGCGCAGCGTCCCGTGGAACACCGAGACCTGCCCCGGCTGGGGTTGGACACCGGGTTCGACGATCTCGGCGGGCACCTCGGCCTCGGCCAGTCGCTCGCCGACCCGCTGCGCGGTTCCCTTGCCCGCCACGACGACGGCCGCGATACCACCGGTGGTGACATGCGCGCGGAGATTCGCGAAGGTGGCGGCGATGTCTGCCTCGTTGCCACGTGGGGTCGGTCCCGCGGTCAGGTCGAGTTCGATCTCGTCGCCGCTCCCGGTCGAGAGCGGGCTCATCGTCCACCAGGAACGACCGGCGGCCAGCGTCGTCTTCTCGACCTCGTCGAGGGATCGATACGAGCTCGCCTGCAGGTCGATACCCGAACCGTCGGCCGAACGGCCGTCGACGGGGGCGGCCGCCCCCAGCGCCGCGGCCGTCCACGACGCCTCCAGGAACTCCGCACCAGTCTGCGCGAGATCCGCTGCGCGGGTGCGGACCTTCTCCGGGTCCAGCAACAGCACACCGGTCCCGTCCGGGAACACCTGTGTCAGCATCTGCATCCGACCCTCGACGAGCATCGGGATCAGGGCTTCCATGCCTTCGACGGGGATGCCTTCGGCCAGCTTCGTCAGCATCTCCGCGAGCACCTGTTCGCCCGCGTGCTCGGCCGCCAGGTCGGCTGCCCGTGCACGGACCTCGGGCGTCAGGATCAGCTCGCGACCCGGATGGATGCGAACCACCGATGCGTCGATCTCGGGCTGACTACGCTGGTCCGCCACCGAGAAAGCCCGGATCTCGGAGATCTCGTCGCCCCAGAACTCGACCCTTACCGGGAAGTCGGCCGTCGTCGGGAAGACGTCGAGGATGCCGCCGCGGACGGCGAACTCGCCACGCCGACCCACCATGTCCACGCGCTCGTAGGCCATCTCGACGAGGTCGTTCAGCAGACCCTCGAAATCGATCTCGATGCCTTCGCGCAGCGTGATGGTGCGGGTCTCACCCAAGCCGGGGGCCATCGGCTGGACCAGCGAACGCACCGTGGTGACCACCACCCGCAGGGCGGTGCCCTCCCCGGGGTTGGCCAGTCGATGCAGGACGGCCAGACGCTGGCCGACCGTGTCCGCGCTCGGTGACAGTCGCTCGTGCGGCAGGGTCTCCCAGGACGGGAACTGGGCGACCGCGGCCGGGTCGTCGAGGAGTTCGGCCAGCTCGGCCGTCAGATCGTCTGCCTCGCGCCCGTTGGCGGAGACCACCAGTAGAGGAGCGGCCGAGGTCTCGGTCGCCGCGGCGCCCGCGAGGCAGGCCACCACGAACGGCCGGGCCGAATCGGGCGCGCTGATGTCGAGACGCTCCTGGCCTCGCCGCCCCACCAGATCCGCGATCGCCTTGTCCGAACATGTGACCGCGGCGAGCCCGTGTAGGGCGGGGGTAGATGACACTCCAACGATTCTAGTTTGTGGGTGCGACGACGGATCAGCGCAGCGGGCGCTGCAGATATACGCAGTCGATCCACTGGTCGAACTTGTACCCCACGGAGGGTGTCCGGCCGACCTCGGTGAAGCCGTGTTTGAGGTGCAAGGCGATCGACGCCTCACCACCGGTGGCCGCGATCACCGCGATGACCTGCCGCACGTTGTCCGGGTCGGCCGCCTCGAGGAGGGCGCCCAGCAACGCCGATCCGATCCCCCGACCGCCGGCTTCGGGGTTCAGGTAGATCGTGTCCTCGGCGGTCCAGGCGTATGCACGCTTGTCTCGAAAGGATCCGAGGTAGGCGAACCCCAGGACCGCCCCTTCGTCCTCTGCCACCAGGAACGGGCGCCCGGCCGCGGCGATCGCGGCGAGCTTGGCCTCCCAGGCGTCCCGGGTCGGCGCCTCGTAGTCGAAGGTCGCAAACGTGTGCTCGACGTAATGCCGGTAGATGTCGGAGACCGTGGCGCAGTCGGCCGATACGGCGGGACGGATGGAGACCATGCGGTCGATGATGCCGGATCGACGGTGCTGCTCGCGAGCGAGTGGCACCTGCTCGGAATCAAACGGACCGTGGTCCAGTTGAGTAGGATATGACCATGTCAGAGGAGACGTCACTTCAACCCGCGCTCTTCCTGAGCCACGGCGCACCGCCGTTGGTCGACAGCGAACGCTGGGTGAATCAATTGACCGCACTCGCGGGGCGTCTCGACCGGCCGTCGGCGATTCTCGTGGTCTCAGCGCACTGGGAGGCGGCGCCGCTGACCATAGGGTCGACCGACCCGACAACCGCGCTCACCTACGACTTCTGGGGCTTTCCCGATCGGTACTACCAGACCACCTACTGGTCCCCGGGCGCCGACAGCCTCGCCACCCGGGTCGCGGCCATGATGCCCGACGGCGAGCCCATCGCCCACGACCGGGGTCGCCGCCTCGACCACGGCGCGTACGTCCCGCTGACGGTGATGTACCCCGACGCCGACATCCCGGTTCTGCAGGTCTCCCTGCCGACGCTCGACCCGGAACGTTTGCTCGATCTCGGTCGTCGTCTGGCACCGCTGCGGGAGGAGGGTGTGTTGATCATCGGTTCGGGCTTCACCACCCACGGCCTCCCCTACCTGACCGACCCGACGCCCGAAGCCACCCCGCCGGGGTGGTCTGCGGAGTTCGACACCTGGGCCCAGGAGCGTTTCGCAGCGGGAGATGTCGAGTCGCTCATCGACTTCCGCAATCGCGCCCCCGGCATGCCCTATGCGCACCCGACCATCGAGCACTTCTCCCCGCTCTTCGTCGCACTCGGTGCGAGCAGCGACGTCGAGCAGAAGCCCGATCAGGCGATCGACGGGTTCTGGATGGGATTGGCCAAGCGGAGTCTGGTCCTGTCCTGATCAGACTAGCCGGTCACCGAAGACGTGATCGAGTCGTTCGATGCAGATCTCCGCGAGGTCGACGTCCCCGAGGTCCAGGATCTCGTTGAGGCGCAGGAGAGGAACGGCCAGCAACAGTCCGGCGGCCACATGGGCGAACCTCATGTGGTCCAGGCGCAGCCCTGTACGCCGCCGATAGCGGTCCAGGGTCTCTTCGGTCGACGGCGTGCCCGGGGCCGGGGCGTGGTCGGGAAACGGGCTGCTGATCCAGTCGGTGGTCAGCATCCACGCGAGATCACCGGCCGGGTCGCCGAGGTAGGCGATCTCCCAGTCCAGCGCCGCGACCACGTCGAACTCGTTGTTGTAGAGCACATTCGACATCCTGCTGTCGCCCCAGCAGAGCCCGACGTGCTCGGGCTCGTACAGATGCCCGTCCAGCCAGTCGAGGGCGTCGATGAACTCCTTGCGCGGCGCCGTCGATCCGCTTGCCCACTCGATCGCATACCTGAGGAACCCCGCCAGCCGTTGTGGCGCCGACGATCCGAATGCACGAAGGTCCAAGAAGCCGAGGCGCCGAGCTGCCGGATCCACCGCGCGAAGTGACGCGATCACATCGACGCAGCCGCTCCACAATTCGGCCCGGCCCGCCGCGTCCGCGTCGGCGAAGATGCCTGCCTGGTGATAAGGCGGCACATCGCTGACGGTCACGGCGTCGTCGATGCGGTCCATCACGAAGTACGGTGTCCCCAGGTCGGTTCCAGGCGCATCGATCCAGCGCATCGTGGGGACGGGGACGTCGGTGGCGCGGAGACGGTCCATCGTCAGATACTGCCGACGCAAGTCGAAATCCGGCAGGACCGGACGTTCGGGAGGCCTCCGGAAGACCAGTCCGACCGAATCGTCGTCGCCATCGTCGACTCCGACGAGATCGAAGAGGTAGGTCTCCGTGGAATAACCTTGTGCCGCCGGTCGCCAGTTCTCGATCACGGCCCGCCCAGCACCCCGAACACGTCGGCGAACAATCGGTTCGAGCGCCTCCGGGAGGAGGTCGGCCGCGATGCGCGCGGCGCGCGAAACCGTCACGTCGTCACCAGCCCGTGTAGCCGTAGCGCGGATAGGCACCGACGAACACCATCTCGACGAGCCCGTGTCCCACTGTGCCGTCCATCTGCACCTCGCATAGCGTCTCACTGACGAAACTGACCGGACGGATCGCCTCGGCATCACTCGCGTCGATGGTGAATCCATCGATGAAATCCGTTCCACGCCAGTACCCCGACGCGTAGCCACGGAACTCCTGATACCCGGCCAGACCCGGCCAGAAGTCGCAGATCGGCGTCACCTCGATGGAGCTGGTGGTCCGGTCGTCACGGTGGACGTCGAAGGTTCCACCACTGATCACGCGCAGGTCGTCGCGGAACTTGAGATCGTGGTCGACGTCGATGATCGGCGACGACGAGCCACCATCGGCCAGGCGGTGCACGATCTCGCCCTCGAACTGTGTTCGGCGGCCCTCGGAATCCTCACGCTGCGCGAAATGCACCAGCTCGTCGTCGAATTCGAAGATTCCCATGTAATACAGCACTCCATCGGGGATCTCGCCCGGCTGCATCTCGGTACCGTCCGGCAGGCTGCCGCCCCCGGGTCCGTTGCGTACGCCCCATGAATGATCCCGCCCGAACCACCAACGGTGCGGGTCGATGTCGATGCGGTCGCCGTCGATCACGATGTGCCCGGACAGATTCCCGTTCTGATAGAAGCGCCGGGCGTTCTCCTGCACCCGCCCCCTCGTCCGATGAAACGCCGGCGTCTGTTCGTAGGCGGGGAACTCGGCGGTCAGCACCAGATCGAGCTCCAGCCCGTGCTCGTTGCCCCGCAGGGTCGCCCGGGTGCGGCGCAGCGGCTCTTCGACCGAGTACGTGTAGGGACCGATCGAGTATGCGCCCAGCCCGACGGGTGCGGCGTCGATCTGGCTGGACACCCGGACCACACGGGTCTCCCCGCCGCGGCGGGAGACCATCGCGTAGGCGTCGGTCACGTTGCGGTTGGGGTAGCGCGCCATCCCGGTCATCACCGTCACGTCGCCGGACGTATCGAAGCCGTACATCACGATGCGCTCGACCCAGCGCAGATCACTCTGGTCGGTGTGGTCGAACGTGGTCGGCAGCTGATGACAGAGCAGCTCGTCGTGCGCAGTCAGCATGGTGTTCCTCCTCCGATTGTCCGCACGGGTCGCGGCACGGCATTACGTTACGGACCATAACGAAATTACGTCGCAGATTCGCTAGAGTCGGTCCGTGACCGCCGAACAGCGAACCGTCGCCGGCCGCCCTCGCGACCCGGACAAGGACGTCGCCGTGCTGGAAGCTGCACGTGCGCTGCTGCGGGAGGGCGGCTATCAGGCGGCGAACATCGCCGCCATCGCCCGCCGCGCGGGCGTCGGCACACCGACGATCTACCGACGCTGGGCGCGACGGGAGACGCTGATCGAGGACGCGGTCTTCGGTGCGCGCGACATCTCCCTGCCGACCCCCACCGACGATCTCCATGCCGACCTGCGCGCGTGGGTGCGGTTGTTTCTCGCTCACCTGGCCGACCCCGCGACACGCGCTGCGATACCAGGACTACTCGTCGCTTATCAGCAGGACGACGATCTGTACGGAAGCCTGCTGACCCGGGTCGAACGGAGCTTGCGATCGCACGTGGCCGATGCCGTGGCAGACGTCATCCCGTCCGGATCGGCGACGCTGCGCGCCGCACGCACCGACGCGCTCTTCGATCTCCTGGTCGGCGCAACACTGGTACGCGCGCTGACGTTCGGTCTGCACGACAGCGAGACCTTCTGCACACAGACCGCCGATGCACTGATGGCCCTGGCGATGTCCGAGTGGGATCCTCAGTCCTCGACGGTCGTCCGGTCCCGGTTCTCGACGTAACTGGGCCCGACGAGCTTCGGATCGGGATCGAGCCTGGTGAGTCCGTTCCAGCACAGATTCACCAGGTGGGCCGCCACAACCTCTTTCGGCGGCTCACGGACGTCCAGCCACCACTGCGCGGTCACCGAGACCATGCCGACCAGGGCCTGCGCATAGAGCGGCGCCAACGCGGGGTCGAAGCCGCGGCGCTCGAAATCACTGGCCAGGATGTGCTCCACCTGACTGATCGCATCGTTGAGAAGGCTTGAATAAGTAGTGGTTTCGTCAGTACCGGTGCGATCGCCGCGAACGAGGATGCGGAAACCGTCGGTCCGCTCCTCCATGTAGGTGAGCAACGCCAACGCCACCTGCTGGACTCGGTAGAGGGAACGGTTCTTGGTCAGCGACGAGGTGACCATCTCCAGCAGGGTCTCCATCTCGCGGTCGACCACAACCGCATAGAGACCTTCCTTGCCGCCGAAGTGTTCATACACGATCGGCTTGGACACGCCGGCGCGCTGGGCGACTTCCTCGATCGAGGTCCCCTCGAACCCGCGCTCGGCGAACAGACCTCTGGCCACCTCGATCAGCTGCAGCCGACGCTGGGGACCGGTCATCCGCGCGCGGGGCGCTCGTTGCACCTCGTCGGATTTGTCGGTCGGGCGGCTCACTGCCATGACGACAACACTAACGACGCGCGCCCGACACTGGTAATTGTTGGGCATGTTGAGCATCGAAGAGATCTCCGCACGCCTCGAGATCCAGCAGGTCCTGACCGACTACTCCACGGCTGTGGACTCCGCACGCTTCGACGACCTCGACGCGGTGTTCACCACCGACGCCGTCGTCGACTACAGCGTCATGGGCGGCATCGTGGGCGGGCCCGTCGAGGTCAAAGCGTGGCTCGCCGAAGTTCTTCCGAGCTTCTCGGCCTACTGTCACCTGCTGGGCAACCACGACATCCGGGTCGACGGCGCCACCGCGACCACCCGCACCCTGTGCCTGAACCCGATGCAGACACCGGACACGTCGACGTTTCTCATCGGCATCTGGTACGCCGACACCTGGCTGCTGACCGACGACGGTTGGCGGATCAGGACCCGAACGCTCGAGAAGTGCTTCGACAAACAGCTCTGACCGGCACCGGTGTCGCGTACGCGACACCGGTCGGCCGCCAATCGTTACCTATTCGACATGAGGGCAGGTCAGACGGTATGTGTCGGCGTCCTTTCGGAAGTCAAGAGTGCGGCCGCATCGAACAAAACCCTGCCTGAACGTATGTCGGCGCATTACTGTGAGATCCGGCTCAGACCTCAGATTGTGTCCGTCAGTTCGGGTTCTGATGCCGACGGGCAGACGACGAGGGGATTCCCGTGCAATTGTGGGACTACATCCAGGGGCATGCGGCCAACCTGACCTTCCTCACGTACCAACACGCCTCATTGGCATTTCAGACTGTGTTGGTCGGCGCGGTGGTCGCGGTACTCATCGCCGTCGTGGTCTATCGGCTGCCGTTCTTCTCGTCGTTCACCCTGACCACCAGCCGGGTCGCGCTGACCATCCCGTCATTGGCCCTCCTCGCCCTGTTGATCGTGCCGTTCGGGCTGGGCGTGATCCCGAGTTTCATCATGCTGGCGTTCTTCGCCGCGATGCCCGTGATCGGCAACGCCATCGTCGGATTGCGATCGGTTCCCGCGTCGGTGATCGAGGCGGCTCAGGGCATCGGCCTGTCCCGCTGGCGAATTCTGCTCTCCGTCGAGTTGCCCATCGCCTGGCCGGTCATCCTCACCGGGATTCGCGTCTCCACCCAGATGATCATCGGCGTCGCCGCCATCGTCGCCTACGTACTCGGCCCCGGGCTCGGGTCGCTGATCTTCAGCGGCCTGTCTCGGCTCGGGGGCGCCAACGCCCTCGAGATGGCCCTCACCGGAACCGTTCTCATCGTCATCATCGCGTTGGTGTTTGACGGCCTCCTCGTCCTGCTCGGCCGCCTCACGATCTCCAAAGGACTGTCATGACCGAACCGGCAATCGACTCGGCCTCCCCCGACCGCACCGTCACCGGAGCGTCGATCCGACTCGACGGCGTGATGAAGCGCTATCGAGGACAACACAAGCCAGCTGTCGAGAGCCTGGATCTGGAGATCGACGCCGGCGACATCGTTGCCTTCGTCGGTCCGTCCGGATGCGGGAAGACGACGATGCTGAAGATGATCAACCGGCTCATCGAGCCCACCGAGGGCCACATCTTCATCGGCGATCGCGATGTCACGAACGAGAATCCCGACAAACTGCGGCAATCCATCGGTTACGTGATCCAGTCCGGTGGCCTCTTCCCACACTGGTCGGTGTCGAAGAACATCGGCGCGATCCCCCGCGTGCTCGGCTGGGACAAGAAGAGGATCGCCGAGCGCACCGCCTATCTGCTCGATCTCGTCGGGCTCGATGCCGATACCTTCGCCGACAGGCTGCCCAAGGACATGTCCGGCGGGCAGCAGCAACGTGTCGGCGTGGCACGTGCCCTCGCCGCCGATCCTCCGGTGCTCCTGATGGACGAACCGTTCGGCGCGGTCGACCCGATCACGCGGGTTCGTCTGCAGGACAGTCTCATCGCCATCCAGCACGAACTGGGCAAGACTATCGTCGTGGTGACCCACGATTTCGAAGAGGCCACGAAACTCGGCGACAAGGTCCTGGTGCTGTCCGAGGGCGGCCACATCGAGCAGTACGCGACACCCGAGGAGATCCTGGCCAATCCGGCCAGTGAATTCGTCGAGCAGTTCGTCGGATCCGGTGCGACGCTGGCCCATCTGACCCTGTCGCGGGTACGCGACGTACAGCACGAGCCCGTCACGACCGCCCGCGTCGGCGAGTCGGCGGACGCGGTCATCGCGCGAGCACGCTCCGCGGGGCACAACTGGGTGGTCGTCGTCGACAATTACGGACATCCGCGCGCGTGGCCATCACTTGAGGAGCTACGGGCCAAGCCTCAGGTGTCCGACTACATCGACCGGCGACTACCCGTCGTCGCACGATCGTCGACGCTCAACGACGCTCTCGACTCCATGCTCGCGGCCAGTCAGGGCGGTGTCCTGGTGACCGACGGGCGCGGCGCCGTCGTCGGGTCGTTGACCATCGGATTGGTGATGGATGTGATCCGCGGCCAGCTCGCCGAGGTCCGCGACGACCCCGAAACCCCTACCTATGTCGATCATCCCGAGGGTTCGTTGACCGACGAGATGCCGGTGATCGTCGCCGCCGACGACGAGCCGGGGATCGAGACGCCGGTGGACGACCAGAAGCCGGCAGGCGAACCGGGAGCCGGCGAGAACCCATGAGACGACTACGCCGCTTGCCGATGGACGTGTGGTTCGAGCCATTGCTCATCGTCGTGCTCACCGTCGGATATGTGATCTGGTACCAGGCAACCACATTCACCGAGACCGAGCAGGCAGCACTCGGTTGGGACAACCTCCGGACCACGATTCTCGAACACATCAAGCTGACCCTGGTGGCCACCGTCATCGTCGTGGTGATCGCGATCCCGTTGGGCATCCTGCTCACCCGGCCGACGATGCGATGGCTCAACCCCATCGCCATCAACATCGCCAATGTCGGTCAGGCCGCACCCGCGGTCGGTCTGCTCGTCCTCTTCACCTTCTGGCTGGGCACCGGATTCCGCACCGCGGTCATCGGTCTCGTCGTGTACGCCATCCTCCCGATCCTGCAGAACACCATCGTCGGGCTGCGCCAGGTGGATCAGCGAACCATCGAGGCCTCACGAGGGATCGGCTATTCGGCCGGGCGAACCCTCGTCCAGGTGGAATTGCCGCTCGCGGTCCCGGTGATCCTCAACGGCGTCCGCACCGCACTCGTGATCCTGGTCGGCACCGCCACGCTGAGTACCTTCATCGGTGCCACGAGCCTGGGCACACTCATCACCACCGGTGTCACATTGTTCCTGCCGAAACTCCTGGTGTCCGGCGCCATCCTGGTGGGTCTGCTGGCGTTGACCATCGACTGGATCGGTCGGCTCGTCGAACTCTTCGCGACCCCCAGGGGGATCTCATGAGGTGGCCGCGCCCGCGAAAGTCGTTGACGCAGACCGTCGGGCTCGCGGTGGTCGCCCTGTTCGCGGTTGCCGGCTGCGGCCTCGTCAGTTCGTCCGGCACCTTCCAGAAGTCGTCGCTACCCGACGGAAAGACACCGTTGGCGGGCGCCCAGATCACCGTGACGTCGAAGAACTTCACCGAGAGCGTCCTGCTCGGCAAGATCGCGGCCACCTACCTCGCGGCCGCGGGTGCCGACGTCACCGATCTCACCAACGCACCCGGGTCCGCGTCGTCACGGCAGGCGCAGCTCAACGGCGACGCAGACCTGCTGTGGGAGTACACCGGCACCGCGTGGGTGACCTATCACCATGAGACGGAGACGATCCCGGACCCGAAGGAACTGTGGACCCGCGTCCACGACATCGAGCTCAGTGAGAACAACCTCGTGTGGCTGCCGCCCGCGAACTTCAACGACACCTACGCCTTCGCCGTGTCCGGGCCGACGGCCGAACGACTGAACGTCAAGACCATGTCCGACATCGCCAAGCTCCCCGTCGAGGAACGGACCTTCTGTATCAACGACGAGTTCTTCAGCAGGCCAGATGGTTTCCTGCCGATGCTCGAGGCCTACGGGATGCCGTACAACACACCGAACGGGGTGCCCGCGGGGAATGTGACGCAGATGGACTCCGGGGTCGTCTACACCTCGACGGCAAAGAGCCAGCCGTGCAACTTCGGCATGGTGTACACCACCGACGGCCGGATCAAGAACCTGCAACTCGTCACCCTCGAGGACGACAAGAAGTACTTTCTGCCCTACAGCGGCACGGTGGTGGTCCGCAAGGAGACACTGGACGCGTACCCGGACATCGCCCCACTCATGGACGCAGTGTCCGAGCGGCTCACCGACGACGTGATGCAGGATCTCAACGGTCGGGTCGACATCGACGGCGAGGATCCCTCCGACGTCGCCTATGACTGGCTGAAGAGCGAAGGGCTGATCACGTAACCGAGTTCGTCGTGGCTACCGCTGGGCGTCTCGCCGCGCGCACTGGATCTCCAGGATCTGTTCGTCGGTGAGCGCCGGTACCGACAACGTGGTGCGACCGGTCGCGCGCACGCCGTCGAGGATCAGCTCGAGGAAGCGCCGCCACGCATCCGGCACACTCGGCTGGGTGACGTCGGCGAGGGCCGCGAGCATGGTGAAGATACCGAAGAAGTCACTCGGCGCCAGATCTGGACGCAACACCCCGGCTTCCATGGCCCGCTCATAGAGCTGCGTCAGTTGTCCGGTGAGGATCGACTTCGCCGATTTGATGTCGGGGTGCTCGTGGTCGATGCGCATGATGAGTGCCGCCAGTCCCCGGTCGGTGGCCATCGACGTGCCCACGAGCGTCAGGACATCCACCACGGCCTGCCAGGCGTCGGGGTCCTGTAATGCGAGGCGAGCCTGCTCGGCCACCTGGGTGAGGTGTTCGGCGAGGACACCGACGATGAGTTCGTCGCGGTTGGTGAACCGACGATAGACGGTGCCCACCCCCACTCCGGCGCGCTCTGCGACGTCGTCGAGGGACACCTCGAGCCCACGTTCGGCGAACAGTTCGCGGGCCGCGTCGATGATGCGCAGCCGGTTGCGCTCGGCGTCGGCACGCAGCTTGCGGGTGCCGACGGCATCGGCGGCTTGCGTGTCCATGCTCACATCATAGCAAGTGGAGGAATAGCCTCCGGTTGGCGTACGTTGGTGCCAGCAACCGGAGGAGATACCTCCGCCTAGAACGGAGGCTCGGATGAGCACTGTCTACGAGGACCTCGACGCCGCACCCGTCGAGAAGGAATCGGAGCAGGCGCGCCATCATCGGCTGCGCTGGGTCGTCTTGGGCGTCCTCGCCCTTGCCCAACTCATGGTCGTGCTCGACGCGACCATCGTGAACATCGCACTCCCCCACGCCCAGGAATCGTTGGGCTTCGGCGACGCGGATCGGCAGTGGATCATCACCGCCTATGCACTGTCGTTCGGCAGCCTGCTCCTGCTCGGTGGCCGCCTGTCGGATCTGTGGGGCCGCAAGACCACCTTCATCATCGGACTCATCGGATTCGCCGGGATGTCGGCTGTCGGCGGCGCCGCGGTGAACTTCGAGATGCTGGTCGCCGCACGTGCGGGTCAGGGCATCTTCGGCGCGCTGCTCGCTCCGGCCGCCCTGTCGTTGCTGACCACCACGTTCACCGACCCGGCCGAACGCGGTAAGGCCTTCGGCATCTTCGGCGCGATAGCCGGTGGCGGTGGCGCACTGGGACTGCTGCTCGGCGGGATGCTCACCGAGTGGGCCGACTGGCGCTGGTGCCTGTACGTCAATCTCGTGATCGCCGCGATCGCACTCGTGGGTGCCGTACTGTTCCTCGGCGCGCACAAGTCCGAGCACCATCCGAAACTGGACCTGCCCGGCGTTGTCGCCGCGTCGGCCGGACTGTTCTCGATCGTCTACGGCTTCTCGAACGCCGAGACCAACGGCTGGGCCGATTGGGCAACCATCACCTGGCTGATCGCCGGTGTGGTGCTCGTGGCCGGATTCATCTGGTGGCAGTCACGCAGCAAGCACGCTCTGTTGCCGCTGCGCGTGATCAAGGACCGCACCCGTGGCGGGTCCTACCTGGTGGTGTTCATCGCCGGCATCGGCATGTTCGGCATCTTCCTGTTCCTCACCTACTACCTGCAGCAGAACCTCGGGTTCAGCCCGATCCGGACGGGACTCGCCTTCCTCCCGATGATCGGCATGCTGGTGATCACGGCGACCACGTCGACCGCGGTGATCCTTCCCCGCTTCGGTCCGCGTTGGCTGATGGCCTGCGGCATGCTGATCGCCGCGGGCGGCATGGTACTGCTCACGCAGATCACCGTAACCAGTTCGTACGCAACGCATGTCCTGCCCGCGCTGCTGATCCTCGGAGTCGGCATCGGTGCCTCGATGGCCCCGGCGATGCAGGGTGCCATCTCGGGCGTCTCGCCCGAGGACGCCGGCGTCGCCTCGGCAACGGTCAACACCATGCAGCAGGTCGGCGGGTCGGTGGGCACGGCGCTGCTCAGCACCATCGCGTCGAGTGCGGCGGCCTCGTACATCACCGACCACGCGGCCACCGTCTCGAACCAGAACGAGCTGGCGCAGATGGCCGCGGTGGATTCCTACACGACCGCATTCGCGGTGGCCGCAGGGGTATTCGTGGTCGGCGGACTCATCGCGGGGCTGCTCGTCCGGAGCGGCAAGCTGCCGTCGGCCGCCCCCAGCGACGCCGATATCGTTGATGTCACGGATGTGGTTGATGTCGCCGAATCATCGGACGCGCGCCCGGCCATCGTCGGTGACGCCGACGCACCGGCGGTCCGTCCACGCATCGCCGGGAGCGTCATCACCGGCGACGGCACACCTCTGGACACCGCCGCGATCACCGTCACCGACATCCACGGCCGACAGGTCGGCACGACGGCGGTCCACGGCGACGGCTTCTACACCGTGCACGACGTCGCCGACGGCACCTATACCGTCATCGCCACCGCACCCGGCCACGCCCCCAAGGCCATGACCGTCTCCGTCGTCGGTGACACGGTGTCCCACCGCGACTTCACCCTCGCCGGCGGCTCCGTGCTGCGAGGACGGGTCCGCGACGGCCATCGGGCCCTGGGTGCCAAACTGATCGTCACCGATCAATCCGGTGCCGTGGTGACCCAGGCGCATGCCGATGCCGACGGGCACTTCGCGATCCCCGGTCTGTCGGCGGGCGACACCGTCGCGGTCACCGCTTCCGCGCCCGGCTACCAGCCGGCAAGCCAACTGGTGGCCATCGACGCGGCCGCCGGGCGAAGTGTCGAGCCCATCGAGATCCTGCTGGCCCCCACCAGCGGTATCCAGGGTGCGGTGCGAGCCGCACACAGCGGCGCCCCGCTGCAGGGCGCAACGGTGTCTGCGATCGGTCCCGACCAGACCATCGTCGCGTCGGCCACCACCGACGCCGACGGCCGCTACCGCATCGACGGACTGACCGACGGCCGGTTCACCATCGTGGCCAACCTGTACGAGCCGGCCGCAATCCAGGTCGAAGTCGTTGCCGGCCAACACAACACCGCCGACATCGGATTGGCCGCGGGCAAGAATCCCGCGGTGCCGTGACCGGATGGCCATGATCGCATCAATCGCGGCCTGACCCCGAAACACGGCTGTGGCCCGTTGTTCCTTGCGGAGCAACGGGCCACAGCCGTATCCGGTGCGAGTGTGAACCGACGTGATCTGCTCCCCCACCAGGACTCGAACCTGGAATGCCTGAACCAAAATCAGAAGTGTTGCCGATTACACCATGGGGGAATACTGCGCAGACGATTGTGCCACAGCGTCGTGGTGGCAGTTCGACGCAGTTCCCGCGCCCCCGTCTCGTTCCCGCTCATCCAACCGAATGCGCGGGAACGAGATGAGGGCGCGGGAATACCGAACTAGTCCTTCGGACCGCCGGCGACGTAGATGACCTGACCCGAGACGAAGCCTGCGCCCTCACTGGCGAAGAACGATGCGGTGTGTGCGATGTCCTCCGGGAGGCCGGTGCGCTGCACCGGGATCTCCGCGGCCGCGGCCTTCTTGAAGTCCTCGAACGGCACGCCGACGCGCTCGGCGGTCGCGGCGGTCATCTCCGTTGCGATGAATCCGGGTGCGATCGCGTTGGCGGTGACACCGAACTTGCCGAGCTCGATGGCGAGAGTCTTGGTGAAGCCCTGCATGCCCGCCTTGGCGGCCGAGTAGTTCGCCTGTCCACGGTTGCCGAGCGCCGACGTGCTCGACAGGTTGACGATGCGTCCCCAGCCGGCGTCGACCATGTGCTTCTGGCACGCCTTGCTCATGTTGAACGCGCCCCGCAGGTGCACGCCCAGAACCGCGTCCCAGTCGTCGACCGACATCTTGAACAAGAGGTTGTCGCGTAGGATGCCGGCATTGTTGACCAGAACCGTGGGCGGACCCAGTTCCTCGACGATCTTCTCCACGGCCGCCTTGACCGACTCCTCCTTCGAGACGTCGGCGCCGACCGCGATCGCCTTTCCGCCATCTCCCGTGATGGCCGACACGGTGTCCGCACAGGCGCCCGCGTCGAGGTCGAGGACGGCCACGGCGAGGCCGTCGGCGGCCAATCGCTTGGCAACACCCGCGCCGATACCACGCGCGGCGCCGGTGACGATCGCGACTTTCTGAGTGCTCATCTGATGTACCTCCGTTTGTCCGTGCCAGGTCTGGTCACCTCACTGTTTTCTATCAGGCCTGCACTTCGGCGGGTGAGCGCGGCGCCGGTCCATCGACTGCGTAACATCGGGCCACATGACGGAGACGTCCTCGTCGGCTACTGCCGTGATCGTCCTCGCGGCAGGCGCGGGCACCCGGATGAAGTCGAAGACCCCGAAAATCCTGCACACCCTGGCCGGACGGCCACTGGTCGGCCACGCGCTGCATGGTGCCGCCGGCATCGGGCCCGATACCTTGATCGCCGTCGTCAGTCATGAACGCGAACGCGTCAGTGCGATGATCGGCGAGGTCGCCGAGGAACTCGGACGTGACGTCACGATCGCAGTTCAAGACCGGCCACTCGGCACCGGCGACGCGGCGCGCGCAGGTCTCACCGCGCTGGCCGAAAACTTCGACGGCACGGTCGTCGTCACCGCCGCCGACGTACCGCTCCTCGACGCGACGACCCTCGACGCACTGGTCGCCACCCACACCGCGGACGGCGGTGCCGCGGTCACGCTGACCAGCTTCCGGACGGATGACCCGACCGGGTACGGGCGGGTCATCCGGACCAACGATTCGTTGGTGCAGGCCATTGTCGAGCACAAGGACGCATCCGACGAGCAGCTCGCCATCTCGGAGGTCAACGCAGGTGTCTATGCGTTCGACGCGGCGACCCTCAGGTCGGCGCTCTCCCGCCTGTCCACCGACAATGTGCAGGGCGAGTTCTATCTGACGGACGTGATCGCGATCGCCCGCGACGACGGACGATCCGTGCGAGCCTTCACCGTCGACGATCCGGTTCTCGTGGCCGGGTGCAACGACCGCGTCCAACTCGCCGAACTCGGCGCCGAGCTCAACCGTCGGATCGTGCGGCGCCATCAGCTGGCCGGGGTGACCGTCGTCGATCCCGCCAGCACCTGGATCGACGTCGACGTCACCATCGGCGTGGACGTGCGCATCGAACCCGGCACACAACTGCTGGGCACCACCACCGTTTCCGACGACGCGGTCATCGGCCCCGATTCCACCCTGCGCGACGTGTCGATCGGAGCAGGCGCCGCGGTGATCCGTACCCACGGCAGTGAGTCGGAGATCGGCGCGAATGCGTCGGTCGGACCGTTTGCCTACCTACGTCCGGGCACCCGACTCGGCGTCGGCGGCAAGATCGGCACCTTTGTCGAGACCAAGAAGGCCGACATCGGGGCCGGCACCAAAGTCCCCCACCTCACCTACGTCGGAGACGCGACGATCGGCGAGTATTCCAACATCGGAGCGTCGAGCGTGTTCGTCAATTACGACGGCGTGGCGAAACACCGTACTGTGATCGGGTCCCACTGCCGCACCGGTTCTGACAACATGTTTGTCGCACCAGTGCAGGTCGGCGATGGCGCATACACCGGAGCGGGTACGGTCTTGCGGGACGATGTCCCACCAGGTGCCCTTGCGGTGTCGGCGGGACAACAACGCAATATCGAGAACTGGGTGGTGCGCAAGCGCCCGGACAGCGAGTCGGCCCGTGCCGCGCTCGAGGCCCAACCGACCGACAGCCCGGCAGACGACCAGCCGGGCGCCTGACCGCTACATCTCCAACAGAAGAGTTTTCATGACCTGGACCACGGACAACCAGAAGAACCTGATGCTGTTCTCTGGTCGCGCCCATCCCGACCTCGCTCAGTCCGTCGCCGACGAGCTCGGCATCAAGGTGACACCGCAGACGGCGCGGGACTTCGCCAACGGCGAGATCTTCGTACGCTTCGAGGAGTCGGTGCGCGGCTCCGACGCATTCGTCCTGCAGAGCTGCCCATACCCGATGAACCAGTGGGTCATGGAGTCGCTCATCATGATCGACGCCCTCAAGCGCGGATCGGCAAAACGCATCAGCGTGATCCTGCCCTTCTACCCCTACGCGCGCCAAGACAAGAAGCATCGCGGTCGCGAACCGATCTCCGCCCGGTTGATGGCCGACCTGCTGAAGGCCGCAGGCGCGGACCGGATCATCACCGTCGATCTGCACACCGACCAGATCCAGGGCTTCTTCGACGGCCCGGTTGACCACATGCATGCCCAGGGGCAGCTCGCCGACTATGTCCGGGAGAACTACGGCACCGACAACGTCACCGTGGTGTCGCCGGACTCCGGTCGCGTGCGTGTCGCCGAGAAGTGGGCCGATGCGCTCAACGGCGCACCGCTGGCGTTCATCCACAAGACGCGCGATCCCCTGGTGCCCAATCAGGTCAAATCCAATCGTGTCGTCGGCGATGTCGACGGCCGCACCTGCGTGCTGATCGACGACATGATCGACACCGGCGGCACGATCGCCGGTGCCGTGAGAGTGCTCAAGGATGCCGGTGCCGGCGAGGTCGTCATCGCGACCACCCACGGCGTCTTCTCCGATCCGGCCGCGGAGCGGCTCGCGAACTGCGGCGCCCGCGAGGTCATCGCGACCGACACCCTGCCGATCCCGGAGGAGAAGCGGTTCGAGAACCTGACGGTGTTGTCGATCGCCCCGCTGCTCGCCCAGACCATCCGCGAGGTCTTCGAGAACGGCTCGGTGACGAGCCTGTTCGACGGCAGCGCGTAGGCGCCCCACACACAGTCCCCACGAGAGCGGGCCCTCGCGACGACCATCGTCGCGAGGGCCCGCTTTTGTGCGTTGTCGACAGCCCTTCCGAAGCCACTCATCTGACGCCGTGACGCACCGACGATGACCGTCGCGCAGATACTGCGCGACGGTCATCGAGCATCGGCGCAAAGGCCCTGTCACCGCGTCCACCCCTCGATAATCTGACTGCGCGTAGCCGAGAACGTGATTCCCATCCTGTCAAGGATAGTAATACTTGTAAATCTTACGGTTCCCGGATTAGACTCCGACGCGAGCGAAATTGTGGCCTGCATCACGCCCATCCGGCCTACACGCACCGGCCGTCAGGACACCGTCGCCATCACTGATCTCTCCTCAGGACAGGAGGCCCACCTTGACTCAGGCGGCCCGCTACACCAGCACTTCGTCGCACGAACTCGCCGATGGCTGGCGCCTTGAGCGACTGACCGAGCCGAGCCGACTGTTCGGGGCGAACGGCATCCGCACGGGCCCGGACGGGCGCATCTACATCGCGCAGGTCGCCGGGAGCCAGATCAGCGCCCTCGACCTCGAATCGGGTGCACTGGAGACCGTCAGCGCCAAGGGCAGCGAGATCATCGCGCCCGACGACGTGGCGTTCGACCCGCGCGGGGACATGTACGTGACCGAGTACTACGACGGACGGGTCAGTGTGCGCGAAGCGGGCGGCGCCACCCGGTTGCTGCGCGACGATCTGCCCGGGGCCAACGGCATCACAATCCATCAGGGCAGGCTCTTCGTCAACGAATGCCGGCCCGGTGGCCGCCTGATGGAGCTGGATCCCGCCGGGGGTGCCCTCAAGATCCTCCTGGAGGATCTGCCCATGCCCAACGGCATGGAGGTCGGCCCGGACGGCAAACTCTACTATCCGCTGCTCGGCGCCAACGAGATCTGGCGCATCGACCTCGACGGCGGTGAACCCGAAAGGGTCGCAGCCGATCTCGGCGGTCCTGACTCGGTGAAGTTCGATTCCGACGGCAACATCGTGTCCACCCAGGTCGCCTCGGGACAGGTCCTGCGAATCGATCCCCGCAACGGCACACAGACGCTCGTGGCCCAGCTCTCACCGGGTCTCGACAACCTCACCTTCGTGGGCGATCGACTGTTCGTGTCGAGCTTCACCGGGCAGATCACCGAGATCCTCGGCGACGGCGGCACTCGTACTGCCCTGGCCGACGGACTGACCTGGCCCCTCGACCTCACCGTGGGTCCGGACGGCACCCTGTACATCGCCGACGGCACGTTCCTGCTGGCCAAACGACCGGGCGCCGAACTCGGCACGCTGGGTATGCTTTTCAGCCCCGGCTACCCCGGCTACATCCGCGGGATGGCTGCCACCGGCGACGGCGAGTTCGTCGTCGCCGGCAACGGCACGGTATCGCGCTACCGGCCGGCCGCCGCCGAGAGCGAGGTACTCGTCGAGGGCCTCGACCAGCTCTACGGCGTCGCCGTCGCGGCGAACGGGGCGATTGCGGTCGCCGATCTCGGTACGGGTCAGGTGCATTCGGTCCAGTCGGGTCGGGCCGACGTCCTCGCGAGCGGCCTCGACCGCCCGATGGGGGTCGCGTTTGCGGCTGACGGAACCTGCCTCGTCTCCGAGTCGGGTGCGGGCCGGGTTGCGGCGGTGACGAGTTCGGGCACCGACACCCTCGTGGACGGTCTCGAGTCGCCGCAGGGGATCACCGTGGTCGGGTCGCAGCTCTACATCGTCGACACCGGGAGCAAGTCGCTGGTCAACGTCGACCTGGAGACCAAGAGCCGACAGATCATCGCGACCGACCTTCCCGTCGGCGCACCACCCGGGGTGACGCCCAAGCCGCTGCGCGGATTGGTCCCATTCTCCGGACCGCAAGGACCGTTCGCGGGTATCGCGGCCGGCCCCGACGGAACCCTGTACGTCTCCGCAGATGCCGACGGAAGCGTCGTCGCGCTTCGGAAGGAGCGCTGATCGCCGCATGGAGAACAATGTTGTCGGCCTGACCGGCCGGATCATCATCGTCTCCGGCGCAGCGGGTGGTGGCATCGGCACCACGGTGACCAAGATGGTGGCCGAGGCAGGCGCAACCGTCATCGCGGTGAGCCGCTCGAAGGAGAACCTGGACACGCACATCACACCGCTTGTCGCCGAGGGACTCTCGATCATCCCGGTGAGCGCCGACGCCTCCACCGACGATGGCATCGCCGCGGTGATGGACCAGGTACGGATCACCGACGGCACGCTGTACGGGCTGGTCAATGTCGCGGGCGGTGCGGCGCCCACCACCTGGATGCCGGCGACCCGGGTCACCCGCGAGGATTGGCGCGACCTGTTCACCCAGAACCTCGAGACGATGTTCTTCATGAGTCAGGCCGTTGCCGCCGAACTCAAGTCGCAGGGCCTGCCGGGCTCGATCGTCTCGATCTCGTCGATCAGCGGCATGAACACCGCACCGTTCCACATCGGTTACGGCACCGCCAAAGCTGCCCTGGTCGCGGCAACGCGAACCATGGCCGTGGAGTTGGCCATCGATGACATCCGGGTCAACGCCGTCGCGCCCGGCGTGACCGCGACGCCCGCCTCGCTGACCTATGTCGACGACGACGCGGACCGTGATCGTCGTGCCATCGCCATGGGGCGCCGCGGCCGCCCCGAGGAGCAGGCCGGTGCCATCCTGTTCCTCCTGTCCGACCTCTCCAGCTACATCACCGGGCAAACCCTTCTCGTGGACGGCGGCCTGAACCTCAAGTGGACCCACATGGGCGCCGATCACACCTCGCTGTTCCTCAAGGACCAGTCGTTTCGCGAAGCAATCACGCACTGAACCAACAATTTTCACCGGGAGAACGTCATGACTGACACAATCGACGACATCCAGGAAGCGGCCCGACAGTCCAACGGCGAGCCGCCGACGACTCCTCTGGAGATCGGTGTCGAAGCCTACATCTCGAAAGATTATCTCCGCGCCGAGCGGGACAAACTGTGGAACAAGGTCTGGCAGCAGGTCGGCCGGGTCGAGGAGATCCCGAAGGTGGGCGACTTTCTCACCTACGAGATCATGGAGGACTCGTTCATCATCGCCCGCTCCTCCCCCGATACGATCAGCGCCTATCACAACGTCTGCTCACACCGTGGACGCCGCCTGGTGGACACCCCCGAGGGCAAACGAGAGGCAAAGGGCAAGTGCCGCACGTTTGTCTGCGGCTTCCACGGCTGGACCTACGATCTCGAAGGCCGCAACACCTGGGCGGCCGAACGGGAGGACTGGCCGACGGGTCTGACCGAGGAGAAGACCCACCTGCGCAACGTGCAGGTGGACACCTGGGGCGGCTGGATCTGGATCAACATGGATCCGGACTGCGAGCCGTTGCGCGATTACCTGGAGCCCGCGGCGAGTCTGCTCGATCCGTTCCAGCTCGAGAACATGCGGTACCGCTGGCGCAAGTGGCTGGTATTCGACTGCAACTGGAAGATCGCACTCGAAGCCTTCATGGAGACCTACCACGTTCCCTACACACACCCCGAGTTCCGCGCCTATGGCACGTTCCTCGGCTGGTCCCGCGCGCAGGGCAAGCACAGCAACATCGGGTACGACGCGCCGAAGGGCATGGAGGACAACCAGGCCAAGCTACGCGTCGCCGACGGCCCCGATGCCCGGATCTCGACCATCGATCTACAGAACTTCACGTGGGAGAACGCGAACACCAACACCACCCGCACCCTGGTGGACGCGGCTCAGCGGCTGATCGATGAACTGCCCGAAGGGACACCGGCCAACGAAGTGCTCGCACATTGGCTGACGTCGGCACGGCGCGACGACGCCGAACGGGGCGTGATCTGGCCGACCGTCGACAACGAAACCGTCTCCAAGAGCGGGACGGCCTGGCAGATTTTCCCCAATTTCCAGATCGGCCACGCGCTCAACAACATGCTCTGCTACAGCGCCCGACCGTACGGCGACGATCCCGACAAGTGCTACTTCGAGGCTGCTGTCTTCGAACTGTTCCCCGAAGGCGAAGAGCCGGAGACCGAATGGGAGTTCACCCCGGAGGACGACCCGGGCTGGCGCACCGTGCTGCCCCAGGACTTCTCCAACATGGCCGCGGTCCAGAAGGGTGTTAAGTCACAAGGCTTCTCGGGCGCCAAGCCCAATCCGTACCGGGAGCGCAGCATCGTCAACCTGCATCACAACCTGGCCAGGTACATGGGCACCGGCGCCCCCGAAGACCTGGCCTGAGGCCCATCGTCTCCAACCCCTGATCACTCCGTCCCCTCACCAGCAGTACCGAAGCAAGGAATCATCATGCAGAACTGCGAACCCACGCAGACACCCGACGTCGACATCGCCGCTCTCCATGAGAAATACCTCCACGAGCGTGACAAGCGACTCCGCTCCGATGGTCAGGCTCAGTACCTCGAGGCCGAGGACGACTTCGCAGAGTTCTACGAGGGCGACCCGCATCTCCCGGTGGTACCGCGTCAGCCGATCACCGACGAGATCGACGTGGTGATTCTCGGAGGCGGATTCTGCGGTCTCATCACCGCACAACGGCTCCAACAGGCGGGCGTCTCCGACTTCAAGATCATCGAGCTCGGCGGGGATTTCGGTGGCGTCTGGTACTGGAACCGCTACCCGGGCATCCAGATCGACTCGGACGCCTACTGTTACCTGCCCCTGCTCGAAGAGACCGGCTTCATGCCGAAGGAGAAGTTCTCCAAGGGTGACGAGTGCTTCGATCACGCTCAGCGCATCGGGGAGCATTTCGGCCTGTACGACCATGCGCTGTTCCACACCCTGGTGAAGTCACTGGAGTGGGATGGCGAGATCAGCCGGTGGCAGATCACGTCCAATCGCGGTGATGCGATCCGCGCCCGCTTCGTGATCATGTGCCAGGGCCCCTACAACCGGCCGAAGCTGCCCGGCATCCCCGGTATCAAGGACTTCAAGGGCCACACCTTCCACACCGCCCGCTGGGATTACGACTACACCGGCGGCGATCTGCACGGTGGCCTGGACAAGATCGGCGACAAGCGCATCGCCGTCATCGGCACGGGTTCCAGTGGTGTACAGGCCATCCCGCATCTCGCGCGCGGAGCCGAGCATCTCACCGTCTTCCAGCGCACGCCTTCCTACATCTTCGAGCGGGCAAACTACCCCACCGACCCGGAATGGGTACAGACCCTGGAACCGGGGTGGCGGGCCGCGCGGCAGCGGAACTTCCACAATGCGGCGTTCGCGTTCTACAACCCGGGTGAACCCGACCTCATCTGCGATGGCTGGACCGAGGTCGCACGCAACATGGCGGCAAAGCTCAACGCGACCGAGAACTACGAGGGCTGGGCCGCACTGGCCGATCCGGCGAAGTTCATGGAACTCAAGGAGATCGAGGACTACCGCGCGATGGAGCGGCTTCGTCAGCGCGTCGAGCAGATCGTCGAGGACCCGGAGACGGCGGAGAAGCTGAAGCCCTACTACCGAAACATGTGCAAGCGGCCCGTCTTCAACGACGAGTACCTGCCGACGTTCAATCGTCCGAACGTCACCCTCGTCGACGTCTCGGAGACCAAGGGGGTCGAGCGGATCACGGAGAAGGGGGTTGTCGCCAACGGTGTCGAGTACGAGGTCGATTGCATCGTGTTCGCCAGCGGCTTCGAGATCACCACTGCCCTGGATCGGCAGTTCGACATCAAACCGTTCGCGGGCCGCGACGGGGTGTCACTGTATGACCATTGGGGCAAGGGCTTCCGCACTCTGCACGGAGTGATGGCGCACGGATTCCCCAACCATTTCGCCACCGGGTTCGTACAAGGCGGTGTCACCGCATCCACCACGCTGATGTTCGAGCAGCAGGCCGATCACATCTCCTACATCATCGGAGAGGCCCTGCGCCGCGACGCCACCTACGTCGAGCCCACCCCGGAGGCCGAGGAGGGCTGGGTGCAGACCATCCGCGAATTCTCCGTGGACAACAGCACCTTCACCATGGAGTGCACCCCCGGCTATTACAACAGCGAGGGTGAGCCGAACGGACGGTCGTTCCTGGGTGATCCGTTCTGGGGCGGCTTCTACGAGCTCAGTGATCGGCTGCAGGCGTGGCGCGACACCGGCGAGCTGGAAGGCCTGGTGCTGGAGAAGTGATACGCGATTGTCAAACGCACCGTCAGTGCGGAGCCTTCGATGTCTGAGCTCCGATTCGACAACCGGGTCGCGGTGATCACCGGTGCCGGACGTGGCCTCGGGCGGGCCTATGCCCTCCTGCTGGCATCCCGTGGCGCCAAGGTCGTCGTCAACGATCCCGGCAGCAGCATCAGCGGTGAGGACACCGACTCCGGTCCCGCGGCCGGCGTGGTCCGGGAGATCCGGGACATGGGCGGCGAGGCCATCGCGTGCACCGAGTCGGTGGCCACCGCCGACGGCGGACGCGCCATCATCGATTCGGCGGTGGAGGGTTTCGGCCGGATCGACATTCTCGTGCACAACGCAGGCAACAATCGCTATGCGTCGTTGTCGGAGATGACCTACGAGGATTTCGATGCCGTCCTCGATGTCCACCTTCGTGGTGCCTTCCATGTGGTGCGACCGGCGTTCCCACTGATGTGCGAAGCCGGTTACGGCCGCGTGGTGCTGACATCGTCGATCGGCGGCATCTACGGCAACAAGAGCGTCGCCAACTACGGCGCGGCCAAGGCCGGGATCATCGGCCTCTCCAATGTCGCGGCGCTGGAGGGCCACGAACACGGGGTGCTGTCGAATGTCATCGTCCCGGCCGCCCTGACGCGGCTGGCCGAAGGACTCGACACCTCCGCCTACCCGCCGATGGGGCCGGAGCTGATCGCACCCGCGGTGGGGTGGCTCGCCCACGAATCCTGTTCGATCACCGGCGAGATGCTGGTGTCGATAGCCGGACGGGTGGCCCGCGCCTATATCGCCGAGACCGAGGGCGTGTACCAGTCCTCGTGGTCCGTCGACGACGTCGGCGAGCGCATCGACGAAATCCGCGACACCACCAATTCGTGGCTCCTGCCGGTAGTCCCGTCAGGCCATGTCGACCACATCACGAAGAGTTTCGCACTAGCGACGGAGGGCAGCGCGCGTGTCAGTCAAGGTCTATGAACGAATTCTCGACCTCTTCGAGGCCGAGGGCATCAACACGATGTTCGGCATCCCGGACCCCAATTTCGTCCACCTGTTCCACACAGCCGAGGAGCGGGGCTGGAATGTGGTCGCCCCGCACCATGAGGAGACGGCGGGTTTCATGGCCGAGGCGGTGTCCCGGATGACCGGCAAAGCCGCGGTCTGCATCGGCACACTGGGACCGGGCATCGCGAACATGGCCGGCGCCGTCATGTGCGCCAAGGTCGAGAACTCACCCGTCATCTTCCTCGGTGGGCAGCGGGCTCGGATCACCGAACAGCGGGTTCGCCGCGGACGGATTCAGTTCGTCCAGCAGTCCGGGCTCATCGAGCCGGCCGTGAAGTACAGCGCCAGTATCGAATACGCCGATCAGACCGACGAGATCATAAGGGAAGGTCTGCGCAAGGCGCTGTCGGGGACACCGGGTCCGGTCTACATCGAGTACCCCTCACACGTGATCCAGGAAGAACTGGATGTGCCGCCTGCCTTGCCTCCCAGCAAATATCGGCTCGTCGGACAGACCGCAGGCCAGGACAAGGTCGACGAGGCCGCACGCCTGATCGGTGCTGCCAAGCAGCCCATCCTGCTCATCGGCCACGGCGTCCACACGGCTCGCGCCGGCGCGTCGGTGAAGGAACTCGCAGACCTGATGGCGTGTCCGGTGATCCAGACCTCCGGCGGCACGTCCTATATCGAAGGACTGGAGGACCGCACCTTCCCGTACGGCTTCTCCAAGGCGGCCGTCGAGGCAGTCGTCACATCAGATCTGTGCCTTGCCATCGGCACCGAACTCGGCGAGCCGGTGCACTTCGGCAAGGGCAGGCACTGGGTCGACGGCGAGGCCGAGCGCAGTTGGCTGCTGATCGAGCAGGACCCGGCCGCGATCGGGGTCAATCGTCCGATCGACGTGCCCTTGGTCGGCGATCTCCGTGCCGTGGTGCCCCAACTCGTCGAGGCCCTGAAGGATTCGCCGCGCACAGCGACCCCGGAACTCAAGCGCTGGATCTCCGACGACGCGGCGCAGTTGGCCGAGCTCGCCGAGACCGCGCCGTCGGGAGCGAGCCCCGTGCATCCCGCACGATTGATTGTCGAGGCGACGAAGGACTTCCCGGCCGACGGGATCATGGTGCGCGACGGCGGCGCGACGACCATCTTCGGCTGGACCTATTCGCAGGCCAAACCGCATGACGTCATGTGGAATCAGAACTTCGGGCACCTCGGGACCGGGTTGCCGTACGCGGTCGGAGCAGGCGTCGCCGACGGCGGGAAGCGTCCGATGATGCTGATCACCGGTGATTCGTCGTTCCAGTTCCACATCTCCGAGTTGGAGACCGCGGCACGCCTCAATCTGCCGCTCGTCTGCGTCGTCGCCGTCGACTACGCGTGGGGACTCGAGGTGGGCGTCTACAAGCGCACCTACGGTCAGGGTTCCCGGGAGACCGGCGTCCACTGGAGCGAGGCAACCCGGCTCGACAAGGTCGCCGAGGGATTCGGATGCTACGGCGAATACGTCGAGAAGGACGAAGACATCGCACCGGCCATCAAGCGCGCGTTCGCCAGTGGCAAGCCGGGCGTCATCCACGTCGCCGTCGACCCCAAGGCGAACTCCGAGGAGATGCCGAGCTACGACGAGTTCCGCACGTGGTACGCCGAGGGCCAGCAGTAGCACTTCCCGTTGCACGAAAAGAGAATTGGGGCTGTCATGCGTGAGTATCGTAAGTTCTACATCGGTGGCCGATGGGTCGACTCCGCACAGTCGGCGACCTTCGACGTCATCAACCCCGCTACCGAAGAGGTCTGTGGCACGGTCGCGTCGGGTTCCGCGGCGGATGTCGACAAGGCGGTGGCCGCCGCCCGGAAGGCGTTCGCCGGCTGGTCGACGAGCACCGTCGAGGAGCGTGTCGAGCTGCTGCAGAACATCTCCGCCGAATACCAGAACCGCAGCGGCGATCTGGCCGCCGCACTGACCGAGGAGATGGGTGCGCCCAGCGCACTCGCCAACGGTTTCCAGGTCGGCCTGGGTGCGGGTCACCTCGGCACCGCGATCGAAGCGCTGCAGAACTTCACCTTCGAGGAGCAGCGCGGTGAATCGCTGGTGGTCAAGGAACCGATCGGTGTCTGTGCACTGATCACGCCGTGGAACTGGCCGATGAACCAGATCGCCGTGAAGGTCTTCCCCGCACTGGCGACCGGCTGCACGATGGTGCTCAAGCCGTCGGAGAGATCGCCGTTCACCGGTCAGGTCTTTGCCGAGATCCTGGACGCTGCAGGAGTTCCGGCGGGTGTCTTCAACCTGGTCCAGGGCGACGGACCGAGTGTCGGGGTGCCGCTGTCGGGACATCCGGACGTCGACATGGTCTCCTTCACCGGTTCCACCCGCGCCGGCATCGACATCGCCAAGAACGCCGCGGCCGGTGTCAAGAGGGTCACCCAGGAACTCGGCGGCAAAGGACCGAACATCGTCCTCGACGATGCGGATTTCGCCGAGAATGTCTCGAAGGGCGTCGTCACCATGATGCTCAACTCCGGGCAGACCTGCAGTGCCCCCTCGCGCATGCTGGTGCCCAACGCCCGCATGGAAGAAGCGATCACAGCAGCCAAGGACGCCGCACCGTCGGTCACCGTCGGCGATCCGGCAGGTGACTTCTCGATCGGACCGGTGGTGTCGGAATCGCAGTTCGACAAGATCCAGGGCCTCATCCAACAGGGCATCGACGACGGCGCGACCCTGGTGACCGGTGGTCCCGGACGGCCCGAGGGCCTCACGAAGGGCTTCTACGTGCAGCCGACGGTGTTCGCTGATGTCAAGAACGACATGGCGATCGCCCGTGAGGAGATATTCGGCCCGGTGCTGACGATCCTCGGGTACGAGGACATCGACCACGCGATCGACATCGCCAACGACACCGAGTACGGACTCGCAGGTTTCGTCGCAGGCGCCGACCTCGACAAAGCGCGATCGGTGGCCCGCCGAATCCGCGCAGGGTCGGTGGCCATCAACGATGCGTTCGACTTCTGCGCACCGTTCGGCGGGTACAAGAAGAGTGGCAACGGTCGCGAATGGGGCGAGTTCGGCTTCGACGACTACCTGGAGATCAAGGGCATCCTCGGATACAGCCCCACGCAGGGAGACAGCGAATGACGTTCGGGCCGAAGGATGTCCAGACACTGCTCGATCACGAACAGATCCGCGCGGGTATCGCGGGGGTCGCTCGGGGTGAGGACCGGCGAGATGCCGACCTGATCCGGGCATCTTTCTGGTCCGACGCCGCCATGGATTTCGGGATCTTCGCCGGGGATCTGGATGCCTACCTGGATTGGGTCGTGCCCGGATCGCCTGCGGTACCGCTGACCCAGCATGCCCTCGGCCAGAGCGTGATCTCCCTCGACGGTGCCACAGCGTTGGCCGAGACCCATGTCACGGCTTACCACCGGGTGGATTTCGGTACCGAGGAGCACGACGTCGTACTCGGCGGCCGCTACCTCGATCGCCTTGCGCGACGGGACGGCGAGTGGCGAATCGCTGCGCGCACCATGCTCTACGACTGGTCCCGCGATCTCGGGGTCGCAGCGGACTGGTCCCAGGGCATGATGGGCGAGCAATTCCGGGGTGATCACTACACCGGCAAAGCCAACGGCGATCACAGCGAAGCCTTCTTCGGCGCCTCCCTCGTCGCAGGACAGCGGTAGGGCCACACGTGACGTCGTCGTCGGAACCGTATTCGCTGTCGGGCAGGGTGGCCGTCGTGACCGGCGCCAGCCGCGGCATCGGCAAGGGCATCGCCCTGGCCCTTGCCGGCGAGGGCGCGACGGTCTACGTGACCGGCCGCACCCTGACCCCGGACACGCACGAGCTGCCCGGCACCATCGGGGAAACGGCGGCGCTGTGCGATCGCCGCGGCGGGAAGGGTATCCCCGTACAGGTCGACCACGGCGACGACGACGATGTCGCGGCCCTGTTCGATCGGATCGAGCGCGAGCAGGGTCGCCTCGACGTCCTCGTCAACAACGCCTTCGCCCTGCCAGACGACCTCACCGACCCGGAGCCCTTCTGGCACAAACCCCTCGCCAACTGGGAGATGATGGACGTCGGGGTGCGGTCGAACTTCGTGTGCGCGTGGCACGCGGCACGGATCATGGTCCCGCAGAAGTCGGGTCTCATCGTCGCGATCTCCGGCTATACCGGTGTGGCATACACCTACGGCGTGGTCTTCGGCACCGCAAAATCTGCCGTCGACCGCATGGCACGGGACATGGCGATCGAACTGAAAGGTCATGGTGTCGCCTCGATCTCGCTGTGGCAGGGGCTGACGTTCACCGAGCGCGCCCAACGCAATCTGGCCGCCATCGAGGGACTGGAGGCACAGGCCGCCACGCAGCCTGCCCACGGCTGTTCGCCCGAGTACCCCGGCCGGGTGATCGCGGCACTGGCCGCCGACGACGCCGTCATGAGTCGCAGCGGTGGAACGTTCATCACCGCCGAACTCGCTGACGACTACCGGATCAAAGACATCGACGGACGGTCCATCCCCTCGCTGCGGGCCACCCGCGGCGAGCCGATCTGGGCCCCTGTCTGAGCAAGCAGCACCACACGAACGGAGCCAACAACGATGAGTAGCACGGTATCCGCGGAGTCGCTCACGCGACTCGACGAATTGTTGGATCGCCAGGACATCATGGATGTCATGACGCGGTTCAGCCGTGGGATGGACCGATTCGATCGCGATGCGTTCCTGTCGGCCTTCCATCCCGACGCAACGATCGCCGCAGGAGATTTCGTCGGAGGTCCGGTCGACCTCTACGAGTGGTCCGTGCCGATGCACGAACAAGGCCAGGTCGCCACGCACCACAACCTGTTGAACCACACCTGCGACATCACCGGCGATGTCGCCCATACCGAGACGTACTACCTGTTCGTCGGCCGAAACCGCGACGACAGCAACTGGATCGCAGGCGGACGCTACATCGACCGCCTCGAGCGGCGCGAAGGGCAATGGAAGATCGCGTTGCGTACCAACGCGATCGAATGGTCGGGCATGGTTCCGACGATGGCCATCCCGTTTGCCGACGTCCCCGACATCAACGGCAACGGCGCCCCGTCCCGCAGTCCGGACGACCCTTCCTACACCCGGCCCCTGACCAACAAGCGCGCAGCGAACATCCCCGGCTGACACCAGGGAACCCCGCGACACCCGACAGTAGGAGAATCACCCATGAGCACGATCAGAACCGAAAGGCTCTCGGAGAACGTCGGCGCAAAGGTGCTCGACGTCGATGCCGGCCGACTCAGCAGTGACGCCGATCTACCGGGCACGATCGCAGAGGCACTCGAGAACTCGGGGGTCCTGCTGTTCCCCGAGTTGAACGCGAGCGACGAGGTCTTGGTCGAGTTCTGCCGCAAGCTCGGCACGTTGATCAATTTCTCACACCTGCCACCGGAGACGGAGGAGGTGATGGAGATCAGCTTCAACCCGTCCAACCCGAATGCCGCCTATCTTCGGAGCAATGAGTTCTGGCATATCGACGGCCTCCTCGACGAGATCGCGCCCAAGTCGTCCATCCTGACCGCGAGGGTCACCTCGGCCGAAGGCGGCGAGACGGAGTTCGCCAGCACCTACGGGGCCTACGACGACCTCTCGGAGAGCGAGAAGGAGCGGTTCGCCCAGCTCAGGGTCGTCCACACCTTCGACGCCGTCCAGCGGATGACCTACACCGACCCGACGCCGGAGCAGTTGGAGGACTGGGCAACTCGCACGGTCCGTGAACACCCCTTGGTGTGGGAACACGATTCCGGTCGTCGCTCCCTGGTGCTCGGCGCGACGGCGTCGCATATCGCCGGGATGGATGTCGACGAGGGCAAGGCGCTGTTGTCCGAACTACGCGACCGCATCACCGGACCGGGAAAGGTCTGCAGCCACAGCTGGACCGAAGGAGACACCGTCTTCTGGGACAACACCGGCCTGGTCCATCGGGTCCGCGAGTTCGACCGGGACAAGCCCCGAATCATGCACCGCATCACCGTCGCAGGCGAGGAGAAGATCAAATGAGTGGTCGTACGGCAATTGTCACCGGCGGCGCATCGGGAATCGGCGGCGCGATCAGTACGCGACTCGCATCCGGCAACGACCAGGTCGCGATCTTCGACGTCAACGGCGAGGCCGCCGAGGCGGCCGCCCGGGCGATCGAGGATGCCGGTGGCAAGGCGATCGGACTGGCCGTCGACGTGACCGACCGCGCCCAGATCGACGCGGGTGTCGAGGAGGTGCGCTACCGGCTCGGCCGCCCGACCGTACTCGTCAACAGCGCAGGTGCAACCCTGGCGACCCCGTTCCTCGAGATCACCCGTGAGAGCTGGGACAGCGCACTCGCGATCAACCTCACCGGCACGTTCGACTGCTGTCAGGCGGTGATCCCGGACATGCTCGAGGAGGGCTGGGGCCGCATCGTGAACATCTCGTCGTCGAGCGTGCACAGCGGCTCCCCCGGATTGGCCGGCTACGTGACCGCGAAGTCCGGGGTGGTCGGGCTGACAAAGGTTCTCGCGCTCGAGTTCGGACGGCGTGGGATCACGGTCAACACGATCCCGCCGGGCTTCATCGACACCCCGATGCTGCGCAAGACCGTCGATTCGGGGATGTTCGACGTCGACACCCAGATCGCCAAGACACCGGTTGGACGCATCGGACAGCCCGAGGACGTGGCCGCGACATGCGCGTTCCTCGTCAGCGAGGAGGCCGGCTACATCACCGGCCAGATCATCGGGGTCAACGGCGGGCGCAACACGTGACCGATCGGATAAGTCCTGCGCCACAGGTAGATTGGTCCCCAGAGATGCGGGACTTCGTGAGCGGGTTCCGGTCGTCGGTCAAGAGCGTGGCTCCCGATCACGAGCGGCAGGCCGGCGACAATCTGCTCGGCACTCTCGCCCGATACCCCAGCCTGGCGATGGCGTTCCTGTCCTTCAACAAACATCTGCTGGCCGGATCCGCATTGTCGACGCGACAACGTGAATTGCTCATCCTGCGGGTCGCGCACCTGCGCCAGGCCGCATACGAGTGGGCCCAGCATGTGATCCTCGCCGACCGGGCCGGGGTCAGCGCCGACGAGATCGAGCGGGTGGCCGATGGTCCCGATGCGACCGGATGGTCGCCTGCCGACCGAGCTCTGGTGGCATCGGTCGACCAACTGCTGAACGAGGGGACGATCCGCGACGAGACGTGGACCGCGCTCGCGCGCGACATGGACGAGCAACAGCTCATGGATGTGGTGTTCACTGTCGGCTGCTACGCCATGCTGGCGATGGCGTTGCGGTCGTTCGGAATCCAGCCGGAACCCGGTCTCGTGCCGTTCCTGCCCCGAGACCACGCGCGGTAGCGCCCGGGATGGGCGGTCCTCAGCGCCCCTGCCATCGAGGGGTCCGTTTCGCGGCGAACGCGGCGGGCCCCTCCTGGGCGTCTTCGCTGCGGTAGCAGGTCTCCGACGCGGCTCGCGCTGCCTGCAATGCGGCCGATCGGCCCATCTCCGTCGCGAGCATGACGGTCTCACGCGCGGCGCGGACCGAGAGCGGAGCACCCACCAGGATCTCGCGCGCGAGTCCGACGGCCGAGTCCAGCAGGTCGTGCGGCTCGGCGATCCGGTTGACCAACCCGATCTCGTACGCTCGTTGCGCGCTGATGGGCTTACCGGTCAGGAGAATCTCCATCATGATCCGTTGCGGGATCATGTGGATCAGCGGCGACGCCCATGGCGAGCTCCGACCCACCTTCACCTCGGTCACTGCGAACTTCGCCCTGCTGCTGGCCACACAGAGGTCGCACGCCTGCGCGATCATCCAGCCGCCGGCGAACGCGGCGCCGTTGACCGCCGCGATGGTCGGCTTGGTCAACTCCACCGTGTCGTAGGGCAGAGCGAACATGTCGCGAGGCGGAACCTGCATGCCGGTCGCCACCATCTCCTTGAGATCGCCGCCGGCGCAGAAGGTCTCCCCGGACCCGGTGAGAACGGCAACACGTAGGTCGTCGGAGTTCTCGAATCGATCCCACGCCTGCGCCAGTCCGTCACGGACATCCTCGGACAGACAGTTCCTGGTGTCGGGCCGGTTCAGCGTGATGATCGCGATCTCGTCGTCGACATCGAACAGAACGGCGTCGCTCATCGGGACATGCCTCTCACCTAGAACCTTCGCCGCTGGATCGGATGGGCTGCCCGCGCCAGGTCTTCCTGGAAGTCCGGGTGGGCGATGGCGATCAGGCGCCGGGTGCGTTCGGCGATGCTCTGCCCGCGGAGTTCGGCCGCACCGAACTCGGTGACCACCACGTCCACCTCGCTGCGGGCCGTCGTCACCGGGCCCGACAGCTGTGCGGTGATGCGGCTGACGGTTCCGCCCTTGGCAGTCGCCGGCAGGGCCATGATCGCGCGCCCGCCTGCCGATCGCGCCCCTGCCCGGACGAAGTCGACCTGTCCGCCGGTACCACCGAGATACGCCGCTCCGCTCTGCTCGGCATTCACCTGTCCGGTGAGGTCGACCTCCATTGCCGAGTTGATGGTCACCAGGTTGTCGAGCTGGGACATCTTCCCGGCGTCATGCGTGTACGACGTCGCGCACATCCGGATCTCCGGGTTCCGATGCGCGAACTCGTAGAGCCGAGTCGTCCCGATCAGGGCACCGGTGATCGTCACTCCCCGATCGATCCGCTTGCGCGCGTTGGTGACCGCACCCGCCTCGACCAGATCCACCAGCCCGTTGCCGACCATCCCCGAATGCACTCCGAGGTCGGTGCGGTCGACGAGCAGCTGCAGCATGGCGTCGGGTACGGCCCCGACACCCATCTGGATAACCGATCCGTTGTCGATGTAGGCGGCCGAGTACGCGGCGATCGCGCGATCGGTCTCGCTGATCGTCGCCGGGCTCACCTGGACCGGCGGACGCGAGACATGGACCGCGTGATCGATCTTCGACGCAGGCAGGAGTTCGCCGAGCGTGTAGGGCACCTGGTCGTTGACCTCCGCGACCACGACGCGCGCCTTGTCCACGGCAGCGCGCACATAGTCGCTGATCAGCCCGAAACTGTGGTCTCCGTTGGCATCTGACGGACTGACCTGAACAAATGCGACGTCGCATCTCAGATGGCCCGCGGTGATCATCGGGGCGACCTGGCTGACATGACACGGGATGACGTCCAAGGCGTGGGCCTTGCTCATCGACCGCAAGGTACCGATCGCCCCCATGCTCGACAGCGAGACGGATGCGGCCGACTCGGGGGTCAGCGTGCCGGAGAAACTCGTCGCGACGAAGGCCGAGAGGCCCCCGATGTCGCGGCCCTGCGCGACCAGCCCTTCGAGCAGGGTGGTCGGCTCACCGCAAGCCTGACCGATGACGATGCTGTCCCCCTGCCGCAGAACGCTTGCCAGATCGAGGTTCTGGGGCTGGGTCACCACCGTCACGGACGCCGCCTCGCCGCAAGGAGGGCCTCGGCGCGGGCCAGATGCGGACGGTCCAGCATCGCGCCGCGATATCCGATCGCCCCCACCCCGGGATTCGACGCGAACAGATCGACGATCTCCTGAGCGGCCTCGAGTTCACTCGTCGAGGGCGAGAAGGCCTCGTTGATCACCTCGACCTGCGCGGGATGGATGGCCAGCATCCCGAGGTAGCCGTCGCGGCGGACCTGCTCCGCCCGCGCCCGCAGGCCGTCGAGATCTGTGAAATCGCCCTGGATGGTGTCGATGGGCGCCACCCCGGCGGCCGCCGCGCCGAGCAGGCAGAGACTTCGCGCGAGCTGGTAGGTGAACGCGTAGCCGCCGTCGGGGTCCCGGTTCTCGCTCGCGCCGACGGCATCCGCGAGATCCTCTGCGCCCCAGGTCAAGGCGATCACTCGTGGCGCCCCCTGATAGTCGCCGGTGGTGAACATCGCCTCGGCGGTCTCGGTGACCAGGACGATGACCTTGGTCGATCCGAGCTCGATGTCGGACGCCACCTCCAACGCGCACAGGTAGTGATCGAGGAGCTCGACGTCGCCGCGTCCGCGCGCCTTCGGCAGCATGATCCCACCCGGCCGGGCCGGCATGACCGCAGCCAGATCGGCCAGCGCGTGTGGCCCGTCGAGCGGATTGATTCGCACCCACAGACGGCGTCGCCCGGACTCCGGGATGTCGGAGAGGAATGCGGAGATCAACCGCCGCGATGTGGGCTTCTCGTCTTCGGCGACAGCATCTTCCAGATCGAAGATCACCATGTCGGCCGGGCCAGCGGTCGCCTTGGCCATCTTCTTCTCGCTGTCGCCCGGGGCGAACAGCCACGAGCGGACCCTCATCTCTCCCCCGATCTCAGACATCGTCCTCCTCTCGCACACCAGACCGGAGCCGTATCTCGTCGAGTACCTCCTCGGTGTCGGCACCGAGCCGCGGAGCCGGGCCCGCCACCTTTCCCGGGGTGCGCGAGAACCATGCCGGGGACCCCGGGAAACGCACTGTTCCATTCGGCGTTTCCACATCCTCGAAGAATCCGACCGCATTCAGGTGATCGTTGTCGAAGAGATCGTCGAGACTGTTCACCGGCGCTGCCGGGATGTCGAGCGACCGGAGCAGGTCAAGCCATTCCTGCGTGGTCCGCTCGGCGAAGGTTTCCCCCAGCAACGCATAGACGGTGTCGATCTGAGCCGCACGCTGCGCCAGGGTGGCGAAGTGGTCGCCGGCCCACGGCGGGTTGACCGCATCGATGAACACCGACCACTGCTTGTCGTTGTAGACCAGCGCGGAGATGTGACCGTCCTTGGTGCGATAGGGCTTTCGATTCGGGGCGACCGCCCGGGGATAGGCCGCCGGTCCGAGGGGTGGATCGAACATGGCACCGTTCGCGTGCTCGACGAGCATGAACGACGCCATCGTCTCGAACATGCTGACCTCGACCTCTTGACCCTCGCCGGTCCGCTCGCGATGGAAGAGTGCCATCATCGTCGCGTACAACGCGGTCATGCCTGCGACCTTGTCGGCCATGATGGTGCCGACGTAGCCGACCTCCCCGGTGAGCTGTTGCTGTACAAAAGGCAGCCCACACTCGGCCTGGATGGTGTCGTCGTAGGCCGTCCGATCCGCGTCGGGGCCGCGACGACCGTATCCGTAACAGTTGGTGTAGACGATCGACGGGTTGATCGCGACGACCTCGTCGTAGCCGAAGCCGAGCCGCTTGATCGCGGTGCCCCGCATCGAGTGGATGAACACATCGGCGTCTGCGATCAGTTCGCGCAGTGCCGCTTTGCCGTCCGACGATCGCAGATCGATGACTGCGCTGCGCTTTCCGCGGTTCACATTCACGAAGACCCCGGCCATCGCCTGCTCCGGACCCACCGAGATGTACCGGGTGTTGTCGCCCGCGGGAGGCTCGATCTTCACCACGTCCGCACCCATGTCTGCCATGATCTGCGTGCAATAGGGGCCCATCACCATGGCCGTCAGATCGACCACCCGCACCCCCGACAGCGGACCGGTGTGCGCCGGTCGCCTGCCGTCCCCCGTGTGTTCGCCAGCCATCACCGGACAAAAACTATCAGATCAATGTTTACAAGGATAGTGGTATTAGTAGCGGGTGGAGAATTTCAAGACGATAGGCGAAGTTCTGGACCCCACCCTCTCGTCCCATCCGGAGTCCCCGGCCGTCGAGGCGGTGTCCGGGGTGTGGTCGTACGCCGAACTCGATCAGCAGGCACGTCGCGTCGCCGGCGCGCTCTGGTCACTCGGGGTACGGCCCGGAGACCGTGTCGCCGCATGTCTGCCCAATGATCTCGACATCGTCGCGGCCTTTCACGGCACCCAGCGGATCGGCGCGATCTGGGCCGGCATCGGGGAGGCATTGTCAGAAGAGGAGCAGGACGACGTCCGCGAACTCTGCCGGCCGTCGGTGATCCTGGCGGGCGAGAGGTGCCGCCTGGTCTCCCCCGAGGTTGTCGACGCCGGGCGATGGTCCGATCTGCTCGACGGGGACGAGACGGCACCGACGGTCGACATCGACATCGACGCGCCTGCCGGTATCGCGTTCACGAGCGGAACGTCCGGACGACCCAAGGCAGTGGTGCACAGCCAGCGCAATCTGTTGCTCCCGGGTGCCGCACTCCGGGCCGGGCGCGGCTTCGACCGGACGCTGCGCAAGGGCGACAGCTTCCCGCTCACCATCCTCAATCTGATGGTGCTGTCCACCCTGCTCACCGCCCAGTGCGGGGGCTGCGCCGTGGTGATGAACCGCCGGGACGTCGACGGCGTCGCCGAGTGGATCGCCGGCCGGGGCGTGACCGTGTGGAACGGCGCCCCGGCACAGCTCTATGACCTGGCCAGACGTCCGCACATCGATCTGGGTTCGCTCGAGGAGGTGTGGAGCGGCGGCAGTGACACCTCCGACGAACTGCGCGCAGACTTCGCCGCCGCCCACGGGATCATGCCCCGCGCGACCTACGGCCTCACCGAGGCGCCCGCAGTCGTGTCGATCGATCCGGTGGGCGAGGACTGGCGGGCCGGGGCGAGCGGGCAGGTGCTTGATCACTATGACGTCGCCGCCTACGACGACGACGGCAGGCGGCTGTCCGCGGGCGAGCTCGGCGAACTGAAGGTCACCGGCCGCACCGACGGCCCGTGGGCGGATGCCTGGCGCCCGATGCTGGGGTACTGGCAGCACGACGGTCTGCGTCCCGCCGAACCCGGACCGGTGCCGACCGGGGATATCGGAACCGTCGACGGGGATGGCTGGCTGACGGTCCTGGACCGCAAGAAGCTGGTCATCATCAGGGGCGGCGCGAACGTGTATCCGCTCGAGGTCGAACGCGTCATCGGGTCCGACCCGGACGTCACCCGGGTAGCGGTGTACCCGGTGCCCGACAAACGCCTCGGCCAGCGGGTCGCCGCCGTGATCGAGAGCGAGGGACGCAAGCCCGTCGACTTCGACTCGCTCGCCGAGCGCTGCCGAAAAGCTCTGTCCCCCTACAAGGTCCCGGAGATCTGGTCCCAGATCGACGCCCTGCCGGTCAACGCGATGGGTAAGGTGCAACGGACCGACCTGATCGACCTCGTCGAGAGATCCACGAGCAGGAGCAGCACGTGACACCGCGCCCCGGCCACCGCCCCGCCGAGATGTTCGACCTCGACGGCCGGGTGGCGATCGTGACCGGCGCGTCGTCGGGACTCGGCACGGCCGTGGCGCAGGCGCTGGCCTCAGCCGGGGCGCGCGTCGCGGTGGTCGCCCGCCGCCGCGACCGACTGACCGAGATCGCCGAACGCATCGACGGCGTGCCCATCGCTTGCGACCTGTCCGATCTCGATCGGGTGGGAGACATCGTGCCGGAGGTGGCCGAGGCCCTCGGGCCGCCGGAGATCGTGGTCAACGCCGCGGGCAGCATGTTCACCGAGGAGCGGGCCGAGTCCGAACCCGTCGACGCCATCCGACAGACCATGGGATTGAACCTGATGGCGCCGTTCCTACTGGCGCAGAACGTCTTCCCGCACATGCGGGCCATCGGACGCGGCTCGATCGTGAACATCTCGTCGATCAGTGGGCGGGTGGGCATACCCGGCATCCCCCAGGCGTCCTACGCCGCCAGCAAAGCCGGCCTGTCGGGGCTGACCGCCGAACTGGCCGTCCAGTGGGCACGACATTCGATCCGGGTGAACACGGTGGCGCCGGGCTTCTTCCGCAGCGAGATCACCAGCCCGTTGTACGAGAGTGAGCGAGCCGCCGAATACCTCCGGCGCAACACCCCGCTGCCCATGCAGGGATCGGCCGACGACATCGTCGGAGCCGTGGTCTGGCTGGCCGGAGATGCGGCAGCATATGTGACGGGACAGACCATCGTCGTCGACGGCGGCTGGACCGCACGCTGACGAGAGATCGTCAACCAGTCAAGTATTGCTATCCTTATGAGGATTGACGTAACGTCGGCCTCAACGACTTTTCTCCCTTGGGAAGGAACGGCTTTGCAGAAGTTTTCGGCTGTTGTCATCGAGAAAGGCGAGTCCGGCCAGTCGGTCTCGGTCAAGGACCTGGAGGCATCCGAGCTCCCCCAAGGCGATGTCGAGATCGCGGTGGACTACTCCTCGCTGAACTTCAAGGATGCGCTCGCCATCACCGGCAGCTCCCCCGTCGTCCGGTCATTTCCGATGGTGCCCGGCATCGACCTCGCAGGCACCGTCGCCGAGAGTTCGCATCCGGACTGGTCCGCGGGTGATCGAGTGGTCTTGAACGGTTGGGGCGTCGGCGAGTCGCATTGGGGCGGCTTCGCCCAGCGCGCTCGGCTGAAGGGCGATTGGCTGATCCCGTTGCCCGCGGAGTTCACGTCGCGTCAGGCGATGGCCATCGGGACCGCCGGTTACACCGCAAGCCTCTGCGTCGAGGCATTGCTCGACGCAGGCGTGCGACCCGATCAGGGCGAGGTCCTCGTCACGGGTGCGACCGGCGGCGTGGGCAGCGTCGCGATCGCGTTGCTCACCAAGGCCGGTTTCTCCGTTGCCGCGTCCACCGGGAAGACCACCGAGTCCGCATACCTCGAGCAGTTGGGGGCCACCACGATCGTCGATCGGGCCGAACTCGCGGAGAAGGGCAAGCCTCTGCAGAAGGAGCGCTGGGCCGGCGTCGTCGATTCCGTCGGCAGCCATACCCTGGCCAACGCCTGCGCGCAGACCCGGTACGGCGGTGCGGTCGCAGCATGCGGCCTGGCGCAGGGCATGGATTTCCCGGCGTCGGTCGCGCCGTTCATCCTGCGCGGTGTGTCCCTGCTGGGCATCGACAGTGTGATGGCACCCAAGCAGCGCCGCACCACCGCCTGGAATCGATTGGCCCGCGACCTGAATCCTGATGCGCTGGAATCGATCGCGCACGAGGTGTCCCTCGCGGACGCGATCACCTCGGCGGGACAACTCATGGACGGCACGATTCGCGGCCGAATCGTCATCGACGTCAATCGATAGATCGGGAGAACACGTTGAGCAGCACGACCGAATCGAAGACCGAGGCCACCGAGCTCGATCTGTCCGATGTCGACCATCGGGTCGGCAAGCCGATCGGCGGTGGGCAGCTGTGGGATCCGTGCACTACGTCCGACATCCGCCGGTGGGCCATGGCGATGGACAACCCGAACCCGATCCACTGGAACCAGGAGTTCGCTCGGGAGTCCCGGTACTGCGGCATCATCGCACCCCAGTCCATCGCGGTGGCACTGGATTACGGCCACGGGGCGGCACCCGCCTGTGTCGGGCACATCCCCAACAGCCATCTGATCTTCGGCGGTGAGGAGTGGTGGTTCTACGGCACGCCCGTGCGACCGGGCGACAAGCTGTTCCAGGAACGTCGCTTTCACGACTACAAGGTCGCGGACACCAAGTTCGCGGGACCGACGATGTTCTCCCGTGGCGACACCACCCACACCAATCAGCACGGCGCCCTCGTGGCGCGGGAACGCTCGACGGCGATCCGTTACCTCACCGCCGAGGCCACCAAGCGCGGCATGTACGACAACCAGGTCGGCGTCGTCAAGAAGTGGACCAACGACGAGCTGATCGAGCTCGAGGCGCTGCGACGCGAGTGGCTGCTGTCGAATCGTCTTGGGGTGTCACCACGGTTCGACGAGGTGAAGGTCGGCGACACACTGCCCCGCCGGGTGATCGGGCCGCACAGCATCGCGTCGTTCACCACCGAGTACCGCGCGTTCCTGTTCAACATCTGGGGAACGTTCGAATGGGTTGCGCCCGAGGGGATCGACGACCCGTGGGTCTACCAGGATCCGGGCTGGGGCGAGGGCTTCGGGTTCGACGAAGAGGACGCGAAGATCGATCCGCGCAAGCGGGACGGGCTCTACGTCGGCCCGTCCCGGGGCCACATCGACGCCGAGAAGGCCGGCGAGGTCGGCATGGCGCGCGCCTACGGGTATGGCGCGACGATGGGCGCGTGGTGCACCGACTTCCTCGCCAACTGGGCGGGCTACGACGGCATGGTCCGCCACACCAAGGCGGACTTCCGGGCTCCGGCCTTCGAGGGGGACGTGACCTACTTCGACGCCGAGGTCATCGACAAGCAGCCCGAGTCCGAATGGGGCGTCCCGCTCGTCCAGATCAAGTTGAAGCTCACCAACCAGGACGGCGCCGGCCTGGTGTCGTGTACCGCCGAGGTCGAACTGCCGCGCTGAGGCGGCATCACACCTGTCATCCAAGCGAGGTCAGCCATGAGCACCCCGTCCACAGTCGTTGCGCCGTCGGTCGCCACAGGTCCCCCGCTCGGTGACGAGCCCGGTCTCGGAACCCTCACGCTGCCAGGCTTTCTCCGCGAGGTGACCGAGAAGTTCGGCGACCGGGAGGCTCTCGTCATGCGGACGGCGCAGGGTGCGGTCCGCTGGTCCTACACGGACCTGTGGGAACGGTCGGTCGAGGTGGCACGCGCACTCCGCGCCCGCGGTGTGGGCAAGGACAGTCGTGTCGGTGTACTGATGACCAACCGCGCCGAATGGCTCTCCGCCGTCTTCGGGACCTCGCTGGCCGGCGGTGTCGCAGTCACGCTCAGCACCTTCTCGACTCCTGCCGAACTCGATCATCTGCTCAAGGTGTCCGCTGTCTCGGTGTTGTTGTTCGAGCGCAGGGTCGGGAAAGTCGATCTCGCCGAGGTCCTCACCGAGCTGGAACCACAGCTCGCGACCGCGACACCGGGGACGTTGCGGTCGACGACCTATCCGTTCCTGACCTACGTGGCGACGGTCGGCGATGCCACCGGACACGTCGGTATCGACGACTGGGAGTCCTTCCTGGCGCTCGGGGGCGGCGAGCCACGCGAACTGATCGAGTCGACCGCGGCGACCACCCAGCCCAGCGACACCGCGGTTCTGTTCTTCTCGTCGGGTTCGACGAGCCGCCCCAAGGGCATCGTCAGCGCGCATCGTGGCGTCACGATCCAGATGTGGCGATTCCGCCGTATGTACGGACTCACTCCCGACGACAACGTGCGATGCTGGTCGGCCAACGGCTTCTTCTGGTCCGGGAACTTCGGCATGGCCCTCGGATCCACGCTGGCCAGCGGCGGGTCTCTCGTGCTGCAGTCGATGTTCGACGCTTCCGGGGCGCTGGAGCTGATGGAGTCCGAGAAGGTGAACTTCCCGTTGGCCTGGCCCCACCAGTGGGCCGCACTGGAGGCCGCCCCGAATTGGGAATCGGTCGATCTGAGCAGTCTGCAGTTCGTCGACCGCCACACCGCGCTCGCACGACATGCCACCGTGTCCACGGACTACACCGAGCCCGGACATGCGTACGGGAACACCGAGACCTTCACCATCACAACGTGCTTCGCGGCCAACACGCCGGATGATGTGATCGGCGGCAGCAGCGGCGAGCCGCTGCCGGGAAACACCGTGAAGATCGTCGACGCGTTGCACGGCGACACGGTCCCGGTCGGCGAACGCGGCGAGATCTGTGTCAAGGGACCGACTCTCATGCTCGGCTACCTCGGGACGCCGCTGGCCGAGACCCTGGACGACGAAGGCTTCTTCCACACCGGGGACGGCGGATACCTCGACGATTCCGGCCGGTTGTATTGGGAAGGTCGCCTCACCGACATCATCAAGACCGGCGGCGCCAACGTGTCCCCCCTCGAGGTGGACGAGGTGCTGGTCGCGCATCCGGGCGTGAAGGTCACCCGCACTGTCGGCGTTCCGCACGACACCCTCGGCGAGGTGGTGGTGGCCTGCATCGTGCCCCACGCGGACGCCGACCTCCAATCCGAGGGCATCCGCAGTTACCTGCGCGAGCAGCTGGCAAGCTACAAGGTCCCGCGCCATGTGCTGTTCTTCGACGACGACGAGATCAGCCTGACCGGGAGCGCGAAGATCAAGTCGAGCGACCTCCGCGACCTCGCGACCAAGCGCCTGTCGACGTGAGTGCGGCCCGCCGCGCGCGGCCGCGATGGTGATCAGGATCGATATCGTTGCGCGATCCGCGCGCGGTGGCGGGCGGGCGACCCGTACAACGTGCGATTCAGCGTCGCGCGTTTGAGATACACGTGAATGCCGCTCTCCCAGGTGTATCCCATCCCGCCGTGCAATTGCATGGACTTGCCTGCGATCCGCACCGCCATCTCGCCGGTGAAGGACGCGGCCATGGCGGCCGCAACCGACGACCCCGGTGAGCCGTCGCTCACCTGCCGTACCGCAGAGCCGACCAGCGTGCGCGCCACTGTCACGTCGACGAGCATGTCGGCACAGGCATGTTTGACCGCTTGGAACGACCCGATCTTCCGTCCGAACTGTTCACGCACCCCGGCGTAGGCCACGGTCGTCTCGAGCATCGCCTCGGCCAGACCGAGGCTGTCACACGCGACGGCCGTCGCCGCCCGATCGCACAGCAGGACTGCGGCATCGACACCGTCGCGATACCGCCACACCGAATCGTCGTCAACTCGCACATCCGCCGCGGTGACCCGTCCGAAGGTCCGCGTGGCGTCGACCACCGGTCGGGCCTGCACGTTCAGGCCGTCGACCCGCGGGTCGACGTCGACGATCACCGTCTCCCCTGCCGACGTGATCGCCGGGACCAGGAGTCGATCGGCGTCGGGAGCACCGAGGACGAAGTCTGCGTCGCCACCGAGCACCAGACCGCCCGCGGTGCCGTCGAGGTGAAAATCGCTGCCGTCCGGGTGGTCAGCGTCGAGTGCGAGGACCGGCACCACGTCGCCCGACACGGTCTGCCGGAGCAGCCGGTCCCACCGGTCGCCGGGCTCCACGGTCCCGAGGGCGCCCACGGCCAGTCCGGCGACCGCCGGATACGGGCCGCTCGCCGCCGCGCGACCCATCTCCCGCAGGACCACCGACACCTCGGCGAAGGTGGCGTCCGCACCGTCGTGAGAAGCCGGCACCTCGAGTCCGAGCCACCCCGAACCCGCGATCAGATGCCAATCCACCGCTGCACCGGATGACCTGGTGGACAGCACGTCCCGAGCCACCGCGGAGAGTTCGTCGTGGAGTTCGGCGAGTTCGTCGGCCCGCGTCGACATCAGATTCCTTTCGGTTCACGGGGCAGACCGAGGCCACGCTCCCCGATGATGGTGCGTTGGATCTCGCTGGTCCCGCCCGGGATGGTCCACTCCCACGACCCGATGAAATCGAGGACCCAGGTTCCCGATTCCCATCCGCTCGACAGCGGTTTGCGCAGCTGTGTCTGAGCTGCGAGCCCACCGATCTCGGCCCCGAAGTCCATCACCCGCTGGAGGAGTTCGCTGTAATACAGCTTGACGATGGAGGCGTCAGCCGGCCCGCTGTGATCGGCGACGAACTCCGCGCACAGCAGGCGGAGACCGGTGATCTCGGTCTCGAGAGCCGCAAGGCGATCGGCCACCCGTGAATCATCCAGCGGCCGTGCGCCGTCCGGTCCAGGTTGACGGCAGAGGTCGACAAGCCACGGGAAGCCGCCGTGGCCGAGGCGTTCGGCAAGTTCGAGCATCGTCATCCCTCGTTCGGCACCGAGGGTCTCCTGCGCCACCCGCCAGCCCTCGTTCTCGGGGCCGACGAGCTGCGTCGCGGGGATCTCGACGTCGCTGAGGAAGATCTCGCAGAAGTGCGATTCCCCGGTGGCCTGACGGATCGGCCGGACGTCGATGCCGGGTGAGGCCATGTCGAGCAGAAAGTACGAGATCCCGTGGCGCTTGGGCGCGTCGGGGTGGGTGCGCGCGAGGAGCAGACACCAGTCGGCATGCATTGCGCCGCTGGCCCAGAGCTTCTGACCGTTCACCAGGTAGTGGTCGCCGATCCGGCGCGCCGACGTCGACAGTGCCGCCATGTCCGAGCCTGCCCCTGGCTCGGAAAAGCCCTGACACCAGATCTCACCGTCGAGTATCGCGGGCAGGTGCCGCGAGCGCTGCTCGTCGGTCCCGGCCGCGAGCAAGGTGGACGCGGCATGGTGGATCGAGACGAACGGAAGGACCAGACGCGGTGCGTCATGCGCTGCCAACTCCTGGTAGAGCACCACCTGATCGGCGACCGACATCCCGCCACCCCACTCCTTCGGCCAGTGCGGCACTGCGTATCCCGCACTCCGCAGCGTGGCGAACCAGTCCTTCTGAAAGGCCACGAACGTCTCGCCGGACGCCCCGGTCTGCGCGCTTCGCCAGTCGTTCGGCACGTGTACGCGGCACCAGTCGCGGACCTCGGTTCGAAAATCCTCGGAGCCCTGATCACGAACTGCCGACGCCAACTCCGTCATCGGCGGGCCGCCCGAGTCGCCATCGCCTGCAGGCGTTCCCGATGCTCATCGGAAACCATGGTGACCACCTCGGCCGCGAAACCGGCCTGCAGCGGACCGCCGAGCGCCTGCGACAGGTGCATGTTGACGATGCGTTTGGTGCTCTGTAACGCTTCCCGCGGCTGGGCGGCGAGACGAGTCGCCAGCGCGCGTGCCTCGTCCATGAGTTCGTCGCCCGGCGTGACCCGTGTCGCAAGACCCAGTTCGACGGCGGTGGCCGCGGGGATCCGGTCACCGGTGTAGAGGTATTCCCGTGACCTCAGAATGGGTGTGAGCAGCGGCCAGAAGGCGGCTCCGCCGTCACCGGCGACCAGTCCCACCGCAACGTGCGGGTCGGCGAGATATGCACTCTCCGAGATCAGCACGACGTCACAGAGCACAGCCATGCTGCAGCCGAGCCCCACGGCCGGGCCGTTGACCGCGGCGATCACCGGCAGCGGGAATCTCAGCATCTCGTCGATGATCTCGGCGCCCTCACGGATGCTGTCGTCGCGCGCGACCGGATCGTCGAGGAAGGAGGTGATCCAGCCGAGATCGCCTCCGGCACTGAACGCCCGCCCCGATCCGGTGAGGATGACGACGGCCGCTTCGCGGTCGGCGGCGAGTTGTCGCCAGACATTGGCCAGCGCCCAGTGCAGCGACTTGTTGACCGCACCGAGCTCGCCGGGGCGATTGATCGTCACCACGCGGATCGGTCCGTCGCTCCGGACCGTCAGTTCGTCGGGAAGATCGTAGGTCATGGTGCCACCGACTCCCTGGTCGTCGTCGATTCCGCAGTGCCACCGAACAACCCGGTCAGACCACGTCGGCCGAGATTATGGGTGAGCGCCTCACCCGTTGCCGAGAGACCGAGCGGCAGCCGACGCAGCGGAAGGCTGTGGCGCGACAACCAGGACAGCCTGGTCTCGTCGCAGAAGCCGGTGGCGCCGTGCAGTTGGTGCGCGATACGGAACACGGTGTCGGCGGCCTCGATGGCTGCCAGGCGCAACGCGAGTGCATCGTCGACGGCTTCCGGGTGACCCGACTCGATGCTCCAGAGCGCATACTTCGCCAGGACCTCGACGCCGGCCCGCTCCACCTCGGCGTCGGTCAGCTGGAACTGGACACCTTGCAACTTCGCCAGTGGACGACCGAACTGTTCACGTAGGAGAACGTGGCTGCGGGTGAGTTCCATTGCGCGGTCGAGCATCCCCAGCAGAGTCCAGATCGGCAGGGTGAGCCCGAGAGCGATGTCGGCGGTCCCGTCGTCGTCGAGTGGGTCCAGGACCAGCCCGGTGACGAACCCCGACGTGCGCGGCGATCGTTCGGTCGGCCGCGCGAGCGCGATGCTGCGCCGTCCGGAGAGAGTCACCGTCGCCAGCCGGATGTCGAGATCGGTGACGGGCGCCGCGGGGTCGTGATCGGACACCACCACGAGCCCGTCGACGTCGAGGTCCTTCGGCGCAGAGAGCCGTTCGGCGACCGGGTAGGGCACTGCCCAGTAGCCCGCGCTACGACAGAGTGCGGCCGCCGCCTCGAGTTCGTCGGCGTCACCACGAGGATCGAGATCCCAGGCCCCGAGTCCGGCGAGAACGGGCTCCACGACGGCCGAACGCCCTCGTGGATCACGCTCCGCATCCTCGACGATCCGGTCACCGCCTGCCGACGCGAAGGCTCCCAGCGCGGCCACGCCGTAGTCGATCGCCTCGGTGCTCAGGTCGATGTTCACGAGGCCGCCACCAGATCTCGGGCCAACAGGATTCGCTGCATCTCGATGCTCCCCGACGACACGGTCGCCGCCTGGGAGTAGCTCCAGTGATCCTCGACGTCGAGGCGGAATCGCTCGGCACCCGGGTCGCCCGCCGTGTACGAGGCGATCTCCGCGAGGACGTCCGCGCTCGACTGGTCCAGTGTGGTGACGGCGATCCGGTAGAGCGCGGAGTCGCCCGGGCGCACCCGCCCATCGGCCTGCATCGACACGACCCGGTATGCGAGCAGTCGAGCCCGACGACACCGCACCAACTCCCGGGCCCATCGTGTCCGGAGATCGGACGGCAGCGCCTCCCAACGATCGCCGAGCACCTCGGGCGCCTGCTGTAGCAGGAGCTCACATCGTGCGTAGCGGGCGATACCCACACGCTCGAAGGACAGCACCTCCTGCACCACCGACCAGCCGTCGTCGACGGTGCCCAGGACGTTGGCCTCGGTCACCTGGAGTTCGTCGAAGAAGACCTCGTTGAGGTGATGTGGCCCCAGCATCGATCGGATCGGCCGGACCTCGATGGCCTGGTCGGACATGGGGACCAGGAACACTGTCAGCCCCTGCTGTCTGCGCTCCCCGGTCGAGGTCCGCGCCAGCAGAAAGCACCATTGCGCCATCGTGGCGTACGACGTCCAGATCTTCTGTCCGGAGATCCGCCACCCGTCGCCTTCTCGTCGAGCCGCCGTCCGCAGCGACGCCAGGTCGGATCCCGACCCCGGCTCGCTGAAGCCCTGACACCAGATCACCTCGCCTCGGGCGATCGGCGGCAGGTGCTGTCGTCGCTGGTCCTCGGTGCCGTGTCGCATGATCGTGGGCCCCACCCAGTTGACGCCCATGTACTGCGCACCACGCGGCTCGTGGTGCGCCCACATCTCCTCGCGGACGACGGTCTGCTCCCACACCGAGGCTCCCCGTCCACCGAACTCCTCCGGCCACGCCAGACACAACAGACCGCGGTCGGCCAGGAATCGACAGAAGTCCTGGGCGACGCCGAGATCGTCCGGATCGTCGGTGAAGGCGCCACGGAAATCGGCCGGCACGCGCTCGGCGATCAGTGAGCGCAACTGGTCACGGAGTCCGGCCGCCGCTTCGCCCATCGTGAAGTCCATGCGGGGCACATTACTTCAATCATAACAAGGATTGGAATACTTGAATGGTAAAGATCGCCTGGTTTGGATTAGACTCGGCCGCATGAACGAATCGCGGCCCGCGTGACGACGATCAGGAACGGTCGTGTTCCGCAACGGCGGATCGCCGAGACCGTCGCTGCCGAGCTTCGCGACCTCATCCTGGATGTCGAGGACTACCGTCTGCCCACGCAAGAACAACTCGTGAAGGATTTCGGGGTCAGCTATCCCTCGATCCGGGAGGCCTTGAGGATACTGGAGACCGAGGGCCTGGTGACGGTCCGACGCGGCAATGTCGGCGGCGCCGACGTCCACCGCCCGGACGAGACCTCGGCCGCCTACCATCTCGGACTCTCGCTCCAGGCCGGAAAGGTCACGCTCCGCGACCTCGCGGATGGGCTCCGGATGCTCGAGCCGCTGTGCGCCGCCGAATGCGCCAAGCGATCGGATCGCGCCGAGGTGGTGGTCCCGGCGCTCACCGCCGCGATCGACTCGTCGATCGGTCTGGTCACCGACGGCGTGGAGTTCACCCACACCGCCCGCGATTTCCACGATCTGGTCGTCTCGTTCGCACCCAACGCAACCATCCGGTATGCCGTCGGCAGCTACGTCGCACTGTGGTCGGCCCAGGAAGAGGCATGGGCCGAAGCCCGCACCCGACACGGCGAGTACCCCTCGCAGCTGGAGGCCGAGGAGGCGGTTCGCGCCCACCGGCGGCTGGTCGACGAGATCGCAGCCGGAAACGCCGCCGAGGCCGAGCGCCTGGCGCGTGCCCACCTGGCCGCCACCCAGGCGCTGGTGCTCGAGCGGTACGGCGATCGGATCGTGAACGCGTCGGCGGCGATGTCACGGCAGGCCATCCATCCGGGACGCAGGTCACGGATCTAGGCCACAGATACTCACTTACGCCCGGTGCCGCCGTCGATGAACAGACAGCGGCACCGGATTCTTCGCCCACTCGACGGCGGGCCACTCAGTCAGTGATCCATAGCGTGTTCTTCGTCGGCGAACACGTTGTGGTGCGGCCGCCCACCCAACAGCGCAGCCGCGATCACCGCGGCCAGGATGGCGGCGATTCCACACACCAGGTAGCCGATCGCGTAGCCGTTGGACAGGGCATGGAAGGCGACATCCTTGATCGGGTTCAGCGGGTGGATCGAACCGTCAGGCATGGTGACCGTCGAGGGCACACCGTTCGCCCCGATCGGACCGGAGTTCACGGCGTTCACCGCTCCTTGCAACTCCGCCTGCGCCGGAGCAGGCGCGTTCTGCGGCGATGCGTTGAACGCATCGAGCGCGGACGTCAGTTGCGGTGAGGCCGCGACGTTCTGGGAGATCTCCGAGGCGGCCCGGGTCAGCGCTATCGCACCGATCACCGAGGGCCCCAGGGTCAGGCCGAAGTCACGGATCATGCTGGTCATGCCACTGGCCATACCCGCCTTCGACGTCGGGACGCTGTTGACCGAGACCGACGTGATCGAGGTGACCGCGAGTTTGAACCCGGCACCGATCACCAGTAGTGGGAAGGCAATTGCGGCGATGGACAAGTTCGTCGCCGGGATCAGCGCGAGCGCAACATCCCCGACGCCGATCAAGGCTGCACCGACGGCCAGGATCCAGCCTGGGTTGTAGTGCTGCAACAACCGGGAACTGACCGGGAAGAGGACCACACCCATGATGTTCAGGCACACGAAGCCGACAGATGTCATCAGCGGCGAATAGCCCTGGATCGCCGAGAGCCGGATGCTCGTGGCGTACGCGGTCCCCAGGTAGGCGAACATCGACAGCACGGTCACGATCGCAGTGACCACGAAGACACGGTTGGCGAAGAGATCCAGCTGGACCAACGGCTGGGCGGTCCGCCGCTCGATGACGACGAAGGCGGCCAGGAACACGACTGCGGCCACAAAACTGCCGACCACCAGCGGTGAACTCCAGTCCCCCTCGGAGCCCTGGATGACACCGAACACCAGAGCGAACAGGCCGATGGCGACGGTGACCTGACCCGGGATGTCCAACGACCGTCCCTTGGGCGACGACGAGTTCCTGGCGAACGCCAGGGTGATCACAGTGCTGATGGCACCGAGGACGGCGAGTCCCAGGAAACCGTAACGCCAGCTTGCGTTCTCGCCACCGTCATGCGGTAACTCGGCCAACACGCCGGCCATCACCGGGGAGATGAACCCACCGGCCGTCAGCGCCGCTGCCCAGATCGAGATCGACTTGGAGCGCTCCTTCACGGTGTGGGTACCGGCGGCGAGCATCGCGACCGAGGTCGGGAACAGTGCGGCGGCACCGATTCCGCCGATGACCTGCCCGCCGAACAGGAACGTCATCTGCACCGCGTGCGACCCGCCGGTCGGCGTGAGGTACGCCAACAGCATGCCGACTGTGACCAGTGATGATCCGATCGCCAAGAGGCGCTTACGGCCGAAAAGATCCCCCAGGACACCACAGCTGAGCTCCAGCAGGGTGATCGGAACCAGAAACGCCGCCGAGACCCAGGTGAGCTGGGCCGAGGTGGTGTCGAGGTCACGTTGGATCATGCCGTTCAGCACCGCGGGGATCGACAAGCCGATCTGGGCCACCATCACGGCGACAACGCTGGCGAGAAGGGTGCCGCCGGTAAGTCGATGGTTCATTCCCGACGACGGCACGTCCGGGTCCACGTCAATTGCGCTCATGACCATGAATCAAATCACAAAGGATGCCTGATTAACAGGTTTCCTGATTATTACTCTCGAGTAGTGACTCTCAGTCCACGAGATTCTTGCGACAGCTCTGCAAAACGTCGCCGAACTCGGCGGCGGCCTTCGCGTCCATCCCATGCACCATCCGCGTTTGCACCGCCGTCACCGGCCCACGGCAGGTATCCAGAAGTGCCATACCGTCTGCGGTCAACGACAACACCAGGCGGCGTCGATCAGCCGGATCCCGATGCCGCTCGATCAGACCGCGATCCAGCAACGGAGCCACCACGTCTGACATGCTCTGCGCGGTCACGAACGAATTGCGCGCCAGATGCGCCGCGGTCATGCCGGGGTCCCGCTCGAGCACCGTCATCGCGGTGTACTGCGACGTGGTCAGGCCCTGCGGCTTGAGCACGTCGTCCAGGTGCGCTCGAATCGCCAACTCGACTTGCTTGACCATATAGAGCAACGTGGGTTGGTGACGCGTCATGGACGTCACCCTAAGCCAAGGACCTCCACAGCATTCGACTTGAGGATGTACTCGTGCCGCTCGGGTTTGATGCCCAATTCGGCGAAGTCCGCGAGCCAACGCTCCGGGCTGATGAGCGGATAGTCGGTGCCGAAGAGAACCTTGCGATGCAGCATCCCGCCGGCGGCCCGGATGAGCTCGGGCGGGAAGTACTTCGGACGCCATCCGGACAAGTCGATGAACACGTTCGATTTGTGTGTGGTGATCGAGATGGCCTCGACCTGCCAGGGAACCGAGGGATGCGCCATGATCACTGTCAGGCCCGGAAAGTCGGCGGCCACGTCGTCGAGCAGAAGCGGGTTCGAGTAGCGCAACTTGATGCCGCGTCCACCGGGCAGTCCCGCACCGATCCCGTTCTGCCCCGTGTGGAACAACGCCGGGACACCCAGGTCCTGCAGGGCGGACCACAACGGCTGCAACGCCGGATCGGTGGGATCGAACGCCTGCAGGCTGGGGTGGAACTTGAATCCACGGACGCCATAGTCCTGCACCAGGCTCCGGGCTCGATCGATCGCTCTCTCCCCCTGCCGAGGATCCACCGAACCGAACGGGATCACCACGTCGGCCTCGTCCGCCGCACGGGTGGCGATCTCCTCACTGGAGATCGCCGGACGGCCGAGTGCGGTGGTGGCGTCGACGGTGAAGACAACGGCGGCCATCCCCGACGCGCGGTAGCGAGCCGCGATGTCCCCCACGGTCGGGGTCCGATTGTCCGAGCCCTTGAAGTACGCCTCGGAGGCGTCCATCAGCATGGGATCCAGGGAGAGATGACCGTGGTCGTCTTGTTCGATGTGCACGTGCATGTCGATCGCGCTGATCGCGTCGAGGTCGATCTCGGGCTGGTAGCGAGTCATCACAATTCCTTCAATTTGGAGCGCTGGAGCTTGCCGGAGGCGTTGCGAGGCAGCTCATCACGAATGACCGTGGATCGCGGAAGCTTGTAACGCGCGATCCGCTCGGCCAAGAATGCGAGCAATTGCTCGTGGTCGAGTGAGGAGCCGGATCTGACTCGGACAAAGGCCCGTCCCACCTCGCCCCACTGCGGGTCCGACAAACCGATCACGGCGCACTCCAGGATGTCGGGGTGCTCGTAGATCGCCCGTTCGACCTCCGCCGGATAGACGTTCTCACCGCCGGAGATGTACATGTCCTTGAGTCGGTCGACGATGTACACGAACCCGTCGTCGTCGACCACCGCCACGTCACCGGTATGGATCCAACCCTCGTGGAACGCCGCGTCGGTGGCGGTCTCGTTGCGCCAATACCCGGGGCTGACGTTCGGACCCTGTACCAGTACCTCGCCCGGTTCACCCACCGCCGCCGGGCGGCCGTCGAGATCGACCACCTGCACATCGCTGAAAAAGCAGGAGGTGCCGGCGGAGCCGAGCTTGCGGAGCCCATCCGCCTCGCGCAGCATCGTGGCGCCCGGAGAGGTCTCGGTCAGCCCGTACCCCTGGGTGATCCGCAACTCCCGGTCTACGTAGGTACGTAGCAACGTCTCCGGAATCGGTGCGCCACCGCTGAGGGCGTGGCGGAGCGTATGCAGGTCAGCAGTGCCGAAGGTGGGTTCCTCGGCCAGCGCCTGATACATCGACGTGACGCCGAACAGCATTGTCACGCCGCGATTCGCGATCACGTCGATGGCGCGCGCAGGATCGAACTTGGCTTCCAGCAAGCAGGTCCCACCTTTGAGGATCACCGGTAGCAACACCTGGTTCAATGCTGCCGTGTGAAACATCGGGGCCGTGACCAGCGCGACCTCGCTGCTACCCAGGTCCACGTCCACCAACAGATTCAACACATTCCAGATCACGTTTCCGTGGGTGAGCATGACGCCCTTGGGGCGCCCGCTGGTGCCGGACGTGTACTGGAGCATGAACAGATCGTCATGACCGATGGCTTCGTCGATCGGTGACTGATCGGGATCCAGCAACGGATCCAGCGCGGTCGGAGCATTGGACAGCGGGTAAATCTGCAGATCCATGTCATCGACGTGCGCGGCCGCGACGGCCGCCGAGAACGACTCCTGATGCAGGAGTAGCCGGCTACCGCTGTCGGCAAGCACATGGCGCAGCTCGGGCGCGGCCAGCCGGGTGTTCACCGGAAAGAACACCGCACCGAGTTTCGCCACCGCGAACAACGTTTCGACAAAACCGGCGCCGTTGAAGCCGAGGTAGGCAACTCGGTCACCACGCTGCACGCCCAACCGCCGCAGTCCGTGGGCGAGTGCGGTCACCCGTCGATCGAGTTCGGCGTAGGTCGTCGCGGCGTCTCCGTCGATCAGTGCTGTCGACGCCGGGGACATTCGGGCCCGACGAGTCACCCAGGAACCGAGACCCTGATCCTTCATCGCCGATCGCCTTTCGCCTGCGGTTCCCGCGCCCCGGGCATCACGGTGAGGTCGAGTTCGGCCTTGGTGGCCAGCAACTCCCGCAGAGCCGCATCTCGACGTGCCAGCACCGCGGGCTCCTGTCCGCCCATCTCCTCGGTGACGCCTCGGACCAGGGTGTCGATCAGGGCCGGAGTGAATTCCGGCGTACCCAGATCCTGCCACCAGTCCAGCATCGGCGGGCCGAGGTGCTCCAACACGTGCTGCAGACCGCCGTCACCCCCGGAAAGATGTTGGGTGGCAAGCGGTCCCAATAGCGCCCACCGCAGTCCGGGTCCGTTCGCGACGGCCTGGTCGATGTCGGTCACCGACACCACGCCCTGTTCGACCAGGTAGTACGCCTCACGCCACAGGGCGGCCTGCAATCGGTTCACCACGTGCCCGGGGAGCTCTCGGCGCAGCCGGATCGGCGCTTTACCCAGACCACGGAGGATCTCCATCGTCATCAGCACGGACTCTTCACTGGTCAGCCGGCCGCCGACCACCTCGACCAGCGGGACCAGATGGGGTGGGTTGAACGGGTGCGCCACCAGCACCCGTTCCGGGTGGCGGGTGCAGTCGCGCTGGATGTCGCTGGCCGCCAAACCGGACGAGCTACTGGTCAGCATCACGTGTGCGGGTGCGGCGGCGTCGAGATCGGCAAACAGCCGCCGTTTGAGGTCGAGTCGCTCGGGACCCGCCTCGATCACGAAGTCCGCGTCGGCAACAGCTTCGGCGGCGTCGACGACGAGCGAGAGGTCGGCGGGGACTTCCCCCAGCATCGTGGTCAGTGTGCGGATGGCCCGTTCCTCGGCTTCCTGGGCCGGATCGGCCAGCACCACATCGACCCCGCGGCCGATCAGCAGCGCAGTCCAGCTGAGCCCGATCGCACCGGCACCGACGACGACCACCCTCTGGACGGCAGCGGCCTGTCCGTTCATCGCTGCGCCTGCCCGGCAAAGGCGGCGAACGCGTCCAGAGAGGTCGGCTCGGCCAACGAGTCCTTGCTGGCAACCTGATCGGGTGGTGCGCCCTGCAGAATCCGCTTGACCGGAATCTCCAGCTTCTTGCCGGTCCGGTTGCGTGGCACCAAATCCACCTCGATGATGTCGTCCGGGACATGCCGCGGCGACAGTGCACTGCGCAATTCGCTCGCGATGCGTCGGCGCAGATCCTCGTCGAGGTCGGCTCCGTCGGCGAGCGCCACAAAGAGGATCAACCGACCGTTGCCGCCCGCCGGATCCTCCAGGTGAACCACCAGGCTGTCCGACACTGTCGGCAGCTCCTCTACGACCCGGTAGAACTCAGCGGTACCCAGCCGAACCCCCCCACGGTTCAACGTCGCATCAGACCGACCAGACACGACACAGCTCCCGTCGGGACCGAACGTGATCCAGTCTCCATGCCGCCAGACTCCGGGCCAACGATCGAAATAGGTGTCCCGCATCCGTGTGCCGTCGGAGTCGCCCCAGAGCCCGACCGGCATCGACGGCATGGGCCGGGTGATGACCAATTCGCCAGGGGTATCGATGATCTCACGGCCGTCGTCATCGAATGCGAAAGCGGCCACGCCAAGGGCCCGGCCCGAGATCTGTCCGGCGTGCACGGGCAGCAACGGGTTGTTCTGCACAATTCCGCTGCACACGTCGGTGCCGCCGGACCCCACATTCAGCATCACCTCGGGACCGAGTTGCGCACGGATCCAGGCGTAGCCCTCGGGCGGCAGCGGTGAACCCGCGGACGCAACCATCCGGATCTTCAGATCCGCATCGTGCAGGTCGAGTCCCGCTCCCCGACACGCCATGAGGTACCCGGGGGCGGCACCCATCAGCGTCACACCGGTCTGTTCGGCAATCCGCCACTGCCAGCCGAGGTCCGGATAGGTGGGGTCACCGTCGAGCAGCACGATGCCTGCCCGGGTGAGCAACGCCGAGACCAGAGCGTTCCACATCATCCACGCCGTCGTGGAGAACCACAGGATGCGGTCGGATGGTTGGAGATCCCAGGACAGTGCGTTGTTCTTGAGGTGTTCCAACAAGATCCCGCCGTGGCCGTGCACGATCGCCTTGGGTTTGCCGGTGGTACCCGAGGAGAAGAGCACCACCAAAGGATGGTCGAAGGGCACCGGTTCGAACTGGGCCTCACGGGGACCGCCGGTGTGGCCGGCCTCGTCGAGCAGCGCCGACCACGACAGCGCATCCGCCACCCGCCACGGTCCGTACTCGATGTCGATGACGGCCCGCACAGTGGGCAGTCCGGCGCGGATGTCGCGAACGCGCTCGGACAGGTCGATGTCCTTGCGGCCGTATCGGTAGCCGCCGGCGGCCAGCAGCACCACCGGTTCCACCTGTCCGAACCTGTCGATCACGCTGCGCGCGCCGAACTCGGTGGCACAACTCGCCCAGGTGGCACCGAGGCTGGCGGTCGCGAGGAATGCGACCAGGGTCTCGGGAATGTTCGGAAGGTACCCGACCACTCGATCACCACGTCGAACACCAAGATCCTGCAGCACTTTTCGAGCGCGGGCCACCTGCTCGCGGAGTTGCCCGAACGTCAGGTCGACATCGTCGCGGGTCTGCGAACGGCCGAGGATCGCGACGGTGTCGGTGTCCTCGGAGGTGCCGAGCATGTGCTCGGCGTAGTTCAGGGTCGCGCCGGGGAACCAGCACGCACCCGGCATGGAGTCGTCCGCCAACACGGTGTCGTACGGAGCATGGCTGACCACTCCGAAGAACTCCCAGATCGCAGACCAGAACCCCGCGAGGTCGTCGATCGACCAGCGCCAGAGGTCCTCATAGTCTTCGAACGTGAGTCCTCGACGTAGTTCCAACCAGCCGAGGAATCGTCCGATCTCGGTCCCCTGACGGACATCGACCGGCGGCGTCCAGGTCACCTCACCGCTCGCCGTCGTCGCGCTCACGGTCGTTCCACCTTGGCGCCGCGTCCGGTCAGGAAGTCCGACATCCGCGACTTCGCGTCGTCGGTGCCCTGGGCCAGCGCGGCCACCAGCGACTCCATCATCGAACCTTCGCGCGGATTGGCCTCGGCGATCAGCGGCAACGCCGCCGTGACCGCGAAGTTCGTCTGCGGAGGATTGTCGGCGACGCGTCGCGCGAGATCCATGGCCGTCGTGAGTCCGGCGCCATCCTGCACGAGGTACTGGTTGAGTCCGATGCGCTCACCCTCTTCGCCGCTGTACCGGCGACCGGTCAGCATCATGTCCACCATCCGCGACGTGCCGATCAACCGTGGGATCCGCACCGAGGCCCCGCCACCCACGAAGAGCCCGCGCTGCCCTTCGGGCAGCGCATAGAACGTCGACTGTTCGGCGACGCGAAGATGTGCGGTGGCGGCCAGTTCCAGTCCACCGCCGACCACCGCCCCGCGCAACACCGCGATGACCGGTACCGGCGCCTGCTCGATCTCACGGAACGCGCGATGCCACATCTGCGAGTGGGCGACTCCCTCGAAGGTACTTCGCTCGACCATCTCGGACAGATCCAGGCCGGCGGAGAAATGGTCGCCGTCCGCAGCGAGGACCACCGCCCTGATCCCGGGTTCGAGGTGTCGGAAGAAGTCCTCGATCCCCCTCACCATCTTGTCGTTGAGGGCGTTCCGCTTCTCCGGCCGCGCGAGTGTCAGGATCGCGACCGGGCCGTCTCGTTCGACCCGCAGTGACGGGGGTAGCGCTGTTTCCATGCCGACTCCTAATAATCAGGTTTCCTGATTATTACTCTCTCGACGCCGTGCGTCAACGCGCCCGCCGAGAACCGGCACCGGGTGACGAACACCGCCCTTCGGTGATTGCCGCGCAGCGGCACCATCTACGAGCTCGTGAACAGCGAGTATGGTTTTCGACGTGGACGCGACGATTTATCACAACCCGAAGTGCTCGACTTCCCGCAAGGCGCTCGAGAAGCTCCGCGACGCCGGGATCGAACCCACCGTCGTCAAGTATCTCGATCAGCCATATACCCGCGATCAGCTGACCCAACTGCTCGACGATGCCGGTCTGACCGCCCGCGACGCGGTCCGCAAACGCGAATCGCTCTACAAGGAACTCGATCTCGCGTCGTTGCCCGAGGACAAGCTGCTCACCGAGATGGTCCAGCACCCGATTCTGGTCGAGCGACCATTCGTGGTGACCGACAAGGGAACTCGTCTTGCCCGACCGGTGGACAGGCTCGACGAGATTCTCTGACACCACCGACACGACCTTTCGGACATTCCTCGCGAGAGCGAAAAGGCGCGTCGCCCTTCAGATTAGTTCCGTGTTACAACGGAATTGCGAATTTATTTAGCACCGCTAATCACTGAAGGTGGGGCGCGTTTCATGTGCGGAATAACCGGCTGGGTGGGTTACACCCACGAGATGGCAAGCAAGAAGAACATTCTCGACGAGATGACCGCGACGATGAGCGATCGCGGTCCGGACGACGTGGGGACCTACGTCGACCGACACGTCGGCCTCGGCCATCGTCGGCTGGCGATCATCGATCTGCCGATGGGGCGACAGCCCATGGTGGCGAACACGCCGTCCGGCGACGTCGCAATCGTCTACAGCGGCGAGACCTACAACTTCCGCGAACTCCGTGGGCAGCTGGCCAACGCCGGTCACGAGTTCCACACCGAGAGTGACACCGAGGTGGTGCTGCACGGATACCTCGAGTGGGGCACCGAAGTGGTGGACCGACTGAACGGCATGTACGCCTTCGCGATCTGGGACGGCCGAACCGAGCAGCTCGTCATGGTGCGGGATCGACTGGGCATCAAGCCCTTCTACTATTCGCAGACCGACGACGGCGTGGTGTTCGGATCGGAACCCAAGGCGATCCTGGCGAATCCGCTGGTGCCGCACACCGTGGACGCCGATGGATTCCGGGAACTCTTCGCGGTCACCAAGGCGCCCGGGTGGTCGATGTGGAAGCACATCCGCGAGGTCGAGCCGGGCACCGTCGTCACTGTCTCACGCGATGGCTGCGCCACCCGGACCTATTGGTCGCTGCCCGCGCACGAGCACACCGACGACGTCGATGAGACCGTAGATCATGTGCGCGAGCTGATGACCGACATCGTGAACCGGCAACTGATCGCCGACGTCCCGCGATGCGTATTGCTCTCCGGCGGCTTGGATTCGAGCGCGCTCACCGGTCTCGCCGCCGCCCACCTCGGCGAAGAGGGCCGTCGCGTACACAGCTATGCGGTCGATTTCGTCAATCAGGAGGAGAACTTCCGGCCGGACGAGATGCGGGACACTCCCGACTCGCCGTATGTCCGTGACGTCGCAACGCATGTGGGGTCGATGCACCGCGACGTCATGCTCGATCCCGCGGATCTCACCGATCCCGCCGTGCGCAGGGCGGTCATCGGAGCCCGCGACATCCCGGCCGGCCTCGGAGACATGGACAGCTCGCTCTACCTGTTGTTCAAGGCGATCCGGGCCGAATCGACGGTCGCGCTGTCCGGAGAATCGGCAGATGAGGTGTTCGGCGGCTACCGGTGGTTCTTCGATGAGGGCTCACGCAACGCCGAGACCTTCCCGTGGCTGGCGTTCGGCAGTGCGCTCACCCGTTCGCGCTACGCCATGCTCACTCCCGAGATGCAGCAGACCCTCGACATCGACTCCTACGTCGACGACCAGTACGCCACCGCCCTCGCGGCGATCCCCACCGTCGACGGTGAATCGTCGGAGGAACGCCGGATGCGGGTCATCTGCCACCTCCACCTCACCCGCTTCGTCCGAATGCTGCTGGACCGCAAGGACCGCGCATCCATGGCGGTCGGTCTCGAGGTACGTGTTCCGTTCTGCGATCACCGGCTCGTCGAATACGTCTACAACACACCATGGGCGTTCAAGACCTTCGACGGTCGCGAGAAGAGCCTGCTGCGTCACGCGACTAAGCACGTCCTACCGCAGTCGGTGGTCGATCGGACCAAGAGCCCGTACCCGTCGACCCAGGACCTCAAGTACACCATCACCCTGCAGCAGCAGCTGGACGACATCGCCGCCGAGCGGGGCCATCAGGTGTTCGATCTCGTCGACCGCCGCGCCGTCAAGGCCATGACGGCGGAGTCTGCCCATGATGTGTCGCCCGAGGTCCGTACCCAGATGGATCGGGTGCTCGATCTCTACCATTGGATCGAGATGTACTCACCCGACCTGCAGGTCGCCTGACGCCGACGGCTACGCGGTGAGCGTTTTTGCGGGCAGGGGCCTCTGCGCGGCCGGGATCACCGCGGCGACCAACCCCTTCACCAGGCCCTTGGTCATGTCCCAGTAGTCGAAGTAATCCCGCCACACCGTGATGCGCCCCTCGGCGATCTCGAATCGGCCGCACACCCAGAACTGCATCGCGACGCGGCCGATCCGCAGTTCGTCGACGCGTTCGGTGAGGACCACCGGACCGTCGGCGGAGACATTGACCATCCGATAGTTGAAGCCGGCCCACGAGAGGTTGTCGAGTCCACTGAATACCTTCGCCACCTTGCGTTTACCGTGAACGGTCGGTGTCGAGACATTGGTGTAGGCGATGTTCTCATCCACGTTCTCGAGGGCGGCCGCCGAGTCTCCCCGTGCCAACTCGTCGAGGAACTCGGTGACGATGTCGATCGGTGTTCGTGAGGTCATGGGGCCAGTATGCCTGTGACGACGGGTCACGGGAACACCCTCCGACCAGCGGTGCGGACACCGGGCACGATGTGACATCGGCCGTGGCCATCGACTATTCTTTCCTGCGTTGTCTCGGCGAGGGTGAGCGATCACCGTTATCGGCGCGATCATCGCGGATCTCCTCCGCGGGCACCTGTAGGCCCGCTGGATGGTTCGGGGTCGATGTCGCTCGCCGCGACCCACCCACCGAACCACCGCGGTTCACCCGAACCGCCGAACGAGGAGAACCACATGGCTACTCAGACCGCAAAGCTGACGGTCACCACTCGCACCGAGAAGGGCAAGGGCGCCGCCCGTCGTGCCCGCCGCGAGGGCAACGTACCCGCCGTGCTCTACGGCCACGGCACCGATCCGCAGCACCTCAATCTCCCGGCGCTCGAGCTGGCCGCGATCCTGCGTAACACCGGCACCAACTCGATCATCGACCTCGACATCGAGGGCACCAGCCAGATCGCGCTGACCAAGCAGATCGACGTGCACCCGATCCGCAACTACATCGAGCACGTCGACCTCCTGGTGATCCGCCGCGGCGAGAAGGTCACCGTCGAGGTCTACATCGTCGTCGAGGGCGACGCGGCCCCGGGCACCCTGGTCACCCAGGACACCAGCTACATCGAGATCGAGGCCGACGCGCTGTCGATCCCCGAGCAGTTCGTCGTCAGCGTCGAGGGCGTCGAGCCGGGCAACGCGGTCCACGCATCCGACCTGGACCTGCCCGAGGGCGTCACGCTGATCAGCGATCCGGAGACCCTCATCGTCGCCGTCAACGAGGCACCGACCGCCTCGCAGCTCGAGGACGAGGCCGAAGAGGCCGGCGCGGAGACCCCGGGCACCGAGGAAGAGACCGAGGCTCCTGCCGAAGAATCGGCAGAGTGATCCTCGTTCACAACTGATCAGTGAAACTGATTGTCGGGCTGGGCAACCCCGGCCCGAAATACGAGAAGACGAGGCACAACATCGGCGCGATGGTCGCCGATGGCCTCGTCGCCTCGGCCGGCGAGCGGTGGAAGCTGCACAAGAAGTCGGGCGCGCAGGTTGCGCCCCTCACCGTCGCCGGCCACCAGGCCCTCGTCGCGAAACCCCGGGTCTACATGAACGAGGCCGGACGACAGATCGGCCCCCTGGCCAAGTTCTACTCGGTCCCGCCGGGTGACCTGATCGTGCTGCACGACGAACTCGACATCGATCTCGGTCTGGTCAGGCTCAAGCAAGGCGGTGGCGAAGGCGGCCACAACGGTTTGCGATCCATCAGTCAATCGATCGGGTCACGTGACTACCACCGGGTCCGGCTCGGCATCGGACGACCACCCGGCCGGCAGGACCCGGCCGATTTCGTTCTGAAGCCCTTTCCGTCGGCCGCTCGTGCCGACGTCGAGTTACTGATCGCGCATGGCATCGACGCCACCGAGATGCTGATCTCTCAGGGCCTGGAGGCCGCGCAGAACGTCGTCCACACCTGGTGAGCGGGTAGCCCCGCGCACACCCGGTGATCCCCTCGTCCGGCGACTCGCGCGCGGAGATCGGCGTCGAATCGGATACGGGATCGCAAAGGCGACGAAAGCTTTCTTACTTCTCGGTAATGAAGGCCTACAATCGCAGTCGATCGATCGACGAGGGATGGAGACAGCGGTGGGAATTGCGGCGAGAAGCGGGCACCAGAACGTCGCGATGCTGGGCATCGGCGCGTATCGACCTCAACGGTTGGTGACCAACGACGAGGTGTGCGAGAAGCTCGATTCGAGCGACGAGTGGATCTTCGAGCGCAGCGGCATCCGGAATCGTCGCTGGATCAGTGGCGATGAGACGGCACGGTCGATGGCGGCCGCAGCCGCCGAACGCGCGATCCGCAACTCCGGAGTCGACAAGGAGAAGATCGGTGCCCTGATCCTGGCGACCAACAGCTGGAAGACCAAGATCCCGCACGGTGGGCCGATCGTGGCCTTCGACATCGGGCTCAACGGCATCCCCGCCTACGACGTCGCGGCCGGCTGCGGCGGCTTCGGCTACGGGCTCGGAATCGCGGCAGACACCGTCCGCGCCGGGTCGGCCGAGTACGTGCTCGTCGTCGGGGTGGAGACGATGTCGGTCGTCATGGAGCCGACCGACCGCAACACCGCATTCATCTTCGGTGACGGCGCAGGGGCCGTCGTCGTCGGGCCGAGCGACGAGAACGGGATCTCGCCGACCGTCTGGGGCAGCGACGGCGAGAACGCCGAGGCGATCGGCCAGAACTGGGACATCCCCGAATACATGGACCGCGCCGAGGAGTTCCAGCACAAAGACCCCGAGTCCGAGCCGGTCGGCCGGATGTTCGTCACGATGCAGGGTCCGCGGGTGTTCCGCTGGGCAGCGATCACCCTGCCGAAAGCCCTGTCGACCGTGCTGGAGACCTCGGGTGTGGGAATCGACGACATCGAGGTCTTCGTGCCGCACCAGGCCAACGCGCGCATCAACGAACTGATGAAGAAGAACCTCGGACTCGCCGACGACGTCCCGATGGCCAACGACATCGAGAACACCGGCAACACGTCTGCGGCCTCGATCCCGCTGGCCATGGAGGAGATGCTCGCGAGCGGCAAGGCGAAGGGTGGGCAGACCGCACTGCTGCTCGGCTTCGGTGCCGGACTCAGCTACGCCGGCGCCGTCGTGACGCTTCCCCCGGCTCCGCGGGAGAGCAGCCTCGACTGAGGCCGTTCTCATGCGGGCACAGCGGGTTTCGATACGCCGGCTCGCTGCGCTCGCGCGGCTACTCAACCAGCGGTAACTCCTGCTGATCGAGTAGGCACCGAGCGCAGCGAGGCGCCGTTATCGAGATCTCGCGCCCCTACGCGTTCTCCTTGCGGAACACCGCAGTCCCCCACCAGGTTCCGAGTGCTCCCAGGATGATCGCGGTGATCAGCCCCCAGGCGACCGATGATGTCGCGATGTCGCCGGCGAACGAATCACGCACGCCGTCGACGACCCACTTGAACGGCATGAAGTCGCTCAGTTTCTGCAGCCAGGTGGGCCCGAGGGTCATCGGGAGCAGGATGCCCGACAGCAGCAGCACGGGCATCATCACCATGTTGATGACCGGCGCCATCACGTCTTCGCTCTTGGTGGTGAGGGCCAGGGCATTCGACGCGGCCGCGCACGCGCCGCCGACGATCATGGTGATCAGGATGCCGACGACGATGCCGACGAACGACCCGCGCATCCCCATGATCAGGCCGAGCACGACGAGGATGACCGCCTGTACGAACAGCTGGAGCACATCGCGCCACAGACGTCCCGTCAGCAACGCGGTGCGACTCGCCGGGGTGACACGCTCGGCCTCGATGACACCTTCACGCCACTCGCCGATCAGGCTGAACCCCGCAAAGAACGCGCCGAAGATCCCCAGCTGAACGAGAAGTCCGGGAACGAGGAAGGTGTAGGCGTTGTCGGCGCCGCCGGGGAACTGACTCACCAACGGTGTGAGCAGCGGACCGAACAGCAACAGATAGAGGATCGGTTGCATGACGCCGATCAGGACCCACGCGGGGTTGCGCAGGTTCATCCGGATCTGACGACGGAACACGATGTTGCTCTCGCGGAGAAAAGTCATGACTGTGAGACTCCTTGGGCCGGCTCGTGGGCCGGAGATCCTTCGGCGACAACGGAATCGTCGGCCGACTGTTCGTCCTGGGCGTCCCGGAGGGAACGACCGGTGAGGGTGAGGAACACGTCGTCGAGGGTCGGTCGGATCACCTCGATCGAATCGAGGTTGATGCCCGCGGCGTCGAACTCGCGTAGCAGGCCCGGCACCTCGCGACCCGCGCGACGGACCCGGCCACGCACATGGCGTCCGTCGGTTTCCACATCGCTGCCGATGGCACCGAGCTTCTCTGCGGAGACGGCCACCATCGCGTCGTCGGAGAGTTCGAGATCGACGAGATCACCCGACACCGTGGCCTTGAGATTGTCGGCCGTGTCGGCAGCCACGATGCGGCCGTTGTCGATGATGATGATCCGATCGGACAGCTCGTCGGCCTCGTCGAGATAGTGCGTGGTGAGGAAGACCGTGGCACCGGTGTCCGAGCGCAGTCGCCGGATGTGCTCCCAGAGGTTGGCCCGTGCCTGCGGGTCGAGACCGGTGGTCGGCTCGTCCAGGAACACCAGCGTCGGATCGTGGACCAGGCCCATGACGATGTCGAGGCGACGCTTCTGTCCACCGGACATGTTCTTGGGCATCCGATCCCAGAGGCCGTCGAGTTGTAGTTGCGCGAACAAGGCCTTGCCGCGGGCCGTTGCCGCGGAGCGCGTCATCCCGTAGAGCATCCCGTGGTCGACCACCTCGTCGCCGGCCTGGGCCTGGCTGAAGGTGCCGCCCGCCTGGGAGACATAGCCGATGCTGCGCCGCACCATGACCGAGTCCTTCACGACGTCGTACCCGTTGACGGTCGCCGTACCGGCCGTGGGCCGCAACAGCGTGGTCAGCATCCGGAGTGTGGTCGTCTTACCTGCACCGTTCGGACCGAGGAAGCCGACGACCTCCCCTTCCGCGATGTCGAGGTCGACGCCGTCGACGGCGCGGACCTCCCGCTTCTGTTTTCCACGGCCGGTGTGAAATGTCTGCACCAGCCCGCGTGCATGGATCATGCCTGTCCCCTTCGCGTCCGTCGGAACTCCCGAGCCGCCACCGTTCGGATCTCCGACTGTTCAAGTTTGAACAGTGTCGACTATCTCAATCTGTACGTCGGAAGTCAACGGCGAGATCCGACGCTCGCAGCTCAGAGAGGCTGACTTGCCTCACCTCGAGGATTCATCGAATCGAGGACAACAACGGTCCTGGTACGAGCGCGGATCTGGACCTACCCTCGTGGGCATGGCAGCGACGACCACTCGATTACTGCTCCTGGGTGCCGTTGCCCTCTTCGAGCCGGTGAACGGCTATCAGATCCGGCGCGAACTGATGTCCTGGCAGGTCGACCAGTGGGCCAACGTCAATCCCGGCTCGATCTATCACGGCCTCGGCGGGCTCGTGACCGATCACCTCGCCGTCCGCCACGACCTCGCCGACGGCGCGCGGGACGTCGCGGTCTACGAGCTCACCGAGGCCGGTCGCGCCGAGTTCGACCGACTGCTGACCGATGCGATCGTCGCGGTCAATGTGTTCGACCGCCGCGAGTTCCATGCCGCATTCGGGATGTTGCCCATGCTCGGCCAGGAGAAGGCTCTCGAGCTCCTCGAGAGTCGCCGCCGGGCTCTCGACGCCGCAGTGATCGAGTTCCCCGTCGACAGCCGGGCCGAGGACCACCCGCACGTCCCGCCACACGCCCTCCGCGGATTACAGCTGTGGGGTGCCGAGGCCCGGGCGGAGTTGCTCTGGCTGACCGACGTCGTCGAGGATCTGCGATCGGGACGGCTCGACCTGAGCTCCGAGGGCTGGACGCCACCCGCCGACGATCCCGGCCACCAGATGACCGCCGACCGCGATCGATATCGCGAGATGATCGGGCAGCGGCAGCCCGCGCGCAACGCTACTTCCCAGTAGGGCCCCGATGTGAGACCGTCTATGGCGGGTCACATAGTGAAAGGGACACTCAATGGCTGTCATCGCAGACACTGCCGGGATCAACAACATCGGCATGCTCGGCATCGGTGCGTACCGCCCCGAGCGGGTGGTCACCAACGACGAGATCTGCGAGCAGATCGACTCCTCCGACGAGTGGATCTACACCCGCACCGGGATCAAGACGCGACGCTTTGCGCGGCGCGACGAGACCGTGATGGAGATGTCGGTCAACGCCGGGCGCAAGGCCATCGCCAATGCGCTGCTCTCGGGATCCGACATCGACGCCGTGATCCTGGCGACCAACACCCACCTCTTGCTGACCCCCGCAGGCGCCACCAAGGTCGCGACCGAGCTCGGCGCCAACGGCGTCCCATCCTTCGACATCACGGTCGGCTGCGCCGGCTTCGGTTACGGCATGGCCGTGGCGTCGGACATGATCCGCGGCGGCAGTGCAACACATGTCCTCGTCATCGGAGCCGAACAGCTGTCGATCACGATGGACATGACCGACCGCACGAACTGCTTCATCTTCGGCGACGGCGCGGGTGCCGTCGTCGTGGGGCCGACCGAGGACCAGCAGCTCGGACCGGTGATCTGGGGCAGCGACGGTTCACAGTTCAACGCGATCCGGCAGGACATCGACTGGGTGACCTTCCTCGACAGTGACCGCACCCATCGCCCGTACCTCCGCATGGAGGGCACCGCCGTCTTCCGGTGGGCCGCCTTCGAGATGGGCAAGGTCGCCCAGCGCGCCCTCGACGCGGCGAAAGTCGGCGCCGAAGATCTGGACGTCTTCGTCCCGCACCAGGCGAACTCGCGCATCAACGACCTGCTCGCCAAGAACCTGAAACTGCGCGAAGGTACCGTCGTCGCCAACGACATCGAGCACACCGGCAACACCTCCGCGGCATCGATCCCGCTGGCGATGGAGGAACTGTTGTCGACCGGCGCCGCGAAGCCGGGCGAGACGGCTCTGCTCCTCGGTTACGGAGCCGGGCTCAGCTATGCGTCGCAGGTCGTCAAACTGCCGCCCGTTCCGTTCGAGTGATCCGGTCGGTTGACGTTGCCGTTTGGTCCGCTGAGCGGACCTGAGGGCAAATTCTGGCCGAGCGAGTCCGTCACGCGCGCTGCGACGTCGTGGGGTCGGGTCGTGATGTCATCCCACGTGAAGTTGAGCGTCGTGAAGCCCGCAGCCAGCCAGGTGTTGCGCTTCGTCCTATCACGCTGAAAGACCTCGGCATCTCGATGGAACGCGAACCCATCCATCTCGACGATCACCTTCTCTGCCTCGAAGACGAAGTCGGCGAGAAAGCCGCACACCATCGTGTTCGCACACCACCCGGATATACCGCGGCTGCGGAATACGGCCACCGCCGCGCGTTCGGCCTCCGAACGCGCACCTGATTCGAGTGCTTCGAGGAGTCGGCGGGTGGACGCCACTCCCACCCTCCTCGGATACCTCGCATGTGCGCCGGCAAGTTCGTCGAGGCTGACGCGGCGACGGAGCAATGTGTTGTCGACCGCCTGCGACCTCCCGGTTTCGGCGGCGGTGTCGAGAACAGTGACCGGGACCGCCGTCACCCTGACGCCGTCCGATTCGACGACATCGACGGCGTCGTACTTGCGATGTCGTATGCGCACCCACGCCACCGCCCCGCGGTGATGCCCTTTCGTCTCCGACGCGACGGTGATGGATTCCGGGAAGTCGTCGACCAGGCCGTGCCACCACGCGGCGATCGGTCCGCAGAGAATTGCACGTGTGCCGACAGATGCGACGGCGATCCGAACACGAGCGCGCGGCGTCCGCGAATGGTCGGCAGCCCGATATACGCCGGTCGCTTCACGCGCCCACTCGCCCGAGGCCACCTTGCGCTTCACCGCCGCACGGCTCAACCCGCATCCGAGCGCTTCCCTCAGGGTGATGACACCATCTCGATCGGCCAGGTGACGCCGAACTGCACGTGTTGGATTCACACACATTCGACGCACACGGCGTAGCGGCCGTTCCATCAACCCACTCAGGTTGCCGCTTGGTCCGTGGAGCGAACCAAGCGGCAACTTTTGGCGCATTTTGGCCTGGCCAGCGCCCGAACGGTAGCCTTCTCGAGTGAGTTCTGAAGCCGTCGCCCGCGAAGCGAGCCGTCGTCGCACCTTCGCGATCATCTCGCATCCGGACGCGGGCAAGTCGACGATGACCGAGGCGCTGGCCCTGCACGCCCGGATGATCAGCGAGGCCGGCGCCATCCACGGGAAGGCGGGCCGCAAGTCCACGGTCTCCGACTGGATGGAGATGGAGAAGGCCCGCGGCATCTCGGTCAGCTCCACCGCATTGCAGTTCAATTTCGTCGGCGAGCACGGCCTCGACGACCTGCCCAACGTGATCAACCTGGTCGACACCCCGGGTCACGCCGACTTCTCCGAGGACACCTATCGGGTCCTCACCGCCGTCGATGCCGCCGTGATGCTCATCGACGCAGCGAAGGGACTCGAGCCACAGACGCTCAAGCTGTTCCAGGTGTGCCGCCACCGGGGCATCCCGGTCATCACCGTCATCAACAAGTGGGATCGTCCGGGCCAGACACCGCTCGAGCTGATCGACGAGATCACCGAGCGCATCGGCCTCACGCCGACACCGCTGCACTTCCCGGTGGGCATCGCAGGAGACTTCCGCGGCCTCCTCGACCGCCGCACCGGCGAGTACATCCGCTTCACCCGCACTGCCGGCGGCGCGAAGGTGGCCCCCGAGGAGATCATGGGCGCCGACGACGCGGCCGCCCGGGAGGGCGACGAGTGGACCACCGCCCTCGAGGAGAGCGAACTGCTCACCGAGATGGGCCAGGACCACGATCAGGAGATGTTCCTCGCCGGTCAGACATCACCGATGATCTTCGCGTCGGCGATGCTCAATTTCGGTGTGCGCCAGCTGCTCGAGACGCTGGTCGAACTCGCACCCCCGCCGACCGGGCGCGCGGACGTCGACGGCACCGTGCGTGACGTCACCGAACCGTTCAGTGCAGTCGTCTTCAAGGTGCAGGCCGGGATGGACGCGAGTCATCGGGATCGCCTGGCGTACATGCGGATCGTCTCCGGCGAGTTCGAACGTGGAATGGTGGTGACCCACGCGCAGACCGGAAAACCGTTCGCCACCAAGTATGCCCAGGCGGTCTTCGGCCGCGATCGGTCGACCGTGGACCAGGCCTACCCCGGCGATGTGGTCGGTCTCGTCAACGCTACGGCCCTCGCGCCCGGCGACACCCTGTTCATTGATCCCCGGGTCCAGTTCCCGCCGATACCGTCCTTTGCGCCGGAACACTTCTCGGCGCTCCGGGTGAACACCGCCGACAAGTACAAGCAGTTCCGTAAGGCGATGGACCAGCTCGACAGCGAGGGCGTGGTGCAGGTCTTGCGCAACGATCTGCGTGGCGACGCCTCCCCGGTCCTCGCTGCCGTCGGCCCGATGCAGTTCGAGGTGGTCACGGCACGGATGAAGTCGGAGTTCAACGTCGCCACCACGATCGAGCCGCTCGGTTACAGCCTGGCGCGACGTACCGATGCCGACAGCGCGGCCGAACTCGGCAGGCAACGCGGCGTCGAGGTCTTCACCCGCAGCGACGGTGCACTCCTGGCGCTGTTCAGCGACAAGTGGCGACTGCAGTACATCGAGAAGGAGCACCCCGACCTCACGCTCGAACCACTTGTCGCAGCAGCGGACTGATTCCGTGGTGACCCCGACGGCCCGCCGCACCGCCTGGTGGCTCGCGGCCACGGCGACCGTGTCCGTCATCGCCGCCTGCGGCACCGGCGACGGCCAGGACACACCGACCTCCTCGTCGGCATCGCCCACTCCTACCGCGTCTGCCCATCTGGACGCCGCCGAATGCACTGAGACGCCGGAATCCGGTCGGATCGACCGTACCGGGGCCGACCTCGACTTCCGTTCCGGCGCACTACGAGTGGCGATGGTCGACTCCCCCGCCACCGATCGGGACAACCCCGCGGGCGCCCCGGCGTCGGCCGAGGTGGGCGACGGCGACACCGAGTGTCTCGGGTTCAGCAAGTGGGGTAATCCGCGCCCGGAAGTGCCGCCCGACACCCTGCTGTTCGTGTTCAAGGGACCTGGCACCGACGGCGCACAGCTCGAGTTCCTGGCCAGCGACCTCACCGGCGGCGTGCTGCCCCCGATCGGCTCCACCCGGCCGACCGTGGGACCGTTGTCGAAACCGATCAACGCCGCAGTCGGCGTCTCCGTGGACGGCGCCTACTACCACTCGAACTCGTGCCCGCTGAAGATCACCGCGATGTCGTCCCGACGCGCAGCCGCGTCATTCACCTGTCAGCGGGCCACGCGCAACGACGCCAACCCGTTCGCGCCCGACGACGACGTCACCTATGACGCCGACGAATCGACGCCGGCATCACCGAGCACCGCCACCTCATCGACGACGCCCACCGCGATCGGCTCACCGACCGGCGTCACCCTGTCCGGATGGTTCGAACTGACACCGTGACAGGGCCGGTCACACCACCCCGACGATGCGCGCCACCACATCCGGGTCGACGTCGTCGACCGAACCCGGCGCGAACTCGGGCCGCCGGTCCTTGTCCACGAGAACCGCTCGCACACCTTCGGCGAAGTCGCCGGTCCGGGTGATCTGTTCGGCGGCATGGAGTTCCCGGTCGAAGCACTCGTCGAGAGTGGATCGTGAGCCGGCCTCGATCATCGCTGCGGTGACCCACAGGCTGGTCGGGGACGCCTGCTCGATCAGATCGACCATCTCGGTTGCCCATTCGTCGCCGACAGCGCCCTTGAGACCTCCGATGATCGCCGAGACGTTCTCGTCGGCGAAGTACTCGCCCACCTTGCGCAACGGGATCTCGGGCGCCGGACGATCGTGATGGCCGGCGAGGACCTCGACGAGCGGCTCCCCGTCACGTAGTCGGTCGGTGACCTCGCCGAGGTCGGCGGACTCGACGAAATGGGTGGCCAGGCCGATCTCCACCGCGTCGGCGCCGCGGATCCGAGCACCGGTCATCCCCAGCCACATCCCGACCCCTTCTGGCAGGCGGGGCAAGAAGTACGTCGCGCCGATGTCGGGGAAGAACCCGATCGCGGTCTCCGGCATGGCGATCACCGCCTTCTCGCTCACCACCCGCACCTCACCGTGCACGCTGATCCCGAGGCCACCGCCCATGGCCGCCCCGTCGATGACCGCCACATACGGCTTCGCGTAATTCGCCACCAGCTGGTCGAGCCGGTACTCGGCGGCGAAGTACTGCGTGACCGCATCGTGCTCCCCCGCGACCGCGTGTTCGCGGATCGCCCGGATGTCGCCGCCGGCGCAGAAGGCACGATCGCCGGCGGAGGTCACGAGCACCGTTTCGATCCCGTCGTCGTCCTCCCATTCGGTGAGCACGCGGTGCATGTCGTCGATCATGGTCTGATCCAGGGCGTTGAGGGCTTTGGGCCGGTCGAGGATGACCTCACCGACACCGTTGACGACCGAGGTCCGAATGAACGACATGGGGCCACGGTAGCTGCCTCGCCGAGCCGTGATCGTCGCGGGACGTCGGCGGGGCGACGGAAATGCGGTTGGCAAGGACGGCCCCATCGCGCTACCGTGGACGGCGACGTCGGCACGCCGACACCCTACGACCCGAGGAGTGATGTCTCAGTCATGAACATCTGAGGTAGGCCCGAAACCGCCGCCGTGCTCTGGCATCGGCAGGCCATCGCCCACCACCTCAGGAGTCCCCTCATGACTGCATCCTCAATGTCCGGCACTGCGCCGCACCCCTCGATCACCCTGTCCGACGTGGCATTCGCGTGGCCCGACGGCACCGCCGTCTTCGACCAGATCTCGTTGAGCGTCTCCGACGCGGTTTATTCGCTGGTTGGCGCCAACGGTGCAGGCAAGAGCACCCTGTTGCGTCTCATCTCCGGGGAGCTGACCCCACAGCGCGGCAGTGTCTCGGTCCGCGGCGACGTCGGCATGGTCGGCCAGCATCCCTACGACGACCCCGACCTCTCGGTCGCCACCGTCCTGGGCATCGACGAGATCCGTTCCGCCCTGCGGCGGATCGAAGGCGGGTCGGTCGACGAGCAGGACTTCGGCACCGTCGGCGACGATTGGGATGTCGAGGACCGGGCGGTCGGCCAGTTGTCGGCGCTCGGTCTGCCGACGGATCTCGACCGGAGGATCGGAGCGCTCTCCGGGGGCGAGGCCACTCTCCTGGCGTTCGTCGCACAGCTGATCCGCCGCCCGGCGGTACTACTCCTCGACGAGCCGACGAACAATCTCGACAGCGCATCGCGCACAAGGCTGTTCGACGTGATCGACAGATTCTCGGGAACGGTCGTTGTGGTCAGCCACGATCTCGAGCTCCTCGAGCGCATGGATGCCACACTCGAGCTGTACCGGGGAGGTATCAGGCTCTTCGGTGGTCCGTACTCGCTGTACCGGGAAACCCTCGACGCCGAGCAGGAGTCCGCCGAGGCGGCGGTCGCGACCGCCGCCAACGACGTACGCAAACAGCGTCGCGAGATGGTGGAGGCGCAGATCAAGCTCGATCGACGGGCTCGCACCGCGGCCACCGCCGAACGGGAGAAGCGGGTGCCGAAGATCATCGCCCACCTCCGTCGCGACGCGGCCCAGGTGTCGGCGGGCAAGCTGCGCAACGCACATCGCGACGATGTGTCCGCGGCGACCACCCGACTCGACGCGGCACGCGACGGGATCCGCGACGACCGCACGGCACGAATCACCATGCCACTGGTCGAGATCTCCTCGCGCGCACAGGTGATCGACGACGAGCGGTTGCGGATCGACGGACCCGAGCGCATCGCATTGACCGGACGCAACGGGTCCGGGAAGACCACCTTGATCTCCGACCTCATCGCGACCGGCCATGTGGTGGTGCCGTATGCCTATGTGCCACAGCGGATCGCGTTCGACGACGACCGTAAATCCATCGCCCAGGCGGTCACCGACGCCCACCCCGACATCCCCGTCCAGGAGGTCCGCGCACACCTCGCACGTTTCCTGTTCCGGGGTGCCCGCGCCGACCGGGCGCTGCGCGAACTCTCGGGCGGAGAACGACTCCGCGTCGCGCTGGCCACGGCGTTGATCGCGGACCCGACCCCCAAGCTCCTCATCCTCGACGAGCCGACCAACAATCTCGACATCGACACCACCGAGGAACTGGTCGACGCGATCCGGGAGTGGTCGGGTGCGCTGCTGGTGGTCTCGCACGACGCCGGCTTCCTCGACGCCGTCGCGATCGACCGCACGGTCGAGGTGCCCGCGACCTGATCAGGAAGGCAAATGTCGAGCCGTCTGGCCGCGACATGGCGACCGGTGGCGGGCATACTGGCTCCCGATGAGCCCATCGCGTGAGGTGTCGCCCGTTCCCGTCGTCCTCGTCCACGGCCTCCGGGTCAGTGGTGCCGCACTCCACCGGATCGCGGCGGAGATCACCGACCGACCGGTCGTCACCCCTGATCTGCCCGGTCACGGCACCCGATCCGCCGAGACCTTCACGATCGACGATGCCGTCGCGGCAGTATTGGACGCGGTGCGCGACCTCGGGGAACCGGCGGTGGTGGCCGGGATGTCACTGGGCGGGTACGTCTCGATGGCCGTGGCCGGCAGGCACCCGGCGGCAGTCGCAGGCCTGGTCGCCATGTGCGCGACGACGCAGCCGAGTCGGCTTCTCGCCGCACCGTTCCGGGCATTCGGCGCGGCGACCGGATTCCTCCCACGCCAGGCGGCCGTGATCAGCAAGGGACTCACCCGGGTCGCCGTCGGCACGCGGGTCGCCGAGGACATGGAGGCGGGTGGTCTGGCGCTTCATTCGATCCGCGACGTGGTCGGCGAGTTGTCGAGATTCGATGCGCTCGCCGAGGTCGCCCGGTACCCCGGTCCGATCGAGTTCATCAATGGCGGCTGGGACCAGTTCCGCATCCACGAACAACGATTCAGAGCTGTCTCGGACCGCGCTGAGCTGCGGATCATCCCCCGTGCCGCCCATCTGTTCCCGCTGATCCAGCCAGAACGGACGGCTTCGCTCATCGACGGTTTCGCCCACCGGTGTGATCCGATTCGGACAGCCTGAGAACGCCGAGGTTTGCTCTTGCCGCACCCGATCTGTGTGACCTCGCATACAATCCCTGATGACCTGCGGTGGTGGGCATCGAAGAGAGCAAATTGTCGTTGTGAGGTGTGCTGGTGAGTCGGCGTGTATTTCGTGGTGGTCCTGCAATTCTGATCTCCATGGCGGCGGCTGTCGTCGCCTTGACCAGCCTGGTGGCGGCACCATCCGCTCAGGCCGCACCGGATACGACACCCGTCCGGTACACCAATGGGACCTACGTGGCGATGGGTGATTCCCGGGCGTCGGGCGGCTTCTTCACCCCGACGCCCGACTACTTCCTCGGATGCAAACGCTCTGCGGCCAATTACCCGGCGATCGTCGCGCTGCTGGCGCTGCCCCGGCACTTCGTCGACACGTCATGCGCGGGTGCCCAGGCACCGAACCTCTACACGGCCGGGCAACGGACGAACGCCGGCTACAAGCCACCGCAGGTGCGGATGGTCCCACGGGACGCCCAGGTGGTGAGCGTGAGCATCGGCGGCAACGACATGCGCTGGGGCGCGCTCGTCGGCAAGTGCACCACAGCACCGCTCACCGACCGGTTCTGCCGCACCCGGCTCAACGGTGAGGCCCGCTGGCGTATTGCCCGGATGGAGAATCGCGTGACCCCCGCCCTGCGGGCGATCCGCAGGCAGGCCCCGCGCGCCCAGATCATCGTCGTCGGTATCGGCGGGTTCATGGGGAACCACGGCTGCTGGCCGATGGTGCCCATCAGTGACCCCGACGTCCGGTGGATGAATCAGGTCTTCAACCGTGCGGGTGATGCGCTACGCCGGGCCGCCGCCAAGGTCGACGGCACCTTCGTGGACGCCAATCGGCTGTCCGCCGGCCATGATCCGTGCAACGTGATCACCCCGTGGTACGAGAGCGCGATGTCCAACCGGATCGCGTACCCGTACCACATCAACCAGGCAGGCGCGATCGCCATCGCGGCGATGGTGAACGGGGCGATCCGGCGCTGACCGCCGATGTCGGGCCCGATGAACCGGGCCCGACATCGGAATTGTCAGTTGTCCTGCGTCACGAACGCGGTCGCCACGCCGCCCATCCGATGAAGATGAGGGCGACGACGAGCAGGATCGCACCCACCCAGAGGTTGGCGCCGCTGCCCACCGACATGTCGATCGGATCGGTCGAGCGCTGTGTCGAACCCGCGCCGGCCTCCGCACTCGATGGCACGAATCCGGCGATCAACAGGATGACACCGTAGATCCCCATCAGGGCACCGACGATGTTGCGGATGTCGAACAGCCGCGCGACGGTTCGGGTCTTCTTGTCGCTCATGATGAACGCTCCTGGTCTGTTCGGTCAGTGGAAGACGATGTTGAGGATGATGACGAGGCCGATCACCACGGCGCCGAGCGGCACCGGCCGCGCGAGCCATGGTGTCGAGCTGTCGTCGCCCGTCAGCGTCGACTTGTCGGTCAATGAGTACACGAAGCCCTTCAGCTCGGACTCTGGCTTCGGACGTGTCACCAACGAGACCACCACCGAGACGAGGATGTCGACGATGAAGGCCATCGATGCTGCCACGAACGGCATGCCCTGCCCCGGCAGGTCGATCACGCCCGTCTCCTGCAGGATGAACACCACGACCGCGGCCGATGTGCCGCTGACGAGACCCACCCAACCTGCGGTCGGGGTCATCCGTTTCCAGAACATGCCGAGGATGAAGGTGGCGAACAATGGCGCATTGAAGAACCCGAAGAGCGTCTGGAGGTAGTCCATCAGGTTGGAGTAGCCCGAGGCGATGGTTGCCGTTCCGATCGCCAGCAACACCGCTGCGACCGTCGCGACCCGTCCGACCGTGATGTAGTAGCGGTCCTCGCGGTTCTTCACCACGTACTGCTGCCAGATGTCGTAGCTGAAGACCGTGTTGAAGGCGGACACGTTGGCCGCCATACCCGCCATGAACGATGCGATGAGGCCCGCGACCGCGACGCCCAGCAATCCGTTCGGCAAGATGTCGCGCATCATGAGCAACATGGCGTCGTTGTAGGTGATCCCGTTGCCCGATCCGGTGTTCTTGAGGTGGATCATGTCGCCGATCGCCGCGGCGCAGATCATGCCGGGGACGACCACCACGAACGGGATGAACATCTTCGGGATGGCACCGATGATCGGAGCGCGCCGCGCGGCCGACATCGAGTCGGAGGCCATGGCCCGCTGGACCTCGACGAAGTTGGTCGTCCAGTAGCCGAACGACAACACGAACCCCAGGCCGAAGACGATGCCGACGACCGACCAGACCGGCGAGGAGAACCCACTGAGTGCCTGTCCCGGCCACGACGACAACTGCTCGTGGACCGTGGCGGTCACCGTTCCGTCGGACGCGTGGGTGTCGATCACCTTGTCCTTGAGGCCGCTCCAGCCTCCGACCTTGATCAGGCCGATGACGGTGAGCGGAACCAGCGCGGCGAGGATCACGAAGAACTGCAGGACCTCGTTGTAGATGGCCGCCGACAACCCGCCCAGTGCGGTGTAGGTGAGCACCACCGCAGCCGCGACGATGAGCGAGATCCATTGCGGCCAACCGAGTACTGCGTTGATGACGGTCGCCAGCAGGAACAGGTTGACGCCGGCGATGAGCACCTGGGCGACCGCGAAGCTGAGCGCGTTGACCAGGTGCGCGCCGGTACCGAACCGGCGGCGCATGAACTCGGGGACGCTGCGGACCTTGGAGCCGTAGTAGAACGGCATCATCACGAGGCCGAGGAAGACCATCGCCGGCACAGCGCCGATCCAGTAGTAGTGCATGGTCGCCAGACCGATCTGGGCGCCGTTGGCGGACATGCCCATGATCTCGACCGCGCCGAGGTTCGCCGAGACGAACGCGATACCGGTCACCCAGGCGGGCAACCGTCGGCCGGACAGGAAGAAGTCCATGCTGGTGGCGATCTGGCTGCGGGCGAGATACCCGATCCCCAGAACGAAAGCGAAGTAGATGGCGATGAGGACGTAGTCCATCCACCCGGTGTTCAACCGGAGAATGGAGTCGGATGCCAGGTGCACGGCAACCCCCTTGTTGCGCTCGGCATGTCGATGACTGTCAGAAACTAACAGAAGATAACACCACACCGGTGCGGAATTGTGACTAGATGTTCGTTTTAGTGCGTTCCTGCTAGTATCTCGCCATGCTTGCAGCGGAGCGACGGGGACACGTGCTGGCTGCCGTGGTCTCCCGAGGTGCGGTGCGGGTCACCGACCTCGCCGTTGAACTGGGTGTTTCCGAGATGACCATCCGACGGGATCTCGACCACCTCGAGAGCGACGGGGAACTGAGCAAGGTCCACGGCGGCGCTGTGCGGACAGACGGCGACCTCACCGGACGAGGACTCGAACCGCCGTCGTCGCTCAAGGCGACTCGCGAACCGGATGCCAAGCGCGCCATCGCGCTGGCCGCACTACCGCTGATCGAGGACGGTATGACCGTCGCGATCGGCGCCGGTACCACCACGCTGGAACTGGCCCGATTGCTCCGCGGCCGCGACATCTCCGTGGTGACGAACTCGGTCTCGATCTTCGAGTTGCTGACCGACCCCTCGGACTCCTATCTCGACGCCGCGAGTGTCCAGCTCACCGGTGGACAGCGCACACCATCGGATGCCCTCGTCGGGCCGATCGCCAATGCCGCACTGGAGCACTACCGGACCGACCGGGCCTTTGTCGGAACCCACGGCATCGACCCGTCCGCGGGTTTCACCACCCCCAATCTCGGTGAGGCCGAGACCAATCGAAAGCTCCTGACCACCGCGCGGTCGACGGTCGTGCTCGCCGACCACACCAAGTACGGCGAGATCGGCGCGCACCTGTTCGCCGAGTTCGGGCGTATCAACCGACTGGTGACCGACGACGGCCTGCCCGCCACGGCACGCAGCGAACTCGCCGACATCGTCGTGCTCACCATCGCCGAAGGAATACCTCGATGACCCCAGATGACGTGACCGGAGATCGTGCGAACCAGGACGGGATCGGGCGCCCGCTGCCGACGCCGCAGCAGGCGACCCTCGCCGACGACCGGCAGATCCTGTTCTTCTCGACCGCCGAGAACCCGCCGGTTCCAGGCGTCGACCATCGCGATCTACCAGCGCGCCCTGATGATTCGGCCACCCGCATCCGACGCGACCCGCAGATCGGCGACTGGGTGATGATCGCTCCCGCGCGGCAGGAGCGGACCTACAAACCGCCGCGACGGATGTGCCCGCTCTGCCCGGATCCCTCCGGACGTTCCAGCGAGGTGCCCGCCGACGACTACGACGTGGTGGTGTTCGAGAATCGTTTCCCCTCGCTGGCGGCGGCACATGCCGGCAGCGGGTTCCGGCTCCCGGATCGGCCCGGCGATCTGACGGTCGAGGCGCCGGGTCACGGCCGCTGTGAGGTGGTGTGCTTCAGCAGCGACCACGAGGGTTCGTTTTCCGGACTCACGCCCGAGCGTGCCCGGCTGGTGGTGGACGTCTGGTCCCAGCGCACCGACGATCTGCTCGCGCGCGACGGCGTCGAAGAGGTCTTCTGCTTCGAGAACCGGGGCGAGGAGATCGGGGTGACCCTCACACATCCGCACGGTCAGATCTATGCGTATCCGTTCCGCACACACCGGACCGAGACCATGCTGCGCGCCGCGTCGACACACCGCGACCAGACGGGGACGGACCTGTTCGAATCGATCCTTGCCGGCGAACTGAACAGCGGGGAAAGGATTCTCGTCCAGACCGCCCATACCGCGGCGTTCGTGCCGTTCGCCGCCCGCTGGCCCGCCGAGGTCCACATCTATCCGTTGCGGCACGTCCGCCGGCTCTCCGAACTCACCGACGACGAGGCCGACGATCTGGCACGCGTGTACCTCACGGTGCTGCGGGCCTACGACGCGCTCTACGGCCAGCCGTTGCCCTACATCGCGTCGTGGCACCAATACCGGGCGGATGCGGCCGAAGGCTACCTCCACGCCGAGTTGTTCTCCGTGCGCCGCAGCGCCGACAAGCTCAAGTACCTGGCCGGTTCCGAATCGGGGCGCGACGCATTCGTCACCGACAAGACACCCGAGGACGTCGCCGCCGACCTGCGTGGGGCAATGACGTGAGCAACATGCGAATACAGAGTTACGCCCCGGGGCGGGTGAACCTGATCGGCGAACACACTGACTACAACCTCGGATTCGCGTTGCCGATCGCCCTGGACCTCGGCACCACAGCCGACTTCGCCCCCGACACCGGTGCCGGAACGATCGTCGCGGAATCGGGTGACGAGTCCGGTGTCGCCACCATCGGTCCCACGACCGCGCCGGGCGACGTAACCGGTTGGGGCGCATACATCGCCGGTTGCGTCTGGGCCCTCCGGACCGCCGGCCACGAGGTGGCGGGCGGACGTCTCCACGTCGAATCCACGGTTCCGGTCGGCGCCGGACTGTCGTCGTCTGCCGCGCTCGAATGTGCAGTGCTGCTGGCGATCACCGCAGACCTGGATCTGTCCCGACACGAGCTGGCTCGGCTCGCGCAACACGCGGAGAACGACTACGTGGGAGCACCGACCGGTCTGCTCGATCAGCTGTCGAGTTTGTTCGGCCAACAGGACACCGCCCTGCTCATCGACTTCCGATCGCTCGAGGTGGAGCCGGTGCCGATGCCGGTCGACGATTCCGCACAACTGCTGGTGATCGACTCCCATGCACCCCACCGGCACGCCGCAGGCGAGTATGCGGCGAGGCGTACGTCGTGCGAGGCCGCAGCAGCCGAACTCGGCGTCGCATCGCTGCGTGAGGCGGCCGACGATGCGTGGAAAGGTCTGCCAGAAGGGCTGAACCGGGTTCGCGCACGCCACATCCTGACCGAGAATGCGCGGGTCCTCGCGGCCGCGTCCGCCTTGCGGGCCGCGGACTTCGCTGCGGTCGGCGAACTCATGAATGCCTCACACGACTCGATGCGCGACGACTTCGAGATCACGACTCCCCACATCGACCTCATCGCGGTCACCGCGCAGCAGTTCGGCGCCCACGGCGCGCGGATGACGGGCGGTGGATTCGGCGGATCCGTGATCGCATTGGCACCCGCCGACGCAGCGGAACGGATCTGCGCCGACCTGCCCGCGGCGATCACCGCCGCCGGACATCCCGCCCCGACGGTTCGTCGGGTGCGACCGGGCCGTGGCGCACACCTGATCTGACCCGGGCCCTCACCACGTCCAGCGCGTGGTGACCACCAGATCGCGTCCCGGTGCCACCACCCGGGGCATCGTGTTCAGGCCGTCGGGCGGCCCGGATTGCGGTTCCACACAGATCGCGAACGGTCGATGGTCGAAGATCACCACCCATTCCGCGTCGCTGCGTATCCGCAGACGCAGGAGGTCGGGCCATTCCAGGGCGACGTCGACGCCCGAGGGCATACCGAAGCAGTCGTCCCACGGTGGCGGCTGCGGCGCCAGCCGTGTGCCGGTCGGAAGGTAGTCGGGACCGCGCTCTTCCTGCCAGGCTGGCGCGAAATCCACTGCCAGAGGCGCGGAGTTGCCGGACATCGGGTAGCGACGGAACCACGGGTGCCAGCCCGCCTGCGCGGGAAAGGGCGCGTCTGCCGACGAAACCCGTAACCGCATCGTCAATTCACCGGGTTCGAGTGCGAAATCCTGGGTGACGGTCGCCTCGAACGGCCAGTGCGGGTCCAGGCGTCGAGTCAGTGTCGCATGATCCGTGCCGGACGCTTCGGTCTCCCACCGGTGGTCGCGTGCGAGCCCGTGGAGGGCATGCGGCGGATCGTTGAGTTCGAATTGATGACGCCTGCCGTCGAAGTCGAGGATGCCGCCCCGCATGCGTCCACACCACGGGGCCATCGGGAAGCATCCGTACGGCTCGCCCTGCTGGAGGAGCTCGACCTCCGCGATACGCAGGGAGGTGAGTCGTCCACCTTGTGGGTTGACCCGCGCTTCGGCGCCGGATGTCCGTAGCAGTAGTTCTCCGCCGGCGACCATCACTCGACCTTTTCGGCGACCTCGAGCCACTCCGCCTCCGCGGTCTCCTTGGCCTCCACGACGTCTTTCAGTTCCGCGTTGAGTTCCATCAGCTTCTCGGGATCGGTTGCTGCATCGAGCAATTGGTCGTGCAGGCGCCTCTCGCGCGTGTCCAGCTGCTGGATCTGGCGTTCCAGCCGATTCATCGCCTTACGCGCGTCCCGATGTTCAGAAGCACTGATCGCGGGGGCGGGTGCGGGTGCGGCGGTCGATACGCTCGACATGGACGTGCGACGCGGTGCGGCGGAGGTGATCTCACGTCGTCGCTGCAGATATTGCTCGATGCCGCCCGGCAGGTTGGTCAGGTTCCCATCGCCGAACAGAGCCCAGGTGCTGTCGCAGATCCGTTCGATCAGGTACCGGTCGTGACTGATCACCACCAGCGTGCCCGCCCAGCCGTCGAGGAGATCCTCGAGTTGCTGCAGGGTGTCGATGTCGAGATCGTTGGTCGGCTCGTCGAGCAACAACACGTTGGGTTCGGCCATCAGTACCCGGGTCATCTGCAGCCGTCGGCGTTCGCCGCCCGACAGGTCGCCGACAGGCGTGCGCTGGCGCGCCGGGGTGAAGCCGAGGCGCTCGGCAAGCTGACTCGCGGAGATCTCCTTGTCCCCCAGCATGATCCGCGTCGCCACTGCCTCAACCGCGTCGAGTACGCGTTGATCCTCGTCGAGATCGTCGAGTTCCTGCCGCAGCCAGCCGATCGAGACCGTCGTGCCCTCTTTGCGACGCCCCGGGGCGACGTCGATCTCGCCGGCGAGGGCGCGCAACAGGGTCGTCTTGCCGGAGCCGTTGACGCCGACGAGGCCGACGCGTTCGCCGGGCGTCAACCGCCAGGTCAGGTCGTCGAGCAGCACGTCGCCCGCGGGCGTCGCCACCCGAGCGTCTTCGAGTTCGACGACCACCCGGCCCAGGCGGCGTTTGGCGAAGGCGGACAGCGACACGCTGTCGCGCGGCGGCGGGACGTCGGCGATCAGCTTCTCGGCGGCCTCGATCCGGTAGCGCGGCTTGGAGGTCCGGGCCGGCGGGCCGCGGCGCAGCCAGGCCAGTTCCTTGCGTGCCAGATTGCGACGACGCTCCTCCATCGTGTCGGCGAGCCGGGTGCGCTCGGCGCGGGCGAAGATCCAGTCGTTGTAGCCACCCTCGTACTCGTCGACGCGCCCGGAGTGGACCTCCCAGGTGCGAGTCGCGACCGTGTCCAGGAACCACCGGTCGTGCGTGACGACGATCAGCGCGCTCCGGCGGGCGACGAGGTGGTCGGCCAGCCACTGCACGCCCTCGACGTCGAGATGGTTGGTCGGCTCGTCGAGGATCAGCAGATCCGACTCGGACACCAGAGCCGTTGCGAGCCCGACACGTCGTCGCTGTCCACCGGAGAGTTCGTCGACCCGCGCATCCAGCAGACCATCGATACCGATGCCATTGAGGATGCCACGGATTCGCGGGTCACCTGCCCACTCGTGAACCGCCACCTCCGGCCCGCCGACCACGACTTCGGCGACGGTCGCACCCGCAGGCAGTTCGCCACGCTGGGTCACCGTCGACACCCGGACGTCGCCCGCCCGGGACACCCGACCGCTGTCGGGCTCGGTGATGCCGCCCAGGATCTCGAGAAGGGTCGTCTTACCGCCGCCGTTGAGGCCGACGACACCGATCCGCTGGCCTTCGTGAACCCCGAGGGACACGGATTCGAGCAAGGGTTTGATGCCGAAACTCTTGCTGATGCGGTCCGCGTTGATCAGCGCAGACGGGTTCGAAGGTGCCACTCTGTAGACCCTAGCAACGGGTCGTCGGGCACCCCTCGGTGCGGCCCCTCGAGCCCACCGCCCCCCGCCCATCGTGCACAGTTCCTCGCCGAGCGGGCACAGTTCCTCGATGGCCTCAAGGGATCGTCGCAACACCCTGAGTGAAGGGAGTTGTGATGGGGCGGTTGAAGCGTGGGCAGTCGATGCCGGCGTTGCCGGTGTGGGAGTTCTGGCAGGGGCGGGCGGGTGGGATGAGCACGGCGGCCGCGGCGCGACACGCGGGGATCTCGGTGCGGTTGGGGCATAAGTTGATGGCCAAGCATGGTGGGGTGATTCCTACTGTGAGCAGGCCGGCCGCGTGTGATGAGCATGGGTCGGGGCCGCAGTCGCGGTATCTGTCGGCTGATGAGCGTGACCTGATTGCGAATAAGAACGCTGTGGGACTTTCGGTGCGCCAGATCGCGCGTGATCTGGCGCGGGCTCCGTCGACGATCAGCCGCGAGTTACGGCGGAATCGGCCGCAGCATCGCACCTACGCCGCGGGCTATGCCCAGCGGCGAGCGCAGCATCGACGGGCCAGACCTAAGCTGCGCAAGCTCGAGTCCAACGATGTGCTGCGCGCCTATGTCTGGGACAAGCTCAGTGGCCTCGAGCATTGGTCCCCGGCACAGATCAGTGCTCGGCTGGTAACGGAGTTCGCGGATGATGTGAGGATGCGTATCAGTCCTGAGGCGATCTATCGAACGTTGTTCGTTTTTCCTCGCGGTGAGATGAAACAGCAGGTCACAGCATCATTGAGGTCGGGGCGTAGCGTGCGTAAGCCGCGGACGGCCCGGACGGGGTCGACCATCGTGCCGCGGGAGTTGCTGATCGCTAACCGCCCGGCCGCGGTCGAGGATCGGGCGGTTCCTGGCGACTGGGAAGGTGATTGCATTCTGGGCCGCGAGGGGCACTCGCAGATCGGCACCCTGGTCGAGCGCACTACCCGATTCACGATCCTGCTCCACCTGCCCACGACTCGGACCGGGCAGGACCTGCGCACCGCACTGGCCATCGGGATCGGTGATCTACCCGCCCATCTGCGGCGGTCGATCACCTGGGATCAGGGGTCAGAGATGCGTGGCGTACACACCAACATCGCGGTCGATCACAATCTGCAAGTGTGGTTCTGTGACCCGCACTCGCCGTGGCAGCGTGGCACCAATGAGAACACCAACGGCCTTCTCCGGCAGTACTTCCCGAAAGGGACCGACCTGTCCGTCCACAGCAGCGACCACCTCAACCAGATCGCGACCGCACTCAACAACCGGCCACGCGCAGCCCTGGGATTTCGCACCCCAGCCGAAGCCTTCACCGACCTGCTAGCCTCCCACAACCAGCCATAGGTGTTGCGACGACCGCTGGAATCCGCCCTCGCCCATCGTGCACAGTTCCTCGCCGAGCGGGCACAGTTCCTCGTCGAGCGGGCACAGATTCCCGCCCATCGTGCGCGTTGCCCACGGGTTCCGGACATCAGGCGGACGGTGCAACCGATTCGGCGCGCGCTGCGTCGAACCTCTATGCAGAAACAGATCAGCGAAGACAAGCGCCTACTACGCCGCCGCGCCGCGCTCGAACGCAGCGGGATGTCGGCCGAACAGTTCGACGCCGCGTTCACCTGCCTCCATGGTGACCACTACCTCGAGAGATCTGCGATCCTGACCGCGTGCGAGCGTATTCGGGTCACGGCTCGCAGCGCGGACGGGAATCCCGTCGTCGGCGGCACGGCAGCGGCAATCATGCACGGAAGTCGCTGGTACGACGAGGATTTCGTTGTTCAGCTCATTCGACACCGGTCCGGATCGGGCAGACGGGGCCGGGGCAGCCACAGTCATCGAACCGATCTCGAGCCCTCCGACGTCACCACGATCGATGACATCGCGGTCACGTCACCGGTCCGTACTGCGTTCGACCTGGGCCGAATCCCACCCGACTGGCGCGCGCTCGGCCATCTCGACGACCTTGCCCGGGCCACCGGGTTCTCACTGGACGAGCTCGCCCGCCTACGCCGACGGCCGGGATGGCCGGCGCGGCATCCGTCAACTACGGGGACTGATCCCGCTGATCGACGGCAAGGCGGAGTCGCCGCCCGAGAGCTGGGTCCGCCTGGTCATCATCCGGGCCGACCTCCCCACTCCCGAAACCCAGATAGAGGTGGCGGACGAGAACGAGCACGTCTTTGCACGCTTGGACCTCGGCTACGGGGTACCCAAGATCGGCATCGAGTTCGACGGTGTGGACTTTCACTCATCCCCGGAACAGCGTGCCCACGATGCCGCACGGGATGCCAGACTCCGGGAACTCGGGTGGATCATCATCAGGGTCGATGCCGAACGCCTACGGACCAGGCCCTGGAGCGTCGTCAACGAGATCGAGACAGCACTCCGATCGCGCGGGGCCTACTTCTGACGGCTGGGGTGCACAATCGACGGGAATTCGTGCACGATCGACGGGAAACTGCGCACGATCGGCGGGTGGAGACTCGCCTACGACCGGCCGAAATATCCGTTGATCGTCCGGAACGCATCCGGGATGCCTGCCGTCACCACCTGCATGTGGTTGACACCGGGATACGGGATGAGTGTCACATCCGTTCCGGCCGAACGCATCTGCGATGTCAGGGCGAGACTGAGCGGAAACGGGACGGTGGTGTCGGACACGCCGTGCTCGATCCGCACAGGAGTGCGATAACCACCGGGTGGCACCGCGAGATAGTCGGCGAGCGCAGCGGTGAACGTCGGATCGGTGAACGGCTTGGCCACCAGAGTGCCGGGCGGGACACCGACGAGAGCCTTGCCGAGTTCACCCACACACATGTGCTGCGCCCGTCCGAGCCACGTCCGTCCCGCCTGCGTCAGATATCCCGTGACGTGCAGATCGGGCCGTGCGTGGTCGAGTCCGGACAAGATGTAGAGGATCAGTCCGCTGAAGGCGTTGAACCTGCCGAGGTCACCGACCCCCGGCGCCATCAGTGGTACGACGCCTTCGATGTTCGACGCCGGCGCAAAGGCGACGGTGCCGAGCAACGGCAGATCCGGCGCGTACCGCGGTGCCAGCTGTGCGGCCCAGAGCGCCGAGTGTCCACCCTGCGAATGGCCGCTTGACACCCACCTTCGCGACACCGACGGGTCCACTGCCCGGGAGGCGCGGATCATGTCGATCACCGAGTACCCCTCGGCGCGGCCGCCGAGGGGTACTCCGCGACTCCCCCGCTACCCACACCGGGATAGTCGGTGGCGGTCACCGCATAACCCGACCGGAGAGCTTTGCTGATCGTCGGCTCCAGCGTGTCGCGCCGCGCCCCCGACGACACGCTGGGCGAGCAGTTGTCGGAGATGCCGCTGGTGCCGTGCGCCCAGGAGAAGACGGGCCAACCCCCGGCAGGCGGGCGCCCGCCGGGTAGATACAGGGCGCCCGTGCTGCTGACCGGCTTCCCATGCTGATCGCGTGTGACGTACAACAGCCGATGTCCGCGTGCCGCACCGCTCGGCAACTGCCCCGACGACAGCGCGGAATCCTGGAGCACCGAACCGATCCGCGCACCCGGAGCCGGCGCGGCCGACGCTGTTCCGACGATCATCGTCGCGACGATCGAGACCACCATGACCGCCGCCGCCAGCGTCCGACCGGCTCTCTTGTGTGCTCGCACGACTGGGACATTACCCATCCGATCACGATCGAAGTACCCAATCGGACTGCGAGGTCAGCGCATCTCCCCTAGCGTGAAGCCGTGATCCTTCGACGATCGATCATGACCACAATCATCGCCGGTGCCGTCGGTCTCGCCGGCGCGATGGGTTCTGCGCCGGTGGCGGTCGGGGCTCCGCAGGTCGGCCCGGACGTCTCCAGCCATCAGCATCCGGGTGGCGCATCCATCAACTGGTTCGCGGTTCGCGCGTCTGGTCAGCAGCTGGCGATGGTGAAGGCGACCGAATCCACCTGGTACGTCAATCCGTATTTCGTCCAGGACAGCCTGGCGATGCGGGCCGCCGGCCTGGTCCGGGGGACATATCACTATGCCGACCCGACCCGTTCCGCGGCTCAGCAGGCGGCGTTCTACGCAACGGTCGTGCTCGGCCAGAACGGCATCCTCGACCTCCCGCCGGTACTCGATCTCGAACATTCCGGGGGTCTCGGTCCTCGTGCGCTCGCTGCCTGGGTCAGGGAGTTCTTCGCGGTCCTCGAACCCCTGACCGGCCGAAAGACGATCCTCTACACGTACCCGCGATTCTGGAACACCGCCATGGGCGCCACCCGCGAGTTCGGCGACCACCCGCTCTGGATCGCGTCGTACAACGGACGCGGCGCACCGGAGATGCCGCGGGGTGGCTGGCGGACATGGAGGTTCTGGCAGTTCACCGACTCCGGGAGGCTGCCGGGCGTGCCGACCCGGGTCGACCTCAACCGGTACAACGGCTCCATCGCGTCATTGCGCGCGTACGGCAACGCGATCAACGTCTTCGGGAGCTGACCCGATCAGTCGACGGGCGACCTGCCGGGGCGCTACTCGGTGACAACTCGTGCACCGGGCACCGGACCGTTGGCGGTCCGCACAGCCCGTGCAACCCCGGCACCCGACAGTTCGGCGGCGACGTCGACCGCCGAGGCCTCATCGGCGCAGAGGAACACGCACGTCGGCCCGGACCCTGAGACGATCCCGTTGAGTGCGCCGGCATCGACGCCCGCTCGCAGGGTACGACGCAGGGCCGGTTGCAGACTCAGCGCCGCGGGCTGAAGATCGTTGCGCAGCAACGGCGCGACCACGCTCGGATCGCCGGAGGTCAGCGCCGCCATCAACGCATCCGGACGCTCGGCGACGATGTCGGAATCAGACCGGCTCTCCCGCAACCGATCCAGCTCCCGATAGACGGCAGGCGTCGACAACCCCGACTTCGACATCGCCAGCACCCAATGGAACTGACCGCGTGCCAGGATCGGCATCAGTTGCTCGCCGCGACCGGTACCGAGCGCCGTGCCGCCGTGCAGGGCGAAGGGTACGTCGCTGCCCAACCCGGCCGCGATCTCCGACAATTCCGGACGCTCGAGTTCGAGACCCCACAGCTTGTCGGCGCCGACCAGTGCGCCCGCCGCGTCGGCGCTGCCGCCGGCCATCCCACCTGCGACCGGGATCCGCTTCGTCACGTCGATGGCGACCTTCGGGGTGCGTCCGGCCCGCCGCGCCACCTCCGTGACCGCCAACGCGGCGAGGTTGGTGCCGTCGGCCGGTACGTCGGTGGCGCCTTCGCCGGTGGTGGCGACACGGAGTTCGGTGGCCGGACTCAGCCGCACGTCGTCGTAGAGCGACAGCGCCTGGAAGACGGTGACGAGATCGTGGTAACCGTCATCGCGGAGCGGACCCACGCCGAGGTACAGATTCACCTTGGCCGGTACACGCACGGTGACCGCGTCGGACACCACCGACAACGAGGCTCGAGACACAGGTAACGAGCCTAATGGACGCGCGGGCAGTCGGGTGGACGCGACTCGTGATGCTGTCGGCGAGATCGGCGTTGCTGTCGGCGAGATTCCGGTTGCTGTCGGCGAGATTCCGGTTGCTGTCGGCAGGATCGGGGTTGCTGTCGGCGGGATTCCGGTTGCTGTCGGCGGGATCGGGGGGTCTGGCTGGGTCGCCAGGTCAGTCGATCGACGCGAGTCGGACGAAGTCGTCCACATCGAGCCGTTCGCCACGCAGACCGGGGTCGATCCCGGCCGCACGCAACCGCCGCTCGGCCTCGGGAGCGCTGCCCGCCCAGGTCGCCAGCGCCGATCGCAAGGTCTTGCGGCGCTGCGCGAAGGCGGCATCGATGACCGCGAACACCTTCAGGCGGATCGCCGCATCGTCGGCGTAGGTGTCGGTGCGCTCGACGCGTACCAGGCCGGACTCGACCTTCGGTTCCGGCCAGAACACATTGCGCCCGACCGCGCCGGCGCGGGCCACCGTGCCGTAGTAGCGCGCTTTGACGCTCGGTACCCCATACACCCGACTGCCGGGGCCGGCCGCGAGACGATCCGCCACCTCGGCCTGAACCATCACCAAAGCCGTTGCGATACTGGGAAATTCGGCGAGCAGGTGGAGCAGCACGGGCACCGCGACGTTGTAGGGCAGATTCGCGACGAGCGCCGTCGGGGCGACCGGCAGGTCGTCGCGCGTCACCGACATCGCGTCTGCGGTGATCACCCCGAAGGATTCCGCCTGGGCGGGCGCGTACTCCTCGATGGTGGAGGGAAGCCGACCGGCCAGCGTCGGGTCGATCTCCACCGCGATCACACGGCCTGCGGTCCCCAGCAGCGCCAGGGTCAGCGAGCCCAGACCGGGACCGACCTCCAAGACGATGTCGTCGGCGCCGACGCCCGATTCGGCGACGATCCGGCGCACCGTGTTCGCGTCGTGGACGAAGTTCTGGCCCAGGGTCTTGGTGGGCCGGATGCCGAGTTCGGCGGCGAGCCGACGGATCTGCGCAGGCCCGAGCAGCCGCGGCGCGTCGTCGGTCAGTTCAGGCCCAGCTTCGAGGAGCAGGACGGCCAGGCGCCCCATCCCTGCGCGGCCTGGGTCTTGGACGCGACGGCGATCTGCTCTTCACGCGTCGCGAGATCGGCGCGAGGAGCGTACTCGAGGCCGCCCCACCGCTCCCAGGTGTTCTGGTCGAACTGCACACCACCGTAGAAACCGTTGCCACTGTTGATCGCCCAGTTGCCGGTGGCCTCACACTGCGCGAGCTGATCCCACACGGAGCCGACCGGCACGTCGGGCGCACCCTCCTTGGTCCCGATCTTGACGGTGGCCGCGAGGGGCGCGGTGAGAACCTCGGCGTCGACCTTGTCGCGCTTGACCACCTTGCCGTTGACCATGGTGAGCTTGTAGGTGACCTTCTGCTCGCCCGGCTTGCCCTGCTTCAGGACCACCTTCTTGTCGCGGACCAGCGTCGGGTCTTCCTTCTTGACCTCCGGCGGCGCGACATGCTCGGTCACGGTGGAATCCATGGTGCGGATACGGGTGACCTTGATCTTCATGTTCGGGGTGACCGGGGTGTCGGCGGCCGGGACCACCTTGTCGTCGCCGGCGAGCGGCTTACCGGTCTCGGCGAGCAGGTCACCGACGGTCTTCGCAGCGACGACGGGCTTGTAGCTGACCGAGCCGTCGGTGAGGCTGACCCGCTTGGGCATGGTGACGTCGATGACCCCACCGTCGACGGGCAGAGCGCCCGCCCGCGGGAAATTGGTGTCGTTGGAACCGCCGGCCAACCCCTGATCGGCGAGCAACTGCGGAACGCTGGAGGCCGTCGTCTGGATCTCCTTGCGCGCACCGTCGACATCGAGGGTGACGGTCTTCTTCCGGTTGAATGTGATGGTCTGCCCATCGCTGACCCCGGAGCCGAGGGCGGGGACCACATGATCGCCGGATGCCGGGTCGAAGCCCTGCGAACGCAGCACCGAGTCCACCGACATCGACATCGTCGAGACGTTCTTGACCTGCCCGTCGACATTGATCTTCACGTCTTTGTGCATGGCGATCCCCATGACACCACCGGCGGTGAGGGTCGCCAGCACTGCGCCGACGGCGACCCGGGCACGGGTGGACTGTGAATGATTGATGCGCGCGAGAACAGACAAGATGAACATCCTGGTTGGGGACAAAATCGTCCTCGCTGCACCAGCGACTCAAACCCCCGGACCCCCTGGCCCACCCGTTCGAAATCGCTGCCCATGGCAGCGGGATCACAATACGATAACGAACAGGCGCTATTACCGCAAAGGCAGTCCATACACTCGGCGCGCGTTCGCACCGAGGATCCCGGCCATCGCCGCGTCGTCGACGCCGCGCACCCGCGCAAGCGCGCGCGCCGTGTACGGCAGGCAATACGACTGATTTGGCTGGCCACGGTAGGGATGCGGCGTCAGGAAGGGTGCATCCGTCTCGACGAGGATCTGATCGTCGGGCACGATCTCGGCCGCGGCGCGCAATTCCTCGGCATTCGCAAAACTCACCGTGCCCGCGAAGCTGAGTATGAAGCCACGCTCGACACATTCGCGTGCAACATTTAGGTCACCGGAGAAGCAGTGCATGATCACGGACTCGGGAGCGCCCTCGGCGGCCAGGATGTCGAGCAGATCGCGGTCGGCCTCACGGTTGTGGATCATCAGCGGCTTGCCGATCCGCTTGGCCAGATCGATGTGCCATCCGAACGCCTCCGCCTGTTCCGCCGGAGTCGCGCACGATTCGGACTTGCCGGGCCAGTAGTAGTCCAGGCCGGTCTCCCCCACCGCGACGACCCTCGGGTCGGCGACCATCTGTTCGAGCTCGGCCTTCGCATCGTCGTCGAGCTCGGCGGCATGTGTCGGGTGCAGCGCCACCGCGGCGAACGCCCGGTGATCCCATTGCGCCGCATCCATCGCCCACCGGGCATCGACCATGTCATCGGCCACGGTCACCACCTGCTGCACACCGACGCTCTCGGCGTGGTCGAGGATCGCTCGGACGGCATCGGGGTCTCGCCCACCGCAGGCCGCGAGATGTGTGTGGGCGTCGACGAGACCCGGCAACGGCGCGGGGTCGGGCGGCGGCTCACGCCTGCGCCGCTTGCGCGCCGCCTTGTTGCTCTCGGTCTCGGCCGATCCCCGACCTTCCGGATTGCCGTCGGAAACCGTCCCGGTGTCGCCGGTCGCTGGCGTCTGACTCACAGCACCACTGTGCCAGCGATGACCGTGGTGGTCGCACCCCCCACCCAGATGTCGGTCCCGTCGTCGGTGACGTGCACACGTCCGGAGCGGCCGAGCGCGGTCCCCTGGGCAGCGACGTAGGACGCCGGGGCGAGACCGTCGCGCCGGAGCCAGACGGCGATCCCGGCGTTGAGGCTGCCGGTCACGGGATCCTCGGCGATCCCGAAGCCGGGCGCGAAGGCACGGACCTCGAAGTCCACTTCTGGTTCGCCGGGCAGCCCGTCGGGGTAGGGCCCGACCAGGCCGACCTCGTGCGTCCCGAGGGCTACCATGTCCGGCTCCACCTCGACGACCCGCTGCCCTGAGGTCAGCATCAGCGCCATCCAGTCGGGACCGTTGGCGACCCATTGCGCGTCGACGACGTCGGAGGGCTCGAGTCGGAGCGCCGCGATCACGTCGGCGACCAGGTCGGCGTCCACCGGTCCGGACCGACTCAGTGGCGGCGCCGCGAAGGCGAGGCGGGTGCGCTCCGCACCCGCATCGTCGGGACCGATCTGCTCCCGACGGATCGGGACCAGGCCGATCCCGCACTCCTGGATGATCCGGTCGCCCGCCGGGCTCCCACCCGATTCCAGCCAGGCGTGTGCCGAGCCCAGTGTCGGATGTCCGGCGAACGGCAGCTCGCCGGCCGGCGTGAAGATCCGGAGCCGGTAGTCGGCGTCGGAACTCTCCGGCGGCAACAAGAAGGTGGTCTCCGACAAATTGGTCCACCGCGCGAAGGCGGCCATCTGCTCGTCGGTCAGACCATCGGAGTCCACGACGACGGCAACCGGGTTACCTGCGACGGGGATCGACGAGAACACATCCACTTGGGCGAATCGACGGGTCATGCATCCATCTTGGCGGCGAGAGCCGCAGGGGCCAACCGAGTTTTGGCCGGGCCCGACCGCGCACACGTCGACGACCGACACACGAACCTCTCGCATGGCGCGCCAGCCACCGCTCGGACAGGTAGCGTTCCAACCGTGTTGGGATTGCCAGATGCCATGACGGTCGCGCTGTTCGACCTCGACGGAGTGTTGACGTCCACTGCCGTCCTGCACCGCAATGCCTGGAAACAGGCGTTCGACGCGTTCCTGTCCGAGCGGGATCCCGACGGTTTCGACGAATTCACCGAGCAGGACTATCTCGACTACGTCGACGGTCGCCGCCGTGAGGACGGTGTGCGGGCCTTCCTGCATTCCCGGCAGATCGACGACGTCCCCGCCGAGACCCTCGCCGCGATCGGTGAGGGCAAGAACGAACTCTTCACCGCGACGCTGGAGCGCGACGGTGTCGATCCCTACCCTGGCTCGGTGCGCTACCTGAAAGCGGCGCGGCAGGCAGGGTTACGCATTGCCGTCGTCACGTCATCGAAGAATGGAGCAGCCGTGCTGGATGCCGCAGGCCTCAGCGAATACGTGGAGGTGCGGGTTGACGGACTCGAAACCGCGTCACGGGGTTTGCCCGGCAAGCCGGCGCCCGATTCGTTCCTGCTGGGCGCCGAGCTGATGGGAGTCACACCCGCCGGGGCCGTCGTCTTCGAGGACGCGATCTCGGGAGTGGAGGCGGCGGTGGCCGGGAAGTTCGGCTACGTGGTCGCCATCGACCGGGTCGGTGGCGGACAGGCCGATGCGATGCGGGCGGCCGGCGCCGACGTCGTCGTCAACGATCTCGACGAATTGCTCCCCGCATGAACCCGGGCGCGATGGAACACGGTTTCGACGTCCACCCGTGGCAGCTGCGCTGGCGGGGCATCGACGTCGACGTCCTCGGCCGCACCGAGACGCTGTTCGCGTTGTCGAACGGGCACATCGGTCTGCGCGGGTCGTTCGAGGAGGGCGAACCCGTCGACCATCCCGGCACCTATCTGAACGGCTTCTACGAGCTGCGTGGTCTGCCCTACGCCGAAAGTGGTTACGGCTACCCGGAATCCGGGCAGACCGTGGTGAACGTGACCGACGGCAAGATCATCCGCCTGCTCGTCGAGGACGAGCCGATGGATCTGCGCTACGGCCGCACCGAGGAGCATGAGCGCATCCTCGATTTCCGCACCGGCACCCTCCGGCGGAACACCCTGTGGACCTCCCCTACCGGCCGCACCGTCCGGATCCGCTCGGAGCGGCTGGTGTCGTTCACCAAGCGCACCATCGCCGCCATCCACTACGAGGTGGAACCGATCGGCGAGGACATGAAGCTCGTGCTGCAGTCGGATCTGCTCGCCAACGAACCCGTCCCCGCACCGGGCAACGATCCGCGTCTGGCGGCCGCACTCGACCAGCCACTCGTCTCCGACCTCTCCGCCTGCCGCAACTACTGGGGCATGCTCGTCCATCACACCAAGCGGTCGGGCCTGCACGTGGCCGCCGGGATGGACCACGAGATCGACTTCCCCGACAAGGCCGACGCTTTCATCCGTGCCGACTCCGACCTCGCGCGGCTGACCGTCGCCGCGAACGTGCCGCAGGGCACCAAGCTGTCGCTGACCAAGTTCATGGGCTACGGCTGGTCGGCTCGGCGGTCGGTCCCCGCCCTGCGTGCTCAGGTCGACGCCGCGCTCGCGATGGCGATGGAAACCGGTTGGGACGCACTGAAGGCCGATCAGATCAACTATCTCGAGGACTTCTGGCGCGACGCCGATGTGGAGCTCGACGGCGATCCCGAACTGCAGCAGGCCGTGCGGTTCGCACTGTTCCACGTGTTGCAGGCGGGTGCGCGCGGACAGTCCCGCGCGATCCCCGCCAAGGGCCTCACCGGTCCCGGCTACGACGGCCACACCTTCTGGGACACCGAGAGTTTCATCCTGCCGATGCTCACCTACACGGTGCCGGCCGCGGCCGGCGAAGAGCTCCGATGGCGCCACGCCACGATGGACAAGGCCAAGAGCCGGGCCGCCGAGCTCGGGCAGCGCGGTGCGATGTTCCCCTGGCGCTCCATCAATGGCGACGAGTGTTCGGGATACTGGCCGGCCGGCACCGCAGGCGTGCACGTCAGCGCCGACATCGCCAACGCCACCGCCCGTTACCTACGTGCCACCAACGACGAACAGTTCGAGGCCGAGTGTGGCGTCGAACTGCTGGTGGAGACCGCCCGGCTGTTCGCGGGCCTCGGTCACCATGACGTCAATGGGAAGTTCCGCATCGACGGCGTGACCGGCCCGGATGAGTACACCGCGGTGGTGAACAACAATGTGTTCACCAATCTTGCTGCGCAGCAGAATCTTCGGGACGCGGTGGCCGCCGTGCACCGGAGGCCCGACGTGGCACGGGAACTCGGGGTGACCGTCGCCGAGGCCGCCCACTGGGAATCCTGTGCCGACGACATGTCGATCCCGTTCGACAAAGATCTCGGGGTGCACCAGCAATGCGAGTCCTTCACGCTCCTCGGTGCGTGGGACTTCGAGTCGTCGGTGGGTAAATACCCACTGCTGCTGAACTATCCGTACTACGACCTGTATCGCAAACAGGTGGTGAAACAGGCCGATCTCGTGTTCGCCATGTACAACTTCGGATCGTCGTTCACCCCGGAGCAGAAGATCCGCAACTTCGACTACTACTACCCGCTGACGGTTCGCGACTCGTCGCTGTCGGCCTGCTGTGAAGCGGTGGTCGCCGCCGAGGTCGGCTACCTCGATCTGTCCTACGACCTGATGTGTGAGTCGGTGTTCACCGACCTGCACGATCTGCACAGCAACGTCTCGAGCGGGCTGCACATCGCCGCGCTGGCCGGGGCCTGGACGGACTGCGTCGCCGGGTTCGGTGGAATGCGCGATTTCGGCGGCAAGATCACGTTTGCGCCGCGGCTGCCCAACCGGCTCACCTACCTCTCGTTCCGGATGACCGTGCGCGAATCGAAGATCGTGGTGGCCATCGATCGCGAGACCGCGACCTATCGCCTGTTGTCCGGTCCGCCGATCGATCTCGCCCACCACGGGGAGAAGTTCACCCTCGACTCGGCCCCGGTCAGCAAGCCGATCCTGGAACTCGACAAGCGTGAGGCACCCAAGGCGCCACCGGGATGCGAGCCCTACCGCCGCGTGGAGTGACCGGGCGCCCGGCTCGCCCCGCGCCGGCGTGACGCAATCACCCCATCTGTGGGTTCTCACCTTCGCGTGGGCGAAGGTGAGAACCCACAGATGGGGTGGTTGCCACGGCGTCCGATTGGGCGGAGCCAGACTCAGCGCCCGAACGTCCAATACCCATGGACGACTTCACCAGGTTCCACCACGCCGTCAACAGGCAAGAACTCATCGTCGCCGGGTACACCGACGCCGACCTGCGTGCAGCGACTCGGACCGGCCAACTCGAGACCCTCGCACCCGGGGTCTTCGTGCCCGCGGGCACTCTCGACGGCACGGCGGAACACCGCCACCGGGAGCTCGCGCGGGCCTGGATCCGCCGAGCTCCGGCGACCGGACGTGCACTGGCCGGGGTCTCGGCAGTCGCCGCGTGGGGACTGCCCGTCTGGGGTCTCGACACGGATCGGGTCGTTGTCGCAGATCGCCGACGCACGCCGGGAACACGCACGACGTCGGTCATGAAGTTGGTCACCGACCGACGCCCACCGGCAATCGAGACTGTCGACGGCGTTCCGGTGATCACAGCGGCCCGAGCCGTGGTCGACGTTGCGCGGACGGCGCCCCGCATCCCTGCCATCGCGGTCGGCGACGCGGCCCTGCATGCCGGTCTCTGCACGGCTGACGATCTTGCTGACGAACTCGATCTGATCGGCCGGATGAGCGGTGCCTCACGCGCCCGCCGTGTCGTGCCGGAGATGAACGGGCTCGCGGAATCGGTGTTGGAGTCCCGCAGTCGGATCGAGTTGGTCGACGGCGGGTTGCCGATGCCTGCACTGCAGGTGGACCTATACGACAGCCGGGGCGAGTGGGTGGCACGGGTCGACTTCTACTGGGAAGCGCAGCGAACTGTCGGCGAATGCGACGGCAAGTGCAAATACGAGGGACCAGACGGACAGTCATTGATGCTCTACGAGAAGGGGCGGACCGACGCGCTGGTGGAACTCGGTAATCGCGTCGTCCACTGGGGATGGCACGACGTCGACCGCCCGGCGTCGCTGATCGCGCGCCTCGACCGCACCTTTCGGCGACCAGCCGCGTAGGACCACCTCAACTGTGGGTTCTCACCTTCGCGTAGGCAAAGGTGAGAACCCACAGATGAGGTGACCAGCGGCCGGGGCGGACAGCGGAGTGCGAGCCAACCCAAGTATTCTGGCGGCACCATGACCGACGATCCGACGCGCACCGAATCCGCTGTTCACGCCTCGCACGGCGCAGGCGAACCGTGCTACATCACGACCGCCATCGCCTACCCCAACGGCGCTCCCCACATCGGTCACGCCTACGAGTACATCTCGACCGACGCGCTCGCCCGGTTCAAACGTCTCGACGGCTACGACGTCCGCTTCCTCACCGGCACCGATGTCCACGGGCAGAAGATGCAGCAGACGGCGGAGGCCGAAGGCATCCCGACCGCGGACCTGGCCAAGCGCAATTCCGATCGCTTCCAAGAGCTGCAGGAACGGCTCGGATCCAGCTTCGATCGATTCATCCGGACCAGCGACGCCGACCACAAGCGCGCCTCCGAAGCCATCTGGCAACGCATGTCCGATACCGGTGACATCTATCTGGACACGTACTCGGGCTGGTACGACGTCCGCGACGAGACCTTCTACGCCGAGGCCGACACCGCCATCGACGAGGGCGGCAACCGCATCGCGGCCGACAGTGGTCATGTTCTGACCTGGACCGAGGAGCAGACGTACTTCTTCCGGTTGTCGGCGTATCAGGACAAGCTGCTCGAGCTGTACGAGACCCACCCCGAGTACGTGGGTCCGGACGTGCGGCGCAACGAGGTCGTCAGCTTCGTCAAGGGCGGACTGACCGACCTGTCGATCTCGCGCACCACCTTCGACTGGGGCGTACCGGTGCCCGGTCATCCCGACCACGTCATGTACGTGTGGGTCGATGCCCTCACCAACTACCTGACGGGCGTTGGCTTCCCGGACGACACGGCGACATTCGACCGGTATTGGCCTGCCGACCTGCACATCATCGGCAAGGACATCATCCGGTTCCACTGCGTCTACTGGCCTGCCTTCCTCATGAGCGCGGGTATCGAACTGCCCAAACGCGTGTTCGCCCACGGCTTCCTGTTCAACAAGGGCGAGAAGATGAGCAAATCGGTCGGCAACGTCGTCGACCCGGACAATCTCATCGACGAGTACGGGCTCGATCCGGTGCGCTACTTCTTCCTTCGCGAGGTCTCCTACGGCCAGGACGGCTCGTACTCGACGGACGCGATCGTCAGCCGGATCAACGCCGACCTCGCCAACGAGTTCGGCAACCTGGCACAACGCAGTCTGTCGATGATCGGCAAGTACTTCGACGGTGCGATCCCCGCCCCCGGCGCGTACACCGCCGAGGACGCCGCGCTGCTGGAGAAGGCCGCGGGATTGTTGCCCAGAGTGCGGGACCAGTTCGACGTCCAGGCGATCCATCTCGGGATCGAGGCGCTGTGGTCGGTTCTCGCCGACACCAACCGCTACATCTCCTCCCAGGAGCCCTGGAAGCTGGCCAAAACCGATCTCGACCGCACCGCGACGGTGCTCTACGTGTGCGCCGAGGTGGTCCGCATCGTCGCGCTGCTGGCCCAGCCGGTGATGCCAGAGTCGACGAACCGACTGCTCGATCTGCTCGCCGTCGATCCCGACAATCGCCAGTTCACCGCCGTCGCCGACACTCTCGTCGCAGGCACCTCGTTGCCCAAGCCGACGCCGATCTTCCCGCGCTACGAGGCGTGACGGCTCCGGCGCTCGACGTCCTGCGTGCGCTGCACGCGCACACGCGCGCGGCCGGACTGCCCCCGCCTGCCGCCCTGATCGGCGACTGGTGGGACGCGGACGCCGTCATCGCGCCGTCGATCGGGCTCCGCCCGGGCTTCGCGCCGCCCGACGACCCCGATCTGTTCTGGTTCGGCTATCTGGGATTTCCGGTGCACGCCACCGAATCGCCACTGCCGATCGTGGTCGGCGGGCTGACCGACGAGGTACTGATCCTCCGCGACGGCCGGTGGCGTCACGAGAGCATCCACGGAAATGCCTGTGCCCCATGGATCGAACGCGCGCTGAGCGAGCCCGCCGATACCGTGGAGCACCGGTGGTCGGCGAGCTGGGTCCCGCCCGAGCCGGAATCGCACCTCGCGGCCATCGACCGGTGCCTCGAGGCGATCCGCTCCGGCGAGGTCTATCAGGCCTGCGTGTGCACCCGCTTCACCGGGACCGTCGAGGGCGACCCACTGGAGTTCTTCGCGTCGATCACCGGAACGACGATGCCGGCGAAATCTGCCTATTTACAAGGCGATTGGGGCACCGTGGCCAGCTTCTCGCCGGAGACGTTCCTACGCCGGACCGGCAACCTCGTCTCGTCGTCGCCGATCAAGGGGACGGTACCGGCCGATGCGGCGCCGGAATCGTTGTCGGCCTCGGCGAAGGATGTCGCGGAAAACGTGATGATCGTCGACCTCGTACGCAACGACCTCGGCCGTCTCGCCGTCACCGGCACGGTCCGGGTGGCAGACCTGCTCTCGGTGGTACCGGCCCCTGGGGTGTGGCACCTGGTGTCGCGGGTGGAGGCCATCGTCGACCCTGCCGTCGGGACCAACGAGTTGTTGCGCGCGACGTTCCCGCCGGCGTCGGTCACCGGGACGCCGAAGATCCGCGCGGCCGAACTGCTCGCGGATTGGGAACCGTCACCACGGGGTGTCTACTGCGGCGCGATCGGCATGGCCGGCCCGGGACACGGTCTCGATCTCAGTGTGGCGATCCGTACCGTCGCGATGACGCCGGACGGTACGGCCACCCTCGGGGTGGGCGGTGGGATCACCATCGATTCGGATCCGGCCCGCGAATGGCAGGAGTGCCTGGACAAGGCCGCGAGTATCGTCGGGGCGACACCGACCGCGCCGTGAATGGGATCTGCTCGGATTCGTCTCCGGACGATGACCGTTCGACGCAGCGACACGCACGCTCGTCGTGAATTGAGCGCCGCTTGACGCAAAGTCCGTCCCATCGGTCGATGACACGACAGGCACCCTTTCGCATGTCGCTATCTGGGGTAGAGTCAGACCATGCGCCGATCCATACTGCCAGGTACGGAGAGTACGGGCGACGCCGGCAGCCTCGGTGATCGGTCTCAAGCCGACGTGACCCGAGATCTCCCGGTGCCCACCGCCCGCAAGGAAGTCCTCGCCTCGTGGCAACGTGCGGTCGACACCGGGGCCGACGCCGACAAACATGCACCGCGACATCTGCCTCCCGGCGAGGTCCACGACCGGCGCCACCGCAACGCACTCGCCGACGGCGCGCATCGCCTGCAACGGGTGTTCGCCGAGACCACCGACGACCCTGACCTGCTCATGGGCGTCTTCGACGCCGACGGTGTCCTGCTGTGGCGTGGCGGGACCTCGCGGTGGCTGCGGGTCGCCGACCACCTCGAACTGGTGGAGGGCAGTCGCTGGGACGAGGAATCGACCGCGACCACGGCTGTCGGGCTGGTGATGTCGGATCACCGGTCCACCCGTGTCGTCGGCCAGGAGCATTTCAATCATGCTCTGCATTCGCTCTATTGCGCCGCCGCGCCGATACACGATCCGCGTAGCGGGCAGCTGACCGGAATAGTCTCCCTGGCCGGACCGGTGCAGGGTCTGCAGCCGTCGTCGACGGCGTTCGCGGCCAGCATGGCAGCGCTCGGCGAGCACGAGATCGCCGGCGCCCACGCACGTTCTCTCGCCGACCTGCGAAAGAATGCGGGTGCACGGCTGACTGGCATCCGGGGTCCGGCACTCCTGGTGGACGCGGACGGCTGGGTGGCCGACAGCCGCGGATGTACGGCGCCCGACGCGGTGGCCGCCCCAATGGAAGACATCCATCAGTTCGTGCCGGGGATCGGGACGTGTGTCGCCCAGCAGATCGGCACCGGATGGCTCCTGCGACGCGTCGGCCCCGCGAATCCCGTTGTCGCCGAACTCGATCTACGCGGTGAACCGACGCTGACCGTGGCCGGCGACGGTGACGACTGGCAGACCGTCCTGACGCGACGGCACGCCCAGATCCTGCTCCTGCTGGCCGAGGCGTCGGAGTCGGGTCTCACCTCGGCACGATTGAGCCGATTGATCTTCGGCGATTCCGGGCACTTGGTGACGGTTCGTGCGGAGATGTCGCGGCTGCGACGTGCGGTCGGCGCCCTGCTCACCAGCCGCCCCTACCGGTTGGCCCCGGGCGTGACCCTTCATGTCTCCGAGGACGCATCCGCGCTCGATCCGGCCGAGGCCTGGCTCACGACTCCTGACGACGGGCCAGAACCGCTTGATAGACATCACGCCGGGAAGCACCGCCGCCCCGCGTGACCTCCTGACAGGCCTCCTTGAGGCGGACACCGTCGGCCACGAGCTGTTCGACCTCCTCAACGAGGTCGGCCATGTCACGGACCCGCGCAGTCGCGCCCGCGAGGACCACGGTGATCTCCCCTTTCACACCGTCGGCGGCCCAGTCGGCGAGCTCCGCGAGCGTTCCGCGGCGGACCTCTTCGTAGGTCTTGGTGAGCTCGCGGCACACCGCTGCACGTCGATCGCGCCCCAAGACCTCTGTGGCGTCCGCGAGGGTGTCCGCGAGACGGTGGGGCGACTCGAAGAACACGGTGGTCCGCGGCTGGTCGAGCAGCGTCGTCAGCCACTCCCGGCGGGCACCGGCACGCCGCGGAGCGAATCCGTCGAAGCAGAACCGTTCGGACGGCAGCGCCGAGACGGCGAGTGCAGTGGTCACCGCCGAGGGACCCGGCAGACAGGTGACCCGCAACCCCGCGTCGGCACAGGCGGCGACCAGCTTGAAACCCGGATCGCTCACCGAGGGCATCCCGGCATCGGTGATCAGCAACACGGTCGACCCGCCGGCAATCGCATCCACCAGCGCTGGTGTCCGTGCCGCCTCGACCTGGTCGTAGTAGCTCACGAGGCTTCCGCCGATCCCCACATCGAGCGCCGCGGCGAGATTCCGCGCGCGGCGGGTGTCCTCGGCCGCCACGATGTCCGCCGAGGTGAGAGCGGCGCGCAGCCTCGGCGACGCATCATGGACCTGTCCCATCGGCGTCGCCGCCAGGACGAGCCGGCCGGCCGGGTCGATCGTATGGCCGTCGGACAAATCGGCGGCTTCCCGAGAGTTCATCATCTGACAGCTTACGAGTGACCACTACGATCGGACGGGTGACCAACGCCGCCGTCCTCGATCGAGGTCCCGACGAGGAGGGCGGCCCGTCCGCCGATCGTGGACGCGCGGAGGATCTGGGCACCCGGCCGGGACCCGAGATCCCGACCCCCCTGTTCGGCGCTCCCGATCGACGACGAGGACTCCTGGTCGGTCTGGTCATCGCCGTGGTCGCCGCCGCGACCAGGCTCTGGGGTCTGGCCCATCCCACCGACCAGGGCACTCCGGTTTTCGACGAGAAGCACTACGTCCCGCAGGGCTGGCAGGTGCTGGCCGGCGGCAATTGGATCGAGGACAACCCGGCCTACGGGCTCGTGGTGCACCCACCGGTCGGCAAATGGCTGCTGGCGGCCGGAGAGTCGATCTTCGGCTACGGCCCGGTCGGCTGGCGGATCGCGCCGGCGATCGCCGGCGTCGCGATCGTCGTGATGATCTACTGCGCGGTCCGACGGATGTCGCGCTCCACGCTGGTCGGCGCCATCGCCGGGCTCTTCGCGATCTGCGACAGCGTACTGTTCGTCCAGTCCCGGATGGGGATGCTGGACATCTTCCAGGCGGCCTTCGTCGTCGCCGCCTTCACGGCGCTGATCGCCGACCGCGACCAGGTACGCGCGCGGATGCATCGTGTCTGGGTCGAGGGCCGGATGGGCGACAGCGACTACGGTCCACGGCTGGGGTTCCGCTGGTATCGGTTCACCGCGGGCGTCATGCTCGGCCTGGCCTGCGGTACCAAATGGTCGGGCATCTACTTCGTGATCTTCTTCGCCGTGCTCGCCATCGGTTTCGACGTCGCGGCCCGCACGGCCTATCACGTCCGTCGCCCGTGGCTCGGCGTGCTGCGCCGCGATCTGATCCCATCCGGCCTGAGTCTCGCGGCCATGCCGGTGCTCATCTACCTCGCCACGTTCATCCCCTGGTTCAACAGCGAGACCGCGGTGTATCGCTATGAGGTCGGCAACCAGATCGGCATCGGTGGGCCGTTCGCATGGGTTCCCGGTGCCTGGCGTTCCCTCTGGTTCTATGAGGCGGGCATCCTGCAGTTCCATGCGGGACTGACCAATTCGGCGGGCAATCACCATCCGTGGGAATCGAAGCCGTGGACGTGGCCGATGAGTCTGCGGCCCATGCTGTACGCGATCGAGAACGGTCCCGACCAATGCGGCGGCGGTGAGTGCGTCCGTGCCCAGATGTTGATCGGGTCCCCCGCCCTCTGGTGGTTCGCGCTCCCGATGCTCGCGTGGGGCGTGTGGCGGTTCCTGGTCCGCCGCGACTGGCGGTATGCCGCGGTGGTGACCGCATATGCCGCAGGCTATCTGCCCTGGTTCGCCGACCTCGACCGCCAAATGTACTTCTTCTATGCGACCGCGATGGCACCTTTCCTGGTGATGGGGCTGGCCTTGTGCACCGGTGACCTGTTGCGAGCTGCCACCGCGACGGCGAGGGCACGGCCGGAACGGCGGACCCTCGCGATCCTCGTCGTCGCGATCTACGTCGGACTCGTGGTGGCCAACTTCATCTGGCTGTGGCCGATCCTCACGGCAGGTGCGATCTCTCCTGCCCAGTGGCATCAGCAGATCTGGCTTCCGAGTTGGGGTTGAGTGGCTCGTCGACGCTGACCGGCTCCTCGACATAGCCGCCGACGGCCGAGAACTCGCTCGTCGCGATCTCGGTGGCCTGCTGCCGGATGTGCTCGTCGATCTCGGAGCGCAATTCCATCCGCGCGACGATCAGCGGATCGCGGCGCAGGTCCCGGAACAGCGCGAAGCACATCAGGATCATCACCACCACGAACGGCAGCGCGGCGATGATCGCCATCTGCTGCAGTCCGGTCAATCCGTCGTCTCCGCTGATGGCCAGCAGCAGCGCGGCGACCGTCCCGGTGAGGACACCCCAGAAGATGGTGAGCCATCTCGGCGGATCGTGGGCCCCTCGATGCGACAGCGAACCCATCACGATCGACGCGGAGTCGGCACCGGAGACGAAGAAGATCGCGACCAACAACATGACCAGCGCGGACGCGACCGCCGTCCAGGGCAGGTGTGCCAGCACCTCGAACAACGTCGCCTCGCTATCGTCCACGGGCAGGTTCAGTCCGTCGGTCTCCTGCCGGATGGCGGTACCGCCGAAGATGCAGAACCAGACCAGCGACACGGTGGTCGGCACCACCATGACACCGATGACGAACTCGCGGATGGTGCGTCCCTTGCTGATCTTCGCGAGGAACAATCCGACGAACGGTGTCCAGGAGACCCACCACGCCCAGTAGAAGATCGTCCACGACGCCAGCCAGTCCTGACCGTCCGCGTCCACGGTGGCTCCCGAACGTGCGGAGAAACTGGGGATGTCGTTGAGGTAGGCGCCGAGTGTGGTGGGCATCAGGTTCAGGATGAACACCGTCGGGCCGACCACGAAGACGAAGATCGCCAGGATCAGCGCGAGCACCATGTTGATGTTGGACAGCCACTGGATACCACGGGCGATACCCGACACAGCGGACGCGACGAAGGCGGCGGTCAGCACCGCGATCACCGCCACCAGGAGCATCGTCGACGGCTCGTCGACCCAACCGACCTTCACCAGTCCGGAACCGATCTGCAGCGCACCGAGCCCGAGAGATGCCACCGTGCCGAACAACGTCGCGAAGATGGCCAGGATGTCGATCACCTTGCCGATCGGCCCGTTCTCCCGGCCGCCGAGCAACGGGGCGAAGACCGCACTGATCAACTGTCCGCGACCACACCGATAGGTGCTGTATGCGATCGCGAGGCCCACGACCGCATACATCGCCCAGGGATGGAAACCCCAGTGGAACATGGTCGTCGCCATGGCGATCTGCACATCTCGTGCGTCGTATCCGGGCGGTGCGTTGACGAAGTGGAACAGCGGCTCGTAGGCACCGAAGAACATGAGTCCGATACCCATGCCTGCGCTGAACATCATGGCGATCCAGCTGATCGTCCGGTACTCGGGTTTGTCGCCGTCGTGACCGAGCGGGATACGCCCGTACTTGCTGGCCGCCAGATACACGGCGAAGACCACGAAGAAGGTCGCCGACAGGATGAACAACCACCCCATGTTGTCGGTGATCCAGCCGAGGGCGTTGGTGCTCGAGGCGTTCAGGCTGTCGGAGTCGACCATTCCCCACACGACAAAGCTGACGACGATGGCCGCGGTGATCCCGAACACCCACGGGTCAAAGCCGATACGGGGCCTTCTGACCGCTTTCTGTTCCGTTGTCACCCGTCAACACAACCAAAGGTTGATGCAGGTTCTCAACCCAAACGGGTAGCCTGTGTCACCAATGTGACTATTGTGGCGTCGTCGATGCCGAGGTCCCGGAGCGATCTCACGTGCTCGACCGTCGCCTGTTGCGCCTGGTCAAGCGTTGCGTCACGACTCGACTTGATGAACGAGCCGTGCCTGCCCCGCGTCTCGATGACGCCGGCCGCTTCGAGTTCCCGATAGCTGCGTGCAACGGTGTTGGCCGCCAGTCCGAGATCCGCGGCCAGCCGTCGGACTGTCGGAATCCGCTCTCCGACCAGGAGTTCTCCGCGTGCGATGAGCTCGATGACACCTGCTCGAACCTGCTCGAAGGGGGGCTCGGCACCGTCGTGGTCGATCGTCAACGCGGTCGCCAGGTCTGCGGACATGTCGCCTCCTCCTCAGACCTCGTCGCGGGCGAGTGGACACGACATGCACCGGGGCCCACCGCGACCGGACCCGAGCTCTCTGCCCTCGATCTCGAGGACCTCGATCCCCGAATCCCGGAGTCGCTGATTCGTCTCGACATTCCGGTTGTAGGAGACGACGACCCCCGGTGCGACCGCGAGCGTGTTGTTCCCGTCGTCCCATTGTTCGCGCTCGGCGGTGATCGGATCGAGACCGGTGTCGATCACCCGGAGCTTGTCGATCTCCATGGCCTCGGCGGCCGCTTCGACGAACGGACGGGAACCGCTCACCTCGACGGTGCCGTCAGAGTGCCGCAAGGTGAACGCGGACATCGATTCCGCGATGTTCGGGTACATCACCACCGCGTCCACGTCGACCATGGTGCACACGGTGTCGAGGTGCATGAAGGCACGGGACTGCTGGATCGGGACGGCCAGCACGGTGTGCGCGAGTCCATCGTCGAACAGACTGCGCGCCAACGCTTCCGCACCCGCAGGCGTGGTCCGCTCCCCCACCCCGACCGCGACCACGCCGGGCGTCAGCAGCAGGACGTCACCGCCCTCGACCGGCGCGACCTGCGACTCATAGGCACGGCGGGCGCCGGTGAACCGCGGGTGGTGCGCGTAGATCAGATCGGTGAGCGAGGTCTCCCGCACCCGGGCGGGAAGCGCCAGCGAGGTGATCGCGAATCGGGGGCCGATCCAGAACGAACTGTCCCGGGTGAACAGCAGATTGGGCAACGGCTCGATGGCGAACTCGGGACCGTGGTGCATCCGGCGCACCAGCGACGACGATGCCGCGGCCGGGGTGACCGGGAGTTCGTCGAAGGTCATCCCGGCGGTCAGGACGTGGGCCAGTTCCGCTGCGGGCAGTCCGCGCAGGTGGCGGGCCAGATCGTCGGCGAGGTGCGTGCCGAGCCGTCGCGGGCTGACGGCGGCGGCGATGCCCTGGATTCGTGCCGCACCGCTGTGCTCGATGGTCTCGGTGAGCAAATCGCCGAGCAGGAGGACGTCCACACCGTTGGCTCGCAGCAGTTCGGCGAACGCATCGTGTTCCTCCTGCGCACGGGCCACCCACGGCAGACCGTCGAAGAGCAGCTGATCGTTGTTGCGCGGCGTGAGTCGCCGCAGTTCGTCACCCGGTCGATGCAGCATGACTGCCCGCAGCCTGCCCACCTCGGAGGTCGATCCCAGGGCGTAGCCGGCGGCGCTGGTGCTCATGTGTCAACGGTAATCCGTCGCAGTCGATCTCACCGGCTCGCTCGCCCTACTCGTCCGTGTCGCGCTCCACGTCGGTGAGGTGGGGACCGCCGCCCACCACCGCGGGCGCCGTCTCGTCGGCCACGCACCACATCACGAAAGCGAGCGCGGTGACCGCACCTGTGAGGAGGAAAGCCGGTGCGAATCCGGCCCGATCGGCGACGAAACCCACGATGATCGGGCCACTCACCGCACCCAGATCCGACGACATGCCGTAGGCCGCGAGTGCCGATCCGCCCTGCTGCCGGTTTCCGAGCACATCGGCCAGTGCGGCCTGATGTGTCGGGGCGAACAATCCGGATCCGGCACCCGCGGCCAGGCACAGCGCCAGCGCCACCAGCAGATTCGGTGCGAAACCAAGGGCCGCGGTGGCCACCGCGGCGATCGCCAGACCCGGCAGCATGACCGGCCGCCGACCCAGACCGTCGGACAGCCTGCCGGCGACCACGATGGCCGCGACATTGCCGACGGCGAACACGGCGAGCGCGACACCGGCCATCGCGGCGCCTTCGTCGAGGCCGTCGGTGATGAACAGCGGCACCACCGCCACCCGCACCCCCATCGAGGCCCATCCCTGCACGAAGTTCGACGACAGGATCGCGCGGTACGTATTGTCGTGCAACGCGCTACGGAACCCCACCACCCCCGCGGGTGCCGCAACGGAGGGGTCCGGTCGACCGCCCTGGTCACGCAGCTGAGTGGCTACCACCACCGACGCGATCAGCAGCGCGATCGAGTACACCACGAAGGGCATGCGCAGGCCGAAATTGACCAGCGCACTACCGATCAGCGGTCCGGTGATGTTGCCGATGAGAAAGCCGGCCGAGAAGTAGCCGGAGACCCGTCCGCGGATGTCCCCGGGTGACATACGGATCAGCAGGGCCATCGCCGAGACGGTGAACATCGTCGATCCGATGCCGCCCGCAGCGCGAAACAGCAGTAGCTGCCAATAGGTGTGGGCGAACGCGCACGCGAAGGTGCTCGCCGCGACGATCAGCAGTCCGATCAGGTAGATCCGTCGCTCGCCGAAGACCGTGACCAGTCGCCCGGTCGCCGGCGCGAAGAGAAGGCGCATGACCGCGAATGCGGAGACGACGGCCGACGCCGCGGTGAAGCTGACGTCGAAGCTCCGCGCGAAGGCGGGCAACGCCGGCGCGATCAATCCGTATCCGAGTGCGATGACGACGTTCGCAGCCAGCAGCACCCAGATCCCGCGGGGAATCCGTCTCACGTCCAGGCCCTCACAGGGTCAGCTCGGGCAGCTGGTCGAGGGCCTCGGCGGTACGTGATCGGCCGAGCGCGATCATCTCGGGAGCCTTGTGGAAGTCGAGGGTACGCACCGACTTCCGTGGTACCCGGATCAGGATGTCGGGTGGATACCCGGCCACCTGATAGCGGGTGAGTGCTTCCTGCATGATGTCGAGCGACCGGCTCAGCACCTCGATACGGCCCATGCGGCTGGTCTCGACGTCGGGTTCCGCGGTGGGCGCGGTGTCATGCAATTCGTCGCCACCGGAAGCCTCGAGTCCGAACCTGTCCCGGACCGACCGGACGAAGTCGCTGTCGAGGATGGGTGCGACGTTGCGGCGTAGCAGCCGCTTGGTCTTGGGTTCGCGGGTGGCCCCGTGGTCCGGACCGCCGTCGGCGCCGAGCACGACCCCGATCGTGACGTCGCTCGCCACACCCGACGTCGGGGCCACCGGCAGCGGATCGAGGATGCCGCCGTCGGCGAGTAGCCGTCCGCCGTGGTCGTGGGGGCTGATGACGCCGGGAATCGCAATGGAGGCACGGATCGCCTCGACGACCGGGCCTCGCTGGAACCACACCGCGCGACCCACGTTGAGGTCGGTCGCGACCGCGGTGAACGGGGTCGGCAGATCCTCGATCCGGGCGTCGCCGAGGATCTCCCGCACCCTCGACAGGATGCGCTCCGCGCCGATCACACCGGACTTGGACAGCGAGACGTCCATCAGCCGTACGACGTCGAGCTGGGAGAGGCCGGTGATCCAGTCGACGTACTCGTCGAGCTTGCCCGCGCAGTACAGGCCGCCCACCAGGGCACCCATCGACGATCCCGCCACGGTGACCACGTCGAAGCCGCGCTCCTCGAGTTCGGCGATCACACCGATATGTGCGTATCCACGTGCCCCGCCACTTCCGAGGGCGAGTGCCACGCGGGTGGGTCTGGCCATGTTGCGAGCCTATCGAGCGCCACAATCGGGCCGACAGCGCCCTGTTCTCGACATCGCCGCCACACGGATGCGGCTCGGCCGATCAGTCCCGCATCAGTCGCCGTGGGCCAGGACCGAGCTTGTTCATCTCGTCGCCGGGGTTCAAGAGGTGACACTCACCCAGCGAGAGGCAGCCGCAGCCCACGCACGACCCGATCATGTCGCGCATGTTCTCCAGCAGTGCGATCCGGTTGTTGATGTCGTCGATCCATCGCTTGGATGCGGACTCCCACATCGACTTCGGCGGGGACTCGTGGGTGCCGAGCTCCGAGAGCACGTCGGCGATCACCGCGAGCGGGATGCCTGCGGACTGCGACGCCCGGATGAACGCGACGCGACGCAGCATCGCACGGTGGTAGCGACGCTGATTGCCGGAGGTCCGACGGCTGAAGATCAGTCCCTGGTCCTCGTAGAATCGCACCGCGGACGGCGCGATACCCGCACGCTGGGCCAACTCGCCGACGGAGAGTTCGAGCTTCTTGAGCGACACGAAATCCATCGTAGGCGACCTCAAGTGAACTTGAAGTCGCCCACGCTCGGGTCTAGCTGCGGACCACCATCACCGGGCTCTCGGCCTGGTGCAGGATCTTCTGGCTGGTCGAGCCGAGCAGCAGACCTTTGAACCCACCGCGACCGCGGCTGCCCACCACGATCAGCTGCGCGTCTTCGCCGGCCGCATCGAGGACAGCCTTCGCGGGCTCCTCGGGGATCACGACCCGCTCGACCACCACGTCGGGATACTCGGAGCTGTAGCCGGCCAGTCGCTCCGCGACGGCCTCGACGGCCTCCTGCGACATCCGGGCGACCTCGTCGGGCTCGATGCCGTATCCGTGCAGGGCGTCGACGTCGAGCGGCGTCCAGGTGTGTACCGCGACCAGCTTCGCCTTGCGCACTGCCGCCTGACGGAACGCCTCGCCCACCGCGGCGTCACTCACGGGCGAATCGTCGATGCCGACCACCACCGGGCCGTTGCCGCCCGGTCCGGCCACCACCACCACGCGACCGTGGAAATGCGCCGCGACCGTGGTGCTCACCGATCCGAGGAACAGTCCCTTGATCGATCCGAGGCCCCGCGTCCCGAGGACGATCGTCCCGGCGTCCTTGCCCAGCTCGAGCAGGGCCCGCGCCGCGTCGCCCTCGACCAACGAGGTCTGCGGCGCAACGCCCGGAGCCACCTCCTTGGCCAGAGCCGCGGCGTCGCGCACGGCATCGGCGGCGTCCTGCTTGATCGCGTCCACCACGTCCTGCGGGATGATCAGTCCCGGTGCGTAATTACTGGTACTGATGTCGTAGACGCCTACCAGCTTCAGGTCGACCTCCTCGGCCGCAGCCGCCGTGGCCGCCCACCGCACCGCCCGATTCGACGCATCCGATCCATCAACACCGACGAGTATCGCGTTCATCTCCGGTCCCATCTCCTCACTTGGTCACCCCGTGTGGCCGTCATCTCCCATCCTGCCTGCCGCCAAGCTCCGCGGCAATGAGCAAAAAGTCCCGGTCACAGCACTTTTCGATGCAGGGTATGGTGGAGAAGAGGTGAACCGACATCGAACGCAAAGCAGACATGAACGAGACCCACAGGCCGGCGTCCACCGGCGACGAACTCCGCCAGGCTGCGGTACATGCAGGTGTCACAATCGCTTTCGGGCTCTTGGCACTCCTGGTGGCCTGGGCTTCTGACGACGGGGTGCGGACCGCGCTGATCGTCGCGGCACCGATCATCGTGCTGATCGGTGCACTCGCCGCGCTGTGGCGCACCTACCGGAACTGGCGGGCCGGTGGGAAATGGCAGACCTGGCAGGGCGCCTCGTGGCTTCTGCTGGCCGTGTTCATCGTCTTCCTCTTCAACACCGCTCCGGCACTGATGTCCTGAGCCCCTGCCGACCGGGCCCAGTCTCGCGCTTCTCGCCGATCGTGCGCAGTTCCGCGCCGAGCGGGTACAGATCCACGTCGAGTGGGTACAGATCCTCGCCGAACGGGCACAGAAATTCGCCGAACGTGCACGCGCTCAACCGAGTGCGCACGGTCGACGAGAAGCTGCGCCCGATCGAGGGCACACGTACGAAACCGGTTGTGCACCTTACGGTCTGCAGACGAAATTCGGTAGTTCAGCGACCGAGGTGCGGGTAACGCCGACGGAACCGCTCGACGCGTCCTTCGACGTCACGGATCCGCGCGACGCCGGTGTAGAACGGGTGCGACGCACTGGTCACGTCGAGCGTGATCCGCGGATAGACCGCCCCGTCGGTCCATTCGACGCGATCAGTGGAGGTCGCGGTCGATCGAGTCAGGAATTGACGACCGGTCGACGCGTCCCGGATCACGACGGGGTGGTAGTCGGGATGGATGTCACGCTTCATGATCGGTCCTCTCGGTTGTGCGGACCCTCGACATTCCGGATCGCATCGACAGCGGGCGTGGCGGGCGGTTCCAGATCGTCGCAGGGGTCGGCGTGCATCTGTCCGAACGGATCGTCGAAGGTCGACCAGAACTCTTCCCCGGCAGTGAACTCGACCTCGTTCAGACAGGCAGCTCGAAGCGCTTCCTGGAGGTCGACGGCGTCTGCCCGATGAACGAGCACAACCATCGAGGTGTGGCGGTCGCCGAATCGCTCGTCCCAGCGCAGTGCACCCATCGCGCGCCGCTCGGGGTCCACCCGGCCGACCTCCTCCTCGTCCATCGCCGCGAGCCAACGTCCCCCGGGCGCCACCCGTAGTCCGCCGCCGGCCGATTCGAGCCACAGCGCCTCGTCGGGCCGGGTTGCCAGCCAGAGTCGACCGCGCGCACAGACGACGCCGTCGAGCAGCACGTCGATCGCCTCGTGTAGGCGACCCGGGTGCAGGGGCCGGTCGGCATGGAACTCCACCCACGACACCCCGCAGTCGGCCGAGAGCGCGGGCTGGTCGCGGAGCAGCGGATCGTGCGGCCCGTCGAGGCGCCCGCGGCGTGACCGCGGCCCCACCGCGGCGAGCAGCGCCTCCGCGAGGGTCCCGGTGACCGGGCGTTGTGGGAGTTCCATCATGATCGGGGCCCCGGGTGCGAGTCGTTTGCAGACCGCCGCCAACCGAGCGGATTCCCACGCGTCTCGCATCGCGGGGTCGCATCCCGTGACGACGAGCGCGTCGGCGAAAGCCACCTGACCGACAGCCACCTGCGCCAGGGTCCGCTCATCGTCGGTGACGGCGACAAATCCCGCCTCGGCAAGCGCCAGATCGCCGGTCGCGGCCTCGAGCCACTCGTCTTCGGCAACACAGGCGATGGTCGCCTCCACACGCACGTCGCGTCCGGCAGGCCCGTCGACGAATCCGGGCATCTGCGCGATCACCACATGCTCGATCGCCCAACAGATCCGTTCGGGTTCCATGATCGGATCGAGCACGACGACGATGCGCCTCACGTCAGATCTCCGATGGAGCCGCCGCAGCAGCGGCAGCAGATCCTCGCGCAGCGTGCAGGACACACACCCGTGGGCCAGCTCGATCTCCGCATCCCGATCGTGCCGACATCCACCGGCATCCACCCACGCCATCCGCCGCGCCACCCGCCCCTCGCCGACCCGCCCGAGGTCGTGATGAACCAGCACGGTCCCGCTCGCGACATCGGTGCCGACCAGCGCTTCGCCGACCCTGGCGACCGCAGCCGAATCCAGTCCGGTCACCAGGACGATCGGCATGCGGTGGTCCCTCCCGGCACCGTTCATCGACGTCGAGATCACTCCTTCGTCTGCCACAAGCACCTCCCTATTGGAAACAATTGCCATTTACGTAGGCCTGACGGTACCGTTGCGCCAGCACTAATGCCAATCATTTTCAATACGCAAGGAAGGTGACACCATGTCCCGACGCTGTCAGGTCACCGGGCGCGCGCCAGGCTTCGGCAAACGCGTATCCCATTCCCACCGAAGGACATCGCGGCGCTGGAACCCCAACATCCAGCGCCGCCGCTACTACGTGCCCGGCGAGGGCCGATACGTCACGCTGCGGGTGAGCACCAAGGGAATCGCCACCGTCGACAAGCACGGCATCGAATCCGTCCTCGCGACCATCCGTGCCCGCGGCGAGAAGATCTGATGGCCCACAACGAGATCCGACCCATCGTCAAACTCAGGTCAACGGCCGGCACCGGCTACACATAAGTGACCCGCAAGAACCGTCGCAACGATCCCGATCGCATGGTCCTGCGCAAATATGATCCCGTCGCCGCCCGACACGTCGAGTTCCGAGAGGACCGTTGATGGCCAAGAAGTCGAAGATCATCCGCAACGAGCAGCGGCGGGCGGTGGTGGCCAGGTACGCCGACAGCCGCGCGAAACTCAAGCGCGTCATCGCCGCACCAACGTCCACGACCCAGCAACGGCTCGACGCCCAGAGGCAGCTCCGACATCTGCCACGGGACGCGAGTCCCACCCGACTCCGCAACCGCGACGTCGTCGACGGACGACCCCGCGGCCACATCCGAAAGGCCGGGCTGTCGCGAGTCCGATTCCGCGAACTCGCCCATCGCGGCAAACTCCCGGGGATTCACAAATCCAGCTGGTGACCGACCCGACCACACCTCGAGACCAGGAGCGATACCTTGTCCCGCAAGACATCCCGACACTCCGATGCCCACTCGACCAAGCGGGTGCGGAATCTGTTGTCCACCTCCGGCGTCCACGTGGACGGGCGAAACCCCGTCGACTACAAGGACACCGCTCTGCTACGGCAGTTCCTGTCGGACAAGGGCCGCATCCGCGGTCGCCGCGTCAGCGGATTGACGCCCCAGGAACAGAGGCAGGTGGCGACAGCTATCCGCAACGCCCGCGAGATGGCGTTGCTGCCCTACCACTCCCGTCCATGACCCGGCGGTGATCAGTCCTCAGCCCGCAGGTCCAGGCTGATCTCCTCGGCGTCGAGCTGCCTGAGTTCCTGCTCGAGCAGTGCCGAATGAAAAGTGCCCTCGTCTCGCATCTGGAGCAGGACCTCTCGCTGCGCTGCGACCAGGTCGCGACGGATCTGTTCGTAGGCCGCGCGAACCTTCATGTTCGCCTCGATGATGCCCTCCTCGGTGTCTGCGGTCTTGGCGATCGTGGCAAATCGCTTGCGCAGCACCGGATACCGCGCGACCAACTCGGACTCGGAGATCACCTTCCGCGACGTGGCGGTCAGCTCGGCACGGAGCCGATGGTGTTCGGCGGCGCGACCGTCGGCGTCTTCGGTCACCTTCAATGCGCGGATCAGCCAGGCGAGGGTGCCGCCCTGACACAGCAGCGACGCCGCGGCGACCACGAAGGCGATGAGGACGAGCAGCGACCGCGACTCGACATCGTCCGGAAGGGTCTGGGCGGCGGCGAGGGTCACCACGCCGCGTAACCCGCCCCAGACGACGATGGTCGCCTCCTTCGGCCCCAGTGGCGCGGAGCGGTAATAGTCAATGTCGGCGATCTGGCGGGTGAGTCGCGAACTGACGAGCCGCGCCGTCTCCGGCGACGTCGGGGGCAGCTCCTCGGAATCGGACCACCGCCGGGGTTCCATCCGACGACGCAGACGCCGCCACTCACGCCGGATCGCACTGCGCGCCTCGCGCGTGCGACGTATCGGCCGGTCGGGGCCCTCTTGTTGACGTTCGACCATGGTCGCGTTGATGTCTGCGAGCATCGGTCGCATCTCGGTCCCGCGCTGGGCGGCACGATCGAGCCAGAGGACGAGCGGCACCACGTAGAGCGCCCGGATCACCACCGCGAGCGCCAGGGCGGCGAACCCGATCCAGACCGCCGTGTCGACCCCGTCGTGGTCGTCGTGGACATCGACCACCAGACCCCACAGTTCCAGCCCCATCAGCAGGAACACCCCGCCCTCGACGATCAGCTCGACGGTGCGCCAGTTCTGCGTGTCGGATAATCGATGCTGCGGCGTCAGGAACCGCGCGGCCCCGGCACCGGTGATCAGCCCGGCGGTCACCGCAGCCACCAGTCCCGAGGCGCCGAGTTCTTCGGCCGGGATGTATGCCAGGTAGGGCACGGTGAACGAGATCGCGGTGTTCACGGTGGCGTCGGGCACCCGGGCCCGCACGGCGAGATTGAGCCATCCCACGACCGTCCCGATGAGGACGGCGACAACAACCGCGAACACGAACTCCAGGGCGACCTGCCCGAACGAGATGCTCGCCGCGATCGCCGCGATGGCCGACCGCAACAGCACCAGCGACGTGGCGTCGTTGAGCATGCTCTCGCCCTCCAGCACCGCAGTCACCCGATGGGGCACGCCCAGACGTTTGGCGATCGACGTCGCGACCGCGTCCGTAGGACTCACGATCGCACCGAGTGCGATGCCGGTCGCCAGGCCGAGGCCGGGGATCACCCAGACAAAGAAGAAGCCCAGCAGGACCGCACTGACCAGTACCAACACCACCGACAACGCGCTGATCGCGCCGAAGTCCCGGCGGAAGTCCATCGTCGGCATGGACACTGCGGCCGAGTAGAGCAGGGGCGGCAACACCCCGATCAGAATCCACTCGGGATCGACGTCGACGGCCGGGACGAACGGCATCACCCCCACCACCACACCCACCACGACCAGCAACAACGGTGGCGCCACACGGATGCGTGGGCCGATGACCTGAGCGGCCGCGATTCCGAGCACCGCGATGACCACGAGGAGGATCTGCTGCACCTGACCATCCTGACGCACACGTCCGGCCTCGGGCCCGGCACGCCGTGCCATCCTGGATTGTGACATTGAATGTTGACAAATGATCGAACGTCCAATTACGTTCGGTTCATCAACACGGCGGTACCGGATCCATCCGGTGAGCCGTCCGGTATCGCCCGGACCATCTCCGACGACGAGAAGGGTCAGCCATGACGAACGCCCTCGAACGCGTGGGTCAGTCGTACGTCCCCGAGCACGACAAGTCCAGCGACGCCGACAACTACACCCAGGTCCTCGACGACCTGTCGGCCGCGTCGGTGCACCGCAACTTCGACCCGTACATCGACATCGACTGGGATGCGCCCGAGATGGCGATCGTTCCCGACGACCACCGCTGGATACTGTCGAGCAAGGTCGACCCGGTAGGCCGCCACCCCTGGTACCAGCAGCTACCCGTCGACAAGCAGATCGAGATCGGCATGTGGCGGCAGGCCAACGTCGCCAAGGTCGGCCTGCAGTTCGAGTCGATCCTCATCCGCGGGCTGATGCAGTACAGCTTCAAACTGCCCAACGGGGCCAAGGAGTTCCGCTACACGACGCACGAGTCCAAAGAAGAGTGCAATCACACCCTGATGTTCCAGGAGTTCGTGAACCGCACCGGAATGGACGTGCCGGGCGCCAAGATCGGCTACCGGCTGATCTCACCGCTGGTCCCGCTCGCGTCGACGATCTTCCCGACCATCTTCTTCTTCGGCGTCCTCGGCGGCGAGGAGCCGATCGATCACATCCAGAAGGACTTCCTGCGGACGCGTGCCACGCTGCACCCCACCATGGCCGCAGTCATGCAGCTGCACGTGGCCGAGGAGGCCCGGCACATCTCGTTCGCGCATCACCTCCTGCGGGAGACCGTCCCGCAGAAGGGCCGTATCCAGCGCTTCCTGCTCTCGCTCATGTTCCCTCTCACCATGCGCATCCTGTGCGGCGCGATCGTCGTGCCGCCGAAGAGCTTCCAGAAGCGGTTCGATGTGCCCGACGAGGTGATGCGCGACATCTTCTGGCGATCCGACGAGTCGAAGAAGTTCCTGCGCAATGTCTTCGGTGACGTGCGGATGCTCGGCGACCAGTGCGGCCTGATGAACCCGGTGTCGCGACTGCTGTGGAAGATCCTCGGTATCGGCGGCCGGCCGTCACGGTTCCGGAGCGAACCGACGTACACCGCGGCCTGAGCCGCACCCCCTCATAGACGGATCCGACATGCCCCATGTAGTCACGCAGGCGTGCTGCGGCGACGCCTCGTGCGTCTACGCGTGCCCGGTCAACTGCATCCACCCCACTCCGGAGGAGCCCGGTTTCGGCACCTCCGAGATGCTCTACATCGATCCGTCGACCTGTGTCGACTGTGGCGCCTGTGTGAGCGCGTGCCCGGTCGGCGCGATCGTGCCCGGCCATCGGCTCACCGATGAGCAGGCACGTTTCACCGACGTCAACGCCGCACATTTCGATCCGACCGGCGACGGCGCGACACGTTTCCCGGTCGACCCCGCACGACGACTCCCGCTGGCCCCCATCGACAAACCGCATCAGCTCGCCGTCGACGCCCCGGTGTCGGTGGCCATCGTCGGATCCGGGCCCTCGGCCATGTACGCCGCAGACGAACTCCTGCGACAACCGCAGATCTCGGTCACCGTGTACGAGCGGCTCCGCCGACCGTTCGGGCTCGCACGTTACGGAGTCGCGCCCGACCACCTGTCCACCCGGTCGGTGATGCGGCTGTTCGACGACATCGCCGGCAACCCGCGTTGCGACATCCGGCTCGGCACCACGATCGGGCGCGATCTCACCCTCGACGATCTACGGGAGCGTCACTCCGCGGTCATCTGGGCAGGCGGCGCACCGACCGATCGTCGTCTCGCGATCGACAACGCCTCGGCACCCGGCGTGCACAGCGCCACCGCGCTGGTCGGTTGGTACAACGATCACCCGGACCACGACCACCTGGACATCGATCTCGCCACCTCCCGGGCCATCGTGATCGGCAACGGGAACGTGGCACTCGACGTCGCCCGCATCCTCACCGCGGATCCCGAAACCCTTGCCGACACGTCCATCTCCCGACACGCGCTGTCGGCGCTGCGGTCGTCGGCGATCGACGAGGTCGTCGTGCTGGGCCGCCGCGGTCCGACGCACGCCGCCTTCACCCTGCCCGAGCTGATCGGCCTCGTCGACCACGGCGCGAACGTCGTCGTCGATCCCGACGACCTGGCACACGCGCCCGCTCCTGCGGCCGACGACGCGACGACTCGCGCCAAGCTCGACCTGTTGACCGAGGTCGCGGCGAGCACACCGCGCCGCGGGCGTCGCATCAGGCTCTCCTTCCATCGCTCCCCGGTTGGCGTCGCGGTGGATACCGACGGCCGGGCCGCCGGCGTCGTGGTCGCCCACAACACCGTCGACGACACAGGGGCCATCACGCCGACCGGCACGACCGAGACCATCGACGCCGGCCTCGTCCTCACCTCCATCGGGTACCGCGGGGTCGCGGTACCGGGGTTGCCCTTCGACGACGCCCGTGGCGTGATCCCGCACGATGGCGGCCGCGTCGTCGACGACGGGGCGCCGGTGCCCGGCATGTATGTGACCGGGTGGATCAAACGCGGGCCGTCGGGGTTCATCGGCACCAACAAGACCGACTCGGCAGAGACCGTCGCGTCGCTGCTCACCGACCTCGAGGCCGGACTGCTGCCCGACCACGGGCGTCCGCGCCGCCGCCGGATCCTGAGCAGACGGGGCTGACCGCCTCTCGCCGGCTCGGCCCGCGGGCCGACGAGGTCCTCTACGGGACCCGAGCGATCTGGGACAGACGTCCCACTGCAATCGGATCTACAGTTTCGCAAAAGTCGTTGTGCACAAACGAATACGCGCAGGAAACAGTTGTGTCACGTTCGTCCGCCCGGACGACCACCCGGGGTTATTCTGAGTCCCTGTTGCTCTGGGGGGTGGCCAGTTGTGAGGACGATGTTCTCGCGGTTCGACTACATCGACGCTGCGCGGGAGACCGGCACGCAGTTCGTGGAGTTGGTGCGCACTGTCGCCGACCCCGAGACCCGTCTGTCCGCCACGCCATCGTGGACCGTGGCGGATTGCCTCGGACACGTGTCGTCGGCGCCCGGCCGCTACCTCGATCTCGCCCGTGGCGAGGGCTCGTGGTCGCGCCGGGCGACAGACCTGCCCGACTTCAATGCCAAGCAGATCGCCAACCTGACCACGCGTGACGTCACGCTGCTCACCGACAACCTCCTCGGCGACCTCGACCGCCTGCTCGATGAGGTGTCGCATTTCGGCGCACGGGTACCACTGATGAAGTTCGACGGCGACCGGTGCATCCGGTCCGACGCCGCGCTCGGCATCCTCATCGGCGAGTTCGTCGTACACGGCCACGATGTCGCCTGCGCGATCGGCGCCCCATGGGATATCGACCCCGCGGTCGCCCCGCTGGTGGCGCGGGGCCGCCACCAGATCCTGCCCGACTGGGTGGACGAGATCGCGTGCGAGGGACACTCGGCGACTTACGACATCCGGTTGCGCGGGTGTGCCGAGCGTTTCGTCTACGAGTTCACCGACGGCAGGTTCGAGATCGATCCGACCGATCCCCGGCCTCCTGACGTGCACATCAGCGTCGATCCTGTTGTCGCGTTGCTCGCCGCGTACGGACGTGTCTCACCCACCTGGGCCGCGCTCACGGGCCGCGCTTTCGCGTGGGGCGCCCGGCCCTGGCTGGCCACAAGTCTGCACAGGCGGTTCATCCCGGCGTGATCCGGCCGATGGCCACTGTCCGAGTCACGACATTGCACCGGCTCAGGAAGACTCGCTGATCATCACGGCCACCGTGCCCGGTACGAGTGCCGCGAAGACGTGCTCGATGTCGCCCGCATACGAGACGTAGTCGCCGGACCCGAGTTCCACCGCGGCGTCAGTGGGCCCGACGCGCGCCCGTCCGGAACTGATCACCACGTGTTCGACGACTCCGCGTGAGTGCGGCGCCGAGACACGTGGTTCACCCGGTTCGGCCCTGATGAGGTACATGTCGCGTCGTGTTCCCGGCCGCGCTGTCGAGAGCAGCGTTGCCGAATAGTCGGCGGCCGCGGCCGGGATCACCGGGCCGTCGCCGAAGCGGATCACCTCCACCGGGTGCACGGGTGCGTCCAGGAGCGCCGAGAACTGCAACCCCAGTGCCGTGGACAGCGCCCAGAGCGTCTCGACACTAGGGTTGCCGTCTCCCGACTCCAGTTGCGAGAGAGTCGATTTGCCGATCCCTGCACGCCGAGCGAGCTCGCCGATCGACAGTCCGGCCCGCGTGCGTTCACGTTTGAGCGACGCCGCCACCACCTGCTTCGGGTTGATCCCCGGCGATGCGTCGGCCGGGTCACGCTCAGGGTCGTTCACTGAACGGGACGACCGTCCTTCTTGACGAACACCATCCATAGTGTCCATCATAGTGGTCATGCGTTCGGCCTGGAGAACACTCGACCCGTCGGCGGTTCGCGCCATCGTCGTGATGAGCGCGTCCGTGCTGGTGATCGGCGCCTCCTATGGTGTCGCCGCACACACCGCAGGACTCGCGTGGTGGCAGATCCTCACGATTGCCACGGTGGTGCTCGCGGGGTCGTCGGAGTTCGTGTTCGTCGGTGTGATCGCCGCAGGCGGGGCCCCGCTGGTCGCCGCACTCGCGGGACTGCTGGTGAACACCCGCAATTTCGGCTACGGACTGTCCGTCGGCAAACACCTCGGACGCGGGCTGTCGCTCGCCCTCGGCGCACACCTGATCAACGACGAGACCGCCGCACTCGCATCCGGCGAGCACGATTCCCGACGCGCACGTGCCATGTTCTTCCTGTGCGGCATCGGCATCCTCATCGGCTGGCCGCTCGGGTCCGTGCTCGGTTCGGCGATCGGCGGGCTGGTCGCGAGCCCGGAGACCCTCGGTCTCGACGCCGCCTTCCCGGCGCTGCTCGCCGCGCTGGCGGTCCCCGCGCTCCGCGAGCAGACCACCCTCGCCGCCGCACTGGTCGGCGGCGGTATCGCGGTAGTCGCCTCGCCCTTCCTCCCCGCAGGCGTGCCGATCATGCTCTCGCTGGCAGGCGTTGCGATCGTCGAGATCGTCCGGCGACGCCGATCCCCCACCCCGGCAAAGGAAGTCATGGATCACGACGAAGTCGGACACGCGCAGGAGTCAGTGCGATGAGCACCACGGGACTCTTCGTCGGTGTCGGCGTGCTGGCCGTCGGGACGTATCTGATCAGACTGGCCGGACCCGCGCTGCGCAGCCGATATGAGGTGAGCCCGCAGGCCGCTGCGGTGATGGACCGGGCAGCGATCGTCCTGCTGGTCGGGGTCGCCGCCACCGGAGCACTGTTCGCCGGCCACGATCTTGTCGGCTGGGCACGGCCGGCGGGGGTGACGGTGGGGATCATCGCCGCGCTATGCAAGGCACCACTCGTGGTGGTCGTGGTGCTGGCGGCCGTGGTGGCGGCGGGTCTCCGCGCCGCCGGAGTCGCGTAGCCGGTCATCCCGCAGGGGCCGTTGTGGTCCTTGAACGTCGAGGACCCCCGGAACGTCGGAATCCACCCTCGCGTGCGCGAAGGTGGATTCCGGAAGAGTGAGCCGGCTGGGTCAGCGAGCGCCGGCCGGAGCGCCGGCCCGGGTTGCCCGTCGACGCTGCTGGTTTGCCGGTCGACGACCGTGCGACGACTCCCCGGTGTGCGGCTGCGACTGGGCGGTCGCCGAGCGACCCGTCCCGCGACGACGCTGACCCGAGTGAGCGGAGCCGGACCGGTCGTTCGCGGCCTGGCCGTTACGCCCGCCCGGTCGACCACGACGCTGGCCGTTCGACTTCGGCGCCTGACGCTGCACCGGCTGCTCCACCGGCGTGACGTACGCGGCGCGCGGCCCGACCAGGGTGTCGACCTCGGCGGACTTGGCATCCACACGGGTCGGGGTCACCTTGATGCTCGCCTTGCGCAGCAGGCCGGCGAGATCACGACGCTGCTCGGGCAGGCAGACGGTCACCACGTCGCCACTGCTGCCCGCACGGGCGGTGCGACCGGAGCGGTGCAGGTACGCCTTGTGCTCGGCAGGCGGATCGACGTGGACGACGAGTTCCACCCCGTCGACGTGGACGCCACGCGCGGCGACGTCGGTGGCCACCAGGACGCGCACGCCCTCGCCGCCGAACGCCTTCAGGTTCCGGTCACGCTGCGCCTGACTGAGATTGCCGTGCAGGTCGACGGCGGGGATGCCGCTGTCGGTGAGCTTCTTGGCCAGCTTCTTGGCCTGATGCTTGGTGCGCATGAACAGGATTCGTCGTCCCTGACCGGAGGCCAGTTCCTGGACGAGTCCGTTCTTGTCGCCGGGCGACACCTCGAAGACGTGGTGGGTCATCTCGACGGGAGCCGTGGTCTCCTCGGTCGAGTGGATCGACGGCTTGTCGAGGAAGCGCTTGGCCACCTTGTCAACGCCGTTGTCGAGCGTCGCGGTGAACAGCATCCGCTGCCCGTCGGCCGGTGTCGCCGCCAGGATGCGGGTCACGCCCGGCAGGAAGCCGAGGTCGGCCATGTGGTCGGCCTCGTCGAGAACGGTGATGTCGACCTGGTCGAGACGGACGATGCGCTGCTGCATCAGGTCCTCGAGACGGCCGGGGCAGGCGACGACGATGTCGACGCCGCGGCGGAAGGCATCTTCCTGCCGCTTCTGGCTGACACCGCCGAAGACGGTGGTGACGGTGAGGTTCATCGCGCGGGCCAGCGGGGTCACCACGGCGGCGATCTGGGTGGCCAGTTCACGGGTCGGAGCCAGGATCAGACCGGTCGGTGAACCGGGACGGCGCGGGACGTCGAGCTCGGCCAGTCCGGCGACCATCGGGATCGCGAACGCCAGGGTCTTACCGGAACCGGTCTTGCCGGAACCGATCACGTCGTCACCCGCGAGGGTGTCCTTCAGGGTCTCGGCCTGGATCGCGAACGGTTCGGTCTTGCCTTCGGCGGCAAGGACATCGACGAGTTCGGCGGGCACGCCGAGAGAAGCAAAAGTAATGGACAAGGTCCGTGTCTTTCTGTAGTGGACACGCCACAGCAGCAGGTGAACAGCTCTGCAAGGTGTCGATGGCGAAGACGCATCTGTGCGTGTTCGTTCGCCGTACGAAGTCAAAGAGCAGGCACTAACCGGCCTGTCGAAGAAGCGTTCTACGACGCGTTGACGGCACCTGATCGGTGCATCAATTGAAATCAACGTTACGCGACTTCTGACAGCACGGCCAAATCAGGTGACGCAGATCATGACAGCTGGCGAGCGGGGCAATCCAGTTGACGACCGGGACACGCCGGAGGCACCATGCGATACGTGTATCCATCCATGTCGTCGCCCGTTGGGCGTGGGGAGGTCGTCGGCGTCGTGCACGCCGACAACTGACGACACCGCCCCGACAGACGCGGATCTCACCCGACCGGGTGTCCCGCGTCCGGTCACGCCTACCCCTGTCACGACGATCCATCAAGGTGTCGATACACATGCACGCACTCACCGAATCTCAGATTCGCAAGTCCTTCGTCAATGCTTCCCTGCGAGAACGCAATGCGCTCACACTCCCGCCCGACTTCGCCGACATCGACTGGGAGAACACCGATTACCTCGGCTGGCGCGACCCGAAACTGCCGCTGATCGGCTACATGATCGTCCCGGTCGACGACCGACCGGTCGGCATCATGCTTCGGCTGGGCGGTAGGCAGCCTCGAACCCGGCCGCAGTGCTCGCTGTGCGAGGACGTCCAACTGCCCAACGAGGTCGCGTTCTACAGCGCGAAACTCGCCGGCCCGGCGGGACGCAAGGGCAACACCGTCGGAACCCTGGTGTGCTCGAACTTCGAGTGCTGCGCCAATGTCCGGGTCCGTCCATCGAAGATCTACGCAGGCGACGACCCCGAGGCCGTCCGCAGCCAACGGATCGAGTCGTTGCGGACTCGCGCCGACGGCTTCGCGCGGCGAATCCTCGACAAGGGCTGATCAACGACGGCTGAAGAAAGACTGCCAATGAACGACGAAGCGCGGTTCCGACGATTCGGAACCGCGCTTTCGTTTGGGTGGAGCTTGTTCATCTGTGGAGCTAAGGGGAATCGAACCCCTGACCTACTCGATGCGAACGAGTCGCGCTACCAACTGCGCCATAGCCCCGGGCGGTCATCGACTGACCGGCCGTTGGCCACTTTAGCAGCCTGTCGCATCGATCTCACACACCGCCACCCGGCCGGCCGTGGCGTGGGTTCAGGCCCGATCTCCGCCCGCCGGCTCGGCTAGTCTCGCCGTATGGCCGAAATGTCGGACGCACAGGTCGCGGGGGTGCTCGACCGCGCTGTCGCAGGTATCAACCCAGTCCTCGACACCCTGGCGCACCGCGATCCGCTTGGTCTCAAGCGGCATACTTTCCACGACGACCGACACCAGGATTCGACGGTGCAGCGGGCCCTTCATCTGTTCGCCGACGCGCTCGACGTCACCGACTGGCCCGGCACCAAGGGCTGGTCGCAGCGCTCGATGAACAGCCGCGCCGACTGGTGGATCAGCCGGATCGGTGCGGTGAACAACATCGCGGTCGCCTACCCCGGTGTCTTCGGCGCGTGGACGAGGCGATTGCCGCTGTCGTCGACGCTGGGGTTCGCGAACCAGGCGATGGTCCTCGTCGCGGTCGCCCGCGAGTACGGAGTCACCGAGCGTGCTCGCCAGGTCGAGTTGCTGGCAGCGGTGCTGTGCGGCCGCACCGTCGACCGGACGGAGTCGGGTACCGGCGAGCGCCCGCCACTGCCCACGGAGCCCGTGCAGCGCAGGCACACGCTGGTCGGCACGGTCTGGGAGACGGCGAAGGTCCTGCGCAGTCTCACCGGCGAGATGGAACGCCGCCCCGGGTCGCCCGGACCACTTCGGCTCCTCACGTATATCCCGATCATCGGCGCTCCCGCGAGCTACATCGGCGAACGATTCGCCCTCGCACAGGCGACTCGACAGGCCCGCAAGTGGATTGCCGACCATCCCGAGGCGATCACCCGGGCCTGACCGACACAGATGACACCAGAGCCGCACGCCGTGACAGATATGTCCGTGGCATGCGGCTCTGGTGTCGTCTGTGTCGCTGCGGTCAAGCTCAGCCGGCGACGCGGCGAAGTTCTCCGTCCTCACGCATCATCCGACGGCGCTGGAACGGCGGCAGATGGTCGAACACCGGGTCCTCGTCGTCGAGTTCGAGGACGGTGGCACCACCGGGACGTCGCAGCCGCTGCGGCGGTGGGGCCGCGGCGAATTCGGGCACGGCCTGCTGCCTACGCCGACGCTCGGCCTGCTCCCGCTCGGCCCGGCGGGCACGAGCCGCGCGCTGTGCGCGGATCTTCTGCTCGGTCGCCGCGGTGCGTCGCAGGTAGGCCAGGTAGGTGAGCAGCACCACCCCGACAACTCCTGACGCGAACCATCCGGTGAGGCCCAAGAAGATGCCCGAGGCCAATGCGGCGATGAGCAGGATGATCATGCCGAGCAGGACGCGCTGACGTTCCCGGTAACGCAGCTGGGTTCGCCGGGCATCTGACGACTGTGCGGTCTGGCGGCGTGGCGTCGACCTGTCGGTCACCGAGGGCTTGGTCGGCCGCTCATCCGTTGCGGCGACGGGTTCGTCCTCGAAGTCGTCCTCGTAATCGTCCTCGATGTCGTCGTCATATTCGTCGACCTCGTCGTCATACTCGTCGTCGAAGTCGTCGTCATATTCGCCGTACTCGCCTTCCTCGTACTCGACGTCGTCGTCCGAATCGTCGTACTCGTCCTCGAGATCGGCGTCGTCATCGATGTCTTCGGCGTCGTCGATCTCGTCGACAGTGGCGATCTCGGCGTCCTCGACATCATCGAGCTCGTCTTCGACGTCCTCGCGCTCGGGATCGACGAACTCGCCGTCCACCGTGACCTCGTCGTCGTCATCGACGGTGGCATAAGTTTCGGCATCGGCATCTGATTCTGCGGTGACCTCATCGCTGCTGTCGCCGTCGCGCTCGTCGTCGGAATCGACCTCGGCCGCCGGCGTTTCCACGTCCTCGTCGGACTCGACGGTCGGTGCCTTCACCGCAGCACCCGTGGCCCGGCTGACAGTGGACTTGCGCGTCGATCGACCGACCTCGGAATCCGTTGCGTCCGTGTCGGTTTCGGTTTCGGTGTCGTCACGGTCCAGGACCGCGGTGCGTGCACTCGTCGTGGAGCGCTTCGTGCGGTCGGCCTTCCACGACGGGTCGTGGGGATGACTCCCCGATGCTCGACGGCGGGTCGTTCGGGTACGGGTGCCTCCGCGGTGCAGCAGACGGGTCTCCTTGACGGCATCTGTCGTCTTCCGCATCTGTGGCCGGCCTTTGATGACCATCGGTACCAGTACGAAAAGCCATACGGCCACGAGGCAGACCCACAAGACTGAGTTCGGCATGCGACTCTCCCTTCTTTCACTCTGGTTACACGAGGCCACCTCACAATCTAGGGGTGCTCATGCCTCGGCCAGCGCAGACGCGCCGGGCGTCGGCGACATTCCACGAATTCACAGAGCGCTCTCAGGGCGGGCGTGATTCGCCCCTAATCGGCGACGAACCTCGCGTCCACAGACACTGCGATGTCGATGTCCTCCGCGTGCAGCTCCAGCGCCGGGTCGGATACACCCGCAGCGCCGACGGCCATGCGGCGTGACAACCGCGGCGAGGGCTGAGGTTCCGACAGCATGTCGGGATCGGCGAGCTGCGTTGCCACCACGGCGCCTCGACCGACCGCGTCGGCATATGCCTGCGCCTTCGCGACGGCGTCGTCGACGGCCTCTCTGCGCAGGTCACGTTCATATCGTCGCCGGTTCTCCTCGGCGACATCCCACCGCACGCCGCCGACTTCGACTCCGTCCGTCGTCGCCCAACGATCGATGAATTGCGAGAGCGCCTCGAAGTCGCCGAATCGGGCTTCGATCTCGATGCGGGTGGAGAACACCGGGTCCTGGCGACTCCCGTCGGGATGAACCGGCCGTTGACCGAACACCCTCACCGAATCACTCGACCAGTCGGTGACCGCGTTCCCGGTCGCCAATTCGCTGAGATCGTCCACCACCGGGCCGTGCACACCGACGGCCTCCCGATAGACAGTGTCCCGCGACGACCCCTCGAGCTGGATGGCCAGTCGGAGAATCGCCCGCTCAGGGCGGAACTTTCGGCGCGCGACACCCCGGACCACGATCTCCAACGGCGACATGACGCCGACGATACGTTCCCACTCGCAGTTGAACGAGCGTCTAGTGGAACGACGCTCTGCCGGTCCGCACCAACGCCTCGGCCGCGCTCCCGGCGATCTCCTCGGCCGTCAGGGCGAACAGGATGTGGTCGCGCCACCGGTTGTTCACGTCCATGTATCGCTCGAGCAGACCCTCACGCCGGAACCCCACCTTGGTGAGGACCGCCTGCGACGCCACATTCGCGGGCTGGACCGTCGCGTCGAGACGGTGGAGGCCTACCGGCCCGAAGCAGTGGTCGACGCCCAGGGCGACCGCAGCCGTCGCGATGCCCTGACCGAAATGCTGCGCGTCGACCCAATAGCCGATCCACGCGCTGCGCACCGCGCCCCGCTGGATGTTGCCGACCGTGAGCTGGCCGATGTACCTGCCGTCTAGTTCGATGACGAACGGCAGCACCGCGCCGCGCTTGGCTTCGGCGCGCAGTACCGAATACAGGGGCGGCCACGATCCGGGATGATGCCGTTCGGCCCAGGAGCCGATGCCGCTCGGTTCCCACGGCAGCAGAGTGTTCTGGTTTCGGATGCGCAGCTCGCTCCACGCCTTCGCATCCCGCAGTCGTACCGGCCGTAATCCCACCGCTCCCGCTTGGGTGCGCAACGGCCCCAGCGTGGCGGGCCAGCCGGGATTGATCTGCGCCCCGGTCAACCACCTCAACACGGATCGGAGTCTAATGCCCGGAAGGCTCGGTCATCCCCGCTGTGCAAGGAATGCCACCTCGACCTCGTCGCCGGTTCCCAACTCCTCGACGTCGGGTTCCACGATGATCAGGCAATTGGCCTCGGCAAGCTCGGCGAGCAGATGCGAGCTCCCGGTCGGGGACGCACCGATGACCTGCACGAGGTACTCCCCGGACCGCTCGTCACGCATCAATTGCCCGCGCAGATAGCCCTTGCGCCCGGCGACCGATGCGATCGGACCGATGGTGCGGGCCTTGATGACGCGCCGCATCGGCTGCCGCTTCCCAAGGGCGATCCGGATCAGCGGCCGCACCATCACCTCGAAGGTGACCAGCGCGCTCACCGGGTTGGACGGCAACAGGAACGTGGGCACCTCGTCGCGGCCGAGACGGCCGAATCCCTGTACCGAACCGGGATGCATGCCGACGCGCACGATCTCCAGATCGCCGAGGTCGCTGAGCGCATCCGCGACCACTCGCGACGACTTTCCGCCGACGGCACCGCAGATCACCACGATCTCCGACCTGATCAGCTGCGCCTCAACCACTTCCCGCATCCGCGAGGTCTCCCGCTCGGCGATGCCGACCCGGTTGACGTCCGCGCCGGCGTCGCGCCCCGCGGCCGCCAGCGCGTAGCTGTTGACATCGAAGATCTGGCCGGGCCCCGGCGAGCGATCGATGTCGACGAGCTCACTGCCGATCGAGATCACCGACATCCGCGGTCGCGGATGCACCATGACGCGTGCCTGCCCGACCGCCGCGAGCAATCCGACCTGCGCCGGACCGATGATCGAGCCTGCTCGCACCGCGACGTCGCCGGGCTGCACGTCGTCACCGATGCGACGGACGTAGTCGCCGCTCTCGACGCCGTGGCCGACTTTCACCTTCTGCTCACCGCCGTCGGTCCAGCGCAGCGGGATCACCGCGTCGGCCAGCGTCGGCATGGGCGCCCCGGTCTCCACGCGGACGGCCTGGCGAGGTTGCAGACGTGTCGGTGTGCGCGCCCCCGGGCCGACATCACCGACCACCGGCAGCGCCACGATCATCGGCTCGCCGGGTGTGAGGTCGACGAGATCGGCTCCCCCGGAATCGAAATCCTCGACGTCCTCGGGTGCGATCGCACCCGCGAGGCCGACGTCGACCGCGCGCACGGCGTACCCGTCGATGGCAGCCTGATCGAATCCGGGCATCGGCCGCTCGGTGACGACCTCCTCCGCACACATCAGGCCCTGGGCCTCGGAGATCGCCACGCGGACCGGTCGCGGCGCGACCGCGGCGGCGGTCACCCGGGTCAGATGATCTTCGACCGAACGCATCTCACCTCTCGCCCCCATCTCGGCTGACACAGTTGGGCTAGACGTTAGCCGCCACCGGTCGCCGGTGGGCGCAGGCGCGCTGACGTCGGGCGTCTGCCGAGATCATCAGCCTTCGGCGAGCCGCTTCTCGAGCCACTCACGCAAGTCGGGGCCGTAGTCGTCGCGATCGAGGGCGAAATCGACGGCCGCCTTCAGATAGCCACCGGGATTGCCGAGGTCGTGGCGTGTGCCGCGATGCACGACGACGTTCACGGGTTCGCCCTCCTCGATCAGCAGGGCAATCGCGTCGGTCAGCTGCAACTCCCCACCCGCACCCGGTTTGATGCGGCGGAGGGCGTCGAAGATCTTGCGATCCAGGATGTAGCGACCGGCGGCCGCCAGGTTCGACGGCGCGTCCTGCGGCTTCGGCTTCTCGACCATCCCCTTCAGGCGCATCACGTTGGGGTTGTTGGCGTCCGGGAGTTCCTCGACGTCGAAGACGCCGTAGGCACTGATCCGGTCGGACGGGACCTCGATCGCGCACAACACCGACCCTCCGCGACGCTCCCGGGTCCGTGCCATCACCTCGAGGACGCCACCGGGCAGGACCAGGTCGTCGGGCAGGAGGACCGCGACGGCATCTTCGTCGTCGTCGAGATACTGCTCGACGCAACCGACCGCGTGGCCGAGCCCGAGGGGCTTCTCCTGAACCACCGAGGCCACTTCCAGGAGTGAGGGCGCCTTGCGCACCTTCGCCAGCATGGCCGCCTTGCCGCGCTTCGCGAGGGTGCTCTCGAGCACCAGATCTTCGACGAAGTGTGCGACCACGCCGTCCTTGCCGGGCGAGGTGACGATCAGCAGCCGCTCGGCACCTGCGGCCTTGGCCTCCTCGGCCACCAGCTCGATGCCGGGGGTGTCGACGACGGGCAGCAATTCCTTGGGCACGGTCTTCGTCGCGGGCAGGAACCGGGTTCCGAGACCGGCGGCCGGCACGACCGCGGTTCGCGGGATCGGAGGTGTGTTCGGCACAGACTGGTACTCGGTGAACGCGTCGGTAGTCTGGCTCACGTCACTGGGGGTCATGGGAACACCCTAGTTGCGATCCCTGCCAGAATCCTGTTGACGAGTTCTCAGAATCCTGGCGCGGCGGACTCGAGGAGCTGCCGCGATGAACCGAAGGCGGTCGGGTGCGGACGATGAAGAGGCGACTACGAACCGAGTTCGAGGAGCGCCGGATCTCCCGCTCGTTCCCGGTGCGTCAACGAGCCGCCGCCGACCTCGCCGAATGGATCTATTCGGCACCGTTCCGCCTCGAATACGACGTGACGGTTGCCGCCTACATCCCCTTCGGTTCCGAGCCGGGATCCCCGGCTCTGCTCGATGCCCTCACCGATCGCGGGGTGACGGTCCTGGTCCCCGCGGTGCCCGGCGGCGAACCGACCGCACTGGACTGGGTGCGCTACGACGGCTCCGATTCGCTGACGCGAGGCCGGTGGGGCCTTCTGGAACCCACCGGCGACCGACTCGGCACCGACGCCGTCCGGGCGGCATCGGTCGTCTTCGTCCCGGCGTACGCGGTCGACAAATCGGGGACACGACTCGGCCGCGGTGCCGGCTATTACGACCGGACCCTGACCGGTCTCGCCGCAGACGTGGTGGCCGTCGTCTTCGACGACGAGGTGGTGGAGTCGCTGCCGACCGCACCGCACGACGTGCGCGTTGGCTGGGTGCTGACGCCCGGGAGCGGCTTCCGCGAACTCGGGTGAATCGGCCGTCAGGCAGGCGTGGGCGTGGCGGCCTTGCTGTCGCTCGACGACGAACCACTGCTCGACGAGGAGTTGCTGCTGCTCGACGAAGAATCCGAGGACGAGCTGCTCGATGAGCTGTCTGTCGACGAGGTCGACGTCTCACTGGAGCTCGAGCCCGAGCGGGAATCGGTGCGGTAGAAGCCGCTGCCCTTGAACACGATCCCGACGGAGTTGAACAGCTTGCGCAGCCGTCCCGTGCACTGCGGGCATTCGGACAGGGAGTCGTCAGAGAACGACTGCACTATGTCGAACTTGTTGTCGCACTCCGTGCACGCATACGAGTAAGTGGGCACCGAAACCTCCGGAAAGTAGTGATCGCCGCCCATACTAACCGAACTTGGCACTCCAACATTCCGAGTGCCAAGCTGCGGGGTCGCGCAGAAATTCTCGAGGTCATTCAGCGGTCAAGACAAAGTCATGAAATGGTAATCCCCACGACTTCGTCCTCAGACCATCCGAACCTCACGGGAATGATGAGATGTCCGACTTCCTCAGCTCTGTCAACGGCTACATCTGGAGCAACGCGCTCGTCTATCTGTGCTTGGCCGCAGGTGTGTACTTCTCCGCCCGCACGCGGTTTGTCCAGGTGCGCCAGATCCCCGAGATGATCCGCCTGATGTTCAAGGGAGAGAAGTCTCCGTCGGGCGTCTCGTCCTTCCAGGCCCTCACGATGTCGTTGGCGGGCCGGGTCGGCACCGGCAACATCGCCGGCGTCGCGACCGCCATCGCCTTCGGCGGGCCGGGCGCCCTGTTCTGGATGTGGGCGGTCGCCTTCCTCGGCGCGTCGACCTCCTTCGTCGAATGCACCCTCGGACAGATCTACAAGACCCGCGACAAGCTCACCGGGGAGTACCGAGGCGGCCCGGCGTACTACCTGAGCAGGGCGCTCGCCCACACCAAGGCCGCTCCCGTGTTCAAGGTCTACGGCCTCGTATTCGCGGCGGTCACCGTCCTCGCCTGCGGCCTGTTGCTGCCGAGCGTGCAGTCGAACTCGATGGCCTCGGCGATGAGTGAGGCCTGGGGCGTGTCCAAGTGGGTCGTCGCGGTCGCAACCGTGATCCTGCTCGCGTTCGTGATCGTGGGAGGGGTCAAGCGCATAGCGGCGTTCGCGTCGATCGTCGTGCCGTTCATGGCGATCGTCTACATCCTGTTCGCACTGGTCATCGTGCTCCTCAACGCCTCGGAGGTGCCCGAGGTGCTCCGGCTGGTGTTCGCGAGCGCCTTCGGCATCGACTCGGCGTTCGGCGCGATCATCGGCTCGGCGATCATGTGGGGTGTCAAACGCGGTATCTACTCGAACGAGGCCGGCCAGGGCACCGGGCCGCATGCCGCAGCGGCGGCCGAGGTCTCGCACCCCGCCAAGCAGGGACTCGTGCAGGCCTTCGCGGTGTACGTGGACACCTTGTTCGTCTGTTCCGCCACCGGATTCCTCATCCTGTCGACCGGCGCGTACCGGGTCTTCGAGGGCGAATCGGAATCGGGTGCAGTCATCTCCGACGGCGGTTCCCTGCCCGCCGACGCCGAGGTCGGGCCGACCTTCGTCCAGACCGGCTTCGACACGCTGTGGAGTGGGGCCGGATCGAGTTTCGTGGCGATCTCGCTCGCATTCTTCTGCCTGACGACGATCATCGCGTACTACTACATGGCCGAGACCAACCTCCGGTTCCTCCTCGGCGACGCGGCCACCCTCTACATCCGGCCGCTGCGCAGCACCCTCGGCTCGAACCTGACCATGCTGCTGCAGGCACTGATCCTGGTGTCGGTCGTCATCGGTGCGGTGTCGACCGCCACTGATGCCTGGACGCTCGGCGACATCGGCGTCGGACTGATGGCCTGGCTGAACATCGTCGGCATCATCATCCTGCAGCAGCCGGCTTTCCGCGCACTGCGGGACTTCGAGCGGCAACAGAAAGCCGGCCGCGACCCCACCTTCGACCCGTCGGCTCTCGGCATCGTCGGCGCGACGTTCTGGGAATCGTATGACCCCCGATCGAAGGCATACCAGGAGGAGTCCCTGAGCTCCTGAGGTCCGGCCAGAGACGAAGCGCCCCCGCATCCCGCGGGGGCGCCGTCCTCTCAGATCACTCGATCACATCGAAATCGCGGTCAGGCACACCGTCTCGGTTCATGTCGGGGTCACGCAATCTGCGTGCATCCAGGCGCAGCAGAACCGCGCCCAGCGCCGCCGCCACCACACTGCCGAACAGGATCGCCACCTTCGCCGCCGACGCGTGATCGTCGGAGCCCTGGTGGAAGGACAGTTCGGCGATCAACAACGCCACGGTGAAGCCGACCCCGGTCAGCATCCCGACCGGCAACAGGTCGCGGACCCCGATCGAGTCGGGCAGTCGCAGCGGCGTGAATCGCGTCATCAGTGCGGTCGCCCCCATTACACCGATCACCTTGCCGACGACGAGGCCGAGGAAGATGCCGATCGACACGGGCTGCACGATCGCGCTGTCACCACCGATCACCGCGACCCCGGCCGACAGGAACGCGAAGATCGGCAGTGCCAGCGCCGACGACACCGGTCGCACCGCGACGTCGAATTGGTGTGTTCGAGAACTCGATTCGCCGTGCACGAGCAGCGCGGGAACGGTGAAGCCGAGCAGGACCCCGGCCACGGTCGCGTGCACGCCCGAGGCGTGCATCAACGCCCAGGCCACCACGGCCAGCGCGATCAGGACCAGGCTGGCAGGCGTTCGCCACCGGGGACGACGCAACCGCACCAGCACACCAAAGACGGCGATCACCGCGATCGCTGCGCCGAACAGGGCGAAGTCGATCGTCTCCGTGTAGAACGTCGCGATCACCGTGATGCCGAGCAGATCGTCGACGACGGCCAGGGTCAACAGGAACGTCCGCAACGCCAGGGGCAGCCCACGGCCGAAGATCGCGAGCACCGCCAGCGCGAAAGCGATGTCGGTGGCGGTCGGAATCGCCCACCCGCGTAAGGCTTCCGGGTCGAACAGGGCGACCACGACCACATAGAACAGCGCCGGGGTCACCATGCCGCCGATGGCGGCGACGATCGGGACACCGGCCAGTCGGAGATCACGCAGGCTGCCGGCCACGAACTCCTGCTTGAGTTCCACGCCGACGATGAAGAAGAAGATGGCGAGCAGGCCATCGGCGGCCCATTCGGCCACCGAGAGGTGCAGATGCAGCGATTCGGGCCCGAACTCGAACGTCGTCAGCGATTCGTACGCGTCCTGCCACGGGGAGTTCGCCCAGACCACCGCGACCACCGCGGCGACGAGCAGCAGTGCGCCGCTGGTGGTGTCGAGCGAAACCCAGCGCTGAAACCGCACTCGAGCAGAGGTGTCCGGCCCGCCCCGGCCCGGGACAACAGCGCCGGATTGGGATTCCTCGATGCCGGGTGGTCCCGAATCGTGTTCCGGTGTGGACATCAAACCTCCTGGTCACAGGGAAATCTACAGAGATCACCCACGTTGCATCTCCACCGACACCCGGCGGAGGCCGACCAGACTTCCCGGCTCACCTCCGCGTCATTCTCCCCGATGGTCAGGCCCGGGGCCAATCGGAGGGCGTTTGTGCACAACCCGCGTGCACGCGCGACGTTGTCCCCAGATGCGTCTCGAGTCCTCGTCTACGCCGGTCCGGCCGCTACCGTCGCCGACCATGCACCCGATGTCCCGCGATCGCTTGTCGCCGCGCCTCGTCGACAGTGTCCGACATGCGCTCCGTCCTGGTTGGGCGCGATCGGTGATGATCCGTCGTGGCGCATCGGTCCTCCTCGTGGTCGCCGCGGTCACGCTGACGCTGTTCGGCCACCGGGGCGCGGAGATGCGTTCGGTGGTGGTCGCCGTTCGTGACCTCGTACCCGGGGAGTCCATCGTCGCCACCGATCTCACGATGCGCGAGGTACCCGGCGGACTCATCCCGGCTGGCACGTTGCGGCTGACCGCCGACGGCGTCGGACGCACCGCGGTCGGCCCGATCGGGGCGGGCGAGATGGTCACCGACTCCCGGTTGCTCTCCCCCCGTCTCCCCAGCAGGCTCACTGGTGACGACGATGCTCGGCTCGTACCGGTACGGCTGTCGGACGAGTCGGTGGCGACGCTGCTGCGGACCGGAGACGTGGTGGACGTACTGACCGCGTCCGCAGAAAAGCCCGACGCAGCGGTACTCGCGCGTGCGGCGGTGGTGGCCCTCACCTCGGACAAGCCTGCCGATGGCGTTCTGTCGGGCGGCGCGACCGCCGGCCGACCGGTCCTGCTCGCGATGGACGAACGGGCCGCACACCGGGTGGCAGCCGCCGCGCTCGACGCTCCGATCACCGTCGTCGTGCACTGATCGATTGTCTCCGTGCTCACGCGCGCGTACAGCAAAACAGTGCAACGGTCGTTTACGATCCTGGATAGCGTGAATACCTGAACAAGAGCGGAACACCGAAAAACGAGAGGACCGCACACCGTGCTCAAGGGATTCAAGGAGTTCATACTCAAGGGCAACGTCGTCGAGCTGGCCACCGCGGTCATCATCGGTGCGGCCTTCACGGCGATCGTCACCGCCTTCACCGACAGCATCATCCAGCCCCTCCTCAATTCGATCCCGGGGGGCAGCAATCCGGCCAAGGGGCTGGGCTTCCAGATCACCGACAATCCGTCGACGTTTGTCGACATCGGCGCCCTGGTCACCGCGCTCATCAACTTCCTGATCATCGCCGCGGTGGTCTATTTCCTGATCGTCGTGCCGTACAACAAGCTCGCCGCACTCGGGGGCTACAGCAAGAAGGCCGAGGTCACCGAAGTGGCGCTCCTCGCCGAGATCCGTGACCTGCTCGATCCCGAGGGCACATCGAAGGCACAGGACGCCGCAGAAGCCGAGTTGCCGGATCACATACAGGATCACGGAGCATTCCCGGGCAACGACGCCGGCGCCACGCAGCGTCTGTCCACACCGCCGCCCGCAGAGCCGATGCCGCCGACACAACCGGCACCCACACCTCCTCCGCCCGCCGGGAATCCGCCCTATCCGACTCCCCAGCCCGCGCCGGGTTCTTACCCGCCGCCCGGTGCATACCCACCGGGCAACTACCCCCAGCAGGGCGGCTACCCCGGGCAGACGCAGTTCCCCGGCGAGTACCCACCGCCCGACGCCCCGGGACGGCATTCCCGCTGACCTCGACGACTCGGGCCGCGCTTCCCACCGGAGCGCGGCCCGACCTCTTCGGCATGGACGCGCACATGCGTTGGCTCCCAGCGCTTTGCCAGCTCGCGAGCCAGGGAACCACAAGGTTGCGTCCCTAGTGTCACTGGAGTCCGGAGCAAGTCGGCCGGACGACTGAGATACACCGACACACGGAGGTTGCAGAAGATATGCCGCAGAAGCCGGGCCCCCAGGGCCGTAACAATCATCGTCCCGCGCCGCGTCAGCCGCAGCGCCCGGCGCCGCGCCGTCCGCGCCAGCGCGCGTTCCCGTTCCCCTTCTTCGGGAGCTGACCGCGGGCCGGCTCACCGGCCCGACGACAGCACGGCACGGGCCCGCCTCCCCCGCCGGGCCCGTGCCGTCGCCGTCCGTGACGTGCGACGTCATCGACAGTCGCAGATTCACAGCGGACTCACAGTGGCATTCACAGGTATGTCACAGAACGCGCATTCCCGGCCTTCCACGAGCGGGCTGCAGCCGAAATACATTGCTACAGAGTAGCTTTCACCTTCAAGCAGAGGGCCCCACGATCAAAGCAGGATCGTTGAGCGGCCGTTGCCGAACTGTTACCTTCTCTCCTTGTGGCCCCCGGCTCAATTCGCGGCCAGGGCGCCACACAGACGGTCCGACATAGGGCGGACCGCAGTGTCAAGGGAGGAACACCATGCCACGAGGTCATCGAGGACCCCGTCATCCGATGCCGCCGCATCGCGCCCCGCATCCGCACGGGGGCCCGCACCCGGGACCCCGTCCCGGACCCGGACCGCGCCCGGCACCGCGCCCGCCGCGCCGTCCGATGCCGCCGTTCTTCTTCGGTAGCTGATCAGAACCGGACCGAAGGCCCCGTCGCATGTCTGCGACGGGGCCTTCGTCGTGTCAATGGGTCGTCACATGCCCGCGATCAGCGGCGCCGGATCGTCCCGTCGCGAACCGTGAGCGTGTAGTCGGCCACCGCGGCCACCTTGTCGTCATGAGTGATGAGCACGGTCGTGCGCGATCGGGCCAACCTCTCGAGCGGTGCCATCACACGCTGTGTGGTGGCGTCATCGAGGCCCGTCGTCGGCTCGTCGAGAATCAGCAGCGGGGTGTCGCGCAGAAAGGCACGGGCCAGCCCGATCCGTTGCTGCTGGCCGCCGGACAGGTTGGCGCCGCCGTCGCGCAGCTGGGTATCGAGTCCGTCCGGCAACTCACCGACGAAACCCGCCGCGTCGGCCGCGGTCGCCGCCGCCAGAACCTGTTCGTCGGTCGCGTCCGGTCGCCCGTATCGGATGTTGTCGGCGATCGACGCGTTGAACAGCGCGACGCGTTGGGGCAGGACGGCCATGTGGGCGCGCAACTGTCGCAGGCTCATCGAGCGGATGTCGGTGTCGTTGAATCGGATCGCACCGGCCACCGGGTCGTAGAAGCGCAGCATCAGATACATCAGCGTGCTCTTGCCAGAGCCACTCGCACCCAGGAGTGCGACAAAGTCGCCCGACTCGATGGTGAGGTCCACATCGTCGAGGACCAGACGGTCCGAATCGGGATAGGCGAAGCTGACCCGGTCCACGTGCACGGACACCGCGGATGCCACCGGTCCCGCCGACCGCTCGTCGACGTCTGCGTCGGGATGGACGTCGGCGGCATCTGCATCGCTGCCGGCCAGGGCGTCGGCCTCCGAGAGTTCCGGCTCCGCCGTGTCGGTGATGCCGATGGGCGCGTCGAGCACCTCGGCGACGCGTTCGGCGCTCGCCGTGGCCGAGGTCACCGACACCACGAGGCCACCGAGGGTCTGGATGTGCGGATACATGTAGCCGAGGTAGCCGGTCAGAGCGATCAGGGTTCCCACACTGGCGACGCCGCGCGAGATCTGCCACGCTCCCACCGCGAGGACCGCCATCATGCAGAGCATCTCCACGACGGTGACGGTCTCCGAGAAGGCCGCATTGGCCTTGAGTTCCGACACCCGCGCGTTACGCCAGATACGGCTCTCCCGCAGAACCTTTCGACGGTCACGCTCGCCCTGGTTGTCGGCCTGGATCGATATCGCGTGGGTGATGCCCTCCTGGATCCGAGAGCTGATGCGGCCGTTGGCCTTCCGCTCACGCCGCGCGGCGGTCTTGACGACCCGGCCGAACCAGCGGGAGACCACCCACAGCAGGGGGGCGAGGACAAAGGCGAGCAGCGCCAGATCCCATCGCGTCACAAACGCCGCGACGGCGTAGATGATCGCGCTGCCGATCGCCAGCGTTCCGGCCACCACGCCCGAGGACACCAGGTGTTCGATCTCGTCGACGTCGCCGCTGTGCCGCGCGATCAGGTCGCCGGTCTCGAACTGCCTACGCGTATGCGGGGCCAGTTGTTGTGTGTGGGCGTAGAGACGGTCGCGCAGCCGCAGGAGTGTTCGTTCGGCGACCAGACCGGAGATCACGGTCCCGCCGTAGGAGGCCGCCGCGCCGACCAGCGACACCGCGGCCCAGATCCCCAACGGCCACCAGAGCGCCGAGAGGTCACCGGCGACGAGCACGTTGTCGACGATGTCCGCGAACACCGCGACCGTGACGACGCTGGTGCCCACCTCGATGAAGAAGAGCAGCACCGAGACTGCGAGCTTCCACCGCTGACCATGCATGACCGGGGCAAAACGACGCATCGCGGTCACGACGTTGAGTGCCGCGGGATGTGCGTCGATCGAATCCTGATATCCCTCATCCACGACGTCACCCGTTGTCGACACCAGGACCTCCTCACATCCGGCGGGAACCCGCCGCCGTGCGCGACTCTAGCCGCACGCGGTCATCGCCTTCCTGGCACTCCGACAACCACTCTTACGACGACGACAGGGCGGGATCGGATGAATCTCCGATCCCGCCCTGTCGCGGTTGTTCAGTTGTGGGTCGATGACCGACCCGGCAGTCAGATCAGCCCAGGCTGAAGGGCTTGCCGTACAGGGTGATGACACCCTTCACCGAATCGGTGTTGACGGTGACCTTGATCTTGGCCTTGGCCGAGGCGTAGCCGGCACAGCCGTCCATCTTGAACCGCTCCTGGCTGTAGGCGACGCCGCCCGTCTTGCCCTTGAAGCTGTAATCGTTGACGGTGTAGTCCTTGTACGCCGTGCTGTCACCCGAGGTGGTGTCGATGATCGGCACGTAGCTCGCCTGGCCGGGTCCGAGGGTGAAGCCACCACCGGCATTGCCCGACGGAGTTGCGGTGGCTCCGCCACCGCTCGACGGCGCGACCTCGACGCCCGCGCCACCTTCAGCGCCCGCACCGAAGTTCACCTGGCAACCCACGAGGTAGCCACCGGCGATAGAGCCGCCCTCCGCCTTGCCGCCGACGGTCACCTTCACCTTGCCGGACAGCCACGCTTCACGGCTGGTCTGCACGTTGGTGACGGCCTTCTGGACGTTCACGAACTCGTCGAACAGACGAACGGTCACCGGGGTGCCGTCGACCAGGGTCTTGCTGACATAGCCGCCGGGCAACGCACCGGCCGCGGCGCCACCCGCACCGAGGCTGCTCAGGCCCACCACCACGGCACCGGCGAGGCCGACTCCAGCGGCCACGCGAGTGTTGATCTTCTTCATGATTCCCCTTCGTGGAATATCAATCTGCTCGGGGCAGATAAGTCAGAACTGCTGAGTTGTCTGCGCCCGGTCAGTTGAGGCTGAAGGGCTTGCCGTAGAGGGTGGACTGGATGTACGAGCCTTCACCGTTGACGGTGCCGTCGTCGGTGTTGTAGCCCTTGGCGCCGACCGTCTTGACGATGGTCCGTGCGGATGCGTAACCGCCACAGTTCTGGACGTCGATCGCGAACTTGTCGAGCTGGATGGCCGCGACGCCGCCGTCCTTGATGTCCTTGTCGGTGACATCGGCGACGACCACCTGGCCCGGGTTCAGCGGGAGGGTCAACGATCCGGACAGCGAGGGGCTGAGCGCCTCAGTGATGCTGCCGGAGAGTCCGCCCTCGAGGCCGGTGATGTCCACCTGGCAGCCCACGAGCACCTTGACCGCGATGTTGCCGGCCACGCCTGCGCTCGCCTTGGCCCGGTAGGTACCGGACACGACTGCTGCGCGTCCCGCGCCGTTGTTCGCGACGGACGGAGCCGGCAGCGCCGACTCACCGGTACGCCACGTCTGCAGGGATTCACCATCGACACCCACGGCATTCTTGTAGCCATTCGGCAGGCCGACTGCCGCAGCGTTTCCCGCCCCCATGCCGGCCAGGCCAACTGCCGCCACCGCGGCGACGGCGCCTGCACCAACAACGCGGCGCAGCCCGAGCTTGCTGAACTTGCTCATTCGTTCCCTCTCACAGGATTCGGTTGTTATCCCACCCGGCACAACCACGTGCCGGGCAGGTCGACCCTTGTGGGCTGCGGACCCCCGCCCCGCAACCGAACCCAGATCCGGTTCCGGTTGGCTGGAAGTCGCCTTCCGCACACCCCTGGTCACTGCTGCGTTGTCATTCGCGACAGATCGCAGGACTCCCCGTCGGTGCTCGTCGCGAGTACCGAGTTTCGTCGCTGCGAACGTTATCGGAGCGAGATCGAGACCAGCAACAGATGCGTTCTCGCGCGTCGTAAAACGAAGACTGGTGATCTTGAACTTCACATTCACTATTCCTAGATGAGCGAATGTTAACGGAAGGAAAACACGCTGCGTCAGCCATGTCAGCAGGTAGCTGGGCTATTCGTAATGCGGCGGGCGATTGGCTTCATACCAGTCCCGAGATACGCCCGTGTGACCTTGATCACACTCATCGGATGTTACCTCAGGAAGGTCGGCGCCGAAGACGTCATCGATTTTCGCCTTTGTCCGCCAGGTGTCACGCGGACGCGAAACCTCCCCGGAATCGCTGGTCATCGGCGATTCCGGGGAGTTGTCCGAATTGCGTTCCATGAGGGTCTCGGCGTCGTCGAGCGGGTCAGAATTCGCTGATGGCCTCGATGACGTGCTGGGCCAGCGGGGCGACCGTGGCCATGCCGTCACGCACTGCTGCCCGCGAGTTCGCCAGGTTCACCACGAGCGTCTGCCCGGAGATCCCGGCAAGACCCCGCGAGAGTCCACCGTCGGTGGCGCCTGCGGCCAGTCCGGAACTCCGGACGGCCTCTTCGATGCCCCGCAGCCGGCGATCGAGGACCTGTTCGGTCGCCTCGGGTGTCACGTCGCGCGCACCCACGCCGACCCCACCGACCGACACCACGAGATCCACGCCGCCGATCACGGCGGTGTTGAGCGCGTTGCGGATCTCGACCTCGTCGCCGGACACGGCGACAGTCGCATCCACATGGAAGCCGGCCTCGCCGAGGAGTTCACCCACGAGTGGGCCGAGAAGGCTCTGATCTTCCCCGTGTGCCGCCCGATCGTCGACGACCACGACCAGTGCGCGCCCGATCTCGTCGCCGCTCGGAGAGATGCGTACGTCATCGTCGCGGTGGCGCGCGACGAACTCGCGTGCCGCCGCGTCAGCGGCCACCACGTCGTCGGGGTCGATGGCGGTGGATCCTGTGTCGCTCATGCTCTGCCTTTCTGTTCCCTGCGGAGATGGTGCGTGGGTCTAGCCGGTCTGCAGGGTCTCCAAGGTGACCTGCGCGGTCCGGGTCTGTCCGTTGACGACGTATGTGATCGTGACCGTGTCGCCCGGTGCGTGTGACCGGATTGCCGCCACCAGTGCATCACCGCTGGCGATGTTGCGATCGTCGACCTTGGTGACCACCGCGCCGGTCGGTATCCCGGCTTTGGCCGCGGGTCCGCCTGCTGTCACGTCGGAGATGTAGGCGCCGGGCTGCTCGAGTTCGGTGTTGGCCCGCACCGACACCCCGAGACCTGCCTGGGTCGCCTTGCCGGTGTCCCGCAACTCGTTGGCCACGCGGATCGCCTGATCGATGGGTATCGCGAAGCCGAGCCCGATACTGCCGCCCTGCTGTTCGGCGGACGACCCCAACGTCGCGATCGCGGTGTTGACGCCGATCAGCGCGCCCTTGGCGTTGACCAGGGCACCACCGGAGTTGCCGGGGTTGATGGCGGCGTCGGTCTGGATGGCATCGATCACCGAGGTGGTCCCACCGGTCTCCTTGGACGTCGACACCGGGCGGTTCAGCGCGCTGATGATGCCGGTGGTGACGGTCCCCTCGAGACCCAGTGGCGCACCGATGGCGATGACGTCCTGGCCGACCGCGAGATTGTTCGAGGTCCCCACGTTGATCGGCTTGAGTCCGGTCTTCTCGACCTTGATCACCGCGATGTCGGACACCGAGTCGGCACCGAGTACCCGGGCGGGCGCGCGCGATCCGTCGGAGAAGATCACCAGCAGGTCGCCGGCCCGGGTGGCACCACCTTCGGTCACGACGTGGTTGTTGGTCATGATCACGCCGTCGTCGGACAACACCACGCCCGACCCGCTGCCCTCCGCATTCCCCGACCGCACGATGATCGAGACGACCGACGGGAGCACATTGGCAGCGACCTCCTGCACGGATCCTGCCGGGGCCTCCACCTGCCCCTGAGAACCGCTGTTCGGGTCTCCGCCCAGTGGTTCGTTGTGTGCCGTGGACGACGAATCGTCGGCGACGTTGGCACCGATCGCGCCACCGACACCGCCTGCAACCAACGCGAGCACCACCGCACCCACGATCAGCGCGGCCTTGCCGCCTGCCCCCGATTTCTTGCGCGGCGCAGGATCGCCTCCGTAGGGCGGCCCACCCGGAGGCATCGGCCCGCCGGGACCCGCCGCGTACTGAGGCTGAGCCGGGAACGGCGCGGACGCCTGCGCTCCATACGGGTCTGAGTACGGCGGGGTGGACGCGGCGTGATGGCCGTAGGTGTTCGCATCCTGGGGAGACGGACCAGGGGCGTACGGATTCGACCCGTACCCCGGCGTCGGCTGCTGCCCCGGTGAGCCGTACGGATTCTGGCCGGCTCCACTCCCGGTGCCGTACGGATCGCCCTGCGAACCGCCACTCGTCATCTCGTCGTCCTCAGTTCTCTCCATGTCGCCGCCCGAATCCGGCGATCTCCCGACTGTCGCGGCCCGTGCCGACACACTGCACCGATCCGATCTTCAACCCTAGGGGATCAGGTGCGTACCGCGAGGGGCGAAGTCGAGGACTGTTCGCACCGTCGAGGCCTGTTCACACTAATGACGAACGACCTGTGGGGAAGGTTCCTCGGGCGTCGGGCTCCCCGGCAACGCCATGCGGATCAACGCTCCCCCGGTCTCGGATTGTTCGGCCCGGACAGTGCCGCCGTGCCTCGCGACCACCTGGCGCACGATTGCCAGGCCCAATCCCGAACCGGGCATCGACCTCGACTGGGTTGACCGGTAGAACCGCTCGAACACCAGGTCCCGGTCCTCTTCCGGGATGCCGGGCCCGGCGTCGGCGACGACCAGCTCCGCGGTCCGGGCATCGACCTGCCTGAGTTGCACCTGCACCGGCCGGCCACGCGGACTCCACTTGGCGGCGTTGTCGAGGACGTTGAGCACGGCCCTGTTCAGACCGTGCTCCTCGCCGAAGATGTACCAGGGCGTCAGATTCGTCTGGAAATCGACGTCGAGCCGGCGACGTCGCACGCGGTCGAGACTGCGAGTGATGACCTCGTTGAGGTCGACCTCCTCGTGCACCACCTCGGGCGCCTCTTCGCGTGCGAGGTCCACCAGGTCCCCCACCAGGGTCGAGAGCTCCTCGATCTGTGCCATCACGTCCGAGCGCAGTTCGATCATGTCCTGCGCCGGGACCGCCGGGGCACCGGGTTCACTGGACGCGATCAGCAGTTCCAGATTGGTGCGCAACGACGTCAAGGGTGTCCGGAGCTCGTGGCCCGCGTCGGCGACCAGCCGGGACTGGCGGTCGCGCGACTCGTCCAGCGCCCGCAGCATCGTGTTGAAGCTCTCCGTGAGTCGCGCCAATTCGTCGTTGCCACTCACCGGGATCGGCGTGAGATCCTGTGTCCGGGCGACTCTTTCCGCCGCGCGCGTGAGCCGCGCCACCGGTCTCAGGCCTGCTCGCGCAACGGTCGTACCGGCCAGCGCCGCCAGTGCCACACCGCCCCCGCCGACCACGAGCAACACCCACGCCAGCCTCTTGAGCACCCGGTCCGTGTGTAACAGGCTCTGCGCCAACACAAGTGTGTTGCCGTCGCTGAGCTTGCGCGCGAGCACGCGCTGATTGTGAATGGTGCGAAGGCTCTGATTGTCCTGTCCCGGCGCGTACGTCGACCTGGCGATCTTGCGTTCGACGTCCTCGAACGGCACCTCACCGATGAGGTAACTGCGACCGTCTGGACGCACCAATGCGAGAGAGATGTTGGTGGAGAACACCGTTCCGGTCACCAGCGACTCCGGCCGTTCGTTGAGCAGACCGGTCCTCGCCAGAGCGGTCATGCCGTCGGCACGACTCTCGAGCTGCGAATCCACCTCGTTGTACATCGCCCGATACACGACAAAGTAGGCGGCGGCGGCCATCAGGCTGACCGACACCAGCACCACGGTGGCCGACAACAGCGTCACACGGGTCTTCAGGGAGACGGCACGGGTCAGCGGCATCGGTGCACGCATCTCCGCGAGATTGTCGCGTTTGCGCCGCAGGAACCCGCGCGACGCCGGGGACGCGGGGTCGGTGTGTTCGGCGAGCACTAGGGAGGCGTCTCCCGCAACACGTAGCCCACACCGCGCACCGTGTGGATCAGCCGGTCCTCGCCGTCGGCCTCCGTCTTGCGACGGAGGTAGCCGACGTACACCTCGAGGGCGTTGCCCGAGGTCGGGAAGTCGTAGCCCCAGACTTCCTCCAGGATGCGGCTGCGCGACAGCACGCGGCGAGGGTTCGCCATCAGCATCTCCAGCAGCGCGAACTCGGTGCGTGTCAGGCTGATGCTCCGATCGCCGCGCGATACGTCGCGGGTCACCGGGTCGAGCGTGAGGTCGGCGAAGGCGAGCGCCTCGGAATCGATGTCGTCTTCTGGGGTCGCGCGCCGTAGCAGTGCTCGCAGTCGTGCCAGCAGTTCCTCGAGTGCGAACGGCTTGGGCAGGTAGTCGTCGGCGCCTGCGTCGAGGCCGGAGACGCGCTCGGAGACCGAGTCGCGGGCGGTCAACACCAATATCGGCAGGTCATCGCCCGCCGACCGCAGTCGCCGACAGACCTCGAGCCCGTCGAGTCGGGGCATCATGACGTCGAGGATCACGACGTCCGGGCGTTCGGCGACGATCTTCTCCAGAGCCTCAAGCCCGTCGGCCGCGGTGTCCACGCCGTACCCGTTGAAGGTCAACGAGCGGCGAAGCGACTCACGAACCGCCCGATCGTCGTCGACCACAAGGATGCGCATACCTACAGTCTTATCGTGAACTGCTGAGATGTGTCTGAGGACGACAAGTGTGTCGTGAAGACCGTTGACGCAGGTACGTCGCGGGCCGATCTCGATCGCGTCCGGATGATCTGCGCTCCGCACAGACATCGGCCAGGCCTGTGAGGTCAAGTTGATGGGCGTGTAACTGGACGCTACGAATCAGGAAACACGTCCGACCGACGCTGGACCATGTGAAATCCGTCGGCACCGTCCAATCGCTGTGCGCCTACTGCGGCGTGGGGTGCGGTATGGACCTGTCCGGCGGAGAATCGGGCCAGATCCTCAAGACCACCGGCCGCAAGGACCACCCGACCAACTTCGGCCGCCTGTGCACCAAGGGCTCCACCACCGCCGACATGCTCGCCGGCGGTGGTCGGCTGAGCGCACCGATGGTCCGCACCGAACGCGGCACCACCGCACAACCCGGCGACCTGGACCAGGTGATCACCGACACCGCCCATCGCCTGCGAACGATCATCGACCGACACGGACCCGATGCGGTGGCCCTCTATGTATCCGGTCAGATGTCGATGGAGGCGCAGTACCTCTCCAACAAACTCGCCAAGGGTTTCATCGGGACCAACCAGATCGAGTCGAACTCGCGGCTGTGCATGGCCAGCGCGGGCACCGGGTACAAGCAGTCGCTCGGCGCCGACGGCCCGCCGGGTTCCTACCAGGACTTCGACCACGCCGACGTCTTCTTCGTGATCGGCTCCAACATCGTCGACTGCCATCCGATCCTGCACCTGCGCATGATGGACCGCATCAAGGCCGGGGCCAAGCTCATCGTGGTCGATCCGCGCCGCACCGCCACCGCCGACAAGGCCGACCTCTTCCTGCAGGTCAAGCCCGGCACCGACCTCGCGCTCCTGAACGGATTGCTGCACCTGCTGATCACCGGCGGGCACACCGACGACGACTTCATCGCGTCCTACACCGACGGCTTCGACCAGATGCCCGACTTCGCCGCGCAGTACCCGCCCGACTTGGTCAGCGAGATCACCGGCGTCTCCGCCGAGGACCTGCGCGCCGCCGCCGAGATGATCGGCACCGCCGACAACTGGATGAGTTGCTGGACGATGGGTCTCAACCAGTCGACGCACGGCACCTGGAACACCAACGCGCTCATCAATCTCCATCTCGCGACCGGTGCGATCTGCCGGCTCGGCAGTGGCCCCTTCTCGCTCACCGGCCAGCCGAACGCGATGGGGGGTCGCGAGATGGGGTACATGGGCCCCGGGCTACCCGGGCAACGCGCGGTGATCTCCGACGACGACCGGTCCTTCGTCGAGGCGAAGTGGGGGCTCGAGCCCGGCACCCTGCGCACCGATGTCGGGGGCGGCACCATCGACATGTTCCGCCGGATGTCGGACGGGGAGATCCGCGCCTGCTGGGTCATCTGCACCAATCCCGTTGCATCGGTGGCCAATCGGTCCACGGTCATCGCCGGCCTGGAGCGGGCCGAGCTGGTGATCACGCAGGACGCCTTCGCCGACACCGAGACCAACTCCTACGCCGACGTCGCGCTCCCGGCCGCACTGTGGACCGAATCCGCAGGCACCATGGTCAATTCGGAGCGCAACGTGACGCTGTTCGAGCCCGCCGTCGAGCCTCCGGGACAGGCCATCCCCGACTGGCAGATCATCGCCCGGATCGCCTGCGAGATGGGTTATGCCGACGCCTTCGGCTACGCGAGCGCCGAGGAGATCTTCGACGAGATCCGCGAGTTCGCCAATCCACGCACCGGCTACGACCTGCGCGGCATGACCTACGACGGACTGCGCCGCACGCCCATGCAATGGCCGTGCCCGCCCGACGACCTCGTCGACACACCGGACCCCCACGGCCGCAACCCGATCCGCTATCTCAACGACGGCGTGAGCCAGTCCCTCCATCGGACCGAGGACGGGACCGTCCCGACGCTGGCGTTCGCCACCCCGACCCGTCGCGCCCAGTTCTTCGCCCGACCTCATGTCGATCCCGCCGAGATGCCCGACGACGACCACCCATTCCTGCTCAACACCGGTCGACTCCCGCACCAATGGCACACGATGACCAAGACCGGGCGCGTGGCGAAGCTGAACAAACTCAATCCCGGCCCCTTCGTCGAGATCCATCCCGCTGATGCCGAGCGCCTCGGCATCGCTGCGCAGGATCGGGTCGAGGTGGCCTCGCGCCGGGGACATGCAGTTCTTCCGGCATCGATCTCCGATCGCGTACGGCCCGGGAACTGTTTTGTGCCCTTTCACTGGAACGACATGTTCGGCGACGATCTCGCGATCAACGCCGTCACATCAGACGCCGTCGATCCGATGTCACAGCAACCCGAGTTCAAGGTGTGCGCGGTGACCCTCACACGCGTGGCCGCCGCGAGTTCCGAGAACGCGCCCACACCAGGGGATTCCGCTCCGGTATCCGACGGGCAGCCCGTGATCGACACCCTCGCCGAGCTCGTCGGCGTGTCCGGCATCGTGCTCCCGCAACCCACCCACACCGAGAAGCTCTACCTCGCGGGGGTCATCGGCGGCTTACGCGCCGATCCGCCGGTCGGCGAGGTCCCGGTATTACCGGCCGATGCACCCCTGGCTCCCGACACCCGCACCTGGGTGTCTGGACTGCTGGCCGGAATGTTCTCCCGCCGGACACTTTCCGCAGATGCCCCCGCACCTGTCGACCCCGCCGACGATGTCGGATCGGTGGGAGCGGTGACCGTCCTCTGGGCATCGCAGATGGGCAACGCCGAAGAGTTCGCGACCCTGTGCGCGGACCGGGTCGCCGGCACCGGTCGCGCGGTCACCACGGTCTCGATGGACGACTGCGACCCCGGTCGGCTCCCCGACAACGAAACAGTCCTGTTTGTCACGTCGACCACCGGCGACGGAGATCCACCCGACAACGGAAGTGAGTTCTGGGAGGCGCTGAACACCGACGACGCACCCGACCTCTCCGGCGTTCGGTACGCGGTGCTCGCCTTCGGCGACTCCAGCTACGACGACTTCTGTGGCCACGGACGCAAACTCGACGCCCGCATCGGTGAGCTGGGCGGCTCTCGGATCCTCGATCGTGTCGACTGCGAGCCCGAGTTCGAGGACACCGCAGGCAGTTGGCTCGAACAGGTTGTCGGAGCGCTGAGCACCACCGCCGACGGCAACGCGAATCCCGCCGACGGCAACCACGATCTCGGCGACAGCAACCGACCCCGGGTGTCCACCGCGGATCGTCCGAACCCCGCCGCTACGGACACGCCAGCGTATTCCCGCAAGAACCCCTTCGTCACGTCCCTGGCCCGCAACATCAAGCTCAACGGCTCGGGTTCACAGAAGGATGTTCGCAACTTCGCATTTCACCTACCGCCCAACTCGTTGACCTACCGCACCGGCGATGCCCTGGGGGTGTGGCCGCGCAACAACCCGGCCCTCATCGAGGAGTGGTTGTCGGCGACCCGCCTCGACGGCGACGACGTCGTCTACCTCCCCGATGCCGGTGAGATGACCCTTCGCCGAGCGCTGCGGGAACGCCTCGAGTTCGCCAAGGTGAACACCGATCTCGTCCGGTTTGTCGCGGAGCGGACCGGGGACGACGACCTCCGCGACCTGACCGCCGCCGGGAACAAGAACCGTTTCGCGGAATGGAGTTGGGGGCGCCAATCGGTCGATCTGCTGTCCGAGCACCCGGTGCGCGCGTCGACCTCCGACTGGATCGACGTCCTGAAACCGCTGGCGCCCCGGTCGTATTCGATCTCGTCGAGTCCGTTGTCGAGCCCGGACGAGGTGCACCTGACGGTCTCCGCGGTCCGATACAACGTCCACGGCACGCCCCGCGGGGGCGTCTGCTCGACGTTTCTCGCCGATCAGGCCGACGGCGAGGACATCGGGATCTTCGTCAACTCCACCAACCACTTCCGGCCGCCGATCGATCCCGACGTGCCGATGATCATGATCGGCCCGGGGACCGGGATCGCACCCTTCCGGGCCTTCCTCCACGAACGACAGGCTCTCGGTCACACGGGTCCGAACTGGCTGTTCTTCGGCGAGCAGTATGCCGCAACGGACTTCTATTACCGGGAGGAGCTGACCTCGATGCTTGCCGACGGCCTGCTCACCAGACTGGACGTGGCATTCTCGCGGGACCAGGCCTCGAAGGTCTACGTCCAGGACCGGATGCGCGAACACGGCGCCGAACTGTACCGATGGCTCCACGACGGTGCGCACATCTATGTGTGTGGCGACGCCGGACGGATGGCCAAGGACGTCGACTCCGCTCTGAAAGGCGTAGTCGCGCAGCACGGAAAGTTGGCACCCACCAGCGCCGAGGGATACGTGAAGGCGCTGGCCGCGGACAAGCGCTATGTCCGCGACGTCTACTGAATCTCGCGACGACTCCTCGATCTGCGGTAGTGCTGTCCCAGGAGGCACCTGAGCGGCCGCCCGAGCCAGCAGTCGCCACCGTGCCGCGCTCACGTGTCATCTGGGACACTGCGGACAACCGACTTTGTGCACAGTCCCGTCGGTGTCCACAGAAGGACGATTGCGAGGGTTGCCGCAGGCCGTCGACGTCCACGAGATGCGACGCTGCCGGCATGGATCAGATCGATTGCGCTGGTGTCCTGGCGGCCGGCCTCGGCGTCGCCTCCTGGAAGCAACTCCGTTCAGCGGGGATGACCCGTACCGATCTCCGCACCGCGATCAGGAATGCTGAGCTGCGCTGCGTGCGACGCGGTTGGTACGCGACGCCCTGGGCGAACCAAGATGTTGCGACGGCAGTATCGACGGGCGGAGTTCTCAGCTGTCTGTCCGCCCTTCGACTCCACAAGGTGTGGGTCCCCGGCTCATCGGAGACCGTCCATGTCCGCGCCCGCGCGAGCGCTCATCGTGGCGCCCACAAGACGTTCTGCGAACAGTACGGCAGACCGGAATCAGAACTGCGCAGCACCGATGAGCTGACGGTCGCCCTCCGCCATGCCCTCAAATGCCTGGACGACGAAGGCATCGTGGTGGTCTGCGATTCGATTCTGAATCAGCAACTACTCGGGCTCTCCGACCTCGAGGTTCAGTTCCGCTCGGCCCCGGTACGTATCCGACGGCTACTCGATAGATGCGATGATCAGGCACAGTCGGGTACCGAGTCGATGACCCGATTACGCCTCCGCTCCCGTGGGATCGGAATTCGATCACAGGTCACCATTCCCGAAGTCGGCATCGTCGACTTTGTTGTCGGCACCTCCTTGATCATCGAAGTCGACGGCTACGAAACCCACAGCAGCAAGGAGCAGTTCGAGAAAGATCGTGAGCGCGACAGAAAGGCCGTCGAGCTCGGGTACATCGTCATCAGACTGACTTACCACCAGGTGGTCCACGAATGGCCGGACGTTGAGGAGACGATCATGGACCTCATTCGTCGACGCGAGCACCTCAAGCCGGTGGTCGAGCGGAGAGAACTTGTCTCAGACGACACCTGAGCGGATCGCCGAGCCAGATATCTCCTCAGGAGCGCGCTCCGGTGTCATCTGGGACACCGCCTCATACCCAGACCACGACCTGGCCGTCTCGATCCTCCACCCGATAAATCGCGACCGCCCCGATTCCCTCGGAAGCGCACCCGCCGTCGGTGAAGCGAAAAGCGTACTGGTGCAACGGGCACACGATCTGCCCCAGGTCGAACTGCCCGTCGGCAAGGGGACCACCTTTGTGCGGGCACACCGCATCGGTGGCGCGAAGTGTCCCGTCGGTCATCCGGAACACCGCGATCTGCCGATCGCCGACGGCATACGCCCGCCCTTCGCCCGGCAAGAGATCCTCCATCGGCCCGACCACGACCCCCATGTCGACGCGGGTCACCGGACCGGCACCTTCGGTAAGGGGAGCAACGGCAACGATGACATGAACTGGGCCGGCGACTTCGGTTCCTCCCGATCGAGCCACGGGTCGACGTAACCGGCCACCGCTTCGTCGATCCGCTCCTGGAGACCGGCCACGAGTCCGTCGCGGTCGTCGACCAGGACCGCGCGAAGCTCCTCGATACCGACCCGCGGCACCCACGCGTAGGTCCGCTCCAGCCACTTTCCCTGCTCGCGGTAATACTGGATGAAGATGCCGCACAGGCGGATCACCTCGTCTGGCGATTCCGCCGTGGCCAGCAGGTCGCCCTTGCGGATGTGCGCACCGGCCGCACCCCCGACGTAGATCTCCCAACGACCATCGCCCACCGCGACCACCCCGAAGTCCTTGCACAACGCCTCGGCACAATTGCGTGGACAGCCGGTGACCGCCAGCTTCAGCTTGGCCGGCGACTCCAGTCCCTGATACCGCGTCTCGATGTCGATTCCCAGCTGCGTCGAGTCGCCGAGACCGAAGCGACAATAGTCGGTTCCCACACAGGTTTTGACCGTCCGGAACGACTTGCCGTAGGCATAGCCCGACGGCATGTCCAGGTCCTGCCAGACCTTCGGCAGATCCTCCTTCTTCACCCCGAGGAGGTCGATCCGCTGTCCGCCGGTGGCCTTGATCATCGGGATGTCGTACTTCTCCGCCACATCGGCGATCCGACGCAACTGCTGCGGCGACGTCACGCCACCTTTCATCTGTGGCACCACCGAGAAGGTGCCGTCGCGCTGGATGTTGGCGTGCACGCGGTCGTTGATGAAGAGCGCACCCGGCTCCCGTTTCCAGTCGGCACCCCAGACCACGCGCAGCAGCGAGGCCAGCGGCATCTTGGCGGAGGCGTCCTCACCCCCGGGTGCCAGCGCAGTGAAGACGTCGGACACCGAGCGGAGATCCTGTCGACGGATCGCGTCGATGAGTTCGGGCTTGGTCAGCGGGATCGCGGGCACGTACCAGTCGGCGGACACGTCGGCGGTCAGCGCGTCCCCCGCCGCGAACTCGACGATGTCGGCGACCAGGGGTTTGCAGGAGCCGCAGCCCTTCCCGGCTCGCGTGGCCGCACACACCTCGCTCACGCTGGTACAGCCGCCGCGCACACAGCCGACGATGTCGCCTTTGGTGACACCGTTGCAGTTGCAGACCTGGACGTCGTCGGCGAGTTCGGCAGCGCCCGTCGCCGTGCTGGGTGTACCCATGTCGAACAGCATCGAGATGCGCTCATCCGGCAGCGGTACCTTCTCGTCGAACGCCTGCGTGAGGAAGTTCGCCTTGGAGATGTCGCCGAGCAGCATCGCGCCGATCAGTTTGTTGTCGCGCACCACCACGCTCTTGTAGGTACCGCTGCGTGGTTCGTAGAACTGGACGAACTCGTCATCGTCACGTTCGGGCCCCTTGACGCCCATCGCCGCCACATCGACCCCGGCCACCTTCAGCTTGGTGGTCAAACGCGAACCATGGTATTCCGCATCCGGATTCGTACCCGTGATGACGTCGGCGAGCACCACCGCCTGTTCCCAGAGCGGCGCCACCAGTCCGTACACCTCGCTGCGATGCTGAGCACACTCCCCGACCGCGAAGATGAAACCCTCGTCCTCGCAGCGCATCTGGTCGTCGACGACGATGCCCCTCTCGACGACGAGCCCCGCCCGCCGGGCGAGATCGACATTGGGACGGATACCGGCCGTCACCACGATCATGTCGCCGGGCAGCGATTGGTCGTCGGCGAAGCCCACGCCTGCGATCGTCCCGTCGTCGTTGCGCAGCACGGCGGTGGTCCGCTTCCCGGTGTGCACACCGACGCCGAGTTCTTCGATCTTGTTGCGCAGCACCCTCCCACCGCGTTCGTCGAGCTGCTGGTTCATCAGGTGGCCCGGTGAATGGACCACGTCCACCTCCACGCCCTGGGTCTTCAGGCCGTACGCGGCCTCCAGCCCGAGCAGGCCACCACCAATGACCACGGCGCGCACATCGTCGCGGGCGGTCGCCATCTGCAGCATTCCGTTGGTGTCCTCGATGGTCCGGAAACCGAACACACCGCGCGCGAGCCGACCGTCCGGTTCCCGCAGTCCGTCCATGTTGGGAAAGAAGGTGTTGGAGCCGGTCGCGACGATCAGCACGTCGAACGCGATCAACCGACCGCTGGCACAGGTCACCGTCTTGGCGAAACGATCGATGGCGTCGGCGCTGTCGCCGCTGTAGAGCGTGACGTCGTTCTCCCGGTACCACGCCATCGGATTCAGCATCAGATCGTCGTCGTCGAGTGCCGTCTCACCGGAGAGGACGTGGCTCAACATGATCCGGTTGTAGTTGCCGTAGGGTTCGTCGCCGATCATCGTCACGTCGAACAGGTCCGCACCCCCGCGGGCCAGGATCTCCTCGACCGTCCGCGCGCCGGCCATACCATTGCCGACGACGACGAGCTTGCGTTTCGGCATCAGAAGACGACCATCCCGAAATCGATGACGACCTCGCCTGCCGCGCCCTCAGGCGCGGCCAGCACCAATTCGAGCGTCGAGTCCGGGTCGACGTCCTCGACGACCCGCAACGGCACGTTCACCGACGCCTTGGCCCCCATCGGGAAGATCCGCATCGGCTTGCCGTCGCGTGTCAGGGTGACGTAGATCAGTTCGTCGGAACTGTTGCCGCCCCGGAAGTAGAGCGGCTGCGCCGTCAGCCCGGACGGCACCACGAAGGTCAGCGACGGATCGACCGGGCCCGGCTTGGTGAGTCCGGTGCCGGTGAACGCGAAGACGCCTTGCAGGAACCGCGGTGTGCTGGACATGTGTGCCACTATCGCGACCGCGCGTGACTCAATGCTTGCCTCGGTGTTACAAGGCGATTGTCAGGACCTCACCGGACATCCGGGGGTGAGTGATCTGGGTGATCTCGATCTCGATACGCCCTCACTCCGTTCGGGCTACTCGATCAGCGGCAGCTTCGCCGATCGAGTAGCCCGCAAGCGACATGGTTTCCGCCGATCGAGTAAACCGCAAGCGAAGCGAACGTGCGTATCGAGATCTACGGCCCAGCGCTAGCGCTTACGCCAGCCCGCGGCGCCGACCATCTCGGCCACGTCGGTGTACTTGACCCGGGGGCGGCCCTGCGGGAGGCCACGACGCCGCTCACTAGCGTCGATCGCACGCATCCCGCGATAACCGATCACATGACGCGCCCGCTTGCGCAGCAGCGCGGCGAACGCCTTGGACTCCCTGGTCGTCCGCTCGAGTCGGCCGCCTACGGCGTCCCGGATGAAGTCCTCGACCGTCGACTCGGCGCACACCTTGTTGGTGCCGATGCCGCCACTCGGACCCCGCTTTGCCCACCCGAGGACATAGGCGCCCGGGATCACGTTGCCGTCGTCGTCGAGCATCCGGCCATCGGTGTTCGGGAACACGCCACGCTCGTGGTCAAAGGGAAGTCCGGCGATCGGAGTCGACCGGTAGCCGATGGATCGCACCATGAGATCGGCGGCAACGGTGTGCCGGGTGCCGCCGGTCTGCACCGTCACGCCCTCCACGCGTTGCTCCCCGACGATCTCGTCGGGCGAGGTGTGGAAGAGGAAGACGATGCGACGCTTGCTCCGGTCGGCGGGCCCTCGGAGATCGGGGGCCTCCGCCGACGGATCGTCGTGGACGACGATCTCGACACCCGGAATGGTCGACAACGCACGATATTCCGCCGATGTATACGCGGCGCTCGCCTGATCACGACGGCCCAGCACCACGACTTCGTGAATGTTCTGCTCCTCGAGGATCCGCAACGCACGATCAGCGATGTCGGTGGTGGCGAGGAGTTCCGGCGGCGAGACGAGAATGCGCGCGACGTCGAGCGCGACATTGCCCGTGCCGACCACCACGGCGCGACCGGTGCCGTCAACGGGAAGCGGCGGCGCCTCCTTGCCGGGAACCGCGTTGTACCAGGCCACGAGATCGGTCGCCGACGTCGAGCCCGGCAGATCTTCGCCGGGGATGCCCAGCCGACGCGACTCACTCGCGCCGACTGCATAGAACACGGCGTCGAAATGTTGCGCCAGTTCGGCCGGGGTCACCTGCCCGGGTTCGGTACCGACCTCGACATTGGTCGCCATGGTGACGCGCGGATCGCGGTAGAGCAGATCGAACCCGCGAAGCACTCCCTTGGTGCCGGGATGATCGGGCGCCACACCGGCACGGACCAGTCCGCCCGGCGTCGGCAACTTGTCGATGACCGTCACGTCGGCCTCGGTCCGGTCCAGGATCGTCCGGAGCGCATAGCCCCCTGACGGCCCGGTCCCGACCAGCGCAACTCGCAGTCCCGCAGGCAGTTTCGGGATCTCCGGGTATTCAACCTGGTTCCATCCCGAGGTGATGTCGGTGTTCTTCTTGTAGAAATCCGCGTTGATGTCGATGAACACCTTGTCCCGGGTGCCGAGCTTGTCGGCGGGGTAGATCGCATCCACCGGGCAGGCATCCGCGCAGGCGCCGCAGTCGATGCACGCCACCGGATCGATGTGCAGGATGTCGGAACTGCCGAAACCGCGTTCCTCCGGGGTCGGGTGGATACAGTTCACCGGACACACGGACACACATGCTGCGTCGCTGCAGCAGGACTGGGTGATGACGAACATCAGAGCATGTTCGCTTTGCGGTAGTAGTGCATCGCCGGGCGGGTCAGCAGCCCGACCTCGTCGAGGAACTCCATCAGATGCGCGCAACTGCTGCGGATCATCGACTGGAAATGCGAGTTCGAGTTCATCTCCGCGACTGCACGATCAGCGTCGAGCCCGGCATCGGCGAACGCCTTCTTCTGCACCAGGCTCGTCACGATCATGTACGCCGCCAGCGAGACATAGAGCGCACTGAACTGTCGCCGCGCCCAGCCAACACCCTCCATCGACTCGCGCACCTCTTCACGCGCGAACTTCATGTGGCGCGACTCCTCGAGCACGTGAATCTCGTTGATGGTCCGAATGAAGTCGAGCACGCGATCATCACGCATGCAGCCCCGCTGGAAGACGTCGAGCACCTCCTCCGCGACGAGAATCCCGGCGTAGGCGATCTCGTTCTTCGCGGTGCGCTTGAAGAGCTTGCCGAGACGTCCCACGATCTTGGTAGGGCGGTAGGACGTGCCGACCATCTTCTGCGACGCCTTGGCGAACATGATCGAATGCCGGCACTCGTCGGCGACCTCGGTGAGTGCGAACTGGAACTCCGGGTCGTGATAGGCGCCGAGATACTGGTCGCGGATGACCATCTCCTGCAGGATCATCTCGAACCAGATGCCGATGTTCATGATCGACGCGAACTCGTGACGGGTCACCGAGATGCGCTGCTCCTCGGTCAGCTCGTCCCAGTAGGCCGTCCCGTACAGCGACGACCACTCCGGACTGCAGCCGTACTTCGTCGGATCCATCGGTTCCGACCAGTCGATCTCGGTCATCGCGTTCCGGGAGAGACGCGCAGCCGACGCCAGGAGGCGCTCGGAGACCTCGTTGGCCCCCTGGTCACGCATGCTCACGACGTTGTCCGGGCGAGCTTGATCCGGCGTGCCGCCGTCGCTCTGCGTCCGTTCCATCGCTGCAGTCATCGGATTCGACCTCCAGGTCGTCGGTGAACAACTGTTCTTTCTTGACAATGAGCACTGTTATGACAATGCGTGTTGTCAAGATAGCATCGGGGTGTGAGGGAGTAAACAGGCTCCGGCCTATACTGACCGGTAACTTAGCGTCGATATCCCCTCTCAACTGGGCAAAGGCAGGAGAACACACATGTCATCGATCTTCATTTCCGGCGGTGCGTCGGGCATCGGATTGGCGACCGCCGAGCGCTTCGACCGGGAGGGCTGGACGGTCGGTGTCTACGACGTCTCTGAAGATGCGCTGTCGAAGGTGCAGGCGAATCACCCCGACTGGATCGTCGGAACGCTCGACGTGCGCGACCACGAGCAGTGGGCCGAGGCGCTCGCCGACTTCACCTCGCACACCGACGGCCGTCTCGACGTGCTCGACAACAACGCGGGCATCCTCGTCGAGGGGCCGCTGCACGAGATCTCACCCGACGCCGTGCGACGTCAGATCGACATCGACGCCCTCGGCGTGGCCCTGGGAGCGCAAGCGGCATTTCCGTACCTGAAGGCGACACCGGGTGCGCACCTGGTCAACATCGCCTCGGCCTCGGCGATCTACGGCCAGCCCGGTATCGCCACCTACAGCGCCACCAAGTTCTTCGTCGGCGGCCTGACCGAGGCCCTGGAACTGGAATGGGAGCGCGACGACATCCGGGTCGTCGGCATCTGGCCGCTGTGGGCGAAGACCGCACTCGCCGACAACGACGCCAAGTCGACGAAGACTCTCGGCGTGCGGATCACCCCCGAGCAGGTCGCCGAGAAGGTCTGGGAGTCGGTGCATCCGACCCGGCAGGACAAACTCCTCCACCGCACCAGCTACTCGGTGGGGGCGCAGACACTGTTCCTCGGCAACGCCGCGAAGTTCATCCCGAACTTCCTCAACCGGGCCGTCAACAAGTTCATCGCTCAGTAGCGATCAGCCACCGTTGAACGCCCTCGAGTAGGCACGGCACGGCTGGCCGCGGAGCCCTTCGCACGCGCCCAACGGTGTCCCCGCACGCATCCCCGACACGATCGGCAAGATTAGTGTGGAGCCGCCCATCCCGAGCGCGATGGTGTCCACCACGCGGCCACCGGTGGTCGGGGTCGCAAAGCGCCACGACGTCCGGTCGCCGCCGGGAGCGGTGATGGCGACCCGGATGCGGGAGCCGGCCCGGAACGGATACGCGATGGGATTCAGTGCGATCCGCACCGTCTGGAAGCCGCGTGCCAATGGTTGCGGTGCCAGCCAGTCGCGCTTGGGATCCAGTGGTGTCGCGGCCGCATTCACCCGACGCAGCGATGCCCGCAGGTAGCCCGAGGTCACATAGGTCTCGTGACCGTCGGGGCGGATTTCCGAGATGGTGGCCTGTAGATCGGTGTCGGGCGCCGAAGACGCAAGCCGCAGATCGAGACTCGCGGGTCCGACGGCAACCGAATCCGCAGGTCGAGGTGCCGACACGAAGCCGACCCCCGAACGGCCGGGCACCGATGCCCAGTCGTAGCGGGGTAAGGCCTTCCACGGCAGCTGTGACGGACCGACGACGTCGAGGGTCCCGCCCGGCCGCGCAGCCGGGTCAGGTCGGAATGAGATCGACGACGGACGGCCCGGATCTGCCGTCAGCCGTCCGTCTGCATCGAGTGCGAGACGCTGCCCGTCGCCGACAGCAGCAGGCGGCCATGCGCCGAAACCAGCGGACCACGGCGCCGACAGATTCCCGGGACCGCCGGCCGTGCGCGTGTCGGTGCCCGATCCGAACAGGACCTGTACCCGTGGATCGCGGACGAACGCGGCACGGGCCGCCGCGACTGAGGTGGCCTGTGGGAACCGGGAGGTGACCACAGGCCGTCCCGGTGTTCCCGTCGTCGACTCGTAGAGCACCGGCGCCAGCGCGGTGAGGCCGGGCTTGATCTGCGGTATACGCTGGGCCACAAAGAGATCGAGGAACTCATTCCACGGCCCGAGGATCTGCGGGTCCATCGAGTCGATGTGGGCACCGTTGACGGCCCGCACCCAGACATTGGGGTTCCCATGCAGCCGATCGATCACCGACGTCCATTGCGGGCCGGTCTGTTCGTCCTGGAGGGCGCCGGCGAGGAACACCGGCACGGTGATCTTAGGCGCCCAGTACGCGGGTGCGCGGTGGTCGAACAGGCCCGGAGTTCGGGTCGGGTTCTGCTCGACGAGTTTCTCGACGTCCTGCGTCTGCAGACGAAGTCGTTGGTTGGCCGCGCACACGCGATCACCGCGACGCACCAGTTCGCGGGCGTAGGGCTGACCGCCGTCGGGCGCGGGGCGGGCGTCGGCCTGACGCTCGGCGAGCCAGGTGTTCGCGAAGCCGGTGTTGAATATGCCGCCGGGGAATCCCGTCGAGTACAGGTCGTCGGTGATGCTCATCGGCGCGATGGCGGCGAGGCTCGGCGGACGGGTTCCCGCGACCGCGATCTGGGAGATCCCGGAGAACGAGATACCCACCATGCCGACGCGATGGCCGGTCACCCACTGCTGTCGTGCGACGGTCTCGATCACGTCGTAACCGTCGTAGACGGTCGGATAGTCGAACAGGTCGAAAGCCCCACCGGAACAACCACTCCCGCGCATCTGCAGACTGACGGTGGCGAAACCGGCCGTGGGTGCGACGATGCCGCCGAGATTCGTGCTGATCGCGGGCGCCAGCGGATCGGGGCGGTTGGCCGCGCTACCGAGCGCGCCGATCACGAAGTCGTGTGGCGCTGCGGTCTGATACCCCGAGTACTCGATCACCGTCGGGAACGGGCCGTCCGCCAAGGTCTTTCCCACCGGCGGATGCACAACGGCCGCCAGGGTCACGCCATCGCGCACCCGAATGTAGTTCAATCCCTGTTTCAGGCGCTGCCGGTACAGCGTGTCGGGTGGTGGTGTCGGACCGTCGAGAACCGCGAAGCTGTTGCCCGACCGCCCGTTCACCTCGAAGCGATAGCCGGGACCTGGGCCGAGTTCCCGAACGAGGTATGAGCCGAGCCGATCGACGTGACCCGCACCGACGACCTGTCCCGCACCGTTCCGCAAGGTGACGGCGGCTCCGGGGGCCGCCCCGAGCAGGTAGGCCTGCGTCACACTTCCCGCACCGTGCCCCACATCGGGTGCGGCCTGGGCGACTCCCGTCGCCCCCAGCACGCACACCGCGACGACCGCCACCGTCAGCCCGACCACGCGCCCACAGAGACCGGGTCTCCCCCACTTCCGGTTCATCCGAGCAAGATATGTGACCCACCGGCACCCGGCGACGGAACCGACGCATTTCGATCGGTCGGATCACAACGGCTCAGACACTCGAGACGGTCAGTTCCGACGCCACAGACCGCTCGGCGCGGTCGGCAGCCGCAAGCCGAACACGAGTCCGGTGATCCGCAGGCCGGTGGCGACCACGGTGCCGATCACCAGCCATATCCAGGTGGGCGCCGACGAATAGGTGGCGCCGACGCCGACGACCCCGGCTCCGAGGAGTGCAGGTACCGCATAGAGATCGGCGGGTTGCAGCAACAACGGGATCTCGTTGGCGAGGACATCGCGCAGGATGCCGCCGCCCACAGCTGTCAACAGCCCGACGAGGGTCGCGGCGAATGCGCTCGCGTGCTGGTCGATCGCGATGGATGCACCGCTGGTGGCGAACAGGCCCATGCCGATCGCGTCCAGCAGCAGGACGCTGCGGCGCAGCTCGGAGAAGGCCGGGTGGAAGAAGAAGACCACGAGACTTGCCGAGGTGGCGACGACGATCGGCGGCCAGTTCTGGATCGAGGTCGGTGGTGTGATCCCGAGCAGGACGTCGCGGAGGATGCCACCGCCGACGCCGGTCAGTGCGCCGACGGTGAGAATGCCCCAGAGGTCGAAATCCTTGCGCACACCCAGCAGGGCACCGGATGCGGCGAAGACGACGATCCCGATGTCGTTGAGGATGTCTTGCAGCACCCGATCATGGTGTCAGCAGCGGGTGAGCACAACAACGACCGCCCCGGCGGGCCGGGGCGGTCGTTGTGAAAGTATTCGCGGCTTCGACGTGGCGTCGAAGTCAGCGGTATGCGCTCAGCGGCGATCCAGGTCGATGATGCCGGCCTGGGCCGCCTTCACGAGACGACGCGGAATGCGCTGTGCGACTCCGTTCACCTTCACCTCTTGCAATGCCGGGTTGTCCGCTTTCCACTGCGAACGACGGCTGCGGGTGTTCGCCCGCGACATCCGGCGCTTGGGTACAGCCATGGTTGAGCCCTCTCCTACGTGCGAGTCTGTGGGGACCGTCCGGCATGACTGCCGGTAGGTCCCGTCGATCCGTGCGCCCGGACTGTCACAGCTTTCGAGCCGGTCAGGCGCGGCACACAACCTCCCCAGACTACCGGCCCGCGGCCCAAGCTCCAAAACGTCGTTCCTGCCGGGGCTAGGACGACGTGGCGAACGCCCCGACGATCAGCGCGATCAGCGCGATCAGCAGGAAGATCACCACCAGGGCGATGGAGATCCAGCCGAGGATGAGCCCGGCCTTGGCCATGCCCTCACCGTCCTGGGTGCCCGCCGAGGCCTCGATCTCGTCGCGGGCCGAGTTGCCGAGGATCACCGCCACCACACCGAACACACCGGGACAGACCAGGAAGGATCCGATACCGCAGATCAGAGCCGCGATCGCCTTTCCGTTGGTCTGACGGATCCCCGGGTAGCCCGCGCCATAGGGTGCGCCGTACTGGGGTGCGGCGCCGTACTGCGGCGATGCCCCGTACTGCGGTGTGCCGTACTGGGGTGCCGCCCCGTATTGGGGTGCCGTCCCATATTGCGGGCCCGAGCCGTACTGCGGAGCCGATCCATGCTGCGGTGCCGAGCCATACTGCGCCGATCCATGTTGCGGCGATGCCCCGTACTGCTGTGCCGAACCGTACTGCTGGGTCGAACCGTACTGCTGGGTCGAACCGTACTGCGGGGTCGTCCCGTATCCAGTCGTGTCAGCGAGCCCCGACGGCGTTCCGTATCCGGACTCCGGCCCGTACTGGGATCCCGCGCCGTACTGGGATCCAGCGCCGTCGTGAGGGCCGGTTCCGTACGGCTGCCAGCCCTCGGGATGGGTTGCCTGCGACTCCGGCTGTGGGGCCCGGTCGGCGGCGGGTGACCGATCGGTCACCGGCTCGGTCTGGTCACCGGCCTCGTGATCGTCCTGTGGATTCTGGGGGCCGTCGGTCGGATTCGTCATCGAATGGTCCTTTCCACGGTGCCCAGCGTATGCGAACGGATGCGTGATCAGATCCGAGTCGTCGTCGACCCACCACCATCCGGGCACCTGCGAACGTCGCGTCCAACCTGGTGAATACACTCGGCCCGGTGTCAGGAGTGGTCTCGGGCTTCACCGTCATCTTCATCATGGTGGGGATCGGCTACATCCTCGGGCGTACCCGGGTGCTCGGAGACAGCGCCCACGAGGTGTTGTCCCGGCTCGTCTTCTTCGTGTGCACACCAGCCCTGCTGTTTCACTCGCTGATCACGTCGGACCTGTCCGTCATCTTTTCGTCGACGCTGGTCATCGCGGGTGGCAGCGCACTCGCCATCGGCGTGATCTACGTGGTGGTCGCTCGGTTGTGGCTTCGCAATGAGATCCCCGAACTCGCGATCGGCGGCCTCGCGTCGTCGTACGTGAACAGCGTGAACCTCGGCCTTCCGATCGCCATCTTCGTCCTCGACGACGCGTCGTTCATCGCGCCTCTCCTGCTGTTCCAGATCCTGGTGTACTCGCCGATGGCTCTGATCACCCTCGACCTCACGGTCACCGATCCGGCCACCGGCACGGCACCACGCACGTCCACTGTCCGAGACGCCGTGGTCGCGCCCCTGACCAACCCGATCGTCGTCGGCGGGGTTGCCGGACTGGTAATCTCCGCGGTCGGGTGGATGCCGCCCGCCGCGGTCATGGAGCCGATGAAGATGTTGGGCAACGCGTCGGTGCCCGGCGCCCTTCTCGCGTTCGGATTGTCGTTGACCGGGGTCGCCGTCTTCAAGAAGGGCCAGAGCCCCCGCCGGGCGATCGCGCTGGCCTCGGTCCTCAAGGTGGTGGCGATGCCCGCGCTGGTCTACGTCGTCGCCCGGTGGGGATTCGGCGAGACGGGACATCAGTTGTTCGCCCAGGTGGTGATCGCCGCGCTGCCGACAGCCCAGAATGTGCTCGTCTACGCGACACGGTATCGACGTGGGCAGATCATGGCCCGCGACACCGCGTTGATCACCACGCTGGCGTCCATTCCCGTGATCGGGGTCATCGCCTTTCTGCTCGCGTGAGCTAGGACGGTGTCCGCTGTTTGCGGTCCTTGCGCTTGACCTCGACGCCGCCCATCAATGCGAACCCGACGACCCGGACAGTCGGCGCACCCGGCATGCCCGGTCCTGACGCACGGCCACCGAACCCGCCCATGATCGGCCAGCCGTTGACCTCGACGGCGACATCGGGTGGCACGGTGATGTCGACGGCCCCCATGATCGCGGTACAACGGATGGTGAGGACCGCAGCGGTGAACTCGGCCTCCCTGAGGTCGATCTCCACGGAGCCCATGATCGCGGTGGCCGTGATGGAGTCCGCCACCACGACAGTGCCCTTGATCTCCGCGGCCGACATCAGCGCGAACCGATGTGCCACCGGCGAGCGCCCCGAGCCCGGGACGACCCGACTGACGGAGGGTTCACCGACGAAGGGCATCGGCACCCCGAGTTGACCCACCGGGAGATCGTCGGTGAGCTCGTCGAGCTCACCGAATGTCCTCGCCGAGACGGCTTTTCCCGCGCGCTCCTCGTACTCGGCAGGTGAGAGACTGCCGCCGGCCATCGCGGCGGACAGGATCTGGTGCACGAGTTCACGATCGGTGTCGGCGGCCCGCAGACGAGCTCGGCGGTCGTCGGGGGCCGGTAGATCCTCGGGGGATGTCACAAGGTTCGAGCCTAGTGGGCGTACATCGGCGCGACCACCCTGATTTTCGTCGATTGCCCTACCGGGCCCGCCCTACTGGGCGGACACCCAGGAAACCCTGATCCGCCACCCTGAGGAGCTTCGATTCATCGTCGATGACCGCGCCGCGATCGCAGGTAGTCCCCGACGACGGCGGCTCCGAGTCCGTCGACGTCCGGCGCGACCACACGGCCACCGATCCGGCGGGCGATCTGATCCATGAAGTGGGCCAGCCCGGGGTCCTCGCCGAGCCGGAAGAACGTCACCTGCGCCCCGAGCCGCGACACGTGGTCGAGTTCGCGGACGGTGACCGCAATCGTCTGCGGGTGTGGCGGATAGAAGAAGAACGGTTCGCCGCTGGGATCGAGATGCGCGGTCGGTTCGCCGTCGGTGACGACGAGGACCACCGGTTGCGCATTCGGGAACCGGCGGAGGTGACGCTGGGCGAGCAGCAGGGCGTGATGCAGGTTGGTCCCCTGCTCCATTCGCGGCTGCAGCCCGGTCAGCTCGGCGATGTCGATGGACCTGGCATACCTGCCGAATGCGATGAGATGCAGTTCGTCGCTGCGGAAGCGTGTGGAGATCAGGTGGTTGAGCGCGATGGCAGTGCGCTTCATGGGCGTCCACCGGCCCTCCATCTCCATCGAGAACGAGGTGTCCACCAGCAGCACGACGGCGGCCTGGGTGCGGGCCTCGGTCTCGGCGACCTCCACGTCGCGGACGTCGATGCGCACGCCCCCACGGGCCATCTCCGCCGACATCAGCGACGGCTCGTCACTCTCGGAAACGGTGCGCAACACCGCGTTCGACACCGTACGGGTCACGTCCCAGGGGTCGGTGTCGCCGAATTCCCATTCGCGCGAGGCCCCCGTCGGCTCCCCGAGGGCACCCGTTCGGCGGGTCTGGCGATCTCCGCGACCCGACAGTTGCTCGGCGATGTCGCGGAAGATCGACTCTCCGAGCTGCCGCATGGCCTTCGGACTCAGCCGCAATTGTCCATCCGAGGTGCGATCGAAGAATCCCTCCTCCGACAAGGCCTTCTCCAGTTCGGCGAGGCGTTGCGCGTCGACCGCGGCCTCGTCGCCGAGCTGGCGGGCCAGCGCATCGAGGTCGAGGTCGTCCATCTGAGCGCCGGCGTATTGCTGGGACAGCTGCTCGCTGAGAGCCTCCAGCTCGGAGATGTCGCGTAACGCGGCAGCCCCTTGCCCCAGGCCCATCTGCTGCTCGCCCGAGAACGACTGCGCGTTGTCCCAGTCGAGACCGGGCCGCGCTTCACGCAGTGCCGAATCCATCTGCGACAGCTGGCTCATCAGCTCCGGCGATCCGAAAGCCTGCTGGGCCAGCTGATCCAGTTCCGCGCGTTGTTCGGGTGTCAGCGAGTTGTAGAACTGCTGGGCCGCGGCCGCACGCTGCGCCAGCGAATCGATGAGTTCGGATGTGTTACGCGGATTCTCCGGGAAGAAGTCCCCGTGCTTGTTCATGAACTCGTCGAACTGCTCGGTGGTGTCCTCACCGCGATTGTGCGCATCGAGCAACTCGTTGAGATCGGAGAGCATCTCCGAGACACGTTGCCGATCCTGCTCATTCGCGCCTTCGAGGGCTTCCTTCATCCCAGCGAAACGCTGGTCGAGGAGTTCCCGCCCGAGCAGATCCTTGATCTTCTCGTAGTCCTCCCGTGCCTGCGGGCTGCGCCAATCGTATTCCGACAGTTCTTCGACGGCCTGCGCGGTCGACGGGGGAAGACTGCCGATCTGCATCTCCTTGAACCGCGCGTCGTCGTCGAGATCGCGCGCGAGCTGCTTGCGCTCCTCGAGGACCGCACGGTCGAGGAGTTCACGGATCTCGGCGAAGGTGCCGTCGAGATTCCGCTGCTTCAGCAACTCCTGACGACGGCGTTCGGCTTGCTCGCGGAGCTTGTCCAGCCCTCGCATGTCCGGCGTGCCGCGACGGAGGAACTCCCGCAGGGCACGCTGCGGCGACGAGCCGGCCATGACGTCGTCGCCGATGTCCCGCAACGCTTCCCGGAGGTCGACCGGCGGCGCCAGCGGATCCGGGCCACCGACGTAACGCTGATACCGTGATCGGTGGAAACTCTTGTGCACCATGGTGTTCGGCTCCCGTTTCTCCAGCGGTCGAACTCAGCCGTAGATCGTCTGCCCGGCCTCGTCGGCTTCCTTGCCGATCCGCCGGGCGAGGAAGAGGCCCTCCAGCGCCAGCTCGATCGCGCTGGCGCGTTCGCCGTCGACCTCAGCGTCGAGGCGGGCGGCGATGTCGTCGAGGACCGCGGAGGTGGTCTCCGGGTCGGGGATCGATCCGAGCAGATCGGTCGCGGTGACGCGATCACCGGTCACGACGGGTTCACCGTTCTCCAATGCGTCCACCAGCGGAGCCATTTCGATGCCGCCGAGATGCGCGCGCACGGTGTCGGCAACCGATTTGCGCATCAGGTGTTCGAGGATCTCGAGTTCGCGCCCCTCCTCACCGGATTCGAACTCGATCTTGCCCCGCAGCACCTCGATCACCGACTCGAGATCGACGACCCGCGCCACCGCCACGTCCTCCCCGGTGACCGTCGCCCGATGGAGTGCAGCAGCCGCCACGGTCTCCGCCCCTGCGATCGAGAAGCGCGCGGAGACACCGGAGCGTTGATCGATCGACGGATGGTCACGGGCATAACGGGTGAACCGCGCGAGGATCTCGGTGATGAAGGTCGGCACAGTCGCAGTGAGGTCGGCCTCCTGCTCGATCACCGCGATCTCGTCGTCGAGTTCCAGCGGATAGTGCGTCCGGATCTCGGCGCCGAAACGGTCCTTGAGCGGCGTGATGATGCGGCCGCGGTTGGTGTAGTCCTCCGGGTTCGCGCTGGCCATCACGAGGACGTCGAGCGGCAGGCGCAGCGTGTAACCACGGACCTGGATGTCACGTTCCTCCATGACATTCAGCATCGACACCTGGATGCGCTCGGCGAGATCGGGGAGTTCGTTGATGGCGACGATGCCGCGATGGGACCGTGGGATCAGACCGAAGTGGATGGTCTCCGGATCACCGAGGCTGCGCCCCTCGGCCACCTTCATCGGATCGATGTCGCCGACCAGGTCGGCGACCGACGTGTCGGGGGTGGCGAGCTTCTCGGCATAACGCTGGCTGCGATGACGCCATTCGATCGGCAGATCGTCGAGCAGATTGGCCGCCTTACGGATGGATCCCGGGGTGATCGGCTCAAAGGGGTGCTCGCCGAGTTCGGAACCGGTGATCACCGGAGTCCATTCGTCGAGCAGACCGACCAGTGTTCGCAGGATGCGGGTCTTGCCCTGACCGCGTTCGCCCAGCATCACCACATCGTGTCCGGCGATCAGAGCGCGCTCGAGTTGTGGGATCACGGTCGCCTCGAACCCGACGATGCCGGGCCAGGGATCGCGACCCTCGCGCAACGCACTCAGCAGGTTGTTGCGGATCTCGTCGCGCACACTGCGCTGGATGTGGCCACTCGCGCGCAGCTCACCGAGTGTTCGGGGCGACGGGTGATGGGTTTCGGTGGTCTGGGAGGTATGTGTGGTGAAGTTCTCCTCTGGCACCTGGTCCACGGTACTCCGCAGTGGACGCGGTCACCTCGGCGAAGGTGGGGACCACCCCGGATCGCGGCCGATGAATCCGACGAGCCGCGACACCGGATCGGCGTCGTCGGCGACCGGGACGGCCGGTCCGTACTGCCCCGATGCACGCAACATCTCCTCGATCCCGACCATCCCCGAGCGCAGGTACTCGGCGAACGCGGGGTCCAGCGCCGGCGCGTGGCCCGCCGACGTCGCGAGGTCCCATGTGTGCATGTAGACGTCGGCGGTGTAGAACTGGTCGATCGCGTCGGCCAACCGGTGCTCACCGGCCATCGGATGGGCGAAGGTGTCGTCGGCGGACGGGCCGTCGAGCAGCGCCTGAACGGCCGCGGCATGTGCCTTCCACGCGGCGGCCGGATCGTCGGCGACGGGCGGGCCGGCGGGCAACTCCACTCCGCCACCGGCGAGGAATCCGGGAAACCACTCGACGAGGTGCGCGACGACGTCACGTGCCACCCATCCGTCGACCGGCGTCGCCGCATCCCAGTCCGACACGGCGGCGATCTGCGCGGCGAAGTCTTCCGCGACGACGCGATGGCGCTCGGCAGGCGAGAGCCCGACGATGGAGTCGGCCATCGGGCTCACACCTCGCCCGACGTGAGCAGGTTCTCGAGTGCGTCGTATCCCTCGTTGACGCCGACCTCCATGCCCGATGCGAGCCACCCGTCGCGCGCCTCGAAGCTGTCGCACAGAGACTGGGCATGCAGACGTGTGGTGCCGTCGCCGAGATCCTCGAACCACAGCGTCTCGAGGGCCACCTGGTCCGGCATCCCCTCGAAGGTGAAGGTCTGCACGACCTTGTCGTCGGAGACCGAGTGGAAACATCCACGGAAGCCGAATTGCTCGCCGTCGCGCTCGGAGACGTATCGCCAGCTGCCTCCGTCGCGGACGTCCCAGTCGATGATCCGGTTGCTGATCGAACTCGGCCCCACCCACCGGACGAACAGTTCGGGATCGGTGTGCGCCTTCATCAGCTGGGCGGGAGTACCGCGGAAATCGCGGGTGATCCGGATGATCGGGACCTCCTTGTCCGCTTCGATCGCGGCCTCCGGATAACGGGTCTGTACTGCGCTCATGATGCCTTTCCTTTCCGTCGTGGTCTGTCGTCCTCGCGACGTTGTGCCGCGGGGCCGTCGTTCATCTCCGCGAGCAGGGCGTCGAGACGCTGATAGCGCTCTTCTGCCTGCCTGCGATAACGCTCGATCCACTTGGTCATGAGGTCGAACACCTCCGCTTCCAGATGGACCGGGCGGGTCTGCGCCTCCCGGGTACGGGTCACCAGACCGGCCTCCTCGAGCACCTTCAGGTGCTTGGACACCGCCTGAATGCTGACGTCGTACGGGTCGGCGAGCTGACTGACCGTCGCGTCGGACACCGCCAGCCGCGCGACCATGTCGCGCCGTGTCGGGTCCGCGAGAGCGGCGAACATCTTTGACAGCTCGTCGGCCACCTGACTCCTCCTCAACCGTTTGGTTGAATACGAGTGTGCGCCGGGCTGCCACCCTTGTCAACCCATTGGTTGAATAAGCGGAGCCCTACCACCGGCCGAGCAGGGCGGAGCGCCAACGCAGCCCCCTCCGCCGGCCGAGTAGGGCGGAGCGCCAGCGGAGCCCGTATCGAGGCCACGCGCCCATGATCTCGATACACGCCCTCGGCTGGCGCCTCGGCCGCTACTCGATCAGCAGAATGCCGAGCGTCGCTATCCGCCCCCTGAGGAGCGAAGCGTCTCGAAGGGTCAGGCGGGACCGAAGGGCTCATCGCCCCGGAGCGTGATCCGATGCATGACGCGGCGGGTGTCGCCGTAGTCGCGATTCGCGTAGTGCAAGGTGTTGCGGTTGTCCCAGAGGACGACGTCGCCCAGACGCCACCGATGCCGAACGATGTGCTCGGGCTTCGTGATATGCGCGTAGAGAAGATCCAGTATGCCGCGGCTCTCCGCGTCGGATACCCCGTCGATATGCGATGTGAAGCCCGGATTGACGAACAGCGACTTGCGACCGGTCTCCGGGTGGACCCGCACCACGGGATGAGTGACCGGCACGAGTTCGGTGACTTCCTCTCCGTCCCAGGTGTTTCCGCGACCACCACGACGCTGCTTGAGGTAGTAGCCGAACGCACGGTTGCCGTCGTGCACCGCGGTCAGCGAATCGGCCAGTCGGCGCACCGGCTCCGACAGCGACTCGTACGCCAGCTCCGCATCGGCCCAATTCGTGTCGCCGCCGTTGCGCGGCAACACAACTGGCCGAAGAATCGAACCCATCGGAGGACGCGGCATGAACGTGACGTCGGTGTGCCAGACATCGGCGAACCCGTCGTCGGCGCTGTCGAGTGAGTAGACCTCACCGGGAACGTCGCCACTGTTCCAGACCGGATGCCCGAACGTGAGGTCCCCCAGCCGCCGGCCGAACTCGATGTGCTCGGCATCATCGATCTGCTGGTCGCGCAGGACGATCACCTTGTAATCGATCAGGGCGTGGCGGAGGGCGACGATCTGGTCGTCGGAGGCAGATGCGATGTTCACACCGCGGATCTCCGCGCCGAAGGATGGGCCGAACTCGTCGATGTCGAACTCGACCCCGGCGGAGAGGGTGTCAGTGGTGTCGGACGACGGGGTGATGGACAGGGTCATGGATGGTCCTTTTCGGATCGCGCTGGATGGGATGGGCTCCGTCGTCTCCCGGAGGCGATCCGTGATGCGATCCATCCGACCAGGTCATCCGGTGAATCCCGGTCATCGCGACCCTCCCCGCTCCGGCGGGAGCCACGCGTTCTGCGCGGACGGACCACGCGACACCCGTGAGGAGAGTCGGCGAGCCGGATGCAGTGAAAGTCACCCCATCTTTGTAGTGAACCTGCGCAGGTCCGCCCAGGGTTTGTCGCACGCTGAGCGAAAGGGCTCAGCTCCCCCTCTCTCTCGCCGACAGCAACTGAAATCTCACTGACAGCAACCTCTCACCCGTCGACAGCAACGCGTTCTGCACCGACAGCACCGGCGGGAGGTGCCCACCCTCAGAGCTGGCGCGGCGGCGCGCACCTTCACCGACGACAACGTTGCTGTCGGCGCGATCCGGGTTGCTGTCGGCGCGATCCGGGTTGCTGTCGGCGGGACGGTGGTGGGTCAGCGGACGGCGAGCCAGACGGCGAGGCCCAAGCCGCCGATGGCGACCGCGATCCGCAACGGCCCGGCCGGCAGTCGCTTCACCACCGGCGGTCCACACCAGCCACCGATCAGACAGCCGATGGCCATCGCCAGTGCCGCCCACCAGTCGACCGGTCCGAAGATCATGAATCCAACGGCCGCGATGGTGTTCGCGATACCCAGGAACAACGACTTCGACAGCGCCGCGCGCCACAATGGCTCGCTGGTGAGCACGAGCATCAGGGCGAGCACCATGATGCCCGCCCCGGCACCGAAATAGCCTCCGTAGACCGAGATGATCACCAGCGAGATCAACCACACCCATGGCCGGTCCTGGTGGCTGGTCGCCCAGCGCCGGAGAACGGGCTGACACAACAGCGCGACCGCCGCGAGAGCGACCAGAAACGGCACGATGGCCTCGAAAGCTCCCGGCGGGGTGAGCAAGAGGATCACCGCACCGATCGTGCCGCCGACGAGCGATGCGATAGCGCCACCGATCAGGCGACGCCGGTCACCGTCGAGGAGGACCCGGCCGGACTGGGATGTACTCCCGATGCCGACGGCCACCAATGACACGGTGTTCGTGACGTTCGCCGCTATCGGGCTGAGTCCCACTGCGAGCAGGGCCGGGTAGCTGACCACCGATGCCAGCCCGGTGATGTAACCGATCAGTCCGGCCCCGAATCCGGCCAGGATCAGGAAAGCGAATTCGACCGGGCTCACGGATTCGGGGGATCAGTGTGCGAAATGTCGTGCGCCCGTGAGGTACAACGTGACACCGGCCTCCGATGCCGCCTCGATCACCTCGTTGTCGCGGATGGATCCGCCGGGCTGGACCACCGCGCGGACCCCGCCCGCGATGAGGACCTGCAAGCCGTCCGGGAACGGGAAGAAGGCGTCTGAGGCAGCCACGCTGCCGGTTGCCCGGTCACCGGCGCGCTTGATGGCGAGGTGAGCGGAGTCGACCCGATTGACCTGGCCCATGCCGACGCCGACCGACGCGCCGCCGTCGGCCAGCAGGATCGCATTCGACTTCACCGACCGGCAGGCCCGCCAGGCGAATTCGAGATCGGCGAGCGTCGCCGGCTCGGCCGGGGCACCGGCGGCCAGGGTCCAGTTCGCCGGGTCGTCACCGTCGGCGTCGAGGACATCGCGTTGCTGCATGAGAAGGCCGCCCGAGATCGGCTTGGTCTCCACGCCCGCGCGCTGCGGCGCCGGTGCGGTCAGTACCCGGATGTTCTTCTTGCGGGTCAACACCGAAAGCGCGCCGTCGGCGAAGCCGGGAGCGATGACGACCTCGGTGAAGATCTCGGCGACCTGTTCGGCCATCTCCACGGTGATCTCACGATTGGCAGCGATCACACCGCCATACGCGCTCACGGGATCGCACGCGTGGGCCTTGCGATGAGCTTCGGCGATGTCGTCGCCCACGGCGATCCCACACGGATTGGCGTGCTTGATGATCGCGACCGCGGGGGCGTCGAAGTCATGCGCGCTTCGCCATGCCGCATCGGCATCGGTGTAGTTGTTGTAGCTCATCTCCTTGCCGTGCAACTGCTCCGCGGACGCCAGTCCACCGCCCGCCTCGCTGAGGTAGAGGGCTGCCGCCTGATGCGGGTTCTCGCCGTAGCGCAACAACGACGACCGGTTCCAGGTCGCGCCGACCCAGTCGGGGAAGATCTCGGAATCCGACGACGGCGCAACCACGCTGGACATCCACGATGCGACCGCGACGTCGTAATCGGCGGTGTGACGGAATGCCTTGGCCGCCAGCACCTTACGTTCGTCGAGGCTGAAACCGCCTGCCGTCACCGCGTCCTGCACCACGCCGTAGTCGCCGGGGTTCACCACGACGGCGACCGTCGGGTGGTTCTTGGCAGCACCACGGACCATCGAGGGTCCGCCGATGTCGATCTGCTCGACGCACTCGTCCGGCCCCGCCCCCGACGCGACGGTCTCGGTGAACGGATACAGGTTGACGATGACCAGGTCGAATGCCGCGATACCGAGCTCGGCGAGCTGGTCGACGTGACCCTGCTTACGGCTGTCCGCGAGGATGCCGGCGTGCACCATCGGATGCAGGGTCTTGACCCGTCCGTCCAGGCATTCGGGGAACCCGGTCAGCGTCGACACCTCGACCACCGGGACCCCGGCGTCGGCAATCGTTTTCGCCGTGGAACCGGTGGACACGATCTCGACGCCTGCACCATGCAGCGTCGACGCGAGGTCGGCGAGTCCGGTCTTGTCATAGACACTGACCAGCGCGCGGCGGATCGGGCGTCGGGAGCTGCCGGTGGGGCTCTGTGCGTTCACGGGATGTCGGCCTTTCGTCCGTCGATCACTACACCTCTGGTGACGAGTGCGGTCACCACGTCGGCGAGCAACACACGCTCGACCGATTTGATTCGTTCGTGCAGGGTGTCCGCGGTGTCGTCCGCTCGCACCGGCACGGGCTCCTGCGCGAGGATGGGCCCGGTGTCCACGCCGGCATCCACCAGATGCACCGTGGCACCGGTCACTTTCACGCCGTGGGCGAGGGCGTCGGCGACCCCGTGTGCGCCTGGGAAAGACGGCAGCAACGCCGGGTGCGAGTTCACGATGCGACCGCCGAATCGGGAGAGGAACGCCGGCCCAAGGATTTTCATGAACCCCGCAGTCACCACCCATGCAGGATCGTGTTCGGCGACGCGCTCGGTCAATCGGGCATCCCAGGCGGCACGGTCGGGATGATCGGCGAGTCGGAGATCCACCAGGGGGACGTCGTGGGCGACGGCGATGTCCGCAGCGCGGCATCCCCGGTCCACCACGAGGGCCACGATTCGGAACGGTGCGCCCTGATCCACCCGCGCGAGCAATGATTCCAGCAGCGAACCGGTACCCGATGCCATCACCACGACGGGTACGCGAACCGCAGGCACGGAGGGCTCTGCGGGGACTGCGTTCACATCTGGGAGCCTAGTGGGCGGCCTGAATGCCCTGATCGTCGGGGCGGTGCGGTCCTGCTCCGTCAGCGCGGGTCGCCCGAGTACTCGACGTCCTCGTCCGCTGTGCCCACGCTCTCGTGTTCGTCAGCCGTGTCGAACTCGTCGGCTGACCCGGTGGCGTCCCACTCGTCGTCCCGGCCGCCGTCATCCCGGTGCTCGCCGTCCGGGTCGTCGTCAGACCAGGCGCCGTCGGCACCGTCGTCCTCATACTCCGAGTCCTCGTACTCCCAGTCCTCGTACTCCCAGTCGCCCTCGTCGTCTGCGGTGAGGTAGTCGTCCTCGTAACCGGGGTCGTCCACGTCGAAGAACTCTTCTTCGACGTCGAGCATCTCGCGCGCGGCGCGGGTCGACGGAAGCGTTCCGTAGACCAGCGCGACCACCATGCCGGCGACAACTATCCAACCGAGTGTGAAAACGCCTGCGCTGGGCAGGGTGACACCGGCATCACCGAACTCGCCGAGCACGCCACCCGCCATCGCGCACAGAACCACCATCGTCGATGCGGCGACCGCACCGGCCACCGCGACGGACCGCACATTCGCCAGTGGATCGATGTCGCGGCAGCGCCACGCCACCAGCAGCGCGATCGACGCCGGGATCACGAAGCCAAGGATCCCGAGCATGCCTGCGCCGCCCTCGGGCAGCACGCCGAGTACCGGCAGCGGAGGCACCGGGCCGCCGTGGACGTCGAGCAGATCGACGGTCGCGCCACCGACATGGACGTCAGACCCGACGAGCACCGCCGCTGCCCCGACGACCGCATTGGGCAGGTACAGCACCGACAGCGCGGTGAGTCCGAGGTAGCCGTCGAGATCACTGCCGCCACCGATCAGATCGCCGACGACCCCCCATCGCATGACCAACCGGATCACGACGAGTGCGGCCGCACAGGTGAGCAGCGCGGCCACGGCGAATCCACCCAGCCGCACGCCGCGCCGCACTGCGGGCGTGATCCCGAAGCGGTCGTAGCACTCTCGCCGACGCCGCCAGACGATCCCGAGCGTGGCCGCTGCCGCATGGATGCCGGCCGTGTAGCCGAATGCGGTCAACGCGGCCGGACTCTGCAACGGAAAGACCGACGACCCGTCCATCACGACCGCGAGCGACAGGGCGGTCATCAGCAGTGGACCACCCATCGCCGAGAACACGACCGCCACCAGCTCGGATGCGGGCCGCTCGGGGCCGCTCACCGACGCCGCCAACCGCGCGGATCCGGCGGCCACCGCGATCGTCGGCAGCAGCGGGAGCACCCCGATCGTCACGCCGCTCATCGTCAGCGGGACCTGATGGATGGCGAGCCAGATCGCACCGACCGCGGTCGCCATCCCGTCGAGTCCGCTCCCGGCCGACAGCAACACCGTCAGGACCACCACGGCCGACACCAGCATCGTGACGACCGGGACCGCGAACGCGACGACGACGAGCTCGCGTGCAGACCCGTCGGGCATCGCCCGTTGGGCACGGCTCAGCTGCCGCATCTGACGCAGACGCGACGCGAGGTTGTCAGCTGTAGGCGAGGGCATCACCATGAGCGTGGCACGACCCAACCATCACATCCGGCAGACGCGCCGCGACAACCCCAGAAAGCGACACGCGTCGCAGGCGTCGCACGCCGATGACCTCTGTGACACCGCGGCGCCCCGCCGACATTGTGTCGACGGGGCGCCGGATGATGCGGGTGCCGGAGGGTCAGTGACCGCTCGACTGCTCCGGTTTGTTGAGCTTGGTGGTGGCTTCCGAACCGCTGTCGCCTGCCTGGGCGGACCGCTCCGGCGAGTAACCGGCCGACGCCCCGGCCTCGGATGCACCGACCGTCGGGCTGTAGCCCGGCGACGAGGTCGGCGACGACGGCACATGGGTGTACGCGGACGGATCATAGGTGGGCTGCTGCGTGGTGGCCGCACCGTAGGCACTGGTCTGCGCATCGCCGTAAGCCGACGACTGGGTCTGGGCCGGGACCTGAGTGGTCGGAGCAGCGGCGTCGGCCGACGCGGCGGTCCCGCCGATTGCCGGTGCCACCTTGACCAGGTCCAACACGATCGACAGCCAGAAGACGGCAAGCGCGGCCACGATCAGCGACAGCACCAGCTGGGTGTAGTCGATGCCCGAATTGGCGATGAACTCCGACCCGCGCGAGGCCGTGTGGATCACCGCGAAGATGTCCGTGATCGCCGTCCCGACCGCAGCCGCCGCGATCACCGGCACGAAGATCTTCGTGTCGATCTTCGGATGCAGGGTCAGTACCGCGAGCAGGGCGATGAATGCCATATACGGCAGATACGCACCGAGATTCCAGAAGCTGACGATGGCGTCGACGCCGGCGACCGCCGCGACCGCGATGGCGAGAAGCTGGCCGATGTTGCCCGGCAGTCCCTGGCCCTGCGGCTTCGGTGCCGCCGGGGAACCATATTGTCCGTAGCCCTGCGGGTTCTGCGGGTACTGCTGCTGGCCGTAGCCCTGCGGGTTCTGTGGGTACTGCTGGCCGTAGTTCTGCGGGTACTGCTGCTGGCCGTAGTTCTGCGGGTACTGCTGCTGGCCGTAATTCGGCGGGTACTGCTGACCGTAGGTCGGCTGCTGCCCGTAACCCTGCTGGCCCTGTCCCTGTTGGCCCTGGCCCTGCTGGTCGTACCCCGGCTGCCCGTAGCCCGCACCTTCCTGGTGGCCGGACTGTGAGTAGCCGCCGTACTGCCCGTAACCCTGCTGGCCGGATCCCGGTTGGTAGGTCATCGCATCTCCTGCTCAGTCGTCTGTGCCCCCGCGGTGAGCGCATGTGCCGGGCCCCACGCTAGTACATGTTTTTCGATGCCCCTATGACATGGCATTCGCCGCACTGCGCGATGTGCCGATGACCTGCGCCTTCTACCAGCGATGGGCAGTCCCCTGGTTCGCGTACCACGCGATCAGGCCGTAGTCGTCCACGGATCTCGGGTCGATGTTGACGTCGGCTCGCCCCGCCAGGATCCCGGTCACCGGCACCTCGAGTTTCTTGCCGGTCCGGGTATGAGGGATTCCCGGCGCCTCGATCACCTCGTCCGGCACGTGCCGCGGCGACAATCTGGTCCGGACTTCCGACGCGATGCGCGATCGCAACTGATCGTCCAGGCCGGCGCCGGGTACGAGCGTGATGAACAACGGCATCCAGTACGCGCCGCGCGGACCGTCGACCCCGAGGACGAAGGCCTCGGCGATCTCGTCGATTCCCTCGACCACCTCGTAGATGTCGGCCGATCCCATCCGGATGCCATGCCGGTTCAATGTGGCATCGCTTCGGCCGTGGATGACCATCGAACCGCGATCAGTCACTGTCACCCAGTCGCCGTGCCGCCAGACCGACTCAGGTGGCGGAGATGCCCACTCATGGGTGAAGTACGCGCTGCGGTAACGCGCGCCGTCGGGGTCGTTCCAGAACGACACGGGCATCGAGGGCATCGGTGCGGTGATGACCATCTCCCCGACCTCATCGATCAGCGGTGTACGGTCCGGTGCCCAACTCTCCAGCGCCACTCCGAGATAGCGAACCGAGAGCTCACCCGCGACGACCGGGACACCTACCGAACCACCCGCGAACGCGGTGACCACGTCGGTCCCCCCACTGATGGACGAGATCGGCAACCCCGGCTTCACGTTGTGGTCGACCCAGGTGAACAGATCGGCGGCGAGAGTGGATCCGGTGCTGCCCAGGGTTCGCAGGGCGGAGAGATCATGATCCCGGCCGGGACGCAGCGCCGCCTTGCGAGAGGCCTGCAGCTGCCCGGGGCTGGTACCGAAGTAGGTGACCCCTTCGGATTCGACGATCTGCCAGAGCCGGTCCGCATCGGAGTACAGCGGTGATCCGCTGTAGCAGACGATCCTGGTGCCGCAGAGCAACCCGGCGACCTGAAAGTTCCACATCATCCAACTGAGCGCGGTCTGCCAGAAGAAGACATCGTCGGGCCCCAGATCCCCGTGGAGTCCCGCCGCTTTGAGATGTTCGACCACCACCCCGCCGTGGCCGTGGACGATGCCCTTCGGCTTGCCGGTCGTGCCGGAACTGAACAGGACCCACAGCGGGTGGTCGAACGGCACCGAGATCGGTTCGAACGGTTCACCCTGGTGATCCACCGCCTCCGCGTAGCCGATCCGGCGACATTGCGCCGAACCCGGCTGTGCGGCAGTACCGCTGGGTAGGCCACCGCCACCCGGCGGTGCGACGACGACGTGCGCGACCAACTCGGGCAGGAGATCGGCCAATGCGGCACTCTCGGCTGTCTTGTCGACGACCTTGCCGTTGTAGCGGTAACCCGCGGCGGTGACGAGAACCTTCGGGTGCAGCTGCGCGATGCGGCCCGCGGCCCCCTCCGGTGCGTAGTCCTGCCCGCAGCCCGACCAGATCGCGCCGACGGAGGCGGTGCCGAGAAAGGCGATCACCGCCTCGGGGATGTCCGGCAGATACGCGGCCACCACATCACCGACGCCGACGCCGAGATCGGTCAGGGTCCGGGCGAACCCGGCGACCTGTTCGGACAGTTCCGACCACGCGACCTCGGTCCGTCCGCCGTCCTCGTCGATGCCGACGATCGCCGCGCCCGGCCGGTCGGTGTGCCGCAGGATCGCGGACACGTAGTTGAGTCGCACCCTCGGAAACCATTGCGCGCCCGGCATCTCGCGACTCACGAACACGTCGGCATCGTCGAGGAGTGGCTGCCCGTCCGTCGTGACGGCGATGTCATCGAGATCGTAGAAGTCCCATAACGCGCGCCAGAACCGGGCGGGCTCGTCCACGGACCATTGCCACAGCGCTGCATAGTCGGTGAGGTCACGACCGGACCGCTCTCCTGCCGCCGCGGCGAACGAATCCATGTATGTCGTCCGGGAAGTGCTCTGCTGCGAATCGTTCACGTGTCCTCGCTCGCCTCGTCTCACAGTCCGAGTATGTCGACTGCCTCGGCGCGCATCTGCACCTTGCGCACCTTGCCCGTCACCGTCATCGGGAATTCCTTCACCACGTGCACGTATCGGGGGATCTTGTGCCGAGCGATCTTGCCCGCCGCGAAGGCGTGCAGGTCGTCCTTGGTGAAATCGGTTGCGCCGTCACGCAATCGTACCCAGGCCATCAGTTCCTCGCCGTACCTGTCGTCGGGCACACCGATGACCTGCGCATCGAGGATGTCCGGATGGGTGTAGAGGAACTCCTCGATCTCCCGGGGGTAGATGTTCTCGCCGCCGCGGATCACCATGTCCTTGATCCGACCGGTGATCCGGACGTAGCCGCTCTCGTCCATCACCGCGAGGTCACCGGTGTGCATCCACCCCTCGGCGTCGAGCGCTTCGGCGGTCTTCTCCGGTTCGTTCCAGTAGCCCTTCATCACCGAGTATCCCTTGGTGCAGAGTTCACCGGTCTCGCCGCGCTGCAAGGTGTCGCCCGAGCCCGGGTCGACGACCTTGACCTCGAGGTGCGGCCCGACCCGACCGACCGTGCCGACCCGCAGTTCGAGCGGGTCGTCGATACGGGTCTGGGTGGACACCGGCGAGGTCTCGGTCATGCCGTAGCAGATCGACACCTCGCTCATGTGCATCCGCTCGACGACCTGACGCATCACATGTTCCGGACACGGCGAGCCTGCCATGACGCCCGTTCGCAGACTCGACAGGTCGAAACCCGCTGCCCCGCCGGTGTCGTCGAGGAGAGCGAGCTCCGCGATGAACATCGTCGGCACGCCGTACAGGCTCGTACAGCGATGTTCCGACACCGCGGCCAGGGTGGCCGCCGGGTCGAAGGCCGGCGCCGGGATGACCATGGCGGCGCCGTGACTGGTGGCCGCGAGATTGCCCATCACCATGCCGAAACAGTGGTAGAACGGCACCGGTAGGCAGATCCGGTCGGCCTCGGTGTAGTCGAGCAGCTCGCCCACGAGGTAGCCGTTGTTGCCGATATTGCGATGCGACAGCGTGGCGCCCTTGGGAAATCCGGTGGTGCCCGAGGTGTACTGGATGTTGATGGGATCGTCCGGCGCCAGCGATCCCGCGATCTCCGCGACCCGGGCGGCCTCGGCCGGAGTGGGCTCGGCGAGCAGCGCCGCCCATTCCGCGGACTCGAACAGGATCACCTCGCGGAGTTCTGGACAGTTGGGACGGGCGGCCGCGAGCATCGTCGCGTAGCCGGAGTCCTTGAACCGCTCGGCGGCGACGACGACGCCCGCTCCCGACTGGGTGAGCGCGTACTCGATCTCGTTCTGCCGATAGGAAGGGTTGAGGTTGACCAGGATCGCGCCGATCTCGGCCGTCGCGTACTGGGTCAGCACCCACTCGAACCGGTTGGGCGACCAGAGGCCCACCCGATCACCGGGATTCACCCCGAGTCGGACGAGTCCCGCGGCCAGGGCACGCACATCATGGAGGAACTCGGTGTACGTCCATTGTCGCCCGGCGGCGGCATCGATGAGCGCGACGTTGTCGCCGAACGTCGACGCCGTTCGTGCCAGCGTCGCGCCGATCGTCTCGGTCAGCAGATCCGGGCTGTCCTCGCCCCGCGCATATGCCGGTTCGGTCATGATCGCGCTCCGATTCCTTCTGGCCGCGTCAGCGGCGGTTACTCATTGGTGCTCGGTGGTCGGTGTGTCATCGGGCTCGGCGTCGGCCTGGGTGGCGACGACTCTCGCCAGCACCACCTCGGCCTGCCGCAGCACCGGGCCGTCGATCATCTGTCCGTCGATGCTGAACACCCCGCCCTGATATTCGGCGGATCCCTCCACCACGCGGTGCGCCCATCGGACCTCCTCCTCCGACGGCCGATAGCCGTCGCGGATGTAGGGCACCTGCGATGGGTGGATACACGCGGTCGCGGTGTAACCCAGCGCAACCGCGTCACGCACCTCGGAGATCAGCCCGGCGACATCCGGGATGTCGAGGTGGACCGAGTCCACTGCGAACTTGCCATGGGCGGCGGCCGCGATCCTCGTCGACGAACGAACCCACCGGGCCACGTCCCGATACGAGCCCGGCCGCTCCTCGTCCGGTCCGAACCGGCTCGACTTGCCGCCCAGACCGGCGACGAGATCCTCGGCGCCCCACATCAGTCCGATGCAGTTCACCGCGGCGGCGATCTCGTGGGCACGGGTCGCACCCAGCGGGGTCTCGATGAGCGCGACAGTCTGCAGCGCGGTGTCGATGATGGAGTCGACATCCTCGGCCTTGGCCTGCATGACGACCCGGTAATTGGTGTCGCCGATGGCCGCGAGGTCGCGCCGGTAGTCACCCGTGCCCGCCGGGTTGATCCGCACGATCGTGCGACCTGGATCGAGTGGGTTGGCGACGAGCGCCTCTCGTGCGGCCACGCGGTTCTCCGGCGAGACGGCGTCCTCGAGGTCGAGAATCACCACGTCCGCCCGATCGAGCGCCTTCTGATACCGCTCGGGACGATCCGCCGGGCAGAAGAGCATGGCGGGTCCCGGGGGTGTCCAGGCGTTGATCAACTGCGGGCTGTCGAAATTCATCACTACTCCACTGGCTTCTTTCGCACCAACGTGGCCCGTGCGGCACGCGCAACGACCTCGCCGTGCTGATTGCGTCCGATGTGGGTCAAGTTCACCACGCCTTCGCCGGGGCGCGATTTCGATTCCCGCCTACCAGTGCACTCGGTCTCGGCGTATAGGGTGTCACCCGCGAACAACGGCGCCGGGAAGGCGACCTCGCTGAAGCCGAGATTGGCGACTAGCGTCCCTTGCGTCAGCTGCGACACCGACAGGCCGACGATGGTCGACAGGGTGAACATCGAATTGATCAGCCGCTGACCATCGAAGCCTGGCTGCTGTGCCGACCAGGCCGCGTCGAGGTGGAGGGCCTGGGTGTTCATCGTGAGCGTGGTGAACAGGACGTTGTCCGCCTCGGTCACCGTGCGGCCGGGCCGATGTTCGTACACGGTTCCCTCCGCGAACTCGTCGAACCACAGGCCGCGTTGCACGATGCGGGCCGGACCGTCGACGCCGTCCTGGCTCATGCGAACCCCAGTTCCCGTGCGATCAGCATCAGCTGGACCTCGGTGGTGCCCTCGCCGATCTCCAGGATCTTGGAGTCACGGTAATGCCGCGCCACGGGGTATTCGTTCATGAACCCGTAGCCGCCGTGGATCTGCGTGGCCATCCGCGCATTGTCCATCGCCGCCTCGCTCGCGACCATCTTGGCGATCGACGCCTCCTTCTTGAACGGCTTACCGGCCAGCATCTTCGCCGCCGCGTCGTAGTAGCTGGTACGGGCAACGTGCGCGCGGGCCTCCATCCGCGCGATCGCGAACGACACCGACTGGTACTCGCCGATCGGTTTCCCGAAGGACTGACGTTCCTTCGCGTACTTCACGCTCTCGTCCACGCAGCCCTGCGCGACGCCGGTGGACAGTGCGGCAATGGCGATCCGACCCTCATCGAGGATCGAGAGGAAATTGGCGTAGCCGCGACCACGTTCGCCCAGGAGGTTCTCGGTGGGCACCCGCGCATCGATGAACGTCAGCGGATGCGTGTCCGAGGCATTCCACCCGACCTTGTTGTACGCCGGTTCGGCGGTGAAGCCCGAGGTATCAGACGGGACGATGATCGTCGAGATCTCTTTGCGCCCGTTCTCTTTCGTCCCGGTGACGGCGGTCACCGTGACCAACGACGTGATGTCGGTTCCGGAATTGGTGATGAACTGCTTGCCGCCGTTGATGATCCACGAGTCGCCGTCGTCCTTCGCGGTGGTCGCGGTGGCACCGGCGTCGGAACCCGCGCCCGGCTCGGTGAGGCCGAATCCCGCGAGGGCACGGCCAGCGGTGAGGTCGGGCAGCCACTGTTGCTTCTGCGCCTCCGTGCCGAACCGGTAGATCGGCATCGCGCCGAGCCCCACCCCCGCCTCCAGGGTGATGGCGACGGACTGATCGACCTTTCCGAGTTCCTCGAGGGCCAGCGCGAGCGCGAAATAGTCGCCCCCCATGCCGCCGTACTCCTCGTCGAACGGCAGCCCGAACAGGCCCATCTGCCCCATCTGCGCGACGACCTCGTAGGGAAAGCTGTGCTCCTCATCGTGTTTCGCCGAGACGGGCGCCACGACGGACCGGGCGAAGTCGCGGACGCTGTGGATGAGGTCGGTGTACTCCTGAGTGAGTTCCATCAGTTCTCCTTGTCGATCGAATCGCCCACGGCGGATTCCACATGCGCGAGTGTTTGGCCGGCCGCGACCTTGTCACCGACCCTCGCCGAGACCGCCACCACTCCGTCGATCGGAGCGGTGAGCGTATGTTCCATTTTCATCGCTTCGACGACGACGATCGGGTTGCCCGCCGAGACGGTCTCCCCCGCCTCGGCCCGGACCGCGACCACCGTTCCCGGCATCGGGCTGAGGATCTCGCCGGCATGCTCGTCGGCAGCTTCGTCGAGCAGCGTTCGGGCGAGATCGAGCAGCCAGGTGCCGTGCGGACCCGCCACCCACCACGTCCCGTCGACCTCGGCGTTCGACCACGACTGGCTGACCCCGTCGACGATCAGCCGCCGGCTCTCGTTGTCGCCGTTCGCGATCCGCCGATACTCGATTGTCGCGTGCCACGGCCGCCGGTCATCGTCGTCGTGGGTCACGGTCGCCTGACCGACGATCGCATCCGCCGACGCCGACTCCACCTCGATGGCGACGGTGAAATGCTCAGCGCCACTCACCAAACGGGTCACCACAGGTGCGGGTTCGCCGATCCGCCAGCCGACGGCGGACTGCCATATGTCCGCACGGTCGCGGGGTCCGATACGCGCGACCCCCGCCAGGACAAGAGCTTCCGGAACGGGCTCCGGCGAGGAGTAGTCGTGGACGAGTCGGTCGAGCAGTTCGGTGTCGAGCTCCGCGTCGCGGACAGACTGCTGGGCGAGCACATGGCGACAGAAGTCGATGTTGGTCACCACGCCGAGTACGTGGGTGTGGGCGAGGGCCTGGTCGAGCCGCTCGAGTGCCTCCTCCCGATCTCTGCCGTGCGCGATGATCTTCGCCAGCATCGGATCGTAGTCGCTGCCGACCACCAGCCCGTCGGTCATCGCCGAGTCGACGCGAATCCCGTTGCCCGGAGAGGAGTCCGGGTGGACGAGACCTGCGATGGTCCCGCCGGTCGGCAGGAATCCGTGCGCCGGATCCTCTGCGTACACACGCGCCTCGATAGCGTGCCCGCTCATCACGATGTCGTCCTGGGTGAGCGTGAGCGCCTCACCCCTCGCCACCCGGATCTGCTGTTCCACCAGGTCGACGCCGGTGACGAGCTCGGTGACCGGATGCTCGACCTGCAGCCGCGTGTTCATCTCCATGAAGAAGAACGCGTCGGGCCGATGGGCGGAGACGATGAACTCGACGGTGCCCGCGCCGGTGTAACCGACACTGCGTGCGGCGTCGCAGGCCGCAGCACCGATCCGGTCACGCGTCTGTTCGTCGAGCAGGGCCGACGGCGCCTCCTCGATCACCTTCTGGTGGCGGCGCTGCAGCGAGCATTCACGTTCTCCGAGATGGATCACGTTGCCGTGCTCGTCGGCGAGGACCTGGACCTCGATGTGGCGTGGGGTGTCCACGAAGTGCTCGAGGAACAGGGTGTCGTCGCCGAAGGCGGAGCCGGCCTCTCGGCGGGCACGTTCGAGCGCAGCGGGCAGGTCCGCGGCGTTCTCGACACGGTGCATGCCCTTGCCGCCACCACCGGCGCTCGGCTTGATCAGAACCGGGAAGCCGACGTCGGGGGCGGCGGCGATCAGGTCGTCGTCGGTCAGACCCGGCCGCGACAAGCCCGGAACCACGGGAACATCGCGTTCGGTGACCGCGGCGCGAGCGGTGATCTTGTCGCCCATCGTCGCGATGGCGTCCACCGGCGGACCGATGAAGACCAGGCCCGCACCGGCCAGTGCCGCAGCGAACTTCTGGTTCTCCGAGAGGAACCCGTAGCCCGGGTGTACGGCGTCGGCGCCGGAATCCTGCGCCGCGCGCACCACGGCGTCGATGTTCAGGTAACTCTCGGTCGCGGGCGCCGACCCGATCCGAACCGCCACGTCGGCCTCCCGGACGTGACGTGCGTCGGCGTCGGCGTCCGAATAGACGGCGACACTGCGGATACCCATCCGGCGCAGGGTGCCGATCACACGGCAGGCGATCTCACCGCGATTGGCGACCAGCACGCTGCGGATCGGCCGGATTGCTGGAGTGTTGTTGTCGGTCACGTGATCACATCCGAAAGACGCCGTAGCGCGGGTCGTCGAGTGGGGCATATCGGCAGGCTTCCAGCGCCAATCCGAGAGTGGTCCGGGTCTGGGCAGGATCGATGATCCCGTCGTCCCACAGCCGAGCGGTCGAGTAGTACGCATCCGCCTGCCGCTCGAACTGCTCGCGGATCGGCGCCTTGAACGACTCCTCGTCGTCGGCGGCCCAGTCACCCCCGGACCGTTCGACCTGGTTGCGACGGACCGTGGCGAGCGTGTCGGCCGCCTGTGGTCCGCCCATCACCGAGATGCGAGCGTTGGGCCACATCCACAGGAACCGCGGCGAATACGCACGGCCGCACATCGAATAGTTGCCGGCGCCGAACGAGCCGCCGACCATGACGGTCAGCTTGGGGACCCGCGCACACGCGACGGCGTTGACCATCTTCGCCCCGTTCTTGGCGATGCCGCCTTCCTCGTAAGCGCGTCCCACCATGAAGCCGGTGATGTTCTGCAGAAAGATCAGCGGTATCCGCCGCTGATCGCAGAGCTCGATGAAATGCGCTCCCTTGAGCGCGGATTCGCTGAACAACACGCCGTTGTTCGCGACGAAGCCGACCGGGTGGCCGTGCACGTGGGCGAAGGCGGTGACCAGCGTGGTCCCGTAGTTCGCCTTGAACTCGGTGTATTCCCCGGCATCACTGAGGATCTCGATGACCTCGCGGACGTCGTAGGGGGTTCGCGAATCGGTCGGGACCACGTCGTAGATGTCGGTCTGCGGCCGCTTCGGCTCGCGCGGGGCGATCGTCTCCCACTGCGCCGTCTCACGCGGACCCAGGGTGGCGACGATGTCGCGCACCTTCGCCAGGGCCTGCTCGTCGTTGTCGACGAGATGGTCGGTGACCCCGGAGATCGACGAGTGCATCGCGCCGCCGCCGAGTTCCTCAGCGGTCACGTCCTCACCGGTGGCCGCCTTCACCAGTGGCGGGCCTGCCAAGAAGATCGTGCCCTGATTGCGAACGATCACCGTCTCGTCGCTCATCGCCGGCACATAGGCGCCGCCGGCCGTCGACGAACCGAGGACCGCGGCGATCTGCGGGATGCCCGCAGCGCTCATCGTCGCCTGGTTGTAGAAGATCCGGCCGAAATGATCACGGTCCGGGAACACCTCGTCCTGCTGCAGGAGCATCGCCCCGCCCGAGTCGACGAGGTAGATGCAGGGCAACCGGTTGGCCGCGGCGATCTCCTGTGCGCGCAGGTGCTTCTTCACGGTCATCGGGTAGTAGGTGCCACCGGAGACCGTCGCGTCGTTGGCGACGATCATGCATTCGCGTCCGGCGACGCGGCCCACGCCCGCGACCACACCGGCCGACGGCACGCGGTCGTCGTACATACCCGTCGCCGCGAGGGGGGCCACCTCGAGGAACGGCGAACCGACGTCGAGGAGTCCGTCCACCCGATCGCGGGGCAAGAGTTTGCCTCGGGAGATGTGCCGGTCGCGCGCCTTCTCGCCGCCTCCCCGCCGCGCGACGGCGAGACGCTCCTTGAGTCGGCCGATGTTGCGGAGGTGGACGACACGGGACCCGACCGGCTCTTCGCCGGACCCGCTGGTGGCTTCCATGCTGAACGTGCTGGTCACCATCGACCTTTCAGTTAGTGGCGATTAACTGAACCGCATCGTACGTCAGCCCGGTGCGACTTGTCACGTGCCCTTCCCGACACTCATCACATTCTCGCAGCCGACGTGACGCGGCTCACGAAATTTCGTACTGTGGTGTCAGGCCCACCACCCATGGGCCAGATAACCGACGCCCGCGACGCCACCACCCACCGGCCTCGCGGACCGACATATGAAGAAGGCCAGGTAACCCCATGACCCTCGCAGACGACCGCGCGCGCCGAGTAGGCGCGCACACCGAAGCCGACTCCCGCGGCACCCCGATTCCCGGGGGCGCGACGTTCTCCCTCGACGACCGCTACACGCGCGAGTCGGGCACCATCTACCTCACCGGTATCCAAGCGCTGGTCCGAATGGTCCGCGACCGCGCTCGCATCGATCGGTTGCAGAATCTGCGAACGGCCTCCTTCATCTCCGGCTACGAGGGTTCGCCACTCGCCGGCTACGACCTGGAGATCGCCCGCCGACGCAACTACCTCGAGCCCTACGACATCGTCCACCGCCCCGGACTGAACGAGGAGATCGCGGCGACGTCGGTGATGGGTTCGCAGGTGGCCGGGCAGGTGGGCCATCTCGCCCCGGACGCCGCGGGACACACCCGCGATGGCGTGGTCGGCTACTGGTACGGCAAGGCCCCCGGCCTGGACCGTGCCACCGACGCATTGCGGCACGCGAACCTGATCGGCACCCACCCGGCCGGAGGCGCGGTCGCACTGGTCGGCGACGACCCGGGCGCGAAGAGTTCGACGGTTCCGTGCGCGTCGGAGATGGCGCTGGCGGATCTCTACATGCCGATCCTCTACCCTGCCGACTCCCAGGACATCCTCGACCTCGGTGTGCATGCCGCCGTGATGAGCAGAACAAGCGGCCTGTGGACCTCGATGAAGATCTCGGCGCATGTCGCCGACGGCGCCTCCACCGCCATGGTCGACCCCGCGCGGATCATGCCGGTCTACGGAGACCTCGGCGCGAGCCCACACGTTCCCAGCGGTCGCCTGCTGGGCGCGAATCTGATGGAGCTGGAACAGAATCAGCTCACCACACGCATCCCGCGTGCGCTCGAATACGCGCGCCTCAACGGACTCAACCGGATCACCGTGTCGAGTTCCGACGACCACATCGGCATCGTCGCCGCAGGCAAGACCTATCTCGACCTACGGGAAGCGCTGCGTCTGATGGGCATCACCGACGATGACCTGCGCGCTCTCGGCGTCCGGATCCTGAAGCTCGGGATGGTGTACCCGATCGAACGGGACATCCTGAACCGCTTCATGTTCGACACCGCCACCGGCGAACTCGACGAGGTCATCGTGATCGAGGAGAAGCGCGACTTCATCGAGACCATGATGCGTGACATCCTCTTCCGTCACCCTCGCGCTCCTCGGATCGTCGGCAAGACGAACGAAGACGGCTCGACGCTCTTCTCGCGATTCGGCGAACTCGACGTCGACGCCGTCTCCCGTGGCCTCGCCACCCGGCTCGCACACCACCATCACATCGACGCCGCGCAGGACTGGCTCGACCGCAAGTCGCAGCGACGCGGGCGGATCGAACTGCCACTCGCCGTTCGCACGCCCTACTTCTGCTCCGGCTGCCCGCACAACAGCTCGACAAAGGTATCCGACGACACCCTCGTCGGAGCTGGGATCGGTTGTCACGCCATGGTTCTGCTGATGGATCCTCGTCAGGTCGGAGACATCGCCGGCGTCACCCAGATGGGCGGCGAGGGCGCGCAGTGGATCGGCATGGCACCATTCGTGACCGCCGACCATTTCGTCCAGAACGTCGGCGACGGAACCTTCATGCACTCGGCATCGCTGGCCCTGCGCGCCGCAGTCGCGGCGGGTGAGAACATCACCTACAAGTTGCTCTACAACGGCACGGTCGCGATGACCGGCGGCCAGGATCCCGTGGGCGCCATGGGCTTGCCCCGCCTGACGTCGTTGCTGATCGCCGAGGGTGTCGCGCGAATCGTCGTGACCTCCGACGATCCCAAACGCACCAAAGCCCTCGGACTCCCCGGGAGCGTCGAGATCCGGCACCGAGACGAGATGCTCGACGTTCAGACCGAGCTGGCCGCGGCCGGGGGCGTGACGGTGTTGATCCACGACCAGCATTGCGCCGCGGAGAATCGGCGCAAGCGCAAGCGCGGCATCGTCGAGACCCCCAATCAGCGCGTGATGATCAACGAGCGTATCTGCGAGGGCTGCGGCGACTGCGGCGAGAAGTCGAACTGTCTGTCCGTTCATCCTGTCCAGACCGAGTTCGGCCGCAAGACACGGATCGACCAGAGTTCGTGCAACCTCGACTTCTCGTGCCTCAAGGGCGATTGCCCGTCCTTCGTGACCGTCACGCCCGGAACACGTCGCGCCGGTGTGCGGGCCGACGACATCGCCGACACGTCACTGCCGACGCCGAACGTCCCGGAACTCCGTGACACATTCACCCTCCGGGTCACCGGCATCGGCGGCACCGGCGTGGTGACCGTGTCGCAGGTCCTGGCCACCGCGGCAGTGTTGGACGGGCACGCCGCCCGCACTGTCGACATGACCGGCCTCGCCCAGAAGGGCGGTGCGGTGGTGAGCGATGTGAAGGTGTCGCCGGGAGCCATCGAGCAGGCCGCCAAGGTCGCCTCCGACGACTGCGACCTCTACCTCGTGTGCGATCCGCTGGTCGGCACCGATCCGGTCAACCTGAAGGTCGCGTCGCCGGACAAGACAGTGGCCGTGGTCTCGACGACCGAGATCCCCACGGGCGCGATGGTCATCGACACCTCGGTCGGTTTCCCCGCCGCCCACCAGGTCCACTCCGCGATCGACGCCAAGGTCGCACGCGCGGTCTATCTCGACCCGGGTGCGCTCTCGACCGGGTTGTTCGGCGACGAGCAGTACGCCAACATGCTCATGGTCGGTGCGGCCTATCAGGCAGGGGCGCTGGCGATCTCGGCAGAGTCCGTCGAACGGGCCATCGAACTCAACGGCGTCGCCGTCGAGTCCAACACGCAGGCCTTCCGCCGCGGCCGGCAGATCGTCGACGACCCGGATGCGGTGACGGACGCGCTCGCGGCTCTGCACGGTTCGTCGTCGCCGGACATCATCCCCAGCGATGGTGCCGGGACGGCGGTCGCCGCGCTGGGCATCGCCGACGACGACCTCTCCCACGCGATCGCGATCCGGTACGACGAGTTGATCGCGTACGCCGACGAGCGGTATGCACGCCAGTATCTCGAGTTGGTGGACCGTGTGCACCGGGCCGGCCACGGCGACGGATTGACCGGCACAGTTGCCCGCAACCTCTACAAACTCATGGCCTACAAGGACGAGTACGAGGTGGCCCGGCTGACGCAGGACGCGGCATTCGCGTCGGGTATCGCCGAGCAATTCGGCGACGACGCCGAGGTGGCCGTGCGGCTGCATCCGCCGACCCTGCGTCATCTCGGGATGCGCGAGAAGATGTCACTCGGGGCCTGGGCTGATCGGCCGCTGGCGGGCCTCGCGAAGATGAAGCGACTCCGCGGGACCAAGCTGGACCCGTTCGGACGCAACGAGATCCGCCGAACCGAGCGCGCGTTGATCGTCGAGTATCGCGAGATCCTCGAGGCGATCCTGGCCGGACTGTCGAGCGGCCGCATCGGTACCGAACAGCTGTCGTCCGCGGTCGCCCTCGCCGACCTGCCGGACATGGTCCGCGGCTACGAGAGCATCAAGATGGCCAATGTCGAGCGCTACCGCGAGGAGGTCGCCAGGCAGCGCGCTGCGCTGGGCATCTGACCGTGCGCGACTGGTCTCGATACGTTCCGTCGCTACGCTCCTCCACTACTCGACCGGCGAACCCCAACCGCCGGTCGAGTAACCGGCGAACCCCCAAACCGCTGGTCGAGTAGCCTGCGAGCGAAGCGAGCCGGCGTATCGAGACCACGAGATCACTCCGCCCGCAACGCTGCCCACGCCATCGCGCCGAGCACGGCACGCAGGCCCGGCTCCGGGTAGGCCGGCAGTCTCGGCGACGAGTTCAGCAAACCGAACGTCGCATGAACTCGGACGCGTGCCTCCTCGCGTGAGCGCACCTGGTCACCGCTTACCTCGTGAAGCGCCAGCAGCACGTCCACCCACTGCTCGACGTATCGCCGTTGCAGCGACCGCACCTGATGGTTCGCGGCAGGCGTCAGCGACGACAAGTCGCGGTCTTGGACGGCGATCAGGTCCGGCTTCGTGACGAGCACATCGATGTGGAACCGGATGAGCTCGAGCAACGTCTCATCCGGGTCGCCACCACGGGCGACGACCTCCGCGCCGCCGTCGTGCAGACGCTGACTGATGTCGACGAGCATCTCGTCGAGTAGGTCGGTCTTCGACGAGAAATGCCGGTACATCGCCGGGCCACTGACGCCCACCGCTCCGCCGATGTCCTCCAGGGTCACCCCGGCAAAGCCACGGGCCGCCATCAGGCGCGCGGCGGCCTCGAGCAATTCGGCCCGCCGCGCCGCCTTCGCCTGCCCGCGACGGGTGCGCGCAGGCTGCTCGGATGACGAGGTTGGCGACGTGGTCATGATGAGTTCGCACTCTACCGCCGCGTCGGTCACATCATGGCCGTCACCAGCCGTTGACGTGCAGGATGTCGTCGAGGGGTTTGCGGCCGGCCGGCTTGAAGTCGGTACCCGTGTAGTACGCGACGGGCAGCAGCACCCCCTGGTGAACGGAGCCCGGGATGCCCAGGAGCTCGGCGACCTCACGTTCATAGGTCAGGTGCAGAGTCGTCCAGGCAGATCCCAATCCGCGAGCACGCAGCGCGAGCTGCAGACTCCACGCGCCCGGAAGCAACGAACCCCAGAGGCCCGCCTGGTTGCCCGCCGGGAGTTCGCCTCCGCTGTAGATCGCGCCGATCACCAGAACCGGCACCTGCCCCATCGTGTCGGCCAGGTACTGCGCGCTCGACGCGACGCGGCGCGCGGTGTCGTCGGCCCTGGGCTGGTTCGCCGAGTACGCGGCGAACGACTTCGCATAGAGGTCGGCCACCTTCTGCTTGATCACCGGATCGGTCAGCACGATCCAGTGCCAGCCCTGGCTGTTGCTTCCGGTGGGCGCCTGCAGCGCCACTTCCAACGCCTCCTTGACAATCTCGAGCGGCACCGGGCGCTCCAGGTCGAGCCGCTTGCGCACCGAACGTGTGGTGGTGAGCAGCTCATCGGGGTCCAGGGGTAACAGGTCGGTCATGCGATCTCCTTCGTTGTCGATGATGTCGATCGGCCATCGTGGGACCACTCTCCAGCTTGGCCGCGTGCGGTGACGATGTCGATGCCGGTCCCCGACCGGCCGTGGTGGCACGCTCGGGGATCTCAGCGGAGCAGACCATACCGACGCAGGTGATCGACCAGTCCGTCGGTCAGGGGCAATTCGTCCAATTCGTGCGCCTCCACCCACCGGGCATCAGACGCATCGTCGCCGGCCCGGATCGTGCCCGAACGGTATTCGGCCACGAAGTCGTGGACCTCGTACACCACGTCGTCGTCGCCCGGGATGTCGACCACCCAGGCCTCCGCCCCCACCTCGACGATGAGACCCGTCTCCTCCTCGACCTCGCGCGCGGCCGCAGCGGGGAGCGTCTCCCCCGCTTCGACCTTTCCGCCGGGCACACTCCAGCGGCCGACCTGTGGCGGATACCGGCGCTGCACGAGTAGCAGCCGGTCGGCAGAATCCCAGACCACCGCTCCGACTCCCACGACACGCCTGGTCACCCACGACCTCCGGGGACGCGGGTCCGACGGCTGTCCGACGGCGTCGGCCCCGAAGCCAGTTCCGCGGCGATCACCGATCGGAGCCGAGTCATCCCGTCAGGTGCGGTCACATCGACGAGGAGGTCGACGGTGTCGTCGGCGTAGAGGGCGCCTGCGGCGATGCCCTGGTCGGCGGCCAACTCCGCCGCGTGGTCGGTGTCACGGTGCACGATGAGGCTGGCTCCCTCGGGTGGAAGGGGCGACAGCCACGCATCCGTCGCCGCAATCCTGCGGTCCGTCGGAAACAGCGCCAGTGCCGCCCCGCCTGCGCCCTGACCGAGCAGAACTGAGACAGTCGGCACCGGGACCGACACGAGTTCAGCTGTGCAGCGGGCGATCTCGGAGGCCAGCCCGGCTTCTTCGGCAGCCACCGACAGTTCGGCGCCCGGGGTGTCGATGACGGTGACCACCGGCAATCCCAGCTCGGAGGCCATGGCCATCCCGCGTCGCGCGACTCGGAGGTCGACCGGCCCGATCAGCGCCCCGCCCGCCTGTTTCCGCCGGTCGTGCCCGATCACCACTGCCGGGCTGCCGCCGAAACTGTGGAGCGCCAACCACAACGGCGCATCACCGCGGAGTATGACGGTGCCATCCGCCGCCAGGAACTCAGTCAGCCCGGGCCGATCCCGCGCCCTGGTCGCGAGTACCGCCTCCCACGCCGTACCGGCCCACGAGGGCTCCGAGATCGGCCTGGCTGCAGCCTTCCCCGTCCCGTCCGGCCCTCGCACTCTCGACGACAGCGCCGCGAGCGTCTCCCCGACGACCCCTCCGAGACGCTCGGCCGGCACGACGGAATCCACCAATCCTCGTCGGTGCAGATTCTCCGACGTCTGGACGTTCTCGGGGAACGGTTCCCCGTACAGCCCTTCGTAGACACGGGGGCCGAGGAAACCGACGAGTGCCGACGGCTCCGCCCAGGTCACGTGTCCCAGGGACCCCCACGATGCGAACACCCCACCGGTCGTCGGGTGTCGGAGATACACCAGATAGGGCAGCCCCGCCGCCTTGTGCGCGTTGACCGCGCCGGTGATCGCGACCATCTGCAGGAATGCCGCGGTGCCCTCCTGCATCCTGGTTCCGCCCGACGCCGGGAGGGCCAGCACCGGAATCCGCTCCCGTGTCGCGCGCTCGATCGCGGCGACCACCCGCTGTCCGGCGCTCCGACCGATCGACCCTCCGAGGAAGCCGAATTCGCTGACCACCACGGCCACTCGGACATCGTTGACGCGACCGGATCCGGTGACCACCGATTCATCCAGCCCGGTGCGCTCATGCGCCCGGGCGAGCGAGGACCGATATCCCGGGTCGGCCGGCTCCCAGCCGACGGGAGCGTCCCACGCCTCGAATGTGCCTTGATCGAACAGCGATTCGACCAGACTGAAGGCATCGGCGCGCGGGCGATCGGTCACCCTCACATCGTAGTGTGGGCTGCCCGCCAGACGACCGTTCGGAAACAAACGGCTCGGACCGATGATCCGTGGGGCCTGCGGCGGTCATAATCGCAGACACACTCACCGACAGGAGCTCACCATGTCCGACTACACCGTGACGCGGACCACCACGATCGCTGCCGCACCGGAGAAGATCTACCCGCTCATCGTCGATTTCCACGAGTGGAAGCGGTGGTCCCCGTGGGAGGGCCTCGACCCCGACCTCACGCGGGAGCATGCGGGAGCCGACAGTGGCGTGGGTGCGCGATACTCCTGGTCGGGAAACCGCAAGGCAGGCAAGGGCACGATGGAGATCACCGACGTCACCGAACCCACCCGGGTCGCCGTCGCCGTCGCTTTCGAGAAGCCGATGAAGTCGACCAGCAACAGTGTCTTCACCCTGGCGCCACGCGGCGCGCAGACCGAGATCACCTGGACGATGACCGGACCGCACTCGTTGTTCTCACGGATCGCCGGCCCTTTGGGACTGTTCGACAAGCTGATCGGAAAGGACTTCGAAAAGGGCTTGGCTGCATTGAAATCCGAATCGGAGATCGGACCAGCTCAGCGCGAGTAGACCACCCGCGTCCGCAGCACGACGTCGGCGACGGAGCGACGCCGCCGGTCCACCGCCACCCACGCCAGCCCGATGGCGAAGAACACGCAGAACAGCGCGCGCAGCAGCGCCCCCACCGGACGCATGCGGTCACCTTTGTGGTTCACCACCCGCAGACCCATCACGACCGATCCGAGCGTGCGTCCCGAGACCGCCCAGCACAAGGCGAGATAGGCGATCGACACCCCGATGAAACCCGTTGCCGTGAACACCGCATTGGGCTGTGGGAAGGAGAAGTCGCGGATGCTGAAGAGGAGCCGCACCATGGCATAGCCGAGGTAGGCGCCACTCAGGATCGCGAGCACCACCAGAAGGTCCAGAGATGCCGCGACACCGCGGCTGACGATCCCGGCGTTCTTGCTGCTGTCGTGGATGACCGGCGGATGCGCCCGGGGATGCAGGGTGTCACTCATCGGGTGACACCTCCGGCGCGCGCCGCAGAATCCGGCCGACGATGCCGGCCACCGCGTCATCGGCACGTTCACTTGTGCTGCGCACGTCCGTCATCACGTCGGAGGTCACGGAAGTACTCGCGTCACGGATGATGTCGGGCAGGTCCACGCCCTCGATGATCTCGTTGGCCAAGCCGATGAGATCGACCCGATTCAGGATCGCGTCGACATCGATTCGCGCTGCGATCGCGTCGATGTCGATACCCCCGGCCACCGCATCGAGATCGACATGCGCCACCGCCGCGTCGAGGTTCACCCGGTCACGGATCACGGCGTCGAGATCGACGCGGTCGAGAATCGCCTCGATGTCCAGGCCTGCGGCGACCTCGTTCAGATCGACGTTCTCGCGCACCAGGGTGGTCAGGTCGAGTTCGGCCACGACGGCGGAGACGACCACCGCGACAAGGGCTCGCACACGATCGATCGCATCCGGGAGTGCGTCGAGTACCAGCTCACCGCCGGCCGCCAGCCGGTCCACTCCCCGTCTTCCGAGTGAGCCGATCACCGGCAGGCGAAGACCGAAACGGATACCCGATGCCACGACGGCAGCCGAGGCGATCGTCGCTCGACCCGCAAGCGCCACCCCTCCGATCGCCGCCGCGACCAGTACCTCACGCGGTACCTCGTTGTCCTGGCCCACAAACGAATCGTAGCCCCCGAACGAACTGCAGCCGTTGTTCCCGACAAATGGGAACAACGGCTGCAGGTGCGTCGTGCTGGGGCGTCAGAGGCTCTGGTAGAGCTCCCTGGCCAGCTTGGCGGTCTCGCTCGGCGTCTTGCCGACCTTCACGCCTGCGGCCTCGAGGGCCTCCTTCTTGGCCTGCGCGGTACCCGAGCTGCCGGATACGATGGCGCCGGCATGGCCCATCGTCTTGCCTTCCGGCGCAGTGAATCCCGCGACGTAACCGACGACCGGCTTGGAGACGTTCGCCTTGATGTAGTCGGCCGCGCGCTCCTCGGCATCGCCACCGATCTCACCGATCATCACGATGACCTTGGTGTCGGGGTCCTTCTCGAAGGCCTCGATGGCGTCGATGTGTGTGGTGCCGATGACGGGGTCGCCGCCGATACCGATCGCGGTGGAGAAGCCGATGTCACGCAGCTCGTACATCATCTGGTAGGTCAGGGTGCCCGACTTCGACACGAGGCCGATCGGTCCGGTGCCCGCGATGTTGGCAGGCGTGATGCCGACCAGCGACTCGCCGGGGGTGATGATGCCGGGACAGTTCGGACCGATGATGCGGGTCTTGTTGCCCTTGGACACGTTGTAGGCCCACGCATAAGCGCTGTCCTGCACCGGAATTCCCTCGGTGATGACCACCAGGAGCGGAATCTCCGCATCGATGGCCTCGATGATGGCGTCCTTGGCGAACTTCGGCGGCACGAAGGCGATCGAGACGTCGGCGCCGGTCTCCTTCATCGCCTCGGCCACCGTGCCGAACACGGGCAGCTCGACGCCGCCGTCGTGGCTCACCGTGGTGCCGGCCTTGCGCGCATTGACGCCGCCGACGATGTTGGTGCCCGCCTTGAGCATCAGGGCGGTGTGCTTGGTGCCTTCACCGCCCGTGATGCCCTGGACGATGACCTTGTTCGCTTTGTTCAGAAAGATCGACATGGCTCAATTCCTCACTTGCTCGCCAGTTCGGCGGCCTTGTCGGCGCCGGAGTCCATCGTTTCGGCGAGCGTCACCAGCGGGTGGTTCGCATCAGCCAGGATCTTGCGGCCTTCTTCGACCTTGTTGCCGTCCAGGCGAACGACCAGTGGCTTGTTCGCGTCGGAGCCCAGCTTGTCCAGCGCACCGACGATGCCGTTGGCCACCGCGTCGCAGGCGGTGATGCCACCGAACACGTTGACGAACACGCTCTTGACCTGCTCGTCACCCAGGATCACGTCCAGGCCTGCGGCCATCACCTCGGCCGAGGCGCCGCCACCGATGTCGAGGAAGTTGGCGGGCTTGACACCCTTGTGTGCCTCACCGGCGTACGCGACGACGTCCAGGGTCGACATGACCAGACCGGCGCCGTTGCCGATGATCCCGACCTGACCGTCGAGCTTGACGTAGTTGAGGTCGTTCTCCTTGGCCTTGAGCTCCAGAGGATCGGTGGCGTCCTTGTCCTCGAACGCCTCGTGCCCGGGCTGACGGAAGTCGGCGTTGGCGTCGAGGGTGACCTTGCCGTCGAGCGCGAGGATCTGATCGTCGGGGGTGCGAACCAGCGGATTGACCTCCACCAGGAGAGCATCTTCGTTGATGAAGACCTCCCACAGCTTCTGGATGGTCACGGCCGCGGCGTCGAGCACCTCGGCGGGCAGCTTGCCGGCCTCGGCGATGCTGCGAGCGAATGCGAGGTCGACACCCTTGACGGCGTCGACGGGGATCTTGGCGAGAGCGTCGGGATTCTCCTCGGCGGTGACCTCGATCTCGACACCACCCTCCACGGAGCACATGGCCAGGTAGGTGCGGTTGGTGCGGTCGAGCAGGAAGGAGATGTAGTACTCCTCGGCGATGTCGCTCGCCTCTGCGACCAGCAGTTTCTTGACGACATGTCCCTTGATGTCGAGGCCGAGGATCGACTCGGCGTTCGCCACCGCGGCGTCGACGTCGGCGGAGTACTTCACGCCGCCCGCCTTACCGCGGCCCCCCACCTTCACCTGGGCCTTGACCATCACCGGTTTGCCGATTTCCTCAGCAATCTCCCGTGCCCCGGCAACCGTGTCGGTAACGCGGCCGGCCGAGGTGGGCACCTCGTGCTTGGCGAAAAGTTCCTTCGCCTGATATTCGAAGAGATCCATTCAGCTCACCATCTCGTAGGTTTGTCCGCAGAAGGATGTAACACCGCAGGGGTGTATTGCGGGCCATATCGGACTTTAAACCTGCCGCGTATGGCCCCTGTCGGCGCACCCGCCGCTTGTGCGACAGATCACTCGCTCGGTGACCCCTCGCCCACCTCACCACCCTGTCGATCGCCACCCGATCGGGACGTGTTCTCATGGACCGGTTGCCGGGGGGCGAGACCGAACGCGCGTACACCCACGTGGATCCCGAATTCACAGTGGTCGGCTCACGGCGAGCACGGAGTGATGCGGCTCACATATCCGCAGGTTTTGGGCTCGCACCGTTGGACTTGGTGCAATCGATTCGTTACCGTCGGCTGTCAGTTGGTCACAAAAGGATTACGGTCGCCAATCCGGAAGTCCTCGTTAGCAAAGAGATGAGGTGGACGACTTGACGGGACGCGGTAATCCGGACCGACCGGTCACGACCACCGGGCAGTCCTCAGCCCGCTTCACCGATGACCGTTCCGCCACGGACGTCACCACGATCATCCCGATCGACGACTTCACCGACGGCGACACGACGTGGGACTCGGGCACGTGGGACCGCTCCTACCATCCGACCCGCTCCGAGATCACCCAGGACATCCTGATCCCGGAGAGCGAGTTCGACGCCTACGAGCACGACGAGCCGTTCGACGTCGACGGCGCCCGCCCGGACAGCTTCTCGCTCGAGAGCACTGCCGGCAGCGACGAGCGCCCGCTGCACGTCTCCGATGACAAGCCCTTCCGCACGCGCACCCCCCAGGGCGGCTCTGTCCGCCGCGGTGGCAAACACCGCATCAGCGCTCCCCCGGCCGCCCTCAAGGGCGGCCGCGCTGCGCTGATCGCCATGGCGGCAGGCGCCGCCGTCGCCGCGGTCGCACAGGTCGGTTCCAGCGACAGCACGCCCACCACACCCACGAATGCCGCCAACGTCGACACGACCGGCGAGGCACCCGACCTCGGGCCCGGCGTCGCGGCCGCCACCCCGGCGAAGGACATGAACACCTTCACCGACCAATTGGCCGTGGGCAAGCAGCGCGCAGCCGCCGAAGAGCAGCGCGAGAACCTTCTCCGTCGCCCGCTGTTCGAGTCGCCCATCCCGCTCGGCAACTACGACTTCACATCCACGTACGCGAACCGCTGGGGCAGCTTCCACGGCGGGATCGACCTCGCCGCACCTCTCGGCACCCCGATCCACGCCGCCACCGACGGCGTCGTCGTCGAGGCCGGTCCCGCATCGGGCTACGGCAACTGGGTCCAGGTCCAGGCCGCGGACGGAACGATCACCATGTACGGCCACATGGCATCGTCGGGTGTGCTGGTCCAGAAGGGCCAGCACGTCACCGCGGGCGATGTCATCGCACTCGTCGGCAGCGAGGGTTTCTCGACCGGCCCGCACTGCCACTTCGAGGTCTGGAAGAACGGGAACACCAAGATCGATCCCGCACCCTGGCTCGCCGAGCACGGCGTGAAGCTCGCCAACTTCAGCGGCTGATCACACCCTGACTGCCTGGCCGGTCGTCGTCCGCGTGTACACGACGAACCGGGAGCCGGGCGAGCCTAGAGCTTGTCGCCCGGAAGCCCTCCTGCGGTCAGCAGCGTGACCCGTCCGACGTTCCCGCCGAAGTCGAACGTGATGCGTTCCGTCGCACCACTGCCCTCTTTGGCCACCGCCTTGCCCATGCCGTACTTCGGGTGGCTGATTCGATCCCCGACGTCGTAGTGCACCTGCTTGTTCCGGCCCCGCGTCGGGTCCGATGAGTACGACGACCTTCCGCGATCGCCGCCGAAGCCGCCGCCCCCGAAGCCCGAGTCACCACGACCGAACACTCCGCCACTCGAGGACAGGTGTCTGCTCGCCGAGCGGCGCGGTTCGGTCCGTCGCCAATCCAGCAGATGCTGCGGGATCTCCTGCAGGAAGCGGGATTCCGGATTCGACACCGGCTGACCCCAGGACGACCTCATCACCGACCGGGTGAGGTAGAGACGCTCCTTGGCACGCGTGATCCCGACATAGGCGAGCCGTCGTTCCTCGCTGAGCTCGGCAGGGTCACCCAGGGCGCGCAGATGCGGGAAATGGCCGTCTTCCCAACCGGTTACGAACACGACCGGGAACTCGAGGCCCTTCGCGGTGTGGAGCGTCATCATGGTGACAACTCCCTCACCCTCGTCTGGCACCTGATCGGCGTCGGCGACGAGCGAGACCTTCTCCAAGAAGGCCGCGAGCGATCCGGGCTCCGGTTCGCCGTCGTTGTCCGGACGCCCGTCGATCCCATCGTCGTCGACATCTGTCGTGTCGTCGGCGGACAACCCGGCGGCATCGGCACTGAATTCCCTTGCCACTGCCACCAATTCGTTGATGTTGTCGAGCCGGGCGCCGTCCTGGGGATCGCGGGACGCCTCGAGTTCGGTCCGGTAACCGGTCCGCTCGACGATGGCGTCGACGAGCTCACCGATGTCGGCACCCTCCTCCGTGGCGTCGACGACGGCGACATCCTCGCTCGCCTCACCCGCCGCGCCGAAGGTCGCGAGAAAGTCGTTGCGCAGACCTTCGATGAGCTCCACGAATCCACCGATCTGCTTCACCGCACGGGTGTTCAGCAGTGGCACGTTTCCTGCAGCACCTTCCACGAGCGCCTCGTAGAAACCGATCCCCCGATTCTCCGCATGCACCGCCACGCAGGCCTCGGCCCGGTCTCCGATACCGCGGCGCGGGGTGTTGAGAATGCGTCGCAGACTGACCGAGTCGTCGGGGTTGGCCACCACCCGCAGGTAGGCGACGACGTCGCGCACCTCTTTGCGCTCGTAGAACTTCGTCCCGCCGACCACCTTGTACGGGATACCGTGCCGTACAAAGACCTCTTCGAGCGATCGGGACCCCGTGTTGGTGCGATAGAACACGGCGATGTCGGAGTACGAATGGCTCGACGAGCCGCCGATCGAATAGTCGGTGAGATCCTCGATCTCCTTTGCGATGAACAACGATTCGTCGCGATCGGAGTCGGCGACGTAACCGACGATCAGCTCGCCGTCCCCCGAATCAGTCCACAATCGCTTCTCGCGCCGGTTCGTGTTCTGCGCGATGACGGCGTTCGCCGCCGACAGGATCGTCTGGGTGGAGCGATAGTTCTGCTCGAGCAGGATGCTCTCGGCGTTCGGGAAGTCGCGTTCGAATTCCTCGATGTTGCGGATCGTCGCGCCGCGGAACGCGTAGATCGACTGATCGGCGTCGCCGACCACGCACAATTCCGACGGCGGCACCGGCGAGTCGGAGTCCTCGTCGCCGACCAACTCGCGGATGAAGACGTATTGAGCGTGGTTGGTGTCCTGGTACTCGTCGACCATCACGTGGCGGAATCGGCGCCGGTAGTACTCCGCGACCTCCGGATGACGCTGGAGGAGTGCCACGGTCTCGCCTATCAGATCGTCGAAGTCGAAGGCATTCGCAGTCTGCAGGCGGCGTTGATACTCCGCATAGATCTGGGCCACCACCAACACCGAGGGCTCAGCATCGGACGCCGCGGCCAACGCCGCATCGGGATCGATGAGCTCGTTCTTGAGATTCGAGATGTTCACCGAGACGCCACGCGGACTGAACTTCTTCGGATCGAGCTGCATGTCACGGATGATCATGCCCAGCAACCGTTTCGAATCATCCGCGTCGTAGATCGAGAAGTTCGAGTTACGCGCACCGAGCAGTGCCGACTGTGCGCGCAGGATCCGCACGCAGGTGGCGTGGAACGTCGACACCCACATGTACGCGGCACGCGGGCCGACCAGATCGATCACGCGTTCGCGCATCTCGGCGGCGGCCTTGTTGGTGAAGGTGATCGCCAAGATCTGGCCGGGCGTCGTGTCGCGTTCGGCCAGCAGGTAGGCGATCCTGCGCGTCAGGACCGCCGTCTTGCCCGAACCTGCGCCTGCCACGATCAGCAACGGCCCACCGGCATGCAGGACCGCCGCCCGTTGCTGCGGGTTGAGACCATCGAGGAGACGGGCGGTGCGATCGTCGGACGCGATTCCGGTGCCGGAGTCCTGGGAGGTCTGGGCCGTTTCGCGGGTGGAGCTTGTCATCGGGGTTCAGGTTACTCCGGGGCTGCGACACGACCGGATCGGCTCGCCCGCTCCACGCGATCATGCGTCGGCCCGCTCGACCGCTCGCGGCATCCGCGCTCGGTTACGATATGCCCGAAATCGGGAGTTCGGTATCCCCGGGGGTCATTCATCCAGCGCATGTTGCCGACCGCCTTCTCTGTGGTCTGCTGTCATGCGGAGGTCGTCGCGGGCGGTCGCGGCATGTGAAGAGGGGTCTGCGATGAAGCGTCAGTCCAACACCGTCCCCGTGCTGGTGTTCGGTATCGGGCTGCTCGCGCTGATTGCAGCGCTCGTGGGGGCGGTCGTACCGTTCCCGACCGACGGATCGGGCGCGCCCACCGCGGCCTTCACGGCCCAGCAGGAGCTCGACGACGTCGCCTTCCAACTGGGCGGCAGCCCGGGCGCCCGGTACTCGGGATCGCTCACCACCACCGGCGTCGGCGCCGACGCGAAGCCCCGCACGGTCGACTTCACCGACCTCACGGTGGCATCGACCAAGAATGCCGCAGGCACCATCACCTACGAATCGTCGACCGCTCAATACCGTCAGATCGGCAACTACCGCTACGTCAACGGTCCGGCGAAACTGTGGTCCGACCTGTTCGGGACCGCGCCCGTCGCCACCCGGCTCGATCTCGGCGTGACCGACAACAAGTGGAGCAACCTGCGCTACTCCGGTCTGCCGGACCTCGGCTACCTCTTGTCGCCGGTTCTGCTCGCCGGGCGGATCGGAAACACCGAACGCGTCAAGACACCCGAGTTCGGTCTGGAAATACCCGCACCAAACAAGGGACTGCCCGACGCGCGATCCTGGCCGACCACCGATCCCGTCATCACCGGCATCGGCGACGACCGGGTCCGGGTCGGTTCAATGGAGACGACGTTCGATCCGACGACCAAGCGGGTCACCCACATCAAGGGAGAGTTCACCCGCTCGGACACCACCGTCACCGTCGACACCGACGTGACCCTGCTGCCCGCCGGCGAGCTGGGCACGCTGTTCACCGAAGAGCGGTCGCTGGTTCCGCAGCTGACCAGCGTGCCCGCCCCGGCGGTGCCACTGAGCGACAATGCCGTCAACAGCCGCGCCGGCGGCAGCTGCACGCCGGCCTCGTGCGGGTTCGTCATCGCCGTCAACGGCGCACTGGACCCCGACGTCGCGACCGACATGCGCGGTGTGGCCGGTCACGTGAACTTCGGGATCACCGTACGATTCGCCGTCGACGACCTCAGACCCGGTGAGCGCGGCGGGATCTGCTCCCGGGTCGTCAGCACCCCGTTCGGTGGCCGGGCCGAGACAACCTGTGCCGCAACGAACCTTCCACCGGGTTCGCGTGGGGTCAGAACCGACACGTCGGTCCGGTTCCTTCCGTTCGTCGACGTCGGCGCCGCCGAACTGAACGAGTACATCGACAGCCAGGAGAAGTCGTCCACCACGCCGATCACCATGGTGCGCACCGGTTCCAAGAAGTTCGACGCCGCCCGCTACAGCGATCAGGTGGCCGGCTTCCCCAGCAGCTACGGCGTCGAGCAGGGCGACTACGTATTCGACGGCGTCGGGCCCGAGGGAAATCTCTTCGTCTCGTTCGGCCCGGGATACGCGCAGCACGTCGTACTGGGACGGCTGGATCCGAGCTGGCCGGGCACCGCGCTGCTGACCAAGCAACTCAAGCAACAGCTGGCCGCCGCCGGGGATCGCGAGATCACCTACGTCGCCGCGGAGGACGAGGTCGCCACCGCGCTGCGCATCCTGGCGCTCACCGAGGGGGCCAGTCCGGAGAAGCTGAAGGTGTTCTCCACCCCGCTGAACGACGCCTGAGAGCAGGCTCAGCCGACGAGCCTGGCCTCGGCGACCTCGCCGACCCGGCCCTCCCCGGTGTGCAGCGAGAGCCCTGGCGTCACCGGCCGCACGCCGACGTGCCGACCCCGGCCCTCGAGCTGGACATAGGCGACGTGCAATCCGGCGCGCACCGGCACGCGAACGGTGCGGCCGCCGTCGAGCGCCATGTCGACGTCACCGTCCATGTCGGCGCAGTAGCTGACCGCGACTGTCCAACGCCATTGCAGCAGTGGACCATCGAGGACGAGCCGCCGTGGACCCGTCACCTCGGGTCGGCTGCACGACCCCCGGCCCGGCCGGACGGCGCGAGCGGGCGTGACGGCGCCGGGCACCATGTTGCCTGCGTTGTCGAGAACGTTCAGCCGGTCGGTCGTCGCGGCGAAATCCGGACGATCCCGCACACGCCCGAAGGTGTGACTGATCTGATTGTTCGGATACGCAACGGGCAGGAGCACTTCCAGCGGAAGCGACTGATCGAACATCGGATGATCCCGGTTCGCGGCAAGCGAGCGCTTCGCGTTGGCGAGATAGTCCCCGGTCGGATCGTCGCGCCACGACGTCGAGAAGGACACCAGCGAGATCACCGCCGACACCACGGCGAGCGCACCGGCCAGCGGCACGATGACCGGGGCCAGTCGTCGTGACTCCGTGGCACCGCCGTGGCGCGCGGCCTCACCGGGCGCCGTTGCCGGCGACGCGACGATCAGTGCGATCGCGATGGTGATCACGAGCGCGGCGTCGGGGAGGTACCGCATGGTCTGCGCGAGTTCGAGTGCGGTGTTGGCGCTCGATCGGTTCCACAACACCGGAATCTGGGCGCCGACGACGTAGACGGCCGTACACAGCAGGACCGCAGCCGCGCCCCGACGACGTGTGATCGCCCACCACACCAGCGCGGCGAGGACCACCCAGCCCAGGACGATCATCCAGACCGGCGGGAATCCCATGGGCGGGCTCGGCACCCAGCGCTCCCATTCCCAGGGGCCGCCGACCAGTGACGGGATGACCGCGTCATTGATCGACCGCCACACCAGCCTCACGGTCTGCGTCGCCGAGTGCTGCCCCGCGGTCGCGTCGGAGACGGAGAAGAACACCACCGCCCACGCCACGAAGACGACTGCCAGCGACGCCCACAGTGCGCGCGCACTGGTGAATGCCCTGATCAGGGCACTGTCCGGGCGAGGGGGACCGGAATCGACCTCGCTGTCGATCTCCCGCGGGGCGTCGTCGACCGGACGACCGGTGAAACGGGCTGCGAGCACGGCCGCGACGAATGCCACCGGAAGGATGAACAGCGACTTCTCGAAGAACGTCAGAGCGATCACGAACACCACCGACGACCGGATCACGATCATCCGGGCGTCGGGTCGACGGCCACGCGACCTGGTCAGCAGCACCGCGTCCGCGACGATCCAGGCCATCGCGGCCTGCATCGGCAACGTGTTGAGTGCGGCCGCCCACCAGGCGAACGCCGGCACGGTCATCGGGCTGAACAGGTAGAAGGTCAGTGCGGCGAGCGCCGCCACCCCTGCTCGCGGGCCGGCGATCACGCGAATCATCCGCCACACCGAGAGCGAGGCGATGGCCTGCAGCACCATCATGCTGATCGCCGGCACCAGCCAGTTCACCGGCGCGATCACCGTGGACAGGCCCGCCAGCAGGAACGCGGCAGGCATGAAATGCCCGTCGTGGCTGTGGCCGAGGTAGTCCCAGCTGAGGATCGGGAGCGTCGATGCGCGGCCGATCAGCACCAGGTCGTCCCAATAGAAGTTGCCGGTTGCGGCCAGCCATCCGCGGACGACGAGCTGCACGAGAATCAACGCGATGGCAACCGACGACACTGTCCCCCTGCTCAGCATGGGCTCCAGTCTCACGGCCATCGGACCCCGTGGCAAAATCGATCGGGTGACCGACGCCAACACCCCCGACGACAAGGTCGGCGACGATGCGGGCACCACGAGCGGCTTCGACGTGGATGCCTACGACCTGTCCGCCGACGTCACGACGTTGCCCGACGACATCGATGTGCTGCGAGGCGAGATCGATCGCATGGACGCGATGATCCTGGCCTCGGTGAAACGTCGGTCGGCAGTGTCCAAGAAGATCGGGGCCGCCCGGATGGCCTCGGGTGGGCCACGCCTGGTCCACAGTCGTGAGGTGAAGGTCCTCGACCGCTTCGCCGAACTCGGGCAGGAAGGCCACACGTTGGCGATGCTGCTGCTGCGTCTCGGGCGCGGCCCGCTCGGGCGCTGAGGGCGACTCACACGAAACCGCTGCCGCACAGCGCCCTTCTGCAACTGCCGCATTCCTCTTGGACCACATTCCTCTCGGACCACCACGACCGGCGCGATTGACCGTGCGCTCACGTCGGAGTTGAGTGGACCTCATGTTCACGTCGCCCGCCGACGGGTACGACCGCTTCATGGGCCGCTACACCCGGACACTTGCCCCCGCCCTGGTCGACGCTGCGGGAGGAGTTGACCAGGCCGAGCGGGTCCTCGACGTCGGCTGCGGGCCGGGCGGTCTGACGGGTGTGCTCGCCCGGCTGCTGGGCGAGCAGCACGTCGCCGCGATCGACCCGGCTGCCCAGTTCGTCACCGCCTGCCACGAGCGATATCCCGATGCGGACGTCCGTCAGGGCACCGCCGAGGCACTGCCATGGCCCGACGACGACTTCGACGCCGCGTTCTCGTGCCTGGTCGTCGGGTTCATGACCGACGCCGATCAGGGTCTGCGCGAGATGTCACGCGTCACTCGCCCGGGCGGGGTGGCCGCCGCGTGCATGTGGGACCTCGACGAGGGCGGCATGACGATGCTCGAGACGTTCTGGGACGGCGCCCGGGAGCTCGACCCCGACGTCGTCGGCGAGCGTATGCGGGTGGGTGTCAGTCGCGGCGACATCGCCACCCGTCTCCGCCGGATCGGTCTGCGCGACGTCGTCGACGGCGCATTGATCGCTCACGCCGACTACGCGGACTTCGATGACTTCTGGCAGCCGTTCACCTTCGGCGTCGGGCCGGCCGGTGCACATCTGGCGGCCTTGCCGACCGACCAGCAGGAGCAGGTACGCGACCTCTGCCGTCCGCGGCTACCGGACGGACCGTTCACGCTGAGCGCTCGCGCCTGGTTCGCCTGCGGAATCGTCCCGCCGCCGATCGCCGACCGCTGACGTCACGCCCCGTCAGGCGCGCCGACCACATAGGGTGAACGTCATGAGTGACGTCTCCGGCAGTGACTTCGACACGAGCGACCACGACGACATCACCGCGACCCAATCCTGGCAGGCACTCGCCGCGCATCAGCCGCACGTGTACGCGATGCATCTGCGCGAGGTGTTCGCGGTCGACCCCGAGCGCGGGCGGGAATTGACCGTCGACGTCGGGGATCTGCACATCGACTACTCGAAACATCGCGTGCTGCGCGAGACCCTGGAACTGTTGGCGAGCCTCGCGCGCGAGGTCGGGCTCGAGGATCGTCGCGACGACATGTTCGCCGGCCAACACATCAACACCTCGGAGGATCGCGCGGTCCTGCACACGGCCCTGCGTCTACCGGCCGACGCCTCGCTGCATGTCGACGGCCAGGACGTGGTCGCCGACGTCCACGAAGTCCTCACCGCCATGGGCGCGTTCACCGACAAGCTACGCAGCGGAGAGTGGAAGGGGCACACCGGCAAACCCATCACCGATGTCGTCAACATCGGCATCGGCGGCTCCGATCTCGGCCCGGTGATGGTCTATCGGGCGCTGCGTCACTATGTCGACGCAGGCATCCACTGCCATTTCGTGTCCAATGTCGACCCGGCCGACATGGTCGGCACCCTTGCCGAACTCGACGCGGAGACCACGCTGTTCGTCATCGCCTCCAAGACGTTCACCACACTCGAGACGCTGACCAACGCGGCGGCGGCGCGCACCTGGCTCCTGAAGGAACTCGGTGCAGGCGACGACGCGGTGGCCAAACACTTCGTCGCCGTCAGCACCAACGCCGACGAGGTGGCGAAGTTCGGCATCGACACCGTCAACATGTTCGGGTTCTGGGACTGGGTGGGCGGCCGCTACTCCGTGGACTCGGCGATCGGGCTGTCGGTGATGGCCGCGATCGGCAAAGAGCGGTTCGCCGACTTCCTGTCCGGGTTCCACATCGTCGACGAGCACTTCCGCACTGCGCCGCTCGAGCAGAACGCGCCGGTCATCCTGGGCCTGATCGGGCTCTGGTACAACAACTTCTGGGATGCCCAGTCGCGCGTGGTGCTCCCCTATTCCGACGACATGGCCCGCTTCGCGGCGTATTTGCAGCAGCTGACCATGGAGTCCAACGGCAAATCCGTGACAGCACACGGCCATCACGTCACCACCGACACCGGCGAGGTGTTCTGGGGTGAACCGGGCACCAACGGGCAGCACGCCTTCTATCAGCTGCTCCATCAGGGCACCCGGATGATCCCCGCCGATTTCATCGGGTTCGCCGAACCCACCGACGATCTGCCGACCGCCGACGGAACCGGCTCCATGCACGATCTGCTGATGAGCAACTACTTCGCGCAGACCAAGGTGCTGGCCTTCGGCAAGACCGCCGACGAGATCGCCGACGAGGGTGTCCCGCCGAATGTGGTGGCGCACAAGGTGATGCCCGGCAACCGGCCGTCCACGTCGATCCTCGCCCCCCGGTTGACCCCGTCGGTCATCGGGCAGCTGATCGCCCTGTACGAGCACCAGGTGTTCGTGGAGGGGATGATCTGGGGTATCAACCCGTTCGATCAGTGGGGCGTCGAACTCGGCAAGACGCAGGCCAAGGAACTTCTCGGGATCATTGTCGAGGAACAATCGCCTGCGCCACAAGAGGATTCGTCGACCGACGAGCTCGTACGATGGTATCGCGAGCATCGCGGCCGGGCGCGGTGACGATCACTGCCAGCGAGTCTCGTCGAACACTTCGTCGGGGATCTCGTCTCCGGGCTCCACGCCGAGGGCTTCCATGCGGCCCACCAGGGCCGCGGCCACCGCGATGAAGGTGATGAGATCCTGTGGCTCCGTGGACCGTTCCGCCGGATCGCCACCCATGAACTCGAATACCGAAGGCGGCACACAGTCGCCCATGTCGATCGACCGCTGCCCGGTGGCCGTTCGCCAGGCGTCGAAACTGGCGACGTCGACCGCTTCCGCGATGTCACCGGTGCGCACGGCATCGAGAACCTCGTCCACCGAGGTCAGCGGACCGCTGCTGCCACTGGACGCGTCGAAGCCGACCACGGTGTCGGACGACAGTTCCGAGTCGTCGTCGAGCGTGAAATAGACGATGCCACGCCAGTCCGCGCCGAGCGCGGTCACATCGTCGCGCCCGAAGATGTCCGTCAGAAGGTCACCGATCTCGTCACGACGGCGTTCACCGAACAATTGAAACGCGCCATTGGCCACAACCTGCCCCTGCTTTGCCGACACATCGGTTACCTTACGCAACGTGAGACTCTCACCCACGGTGATGTATGCGACCCGCCGCGTGTTGCCCGCGGTGTGCCTGGTGGCTGCGCTGACGACGACCGCGGCGTGCGCGACGTCGACGACCGCCGAGGTCGAGCCACCGACGTCGGTTCCGACCAGCGCCGCGGTCACCGTGCCGGCCGGACAGAGCGCCCGTTCCGCACCGGGCACCGGACTCACCTTCGGGGAAGATGCCGTACTGCCCGCCGATGCGTTCGCGGAGACGGGACCGCTGGCGATGTACACGGTCACCGGGATCACCCCGGCCGAGGGCGTGCCCGAGAACACCACCAAGGGCGGCGCCCCGTACTACCTCTATGTGACGGTGACATCGCTCGCGACCAGGGCGGCAGCGGCGCCGGGTGTGATCGGTCTGAGTGCGAGCGCGGACGGGAGGACCCCCGCATTGACGATGTCCCCCACCCCGGGTCTGGCGAAATGCCCGGTCACCACGCCGCCGCCGCAGATGCGGCGCGGCGAATCGTATGCGACCTGCCTGGTCGCGGTGGCCGACCCGGGTCAGCGACTCCGTCAGGTCATCTACTGGGCCGATACGACGGGAGATCCCGCGCTGGACTACAAATCGTCGCCGGTGGTCTGGTCGCCGACCGGCGCGCCACCCTCGTCGGCAGGCTCTCCGGCACCGGCACCGGCACCGGCACCGGGCTGATCCGAACGGCTGCGACCCCGCGGTCTAGACCATCCGGCGGGTGATGGCCGGCGGGAGATGATGAAGCGCCGCGGCGATCGGTATCCACGGCCACCGCGGCACCGGCGCCCACGAGGATTCGTTCTCGATGGCGGACACCATCGCTCTGACCCCCTGCTCCGTGCCCGTCATCATGGCGGTCTCGACTCCGCGGTTGATGTCGGTCTCGATGTATCCCGGCAGCAAGATCGAGATGGTGATCGCCGAGCCTGCGAACTCCGCCTGCAACCCCTGCCCCAGCGTGGCGAGGCCCGCTTTGGATGCCGAGTACGCCGCCTGCGCCCTGGGCAGTCCGCGGACGGCACTCATCGAGCTGACCAGCACGAGATGTCCGTGATCCTGCGCCCGGAAGATCTCCATCGCGGCCTCGACCTGCGCCAGAGCGCCGACCAGATTCGTCTGCACGGTCTCGATGTTCGCCGATGCCATCCCCGTTCCGATCGGCGCGCCCTTGCCCAGCCCCGCGTTGACGATGACCCTGTCGAGTCCGCCGATCTCGTCGGCGAGCTCAGTGAAGACCCCCGGGACGGAATCTGTGTCGGTGACATCGAGTCGAGCCGTGGCAACCCGCCCAGCCGTCGGTCGCAGCTCGTCGGCCAGCGCATCGAGCCTGTCGAGGCGGCGAGCGCACAAGGCCAGATCGCGCCCTTTGTCGGCGAACTGTCGTGCCATGCCCTCGCCGAGCCCGGAGCTCGCTCCCGTGATCAAGATCTTCTGCCGTGTCGTCGCGCTCACGGCTCACCAACCTACCTGCCGGGGAAGGGGAACTCCGATTCGCAACCGACCGACGATGCCCCGCGTGCCGGCCTCAGGCAGTCAGGGCCGTCAATCGAAGGGCCTGGACGACGTAGTCGATGCCGGCGCGATCGCCGACCGTGATACGCATCCCGTGGTTTCCGCACTCCTTGGTCGCCACGCCGCAACTCCGCAGCAGCCGGCCGATGGCAACGCCCTCGGCGCCCGGCAGGAACAGGAAATTGGCCTGACTCGGCAGGGTCGGGCAGCCGATGGCCGCAAGCATGTCCGCCAATCGCTCGCGCTCCTCCTTCATCGATCGAACACGCTGCGCGAGTTCGACTTCCGCCGCGAGTGCGACCGGGACCGCGGCCATCGCGGCCGGCCCCACCGCGAACGGCACCTCGTGACGGCGCACCTCCGACACCACGCCGATGTCCCCGATGCCGAATCCGACCCGCAGCGCGGCGAGTCCGTAGGCCTTGGAGAAGGTCCGCAGCGCCAGCACATCGTCGCGGATGTCGACGAGCAGATGCAGGTCGGGCGGGTTGTCACAGAACTCGACATACGCCTGATCGACCAGGGTGAGCACCTGCGGCGGCATCGCATCGATGAACTCGTAGAGCGCCTGGGGCGCGACGGTCGAGCCCGTGGGGTTGTGCGGGGAGCACACCACCACCGCCACCGTGTCGTCGGTCACCGCGGCCCGCAGCGCATCGAGATCGAGGCTGCCGTCGTCGGCCAGGGCCACTCCGTCGACACGCAGGCCGACCATCTCCGCGAGGATCGGGTATCCGTCGAAGGTCGGCACCGCCGTCACCAGCGACGGCGCGCGGATACCGGCTTCCGCGGCACGGCGCATACAGACCTGAAACGCGGACAACGCGACTCCGGTGGCGCCCGCGCCCACGGTCACCTGCCGGTGCGGTACACCGAGGTGGTCGGCGATCTGGCCGCGAGTCCGATCCGGCAGGAAATCGGGATACCGGTTGGCCTCGGCCATGACGTCGCCCAGCACCGCGGCCACGGCCGGCAGTGGCGCATAGGCAGATTCGTTGAGGTCGAGCCGGGCCAGCGGCCACGGCTCGTCTGCCGGATCGAGCGGCGGACTCATGGACGGCCACCCCAGCGGAGAGCGGCTGCGGCGGCGAAATCGCCTGCGTGCGCGAACGCGGCAGTCATCACCACCTCGCCCTCCCGGATCCGACCGTCGGTGATCGCCGTGTCGAGCGTGACCGGGATACCGACCGCGAACAGATTGCCGCACTCGTCGAAGGTGTCGGGGTGCCGATCCTCCGGGAGCTCCAGCGCCTCACGCCAATTGCGCAAGAAGATCCGGTTCGGCTGATTGGTGACGAACCAGTCGAGATCGGCGGGAGCGATGCCGATGGTGTCGGCCACCTCGATCGCGACCTCGGGCACCATCCGATTGCCACGGGCGAGAACCTTCGCGATCTTCGCCTCGGTGAATCCGATGTGAATCTGTCCCGGACCGGCCTCCCAGTACTTTCGCTGCGGCTCGGACACCCCGGTCATGTCGCCCGAGTACTGGCCGTATGACCGGCAGGTCAGACCCAGGACCGGGCTGCCGCGATCGCCGTCGAGGGTGAGAACGGCAACCGCCGAACCGTCACCGGGGATGGCCGCCTGTGCCTTACCGCGTACCTGTTCCTGGGTGAACACCTGCGCCGCGCTGTTCTGCGCGAGTCCGAGCAGCGCCCGTCGACCGCCGTTGGCGCGCAGCAGAGCCGATGCGAGGTCGATCATGTGGATGAACGCCGCGCACCCGCCGTTGTGTACGTCGAGAACGGTCGACGGCCGCAATCCGAGCCGATGCGCCACCTCGCCACCGCAACCGCGGACCGGTACCTCGGGGAGCTGACTGTGTGTGAGCACCACGTCCACGTCGTCGAAGAAATCGTCGCCGTGCCGCTCGGTGAGCACACGCGCCGCGGACAACATCATGTCGGCCGAGGTCTCCCCGTCCGCCGCATGATGCCGGAACGCGGGCGCCCGGAACATCACGTTGTCGACGAGATCGTCGTCCTCCGCGAACTGCGCGTAATAGGCTGCGGGCACCCTGTTCTCCGGCAGATAGGTGGCCAGATCGACCAGCATCGCTTGTGGTGCAGCATATGTCATGATCGCATCCATTCCGGGGTGATGGGCAGGCCGTTGTGGTGCCGGTACTCGGCGATGGCCGTGAGGTTCTCGAGTTCGAGTTGGTGACCGGCGGAGAACATGTCCCAGAAGTCCCCCACCCACACCGGACGTTCCGGCGGTGCCGTCTCGGGATAGGGGTTCTCGTCGTAGAACGGGTGATGGCAGTTGTTCCACAGGACCACCGACCCCGGTTTGTCCAGCACCACCTGGGCGTCCACCACCCGCATCAGGTAGATCATCCAGAGATGCTTGCCCTGATCCCACGCACAGTGGTAGTCGACCGTCATCGCATGGGGATTGGCGATCGTGCGGGTGTAGATCTCGGTGTGATCACCGAGGCGGTCGTGCCCGAGCCACAGTCCCGGTTCATCGGTGGGGACGAATCCGCGCAGACTGTAGGTCCACTCCTCCAGAGACCGCGTGTCCGACAGCCAGCTGTACAACTCACGAGGTGGTGCGTCCACATACCCCTGCACCGGGCAGTAGTCACCGTAGATCTGCTGATGGGGATAGACCGACCGCAGCCGGTCCACGAGCACCGGTGTGGCCACCTGCCGAGGATGACTCTCGATTCGGGTGATCCCGGGCAGGGTCGTCGCGTCGTCGCCGAGGTCGGCGAGGGGGGTTGTCACGGTCATGCGCGGTCCTTTCAGAGAAACGGGGCGAACGGGGGCACTTCTTCGGGATCGACGTCGATCACCACGCAGTTCGGGCCATCCGCGGCGAAGAGCTCGGCGCAGCACTCCCCGACGTCGTCGATCTCCGTCACGTGGCGCACCACGAGATCGGCGAACATCGTGTCGACACCCGCTGCGATGGCGGTCGGGCGGAACCGATTGACGGTGGGCGTGTCTGGAAAGTAGAGACGATCGCGGGTGACGCACATCCCGTGTGCGTCGTTGTTCAGGATGATCAAGCTGAGCGGCGCATCGTGCTCGATGGCCGTGTGGATCTCCATACCGTGCATGAAGAATGCGCCGTCACCGGCGATCACGATCGAGCGCGACCGATCGTCGACTACGGCGCACCGCACCGCATTACCCACACCCGCCGCGATCGCATGCCCCATCCCGCCCATCCCCAGCGCGACCGTGAACCGCTGCGCAGGCGAGAACGGCAGGTGATGCAGAGCTGCAGCGCCGGCGTTGCCCGCGTCGGCGAACACCGCGCACACCGGCGGCAGCTGCGCACCGATCGACTCGATGACCGTCTGCACACTCGGTCGGGTCGATCGAGCGCGCGGCACCGGTAGGTGGTCGATGGTGATGTGCGGGGGCGCCGGCGATCGCGACATCTTCGCGCCGACCAGCTTCCCCAGCATCCGTATCGAGTGTTCGAGATCGTCTGTCGCGATCTGGGTACAGTCCCCGAATCGCGCATCGTGACGCCCGATGGAGGTCAGGTCGGTCGAACGGAGTACATCGTCGAGTCCGGCCCGATCGGTGACCGACATCCGGCACCCGATCGCGACCACCATCTCGGCTGCACGGACGGCGACGTGCGCGCTCGGGTGGCCCATCACGCCGGTGACCCCGGCGAAACCACCGCCGGCGGGGAGCACGTCGCGCCCTCCCGGTGATGCGACCGTGACTGCTCCGACGCACTCCGCGAGTTCACATATCTGTGTGCCGAGCCGCTCCCAGGACGCCTGCTCACCGACCCACAGACAGACACGTCCTGGCGCCGTCGCAGTTGCCGCCATGCGCTCGGCCAAAGCTTCGAGAGGGCCGTCGTCGATGGACGCGCCCGCTTCCGGATGCACGTCCGGGTGGGTCGGGGGCGATCCAGGCATCGGTGCCGCCTGTACGTCCTTCGGGATGATCAGCACGGCCGGCAGTCCACGCTCGAGTGTGTGGGACGCGGTCGCGAGCGCAGCAGCCATCGTCTCCGGCGACGAGACCTCGGCGCACGACCCACTCACCGCGGCCATCAACGCAACCAGGTCGATCGTGTCCGGAGGGTTCAACATGTCCTGGAATGCGCCGTGACCGACCAAACTCGTTGGTGCGCTACCGATCAGGGCCAACACGGGCACTCGGCTGTCGTACGCCTCGGCCAGTGCCGGCACGACGTTCATCGCTCCGCCGCCCGAGGTCGTCATCACCACACCGGGCCGGCCGGTGATCCGTGTCGACCCGTCCGCCATCGCCCCCGCGGCGAACTCGTGTTTGGCCACCACAGGGCAGATCCCGACATCCTGCGCCGCCGCGTACATGTCCTCGATGTTGGCGCCGTGGACTCCGTACGCTACGCGCACGCCGCGATCATGGAGCACCTGCATGAGATGCCTCGCCGTCGACCGGTCTCGCGCCATGTGACAACCATGCGTCGCCCGCCCTGAAGGTTTGCTGAAAGTGCACGCTGGCCGTGAGGTCGGCGCGGGAATACGCTCGTAGGGCACGGATGTACACCGAAGGGCACCAGATCGTGGCGATCACGCGAAAAGGCTTGCCGCACGTCAATCGACGGCGCGGTGGTGTGCGTGCACAGTCGACGATCATCGCCGCCGCCGTGGTCACCCTGGCCTTGGCGGTCGGCGGCATGGCCATGCTGTTCATGCTGCACCGGGCCAACAACGAAGCCATGTACCGATCCACCGGTCGCCAGGCCTACCAGATCGCATCCGCGATCGACCGCAGCGGCATCCCGGGCGTCGACACCGACGACCTCGCACCGGGCGCCGGCGTCGACGTCATTCAGGTGATCGACGCGAGCGGGCGCGTGGTCCGCTCATCGCCGGGCGCGCCGAGCCGTCCGATCATCAGCGTCGACCAGGCGCCGCACACGTACCGCTATTTCGACAACATCGAAATATCCGGATTCGCCGGGGAGTTCTGCGCCACTGCAGTCGGCGCAGAACACGACGACGAGTACTACACCGTGTTGGCACTCGACCGCGCAACGGGTGTGCGCCACAGCGAGTGGGTGACCGGCATCATCCTGGCGGCCGAGATCCCGCTTCTCGTGGTCGTCGCCGCGGGTGCGGTGTACCTCCTGGTAGGTCGTTCACTACGACCCGTGTCCCGGATAACCAAGCGGGTCAACGAGATCACCGCGACTGCTCTGGGACAACGCGTGCCGGTCCCATCCGCCGATGACGAGATCACCACCCTCGCGACGACGATGAACGACATGCTGTCGCGGCTGGAGAACGCGCGGGATGCTCAACTCCGCTTCGTGGCCGATGCCTCCCACGAGTTGCGCAGTCCGCTGACGACCATCGTCGGGATTCTCGACCTCGCCGACGACACCGATTCTGCCGTCGACCTGCCGACCGTCCGCACCATCCTGCTGCCGGAGGCGAAACGGATGCAGGTGATGGTCGACGATCTGCTCATGCTGGCCCGCGCCGACGAGAACGGGCTCACCCTGAACCTCGACGAGATCGACCTCGACGACGTGGTGGCCGCCGAGGTCGGACGTGTCCGGTCGCTCGGTTCAGCTCGAATCCGGCTGCACGTCAAGCCGATCAGGATGATCGGCGACAGCGACAAGATCACGCGGGCACTGCGGAACGTCATCGACAACGCGGTCCGGCACGCGCAGTCCACGGTGTCGGTGTCGATGCGGATCGAAGGGGACGACGCCGTGGTGACGGTCGCCGATGACGGTTCCGGTATACCGGTCCGCGATCGCGACGTCGTCTTCCAGCGATTCGCACGCCTCGACGTCGATCGCCGCAATCAGTTCGGCGCCGGGCTGGGTCTGGCCATCGTCCGCGAGATCGCCCGCGCACACGGAGGCTCCGCGAGCATCGGCGAAAGCGACACGGGCGGAGCAGCTGTGACGATCACGCTGCCCCTGTCGGTGTCCATGCCGGTCGGCCACGATTCGACACCGCCTGCGCGCACCACCGGGGAACCGACCGACGAGGAGGTCTCCCTCAACCCTCAGACCTCGCAGAGTCGGTAGCCGGCGCCACGAACGGTCTCAATCGATCGCACCCCGAACGGATCATCGATCCGCTTGCGCAGATACCGGATGTAGACCTCGACGATGTTCTCGTCGCCCTCGTAGTTCTCATCCCAGATCGATTCCAGGATGAGCCTTTTGGAGACCACCGTCTCCTTGTTCCGGATCAGGAATTCCAAGAGGGCGTATTCGCGAGGTGTCAGCGTGACCGCGGTGTCGCCTCGCGCCACTTTGCGTTCGGCCGGATCCATGGTGAGACTGCCGGCCGTGAGGATCGCCGGCCGTTCCCGACCGCCACGGCGCATCACGGCCCGGAGGTGGGCCTTGAGGACGACCACCGAGAACGGCTTGACGAGGTAGTCGTCGGCACCGTAATCCAAGGCTTCGGCCTGATCGTACTCCCCGTCCTTGGCGCTGAGCATCAGCACCGGCGTCCAGATCTTCCGTTCGCGCATCTCCTGTACGACACGAAATCCGTTGAGCTTCGGCAACATGATGTCGAGCACGACGACGTCGAACTGCTCCTCGGAGGCCCGCCACAGACCCTCTGCACCGTCGGTCGCGACAACGACGCTCCAACCTTCGCTCGCCAGAACCCGACGCACCGTTTCCGCCGCGCGCACATCGTCGTCGACAACCAGCACTCGCACCGATCAACCTCACTCACCGACGGCTCCCATCTCGAGCCCCGGCACGAAGCCGACAGGGCCACGACGAGCATCCGTGATCTGTCCCATCCCGACCCAGATCTGACCCTACGCCTTCTCGCACCGTTGCGGCCTGCTCGGCGGCGACGACCGGGCCGCCGTCATTTCAACAACCGCGACATCCGGCGGTCGGCGAGCACCTTCCCTCCGGTCTGGCACGTCGGGCAGTACTGAAACGACCGGTCCGAGAACGACACCTCACGGATCGTGTCGCCGCACACCGGGCACGGCAGGCCCGTCCGCGCGTGCACCTTCAGCCCGGTTCGCTTCTCCGACTTCAACCGAGCGACCTCTTGCCCCTCGAGGCGACCGATGGCGTCGGAGAGTACGGACCGCATCGTCGTGTACAGAGAGTCCACCTGGGTGTCGGTCAGCGACTTCGCCGACGCGAACGGCGACAGCCGGGCGTCGTGCAGGATCTCGTCGGAGTAGGCGTTGCCGATCCCGGCCATCGTGCGCTGATCGGTGAGGACGTTCTTGATCCGGCCAGACGTTCCCGCCAGGATGGCGCCGAACTCGTCACGGGACATCGCGAGGACGTCCGGCCCGAGTGATGCGATCCGGTCGACCTCACCGACGTCGCGCACCACCCACACCGCCAGCCGCTTCTGCGTGCCTGCTTCGGTGACGTCGAAACCCTCGCCCGGCAGGCCGCAGTGCACGCGCACGGCAATCGGCCCTTTCCCACCCGGCCGCGGCGGGGTCTGCGAGAGTTGCTCACTCCAGCGCAGCCACCCGGCGCGCGACAGGTGGATCACGAGATTGATCACCGGATCCGGCTCCGCGGCGGCATTCGTGCTGTCCGGACCCGGGACGGTTCGGATGACCAGGTACTTCCCGATCCGACCCACCGACTCGACCACGCGCCCGGCCAACGCCGTGTAGGGCGGATCCGCGGTCTTCAGAACGGCCAGCGACGCAACGTCGACGCGGCGGATCGGGAAACCGGCCGCTCGGCCGTCCACGTAGGCAGCCACCGCCGCCACCTCAGGGAGCTCAGGCATGGGTCCAGTGTGCTCTAGTAGGAGGATGATCTCCCGCCTTTCCGATGCCGAACTGGCGGCGCGCGTCGCCGAAGGTGCGGGCGAGATCCTCATGGGTGTCCGCCATGGCGGACTGCTCAGCGGTCGCCATCTCGGTGACGTCGGCGACGCGATGGCGCAGGCGTGGATCGCGAACGTCCTCGGCAGGCACCGACCACATGATGCGATCCTGTCCGAGGAGGGTGCCGACGTCGGCGACCGGGCAACAGCCGATCGCGTGTGGATCATCGACCCGCTCGACGGCACCAGCGAGTTCTCGTCCGGCACCGCCGACTGGGCCGTGCACGTCGCGCTCACCGAGTCCGGCGCGGTGACGACCGCGGCCGTGTCACTGCCCGCCGTCGGCGAGGTCTTCCGATCCGATGCGGTGAAACCGCCGAGCGGCACTCTCACCGGGCGGATGGCGGCATCACGGTATGGCGGCTCCTACGAGAGCGCGTGGGTGGTCCCGGCGACTGTCGTTGAACATGATCGGGATCGGTTCGGCGGGCGCGAAGGCGATGGCGGTGGTGCGCGGCGACGTCGACGCCTATGTGCATGCCGGCGGTCAGTACGAGTGGGACAACTGCGCTCCGGTGGGTGTTGCCCTGGCAGCCGATCTCCACTGCAGCCGGCTCGACGGGTCGACCATCGTCTACAACCAACCCCGCCCGTACATGCCCGACTTCGTCATCTGCCGCAAGGAGATCCGCGACGACCTCCTCGCCGCGCTGGACGAGATCTGGTGATCGGTCGGGCCGCGACCACCCGCCGACCGGGCACAGAATTTCGTCGATCGTGCCCACCTCCGCGCCGATCGTGCCCATCTCCGCGCCGATCGGGCACAGAATCTCGTCGATCGTGCACATGATCGAGTCGGGCAAACGAATGAGCGCACGATCGGCGAGAAATTGCGCACGATCGGCGAGGTGGGCCGTCCGGACGGTGGGGTGTCAGCCTTTCCGGAGCAGGTAGATGTCCATGATCCAGCCGATGCGTTCGCGCGCCTCGGCCCGGGCGGCGACAATCTGCTCCGCGACATCGGCAACCCGGCCGCTGATCAGGATCTGGTCGTCGGTACCCACGTACGCACCCCACCAGATGTGGTCGTCGGGGTCCGCGATCCGCCGGAACGCCAGGGTTCCGTCGAGCATCACGATCTGGTTGGCGTCGGCGCCATGCGGGGTGTCGCCGAGGCGGCGCCCGGTCGTGATGTGGACGGGTTCACCGATGCGGTTCGCCGCGATGCGATGCGCCGCGGTGAGGGCACTGGCACTGGTCACGCCGGGGATCACCTCGACGTCGATCGACAATCCGGAATGTTCGGCGAGGTCGTCGACGATACGAAGGGTGCTGTCGTACAGCGCGGGGTCGCCCCACACCAGAAAAGCCGCCACACCTCCGTCGGGCACCTCGGTGGTGATCACGTCGGTGAAGATCGACGCGCGGGCGGCATGCCACCGACGCACCTCGGCGTCGTAATCTGCGGGATCGCGGTCGCGGGGCGGGTCGACGACCTCGATGACCCGATGACCCGCGGGACCGTACCGCGTGAGGATGTCGCGGCGCATCGCACTCAGCGATTCCTTGTCGTCACCCTTGTCCAGCACGAGAAATGCGTCGACGTCGCCGAGCGCATCGATCGCCTCGAGGGTGATCTGGCGCGGATTGCCCGGACCGATCCCGATGACCCGCAATGTGATCTGCATGGGGCGGTCAGATCCGCACCTTGCGCAGGCCGTGTATGCGCGCGGACAGGTCCAGGACCGCCTGGCGGGGCAACAACCGCCGGAGCGCGAAGACGATCCCGGCTCGGTTTCCCTTGGCGTAGAACGGCTTCGGATGCTCAGACAGAGCGGCCTCGACGATGACCGTGGCCATCGTCGTAGCACTGATCCCGGCGTCCTCGTTCTTGCGAGTGGCGGCCGCGAGGGTCTCGTATTCGCCCCGATAGGGCGAGTCGTCGCCGATGTGGATGCTGCGTCGATCCCCGATCCCGGTGGCGATGGTCCCGGGCTCCACCGAGATCATCCGGATGCCGTAGGGCGCGACCTCCCGCCGGGTGGCCAATGCGAAGGCCTTGAGCGCGGATTTCGTTGCGGCGTAATTCGATCGGAAGGCGACCGGGAAGCTGGAGAGCATGGAACCGACCATCACCACCGTCCCGGTGCCGCGGTCCCGCATCCCGGGCAGCACCGCCTTGGTGAGTGCCACCGGCCCGAACACGTTGGCGGCGAACAGATCCTCGATCGCTGCCATGGAGGTGTCCTCGAGTGCACCCGCCTGACTCTCGCCCGCATTGTTGATCAGCACGTCGATCGCGCCGATCTCGTCGGCACAGTCGATCGCGCTCTGATAGTCGGCGTTGTCGAGGCGTACGTACCGAACTCCGACAACCGGGTCTGCCACGGCCTCCGGCCGGCGGCTGGTGCCGTACACCGTGTGTCCGCGCTCGACGAAGAGACGGGCCACCTCGGCCCCGATCCCACTCGACGCGCCGGTGACGAGAACGACCTTGGAACCTGATGCAGCAGCCACGGACACACCGTAGCGTGCCGACCTCAGGGCGCAGTGCTCAGTCCGGCACCGACTTCGAGAAGCTCGCGGACTCGGCAGCGGACTCCGACGCGAACCAGACCTCCGGCTCGATCTCGGCATAGGACGGCTGGGTCGGCGTGTAATAGACGCCGTCGGCGGCGCTCACCTTGATCGGGTACCCGTCGGGAGCCTGCTTCGGATCGTCGAGTGGGAGATGTGCGCCCACCGGCACAGGCTCGCGCCGGCCGTTGGCGACGTAGTAGCCGACTCCGTCTCCGTGGCCGTGCACCGTCCCATCCGCCACCGCGGCCACCGTCTCCTCGTCGCCGATGTCGGCAGCCGGCATCTCGGCGACGTCGGGGTGGGGTTCGGCACTCGCGGCCTCTGACGCCACATCCGCACCGGCTTCGTCGGCAGCGTCGTCGACGACGGCTCTCTCTCCCGAATCCGGAGTGGGCACATCGGTCTCGCCGGCCTCCGGCGTCTCCCCTTCTCGTCGCGCCCCGATCGCAGCACCTGCTGCCACGGCCCCGCCGGCCGCAGCGGCGACACCGGCCGCCGCACCGCGGTGTGTCGACGGCGTTCCGGCGTCCCCCTCCGCGTCAGACCGGTCGACGGCCGCGTCCGGAGCGGTCGCCACCGGAACCTCATCGGCGCGCACGTCGGGTGTCTTCGGTCCCCGCGCCTTGCGGAACAGCCAGATCAGGAAGAGCCCGGCCAGGATCAGCAGGAACGGGATGAGCAGCCACCACCACGACGATCCGTCGGTGTCGGAGTCCGACGTGTTCGTGTCGTCGGCCGCCGCCGCGTCACCTCGGGAATCCGCCATACCGGGGATGCTCGACCCGGAGAGCTGTTGCGCCCAGTTCGGGTCGGGTGCGCTCGTCCACGCCCCGGTCGACCTGCTGTACGTCAGGGTGCCGTTGGCGAACTCCTGGGACACGACGTCACCGGACGTCGTCATGTCGGCGGTCGGCGCACCCAACGTGGCGCCGAGCTTGTCGGTGGCCACCGTGAACGGTCCACGTACCACCCAGGCGCCACCGCTCGGTGTCCAATAGATCTTCGGTTGATCGGCAGCCGCGAACGACGCACCGCGACCGGTCGGGCGGTAATCTGCCGGGCCCTCGCTCTGAGCAGGAAAGCCCAGGCTGCCGGTAGGGCCGCCCTCGTCGGTGTATTTCGCCAGGATGCCGCCGTACAGGACTCGGGCACCGTGCTCGGGCGACCAGAACACCGTGCCGTTGGCGAACTCCTGTTCGAAGCCACCTCCGACCGCCGTCAGGTCACCGTCCTCGGCGCCGAGTCCGGTGTCCGCCTGGCCTCGATCCGCGTCGCCCGCACTGATCTGCTGTTCGAGTTCGGCGATCGCGGCCTGTGCGTCACTCTGGGGATCGGCACCCGCATGCGGCGCCAGCAGCAGTGCCGTACCGGCCGCCGCAATGAAACCGAGTGCGAGACCACCGAGCCTCGCACGTGTGTGTGATGTGGCCATAGCCTTCCTCGACCTCGCCTCACTCGAACTCGTTTGTCATCGACTTGGTTGCATCGAAACGGCGAAAAATCCGCCCAAAACAACAATTTGCCTCAATGTCGCACATAGCACATGGCAATCCGAGAAAGTGATCGCCGAAAGTACCTGGATTGCGATCGTGGAACCTCAGGAAAGCGACCGCGCAGGTAGAGGCCACCGCCGCCCTTCAGGCGGCGCAAAACAATCGATTTCGACGGGAGATCAAGAATGTGAGTCGGCGATGTGCGATCAGGGATTTCGATCGACGTCTGGTGTGGACACGGGTGCGGCCGAGGATGTCACGGTGCGCCCGCATGAATCTTTTCAAACAACTCAGTGGGCGCACACCGGCCGGAGGCCGGCAAGGATGTCACGGTGCGCCCGCATCAATCTCTTTCAAAAACTCAGTGGGCGCACACCGGCCGGAGGCCGGCAAAGTTCAGGGTGCCCCAGGCAGGATTCGAACCTGCGACCCTTCCTTTAGGAGAGGAATGCTCTATCCCCTGAGCTACTGAGGCGGGGACCGACGGTGATGTCGAGGCGGCCGCCCGCTGCGGGGTTCTTCCTCGACGTTCGTGCCGGTCGCGGTCCGGCGGGCCGCTCGGGGCCGATCGGACCCTTGGAGTCTACGACACGGCGTCCCCGGCGGATCGGCACGGTTTGGCCGGGTTCCGGCCCCGACGACGGACCGCCCGGCGCACCCGGCAACTCCTTACCGTCTTCACAGACCACCTCCGTTAGAGTGGCGGCGTGGCAGCGACCCCGGATTCCGACATCTCGCCACCCGCGCGCCTGGCCGCGGGGGCGAGTGGATCACGGGAGGCGCGCCTCATGGCCGTCGACGATTCCGATGTGCGTCATAGCGGCTGATATCGAAAACGGCGTTGCGTACCGACCCCCGGAGGAATTGTGAGTCAATCGTCCCGCAAACCGATCGTCGACCCGCGTCAGGCGGAGCGACGACGCTCGATCCTCATCCGGGTCGGCGCCGTCGTCGTGCTGATCGCCGTGGCCGTGGCCGTGGGTTTGTGGGCGGTGATGTCCAACGAGTCGGACACCGGTAGCGGCTCTCAGGTGAGCGTCGCCACCGACACGGGCGCATTCCGGGTCACCAAGGCGCCTGCCGGCACCCAGCCCAAGGCCGTCCTCACCGTCATCGAGGACTTCCAATGTCCGGCCTGCCGACAATTCGAGGAATCGTTCGGCGCAACGATCGCCGAACTCCGCGAGAACCCGCAGGTGGCCGTCGACTACCACCCGATCGCGATCCTCGACCGCTCCTCGAGCACCCAGTACTCGACGCGATCGGCGAACGCCTCGGCCTGTGTCGCGGAGTCCACCGCGGGCGGCGGCGACTTCGGGGTGTGGCAGAAATTCCACGACCTGCTCTACCAGCGTCAGCCCGAGGAGGGTGGCCGCAGGACTGCCCGACAGCGAGCTCAACAGCATTGCCAAGGAGGCCGGCGCGTCCAACGTCAACTCCTGTATCACCGACGGCCAGTTCAAGGACTGGGTCACCCAGCAGACCCAGGACGTCACCCAGAGCGGCGTGAACTCGACCCCGACGGTGCGGTTGAACGGCCAGGACCTCCAGCTCACCACCCCGGAGGACCTGAAGGCACGCGTCGAGCAAGCACTGGCGGGATGACCCGATGACGGACGGGGCGCAACCGGCCGAGACCGAGGAAATCGCCGAACCGGTGGTCCAGGGCACCCGCACGGGCCTCTCGCCGGTCGCGGCGATCGTGCTGCTGGTCGCCGGCGCGCTGGGTCTGCTCGCTGCGTTCACGTTGTCGGTCGAGCGGTACAAACTCTTCCTGGACCCGTCCTACCGCCCCAGTTGCAGCCTGAACCCGGTGCTGTCCTGCGGTTCTGTGATGGTCACCGATCAGGCCGCGTTCTTCGGCTTCCCCAATCCGTACATCGGCATCGCCGCGTTCGCGGTGGTCGTCGTCATCGGGGTGCAGTCCGTCGCCCGCATCGACCTGCCGCGGTGGTTCTGGGCGGGACTGGCGCTGGGCTCCGCGGCAGGCGTCGTGTTCATCCACTACCTGATCTTCCAGAGCCTCTATCGGATTCACGCCCTGTGCCCCTACTGCATGGTCGTGTGGGTGATCACGCCGATCATCCTGATCCTCGCCATCGGGCGATCCCTCGGCGAGGCACCTTGGGCCAGGTTCATCCGGTCATGGCTCTGGCCGCTGCTCATCGTCTGGTACGCCATCGTGATCGTGGCGATCGGCGTGGAGTTCTGGGATTACTGGTCGACCCTGATCTGATCGGCGCCTGCGGACGCTGACTTGACCGACGTCCGCCATTCCGGCAATCCTCGGACCATGTCGGAGCGGCCTTCTCAACGTCCGGGTGCTGCCGACCCGACGCCACCGCTGGCAGGCAGCTGGCGCGAGCTCTTCGCTCGTGAGTACCGCGCTGCGGTCGCCGTGTTCGCCGGCGGCATCGCGGTGTTCGCCATCAACACCTATCTCACGGCGGCATCCCTGCCGAGTGCCGTTGCCGACATCGGCGGTGAGCGCCTGTACGCGTGGGTGATGACCGTCTTCCTGATCACGTCGGTGTTCTCCTCGATGCTGGTCACCCGCACCCTCACCCGCTGGGGAGCCCGCCGTTCCTACCTGATCGCCTTCGGCCTGTTCGGCGTCGGGTCACTCGTGTGCGCGCTCACCCCCACCATGCCGATCATGCTGGGCGGCAGAGCAATCCAGGGCATCGGCGGTGGCCTGCTGACCGGGTTGTCGTTTGCCGTCATCCGCCTGGCCCTTCCCGAGCGGCTCTGGGTGCGCGCAGTCGGCCTCACGTCCGCGATGTGGGGCGTCGGCAACCTGATCGGACCGGTCCTCGGCGGCCTCTTCGCCCAGATCGGTTTCTGGCGTGGGTCGTTCTGGCTTCTGGTCGTCGCCACTGCGATCATCACCGCGCTCGCGCTGCGGGCCTTGCCCGCCCGCCGCCGCGACGACACCGCACCCACACCACTGCCGATCTCATCCCTCGCGCTGGTCGTCCTCGCGACGGTCGCCGTCTCGGTGGCGAGCGTGGTCGACGGCGGGTCGACCGTGCTCGTTCTCATCGGCGTGGCCCTGATCGCCACACTCGGGTTCGTGGTGGTCGATCGGCGACGACGCGCAGGCCTCCTCCCCCGCCTCACCTACACCACGCACAACCCGCTGAAGTGGATCTATGTGTCGATTGCGGTGCTGTCTGTCGGCTCGACCTCGGAAGCGTTCATCCCCCTGTTCGGCCAGGAGATCGCCGGAATGGGCCCCCTCCTCGCAGGCATGCTGGGCGCCGCGCTGTCCTGGGGCTGGTCGTCGGCCCAGATCGCGAGCACCACGTGGGCGGACGGACGGCGCGCCCGGGTTGTCCGGGTCGCGGGACCGGCGTTCCTGGCCGTCGGGCTGGCGGCATACGGTGTGCTGCAGTCCGGTTCGAGCAGTGCGGCAATCGCCGGCTGGTTCGTGGCGCTGTTCGTCGCGGGCACCGGGATCGGGATGGCGTTTCCACACATCGCCACGGCCGCGATGACCATCACCCCCGACGACGCCGAGGCGGCCCGGGCATCAGCGGGTGTGAACACCGTGCAGATGGTGGCCAACACCTTCGGCTCCGCGACAGCGGGCCTGCTGGTCAGCGTCGGCGCATCGGTCGGGACCGCAGGCGATCAGACCGTCATGTCGGCACGATTCCTGACGTTCGGTTTCGCGGCACTCGCGCTCGCCGGCATCGCGGCGGCGGTCGCGTCCATCCGCCCGGCGTGACGATCACGGTGTGAGGGGTGGCCCGTCGAAGCGCTCACGCGTCACGAACTCGGCGAGTGGCTGACGCCGCAGTTTGGTCAACTGACGCACCGGCCTGCCGATGGGGACGACGGCGGCGAGAGCGTGGGTCTCGGGCAGCCCCAACAGTTCCCGGGCCTCCGTCTCCTGCGGGACGGCCATCGATGTGATGGTGCCGCCGAATCCCTCCTGCCGGGCACCGAGCAGGATGTTCCACACCAGCGGGTAGACCGACGCCCCGCTGACCAGGCCGACCCGATCGAGATCCTGGTCGGTCGCGGCCACCACGGCGAGGTCGACGGTCACCACCAAGACCACCGGCGCGGTCCGGATCGGCACCACAAAACTGTCCGGCACCTCGGTACCGTCGATCACATCCTGGGGAACCCTGGTGGGATACAACGGGTTCCACGGTTTCTCACCGGCCTTGATCTGGGCGATGTAGCGGCGGACGGTCGCCTCCCCGAGTTGACTGAGCCGACTCTTCGTCTCGGCATCGCGTACCACCACGATGTGTGCGCCCTGCCGGTTCCCGCCGCTGGGGGCGAATCGTGCGTCGTCGAGGATGCGCCACAACACATCGTCGGGCAATGGATCGTCGGTGAACTCGCGTGCGGCGAACGTGGTCCGCATGACGTCGTGCAACTCCATGGGTCCCACTATGCCCGTCGTCGCGGCCACGGCGGACGTGACCCGGTCTCGACGTCAGCTGCCGACCGCGGCCGAGATCTTGCGCAGCAGCGCCGCGAGGGACTCCCGTTCGTCTGGCGTCAGGCCGGCGAGTGCCCGCTCGTCGTCGGCGAGCCGCCGTGGCAGCTCGTCATCCACCACGGCACGGCCGTCATCGGTCAGTTCCAGCAGGACGACACGTCCGTCGCGCTCCGACTTTCGGCGTTCCAGCAGGCCCCGACGCGAGAGACTCTCGGTGATCTTGGTGATCGACGCACCGCTCAGCATGGTCGTCGACACCACCTCACTGGCGCGCAGCGGCCGATCCGAGCGCGCGAGCGCCCCGAGCACGTCGTACTCCGATCGGGTGACACCGTGCGGTTCGAGATGCCGGTCGAGCCGGTGACTGCTGACGGTCGCGATGTGTTGGATACGGCCGAGCACCCCGATCGGGCCGACGTCGAACTGCGGGTACGCCTGCGCCCATTCCTGCTGGATGCGGTCGACGAGATCGGGCGTGACCGGGATGCGGTCGGCCGGCTGCGTTCCCGGCGCCGGTGGGGTGCTCACGCTCACATGGTAGATCCGGGCAGTTATTTTACCAATGAAATAGTGGTAAAGTAACTCTCCATGCGCACCGGCACCCTGGGCGACCACGTCCGTCATCGGCAATCCGCCCTCGTTCATGCCGTGCAACCCTCGGTGTGGCGGTCCTCTGTGTCGACCTTCGACATGAGTCGGGCCGGTGTCGCGGCCCCGATCCGGGTCAGCATCGCGGTCGGCATCGTCCTGGTGGTGAGTGGACTACTCGGATCTCGCGACGTCGCAGGCTTCGCCGCACTGGGGGCGGTGACGTCGGCCTTCTGTCGCCCGGATCCGTACCGCGTGCGGGTGGGGCGGCTCGGCGTACTGGGCATCGGGATCGTCACAGCTGTCGGGATCGGCGCAGCCCTCGGATTGACCGATGCGTCGATCACGGTGCAGATCGCAACGATCTCAATCCTGGGAGGCTGCGCGGCACTGCTCGTCGGCACCCTCCGCATGGCCGGACCCGGCGCGATCATCTTCGTCTTCGCGGCCACCGGCTCGATGGGATTTGTCGACAGTGCCTCAGATCTGCGCCGCACCGTGATCGCAACAGTCATCGGCACCGTCTGTGGCGCGGTGGCCTCCCTGGCGCCGTGGCTCCTGCGAGGCACGTGGTCGCGCATCCGCCCGACGCAGCTGCGCCCTATTACCGACAACACGCCGGTTCAGTACGAATCGCTCTGGACCATCCTGACTCGTCGACCTCGGCATGAGCTGGTGGCCAACAGTCTTCGGATCGTCGTGGCGATGGCGGCCAGCGCAGCCATCGCCACGGCCGCCGGACTCTCCCATCCGATGTGGGCCGCGATGGGCGCCATCGCCGCGATGCAGGGCGTGTCGTATCACGTCACCGTTCAGCGGGGGGTGCAGCGGCTGCTCGGCAACGTCGGCGGCGCGATCATCGCCGTCGTGCTACTCGGCCTCGGTATCAACTATTGGGGCGCCGTGCTCGTCATCGTCATCTGTCAGTTGGCGGCGGAGATCACCGCGCCCGTCAACTATGCGGTCGCGTCGGTGGCGGTGACGCCGATGGCCCTGCTCCTGACCGGACTCAGCGCCGATCTCCCGCCGTCTGCCGCCCTCGACCGGGTGATGGACACGCTGATCGGCGTCGCGGTCGGGATCGTGGTCGCCGCTCTGACTATCACGGCGCCCGACGTCGGGCGCCTTCGACAGCCGGCGAAGGTCTCGACATGAGCAGAAAGAACGTGACTCATCCCCACGTGAGCCACCAGGCCGAAGAGCTCGATATGCGGCAGCGCACGATGTTCCCCGCCGGCCGATCAGCCGTTGCCGGCCGTTGTCACTGCGGCTGCGACGGTCTGGCGAAGCAGAGCGCGGCGGCGGTCATGCGCGTCGACCGGTTCCTGGGCACTCGCCGCATAGACATTGCTGACCGGCGACCACGCCATGGACATGGCGATGACCATGGCCATCACGTCGAACGGGTCACCCGGTCGCACGATGCCGGCAGCCTGCGCTTCGGCGATGGCGCGCAGTTTGTGGTCGTCCAAACGGTCGGCGTCGTCGACGAGGTGACCGGCGGGGCGTCGTTCCAGGCCGCGACGGATTCGTCTACCACCTACCCGCAGGTCTCGACCCGGCCGCCACGGCACCTCTGCTCTGCGCCGGAATCACCGTCTGGGAGCCGCTGCGCACCCTCGGTGTGGGCTCCGGCACGCGCGTGGCCGTGGCCGGCCTGGGTGGGCTGGGTCATCTCGCCATCAAACTGGCCGTCGCGCTCGGTGCCGAGACCTCCGTGATCAGCCGATCGAAAGACAAAGCCGCCGACGCATCTCGACTCGGCGCCCACGATCTGATCATCTCCACCGACGCGACCCACATGGCGGCCGCCCGGGATCGGTTCGACGTAGTCATCGACACCATCTCCGCTCCCCACGACCTCGAGCCCTACCTCCGCTTGGTCGCCATGGACGGAACGCTCAGTCACCTCGGGCACCTCGGACCGGTCACCGTCCAGACCACCGACCTGCTGGTGGGGCGCAAAAAGTTGAGTTCGGCAGGCAGCGGCGGCCGACCCGCGACCGAAGCCATGCTGGAATTCTGCGCCGCCCATGACATCACCGCCGATGTGGAGGTTCTGCCATCGGGGCAAGTGAACAAGGCCCTCGACCGGCTCGCCCGCAACGACGTCCACTACCGGTTCGTACTCGACATGTCCGATCTGTCCTGACGCACGCGTCTGGGCGTCGGCCGTCAGCGCCCCACCGTCGTGATCCCGTGCGGAGGTCACACTGGTGACGCCTGTTTTCACGCACGTCACACAGGGGAAACGACCCGGGTATGTCCTGCTCATAGCGTCGTATCGCTTGCACCACCACGAAACGCCCTCGATGCACTCCCGACGCCGAGGACGAGGTGACGATCCCAGGAGTGACAATGAGTGGCAGCATGTCCCGCCGTCAAGCCATCGAGGCAGTGACGAACTACTCGGTGGAAACCGATGGCTTCCCGGAACCATTGGCAGACACCTTCGGGCGCAACGTCTTCACATTGTCTGTGATGAAGGCCCGCCTGCCCAAGCACGTCTTCAAGGCCGTCTCGGCGACCATCGACAAGGGTGCGCCGCTCGATCCCACCCTGGCCGACTACGTCGCGTCGGCCATGAAGGACTGGGCGATCGAGAAGGGTGCGTCGCACTACGCCCATGTCTTCTATCCGCTCACGGGCTTCACCGCGGAGAAGCACGACTCGTTCCTCGAACCGGATTCGTCGGGAGCGTCGCTGGCAGAGTTCCAGGGCAAGACGCTGTTGCAGGGCGAACCGGATGCCTCGAGCTTCCCCAACGGCGGTCTGCGCGGCACCTTCGAGGCCCGCGGGTACACCGGCTGGGATGTGACCAGCCCGGCCTACATCATGGAGAACCCCAACGGCAACACGCTCTGCATCCCCACGATCTTCATCTCGTGGACCGGCGAGGCACTGGACAAGAAGACCCCGCTGCTACGCAGCCAGCAGGCGATGAGCAAGCAGGCCATGCGAGTGCTGAGGTTGTTCGGCCACGCCGACGTCGACACCGTCGTGTCGTACGCGGGCGCCGAGCAGGAGTACTTCCTCATCGACCGACACTTCTACTTCGCCCGGCCCGACCTCATGACGGCGAGCCGAACCCTGTTCGGCGACAAGCCGTCCAAGGGACAAGAATTCGACGATCACTACTTCGGGGCCATCCCCGACCGCGTACTGGCCTTCATGATCGAGCTCGACCGGGAGCTGTTCAAACAGGGCATCCCCGCGAAGACGCGCCACAACGAGGTCGCCCCCGGACAGTTCGAGCTCGCACCGGTCTTCGAGAAGTCCAACCTCGCCCACGACCATCAGCAGCTGATGATGACGACGATGAAGAACGTCGCGGAGCGGTACGGCATGGTCTGCCTGCTGCACGAGAAGCCCTTCGCCGGGGTCAACGGCTCCGGAAAACACGTCAACTTCTCGCTCGGCAACAACAATCAGGGCAACCTGCTCAACCCGGGCGACACCCCCCACGAGAACGAGCAGTTCCTGGTGTTCTGCGCGGCCATCATCCGCGGCGTGCACAAGTTCGGCGGGCTGCTCCGCGCGTCCATCGCGTCGGCATCCAACGATCACCGACTCGGCGCCAACGAGGCGCCGCCTGCCATCATCTCGATCTTCCTCGGCGAGCAGCTGATGGACGTCTTCGACCAGATCGCCAAGGGTGGTGCCAAGGCCAGCAAGGAGTCCGGCGTGCTGGAGCTCGGCGTCGACACCCTGCCACCGCTCAAGGCCGACGCCGGCGACCGTAACCGGACGAGCCCGTTCGCCTTCACCGGCAACCGATTCGAGTTCCGCGCGCCGGGTTCCAACCAGTCGATCGCCGATCCGATGATCGCGATCAACGCCATGCTGGCCGAATCCCTGGACTACGTCGCTAACTTCCTCGAGAAGGAACTCGCCGACGGCGTGGAGTTCGATGCGGCGGTGCAGAAGGTTCTCGAGGGGATCATCGTCGAGCACGGCAAGGTGGTGTTCAACGGCAACGGTTACTCCGACGAATGGCAGGAGGAGGCGGCGTCACGGGGACTGCTCAACCTGCGGACCACCGTCGACGCGATGGCGCAGTACGACGAGCCCGCCATCCAGGAGGTCATGAGCGCGTACGGAATCCTGAGCAACCGTGAGCTGAAGGCACGCAAGGAGGTGGTGCTGGAGCAGTACTCACTCGCTCTGCTGGTCGAAGCAAAGGAGACCCTGGAGATCGCGAAGACGATGATCCTGCCCGCCGCCAACCGCTATCAGGGCGAACTCGCAGGCACCGCGGCCAGTCTGAAGGCCGCGGGCGTCGAGACCGACCACCCGGTCCTCATGTCGGTGACCAAGAGCACCAAGGATCTCTACGCCGCGATGCTGACGCTCGAGGAGGCCATCGGCGGCTTCCACGCCGATACCGTCGAGGGCGAGGCCCAGTACGCGCTGAAGGCGCTGATCCCCGCGATGGTCGATGTCCGGACCGTCGCGGACAAGCTGGAGAGCATAGTCGCCGACGATCTCTGGCCCCTACCGACCTACCACGAGATGCTCACCATCCTCTGAGCTCATCGAGTCGTGACAGTGCCCGCCGGAACTTCACCGGCGGGCACTGTTGTCGCACCACCCCCGCCGACAGCAACCCGTTTCCCGCCGACAGCAACCGGTTTCGCGTCGACGGCAACCGGTTTCGCGCGATCATCGCGCGCAACCATGCCGTCGGGCTGCTCCTTCGCCCAACTGTAGCGGTGCTGTCGGTGCAAATCTGGTTGCTGTCGGCGTGATTTCGGTTGCTGTCGGCGGGATCAGGGTTGCTGTCGGCGGGATACGGGTTGCTGTCGGCGTGATTTCGGTTGCTGTCGGCGGGATACGGGCTGCTGTCGGCGTCACCATCGTCGAGCGGAATTGCGCGTTGCGCAATCGATGCAGTGCCGCGCGGCAGGCAGCGCATCGAGACGCTCCGGACCGATCGACTCACCACAACTCTCGCAGCGGCCGTAGGTACCGTGATCGAGGCGGCCGAACGCCGCATCGATCTCATCGAGCCGCACCCGCGACCTGTCCAGTTGGGCGACGATCTGTCCACGCTCGACGGCGAGTGTCGTGCCTTCGGGATCGTGCTCGTCGTCGGAGCTGGAGTCGGCCGTCGCCTCGACGACCGACTGCAACCGCGAAGACAGCGCTTCGATGAGCGAAACGGTCGAGTCGCGTTCCGCGCCAAGCGTTGCCCGGATGCCGTCGTGATCGCGAGGACTCACGTCATTCCTTTCTACGCCGCACCGGCACGCAGCGACAGCGCGACAACGAGCCGGGTCGCCGGGTCGTCGAGATCCATTCCGGTGATCTCTTGCAGCCGACGGATCCGATACCGGAGGGTGTTCGGGTGTATGTGCAAAGTTGTTGCGGCCGAGCGCACATCTCCGAATCGGTCGAGGTATACGCGCAGCGACGTGATGAACTCGCTGCCGGTGCGCCGGTCCGTCTCGGCGAGCTCGACGACCCGGGTGTCCATCAGTTCCGGGTTCGCGGTGAGGTGGGCGACGATCTCGCCGAGGAGAACGCCGGTCTGCGATTCGCCGACCGTGGTGACGTCGGCGATCAACTCTCCTTCGCGTTCGGCGGCGTCGAGAACGCGATCTACCTGGGCGCGCAGCGCCGGCACCGTCGCGAGACCATCGTCCGGACCGGCGATCACGGCCCGCAACGCGACGCCGAACTGGCGTTCCGCGGCCATGATGACCGACCTCCCCCAGGCGACCGTCGCGTCAGGATCCACCTGCGGGAGTATGACGTACGCACGAGATCCGATCGTGGACGTCACCGACAGTGGACTGAACGCGCTCGCGTGCAAGGTGAGTGCCGACACCTCACCGGCCGCCCCGAGCACCGCAGCCGGACCCTCGTCGTCGTTTGCCGCACCGAAGCCGACAACCGTCATCGGCAGGTCGACAGCGATGCCGAGCTGCGTGCCGAGGTAATCGGCGTCGACAACCTCACCCCGCGCACCCAGCAGACGGCGGACCACGTCGTCGTGAGCGGTTCCCGCGGCCTTGCGGCGCGCGATCATCCGTGCGGCAACGGCGGCCGCCCCCGCAAGCACCTCGTCGGTGTCGGTGGACAGCGCCGTGCGTCCTTGCTGGAGCCACACGACACCGAGGAACTCCCCCGGCCCGTCCGCCGCGGGCCGGCGAATGCCGATGGCGCGCCGCGGTCGCAGTGCCAGATCGGCCCGTTCGTCGACGACGACCACGTCGGTCGCGGTACGTACCGCGTCCATCACGCCCCACTGCCGCAGCCAGGCGAGCATCTCCGGCGGCCCTTCCCGACCGAGGATCGAGAGCCGACGCAATTCGTCTGCCTCGTCCCCGGCGCTGCTGTACGCGAGGACGTGGGACCGCTCGTCCTCGATGCTGACGAGCCCGCCGGTTCGCCGGGCGACCTCGGCGGCAAGTTCGAAGAGGTCGCCGATCGCCCCGGACCGCATCGATTCACCCGCCATGCCCGAGCCGGGCCCGGGAGCGCCCTCCAGGACGCGCATGACGAGGTGGTAGATCCGCTCCCAGCGCGCATGTGGATCGATCGCGATGACGGCTACGCCGTTCGTCTCGGCAAGCTCGACGACTCGTTCCGACGGCGCCTTGCAGAGGATGGCCACCGGTCGATGGGCACCGAGACCCGACAACCACGTGAGCACGTCGTCGTCGGGGACGCCGACGAACAGGAACAGTTCGGCGCCACGGGCCGCGCGACCGAGGCCGAGGTGAATGTCGTCGACGTCGAGGAGCGCCGCCGACGACAGCCGCTGGTCCAGGCCACTCGGGGCACCCAGCAGGTTCGCGACCGTGCTGTCGAGGGCGAGGACCAATTGACCGAGGGATACGCCCGCAGTGGTGGTCATACGACCAATTATTGCGCCATTCCTTGTGTGATCGGACAGTTTCCCGACGACTCCGTACGGATCGGTCAGTTACGCAGCACGGCCGCGAACGCGACCCGGTCGCCGCGGTAGAGCGACCGCACCACCTCGATGGGCATTCCGTCGACGTCGAGCGAACGCCGGCGGAGCAACATCATCGGCATGAGGGTGGTCGTCTCCAGTAGATCGGCCTCCCGGGGGGAGGCCAGCGCGGTCTCGATGCGTTCCTCGGCGCTGGCGAACTCGACGCCCTTCGCACGTATCGCGGCGTACAGCGACATCTGCGGGTCGAAGGTCTGCGCGAAGTCGCCGAATCTGGCTTGGGCGAGATAAGTGCTCTCCAGCCCCAGCTTGACCCCGTCCGCCAGCAATACCCGTTCGAGATGCATCACCGGTGAACCCGGCGCGATACCCAACGCATCACACATCGGCTGATCGCCCACGATGTCCTCGAAGGTCACCAGGATGCGCCCGGGCACACGTCCGTGCTCCTTCGCCCCCTCGGTGTAGGAGCGTAAGGACAACGGCTGCACCAATTTCGGCGCGGACACCACGGTCCGACGGCCTCGCCTCTCGATTCGCCCTTCCACGAGCAGATCCTGCAGCGCCTGCCGCACCGTCTCCCGCGCGACCGAGAACTGCTCGGCGAGCGCGCGTTCGGGCGGAACGGCATCGCCCTCGTCGAGAGCGGAGACCATTCGTTCGAGCTCGGTCCGCACCCGGTAGTATTTGCGGGGCTCGACGGTCACCGTGACAATCCTCCCGGCCGCGGCTCGACCACCAATCGATCCGCGATCATCCCGGCCAGGTTTCCGGCCTCGACGATATCCATTCCGGGCGCCCCGACAACCTTTGCGGCGTCATCGTATCGACGCAGCCGGATGGCATCGGTCCACCAGGGGTGCGCCGTCCACGAAGCATCGACACCGCCTGCTCCGCCCTGGTGCGCAAGCGAATCCACCGAGGTCTCGGAAAGTCCGGCGGCATAGCCGGATTCGGTGGCCGCGAGGAATCGCTTCGCCGCGACGTGAGCCCCGGCCAGCCAGCCAACCCGCGCCCCGAACCGAGGGGTCAGCCATTCACGGGCAATCCGATCGTGTGGCTCGGGCCCGGGCAGGAGCGGGCTCCGGCCGACATCATGGAGAACCGCGGCGAGGACGAGATCATCGGGCGCACTGTCGGCCTGGGCATGCCATCCGGCCTGCATCGCGTGGTCGAGCTCGTCGACGGTCGGCTCATCCCAGATGCCACGCAGGGATCGGAGCACAGCGGTCACCTCGGCAGCGATCTCGGACGAAGACGACATGTCTCAAGCATACCGCTTTTGGTCTAGACCAAAAGTTCACCAAGTGTTTCCGTAGCGGATCCTGTTTGGTCTAGACCAAAGAATGCAGACTGATCTGCATGAAGATCATCGTCATCGGTGGCGGAATCCTGGGCACCGCCCATGCCTGGTCGGCGGTCGTTCGCGGGCACCGGGTGGTGCAGATCGAGCGCGAACGAGAAGCGCGTGGCGCCACGGTCCGCAACTTCGGCCTCGTGTGGGTCTCCGGTCGCGCACCGGGTGAACTCGCTGCGGCACAACGATCGCGCGATCTCTGGGAAAAGATCGGGACCGAGGTACCCGGCATCGGGTTCCGACCGTGCGGGTCACTCACGATGGTCCGGACGGCAGCCGAGCTAGCGGTGGCCGAAGATGTGTCCAGCCGGCCCGACGCCGCCGATCGCGGCTTCACGCTGATCGATCCGGAGGCCGTGCGACGGATCAATCCCGCGCTGCGTGGCGACTTCCGTGCCGCTCTGCACTGTTCTCGTGACGGTGCGGTCGAGTCACGGATCGCGCTGCCCGCTCTCCGATCCCACCTGACCGGTACCGGTCGATACGATTTCGTGCCCGGACGCGAAGTCCGATCGGTCGAATCGGCGGAGTCCGGCGTGTCGGTGCGCGACGACCACGGGACGACGCACCATGGCGACGCGATCATCCACTGTCCCGGTGCGATACACGGTGGTCTCACCCGCGAGTTGCTCGGTTCGGCGCCGCCGGTCCGACGCGTCCGCCTGCAGATGATGCAGACCGCTCCGCTCGGCGAGGAGCTGACCACCGCGATCGCCGACCCCGACAGCTTCCGGTACTACCCGGGTTTCGCCGGCGATGCGCTCGAGTTGCTCACGGCAACCCAGTCCCAGGCCCCGGTCGCGGCCGAGCACCACATGCAGTTGCTCTGCGTGCAGCGTCTCGACGGCGGGCTGACGATCGGCGACACCCACGAGTACGACGACGATGGGGTGTTCGGATTCGACGTCACCGAAGAGCCTTACGAACATCTCCGACAGGTCGTCGAATCCCTGCTCGGACGCCCCCTGCCCGGAATCGTCCGCCGTTGGTCGGGCGTCTACTCACAATGCCTGGACCCGGCCGCGATCGCGTTCCGGGAGCAAGTGTCACCCGGCGTCTGGGTGGTCACCGGTCCCGGCGGCCGGGGGATGACGCTCGGCCCCGCCATCGGCGAACAGACCGCCGACCTGATGAACCTCTGAGTCCGACTCGAAAGGCATTACCTTGTCCGACCTGAAGATCCGCCTGGCCGCGCTCGACATGGCAGGCACCACTGTCGCCGACGACGGGCTCGTGCTGGCCGCGTTCGATGCCGCCGCCGATGCCGCCGGCCTCCCCGCGGACGGCCCCGACCACGACCAGGCACGCCAGTACGTGGTCGACACCATGGGCCAGTCCAAGATCGTCGTCTTCCGTCATCTGGTCGACGGTGACGAAGCACGCGCCCAACTCGCCAACACCGCATTCGAGAATGCCTACGCCTCATCGCTTTCCGATGGTGGCGTGCGCGAGATCGGTGGGGCCGCCGACACCATCGAAGTGTTGCGGACCGCCGGGATCAAGGTCGCGCTGACGACGGGCTTCAGTGCCGAGACACAGCGACGGCTGCTGACCGCACTCGGCTGGGAAGGCATCGCGGACCTCACGGTTGCGCCGTCGGCCGCCGTCCGCGGGCGCCCGTTCCCGGACATGATCCTGTCCGCGGTGATCGATCTGCGGATCGACGATGTCCGCCAGGTCGCTGTCCTCGGCGACACCGCCAACGACATCACGAGCGGCATCCGCGCAGGTGCCGAGATCGTGGCAGGCGCCCTCACCGGCGCACACGACGAAACGCGCCTGAACGCTGCAGGCGCCACTCACATCGTCGACTCCGTACGCCAGTTCGGCGAGCTGCTCACCCATTGATCCAGACCCGGGACCGCACGCAATGGCGCGTCGGCTCCTCCATCACCTCCACCTCATCACTCGAATGAAGGAAACAGCATGCGCCTCTCCGCCTTTCGACGCGGCACCTTGCGTACCGCCGTTCTCGCCCTGACCACGGCCACCATGGCCGTCACCGCCGCCTGTGGCGGTACCGGAACCTCCGAGTCCGGCGACAAGAGCATCACCGTGTACACCGCCGACGGGCTCGGAAGCTGGTACAAGACCGAGTTCGACACCTTCCGGCAGCAGACCGGGATCTCGGTCAACATCGTGGAAGCCGGTTCGGGAGAGGTGGTGTCGCGCGTCCAGAAGGAGCAGTCCAATCCGCAGGCAGACCTGCTGGTCACCTTGCCGCCGTTCATCCAGAAGGCGGCGGGCGAGGGCCTGCTCGCCGACAGCGGCGTGGACACCACGGCGGTGGACAAGGCCGACAAGGATGCAGACGGCAAGTTTGTCGCCATCGTCGACAACTACTTGTCGTTCATCGCAAATCCGTCGGCCACGCCCGCCCCCAAGACCTGGGACGACCTTCTCTCACCGCGATTCAAGGGCAAGATCCAGTACTCAACACCCGGCCAGGCCGGTGACGGCACTGCGGTTCTGCTTCTGCTGCAACACCTCATGGGCGATCAGGCCGCCCTCGACTACCTCGCGAAACTGCAGGTCAACAATGTCGGTCCGTCGAGCTCGACCGGCAAGCTCCAGCCCAAGGTCAGCAATGGTGAACTGATGGTCGCCAACGGCGATGTACAGATGAACCTGGCATCGATCCGCGACGACGGGTCGAAGTTCGATCTGTTTTTCCCCGCCATGCCCGACGGGTCTCGGACCACCGTGTCACTGCCCTACTTCGCGGGCGTCACCAAGGGCGCGCCGCATGCCGAGAACGCCCAGAAACTGCTCGAGTTCCTGCTCTCCAAGGACGTCCAACAGACCGTGGGCACCCATGCGCTCGGCGTTTCGGTCCGCACCGACGTCACGCCGCCTGCTCCCGACGGCACCACCCCGACCCCGTCCGAGGTGATGAAGGGTGTCACCGTGTGGAACCCGGATTGGAACTCGGTGCTCACGTCGCTCGATACCGACGTCGCCGCGTACCAGAAGTCCACCGGGAGCTGAGATGTCCAACCCGCTGACGACCCCGACCACGCGCGTTTCCGGCACTGTCGCTCCGGAGCAACCGAGCATCGCCTTCGACCGCGTGACCGTCTCCTACGGGCGCGGTGAGAAGTCCACCGACGCCCTGCTCGACTTCACCCTCCGAGTGGAGCGCGGGGAGACGATTGCCCTGCTCGGACCGAGCGGATCGGGTAAGTCGACGGCACTCAACGCCCTGGCCGGATTCGTGCGGCCCAGCGCCGGACGGGTCCGGCTGTCGGGCCGGGACGTGACCGACCTGCCACCCGCCAAACGCGGCATCGGCGTCGTGGTGCAGTCGTACGCCCTGTTCCCGCACATGCGGGTACGTGACAATGTCGCGTTCGGCCTGAAGGCGCGGCGGACCCCCAAAGCGAAGATCACCGAGCAGGTCTCGGATGCCCTCGCGATGGTCAGTATGTCGGACTACGCGTCACGACTGCCCCGTGAGCTCTCCGGCGGACAACAGCAGCGGGTGGCGATCGCCAGGGCGCTGGCGATCCGACCCGATGTGTTGCTCCTCGACGAACCGCTCGCCGCACTCGACGCCACCCTGCGTCAGTCCATGGTGATCGAGCTGCAACGGCTGCGGGATGCGTTGCCCGACACGACGATGCTGTACGTGACGCACGATCAGTCCGAGGCGCTGGCGCTGGCGTCCCGGGTCGCGGTGATGCGGGACGCGCAACTCGTCGACATCGGAACCGCGGATGAGTTGTGGTCGCGCCCGCCCAGCAGCTTCACCGCGGGTTTCCTCGGCGGCGCGAACCTCATCGCGTGCACCGTCGGCCGGGTGTCGGGTACCACGGCACTGGTCTCGGTGGGCGACAAGATGTTCACCGGCAGCGCGCCGGCGCCAACGCGGCGATGGGCTCCCGGGACCAGGGCTTCGCTGTGCATCCGTCCCCACGAGGTGGAAGTGACCACCTTGTGGGCGGCCGGGTCACTGGCCGCTCGGGTGACCGGGTCCGTCTGGCGTGGCGCGACAACGCGGCTCACGCTCGCCGTCGACGGGCTGCCCGACCAGCTCCTCGAGGCCGATGTGATCGGACGCGCGGAGCACCCGATCGAATCGCGTGTCGGGGTACGGTTCCCGAACCCCACCGGCGTGCTGGTGGAGGCCGCGGGGCCTGCGCGATGAGCACGAGTGATGTTCTGGCGCCGACGCCGCCACCGATCGAACAGGCTGATCTGCAACCGAATTCGCCTCCGGACCGATGGCGTCCGGCGGCCTGGGTCGCGCCGCCGCTGCTGATCGTCCTCGTGATCGCCGTCTACCCTCTGGTCCGTGTCCTGACCGAGTCGGCAGACGGTACCGGTCAGAGCACGTGGCGGGCCGTGCTCGGCAGTGAGATCTTCCGACGCGCGCTCGCGATGACGGCGCAGATCGCGGTGTGCTCCACTGTCGGCTGCCTCATCCTCGGCACGTTCCTCGCGATCGTGCTGGCCTTCGTCCCCTTCCCGGGTTCCACCCTCGTGGCGCGCCTGATCGACACGGTGCTCGCGCTGCCTTCGTTTCTCATCACCCTCGCGTTCACGTTTCTGTACGGGAGTGCCGGCGCGGTGAATGCGGCCATCTTCGAGATCACCGGCAATCGGCCGTTGAATTTCCTCGCGACGCCTGCCGGGGTCATCGCCGCCGAGATCACCTTCTTCACACCGTTCGTCGTCCGCCCGTTGCTCGCGTCGTTCACGGTGATGTCGAAGGATCAGCTCGATGTGGCCGCCAGCCTGGGCGCGTCGCCATGGCGTGTATTGCGCACCGTGGTCCTGCCCGAGGCGGTGCCGTCGCTGATGGCCGGCGGCAGCCTGGTACTGCTGTTGACGCTCAACGAGTTCGGCATCGTGCTGTTCACCGGCGCGAAGGACGTGGTGACGCTGCCGATGCTGGTGTACACACGCGGAATCGTCTCCTTCGACCTCCCGGGAGCCGCAGTCATCGCGACGGTGCAGGTGCTCCTGTCACTGATCCTCTACGGCGCATATCGGCTCGTGTTCGCACGGATGGCGACGAGCCGGCCAGGAGGCCGCTGATGTTGTTCTGGACTCGACGAGGCCGAGCGGTTGTCTGGACGTTGTTCGCAGTGGTCGTCCTGGTGGTGTTCGTCGCGCCGATCGCCACCGTCGTGGTGGCCGGATTCGCGGGTTCCTGGACGGGACCGTTGCCGTCAGATCTCGGCCTCGCGCACTTCGGTGACGCACTCTCCGGCGACAACGTCGCCAGCCTGTCGGTGAGCCTGCAGACCGCGTTCATCGCCGGCACGCTGGCACTGATCCTGGGTACCTGGGCGGCAATCGCCGCAGGCGAGGCGAGCGGGCGGGTCGGCAGGGTCGTGGACGCGGTGTTCCACCTGCCGATCGCGGTACCGTCGGTCGCCATCGGTCTGGGGCTGCTGATCAGTTTCAACGAGAAACCGCTCCTGCTCGGCGGGACGAAGTGGATCGTCATCGTCGCGCACACGGTGTTGGTGCTGGCGTTCGCCTTCAGCGCCGTCTCGGCCGCCCTGGGGCGACTTGATCCCGCGTATCGACAGGCCGCGGAATCGCTCGGTGCGGGACCGTTTCGGGTCCTGACCCGCGTGACACTGCCGCTCCTGCTGCCGGCCCTGGGCGCAGCGGCAGGCCTGGCCGTGGCCCTGTCGATGGGTGAACTGGGCGCCACGGTGATGGTCTACCCCGCGACCTGGAAGACCCTCCCGGTGACGATCTTCGGCCTGTCCGACCGCGGTCAGGTGTTCTCCGCGGCAGCGTGCACGTCGGTACTGCTGGCAGCGACGCTGATCGCCTTGGCGCTTCTCGGCCGGATTCGGTCGCGGGCCGTGATGCGGTGACCACCTTGTCCGGGTCGACAAAGAAGGACCGGAAGACTTTGCCGATCAGACATATCACCTCGTGGTCCGAGGTGCTGAACTCCTGGTATGGATGCCATCACCACTCCGCCGCGCCCGTCGAACGAGCCGGTCCACACCTATGCACCCGGTACTCCCGAGCGAACTCGGATCACCGACGAACTCCGCCGGCAGTCCTCGGCGGGACCGATGGAACTCCCCCACGTCATCGGCGGCTACGAACTGCACGGCAGCGGCGAGCGAATCGATGTCGTCCAGCCGCACGCGCACCGAGAGGTGTTGGGAACCATCTGCAATGCGACCCACGACGACGGTGAGGCCGCCGTCACGGCGGCACGGACGGCTGCGCCGGCGTGGGCGGCGACCTCCTTCGACGACCGCGCCGCCGTCCTCCTGCGTGCCGCCGACCTGCTGAGCGGCCTGTGGCGGGAGCGGATTGCCGCCGCGACGATGCTCGGTCAGTCGAAGTCGGTGCAGCAGGCCGAGATCGACGCACCGTGCGAACTCATCGACTTCTGGCGATTCAACGTCACCTTCGCCCGCGAGATCCTCGCCGAACAACCGGTGTCGTCGCCGGGGGTCTGGAATCGGCTCGATCATCGGCCGTTGGACGGATTCGTCTACGCGATCACGCCGTTCAACTTCACCGCGATCGCAGGGAACCTGCCGACCGCGCCGATGCTGATGGGCGACACGGTCGTCTGGAAGCCGTCGCCGACACAGGCGTACGCAGCGCAGCTCACGATGCAATTGCTCAGGGATGCAGGACTTCCCGATGGCGTGATCAACCTTGTACATGGCGACGGTGCCGCATTGTCGGAGGTGGTGCTCGCCGATGAACATCTCGCGGGTATCCATTTCACCGGGTCGACAAAAACGTTCCAGCACCTCTGGCGCGAGGTCGGCACGAACATCGACCGGTACCGGAACTATCCGCGAATCGTCGGCGAGACCGGCGGCAAGGACTTCATCGTCGCGCATGCGTCTGCCGATCCCGATGTCGCGCGTACTGCGTTGATCCGCGGCGCATTCGAGTATCAGGGTCAGAAGTGTTCTGCCGCATCCCGCGCCTACATCGCGCGGTCGGTGTGGGCGCGCATGGGCGACGACTTCCTGGCCGAGGCAGATCAGCTGACCTACGGGGACATCCGCGATCTGGGGAACTTCGGTGGCGCACTGATCGACCGTCGCGCCTACGACAAGAATGTCGCGGCGATCGACCGCGCCAAGACCGTGCCCAACATGACGGTCGCCGTCGGCGGTGAATGCGACGACAGCGAGGGCTATTTCGTGCGCCCGACGGTGCTGCTGTCCGACGACCCCTACGACGAGGCGTTCTCCACCGAGTATTTCGGACCTGTGCTGTCGGTCCATGTTTACGAGGACGACGACTTCGAACACACTCTGGGGCTGGTGGATTCGACCGCGAGATATGCCCTGACGGGCTCGGTGATCGCCACCGACCTCGGCGCCGTCGCAACCGCGTCCGACCTGCTGCGACAGGCAGCCGGCAATTTCTACGTCAACGACAAGCCCACCGGCGCCGTCGTCGGGCAGCAACCCTTCGGTGGCGCGCGCGCATCGGGCACAAACGACAAGGCGGGCTCGAAGGCCAATCTGATGCGGTGGACCTCCGCCAGGACGATCAAGGAGACCTTCGTGCCGCCCACCGCATCCGGCTATCCACACATGGCATAGGACCGAGGTCGGTGATGAGCAGATTCTTCGACACCGCGCTACGCCCGTTCATCACCGCGGCCGCTACCAGCGATCGCATCAAGGCGACGTCGCAGCGGCTGACGGTGACCAGACGTGTCGTCGAGCGATTCGTCCCCGGCGAGACACAGGACGACGTGTCGGCGGCGATCCGCGAGTCATTGGGCAACGGATTGTCGGTCACCATCGACCATCTCGGCGAGGACACCACCGACGAGGCGCAGGCCACTCAGACCGTCGACGCGTACCTCTCGCTCCTGGAAGAGATGTCGAGGATGCGATCGCCGGACCTGAAGGCGCTGGAGGTATCGGTGAAACTCACCGCCCTCGGGCAGACGCTGCCGCGACACGGGCGCAAGATAGCCGAAGAGAATGTTCACACCCTCTGCGCAGCGGCCGAGACGGCCGGCGTCCTCGTGACGATCGATGCCGAGGATCACGCCACCGTCGACGAGCGGCTCGACATCGTGCGGACCGTGCGTCGCGATTTCCCCTCACTCGGTACCGTCCTCCAGGCATACCTGCGCCGCACCGAAGACGACTGTCGTGAGTTCGCCGAATCCGGTGCACGAATCCGACTGTGCAAGGGCGCATATGCGGAGCCGCTCACGGTCGCGTTCACCGATCGCGCCCAGATCGACGAGGCGTACCTGCGTTGTCTGCGGATCCTGATGAACGGCAACGGATACCCGATGGTGGCCAGCCACGATCCGATGATGATCGGTGCCGCGCACGAACTGGTGGCGGAGTTCGGTCGGGCCCAGGACTCCTGGGAGCACCAGATGCTGTACGGCATCCGCACCGACGAACAGTTGCGGCTCGCCGGAGACGGCCATCGTGTGCGCGTCTACATTCCCTACGGCCGGGAGTGGTATGGCTACTTCGTCCGACGCCTCGCCGAGAGGCCCGCCAACGTCGCCTTCTTTCTCCGGGCGCTCGCGGATCGACGCCGTCCGGTCACAACGGCTGTGCCCGCCTGACCTGATCGGCCGCCCGCGAGGCATCGAGTTCCACGTCGCATCTGATCACCGCCTGTCCGACGCGGAGGACGCCCGACGACAGCGGCTGAGCACGCAGCCCGCCACGACCGATGAGCGCCTTTCGGACACCCTCACCCGCCATCGAGTCCATCCACGAACACGGATGGGCGGGACGACCGCCACGGAAGACGATCCCGCCGTCGCCGCTGTCGATCTCGAACTCACGACCGCGCAGCGGGTCGAGTTCGAGGCCGGCGACCACGACATTGCGTCGCGCGACGACCGGATCGACGTCGCCGGCAGCCGCCTGCCACGCCTCGAGCGCCAAGAAGGTGATCGATGCCTCCGTGTGCGCCCGGATCCCGAAGAATCGGTCGCCGCGTATCCCCTTGTCCGCCACGATGTCCACCCGATCGGGAGCGGTGGTCTCCACCTCGTCGGCGGGGCCGTCCTTGGGCCTGCCGAAGTAGGCGTGCCGCGGCGACACCAACAACGAGACGACCTCGAACCGGTACTCCATACCGCCACCGTATTCGCAGCGAACCGGTGTCCGCATTCATAAACACCATGTCTCAGTGGGCCCATATTGAGTATTGGCGCATGTCAAATACGGTCGATAGCCTGGTGAGAACGCCATCGGCAGCGCCGCTCGACAAAGGACCACCATGCTCGTCGCACCCACCGCTCTGGTCGCGGCCACCTCGTCGGAGGATCTCGCGGCCGCACGCAAACAGGCACAGTCGTGGCGATCGCCGGAGATCGGGATCGCCGATCGCGACCTCACCGATGCCGCCCTCGCCGATCTGGTCGCCACCGCGGAGTCCACCGCCGACGACTCCTTCGCCCGGGCGGTATCCGCGATCCGGTCGGCACGTGCCGGCGAGTTCCCGGCCATCCCGCACGTCGACGCTGCCGCCGAGATCTTCCGGAGTTTTCTGCGTGACGATCTCATCGATGGATGGCTGTACGTCCGTGAATCCGACGGCTATCTGCACCCGTACCTGGTCATGGACATCACGCTGGAACACGGCGACCGCACGCACGGGCCCCGCATCAAGTTCACCATGGAGGCCGACAACGCCACCGTGAAGCGGCCCTCCCGCAAGCCGCGGGTGCTGTACTTCGAGGAGACCGAGATCGTCGGCAAACCGCCCGGCGACGTCCTCGCCGCCGGGGGTGCGTACAAGGAGACGGTGGAGCTCAAGGCCGAATACCAGGCACGCCGCGACCGGTATCAGCAGGTCATCGATGACGGATTCGGGCAGCAGTTCACCTTCACCGGCCGCGCGATCCGAACCGACGACTACCGTTCGCCCAACAAGCGCGAGAACCGGAAAGTCGTCCACGACGTCGCGCCCAGCGAGATCGCTGCGCTGAGGATGGTCGCGGCCTCGGTCCTGTTCGAGGGCGGCGCCTATGGTTCGGTACCGGTGATCACCGCGGTCCGCGTCTTCGATCTGGGCGCGCAGGACTTTCTCGATGTGAACACCGGCGATCTGTCCGAGTACACCTACGACGCCGATCTCCAGGACAAGCTGGTCCTCCCCGATGATCAGCGCGAGTTGCTGAACATCCTGACCACGGACATCTCCGTCTTCACCGGCGATATCATCGACGGAAAGTCCGCAGGCAACGTGATCTTGGCGATGGGACGGCCCGGGGTGGGCAAGACCCTCACCGCGGAGGTGTACGCGGAGGTCACCGGCCGCCCACTGTATTCGATCCACTCCGGATCTCTGGGCGTGACAGCCGAACTCGTACGCAAGAATCTCGAGGTGATCTTCGACCGTGCGAAGCGGTGGGATGCCGTACTCCTCCTCGACGAGGCCGACGTCTTCGTGATGGAGCGTGGGCTCGACCTCGCCCAGAACGCCATCGTCGCCGAGTTCCTGCGCACCCTCGAGTATTTCGACGGACTGCTGTTCCTGACGACCAACCGGATCGACGGAGTCGATGAGGCCATCCATGCCCGCTGCGCGGCCGTCATCGAATACCGGCCGCCCGGCCCCAAGGATGCACGACAGGTCTGGCAGATCCTCGCAGCCGGGAACGACGTGGTTCTGGGCGAGGGTCTCCTCGACGATCTGGTCGGCGGCTTCCCCGACATCACGCCGCGCGACATCAAGATGCTCCTGCGACTGGCGCTGCGGATGGCAACGCACCGCGGGGTGGAACTCGACGCCTCGGTGTTCGCCAGTAGCGCGACGTTCCGTGGACTGCACTACATTCTGCCGTCGGATCGGTGATCTCGATACGCCCCCTCGCTGCCGCTCGTCGGCTACTCGATCAACAGAACGAAGCCCACCCGCGCAAACGAAGCGAGCGGCCCCAGACCGCTGATCGAGTAGCCACGAACGAAGTGAGTGGCGTATCGAGATCACCCCACCCGCCCACTCGACCAACTGGGCTCGACGAGAGTACTTTCCAAGGATGGAGTACGGCGCACACCTGCCGCTGATCGACCTCGACGGTCGCGGTTGGGATGCGGGCCGATTGTCGTCGTACGCACGGACCGCGCAGCGCCTGGGCTTCGCCACCCTGGCCGCCAATGATCATCTGTCCTTCCGGCGTCCATGGCTGGACGGGATCGTTTCGCTGGCGTCGGTCATCGACGCCAGCGGAGATCTCGACCTCGCGACAACGGTTGCGCTACCAGTGGTTCGCGGTCCCGCTGCGCTCGCCAAAGCGGCTGCGGCACTGGATATCCTCTCGGACGGACGATTCGTCCTCGGTGTAGGCGCCGGCTCCTCGGCGACCGACTATGCACTCTCCGGCGTCGATTTCGATGAGCGGTGGCCGCGGTTCGAGGAGGCGGTCCGGGTACTGCGCTCTCAACTCGGACGCGACGACGACCTGTCACCTCGGGGCCGCTTCTACCCGGACCCGACACCATTGGCACCGAAGCCGAAACGCTCAGGCAGACCACCGGTGTGGGTTGCGAGCTGGGGATCGCCCGCAGGCCTGCGCCGGGTCGCCCGCCTCGGCGACGGCTGGCTCGCGTCGGCCTACAACACGACGCCGGACCAGCTCGCTCACGGCCGAGAAGTACTGCGCGCGAGCCGCTCCGACAGCTCCAACCGCGACCTGACCTGCGTGGTCGCCACGATGTGGACCCAGGTGACCCCCACCGAGCGCGAACGGTCCCAGTGGCTCATTCGACTCGCCGGGCTCCTCGGCCGAGACGAGCACGACCTCGCCGGCCGGGTGCTCATCGGCTCGTCCGAACAATGTGCCGCCCTGCTGCGGGAGTACCACGACGCGGGAGTCGACCAGGTCCTCGTCTGGCCGCTCGCCGATCACGAGCGTCAACTCGAACTCGTTGTCCAGGAGGTCATTCCGCTGGTCGCGGGAGGCAATTCGGCATCTGGACGTCGGCGAGGAGCGGAGTGAGTGAGGCGTATCGAGGCCCACCGTTTGTGGCGGTGGTGATCTCGATACGCCACTCACTTCGTTCGTGGCTACTCGATCAGCGGTCTGGGGCCACTCACTTCGTTCGCGGCTACTCGATCAGCGAGGAGGGCCCTCGATCAGCCCTCGGGATCAAGCACGAAATCGTAGTTGACGACAACGCCTTCACCGTTCGGGGCGGAGTGCGGGTCGAGCATGAGTTCCGGCTTGACCGCCGTGGCGATGTCGTCGTCGTTGTGCGGGTCACCTGGGAAGTACAGCTGCGTGGTGATCAGTTCGTAACCGGGAGAGCTCACCTTGAAATGCAGGTGGGCCGGACGCCAGGCGTGCCAACCGGCCGCCTCGATGAGCTGGCCACACGCGCCGTCGGTCGGGATCTGGTACGGAGCCGGTCGCAACGTGTGGATCTCGAAACGCCCGTCCTCGTTGGCAGTCCACGATCCGCGCAGATTCCATTCCGGCAGTCCGGGTGCGAACTGCGAGTAGAAGCCGAGATCGTCGGCGTGCCACAGCTCGACCTTGGCGCCCGACAGCGGGGTGCCGTCCACCGCGCGAACCTGCCCGGAGAACTCGAGCGGGGTGCCCGGCTCGTCGTCGCGCATCGGAATGGTGCCGTTCCACGGCAGCTCGGGTGAGCCGTCGATGTAGTACGGACCCTCGATCGTGCCCTTGCTGCCCTCACGATGCTCGTTGGCGACCTCTTCCACCGAATGTTCGAGCCACACGTCGAGGAACAGCGGCCATTCGCCGTCCTCGCCGACGCGGATCAGCCATGCCTTGAGGGCGTTGTACTCCTCGTAGCTGACCCGATCGGAGATGATGATGTCGTTGAGGCCCTTGACCACCTTGGTGGCGAGGTAGTTGACGCGCTCGGTGTCGACGACACCGGAGCGGGTGCCGCCGCTCGCCATGCGCTCCCGGAACCGGGCGGAGGCGTTGGCCCCGGAGTCGGCCGCCTTCGCGGACGTTTCGGCCTCAAAGCTGATGTCGGTCATGGGTGGAACTCCTTCTGTGCTGGCCTGTGGGCTGACGCTTCGGGTGAGGGCCGGTCAGCCCGCAGCGATATCCGAGGGGTGGGTGGCCAAGGGGGTCACCGAGATGTCCATGTAGGCGAACAACGGAAGCCCCGACAAGATGCTGTGCAGTTCATCGTTGTCGGCCACATCGAAGACGGAGAAATTGGAGTACTCCCCGACGATCCGCCAGATGTGCGGCCACTTGCCGGACCGCTGGAGATCCTGCGAGTACGCCCTTTCCCGCGCCACGGTCTCGGCTCTGGTGTCCGGGTCCAGGTCGTGCGGGATGTTGACGTCCATCCGTACGTGGAAGAGCATCTCGTCAGCTCCGATCAAGTCGATAGTGGGCCAGTTTGTCGGGATCGATCTCGACACCGATTCCGGCGGCCGATGATCGGTGCAGGTATCCGTCCCGGATCTGCAGCGGCTCGGCCAGGAGGTCGTCGCTCATGTCCAGGAAGTTCGACAACTCCCCGGCGTTTCGCGATGTCGATTCGAACGCGGCGCCGAAGGCCAGTGCGCACGACGTCCCGACCTGGCCGTCGATCTGATTGCCCATCACCACTTCCAGGCCCAGCCCCTCGGCGAGATGGTGGACGCGCCGCGATGCAGTGAATCCGGTGCGCGCGGTCTTGATGCTGATCGCCGTCGCCGAGCCACCGAGGATCTCACGGGTGACGTCGGCGGCGGTCGGCACCGACTCGTCGGCGATGAACGGCACATCGACCTGGCCGACGAGCCATCGCCGGCTCATCACGTCGTCGGCGGGGCAGAGTTCCTCGGCGAACAGCAGTCCGAGGTCGGACATCTCCTTCATCGCGCGGGCGGACTCCGACGCGGTCCATCCCCGGTTGCCGTCGACGTAGAGGTCGATCTCGTCGCCGAATCGGTCACGGAGGGCGCGCACGACCGCGGTGTCCAGCGTGATCGGCCGACGTCCGACCTTCACCTTGAACGTGGTGATGCCGTACGTGTCACGCATCTTCTCGGCCTCGGCGACCATCGTCGCCGGATCGGCGAAGCCCAGCATGTGACTGACCCGCATACGATCGGTGTAACCGCCGAGCAGATCGGACACCGGGAGTGCCAGCGTCTTTCCGAGCGCGTCCCAGATGGCCATGTCCAGCGCCGATTTCGCGGTCGGGTTGCCGATCGTGCGGGCCAGCCGGGAGACCACGACCTCGCGCTCGAGGAGCGTCAGGCCGATCACTTGGGGCGCGAAGACCTTCTCGATGACCGCGATGATGCCGTCCTGGGTCTCGCCGTAGGTGAACGGCCGCGGTGGCGCCTCCGCCACACCCACCAGCCCGTCATCTGTGTGCACCCGAACCAGGACATGCTCCGCGGTGTGCACCTCACCGGAGGCGAACTTCAGAGGTTTGAGGTAAGGGATCGCGAACGGAATCGCTTCGATGGCAGTGATTTTCATGGATGTTCTCCCAGGTATACGCCGGCAAATGCGGCAGCGATGGCATCGGCGACGGACTGCACGACCGGGTTGTCCTGTCCGGCACGCCAGGCGAGCGCGAGCTCCACGGTGCCGCCGTCGACCAGATCACGGATCACCAGACCTTCAAGCGGAAGGGACCGGACCGATGCCGGCAGCACGGCCACTCCGAGTCCGGCGGCGACCAGTGCCAGCAACACCGCGGTACCGGGCGCCTCGTGTGCGCGCTGTGGAACGAAACCTGCACGATGACAGCTACGGATCGCGGCGTCGTTGACTGCCGAATCGCGGCTGTCGTACATCACGAACATCTCGTTGCGCAGGTCGTCCATCGACACCACGGGCTCGACCGCCAAGCGGTGGTCCACCGAGACGGCGAGCACCATGGGTTCGATGTCGATCGTGCGCATGTCGATCCCCTCCCCGACCACCGGCGGACGGAGCACACCGAGATCGAGCGCCATCGTGCGCAGACCCTCGCATTGGACAGGTGTGAGCATGTCCGACTGGATCTGGAGGTCGACGTCGGGGAGTTCGCGCTTGACCATCCGGGCGATCCTCGGCAGATGCGAGAAGGCCGCGATGCCGGTCAGACCCAGCCGGACCAGTCCGCTGCGGCCCGCCGCGATCCGTCGCACGCCGTCGACGGCGTCGTCGACTCCGGCCAGGATGCGCTCGGACTCCCCTTTGAGGTATTCGCCTGCAGGCGTCAGCGCAACCTGACGAGTGGTCCGAGTGAACAACGTGACGTCGAGCTCGTTCTCCAGTTGCCGGATCGCATACGACAGCGCAGGCTGCGCGACGTGCAACTGTGCCGCGGCCTGCCCGAAATGGCAGGTCTCGGCGACGGCTGCGAAGTAGCGAAGGTGCCGTAGCTCCATGTCCGTGCGATGTCCTGTCCTGTCTCACCGTGATGACCTGCTGTGATCGACACCACGTATGAATTCCACGGTAGGACAGGGATACATACCTGACAAGGACACAGTTTCCCTTTATTGATGAATTTCATCGATCAATACGATGCTTGGTCAGGACTAGCCATTGACCTAGTGTGATCGCCGCCACGCGGTGTCACAGTGCAGGGACCGCCCACATTCACCGTCCCTGGAGGTAGAGCATGACCGCGTCGACCACCGACAACCTGCACCATGTGAACTCGGTCCTGGCAGATGCCGTCATCGACGACCGCGAGGCAGGCATCTACCGGGCGAACCGTCGCATCTTCACCGACGAGGACATCTTCGAGCTGGAGATGAAACACATCTTCGAGGGCAACTGGATCTACCTGGCGCACGAGAGCCAGGTACCGGAGCCGGGCGACTATTTCACGACCTACATCGGCCGGCAACCGGTGATGATCACGCGGGACAAGGACGGCGAACTGCATTGCCTCATCAATGCGTGCGCCCACCGCGGCGCCATGATCTGTCGACGCAAGACCGACAACCGGATGACCCTCACCTGTCCGTTCCACGGATGGACCTTCCGTAACGACGGAACGTTGCTCAAGGTCAAGGACCCCGACGACGCCGGATATCCGGACACGTTCAACGTCAACGGCTCCCACAACCTCACCAAGGTCGCGAGATTCGACTCCTACCGCGGATTCCTGTTCGGCAGCCTCAATCCCGACGTGCTGACCCTCGACGAGCACCTCGGCGACACCCGGACCATCATCGACATGCTCGTCGACCAGTCGCCAGACGGCCTCGAGGTGGTGCGCGGGGCGTCGACCTACACCTACGACGGTAACTGGAAGGTCCAGGCGGAGAACGGCGCCGACGGCTACCACGTGACCGCGACCCACTGGAACTACGCCGCCACCACATCGCGACGCAGCACCGGCGAATCGAAGAACGACACGAAGGCCCTCGATGCGGGCGGCTGGGGCAAATCGGGTGGCGGATACTGGTCGTACCCGAACGGCCACCTCTGCCTGTGGACCTGGGCCGCCAACCCGCAGGACCGACCGCTCTGGGACCAGATGGACGCACTCAAGGAAGAGTTCGGCGACGCCAAGGGCGAGTTCATGGTCAAGGGTTCACGCAATCTGTGCCTGTACCCGAATGTCTATCTGATGGACCAGTTCTCGACGCAGATCCGCCACTTCCGACCGATCGCCCCGGACAAGACCGAGGTGACCATCTATTGCATCGCGCCCAAGGGTGAGAGCGATACGGCACGCGCCCATCGCATCCGGCAGTACGAGGACTTCTTCAACGCCTCCGGCATGGCGACCCCCGACGATCTCGAGGAGTTCCGGTCCTGCCAGCTCACCTTCCGCGCGCAGGCCGCTCCGTGGAACGACATGAGTCGCGGTGCCGAGCACTGGCTGACCGGACCCGACCCGGTGGCCGAGACGCTCGGGATGACCGGTGTCATCTCGGCAGGCGTGAAGAACGAGGACGAAGGACTGTACCCCGTTCAGCACGGCTACTGGCTGGAGACGATGCGCAAGGCAACGGGGTTTCAACCGCCGGTCGAGTAGCCGCTCCCCATTCCGCCGGTCGAGTAGCCGCGACGAAGGAGCGGCGTATCGAGACCCCGTCCCCGAAACACCCTCTCAGACAGGACGATCCCATGACCACCACCGAGCCCACCGAGACCTCCACCGCGAGCGCGTCGGCGCAACTCATCACCCAGAACATGATCGAGCAATTCCTGTACCGCGAGGCGCGGTATCTCGATGACCGTGAGTTCGAGAAATGGCTCGACTGCTATGCCGACGACGTCGTCTACTGGATGCCCTCGTGGGACGACCGTGATCAATTGACCGAGAACCCGCAGCGCGAGATCTCGCTGATCTACTACGGCAACAAGGGTGGTCTGGAGGATCGGGTCTTCCGGATCCGCACCGAGCGGTCGTCGGCGACGTCGTTACCCGAGCCGCGGACCAGTCACAACATCAGCAACGTGGAGGTCATCGAACGTCGCGGCGACATCGTGGACGTCCGGTTCAACTGGCACACCATGTATTTCCGGTACAACACCGTCGACCCCTACTACGGCACGTCCTTCTACACGATCGACTTCTCCGGCGAACACCCGCTGATCCGGCGCAAGACCATCGTGCTCAAGAACGACTACATCCACCACGTGGTGGACATCTACCATTATTAGGGACATCAGCACATGACTGTCACGACAGACCGGAACACGGCGGCCGCCACCGGATCCGAACCCACGACCCATCAGGTCGCGTTGGCCTTCGAAGACGGTGTCACGCGGTTCATCACCTGCCGCGAGGACCAGACCGTCGCCGACGCGTCCTACCGCCAGCGGATCAACATCCCCCTCGACTGCCGCGACGGTGCGTGTGGCACGTGTAAGGCGTTCTGCGAATCCGGCGACTACGACGGCGGCACCTACATCGAGGATGCGCTCTCCGAGGACGAGTCCGCCGCAGGCTTCGCTCTGCCCTGCTCGATGAAGCCGAGATCTGATCTGGTGCTCGACATCTCGGCCACCTCCGACATCGCCAAGACACAGGCCTCGACGTTCACCGGCTCTGTCGTCGAACTCGACCGGCTCTCGGACTCCACGATGCGTGTCGGCATCGAGATACCGAACCGTGGCGACCTGGCGTTTCTGCCGGGCCAGTACGTCAACATATCGGTACCGGGAACCGACGACGGTGACGGCGGATTGCTGTCGCGCTCGTACTCGTTCGCCAACGGCCCCCACGAGGAACGACTCGTCTTCCTGGTGAAACTGACGCCGGGTGGCGCGATGTCCACCTACCTCACCGACCGTGCGCAGCGCGGGGACTCGATCACTCTGCGCGGGCCGCACGGATCGTTCTTCCTCCGCGAGGCGATCCGGCCCGTCCTGCTGCTGGCGGGCGGAACCGGGCTCGCGCCCATCCTCTCGATGCTGCGCGAATTGCACGACGACGACAGCGATCGCCGAGTCCACCTGATCTATGGCGTGTCGACCGACATCGACCTGGTCGCGCTCGACGAGATCGAGTACTTCGCAGGCGAGCTACCCGGATTCACCTGGGACCACTGCGTCTCCGATCCCGGCAGCACCGCAGCCAACAAGGGCTATGTGATGAGCCTGATCGAGCCGCGACATCTCTACGGTGGCGACGTCGCCGTATATCTCTGCGGACCGCCACCGATGGTGGAATCGGTCCGCGAACACGTCGCCGCGGCGGGCATCGAACCGACCGGGTTCTACTACGAGAAGTTCGCCCTGGCCGTTCCGTCGGCCGCGTCGGCCCCGACGGACGAGGCATCCGTCGCCGTGACCTCCGGACCGGAAACGGCAACGGCCACCGACGAACCGGTGGTGCCGACCGCCGATGCCCGCGCGATCGCCGGCCAGATCACCTTGCCGCCAAGCAACATCGAACCGTGGTCAGAACCTGTCGACTCCCGTGGCGACGACGACACCAGAGTGCGGATCGCCGGACAGCAACTGTGGACGGTCAGCGGAACGGGCACAGATCTCGACGCCGACGACGGCGCGGTCGCGCCGGTGTCCGCTCGCAGAATCGCCGGTCAGGAAATGTTCGCGCCCAACGTGATCGCTCCCCTGCACGGCCCGCCGACATCGCAGCCCGCAGTCCCCACCGCCGAGATCCCGCCGACGGAGATCCCCGAGGCTCCAGAGACCCAGCCCGATCCTGAGGCGACCATGGTGACCTCCGAGGGTTACCAGATCGGCGAGGAACACCCGGCCATCCACGAGTCCGACGCTCTGTTCGAGGCACGCGCCGCCCTCGAACTCGGCGCCCTCGAGCTGACGTTCGGTCGCCTCACGAGTCGGCAACTCGCCGGCTACCGGTTGCTCGCGGAGACGACGTTGCCGTTCGTCGAGGGTGAGCGATTCGTGGATGCCGCAGAGTACACCGAGACCAACGCGAACTTTCACGACTACCTCTTCACCTTGACCGGCAACAACCATCTCCTCGAGGCCTACAAGGCACTCGGTGTGAAGGGCCGGATGGGCGAGGTGCTGCGCAACGCCACGTGGTGCCACCCGCTCTGCGCCCAGGACCACGTCGACATCGTGGCGGCCTTCGAGTCGGGGGATCGCGAGTCGGCACGCACGTTGATCGCCGACCACGCCGACCGTTCCAAGGAGACCATGCGTCGCGCGATGGCCGACGAGATGGCCACGAATCGGCCGCGTTTCGTCTCACCGGGGCGGTTCACCGGCAAGGTCGTGGTGGTCACCGGTGCCGCACAGGGTATCGGTGCTCAGGCCGCGCGTCGGATCAGCGCCGAGGGCGGCAGAGTGGTGCTCGCGGACCGCTCGGACATCGTCACCGAGTTGGCCGGACAGCTCGATGCCGTGGGGGCCGGTGCGATCGCCGCCATCGCCGACCTCGAGACATATGACGGCGCAGAGTCGGTGGTGCGGACGGCCGTGGCGGCCTACGGTCGCGTCGACGTGCTGATCAACAATGTGGGCGGCGCTATCAACTTCAAGCCGTTCACGGAGTTCACCGACCAGCAGATCCGCGCGGAGATCGACCGTTCGCTGATGACGACGCTGTATGCATGCCGCGCGGTACTGCCGTCGATGGTCACCGCCGGGAACGGAGTCATCGTGAACGTGTCGTCGGCGGCGACGCGCGGCATCCACCGCATCCCCTATTCGGCCGCCAAGGGCGGCATCAACGCCATCACCGCCTCGCTCGCAATGGAGTACGCCGAGAGCGGTATCCGAGTGGTGGCCACCGCCCCAGGCGGCACCGAGGCGCCGCCCCGCCGCATCTCACGGGGGACCCCCGCACCGGCAAACCACACCGAGCAGGAGTGGTTCCAGGCGCACATCGATCAGACCATCTCGTCGTCGCTGGTGAAACGCTACGGAACCCTCGACGAACAGGCAGCCGCGATCTGCTTCCTCGCGTCGGACGAGGCCGCCTACATCACCGGGACCGTGCTCCCGGTGGCGGGCGGAGATCTGGGCTGAATCTCCCGCGCCGGACATACGATGGGACGGTGATCATCGCGGCGGAGTGTCTCGGAAGAGAATCCGAGATCGCCGAACTCCTCGGGCGCGCCCGTGCGGCGACCAGGCCGGAGTTCATCGCTCTCATCGGCGACGCCGGCATCGGCAAGAGCACGGTGCTGCGACGACTCGCCCAGGTCGCCGGGGAGATCGACCTCGACACGCTGGTGATGTGGGACGGACGTCTGGCACAGTCAGACGTCGAGGGCATCCTCCGGTCGGCCACGGGACCTGTGCTCCTGCTCGTCGACGACGCCGACCAGAATGACGAGCTCGTCCGTGACATCACAACGCTGGTGCAATCGAACCCCGAAGCACCGGTGCTCGTCGTGCTCGCCGCCGCCGATCCGACGCCGGCGATCAGCGCGCTGCTGGCCGATACCCTCCGCGTCGGGGGCATCGATCGAGACAGCGTCGCGGCCCTGGCCACGGCGCGCGGCCGAGTGCTCCACCCGATCGTCGTCGACCGCCTGACCAGGCACACCGAGGGCAACCCCCGCGATGCCATCGCCCTTCTCGACGAACTGCCCACGGCCACCTGGTCCCGGGTCGACGTCGAACTGCCGGCGCCGTCGCACGTCGTGGCGGAGGTTCGTCGACGGCTCGCGGACGCCACCCCACCGACCCGTGCGCTCATCGGGGCGATCACCGTGCTCAGCGACGTGGACTCGCTGGGTACCGCCGTCACTCTCGGCGAGATCGACGACCCGCTCGCCGCGGTCGACGAGGCGCTACGGACCGGGTTGGTGGTGGCGCAGACGGCGCTGACACCCGCACAGACACAGCCGCATACCGCGGGCCCGCTGATACGGGCCGCGATTCTGGAGGTCATGGGTATCCGCGCCGTCGGGGATCTCCACCGTCGGGCGGCGACGGTCGTCGCCGATCCCGTCCGAAAACTCCATCATCGCGTCGCCGCGACTGCGATCCCGGACCCCGCTCTGGCCGACGACCTGGACGCACTCGCCCGTGACCGGGGCTCCGATGGCGCATGGGCAGAGGCAGCCGGGCTCTTTGCGCAGGCGGGTCGCCTGACACCGGATCCGCTGGAACGCGAGACACGTTCGACACTCGCGTTGGACGCATTGCTCGCCGCCGGTGACTGCGTCGGCGCCGGAGCGCTGGTGCCCCAGGTGGAGAGCCTCCGGGAGACCCCGCTGCGAAATGCCGCGCTCGCGTATCTCGCCATCTTGCGCGGCCGCTCGGCCGAAGCGCAGGTACGTCTCGACAGAGCCTGGGACATCGTCAATTTCGACCGTGACCCCGATACCGCCGCCCTCATCGCGCAGCGTTACGTCCTGCACAACCTGGTCCGATGTCAGGGCACGGAGCTGGTGGAATGGGCCGATCGTGCCATCAACATGGCGGGCAGCCAGTCGCCGGCCGGGGTGGAAGCGGCCGTGATCCGCGGACTCGGCCTCGCGTGGTCCGGACGACCCACCGAGGCGACCGCCGAATACGCCGCCCTCACCGAACGGATTCGGTTCGGGGCACAGGCGCAGCGCGCGACGATGGGCCGTGGGTGGCTGCAACTGGGGCTCGACGACGTCGGCGCGGCGCGCAGCAATCTGGAGACCGCGGTGTCGATGGCCAATCTCGGCGGCTCGGCGCGGATTTCGTTGTGGGCGCTGGGCTGGCTGGCTCGGACACAGTGCCTCACCGGGGATTGGGAGCCGGCGCTGCACACCGTGGAGCAGGGGCGTGCGCTCGCTCGGACCAGCGGCATCGCGCTGGCCACGCCATTGCTGAATTGGACAGCAGCGCAGATCCATTCGCTGCGCGGCGATTGGGAGGAGGCCGAACGCAGCGTCCAGGAGGCGTCGACCTCCGTGGGTGACTACGAGATCATGCGGATTCCGGACCTGTTGGCGCGCGGTCAGATCGCCGAGGCCGCTGCCGACTACGGCAAGGTGCGCCGGACGCTGGAGCCGCTGATGCGGATGGCCGACGACGTCCCCGGACTCAGCGAACCAGGATGGTGGCCGTGGGTCGACGTCCTGGCCAACGCGCTGGTCATCGACGGCCAACTCGGTGCCGCCGATGACCTACTACGGCCGTACGAGGAACTCGTCGAACAGCGCGGGCACCGCTCGGCATCGGCGAGACTCAAGTACGCCCGTGGCCGACTACTCGGGGCGACGGGCGAGATACACCAGGCCAGAAGAACTTTCGAAGAGGCGCTGGAGATCCTGGACGGACTGCCGCTACGGTACGACCTCGCTAGGGTCAACTTCGCGTATGGTCAGACGCTGCGACGCGCGGGTAAACGCCGGGCTGCCGATGCCGTCATGGGGACGGCGCGGGAGATGTATCTGTCACTCGGTGCGATCACGTATGTCGAGCGGTGCGAACGTGAGCTCAAGGCGGGCGGGCTGAACGCCATCCGATCCGATCGTGATGCCGTCGACCTGACGCCGCAGGAGGAGGCCGTCACTGAGCTCGTCTCCCGCGGCATGTCGAACCGAGAGGTGGCGGCCGAACTGTTCATCTCCCCCAAGACCGTTCAGTATCACCTGACACGCATCTATGCCAAGCTCGGAATCCGGTCACGATCGGAGCTCGCGGCGCTGCGGCGTTGATGCGCTATCCGCCGGTCGACTTGGTCTCGATATGCCACTCACTTCGTTCGCGGCTACTCGACCAGCGAAACACCACCACCACCACCACCGCTGGTCGAGTAGGCACCGAGCGCAGCGAGGAGCCGTATCGAGACCACGCCGGCTAGACCCTGGCGGGCTCGTTCGTGGACGTCCGGTCCACCACCGGCGCACCGGTTTTCGCTTCGACGGCCGCGAAGTCGACGTCCGGCGCGAGCTCGACGACGTCGAATCCCGCACCGTTGACGTCGAACACACCGAGATCGGTGATGACGCGGCTGACCACGGAGCGTCCGGTGAGCGGAAGCGAGCAGTCGGCGACCAGCTTGGGATCGCCCTTCTTCGTGGTGTGCTCCATGAGCACGATGACCTGGCCGGCGCCGTTGACCAGGTCCATGGCGCCGCCGATGCCCTTGACCATCGCACCGGGGACCATCCAGTTGGCGAGGTCACCGTTGCTCGACACCTGCATACCGCCCAGCACCGCGACGTCGACATGCCCGCCGCGGATCATCGCGAAACTCGTTGCCGAGTCGAAGAACGACGCCCCCGGCAGGACTGACACGGTCTGCTTGCCGGCATTGACGAGGTCAGGATCGACCTCGTCGTCGTACGGGTACGGTCCGACACCGAGGATGCCGTTCTCCGCATGCAGCGTGATGCCCGAGTCGTCGGGGAGATGGTCGGGGATCATCGTCGGCAGGCCGATGCCGAGGTTCACATAGTCGCCGGGCCGGAGTTCGCGCGCCGCGCGTGCCGCCATCTCGGTGCGAGTCCAGGTCATGGTGTCCTCCTAGGAATGAACGGGCTGGTCGGGGGTGGCGTCGATCTGGGCGGGGCGTGGCCTGGTGGTGCGCTGCTCGATCTCCTTGCGCGCAGCCTGTTCCGGCGTGAGTTCGACGATTCGTTTGACGAAGATGCCCGGCAGGTGGATCTCGTCGGGCCCCAGCTCGCCCACCTCGACGACCCGCTCCGCCTCGACGATGGTGATCCGTCCGGACATCGCGGCCGGAGGATTGAAATTACGTGCCGCCGCGTGGAACTTGCAGTTGCCTGCCTTGTCCACCACGGCAGCGCGGATGAGTGCGTAGTCGGTGACGATCGCTTCCTCGAGGACCATGTCCTGTCCGTTGAACGTTCGCACCTCTTTCGGCTGCGACGCGAGCGCGACACTGCCGTCGGGGTTGTATCGCCATGGCAGTCCACCGTCGGCGACCAGCGTGCCCACCCCGGTCGGGGTGTAGAACGCGCCGATCCCGCTGCCGCCTGCGCGCATCCGCTCGGCAAGCGTGCCCTGCGGGGTGAGCTCGACGGTCACCTCACCGGCCAGGAACTGCCTGCCGAACTCCTTGTTCTCACCGATGTAGGAGGCGATCACCTTGTCGATCTTCCTGGCCTCCAACAACAGTCCGAGACCCGCACCGTCGACTCCGCAGTTGTTCGAGACAACCGTCAGCTGCGCGGCCCCCTGATCCAGCAGCGCGTCGATGAGGAACCACGGGATACCCGCGAGGCCGAACCCGCCGACCGCGAGACTGGCCCCGTCCGGGATGTCGGCGACGGCGTCGGCGGCCGTGTCGGCCAGTTTGTCGATACTCATGATTGCTCCAGGTGTTCGATCAGTGCGGGCGTGATGATCTCGGGTTGCTCGGCGTTGGCCAGGTGCGCCGAGTGCGGGACGACGAGGAGTCGGCCGGTCGCGACCGTATCGGCGATCTCTTCGAGCTTCGGTGGCGGTGTCGCGGGGTCGTCGGCGCCGGCGATCGCCAGGGTCGGTGCGGTGATCGACGCGAGATCCGCGCGCTGGTCCATCACCGCGATCGCCTCACAGCACCCCGCATATCCCTCGGCAGGCGTGTCGGCCACCATTGTCTCGTGGTAGCGGCGAGAGTCCGGGTTGTCGGCCAGGTATTCGGGGGTGAACCACCGTTGCACAACGGCTTCCGCGACTGCCGCACTCCCCTGCGCCCGGACCGTCGTCGCCCGGTCGGTCCATGCCGACGACGGGGTGAGCTGGGCGCCGGTGCACAGCAGTCCGAGGGCGTTCACCCGCTCCGGGTTGCGAACCGCCACACGCATCGCGGTCATTCCCCCGAGCGAGAGCCCGATTACGTGGGCGCGCTCGACGTCGAGCCGGTTGAGCAGCGCGATCACATCGTCGGCTAGATCGTCGATCGTGTACGGGCCCCGTGGTACCGGCGATGCCCCATGTCCGCGGGTGTTGTAGCGGACGACGCGGAATCGTTCCTCCAGTGCCGCGAGTTGTGCGTCCCACATCCGGTAGGTGGACCCGAGCGAATTCGACAGCACCACAACGGGTCCGTCGGCACGACCGGACACCACCGCATCGACATCGACGGCGCTCATCGGATGACCTCGAAGATCGCCGCGAGGCCCTGACCGCCGCCGATGCACATCGTCTCCAACACGTGACGGGCATCGCGACGGCGTGCCTCGTGGGCGGCGGTCGCCAGGATGCGGGCACCGGTGGCGCCGATCGGGTGGCCCAGCGAGATCCCGGAACCGTTGGGGTTCAACCGATCATCGGTCGCATCGACCTTCCACTCGGCGAGTACCGCGAGAGCCTGGGCGGCAAAGGCCTCGTTGAGTTCGATGAGGTCGATCTCGTCGAGGGTGAGACCCGCCCGCTCGAGCGCAGCGGCCGTTGCGTTCACGGGCCCGATACCCATGACCTCGGGTTCGCATCCGGTGACCGCCCACGACGTCAGCGCGAGCATCGGGTCGAGACCTCGACGATCCGCCTCGTCACGAGTCGTGACGACGCACATGGCGGCACCGTCGTTCTGACCGGACGCGTTGCCGGCGGTCACGGTTGACTCCGGATCGATCTTCAGCCGGATCGGCCGCAGCGCAGCCATCGACTCCACCGAGGCATCGGCACGGGGATGCTCGTCGCGTTCGACCACCACGTCGGGCTTCCCGCGTCTGCCGGGAACCGTCACGGACACGAGTTCGTCGGCGAAGCGACCGGCCTCGTGCGCCGCGATCGCACGCTGGTGAGAGCGCACGGCGAGCTCGTCCTGCTCCGCGCGGCTGATGCCGTACCGGGCACGGAGGTTCTCGGCGGTCTCGATCATGCCGCCCGGCACGGGATGGCTGTCGCCGCCCGCCGTAAGGCGACCACGGTCGAGGCGGTCCATCAGTTCGACGCCGCCCTGCCGGATTCCGGTCCGCAACCCCAGCGCGTAGTGCTCGACGTTCGACATCGACTCGGCCCCGCCGGCCACCACCAGGCGTGCGCCACCCGTGGCAACCTGCGCGGCACCGTTGAGGATCGCCTGCAGCCCCGAACCGCAGCGCCGGTCTACCTGCATGCCGGGGACGCCGGTGCCCAGCCCGGCGTCGAGTGCGGCGATCCGGCCGATCGCCGGGGCCTCACCGTTGGCATAACCCTGACCGAGGATCACGTCGTCGATGTCGCCTTCGCCGAGTCCGGTTCGGGAGGCCAGCTCCCTCAGCAATCCGGTGGCGAGGTCGGTCACGGTCAACGAGGCGAGTGCGCCACCCATTCGCCCGACCGGTGTGCGCAACGGGGAACAGATGACTACGTCGGATCCGGTACTCATACATCCACGATAGGAACGTCATTCGATATTGAGAAGTATTCATTTTCGCCCCAGTGATATGCGTAAGGTCTCAATCATGGAACTCCGACATCTCCGGTACTTCCGGGCCGTCGCCGAGGAACTCCACTTCGGCCGCGCCGCGGAGCGACTGCACATCGCACAGCCGCCACTGTCTCAGCAGATCCGGCAACTCGAGGCCGAACTCGGTGTGACCCTCTTCGTCCGCTCCACCCGGCGCGTGGAACTCACGCCGGCGGGCACGGCCTACCTGGAACGGGTGGAGGCCATCCTCGATGCCGTCGATGTCGCGGGGCTGCAGGCACAACGCGTCGCCGAGGGCCGGCAGGGCACTCTGGCGATCGGCTGCGTCGGGTCGGCCACCTACTCTCTGCTCCCTCGGCTGGTCCGTGCCCTCCGCGAGGACCTCCCCGATCTGGACGTCAGCGTGCGCGGCGAGATGTTGGCGCCCGCACAGCTGTCGGCGCTGATGTCCGGCGAGATCGATCTGGCACTGCTGCGGCCACCGGCGGGTGGCACGGAGATCGTCGTTGAGACCGTCCGCCGAGACCGTCTCTTCGTCGCGATACCCGAGGGCGACCGTCGATGGAGGGATGCGACGGTCCACGTCGACGCACTGCGCGATGCGGAGTTCATCGTGCACGCCGGGCACGGTCGATCGGTGATGAACGGGATCGTCGCGACGATCTGTGCGTCGGCGGGATTCGTACCCGCAATCCGGCACGAGGTCACCGAGACGTCGACACTCGTCACTCTGGTCGCCGCCGGGCTGGGCGTGGCGATCGTTCCCGAACCCACCGCTGCGCTCGGCGTCGCGGGGGTGCGGTATCTGCCGCTGGTCCCCGACGTCGCGCCGGTCGATCTCGCCGTCGCCCGCCTCGCCGGCGATCCGTCACCGATGATCGGGCAGGTGCTGGCGGTCCTGCGGCGGGTGGCGCGGGAGGAGTGACGCACAACTCTCCGATCGGGCCCGGTTTCCCGCCGACCGTGCGCAGAATGTCGCCCATCGTGCGTGAGGTTCCGACCACGTCGTCGGGACCGGGTCAATAGCCCAGGAACGCGTCGGTGTGAACGCGCCAGAACTGCCACCGAGCGGAGGAGTCGATGCGTCGGATCGCTTGAGCGGTCGAACGGACGAACCGTGGATTCCCGGATGCGTAGTAGTGCGGTGAACCGTCGACGTCGCCGATCAGCCGGCGGAGCGAGTCGTCGTCGAAACCGTCGGCGAGATCGGTTGATTCGACGACCCGAACCGACGCCCCGGCATCCCTGACGGCGTCCAGCACATCGCCGAAGACTTCCCGGTCGGCCACCCGGACGACATGGACCAGGGTGATGAGGCGCAAGTCGGCACCATTGGTGATCGCCGAGCACAACATCGATCGGAACGGTGTGATGCCGATCCCGGAGGCAAGCAGAACCACCGGCCGTCCTCGCCCCGTACGGGGCAGCACGAAGTCGCCGCCGGACAAGTCGAGATAGAGGCGTCGGGTGTCGCCGCCGATGAGGCCGTGCTTGAAATGCGACGGGGTAGCCGACGCGGTGAACGCGAAGCGGACTTCCTTGCCGCCTGGCGCATCCGTGTAGGAGAACACTCGTCGCGACCCACGCCACACCGGCCTCGACCACTCCGGCGCACTGAGCAATGCCCATTGTCCGGGAAGGAACTTCGTCGGCGCCGGTGCCACGAGGTCGAGTTCGTAGGTGTTGTCCGCGATGGGACGCGCACGATCGGCGGGAAACTGGGCACGATCGGCGAAGGTGAGGGAAAGTCGCCGCGCCGAGGGGTTTCCGGTCACGAGTCGGACGCCGAAGGCGTAGAGCGACCCGACGAGGAGCGCGATCTCCGGGACGAACTCGAGGCTCAGCGAGTCGGTGACCGTGATCGAAACCTGCCAATACATCAGGACGCCGACCAACGCTCCGTAGATCATGCGATGTACGCGCGTGCTCGGTGAGGTGAGCGGCTCCGGCAGCATCACGGCCGCGACGAAGAACGTCGGGCTGGACGCGTACCAGAACTCCAGTGACTGACCTCCCTCGGTCAGCTCGAGAACACCACTGGTCACCAGGGTCACCGCGAGGAAGACCAGGACCAGGCGCCACTCTCGGAGCACCGTGACCAGGAGTACCCCGATGACGACCATCGGGATCACCAGCGGTTTCGCGGCGATCCACCAGAGCGGGTAGCCGATGGTGCCGACCTCCGCGTAGGCGAGCACGTACACGACCACGGCACCCGCGACCGCCGGATTGATCACCAGCCGTCCGCGCCACGCGAGCACGTACTTCGACAATCCGGCAGCGGCGGCGCCGACGGCGACGGTGATCGCGGAACCCGAATCGGTCACGCCCGGCAGGATGAAGAACAGGATCAGCGCCGTGATCAACCAGGAATCCGACCCCGGCGGCACCCGCACCACCACGGCCCCTGCATAGGTCGCGAGACCGGTGACCACCACGGCGATGAGCAGCGACAACGCCAGTTCGTCTGGGCGGTAGGCGAAGTCGCCATCGGTCGCAGCCACCACGAAGGCCGCCACGGTGAGTGCCAGCAGGGCGAGGAGCACGGCGCGATGAGCCGTTAGCCAGGCCGGGATCACGCGCGTCACAGGAACAACTCCAACCCTGGGATGTCGGTGTGCTCGACGGTCCCGTTGCGTCGGATGGTCACGTGATGGAAACCCGCGGCGTGAAAATCGAAGGCGGACCGCAGAATCGACGCCGGGGTGAAGAACAGCGCGGTGGCCAGCCCATCGGCGGTCATTGTGTCGGGGGCGATCACCCAGCTGGCCAGCACCTCCCGGGCCGGGGCCCCCGAGCGCGGATCGACGATGTGATGCCAGTCCGCCCACGCTCGACGATTGGCCGCCGACGCACAGATCGCTCCGTCGTCGAGTTCGACGAGCCCGATCGCCTTCTCGACGTCGACCGGGTGCTCGAGTGCAACCCTCAGCGGGCCGTCGGATGATCGGATCCGCATGTCGCCGCTGCCATCCACCACATAGCTGTCGACCTCCTCGCCGACGATCCCGGCGACTCGATCGACGGCAAACCCTTTCCCGGCGGCCCCGACGTCGAGGAGCACCGGGCGACGGACATCGAGAGAGCCGGTGTGACCGGCGAGCACGTCGTCCCACCGGGGCGCGGGTGCGACCTCGGGTTTCGGCGCGAGACTGTAGCCGGCGTCGTAGCCGGCATCGACGAGAACCTGGCCGACCATCGGCGACACCGCTCCACCGGTCAGGTCGTAGAGCCGCCGATACCAGTCGATCAGTGGCTGATCGGCCGCGGCGATCGGATAGCGGCCGGCACGCCGACCGATCTCGGCGACCGTGGAATCGTCACGAAACCGAGACCACACCCGATCGATCCGATCGAGTTCGTCGGTCACCCGACGCGCGACGTCGTCGGCGAGGGGAACGGGTGTGGAGATCTCCCAGCGTGTGCCGAGGGCATCGAAACACCACACATGGGCGAGCGGTCGCACAGCTGCGGACACCGACGTCTCAGGCCTGCGCTTCGGTCTTGATCTGATCGATCGCGTCGTTGAATCCTGTCGACGTCAACGAGGATCCCGAGACCTTGTGGACGTCGAGGTCGTCGATGTTCTTGCCGACCACCAATGCGTCGACGCCGCTCGCGAATTTGCCCTGGAACTCCTTGGAGGTGCCCTTGGTCTGGCTCGTGTCCAGGCTCAATGCCGTGATCACCGAATTCGACAACGTGACGGTGACACCGACCTGTTGCGGCCCGCCCGGTGACACGTAGTGACCGGTGGCCGAATACTCGCCGTCCTGGTAGGTCCCACCCGCCGCCGATGCGGTGCCGGCTGCCCCGCCTGAGGCCATCGAACTCGTCGCTGCGGTATCCGATGGGTCGTCGGAACCGCACGCACCGGTGACGAGGCCGACGGTCGCCAACGCTGCGGCGACTCCGGCCGCGCGGGGCAGGGTGTCTTTACGGGTCATACGTCGATTCTGCAATAAGGCCTACCTAACGACCAGCCGGAGAAGCTGATCGCAAGGTAATCCTCAGGTAAACGACAGCTTCAGGCGTGCTCGATCAGCGGCCGGCCGCGGCGACGCGCGCCTGGATCGCATCGACGAACACCGACTTGATGTCCTCGGGTGTCTGGGCCACATACGTGGTGCCACCCGGGGTGGCGTCGGCGATCTCCTTCAACGCCTCGGTGTCCGCATCCTCGGAGATCCCGATCGTCAGGACCAGGACCGGACGTGCCGGATCCTCGAGTTCTTTCAACTGCGAGAGCAACTCGTCGAGGCTGATGCTGTTCGGATCCTCGTTCTGCCCGTCGGTCATGATGATGACCGAGTTCGAGTAGTTCGGGTCGTAGCTGTTCTGCACCTCTTTGAACGCCGCGAGAGTCGTGTCGTAGAGGCCCGTCCCGCCGCCGAGCTGAGACGGTGCGAGACCACGGCGGACCGCCCGGCCCAGTTCCTGACGATGCGTTCCGCCACCGACGGCCTGGGCGTCGAGACGCCGGATCGGGGACATCCACTTCCAGTCCTGATCGGGGCCGCCCTTGTCGATGCCGAACGCCCATCCGCCGACCATCGCGTTGTTGGGGAACAGGGTGAGACCGGTCATCGACGCATCGATGAGCAGATCGGCACGCGTCTGGTCGCCTGCCGGTGCGGCCATCGAACCCGAGGTGTCCTCGACGACGAGCGTGCGAATCGGCACGCCGAGCACCTGCCACTGCCGGATCGCCCGGTCGACCTGCGACGGATCCTTGAGCTCGAGGTTCTTGACCTGACCGATTCCGGCGCCGTCGGGCAAGGGCGCACCGTCGGGGTTGCGGTACCCGGACTCGTTGAGCGTCTTCTGTCCATCGGACGACGCGAGCCTGTCGGCCAGTTCCTTGCCCGCCTTGGCGGCGGTGTCCTTTCGAGCCGCGCTCGCCGTGTTGACCATCGGATAGTCGAGCATCACTGTGCCGTCGGAAGGCACCGATGCCTTCAGTTCTGATCCCGGATGGGTTCGCGTGAACAGCAGGTACTGCTGCTCGGTGGTGACCACCGGGACCTCGGTCGTGTTCGCGAGGTTCAGGCGGGTGCCCTCGTTGTCGTTGGCCAGGCGCGCGTTGTTCTGCTGCACGGCGAGCACCGTCATCGCCGCCGTCAGCTGCTTCTCCGACAGGTTCCCGGCATTCTCCTCCGCCAGGGCACCCACGATCGGCGCGTCACCGGTGCTGGTGTCGATCGGGCTGCCGGTCCGCAGATCCTGCAGCTTCATCACGTCGACCCAGCTGTTCAACTGCGGGACGGACTTCCCCACCACCACCGTCGGCGAGGACGCGATCGACGGCGACACCATGTTCAGATCGCGGCGCACCTGAGTGGTGACCCGGCGGGCCTGGATCTGCGAGTCGGCGACCCACAGGTCAGGCGCCTTGTCACCGCTGGTCAACTGACCGGGCACCTGTGCTCCGGCCACGCCGTTGATGTCGAAGTCGTAGCAGGAGTCCTCGGATGCGTCCTGGGTGACGGTGCGCAACGCACTGGTCATGGAGGGATCCGATGCGACCGAGATGGTTTCCCGATCGGCACAGCCCACGGCACCTGTCCGCCACAACACGAAGCCGGTGACCAGTGCGGCCACCACGATCAGAGCGGCGCCGCCCCAGAGCCAGCCTGCCCGGCGACCCGTCGACGCACGCCGGTGATCGAACCCGAAATCGTCGTCGGAGCCCCGCCGAGCCGACTGCCGCTCGATCGGACCGCTCGCCGGCATGTCGATCGGGCCCGTGCGCGACACACGTTCCGCGCCCGACCCTTGTCGATCGTGCCCCGCTCCCGGTTCCGGCCGATCCCGACCGTCTCCCGACTCCGGGCGACCACCGCCCGAACTGTGACGCCCCATCGCCGTCCCCCCCTGTTTGTCGTCTAGCCGAAGACCTCACGGAATGTCGTCAACGACTTCCGCAGATCCCCGGATACCGCCATGGCCGCTGCCTTGCCGGCCGGCCCGATCAGTGGCAAACCGCCGAGATCAACAGTGAAGGTTACTGTCGACCCCGAATCGGTGGGCGCTATGCCCAGGTCGAGCTTGGCCTTCACGCCGCCCTTGCCGTTGCCCTTCAACCGCACCTGCTCCAATGGACGGTACTTCTCGATCGTCCAGTCGAACCGGATGCGGGTCCCCTTGACCTTGACCACCGATGCCAGCGACACACCTTCGCCGAGTTCGTCGGCCGCCGGAACCGCCGACCGCCAGCCGTCATGCAGCACGAGCCACTCCGTGTAACGCGTCAGATCCGATGCCGCGGCCCAGGTATCTTCGACAGACAGGTCCACATCGATGGAGTCACTAGTCTTGGCCATGGTCAGTGAGCCTAGCGTCAGCGACAACGCGCGAGCGCTGCTGGGCACCGTTCTGGTGGGGCACGGCGTCGCCGCCCGCATCACAGAGGTGGAGGCATACGGCGGTCGCGACGATCCGGCATCGCACGCATACACCCGCACACGCAGGTCGGAGATCATGTACGGCCCGCCTGGGCGGCTCTACGTCTACCGAATCCACGGGCACTTCTGCGCGAATGTGGTGACCGGCCCGACCGAACAGGGATCGGCCGTCCTGATCCGCGCCGGAGAGATCATCGACGGGCTCGATCTGGCCCGCACACGGCGGCCGACCGCCAAGGATGATGTGTCGTTGGCACGTGGGCCGGGAAATCTCACCCGCGCGCTCGGCATCACCATGGATGACCTCGACAGCGACCTCGACGACGGCAGGCCCGTCAGCATCGACAGATCAGGACCGGTGGCGTCGGCAGCGATCAGCGTCGGACCGCGGGTCGGCGTCCGACGTGCCGCCGACGTGCCGTGGCGTTTCTGGTTCGCTGCCGATCCGACCGTGTCGTCGTATCGGCGGCATGCTCGGGCCGAGACCCGGGGCGAACCCTAGGCCTGAGGCGGATTCTGCTTCGGCTCTTCGGGTTTCGGCGGCTCCGGGTTCGGGGCGGGAGCCGGGTTCTCCGGCTTCGGGGTGTCCGACCCGACCGCCTTCTTGACTGCGTCCTGCGCTTTGTCGACATGACCGGAGTATTTGCCGCCGGTGACCTTGTTGACCGTGTCGCCGCCCTTTTCGATCAGGCTCGGGTTGCCCCTGAGCGCGGCCTTGGCCTTGTCCACCAGTCCTTTGAGATCCATGCTCCGAGTCTAGTCAGTCCGGACGTCGGGGTGCAGTCCCATCGTCAACGGGACCCGCGGTATCGGCCAGGCGTTGATCTCGCGCCGCCACGATTCGCGGAACCATCCGCGAGACCACCTCGACCGCCACGATGCCCAACGCCGCCGACACCGCCGCGACCGACATCATCTGCGTATTCGACGTGTCGAGCTTGAACAGGTCCTGAGTCCACGGCCACAGGAAGATCACCACGTACGCGCCGACCGACACCGCGATCAGGATCGCCTTCCACCAGTTGTACGGCCGCGCGACCACCGCCAGGACATACAGGGCGACGGCGATCAGGGTCATCAGGGTCGCGGTTGCCGCCTGCGTCTGCAGAGGGCTGAGGTCGACCGAGTCCTTGTTCCCGATCTCGACGCCCGACCCACCTGGATTCACGATGACGTAGGTGACGAAGGCGGCCAGTCCGACGATGATCCCGTTCGGCACCGCTTGGGACAGCACCCGTCGGACGAATCCCGGACGGGCCCGTTCGTTGTTCGGTGCCAGCGACAGTACGAACGCCGGGATACCGATCGTGAACCACGCCGAAATGGTCACGTGGATCGGCTGGAACGGGTAGCTGAGGGAGCCCGCACCGAACAGGTGATCCACCAGTCCGCCGATGCCGACGAACAACGCCAGCAGCACCGCGTACACGGTCTTGGTGAGGAACAGGTTGGAAACCCGCTCGATGTTGCCGATCACGCGGCGACCCTCGCCGACGACATAGGGCAGAGTGGCAAACCTGTTGTCGAGCAACACGATCTGCGCGACCGAACGCGCCGCCGAACTTCCCGATCCCATCGCCACCCCGATGTCGGCGTCCTTGAGCGCCAGCACGTCGTTGACACCGTCTCCGGTCATCGCGACGGTGTCGCCCGTGGACTGCAACGCCTTGACCATCGACCGCTTCTGATCGGGGCGCACCCGGCCGAAGGTGACGCCGCGGTCGACGATCTCGGCGAGTTCGTCTTGGTCGGTCGGCAGGCTGCGTGCGTCCACCGACGTGTCCGGTGAGCCCAGACCGAGTGAGGCCGCGACCGCGCCGACCGAACGCGCGTTGTCGCCGGAGATCACCTTGACGTCGACGTTCTGACTCGCGAAGTAGTCGAGAGTCTCCCGTGCATCGGCCCGTACCCGCTGCTCGAGCACGACGAGCGCGACAGGGGTGACCGATCCCGGGGTGTCGGCACCCGGCGCAGGCGGGGTGTCGACCGGCACATCGGTCTGGGCGAGCAGCAGAATCCGCAGTCCCGTCGAACCCAATTCGTTCGCCAGATGGGCGGTGGCACTCGCCGGATCGAGGAGCACGTCGGGCGCACCCACCAGCCAGTTGCCCATGTCCTCACCGCCGGCGTCGCGGAACGACATTCCGCTCCACTTCTTGGCCGACGTGAACGGCTCGACCGTGACCAGCGACCACGACGGCGGCTCGGGATAGGCCTCGGACAAGGCCTGCATGCTGGCGTTCGGTCGCGGGTCGTGTGCGGCCAACGAGGCCAGGACGGGTCCGAGATCGGCCGGCGCCTGCCCGGCGACCGGCCGCACTTCCGACAGCCGCATCCCGTTCTCGGTGAGCGTCCCCGTCTTGTCGGCGCACACCACGTTCACGCGTGCCAGACCTTCGATCGCGGGCAGCTCGTTGACCAGACATTGACGCTGACCGAGCCGCACCACGCCGACCGCGAACGCGATCGAGGTCATCAGGACCAGACCTTCGGGCACCATCGGTACCAGCGCGGCGACCATCCCCAACAGGGACGCGCGAATCCCGTTGTCGCTGATGAACACCTGGTTGACGATGGTGAGGATGCCCGCCGGGATCAGCAGCCAGGTGATCACCTTGAGGATCTGGTCGATCCCCGACCGCAGTTCCGAGGAGACCAGGGTGAACTTGGACGCCTCCGACGCGAGTTGCGCGGCGTAGGCCTCGGCACCGACCCTGGTGGCGCGGTAAGCGCCGGAGCCCGCGACGACGAAGCTCCCGGACAGGATCTGGTCCCCCGGCACCTTGTCGACCGGGTCAGCCTCTCCGGTGAGCAGCGATTCATCGACATCGAGGGCCATCGCCTCGACCATCTCCCCGTCGACGACGACCTGATCGCCTGCACCGATCTCGATGATGTCGTCGAGGACGATCTCGTTGGGCGACAGCGCGCCCACCTGCCCATCTCGACGCACCATCGGTGTCGTCTGACCGACGATCGCCAACTTGTCCAGCGTCCGTTTCGCACGGACCTCCTGGATGATGCCGATGCCGCTGTTCGCGATGATGAGCAGCCCGAACAGGCCGTTGATCAGCGAGCCGGTGGAGGCGACGATCACGAACAGGACCCCGAGGATCGCATTGATCCGGGTGAAAACGTTGGCTCGGATGATGTCGGCGACGGAGCGTCCCGACCGATCCGGCAGATCGTTGACCTGGCCGTCGGCCACCCGCTGGGCGACCTCCGCTGCGGTGAGACCAGGATGACCGGCGCTCACCTGCGTCACGCGGACGCCTCCCACCACGCCGGGTCGTCGAGTCCGGTGCCGGATCGTGTCAGGAGGTCGATCGCGCCGCCGGGTGGCGGAACCACCACGGTCGTCGCGTTGTCTGCCGCGGCCGGTAGCAGCCGGGCGATGGGGTCGCCCCACGAATGCCGGGCGAGATTGAACGTCCCCCAGTGGATCGGGATCATCACCGCGTCGCGCACACGATCTCCGGTAACCATCCGATGCACCCGGACGGCCTCTTCGGGGTTCACATGGACATCCGGCCAGACGGGGTCATAGGCGCCCACGGCCACCAGCGTCAGGTCGACGCCACCGAGCCGCATCCCGACCTCCTCGAACTGCTCGGAGAACCCGGTGTCACCGGAGAAGAAGAAACTGTGGGTGGCACCGGCAACTACCCAGCTCGCCCACTGCGTGAGGTTGCGGGTCAGCGATCGCCCGGAGAAATGTCGGGCGGGCGTGCAGGTGAACGTCAGGTCGCCGCGACCGAAGGACAGGGTGTGTTCGTCCCACCAGTCGATCTGGTCGATCCGGTCAGCCGCGACCCCCCAGGACATGAGGTGGGCGCCGACCCCGATCGGGGCGACGAAACGCACGCCCGGCTGCCGCGCGGCGAGGCCCACCACGGTGGGCATGTCGAGGTGGTCGTAGTGGTCGTGGCTGATCAGGACCACGTCGATCGGCGGCAGGTCTTCGACGTGGGCGGGTGCGGGATGCATGCGGGCCGGGCCGATGGCACTGGCGGGTGAACAACGTCGACTGAACACCGGATCGGTCAGCACGCGTAGTCCGTCGATTTCGACGAGGACCGAGGCGTGTCCGAGCCAGGTGGCGTGCAGGGCGCGCGCCTCATCCCCGAAATCGGGGCTCAGGACCGGGATCGGGCGTCGCGGCCGCCCGGGACGGCGCGCCATGTCGAGAATCACGCGGAAGTCGGCGTCGACCGAGAGTTCGGCCTGTTCGACATTGCTGAACACGCCGCCGCGTTGCCGCGGCGACGCCGCCGTGTACCGGCCGATCTCCTCCGCATCGGCGCCCAGGGCACGCGCCGCGGGTAGTCCGCGCCTGGCAAGTCCGCCCGTGACCGCGTTGGCCGTCGTGAGCCCCACCGTCGAGAGAGTTGAGGCCGCACGCTGTGCCAGATTTGCGCCGGTCCGGCTGATAGTCGAGGTCACGGGACCCAGGATAGTGCCGCCGGACTCTCGGACGGGCCGGGATGCCGACGTGTTGACCGTCTCGACGAACCGTCTCGCTCGGCGGACCCGGCCATCTCACGTCCGTTGCCCGATTCGCACTGATAGGCTTCGGCGAACACGTCACCATACATGTGCAGGTCACATGCGGTCTTGGGGGTAGTCCTCGTTGGCACGAATGTCTGTCGGGGAGCGTCGAACGGCGCTCATCGAAGCCGCATATCGCGTGATCGCCGATCACGGTGTCGAAGGTGCGACCACGCGTCGGATCTGCGCGCACGCGAACATGCCGCTGGCCAGTTTCCATTATGCGTTCGACAGTCGCACGGCATTGCTCTGCGCGGTGATGGAGACCGCCGTGCCCTCCGACATCAGCCGGATGCTGGAAGCGATCCTGCCGATGGCCGCGGATCCGGAGGGCCGCGGGCGTGAGGCGATGCGCAAGAACGCGCAGGCACACCTCGAGGGCTTCTACACCCTGCTCAAGGCCGATCCCGGCCGGATGCAGGCCACCATCTCACTGGGCATCTACGCGCACAATCACGCGGAGCTGCAAGAGGTCGGCAAGGAGATGTACGGCCGACTGTACGAGGTGGCGGGTATCGGCCTGGAGATCTCGGCCGAGCGCGCGGGCGTGCGATGGAAGGAACCGGTCTCCGATCTCAGCCCGGTGATCATCGCCGCCACCAACACCATCACCCTCACCTATCTGAGCACCTCTGACGATGTGGCGATCGCGAAGATCATCGAACTGGTGGTGACCGCGCTGATGTCCTACGTCGTCGAGGACTGAGCAGGCCGAGCTCCCCCGGGTCGGAGTGTCCGGCCTTCGACGAATTCCCTTCCACCGGTGACTGATTCGATCCCGACCGGCTTGTCGCCGACCACCGCCGCTCCGTCGTCGTCGGCCGAGTCCGCCGGAACTGCCCACACCGCGAACGCTGCCGCGGCCACACAGATGGCCACCACGACCGCCCACGCGCACAGCACCCCGGCGTCCGGATGCACCAGGGACTGACCGTGCAACGCCTGCCACAACGTGATGGCCACCGCACTCGCGTAGCCGCCTGCCGCGATGCCGACGATGCGAGCCCGCGTACGTTGGTCACGCATGCGTGGCAACCGCCGCGCGGAGACCAGGAGCACGAAGGTCAGCAGCAGGAGGATCTGCATCCCGTGCAGTCCGAGGAAATGCGGGATACGCAGGTCTCCGGCCTGCAGACTCCATCCGGTGATCGGCATGCCCGGCGTGCCGTCCGGCCCGCCGAAGGTGTGCTTGGCCGAGAGCGTCACCAGCTCACCGGACGCAGTGCGCGCCAGCTGCGGGCCGGCGAACCCGACGAGATAACCGAGAGCCATCCCGACAACCGAGATCACGAGCCCGGCACGGATGGCGACGGTGGTGGCCGAGTCGCCGATGCGCTGCCACAGCAGGATGCACGCGATGAGGAGGTTGGCGAAGAACAGGCCCGGCACGCCGGTGGTGAACACGATCTGTCCGATCGAGTTGACCGGATCGGTTTGGGAGTTGAAGTGGCTGAACGTCCCCCGGGCAGCTTGCACGACGATGAATCCCACGTCGATCACCGCGGTCGCGGCGAAGACGGGCGCGAGCACCCGCGTCCATCGGCGACCGCGGTGCGGATGGTCGAGGAGCCAGGCGAGGGTCGCGGTGTAGAGCGCGAAGGCCACACCGAATTTGACCGGCTTGGCCCAGACCGAGACCCCCAGCAGCATCCGATCATCGAGTGCCATGGCGCACAGCCCGACCACCACGAGCGCTGCCATCAGGGTTGCCGTGCACATCAGGATTCGCTGGGTCCGAAACAGTTCCATGTCTCGGAAAGGTAGGTGTACAAGGCACTTCGAGGCCTCCCCCGCGGGAGTGAGTGCGGACCCCTACTCAGGGGGTATGGCGCTCCGCGCCACTCGATCAGCGGATGGAATTCTCCGACCCGCGGTGGATCGGTCCGTCGACATCGCGCAGCGGCCGCCCACTGCCACCATTCCGCTCGGAGATCAATTGCGCCAGAATCGATATCGCCACCTCTGACGGAGTGTGGCCGCCGATGTCGAGTCCGAGCGGAGACCGCAGCCGATCGATCTGGTCTCGCGCGAGCCCGGCCTCGATCAGGCGGGTGTTGCGATCGGTGTGGGTACGTCGGGAGCCGAGCGCTCCCACGAACCCGACCCGATCGGACCGCAGGGCAGACATCAGGATCGGCACGTCGACCTTGGCGTCGTGCGTCATCACGCATACCGCGGTGGCGGAATCTGTTCGACCCGAGACGATCTCGCCGTCCAGATATCGATCCGGCCAGGCCACGATCACTTCGTCGGCATCGGGGAACCGGGCCGCGGTCGTGAACACGGGACGCGGGTCGACGACGGTGACGTGATAACCGACGTTCTTCGCCGCCGAGGTGAGGGCCCGGACGAATTCGTTGGCCCCGACCGCGATCAGGCGACGCGGCGATGCGAAGGTCTGCACGAAGGTCCGCGGTCGGTCGGCCGCGCAACCGAGGGGCGTCTCGGTGTCATCGACGCCCACGATCCCACTGCGCCCGGCGTCGAGCAGGTCGATGATGTCCTCGTCGAGTTCACGCAGGCGCTCGATCGCGTCATCGTGGTTCACCCGCCACACCGGCTGCGTGGTCAGGGTCGTCGCCACCGCGACCGGCCGCCCGGTGGTGATCGCGGCGAGGAGTTCGGTGAGGGCGGCCACGTGACCCGCATCGATCCGTTCGACGAAGACCTCGATCTCTCCCCCGCAGGTGAGGCCGATGACGACGTCATCGAGGTCCGCGGGACCGAAGCGCTCACCGACCGCACATCCCGTGTCCAGTACGTCGCGCGCCGACTGCACGATGGCCGAGTCGACACATCCCCCCGACAGTGAACCGATCACCTCACCGGCCGCGGTGACCGCCATCGCCGCACCGAGTCGGCGAGGCGCCGGGCCACTCGTCGCGACGACCCGCGCCAATGCCACCGGACCGTCGGCGAGACGGTCCAGCAGCACGGGGATGAGATTTCGCATCTCGTCATTCTCCCAGACCGACGTCGACCGGGCTCGGGTCGAACACCCGAACCCGGTCGACCGCGGACGCGTTACGCCTGCGCAGGCAGCACGTGCTCACCGGTTTTGTCACACGACAACGCCAGCGAACTGATGTACTGCTTCTCCCCGTTCGGTCCCGGGACCGCGGAGGCGATCATGTCCGGGCGCTCGAACTCGATCCCGGTGACGCAACACATCAGCTTCTCGTCGGTCGGGTTGCCGTGCTCGTCGTACATCGGAATGTCGATGCCGTCGTCGGTACGACGCAGGTAGTACTTGCCCTTGGTCGACAGCGCGATGATCGGCGGCAGTACCAGGGCCAGCACCAACGCGACGAGCGGCGAGTACGGCTGGATGGCGTCGCCGAAGACATGGAAATACACCATGATCGAGGCGGCACCGGCGACGATCACCGAGACGAATCCGACCGGGTTGAAGTTGTAGAGCATGCCGCGCCGGAACTCGGGCTGCTTGGGCGAGATCTTCAACAGGTACTTGTTGATCGCGATGTCGGAGGCAACGGTCACGATCCACGCGATCGCGAGGTTGGCGTAGAAGTTCAGCAACTCGTTGAGGAAGCTGAACATGTTGGCCTCCATCAGGACGATGGCGATGGCGACGTTGAAGACCAGGAACACCAGACGCCCTGGGTACGTCTTGGTGACGCGCGTGAAGCTGTTGGTCCAGGCCAACGATCCCGAGTAGGCATTGGTGACATTGATCTTCACCTGACTGATGACCACGAGGATGACGGCGAGGGTGAGCGCCAGCCAGTGCGGCATGAACTCCTCGTAGATCGCTAGGAATTGGTGAACCGGCTCATTGGCGACACCAGCCTGATCGGCGAAATTCATGATCAGGTACACGGCCAGGAAGAGGCCGACCACCTGCTTGACGGCACCGAAGATCACCCAGCCCGGTCCAGCGGTGAGAACCGCGGTCCACCACTTGCGGCTGTTCTCCGGCGTCTTCGGCGGCATGAACCGCAGATAGTCGATCTGCTCGGCGATCTGCGCGATCAGGGACAGACAGACACCCGCGGCGAGCATGGTGCCGGCGAACGAGACACCGTGTCCCGCCTGGCCGTCGGTACCACCGCTGAACGAGAGGAAGTCGCCGATCGCATCAGGGTGCTTGATGACCAGGTACAAGAAGGGCGCGACCATCATGATCAGCCAGAGCGGCGTGGTCCACACCTGCAACTTGGCGAGAGTGTTCATCCCGTAGATGACCAGCGGGATGATCAGCACCGAAGACAGCAGATAGCCCAGCCACAGCGGGATGCTCAGGCCCAGCTTGAGGCCCTGGGCCATGATCGAGCCCTCGAGCGCGAAGAAGATGAACGTGAACGATGCGAAGATGACGTTCGTCAACACCGACCCGTAATAGCCGAAACCGCTTCCGCGCGTGATCAGATCGAGGTCGATGTTGAATCGCGCGGCGTAGTACGAGAGTGGGTACCCGGTGAGCATGATGACCACCGCGAAGAACAGGATGCCCCAGAGCGCGTTGCCGGTACCGTTGGCGATACCGATGTTGGCGCCGATGGCGAAGTCGGCCAGGTAGGCGATTCCGCCCAGCGCCGAAATGGCGACGACTCCCGGCCCCCACTTGCGATAACTGCGTGGCGCGAATCGGAGGGTGTAATCCTCGAGCGTCTCGCGCGCGGCCGCAGCCTGCGGGCCGGTGGCGATGATTCCTCCCTCGGCCTTCTCCACATCACCGACTTGGTCGGCGAACTCCCCGACCCCGTCGTGGACCGACTCATTCGACATACCGCTCCCTCACCAGGTTTCGTGCGCACTCCGGACCGGAGGACACCTTGGGTGAAGGTAGAAACGGGCGATTTCGATCACTTGACCGGAATGTTTCGGACACGAAAACTCCCATACCGGCCTGGTGAGGAGCCCGTTTTGCCCGACTCTCCTAGCGTCCGCTGAAGTTCGGGGTGCGCTTTTCCGCCCGCGCGGCCCGACCTTCCGCGAGATCGTCGCTCTCCCAGGCGCGCATCATCGCGGCCGACCGCTCGACCGGCGGTTCGTCGCGCGCACCGTCACCGTTGAGGACGAGCTTGTAGTGCTGGAGGGTGAGCGGCGCGAGGTCGGCGATCACGGAGGCCCAGTGTCGGGCGTCGGTCAGATCACCGATCCGGTTGGCGAAGCCGAGTGCATGGGCACGATCCGCGGACAGCGGATCGCATCCGATCAGCATGCCGGCCGCCTGGCCGGTCCCGACCAGCGACGACAACCGCTTGATCGTCCATTCATCCACCGCCACACCGATCTTCGCGGCCGGGATGCCGGCAATCGCATCGGGAGCCATCACGCGCAGGTCCGCCGCCATCGCGAGCTGCAGGCCCGCGCCGAGCGCCGAGCCGTTCAGCGCGGCGATCACCGGGACCGGCGTCGCCTCGATCTGTTGCAGGGTCGTCACGAGCTTGTCCAGGAACGCCGGGTCGTAGACCGGACCGGAGAGATCGGCGCCGGCACAGAAGACCGGCCCCCTCCCGGTGAGCACGATCGCCCGCGCACCACCGTCCACTGCATCGACGAATGCCTCGGAGAGCTCAGAGACCATGGTCTCGTCGAGGGCGTTGCGCTTGTCGGGGCGGTCGAGCTCGATGCTGACCACTGCACCTTCTGCAGACGAGTGAATCATGTGCCGAAGCCTACCGAGGTGACAGACTGCCCAGTGTGGGTGCTCCCGACAACGACAGCGACATCCGAGACGACTGTGACGTACTGGTCATCGGCGGCGGGCAAGCCGGGTTGTCGGCGGCCTACTTCCTGCAGCGATTCTCTCTCGACGATCGTTATCAGCTCCTCGACCACGCCCGGGGTCCCGGCGGTGCATGGCAGTTCCGCTGGCCGACGCTGACTCTCGCTGCCGCCAATCGCGTCCACGACCTGCCCGGGTACGGGCTCGTCGAGGCCCTCGGACGCAACTGTGAGACGTTTCCCGCCGCGACCGCCGTCCCGGAGTACTTCGGCAAATACGAGCAGAAGTTCGGCCTTCGGGTGCACCGGCCGGTCGATGTCCGCTCAGTCGAGCGCCTCCGCGCCGAGTCAGGCGACGACGGCTTTGCCGTGACCCTGGGCGACCGCAGGACGATCACGGCCCGCGCGATCATCAACGCGACCGGTACCTGGGAACGCCCGTTCATCCCGCACGTCCCCGGGATCGGCGACTTCCGCGGCCGCCAACTGCACACGCATGACTACGTCGGGCCCGAGGAGTTCGCGGGCAAACGGGTACTCGTGGTCGGGGCAGGCATCTCAGCGATCCAGTTGCTCATCGAGATCTCCCGCAGGGCACCCGGGGTACAGACGTTCTGGTGCTCCCGGACCGAGCCGGTGTTCGACCCGACCCCGTTCGATCCGGACAAAGGCCGACGGGCGGTCGCCCGCGTCGAAGAACGTGTCCGGGCCGGGCTGCCGCCGACGTCGGTCGTCTCGGTGACCGGGCTGGCCCTCACGCCGGCGATCCGGGCCGCACAGGACGACGGCATCCTCGCCTGGCGCCCGATGTTCACCCGGATCACGGAGACCGGCGTGTGCTGGGACTGTGGAGTGGACGCCACGAGCGGCGACGACACCCTGGACGTCGACGTCATCTTCTGGAACACCGGATTCCGCAGCGCGCTCGACCATCTGGCCCCGCTACACCTGCGCGGGCCGGGCGGCGGAATCACGATGACCGGCCGGTTGGCCACCACCGTCGCGACGGAACCACGAATCCAACTCCTCGGCTACGGGCCGTCGGCATCCACGATCGGAGCCAATCGGGCAGGTCGCGCGGCAGCGCGCAACGTCGCGGAGTTGCTCGGCGTTCGCGGGACCGCTTGACATTCTGTTGTGTTTTCCAAACAATCGGATAGGTGAGTCCTGTTCGAAGGGGTGAGAAGCTCCCGATCTTCAATCGCATCGGCGTCCTACGCGCCGAGCGAAAGATGTCGCGAGCACACCTTGCCGAACTGGTCGGCATCAACGTCCAGTCCGTGGGCGCCCTCGAACGCGGCGACAACTACCCCAGCCTCGACCTCGCGTTCCGCATCTGCGCCGTCTTCGACCTGCCGGTCGAGGCCGTCTTCAGCCGCCGCGAGTTCGGGGCCATGTCGGCCGAGTTGTACCCACGGGTCGCCGACCACAGACAACCCGATCACGGAGGAGCACGATGAGGGACCCCAATTCGGCCATCCCGGAGGAGGCGACCCCGGCCCTCTGGCGGCGCTACGACGAGTGGCGGGCCGGGCGTCATCTCCGATTCAACGAGAAGCATGCGGGTGCGCTGAACTCGTGGCGCAATCGTCGCGGCGCCCGGCGACTGGTCTTGACCCAGGTGACAACACTGACCGTGGCTCTCGCCGGCGCGGTGATGGCGTTCAGCACCATGTGGTTCGCGATACCGTTCATCATCGGAGTCCTGGGATCCTGCGCCGCGCAATACGCTTTGCGCATCGTCACCGGTTCAGTCGCCGACACTCCCGTCCCGGCCCTCGACGAGATCCAGCTCGCGCAGCGGAACTCTGCCCGGTCGATCGGATTCTTCGTGTTGTACACGCTCATGTTCATTCCCTATCTCATCCTCATCGTCTTGGGATCGCGCGACAGCGTGAGCGGCCAATCGGTGTACGGCACCGGCATTCTGCTCATCACTCTCGTGGTGATCGCGGTGGTACTCCCGACGATGCTCACCGCGTGGTGGATGAACGATCCCGACCCCGAAGACCTCGTCACCAGTGAGACAGAACGGAGCCACGGATGAACGGTCCGCTGATCATCGACGGACTACACAAGCGATACGGCGATCTGATCGCTCTGCAGGACATGACCTTTCAGGTCTCACCTGGCGAGATATTCGGCTTCGTCGGGAGCAACGGCGCGGGCAAATCCACCACGATGCGGATCATCCTCGGTGTCCTCGCCGCGGATGCGGGCAGCGTGCGCCTCGGCAATCATCCGATCGACCTGCAGACGCGACGACGCATCGGGTACATGCCCGAGGAGCGCGGACTGTATCCCAAGATGAAGGTGGGCGAACAGCTCGTGTTCCTCGCCCGACTCCACGGGATGTCTTCCACCTCAGCCCGTGAGAGCGTTGAACGGTGGACCAACCGGCTCGGGGTCGAGCAACGGGTGAACGACGATGTCGGCGATCTGAGCCTGGGCAATCAGCAGCGCGTCCAGCTCGCGGCGGCCCTCATCCACGATCCACGCGTCCTGGTGCTCGACGAACCGTTCTCCGGACTCGACCCGGTGGCGGTCGACGTCATGAGCGATGTGCTCAAAGAGAAAGCAGCCGAGGGCATCCCGGTGATCTTCTCCTCCCATCAGCTCGATCTCGTCCAGCGCCTGTGCGATCGGGTCGGCATCGTGGCGCGCGGCCAGATGCGTGCTCTGGGCCGGGTCGACGATCTCCGCGCACGCGAAGGGATGATGCTGGAGATCGCCGGACCGTCCACCCGAACCCGGTGGGCCGAGGGCATCGCCGGCGTCGTACAGGCCGACTATGACACCGACACCGACCTGACGATGTTGCGGCTCGACCCTGCTGTCGCAGACGACCAGGCGATCCTCACAGCGGCCCTTCGCGTGGGCCCGGTCCACCGTTTCGCGACATCGACCCCGTCACTGACCGAACTGTTCCGAGAGGTGGTCGCCGCATGAACTCCCCCATGTCACCAGGTGGAGCCGGTGCCGTGCAGTCGATCTGGCTGGTCGCCGAACGGGAGATCGCCACCCGTGCTAAGACCCGGTCGTTCCTGATCAGCACCGGGCTGTTGATGGTCGTGATCATCGTCGGCGCCGTCGTCTGGTCGGCACTCAGCGGCGGTGACGACGCCGATCGCGTCGGTGTGGTCGGCCAGGACGCCGCACTCACACAGACCATCGAGGAGTTCGGCTCGGCGACCGGCACGTCGGTCGATGTGGTCTCGGTCGCCTCGGCGGAGGAGGCCCGCTCGCGGGTCGCCGACGGCGACCTCACCGCCGCCCTCGTACCGGGCACCGCACCGAACTCGTATGTCGCGGTCTCCGAGAGCGGTCTCAGTCCGACCCTCGACGGTGTCCTGCGGTCGTCGGTGGAGCAGGTCGGCCTGACCAGTTCGCTCGCCGAACGGGGCGTCGACGCCGCTTCCCTGCCCCGCGCGACGATCACCGTCGAACAGACCACTCCCGACAAGCCCGACGAGGGACAACGCATCGTGATCGCACTCGTCGGCACCATCCTACTGATCACCGCCATCATGATGGGTGGCTCGATGGTCGCCGTCGGCGTGGTCGAGGAGAAGACGTCGCGGGTCGTCGAGTTGCTGCTCGCGACGATCAAGCCGTTGCATCTGTTGTGGGGCAAGATCATCGGCATCGGGGCGATCGCAATGGCACAGGTCCTGCTGCTCGGCGCCACTGCGTTGATCGCGGGTCGGGTGACCGGACTGCTGACGATCCCGGGGGCCGCGATCGGGATGTTCGCGGCCGTGATCGCCTGGTTCGTCCTGGGTTTCCTGTTCTTCGCCACGCTCTACGCGGCGACAGGTGCGCTCGTCTCCCGTCAGGAGGAACTCAACGCCAGTTCGGCGCCGCTGACCATCCTGGCGATGGCGGTGATGTACTCCGGGATCTTCGGCATCCAGGCCCTCGACTCCACCTTGATCCAGGTGCTCACCTGGATACCACCGTTCAGCGCCGCGCTGATGCCGGTCCGGATCGCCACCGGCGACACCTCGACGGTCCAGGTCGTCGTCACGTTTGCACTCATGGTGCTCGCCTGCGCCTCGGCCACCTGGTTCGCATCCCGGATCTACCAGCGGTCGATCCTGCGGACCGGCACCCGCGTCAAGTGGTCCGAGGCCCTGTCCCTCGCGCGCTGACGTCGACGGGCACGACGTCGGCGATCTCATCGGCGAGTCCCCACCGCAGAGCGGTCTCCGCTCCGACGGCGACGCCGGTCACCGAGAGATGAAAGGTCCGCCAGCGTCCGATCCGTCGTGGGATACCGACGGTACCTCCGGCGCCCGGGATCAGGCCCATGCTCACCTCGGGCAGGCGGATCGCAACTGCTGGATCGACCACCACCCGCCCAGCCAGGCCGGGCAGCTCGATTCCCGCACCAACGCATGCGCCGTGCAGAAATGCCGTTGTCCGGTCGGCGATCTCCGCAAGGCGCACGCCGGCCCCGCCGGCTGTCCGGACGAAGTGGGCGAGCACCGGATCCGGCGTGGTCCCGAACTCGTCGAGATCTCCGCCCGCGCAGAAGACCGGCCCCGAGCCACGCAGGTGGACCTCCGTCACTGTCTCGTCGAGCACCGCGACGTCGAGCGCCTCGACGAGTGCATCCCGCAGGGCCGCACCGAAGGCGTTACGGCGCTCCGGCCTGTTCAGGCCGATCGTCAGCCGTCCGGCATCACGGTCGACCGTCACCGGCGCAACCCGGGGCGTCGGAGGCAACGGACGCGGACCTCGCCGGGTGAGCCACGCCGCGAACTCGTCTCCGCCGAGCAAGGTCGAGTACGCCCACGACTCGATGTCGAGCGCCTGCCGGACCGATACCTGCGTTCCGGTGCGGAGCACGGCGGCCAAGGTGGTCGCAGCCTGCGGATTGTCGGCCACGTGGTCGGCGAGTCGGCGGGCGGCCACCTCGGGTTCGTCGGCCCCGACGACCGCTCGGTGCACGCCCTCGGTATCGGGCTCGGCATAGACCACATCGCATTGCTCGCCGAGCACCGCCCAATCCACTGTCGGGAGCGGCCCGGACGTGAATCCGATCCGCACGGGCTCGACGTGGCGGTCCGATGACCAGGCGAGACCGGCCCACGCCGCATCGTCGGAGATGTCGGCGACAAACGGGTCGGGGGTCGCGATCACGCTGTCAGCCTAGTGCGGAGCCGGAACGGCGTTCGATCGACATCAGATTTGCCGAAACCGTCGAAGGGCCTCTTCCCGCTCCGCTTTGTGGTCGACGATGGGTTCCGGGTAGTCGCCGTCGGCCTCCGGTACCCACCGCCGCACGTACTCGCCGTCGGGATCGAACCGCCGTCTCTGGGTCTCCGGGTTGAACACCCGAAAGTACGGCGCCGCATCAGTTCCGGTGCCGGCCGCCCACTGCCAGCCATGCTGGTTAGAGGCCATGTCGCCGTCGACGAGCTGATCGAGGAACCATCGCGCACCCCACCACCACGGCAGGTGTAGATCCTTGACCAGGAATGACGCCGCGATCATCCGGACGCGATTGTGCATGAAGCCGGTCTGGGCGAGCTGACGCATACCGGCATCGACGATCGGGAATCCGGTCCGACCCTCCTTCCACGCATCGAAACGTCGGTGCGCGTCCTGGCCGGTGTCGAGTTCTATGTCGTCGAACTGACGATTCCAGTTGTGCCACAAGCTGTCCGGCCAGTGGTAGAGCACCGCGGCGTAGAAGTCCCGGAAAGCGAGTTCCCGGAGATACGCCTGAGCACCCTTCGACCGGCCCAGGTCGGCGGCCATCGTCCGGGGATGGATGTTGCCGAACTTCAGATAGGCCGACATCCGGCTGCTCACATCGAGATCCGGTCGGTCGCGGCCTGATTCGTAATCATCGAGATCGTCGCCGACGAACTCCGCCCAGCGCGCCAGCGCAGCGTCCTCGCCTGCGGGAAGTTCGAGTTTCGCCGGGGCGGCCGGCACCCGGACACGTCCAGATTGACGAATGTCACTGGGGTCCAACAGGTCCGAAACCGCCACCGTGGACGATGCGGGACGTCGCCAACCGTGGTGGCGCCATTGCCGGAAGTACGGGGTGAACACTTTGTACGGATCACCGTCCGGTTTGGTGACCCGACCAGGTGACACGAGATATGGCGAACCGGTGGCCTCGAGAGGAAGGTCTCCGAGCGCCTCCGCAACGGCCGCATCGCGGCGTCGCCCGAACGGCGAGAAGTCTTCGCTCACATGGACGGACGCGGCATCGACCGCGGCCACCAGCCGCGGAATCTCCTCCTCCGGTCTGCCACGCACCACCAGCAGACGGCCGGAGAGCTTGTCGTCGAGTTCGCGGAGTGACTCGTACAGGAAACTGAGACGTCGTGGCCCCGAGGACTTCTCGAGCCTCGGGTCCACGACGAAACAGGTCAGGATCTGATCGCCGCCGTCATGGGCGGCGCTGAGCGGCGGAAGATCGCTCAGACGCAGATCGCGTCTGAGCCACAGCACCGACGGTGCCGACGGCACCAGCCCGTCCGCTCGCTCGTCTGCCGCAGCGACTATCCCACGCCCAGCAGATCGATGACGAACACCAGCGTCTTGCCCGAGAGCCGATGGCCTGCCCCTGCCGGACCGTATGCGAGCTGCGGCGGAACGGTCAGCTGTCGGCGGCCTCCGACCTTCATGCCGGGGATACCCTCCTGCCATCCCGGGATGAGCCGGTCGAGCGGAAAGTTCGCCGATTGGCCGCGGTCCCAGGAGGAGTCGAACTCTTCGCCGGTGTCGTATTCGACGCCGACGTAGTGCACGTCGACCACGCCACCACTCTGCGCCTCGGCACCTTCACCGACGATGAGGTCCTTGACCTGCAGTTCGGCGGGAGCTGGACCTTCCGGGAATTCGACTACGGGCTTCTCTGTGCTGGTCAACGGGACTCTCCTTTGAGTCGTCGGATCAGGTTTCTGGTCAGATCGGCGCACGTGGCGCTGATCTCAGGCCTTCCGGCGCGTCAGCGCTGCCCCATGTTCACGTAGTCGCGTTCGGTGTAGCCCGTGTACAGCTGACGCGGGCGGCCGATCTTGCCCGACGGATCCGCATGCATCTCACGCCAGTGCGCGATCCATCCGGGCAGCCGGCCGAGTGCGAACAGCACGGTGAACATCCGGGTCGGAAAGCCCATTGCACGGTAGATGACGCCGGTGTAGAAGTCGACATTCGGGTACAGCTTGCGCTCGATGAAGTAGTCGTCGTTCAACGCGACATCCTCGAGACCCTTCGCAATGTCGAGCAGATCATCTTGCACGCCAAGCGATTCCAGGATCTGGTCGGCGGTCTGCTTGACGATCGCGGCGCGTGGGTCGTAATTCTTGTAGACGCGGTGCCCGAAGCCCATGAGCTTCACACCGTCTTCTTTGTTCTTGACCTTGTTCATGAAGGCCTGGGTGTCGCCGCCCGACTGCTTGATGTCCTCGAGCATCTCGAGCACCGCCTGGTTGGCACCGCCGTGCAGCGGGCCCCAGAGCGCGTTGATGCCACCGGAGATCGATGTGAACAGGTTGGCCTGCGACGATCCCACGAGACGCACCGTCGAGGTCGAACAGTTCTGCTCGTGATCGGCATGCAAGATGAACAGCATGTCGAGGGCCTTGGCGACCTTCGGGTCGACCTCGTAGGGCTCGGCCGGGAAGCCGAACGTCATGCGCAGGAAGTTCTCGACCAGGCTCAGCGAGTTGTCCGGATAGAGGAACGGCTGACCGGCCGACTTCTTGTACGCATAGGCAGCGATCGTCGGCAGCTTTGCCAAGAGCCGGATCGTGGACAGCTCGACCTGCTCGGGATCCTTGGGATCGAGCGAGTCCTGGTAGTACGCGGAGAGTGCGTTCACCGCACTCGAGAGCACCGGCATCGGGTGCGCGTTGCGCGGGAAGCCGTCGAAGAAGCGCTTCAGATCCTCGTGCAGCAAGGTGTGCCTGCGGATCTTGTCGGTGAAGTCCTCGAGCTGCGCGGGCGTCGGCAGTTCACCGTAGATGAGCAGGTAGCTGACCTCGATGAAGGTGGACTTCTCGGCCAGCTGGTCGATCGGGATGCCGCGATACCGCAGGATGCCCGCTTCGCCGTCGATGTAGGTGATCGCCGACTTGGTGGACGCGGTGTTGACGAAGCCGCCGTCGAAGGTGGTCAGGCCGGTCTCGGCGAGGAATTTGCCCAGCCCGACCGAGTCAGAACCCTCGGTGGCCTTCAGGATCGGAAGCTCCAGCTGACCACCGGGGTAGGTGAATGTCGCTGAGGCCGTATCGGACGCCTGGTCAGCTGGGACTGTTTCAGCGGACACACGAACCCCTTTACTCAGGTGAGAGTCTTGTACTACGCACATCCGGGTAAGGATGCTGCTGGTTATCAACGTAGTCGCTTCGCAGCTCGCCCGCCCACGGAGGGTCCGCGCCCGGCCGTGAAACGGTGATGGCAGCCACCTGACCTGCGTACTCCGCGATCGCCAGCCACTGTTCGGCGCTCAGTTCCGCCACCGCGCGCGGAGAGAGTGCACCGAGATTCTCCAGGTGACGCAGCACTCCGCCGACGACACTGTCCCCCGCCCCGATCGTATCGCTGACCTGCACCTTCGGGGCTGGCGATGTGACCGCCGCCGCAGCGGTGGTCACGGTGATCCCGGCCGGTCCGGCGGTCGTGATGACCGCGGTCACACCGGCGGCGAGCCAGTCGGCCGGTCCGGTACCCGAGGGGCCCGAGGAGAGCCAGTCGGCATCCTCGTCGGAGAGCTTGACGATGTCCACCGCGTCCATCCAGGACGCGAACCGACGGCGGTACGCGTCGTGGTCGGCGATCACCGCCGGCCGGATGTTCGGGTCGATCACCACCAGCCGGCCCTCGTCGTGGCAGCGGCGGAGGAGCGACTCGTACACCGACGCACCGGGTTCCAGCACGAGCGACAGTGTTCCGAAACATACCGCCGAGACGGTCTGCGGGAAGGCTCCTGGATCCTGGACCAGACGGTCGGCCGTCCCCTCGACGTAGAACGAATAGTGCGCGGCGCCGTCGGTACCGATCGTCGCGAGCGCCAGCGAGGTCGGCTCGCCACGCCGTTGCAGATGCCCGGTTCCGACGCCGCTGGCCTGCAAGGCCGCGACGATCGCGTCGCCGTAGGTGTCGGTGGAGACCGCCGTGCACAACGAGACGGCACTGCCCAGCCTGCCCAGCGTCACGGCCACGTTGAACGGTCCGCCACCGAGCGCCGGCTGCAACGCGGCCAGCCGGCCGGCATTGACGGGCGCGCGGGCCGCGACGACGTCGACGAGGGCTTCGCCGCAGATCACGATCTCACGCATCAGGACACCTCCGGAGTTGCCGACAATCCTGCCATCGACGGCCGACTCCACCGGCATTTTTCGTCGACGCAACGGTAGGTTGTGCACATGCGAGAGTTACCCGCCGGGCCCGACGCGGTGCTGCTCGACTTCGCCACCGACCTCGACTCCGCCACCGACACAGCGCCGCTGCGCGCTGTCGGCTCTGCGGCGGCGGCACTGCGGCGTGCGGTACAGGCCGGAAGCCTGCACGCCACCGAGGTGATCCCCACCGCGCAGACGTTGCTGGTGCAGGCCGAGCGTGGCTGCGGGATCGACGTGCTGGGTATCCATCGCGCACTGCGGGCCGTCGCGACCGACGACAACACCGACGACTCGACCGCGTCCGAGATCCGTATCCCGGTCTCCTACGACGGACCGGATCTCGCCGACGTCGCCGATCTGCTCGACCTCGGGACCGACGAGGTCGCCGAGATCCATCGGGACACCACCTGGCAGGTCCAGTTCATGGGCTTCGCCCCCGGGTTCGGTTATCTTGTCCCACAACAGAACTCAGATCACCCTTTCCGCGACGTCGGCCGCCGCAGCGAATCCCGGGTCCGGGTTCCGGCCGGTGCCGTCGCCATCGCGGCCGGTTACAGTGCCGTCTACCCGCGGGCCAGCCCTGGTGGGTGGCACCTGATCGGACACACCGATCAGTCGATGTGGGACGAAGACAACACTCCGCCGGCAGTTCTCGAACCCGGCTCACTCGTCCACTTCGTCGACGCAGGCGACGGATCGCGAGGACCCCGGCCGTGAAATCCGTCACCGTGATCGACCCGGGCCCGTTGTCGACCCTGCAGGATCTGGGGCGCTCCGGTTATGCGCATCTCGGCGTGCCGGGCTCGGGCGGCGCCGATCGATCATCGCTGACGCTGGCGAACCGACTCGTCGGCAATCCCGAATCCACCGCCGTGATCGAGACCACGCTGGGCGGGTTGCGGATTCGCGCGCACGGGACCCTCGTGATCGCCGTGACCGGTGCGCGTGCGGAGGTCCGCGTCGACGAGTCCCCGGTCGGCAATGCCGCCGCGGTGCCCCTTCCCGACGGCGCCGAGCTCACCATCGACACACCCACCTGGGGCTGCCGCAACTACGTCGCCGTCCGCGGCGGTTTCGACGTGCCCGCGGTGCTGGGTTCCCGTTCCACCGACACCCTCTCCGGGCTCGGGCCCGAACCGCTCGCGGCCGACGTCGAACTCCCGATCGGGCGCGCCACCGCTCCGTGGCCGGTGATCTCCGCCGCGCCGGTCGACAACGGCGAGCCCGAGGTGGTCGCCCTCGAGGTCTCGGACGGTCCGCGTCGAGAACAGGTCGAGGAGGCCGGGGACCTCACGCACGGGATCTGGGAGGTCAGCCCGGACAGCAATCGCGTCGGAGTGCGACTGGATCGACCGGCCGATTCGGACGACCCGCTCGTCGTCCATCGCGCCGCTGCACCCGAACTCGCCTCCGAAGGTGTGCCGCACGGCGCCGTCCAGGTCCCGCCGAGCGGCCGACCGGTCATCTTTCTCGCCGATCACCCGGTGACGGGAGGCTATCCGGTCATCGCGGTGCTCACCCCGACCGCAGTCGACCACGCTGCCCAACTCGTCGCCGGACAACGAATCCGGTTCCACCGTCGTTGACACCCCGCCTGAGACGATCCTAGACTTTCGTCTCATGACCGAGGTGCTGACGAAATCTGCGGACGCCACGACCGACGGTGACCCGACACCGCGGCCCGAGGATTACGCACCGCTCGGACCGGATTCGCTCACGTGGCAGATCTGGGGCACCTGGACCGGCATGTTCCAGGGCCTGTGGGCAGGCTCGATGCAGAACATGCATCCGAAGCTGGGCGCGGCGGTCTGGGAGCATTCCGATTTCTTCGGTGAACGATGGCAGCGACTGATGCGCTCGCTCTACCCCATCAGCGGTGTGGTCTTCGACGGCGGCACCGCGACCGGCCGCGAAGTACGCGACTATCACCGGGACATCAAGGGCCAGATGGATGACGGCACGCGCTACCACGCGCTGGACCCGGATGTCTTCTACTGGGCGCACGCCACGTTCTGGTACGGCAACGTACGACTCTGCGAACGCTTCGGCCCGTGGCTGACCGAGGATCAGAAGCGTCAGCTCTTCGAGGAGTCCAAGGCGTGGTATGCGATGTACGGCGTCTCGATGCGACCGGTGCCCGACACCTACGAGGACTTCCTCGAATACTGGGACCACATGTGCCGCAATGTTCTTCGTGACCATCCGGCTGTCCGGACCGTTCTCGACATCGGACAACTGCCGCCGCCGCCGTTCCTGCGGTTCATTCCGGAGACGGTGTGGTTCCGCTACATGGCCGAGACAAATCAGCGCTTCTTCACCTGGCTCACCACCGGTTTCTACGACGAGCCGATCCGCGAGATGATGGGGCTGCCGTGGACCGAGCGTGACGAGCGGCGCTTCCGGCTGCTCGGCCGGACGATCAACCTCGTGATGCACCGCCTGCTCCCGAAACGTTTTCTGCGCCATCCACGTCCGCGCGACGCATGGGATCGGGTCGATGGGCGGGTGGCTCCCGACGCCCCCCTCGTGGAGACGCCTGCTCGTAATCTCCCACCGGAAGCCGAGCGCGACAACCCGATGCACTACTGCCCGGTGCATGCCGCACGACGGGCCACCTATCCGGGCCGCGTCAGCGAGATCTGACACCCTCTCCCGCCGATCGAAACAATCACCAGCGAGACCCGACACCCGCTCCCGCCGATCGAGTAGGGACCGAGCGTAGCGAGGACCCGTATCGAGATCCACCGCCCTGCACCAGAAGATGCCCCTACTGCTGCCCCAACCCCCGGCGCATCGCCTGCCGCACCCGCTGCGCCTCTCGCCGGGCATACGGATTCGATTGTCCGGCACGAGAGCCGGCCAGTTTGGCGCCGATGTGTTCACCCACCGTGATCGGCGAGTATCGACTCCCGGCGCCGACGCAGGACGGCAACGTGGAGATGGTGGCGTCGATGTTGCCGTCGTGGAAGAACGCGGCGGATCGTCTGCGCTCGATGGTCCCGTCCACCACGGGCGGCTTGACGCGGTGCAGGGTGGACATCCATCGCTCGTTGGTCCAGCGCGCCATCAGGTCACCGAGGTTGATCAGCAGCGCCCCGTCGGCGGGTTCGACATCGTGCCAGACGCCGGCGCGATCGAGCACCTGTAGCCCCTTGACCTGATCGGCCCACAGCACCGTGACGATGCCGTAGTCCGTGTGCTCCCCCATCCCGGTGAGCTCGCCGTCGAGTTCCACCTCGCCGGGCGGCAGGGCATAGTTGTTCATCCGCAAGACGTCGAGTGAGTGGTCGGTGTAGCCGTCGAAGAAGTCCGGCGGGAGGTCGAGCGCGTCGGCGAAGATCCGGGTCAGCGTGTGCGCCACCCGTGCGGCCTCGGCGAAGTACGCCGACACCGCAGCCTCGAAATGATCCACGGCCGGCCAGGTGTTGCCGGCGTATTGATCCTCCGGCAGTTCGAGATCCGGGTAGGTCGTCGCCTCCACCCCGACGTTGAACGCCTCGAAGAAGTCGTTCATCCGATCGGCCGGCTCGACGCCCAGACTCAGCGACAACGACTCCGACTTCGGTGGCGCGTAGCCACGATTGATCTCCGGCGGGGTGCGATAGGCCTTCTTCTGCTCCAGTGGCAACGCGAAGAAGTCGTCCATCACGGCCGTGAACTCGTCGATCACCACCGACGGGATCTGGTGCCCGACGATCTGGATGAACCCCACCGCACTGGCGGCGTTGTCGATCTGGTCGGCGACGACGGCACGATCGGCCGCACTTCCGTTGCCGGTGTACGGGGTGATGTCGATGATGGGGACCGCAAAGGTGCCCGCGTGGTTGTCGACTACCGCGCTCATGGCACCCATAGTGGCATCGAATCGCCGACCTCGCCGATCAGCGTAATTGCGCCGACGCCCTGCGCGTCAGGCATGCTGACCGACCCGATACGCCACGAACGCCGGGATCGCCAGAGCGGCAACGATGGTCAGCACGACGACCAGGAGTCCACCCGCTGTGGTGGTCACCGCGACCCCGATCGAGGCGGCTGCCGCACCGTGCACGACGTCGGCGATCCGCGGGCCACCGGCGACCACCACGGTGAACACGCCCTGCAGCCGACCACGGACATCGTCGGTCGCCGCGGCGAGCAGGATCGACTGGCGGAACGCCGCCGATGCCATGTCGGCTGCGCCGCCGATCATGAGGAAGACCAGCGCCACGGGCAGCATCGGCAACGACGTGCCGCCGGCGAACCCCACCGCGACGCCGACACCCGCCATCGCCAGTCCCCACACGATGACGCACACGATGACCGCCAGACCCTGCCGCTCGACGCGACTGACCCACCCGGAGAAGATGCCGCCGACGACGGCACCGGCCGAGATGGCGGTGAACAGGAGCGCGAAGGCGATGCCCCCGCCGGACGGCCCGCCGAAGTTCTCGTGCGCCATCTGCGGGAAGAGCGCACGGGGCATCCCGAAGATCATCGCGATGAGATCGACCAGGAACGACGCCATCAGGATCTTGTGGCCCGCCAGGTATTTGAGGCCGTCGATGACCGACCGCAGACCCGGCGTCTTGGGTCGGTCGTCGCCCTCGGGCCGCAACGATGGCAGCAGGATCACCGCGAGGAGCGTCGGCACCAGGAAGACGGTGTCGACGAGGTAGAGCAGTGGATACCCGAGCCATGGGATCAGGGCACCACCGATGAGCGGTCCCGCGATGGCGCCCGCCTGCATGACGGTCATGTTCAGCGACAACGCCGCAGGCAGTTCGCGATCCGGCAACAGCCGCGGTAGCACCGCACTGCGGGTCGGCTGGTTGACGGCGAAGAATGCCTGCTGAACGGCGAAGAGCGCCAGTATGATCCAGACATTCCGGACACCGGCCGCCGCCTGCGCCCAGAACAGCGCGCTGCACCCGATGAGCCCCAGTGTCGAGATGATCAGCAGGGTGCGGCGATCGAACACGTCTGCAAGCGCGCCACCCCACAGGCCGAACACGACGAGCGGGACGAGTCCGAAGATGCCGGTCAGCCCGACATATGCAGAGCTACCGGTGATCTGATAGATCTGCGCGGGCACCGCGACCACGGTCAGCTGTGCACCGATGACCGTGACGATGTTCGCGAGCCACAGACGTCGGAAGTAGGTGTTGCGCAGCGGCGTCGTGTCGGCCAGGAGTCTGGCCATCAGGGCTGGAGTCTTTCCGCCCGCCAGCCGTCGTCGAGCAAGGTCAGTCGCACGCGGTTGTGCAGCCGATTGGCACGTCCCTGCCAGAACTCGACGACCGTCGGGACCAGGCGGAAACCACCCCAGTCCGACGGAACCGGGATCTCGGCGCCGTCGTCGAAGCCACCGAACTCCTCCGCGACCGCCGCGGCCTTGGCCTCGAGGTCGGTCCGGCTGCCGATCGGCCGGGACTGTTCGGAGGCGTACGCCGAGAGTTGCGAACCACGCGGGCGGTTGAACCAGTAGGCGTGGGTCTCCTCCATGCCTACGTGATCGATGCGGCCGCGGACATTGACCTGGCGCTCGAGTGCGATCCACGGGAACGTCACCGACGCATACGGATTGGCGGCCAGGTGGCGCCCCTTGTCCGAGTCGTAACCGGTGAAGAACACGATGCCTGCCGCATCGGCACCCTTGCAGAGCACCGTGCGGGTCGCGGGGTGACCGTCGGCGTCGACCGTGCCGAGCACCATGGCATTGGGTTCGGGGATCCGCGCCTCGATCGCCTCGCGCAGCCAGACGGTGAACAGATCCACCCACGGTGGATCTCCTCGCAGCCAGCTCGGGTCCAGGTTCTCGCGGATTCCGTCGGCGCCCGCAGCCCGGTCACCCTCGCCGATGTTGGGCGGAATGCCACCGCCGTAGCCGACACGCATGTTCGGCAGGTCAATCGGTTCATCCGGCACCTGCGTGAGGCTACTCCCTGGACACGCCCGTTACTCCCCAGTACACCCCTGGGCGCGCGGCTGCCCTACAGTCCAAGTGGGTGCTCGGTCCGGTACGCCGGACATCACCGACAGCGCCGCCCACGATGACGTGTTTCGAGATAGGTGGTCACCATGGCGAACAGTGTTCCCGACGATTTCGTCCCCGGACTGGAGGGCGTGGTCGCGTTCACCACCGACATCGCCGAACCCGACAAGGACGGCGGCAATCTCCGCTATCGCGGGGTCGACATCGAAGACCTGGTCGAGAACCACGTCACCTTCGCCGATGTCTGGGCGCTGCTCGTGGACGGGCGCTTCGGCGACGGCCTCCCCCCGGCCGAACCGTTCCCGCTGCCGATCCACACCGGTGACGTCCGAGTCGACGTCCAGGCCGCGCTGGCGATGCTCGCACCGATCTGGGGATATCAGCCACTGCTCGACATCGACGACGCCACCGCGCGCGCCAATCTGGCACGGGCGTCGGTGATGGCACTGTCCTACGTCGCCCAGTCGGCTCGCGGCATCCATCAACCTGCCGTCCCCCAGCACGTCATCGACGACTGCGACACGGTCACCGCCCGCTTCATGACCCGCTGGAAGGGCGATCCGGACCCCAAGCACATCCGGGCGATCGATGCCTACTGGGTCAGCGCCGCCGAACACGGTCTCAACGCCTCCACCTTCACCGCCCGGGTGATCGCGTCCACCGGCGCCGACGTCGCGGCCTCGCTCTCGGGAGCGATCGGCGCGATGTCGGGCCCGCTCCACGGCGGCGCCCCGGCCCGCGTGCTGCCGATGATCGAAGAGGTCGAGCGGACCGGCGACGCCCGCGGCCTGGTGCGGGGCGTTCTCGACCGCAAGGAGAAGCTGATGGGCTTCGGTCATCGGGTCTATCGGGCCGAGGACCCCCGGGCGCGGGTACTGCGCCGCACCGCGCAGGAGCTCGATGTGCCCCGCTACGAGATCGCGGCGGCACTCGAACAGGCCGCCCTGACCGAATTGCGTGAACGCCGCCCCGATCGTGCCATCGAGACCAACGTGGAGTTCTGGGCCGCGGTGATCCTCGACTTCGCCGAGGTGCCGACGCACATGATGCCTGCGATGTTCACCTGCGGCCGCACCGCGGGCTGGTGTGCGCACATCCTCGAGCAGAAGCGCCTGGGCAAACTCGTCCGACCGGCCGCGATCTACACCGGACCGGCGCCGCGTCGACCCGAAGACGTCGCCGGATGGGGCGAACTGGTCAAGCCCGGCCTCTGACCCCCACCCCACCCCCTCGTCCCCACCTCGTCCCCACCTCGTCCCCACCTCGTCTGCCGTTCCGGCCGCACCTTCGGCGTCTGGCCGCAGGATCAGCTCGAAGCCGCAACACGAAACTGCGGCCAGAACCTCTGGCCGGTGACGGCGTCGCCGATGCGGCGTCGCCGATGCGGCGTCAGCCGATGTCGCGACGGTGGAAGGCCAGTTGGGCGGCGCCGGCGAACAGCGCCGCGATGGCGAGCAGCACCACGATCGGGAGCCATTGCATCGGTTCCAGCGGCACCGCAGGCGCGTGGGAGAACGGGGAGAGGTCGCGGGCCCACTGCGGCAGGCTGAACATCCCCGACAGCGGGCCGAGGAAGAGGGCGGCGATCACCACCAGCCAGCCGATCGGGACCAGCATCGGCCGAATCGCATAGAGGGCGACGGCGACACCGGTGACGAGCAGCGCAGCCGGGATCTGGACTCCGGCGGCCGCGAGGTTGTCGCCGACCGCGCTCCAGCCCCCACCGGCCACGCCGTTGCCCACCGTCATGCCGAGTGCGGCAGCGATGAGGATCACCACCACCCCGACGGCGGCGGTCACCGCGTACACGGCCAGGTATCGCGATCGCGCCGTCGGTGTGACGAGCAGGACCTCGGTGCGCGACGACACCTCCTCCGATCGCATCCGTGTCACCAGGTTGACCGACCACGCACTCGCCGCCACGGCGAGGAACGTCATCATCGTCGAGCCGAACAGTGTGCTCAGACTGCCCTGCAGACCCGACTGCTCCAGCACCCGGCGCATCTGCTCGTTGTCGCCCGCCAGCTCGTCGACCGACGGCTGGAGGAATCCGATGACCAACGCGTACAACGTGATTGCCGATGACCACGAAACGAGCAACGAGACCGACAACCGCATCGCGACGGCCCTGACCGACGACAGTCTCGTCGATGACGCCGGCCCGGGACGTGGCTGGATCAGACCCGCGTCCATGTCGCGACCGAGGGCGAACCGGGCCGCGAGACCCACGCCGAGGGCCGCGACGGCAAGCGATGCGACGGCAGGCCAGGGGTTGTTCGCGCCGAACGGATCGATGAGTTCGGCCCACCCGACCGGGGTGATCCAGCGTAGCCACGACCACGTGTCGACGACGTCGGCGACGCCGCGCAGCACGTAGCCGGCAAGCACGATCGAACTCGCGGTCAGGTTGGCGATGTGCGACGTCTTCGCGATCTGGGCGGACACCAAGGCCACCCCGACGGCCGCCATCGCGGTCGTCGCGTACTGCGCGAACACCGCGAACACGTCGCCGACGCCGGCCCCGAGCGGGAACAGCATGATCGACATCCCCAGCGCGACGACCACGCAGAAGGTCGTCGCCACCACGGTCGCCGCCCACAGGGAGGCCAGGGGTCCGGTGGCGCCGGCACGCAGCAGTTCCGCCCGCCCGAGTTCTTCTTCCTTCCGCGTCTGCCGGACCACCATCATCACGGCGCACACCCCAAGAGCGGCGATCATGAACAGCCCCGCCCGCCACACCGTCACCGCGGCAGCGGAGTCGATGTGGTCCAGTGGGCCGAGCAGGAATCGGAACGCCGAGTTCGACCCGGCGCCGACCTGCAGGGCGGCCCGCTCGTCCGAGGTCGGATACGAGCTACGGATGGTCGCGGCGGTGGACAGGTTGATCAGCAGGAAGACCACCAGAGTGATCACGATGATCCACCGCTCGCGGCGCGTCATCAGCCGGATGAGCCGACCGGACTTCGCGAGTAGGTCACGCCCGCCCCCGGTCGATGTCGGTGCCGGGGCGACCGTCGTCATCACGCCGGCTCCTTGTCCCCGTACGCATGCAGGAACAGCTCCTCGAGGCTCGGCGGTTCGACGGCCAGGGTTCGGACGTCCAGTCCGGCCAGGGCTGTCGTGACCGCGGCCAGACCACCGTCGGCGACCGTGAAACTCACAGCGTCGCCGTCGGACTCGAAATCGTGCACGTCCGGCATGGTGGCCAGACCCGACGCATCACCGGCGACCGTCGCCGTCACGCGCGATCGACGTAGGTGCCGCAGCTCGGCGAGGGTGCCCGACTGAACAGTCTTCCCCGCGCGGATGATAGTGACGGTCTCGCACAACTCCTCGACCTCGGCGAGAATGTGACTCGACATGAGTACCGCCGACCCGGTCCGGGCCCGTTCGGCGACACAGTCCGCGAACTCGCGCGTCATCAGCGGGTCGAGTCCGGAGGTCGGTTCGTCGAGGATCAACAACTCGGTGTCGGCGCACAACGCCGCGATCAGCGCGACCTTCTGCCGGTTCCCCTTCGAGTAGGTCGACGCCTTCTTGGTGGGGTCGAGCTCGAATCGATCGATGAGTTCGGCCTTGCGCGTGGCAGATTCGCTCCGCAGGTCGCGCAGCGACAGCAGCAGGTCGATACATTCACCGCCCGAGAGTTGCGGCCACAGGTTCACGTCACCCGGCACGTAGGCGAGGCGCCGATGGATCGACACCGCGTCGGCGAGCGGGTCGGCACCGAACACCCGGACCCGGCCACCGTCCTGCCGGTACATCCCCAGCACGACGCGGATCGTCGTCGACTTGCCCGCACCGTTGGGACCGAGGAAACCGGCAACCTCGCCGGCACGCACCTGCAGGTCGAGACCGTCGAGGGCCTGGAAGGAACCGAAACGCTTGCGCAGTCCGGTCACGTCGATCACCGGATCATGTTGTCGGGCCATCATGTTCCTCTCGGTATGCCAGGACTGCGTCGAGCAGGGAGTCGTCCGCCATGACGCCGTGGACGGCCATCTCGGTGGCGGGGACCACCACGCGGTCGAGGTAGGACCGCAGGATTGCGCCCGCGTCCGACCAGTCGTCCGGCGGATGCATCACCACATCCACCAGCAACGCACCCATGGACTGGGCGACCATGTAACGCGCCCTTGCCTGCTCGTCACGTGAGGGGCGAATCGTGCCGGCCGCCACCCCGCCGCGGAACGTCTCTTCGGCGTCGTCGGCGAGGTGGTCGAGGAGCGCTCGCGCCATGTCGCCGCCCGCCTGCAGGCTGCGGATGAGGTAAACGATGCGGGGCCCGTCCTCGTCGATCGAGTCCATCTTGGCCAGCATCCCGTCGAAAGCCGTTGCACCCGGCCGTGTTTCGACGGTGGCCCGGTTGACCTCGCGAGTGCGCCGCAGCACATGCGCGTCGCACTCCGCCCGCAGCTTCTCCTTGCTGCCGAAGTGATGGATCACCAGAGCGGGGCTGACGTGCGCCGACTCGGCGATGGCCCGCACCGTCGCGGAGAACCCGTCACGGGCGAACACCTCGATGGCGGTGTCGCGCAGACGGGCCCGGGTGGTGCGGTCATCGGCGCGCATTGAACGCATGTTCAGTAGATTAAACGCATGTTCAGCCCGGGTCAACGGTTGCGCGCGGCAGACAAGCCGTCGCCGGCGGGACGCCTCCACAGGGACCGCGACGGGGGTGGTCGGCGCCACAACCCTAGAATCGCCTACATGAGTGACACCGCCACCGCACCGATCACGATCCCCGCCGACCTCCTGCCGTCGGACGGCCGCTTCGGTTGCGGTCCGTCCAAGGTGCGCCCCGAACAACTGCAGTCCCTCGTCGACACCGGCGCGTCGGTGTTCGGCACCAGCCACCGCCAGGCGCCGGTGAAGAACGTCGTGGGTTCCATCCGCGCCGGTCTCGCCGAGCTGTTCGCCCTGCCGGAGGGCTACCAGGTGGTCATCTCCAACGGCGGTACCACCGCCTTCTGGGACGCCGCGGCATTCGGCCTCATCAAGCAGCGTTCGCTGCACCTGACCTACGGCGAGTTCTCCTCGAAGTTCGCCACGGTGGCCAAGAAGGCACCGTTCCTGGACTCGCCGTCGGTGATCTCCACCGACCCCGGGACGGCTCCCGACCCGGCTGCGCTGACCTCCGACGACTTCGGTGGCATCGACCTCATCGGGTGGGCACACAACGAGACCTCGACGGGTGTCGCGGTGCCGGTGACCCGGCCCGCAGGCTCGGACGACGCACTGGTGGCCATCGACGCGACCTCGGGCGCCGGCGGTCTGTCGGTGAACATCGCCGACGCCGACGTCTACTACTTCGCGCCGCAGAAATGCTTCGCATCCGACGGCGGTCTGTGGATCGCCCTGATGAGCCCGAAGGCCCTCGAACGGGTCGAGCAGATCGCCGAGACCGACCGGTGGTGCCCGGAGTTCCTCTCGTTGCCGACCGCCGTCGACAACAGCAGCAAGGACCAGACCTACAACACCCCGGCAGTCGCGTCGCTGCTGCTGCTCGACAACCAGATCCAGTGGATGCTCGGCCAGGGCGGCCTCGACTGGTGCGTCTCACGCACCGCCGACAGCAGCTCGCGGCTGTACCAGTGGGCCGAGGCCAGTGAGTTCGCGACGCCGTTCGTCACCGACCCTGCGCAGCGCAGCCAGGTTGTCGGGACGATCGACTTCAACGACGACGTCGATGCCGCCGCAGTCGCGAAGACGCTGCGCGCCAACGGTGTCGTCGACACCGAACCGTACCGCAAGCTCGGCCGCAATCAGCTGCGCGTCGGCATGTTCCCGGCCATCGACCCGGACGACATCACGCGACTCACCCAGTGCATCGACCACGTCGTCGGCGCCCTCTAACCCCCAACCCCAACCCCACACTCCCCTCTCCTCCCCACGAACCCCAACCCGCAGCCGCGACGGTTTCCGGCATCCGCGCCCCCGTTTGGGCGTCGCGGATGACCGAAACCGTCGCGGCTGCGGTGTCTGGCATCGGTGGGATTGTGCGGGAGGCAGGAGCGTAGGGTGGCACATGGGTCACTTGCGACACACCTGCCCCTGTGGCAGCATGCGCCACAGCCTTGCTGATCTGCGGTTTTGCCGCGTGTCCCACGGCTCGGCGACCCACCGGTGGTCTAACCTGACCCCAATGCCCGCACTCGTGGTCACTGGAGGAGGAGCAGATGCGTGAGCTACGCGTCATCGGCGTCGAGGCCGACGGCACCCATGTGATCTGCCAGGACCCGGAGTCGGGTGAGAAGTACCGGATCGCGGCCGACGAGCGCCTCCGCGCCGCCGCACGCGGTGACATCTCACGATTGGGGCAGATCGAGATCGAAATGGAAAGCTCACTCAGGCCGCGAGAGATACAGGCCCGCATCCGGGCCGGTGCAAGTGTGCCGGAGGTCGCGGCACTGGCCGGGGTTCCGGTCGACAAGATCGAGCGTTTCGCCCATCCCGTCCTTCTCGAGCGCGCCCGGGCCACCGAGCTGGCCTCGATGTCGCACCCGATCCGCGAAGACGGTCCGTCGGTCTCGACCCTCGGTGAGGTCGTCGCCGAGGCCCTGACCGCGATGGGCCACAGCCAACAGGACGTGGAATGGGACGCCTGGAAGGGCGACGACGGCCACTGGGTGGTGCAGGTGGGTTGGCACGTCGGACGTACCGACAATCACGCCCACTGGCGCTTCCAGCCCGGCGCCCACGGTGGCACGGCCGATCCGCTCGACGACCTGGCCGACGAGCTGACCCATCCCGAGGCCATTCCGCCGCGCCGGCGGCTGACGCCGGTGGCAACCCCGGACCTGACGCCGCACCCCGAGGTCGACCCGGTCGCCGGAACCAGCGCCGACGGTCATGACGAGGTCACCGTCGACGCCGACCGTCTGATCGATGCGCAACGCACCCGCGGTGGATCACAGCAGCCGGGCCACGACGAGCACGGCACGGTCGCCATAGATTTCGGCGGTCGCGACGATGCGACCTGGACAGAGCCCGATTCTCGGCCCGCGGACGCCTCCGAACGCGACGACGACGTGGCGCCTGCGGCGACCACGGCCTCCGGCGAGCACACCGACAACCAGGCCTCCGCCCCGTCGACGAAGCCTCGGCGCAAGTCGCGCAAGCCTGCGGTCCCCGCGTGGGAAGACGTTCTGCTCGGCGTCCGCAGCAACGGCAACAGCTAGTCTCTCGACGTGTCGGCACGCGCGGTCACCCTCTGGTTCATCGACAGCGACAATCCGGTTGCAGAGCTCGCCTCCCCCACCAATGACGTTGTCGCAGCGCAGAAATTGGCCGAGGCCATCTACGGCGACCGGGTACTGGTCCCATTCGCTGACACCGACCTCGCGACCGCCGCCGCGGCGCAGGACGCCCACGTGTACGCCGGTTGGTACGGGCGACTGGCCGTCATCACCTGTTCGCTGTTCGCGACCACCCAACCATCGACGCTGACCCGGACGATCGCGTCCATCCGACAGAGCTCCGCAGCGACGGTGCTCTACACGGATCCCGAGACGGCGACCGGAACCTTCGCACGGTGGGAGCACGGCGAGCTCCGCAGATCGTTCGGGGCGGATCCGGTCACCATCTTCGAGGATTGCGGACTCCCGTACCCGTTCGAGCGGGAGTTCTGGGCCGGCGAGCACCCCCTCCGTTATGCGCCGGGCGTCGCCCCGGAACCTCTGGCATTGCCGTTTCACCCGCAGCACCTCGCCGAGCAGGCGAATCGGGAATGGCTGGGTTTCCGGTTCACCCGCCCGCGCATCGAAGGTGATCACGATCCGTCGCGAATCCCGGTCACCGCCTTCGCGATTCACCCTGCCGATTACGTACCGGGAGAATCGGATTGGCGGGACTACCGGAGCCGCAGCCAAGTGCCGGTCGAGCAGCGCCCGTCGGACGACACCCCGAATCCCGCACCGCCGGACCACGACCCGGTCCGTCCCACCCGACAACGGGGACGGATCGCCCGCTATTTCGGTTTCGGCAACTGACGGGGTCCGACGGCCGACGGCGCGGTCGGTGCGCCACCTGTCATCGGCCCATCGCGAGGAGCGCCACCGTCGAGCCGAACCCGGCCAGCAGGCCGATGATGCTGCCCCACACGATCCATCGCCAGACAGGTCGCTCGCGCAGATCCCACAGTGTCCACCCCAGTCCGACCGTGACCACCACGACGGCCGCCAACCCGAGCCAGCTCAGCACGCCACCGATGAGTTCGTAGACACCGACGAGCAAGCACGTGGCGAACAGGGCACAGATCGCCGAGACCAGCAGACCGAGAACCCACGGCGTCGGCTCGTCGACGACCCGGTCGGCATCTGGCACAGACAGACGGATCCGTCGCCGGCCGTCGCGATCTGTCGAGATCATCCGTCCATGGTGCCCGATCGGGCACGTTCGTAGAACGCGATCGCCGCGGCCGTCGCGACATTGAGCGAGTCGGTGCCACGGCTCATCGGGATCCGGGCGCGGACATGGCTGGCGCGCATCGCCGTCTCGGACAATCCGGGGCCCTCCGCGCCGACCAGAAACGCGACCTTCTCCGCGTCGACCGCACCCGACAGCGGGACGGCACCGTCGCCGGGAGTCAGCGAGATCATCCGGAACCCGTTGTCGCCCAGCGTGGTCAGTCCTCTCGGCCAATCGTCGAAGCGTGCGAATGGGACGAGCAGCGCATGACCCATCGACACCCGGACGCAGCGGCGGTACAGCGGGTCCGCGCATCCGGCACCGAACAGCACGGCGTCCACCTCGAGTCCCGCGGCATTGCGGAAGATGCTGCCGATGTTCTCGTGGTCGTTGACGCCCTCGAGGACCGCGATGGTCCGCGCACCCGCGATCGCTTCCGCGACCGACAGTGATGGGGGCCGGCGGGCCGCCCCGAGAACCCCTCGGTTCAGGTGAAAACCGACGACCTCGGCCATCACCTCCGCGGATGCGCGGTAGAAGGGCACACCGTCGAGCGACGGCGCGGTGAGGTCGTCGGCCAGCTCGGTGAGCCGCTTGTCCACCCCGAGAAATGCGTGCGGCGAAAACCGCGAGGCGATCATCCGCTGCACGACAAGCACCCCCTCGGCGATCACCAGGCCCTTGCCCACCCGACCACCCGGCAACGCGGGCAGGTCGGGTCGTCGGTCGACGGAGTTCAGATCGCGAAAGTCGTCGACCCGCGGATCGGCGGGGTCGTCGATGTCGATGACGTCGACTCGGATGGTGGCCACCCCGACAGTCTGCCAAGGCGGTACTCGCCTCTCCGGACCGGTCCGGCAGGGCTGCTGTCGGCGCGATCGGGGTTGCTGTCGGCGGGATCGGGGTTGCTGTCGGCGGGATCGGGTTTCTGTCGGCGGGATGGCGGGGCTGCTCGCATCGGTCCCGACCGCCTGTGAAACGGTTGACAGGTGAGTAATCTGCAGGCCGCTTCATCCGCGCTCACCGTGGCCCGTGCCACCGATGCGGACTGGGACGAGATCTTCGCGACCGACGCGCGCGCCTTCCTGATGACCAACCCGCTGTCGGCGGCCGAGCAGGCGGACATGCGGGGCAAGGTCGACGACGCCGACGTGGTCCTGGTGCGCGATCCCGACGGGCTCGCAGGCCGGCCACTCGTCGGCGTCTCGATGTTCTATCGCATGGCCATGACGTTGCCGGGCGGAGCGGCGCACCCCGCGGCCGGGCTCTCCTGGGTGTCGGTGGCCGCGACCCACCGCCGACGCGGCATCCTGCGGACGATGATCACGGACCTGTTCGATCAGTGGGAGGCCGAGGATCAGCTGTTCGCGATCCTCACCGCCAGCGAGGCCACCATCTACGAGCGATTCGGATTCGGCCCGACCTGTTTCGCGCAGGACGTCACCGTCGACCTCGGTGCCGCCAAGATGCGCCACCGAGCCGACCGCGCTCACTCGCCGGTCAACTACGCCACAGGTGACGAGGTGGCCCGCCACATCCCTGAACTCCACGCACGCTGGACGGCGACCCGCCCGGGTGCCCTGGCCCGCCCACAGTCGTGGTGGGACCCGATCCTGGCCGATCGTGCATCGCAGCGCCCGGCCCACAGCAGTGGTATGCACTATCTGCTCCACCCCGACGGTTACGCGGCGTACCGGATCAATCAGTCGACGCAACCGACCCGCGGGGACATCGCCGAGGTGGTCGCCGCCACGGATGAGGCACACACCGATCTGTGGCGGGTACTCGTGGGACTCGATCTCATGCCGACGGTCACGGCGTCGATCCCCGTCGACGATCCGCTGCCCGTCTCCCTCACGAACCATCGAGCGGTCTCGGTGACCGGCGTCCGCGACACGATGTGGCTCCGTATCCTCGATGTCCCGCGGGCACTCGGCTCCCGCCGCTTCGCGGCGGATCTCGACGTCGTGATCGAGGTGACGGACGAGTTCCGCGGCCGCGGAGGCATTTTCGACGTGTCCATCCGTGACGGCGGCGCGATCGTCGCACCCAGTTCGGCGACGCCGACAGTACGTATGGACATCTCCGTACTCGGATCGATCTTCCTCGGCGGCACGCCTGCGCGCAGATTCGCGGCGGCCGAGCGCCTGTGGACCGACAGCGCGGACACCCTCGCGGCCCTCGACCGCGCCTTCGCCACCGATCGGGCACCGTTCGCCGGGACGTTCTTCTAGTGGCCGTTCACGTCGCCGGACGACCGTTCACTCAGCGTGCGTCGTCGTCGCCGTTGATGAGCTTGTTGATGATCGGGACGATGGCCGCGAGCTGACCTCGGTCGTGGGGCGTCAGCTCTGCCAGCCGCGCACTCAACCACTCCTCGCGGGCGTCGAGTTCGGCGGTGATCACCTCGTTGCCGCGTTCGGCAAGGGTGACGATCGCCTGCCGCCCGTCGGTGGGATGCGGTTCACGCCGCACCATCCCGAGGTCCGAGAGCGACGCGATCACCCGTGTCATGGATGGCGGCTGCACCCGTTCGGCGAGGGCCAGCGCACCCGGCGACATGGGACCTTCGTGGTGGAGTGTCGACAGCGCGGACAACTGCGTCAACGACACGACCTTGCTGACCCGGCGCCCTCGAAGCCGTCTGGCGAGTCGGACGATCGCCAGCGACAACTCACCGGACAGCGTTCTGTCCGGCAAGGTCATATCCGTCATTTCGAGGTGCGAGATAGTCATGTCCGCGAATGTCCTGTCCGAGCGAGCCATATCTGAGACCACTGAGTCCACGCCGCTAAGCGTAATTCACTTCTACGATCACGCAATGCGATAGCGTGATTTGCGATTGCAGGATTCGTCCTTTTGGAGGACACAGGTCGATCATTCCGACCCGCCGTGGTCACCCCACCAAGTCGTAGATCGGTCCGCGGGCGAAATATGCTACAAACACCGCGGCGATGATCCAGAGCAACGGATGGACCGACCGGCCCTTGCCTGCTGCCGCCGCCATCACCACCCAGCTGATGAACCCCACCCCGATGCCGTTGGCGATCGAATAGGTGAACGGCATGATCACGATGGTCAGGAATGCGGGCAGGGCATGGGAGAACTTGGTGAAGTCGATGAGCTTCACCTGGCCGATCATCATCGCGCCGACGACCACCAGCGCAGGTGCCACCGCCTCCAGCGGAACCACCTCGTACAGCGGCGTCAAAAACATCGCGAGCAGGAACAACACGCCGGTCACGACGTTCGCGAGACCCGTCCGCGCACCTTCGGCGATGCCCGATGCCGACTCGACGAAGACGGTGTTCGACGACGAGGACGCGACGCCGCCGGCAACCGCGCCGGTCCCTTCCACGACCAGCGCGCGGCCGATCCCGGGCAGGTTGCCCTTGCCATCGCTGAGCCCGGCCTCCTTGCCGAGACCGGTCATCGTGCCCATGGCATCGAAGAAGTTCGACAACACCAATGTGAAGACGAGGACCGACGCCGCCAGCACCCCGATCCGGGTGAAAGCACCGAACAGATCGACGTCGCCGACCAGACTCAGATTGGGCATGCCGCCGAATCCGTCGGGAATCTGAGGAATCGACAGACTCCACCCCTTGGGATCGTCAGCACTGGACCCGAGGTCGAGAGTCGACTCGAGAATGATCGACACGACGGTCGTGATGACGATGCCGATGAGCAGGCCTCCGGGCACCTTGCGCACCACCAGCACGCCCATCAACAGGACGCCGAGCGAGAAGATCAGCGTCGGGATGGTGTTGATGGAGTTGTCGGTACCGAGTTGGACCGGGACGGTCGTGCCCGCGGCGTCGGGGACCCGCCGGACGAAGCCCGCATCGACGAAGCCGATGAACGCGATGAACGCACCGATGCCCGCCGCGATCGCCGCCTTCAGTTCGGCCGGTACCGCGTTGAACACCGCGGTGCGGAAGCCGGTCACCGCCAGCAGAACGATGATGATGCCGTCGATCACGACGAGCCCCATCGCCTCCGGCCACGTCACCTGCGGCGCGATCGTCACGGCCAGGAGGCTGTTGATCCCGAGACCGGTGGCGATGGCGAACGGATAGTTGGCGACCAGGCCGAAGATGATGGACATCACGCCCGCGACGAGCGCGGTGACCGCCGCGACCTGCGCTAGCGGCAGAACGTTGCCGAGAACGTCGGCATTCTTCGGCTCCCCCGGGATGCCGCCGATGACGATCGGGTTCAGCACCACGATGTAGGCCATCGTGAAGAAGGTGACGAGGCCGCCGCGGATCTCACGACTGACGGTCGACCCGCGTTGACCGATCTTGAAGTATCGGTCCAACAGCCCCTTGGGCTGCGACGTCACCGGTTCGCCCGATGATGCGGTGGACACGCCCGGTGAACCGGTGGATTCGACCGGAGGGGTGGAGGGCGCCGTCGATTTCTCCGTGGACTCGGTCGACGACGTGCTGGGCTCGCTCGACGGATCGGTGGGCACAGTCGAAAGTTACTCTGATGGCATGGCCGACGCATCCGACATCCCCGAACTACCTTCTGTCTTGCGCGCCCCGGAGCCGGTCATCATCGCCGGCATGCTCGCCTGGCTCGTGGCGGCGATCGTGGTGGGGCTGACGGGTTGGGGTGGCGACCGCACGCTGGCGGTGTGCCTCGTCGGACTGGCGGTCGGAGTCCTGGGGACGACGATCTTCCTGGTCCAGCGGGCCGCCGTGCGCCGCGGTGACCGCACCGCCCAGCAGGGCCTTGATTGAGCCGCCTCGGGAGCCCGTGCGGCTCATCACCGATCGGCGCCCGCGGGCACCGGCGATCGCGACGGTTCGGCCCGATCCCGGACGTCGAGGACGAACTCCGCCAGGATCCGGCTCAACTCGGCGGGCCGTGACAACTGCGGGGCGTGGTCGGATTCCAGTGTCACGATCCGCGCTCCCGGACTCAATCGCTGCATCGCGCGCTGCGCGGCCAGTGGCACCGAACGATCCCGCGTGGCCTCCACATAGAGCCTCGGCAACGCGCCGGCACCGTCGGGCGTCCAGTCCGGCGCGATCAGCCGTGCGCTCTCCAGCTGCGGCACCAGACGGCGGGCCGCATTCACCGACAATGCGGGCGGGGCGTCATGGAAGAAGACCGCTGCGGCGGCCGCCGCACCGACGATGGTTCCCCGACCGTCCGCGGTCGGTTCCGTGAAAGCCGAGATGCCCACCGGCGCAGTCAGTCCTGCGGCGTCACACAACTCGCCGAAATCCATCCCGGCGGGCAGCATCATCCCCGCGACGACACCGAGGCCGGCCGGCCGCGTATCGCCTGTCCGGCAGAGCCGTTCGGCGACGGCGGTCGCCACCACGCCACCGCCGCTGTGGCCGATCACGACCATCGGCCCCTCGATGTCGCCGAGCTCCCCGACGACATGGTCCACCAGGTCCGGTAGTGCGACGGCCTCGAACGGCTCCCAGGTACCCGACCCCGGAAGGTCCGGACACCGCGTATCGATCCCGGCCTCGGCCAGGTACGGCGTCACCAGGTCCCAGACCCAGGGGCCGGCCCAGGCGCCGTGGATGAGAACCGCGGCCGGGTTGCGCGTCATCATTTCTCGGCGGCCTGCAACACTCGGGTGGCCTCCCGGACCGCGGCGGAATTGAGTTTCCCGCCGCGCGATCCGGCCAGTTTCGCGGCGATGTGATCGGTCACTGTGATCGGCTCGTAGGCGAGCCCGTTGTCGTACTCGAGGTGACTGGCCAAGGTCGAGATGACCGCGTCGGCGTTGCCGTCATGGAAGAACGCCACGGACCGACGACGCTCGATGGTGCCATCGACCACCGGCGGCCTCACGCGGTGCAGTGTGGACATCCAGCGGTCGTTGGTGAGACGGGCCGTCAGGTCGCCCAGATTGACCAGCAACGCGCCGTCGGCGGGTTCCACGTCGTGCCACGATCCATCGCGTGCGAGTACCTGCAGCCCTCGGACCTGATCGGCCCACAGCACGGTGACGATGCCGAAATCGGTGTGCTCACCCATGCCGGTGAGGTCGCCGTCGAGCGTGACGTCGGTGCCCGGCGGCAGCGCGTAGTTGTTCATCCGCAGCACATCGATCGAGTGATCGGTGAGCCGCTCGAAGAAGTCGGGTTCTTCTCCGAGCGCGTCGGCGAAGATCCTCGTGAGCGTGCCGGCCACACGTTGCGCCGCCTGGAAGTACGCCTCGATCCGCGCACGGTACCCGTCGATGTCGGGCCACAGGTTGATGCCGTAGTCCGCTTCGTCGAGATCGAGTCCGGTGAAGGATCTGGCCTCCACACCGACGTTGAACGCTTCGAAGAAGTCGTTCATCCGCGAGGCCGACTCGACGCCGGCACTGAGGCTCAGTGACTCCGTCTTGGGTGCCGTGTAGCCGCGGTTGGCGCCGGGCACGCGATACCGCTTCTTGTCCTCGGGGCGGAGACCGAAGAAGTCGTCGACGGCCGACGTGAGGCCCTCGATCACGGGATCGGGGATGCCGTGGCCGACGATCTGGATGAAACCGACCGTGGCACAGGCATCATCGATCGCACGCGCCACGTCGCGGCGCGCTGTCGTCGACCCCTCACCGACATAGGCCGAGATGTCGACGGTCGGGACGACGAAGGGGTCGCCGGGTTCGGGCTGACTCATCTATGCGCTGCCTTTCACGGTGGCCGGCTGTTCTGCGGGGACGACCACGATGTCGGTGGTCTCGTTCGTCACCGGCTCCGCGGCGACACGCCTGCGCAAGGGTGAGTGGCGGAACACGAGATTGAGCGTGAAAGCCACGATCGCCGTGAGGGTGATACCGCTGCCGAAGATGATCTGCATGGCATCGGGAAGCCGTTCGAGCATGTCCGGGACGTATTCGGGCAGCAATCCGATCCCGATCGACGTCGCGGCGATCGCCACGTTGACATGATCGTTGAGGTCGATCTGGGCGAGCGTCCGGATGCCGATCATCGTGACCGTGCCGAACAACACGAGCCCGACGCCGCCGACAACCGGGCCGGGGAGCGCCGCGACCGAGGCACCCATCTTCGGGATCAGGGCCAACACGATGAGGATCAACCCGCTGGCACCGGTGACGAACCGGCTGTGCATGCGACTGGTGGCCACCGCGCCGACGTTCTGCCCGAAGACGGTGTCGATGAAGCCGGCGAAGATGCCGCCGAGCACACCCGAGATCCCGTCTCCGACGAGTCCCCGAGCGAGGTCCCCGGTGCTGAGCTTCTTGCCGGTGATCTCCGAGACGGCGAGCATGCTGGCCGTGGATTCGGCGAACACCACGGTCATGACGATGCTCATCGACACCACCGCGGCGATCGGGAAGTGCGGGACGCCGAAGTGGAAGGGCGCGGGGAATCCCACCCAGGAGGCGGAACCGAGCGCACCGAGATCGAACATCCCCAGGCTCGCGGCGAGAGCGGTGCCCGCGATGAGGGCGATGAGCACGGCCAGCTGCGACCACAACCCTCTCCCGAGGCACAACAGCCCCAGCGCGACCACCACGACGACCGCGGCCACCAGCAGGTTCCGAGGGGAGGCGTAATCCGGTGCCGCCGAATCGGACCCGACGATGAGACCACCCGCCACGCCGATCAGGGACAGCCCGATGACCGTGAGCACGCTGCCGGTGACCAGAGCGGGAAAGAACCGGATCACCCGCGAGAACGGGATCGCGAGCGCCAGCCCCACGACGCCGCCGATGAGCATCGAGCCGTAGACGGCCTGCAGGCCGTACTTCTGCGCGATCAGGATCATCGGCGTCAGCCCGCTGAAGGTCGCGCCGCACACGATCGGGAGTCTGACGCCGACGATGCGACCCAATCCGAAGCTCTGCAGCGCCGTCACGATGCCGGCGACGAGCAGGTCGGCGCTGATCAAGAACGCGATGTCAGAGCTGTCGAGCCCGACCGCGGCACCGAAGACCAAGGGCACCGTGATGCATCCCGTATACATGATGAGGACGTGCTGCATGGCGAACGCGACCAAGCGTCCCCATTGGGGTCTGACATCGACCGTGTGTTCCGACATGTGTTCTCCGTTGAGCGTTGAGGAGCGGGCAGTCGATATTGAACAGATCGAATATTTCTTCAGTGCTACCCATATTGTGACCGCCGTGTAAACGTCCCCCGCGGCGCCGCACGCTGCGCATACACCGCTGCACTCCATTACCGTGAGACGCGTGCACGAGGCGGCGCCCGATGTCGGGGATCAGAACGAGGACGCGTCTGCGCTCGCCGTCACGCTCGGCGCCGCCATCCGATCCGCCCGCAAGAACGCCGGGCTGACCCTCCAGGCGCTCGCCCAGCGCACCGGGTTGTCCCAGTCCTTTCTGTCGCAGTCCGAGAACGGACACACCGTTCCCAGCATCCTCAATCTGCACACCATCGCCCGGTCGCTCGGAACGACCGCTCACGAGCTGCTGAGCCCTCCCGATGACGACGTGTCCCTGGTGCGCGCCGCCGACGGACCGCTGCTCGAGGCGTCCCCCGGGGCCACCATGCGCCGGTGCGCACGTCGCAGCGCGGTGATGGCGGCCAACGAGATCACCGCCGGCCCAGGCACTTCGGCGTCGTCGGCGACCGAGCATGCCGGCGAGGAGTTCGTCTACGTTCTCGACGGCCTGCTGGAGATCGAAGTCGGCGCAGTCACCTATCGACTCGCCCCCGGCGACGTTCTGTATTACGCCGCGACCGTCCGCCACCGCTGGCACAACCGCGCCGACCGACCCGCGCGATTCCTCATCACCAGCTCACCACCGTTCTGAGTCGGCCCCCTCACGGCGCCGGGCCTCGGCCCGGTGTGACCCTTGACACGCCTTTATTGGTGAATGTACGTTCATTCACTATGAAAGCGCGGTCACATACCGCGACGACAGAAGGAGTGGGAGACATGGATTACGACGACATCGAGTACACCGTCGAGGGCCCGACCGCGATCATCATGATGAATCGCCCGCAGCGGTACAACGCCTTTCGGGCGAAGACCGTCGAGGAGATGATCAGCGCCTTCCGTCGCGCGTGGGCCGACAAGGGCGTCCAGACCGTGATCCTCACCGGCGCCGGCGAGAAGGCCTTCTGTACCGGGGGCGACGTCAAGCAGCGCGCCGAGACCGGCGACTACGGGCCATCGGAGAGCGGGATGTTCGAGATCGGCAACCTGCACAAGATAATTCGCGATATCCCCAAGCCGGTCATCGCCGCGGTCAACGGTCTGGCCATCGGTGGTGGGCACGTCCTCCACGTGCTCTGCGACCTCACCATCGCCGCGGACACCGCCCGATTCGGACAGTCGGGGCCCAAGGTTGGTTCCTTCGACGCGGGCTTCGGCTCCGCCTTCCTCGCGCGCATCGTCGGCGAGAAGCGGGCACGCGAGATCTGGTACCTGTGCCGCCAATACGACGCCGAGACCGCCGAGCGCTGGGGCCTGGTCAACTGGGTCGTGCCGGCCGCCGACCTGCTCGACGAGGCCAAGAAGGTCGCCGCCGAGATCGCCGAGAAGTCACCGACCACCATCAGATTCCTCAAGCAGAGCTTCAACGCCGACACCGATCACCAGGCAGGCCTGTCCAACATGGCGATGAGCGCACTCGACCTGTTCACCCACTCCCCCGAAGGTCTCGAGGGGGCCCAGGCGTTCGCCGACAAGCGTCAACCCGAGTTCAACAAGTACGTCGGCGCCTGACCGCCGAAGCCACCTCGACCACCAGGAGTCATCCATCATGAGCACCACCAGCATCGCCGTCGTCACCGGCGCCGGATCCGGGATCGGCCGGGCCGTCGCCCTCGGGTTCGCCGAACGGGGCACCACCGTGGTGGCCGCGGACCTGAATCTCGACGCGGCGAAACAGACCGCCGAGCACAACGCGAAGATCATCCCGATGGGCGTCGACGTCGCGGACCGCGCCACGGTCGACGCGTTACGCGACGCAGTCGACGCGGAGGTCGGTGTCCCCGACATCCTGGTCAACGCCGCAGGCTGGGACCGCACCGGCCAATTCCTCAACGCGACAACAGAGTTCGCCGAGAAGGTGGTCGCGATCAACTACCTCGGTCCGGTGCACACGGCCAGCGCCTTCCTGCCCGGGATGGTCGAGGCATCGAAACGTCACGACTGGCAGGGTGGGCGGGTCATCAACCTCGCCTCCGATGCCGGCCGGGTCGGGAGCTCCGGCGAGAGCATCTATGCCGGCGCCAAGGGCGGGGTGATCGCATTGTCCAAGTCCTTGGCCCGCGAAATGGCCCGTCACCAGATCACGGTGAACGCGGTGTGCCCCGGTCCCACCGACACCCCGCTCTTCCAGGCCCAGGACGACAAGCTGAAAGCGGCCCTGATCAAGGCGATCCCGTTCCGGCGCCTCGCCCGCCCCGACGAAGTCGCCGCGCCCGTTCTGTTCTTCGCCTCTCCCGCAGCGTCGTTCATCACCGGACAGGTGATCAGTGTCAGCGGCGGACTCACCATGGCCGGTTGACCGGCCACTCAACGGATCACCGGAGACCTCGCCATGAGCACAAGCGACTCAAAATACGTCTACGACGCCCATCAGTACCGGAGCTTCTTCGAGAACGAATTCACCTACCTGAACGGCTTCCGCCGCAACGTCAACCGCTATGCCGATGCCACCGCGATGATCGACCCGGTCAACGATACCGAATGGACCTACGCACAGCTGGGCGACGCGGTCGACCGCATTGCGACCGCTCTCACCGGCCTCGGCGTGGAGCCCGGCGATGTGATCGCGTACCAGTTGCTCAACGGTCCGGAATTCGCGCAGCTGTATCTGGCGACGCAGGCGACCGGAGTGGTGGGTTCGCCGGTGAACTTCCGACTGGCCGCCGGCGAGACAGCGGTGATCCTCGACATCAGCCGACCCCGGATCTATGTCTACGAAACAGATCTCACCCCGATGGTGGCCGAGGCGATCGCACGCGCCGACCACACACCCGACGTCCTGATCGGGGTCGGCGACGGCGCACTCATCGACGCCCCGACGTCGTTGCGATTCGCCGCGCTCACCGACATCGAGCCGAATCCGCCGACGATCCCCCGCACGGTCTTCGACGAGACCACCCGCCTGTACACCTCGGGTACCACGGGCATGCCCAAGGCGGTACCGATGAACAGCGCGATCGAGATCTTCTCCGCGCATGACGTCATCATGGCTTTCCCGCTGTCGCCCGAGGACCGCACCCTGAACATGACGCCCTGGTTCCATCGGGGCGGCCTCTACTGCGCGGGACCGAACCCGACCTTCTATCTCGGGTCGTCGCTGGTGCCGATGCGGGCGTTCGATCCGGACCAGACCCTCGACTGGGTGGAGAAGTACCGGCTGACCTTCCTGATCGGTGCGCCGACCAATCTGGCCATGCTCGCCACCGCCCAGCAGGCGAAACCACGAGATCTGTCCAGCCTCAACGGCATCGTCACCATGGGCGCACCGCTGGAACGTGAGGCGACGCTGCGCTACCAGGAGATCCTCACCCCGCGGATCTTCAACGGCTACGGGAGCACCGAGGGATTCTGGAACACCTTCCTGCGACCCACCGACCTGCCGGACCGTGCCGGGACCGCCGGTCGTGCCTGCATCGACGACGACGTCCGCGTGGTCACGGTGCACGACGACGGACGTCTCGCCGGGCCCGACGAGGTGGTCGCCCGCGACGGGGCCGAAGTCGGCGAGGTGATCATCCGATCACCGAAATGCGCGGCCGCCTATTACGATTCACCGAGTCAGGAGAAGGCAAAGTACCACGGCAGCTGGCTGCACATCGGTGATCTGGCCACCTGGGACGCCGACGAGTTCGTGACGATCGTGGGCCGCAAGGACGACATGCTCATCTCCGGTGGTGAGAACGTCCATCCGGTCCAGGTGGAGGAGGCACTCAACGGCCATCCCGACGTCGCCGACTCGCTCGTCGTCGGGGTCCCGGACGACCGCTGGGGGCAGCTGGTGGTCGCGTACGTCCTGCCGGCCGACGGCGCGTCGCCCAGCGTGGCAGCGCTCGACGCGTACTGCCGAGCGCACCCGATGCTGTCGCAGTTCAAACGCCCGCGGGCGTATCGGTTCATCGACTCGCTGCCGGTCTCGGCGACCGGGAAGAAGCTGCACTACAAGGCAACCGAGAACGCGGCGATCGAGATGGCCGCCGGGGCGTTCGCGGTTCCCGAGACCGCACCATCGCGGTGAAGCGTGGGTGTGGTCTCGATACGGCGCCTCGCTTCGCTCGGTGCCTACTCGACCAGCAGGACCGGCGCCTCGCCCAACCCGCCGGTTGAGTAGCGACGCGCGAGCGGAGCGAGTCCGACGCATATCGAAACCGAGTCCGCCACGTATCGAAACCCCGTGTGACCACCGGATCTCATCGCAGACACGACCACGCCAACCACCACCTCGACGAGGAACACCATGAGCGCACTGACACACCACATCGAGCACAAGCACTTTCGCGAGACCGTTGCCAAGTTCGTCGCCGATCAGATCAGCCCGGCCCACGAGTCCTGGGAGCAGACCGGCCAGTGGGACCGCAGCCTCTTCACCGAGGCGGGCAAGAACGGACTGCTCGGGTTCACGGTGCCGGAGGAGTTCGGCGGCCCGGGAGTCGACGACTTCCGGTACAACGCGATCGTCATCGAGGAGACCGCCCGGACCGGCGCGGCAGCCGAGGCGATCGCGTTCTCGCTCCAGAACGACGTGGTCCTGCCCTATCTCGTGGCGATGACCGACGATGATCAGAAGTCGCGGTGGCTGCCTGGCGTGGTCTCCGGCGAGACCGTGCTCGCTATCGCGATGACCGAGCCGGGCGCAGGCAGCGATCTCACCGGCATCCGGACATCGGCGGTGCTCGACGGCGACCACTACGTGGTCAACGGATCCAAGACGTTCATCTCCAACGGGCGCAACGGCGATCTGTTCGTCGTCGCCGCCCGGACGAGTCCGGAGAAGCACAAGGGACTGACCCTGTTCGTCGTCGACGCCTGCACACCGGGTTTCGAACGCGGACGCAACCTCGACAAGATCGGCCTGCACGCCCAGGACACCAGCGAGCTCTCGTTCACCGACATGCGCGTGCCGGTCGCGAACCGTCTCGGCGAGGAGGGACGTGGCTTCTATCAGCTGGTCCACAACCTTCCGCAGGAACGACTCTCGCTGTCGATCGGAGCGGTCGCCGCTGCCGAGGGAACGTTCGCCCGCACGCTCGACTACGTGAAGGAGCGCACGGCGTTCGGCTCGCCGGTTGCATCATTCCAGAACACCCAGTTCGTGCTGGCCGAGCTGGCTACCGAACTCGACATCGCCCGTACCTTCCTCGACGACTGCATCGCCGAGCACGTCGAGGGCACGCTGTCCGCGGCCCGCGCGGCGAAACTGAAGTGGTGGACCACCGAGTTGCAGGTGCGGACCGCCGATCGCTGCCTCCAGCTGCACGGCGGCTACGGGTACATGCGCGAGTACCCGGTGTCACGCGCCTTTGTCGACGCGCGCATCCAGGCGATCTACGGGGGCACCACCGAGATCATGAAAACGATCGTCGCCAAGGATCTGGGCATCTGAGAGGATGGCAGCCGTGACGGGTTCAGGAGCGACGACGTCGGTGGACGTGGCCGAGGCGGTGCGTGCCGTTCGCGCGTCGTCGCGACGTCGACAGCTTCTCGACGCCGCCGTCACGGTGATGGGTCGCACCGGCTTCCACCAGATGTCGATGCAGGCGCTCGCCGACGAGGCGCAGGTCAGCGTCGGCCTCTTCTACAAGTATTTCGGCAGCAAAGAAGACATCCTCCTGGCGTCCATCGTCGACATTCTCGAGACCTTTCGCGACCAGCTGCAGCCGGCGATGGATGAGGCAGGCGACGACCCGGTGATCCGGCTGGTCGCCGGCTTCCGGCAGTACACGACCATCGTCGACGAGAACCGCGACGCCGTCGTCCTGACGTATCGAGAGAGCCGCACCCTCGATGCCGCCGGCCGTGAGCGCATCAAAGAGCTCGAGGTGGAGACGTCGGCGCCGATGCGCGATGCGATCGCCGCAGGCGTGGACGCCGGCCTGATGAACGAGGTCGACGCCGATCTGGTGGTGTTCGACCTGATGATGCTCGCCCACGGCTGGGCCCTGAAGCACTGGCATTTCGCACCGGCCCCGGGAACGAGGCGAACCGGCCGATCATCAACCGCGTTCGCCCTGGACAGCTACATCGCCGCGCAACTGCGATTCACGTTGCCCGCGTTGGTCGTCGCGGATCGACTCGACGACTACCTCGCGCGGATCTGACGACGAGCACCGCCGATCAGCTCACCCGGACCGGCATCGCGACGGTGGTCAGATCGCCACTGTCGGCGGACCGCACGATCATCGGGTACTCCGGCCCGGAGAACTCGAGCATCACCTCGGGACCGATCGCACCCCCGAGGGCGGGATGCAGGGTCACCACATCGAAGTCGAGACCGATGGCCGGACCACTGACCGACGCCGCGACCGCCACGGCCGGCTCGTCCGCTCCTCCCGAGACCACGAAATCGTCTCCGGACGAGCCGATCTCGAGTCGCAGGTACCTCGAGCGGAACTGCTCGACGACATCGAGCAACCGGCCAGCCGAGACCACGGCGCGAGTCACACTCGGCGGCAGTGACCTCAGCATCTCCTCATGATCGGGGAACCCGACGTCCAACGTCCGGCACCGTCGGACTCCGGCCTCCGAGGTGATCTCGACAGTCCCGTCACCATCGGTGAGCGACACCTGATGCTGTCGCCGGACCCACGACAACGTCGACCGCAGTTCGTCGGCGTCGATGGTGGCCGACCAGGTGTCGCCGGTTCCACCGTTCGTCGCGAGCGTCCGCGTCGTCAACCGGAGTCGATCGGTCGCCACCAGCGTGATCGCACCGGCCCCCACCACCACGTGCACCCCGTTCAGCAGCGGGAACTCAGCATCGACGATTGTCGCCGTCAGTACCTGTTCGAGCGCCGCGGCGAGGCGGATACCGCTGAGGTCCACATGCACCGTCGCGGCCCGCGCCGGTGCCGACAACGACTCTTTGGCCACTTCGGCGATCTCCGTCGCACTGCGCACTCTGGCCGCGAGTTCCGCCAGGTGATCGTCGATCAGATCGGCGGCCGATCGCGGGTCGCCACTGTCGATCACATCGCGTAAGCGCGACAACGGCATCCCCATCTCGCGCAGGCGCCGGACCAACACGGCACCGTCCAGCTGTTCCTGCGTGTAGTAGCGGTAACCGGTGGCGTCGTCGACGAATGCGGGCTCGAGCAACCCGGAGTCGGCGTAGAAGCGCAGCGCGCTCGCGGTCAGGCCGCAGGCCCGCGCGAAGACACTGATGGTGAGGAGGTCGTCGTTGGTCATGACGACAATGCTGGGGTTTCCACCAACGTGAAGGTCAAGGCGCGGCCGGCCTGCTCGCTCACGACCGCACACCGACCGGCAGCGACGAGGCATACGCAGCCATCGCGCGACCGGCACCACGCAGCGGTTCGGTCGACCGGAGTGTCCGAGCCATCACAAAGGCCCCTTCGAGCGCGGCCACGAGCGCCGTCACCAACCCGCGGGCGTCGTCAGTGGCGTACCCCCGGCCCACGACGAGTTCCGTACCGCCGTCGATCCACGAGACGAAGATCTCGGCCGCCACCTCACGCAGGGCGGGCTCGGCGTCGGCGACCTCGCCGGCGATCGTTCCGACCGGGCACATGTTGACCCAGCCCGTGCTCTCGATGTCGTCCGCGGCGGCGTCGAAGGCACGCTCGATGGCGGCAGGCAGATCGTCGCCGTCGGCGAGCAGCCCGCCGACCAGCTCGGCGTAGGCAGCGCCCATGGTCCGCAGCGCCACCCCGGCGATCTCGCTCTTGCCGCCCGGGAAGTGGTGGTACAGCGAGCCGTTCGGCACACCCGCCGCCTCGATGACCTGCTTGATCCCGGTCCCGGCGTAGCCCTGCCGACGTAGGAGCTCCGCCATCGCCACGGTGATGCGCTGATCTGTCTGCACGGTTCACATCCTAGATCATTTGCTCTAGAGTGATTTCTCTAGAGAGACTACTCCAGACGGACGCCACGAGAAGGAGTTCATCATGATGCAGGTTCGGTTACCCGCCGGCACGATCGAATACACCGATGATGGGGACGGTCCGCCCGTGGTGCTGCTGCACGGCCTGCTCATGGACGAGACCGTCTGGGACACCACGCTGCCGCTGCTCCCGAAGGGATTCCGGTACATCCGCCCGGTCCTACCGCTCGGCGGGCACCGGGTCGCGATGAACCCGGATGCCGACCTCGCACTGCCCGGGATGGTCGACCTGGTCGCCGACTTCCTCGATGCACTCGACCTCCACGACGTGACGCTCGTTCATGCCGACTGGGGAGGCGGGCTCTTCCTCACCGCGATCGGCCGTGACGACCGGGTCAACGCGATGGTGGTGCTGCCGTGTGAGGCATTCGACAACTTCCCACCCGGCCTCCCCGGCCGGATGGCCACGCTTGCGACAAAACTCCCCGGTGGGATCACCCTCGCCGCTCGGCAGCTGCGGATCGGGTGGCTGCGCCGCACGCCGTTGCTGTTCGGCTGGATGGTGCGGCGCCCGATCCCCGACGACGTCGTCCGCCGGTGGACCGATCCGTGCCTGACGAACGCGGGTGTCCGTCGCGACCTGGAGAAGTACGCCGCGACCACGTTCGCCGATGCGGAACTGATCCGCGACACCGAAGCGCTCGCCGAATTCGGCGGCGACGCACTGGTGTTGTGGTCGCCGGAGAATCGGGTGATGCCGCCCGAACACGGGCGAAGGCTCGCGGATCTGATCCCCAACGCCCGGTACGCCGAGATCCACGATGCGTACGTGTTGTCGATGCTGGACCAGCCGGCGGCGGTCGCCCGGGAGATCGGCACGTTCCTGGCGAGGGTCCCGGCCACCGGCCGGTGATCAACGCGCCATCAGCCGCGCGATCTCCTCGTCGATGAGGTGAACGGCTGCGCCGAGCATCGCGAACGCCTCGTTGGTGGTCTGTCCGTGGTAATAGCGGTAGTAGATCTGCTGGGCGATCACTGCGGATCGGAAGAACCCGAACACCTCATACCATCGCCACCGATCGGGCGTCATCGCGAAACCCATTCGCTCGCAATAATATTCGACGAACTCGGCTCGGGTGATCATGCCCGGCAGATTGGTCGGCACCCGGCGCATCATCTGCCGCTGTTCGTCATCGTCGGCTTGCACCCAGTACGCGAGCGAACCGGCGACATCCATCAGCGGATCACCCAATGTGGCCATCTCCCAGTCGAGGATGCCGACCACGCGGGTGACATCCTCGGTCGCCAGGACGACGTTGTCGAGCTTGTAGTCGTTGTGGATGACACAGTTCGCGACGTCGTCGGGCTGGTTCTCGTCAAGCCACGCCATCACCGATTCATAGTCGGGCGCATCGTCGGTGCGGGCGTTGCGGAACCGGGTCGACCATCCGTCGACCTGGCGCCGGACGTAGCCGAGGCCCTTGCCGAGATCGGCGAGGCCGGCCGCCTCGACGTCGACCGAATGGAGTTCGACGAGGACGTCGATGAAGGTGAAGCAGAGTTGGCGGGCCTGTTCGTCCGACAGAGCGACGTCTGAGGGCCATTCCTTGCCGGGGATGACGCCGTCGATCTTGCCCATCACATAGAAGTCGGCGCCCAGCACCGACTCGTCGTCGCAGAAGGCAACCATCGGTGCCACGTAGGGCAGAACGCCTGCGAGCTTCGACTGGATGCGGTACTCGCGGCCCATGTCGTGCGCGCCCCGCGCTTTGGTGCCCTTGGGCGCCCGGCGCAGAATGACCTCCCGGTCCGGATAGGTCAGCTGGAACGTGAGATTCGAAGCGCCGCCGGAGAACTGACGGACCTCCGGCGTGCCGTCGAGACCTGTTGCGTCGTCGGCATTCGCGCGCAACCACTGCGCCACCCGCTCGACGTCGAACGCATCCTCGTCCCGTACCGCCTTGGCCCCCGCCACCTGGCTGCTCATGTTGTCTCCCTCCGACTCCGACACGATCCATCGCCACTCATCCGCGATACTTCCCCAGCTCGATCCGCGCGACGACACCGCGGTGCACCTCGTCCGGTCCGTCCGCCAGCCGCAGCGCTCGGGCGCCGACCCAGGATGCCGCGAGCGGGAAATCGTCGGTGAGGCCCGCGCCGCCGTGCAGCTGGATCGCCAGATCGATCACGTCGAGGGCCATGTTGGGCACCTCCACCTTGATCTCGCTCACCGCCGAGACCGCTTCTCGCGAAAGCCCCTGATCCAGCAGCCAGGCCGCGTGCAAGACCAGGAGCCGTGATCGGTTGATGGCGATCCGGGCGTCGGCGATACGTTCGCTGTTGCCGCCCAGCTTGGCCAGTGGCCGGCCGAATGCGGTGCGCTCCAACGAGCGACGGACACCGAGTTCGAGAGCGCGTTCGGCGAGGCCGATGGCACGCATGCAGTGATGGACGCGGCCGGGACCCAGTCGGCCCTGGGCGATCTCGAACGCCCTTCCCGGTCCCAGCAGGATGTTCGACGCAGGCACCCGCACGTCGTCGAACGACACCTCGCCGTGTCCGAGCGGTTCGTCGAAGTAGCCCATCGTGGTGAGCATGCGGTCGACCGTGACGCCGGGGGCGTCGATCGGCACGAGCACCATCGTGTGCCGCGCATGCCGATCGGCGGTCGCGTCGGTGACCCCCATGAAGATCAAGATCCTGCAGTCGGGATTGCCGACGCCGGTGGAGAACCACTTGGTGCCGTTGATGATCACGTCGTCGCCGTCAGGGATCGCAGTGGCGGCCATGTTCGTCGCATCCGACGACGCGACGTCGGGTTCGGTCATGCAGAAGGCGCTGCGGATCTCACCCTTCAGCAGGGGCTCCAGCCACCGTTCGCGTTGCGGCTCGGTGCCGTAACGCAGCAACACCTCCATGTTGCCGGTATCGGGGGCATTGCAGTTGAACACCAGCGGGGCGAGCATCGAGGCCCCCATCGCCTCGGCGATCGGTGCGTAGTCGACGTTGGACAGTCCTTCGCCCCCGTCTGTGCCGAAGTCGGCGGCGTACCGGCCGGCATGTTCCTTGGGCAGGAACAGGTTCCACAGGCCGGCAGCGCGGGCCTTGCTCTTGAGTTCGGTGAGGATCGGGGGCGGCGTCCACCGGTCCTCGCCGGACTCGCGCCGTCGCGCGATGTCGCGGTGCACCTGCGCCTCGACGGGAATGATCTCGTCGGCCATGAACGTGCGCACACGATCGGTCAGGTCGGCCGACCGTGCGGAGAGGGCGAAATCCATACTCGCGACGGTAGTCGGTCGGAAACGGTGAATGCGGAGGAATCCCTGTCTCAGGGTTCCGCGCGGCGGTCCGTGCGTTGTCGCTGCGGCGTCGCCGCCCAATGCGCACACAGCCAGGCGCACGCCGCGACCCAGACCGCACCGATCAGCCACCCCGCCAGCACGTCGGTGGTCCAGTGCACACCGAGGTACACACGCGTGCCCCCGATCGCGATCGCCCAGATGGGCGCGATCAGCAGTACCACCGGATGGTCACGTACCCAGGCACTGAGGCGATATGCCGCGACGGCCAGCAGTCCGAACACGATCGTGCTCATCATCGCGTGGCCAGACGGGAACGAGTAGGTGTCGATGTCGAGCAGGCGGTCGGCGATCGGTGGGCGGGGTCGGGCGAACAGATGCTTCAGACCCACCATCAGCAGGTAGCCGGCAAACGAACCCGCCCCCACCAGGATCGCCTCAGGAAACGCATGATTGCCGACGAGGCCGAGGACGACGACCACCACGACCGTCGTGAGCACCAGGGTGTTGCCCGTCGCCGTGACGACGAGCGCGATGTCGGTGAGGAGGTCGGTGCGTACGTCGACCACCGCGTCGGTGATCGTGCGATCCACCCCGTTCGGGCTCAAGAACACCGGTCGAGACCTGTCGCGTCCACCGTTCGCAGCGGCCTCAAGTCACATCCAAGCGATCCACAAGTCACGGAATCCACCCTAACGATCAGACCCATATCGAAAGGACTCCGATGAAGACCACCCTGCTGTACCGGATCGGGCACGCCAATGCTGCCCATCCGATCCGAGCACTGATCGGTTTTGTCTCCGCGCTCGGCATCCTCCTGGCCGCATCGGCCACGTTCGGCGGTGACACCCAGGAGGACTGGGACGTCACCGGCACCCCCTCCCAGGTCGGGATCGACCTACTCCGCGAACACGTGCCCGGCGCCGGAAATGCGTTCGCGCGCATCGTCGTCCACTCCGACGACGGGATCATTCCGGCGTCCGCCATCGACGGACTGCGTGACCGGCTCGGCGACACGGACCACGTGGCCACCGTCAGCGACGCCCGGTACAGCGCCGATCGGGACACCGCGGTCGTCACCGTCGGGTACGACGTCCCGGTCACCGACCGGTCGATCATGGGCAACGCCGACGGCCTCGAGAAGGCCGTCGCCCCCACCACCGACGATGGCCTACAGGTCGAGATGAACGGGTCGGTACCCGAGACCGCGGCCGCCCCGATCAAGGGACACGCGGAGATCATCGGGATCACCCTCGCACTGCTCATCATGGTGTTCGCCTTCGGATCGGTGGTCGCCGCCGGTCTGCCGATCGTCACCGCGGTCACCGGGCTGATCGCGGGATCGGCCGGGGTCATGCTGCTCGCCGGGGTGATGAACGTGAGCCCCACCGCGCCCATGGTCGCGAGCATGGTGGGGTTGGGCGTCGGGATCGACTACGCCCTGCTCGTGGTCAGCAGGCACGTCGAGTTCCTCCGACGCGGCCACGATCCGGTCGAGGCCGCCGCGCGGTCGGTCGCCACCGCGGGCCGGTCCGCGACGTTCGCCGCAACCACCGTGCTCGTCTCGTTGATGGGCCTCCGGCTCGCCGGGCTGCCCACGTATTCGTCGTTCGGTTTCGCCACCGCGATCGCGGTGGTGGCGATGCTGGCCGCGACCCTGGTGGTGGTGCCCGCCCTGTGCCGGCTGGCCGGTCGCCGGATCGTGCCGCGCAAGGCCAGGCGCCCCCTCCCCGCGGCAACCGACGGCGTGGCGCCTCGCATGCCGCTGACCGCTCGCTGGGCCGGACGGGTGGGGCAACGGCCCGTCGTCGCGATCCTGCTGGCGCTGATCGTGCTCGTCACGTTGGCCGCGCCGGCCGCCGCGATGCGCACCTGGCCATCGGATTCCGGTGCCCAGTCGACGGAACTGACCACGCGGCGCGCACATGACCTGCTGGCCGCCGAGTTCGGTCCGGGGACCAATGCCGACGTCGTGGTCGTCGCACCGTCGGCCGAGACCGATCGCGACCAGCTGATGTCAGCGCTGCGTGACATCGCCCGCGTCCCGGGTGTGACCGCGGTGGCACCGGTCACCGAATCCCCCGACGGCGCAATCGAGATCGCTCCGATCACCATCGGTGCCGATCCGGCGGCCGCGGCCACCGGCGACGTGCTCTCGGATATCCGGGAGCGTCTACCCGACGGCGCGATCCTGGCCGGCGAGACCCCCTACTACGACGACATCTCGCACATGCTGCAGCGCAGGCTGTGGTTGGTGATCGGATTCGTCGTGGTCGCCTCGGTGATCCTGCTGACCGTGTTGTTCCGGTCGGTGGTGGTCCCGGTGAAGGCCGCGGCGATGAACCTTCTGTCGGTGGCCGCCGCCTATGGGGTGATCACCGCCGTGTTCCAGTGGGGATGGGGCCTGTCGTTGCTCGGCGTCGACAACCCGGTCGCGGTGTCGAGTTGGGTGCCCATACTCATCTTCGCGATCCTGTTCGGCCTCTCGATGGATTACGAGGTGTTCCTGCTCTCCCGCATCCGCGAGGACTGGCTCACCTCCGGTGACGCGCGGGCGAGCGTCATCAGCGGGCTGGCCAAGACCGGCCGGGTCATCACCACTGCGGCGGCGATCATGGTCGCGGTGTTCCTCAGCTTTGCGACGGAGACCGACATCGTGATGAAGATGCTGGGTCTGGGTATGGCGGTGGCCGTCTTCCTCGACGCCACCCTGGTTCGGATGGTCCTGGTACCGGCGACCATGTCGCTGTTGGGGCGCGTCAACTGGTGGCTGCCCGCGTGGCTCGACCGGATACTGCCGCAGGTCGGACTCGAGCCGGATGTCGAGGCCGGTTCGACGGAGGCACCGATGCCCGCCCAGCGGGATGCACAGATGACGCCCGTGTGATCGGGTCGTCGTACCAGAGCTGTATCCGTTCTTCGCGCTCGCCGGGAGGAACGGATACAGCTTTGTCGATGAGGGCACAAGTGCACTCCAAGTGCGGCACAAGCGGTCCGTCGGATGCTTGTCGAGACAGCCAACCGACAAGGAGACCTCCGATGACCACCACCCAGAACACCACCGCCGGCGAGACCCCCGAATCCGCCCTTCGAGGCTCGCAAGCTCGCACCTCAGGGAACGAAGGGACGCAGGCTCGCACCTCAGGGGCCGGAGGGACGACCGTCACCCAGGTCCGGCTGCCCGGCCAGGCGGCCGCTCCCGACGGGCCGATCGACCCGTTCATGATGTACGTGATGCACCACGCGTTCCGCCGAGACCTGGCCGAGTTCGCCCGCAGCGCATCGCACACGCCGGTCCCCGACCGCGCCACCTGGCACGCATTGCAGGAGCGGTGGTCGCTGTTCCGTGAGACGCTGCATCACCATCACGCCGGCGAGGACGCCTGGCTCTGGCCGCTGCTCGAGTCGCGGTGCACGAGCGCCGAGAAGGACGTACTCGACGCCATGGAGGCCGAGCACGGCCAGATCGATCCGCTTCTCGCGGCATGCGACGACGGCTTCGCGACGATGGCCGCGGGCGCCGACGAACATTCGCGCGACAACCTGACCGACGTCCTCGGACGCACGCAGGAGCATCTCGCGACCCATCTCGCGCACGAGGAGAACGACGCGCTCGCCCTGATCCAGCAATACCTCTCGGACGACGACTGGGCCGCGCTGGAGAAGCGGTTCGGCGAGGACAACAAGCTTCGCGACCTGTTCCGTGTCGCACCGTGGGCCGTCAAAGGCCTCGACCAGGACGCGTATCGACAGCTGCGCCCGCGCATCCCGGGGCCGATGTGGGTCATCGCGCGGCTCGGATCGAGGTCGTTCAGGCGTGGTGAACGACGCGCCTTCCGCTACGACCCCGATGTCGCGATCTGAGATGCTGCGGTCCGGGACGTGGCGATCATCGCGAGGCCAGTGCCCGCCCGATCACGAGACGCTGGATCTGGTTGGTGCCCTCGAAGATCTGCGTGATCTTGGCCTCGCGCATGTAGCGCTCGACGCGGAAGTCGCGAGTGTAGCCGTAGCCAGCGAGCACCTGGACCGCATCGGTGGTGACCTTCATGGCGGCGTCGGTGGCGACCAGTTTCGCCGTCGCCGCGGCCCGGGAGTACGGACGTCCGGCGTCGCGCCGGCGCGCGGCGTCGAGGTAGGTCGCCCGCGCCGAATCCACTGCGGCGGCCATGTCGGCGAGCAGGAAAGCCAGGCCCTGATGATCGATGATCTTGCGGCCGAAGGTCGTTCGCTCCTGGGCATAGTCAACGGCGGCGTCGAGGGCGGCCTGGGCGAGTCCGGTGGCCACCGCGGCGATACCGAGCCTGCCGGAGTCGAGGGCCGAGAACGCGATGGTCAGCCCCGCCCCTTCGGCACCGAGTAGACGGTCGTCGGCGACGAGTGCATCGTCGTAGGTGGCCGACGTGGTGGGCACCGCATGCAGACCCATTTTCTCCTCGGGCCTACCGAAGCTGAGGCCGTCTGTGTCGCGGGGAACGAGGAGGCAGCTGATGCCCTTCGATCCGTCACCCGTGCGGACGAACACGTTGTAGGCGTCGGCGATACCGCCGTGGGTGATCCACGCCTTGGCCCCGTTCACCCGGTACCCGCCGTCGACGGCGGCCGCCTTGCAGGTCAGTGCCGCCGCATCGGATCCGGCCTGAGGCTCGGACAGGCTGTAGGCACCGATCAGTCGCCCGTTCAACAGATCCGGTAGCCACCGCTGCTTCTGCTCCTCGGTACCGAAGTTGAACAACGGATGGCACGCCAGTCCATGCACGCTGACCGCGACGGCCACCGCCGCCCACCGCGCCCCGAGTTCCTCGAGGACCTGCAGGTACACCTCGTAGGGCTGACCGCCGCCCTCCCACTCGACCGGATATGGCAGACCGAGCAGACCCGCCTCGCCCATCTCGGCGAACAGACCGTCGGGATACTTCTCCGCTTTCTCGTACTCGTCAACGATCGGAACAAACCGCTTGTCGGCAAAATCCCTGGTCAGGGCAATGAGGTCGTGCGCCTCATTCGTGGGCAGCAGTCGATCAACCGGCATGTCGAACCTCCGAGGGAATCAGAACAGTACTGAAGTACTTGTCACAGTACTATGAGGGCGTGAGTGACAACACCGGCTTCGCCACCCGACGTCGCGGCGACCTGTTCGACGCGCTGGTCCGACTCCTGCTCTCCGAGGGATTCGCCCACCTCGGCGTGGCCGAGTTGGCCTCGGCACTGCGATGCTCGAAGTCGACGCTGTACACGCTCGCCGCCAGCAAAGAGCAACTGGTGGTCAAGACGGTGACGCACTTCTTCCGGACGGCCACAGATCAGGTCGAGGCACGGGTGGCCCCGGAGACGGACGCGCGCGCGAAGGTGATCACGTACCTCATCGCGGTCGGGGATGCACTCGCGCCCGCCTCGGATGCGTTCATGACCGACCTGCACGCCTACGAACCGACCCGGGAACTCTACGAACGCAACACCGAGGCCGCCACCGTCCGCGTCACCGAGCTGATCACCGCAGGGGTGGCGACCGGGGCATTCCGCGACGTGAACGCCGCCTTCGCCGCCGATCTCGCGGCATCCATGATGACCCGGATCCAGCGACGCGACGTGGCGGCCACCACCGGCCTCGACGACGCGGAGGCCTACCGGCAGCTGGCCTCCATCCTCACCGGGGGAATCGACGCGCGAGGTGGGTGACCCCGCGATCGTCCACCCACCAGGTCACCTCGACATCCGACTCGGAGCCGTTGCGCTGTAGTCGTATCCAGAGTTCGTCGTGGAGTCGCACCTCGCCGTGGCCGAGGTCGCGACCCCACTCCGCCGCGAACAGCACCGCGTCCGTGGACGTCCAGGTGGCGGCCACCCCTTCGTCGCGCACCACGGCGCGCGATTCCTCACTCGTGGTCGGCAGGTCGAGAATGTCGGCGAGGATCTCGGCGTCGTCGGCGTCGATGCGGCCGCCGAGCACGACCGTCGTGTCGGGATCCATCGTCTGGATCAGCCACGGGTGGTCGAGCACCGCGGCCTGTTCTCCGGCCTCCCCCGACACTGCCCGAACCCGTTGCGGCACTGCGAGTTCTGTCGCCTGGAACAGGCCGGATCGGCACGCCCGCACGACCGATGCGTAGACCGTACCCGCCACACCAGCGGCGATCTGACGCCCCGGATCGCCGAGACTGGCGAGCACGGTGCCGGCATCGGTGGCCGATTCCACGTCGTCGGTGCCCAGTGCCGCGGCGAACAGGTCGGCGTGCGGATGATCCAGCGGATCGCGCACCCCCTCGACCGTGAGATCCGACGGCGCCCGGTACCACCCCAGCGGATGTCCGTCGATCAGCGCGTGGTGGCGCAGCCACCAGGCGGTGTACCCGGCGCGGTCGGCGAGCAGCGGTGTGACAGCGTCGTCGGTGGCGAGGAGGGTGAGTGCGTCGCGCCATCGGTTCTGGTCGACGAGGTCGAGATCGCGTACGGCCGAGAGCCTCTGCGGGGGATCGTCGTTGGTGTCCCACCATTGTTCCTCGTCGGGCAGGTCGTGATCGGGCGCCACCGGGAGATCGTCGACCAGGACGTGAAAACCCCAGCCCACGCCGAGCCGCCGCAGCACGTCGGGCCCGACGCGACGGACCAGTTCGTCGGACACGAGACCGAACGGCGCATCGTCGACGAGCACCGATGCCAACGGACTGTCCGGCAGCAGGAGCTCGTCGGCGGCACGCAGCTCCCCGTCCTGGTCGGGCACGGGCAGCCCCGACAGCCGATCCGGCACTGCCGCAGCGGTGTCCGCGGCGAGTAGCGCGAAGACCTCGTCGGCCACCTCGACGAGTTCGTCGTCGTCGGCCTCGTCGACAAGTTGCGCCAACGCCGGATCTGCGAGCACGTGCTCCACCGAGATCGGCTCGGCGCCCAGTCGTTCCACCAGCGGATGTCGCGCGGCCGCCGCGACGGTCGGGATCCAGCGCATCGGGATGTCGATGCCGTCGGCGACGAACACCCCGCGTGCACCGATGTTCATCCGGCCGTCGGCGCGCGGGATCGGCAGCGCGCCGAGTTCGTCGGCGTCGATCCCGGTGGTCACGAACGGCGACAGCGCCGCATACAGGTCACGCCACCACGCCGGATCTTGTTCGACGCCGACCAGCCTCTCCGCGATGTCGGCGAGCCCGATCTCGCCGACGCCGACCGCGCGCAGGCGGCCGAGATGGCGGCGTTCGGAGATATCGGGGTGGGCCAGATCCCCCAGGACCGGGGCGAGCACGGCGGCGAGATCCTCACTCAGGTCTGGCAGAACGACTGCCCGGGATGGGACCAGGTCGGCCCCTTCGGCGGCCGGCAGCCACGCCCTGTCGCGGAGTTCACCGAGCACGGCCTCGATCAGGGCCGCGTCGTCGCGGTTGCGGGCCCGCGCCGGCGAGGGGATCAACATCGGCCGCCACGCCGCGGGCACACCCGTCATCAGGTCCGCGTGACCCGTTGCCGCCGTGGCTATGTCGGCGTTCGGATGCAGATGTCGACGGTCGGGGGTGAGCGGGAGGTCGGTGATGCATCGCGCAGGCAACGAGAGCTCGATGTCGGTCGGGGTCGGCGCTCTGAGCACCTCCCTGTCGAGGAGTCGCGGTCCCGACTCCCCCGCCTCGATCAACCATCGGGTGCCGCCGCGCTCGGCCTCGATCCAGGTCCGCACCACACCGTCGGTCGCCGCCGTCCCGGTGATCGTCAACCGGCGGGTCCGCGCGTGCGCGGCCGGCTTCCCCCGGTCGATCGTCGTCGTCGAGCCGGACACCGCGATCTCGTCCAGGCCCGCCAGTTCCAGGAGCAGATCGGGGACCTGCGCTCGGGCCGCCGCCAACAGCGCGTCGGCCGAGACGTCGTCGCGCAGGTGCAGGATGATCTCGGTGTCGTGGTCGGGCACCGGCGTCGCGTCGAGAGCCCACGCCAGTCGGAGCAAGGGCGTGTGGTCGGACCCCGACACGGCCACCCCGGCGTCGCGGGCAGCCTGTGCGGTCCGGTCGCGATCGACGACGAACGACCCGGACGTGGACCGGATCTCGATGCGATCGGCGACGGTGCCGGTCGCGGTGAAGCCGACCCCGAACCGGCCGACGCTCGGTGGTCCCAGATCACCGCGCTTGGCCGACACCCTCAGCGACAACAGCGACCGCACGCCGTCGACGGTCAGCGGGGCACCCGTGTTGGCCACGTGTAGCGCACGTCCGTCGAGCCAGATGGCGAGCCGGCCCGGGGAACCGGAAGCGGAGGCGGCATCCGCGGCGTTGGCCGCGAGTTCGATGAACAGGCGGTCCCGGTAACCGACGGTGACCAGATCCCGTTCGGCCGCAGCGTCTTCGGCGAATCTTGTCGGTGAGTTACGCCACGCGTCGAGCGTGGCCGCCCGGAGCTCGTCGAGACCGAAGGGGTCGTCGAGGTCGGAGGGATCGACGCCCGAGGGCACGGCGTCGGTCAGGACGTCGCGTCCGCGCCGACGCCGGCGCTGACGATCTCGAGGGCGCCGTCGTCGTAGGCGTCGTAGGCGGGCGATCCACCGCCGGACGGTGCGGGGACGTCGGAGTGCGCACCGCACCCGTAGTCGGCGGCGACCACGTGGCCGTCGGCCGAGTACTCGTTGGCGCACACGCCGAACGCAGGCCGCAGAGCACCGGCGAGCGGGAGGTAGAAGCCGCAACTGGCACACGAGTAGGCCGCGGCGACCGCCATCTCGCTGCGCGGACCGAACTCCCCGTCGTGCCAGCGCTGCGCAGCATCGTCACGACCGTCAGGACTCAGCAGTCGCCGACGACCGAGGCCGAGTTCACCGGCGATCTGCCCGATGTCGTCGGGATCGTCGTCGTCGGACGACAACGCGAACTCGTCGCCGGTGTCGATCTGATTGGGCACCAGCCGCGGATCGTCGGGATCGGCGGCCAGGACGTCACCCGGTGACAGATCGCCCGCGACGACCCGCTCGTTCCACGGCACCCAGCTCGGGGCCAGCAGCGATCCCTGGCCCGGCAGCAACACGAGCTCACTGACGGTGATCTCGTCGGTGTCCGGCGCCCCGGCCAGCACGACACACCACTGCCAGCCTCGGTAGCCTGCGAGGTCGGCCTCGAAGTAGTGGGCGACCGCCCAATCCCCCTCCGGGGTGCTCTCCAGGTGCGCCCCGGGGTGCTGACCGTCTTCGACCAACGCTGCGCGCGCCACGTCGACAGCGGCGAGCAGCCGGTCACCGTCGAATGCAAGAGTCACGTGTCCAGTGTGCAACATCGCGTGATCGCGGCGGCACCGACCCGCACTTTGTCTCGCACCGGAGTCCTGTACCGCGGTCCTGTGCCGCAGTCCTGGGCCGTACCGCGTCGTGCCGGCCCGCCCGCCTCGCGAGGCCGGTCGACCTCGCCGCGCCGGCGCCACCCGCCGATCGTGCGCACATTCGCGCCGACCGTGCGCACCGATGGACGGCACACGGATGCGCTGTGCCCGGTCGACAGCAAACTGGGCACGATCGGCAGAAGACTGGGCACGATCGGCGGAAAACTGGGCACGGTCGGTGATGTGTGGACCGTCGAACGCGCGGGCGATGGCCGTGCCGACACCGAGTCGGTGGGATGAGGAACAATTGTCGGTGTGAACCGACCCAGCCCCCGCTTCCCCCGGGGGGAGCGAAGCGAACCGACGGGGCCCGACCCGCGCGGCGCGGGTCACGATGCCGAACCGGGTGCAGGCCACGATGGTCGCAGTCGTCGGCAGCACCCCGGCACCGCGAACTACCCCGCCGACGAGCCGACCACCGCCCGGCGTCCGGTCACCGGACGCTCCTCGTCCCGCGGCCCGGCCGACACCGCGTATCTGCCACCGCCCACCCACAATCCACATCTGCCGCCCCTCGACGGGCGCGATGAGACCCCGTCAGGGGCCCCGACCGACCGGATCGGCGGGACCAGGGCGATGCCGGGCGGCAACTCTGGTCCGGGAATCCCCAAGAAGATCACCGTCGCACGTGTCGCCGCGATGCGCAGCCGCGAGTTGACCGGCCGCGGGATCGGCAAGATCTACCAGGCTGCGACCGCCGACGGCGCCGATCGCTCCGGCCTGACCGCCCTGACGCTGCCCGTTATCGTCAATTTCGCCGTGGACGCCGCGATGGCCGTCGCACTGGCCAACACACTGTTCTTCGCGGCCGCGACCGGCGAGTCGAAGACGAATGTCGGCCTCTACCTGGCGCTGACGATCGCCCCGTTCGCGCTGATCGCGCCGTTGATCGGCCCCATGCTCGATCGCCTCCAGCACGGCCGCCGCATCGCGATGGCCACCACGTTCGGGCTCAGGGTGATCCTGGCACTGCTCATCCTGGCGAACTCGTCCTGGGACACGACGACGCAACAACTGCAATACGACCCCTGGGTGCTCTATCCCTGCGCGCTGGGTCTGCTGGTGCTGTCCAAATCGTTCGGGGTCCTCAAATCCGCGGTGACGCCACGCGTGGTGCCACCGACGATCGACCTGCCCAGGGTGAACTCCCGTCTCACCACCTTCGGCCTGATCGGCGGCACCATCATCGGCGGTGCCGTCGCGGCGATGTTCGAGCTGCTGCTGGCCAAGGTGCTGCCCATCCACATCCCCGGCGCGATGGCCTGGCTGGCGGTGATCGCCGCTGTGGGTGCCTGGCTGTGCATGCGCATCCCATCGTGGGTCGAGGTGACCGAGGGTGAGATCCCGACCACGCTGACCTATCACGGGGAACCGGCGATGTCGCACGCTCCCACGGGTGACGCCGCCGGCGGTCGCCGCGGCGCCCGCGAGACGGCCACCGCGCTGGCGGCGAAGATGCGACAGCCACTCGGCCGCAAGGTCGTCGCGGGGCTGTGGGGCAACGCGACCATCCGCATCCTGACCGGGTTCCTCACGCTCTACATCGCCTTCTATGCCAAGGCACAGCAGGACGTGCATTCCGACTGGACGCAACTCGTGCTGCTCGGTGCGGTCGGCGCGGCCGCGGGTGTCGGAAACATGATCGGCAACGGGCTCGGCACCCGACTGGAGCTGAAGAACCCACCGCGGATCGTGCTCTGGTCCACCGCGGCCTGTTTCGTCGTCGCCGCGCTGGCTGCGATCTTCGGCAACATCGTGATCGCCACGCTGGCCGCCTTCGTCGCCTCCGGCACCAGTGCGATCGGCAAGGTCTGTCTCGACTCGTCGATCCAGGACGATCTGCCCGAGGAGTCGCGGGCCTCGGCCTTCGGCCGGTCGGAGACCGTTCTCCAGCTCGGATGGGTCTTCGGCGCCACACTCGGTGTCCTGCTGCCCCCGACCCTGTGGATCGGCTTCACCGTCGTCGCGGTGCTACTGGGTATCGGCCTTGTGCAGACCGTGATGACCACGCGCGGATCGTCGCTGGTGCCGGGTATCGGCGGACAACGACCCGACTACGCCGCACCGACGGTGGCGTTGCGCGCGGTCGGTAACCCCGGGCCACCGCCGCGCCGGTCGTCGCCCGGGCACCACCCCCCGTCCGACGCCCCGACCCGCATCGCGCATCATCCTGGTGGTCGGCACCCTGATCAACGTCGCGGCCAGGCCGCGGACCCGACCCGGAAGATGCCCGCCGAACCCGATCGAGGACAGTCGTAGACCGTGCACGTGAACAGTGGAGAAAAAAAGGCGCTCGCGATCATCGCGGCCGTGGTGGTCGCGTTCGTCGTGATCGTCGGCGGGACGGTCGCCGTGCTGACGAGAGATCAGTGGTCCGGCGATTCGACCGAGGAGCATCCGTATCTGCAACTCGCAGTGGGCGATCGGCTCGTACGCGTGGAGCCGACCCGGATGTGCGACGTCTTCCTCAAGAACTGCGAGCCCAAGAGGATCGCCGATGCCCAGGCCCAGCGCGTGCCGGTACCGGTCGGCGAAGCGGTGATGCTGTCGGTGTCCAAGGACATCGCCGAATGGCCGTGGAATCTGGTGATCCAGTACCTCACACCCGAGGGACTCGACGGGACGTCGGTCCCGATGCGGTCGAACTCCACCTACACCACGGTGCTGCACTCGACGCCGGACCGAATCCTGGTCAACGTCGAGGTGCAGGTGCCGTCGGCGATCGCCGATGCCGAGAACAACAACGTGATCGCGCGCGGCTACCTCGCGGCCGATACGAGCCCGCAGGACCTACGACTGCCCGCCGCGGACCCGCGCTGACGTTCACCCGGTCGGGTCATCGCTCCAGTTCGCGGGTGACCGCGCGGACCACCTCGGAGATGCGCTGCGACGTCTTGCGATCCGGGTAGCGACCCTTTCGAAGCTCCGGCTGCACGGCACCCTCGAGGAGGGTGATCAGGTCGGCGACCATGCCGTGCAGTTCGTCGGGGGTGTGGCGTTTGGTCTCCTTGCGCGCAGCCTCGCGCGTGTTCTTCGCGACGCTGGGCGCCGGTTCGAGAACGGTGACGGTCAGCGCCTGTGGTCCGCGACGACCCGCGGCCATGCCGAACTCGACGCGCTGGCCCGGCTTCAGTCCCTCCACGCCGTCGGGCAATGCGGAGGATCGGACGTAGACGTCCTCACCGCTGTCCTGCGCGAGGAAGCCGAAACCCTTTTCCGCGTCGTACCACTTCACCTTGCCGGTCGGCACCGTGCTCACCCTCACCTGTACGTCGGAGTCCATGACAAAAGCGCCCCTGACCTGAGTCACAGCTGGTCCCGCGGACGGGACCCGGCTCCACATCAGATGAGCAGAGGCGCCAATGAGCACTCAGTCTAGCCAACGCGGATCAGACCGGTCACGTGGATTACCTCACGTCCGGCGCCGATCACGGGCGCCACCGATCCGCCACGTGTTCTACCGTGGAAGACATGAAGAGCCAATCGTCCCCGCGACTGCTGCAGCTGGCCGGGGTCGTGTTCGCGATCGGACTCGCGGCGATCGTCGCACTGTTCGTGACCCCCCTGGTCACCGACGGTGGCACGGCACCCACCTTCGTGTACGTGCTGACCATGTGCGCGCCGGTGGGATTCGTGATCGGGCTGGTCTTCGCACTCCGATCGGGGCGGCGCGCACGGTGACCCTCGACTCCGCGTTCCCGACCACGGCCGCCGAACTCTCCCCCGCGGCCGACATCGATGTACTCAAACGCGCCTACAGTTGTTTCCCTTCCGGCGTCGTCGCGGTCGCATGCCGGGTCGCCGGCGCCGACGGCGCGCCGGAACTCGTCGGGATGGCGGCGAGTGCGTTCACCACCGTCTCGCTCGATCCGCCCCTCGTCTCGCTGTGCGTCCAGAACTCGTCGACCACCTGGCCGCGACTCCGTGCGGCCCCGGCCATCGGCGTCAGCGTGTTCGCGCGCGATCAGTCCGACCTGTGTCGACAGCTCGCCGGCCCGAGCCATGCCCGCTTCTCCGGGATCACCCCCTCCGGCACCGACGACGGCGCTGTGTTCATCCCGGACGCGGCCGCGTGTCTGTCCTGTTCGCTCCACAACGAGATCCCGGCCGGCGACCACACCTTGGTCCTCCTCCGCATCGAGGCACTGCAGTACGATGCCGGCGTGGAACCACTCGTGTTCCACGCCAGCACATTTCGCTCATTGGAAGTGCGGAGGACCGACCCATGACGGTCGTCGGGCTCGGCCTCCCCACCACCTCGCCGACGATGAATGCCCCGCAGGCAGGCACCCCCACGACGGGTCCGCTGCGGGATCGGTTCGGTCGGATCGTCACCGACCTGCGCGTGTCGGTGACCGATCGCTGCAATCTGCGTTGCACCTATTGCATGCCCGCCGAGGGCCTCGACTGGCTGCCCACCGACGACGTGCTGACGACCACGGAGCTGATCCGGGTGATGACCGTGGCGGTCCGCGACCTCGGCATCCGCACGATCCGTTTCACCGGCGGCGAGCCGCTGCTCCGTCGCGACCTCGACGACCTGATCGCCGCCATGTCTGCCCTGCCTGCCGCACCCGAGATCGCGATGACCACCAACGGCCTCGGTCTCCGGCACCGGATCGAACCGCTGGTGGCGGCCGGACTGGACCGGATCAACGTCTCACTCGACACCGTCGACCGACAGCGATTTGCCGCGATCACCCGTCGTGACCGCCTCGACGACGTCGTCGACGGTCTGGCCGCCGCCCGAGCCGCCGGAGTTCGCTCAATCAAGGTCAACGCAGTCCTCGCCGGCCACGACGATCTCGACCGCCTCCCCGACCTCCTCGGGTTCTGCCTCGACCAGGGCTATCAGCTGCGCATCATCGAGCAGATGCCACTGGACGCCGAGCACCGCTGGGACCGGTCGTCGATGGTGACCGCCGACGAGATCCTCGCGGCGCTGCGCGCCCGCTACACCCTGCTGCCCGATCCCCGGCCACGCGGCAGTGCTCCGGCCGCGACCTGGCTGGTCGACGGTCACGACGTGGACGGTGCGCCCGCGCGCGTCGGAGTGATCGCATCGGTCACCCGTCCCTTCTGCGGAGACTGTGATCGCACTCGGCTCACCGCCGACGGCGCTTTGCGCAACTGCCTGTTCGCGGAGTCGGAGACCGATCTCCGCGCCGTGCTGCGCAGCGGCCTGCAGGGCGATCGCCTCGATGCGGCAATCGCCGACCTCTGGCGCGGCAACACCTGGGTCAAGGCCGCCGGGCACGGGGTCAACAGCCCCGAGTTCCACCAGCCCACCCGGCCGATGTCGGCCATCGGGGGCTGATCGGCGATGGAATTGACCGTCCGGTACTTCGCTGCCGCGCGCGCCGCGGCGGGCAGTGACACGGCCGTCGTCGACGTCGACGCGGACACGACGCTCGCCGATCTCGAGACGATCCTGTCCGCCGACAATCCGGATCTGCGGCGGGTGTTGGCGCGGTGTTCATATCTTCGCGACTCCGTCGCGCTCTGCGATCGCACTGTGGCCCTTGGGACGTGTGCGACCGTCGACGTTCTGCCGCCATTTGCCGGTGGCTGACGCCACATCCCCCTTGTGAGCTTCCTCACATAACGGGTCGATAACGAGAAGGACACAAGTCGACTATCGCCCCGTGAGCAGGGACGACCCTCGAATTGGGTCGGGAGACCCAATCAGGCGCCGAAAACAGGCTTGCCAACAACGTGATTCGAGCTCGCAGACGTCGTACTGTGACTGAACGACGCCCCCTGGGGGGTCACGAGCAAGTAACCAAATGCATAACGTCCCGTCGGCCGCGCCGAACCTCGCTCCGTCACGGGACTCACCAGAACGACATCTAGGAGCGAGGACGGGGGACCCACCCTCCGACAGAGAACCGGGCGGTCATCACGACGTCCTTGGGGTTAAGTCCCGGCGTGACTCACGTCAGGCCGAGACCGGGCACCTCTCGCCCGAACCCGACAGCTGACTTCGTAGGCGCGTGGAGAGAGGAACACCACCATGTCCGGACGCCATCGCAAACCGACGACAGGCACTCCCACCAAGACCTTCGCCAAGGTCGCCCTCACCGGGGCCGTCCTCGGCGGCGGCGCCGCCCTCCTGGGTGGCACCGGTTCGGCCAACGCCGCAACCGACGCCGAATGGAACCAGGTCGCCCAGTGCGAGTCGGGCGGCAACTGGGCCATCAACACCGGCAACGGCTACCAGGGCGGACTCCAGTTCAGCCAGAGCACCTGGGCCGGCCACGGCGGCACCCAGTTCGCTCCGAGCGCCGATCAGGCCACCAAGGAGCAGCAGATCACGGTGGCCGAGCGCGTGCTGGGCAGCCAGGGCAAGGGCGCATGGCCCGTGTGCGGCACCGGACTCTCGGGCGCCACCCAGCGCAGCGCGCCGAGCGAGGCACCGCGCCTGCAGCTCCCGAAGCTCCCGGCACCGTTCAACTGGTCGGCCGCACCCGAGGCCAAGAGCACCGGTGACGTGCAGAAGCAGCTCGACTCCGCGCTGAGCCAGGCGCAGGAGAAGGGCAAGATCTCGCCCGAGGTCAAGAACATGTGGGACATGGCCAAGAAGAGCGGCTACGAGCTCACCCCGGACCAGATCAAGATGTTCAACGAGCACAAGGACCAGCTGCCCACTCCCTGATAGGAGCAGCTGACTCGGCCCGATCCACGGGCCCACAGTCGAAGGGCCCCGCACGATGGTTTCAGACCCGTGCGGGGCCCTTTTCCACCCTCATGGACGGCCGGTCAGTCGCGTCGTGACAACCGTCGCCGTTCACGCAGCGGCATCGCGACCCACATGAACAGAAAGACCACCAGGGCCAGACACCCGGCCGTGATCGCGGCCCAGCCGCCGAACACGATGTCGAAGATGACCGTGAGAACGCCGATGAGTGCGATTCCGAGCAATCCGATGCCGATCAGCGTCAACAGGTGTGCGCGGTCCACCAGCTGATCGATCGCGTGGCGCCGGAACAACAATCGGTGCAATGCCACCGGCGAGATCAAGGTGACCGTCGACAGCACCGCGAAAACCAGGCTGACGACGAAGATGTACTGCTCACGAGAGCTCAGCTCCTCGAAGCCCTCTTGAAACGGGACGGTCAGCATCAGACCGGTGAGGATCTGACCGCCGGTCTGCACCACCCGCAGCTCCTGCAGCAGGCTGGCCCAGTTTCGGTCGAGTCGCTCGGTCGGCGTCTCGTGGCGGCGCGGTTGTGACGCGTCGTCCTCATCCCGTTGCGAGGTCATGCCGAGCCGACCCACTCGTCACTGCCGTCGCCGAAGAACTGGTGCTTCCACACCGGCAATCGCGCCTTCACCTCGTCGACCAGGCGCGCGCAGAGCTCGAACGCCGCCCGACGATGATCGGCCGCGACCGCCACCACGAAGGCGACATCGCCGATCGCGAGTTCTCCGACCCGATGCGACACCGCCACGGCACGGACCCCGGCGGCTGCCCCGGCGACCTCGCCGACGACGTCGGACAGCACCGCAGGCGCCGTCGGATGGGCGGAGTAGACCAGCCGGGTGACCTCGTGCCCGCCATCGTGGTTGCGTACCGCACCCACGAACCCCACGACCGCGCCGGCGGCACCGCCCGCGGCCTCGACGACGAGGGCTTCGTGTGATGCCAGGTCGATCTCGTTGTCGGACAACGAGGCCCGCACCACCTGTACGCCGACGGACCATTCGGGCATCAGTGGTCGCCGCCGCGAATCTGGTCCAGCGCGTGGTCGAGGACTCCCGCGAGCACGGACAGCCCGTCCTTCACCCCGCCGGTCGACCCCGGCAGGTTGATCACCAACGTGGTGGCGGCCACACCCGCGATGCCGCGCGACAGGACTGCGGTCGGCACCGTCGGCAGGCCGGCGGAACGGATCGCGTCCGCCAGACCGGGGATCTCGACGTCGAGCAACGGGTGGGTCTGTTCGGGGGTGCGATCGGTCGGTGAGAGGCCGGTCCCGCCGGTGGTGATGACCAGATCGGCGCCTGCATCGACACCGGCGCGGATCGCGTCCCCGACCGGCCGGCCGTCGGCCACCACACAGCGGTCATCGACGACGAACCCGCGGGCGTTGAGCCAGTCGGTGATGACGGGTCCGGTGCGGTCGGTGTAGTCGCCACGGCTGGCCCGAGTCGAGGCGACCACGATCCTGGCCACCCGGGGCCGTCCGCCGTCGCCCGGTGACTCACTCACGTCGCCACGACCCCGATTTGCCTCCGGTCTTCTCGAGCAGGCGCACCCCGTCCATGCTGGCGCGTCGGTCGACCGCCTTCACCATGTCGTGCAAGGTGAGGCCGGCGACGGCGACGGCGGTCAGGGCTTCCATCTCGACACCGGTCTGCCCGCTGGTCCCGACGGTTGCCGTCACGTCGATGTGATCGTCGGCGATCGCGAACTCGACCTCGACCGACGACAGGGCGAGCTGATGACACAGCGGGATCAGTTCGTCGGTGCGTTTGGCCGCCATGATCCCGGCGATCCGGGCGGTCGCGAGGACGTCGCCCTTCGGGAGCTTGCCGTCGCTGAGCAAGCCGATCACCTCGGTCGTGGTGCGAAACGTCCCACCGGCCACCGCACGGCGGTCGGTGCGCGATTTGCCGCCGACGTCGACCATCCGGGCCGCGCCGGTCGAGTCGACGTGACTCAGGCCCGGTCGGGTCGGCCCGCTCGCTTCGCTCCCGGCGGCCACTCTCGTCAGCGGTTGACGACGGTCTTCGGCTGAAGGTAGGGCAGGTCGTCGGGGGCCAGCGGGAACTCGACGTCACCGAAGGGTGACAAGGCACCGGACAGGCCGGCCGCGAACTCGGAAACAGCGTGCGCGCTGTCGCCCTCTCCGTCTTTCGGCCAGCCGTTGTCGACGTACTTCTTCTTCTCAGCCACGGGGTCATTGTGCCATGTGGCCTCGACGGCCGTCCCGCCGAAACCGCGGTCGGGAGTCCGCTCAGTAGAATCGACCGAATGAGTGCGGATGACCAGGGCGTCAGCCTGGCCGATGACCTGGCCTTGCGCAGCGACGACGAGATCATCGAGCTGCTCACCGCCCGCCCGGATCTCGCGTCCCCACCGCCTGCGGGCACAGGTGTGCTGGCCTCGCGGGCATTGTCGGCGGCCTCATCGGCGTTGGCAGGCGAAGATCTCGACCTGCTCGCGGTGGCCGTGCTCGAGCAGGTGATCGCGCTGGGCCTCGAGACCACCGGCACGATTCCCGCGCCGACCGCCGTCGCATCGATCGTCGCCGCACTCGCCGGCCAGGCCGACAACCAGGAGGTCCTCGATCGGATCGACCTGCTGCGGCGACGCGCCCTGCTCTGGGGGCCCGACGACGCCCTGCTGACCGGAGCGCATGCCCCGGCCGCCCTGCCGTGGCGCGGCCACCATCTCACCGGGCCGCTCGCCCGCCAGAAGCCCGAGGATCTGCGCGCCACCCTCGACGGTCTCGATGAGCGCGAGCGCAACCTACTCGAAACCCTGTCCCGCGGGCCCGCACTGGGCCGTAGCCGCGACGCCGCACCCGACGCCGATCCGAACGCACCGGTCGCCCGGCTCCTCGCTGCCGGTCTCCTGGCGCGCATCGACGACCAGACCGTCGAGTTGCCGCCGATGATCGGCCAGCTGCTGCGCGATGAGCCCGCACTGCGCACCGACGATCTCGCTGCCCCCGCCCTGCACGACGAGTCGGCCAAGCGCCGGTTCTCCCCCAGCGCCGTCGAGGCGGCCGCGGGCGGCGAGGCGCTGGAGCTCATCCGCCACGCCACCTCGCTCATCCGGGCACTCGGCGCGACGCCGGCGGCGGTATTGCGATCGGGCGCGCTGGGGGTTCGTGAAGTGCGGCGCCTGGCCAAGGTGACCGGCCTCGAACAGCAGCGGCTCGCGTTCATCGCCGAACTGCTCGCCTACCTGCGCCTGATCGATGCCGGATTCCCCGAGCCCCCGCCGGCATCCGATTCCGGCGAGCACGCCTTCGCGCCCACCACGGCCGCCGACACCTGGCTGCACCAGGCACCCGACCGGCAGTGGTGGGCGTTGCTGGGCGCATGGCTCGAGATGCCCCGGCGTGCGTGGCAGATCGGCGAACCCGATCGCGACGGCAACGCCCTCCCGGCATTGTCGGGGGAGCTCCACGACGCCTACGCGCCGATCGCGCGACACGAGATGCTCTCGACGTTGGGCGAGGCCGGACGCGCGATGCCGGTGACCACCGACGCACTCGCCGCGGCCGTGCACTGGCAGCATCCACGCCAGATCCGCAGGTACTCGCGACACGTTGTCGAAGAGACACTGCGCGAGGCGCGCGAACTGGGGGTGGTCGCCCATGGATCGCTGACCGCGGTGGGTCGGGCAGCCATCACCGGTGACCACGACGAGATCGAGTCGTCGGTGCTCACCGCGATGCGGGCGGCGTTGCCGGAGCCCGTCGACCACTTCCTCGCCCAGGCCGACCTCACCCTGACGGTTCCTGGACCCATGACCGCCGACCTGGCCGAACAGGTGGAACTCGTGGCCGACCTCGAGTCCGGTGGCGCGGCGTCGGTCTATCGCGTCTCCGAGGCCAGCGTGCGGCGCGCGCTCGACGCGGGCCGTAGCAGCAGTGAACTGTTGACCCTGTTCACCGCGCATTCGCGGACCCCGGTGCCCCAGTCGTTGACCTATCTGATCGAAGACGTCGCGCGCAAGCACGGGCAGCTGCGGGTGGGCGTCGCGTCGGCCTTCGTGCGCTGCGAGGACCCCACCACCCTGGCCGCGGTGCTGCGCAGCGACGCCGCCGATCACCTGGCGTTACGCGCACTGGCGCCGACTGTTGCGGTGTCGCAGGCCGATGTCCGCGAGGTGATCGACCGACTCCGCGCCGCCGGTTTCGCCCCGGCCGGCGAGGATTCCACCGGTACCGTCGTCGACCTGCGTGAACGCGGCAGCCGGGTCACCGTCGCCCGCCAGCGCCGGCAACCCCAGCCCCGCCGGCCCGTGCCGTCACCGGATCAGTTGCGGACCGTCGTCGCCCGGCTGCGTTCCCAGGACCGGGCCGCGACGGCCCGTCCCGCAGACCGTGCGACGTCGGCGACACCGGTCCGGGCCAGCGGTGGCGGTGAATCGGCGACTGCCCTGATCCAGCTCGCGTTGCGGGTGAACCGACGGCTGCGAGTGGACTACGTCGACGCGCACGGATCGGCCAGCAGGCATGTGGTGACGCCCCGAACCCTCGGGGCGGGACAACTCGTCGCCATCGACTCGGGAACCGAGGACGAGCAGCATTTCTCCCTGCACCGGATCACCAGCGTCGAGCTCCTCGAGAACTGAGGGCCGTCGGGACCGCATTCTGACAGGAGTTGCGCCGATCTGGACAATGGACGGGGTGACCGATGGACCCCTGATCGTGCAATCCGACAAAACCCTGCTGCTCGAGGTCGACCACCCCGACGCGGCGGCGGCCCGTGCGGCGATCGCGCCGTTCGCCGAGCTCGAACGTGCCCCCGAACATGTGCACACCTACCGGGTGACTCCGCTCGCCCTGTGGAACGCGCGTGCCGCAGGCCACGACGCCGAGCAGGTGGTCGACGCACTCGTGAGCCACTCCCGCTATGCAGTCCCCCAGCCGCTGCTGATGGACGTGGTCGACACGATGGGCCGGTTCGGCCGCCTGCAGCTGGTCAAACACCCGGCACACGGTCTGACCCTGGTCAGTCTCGATCGCGCCGTGCTCGAAGAGATCATGCGCAACAAGAAGATCGCCCCGATGCTCGGCACCCGCCTCGACGACGACACGGTGGTCGTACACCCGTCCGAGCGTGGCCGCCTCAAGCAGGTCCTGCTGAAGGTGGGCTGGCCGGCCGAGGATCTCGCCGGATACGTCGACGGCGAGGCCCACCACATCGAACTCGATCAAGACGACTGGCATCTGCGTGACTACCAGGAACTGGCCGCCGACTCGTTCTGGGCGGGCGGATCGGGTGTCGTGGTGCTGCCCTGCGGCGCGGGCAAGACGATGGTCGGCGCCGCCGCGATGGCCAAGGCCGGTGCCACCACGCTGATCCTGGTGACCAACACGGTCGCCGGGCGTCAGTGGAAACGCGAACTCGTGGCCCGCACCTCGCTGACCGAGGACGAGATCGGCGAATACTCCGGGGAACGCAAGGAAGTCCGTCCGGTCACCATCGCCACCTATCAGGTGATGACCCGGAAGTCGAAGGGCGAGTACAAGAATCTCGACCTGTTCGACTCCCGCGACTGGGGCCTGATCATCTACGACGAGGTGCACCTGCTGCCCGCGCCGGTCTTCCGGATGACGGCCGACCTGCAGTCACGGCGCCGGCTCGGCCTGACCGCGACCCTCGTCCGTGAGGACGGTCGCGAGGGTGACGTCTTCAGCCTCATCGGGCCGAAACGCTATGACGCACCGTGGAAGGACATCGAAGCCCAGGGCTGGATCGCGCCAGCCGACTGTGTCGAGGTTCGGGTGACCCTCACCGACGAGGAGCGCATGCAGTACGCGGTCGCCGAGGCCGAGGAGAAGTACAAACTCTGCTCCACCGCGCACACCAAGGTGAATGTGGTGAAGTCGATCCTGGCCCGGCACAAGGATTCTCCGACGCTGGTCATCGGCGCCTACATCGATCAGCTGGAGGAGCTGGGCCGCGAGCTCGACGCGCCGGTGATCCAGGGTTCCACCAAGAACAAGGAACGAGAGGTCCTCTTCGACCAGTTCCGCAAGGGTGAGATCCGTACCCTGGTGGTCTCCAAGGTGGCCAACTTCTCGATCGATCTCCCGGAGGCGTCCGTCGCGGTCCAGGTCTCCGGCACGTTCGGTTCCCGCCAGGAGGAGGCGCAGCGACTCGGTCGCCTGTTGCGGCCGAAACGTGATGGCGGGCAGGCACATTTCTACTCGGTGGTCTCCCGCGACACCCTCGACGCCGACTATGCGGCGCATCGGCAGCGGTTTCTCGCCGAGCAGGGTTACGCCTACCGGATCACCGACGCAGATGATCTGCTGGGTCCCGCCATCGGCGAGGAATCGGCGGGGTGACCGGCCGGTGACTCAGGTCGGTTCGGCGAGGCAGTAGCCGAGCGGCTTGGGCAGCGCGAAGTAGACGGACAGTTGATCGCTGGAGCATGACGGCTGTCCGTTGCTCCGCTGATCGACGCGGACGATCTCGGTGCCTGCCGCCTTGGTGGCCCCGCACGCGAGCTCCTTGTAGTCCGACAGCGACGCACTCGGCATCCCGCCGACCGGGATCTGGTAGCACTTGCCCTGGGTGAGGTTCGGCGACAGGCACAACTGCTCGCCGGTTTCCTCGCCGTCGCGCATCCAGTAGAGCCGGGAGTAGTCCTCGCTGGGGCACGTCGCGCCGGTGACCTTCTGAGCCACGTAGAAGGTGAACTTGCTCGTCGAGGAGCAGTCCATCTTCCGCGCGTGCACGTCACTTCCCTGGCCACCGCCGGTGACCGAGACACAGTCACCCACCGCGACGTCATCGGTGCCGGACACCGAATCGCGGGAGATGAAGCCGACCACCCCGATGATCGCCATCAGGAGGACCGCCACGATCCCGACGACCCACCACAACCGCTTGCTGGACCGCTTGGGCGGCGGTGCCGCATACGGATACGGGCCCGGGTAGGGCTGGCCGCCGGGAAGCGGCTGTGCACCGGGGTATTGCTGTGCACCGGGATAAGGCTGCTGCCCTGGATACGGCTGGGCACCCGGGTACTGCTGTCCGCCCGGGTATTGCTGGGCACCGGGGTAGGGCGGCTCCCCTGGATACGGCTGGGCGCCGGGGCCCGGCTGGCCTCCCGGGTACTGCGCACCCGGATACGGCTGCGCAGCCGGATATGGCTGCGCACCCGGATATGGCTGTGCGCCGGGGTACGGCTGCGCGCCGGGGTACGGCTGCGCACCCGGCTGGGGCTGGGCGCCGGTATAGGGCTGCCCGTAGTACGGCTGTTCCCCCGGGTAGGGCTGTTCCCCCGGGTAGGGCTGGGCACCCGGGTACTGCTCGCCGCTCGGTGACTGTTGTGCTCCGTCCGAGCCCTCACCGCTGCCCTGGGGTTGCTCGGGTTCCGCGTCCTGCGGCCCCTGCGGTGAATCCGGGTTCGGCGGTTCGGGCGGGGTGGTCATAGTCGCAGATCGTACCGCCGCCCGCGACGGCCGTGGCGATGCCGTCTGCACGCATGCCCCTCGGTGTGTCAGCCTTGTTCCGTGCGCACCGTTTCCCGCCTCCGCCCCTTCGGCACGACGATCTTCGCCGAGATGTCCGCGCTCGCGGTCGAGCACGATGCGGTCAACCTCGGTCAGGGCTTTCCCGACACCGACGGGCCCGAGTCGATGCTCGCGGGCGCGCAACGAGCCATCGCCGAGGGGCACAACCAGTACCCACCCGGGCTCGGCGTGCCCGAACTCCGATATGCGGTGGCCCGCCACCAGCGGCGACATTACGGACTGGACTACGACCCCGACTCAGAGGTGCTGATCACGGTCGGCGCAACCGAGGCGATCGCCGGAGCGGTCGTCGGACTCGTCGAGCCCGGCCGCGAGGTGGTGATGGTGGAGCCGTACTACGACTCGTATGCCGCCACCGTCGCGATGGCCGGCGGTATCCGCCGCACTGTCCCCCTGATCGCCGACGGCGACGGCTTCCGTCTGGACCGGACCAGGCTGGCCGAAGCGTTCGGGCCCTCCACGGCGATCATCCTGGTGAACTCACCGCACAACCCCACCGGAACGGTCCTCTCCGACGACGACCTCGCCGAGATCGCACGGCTGTGCGTCGAACACGACGTGGTCGCGGTGACCGACGAGGTCTACGAGCACCTGCTCTTCGACGACCGCGTCCATAGACCACTCGCCACCTTCCCCGGCATGCGTGACCGAACCCTGCGGATCTCGAGCGCCGCGAAGACGTTCAACTGCACCGGATGGAAGGTCGGGTGGGTCAGCGGTCCCGCCCAGCTGGTCGCGGCGGCCCGCTCGGCCAAGCAGTTCATGTCCTATGTGGGTTCCGGACCGTTCCAGCCCGCGGTGGCCTCCGCCCTCGACGACGAGATGGACTGGGTGCACGACTCCGCGCAACGACTGGCCTCGGCACGAGACCTGTTGTCGAACACCCTCCGCGACACCGGATTCGGCGTCCACCGAAGCGAGGCCGGCTACTTCGTGTGTGCCGATCCACGACCGCTCGGCTTCGACGACGGCGTCTCGTTCTGTCGCATGCTGCCCGAGCGGATCGGGGTCGCGGCCGTGCCGGTCAGCGCATTCGTCGACGACGTCGAACCCTGGCGACACCTCGTCCGATTCGCGTTCTGCAAGCGCGAGGACGTCATCGCCGAAGCCGCGCAACGACTTCGGCAGCTCTAGCAGCCACCGAACTGACAACCTACGCAAAGCCCTCGGTGCGCACGATCGACGAAAAACTGTACCCACTCGGCGGAAGTCTGCGCACGATCGACGAAAAGTTGCGCACGGTCGGCGGTTGGCGGATGCCGTCAGCGCAGCGCCGGCATCACCTCGTTGACGAACAGGTCGAGGCTGCTGCGATCGTGCGCGATGTCGGGAAAATAGAAGATCCCATACGACATCCCCAGGTCGGCCAGGGCAGACAGGTTCTCGACCACCTGCTCCGGCGTCCCGACGGCAGGCATGCCGCGATAGGCCGCCATGCTGCCGGCAGCAGCCTCGGGATGGACGAACCGCGCCAGCCGCTGCTCGAGGGCGTCGAGCCGACGCTCCACCTCGGCATCCGTCTCGGCGATCACGACGTTGTAGTTCGCCGAACGCACGATGGATTCGTAATCGCGCCCCAGGTCGGTGCAGTGTTGTTGCAGCACAGACGATTTGTGCGCGAACCCGTCGACCGTCCCGTCGAAGTTCGTGTAGTCGGCGTACCGGGCGGCGATCCGCAGGGTCTTCCGCTCGCCACCGCCCGCGATCCACAGCGGGAGGCGGCCCGCCGTCGGCCGGGGCGCGCAGATCGCGTCATCGACCTGATAGTGCACGCCGTCGAGACTCGCACGCCCGGTCTCCCAGGCCTGCTTCATGATCGCCACCCCCTCGTCGAGCCGAGCGAGTCGCTCACCAGCGGACGGGAAGCCATAGCCGTAGGCACGCCATTCCTGCTCGTACCACCCGGCGCCGATCCCCATCTGCACTCGCCCGCCGGAGATGAGGTCGGCGGTGGCCGCCACCTTCGCCAGGTACATGGGGTTCCGATAGCTCATCGCCGTACACATCTGCCCGATGTCGACGCGGGTCGTGGTGGCCGCGAAGGCCGACACCAGGCTCCACGCCTCATGGGTGGCCTCGTCGGTCGGCATCGGGACCGTGTGGAAGTGGTCGTAGACCCAGATCGAATCCCATTCCGCCCCTTCGGCGGTCGCGGCCAGCGACGACATCACCGACCACTGATCGGCCGGCGCGATGCCGGTGAGATCGAGACGCCAACCCTGTGGAATGAACAGTCCGAATCGCATGGCCCCACGCTACCCGGGCCGACCAGGCGCCAGTGCCTTCGGTGGGCACTAGACTCGAGGTGTGCCCGACCCGAACGGAGTCGGCGACAGGTAGGAGATCGACGACGATGGGCAGGGTCCGCAGTGAGCGGGTCACCACAACGCGGGCCCGAATCATGTCGACTGCCGAGCGACTCTTCGCCGAGCAGGGTGTTTCGACGGTCTCCAATCGCCAGATCAGCGAGGCCGCAGGCCAGGGCAACAACTACGCCGTCGGGTACCACTTCGGTGGTCGGCTCGAACTGGTCCGGGCCATCCTCGAACATCACAACGCCGAGATCGAACCGCTGCGGCACCACATGGTCGAGGCACTCGGACCGGACGTCGAGATTCGTGACTGGATCGGCTGTCTCGTCGCGCCGCAGACCGACTATCTGGGTTCGCTCGGCACGCCCACCTATTTCGCCCGTTTCTGCGCGCAGATCACGATCGACCCGAAGTTCGGGACTCTGCTCTACGATCAGGCGGTCGCATCCAGTGGATTGATGGCCGTTCTCACCGGCCTGTACTCCTCGCTACCCGCCATTCCCGACACCGTTCTCGAATCGCGAGACACCATGGCGCGCAACATGATCCTGCTGACCCTGGCCGACCATGAGCGGTCTCGTGCCGCCGGCGAGGCGACCGGGTCGTGGTCGGACGTCGGCAACCAGCTCATCGATGCGCTCGTCGGCATCTGGTTGGCACCGGTGACCCACACGCCCGAGTGACAGGCGACCGGCGCAGAGGGCGCCGAACCGCCGAGGACCCCCACATCCCCGGAAGCCCGACACCCCCTGACACGGTCCCCCGACTGCAACCCCGGAGCCCCCCGGCCCCCGGGGTCCGACCCATTCAACCATCATTCAGTCACCTGACTCAACACACCGGCCGAGTTTTCTCGCCAATCGGGGACGACATCGCCTCAGCGTCGCGCGGAGACGGCCAGGAGCGCACCGGACTCGGTGCCGACGATCAGCAGGTCCGGGCGGCCGGGACGCTGCGCGATGGCCGTGACCGGCTGACCGACGCCGGCAACGCAGACCTCGTGGGTCGGCAGATCGACGGTGGCGATCTGGCCGGTGGTCATCGTGACCGCCAGCGTGCGACCGTCGAGCGCGACCAGATCGTCGAGTACTCCCGGGACGGGCCGCGTCACGTCGGCGGCGATCGACACCGCGCCCGGATCCCCGATCGGCACTCGCAGGATCCGTCCGGTGAGACTCATCGTCAATGTCACGTACAGGTTGGCGCCGAGGACGACGATCCCGTTGGTGCTCGTGCCGTTCACAGTAGGAGACAGCGCGAGATTCTTCGGCGCCCGACGGGACCATGCTGTGTCGATGGCTCCGCGACGGTCGATGCGCAGGACCCCGAGGTTGCCGTCGGCGACATAGAGAAAACCGGCGTCGTCGAAGTCCATTCCGTTCGGCATGCCCAGGCCTGTCGCAAAAACCTGCGCGACCGGACGAGGCCGCGAGGGATCCAGCCGGACGATCGTGCCGATGCGCGGTGATCCCGGAATCATGTTGAGTGTGGTGTCACCGGAGGCGATGTAGAGCAGGCCGTCGGGTCCGGTCCGAATGGCACCGGGAGCGACGACACGCACTGCCGCGGTGCGATGCCCGGCCCGATCGAAGCGTTCGACCGTGTTGTCGAGCACCCTCGACACCCAGAGGTTGCCGCCGCCGTCGAAGGTCAGGTTCTCGGCCCAGCCGGTGAGAGCCGGCGACTCGGCCGCGGTGGTGACCGACACCGCGGGGCAACGGGGTGCCGCCGTGGCCTGTGGGCCCACCAACAACGGCACCATTCCGGCGACCACCGCCGCCACCACCACCACACCGACGAATTGAATCCGGCCCACCTTGGTCGTCGGATCTCCCCTCATACCCGCGGCAGCCGACGGCGCGCCAACCCTGTGCAGGTCAGAGGCTATCCGACTCGAGGTCCCTCGGATAGGCGCACGAGGATGTACGACACGGAAACAAACAAGCAGTCTGGACTGTTTCTTGAAATCCCGCTACGCTCTCGCACCATGACCGAGCAGCCCGCACCGGCGACGCGCACCCAGGCCCAGCGCACCGCCGCCACCCAGGCGAAGGTGCTCGATGCGGCCGTCGACGCACTCGTCGAGCTCGGGTACGCCGGGACGACGACCCAGGAGGTCAACCGCCGCGCGGGTGTGTCCCGCGGCGCCCTGCTGCACCACTTCCCCACCCGCGAGGCGCTCGTCGTCGCCGCGGTCTCACACCTCGTGGATCGTCGGCTGACCGAACTCCTGAACCGCCCCCGTACCGGTGACGAGGACATCGAGATCATCGTCGAAGCCTTCAGCGGTCCACTTTTCGATGCGGCACTGGAACTCTGGGTGGCCGCGCGCACCGACCGCGGGCTCCGCGAGGCGATGATCCCCCTCGAGCAACAGGTCACCGACGCGCTGGCCGCCGGGTGCGCCGACCTGTTCGGCGACCGATACACCCCCGCCGAACTCGAGCTCACCGTGGAACTCGCACGTGGACTTGCTGTTTCCCGAATCCTCCGAACCGCCGATGCCGACCGGGCCCTCATCACCCGGCTGCTCCCAGTGTGGAAGGAACTCCTCGACCGCCATGCCTGAACATCCCGAACGCCCCGAGCCGACCGAGGACGTCGACGTCCTGGTCGTCGGAACCGGATTCGGCGGACTCGCCGCCGTCCATCGCCTCCGCACAGACCATCCCCGGCTCACCATCAGGGTCATCGAGCGCGCCGCCGGTCCCGGCGGGGTCTGGCGCGACAACGACTATCCGGGTGCGGCCTGCGACGTGCCGACCTCCCTGTACTCGTTGTCCTTCGCCGACAACCCGGAGTGGTCGCACACCTACGGCCGACAGCACGAGATCCGCCGCTACCTCGAGGCCGTCGCCCGCGACCACGCCGACGTCATCCGGTACAACTGCCCGCTCACGGCGGCGGCCTGGGACGGCGACACCGCGCACTGGATCGCCGAGACCGGGCTCGGCACGATCCGCGCTCGGCACCTCGTGGCCGCCTCCGGCGCCCTCTCCGAGCCGGGTGTCCCCGATCTGCCGGGGTCGGATCGGTTCGGCGGGACGGTGTTCCACACAGCACGGTGGCGTCACGATCACGACCTCACCGGCCGCCACGTCGCGATCGTAGGCAGCGGGGCGTCCGCCGTCCAAGTGGTTCCCGAGATCGTCGACCGGGTCGCGCATCTCACCGTCTTCCAGCGCACGCCCGCCTGGGTCGTCCCGCGGATGGACCGGACCATCGGCCCCGTCGAACGGAGTGCCTATCGCACCCTGCCGATCAGCCACACGCTGATCCGTCGACTCACCTATCTCTATCGGGAGGCCTACGTGGTGATGATGGCCCGCCGGCCACGACTGCTCCCGGCGGCCACCGCCCTCGCGAAGGCGCACCTGCGCCTCCAGGTCCGCGACCGTGGTCTGCGACGACGACTGACCCCCGACTACACGATCGGGTGCAAACGGATGCTGCTGACCAACAAGTGGTTTCCGGCGTTGCAACGTGACAACGTGACGCTGACCGGAGCGATCTCCCGACTCGCCGACGGTGCGGCGGTCGACGCCGACGGCACCGAACACCGGGTCGACACGGTCATCTTCGCCACCGGCTTCACACCCACCACGCCGCCGATCGCCAGGATCCTCCGGGGCCGGGACGGCCGGACACTGGCCGAGGCCTGGGCCGGTTCGCCGAGCGCCTATCGCGGTGTTTCCGTACACGGCTTCCCGAATCTCCACCTGATGTACGGACCGAACACGAACCTGGGACACAGTTCCATCGTGCTGATGCTCGAACCGCAGGCGTACTACATCTCGGCCGTACTCGAACACCTTCGCACCCAGGGCCGTTCGGCCGTCGAGGTGACCGGCGACGCCCAGCGACGCTACGCCGCCCGAATGGACAGCGAGCTCGCAGGTACTGTGTGGAACTCCGGCGGCTGTTCGAGCTGGTACATGGATTCCTCGGGGCGCAACTCGGTGATGTGGCCGACGTTCACCAAGGACTACCGAAAGATGATGTCGCAGTTCGACCCGGCCGATCACCTGATCACCGGCACCAGCTCGTCAACCGCCGACATCACGCCGAGGTTCCCGGACACCGTGGGCGTCGTTCGATGATCGGCCGTCCCACCGTCGGCGCATCCACCACCGATTTCGACGTCATCGTGATCGGCTCCGGCTTCGGCGGCTCGGTCGCCGCGCTCCGGCTGTCCGAGAAGGGTTATCGCGTCGGCGTCCTCGAGGCGGGCAGGCGGTTCGCCGACGACGAACTCCCGGCGACGAGCTGGCGGCTCCGCGATTACCTCTGGGCGCCGTTTCTCGGATGTTATGGCGTGCAACGAATGCATCTTCTCCGCGACGTCCTGGTGATGGCCGGCGCGGGTGTCGGGGGTGGCTCGCTCAACTACGCGAACACGCTCTACCGGCCACCCGCGGCTTTCTTCGACGATCCGCACTGGGGCGCCATCACCGACTGGGCGGACGAACTGGGCCCGTACTACGACCAGGCCGAACGGATGCTGGGCGCCACCACATACGCGCACGTCACCCCCTCCGACGACGTGATGCGCGAGGTGGCAGCGGAATTCGGCGTCGAGGAGACCTTCGTCCCGACGCCGGTCGGCGTCTTCTTCGGGGAATCCGGGGTCACCACCGAGGACCCGTTCTTCGGCGGCGCGGGCCCGGCACGCACCGGCTGTACCGAGTGCGGAGCATGTATGACCGGCTGCCGCGTCGGGGCGAAGAACACCCTGGTGAAGAACTATCTGTATCTCGCCGAACAAGCAGGCGCACAGATCATCCCGATGACCTCGGTGCATGCCGTCCGCCCCAGCGCCGAGGGCGGCTACACCGTCGGGACCCATCGCACCGGACGCCGTCGGCGGGTACGCACCTACACCGCGGACCAGGTGGTCTTCGCGGCCGGCACCTACGGCACCAACAAACTTCTCCTCTCGATGAAGCAGTCCGCAGAGCTCGCCGGCCTCTCGGATCGTCTCGGCCAAGTCGTCCGCACCAATTCGGAGGCCGTACTGGCAGCGACCGCACGCGACCGCACAGTCGATTACACCCAGGGCGTGGCGATCACCTCCTCGTTCCACCCGAATGCGCACACCCATATCGAGCCGGTCCGATACGGCAAGGGCAGCAACCTGATCGGTCTCCTCCAGGCGGTGCTCGTGGACGGCGGCGGACGTGTCCCGCGGGTGGTCAAGGCGATCGGGGCGATGGTTGCCAACCCGGCTGCCGCCCTCCGATCGTTGTCGGTGCGGCACTGGTCGGAGCGCACGATCATCGCATTGGTGATGCAGACCGCCGACAACTCGATCGAACTCTTCGCCAGGCGAGGCCGCCTCGGTCCGCGTCTGCGCAGCCGGCCCGGCGCCGGGGACCCGCCGCCGCGGTGGATCCCCGAGGGTCATCGGGCCGTGCGATCGGTCGCCGGGCGCATCGACGGCGATGCCGGCGGCTCCGTGGTCGACCTCCTGAACATCCCGATGACAGCGCATTTCCTCGGTGGCTGTGCCATCGGCGCCGACTCGCGGACCGGTGTCGTCGACGCCTATCACCGGGTGTTCGGCCACCCGGGGCTGCACATCGTGGACGGTTCGACGGTCTCGGCCAACCTCGGCGTCAACCCGTCGCTCACCATCACCGCCGCGGCCGAACGGGCATTGGCCATGTGGCCCAATAGCGGTGAACAGGACCACCGCCCCGCACCGGGCTCCGCCTACCAGCTGGTGGAGCCGGTGTCACCGAAATACCCGGCCGTCCCGTCCGGCGCCCCGGGCGCGCTGCGCCTCCCGAGACACCTACCCATCAGTCCCGTCCGTCATCACGCCTGAGCACACGAATCCCAGGAGCATCAGCATGTGGAGTGTCGTCGAGTCCCGCACCGATCGTGATCTCTGGCCGGTGAGCCCACCGGCGCCGTGGCCTGCGTCGGTCCGCGCCACCCTCTGGTGGCACCTGGCCACCGACGACGCCCGGTCGCTGGCGATTTCCGACGCCAAGACCATTCCGGTCACGATGGGGATGATGATCGACTACCTCGATTCGCCGGTCGGACCGTATCGCGAAGTCCTCGCCAGCCCGGTGCTCCTGACACCGAGCCGGCGGCTCGGACCTCTTCCACGGCTGCACGTCCCGTTCATCGCGGTGGATTCGGAGACCTCTGTCCACGGTGGCCGCTGCCATTGGATGCTGCCCAAGGTGATGGCGGCGTTCACCGGCTCGGCGACGTCGGAGATGGTCGCCAACGGGGCCGACTGGTCGGTGCACGCCATCGCGCGCTCGCTACCGGTGACACTGCCCATCGCCGGTGCGCTCGGCTTCGCGCAGCCGATCAGCCGGGCGGGCGGACCGGTCGATTTCCTCCGCGCCACGGCGTCGCTCGCCGGGACCTTCCGTCCCGCCCGCGTCGACGTCGTCCTCACCGGGCCGACACTCCCCACCTGGCTGAGAGCGGGTACACATCAGGGCATCACGATCACCCGCGGCCGGATGTCGACCGGCCGCGGGCGTCGCTGCTGACGCCGCGGACCGTACTCAGAAGTACTGCGCGCCACCGTCGATCGAGATGTGTTCGGCCGTGATGAACTTCGACTCGTCCGAGGCGAGGAACGCGACCACATTGGCGATCTCGTCGGCCTCGGCGACGAACTGGTTCAGGAAGGTCATACCCATCCCGGCCAGTCGCGGGTTGGCCGCGTTGGTCTCTTCGATCCGGGCGACCATCTGACCCGACCCCATCGGCGTCGCCACCGCTCCGGGATGGATGCTGTTCACCCGGACGCTGTGGTTCCCGAGTTCGGCGGCGAAGGCCCTCGTCATCCCGACCAGCGCGTGTTTGCTGGTGGTGTAGTGAACCATGAACGGCTGCATCTTCTTTCCGGCAAACGAGCTGGTCAGGATGATCGAGCCGCCACCTCGCTCGATCAGGTGATGCGCGGTTGCGGTCACCGTGTTCCACGCGCCGATCACGTTGATGTCCATGGTGTCGCGGAAGCTGGTGGGAGTCACCTCGTCCCATGTCTCCGGGATGCAGATACCCGCGTTCGCCACCGCGATGTCGAGACCACCGAACGCGGAGACGCCGTCGTCGACGGCTGCCTTCAACTCGTCGAGGTCCCGCACATCACAGCGGACGAGATGCGCTTTCGACCCCTGCTCCTCGACGAGCCGGCCGGTCTCGTCGAGATCCGCCTGGGTCGCCGGGTCGTACGGCACGCCGGGCAGCGGTCCCGCGATGTCGACACCGATGATCTGCGCGCCCTCGCCCGCCAGCCGAACCGCATGGGCGCGCCCCTGGCCCCTGGCGGCACCCGTGATGAAAGCGACCTTGTTGTCGAGACGTCCCATGGCAGAACTCCTTTCGTGACGCGGCGACACCATGCCACCGCAGTCGAAGCAGATGTGATGATGCGCGCCCTAGAGAGGCAGGCCCTGTTCCAGCAGGTCGATGGCCTCCAGCAATCCTCGCAGTAGCTCATCGTCGGCCAGGTCGTCGGACTGGGCGAAATGGAACATCACCCCGCCGGCCGCGGCGATGAACACCCGCAGCCGGAAGTCGTCGACGGTCTTGCCGGTGTACTCCGCGAAGAAGTCCGTCGCCTCGGAGATCGCCCGGTCGGATTCGATCTGATACGCGGTGCGCAGGACCGGTTCGGACTGGATCAGACGCATCCGTTCGGTGTTGCTGGCCCAGTCGTCGGTGGTACCGATCTGGAACAGATCGGTCACCAATCGGCGCAAGAGGTCGAAATGCCCGAGGCCCGGGGGAATCGCGGCGGTCGCCGCGGCCCTCGCCTCCTCGAGGTCGTCGGAGATGACCACCTGTTCTTTCGATGCGAAATACCTGAAGAAGGTGGTGTGGGAGACCTCGGCCTCACGGGCGATCTGTTCGACGGTGGTCTGCGTGTAACCGTGCTCGGCGAAGAGCCCCATCGCCGCCTCGCGGATCGCCTTGCGGGTGCGGATCTTGTTCTTCTCCCGCAACCCGATGCGACGCCCCGGACTGACGCCCGGGGCCGTCGTCGGTGTGGCCATGCTCCCGACCTCCTCGAATCAGCTTGCCGAACCCACTGGCTCCCGTGGTGTCGCCTCGGTGTCGGAGTCCGTCAGTCCACGGTCGCGGACGGCGCCGCCCTCGATGTCGAAGTTCACCACGAGTCGATCCAACCATCTCGGGAGGCCCCAGGCGCGATCTCCGAGCAATGCGATGATCGCCGGTACGACCATCATCCGAATGATGAAGGCGTCGAAGGCAACCGCGACCGCGAGTGCGAACCCGATCATCTTGGACGTCGTGTCCGGGGACAGCATGAACGCGGCGAACACACTGATCATGATGATCGCCGCCGAGGTCACCACTCGTGCACCGTGCCGATAGCCCGCGATGATGGCGTCCTTCGCCGACATCCCGTGGATGTACTCCTCACGCATACGCGTCACGAGGAACACCTGGTAGTCCATGGCAAGGCCGAAGACCACCCCGATCAGGAAGATCGGCAGGAACGACAGGATAGGCTGGGTGTGGCTGATGAGCCCGAAGTTGCCTTCCTGGAAGATCGCCACGGTCACACCGAACGTCGCCAGCACCGAGAAGATGAAGCCGACGGTGCCGATCAACGGGACCCAGATCGATCGGAACACCGCGATCATGATCAGGAAGGCCAGGCCCACCACCACGATGAGGTAGGGAATCAGGGCCTTGTCGAGCTTCGCCGACAGATCCGACATGATCGCCGTCTGCCCACCCACGTGCAGTTGCGCACCCGTGGTCTCCACGACCGGCGTGTAGTCGCGGATCTGCTCCATCAGATCATGGGTGGCCGCATCCGACGGTGCACTCGTCGGCGTCACCGAGATGAGTGCGGTGTTCGCGCCGACCTGAGGTTGCGTCGCGCCGTTGCCCACCCAGGTCAGGGTGTTGGTGTTGGCGACGTCGGGGAGCGTCTTGATGTGTTCGACGGTCTGCGCGGCGGCCACGGTGACGTCACCGTTCTCGGTGTGCACCACCACCAGCAGCGGACCGTTGATGCCCTCACCGAAGCCGCGCTGCAGCAGCGATTGTGCCGCCGCCTCGTCGTCGGTGGTCATCGACATCCCCAACTCGAGCTTCGTGGCCGGGATCGCGGCCAGCACGAGGACGGCCAGGCCCGCGATGATGAACGGCAACGGACGCTTCACGACGGTGCGGCCGAACTTCACGCCGACGGTCTCGGAGTTCTCCGACGGCTCGGCATGTTTGATCCACGGGATACGGGGTGCGAATGCGAACCGTCCGACGGCGCCGAGCAACGCCGGGATCAGGGTCAGTGCGGCGAGGACCGCCACCGCGACGGCGACCGCCGCGCCCATACCCATCTGGGTGATCAGCGGGATACCGACGACCATCAGTGCCACCACCGCGATGATCACGGTCAGCCCGGCGAACACGACCGCCGACCCGGCCGTGCCGACTGCTCTGCCCGCGGCATCGGCGGCACTCCCACCGCGCTGTCGTTCACTGCGATAGCGCGACACGATGAACAGGGCGTAGTCGATCGAGACGGCGATGCCGAGCATCGTGACGATGCCGGTGGCCGTCTGGTTGATGCTCATGAACTTGGCCCCGAGCGTGAGCAGCATGATGGTGATCATCACGCCGACCAATCCGGTGACGAGCGGGATGAATGCGGCGACGAGCGCGCCGAAGGCAACGATCATCACCACGAAGGCCACCGCGAAACCGATCAGTTCGGCCTTGCCGCCCGCTTCCTGCACCTGCATCAGGGAGCCCGTCGCCTCCACGCGTAGCCCGCCACCGCGGTGATCGGCGAGGATCTCCTTGAGCTGATCCTTCTGGTCGACCGTGAGGTCCATCATCTCGATGCTCTGCCGGACCTGGATCAGACCGACCTTGCCGTCGTCGCCGAGGACGGACGAGGCGAGCGCCGGTTGCGCCTTGGCCACCGTGGTCGGGTTCACGACGGTCGTGCCGTCGGTCAACTCGGGCAGCTTGTGCAGATCGGCGACCAGCGCATCGATCTGCGACGAGTGTGCCGCCAGTCCGTCGTCGGCGGCCACCAGCACACTGGTCGATGCCTGCGACTGCTGTTTCATCACGTCGGGGAAGTACTTCTCGACCTGCGACGTCGCGGTTCCCGAATCGGTACCGGGCAGGCTGAAGTCCTTCGCGAACTTCGGGCTCAACGCACCGACGAGACCGGCGACGGTCACGGCAGCGAGCAACCACACCGCGATCACCCACCACTTGTGCCGGAAGGAGAACCTCCCGACCCGGAACAACAACGACGCCATGGTCTTCCCTTCGCACGAGCCCAACAAACAGAAGCCACCAAAAATGTTAGTGACTTCCACTTGTTACTGGATACCGAAAGACTCGGCTGTTCGCCACCACAAAATGGACATTTGTGGCGGACCCCTCGGCGCCATACGGGTGCGATGCACATCATCGAACACATGTTCGCATCATGCGGTAGCCTGTTGGGCATGACCGCGGGCATCCAGCGTTCACTCTTCGATCAGCAGTGCGACCAGACGAGTATCGGAGATCTCGACGCGACCACTCGCCGCATGCTCACCGACGGCGCGTGGGTCGATCTGCGACCGGGCTGGATCGCCGGCTCCGATCTGCTCTTCGACGCGCTGCGCGAGAAGGCCGACTGGCGCACCGAACGTCGACGGATGTACGACCGCGTCGTCGACGTCCCGCGACTCGTCTCGACCTACCTCGAGGCGGCGGCATTCCCCGATCCCCTGCTCCGCGAAGCACGTGAGCGGCTGTCGCGGCACTACCGCGACGAACTGCCCGAGGGTTTCGCGACCGCGGGACTGTGTCTGTATCGCGACGGCTCCGACAGCGTCGCCTGGCACGGCGACCGGATCGGCCGCGGATCCACCGCGGACACGATGGTGGCCATCGTCTCCCTCGGCTCCCCGCGCCCGCTGATGTTGCGGCCCCGCGGCGGCGGATCGTCGGTGCGGTTCGTGGTCGGGCCCGGGGATCTGCTGGTGATGGGTGGGAGCTGTCAACGGACGTGGGAACACGCGGTGCCCAAATCGCCCGGCGTCGGTCCCCGCATCAGTGTGCAGTTCCGCCCGCCCGGCGTCTGGTAGCGGCGGGATCCGACAGACCCGACATCGACCCAACCCGATATCTTTCCCATCCTGGTCGGGTGGTTGAATCGGGGGCGTTGTCACCGCCCTGGGGCCGAGCCGAAAAGAGAATCATGATCCGACAGTCTGCCGCCGTCGCCATTCTGGCCGCCGCCGCGATCGCCACCGCCGCCGCCCCGGCAACGGCCGGTCCACTGGACACTCTCTTCGGCAGTGCGGGCGCGGGAAGCTCAGGGTCGGGCAGTTCCGATCTCCTGAACGCCGGCAGCTCCGCCCTCGGGTCGTCGAGCTCGAAGCCGCAGCATTTCGGCAAGCTCGGCCGCCCCGATGCGACCAATGGCGTGAAGTCCATCAACGTGTGGGCGTATGCGCCCAAGGCACAGGCGATCTCACCGGGCGTGTACCCGAAGAACGCACAGCTCGGCGTGCGGTGGAACTCGACCATCGACGCCGGTCCCGTGGTCGACGGCAACCAGTGCCGCATGGAGGTCCGCCTGTCGGGACCGAAGGTCCCGAAGAAGGCGCAGCTGACCAAGACTCAGGACTGCACCTCGGCGAAGACGTTCCTCCTCCGCGCTCCGGGTTCCTACTCGATCAGCGTCACCGACACCATCTCCGGAGCCTCGAACTCCATCAAGTTCGACGTCCAGTAGCCCGGGCGCCTGCACACCGGCGTCAGATCTGGAAGCCGATGTCTGTCAACTTCTCCGAGGTCGTCCACAGACCATCGCGGATGGCCTTGTCGTCGGCACGCTTGTTGTACCCGGAGATCCCCGGGGCGCCGTGGGCACCGAACATCTGGGTGGGCCCGTAGAAGGTACCGCTCGTGGCATCGGGGGACGTCGCGGCATACAGCGACGGCAGTGCCCCCGCTGCGGCCGACTGCGCGAAAATCTTGTTTGCCGCATTCATGAACACGTCCTCGACCGTCCCGGACTTGCCCTGCAGTTCGGTTGCGGCATAACCGGGGTGCGCGATCAGCGACGCCGTCGCAGACCCGGCGGCGGCAAGTCGATCGGCCAGCTCCTTGCCGAACATGAGGTTGGCCAGCTTGGAGTCGCCGTACGCTCGCCAGCGCCGATAACGTCGCTTGTCCCAGTTGAGGTCCCCGAGGTCGATTCGTCCCATCTGATGCATCGTCGACGACAGCGTCACGACCCGTCCGGTGATCTTCGGCAGGACCAGCGCGGTCAACGCGAAGTGGCCGAGATGATTTGTGCCCATCTGCATCTCGAATCCCTGCGCCGTGCGACCGAGCGGGATCGCCATCACTCCCGCATTGTTGATCAGCACGTCGGCCCCGGTGAGACCGTCGGCGAAGGCACGCACCGAGTCGAGATCGGCGAGGTCGAGTTGGGCCACGGTCGCCGCGGACCCGATCTCCCGCGCCACCACATCGGCCTTCTGCGCGTTACGACACGCGAGGATCACCTCTGCACCCGCCTCAGCCAGCGCCTTCGCGGTCTCCGCACCAAGACCGCTGTTGGCGCCGGTGATGACCACCGTGCGTCCGGACTGATCCGGGATGTCCGATGTCGACCAACCACTCATGCTCACAACCCCCTGCTCGGCGAATGATGCGGTCCACGCTATTGACGTCGCCGATGGCCGTCAACGGCCGAGAAACCCGGACGGCAGGCGCATCATCCCGGTCAGCCCCACGCGCCGCGCCGGCCGGAGCAGGCCCGAGAGCACCCCGCCGACCGACGGGTTCGCCGGCTCGACGATCAGCGCCGCCGGGGCGAACACCTCCGTCGGCCGCGGCCGACCGCGCAATGTCCGGCTGCCAACCGAACTCCACTCCTCCGCCTCATCTCCCGCAGCGCCGACGGCAGCGTCACCGGCCAGAACCGGGACGGCGGATGTCTTCGCGAGTTCGGACAGCCGCGCGCACTCGTTGACCGGATCTCCGATGACGGTGTACTCGTAGCGCTGTTCGGCACCGACATTGCCCGCGAACGACATCCCGTAGGAAACCCCGATCCCCCACCGGACCGGCAGTTCCTCGAGCCGCACCGCCAGATCCCGCGCGGCCGCCAGGGCTTCGGCTGCCGGATCGTCGATGACGACCGGCACGCCGAACACCGCGAGTGCGGCGTCACCCTCGAATTTGTTGACGAACCCGGAATGGTTGTCGACCACGTCGGCGACGATGGTGAAAAAGCTGTTCAGCAATTTCACCGTGGCCTGCGGGTCCTGCTGGGCGGCAATCGACGTCGACCCCACGATGTCGACGAACAGCACACCGACGAGTGCGTTGGTGCCGTGCATGCCGACCCCACGCTCGAGCGCGAGTTCGGCAACCGTGTCCCCGACGTGGCGGGCGAACAGCTCGCGCATGCGTTCACGCTCGTCGAGTCCCTCCACCATCTCGTTGAAACCGTGTTGCAGGACACCGAGTTCGGAGGAATCGTAGACCGCGACCTGGGCCGATAGGTCCCCTTGCTCGACGCGTTCGACAGCTCGCCGCAGATCGACGAGCGGGTCGGCGATGGCTCGGCCGACGAGGACCATCACGCGGGCTCCGGATGCCAGACCGACGATGGCGAGTACCACGGTCGCCCAGTCGACGGGGCCGACGGCCGGCGGCAGCATGCCCGTCCACCGCCCGATGTTGATGATGAGCAGGCCGAGCATCGGGACGGCCGAGCTCACCGCCCACACCGCGATCATCCTCGTCTGTACGCCGTGCATCACGTGCTGTGCCGGTGCGTCCTGCAGCGCGACCACCGACAACGGCCGGGCGGCCCGCTCGGCGAACACGTAGGTGATGCAGGAACTCGAGAAACCCGCCATCATGAATGCCACTGCGACACCCACCACGGTCTTCTCGGTGAGCTCGTTGGCGGCGAGCACATAGGACAGGACCGCCGCCGACCACGCGATCAGGGTGGCGATCACCTGATAGCCGGGGATGCGCTGCACGGCGCGACGCCGGGCGCGGTCCGCGGGACGCCCGCTGACGAACCAGCGCAGCTGCGGGCGGAACACGGAGAGTCCGAGGGCGACGTTGATGATCAGCCCTATCACGATGGCGATCACGACTGCGGGGAAATTGGGGGCGCCGAGCGTGGTGTCGAAGTTGAGCTGGCCGCCGTTGAACGCGAGTTGCACGAGGAGAAAGGTCTCCACGCCGACGACACAGTTCGTGATGCTGATCGCCAGTGCCGCCGCCGCCGTGGCCCACCGCGCCATTCGCGCGCGCTCGGTCGCAGTCAGGTTGGCCCAATGCTGTGAGATCGGTGCGCTGATGCGACCCCACAGCAATGAGGGCGCATGGACTCCGCCCCACGACCCGACGGTGTCGGACCAGGGGCCGCGTGGTCGCACCATACGGCCACCTCCCTGCCCAGCGGCGTAGTGCAAGCCTACCGAACGCCGCCCTTGCGCCGACCACGAAAACGGGAGCCGACGCCGCGCTCAGGTGTGGCGCGGCATCGACTCCCGTCAGGGGTCGACCCGAGGTGACTCCGGTGCCGAGGTCAGACGGTCGGGATCAGGCCGGCTGGCCTGCCTCGATCTCGAGGGTGATGGTGACCTTGTCACCGACGACGACGCCGCCGCCCTCGAGGGGCATTTCGATGTCGATACCGAAGTCCTTGCGGTTGAGCACGGTCTTGGCCTCGAAACCGGCGACCGGGCCGTGGCCCATGCCCGGGCTCACGCCGTTGAACTCGAGCTCGAGCTCGACGGTCTTGGTGACGCCGCGGAGGGTGAAGTCGCCGGTGAGGACGTAGTCGTCACCCTTGGGGGCAACAGAAGTGGAGACGAAGGTCGCCTTCGGGAACTTCTCTGCGTCGAAGAAGTCGGCGGACTTGATGTGTCCGTCGCGCTGCTCGTTGCCGGTGGTGATCGAGGTGACGTCGATCTCGGCCTGCACGGCAGGGGTGCCGTCCTCGGCGATGGTGATGGTGCCGGAGAAGTTCTCGAAGTTTCCGCGGACCTTGCTCACCATGAGGTGCTTCACGGAGAAGGCGACGGCGGAATGCGAAGCGTCGATCGCCCAGGTGCCGGCGGCGATGGGAGCGGTTACTGCTGTGGTCATGGTGACAAATCCTCCAGGTGGACGGTGATCATGTTCGGTCTGTCAGGGTGGGCCTCTCGACCCATCACACGTTCAAACGGACCGCGGTCCGATTCCATTCCCGAGATCTGGAAAAATTCTCAAAAAATCATCGCCAGGCGAAAACCGGCTGCTCAAAGCCGTCGACACGGGTGGATCTCCCCCGGAGCACGACCTCGGCGAACTGGTAGATGACTGCGGCCGTCGGCGCATGGACCAGGGCGCCGACGATCGGGAGCTGGATCACCGGGCGGTCCGATTCGGGGATGGTGAGGAACCGCGGCTCGACCATCAGCTCGTCGAGCGTGACGAAGAACAACTGCGCCACCTCGTCCGGGCTGGGCGTCGGTTCGGCCTCGCCCTCGGCCCAACAGATGACCGGCGTGATCACGAAGCCGGATCGGGTCGGGTAGTCGTCGAGCATGCCGAGCACGGAGTCCGTGCCGAGATCCAGCCCGATTTCCTCGTGCGTCTCCCGTAATGCCGCTGTCACGGAGTCCTCACCCGGGTCGAGGCGGCCGCCCGGCAGCGCATACTGCGCGGCATGGCGGCGCATCGTCGCGGGCCGCTTCATGAGCCAGATCCCCTGCCGGCCGGCCCGCTCCGCGATGATGATCGCGACCGCGGCCGGGCGGGCTTCGGGCGACGACACTTCGCGGCGGCCGAGCCCGGCAATGCGGGCCGCGGCCTGTGTGCGTTCTGCGGTGATCACACTCTCAGTTGATCATGCTCGCCTGCCGCATCGGCCGCCTGGACCGTCAGTCCGAGGTGGTAAGTCATCACCGCGAGCGCGAAGAGCCCGATCGCGAGGTTGAACAATGCGCCGAAGCCGTCCAGCGCGAAGTCGACCAGTGCATTGGAGAGCGTGAAGACGAGCGCCGCGATGCGCAGCGACCGCAGGGGCCACACGCGAGTGGTCCGTCGGCGGGCGATCATCGCAGGAAGTGACAGCGTCAGAGTCACCACGCCGCTGACCAACAGGATCCACGTCGCGGTCTCGTTGCGGCTCAATTCGAGATAGATGTCGACATCGCCACCCCGCGTGCCGTCGAAGTAGAAGCTGAGGCCGCCGACGATCACCGTGCCAACCGAACTGATCGTGAGCATCCATCCGAAGAACGTGACCCACTTCGGACTCCGCAGGAACCCCGGGATCATCGCCGTGGCCCGGTGGCGCAGACGCATCAGACGATCGGGCGAGTCGGCTCCGGTGTCGAGCAGTGCCCGCAGGTGACCGATCACGTCCGGATCGGCGCCTCGATCTGCCGCGAGGTCGAGGAAATTCTCGGCCTGCTCACGCCTGCGATGCGGAAGGCCGTGCGCGACGCCGTCGGCGATGATCGCCGCCGCATTCGCCAACGCCTCCGCTTCGGACGGCCGCTTGACGTCCCGTACGATCCGGCTGATCAGCAGGATCAGCACGACGAGGACGTACATGATCTCGGCGGACGGACCGTAGAAGTAGTCGTTGTCCTTGGTCACGAACTTCCCGACCTCGTCGAGGAACAGGCCGAACCCGATGCCACCCATGACGACCGCCACGATGCGCGGTGTCGCGCCGAGGAAGAGCCAGCCGGTGACCAATGCGAGCATCATCAGCGCACCGCCCCACAGCGCGTGTGCGATGTGCAGCGTCCCGCCGCCGACCTGTGGATACCCGGTCAGCTGGAGATAGAGCCGCGTCACCAGGATGGTGCCGATGGCGAAGATCAGGAACCACTCGACCGCAGCGGTCCCGTAGATACTGCGAACGATCACCGCGTTGGTGCGCGAATGTCGCGACTCGGTCATGGTCGAAAGTATGGCGAGCGCGTCGGCTCGATCCACCCCGTTCGTCGCAATCCACCTTCGGAGGGTTCACAGGTGGATTGCGGCAATCGAGGTGGATTGGTCTCCGAGGGCACCGGCGCGCACGATCGGCTGACCGGGACAGGGTCGTTTCGTCCGCGGTCCATTCAGCGGCCGCTGAACGCCGCCAGCCGGGTCGAGACCTGCTCGGGCCGCCCGTCGTTCTGCCGCTGGGCCGCGGTCAGCACGTCGATGTGGTTGTAGCCGTGCAGTGTGACCGGAACGTCGGTGGGGTTGTCCGACGCTCCGAGGTCGAGGCCACCGTCACCCTGCACGGTGAGCACGGGATTGCGTTTGACTCCGTCGCGGTAGAGGTAGTGCGCCGCGATCGCCGGAGCGGTCCCCTGCACGAGGTCGGTGTTGATCGCCATCGGGAAATACCATTCGGTGAAGTCGAGCGGCGGCTCGGACAGGCTCCGCACCAGCTGCGCGATCGACGTCACCTCTTTCGACGGGTCGGTGTAGGCGTTCGGGGTGACCTCGTCGTAGTCGGCCCACGTGTAGACGACCCTGGGGTTGCCGTACACCGAAGGCGCTGCCTTGCGGTCGCGCCCGAACACGCTGCCCAGTGCCGGCGCGGCGGCGACGACCTCGTTGGGCACCGGAAAGGACTTGTCCTGCACCGGCCCACGATCGATGAATCCGACACTCGCCTGCAGGAACCCGAGCGGCTGCGAGTTGTCGTCGAGCAAGGCTCCCACAACGGCGTCGTTGGTGGCATAGAGATCGCGGATACTCGGCGATCCCGAGGCGGCCATCAGCGGGTCCTTCGACAGCAACGCCCGCAGGGTGGCATCGATGTTGGGGTTCTGTGGAAGTCGGGAGACGAGATCGTTGATGCCGTCGGGGTTCAGTCGCGCGGCGAGGCCCGCGATCGCGAGCAGATTGGTCGTCTCGGGATTGATGACCGCCGGCAGCCGCAGCACCGGATAGATATCGGTGAGCTCGCCGGAGGCGGCCGCGAGCGGCGCCGCGAGTGCCGGCGGGATGTCGGGGGTGTCGACGCCGCGGATCGGGTTCGGACCGCCGGCCTTGATGACGGTGTCGAGCGCGAAATAGCCTGAGCACTGGTTGAATCCGGCATCGCGCGTGGTTGCACGATTGCCGTCGAAGTCCCAGTTGGCGAAGTACCCGGTGATGAATCCGCCGAGTGAATGTCCGCCGCACATGACTTTCCGCTTTCGAGCCGCCTGGTCGGGGAACTCGAGCCGGAGTACGTCGTACTCGTCACGCAGTGTCTGTGCGAGCCCCACGTCCCCCAGCCAGGCCGTGGCCGGACCGTCGGCGTAGCCGCCGAATCTCCGCCCGTACACCGATGATCCGTGGAAGTAGTAGTCGGTCGCGACATCGAGGTTCTTCGCCGAGAGCGCAGCCTGGGTTCCCGTGTGGTCCTCGAGGCAGTTGGATCGGCGGTCGAGGGCCCAGAACTCGATATGACGTCCCTGCGCCGCCGCGGCGGCCACGGTGTTGCGCGCCACGGATTCGAACGCCCCGGCACCTTCGAAGATGCCGGGCTGGGCGACCAGCACGCGGTCGGCATCGACCGATCTCGCCGGCCCGTCCGCCGAGCGGTATCTGAGATAGGAGAGGCGATCACACGCGGCGGGATGAGCCTTCGCGGTCGCCGGCAGCGGCACCCTGAGACTGACCACCGATGCGATCACGTCGGTCACCGGCGACGATGACGCGATCCGGTGTTCGATCCGGCTCGGTGATGGTCGACCGGCCGCCATCGGAAGATCGGCGGTCTGCCCGATCATCACGCCCACCAGCCCGGAAACCGCGAGCGCGAACGCCCATCGCACAGACAACTTCATCCGCCCCATCCCCCGCCGAAGTCGATCGGATGCGGCGGAGCGTAGCGCGAACGCCGAGGGTGTGGAGTCGTTTTTGCCCAACCGGGGGGGTCGCAACCTGCGGTGGGCACCGGCCCACCGAACTACGCGCGTCCCGTGCTGCTCTCGACGTCCGACACGTTGATCTCCCGGCGCAGGATCTTGCCCGTGGCGCCCTTCGGCAGCTCGGGGAGGAACCAGATGTGACGCGGGTACTTGTAGGCGGCGACGCGCTCCTTGACGAAGTCGACGAGTTCGCCCGGGTCGGTGGCAGCTCCCGGCTTCAGCGCGACCGCGGCGCCGATCTCTTCGCCAAGGGATTCGTGCGCGATTCCGACGACGGCCACTTCGGCGACCGCGGGATGTTCGTAGAGAACTTCCTCGATCTCACGCGGGTACACGTTGTAGCCGCCGCGAATGATCAAGTCCTTCTTGCGGTCGACGATGAAGAAATAGCCGTCCTCGTCCACGGTCCCGATGTCGCCGGAGGCGAACCACCCCTCCGCGTCGATGGCCGCAGCCGTCGCGTCGGGCTGATTCCAGTAACCCTTCATGATGTTGTGGCCGGCGATCTGGATCTCGCCGGGCTCTCCGGTGGCGACCTCGTTCCCCTCGCCATCGACCGCCCGCATCCGGACGCCCTCGATCGGGGTGCCGATCGAACCCGCCTTCCGCTCGCGGTCAGGATGGTTGAACGACGCGACCGGTGAGGTCTCCGACAATCCGTAGCCCTCGAGGATCATGCATCCGAAGGTCTTCTCGAAGTCGTTGAGCACCTGAACGGGCAACGACGCCCCGCCTGATGCACAGGTTCGCAGGCTCGCGGTTGCCGACGGGCCGAACTCCTGCGCCACACTCAACATCGCCGCATACATCGTGGGGACGCCCAGGAACACCGTCACCTGGTCCCGCTCGATCACCTGCAAGGCGGTACGCGGATCGAATCGAGGGATGAGCGTCAAGGTCGCGCCGACCAGCACCGAAGTGTTCATCCCACAGGTGAGCCCGAACACGTGGAACAGGGGCAGACATCCCATGACGACGTCGCCGAACCCGATCCCCAACAGGGTCCGCGCAGTCACCTCGCAGTTGTGCGCTAGCCCGCCGTGGGTCAGTTCAGCGCCCTTCGGCTTGCCGGTGGTTCCCGAGGTGTGCAGGATCACGGCGGTGTCGGAGTCCTCGCAATCGACGGGGCTCTGCTGAGCCGGCAGGTCAGCGATCATGTCGGCCAGACCCGCATCGTCGACCAGCCACAACCGGCCACCCGCCGCGTCGACGGCCGCGCGCGCCTCGTCGGCGAACAGCGGCGTCGCGAACAGCGCGGACGCTCCGGTGTTGCTGAGGTAGAACTCGATCTCACGAGCCTTCAGCAGCGGATTCATCGGCACCGCGATCGCACCGCGACGGAGAATCCCGTAGAACGCCAGCGCGAAGGCCGGTGTGTTGCCCAGCATGATGCCGACACGGTCCCCCGGCCCGATCCCCTCCCGGTCCAGCAGCGTCGCGATCCGCGCTGCGGCGGAGTCGAACTCGGCGAAGGTCAACGCGAAGTCGTTGCACCGCAACGCGACGGTGTCACCGTGATCGCGCGCCGTGGCAACCAGGTTCATGGAAAGGTTGGTCATCGCTGTACTCCTGGGACTTGATGTGGGACTTGATGTCGTGAATGTCTCATATTGTCGGGCACGCCCGATCGGGCGTCGATGGTCGCTGCCACATGCGATCGGCGACCGTGTTGTTCATCCGCACATCCCGGGGCCGACACCCGATGACGCATCGTCGGGTTCTTCACACCCGCCCATCACCGAGGAGCTGTACCGACCGCAGCGCGAGGTACAACTCGGTGGCGTCCACCGGCTTGTCGAGAGACCGATTGGTGAGATCGCGGATCTTGCGCAGCCGGTACAGCACCGTGTTGCGGTGGAAATGGAGCCGTTTCGCCGTTGCCGCTGTCGAACCGTCGCACTCGAACCACGCCTCGAGAGTCGCGAGCATCTCCTCGCGTTCGTCCTCGGGCAGGTTCAGCAGAGGCCCCAACGTGCGGGCCGCAACCTCACGCGCGGTATCCGGGCTGCGGACGAGAAGTAGTGCCAGCGTGAGACTTCCGTATCGGCTGAAAGTCGCCGCACCAGGAGGAACGGAGCGTCGGGCAAGGCGCGCCTCGTCCACAGCACGCGCGATCTCGATGGGCATCGAGAACGGCCCGCTCACACCGACACGTAGGTCGAACACCGTGCCGAGTTCGGTGAGCCCGGCCTCGATGTCGGCATCGTGCCGGCCGCAGATCAATCCGAGATACCCGTCGGGTCGCGCGTCCCAGACCGACGTGATGCCCTTGCTCTGCAAACGGCCTGCGGTATCGCTCGCCGTGGCAGGGCGCGACTCGGGACTCTCCGCACACACCACGACGTAGCTCGCACGTTCCGGCAGACCGAGGGCCCGCATGGCGTCGATGATGGCTGTCGGGTTGTCCGAGTGGTCGTCGAACACCGTCCGCACGAGGAGCGCTCGCGCCTCGGCGTCGGCATGGGTGAGCAGGATCTCCGCCTCCCGATAGCCCTCCACGGCGGCATCGGAGTACCTGTCGATCGCGGCCCAGAGCTGACCGGGAACGTCGAGCAGTTCGACCGGCGAGACACCGCGAGAGCCGCGCAACATCTGCTCCCAGATCAGCTGACCACCGAGCCGGTACGCGCGTAGCAGCGCCGGGAGCGGGATCGCTTGCTCGGCCTTGAGTCGGCCTGTCGCGCGCGCGACGTCGATCCGAAACCGGCCGCGACCGGCGAGCACTGTGAGGATCGAACTCAGATTCTCGGTGCACGCAGCCGACAGTTGCTCCAGCGTGAGCAACTGCGACTCGAGGTACGTCGCCTCCGCCCTCTGCAATCGTTCGACAAGGGTCTCGGTGAGAGCAGGCAAGTCGTCGAGCAGGTCGGCGGCGAGCGCAGCTGCCGTCGAGCTGCTGGTTGAGATGGCCACGGCTGACATCGTAGCGGGCCACGGTGAGCTGCACCACTTCGGCCTTGTGCCAGTGCACAAGGACACGTGGCCGACAGCGTGGCCGTCGCCTATGGCGGCAACCGTGGTCCACCACGAAGAATCCAGGTATCGGGCCATCACCCAATCCACGAGCAGTAACCACGAGACCACAGGAGTTGATCAACGCACATGAGCGTCGACACACACCAGACCGCCGATCACCGAGACTTGATCGACGCCGCGCTCTCTGATCTGTCCGCAGGTGAGAAGGCCTGGGCCGGCTTGTCCCTGCTCGAACGCGCCGACCTTCTCGACCGAGTCCGGGAACGCACCGGGACACACGCCGCCGACTGGGTCGCGGCGTCGGCGTCGATCAAACGGCTCGGGCCGCATTCGGCCCTCCTCGGCGAGGAATGGATGTCCGGCCCCTACGCATTCGCCACCGGCCTCGGTGCCGCTGCACAAACGCTTCGCGACCTGGCCGCGGGTCGCAGCCCCATCGCCGACGCCGCATTCGGGACCGCAGCAGGCCAGACAACCATCCGGGTTCTGCCGTCGTCGCATTACGACTCGCTGCTGCTCAATGGCTTCACCGCCGACGTGTGGCTGCGGCCCGGGGTGGATGCCGCGCAGGCCACAGCGGCGGCAGGTCTCGCACAACTCGATCCCACTGCCACGGGCGGCATCGGCGTCGTCCTCGGCGCCGGCAACATCACGTCGATCGCCCCGCTGGACGTGATCTACGAACTGCTCGCCCACAACCGGGTCGTCGCCCTCAAGCTCAACCCGCTCACCGATCCCCTGCTGCCTGTTCTCGAGCGGGTGCTCGAACCCCTGATCTCACTCGGCGCGATCCGAATCCTCACCGGCGGAGCCGATGTCGGCGAGTACCTCGTCGGCCACGACGCGGTTGCGCACGTCCACATGACCGGCAGCGCCAACACGCACGACGCGATCGTCTGGGGAACCGGAGAGGAGGCCGAGCGGCGCAGGGCATCCGGAGAGCCGCGCCTCACCAAGCCGATCACCAGCGAACTCGGCGGTGTGTCCCCGGCCATCGTGGTGCCCGGCCGATGGAGCACAGCGGACCTGCGCTACCAGGCCGAGCACATCGCGACCCAGCGTCTGCACAACGGCGGATACAACTGCGTGGCCGCCCAGGTCGTCATCGTCTCCGCCGACTGGGACCAGAAGCAGGAGTTCCTCGACGCGCTCCGCGAGGCGTTCGCCTCCGCCCCGGCGCGGGTCTGCTACTACCCGGGCAGCGACGACCGCGTCGGCGCCGCCCGCACGGCGTACCCGACGTCGGAACAACTCGGCACGGCAGGTGAGCGACTGCTGATCACCGGGCTGTCCCTCGACGACCGGGGCGAGCGGAGTGACGAGGACATCCTGCACACCGAGTACTTCGGACCGGTCCTCGGTGTTCTCGAACTTCCGGGAACGGGTGCCGACTTCCTCACCAGCGCAACCGATGCCGCGAACAATCACTTCCTCGGCACCCTCGGGGTCAACGTGATCGCACACCCTGCTTCGATCGCCGGACTCGGCGGGGCCTTCGAGTCGATGATCGCCGACCTCCGCTACGGGACCATCGCCGTCAACGCGTGGACCGGCGTGGGCTTCCTCAGCGCCGCGGCAACGTGGGGCGCGTTCCCCGGTCACACGATGGACGACGTCCAATCGGGAACCGGTGTGGTGCACAACGCCTTCCTCCTTGCCGACACCGAACGCACGGTGGTTCGCGGGCCCTTCCGGCCCGCACCGCGCTCGGTTCTGCATCGTGAATGGTCGATCTCCCCGAAGCCGCCGTGGTTCGTCACCAACCGGACAGCCGCAACCACCGGTCGCCTGCTCGCCGACTTCGCCAGCGCGCCGTCTCCGCTGAAATTGCCCGCCATCTTCGCCTCCGCCCTGCGCGGCTGAAGACAACTGCGGCTGAACACAACTACGGCTGACCATCCCACCACGAAAGGCCACCATGCCCAGCACAGCACCACGCACCGTCGACTACGTCGTCGTCGGGACCGGATCCGCCGGTGCCGTCGTCGCCAACCGACTCAGCGCCGACTCCCGCAACGAGGTCCTCGTCCTCGAAGCCGGGACGAAGGACTCCGACAAGTTCATCCACATCCCCGCGGCGTTCTCGAAATTGTTCGGCAGCGCGTCGGACTGGGACTACTCGACCGAGCCGCAGGCGGAACTGGGCGGTCGACGCGTCGTCTACCCACGCGGCAAGACGCTCGGCGGCTCGTCGTCGATGAATGCCATGATGTGGGTTCGCGGATTCGCCGCCGACTATGACGAGTGGGCCGACCATGCGGGTGAGGACTGGTCGTTCAACGGTCTCGTCGAGTACTTCCGGCGCATCGAGAACGTCGCGGGCGCCACCGAGAACGACGAAGGCACCACCGGGCCGTTGCACGTGTCACACCAGCGCTCGCCGCGCCAGCTGACCCGCGCGTTCCTCGACGCCGCGGCCGAATGCGGACACACCGTGGAACGTGCGAATCTGCCGGAGCCGAAGGGTTTCTCGCAGACGATGGTGACCCAGCACAAGGGCGCACGGTTCAGCACCGCCGACGCATATCTGCGTCCCGCGCGCAAACGAAAGAACCTCGGCCTCGTCACCGAAGCGCTCGCCACCAAGGTGTTGTTCGAGGGCACCCGCGCGGTCGGCGTCGAGTACACCCAGGCCGGTCGGACGCAGACCGTGCACGCGCGACGTGAGGTCGTGCTGTGCGGCGGCGCCGTCAACACCCCGCAGTTGCTCATGCTCTCGGGCGTGGGCGACAGCGACGAGCTCGCCGGGCACGGCATCCGCACCGTCGCGCACAACGGCGGCGTCGGCCGCAACCTGCTCGATCACCTGCTGGCGCCGATCGGCTGGGACGTCGACTCCGGGACGCTGCGCGACGCCGAGAGCCCTCGCCAACTCGCCGACTACCTGCTGCGCCGTCGCGGCATGCTGACCTCGAACGTCGGCGAGGCCTACGGATTCATCCGCAGTCGCGACGACTTGCGCCTGCCGGATCTCGAGCTGATCTTCGCGCCTGTCGCGTTCTACAACGAAGGGGTGGGCGAGGCGTATCCGCACCACGCCGTCGCGATGGGTCCGATCCTGGTCCAGCCGAAGAGCACCGGAACGATCACGCTGCGCTCCGCGGACCCGACCGCGAAGCCGATGATCGACCCGCGCTACCTCAGCGATCCCGCAGGCGTCGACCGCGCGGCGATGATGCAGGGACTGCGGGCGACCGTCGAGATCGCACAGGCGCCGTCACTGCGGGGGCGCCTCGGCGTGGTCTCGCAGCCGCGCACCGACTCGCGCGTGCCCGACGACGCCATCCTGACCGAGGTGCTGGACCGTCACTCGCACACCCTCTATCACCCGGTGGGCACCTGCCGGATGGGCACCGACGCCGAGAGTGTCGTCACGCCCACCCTCGCGGTTCGGGGTGTCTCGGGCCTGCGCGTCGCCGACGCCTCGATCATGCCCACGATCGTCCGAGGGCACACCCATGCCCCGTCGGTGATCATCGGTGAGAAGGCGGCGGATCTGATCCTCGCGGATCGCTGATCTGTCGCCTGCCAGGACGTGCGCGATAATTGGTCGCCTGCTCGGGCGGCGGCGATCGATACGCGTTGGACGCCATCGGTCCACAGTCAAAATAGATGCGTAGATGAGCGGCCGAAGGCGTTATTCATGCGTCCCCAGCAGAACGCGGGCGCGAGAACGACAACGGTGATCGGCCTGCCATGAAATGCCGTCGGCTCCCGCCGAGCCCTCCGGCAGAGACAGCGATTTCATATGCCTCTCGTGCGCAGGACGTTCTTCTGGACCTTGCCGGTCGACGTCTTCGGCAGGTCGGCGAACACGATCTCCCTGGGCACTTTGAACCGGGCGAGACTCTCGCGGGCGAAAGCGATCAGATCGTCGGCCTCCACCTGGGCACCACCACGCACGGTCACGTAAGCGACCGGAATCTCGCCCCAGCGCTCGTCGGCGCGTCCGACCACTGCCGACTCGACGACGTCCGGATGTCCGTCGAGAACACGTTCGACCTCGACCGAGGCGATGTTCTCGCCACCGGAGATGATGACATCCTTGCTGCGGTCACGGATCTCGACATACCCGTCGGGATGCATCACCGCGAGGTCACCGGTGCGCAGCCAACCGCCGGTCGTGGCTTTTGCGGTCGCGGCCGGATCGCGGTAATAGCCGAGCATCACGTTGTTGCCGCGGACTACCAACTCCCCCTGCGCCTCCCCGTCGGCCGGGACGTCGACGCCCTCGGGGGTCACCACCCGGACGTGTCCCGCGGCGATGTTGCCGATGCCCTGTCGCGCGGTGCGCACGGCTCGGTCGGCGGCCGACTCGACGTCCCAGTCCGGCTGCCACTGGTTCACGACGATGGGACCGAACGTCTCGGTCATCCCGTACAGGTGGGTGACCTCGATCCCGAACCCGGCCATCCGCGCGAGCAGGGCCGGCGACGGTGGCGCGCCGCCGGTTCCGGCCTGCACGGTGCGCTCAAGCGCGGCGGCGGCCGGGTCCTCGGCGATCATGGTCAGGACCGTCGGGGCCGCGCTGAAATGTGTGATCCCGTCCTCGACGAGATGGCGCCAGATCTGCGCGGTATCGATGCTGCGCAGACAGACGTGCGTGCCGCCCGCCGCGGTGACCGCCCAGGTGAAACACCATCCGTCGCAATGGAACATCGGCAACGTCCACAGATATCGCGAACCGGGGCGGAGACCCGCGTGGTAGGCCATCGCCACCGACTGGAGGTAGGCACCACGGTGGTGGTACATCGCGCCCTTGGGTCTGCCGGTGGTCCCCGACGTGTAGTTGACGGCGAGGAGTCCTCGCTCGTCCGGCTCGCGGTACACCGGCTCCGACGCGCCGTCCAAGAGTTGTTCGTACTCGTCCGATGGCTCGTCGCCCGCGACCACCACACGCACGCCGGTCGCAGCACCGACCGCGCGCGCTCGCTCGGCAAATTCGGCGGTCGCCACCAACAGCGTTGCCCCACTGTGCTCGATGATGTAGACGAGTTCAGCCTCCGACAGTCGGATGTTCAACGGCACCAACACCGATCCGTGCGCCGGAACGGCATTGTGCAACTCCAGCATCACGTGGCTGTTGGCGCACAGAGCCGCGACCCGATCTCCGGAGCCGATCCCCAGGCCCTCCAGGGCGGACGTGAGCCTGTCGACGCGCCGATGGAAGTCGGAGTAGGTGAACCGCCGATCACCGTCGACGATGGCGATCCGGTCCGCGAAGACGTGCGCCGCCCGGTCCAGAAACGTCGCGGGGCTCAGTGCCGAGAAAGTGAACTCCGCAGGTACCGGGGGCACGGGTCGATCCTCAGATGCCATCTGAGGCCGCCTCCCGTTCCACGTCGTCGATGGCCGCGGCGATACGTGCGGCGGACGCGTCGACCCACGTGTTTGCCACATGGGGGGCCGCGGCGGCAGCGGCGCCGAGAGCGGCGATCTCCTCGCTCGTCGGGGACGGCATATCGAGGTCTGCGAGCGACGTCGGCAGGCCGACTTCGGTCAGGAAGTCGCGGATCTCGCGCCGGTCGACCTCGGGGTCGTTCTCGAGCGCGAGTTGCACCAGGAGCCCGTAGGCGACGTGGAACCCGTGGAGGTGCTTCGATGATCCGCGCCCGACCTGGAGCCCGCGTGTCATACAGTGCGCGATCGACAGACCACCGTTCTCGTATCCGATGCCCGACAACAGGATCACTGCTTCGACGACGGCTTCGACCTCAGCCGTGACCCGACCGCCCACGACATCGCGGATCGCGGCCACACCGTCACGCAACAGCACTCGCGAGCAACCGTCCGCGATCACCTCACCGATGATCAGCGGTCGGGTCCCCTGGGTTGTGACACCGCGACCCCGCGCGCAGGACCGTGCCTCGAACTTCTTGGACAACGCGTCCCCGATTCCCGACACCAGGAACCGGATCGGGGCGTTCGCGATGACCTCGGTGTCGACGACCACCGCGGCCGGGTTGCTCGGCAGTCTGCCGAGTTCCGACAAACGGCCCTCGTCGTCGTAGAGCGCGTAGATGCTCGCCGTCGGGCCGTCATTGGACGCCGTCGTCGGGACCGAGATCATCGGGCGCTCGAGCCGGTGGGCGACGCCCTTCGCGACATCGAGGGCCTTGCCTCCACCCACACCGACGATGACGTCGCCGAAACCGGTCGCGACGCGGTCGACGGTGGCCGCGATGTGGCCGCGGGTCACCGGCCCCCGATACGGCACGACCTGGTGCGCGAGCGGGGCCGACTCCATCGACGCGGTCAGACGTGCGCCGAGTAGCTCCACGATGTCGGCGTCGATCACCACGACCGGGCGGGCGCCGTGTTCGGCGACGATCGCGCCGAGCTTGTCGAACACTCCAGGCCCCTGCACGTACTGCTGAGGCGCCGCGAACCTGCGGGCCGCGCGTTCGACGCCGACGCCGTCGAGGATCGCGCTCATGTGTGCGGCCATTCGCCGGTGATGACCGCGCGGGTGATCGCGTCCTCGTCCAGCCCGAACAGCGTCTCGTTGTAGGACTGGGATCCACACGGGTGGAATCGGTCGCCGAGGCCGATGCGCATCACCGGGACAGAGATTCCGCGGTCGGCCAGCGTCTCGACCACCGCGGTACCGAGGCCTCCCGAGCGGAGCCCGTTCTCCACCACGATCACCCGGCCGGAATCCGCGGCGACCGCGGCGATGGCTTCGGTGTCCAACGGTTTGATCGTCGGCACGTGCAGGACCGACGCGGATATGCCCTGCCGCTCAGCGGTCGCCGCGGCCTTCAGCGCGCGTGCGGTCATGAAGCCGGTGCCGATCACCGCGACGTCACGACCGGGTCGGAGCAGCCGCGCACGCCCGATCTCGAACCGGAAATCGCTCTCGTCGAACACTACCGGCACCTTGCCGCGCAGATTGCGGATGTAAAAGGTCCCCGGCGTCTCGGCGGCCGCCCGAATCACGTGGCGCAGCTCGACCGCATCGCATGGGTCGATGACGGTGAGATCGGGGATCGACCGCATCACCACCAGATCCTCTAGGGATTGATGGGTCGCACCATAGGGATTCACGAGGCCGGGAGAGCCGGCGACGATCTTCACGTCCGCCTTGCTGTGCGCACACGACACCGCGATGAAGTCGAGCGCGCGCCGGGTGAGGAAGGCGGCGTATGTCGCGCAGAAGGCGATCTTGCCGACCTTGGCCAATCCGGCCGCCATCATCACCGCGTTCTGCTCGGCCATCCCGGCGTTGAAGTACCGTTCCGGGAACCGTTCCCGGAACGGGATGATGTCGGAGTACTTCGACATGTCGGCGCTGAGCCCGACGATCCGCTCGTCCCGCGCGCCCAGTTCGGCGAGCTCGTTGCCGAAGGGTGCGCGTTCGTACGGCCCGTCGACCTCGGCGATCTCACCCATGCCACCCGCACGGTTCCTGACCTCAGCCACGGTTCTCCTCCAGTTCGGCGATGAGTCCGGCCCACTCGGTGTCGGCGACCCGGACAAAATGTGCTCGTTCCCTCGCGACCAGGGTCGGCACCCCGGTCCCTGGTGTGGTGCGGGCGATCAGGACCCGCGGGGTGTCCGCAGGTGCAGTGGCCAGGGCGTCGAATGCGCTGGTGATCGCGTCGATGTCGTTGCCGTCGACCTCTTCCACCGCCCACCCGAACGCCCGCCACTTGTCGGCGATCGGTTCCATGTTCAGCACGATGGGACCGTCGGCCTGGATGCCGTTGCAGTCGACGACCGCGGTCAGGTTGCCGAGGCCGAAGCTCGACGCCGACATGGCCGACTCCCAGGTGGCACCTTCTTGCAGCTCACCGTCGGAGAGCTCGACGATGATCCGCTGGTCGCCGCCGTCGAGCCGGAGTCCGAGCGCCATCCCGACCGCCTGCCCGAGGCCGTGCCCGAGTGAACCGCCGGTGATCTCGACGCCGGGTGTCTCGTCGAAGGTGCTCATCGGGAGCTCACTCCCGTTGAGTCCGTAGTCATCGATCTGCTGCTCGGTGAGGACACCGAGATCGGCGAGCACCGCGTATAGAGCGATCGAGTAATGCCCGGTCGACATCAGGAACCGGTCGCGGCCGGCCCAGTCGGGGTTCTCGGGATCGAATCGCAGTTGCCGCGAGTAGATCACCGCGAGGAGATCGGCGATGCCCAGCCCCTGCGCGATGTAGCCCTCACCCTTGTCGGCGGCCATCCGCATCATCGCCGATCGCAGGCGATACGCGGTGTCGCGAAGCGTGGTAGCCGACGGTGTGTCGACTGTGTTGTCCACCAGCATGTCTCAAGGAGCCTCTCTGGTCAGGTCGGCCGAGGCCGAGTGGAATGTGCCGTCGATGGTGATCCCGCCATCGACGCGCAGGACGGTGCCGGTGACGAAGGAGGCATCGGCGGAGACGAGGAACGAGGTGGCGGAGGCGATCTCCTCCGGCAGTCCGAAGCGCCGCAGTGGCGTGCGATCCAGCAGCCGATCCTCGTCGAGGGTTCCCGACTCCAGACCGGACCGCATCATCCCGGTGTCGATGTACCCGGGCGCCACGGCGTTGACGCGGATCCCGTACGGACCCCATTCGGCGGCGAGGGTCCGGGTGATCCCGGTGACGCCCGATTTCGCTGCGGTGTAGGCCAGTCGGTGCGGCAGTCCGAACGTCGAACCCACTGACGCGAGGTTCACAATGGCCGCGGCCGGCGCCTCCCGGAGCAGCGGAAAGGCCTGTCTGCTGCATCGCATCGTCCCACCCAGGTGGACATCGAGTTCCCGGAGCCATCGGTCCGAGTCGATCTCCTCTGCGTTGGACCGTGAGATGATGCCCGCGTTGTTGATCAGGACGTCGAGGCGTCCGAACCGGTCGGCCACCGCATCGATCCCCCGGCGCACCGACCTGTCGTCGGTGACGTCAAGGACCATGGCCGTGCCCGATACCTCGGCGGCGGCCTGATCAGTTCGGGCGGCGTCGATGTCGGCGATCACGATCTCGAGACCATCGGCGGCCAGGCGGCGGGCCATCGCGAGCCCCAGGCCCTGACCGCCGCCGGTGACCAACGCGACGCGCGGTGAGTCACTGCCGGTCATTTCCCGGACACCTCACGAACGACCATGTCGCCCTCGGCTTCCGCGATCTCATTGAGGTCATGAGTGGTGTCGAACGGTTCCCAACGGATCAGCATGCAGATCGCCGCTCCGATGAGCGGGACCGCCACAAAGATCGTGATAGTGGTGCTCAGTCCGAGCGACTCGGACATCCTGGGAAAGGCGTACAGGCCGACGATGCCGCCTATGCTCTGCGAGATGGTGGCCAGCTGTCCGCCACGGCCACGCAGGTCGGACGGATAAGCCATGGCGGCCATCGTCAGTCCGGACACACCCGGCCCGGCGGAGTGGAAGAAGATGAACATCGCCGGGACCAGGAAGGCAAGGAGAATCGGCAGCGAGTCGAAGAAGACGCCGAGGATCAGGATCATCGCCGCTACCGCGAGGAAGCCGTACTTCGCGGCACCGTTGGCGCCGAGTTTCGATGCGACCCAGATCGATGCGATACCACCGACGATGCCGAAGACGTTGAACACAATGGAACCGAAGGTGGCCTCACCGAAGTTCTCCCCGAACAGGCTCAGGGCGATGACCGGGAGGTAGTAGGCGACGGCGTAGTACTGCAGGGCCTGCATCATGGTGACGACGTTGGCGAGGATGGTGCGTGCCCGGAAGCGAACGCTGAACAGTTCGGTCCAGCGGCGTTCCTTCTTCGGCTCCTCGATGGCCGCCTCGAGATGTCCGGTCGGGTACGTCGCGGAGATCCGATACATCTTCTGCAACGACGTGGTCAGTTCGGAGAGCCGACCCTTCTTGGCCAGCCAGCGCGGGCTGTCAAGCATGAGGGTCCACTGGGCGATCGCGACGACGAAGGCGAAGATCGCGGCGGTGACCAAACCCCAGCGCCAGATACTCAGACCGACGTCGAGGTGGTACAGGCAGAGCACGATGACCAGCGCCACCACTGTGGAGATGTACCACTGGGCCTGCCAGAAGTTCAGCAGATACTGACGCCTCTTGGGCAGGTTCTCCGACAGGTAGGCCATCGCCACGCCGAGGTCGACGCCGTAGGCCGCACCCGCAATGCAGCGGGCCAGCACCAGCATCGCGAAACTCGGCGCACCAGCCATCAACAACGCCGCGACGACCGCGATGAGCTTGGCCACCACCATGATCCTGACGCGGCCGTAACGGTCGGCAAGCAGACCACACGTCGCCGCCGCGATCAACGTGGCGACATAGCCGTAGGCGCTGACCAGACCGACACCGTTCGCGTCGAGATTCAGCTGCTCACTCATGGGGGCGGTGCCCGAGCTCAGGACCGCCAGGAAATAGGCCTCGAAGGCGATCCCGGCGAGGCCGAGCACGAGCATGACCTTGTGTCTGCGGGTCTTGATGTCCTCGGAGTCGACCAGATGGTCGACCTCCGATACCGAGGTCAGCGCCCGGTTTCGGGCAGGGAGTACTTGGGTCATGGTGATTCCGTTCGGTGAGTGCCCACACCTCACAGTGGGCAGGATCGGGAGAAGCGCTGCGCGACAGCGTCAGACGAGATCGAGCAGATCGCCCAGGGAGTGCAGTAGATGGTCGGGCCGGTGGTCGGCGAGCCGTTCGGGTCCGTAGTAGCCGTAAGCGGCCCCGACGGTCCCGGTGCCTGCGGCGGCGCCGGAGCGGATGTCCTGGGGCCCGTCACCGACATACCACGCGTGTGCCGGATCGACACCACTGAGTTGCAGACCGAGCAGTACAGGTGCCGGATGCGGCTTACGTTCTGCGGTGTCGTCGGCGGTGACGATGGTCGCGAATATTTCCGCATCGAGGCCGAGATGATCGAAATCGGTTCGGACACGACTCATCCGTTTGTTGGTGACGATGCCGACCGTGATGCCGCGGCCCACGAGTTCGGCCAGCGTGTCGCGCAGTCCCGGATACGGTGTCACACGGCGGAATGCGTCGGTCTCGTAGTGGCGGCCGTACGCCTTCTCCAGTTCGAGCGGTTCCTGATCGGAGTACCGCGCGAAGATCTCCGGCGGGCGCGGCGCCATGATGGCGCTCGGGTCCTCGAGTTCGGTAGGCAACGGTTGATCGAGTTCGTTCTCGAAGGTCGCCCGGTAGGCCTCGATGATCGCGAACCGCGAGTCGATCAGTGTGCCGTCGAGGTCGAAGAGCACTCCTCTGGTCGGCAGTCGCGACTGCGTGTCGACGGTCGACGCGGTTGTCGAGGTGCTCATGCGGCCGTCTCCGTCGGGTTGAACGCGAAGAACTCGCGGGGATTGGTGAGGAATACGGTCTCGGCGATCTCCGCGGTAAGGCGCTCGCGGATCTGCTTGAGCAGGCCCGCGAATCCGGGAGTGCCCCCGTGGTGCGGTTGGTACGACGGTCTGCCGAGGTCACCGGACACCATCACCTGCGTGTACCCCTCGGAGAACAATTGCTCGATGTAGGAGACCCGCAGTTCGTCCGATGGGTACTTCGGCTTGGTCCAGTGGTCGAAACCGAGCCACACACCCGTCTGCGCGACCTCGCGGAGATAGCCATAGTCGAGATTCCGGTCAAGGTGCCCGATCAGGACTCGCGCCGGATCGACGCCGAGATCGGCGAATCCGTTGGCCTGCAGAGTGCCCAGCGTCCCGGCCTGACAGTGCGTCGAGATCGGTGCCCCGGTCGCGAGATGCGCGCGGGCGACCGCCTGCTGGACCTTGCGCTCGTCCTCGCGGATCTCATCGGTGCGGCAGGTGCCGAACTTGATCACGCCCGCCCGCGCCGACGTTCCGTCGATCCCGACTGTCACGTCGGTGACAAAGCGCCGCGAGATCTCGTCGACCGATTCGATGGCGACCGTGTCGGGATAGTAGATGCCCTTCTGATAGCCACTCGCGCTGACGATGTGGACACGCGACGCCTCGGCGACGGCGAGGAGACCAGCGGCATTGCGCCCGTAGTCCTCGGTGGTCATCTCGATCAGCGCACCGCCACCCAGACCGTCGAAGTCGGCGACCTCGCCGATGGCGGCATCCACCTTGTCGAGGACCATGTCGTTGTCCTGCTCGCGCGCCCATCGGGGCGGATTGGTGAAAAGGTGCTCGTGGCAGAGCGTCACGCCGAGATCGTCGGGCGCGATGTCGCCGAGCACGGTTCTGATGGCGGTCACAGGGGGACTCCGTTCGCTGTGGTCGAGGTTCGCTTGGGTCGAGGAGGGATCGGCGCTCAGGCCGGGGTGAGATGGTCGGTGTCGTCGGCGACGGCCGCCCACACGTCGCGCAGGGGCTTCAGCACCGCGCGGTAGGTCGAGAACGCCGCGTCATAGAGGTCGGCGGTTGCCGGATCTGGTTCGTGGACACGACCTTCGCGCACCATCTGGGCGGCCGCGGCATCAAGGTCGGGGTACTGCCCGGTGGCGACCGCGGCGAGCATCGCGGCGCCGAGGGCACCCGATTCCGGGACGTCCGGCGCGACGATCGTCTTCTGCAGGACGTCGGCGATGATCTGGCTCCACTCGACGCTGCGTGCCCCGCCGCCGGTGAGGCGGATCTCGTCGATCCTCACCGGCATCGCCGCGTAGCAGTCGCGCACCGACAGCGCGGTGCCCTCCATGACGGCGCGGACCATCTCTGCCGGCGTCGTGTCCCCGCGTAGGCCTAGGAAACTGCCGCGGGCGTTCACGTCGAGGAACGGCGCGGTTGCGCCTGCAGTGTTGAGATAGGGATGGAAGACAAGGCCTCTCGAGCCCGGCTCGGTGTCCTGCGCGAACTCGCAGACCACGCGCCCGAGGGTCGTCTCCCCAGCAGAGATCCGTTCGACCTCGACCTGGCAGAAGGTGTTGATCACCCAGTCGAGACACATCGTGCCGCCACCGGAGTTGGTGATCTGCCGTTGCCAGCGGTTCTCCGGCATCAGGAAGCCGAACCCGACGCCGCGGGGCTCGAGAAGCGGATGGTCGGTGGAGGTCCCGTTCATCAGGCTGGTCCCGATCGTGGTGACCGCCTGACCGTCGTGGGCGGCGCCGATCCCGATCATGTTCGCGGTCGCGTCGCCCGTCCCCGCGCAGACCGGCGTCCCGACCGGCAGGCCGGTCTCCGCCGCGGCGGCGTCGGTCACCGCACCCACGATGGCTTCGCTGACCCCGACATCCGGCAGCCGCGCCGACATCTCCTCGATGCCGAAGGCAGTGAAGAAGGCCTCGGACTTCCGTCGTCCACGGAAGTCGCACGGCGCGAACGAGAGATCGGACTCTTCGGTGGCGACGATTCCGGTCAGCCGATAGTTGATGTAGTCCTTGGCCATGAAGAAGTGCGCGATGTCGGCGTAGCGGGCCGGTTCGTGTCGCTTGACCCATGCGAGCAACGGATACGGTGTGCCGGGGATCAGCGCGTTGCCGCTGATGTCGAAGAGCGCGTCGAGCTCACCTCGGTCTCCGACCTCGTCGAGGATCGCGGTGGCCCGCGCGTCGGGCCAACAGATGGCGTTACCCACCGGCCGCCCGTCGCCGCCGAGGGCCCACAGGCCGCCCATGTGGCCAGTCACCCCGACCGCTTCGATCACGCTGTCGGGACCCAGATCTCCGACGACACTTCGGATCGTGGACGCGACACTCCGCCAGGTGTCCTCGGGATCCTCCTCGTGCCGTCCTGGACTCGGGTAGTGGCACGGGGTCTTCGCACCGCACTCGGCGACCAGTTCGCCGGTGGCCAGGTCCACCGCGATCGTCTTCAACGAGCTTGTCCCCTTGTCGATGCCGACGACGACCGAACGGCGAGTCATCGGAGGGCCTCCTGCGCAGTGGTGGCGACATCGCGGACGAGAGAGTCGAGCTGCACGCGTCGGTCCACCTCGGTGGGGTCCGCGGGCCGTCCCCGAGAACCGACCACTGGGACGCCCAGGATGGCGAGGCGATCGGCGAGAACGTCGGTACCGGGATGGTCGGAATGGATCACGACCGGTCCGTCGATCTCGTTGTCGCGCAGGTCGCGGGCGATCGCGACGCACAGGCCCGACCAGACCGCACGCAAGATCTCTGCGGGAGCGGTCTGATACGAGAGTCCGACGAGCACGTCGTGACCGTTGACGACCGCGTAGACGACAGTCGCCGGTGTGGACTCCCACTCCGCGACGAGGTCGGCGAACCGGTCTTCGAGGTCAGCGGCGATGCCGGGGGCGAATCTCTCGACAAAGGAGTCCAGGACGGACCAGCCGGCGATCTCGACCGTGACCTCGGTCCCGGCGGCAGTGCGCCCGACGACCCGTCCTGCCCCCGAGGCGGGCAGAACCAGGGTCGCGGCGGAAGATGCCGTATCGATGGCCATCACCCCTGGGGCTTGACTCGGTGTCCGGATTCCGGATAGCGTGTTCGCCATACGGAACAATTGCACGAAGGTGTTCGTGTGTCAACCATCACAGCATGCGGTGAGTTGTGCCCGGCGGCGCAGTACCGGACGAATGGGCCATGACCTCTGGTGGCGACGATGGTGACCTGAAATGGTCAGGCGCACAGAACAGCTGGCGAAGGAGAGGGAACGATGACAGTGACCCCGCCGCGGACACCCGAGCTCGATCCGAAGAACCACATCGCCTCCATCATCAAGGCGACCAATGTCCTGGAGGCGTTCAAGGGCGACAGCTCCGAACTGTCACTCGCCGAGCTGATGAAGAAATGCGGGTACAACAGGACCACGATGTACCGAATCCTCGCCACCCTCGAAGTGGCCGGCTGGGTGGAGCGCACACGATCGAACGACTATCGCCTCACCCTTCGCGTCTTCGAACTCGCCTCCGCGGTCCTCGGCAGTTTCGACCTCCGCACCGAGGCCAGCCATGTGATGTCCGAGCTGGCAGCCCGATTCGACGAGCACGTCTACCTCGTCGTCCCCGATGGTGCTCGCGCCGTGTGCCTGGACCTCATCGAGAGCAGTCAGCCGATCCGCGTGATGGTGCTGACCGTCGGGCGGTCATTGCCCCTCTACCTCGGCGGTGCGCCGATCGCGCTGCTCGCCGAGTTGGAGGAGACCGCCCTCCCTCAAGTCCTCGACGCCGGCCCGATGCTGACCCCCACCGGGGAAGAGATCACCGAGGAGGAACTGCGCGCTCGCCTCGTCGAGATCCGCGAACGCGGGTACTCCATCAGCATCGGGGACGTAACGCCCGGGGTGGCCGCGCTCGGCGCCTGCGTCCGGGACCGCAAAGGGCATGTCGTCGCGGCGTTGAGCATGGGCGGGTTGTCGGCGGACATGTCCAATGCCCGACAGGACGAGATGGCCCGCGCGTTGATCGACGGCGCGATGACTGTGTCGAAGCGATTGGGGTACCCGGGCTGAACGTCGACCGACAGGAAAGCGGCCCTCAGATGAGGACCGCTTGCTCCGGTATGAATGGTGGCCAGAGTCGGGATCGAACCGACGACCTTCCGCTTTTCAGGCGGACGCTCGTACCAACTGAGCTACCTGGCCGGGCGGCACCCGAACCGAATGCCAATCGCAAAAATGAATTTGCGACCCTGACGGGACTCGAACCCGCGACCTCCGCCGTGACAGGGCGGCGCGCTAACCAACTGCGCCACAGGGCCATGTTCTGTTGTGTTGCTCTTTCCGTCCCCTCGTCACCTCGGGGCCGGGCAAGCGTACCCCCTACGGGATTCGAACCCGCGCTACCGCCTTGAAAGGGCGGCGTCCTAGGCCGCTAGACGAAGGGGGCCGGTTCTCCGTTGGGAGCCGACTTAGCTTAGGACACGCGCTGAACAAAGTACAAATCCTATGGTCAGAGGGTGAATTTGCGTTCGGCGTCATCGCTGCGCGAGGTAGGTCAGGATGGCCCGTACCCGGCGGTTTCCCTCCTGCGGTGGAAGATCCAGCTTGGCGAAGATGTTGGCCACGTGCTTGGCCACCGCGGCATCCGACACCACCAGCGACGCCGCGATCTCGGCGTTCGTACTGCCCTCGGCCATCAGACCGAGGACCTCACGCTCACGCGGACTGAGACGATCCAGCACCGACGGACCGACCATCCGGCGGATCACTTCCGGATCGACCACGACCCCGCCTGCCGCGACGGTCTCCACTGCGCGCAGAAAGTCGCCGACCCGGCCCACCCTTTCCTTGAGCAAATAGCCGACCGCGCCTCCGGAGTCGAGGAGCTGCTTGGCGTAGGCGGTCGCGACGTACTGCGAGAGCACGAGCACCGGTAGACCGGGACGCTGCTGACGAAGGGAGAGGGCGGCGCGGAGTCCGTCGTCCCCGTCGTCGGGCGGCATCCGGACGTCCGTGACGACGACCTCGACGTCGTCGGTCACCGCCGACCGCAACCCGACAGCGTTGTCGACGATGTCGACGATCTGGTGACCGGCACGTTCGAGGATTCGGCACAGCCCCTCGGCGAGCAGCACCGAATCCTCGGCGACCACGATCCGCACGTCTCCCCTACCTCCGTTTCGACCACAACAGGCGAGTCGGCCCGCCCGTCGGACTGGCCACTTCGAGCGACGCGCCGACCGCGGAAGCGCGTTCGGCCAGCCCGGCGAGTCCGGTGCCCGCACCCGAATCGGCACCTCCGACGCCATCGTCGACGATCTCCATCGTGTCCGTGTCGGCGGATCTGCTGAACGTGATCGTCACGCCGGTCGCGGACGAGTGTTTGACGGCATTGGTGACCGCCTCACTCGCGGTGTAGTACATCGCACGCTCCACGTCGACGGGAAGCCTTGTGCCGTGTTCCCAGCCGTCACCGATGGCCACGCGTACCGGCATCGGGCCGCCGAGTTCGACGCACGCCGCAGGCACGCCGTGATCATCGAGGACTCTCGGGTGCACGCCCCGGACGGTGTCCCGCAGACCGGCCAGCGCCTGCTCGACGCGCGCCTGTGCGTCGGCCGCCAGGCTTCGCACGGAGTCGTCGTCGGTGGCGAGCTGGAGTTCACCGAGTTGCATCGACACGCCGACGAGATCGCGCTGAGGACCGTCGTGCAGGTCGCGTTCGATCTTGCGGCGCTCCCCTTCGAACGAGTCGACCAGAATGCCGCGCGACGCACGCAGATCGGCGACCTGGGCGGTGAGCTCCTCTTCCCTCGGGCCGAGAAGCCCTCGGCAGAGCGAGGCGAGACCGGCCGCCGCGCACGCACAGAGGTAGACGCCGAGCACCAGCACCGGAACCGCGATCACGGTGAGCGTCCACGCCTCGGCCGACGAGTCGATGACCCACCCACCCAGCTGGAACTCCTCGCCCGGCGCGATCGCGGGAGCCAGCAGCAGCATCCCCGCAGCGCCGAAATAGACCATCAGTCCCAGCGACATCAACGGCGCGAAGGCCGCGAGGATCAGCGAGTAGCCGGTCTCACGCCACGTCGCCGCCTCCCCGAGCCGTTCACCAGCCCGGGCAGCAAACCCGATCCGGTACAGCGTGGGATGGGGATTCGCGATTGGGACGACGCCCAGCAGCCGCACCCGCTGTCGCTCGACCATCGCCAGGTAATACGACCACCCGGGCGCGAACGGGATCAGCACGATGACGACGTAGAGACAGAAACAGATCCAGCCGAAGACGAGCGACACGGCCAGGTAGGCGAGACCGCGCCACGGGGCCGAGGACCTGAGGAAGCGAAACGGGTTCTGGCGCAGCACCGACCAGGGTGACGTCGTCGGGCCGGTCGGCACGGCCCTTGACGGTTTCGGGTGGGCATCGGCGGGCAGAGTATCCATCGGTGTGGTCACCATTGCTGTGACGCTATGATCGCGTCCACACGAACACACTGTCCCTGCCACGAGACCTCGGGTAGTGCCTGCACCACCTCGGTACAGCTGCTGCTCGACGGGGCCGCATCGCAGGCATCGACCGGGCCTGTAAACTCGTCGTCGCCCTGCTCTGCGGGGCACGCCCCTATAGCTCAGTTGGTAGAGCTACGGACTTTTAATCCGCAGGTCGCAGGTTCGAGCCCTGCTGGGGGCACCATCTTGACCAGGCGATTCGCTTCCGAGCGAGTCGCTTTCGTCATCTCCAGAGGCCTCCGTGGTCACCGATTGGTCACGCGACGCTTCTGACTGGTCACGACCGGCTCGAGGGACCTGGGCCTCAGCAGCGGCCGCCGCGTGGGCTCCGACGCCGTCAAGCATGTGGCTGTAGGTGTCCGCGGTGATGCTGATGGACGAATGCCCGAGCATCTTCGACACCACCACCAAAGGCTCGCCGGCCTTCAGAAGCAGCGACGCCGCGCCATGCCTCAAGTCATGCAATCGGATGCGCCTGAGCCCCGCCGCGTCCGAGAGGTCGTGGAACTTCTCGGTCAAGTCCGCCGGCGGGATAGGCGAGCCATCCTCGCGGGCGAACACGAGGCCGTGATCGTCGTAGGCCCTCCCCCACTCCGCTCGCTCAGACTCCTGCGCGAGCCGCTGCGCCATGAGGACACCGAGCGTGCGCGGTCCGAGGTTGACCTTGCGGTGGTCACCACTGGCGGTCTTCGGGTCACCGAACCGGTACTGCCGATGCTCGCCGCCGCAAAACGGGCACTCGACGCCGGTGCCGTCGACTTCCACAATCTGCCGCTGCACAACGATCACCCTGCGCTCGACGTCGATGTCGTCCCATCGGAGGCCGAGGACTTCGCCGCGACGCAGCCCAGTGAACGACAAGACCTCGTAGGCAGCGCCCAGCCGGTCAGTGACGGCATAGTCGAGGAACGCGCCGAGTTCGTCCGCCTCCCACGGCTTCACCTTCGGCCGAGGCGCCCTCGGCAGCTCCATGTCCGCAGCGGCGTTGAAGCCCACCAGGTGCTTTCTCTTGGCCGACGTGAGCGCACTACGCAGCGTGGCATGGATGCGCCGCTGGGTGGCGGGACCGAGCGGCTTCGGGTTGCGGCGCTGCCCTTTTCCGATCGTCGCGCCCTTCGCGGGCTTGCTCGGCGGCTTGGCGATCTGCGCCAGCATGTGCTCGACGTGTGTGGCCCGCAGGTCGCGCAGCCGCACGTTGCCGATGTGCGGAACGATGTAGGACTCGACGTGCTGGCGGTACGACCGCAGCGTGGTCGCGCGGATGCCGGCCTGCTCCTTGGCGGCCAGCCAGCTTTCGAGGTACTGCGCCAGCGTGAGGCGCTGGTCGACGGCGACGACGCCCGTCCGCACCTCCCCCAGCCGCTCGTCGAGAGCTTCCTCGGCCTCCCGCTTGGTCCGGAATCCGCGTTTACGCTCCTGCCTACGCTTGCCGGTGGCGGGATCGTTACCGAGGTCGACGACATACATCCAGCTCGAGTCGCCGCGCTTCACACTGCCGCGCATGGCTAACTCTCCACCGGCGGTATATGGCCGGCAGAGCGTGCTCGACCAATCCAATTACCCGCCGTGCTCCGCGAGACTCCGAAAGACTTCTCTACGGCCTTAGTGGGCCCATCGCCACAAAGGACAGCCAACTTGTAGACGCGCCCCACCCATTCCACCGTTTCAGGGTTCGGCCCCTGCTCCCGAAGGCGGTCAGCCTCGACGGCGTCGATGAGCCCCTGCGCGACTACCTCGTCGCCGTCGCCTTGATCGGGCCGGGACAGATATATCTGACCCTTGATGTAGTGATGAATAATCCACTGCACCGCAATAGTTCTCAGAGAATCGGCAGTGATCAGATCACCATTCGCGCGGCGCTTCACCGTCAGCGAATCAACAAGCACGCGAGGCGTGTCATCGAGGACCAACTCCGCACTGAGGTCGAATCCTCGGTAGTCCTCGACATGGACCGTGGCCCTATCCGGGACGTAGATACCTGGAAGCACCTCCACCCCAGGACCAGTATCGGGAATTTGCATGGTCGGCATTCGGCCAGCATGCCCGACTTGTCACTCCGCGTCAATTGATCACAACACCCCGCGTCGGGGGGTTGCACTCGTCGCTGACACGTGCTTATCTATCTACACACCTCCGACACGGGGTGCCAACACAGTTCGAATCAACTGGAGGTCACGATGACAGGCCCCACTCCCCAGCACGTTCGGGAGGTGTGTTCGCGCCAGGCCACGGTCAATTTGCGATTCGCCCTCTCCGCGATGGGCATCGGGGAGGCAAACGGCTATCGCATGGCCAAGCGCGGAGAACTTCCGTTCAAGGTCCTTCGCGTAGGGGCGATCTACAAGGTTCCCACCTCGGGACTCCTTGACGCTCTTGGTCTTTCGCCACTCGAGGAATGTAATCGGCAGCTCACGGCCTGAGGCCGCGCGGGCACGCACACCAAAAGAAACGGCCTGGTCGGGCGCCAATCCCGAACCAGGCCACAGAACACCAACGCCACCGAAGGAAGATCTGATGACCAACATCCTGACACACCCCGCCGAAAACTTCGACTTTCCGCCGATCGGCACCACAGCCCGAGGCGGCTTCATCGACGAGGAGATCGCCCGCGAGGCAGCGCCCGTCGAGTCGAACGAGCTCGACGACATGCAACTCGTCAGCGTCGCGCTGATCCGGACCGCCGACAACTCGCCGATGTTCGTCGAGCCGATCCTCGACTACCGCATCGCCGTCAACGTCGGCGAACGCGACGAGGACATCAGCTTTTACGACCTCGACAACGCCGAACGCTTCGCGTTGCAGATCCTCGCCGCGGTCGCGGCCGCCAAGGCCGACCACACGGCCAACGCCGGCTTTCTCGCTGAGGCGGTGTCGGCATGAGCGGGCACGAGGATCTGATCGACGAATTGTCGACCGTGTATCGAGAACTCCCCTTGCGGTTGATGACAGCACAAGATCTGTCCGAGCTGCTGGTCACCGCCTACCGCGTCCGTGACCGGATGGACTTGCCGCCACGAGAGACCGCCGAGCCCGTGCGGCCGCAACTCCGGCTGGTGTCGTCATGACCGACACCGCAGTGTTTCGCATCATCTCCGACAGGCGCGACGACATCGCGATGGACGCCCGGTGCATGGCGTTGCTGACCGGCGCTGGCGTGCACGACATCCCACCGTCCGATGACGCCATGTGGCCGGCCGCGCTCGCTCGCAACGGTCGTCGGCGCCTCAAGGAATACCAGGCCGCGACCGGCGATCGTGATGCCGATGTCCGCGATCTGCTGATCCACTACGCCCGCCGCGAGGGTGTCGAACTGGTGCGCGAGATCGGGAGCGGCACGCACGTGGTCGTCGTCCCGGCGCCCGAAGGACCACGAGAGGAGGCCACACTCTGATGGCCTGGGAAACGTTCAATACGCGACGCCGCGACGACCGGAATGGGCCGTACGCGGTGACACCGGACCGCATGTACGGTGCGGAAATCGTTCTGATGCAACGAAATAGCGAGACCGGTAGAACGCGAACCGTCCTCGGATTCCTTGTCGGCGTCGCCTATGTGCCTGTCGAGGATGTCCCCGGCTGGGATGGCGAGATGACCAACATGCGGTACGGCACCCTCGACGCGCCGTACCGATCTGTTCCCGGCGACACCTACCGGGTGACCACCGCGTGACGGCCAACCTCAGCACTCCCGAGCCCGTCGAGACGACCTCGGCGGGTTCGGGGCTGTCCCCTGCCGGCCCGTACGCGGCAGCAGCCGGACAGTACTGGGACGCGGGCTGGCGCGGCGTCCTCCCGCTGCCTGTCGGCAAGAAGTTCCCGCCGCCGTCGAAGTTCACCGGATACGACGCCCTCACGCCGTCACGGCCCGACATCCAGGCATGGCTCGAGGACCGGCCCGACGGCAACGTCGCGCTGCATCTCCCCGACGGTGTCATCGGCATCGACGTCGACGCCTACGGCGACAAGACCGGGGCACACACGATCGCCGAGGCGCAGAAACGCTGGGGCACACTGCCGGCCACCTGGTTCTCCTCGGCCCGCGCCGACGGCTCGGGCATCAGTCTCTACACCGTCCCCGCCGGCACCCGACTGGCGACGAAGATCTCGTTTCCCGACCTCGGTCTCGGCCACATCGAGATCATCCAAACCACCCACCGTTATCTGGTCGTCGCACCGTCAGTGCACCCCAGCGGCGATGAGTATCGCTGGCGCAGCATCGACGGCCACGCCGCTGATTCCGTCCCGTCGCCGAATGATCTGCCCGCACTGCCCGATACATGGCTCGAAGCGCTCAAGCGGACACCCGAGCCGGGACCGACGCGCCCCGATGCCGAGCCGGTCGTCGTCACCGGTGGCCTCATGTCGGATCGAGTCTGCCGCGCGCTCAGCAAAGCACTCGAAGGCCTCTCTGACGTCGACAGCCGCCACGACGCGATGACCGCCAACACCATGGCACTCGCGCGTCTCGTCGAGCAGGGCGAGCCGGGCGTCGGCGATGCCAGTGACGTGTTCCGCGGGAGGTTCGTCGCCGCGGTGACCGCCGACGGCAGCCGCACCGAAGCCGACGCCAACGCCGAGTACGAGCGGGCATGGACCTCGGCACTGAGCAAGGTCGCCAGAACGCCCACCGTCGAGGTCGCCGACGCCCAGATCATCCAACTCGCCGACAGTCGCCGGGCCCAGGAGATGACCGTGGATTTTCCCGAAGGCGGCGGTGACGTTCGCCTGCACACCGTCGCCGACACGACGACCGAAGAACGCGGCCTCGCCGGCATCATGCTCGACGGCGCCACCTTCATCCACGGCGAGCCAGACGGCGTCACCTCACTGTGGGGCGACGGCGACCGATCGCTGTGGGCAGACGGCGAATCCCTCATCATCTGCGGCCCCCAAGGCGTCGGTAAGACCACGCTGGCGGGCAACGTGCTCGCCGCCCTCATCTCGGCCACCCCCGCCACCGCGCTCGGCCTGCCGGTTCGCCGCGCCGACCGCGTCCTCTACCTCGCGATGGACCGCCCACGCCAGGCGGCGCGCGCCCTCCGTCGACAACTAGGCAGCGCCAACCCAGTCGACCTCGAAAGCAGGCTCGTCGTCTGGAAAGGCCCGCCACCGTACGACCTCGCGAAGAACACCCGCATGCTGACCGAACTCGCCGAGGCGGCCGAAGCCGACACCGTGATCGTCGACAGCCTCAAAGACGCCGCCATCGGTCTGTCCGACGACGAGGTCGGTGCCGGATGGAACCGGGCCCGGCAAGCCCTGCTCGCATCCGGCCGCAACATCCTCGAGCTACACCACATCAAGAAGATCAGCGCCGACAAAAAGCCCGACATCGCCGATGTCTACGGCTCCACCTGGATCACCTCGGGCGCTGGCTCGGTGATCCTGCTCAACGGCAACCCCGGCGACGCCGTCGTCCGCTTCCACCACGTCAAGCAGCCCGTCGAAGAACTCGGCCCGTGGATGCTCCTGCACGACCAGCAGAGCGGACAGATGGCCATCCACGGCCAGGTCGATCTCATCGCGGCGGCAGCATCAGGCGGACTCACCGTCAAGGATGCGGCACGCCTGCTCTTCGAGACCGACAAGCCCGACCGCAACAAGGTCGAAAAGGCACGCCGCAAACTCGACGGACTCGTCCGCGACGGGCGGCTGACCTCCCGCGTGGCCACCTCGCCCAAAGACCCCGTCACCTACCACCCGATCACGGTTCGGCAGGAGGCGTCATGACCCCATCACGCCTATCACGCGGGCTATCACGCACGTGTTTCAAGCGTGACCTATCACGCAGGCCTCGCAGCTATCACGGCCAGAAGATCATCGCAGGTCACAGCATCACGGCAGCTATCACGGCTATCACGCACACGGGCTATCACGCCCGACCGCCTCTCTTAAGAGAGGCGGGAGGTAGCCCCACCCCCGAATCGGTCACGGAAATCGGCATCGAGAGCGAGCGGATCTCATGAGTAATCAGCCCACCCCGGAGGCGGAAGTCATCAAGGCGCACATCCGGCCGAGCGGACAGATCGACGTCGTCATCCGCTGTCCGCATTGCAAAAAGCAGCATTGGCACGGCGGCGGAGCTGGACACCGGCTCGCCCACTGCGCCGGCTTCAAGGCGGAGAAGCTTCGCCGCGAACACGGACAACTCGCCTACGAGATCACCCAAGCCGACGTCGATCGCCACATCCAGGAGCACGCGGCATGACCAACCTCGACGACCTCGCCACCCGTCTGCACGCGCTGGCCACCCGAGTCAGCCGAGGGCGACTCAGCGCCGACGAACTCGACCAACTCGACGAACTGCTCAGCCTATTCAACGGATGGAGCCGACGGCGACGCATCACCCGCGGCTACAGCTCATCCGACGCCGTACAGCCACACGTACGAGCCCAAGCCCGCAAGCAGAGCAAGACCACCGACGAAGCCACGCGTGGCAGCGATGTAGAGACCGACGCCAACGATGCACGCTCGCGCAACCTGCCTGCCTCCACGTCGGCCTCGGCATGCACAAACGATGCGCGCACAACTGAACGGCAGGACCGTCCACCTCGCCGCCGAGTGACACGTGACCAAGGTGTGACCACTGACGCTGTGACCAGCACAGATGACAGCGCGAGCGGATACCTAATCCGCAGGTCGGCACTCGAGGAGTGGGACCAGTGAGCACCCGCAAGCCGCGCAAGTCCGATCGCCTCGAGTCCGGTGAGATCTCGCTGATGTCGACGATGTTGGCCGGCCTGCCCAAGCTGCCCGGTGCCCGCTGCACCACCCGACCTGACCTGTTCGATCCGAAGGCGCACGACGAGGACGCCAGGCACTGCAGCGGCGCCACGACGCCGCTGCAGCTATGTGCTTCCGCTGCCCCGCATTGGCCACCTGCCGCGCCTGGGCACGGTCTCAGCCTGCCGAGATCCGCCGGCACGTGATCGGTGGAGAACGACCGGGCCTCACCGGAAAGCCAGCCGCATGACCACCCACCAGCCCACCACCCAAGGAGACTGACCATGCCCCTCGACGTCGGCAAACTCAGAGCCACCATCGAACTGGACATCAAGGGATTCCAGAGCGACACCGACAAGGCCAAGACCCAGTTCAAGCAGCTCGGCCGTGACGCCGAGGATGCAGGACGGCGCAGCGGCAAAGCCTTCGACGGCGTGGGCACCAGCGCCACCCAGGAGGCGCAGCGCGCCCAGACAGGCATGTCGTCGTCCTTCGGCAAGGCTGAGAGCGACGCCAAGAAGGCGGGCGACGGCATCTCTGGGGCATTCGCCGGTGCGTTCCGCAAGGTGGGTGCCGACAGCAAGACCGCACTGTCCGACTCCTTCTCCGGCATGGGCCAGGCGGCCGGCGAGGCAGGCAAGGAATCCGGCGCAGGCTTCGTCTCCGGCTTTGCACCCCGCATCGCCTCGATCGGCGGCAAGGGCGGACCCATTGGCATCGCTCTGGCGGGTACGGCAGCCCTGGGCCTGGCCGCGGGTGCTGCCCTGGCCGACCAGGTGAACAAGGGCTTCGACCAGCAACAGGAGAAGGGCAAGACGAAGGCCACGTTCGGGTGGACCCCTGAGCAGGCGCAGCAGGCGGGTAAGGCGGCTGCGGGCGCCTACACCAACGTCTTCGGCGACTCGGTCAACGAGAACATGAAATCGGTTGGCGTGGCGATGCAGTCAGGCCTCCTCGATGGCAACGCGACCGCGGCGCAGATCCAGCCCGTGATCGAGAAGTTGAGCACGGTCAGCACGATCATGGGCACCGAGATCCCTGAGACGGCGCGGGCGGCCGGTCAGATGGTCAAGACGGGGCTTGCCGACAATGCGGGTGAGGCGCTGGATCTGCTCACCGCTGCCCAGCACAAGGGCCTGAACCTGTCGGGCGATCTGCTCGACACGATGAACGAGTACGGCACCCAGTTCCGCAAGGTGGGCCTCGATGGCGCGGATGCGCTCGGCCTGATCAACCAGGCGTGGCAGAACGGCGCCCGCGACACCGACGTCGCGGCGGATGCGATCAAGGAGTTCACTCTGCGCGCCACGGACGGTTCGGAGTCGACGGCGACGGCGCTGCAGGGCCTCGGTCTGAACGTCGAGCAGATCACCGGCGAGCTCGCCAAGGGTGGCGAGCCGGCCAAGCAGGGCCTCGACAAGATCCTCGACAGTCTGCGCGAGATGCCGCCGAGCGTGGAGAAGAACAAGATCGCCGCGGCACTGTTCGGCACCCAGTGGGAAGACCTGGGCGGCGCCTTCGACAAGTTCGACCTCTCGAAGGCGCGCAACGAGCTGGGCCAGACGGGCGGTGCGACCGATAAGGCGGCGCAGGACATGTCCAACGGCGCCACCTCGATCGAGGAGGTGAAGCGGCGCATCTCGGTCGCCGCTGACGACATGCGGGCCAAGCTGGCCGACGCGTTCGGACCGGCCGCAGGCGATTTCGCCAACTGGGTCGAATCCCATGGCACCGAGATCGAGAACTTCTTCATCAACACCGCCAAGTACAGTGCCGAGTTCGGCGCGGTCGTGCTGCAAACCACCGGCTACCTCCTCGGCTTCGGCTCCCGCATGCTGTGGGTCGGCAGCATGATCGCTGACGGACTGTTGATGCCGATCGGCGCGTCGATGAAGGCCATCGGCGAGCTCACCTCGTACATCCCCGGCATGGGCGGGGTCGGCGATGCGCTCAAGTCGGCGGGCGACAAGGTGATGGGTGTGGGTGACGGCATCCGCGCCACCGCCAAGCAGACGAGCCAGTTGGCCGAGATGTTCGGTGGCGCAGCGGAGAAGGCCAACCATCTGGCGGACACGATCAAGACGATTCCGCCGAACACCGACATCAGGGTCGACGCCCCCGGCGGCAATGACGTCCTCAACCTCCTCAAGCAGATGGGCGTCGAGGCCACCACCAACAACGACAAGACGATCAGCACGTCCATCCCTGAGGGCGACCCCGTACTGCAGAAGCTGCAGGCTATCGGCATCGAGGTCGTGAACCGCAACGGCAAGCAGGTGCTGGTCACCGCCGACGACAAGGCCTACCAGAACGCCAAGAAGTTCGGGAAGTGGACAGAAACCGAATACAAGGACGTCATCGTCCGCGGCTACCAGTCCGGCCAGAATCCGTTCGCCCCCGGCAACTCGAGCGGCATCATCGCCGGACCGCCGAGCGCGGGCGGTGGTCAGGTGTTCGGCCCGGGCGGACCGAAAGATGACCTGATCCTCACCCCGTTGTCCAATCGCGAGTTCGTCCACCAGGTCGCCGCCGTCGACTACTACGGCGTCGGCTTCATGAAGGCCGTCAACGAAGGTCGCTTCCCGCGGATGTTCGCTCACGGCTTCGCCGATGGCGGCCAGGTCACGACTCCGGGCCTCACATCGACCGACCAGCAGTCGATGTGGGACTCGGTGCATACGAAGTTCCCCGATGCGCAGATGTCCTCCGGCACCCGTACGGAGATGACTGAGGGGCATCCTGACTACCACAACGCCGGCAAGGCCATCGATATCGCCGGATCGAACATGGGCGGCATCGCCAGCTGGATTGCCCAGACCTACCCTGACAGCCTCGAGTTGATTCACTCGCCGTTCGGTCACAACATCAAGGACGGCAAGGATGTTGGCGACGGCATGTCCTTCTACGGCGCCGCCACCATGGCCGAGCATGCCGACCACGTCCACTGGGCGCTCGGGCACACCGCGGTCAAGCAGGCCGCCGCACCGGGGGGCTACGACCCGTCGAAGCTCACCTCGAAGCAGCGCAACATCGACGAGATCGTCGCCGAGGGGCAGAAGCGCGGTAAGTCGGAGAAGGAGATCCGTTCGGCGGTCATGGCGGCCTTGGCCGAGTCCGATGGCGAAGACCTCGACTACGGCGACCGAGACAGTGTCGGCGCCTTCCAGCAGCGGCCGTCGCAGGGTTGGGGTGATCCGAAGGAATTGCAGGACACCACCATCGCGGCCGGGAAGTATTACGACGCTCTCGACAAGGTGCAGGGCAAAGACACCATGTCCGAGGCGCAGATGGCGCAAGCTGTGCAGCGTTCGGCATTCTCCGACGGCTCCAACTATCAGGCCAAGGCCGACGAGGCGGACAAGGAGCTGGCCGCATCGCTGGGCCGACTGTCGGCGGTCAAAACAGCAGCACCGGACAGTGCTACCGCGGCCGGTGGCGTGCAGCAGGTGTTCGTCACGAACTGGCCCAGCGGGATCACGACCACCACACCGACCACCGACACGACGCCGAAGACGACCACGCCGAAGGCTGCAGAGCCCGACGCCGAGGCGATGAAGCTTTCGACGAAGTACCTGCCCGGTGGCCTCGAGATCACCACGACCGACCCGACCTCGCAGAAGATCGTCCCCCCGGACATGCGGCGGTTCGCCTTCGGCGGCACCATCCCCGGCGTCGGCAACACCGACAGCGTCCCGCTGATGGGCATGCCCGGCGAGGAGATCATCCGCAAGCAGATCGCCGAGCAGCCCGGAATGCGCCAGTACCTCAAGGCCATCAACGCCGGACAGGTCCAACCGCAGATGTTCGCGAGCGGCGGCACCGTCGGGTTCGGCGGCTACACCGACGACCAGTCCGACACGATGGCACCCAACAACTGGTACGACTACCTCGCGCTGGGCGTCGGTGGAGGCTTCTCCGCCCTCTCCGTTGTCGAGCCCTACATCGGCATGGCGGTGGACCGAAAGGTCGACCTCAGCAACATCACCCCTCAGATCGACACCGGCAACAACACATCGGCGGTGCTGGCCGGGGCGGTCGGCGAGATCGGCGGCCAGCTCATCCCTCTGGTCGAAAAGCTCGTGAAGTTGACCGCCGAAGGTAAGACCATCGTCGTCAAGGACGGCCGAGACCCGTTCAACGAGGCACGCATGGCATCGCTGAGGCACAGCTGGTGACGCGGCCACGACGGTCAAAGCGTCTCAGCCGCAAGCCTTTTCCGTCACTGCACGATAGTCTGACACCAGGCCAGGCGGCCGAAGTACGCGCGACTGCCCTCGAGATGATCGCCGTCAACCTCGACCCCGAACCAATCGACATCGGATTCGACCCCGATCCCCGATCTGCACGTCTGATGGTCGCACTGTCGGCGTATGCGGCCGAGCTGTACTCGCTGGCCTACCCGAAACAATCCGCGGGCGAGGCCGCCGCGGGGCTGCGATTCGTCGCCGCCGAAGCATGCGCCTCGATCACATCCACTGCCCATCAAGGAGAAGCATCATGACCGAACCTTCCGTCCACCGCATCAACACCTACGGCCCCGGCGGCCGACACACCGACCTCGGTTTCGTCGACGACGCGGGTGTGTACCACTTCGCCAACGGCGCCCGGGTGCTCGCCAACGGCGACTACCTCACCCCGAACGGCGACAAGGACGGCACCTCGGTCGTCATTCGCTCCGACGGCTCGCGAATCACCGGCGGCCTCGCGAAGGACGGCCAGGACCCGGCCGCCAACGCGGCGAATGCCCTGCACGCCGTCGACTACCGCTACCAGGACGCCTACGACGCCAACCCCGATGCGTTCGCCGGCGACCCCGCCGCGGTGTTCGCAGCTGTGGATGCTGCCTGATGAGCGGCGACCCACGGTTCGCGCTGTACTGGGCCTTCGAGGCCGCGCTCGAGAGGGGCAAGGCACCTCGCAGCACCGGCAGCACGGCGACCTCGCTCGACGAGGCCATCACCGACCACTTCACCCCGAAGAAGGAGAACACCGACCATGACGAAGGCTGACCCGCAACCGCCCCTCGCCGAACTTGAAGACCGAGTCCGCGACGGCGACACGACCATCACGGCCGCAGATCTCGCCGCCGCTCGCGAAGCTGAGCATCTGGCCTCACTGCACCAGGTGGCCGAGAATCGCGCGCAGGAGCGCGCTCAGCTCGACCGCGATGTCTCCAGGGCCAAGAAGCTTCGCGACGGTATCGACAAACTCATGACCTCAGACACCGTGCGGGCACGCAAGGCCTACGCCGCAGCCGTTGCCGCGGTCGTCGAGTTGCAGGCAGCCACCACGGAGTTAGCCGAGAAACGCAATACGATCGGCGGCGAGATCAACAGCCTGGGCCTCTCTCCAGGCGGCACTGGCGACATGGCAGCTGAGCGGCAACGCCGGCGAGAAGACCTCCACATGAACGGCGTCGACCTTCAACTGATGGACCGGCGAATCATCGGGCTCGGCACCGACTATGTCGCCCTGGCCCAGCGCGAGGCCGCAGGCGAGACGCTGACACCGCACGCCCTGTCCAGCGACGAGCAGGTCGCCGAGCATCGCGAACGTCAGCAGCGCATCGCCGACGAGCAGGCAGCCCGCGAGGCGGAGTTCGCCAAGAATCACGAGGTCGTCGTCGACCACGGCCTCGGCAACTACATCCGTCGGATCGAGGTGTGAGCGAGCCTCAGGCGTCGGCGCTCGGCTGGGAACCTGTCAGCCGGGCGCTCGACGCCGTCGCCCAACAGCTCGACCCCATCGTCGGGGCGGCGACCGTGATCCGCGCCGACCCCGACACCACGGCGTTGGTCGTCGCGCTCGTCAGCTATGCGGCGAACTGGGCGCAACGAGCCGACCCCGACGTCTCCCCCGCCGAACTCGCCACCGCGATGCGCGCGACCGCCGGCACGATCAGAGAGGTGGAATCCCTTGGCATCGAAGGACCCTGACGCACCGGCTCAGAACGCAACCGTCATCCCGATCGGCGGCCAGAAGCCTGCCAGCGGCATACCTGCCCGCGGCTACACCTGGCCACCGTTCGAGGCCAACAACACGGCAGCGCTCAAACACGGGGCCCGTTCGGAGCGGATGATCACGCCGTTGGCAGCGAAGATCGGCAACGAGCTTCTCGAGCAGCACACCCGACTGCGAGACCCGCTCTACCGCGAGGCCGTCCTCGAGTACGCGCGAGTCCTCGCTCAGGTTGAGCTACTGCAGACCTACGTCGACCAACACGGCATGTGGGGCGAGGACGGCAAAACGACCGGCGCCGCCGACTACCTCCTGCGCGTCCGCAAGCACGCCAGCAACCTCGCCGACCGCCTCGGCCTCACCCCGTTGGCCAACGCGCGCCTGGGCAAGGACACCAGCGACACCCAGGTCAACATCGCCAAGCTCATCGCCGACATCGCCCAGCAGGAGAACGCGACATGACAATCACGTCCGAGGACTTCCGCACCGGCGTCCGATCCCCTGCCGGATTCGCCGAGCACCTTGTCGGGCAACCTCTCTGGGGCTACCAGCGCGAGATGGTCACATCCCCGGCGCGTATCCGCGTCATGTGCGCTGGTCGCCAGGTCGGCAAGTCGCGAACGCTGGCGATCGAAGCGCTGTACCGCGCCTACGTCCAGCCCGGCGCGCTGGTCCTACTGGTGTCGGCCGGCGAGGACGCCTCACAGACACTCCTCGCCGAGTGCGCAACGCTCGCTTCCGAATCAGACATCCTGCGCGGCACCGTCTACGACGAGACCAAGCATCAGATCGTCCTCGCCCACGGCTCGCGGATCATCTCGGTACCCGCTTCCCAGAAGCGCATCCGAGGTAAACCGGTCGACCTGCTCATCATCGACGAGGCCGGCTTCGTCGACGAGGAGATCTGGCAGGCCGCCCTTCCGACCGTGATCGCACGGCCCGGCTCGCGCATCATCCTGTCCTCGACACCGTGGGGCGGCGTCGACCACTTCTTCCGCGTCATGTGGCAGATGGGCATGGATAAACCCGACGACTACTGCACCTCGTTCCACTGGCCGTCGTCACTGTCCCCACTCATCGACGACGACTTCCTCGCCCGCATCCAATCCCACACGGCATCGCACAAGTTCGCGATGGAGTACCTGGCCGAGTGGGGCGACCAGGCCGGCGCCTACTTCTCCACCGACGAACTCGACAACGCCCGCGCCGAATACGAACTCGTCGACCCGATGGCCCCACGCGGTGACTATCGCGTCGTCGGCGGCCTCGACTGGGGCATGGCCCATGACGCCAACGCCGTTGTCTACCTGGCCGCCTCCGGCGACGTCGACCTCAACGCCGCCAAGTACGGCAGCGAGCCGGTGTTCTGGATACCGGCGATCGAACAGCACTTCCGAATGGAGTACGCCACCTTCATCGACCGGCTGATCGAACACGCCAAGCACCTGAACGTGCAGCGATTCATCTCCGAAACCAACGGCGTCGGGCAGATGCCCACCCAGGTGCTCTCCAGAAAGATGCGAGAGCTACCGCGGTCCGGCAACCTGATGGTCAACGCGGTCACCACCACCGCGGCCCGCAAGAACGCCGGCTTCGCACGGCTCAAGGTGCTACTCCAAGATGGTCGACTGGTGCTCCCCAACCATCCCGACCTACTACGCCAGCTCCATGCGCTGTCCTACGAGCAGACGGAGACAGGCACCTACAAGATCTCGGTACCCGACAACATCGGCCACGACGACCTCGCGATGGCACTCATGCAGGCCGCATCGGTCATCGCGACGAGCACCGCGGTTGAGGCCTGGCCGTCTCGTCTCGGCGGCTCAGGCGACATCCTCACGACCGAACGCGGTACCCGCATCCCGCAACGACCATCGACGAGCCCCAACGAGCACATCTTCTGGGGCGGCAAGGGCGACAAGGTCTAAGCTCTGTCCATGAGTGATTACCACGGGCCGTTGCCAATTCGAACCACCGATGGCGAGTGGGTCGTTACGACCGGACGATCAGAAACCGGCGAGCAAAACAATGTCGAGATCGTTATCTATCGGACAGACGACGACGGCAGAGGCGCCGTCGATCGGCGCGTGTTCGAGCTTCTCCCCTCTGCGGCGCGAGAGATTGGCTCTTGGCTCCAGCAGACTGCAGACGCACTCGACAACGAGTATCCAGACCGCCCCCCCGGTGAGCCGAATGGTGGCCTTTGAAACAGGCTTCACATGACTCGAGGTCTGGAGTAACGTCGCTCTACTCGCCACTGGAGCGAGATACCGCGGAGCGACATCATGTCCCGTACCGACAAGACAAAACCCTTCTGGGTGAAACTCGCCCACCACGACCTCGAATCACGCGAGATCCACGACCACACCGACGGCGTCTGTGACCTTCCGCCCGCCGAAGTCGGACTCGCCTACACCTACGGCACCTCACAGTGCCGGCGCGAGTTCCGCTACACCGGCACCAGTGCCTGCTGCTGCCCGATGTGTCATGCCCAGGAGTGGCCGGACCGAACGGAGCGCCAGCGTCGCCGCCGCGATCGCCGACGTACCCGAGACAGCCTGCGGGCACTGAGAACGGAGTTCTGATGCCCGCTCACGACGAGCCGGCGATCAGCCCCAGACTGGCGGCCGCCTTCGCAGAGTCAGAAGAGATCGAGAGAGACCCCGACCGCGTGGTTCGCGCCGACTCGACGGTGACACGAGGACGCGGGCCGGGTGACTCGTACGTCGATCACGGCAATCGTTGATCGGGGGTGCGCAGGTTGCGGCGCATGAAGTCGTCAGCGTCGGAGCGGCGGACCTTGTAGGTGCCGCCTGGCACGGTCACTTGAACGGCCTTGAGCGTCCTCGCTGCACACCACCGGCTGACCGTCTGCGGGTGGGGGCTCGTCCCAGTACCTGGGCCCTTCCAGCCCATGTAGTGAGCGGTCTCACGAATGGACATGTAGTCGCTCACTCACACCTACCTTGGTCTGGGATTCAGTGCTGGGGTACGACCGTAAATCCCTCGACAGCCGTCGCGTCGTCGAAGCCCTCCACGGTAACCCGCCATTCATAGCGTCCCGGCGGCAGAGGGAAACCCGGGCCCACTGTAAGTGCAAGAGGCATGCGCAACGGCGTTCCATGAGTCGTCCCAGGTGGCCTGCCGGCTTCAGCGAACGCCTCAAAGACCACGGGCTGGTCCCCCAGCGGCGTTGGAACGTGAACGGCGACACCGTCATCAGTCAGCAACTCGCATTTCAGCTTGTGCTGTTGGTTGGTCTCGTCCCAGTCGATGTCAAGAAACATAACCAGACTGAATCCTGGAGTCGGCGTCGGAATCGTCGTCCACCCCAGGCCGAGGGCATTGACCTTCCCGTTGCTCGAGTCGGCTTGCGCGGCATCGGCTAGCAGAAGTCGAATCTTCATTCAGTGTGAGGCTGCCATAGTGTTGTTCATCGGGGTAACCGGCGTTTGATGTGCGACCACTCGAGGGGCTAGTCCCGTGGTCAAGAGAGACGCGACAGGGCCAAGGCCAAGGTTGGCGAGATCAATCGAGAGGTTCGCGGAACTCGGCACTCGGTCACGCCACAGCACCGACAGATAGACGACGTCGTCCTCGATGGTCTCAACGACTGCCTCGAACTCCATGTCTTCGTCAGCATCAACTGCGATGACATGCTCGCCTTGACCGAGCGGGGCAGATGCGCGCCATTGCGCCGCGCGTACGAGGCCGCCGCGCACTGTCGTACTGAAGTCAACGTCAACCACCTTCATTGCGGCACCTTTCCTCCGGTCGGGTTCAGTATCGGCTCGTCGAAACAAGCAACGAACCTTGCTAGTTCCGATTGTTCCACTGGCCACGTCATGGTGACTTGATGATGGGTTCGCGCCTGTCCGTCAGTCGTATCGAGTTCAAGTTCGAACCCTTGTTCGGCAAGTCGCGAAACCGTCGTCAGCTGCACCGTTGAATGCGGGATTCGACTAACAATACACAGCTCAAACAAGGTCATGCCAGAGGCGGAAGCACTTCGATCGACGTCGCAGAACACTGAGACGACGGGGCCGTACCCGTCACGTACGGCATTCTCGACCCGAACGCCAAGGATCTCAGCATCCCTGATCTTCCCAGCACGGATGACTGTCGCGTCGGGATAGAGGCCACTGGTCACTGTGCGACTGTACCCAAGGGTCCGCTACCTCTGGTTGCGCAAACCTTTGGTCACGCCGTGGTCACACGACACCGATCGAGCGGGATCGAGACCGATGGCGCCGCGACCTCCGAAACCAACCCTGACCTGCCTATTCTATCGATGATGATTGACCGGGATCGTCGCCGATCGACGGCGGATTCCGTCTTTTAATCCGCAGGTCGCAGGTTCGAGCCCTGCTGGGGGCACCGAACATCGGGCGCGACACCTGCCAATTGGGTTGCAAAGACAGGTAGTCGTCTACTCGCGGCGGCATCGCGGAGTCGGTCCACACTTGGATCAGACACCGGAACCGATGCCCTGGAGGGCTCGATGACCACGATCTTCTCCGAACCCGATCATGACCGACTCGTGCGCCGACTGTCCGCGGTCACCGGCGGCGATCTCACCGGCCCGCAGATCGCCAAACTCGCAGGCGGCGACGCCGAGATGCTCAACGACCTCTCCCCGTCGAGCAGACAACGCGTCGCCGCACTTATCGCGCCGACCGCCGACGGAGCTCTGGAAAAGCTCGTGGGCCCGGCCGACTACGTCCCTATCGCCTACCTCGACCTGGCCCGTCGTGCGTCGGCCACCGTGGCCCGGGTCCTGGACCGCCACCGCCGGCCCCTCGGCACCGGAGTCATGGTGTCGCCGCGACTGTTCATGACCAACCATCACGTGATCCCCGATGCCACCGACGCGGCAGCATCGAGCCTGCAGTTCGACTATCAGTTGTGCATCGACGACATCCCCGAGATCGTCACCGAGTTCCGGTTCGACCCGACAACCTTCTTCTGGACCAGCCCCGTCGACGACCTGGACGTCAGCCTCATCGCGGTCGGCCCCAGGCTTGCGGGCGACAAGGCACTCGAGCACTTCGGGTTCACCCCGCTGTCGTCGGCGGCGGACAAACATGCCGAAGGCGACTTCGTCTCGGTCATCGAGCATCCCGACGGGGACTTCAAGCAGATCGCGCTGCGTGAGAACCGGGTGGTCGGCCGCGGCGCGTCGTCGACGACTCTCTTCTACTCCGCTGACACGCTGCACGGATCAAGCGGGAGTCCTGTGTACAACGACGAATTCTGTCTCGTCGCACTGCATCACGCCGGTGGCCCGCGCAACGACCGCACCCTGGACACCGGCGCGCCGGCCCCCGACGACTGCAACGAGGGTATCCGCGCCAGCGCGGTCGTCACGGCCCTTCGTCTCCGTCACGACGATCTGCCCCTGCGCTTCCGAGATCTCCTCGCCGAGGCGCTCAATCCGCCGATGGGATCTGCCCGCACGACGGCCACCGCACCGACACGACCGCCGACGATCGGGACGGCCACCGCGGTATCCGCCGAGCTCGTCCTTCCCGAACTACGGATCGTCGACGGCCGCGCGATCGCGGCCGAGGCCCTCGCGGCGTCACCGACTTCGACGCCCGACGACGTGCCGCCGATCGATGTGCTGTCCGACGGTTCGCCGCCGACGGCAGGCGCGATGGTCCTCGAACGCAACGATGCCCCCGAAACCGATTACGACAAGCGGCGGGGCTATGAGCCCGACTTCCTCCCGCAGGCGGTCGCGCTCCCCACACTCCCGACGGCGCTGGTGAAGCAGTGCGCGCTGCCGCACGGCATGCGCCGATCGGCGGCCGGTGTGGTGCTCCGGTATCACCATTTCAGCCTGGTGATCCGCGCAGATCGCCGAATGCCGGTGTACACCATCGTCAACGTCGACGGACGCCGACTGCGCAGTATCAACCGCACCACAGGCGAGGTCGAGGCCGCGGAGATCTGGTACACCGACCCGCGCATCGACACCGACGCGCAACTCGGGCAGGAGGTGTTCGCCTCGCAGCGACCACGCTTCTTCGATCGCGGCCACATGGTGCGTCGACTCGACCCGGCGTGGGGCAGCCCGGCCACCGCCAAGCTCTCGGCCGACGACACCTTTCACTTCACCAATTGCTGTCCGCAGATCTCTGCCTTCAATCAACACCTGTGGCAGGGCATCGAGAACTACGCGCTCACGAATGCGGGCGCGGAGAAGAAACGCATCACCATCATCACCGGACCCGTGTTCGGCGCCGACGACCCCGTCTACCGCGACGTCGCCGTTCCCCGGGCGTTCTGGAAGATCGTGATCCGTGTGCACGCAGGCCGGCTCCGCGCGACCGGTTTCATCGCCGACCAGAGCGCCGGACTCGACGCCGCGCTCGGCGACGGCACCGAGGCATTTGCCGAACTCGGCACGGTTGCGGTGTTCCAGGCCCCGATCGCGCAGATCGCCTCCACGACCGCGTTGAGGTTCGGCACGCTCGCCGACCACGACACCATGCAGGTCGGCCTCGAATCCGCCGGACCAGCGTTGACCGCCCTCGACGACGTCGACTGGTGACCTCTGCCCCGAGTCGGCCGGATCTCGCCACCGACCAGCCGATCCGCTGCGGGCGCCCGCTCCGAGGTGGATGATCCCACCATGAGGGTTGCGCTCTTCGCCACATGCTTCAACGACACGATGTGGCCCGACACCCCGAAGGCCACGGTGCTGCTGCTCGAGCGACTCGGGGTCGAGGTCGAGTTCCCCGTCGAGCAGACCTGCTGCGGGCAGATGTTCACCAACACCGGCTACGCCGATGAGGCCATCCCGGGTGTCCGTCAGTTCGTCGACGTCTTCGGCGGCTACGACGCGGTGGTCGCGCCATCGGGATCGTGTGTGGGGTCGGTGCGTCATCAGCATCCGTGGCTCGCGGACCGCGCAGGTGATCGTGGGTTGCGCTCGGCCGTCGACGTCCTGGTACCCAAGGTGGTCGAGCTGAGCGAGTTCCTCGTCGATGTTCTCGGCGTCACCGACGTCGGTGCGTACTTCCCACATCGCGTGACCTATCACCCGACGTGCCATTCGCTGCGGATGCTGAGAGTCGGCGAGAAGCCGCTGCAACTCCTGCGAAGCGTCAAGGGGATCGATCTGGTCGAGTTACCGGCAGCCGAGCAATGCTGCGGCTTCGGCGGCACGTTCGCGATGAAGAACGCCGACGTCTCGGTGGCGATGGGCTCGGACAAGACCGCACACGTCAAAGGGACCGGCGCCGAAGTCCTGGTGGCGGGCGACAACTCGTGTCTCGCGCACATCGGCGGCATGCTGTCGCGGGAACGCTCCGGCATCCGCATGATGCACCTGGCCGAGATACTGGCGTCGACCGAGACGGAGCCAGCATGACGACCACCCACCCCGTTCCCGAGACCGGTCATCCCCATGTCGGTGTGACATCCACCTTCGTCGGCATGCCGAAGTTCCCGGTCGCCGCCCGCACCGAACTCGCCAACACCACCCAACGTCGAAACCTCGCCCACGCCACCGGCATCATCCGCTCCAAACGTGCGAGTGTCGTCGCCGAACTCGACAACTGGGAGGACCTTCGGTTGGCGGCGGAGGCCATCAAGAACCGCACCCTCCGTCACCTCGACCATTACCTGGTGCAATTCGAGGAGAAGGCCACCGCGGCCGGCGCGGTGGTGCACTGGGCCCGGGACGCCGAGGAGGCCAACCGGATCGTCGTCGACCTGGTCCGCCGGACCGGCGCCGACGAGGTGGTCAAGGTCAAGTCGATGGCCACCCAGGAGATCGAGCTCAACGAGGCGTTGCAGGCCGCGGGCATCGACGCCTGGGAGACCGACCTCGCGGAGTTGATCGTGCAACTCGGCGATGACTGGCCGAGCCACATCCTGGTCCCCGCCATCCACCGCAACCGCAGCGAGGTCCGTGAGATCTTCCTGCGACGCATGAAGGAGGTCGGCCGCCCGGCCCCCGACGACCTCACCGACGACCCGCGGCGACTCGCCGAGGCGGCACGACTCCACCTGCGCGAGAAGTTCTTACGCGCCAAGGTCGGGATCAGCGGCGCGAACTTCGCGGTAGCCGACACCGGAAGTCTCGTGGTCGTCGAGTCCGAGGGCAACGGCCGGATGTGCCTCACCCTCCCGGAGACGTTGATCTCGGTGGTCGGTATCGAGAAGGTGCTGCCGACCTGGTCCGACATCGAGGTGTTCATGCAGGTGCTGCCGCGGTCGAGCACCGGGGAACGGGAGAATCCGTACACGTCGATCTGGACCGGCGTCACCCCGGGAGACGGTCCACAGAATATGCACATCGTCCTACTCGACAACAATCGGACCACCGTGCTGGCCGACGACGTGGGCCGTGATGCGTTGCGGTGCATCCGCTGCTCGGCGTGCCTCAACGTGTGCCCGGTCTATGAGCGCGCCGGAGGCCACGCCTACGGCTCGGTCTACCCCGGCCCGATCGGCGCCATCCTCACCCCGCAACTCCGTGGCACCAGCTCTGCTGTCGATCAGTCGCTGCCGTATGCATCGAGCCTGTGCGGCGCCTGCTTCGACGCCTGTCCGGTGCGTATCGACATCCCGGAACTGTTGGTGCACTTGCGGACCCGGGTCGTCGACGAGCATCGCGGCAGACTCCCGACGGCGGAGGCCGCGGCGATGAAGGCGATGGCCTGGATGTTCGGCTCCCACAAGCGACTGGAGGCCGCACAGAAGGCGGCGACCTCGAGCAACCGATTCTTCCGGCGGCGCACCACGATCGGGTCGATTCCGGGACCGCTGGCCGGCTGGAGTTCTTCTCGCGACATCCCGGTGCCACCGAAGGAGTCGTTCCGCGACTGGTGGAAACGCGAGCGTGCCACCCGAAACGACGAGGGCAGCGAGGCCGGGACATGAGCGCGCGTGAGGATATCCTCGGACGAATCCGGACCGCGCTCGACGACGTCAGCGATCCTCACGTGGACGAGACGCCCGTCGACTGGGCGTACGGGCAGACGGTCAGCACCGGCGACCTCGGCCTGATCGATCGCTTCGCCGAACGGGTGGCCGACTACCGTGCCGCGGTCGAGCAGGTGTCGGCGGCCGACCTGGACGCCGCGCTAACTGCAGCGCTCTCCGGGGTGAGCGGTGCGATCGTTGCGGACGACGTCGTCCGCCGACGCCTCGGGGTCGATCTGGAATGGCGCAATGACGACGGCCTCTCGCCCGCCGACCTCGATGGGGTCGGCGCGGTGGTGACGACCGCCGCGGTCGCGATGGCCAACACGGGCACCATCGTCCTCGACCACGGACCAGGTCAGGGGCGGCGCGCGGTGTCGTTGGTGCCAGACGTACATGTCTGCATCGTCGACAAGGATCAGGTGGTCGGCGATGTCCCCGAGGCGGTCGCCCGACTCGTCGAGACCGGGGCTCACACACATCCGCAGACGTGGATCAGCGGGCCGAGCGCCACCAGTGACATCGAGCTCGATCGCGTGGAGGGCGTCCACGGGCCACGGACACTGCACGTGCTGATCGTTGGGTGACCCGCGACAGGGTTGCCCCTCCGACCACGACGCTGGGAGCATCGAAGCATGGACTGGTCACCGGATCCGCATGCGTTGCATGGTCGGGTGGCCGTTGTCGCCGGGGCGACACGCGGCGCGGGACGAGGTATCGCCCTCGCACTCGGCGAAGCGGGCGCCACCGTCGTCTGCACAGGACGGAGCAGCCGGTTCGGCGGCATGACGTCCGACTACGACGACCGACCCGAGACGATCGAGGAGACCGCCGAACTCGTCAACGAACTGGGCGGTCAGGGGGTGGCCGCGCAGGTGGACCATCTCATTCCCGAACAGGTCGGCCGGCTCGCCGAGCGATTACGCGCCGACTACGGACAGATCGACGTTCTCGTCAACGACATCTGGGGCGCCGAGATCCTGAAAGGAACTCCCGCAGAGTGGAACACGCCCATCTGGGACCATGATCTCGAACGAGGGCTGAGAATTCTCCGCCTCGGTCTCGACACCCATCTGATCACATCGCACTTTTCTCCTCCCGCTGCTCATCCGGCGCCCCGGCGGCCTGCTGATCGAGATGACCGACGGGACAACCGATTACAATTCCTCGCGCTACCGGATCTCGGTCTACTACGACCTGGTCAAGGTCGCGGTGGGACGTCTGGCTTTCTCCCAGGGCCACGAGCTGACCGATCACGGCGCGACGGCCGTCGCCGTCACACCCGGGTGGTTGCGCTCCGAGATGATGCTCGACAACTACCAGGTGGATGAGACCGACTGGCAGGACGCACTGCACGAGAGAGCCGCCGACCTACCGGTCGCTCCCGGCTCATTCGGGTCGTCGGAGTCGCCCCGCTTTGTCGGCCGCGGCGTGGCCGCGCTGGCCGCCGATCCCGATCGAGACCGGTGGAATCAACATTCGGTGACCTCTGCCGACCTAGCACGAGAGTATGGGTTCACTGACGTCGACGGGCGCACACCCGACGTGTGGAATTCGTGACGATGATCGACCATGCCGCCCTTGCGTGGCGCCGTTCCGGTGCGACTCCTGTTCACTGACGTTCACTGAAGTGACTGAATTTTCCTGCACCGCTTGCGGATTGGTGTTGTTCTCGAACCTGTGTAGTGCTCATCTGCTCAAATGGACTCAGCCATCAGATTGGTTGCCATACAGTAGTTTAAGTGTTTCTGCGGTGACCCAGTCGTCGATGCCAATACCGCCGGCGATCAGTTCGTCCAGCGGGTGTGGGTCGAGATAGTAGGGCAAGTGCTCGGGCTGGACACGAAGCAGACACCTTCGCCGACTGGAAGGCCGTCGATGACCCCAAAGGCCTGCGCTAGACAGTCTGTAGCCGAGTCGTCGAGTGGGAATCGGCGACTCGGCTACGTCCCCCTGTAGACAACGAACAGCTGTGTGTGCGAAGGGGTCTGGTTCAGAACGACTGCCCGTTCACCCTCCGCCAGGGGTTGGTGAGGATCGCGCTCCTTCTGGGTCCGACTGATCCGCGACACACCATCGGCAGGACAGACCAAGCCCAGTTCGTCGAGATCTCCGCTGCCTCGCGGTGTGGGGACAGACGTGCACGGCAGGTCCCCGAACTCGGACAAGGCACGACCGAAGTCGGCTGCACGGAGTTTCCTGAATCCGCCGACAGGCCCATCGAACCGGACAGCAAAAGCGGAGGCGCCGACCGAATCCATCGGCCACACATAGCCTTGTGAGAACGCGAAGCCCTCCGGAACGTGCACACCTTGCCCGTCAACGCGATGAGCAGCATCGCCTTCATCAATGCTCTTGCGTTCAGGCGGAGCCCCGGAACTACATGCTGCGACAAGAGTTCCGACACACAATGCAACAGCTAGGGACACCATGCCCGAACGAGCTCGACGGTAGCGTTTCATCTCTCTCCTTGATAGAAGCAGCACCGACGGCGCCGGCTGGCACGAGCCATCCACCCGACTGTATGCCCCGATGAGGTGGCAGCTGGGTAGGTGTTCGGGTTTGGTTGGTGGTGATGACGCGGGCGGCGCCGGCTTCGGCCGCGATGGCGGCGAGTTCGGTTGCCTGGGCTCGGTAGGCGGGGTCGGTGACGGCGTGGTGATCACCTCGGCCAAGCGTGGAGCGGTCAGTTTCGGTTGTGGGATGGTCGCGGCTCTCGCGCCCAGGTCGGCGAGTCGGCGGGCCCAGAATGGTTGATCTCCGCCGGGTGAGGGCCGGCCGTTCAGTGGTGCGGGTTCTCGGCTGGATACTGGGCTATTTTGCGAGTCACATTTCGGTGCGGTGACGCGGTCGTCGACGACCTAGTTTACCGAAGACACTTCGGCGAGAACGCTTCTTAGCCTTAGCTTCTTCACGCGCAGTAGCGCGTGCTTCCTCAGATCGCACCCCTTTGCGATCCGCCCACGCTGCCACGGTGGCTTCAATGTCACGTGGCATGGTGATGAGCGGCGGCCCTGATGGCAGTTGTAAGCGAGCGTGCACAACCCGTTCGTTGAACTGGGCAATCTCGTGCCGAACCGACTTCTCGTTCGATAGCTGATCGAGTTGCTCGTCCAGGGCGGCGTCATCCTTGCGCAACTGAATGGAGGGTGGCAGGAAGGCGAGACCCTCACGTTTCATGAACCTCTTGAGCCACCAATCTGGGTCATCGGCATCGGACAGATCGAGTGGCTTACCGGTGCCGGGAAGGTCGTCGAAATCGCCGCGTTCGATCGCCTTCCGAATATGCACGTCGGCGAGCAGTGCAATCGCCGTCTCGGAGTCAAACACGAAAGCGGAGGGGTTACAGAACGTGAGGGGCATCGCGTGCTCATGCATCCATCGGCACTCCATGTCGTGGAACTATTTGGGTCACATGTATTATGTCACGTGTATTGCCAAAAGCGAGGGGTCCGAGTGCCGAAGCAGGTTGATCACCACCAGCGACGTGAGTCGATCGCTCATGCACTCTGGCGCGTCGTTGATCAGCACGGCTGGGCACGAGCGACCATGCGCGAAGTCGCCCGCGAGGCCGGAGTCTCACTGGGGCAGTTGCAGCACTACTTCTCCTCCCGCGCCGAGATGCTGGCCTTCGCGATGGAGTTTGCTTCAGAACAGACATCTCGCCGAGTCGCACGAAGCCTGAGCTCACTCGGCCAACCTCCGCATCCTCGCGACGTGCTGCGAGTAGTCCTCACGGAGATGCTGCCTCTGCGACCCGACTCCCGTGCCACCAGCCGTATGAACGCGGCTTACGTGCTCGAAGCGATGCACGACCCATCACTGCGTCAACAGGTTGGCCTCGGACTGCGGGATGGACGCGCAATGGTCGAAAGCCTCATCCGGGAGGCGATCAGACAGGGGCAGATCCGTCGCGATTGCGATCCGATCATCGAAACGGACCTCGTCCTTGCGTTGACCGGCCTCGGTCCCCTTCTCGACCTTGACGTCATCAAACCACAAGCGGCGCTCGCAGCCATTGACCAGCATCTCGACCGACTCTTCGAACCCAGGTCATAACGGGTCACGGTAAAGATCGAGTAGACCCTGCCAACAATCTTGACCGCTTGCTGCAGAAGACGGAAGAACACCATGCCACGAGCGCCCGACATGCGTCTATTGAAGCGAAAGGCGAACTCGTCGAGATAGTAGGGCAAGTGCTCGGGCTCGACGTAGTGGTGCGTACCTGCATTCCATCGTTTGAGCAGCGACGCGATGAGGGCCTGGGAACGTGACGTGGCCAGGCTCAGGCGAGCTGTAGCCCGAGATGAACTCATGCCGGAATCCCTCATCGGCTAGACGCCGCAAGAATCGAGTCCCATCGGTCCGGATCAACGATCCTGGTTCAATCACTTCGTGGGCGAAGTCCAGCATCTCGTGTGAGCCGGGTGCTGAACCCACACGGAGTCGCACTCGGCCAAGGGGTAGCTCTCTACCATGTTGTGCCCCAAGTCGTTCCACTGCAAACATCACCGGCACGTTCGTCGATGACACACCGACCCGACCGCGGCTGCGGCCACCGATGAACGACTCGTCGAGCTCGACGACACCGGCGAGAAGATCCCGAAACCACGTGGTCAACGGCGTACGGGTGCGATGAAAAGATCGTTCCCGCCGTTACCGAGGTCTTTAGGCCGTTCGAGTGGATTGGATGGCATGAGAGCAGCGGCGCATCTCATCGGTATCGCCGATTCGCCCAGGAAATGTCACGTCGACGACCTTCCACTCGCCACCTGACTCCAGCCGACCATTCACCCATGCACCCGGCAGCGCCGGGAGCGCCGGGAGCGCCGAGAGCGCAGTCGAACCTTGACAAGTCAACAGCGTGAAACCCTAACGGCACCAATTGGTGTCGCATACCCGACGGCCTGCCCGACACGGCAAAGGTGCGCGGTATGCGGCACCAGCGGGCGAGCTCTGACGCGGCAGGCGAGACCTTCACGCCCCGATCGAGACCTCGCTGACGGCGTCGACGGCCTCGGTGAACGGCGGGATGAAGAACGGCGCACCGAGGACGCAACACGCATGTCCGCCGTCGACCTCGAATCGGCGCGCGCCGGGGATGCCGTCGATGAGCAGTTGCTGACGTTCCGGCTCCACCACCCGGTCCCGGACGGATACCACCACCGAGGTGGGCACATCGATTTCGCCGAGCCATGGGCGCGAGTCGAATTCACCGAGCCCGTCGCCGAATTGCCCCATCTGCGCCAGCGGGGTGGAGAAGAACTGGCGCATCGCCCACACCGTGGTGTGCGCGGAGGTGTCGTCGAGGCGTCGCGACGGTTTCGGCATGATCCGGCTCATCGCGGTCAGCAGTCGTCCGGTCCGTTGGGCATTGGCCCGATGCGCGGGGTCGCGGGTGCTGAAATAAGGCCCGGTCGAGCAGAGCACCAGCCCTGCCACGCGTTGTCGGTGTTGCCGCCACGTGAGCTGGGCGATGCCGCCACCCATCGAGAAGCCCGCTGCGATGAACGTGTCGATGCCGAGTGTGTCGGCCAGTGCCACCACATCGTCGGCACAGTCCACCAGGTCGAAGCCGTCCGACCGGATGCCGCGGCCGTGCCACCGCTGATCCATCGTGATGACCCGGTACCGCTGATTCAGCTCCGGGATCACCGGATACCAACAGAGCAGACCGGTGGTCAGTACCGAGTGCAGCAGGAACACCGCGGGTGCGTCCTTCGGCCCGGAATCGGTGACGTAGGTCGGGCCGCGGCCGGGGAGATCGACACTCGCGCCGGCCGGGATGTCGCGGATCGGATACGGACGTAGGACATGCCCGAATCCACGGGCGACACCACGGGCGAACTCAGAACTCACCCTCACGACGGTACGCGGTTCTCGATGAGAAATACCTGTGGTCAGCGGTAGTCGATCACGATCCGACCTTCGATCTTGCCCTCCTCCATCCGGCGGAACACATCGTTGATGTCTTCGAGGCGGGTCGTCGCGACGGTCGGCTTCACGAGCCCTCGCACGTAGAAGTCGAGTGCCTCGGTCATGTCCTGCCGGGAACCGACGATCGAACCCCGGATCGTGAGTCCCTTCAGCACCACGTCGAAGATCGGAGCGGGGAAGTCGCCCGGTGGCAGCCCGACGAACACGATGGTCCCGCCGCGTCGCGCCATACCGATCGCCTGTCCGAAGGCCTGCGGGTGGACGGCGGTCACGAGCACGCCGTGCGCGCCGCCGGTCTGTTCGACGATCGCCTCGGCAACATCCACTTCGGTGGCGTTCACGGTGACCTCCGCGCCCAGTTCACGGGCCAGATCGAGCTTGTCGTCGCCGATGTCGACGGCGGCGACCCGCATGCCCATTGCCGTCGCATACTGGACCGCGACGTGGCCGAGACCGCCGATCCCGGAGATCACCATCCACTGACCCGGCTTGGTCTCGGAGACCTTCAAGCCCTTGTAGACCGTGACGCCGGCGCAGAGGATCGGCGCCACCTCGACCGGGTCCACACCATCGGGGATGCGGGCGGCGAACCGCTCGTCGACGAGCATGTAGGTGCCGAACGAGCCGTTGACGGAGTACCCGCCGTTCTCCTGTTTCTCACACAGCGTCTCCCACCCAGTGCGGCAGTACTCACATTGACCGCATGCCGACCAGAGCCACGCGTTGCCGACCTTGTCGCCGACTGCGATGTCGGTCACGCCCGGCCCCACCGCGACGACGGTGCCGTAGCCCTCATGGCCCGGGACGAACGGGGGTGTCGGCTTCACCGGCCAATCCCCGTGCGCCGCATGGAGGTCCGTGTGGCACACGCCGGACGTCTCGAGCTTCACGAGCGCCTGCCCGTGACCGGGCGCGGGCATCTCGACTTCCGAGATGGTCAGCGGATCTCCGAAGCCGGTCACCACGGCGGCCGTGAAAGTCTGATCTGTCATCGCGCATCACCTTCCGATCGAGACGTCCCCCTCAAATCTGTCGGGGTCACGTGACCCAAGACACAACTTACGTGGGATGCTGGATGAATGATGGACATCGACCGTCCCAAGATCGAGGGCTCCGTCGCGGTCGGCGGGGGTCAACGGCGGATCGGGTTCGCCGAGTTCGGATCGGCCAACGGCCGCGCCGTGTTCTGGTTGCACGGGACTCCGGGAGCACGCCGCCAGATCCCGACCGAGGCGCGCGCATTCGCGGCCGAGAACGGCATTCGGATCATCGGACTGGACCGGCCGGGCGTCGGCTCGTCGACGCCCCACTCGTATCGATCCGTCTCCGAGTTCGCCACGGACCTCGGCGAGGTCGCCGACTTGCTGGGTATCGACCGATTCGCCGTCATCGGCCTCTCCGGCGGCGGACCGTATGCCCTCGGGGTGGCCTATGCGTATCCCGATCGGGTGGTGACGGCGGGCATCCTGGGCGGCGTCGCACCGACCGTCGGACCCGACGCGATCGACGGCGGCGCGATGCGGCTCGCCCGCGCCGCCGCGCCGGTCCTACGGGTGGCCGGGGCGCCGGTCGGCAAAGTGGTGAGTTCGGTGCTGAGTGTGGCGCGCCCGATCGCCGATCCGGCGATCTCCATCTACGGACGCCTGTCGCCGCAGGGAGACCGGGAGTTGCTGTCGCGCCCCGAATTCCGGGCGATGTTCCTCGACGACCTGCTCCACGGCGGATCCCAGCGAATGGAGGCACCGTTCTCCGACATCGTGGTCTTCTCGCGGGACTGGGGCTTCCAGGTGTCCGACGTGACCGTACCGGTGCGATGGTGGCACGGCGACCGCGACCACATCATCCCGTACAGCCACGGCGAACACATGGTGTCGCTCCTGCCCGACGCGAAACTCTTCACGATGCACGGCGAGAGTCATCTGGGGGCGCTCGGGATGTCGGTCGACATCATCACCGAACTCCTGGCGGTCTGGGACCAACCCGGCTGACTGTGTCGCCGGCCGTCAGGGCGCCGTGGTCGACAACCCGACCGCGAGTCCCAGCACCACGGCCATCACCATCAGCTCCCCGACGGCGAGTCTGATCGAGGTGGCCTCCGACGACCGGTGTCGGATGACCGCGGGTACCCACGCCCGACGATGTCGCGCACCCAGCACCACGAGGGCGACCGTGCCTGCCACCTTGGCCAGCAGGATGCGCCCGTAGCCCGATCCGACGAGTTCGCCGAGACCGACCTCCATGAGACCGGTGATCGCGCCCGTCGCGGCGATGACCGCGACCGCCCACACCGCCCGTCGTGAGAAGACGGGCAGGGCCGTGGTCCAGCCGGCCCGGCCGCGGATGGTGACGAGCATTGCCGCGAGACACCCGCACCACCAGGCCGCGGCCAGCGCGTGGGCGCCGATCAGCAGAGGGCCGACGGCGGTCTGACTCGGATGTCCGGTGATGGCGGCTGCCAGCAGTCCGATGGCCCCGAGTACCGCGTAGGCCGCGACCGGCGGATGCATCCGGCCGGCGAGCTGGACGGATGCCACCGCGACCACCAGCACCGCCGCGATCAGCTCGACCACCTCGGGCGCCCCCTCGCCGAGAGTGTCGGCGAACTGGCCGACACTCACCGACAGGGACGACTCGCCCGCCTGGTCCGCCGTGCGCATCCAGGCGGAGACAAGCGCCGCGACACACCAGACGCCACCGGTCACACCGATCACCCGTACCGACGGACGGAGTCCGAGCCCGGGCAGCGCACCCAGGCCGACCAGCAGGACGGCGGCGCCGACCGCAGCCGTGGACGGGACGGCAAGCGCCTCCGGTCCGCCGGGTGCGGCGAGGATCCAACAGACACCGAGGCCGGTGAACATCGCGAGCAGCGCACCCGGTAGCGCCAGATCGCGCATCCACGATCGCGACTGCGGGGTACGCCTGCCCGCGATGCCCACGTCAGTCCGTCCGGGTCACGACGACCGTCGAGTGGGCCGGCGCGTCAGCCACAGCACCACGCCCAGACCACCAACCAGCACGACGACCGCGACGACGATGAAGGGCCACAACGGCGGACCGTCGTCGCCGCCGCCGGACGTCGCGTCGGCAGCCGGACCGGGAGTCCCGTTGCCCGCGGTCGCGAGCTCGAAGGTCCTCTTGCCCTCGACCGGGTGTCCGTCGGCCGACGTGACTCGGTAGTTGAGCGTGTACGTTCCGGCCGGACCGAGCTCCCGCAATGCGACGCTCAGTCGCGGACCGCTCACCGTCGGCTTGCCGTCCTGCCAGTAATGGTTGTCGGGACCCACCACGGTCAGCACGGCGAACGACTCTTGGATGGGTTCGTTGAAGGTGATGGTGACCTGCTGCGGGCCGGTCTGTACCGAGGCGCCATCGGCCGGATCCGTCGACACCACGCGTGAGTGGGCCGACGCGATCGGTGCTGCCCAGGTGCCGATCAGCCCGGTCAGCAGGACACCGACGACCACCGCGAGCACGGTCGACGGTGAGCGGCGACGGACAGTCGTGGCCGCCGACTCCGGCCTACGCATCTTCACCACGTCGCGCATCGTCATCGCCGGGTGTCTCGGTGCCGCGTCGGCCGGAGCGGACCAGCGCGCCGATACCGAACACTGCGCCGAGCGCTCCGATCACCAGGCCGATACCGCCCAGCCAGCGTGCGGTGCCGTCAGCCGACGACGAGTCCGCATCCGACGCCGTCGAGGTCTCCGTGCCACCGCTCTGGTCTGCGCTGCCACCGTGATGGTCGGCACCTTCTTCGGCTGCCGGCAAGGTGAGAGTCGGCGCCGGGTGTTCCGGCTCCTCACCGTTCGCGCCCATGGGCTGTGACCAGTCCACCTTCTCGCCATCGGCGTAGGTCTGCACGGCGGGTAGTGACACGCTCTCCTGCTCGGGGAACGGCCCACCCGAGATGCGGAACTGGGCGAACTCGCCGACCGGTACACCCGGTGTACCCGGCAGCGCGGTCCACGTGATGGAGGTGACCTCCTCGGTGGCGGGGTCCTTGGCGACGGTGGCCTTCCACCCCGACATCACCTCGGGGCGAGCCGACTTCAGCTTGGGCAGGGTCACCGTCAGGGCGGTGGTCGCGGCCGTGTCGGATTCGTTGGGCACCACCAGGTTCACCACGCCGTAACCCCCCTGACTCAGGGTCGGCGCGTTCGCAGTGACGTGCGCAGAGGCCGCGCCCACCCCGGCGAAGGTGGCCGCCGCCGCGACGGCGAGGGCTCCAGCGGGCACGGCGAGTCGTCGAATCAGTCTGTTACTCATGATTGTTGGTTCTTTCCAGGTCTCGGAGACACGCGGAATACGCGTGTGATGATCGCCCCGCGCCAGCCGAGCACGCTCAGAGACGTACCGGCACGCGGAGGTGCCACCGCGTCGCGACGGGAGTCGGACGGCGCTGGCGAATCGGGTCAGGACAGCGCGGGCGGACCGCGGACCCCGACCCCTCCGACGACGACACCGGTGTAGAGATAGGGCGCCACCCAGCGCACGGGTACGACGGGTGGAGACGCGGCGGCCCGCGGTGGCGGGAACAGACGCCGCACCGTCGACGTGAGTGCCCGCAGCAGGCCGGCCGCAGCCACGATGAGCCCCGCACTCAGCGGGATGGCGATCAGGTGTGTGAGCAGCATCGGCAGGAGCGCGTCGTGGTGCATCGTCGACGACGGTGTCGCAACGGCCATCAACGACAGATGCGAAGCAATCTGGGCCAGCGTCAGAAGGCCCGCGGTACACAGCGTGGCCGTGGTCGCCGACCGCCGCCGCTGACTGCCGAGTACCAACGCCACGAGGGCGCCGATGCCCCCGCTGAGCAGCACTCCGGCCGAGCCCGGCACCGAGCCGGCCCCGAGACCGTGCGCGGCCACCGCGACCACCGGGACGACGACGCCCGCCGCGACGCGCGTCAGCACATCCGGCGACCGATCAGGCGTCGTACGACCCATGACCGGCATCCTAGTGCGCTGCCCGGGCCTCCTGAGCAGGGCACTGATGGTTGGCCGGACTCGGCCCGTGATCCGCGGCGACGATGACAGGATGAGATCATGCCGAACACGTCGACCGCTGTCGAGATCCGCGAGCTGTCGTCCCCCGCCGATCTCCAGCAACTGACCCACGTGTTCGACGACGTGTGGCACCCCGACCCCGGCAACCGGCCGGTGAGCGTCGACATGCTCCGCGCCCTCTCCCACGCGGGGAACTACGTCGCCGGCGCGTATGTCGGCGACCGGTTGGCAGGCGGGAGCGTGGGCTTCTTCGCGGCGCCGGTCGGTCGAACGCTGCACAGCCACATCACCGGGGTGTCCCGGATCGGCCGCGGCCACAACGTCGGCCATGCACTCAAGATGCACCAGCGCGAGTGGGCCGTGGCGCGCGGCCTGCAGACCATCACCTGGACCTTCGATCCTCTCGTCGCGCGCAACGCCTATTTCAACCTCACCAAGCTCGGTGCGGTGCCGGTTGCCTACCACCGAGATTTCTATGGCGAGCTCGCCGACCAACTCGCCGGTGGCGACGAGAGCGATCGGCTGCTCGTCTCCTGGTCGCTCGGTTCTCCCGCGCTGCCGGCACCCACGGACAGCGTCGACGACCTACTCGGCGCCGGTGCGCGCCTCGGCATCGACGTCGTCGCAGGCGACCCTCGCCCGGTCACCGACATCGGTTCCGATTCGGCGATGATCATTCCGGTCCCGCGCGACATCGAGGCGATGCGGCGGACACATCCGGTCGTCGCGGCACAGTGGCGAATCGCCCTGCGCGCCGCGCTCGCCCCGCTCCTCGATCCCGCCGGAACCGAACGCGCGATCCGGTTCCTGCGGACCGGCCACTACGTGGTGGCGCCGACCGGAGACTGACCGCGCCACCGGTCAGCTGCTACTCCGCCGCAGGGTGACCCGATACGTGTAGTGCTCGGGCAGGAAGTGACTCACAGCCAATTCGACGGCGTTCCCTTCGGCATCGCTGTAGAGGCGGTCCACCCGCAGCATCGGATGGCCCTCCGGACAATTCACCTGTTCGGCCACCGACGCATCCGCGGCCGCGACCGTGATGGATTGTGCAGCCTCCACGATCGGACGGTCCAGATGGGGTTCGAGCAGGCCGATCATGGTGTGCGCACTGGTGGCCCCGGCCGCCACCTCCGGTCGTTCGATCACCGGTCGCGCCACCGACTCCGGCCACCACACCGTCGTCAGGACGAAGGGCACACCATCGTGAAAGCGGCGGAAGACCATGCGATACACCAGGTCGGTGTCCAGCCGCAGGCGACCGGCCGCGTCGAGGTCGACCTGCCGTCGGGGGGCGGACACCACCTCCATGGTGGTGTCGTCCGACAGATTCATCAGGTCCTCGATGGATCCGAGTTGCCGCAGGTACCGCCCGTTGCCCTCGGTGGCAAAGGTCCCTCGGCCCGGCACCCGGTACACCGCACCTTCGGCGACCAGATCCTGGAACGCACGCCGTACCGTCTGCCGGCTCAGACCGAACTCCTCGGACAGTTCCGATTCGGTGGGCAATCGGACTCCGCCGCGGTAGCGACCCTCCGCGATCCGCGCACGAAGCGTCCCGGCCAGTGCCCGATAGGCGGGCTCGGTCGTGTCGCGTGCGCTCATCGCGGAATCCTCACCGTCGCTCAGATCCCGCCCCGGGCGACGAGTTGCCCCGCGATGACATTCCGCTGGATCTCGTTGGTGCCCTCGCCGACGATCATCAGCGGAGCGTCCCGGAAGTAGCGTTCGACGTCGAATTCGGTCGAGTAGCCGTAGCCGCCGTGGATGCGGACCGCGTTCAGCGCGATCTCCATGGCGACCTCGGACGCGAAGAGTTTGGCCATACCCGCCTCCATGTCGCAGCGTTCGCCACGGTCATACTGGTCGGCGGCATGCCACGTCAACTGCCGTGCCGCAGTGAGCTTGGTGGCCATGTCGGCCAGATAGTTGCCGATGGACTGGTGCTTCCAGATCGGCTGCCCGAACGATTCGCGCTGTTGGGCGTAGGCGAGAGAATCCTCGAGCGCCGCGGTGGCCACTCCCAGTGCACGGCAGGCGACCTGAATACGTCCGGTCTCCAGTCCCTTCATCATCTGGCCGAAACCCTTGCCCGGCTCGGTGCCGAGTATCGCCGACCGGGAGATCCGATAGTCGTCGAACGACAGCTCACAGGTCTCCACGCCCTTGTACCCGAGCTTCGGCAGATCACGCGAGACCGTCAGTCCCGGACCGTGTTCCACCAGCACGATGGAGATGCCCCGGTGCCGCGGCTGCGCGGCCGGATCGGTCTTGCACAGCAACGCGATGAGACCCGAACGCCGCGCGTTGGAGATCCACGTCTTGGAACCGTTGATGACCAGGTCGTCGCCGTCGACCTTGGCCACCGTCGACATGTTCTGCAGATCCGAACCGCCGCCGGGTTCGGTGAGCGCCATGGTCGCCCGCATCTCGCCGGTCGCGAGCCGAGGCAGGTAACTCTGCTTCTGTTCATCGGTGCCGTATTCGGTCAACAGTTTCGCGACCACCGTGTGACCGCCCATCGCGCCGGCCAGGCTCATCCAGCCCCGGGCGAGCTCCTGGGTCACCTGGGCATAGCAGGGCATCGAGACCGGCGAACCGCCGAACTCCTCCGGAACCGCGAGACCGTAGATGCCGATCTGCTTCATCTGCTCGATCCACTTGTCCGGGTACTCGTTGGCGTGCTCGACCTCCTGCACCGTCGGCTTGACGTCGCGGTCGACGAACGCGCGCACGGTCTCGACGAGAAACGACTCTTCGGCGTTCAGGTTGCTCATGGACCCACCTCACACAGCAGCAATACATTGGTGACGATTTGTACGGCCATATTTGCCCCTCCGGGTTGCGCTGTCAAGGCCTGTCGCGCACTTCCGTTGCACTGGGACGTCTGGTAAGAGTTCTTGGGACACCGATTTGGCCGCACATTTGGCCGCACCTGGGATTGAGGATTTCGTGCAGACACACAGACGCCGGGCCGTCCTGGTCGCGCCCGCCTCCGATGATCGAAAGGCCCGCAAGGCGCTCGCCTCGAACGCCGACGAGGTGATCCTCGACCTCGAGGACGCGGTCACGCCGGAGAACAAGGACTCCGCCCGCGACGCCGCCGCTGCACTCGTCGCCGAATTCGGTGGCGCGCGACCGGTGTCGATTCGCATCAACGCCTTCGGGACCGACTGGGTCGAGGCAGATCTTGCCGCATGCGCCGCGATGGGATCGTCACTCGCGTCGGTGGTGCTCCCCAAGGCAGAGTCGGCCGAGCAACTCGCGGACGCGGACCGGCGTCTCGGCAACTCACCGGCCCGGTTGCAGATCCTCGTCGAGACCCCGACGGGCATCCGCGACATCGCCGACATCTGCGTCGGATCCGATCGGCTCGACGCGGTGATCATCGGTTACGCGGATCTCGCTGCAACGCTGGGGCGTTCGCCGACGGCACCGCAGCTCGTCTGGCATCCGGTCCAGGAGACCGTGCTGACGGCCGCCCGTGCGGCGGGTGTATCGGTGGTCGACGGGCCGCATCTCACCATCGCCGACGACGATGCGTTCCGGAATGCGAAGACCTGGGTCCGGGATCTCGGCTTCGACGGCACCTGGGTGATCCATCCGGCCCAGATCGATTCGGCGAAAGCCATTTTCACGCCCGATCCCGATGTGGTCGCCGACGCGCGACGAGTCCTCGCCGCGCTGGACGAGGCTGCTGCCCGCGGCGATGGCGCCGCTGCACTCGACGGACGGATGCTCGACGAGGCCCTCGCCGTCTCGGCGCGCCGTGTCCTCGCCAAGGCGGACCCCGAATGACCGGCGCGACCATCCAGGTCGGCGGCCCCTACTTCGACGAACTCGCCATCGGACAGGTCTTCGACGACGCACCGTCGGTGACCGTCACATCGGGAATGGCAGCGACCCACCAGGCCATCGTCGGCAACCGGATGCGCCTCGCCCTCGACGTCTCGCTGGCCGAGCGGATCACGCGTCGTGACCGTGCGATCGCCCACCCGGGACTGGTCTGCGACCTGGCCATCGGACAGTCGACGCTGGCGACCCACCATGTCAAGGCAAACCTGTTCTATCGCGGCTTGCGATTCCTGCGCCACCCGCACGTCGGCGACACCCTGAGCACCACGACCGAAGTGGTCGGGCTGCGGGAGAACTCGTCGAAGCCCGGCCGCGCCCCGACCGGGCTCGCCGCGCTGCACATCGTCACCACCGATCAGCACGGTGCCGTGGTGCTCGACTTCTACCGATGCGCGATGCTCCCGCTGAGTGATTCGCCCGACCCGGAACGCGTCCGTGCCTCCGATGACCTGTCCGCCATCGGCGCCGACCGCTCCACCGAGCCGGTCATCCCGGACTGGGACCTCGCCGCGTTCCGGGAGTCCGTTCGCGGACAACACTTCTCTCCTGACCTGGTCGGCAATGTGTACGCGTCGAGCGGCGATGTCGTGTCGAGCGCGCCGGAGCTCGCCCGCCTCACCCTCAACATCGCGGCCACGCACCACGACGAACGGGTCGGCGCCGCCGGTCGACTGGTCTATGGCGGACACACGATCGGAGTGGCTCTCGCCCAGGCCAATCGAGCCCTGCCGAACGTGGTCAGCGTGCTGGGCTGGGAGTCGTGCGACCACACCGGACCGGTCCGGGAAGGTGACACGCTCACCAGTGAACTGACTGTCGAACAGGCAACCGCCCTCGACGGCGGGGGCGGACTGCTCGACCTGCGGTCGGTGGTCGTCGCGCACGACGCCGACGGTCCGCGCCCCGTCCTGGACTGGCGTTTCCGCGCCCTCATGGCGTAACCCCTCCTGGCACAAGTCCTCCGAAGGAGCACCATCGTGACCACCCCTCAGAAGCCCCTCGCCGGCCTCCGCATCGTCGAGGTGTCGAGTTTCATCGCGTCGCCGCTGGCCGGACTGACCCTCTCGCAGCTCGGCGCCGAGGTGATCCGGATCGACCCGATCGGCGGTGCGGCCGACGTGCACCGCTGGCCGCTCACCGACAGCGGTGAGTCGATCTACTGGACCGGACTCAACAAGGGCAAACGGTCGATCACCGCGGATCTGCGCAGCGAGGCGGGACAGTCGCTGGTGCAACGTCTGGTGTCCGATCCCGTCGCGGGGGGCGGCATCCTGCTGACCAACTCGGCCGGACGGTCGTGGATGAGCCACGAGACCCTCTCGGCGCTGCGGCCCGACGTCATCACCTGCGAGATCCTGGGGCGCACCGACGGCACGCCCGGCGTCGACTACACCGTCAACGCGGGCCTCGGGTTCCCGATGATCACCGGACCGGTCACCAGCTCCGGCACCGTGAACCATGTTTTGCCTGCGTGGGATATGGCGTGTGGATTGTATGCGGCCCTGGCCATCTCGGCCGCGGTTCGCCGACGCGAACAGAGCGGCGTCGGCGCGCACATCACGTTGCCACTCGAGGACACGGCTCTGTCCATCGCCAGCACGCTCGGCTACCTGACCGAACCGCAGGTCAACGGCCGGGGACGGGTGGGCACCGGCAACGACGTCTACGGCACGTACGGAACCGATTTCGTCGCCGCGGACGGCGGCCGGTTCATGATCGTGGCGCTCACGCCACGCCATTTCCGCGACCTGGTCGCGCTGACCGAGGTGGGCGACGCCGTCGAGGCGGTGGAGAAGGCGCTCGGCGCCGACTTCCGCAGCGAGGCCGACCGCTTCACCCACCGAGCGGTGCTCACCGCGCTCTTCGAGCCGTGGTTCGCGCGTCACAGCAGTGCGGAAGTCAGTGCGGCGCTGGGCGGATCATCGATACTCTGGGAGCGCTACCGAAGTTTCGAGGAGGTCGTGGCGTCGGGGGTGCTGGCAACCAACCCGATGTTCGCCGAACTCGACCAACCGGGGATCGGGACGTTTCTCGCCGCAGGCCATCCCGCCGCCTTCGACGGCGAGCACTACGTCACCGGACCTGCTTCGGAACTCGGCGCCGACAATCCCCCGCCGGCCCCGTAGCCGCGGCCCCCAACCCGCCGGTCGAGTAGCCGCGAGCGCAGCGAGTGGCGTATCGAGACCACCCCAGCGACAAATGATCTCGATACGGCTCCTCGCTACGCTCGTCCCCTACTCGGTCAGCGGGAAGTCGCGGCGAGCTCGTCCCCTACTCGATCAACGGAGGAAGACGCGGCGGCCTCGCCCCCTACTCGATCACCCGCGGCGGGTCGGTCTCGTCGTGAGCCAGCTCGGCGAGGATCGCCTCCGTGTGCTGGCCGAGGGAGGGCACCGCCCCCATCGGCAACTCGACGTCGGCGAAGGTCATCGGGGGCAGCAGCGCTCGGATCGGTCCGGCCTCGGTGTCCACCTCACGCCACCGATCCCGTCCGGACAGCTGCGGGTGTGCCACCACTCCGTCGAGCTCACGGATCTCGGCGGCAGGAATGCCTGCTGCAGCGAGCTTTTCGTCGAGTTCGACGGTGGTGAACCGCTTGGTCTCGGCCGCGACCGCGGCGTCGACGTCCGCCCTGGCGCCGACCCGGCCGATGTTGGTGGCGTAGCGGGGATCGGCGGCGAGGTCCGGGCGTCCGAGAACCTGGCCGGCCAGGACCTGCCAGCCACGGTCGTTCTGGACCCCGATGAGGATCTCGCCATCACTCGTCGGATAGCGGTCGTACGGCACGATCGCCGCGTGTCCCACGCCGGAACGTGCGATCTGCCGGTCGCCGTAGAGCCGCATGTACATCGGATGCCCCATCCACTCGACCGTCGCATCGAACATCGAGACCGAGACGGCAGCCCCCACTCCGGTGGCCCCCCGCCGCACCAGTGCACCGAGGATCGAGGTCAAGGCGTACATGCCGGCAGCGATGTCCGACGTCGGGATACCGGTCTTGGCCGCCTCCTCGTCGGTGCCGGTCACCGAGATCAGGCCCGCTTCCGCCTGCACCAGCATGTCGTAGGCCTTGCGCTCCCGGTACGGACCGGCGTCTCCGTACCCCGACATGTCGACGACGATCAGGTCCGGATGGTCGGCACGCAGTTCGTCGGCACCGAATCCCAGCCGCGCCGCGGCCCCGGGCGCCAGATTCTGCAGGAACACGTCGGCGCGGTCGATCAGCCGGTGCAACGCGTCGCGCCCCGACGACGACTTCAGGTCGAGGGCCAGTGACTCCTTGCCACGGTTGAGCCAGACGAAATGCGATGCGAGGCCGTGCACCGCGTCGTCGTAGTTCCGGGCGAAGTCGCCCTCCCCCACGCGTTCCACCTTGATGACGCGGGCACCCATGTCGGCGAGATGTCGCGTCGCCAGCGGCGCCGCGACGGCCTGCTCGAGCGCTACGACGGTGATCCCGGCCAGCGGCAGGGGCATCTGATCGGCATCCACCGGGCAACCATCACCTGCCGACCCACGACCCGTCAACGGCGCACATCTCCCACTGCCATAGGTCTTTCCTCATCGTGTCTGAGTCGGACCCACTTTGAACATGACGAACCCCTCATGATCCGATGGAAGTTGATCGCCGCAACCGTCCGGATCATCGGCGGCATCATCTGGAGGTGAAATGACCACGATCGAGGTCACCGGTCATCGTCAGCGCGAGGCATGGGCCGAGAAGGTACTGCCCCCGGTCGAGGAGGTCCGGCCCGGCTTGTGGTCGATCCCGGTCCCGATGCCGTCGAACCCGCTGCGGTACGTACTCATCTACGCACTCGCTCTGCCCGACGGCATCGCCCTGATCGACACCGGATGGAACACCGACGAATCGTGGCGTGCCCTCGTCGATGGTCTACACGTCACCGGGCACGATGTGGCCGACGTCCGGCACGTCTCCATCACCCACTTGCATCCCGATCACTTCGGCCTGGTGCCGCGGCTGCTCGAGCACGCCGATCCGGTGCTCGCGATGCACCACAACGATGCGCGCCACCTGCACCATGTCACCGAGGCGGAGATCGAACGACAGATCGACGGCGCACAGCGGGATCTCGAGATCCACGGCGCACCGACCGACGTCGTGGACACCGGATTCCGTGAGATCGCCCGCCTGCCGGACGGTCGCACCATGGATGTGGAACTCGACAACGGCGACCCGCTGAATCTGCCCGGCTGGAACGTGCGGGCGCTGTGGACCCCGGGACACACCGCCGGTCACCTCTGCTTCGTCGACGAGGACGCCGGGGTCATCTTCACCGGCGACCATCTGCTGCCGCGGATCAGCCCGAACGTCTCGACGAATCGGTTCCAGTCGCACAACCCGCTGTCGGAGTATCTGATCTCGCTGGCCAACACCGAGCACCTGCCCGATCTCGAGGCGCTGCCCTCCCACGAGTACCGGTTCCGCGGGCTCGCCGACCGGGTCACCCATCTCCTCGCACACCATGAGGAACGACTCGACGAGATCACGGCGGCCGTGGCCGCCGAGCCCCAGAGCACGGCCTGGGATATCACCCGCTCGGTGACGTGGTCGCGACCGTTCGAGCAGCTGTCGGTCCCGCTCAGCCGGATGGCACTGGGTGAGACCAACGCACACCTTGTCGTGCTGCAGCAGCGAGGCATCCTGAGCCCGACCGAGGGTGTCCCGATCCGATGGTCACTGACCACACCGTCCACCGCAGTTGAGGAGACTTCCCGATGACCGCAGTTCTCACCGAGTTCGCCGACGGCGTCGCCGTCATCACCATCAACCGCCCCGAGGCCAAGAACGCGGTGAACCGCGAGGTGGCCGAGGGCATCGCGGCCGCGGTGGACGAGATGGACGCCCGCGACGACATCACCATCGGCATCCTCACCGGCGCGGGCGGCACCTTCTGCGCAGGCATGGACCTCAAGGGATTCACCCGCGGCGAGAACGTGAACATCGAGGGCAAGGGGTTCGCCGGACTCGTCGAGGCGCCCCCGGCGAAGCCGTTGATCGCAGCCATCGAGGGCTGGGCCCTTGCCGGTGGATGCGAGCTCGCCTTGAGCGCAGACCTCATCGTCGCCGCGCGTGACGCGAAGTTCGGCATCCCAGAGGTCAAGCGTGGCCTCGCAGCGGCGGCCGGCGGTCTGCAGCGGCTGCCGAAAATCCTGCCCTACCAGCTCGCGATGGAGATGGCGCTCACCGGCGACCCGATGACCGCCGAGCGCGCCCACCAGTTCGGCATGGTCAACCGGCTGGCCGAACCCGGCGAGGCGCTGACTGTGGCGCGCGAACTCGCCGCGACCGTCGCCGCCAACGGACCGCTGGCCGTGCGGGCGACCAAGCAGGTGGTCTCCATGTCCATCGACTACACCGACGCCGATCTCTTCAAGGCACAGTGGAAGCACCTCGGGCAGGTCTTCACCTCCGCGGACGCACAGGAGGGTGCGCGCGCATTCGCCGAGAAGCGGACCCCCAACTGGACGGGAAAGTGATCCCGACGGTCACCGGCTACCGCCCGTGACCGGCCCCGACGCGATCGACGATCCGTACCATCACTGAGGTGGACCTGCACCTCGTCACCTACTTCGTAGCGGTGGTGGACCACGGCGGGATCACCAAGGCGGCGCAGTCGCTCTACATCTCGCAGCCGTCCCTGTCACAGGCCATCCGGACGCTCGAGCGGCGGCTGGGTGTCACGCTGTTCGACCGCACCGGGCGTCGCCTGGAACTCACCGAGGCCGGCCGCAAACTCGATGTCGCCGCGCGGCGCATCCTGGCCGACGTGGACCGGGCCAAGGCGAAGGTCGAGGCGGTGCGCGAACTACGCGCGGGACGGGTCGACATCGTCACCCATGGCGCGTTCAGCATCGACCCGGTGGTGGAGATGATCCGGGTGTTCCGGGAACGGTTTCCGCGCCTCGCGGCGCGGGTCGTCGCGGCCGACGGGCCGAGCGGTGTGCTGGCGTCCCTGCGACGGGGCGAGGCCGAGATCGGCCTGATGGACACGGCGGCCGAGCACGCGACCTTCACCGCCATCCCCCTCGGCGCCCAGGAACTCGTGCTCGCCGCCCCGCCGCAGCTGGCGGCCGGCCTCACCGACCCCGTGCCCCGCCGGCTGGTGCGCTCGATCCCACTCGTGTTCGACATCGCCGATCCGGGCTCGTCGGCGATCATCGGCGACCTCATCGACGACGACGCCCGCAACGTGGTGGTCGACTGCGCCCATCCGACGGCGACCTGGGACCTGGTGGAACGTGGCACGGGCGCCACCGTCGCGCCTCGGGTGGTCGCCGAACAGCAGATGCCTGGCAGTCGGCGATTGCGGCTCGACCCGCCGTTGACCCGGGCCTTCGGGCTGGTCCTCCGGGCAGGCCGGCCCTCGCCCGCGGCCATGGCGTTCATCGCGGTGGCCAAGGGGCACGTCGGTGTCACCTCGGACCCGACCGAGTTCGGCGACTGGTAGAACGATGGAACTACGTCAGGTCGAGTACTTTCTCGCAGTGGTCGAACACGAGGGCATCGGCGGTGCCGCCGGCGCCCTCGGTGTCGCGCAACCCACTGTGTCACAAGCACTTCGGGCGCTCGAGCGCGAACTCGGCGTGCAGCTGTTCCATCGCATCGGCCGCGGCATGGTGCTCAGCGCCGCGGGCCGGACGATGGTCGGTCCAGCACGTCAGATCGTGCGTGACGTCGGCGCGGTCGAGGATCTGCTGTCCGCGTCGGCCGACGAACTGACCGGCCGCCTGGACATCCTCGCCGCACCCGCGATGGCGAGCGGGCCGATCGTGGAGTTGATCGCGCGGTTCCGTCGTGAGTACCCGCGTGTGGGCGTCCGTTTCGGCGAGCTGCGCGACGAGACGCAGGCGGCGTCGGTGATCGAGGACGGACACTGTGAGTTCGTCGTCGCCCATCTGCCCATTGCCGGCGACGACCTGGAGGTCATCGTGCTCGGCGAACAGGAGTACGTGCTCGTCTATCCGCCGGGATCGCAGGTTCCCGACGGACCCATCCCGCTGGCGGAACTACCGACGATCCCCATGGTCTTCGTCCCGCGCGGGCAGTCGGTCGCCGACGAGATCGAAGAGGCGATCCGGGTGGCCGGTGTCCGCCCACCGCTCGCGGTCCTGTCGGAGCATCGTGAGGAACGGTTGCCGATGGTGCTGGCGGGCATCGGCGGCACCTTGCTGGAGAAGACGATGGCCGAGGCCGCAGCGGACCGCGTCGTCGTGCGGACCGTCGAACCCCGATTCGTCCGGCCGTTCGCGATCACCTACGACCCGGCCGGCCTGTCGCCCGTGGGACAGGCATTCGTCGACCTCATCCGCGATTCGCCCTGATCCCGATGCGCGCCTGGGCTCAGACGACTCGCTCGAAAACCGCCGCCAGACCCTGGCCGCCGCCGATGCACATCGTCTCCAGCCCGTAGCGGGCCTCGTTGCGCACCATCTCGCGGGCCAGGGATGCGAGCATGCGCACGCCGGTCGCGCCGACCGGATGGCCCAGCGAGATCCCCGACCCGTGCACGTTGGTGCGGTCGAAGTCGCCACCGGTACCGAACCGTCCGAAACCCCACTCGCGCGTCACCGCCAGTGCCTGCGCGGCGAAGGCCTCGTTGAGCTCGATCACGTCGATGTCGGCGAGCGTCACACCCGCCTTGGCCAAGGCCTTCTCGGTGGCCGGCACCGGCCCGATACCCATCGTGCGCGGTGGGACCCCGGCGACTGCCCACGACACCAGCCGCACCAGCGGGCGCAGACCGTGTTTCTCAGCGACGTCGGGTGTGGTCACGATGCACATGGCCGCCGCGTCGTTCTGTCCGCTGGCGTTGCCTGCGGTGACGGTCGCGTCCGGGTCGGTCTTCCCCATGATCGGCCTGAGTTTGGCAAGGGATTCCGGCGAGACGTCGGGACGCGGATGCTCATCGGTGTCGATGACCTGATCACCACTCCGGCTGCGAACGGTCACCGGGATGATCTCCTCGGAGAGGATGCCGTCTTTCTGCGCCCGCACCGCACGCAGGTGCGACTCGACGGCGAGTTCGTCCTGTTCCTCGCGCGAGATCTCGTACTCCTTGCGGAGATTCTCCGCGGTCTCGATCATGCCGCCGGGCACCGGGTAGTTCTGCCCTCCCGCGGTGGACCGGGCACGAACCAGGCTGTCGTGCATGGCGATACCGGTTCGGGCGCCTCCCCAGCGCATGTCGACGGAGTAGAACGACGCATTACTCATCGATTCCGTCCCACCGGCGACCACGACCTCGTTGTCGCCGGCCGCGACCTGGAACGCGGCCTGGATGACCGCCTGCAGTCCCGAGCCGCATCGTCGGTCGATGTGCATGCCGCCCACCGTGATCGGCAGGCCTGCGTCGAGGGCGATGACCCGGCCGATGGCCGGCGCCTCGCTGTTGCCGTTGCAGTGCCCGAGGACCACATCCTCGACCACATCCGGCGCGAGCCCGGTCCGATCAAGCATGCCGCGCAACGCGGTCACTCCGAGTTCGACGGCGGTGACGTCTTTGAACATGCCGCCGTACCGGCCGATCGGGGTGCGGACGGGTTCACAGATCACCACGTCGCGTAAGACGGTGTCTCTCATTGCAAGCCTTTCGAATTCGACGAACCACGATGTCGGCGGTGAGCTGCGTTCACATGAAGCGCCCGCCGGTCACCTCGAGCACGGTGCCGGTCATGTAGGAGGACATGTCGGAGGCGAGGAAGAGAGCGACGGAAGAGACCTCACCGACCTCGCCTGCCCGCTGCATCGGGATCTCGGCCATCTTCTGGTCCCACGCTTTCTGCGGCATGGCCTCGGTCATGGCGGACCGGATGAGACCGGGCTGGATCGCGTTGACCCGTACCCCGTGATGTGCCATCTCCTTGGCCGCCGCCTTGGTCATGCCCACGATGCCCGCCTTGGCGGCCGAATAGTTCGTCTGCCCGACCATCCCGACCTTGCCCGACAGCGACGAGATGTTCACGATGGCACCGCGTTTGGCCTCGCGCATGATCGCGGCGGCCTTGCGGGTACCGTTCCACGTTCCCTTGAGATGCACGGAGATCACCAGGTCGAAGTCGTCTTCGGACATCGTGCGCATCGTCGCGTCACGGGTGATGCCGGCATTGTTCACCATCACGTCCAGCGAACCGAAGCCGTCGACGGCCGCGGCCAGGAGCGCATCGACGCTGGTGGAGTCGGTCACGTCGCACCGCACGGCGCGCGCGACGTCGGTGCCGCCGAGCTTCTCCACCGCAGTCTGGGCGGCTTCTTCGTTCAGGTCGCCGAGCACCACGCGTGCACCCGCGTCGACGAACGACCGTGCGATCTCGAGTCCGATGCCCTGCGCACCACCGGTGATGACCGCGGTGCGCCCGTCCAGGAGGGTGTTGGGTGCAGAAGAGTCCATATGACGGAATCTACCGGCCCGCGCACCGAATCGATCCCGGCCGATCCATTCGAAGCGGCTATGCCTGCAGTAGCGAGTTCGTAGTGGACCGCGCCCGTCGAGGACGCCACAGTGGGAGGATGACCGGTGTCATGAACACAGCAGCTGCCAGTTCCCAGGTGTCCGCCGAAGACTTCGCGGACATCCTCGCCGCCACGCGTGAGTTCGTCCGCGAGAAGGTCGTCCCGCGTGAGCAGGAGATCCTCGACGCCGACGCGATCCCCGACGACATCCGGGCCACCGCGAAGGACATGGGCCTGTTCGGCTACGCGATCCCGCAGGAGTGGGGCGGCCTCGGCCTCGACCTCACCCAGGACGTCGAACTGGCCATGGAGCTCGGTTACACGTCGCTGGCGCTCCGGTCGATGTTCGGCACCAACAACGGTATCGCCGGCCAGGTGCTCGTCGGCTTCGGCACCGATGAGCAGAAGCGCACCTGGCTGGAGAAGATCGCCTCTGGAGAGGTGGTCGCCTCGTTCGCGCTCACCGAGCCGGGCGCGGGCTCGGACCCGGCCGGACTGCGCACCAAGGCGGTTCGCGACGGATCGGGGGATGACGCCGACTGGGTGATCACCGGCGAGAAGCGATTCATCACCAATGCCCCGCTGGCCGACCTGTTCGTAGTGTTCGCGCGAACCGAGCGCCGGGAGCGAAGCGAGCGGGCTCAATCGGCAGCCCGCCCGGCCGACTCCGACGGGACCGGGATCGCGGTGTTCCTGGTTCCCGCGGAGACGTCGGGCATCACCATCGGCGCGAAGGACCGCAAGATGGGCCAGGAGGGCGCATGGACCTCGGATGTCCACTTCGACGACGTCCGTGTGCCGGCCTCAGCGCTCGTCGGCGGCAGCGAGGACGTCGGCTATCGAGCAGCCATGACCTCGCTGGCACGAGGCCGCGTCCACATCGCGGCTCTATCGGTCGGTACCGCGCAGCGCGCTCTCGACGAATCGGTGACGTGGGCAGCCACCGCCACCCAGGGCGGCACCGCGATCGGCGAGTTCCAACTCGTACAGGCCATGCTCGCCGATCAGCAGGCGGGCGTGATGGCCGGACGCGCGATGGTGCGCGATGCGGCACGCGCGTGGGTCGACGAGACGGACCGACGGATCGCACCGTCGGCGGCCAAGCTCTTCTGCACCGAGATGGTCGGCAAGGTCGCCGATCTGGCCGTACAGGTTCACGGCGGCAGTGGCTACATGCGCGACGTGCCCGTGGAGCGGATCTATCGTGACGTCCGCCTGCTGCGACTGTACGAGGGCACCAGCGAGATCCAGCGGCTGATCATCGGCCGGAATCTGGTGAAGCGAGCGCAGCGGGGCTGATTGCCGCCGCTCGAACTCGATTCACCTTTCTCGCCGATCTTGTAGGTGGCGGCCGATGGTCTGGTTTCGGCATTCGCGTTCTCCGAGAGCTGCAATGGCCACCACGGTGGGGCTCCCTCACCGGCCGAGGCGGCAGACACTCGACCATTGCGTGATCCCGACGAATCGATGCCGCCGATGCGGTTGTCGCGGATCCCGACCATGTGGACAGACCTCACATCCCCCGCCGATCTTGTCGGTACCCACCGATAGTCTGGTTCCACCAAGCCGAAATGATGACAGCCGGTCGACCACAGAACACCCAGTCCTGATCGACCACAGACAACGATGACGATGCCCTGCAACCGCATCCGCGTTATCTGAAAGGCTGCACATGACCACCACGGTTGAGTTCCCTCACCGGCCGAGGCGGCAGACACTCGACCATTGCGTGATGCCGACGAATCGGTGTCACCCGATGCGGTTGTCGCGGATCCCGACCATGTGGACAGACCTCACATCCCCCGCCGATCTTGTCGGTACCCACCGATAGTCTGGTTCCACCAAGCCGAAATGATGACAGCCGGTCGACCACAGAACACCCAGTCCTGATCGACCACAGACAACGATGACGATGCCCTGCAACCGCATCCGCGTTATCTGAAAGGCTGCACATGACCACCCTGATGGACCTGCCCGCCATCACCGACTCCGTCCGCGACCTCGGACCCCACGACGATCTGTCCGGTCCCGACGCGGTCGAGGCCATGCGCATCTTCCTCATCCTGCGCAATCTGATCGACCATCACGCCGCGCAGATGGTCGGCGCGCTGGAGCGTCTGGGCGTTGCCAAGAGTCACGGCCGAAAGACACGAGAACTGTTGATCGTCATGGGCTTCGCACCCGCCGTAGCCGCACGCCTGATCCGCATCGCAACATCCACAGACTCGCTGCCCACTGCGCACGCTCACGCCGCCGACGGCGCCGTGTCGGCCGAGCACGTCGACGGGATCGTGCAAGGCATCGCCCACATCGCGAAGCGATCACCCGAGCCGGTCGACGATGACACCCGACACGGGCAGGTGACCGATCTGCTCGGCCAGTTCTTCTCCGGTGCGACTCCCGCCCAGATCACCGCCCGTGCCAGGGTGATCGGCAACGAGCTCGCCGCCACCACCGACGGTGGGTTGCCCGCCGCCGAGGACCGTTCGATCAATGCCCTCACCCATGCTGCCGACAGCGACGGCCGTCTGCAGGTACGCGCCGACCTCGACACCGAGGTCGGTGAGAAGTTTCGGGCAGCGATGGAAGAACTCGGCGCTCCACGGCCCGAACCCGACGGCTCGCCCGACGCCCGCTCCACCCAACGTCGCCACGCCGACGCCCTGGAAGCCTTGTTGGACATCGCCTCCCGCGGCGGCGATACGGCATCGGCACCACGTACGCAGGTACTGATCACGGTGCCCGCCGAGGCACCGATCCAGGCATCGCTGCAGTTCATGGGATCAGTCACCGAATCCACCCTGGCGCAACTGACGTGCGATGCCACCGTCACCACTGTCATCGTCGACGGTGAGAAGGTTCCCCTCGACATCAGCCGCGACAAGCGACTGCTCACGGCCGCGATGCGCAAGGCGCTCTATGTCCGCGATCGCTGCTGCATCAAATGCGGTGCACCGGCCACCCGCACCCAGGCCCACCACATCGTGCACTGGGCCGACGGCGGCGAGACCACTGTGGCCAACGGCTGTCTGCTGTGCCCGTCATGTCACGCCGACGTCCACCACAATGGCTGGGAAGTCACGATAGGCATCGACAAACACCCCTGGCTCATCCCACCGGCCACCGTCGACCCACGACGACAACCCATTGCCGCCCACAACCGGCGCACCATGACCGTCGACAAGCTACCCGCTGCTGCCTGAAAAGGCTTCCTCCTCAAGCACACTCCCCGTCAGCAACGCCGATCCGGCAGACAACCACCCGATCAGCGGCGAACACCGCACCGTTCCTTGACAACTCCACAGTGTGAAACATGCATGGCCGCCGCTGATCGAGTGGCAACCGACGCCACTCGATCAGCGGGCCGTGGGTGTCAGCAGCTCGCGCAACGCGACCTTCTGGATCTTGCCCGCCGCCGATGTCGGCAGGGAGTCCACGACGATGACGTCTCGGATCTTCTTGTACGGCAACACCTGCTCGGCGACGAAACCGCGGACGAGTTCCTCGTCGATCACGTGGCCGTCCTTGGGCACGATGAACGCGACCGGCTCCTGACCGACACTGCCCGCCGCACGCCCGACCACGGCCGCGGAAGCAACATCCGGATGCGTGACCAGGATCTCCTCGAGTTCCCGCGGATAGACGTTGTAGCCCTTGTAGATCAGCATGTCCTTGGCGCGGTCACAGATGTAGAGGTACCCGTCGTCGTCGCGGTAGGCGATGTCGCCGGTGTCGAGCCATCCGTCGAGATACTGCGCGGCCGTGATCTCGGGGTGACCCAGATAGCCGGCGGTGACCTGAGGTCCGCGGACCCACAGCTCACCACGTTCGCCCGCCGGCAGCACGGTGTGCGGGTCATCGACCGAGCGGATCTCGATCGCGGTGTCGAATGTCGGCAAACCCACACTGCCGAGCCGATATTCACCGTCACTCGTCAGCGGCGCTGACGAGACCAGACACGTTGCCTCGGTGAGTCCGTAGCCCTCCACGACCGCCCCCGAGGGGAATGCCGCCTGCAGCAGTTCGAGCGTGACCCGGTCGATCGGTGCAGCGCCCGATGACACCACCCGAACCGACGACAGGTCACGGTTCGCGACGTCCGGGTGCGTGGCCAACGCGTGCCACATCGCCGGACTGCCGGTGATGTAGGTGGCGCGATGACGTTCGATCAGACCGAGCATCTTCGCCGGATCGAACCGTCCCGCCAGCACCTGGGTGGCACCGCAGAGCAGCAGGAAGGACATGTTGATGAGGGCATGTGCGTGGAACAGCGGCGACACCACGACGGTGGCGGCGTCGCCGGGGACCACTCCCCGACTCTCGCCACCTCGCGATCGGAGCTGGACGTACCCGTCGTCGCCCTCGATCACCGCGTGCCCGGCGCGCCATCCGATCATCTGGGTGACATTTCCGATCACGTTGCGGTGCAACACCTGAACACCCTTGGAGACCCCGGTGGTGCCGCCTGTGAAAGCGAGGTGCGCGACGTCGGCGGAAGTCACCGACGTGGCCGGGGCGACGGATTGGCCCGCGGTGAATTCCGCGAGCGTCGCCACCCCAACGGGTGCCGACGGCGCGTCGGGCTCGGCCAGCACCACGGCGAGAAGGCGGGTTTCGCGTGCCGCGTCGAGCAGACGTTCGAGTTGCTCGGCTCCCGTGAACGCGGCCACCGCACCCGTTTCGGCGAGCTGCGCCCGCAAGCCGGGAACCGGTTGGAGCGGATTGACGAGAGTGACCGTCGCCCCGGCGCGCAGCGAACCGTAGTACGCGACGACGAACTCGATGCTGTTGGCAAGATGCAGGAGGACCACGTCGCGATCGTCGACCCCGGACGCTCGCAATGCCGCTGCGACCCGCCCGGTTTCGACGTCGAGTTCGTCGTAACTCAACACCCGGTCACCGTCGACCACAGCCGCCCGATCGCCGTACATCCGCGCCATACTCGGCGGCAGCGCCGCCACCGGGACGTCGGGATAGTGGAGTTCGGTTGACCCGTGAGGCTCAGTGGCCCCGCCTCGGACCTTCGTCGATGCATCACTCATCGCGGTGCCATCCGGATCGCTCCGTCGAGGCGGATCGTCTCGCCGTTGAGATAGCTGTTCTCGAGGATCGAGACCGCGAGTTGCCCGAACTCCGACGGCTTGCCGAGGCGAGACGGATTCGGGATGCTGGCCGCGAGCGACGCGCGGACGTCGTCGCGCAGCCGCGCCAGCAGAGGCGTGTCCATCGTGCCCGGTGCGATCGTGTTGACCCGGATGAGTTTGCTCGCCAGGTCGCGCGCTCCGACGATCGTCATGCCGACGATGCCTGCCTTCGAGGCACTGTAGTTGATCTGACCGATCTGGCCCTCGAAGGCGGCCACCGAGGCCGTGAGGACGATGCAGCCGCGCTCGCCGTCGAGCTCGTGGAGCCGCGCCATCCGCTCGGCCCCCAAGGAGAGGGCATTGAACGATCCGACGAGGTTCAGGTTGATCACGAACTCGAAGTCCTCGAGCGATCCCGCTTTGCCCTCCTTGTCCAGCACGCGCATCCGCCGCCCGGCGCCCGCGCAGTGCACCAGCCCCCGCAGACCGCCGCGCTCGTCGGCGACGTCGAGGGCGGCGGCGAACTGCTCACGATCGGTGATGTCGGCCGGGGCGAAGCTCGCCGACGATCCGAGTTCGCTTGCGACGGCCTCGCCGTCGGAGGTGGGCAGGTCGATCAACGTGACCTGCCCGCCTGCGTCGACGATGCGGTTCGCCGTCGCCAGCCCCAATCCGGATGCGCCGCCGGTGACGGCGAAGGACTGACCTTTGAGTTCCATTGTGTTCCTTCGTGTTTCAGACGAGTTCGACGATGGTCGCGTTGGCCATACCGCCTGCCTCGCACATCGACTGCAGCCCGTAGCGGATTCCGTTGTCGCGCATGTGATGGATCAGCCTCGTCATCAGGATCGCTCCCGAACCACCCAGCGGGTGGCCGACGGCGATGGCACCGCCGAGCGGATTGACACGTTCCGGATCAGCGTCCGTCTCGATCTGCCACGCGAGCGGAACCGGGGCGAAGGCCTCGTTGATCTCGAAAGCGCCGATGTCCCTGATCGCGAGGCCCGAACGCTTGAGCGCCTTCGCAGTCGCCGCGATCGGTCCGGCGAGCATCATGACCGGGTCGTCGCCGGCGACCACCGCCGTGTGCACCCTCGCGATCGGCGAGACTCCCAGTTTCTTCGCCGTGTCGTCGCCCATCACGAGCAGCGCGCCGGAACCATCGGAGATCTGGGAGGCATTGCCCGCGTGGATGACCCCGTCGTCTTTGAAGGCAGGCTTGAGCGTACTCATCGATTCCAGCGTGCCCCCACGGCGGATTCCCTCGTCACCTTCGAGGACCCCCGTGATGGGCGCGAGTTGCCCGTCGAAGGCCCCGTTGTCGGCGGCGGTCGCGGCGAGCTCATGGGACCGTAGGGAGAACTCGTCGAGGGCGGTTCGACTCAGTGCCCACTTCTCGGCCATCATCTCGGCCCCGATCCCCTGACTGAAGCGGTCCACCCCGTATCGGTCGAGCACCGTGGCCGGCTGATTCTCGCCGTCGGGCGCCGCACTCCCCATCGGCACCCGGCTCATCGACTCGACGCCACCGGCGACCACGACGTCCTGCTGACCGGAGATCACCGCCGCCGCAGCCATGCTGACTGCCTGCTGGCTCGATCCGCAGGCCCGGCTGACCGTGGTGCCGGGCACCGATTCGGGCCAGCCGGCAGCGAGGACGGCGGTGCGGGCGATGTTGGTCGCCTGCTCGGACGTCTGACTGACGCAGCCCCAGACCACGTCATCGATCACCGACGGGTCGATGCCGACGCGTTCGACGAGGGCCTCGAGTACGTGCGCCGACAGATCGGCGGGGTGGATTCCCGACAGGGCGCCGCGGCGACGTCCGATCGGGGTGCGGACGGCGTCGACGATCACTGCATCACGCATGGGACTTCCTTCTACTGACGGTGGATCGGATTGCTGCGCTGAGGTCATCGGGCCCCACTCGAATCGACCATGAAGCACGGTGGATCACAAGTCGATTCACGCTCACGGACGGATAGCCCGAACCTATGGGCGGGTCGTTTCGTCCACCAGGCCTCGCCGGACCAGCATCTTGTCGCGTTCGGGATCGGCCAGGACGAGCGCGATCACCGCGCATACCGACGCGACGAGTCCGAGGATCTGGAATGCGGTGGCGTACCCCTGCGCAGGAGTGGCCGCCGCATCGACGATCAGACCGGTGGCATACGGCGCGACGAGGCCGCCGATCGCCATGATCGCCAGGAACACGCCGAGGGTGCCCGCGGTCTGACGCGGCGGGCAGATCTCCGAGATCGCGGCGTTCATCAGAGGGAAGACGGTCGTCGCGAAACCGTAGCCGACCGAGACGACCAGCACGGCGACTGCCGGGGTACCGATCGACGGCAGTAGGAACAGCAGGACCCCGGAGATCAGCACGCCGACGGACGGCACGATCACCCGAACCTTTCGCGAGGTCGCACCCCGCGAGATCAGGCGGTCGGCGACGACAGAGGTCACCAGCATCAGCACCAGTCCGACGATCGACGGGAACGCGAACATCGAGCCCGCCTGCAACCGGCTGTAGCCGAGACCTACCTCGAAATAGGAGGGCAGCCAGGTGAGGACCACGGTGACCAGGGCATACACACTCATCACCAGCAGAGCGCCGCCGATGAACGTCCGGGAGGTGAAGATCCGCACCCACGGGACAGCGGGTTCCTCGCCCGCCGTTGTGGTCGCGCTCGTGGCAGAGCCTTTGGCACCGGAGATGTACGGCCCGTCCTGCCAGGTGGCCAGCCACACGACACACCACAACAGACCCGCTACCGAGAGCGTCACCAGGGCCGCGCGCCAACCGAGGTTCACGGTGACCAGCGCGAGGATCGGCGCGATGGCGATCTTCGCGATGGAGGCGGCGCCGGCCAGCAGAGCGCCCGGCAGCGCGCGCTTCGCCGGCGGATGCCACGAGTACGCCGCGGTGTGCAGCAACGCAGAACTGGGTCCTTCGGCGAATCCGAGGAGCAACCTGCTCACGATGAGCACCGCGAAGGCCGCAACGGCGACCAGCGGCAGCATCGCGAATGCCCAGCACAGCGCCAGCAAGACCAGCGCCCACCGGAGCGAGAACCACCGGTTCAGAGCGCCTGCGAAGAATCCGCCGATCGTGAAGGTCAGGAAGAACAGGCTGCCGACCAAACCGATCTGCGAGGACCGCAGACCGAGTTCGTCGGCGAGCGGCTGGGCGATGATGCCCAGCACTGCCTTGTCGGCGTAGTTGATGACATACAGCGCCACCAGTAGCGAGGTCAGTCCCCACGCCTTTCGTGGTGAACCGGCGCGGTCGCGCAACGCGGTCGACGCGGGAAAGTCCTGGGTCGCCATGTCCGGATCGGCTTTGGTGGTCGGCATGGAGTCTCCTTCAGCAATGCGAGGGGAGGTCGGAGATGGTGGCGTGGGTCACACCGACTCGATTGAAGCGTTCCGTCGCGATCGCGAACAATGTCCGTTCGGCGAAGAGTGAGACTGTCACTGCCTATGAGTCGTCTGCGCACATCCCGCGACCACGCATCATTGGCTCCCGCTAACGCATCGATAGCCGATCGCGTCATTCCATCGCGCACGTCCGGCAGGCATGCTGAGAGGGTTCACCGGTGTGCCTGGGCCACCGACGAGCGCCCTGACGACAAGAACCCGCCGACCGAAGAAGAGGTCAGATGACCCGTCTCGCGCAAACTCTGGGATTGACCGAGATCCAGTCCGAGATCGTGGCGAATGTTCGCCGGTTTGTGGACAAACAGATCATTCCGGTGGCGCAGGAGCTCGAGCATGCGGATACGTATCCGCAGGAGATCGTCGACGGCATGCGCGAGATGGGCTTGTTCGGTCTGATGATCCCCGAGGAGTACGGCGGGCTGGGTGAGTCGTTGTTGACCTACGCACTGTGCGTCGAGGAACTGGCCCGCGGGTGGATGAGCGTATCGGGTGTGATCAACACCCACTTCATCGTCGCCTACATGATCCGCCAGCACGGCACCGACGAGCAGAAACAGCACTTCCTGCCGCGCATGGCCACCGGCGAGATCCGCGGCGCGTTCTCGATGTCGGAACCCGAACTCGGTTCCGACGTCGCCGCCATCACGACGACGGCCAAGCGCACCGACGACGGCGACTACTCGATCACCGGCCAGAAGATGTGGCTCACCAACGGAGCGAGTTCCACCCTCGTCGCCGCCCTGGTGCGGACCGACGAGGGGGCCGACAAGCCGCACAAGAACCTCACCACATTCCTCATCGAGAAACCTGCGGGCTTCGGAGAGGTCCTGCCCGGGGTGACCATCCCCGGCAAGATCGACAAGATGGGCTACAAGGGCATCGACACCACCGAGCTCATCTTCGACGGCTACCGCGCACCCGCCACCGATGTCCTGGGCGGAGTCACCGGTCGCGGCTTCGCCCACATGATGGACGGTGTCGAGGTCGGCCGCGTCAATGTCTCGGCCCGCGCCTGCGGCGTGGGTCAGCGGGCCTTCGAGCTCGCCGTCCGGTACGCCCAGCAGCGCACCACCTTCGGCAAACCCATCGCCGAACACCAGGCGATCGCGTTCTCCCTGGCCGAGATGGCCACCAAGGTCGAAGCCGCGCATCTGATGATGGTCAACGCCGCCCGCCTCAAAGACTCCGGCGAACGCAACGACGTCGCCGCCGGCATGGCCAAATACTTGTGCAGCGAATACTGCGCCGAGGTCACCCAGGCCTCCTTCCGCATCCACGGCGGCTACGGCTACTCGAAAGAATTCGAGATCGAACGGCTGATGCGCGAAGCCCCCTTCCTCCTCATCGGCGAAGGCACCAGCGAAATCCAGAAACAGATCATCAGCAAAGGACTACTCCGCGACTACCGCGAGCAGTAAAGGGGAGAACACATGCAGCGCAGCATCTTCACCGACGACCACGAGACCTTTCGCAAGACCATCCGCGACTTCATCGCCAAGGAAGTGGTACCTGAGTACCACGAATGGGAGAAGCAGGGTCACCCACCGCGGGAGTTCTACAACCGGCTCGGCGATCTCGGCGTGCTCGGGATCGAAGCACCCGAGGAATACGGCGGTGGCGGCGTCGCGGACTTCACCTATTCGATGGTGATCGCCGAGGAGACCTCGGCGGCGGGAGTCACCTTCGGCAGCTACTCCGTGCACAGCAACCTCATCCTGCCGTACCTGATGGAGCACGCGACCGACGATCAGAAGCAGCGCTGGATCCCCGGATTCTGCTCCGGCGACATCATGTTCGCCATCGCGATGACCGAGCCGGGCACCGGATCGGATCTGGCGAACATCTCGACCACCGCGAAACTGTCCGAGGACGGCAGCCACTACATCCTCGACGGCGCCAAGACGTTCATCACCGGCGGTGCGCTCGCCGACCGGGTTCTGGTGGTGTGCCGGACGTCGCCGTACGACACCGAGAACCGCCGCGCCGGGCTGTCGATCCTGGTGGTCGACACCGCGTCGGAAGGCTTCACGGTCGGACGCAAACTCGAGAAGATCGGACTGAAGGCCTCCGACACCGCCGAACTGTCGTTCAGCTCGGTGAAGGTGCCCGTGGAAGACCGTCTCGGCGAGGAGGGCGCCGGGTTCTCCTACCTGACGCACAATCTCGCGCAGGAGCGGCTCACCATCGCCATCGGCGCCTCGGCGACCGCGGCCGCCGCCGTGCAGCACGCGCTCGACTACACGAAGGAACGTGACGTCTTCGGTCGCCCGGTGGCGTCGTTCCAAAACACGAAATTCGTCCTCGCGGAATGCTCGGCCGAGGTCGAGGCGATCCGACATCTGGTCGACCGCGCCCTCGAACTGCACAACGCTGGCGAACTCTCCGTACCGGATGCGGCGCGGGCCAAGCTGTTCGCCACCGAGACGGCCGGACGCGTCATCGACAAATGCCTGCAGTTGCACGGCGGATACGGCTACATCGTCGAATACCCGATCGCCCGGCTGTACGCCGACACCCGGGTCTCGCGTATCTACGGCGGCACCAATGAGGTGATGAAGACGATCATCGCGAAAGACCTCGGCCTCTGACCCATTAGGCTCGGGGTGTGTCTGTCTACGAGCACGGATTCGCGCGGGTGAGCGGGGCGGTTCCGACCGTCTCCATCGCCGACCCGGCGCGCAATGCCGAACGAACGGTCGATGCACTCCGCGCTGCCGCCGACGACGGCGCCGCTCTGGTGGTGTTCCCCGAGCTCGGGCTCTGTGGGTACAGCATCGACGACCTGGTCCAGCAGGACGCCGTGCTGGATGCGTGCCTGGTCGGCCTGCGGACGGTGGTCGAGGCCAGCACGGGATTGCGCCCGCTGATCGCCGTCGGGCTGCCACTGGTGGTCGGCGACGGTCTCTACAACTGCGCGGCCATCGTCCACGACGGGGAGGTCCTCGGCGTCGTACCGAAGTCGTATCTGCCGAATTACCGGGAGTTCTACGAGCAGCGATACTTCTCCGCAGCGCGCGACGCCGCCGTCACCACCGCCACGGTGCTGGGCGCGGAGGTGCCGTTCGGTCCGGATCTCATCTTCGAGGCCGACGACCTCCCCGGCTTCGCCGTGCACGTGGAGATCTGCGAGGACGGCTGGGTGCCCATCCCCCCGAGCACCTGGGCGGCCCTCGCGGGCGCAACGGTCTTGGCGAACCTGTCCGGCAGCCCGGTCACCGTGGGCAAGGAATCGTACCGGAAGTCGCTGTGCACCAGCCATTCCGCCCGGTGCGTTGCCGCGCACATCTACGTGGCCGCGGGATTCGGCGAGTCGACCACCGACCTCGCCTGGGACGGCGACGCGCTGATCTCGGAGAACGGCACCCTCCTGGCCCGCAGCGAACAGTTCTCGATGACCGATCAGCGCATCACCGCCGACATCGATCTGGATCGGCTCCGGCAGGAGCGGATGCGGATGATCAGCCTGCGTGACCAGGTGGGCGACTATGCCGGCGATCTGAAACCGCTGCGCCGCATCCGGTTCCGACTCGGCGCCATCGAGGAGGTCGACGACACCCTGCGCCGTGAGGTGCCGCGATTCCCGTTCGTCCCCGCCGATTCGGCCGATCGCGACTTCCGCTGCCGCGAGGTCGGGAACATCCAGGTGCAGGGTCTGGCGGCTCGGCTGCGAGCCACCGGGATCGAGAAGATCGTCATCGGCGTCTCCGGCGGCCTCGACTCGACGTTGGCATTACTGGTCGCCGTCGACACCTTCGATCGCCTCGGCCTGCCGCGGCAGAACGTCCTCGCGTACACGATGCCCGGATTCGCCACCGGCACCGCGACATTACGTCGCGCCCACGTGCTGATGGACTCGCTCGGGGTGAGCGGCACGGAACTCGACATCCGTCCGTCCTGCGAACAGATGCTCGCCGACCTCGGGCATCCCTACGCCCGCGGCGAAAAGGTCTACGACGTCACGTTCGAGAACGTCCAGGCAGGCGAGCGGACGTCGCACCTATTCCGGCTGGCCAATCACCACGGCGCCATCGTGCTCGGCACCGGCGATCTCTCCGAACTCGCACTGGGCTGGTGCACCTACGGTGTCGGCGACCAGATGTCGCACTACAACGTCAACTCGTCGGTACCGAAAACCCTGATCCAACACCTCATCCGGTGGATGATCACGACCAGTGCCTACACGCAGGAGACCACCGACACCCTCGCCGAGATCCTCGACGACGTGATCTCCCCCGAGTTGGTCCCGGCCGGTGACGACGGCGCGATCCAGAGCACCGAGGACACCGTCGGACCGTACGAACTGCACGACTTCTTCCTGTACTACCTGACCCGATTCGGTTATCGCCCGGCGAAGATCGCCTACCTGGCGGCACAGGCATGGGGCGACCGTGAACGCGGCGCGTGGTCGGAGATGATCGTCACCCAGCGGCGCAATCAGTACGACCCGACGACCATCGAGCAATGGCTCACCGTCTTCCTCAAGCGGTTCATGAGCAATCAGTTCAAGCGCACCGCGATGCCCAACGGTCCGAAGATCGGTTCCGGCGGGTCGCTGTCGCCGCGTGGCGACTGGCGGTCGCCGTCCGACGCGAGCTCACGGGCCTGGCTCGACAGCCTGTGAGCCGACCGCGCGGCCGGTGACGCAGATCAGTCGCATCGCTCGAGCAACTGCTTGAGCTGCTCGTCGAAGGCTCGAGCGATCGCCTGGACATCCGGGGCCTGATCGGTGCAGGCGAGGATGCCGACATTGAGATGGCCGTCGGCGGAGAAGACGGTGATGTTCAATCCCAGCCCGTGGAAGATCGGCCCGAGCGGATAGACCGCGGTGACCCGTGAGCCCAGGAAATAGAGCGGGAAGTCGGGGCCCGCGACATTGGAGACCAGGACGTTGAACACCGGCGGATGGGCCAGCGACAGTCCGCGATCGCCGTAGAGCTTCATCACCGTCGACATGGTGGTGCCCGGGGCGAACTGCGCCCACGCCCGAAGGATGTTGGCGTCGATGTCGGCGTGATGCTCTTTCGACTTACGCGCCATCTCCGATGCCTGCTCGACCCTATCGACCGGGTCGTCGAGATTCGACGGCAACAGCGTGAACATTCCGGTCACCTTGTTGGTGCCGCCGGTCACCAGCGCGCTCTCGTCGGCTCCGTGTACCGACACCGGCACCATCGCGACGAGCGGCTGCTCCGGGAGTTCGTCGTGCTGTTCGAGATAACTGCGCATCGCACCGCCGGTGATGGCGAGCACGACGTCGTTGATCTTCACGCCGAAACGGTTCTTGACCCGCTTGACGTCGTCGAGGGAGAGCTGCGTGACCGCGAGTGACCGGTGAGGTGTGATCGGCGCGTTGAACCGGGTCCGGGGCGCCTGGAACGGAACCGGCATGGCGGTCTTCGCCCGGGTGCGGCGGAACCATTCGATCGGCACCCCCACGGTCTCCGGGAGGAGTTTGGCCATCGCGATCGGGCGCTGGACGAAGTAATTGACGGCTCCGGTCAACGCCATCGTGGTCCGCGACGATCCGCCTGCGGTCTCTTTCATCTTGTCCGCATCGAGATCCGGTGCCTCTGGCGTCATGGTGCAGAGTTCGGCGAGCAGGTCCGCACTGGTCACCCCGTCCACGCCGGCATGATGCATGCGGAGCATCGCGGCGACCTTGCCCTGTGCGAGGCCCTCGATGACCCACAACTCCCACAACGGCTTGCCGCGATCGAGGGTCTGGCCGGCGAGGTGGGCACACAGCTCGGCCACCTGCTCCTCACCGCCCGGGGCGGGCACCGCAACACGATGGACGTGACGTTCGATGTCGAAGTCCTCGTCCTCGATCCAGACCGGGTGGTCGATGTTCAGCAGCGAATTGTCCAGTTTGCGACGGAAATTGGGCATCGCGCCGATGCGCCGCTCGAGCTCGTCGCGCAGCTTCGGGAAGCTGTACCCACCCGGCATCGTGCTCGGATCGATCTCGATGAGACCGATGACGTGCATGAGCTGCGACCTCGTCTCGAGATAGAGAAACGACGCATCGAGCCCACTGAGACGTTGCATGCACCCATCACCCCTTGCGCTACCGACGTCACTGCTGACCCCGTCATCCACCATCATGCGCGCACGGATGAACAGCCCGGGCGCGCTTGCACAATCATGCCCGAAGGATGAGCCGGTCAGGCATCGATTCGGCGTACGTTGAGCCGATGGAACATCACCTGAAAGTCGATCGCAATGACGTCGCCGACCTTCCGGTCTCGGCGAACCCGCTGTTCACGCGACGTGGCGAGGCCACCGAGTTCCCCCGCTTCACCCTTCCCGAGACCGAATCGTTGCCGGAGACCGCCTATCAGATCGTCCACGACGAGGCCATGCTCGACGGCAATGCGCGCCAGAACCTCGCCACCTTCGTGGGAACCTGGATGGACGATCACGCCAATCGGCTGTATCTCGAGTCAGCCGACAAGAACATGATCGACAAGGACGAGTACCCACAGACTGCCGCAATCGAAACCCGTTGTTGGACAATGCTTGCCAACCTCTGGAACGCGCCAGACGCAACCAAGGCGATCGGTACGTCGACCATCGGTTCGTCGGAGGCGGCGATGCTCGGCGGAATGGCACTCAAACGTCGCTGGGCCGAACGTCGCAAGGCCGAGGGCAAACCCGTCGGCACCCCGAACCTGATCATGTCGTCGGCGGTCCAGGTGTGCTGGGAGAAGTTCTGCAACTTCTTCGAGATCGAACCGCGGTATGTGCCGATCTCCGAGGAGCATCCCGTCCTCGACGGACACGACCTCGCGTCCTACGTCGACGAGAACACCATCGGCGTCGTACCGATCATGGGTGTCACCTACACCGGCGCCTACGAGCCGGTCACCAAGATCGCCGCCGCCCTCGACGAGATCCAGGCGAACACGGGCCTCGACATCCCCATCCACGTGGATGCCGCCTCCGGCGGGGCCATCGCCCCGTTCCTCCAGCCCGATCTGGAATGGGACTTCCGCGTCGACCGGGTCGCGTCGATCAACATGTCCGGCCACAAATACGGCCTCGTCTATCCCGGCATCGGCTGGGTGGTCTGGCGGGACGCTTCGTTGCTCCCCGAGAGCCTGGTGTTCCGGGTGAGCTACCTCGGCGGCGACATGCCCACCTTTGCCATCAACTTCTCCCGTCCGGGCGCCCAGGTGTTGCTGCAGTACTACCAATTCCTCCGGCTCGGCTTCGAGGGCTACCGCGCCGTCCAGCAGAACTGCCAGGACGTCGCGCTGTCCCTGTCGTCCCAGATCGGCGCGATGGACCAGTTCGTGCTACGCAGCGACGGCAGCGACATCCCCGTATTCGCCTGGCAACTCGCTCCCGGCCACTCCGAGAACTGGAATCTGCACCACCTTTCCACTCAGCTGCGTGAGCGCGGATGGCAGGTGCCCGCCTACCCCCTGCCCGACAATCTCGGCGATCAGTGGGTGCAACGGATCGTGGTGCGCAACGGCCTGTCGCATGACCTGGCAGACCTCTTGATGCGCGACCTGCGTAGTTCGGTGGAATACCTGGACAGCCTCGACACGCCGATGCCGACGCCGCACGCCACGCACGGGTTCCATCACTGATCGGCGGATTTTCTAGAACAAGTTCTAGTACGCTCATGCCTCGATGAGCACATTCACGCATTCCGAACTCGATGAGGCCTTCGGCCAATTCCAGCGAACTGTCGCCGAGATCGCCGTGACCCGTGACTGGGACCGGTTCGCCGAGCTGTTCACCGAGGACGCCGACTACGTCGAGCACGCCCTCGGCACGATGTCCGGCCGAGAGGAGATCCGGGCCTGGATCTGGAAGACGATGACCACCTTCCCCGGCAGCCACATGACCGGGTATCCCTCGCTCTGGCACGTGGTGGACGCGCCCACCGGTCGGGTCATCTGCGAGGTCGACAACCCGATGCGCGATCCAGGTGACGGAACGCTGATCACCGCGACCAACATCACCATCCTGACCTATGCAGGCAACGGGATGTGGAGTCGGGAAGAGGACGTCTACAACCCGATGGAGTTCGGGCAGGCGGCGATGAGATGGTGCGAGAAATCGGCCGATCTGGGTACCCTTGACGACGACGCGGCCCGTTGGATGGAGACCATCGGGGTGATGTTCGCTCGGCGTCGATGACGCCGAGGCCTCGGGGGATTCGCGCAACGGCACGTAGATGGCCTGCGAATCGGCTGTGAATCCGCGTCACGCAGGGGGTAGATGTGCCCCGATCGGCGATGATCGAGCGGTACGTGAGAGTCGTCGTCGGTGACGATCACCTATCGTGACCGATGACACGTGAGATGAACGTAACGGCGTACGCCCATGGTTACGATTCCGTAAGTACGGACTTGGGTCGGGTCGGCAGGTGTCGTATCCTGAACCACTGACCACCATGTCAGTCCCGCGCCGAGCTCACCACTGACAGGCATGACATACGGACCACCACCGTTCGGAGGAAAGAATGGCACGCGAGCTGACCCAGCTTGAACTGCTCAAGGAGCTGGCACCGGTTGCCGAGGACAACGTCAACCGGCACCTCAAGATCGCCAAGAACTGGAACCCGCACGACTACGTGCCCTGGGATGAGGGCAAGAACTTCGCAGCGCTCGGCGGGGTCGATTACGACCCCGAGCAGTCGCAGCTCGACGAGGTCGCCAAGGCCGCGATGATCACGAACCTCCTCACCGAGGACAACCTGCCGTCCTACCACCGGGTCATCGCCGACAACTTCTCGATGGATTCGGCTTGGGGCCACTGGGTGGGACGCTGGACCGCCGAGGAGAACCGGCACGGCATCGCCATGCGCGACTACCTGGTGGTGACCCGCGGTGTCGATCCCGTCGCCCTCGAAGAGGCGCGGATGATCCACATGACCAACGGCTACGATCCGATGCTGGCGGCCGCCGGACGCACCGAGGAGCTCGAGGAATACGCCGACGAACTGGGCATCCTGCACTCCGTCGCCTACGTGACCTTCCAGGAGCTCGCCACCCGCGTGAGCCACCGCAACACCGGCAAGGCCTGCAACGACCCGATCGCCGACAAGATGCTGCAGCGCATCGCCGCCGACGAGAACCTGCACATGATCTTCTACCGCAACATCTGCGGTGCGGGCATGGACATCTCGCCCGACCAGACGCTGCGCGCGGTGACCGACATCGTCACCAACTTCCAGATGCCGGGCGCCGGTATGCCGAACTTCCGTCGCCACGGCGTGCTGATGGCCAAACACGGCATCTACGACCTGCGTCAGCACCTCGAAGAGGTCATCATGCCGGTCCTGCGGAAGTGGAAGGTCTTCGAGCGCGAGGACTTCACGTCCGCGGGCGAGAAGACCCGTGAGGAGCTCGCGGCCTTCCTCGAGCAGCTGGAGAAGGACACCATCCGCTTCGAGGAGATGCGCGACCGTTCACTCGCCCGCGAGGCCAAGAAGCGGGAGCAGCAGGCATCCTGAGCACCGCACCGACCTTGTCGACGCCGGCGCCCTCGATCTCCGAGGGCGCCGGTTCGGCGTCCGCTGCCCTGAGAATCGGCTCCATCGAGTTGGCGAGCCCGGTGGTTCTCGCCCCGATGGCCGGCGTCACCAACGTCGCCTTCCGCACCCTGTGCCGCGAACTCGAACTCGCCCGCACCGGCACGGTGTCGGGGCTCTATGTGTGCGAGATGGTCACCGCCCGCGCGCTGGTGGAACGCCACCCGGTCACGATGCACATGACGACGTTCGGACCGGATGAGTCGCCGCGGTCGATGCAGCTCTACACCGTTGACCCGGAGAACACCTACGCGGCCGCCAAGATGATCGTCGACGAGAATCTCGCCGACCACATCGACATGAATTTCGGCTGCCCGGTCCCCAAGGTCACCCGCAAGGGTGGTGGATCGGCAATTCCCTACAAGCGCAACCTGTTCCGGCGGATCGTCGCAGCGGCGGTGCGTGCCACCGAGGGCACCTCCATTCCGGTGACGGTGAAGTTCCGGATCGGCATCGACGACGAGCACCACACGCACCTCGACGCCGGGCGCATCGCCGCCGCCGAAGGCGCTCAGGCCGTCGCCCTGCACGCGCGCACCGCGTCACAGCGCTATTCGGGCACCGCGGACTGGGATGAGATCGCCCGGCTCAAGGAACACGTGACCGAGGTTCCGGTGCTCGGCAACGGTGACATCTTCGAACCGGTCGATGCCGTCGAGATGATGCGGCATACCGGCTGCGACGGCGTGGTGATCGGTCGCGGGTGCCTCGGACGGCCGTGGCTGTTCGCCGAACTCGCCGCCGAACTGAACGGATTCACGGCTCCCGCCGCCCCGAATCTCGGCGAAGTGTCGCAGATCATCGTCCGGCACGGTGAATTGCTCGCCGCACATCACGGCGAGGGCAAGGGTATGCGCGAGATCCGTAAGCACGTCGCCTGGTATCTGCGCGGTTTCCCGGCAGGCTCCGATCTCCGCAATCGTCTGGCTCTGGTGAACACCCTCGACGAGCTGCGCGAACTCGTCGGCACGCTGCCCGCCGACGCCGAATTCCCGGCGGACGGACATGGGCCTCGCGGTCGGCAGGGATCGCCCGCCAAGGTGGCGCTACCCGACGGCTGGCTCGACGACCCGGACGAGGACATCGTTCCCGACGGCGCCGAGATCATGCATTCGGGCGGCTGAACGCGGAAATGCAACCCGCCACGCGGTAGCTGAGACATGTTCTCAGGTGCAATCAGTAATATGACTCGAGGTCTCGCATGGGCGGGGCCATGTCATGGTGCGCCGTACCAGCCCATCGGCGGTGGCACTGGAAGGTCGGGGTTCAAGGGGAATGTCAGTTGAGTCGTAAGTCATCGGGACCGGACGAGCCGTCCGACGAAGGCAGCACGCCTCGTCGTAGTCGGCGGGCCGGCCGCTCCGGTGGTGCCAACGACTTCAAGGAGATGTTCGGCGACCCACCGGTGAACGGTGGCCCCTCCCACGGCGCCCTCCACGAGCCACGCGGGGCCGATCGTTATGTCCGCGGCCGCACCCGGCTCACCGTGCGTGAGCTGATGGAGCAGATGAACGCGGCCGGAGCCGACGCGCCCTCCGGGCAGGCGCAGCCGGGACAGTCCGGAAAACGGCCGCCGAGGCGTTCGCCGGAGCCACAGCCACCCGCCGACGAGAATCCGACCACGGTCCACCGGTTCGGGAACCTCGACGAGGTTCCCAACGCGAACGATGTCACCCAGAAGATCCCGACCATTCCCGACGCCCCCGACGTCGACGTCGACCTCTCGGACGATGCGACGCGCGAACGCGTCACCGAGGAGTCGCGCGGGCAGGGCAGTCGCGCCCGGCCGTTGCAACCGACTCCCGACCTCTCCGACACCATCCCGCCGCGGTCGCGCCCGTTCCGACATCCCGGACCGCAGGATCGGCGCCGCAACCTCTCCCGAAACGTCACCGTCACCGGCCGTGTCATGGTCGCGGTCGCCTGTGTGATGGCGCTGGTCGGCACCGGCTTCGTCTGGGGCTACCTGCAGTCGTGGGACGGCAACTGGAAGACCATCAACGCGGTGAACCCGGACGATTCGAACATCCGCAAGAAGGATGCCCAGTACGGCGACGAGAACTATCTCATCGTCGGCACTGACACCCGTACCGGACAGAACGGCAAGGTGGGCGCAGGCACCACCGCCGACGCCGAAGGTGCGCGCTCGGACACCGTTATCCTGGTCAACGTGCCTGCCAATCGCAGTCGTGTCGTCGCTGTCTCGTTCCCCCGCGACCTCCAGGTCGACCGACCCGAATGCCAGCATTGGGACAACAGTGCGGGCACCTACGGAGACCCGATACCGGCCGAGACCGGAGTGAAGCTCAACAGTCTCTACGCCGATGGCGGACCGAAATGTCTGGTGCAGGCGATCACGCAGATGAGCGGCCTGAACATCAACCACTTCATCGCCATGGACTTCTACGGTTTCGAGAAGGTCGTCAAATCCGTCGGCGGCGTCCAGGTCTGTTCGACGTCCCCGCTCTACGATTACGAGCTGGGCCAGATCATCCGCAAGCCCGGAAGTCAGAAGCTCACCGGGCGCCGCGCGCTGAACTATGTCCGCGCCCGGAACATCGCGTCCGAGGGCACCGGTGACTACGGCCGCATCAAGCGACAGCAGCTGTTCATGTCGTCGCTCCTGCGTTCCACCTTGTCGGGCAACGTGTTGTCGAACCCGAACAAGTTGAACAGCATCGTCAACACCTTCATCCAGTACAGCTTCGTGGACGGTGTCGACACCAAGTCCCTGCTCAGCCTGGCCGAATCGATGCAGGGAATCGAGGCCGGACGCGTCACCTTCCTGACCATCCCGACCTCGGGCACCACGACGGACGGTCTCAACAACGAGATCCCGCGGACCGAAGCGATCAACGCGATCTTCAACTCGATCATCGACGACGACCCGCTGCCCGGTGAGAAGGCGAAGAAGAAGGCCGCGAGTTCGGCCAGCAAGTCGCCGTCGAGCAGTGCGGCCGCACCGTCGAGTGAGGCTGCACCGACCAAGCTGAGCGCGACCGCGCAGAGCCCCGGCAACGTGGGCGTCCGGGTCCTCAACGGGACCGACCGCAGCGGCGTGGCGTCGGAGGTCTCTGACCAGCTCGTGTCCGAGGGATTCGACGTCCGGGGCGTCGCCGACGCCTCGGAGAACCGCGACGAGACCGTCATCCGCTACGGCGCGGGTGAGCAGGATTCGGCGGCCACGCTGGCCAAGATGTTCCCCGGCGCGTCGATCCAACAGGACCCGAACGTCAAGTCGGGCGTCGAGGTGATCCTGGGTTCGAACTTCGACGGCTCCCTGGACTCGACCCCCGCCACGGGTAGCACCATCTCGGCCCAGCAGCTGCCGGCGCTATCGGCGTCGTCGGGCCTGCCGAACGATCTCGCGGTGACCAACGCGGGCGACACGACCTGTTCCTGACCTGCACAAAAGCCTCAAAGCGGGCGGGCACCGGGCGTTCACGGTGTGTTCATCCGCACTGGCCGGGTACCGCTCGCGCAACCACGTATCCTGGACGCTATGCGTACCGCGTACCACGAGCAGCTTGAGGTGCTCAATTCGATCCTGGGCGAGATGTGTGACCTCGCCGGCGCGACCATGGCACGCGCCACCCAGGCACTGCTGCAGGCCGACCTCGCCGTCGCCGAGGAAGTGATCACCGACAACGACCGGATGAGCGAGTTGTCGGCCCGCGCCGAGGAACAGGCGTTCGCGCTGCTCGCCCGACAGGCCCCGGTGGCCGGTGATCTACGCGGGATCGTCAGCGGATTCCAGATCGCGGCGGACGTCGACCGGATGGGTGCTCTCGCCCTGCACGTGGCGAAGGTCGCACGGCGTCGCCACCCGGCCAAGGCGCTGCCCGAGGAGGTCAACGGCTACTTCGCCGAGATGGGCCGGCTCGCGGTACAGCTCGCGGAGACCGCGCGCGAGGTCTTGACCACACAGAACCCGGAGGAAGCAGTCCGTCTACAAGAGGACGACGACGCGATGGACGACCTGCACCGGCACCTGTTCACGGTCCTGATGGACCGGGAGTGGAGCCATGGGGTGGCCGCCGCCGTCGACGTCACTCTGCTCGGCCGCTATTACGAACGGTTCGCCGACCATGCGGTGCTCATCGGGCGACGGGTCGTGTTCCAGGCAACCGGGCAGACCCCGGAGCAGTTCCTCGAGGTCTCTTGACCTGTCGGGACGCAGATCCCTCACGCGGTCCGGATGCGATCCGGGCCGCGTTTTTTCTGCGATGAGATGGCGCTCACCTGGTGCGCCTTCGGATTTCGTGGCCCGGTCGGCGTGGCGTTAGGGTGACGCCATGGCTCAGCATCCCTCTGCGGAACGAGACTTGGACCCGGGCGCCGGGAGCGCAGCGAGCGGGCCCACATTCAGACCGGGCGCCGGGAGCGCAGCGAGCGGGCCCACATTCAGACCGGGCGCCGGGAGCGGGCCGAGATTCGACACCGGGAACGCGACGCGCGACATGCCCCTCTTCGGTCCGGGCGCAGCGAGCGGGCACGCTCCCACCGACGATGAGCAGTCAGTGGCGGCTGATCGTCGCCAGATCCTGAGCTACCTGGGATTCACTCTTGTTCTGATCGTCGCGTTGATCGTCCTCGTGCTGAACATGTGACCCTTCGAGAAGCGCTCGCCGTCGTGGTCCCTGAGGTGCGAGCCTGCGAGCCACGAAGGGCGCTGCTCAGCCGAAGCGGCCCGAGATGTAGTCCTCGGTCTCCTGCTTGAGCGGGCTGGAGAACATCGTCTCGGTGTCGTTAAGCTCCACGAGCTGCCCCGGCTGACCGATGCCCTCCAGGTTGAAGAACGCGGTCTGATCGCTGACGCGCGCGGCCTGCTGCATGTTGTGGGTCACGATGACGATCGTGTACTCCTTCTTGAGCTCACCCATCAGGTCCTCGATCGCCAGGGTCGAGATGGGGTCGAGCGCCGAGCACGGTTCGTCCATGAGCAGCACATCCGGCGACACCGCGATCGCTCGCGCGATGCAGAGTCGCTGCTGCTGACCACCTGACAGACCGCCACCGGGCTTGTCGAGCCGGTCCTTGACCTCGTCCCACAGGTTGGCACCGCGCAGGCTACGCTCGGCGACCTCGTCGAGCTGGGCCTTGTTCCGCACGCCCTGGAGCTTGAGGCCGGCCACCACGTTGTCGCGAATCGACATGGTGGGGAACGGGTTCGGCCGCTGGAAGACCATGCCGATGGTCGCGCGCACGCTCACCGGGTCGACGCCCTTGGCGTAGATGTCCTCGCTGTCGAGGAGCACCTTGCCGGTCGCGTAGGCCCCGGGCGTCACCTCGTGCATGCGATTGAGCGTGCGCAGCACCGTGGATTTGCCGCAGCCCGACGGGCCGATGAAGGCGGTGATGCAGCGCGGCGGCACCTCCAGCGTCACATCCTTCACCGCGTGGAATGCGCCGTAATAGATGTTCAGATCTTTGATGTCGAGGCGCTTGGCCATTTGTCTCTATCCGTTCTCGCGGTGGAGGTCCCTCCGCTCCCCGAGTGGCGAGCGAAGCGGTTCTCGAAGGGTCAGGAGGTCTTGGGGGCGAACAACTTCGCCACGGCTTTGGCGCCGAAGTACACGATCGCGACCAGGATGACCAGAGTGAGCGCCGCGCCCCACACCTTGTCGAAGGCTCCGGGACCGTTGTTGTACTGCTGCACCATCATCAGCGGGAGCGATTCCTGGTTGCCGGCGAACGGATTCCAGTTCATCGCCCGTGTCGATCCGACCAGGATCAGCACCGGGGCGGATTCGCCCATCACACGCGCGATGGCCAGCATCACGCCGGTGACGATGCCCGACAACGCCGTCGGGAGGACAACTCGCGCAATCGTCTTCCATTTCGGGATACCCAGTGCGTATGACGCCTCTCGCAGATCCTGCGGGACGATCTTGAGCATCTCCTCGGTCGCGCGGACCACCAGTGGCACCATCAGCAGCACCAATGCGAGCGACACCACGAATCCCATTCGCGGCAACCCGAGCGAGGTGCGCCAGACGGCATAGATGAACAGGGCGGCCACGATCGACGGGACACCGGACAGGATGTCGACCATGAAGGTCGTGGTGCGCGCGAGGAACGACTTGCCGTTGCTGTACTCGACCAGGTAGATCGCCACGAAGATGCCGAGCGGAACAGATATCACCGCGGCCAGCGCGGTCTGGACGAGAGTGCCGACGATCGCGTTGGCTGCCCCGCCCCTGCGCTCGGCGGAGAACCACCATTGTGGGTCGAGGATCGGTTCGATCCCGCGCGCGATGAGCGTCACGACCAGCCATATGAGTGGTACCAGCGCGATCAGGAGCGCAGCCGACACCAGAATCCGCGTGGACTGATTGACGATCTTGCGCCGGGTGGCCACCGGCTGGAACCCGGACGGGCGCTTCTTGACGGGTTCACTCGGCCGCGTATCGATGGTCACGGACATGTCACTTCTTCCTCCGGGCGACGACCGCGCGCGCGGCGGCATTGACGACGAACGTCAGAACGAACAAGGTCAGGCCTGCCGAGATGTACGCGCCGGTCTTCGACGGTGAGTCGAACTCGGCCGCATTGTTGGCGATCTTCGTCGCGAAGGTCTCGCCGCTCTCCATCAGGTTGAAGTCGATCGGCCCGGCCGTCGAGATGATCAGCAACAGGGCCATCGTCTCGCCCAGCGCACGGCCGAGGCCGAGCATGCCGCCGCTGATGTATCCGGAGAACCCGAACGGCAGCACCGAGACCTTCACGACCTCCCACTTGGTGGCACCGAGCGCGAGAGCCGCCTCACGATGGGCCGTCGGCGTCTGCATGAACACCTCGCGGGTGACCGCGGTGATGATCGGCAGGATCATGATCGCCAGCACGATGCCTGCGGTGAGCATGGTGCCACCGGTCGACATGTTCGCGACCTGGCTGGGTTCCTGGAAGAACGGGAGGAAGCCGAGGTTGCCGACCAGCCAGTTGTTGACCGGGACCAGCGCGGGCCCGAGAACCAGGATGCCCCACAGGCCGTAGACGATGGACGGGATCGCGGCGAGCAGGTCGACCGTGTAGGTGATGGGCCCGACGAAGCGTTTCGGCGCGTATTCCGTCACGAAGATCGAGATCCCCAGCGCGACGGGCATGGCCAGGATCAAGGCGATCACCGACACCACGACGGTGGCGTAGAAGAGTTGGGGGATGCCGAACTTCAGTTCGGTCCCGGTGGTGATCCACTCGCCCTGGTAGGTGAAGAAGTTGGCGGTGTTCTTTGCGAGCGACGGAATCGCCTGTGCCAGTAGGAAGATCGCAATCAGCGCGATGACGACCGAGACCAGGACACCCGAGCCGACCGACAGCGTGCGGAAGATCTGGTCGCCGAGTCTGCTGTGCTTGGCGGTCGTGAGATCACTGGGCTGCGCCTCGGGCGGCAGGTCAGGCGACGGCGCTGCACCCAGCGGACCACCCTCGGCGTGCTCGCCCTGATTCTGGCTGAGTGAGGTCATGCGTCCTTCTGGTTCTGCTCTGGTCATCGCGCCACTTCCCGGATAGTGGATCGGCCTAGTGTCTCAACCGTGGTCGCGGGGCCGCAAATGCTCCGGCCCCGCGACTCACGATGCGTTGTGTCCGTCAGGAGTTCTGGCCGCCAGCACTACCGGTCAGGCTGTCGATGGTGCCCTGCAATGTCGCCTTGTAGGCGGCCGGCAGCGGCACGTAGCCGATCTCGGCGAGGCCGTCCTGACCCGAATTCAGGGCGGTGGTGAAGGCCTCCTTCAGGGTCGAACTGATGCTGTCGTCGGCGTAGCCCGTCGAGCACACGATCTCGTAGGTGGTCAGCATCAGCGGGTACGCCCCGGCGGTCTTCGAGGCGAAGAGCGCGTCGGTGTCCACCACGAGGTCCTTGCTGCCCGGGGTCTTGAACTTGACCGAGTCCAGAGCCTTGCCTGCCGACCCGGCATTCAGCGCGACCGGTCCCGCACCGAAGTCGACCTGGGCCACACCCAGGTTGTTCTCGGTGGCGAAACCCCACTCGACATAGGTGATCGAGCCCGGGGTCTTCTTGACGGTGTCACCGACGCCGGTCGACTTGGCTGCGGCGGAGCCGCCCTTGCCCTGGAACTCCTTGCTGTGCTCGTACGGCCAGGCCTGCGGTGCCGACGCCTGGAGGAACTGCTGGAAGTTGTCGGTGGTGCCCGAGCTGTCGCTGCGGTGCACCGGCACGATGTTCTCGGCAGGCAGAGCGACGCCGGGGTTCAACGCCGCGATTGCCGGATCGTTCCACTTGGTGATCTTGGAGTCGAAGATGCCTGCGAGCACCGTCGGGTTGAGCTTGAGGTTGTCGACACCCTCCACGTTGTAGGCGACCGCCACCGGGCCGGCCACCAGGGGGATGTGCCACGCGTCGTTGCCGTTGCAGCGTTCCTTCGCCGACGCGGCCTCTTGGGGCTTGAGTGCCGAATCCGAACCCGCGAAGTCGACGTCACCGGCGATGAACTTCTTGATGCCGTCCCCCGAGCCACTGCCCGTGTAATCCATCACGATGTCGCCGTTGTCGGTCAGCACGTCGCTGAAGTGCTCCATCGCCTTCTGCTGCGCCGTCGAGCCCTCGCCGCTGATCGTCTTGGTGTCCCCGCCACTACTGCATGCACTGACCAGGGCGACCATCGCAATGGTCGATACCGCCGCCAACGCACCGTTCCGATTGATCTTCACCGCTACACGTGCCTTTCGATCGATGACCCCGGCACTCCGGGGTGTCCGAAATGACGCTAGGCCGGGCTGGTGGACTGATCACCGACACCAGATGAACGCACGGTGAATTGGCCGGACCGTAGTCCGATAAGCCCTTGGACACCGGGAGCGAACGCCCGGAGACCCCACGCCCGGTAGAGTTCGGCCAAGACCCGAAGTGCCGGACATCTGACCGACTGCGTGGGGAGCGACGTCCGTGACGAACGAGTACAAACATCTCGACCTTCACGGCGACCGAGTCGCCTATCGCGATGCCGGCGACGGCGACACACTGCTGCTCATCCACGGGATGGCCGGCAGCTCCGCCACCTGGGATGCCGTGATCCCCGCCCTCGCCCGGCGCTACCGCATCATCGCACCGGATCTGCCCGGGCACGGCGACTCCGACAAGCCCCGCGGCGACTATTCCCTGGGGGCCTTCGCGGCCTTCCTGCGTGACCTGCTCGACGAGATCGGGATCGACAAGGTCACGGTGATCGGCCAATCGCTCGGTGGCGGGGTCGCGATGCAGTTCACCTACCAACACCCCGACTACTGCGAGCGTCTCGTGTTGATCGGCAGTGGCGGGCTGGGGCCCGACGTCAATTGGATGCTGAGGTTCCTCGCCGCCCCCGGCGCGGAACTCATCCTCCCCATCATTGCTCCGAAACCTGTTCTGCGGGTGGGTGAGACGGTTCGGTCGTGGGCCTCGTCGGCCGGTATCCGCTCGCCACGGGCGGATCAGACCTGGCGGGCTTATGCCTCGTTGTCCGACGCCGCGACGCGGCGGGCGTTCCTCCGGACGCTACGAGCGGTGGTCGACCACCGCGGCCAGGCGGTCAGCGCCCTGAACCGGTTGTACCTCAACGCCGAATTGCCGACCCAGTTGATCTGGGGTGACAAGGACAACATCATCCCGGTTGCGCACGGGATCGCCGCACACGAGGCCATCCCGGGGAGCCGCCTCGAGATCCTGCCGGGGGTGGGCCACTATCCGCACGCCGAGGCGCCCGACAAGGTGGTACGGATCCTGGACGACTTCCTGACCGAGGCACCGGCACGGGCACGGAAACTCGGCTGAGCTCGCGCCGGTTGTCGTCGGCACCGCGTCACCCGTAGGCGACGTCGATCGCATACCTCGTGAAACCGAGCCGCTCATATGTGTGCAGCGCGGCCACGTTGTCGCCCTCGACGTACAGTTCCACCTCGCCGATGTGGTGATCGGCGAGATGATGCAGCCCCGCCAGGGTCAGCAGCCTGCCGAGTCCGCGACCCTGGGCCGCGGGATCGACGCCGACGATGTAGACCTCTCCCAGGCTCGGGTCATGCACCTTCGTCCAGTGGAAGCCGAGCAGGTGTTCCGGGCTCCCGGCGTCGAATGCGAGGAACAGCCCTTTCGCGTCGAACCAGTCACTCCCGACCCGTTCGGTGATCTGCGCCTGCGTCCATCCGCCCTGTTCCGGATGCCAGTCGAACGCTGCGTTGTTGACCCGCAGGATCTCCGCATCGTCGGCGGGACCCTCGTAGGTACGCAACACGGTTCGGTCGTCGACCTCGAGTGGCGGCAGTGCGTCGCCGGCCGGCGGGAGCGGCCGACGCAGCTGCAACAGTTCGCGGCGCCGGGCCAGACCCAGGTTCGCGGCGAGCGCCACCGCACCGGGCAGGTCGCCATGCGCCCAGACCCGCGGCGCCGGATCGGCGGTGACCTCTCGCGCCACGTCGAACGCCGCGACGAGAAGCGCCCGACCGTGGCCTTCCCGTCGACGGGCCGGATCGACGACGGCTTCGATCATGGCCGGCTCACCCGACCGCCCGGCAATCACATTTGCATAGCCTGCGTCCGAGAAGACATGACGCACAACCTGATCCGACGATCCGTCGATCACGGTCACCGACTGTTCGGACAGCGGCACGACACCGTCGGCGTCGGTCGCAGACCTCACCAGCCCGTGCGCGAAGTCGACGGCCTCAGGGGCCAGATGGTCGGCCACCGTCAGTCCGGCGCCGGTTCCGTCAGTTCCCGTTGGTGGTGGCACTGAACTCCTCGTCGAGCGGTCCATCGAGATCATCGGCAGCGAAGCCGTCTGCCCCGTCGGGCATCACGTCTATCGAGTTGTCGGTGTCCGTCGATCCCCTGCCGCGGTTCGGACGGACGGCCTTGTACCCGACGTTACGTACTGTACCGATCAGGGATTCGTGTTCGCTGCCCAGCTTCGCGCGCAGCCGACGGACGTGGACGTCGACCGTTCGGGTGCCACCGAAGAAGTCGTACCCCCAGACCTCCTGCAGGAGTTGCGCTCTGGTGAACACACGACCGGCGTTCTGCGCGAGGTACTTGAGGAGTTCGAATTCTTTGTAGGTCAGATCCAGTGGGCGGCCACGCAACCGGGCGGTGTAGGTACCCTCGTCGATGATCAACTCGCCCAGAGTGACCTTGCCGCTGGCCTCCTCGGTGGTCATCCCCCGGGTCCTGACCACCAGCAGCCGCAAACGGGCGTCGAGCTCCGCGGGTCCGGTAGCGGGAAGCAGGAACTCGTCGAGACCCCAGTCGGCGTTCACCGCGACGAGCCCACCCTCGGTGAGCACCGCGGCCACGGGCGCAGCGGAACCGGTGCTGCCGAGCAGCCGGCAGAGTCCGCGGGCGGCGGCGAGATCCGTCCGCGCGTCGACGATCGCGACATCGGCGTTGCCCGCCTCCATCAACGACGAGACCTCGGTCGGCGCCACCCGCACGGTGTGCGCCAGCAACGACAGGGATGGCAGGACGGACTCCGGATTCGGATCGGCTGTCAACAGTAAGAGATCCATGTAGTACTCCGATCTCGTCGTTCCCCAACCCGCGGACACCCGAACCCGACCCTCGTGCGGACCGGCCCGGCACTGCTCACGTGGTCGGCGGTTTGTTTACGCCGCCTTACCAACGTGTGCGCGATAGGTGACAGAATAGCGCCAATGTCGCGTTTCGCTGTTAACAAGGCGTCCGGGGGAGGCCGACAGCGTGTATCTCGGCGCCGATACGGGCACCGGCACCGGGGACGTCGGATTCTGGGTGTCGGCATCGTCGGGTTGGTCGTGGTCGCCCTGATACTGCTTCTCACCGACACCGTCGCCGCGATGCGCACCGAACATGATTTCTCCCGGGCATTGCTCTCGTCACCACGCGTGACGTATGAGCCCGAGGTCACCATCAGCGGGTTTCCCTTCCTGACCCATGCGCGCGCCGGCGACTTCGGCGGCGCGGTGATCACCGCCCGCGGCGTTGCGGTCAGCTGCCCGTCCGCTGCGGGCTGCCGTGCCGAACTCGGCGCCACCATGGGCCGGTGGTCGACGACGAACGGCTTCGACATCGAGTCGAGTGACTTACTGCACACTGCGTCGGTGGACGCCTACACACGGCTGGATTCGGTGAATCTCGGACGGATGCTCGGCATCCTCGATCTGACGGTCAACACCCCCGCGCCCGAGGACAAAGCGGGCGGTGGCGGGCCGGGCGACGGACTCCTGCACCGCACCTCGGGCGTGTTGCTGACCGGAACCGTTCCCTTGCCACCGATTCCCGCAGGAACACACATTCCGCCGTCGGCGGCGGCGTACCCCGGTCCGAAGGTGAAGGTCAGCGTCGCGGTGGACCTCTCCGTGATCGACGGCCGCTTACGCATCTCCGCATCCGACTTCTATCGCGGCCCCGAGGAACACGTCGACGCCGACGTCGCGGACGATCTCCGTGGATATGTGCTGTCGCGCTTCACGGTGACGCTCCCCCCGATGCCGCTGCCCTGGCAGACCACACCGACCGAGGCCCACAGCGAGGGCAGCGACGTCCTCCTGACCGGAACGCGCGGCACGACCGACCTCGTCCCGAGCGACTTCTGACGGCTCCTCACCCGCCACGCCGTCGATCGGGCACACCTTCCCGCCGATCGTGCACACCTTCCTGTCGAGCGGGCACAACTTGCCGCCGAACGGGCGCGGGCACGCACGATCGACGAGGTTCTGCGCACGGTCGGCGGATTTCTGCGCCCGATCGACGGGAATCTGCGCCCGATCGGCGACGATGGCGGGAGCCGTTTGGGGACGCCGGTCACCGCTGTGTACCCTCGTTGGCATGCAACTGCGCCGTGAGTTCATGCTCACTCGCCGTCGTGCGATCGACTTCTGTCGCGTCGCCGATTGTTGCTGTCGTTAGTCTCTGAGAACGCGGCGCCTGTCGGCGCGTTCTCCTGACGATGGTGGCCGGTGCGGTTCCTTGCATCTCTGACATCTCGCGTCTCATCCGGACATCTCCGGTGACCAGAACCATCCGCGACGAATCACCCGGTCGGCATCATCGGCGTTCCACCTCTCTCCACAAATATCCGCAAGTATCTGGGAAGGACCCAACCATGGCACGTTCCGACGTCCTGGTCAGCGCCGACTGGGCTGAGCAGAACCTCAACACCGACGGAATCGTCTTCGTCGAGGTCGACGAGGACACCTCCGCCTACGACGGCGGCCACATCGCCGGCGCCGTGAAGATCGACTGGAAGACCGACCTGCAGGATCCGGTCCGTCGCGACTTCGTCGATGCCGAGCAGTTCTCCAAGCTGCTCAGCGAGCGCGGCATCTCCAATGACGACACCGTCGTCCTCTACGGCGGCAACAACAACTGGTTCGCGGCGTACGCCTACTGGTACTTCAAGCTCTACGGCCACAACGAGGTCAAGCTCCTCGACGGCGGCCGTAAGAAGTGGGAGCTCGACGGCCGCCCGCTGTCGACCGACTCGGTGAGCCGTCCGGCCACCACCTACAAGGCCGCCGAGCCCGATCTGACCATCCGCGCGTTCCGTGACGAGACAGTCGCCGCCATCGGCAACAAGAACCTTGTCGACGTGCGCAGCCCAGACGAGTTCTCCGGCAAGATCCTCGCGCCTGCCCACCTCCCCCAGGAGCAGAGCCAGCGTCCCGGCCACATCCCCGGCGCCATCAACGTGCCGTGGAGCAAGGCCGCCAACGAAGACGGCACGTTCAAGAGCGACGAGGATCTCGCCGAGCTGTACTCCGAGGCGGGCCTCGACGGCGAGAAGGAAACCATCGCCTACTGCCGCATCGGCGAGCGTTCCAGCCACACCTGGTTCGTGCTGAAGGAACTGCTGGGCCACCAGAACGTGAAGAACTACGACGGCAGCTGGACCGAATACGGCTCGCTGGTCGGCGTGCCCGTCGAGCTCGGAGAAGGAAAGTAATCATGTGTGCTGCACCCAAGCAAGGGCAGAAGCTGCCCGCAGGCGTCGATGTCGAGAAGGAGACCGTCCTGACCGGGCAGGTCAACGACTCCGAGGGCACGCCGGTCGCCGGCGCGTTCGTCCGGCTGCTCGACTCGACCGGTGAGTTCACCGCTGAGGTCGTGGCCAGCCCCACCGGCGACTTCCGCTTCTTCGCCGCCCCCGGCACGTGGACGCTGCGTGCGCTGTCCTCGGTCGGCAACGGTGACGTGACCATCTCGCCGGAAGGGCCCGGCGTGCACGAGCACGACATCGTCGTCAAGAAGTAGATCGCTCCACGCGACCGAAGGCCCCCGGGGTTCCGCCCCGGGGGGCCTTCGTCATGTTCGGAATGGTCGGTGAGAGTTGCGGGACGCCCTGATCCAGCCGAAACCCGTGCTGCTTATGGCATCTCCGCGATCGCGGCCAGCCGGTCGATCGACGACCGCAACCGATCCGACGTCGTGGCGCGCGCACGGACCAGGCGATGCGGATCGTGCAGATCGGTCCAGTCGTAGGTGTGGATCACCAGGGTCGACGCGTCGCCGTCGGGCTCGAGTTCCCACCGCCACAGATGGCCGGGCGGTTCGGAGCCCTCCTCCGCCGGCTTCCAGGCGATTCGCCGACCTTCCTCGAACTCGACGACGTGGTTCTCCCGTACCGCGCCGGTCGTCAGGGTCATCGCGAACACCTCGCCCGCCGCGGTCACCCGCCGGCCGGACGGGGCCTGCGACAGGTTGTCGTTCCCGTCCCAGTCGGGTTGCCGCGCCGGATCGGCGATCAGCTCGAAGATGCGTTCGGCCGGGGCGGCGATCCGGCGGCTCGCCGTCGAGATGCGCTGTTCATCGCTCATGTCACCATCCAAGCATCGGACGAGACCACCTCGGGTCGATGGCGGCAGAACTCGCGCGCTAAACTCTGCGCGTGGTCATTTTCTTCGAGATCCTGCTGATTCTGGCATCGATTCTGATCGCCTGGTTCGGTGTCTACGTCCTCTACCGTCTGATCAACGACGAGTCGTGACCCAGCCTGCGGATGAACCGGACGGCGCGGCGCGCCGCTCCGGCGACGACGCGATCAACCAGGCGGCCGAACGCGCCAGGGAGACCGCAGACCGCAATCTCCCCGAGTGGGGCGAGCTTCCGCTCCCCCATGACACCGCCAATCTCCGCCAGGGCGCCGATCTGCATTCCGGGCTCCTCGCACTTCTGCCGATGGTCGGGGTCTGGCTGGGTGAGGGTGAGGGCAACGATCCCGACACCGGCGTCGACTACCACTTCGCTCAACAGATCATCATCAGTCACGACGGGCAGAACTTTCTCAACTGGCAGGCCCGGTCGTGGGTGATCGACGACGACGCGCGTTTCGTTCGTCCCGATCTGCGTGAGACCGGGTTCTGGCGAATCGGCGACGACGACAACATCGAACTGCTCCTGGCCCATGCGGAGGGTTCGATCGAACTGTTCTACGGTCAGCCCCTGACCCAGACCTCATGGGAACTCGCCACCGACGTGGTGATCAAGGCCGATTCCGGCCGCCGCACCGGCGGCGCGAAACGGCTCTACGGACTCGTCGAGGACGGCGACCTCGCCTATGTGGAGGAGCGCGTCGACGCCGACGGCGATCTCATCCCACGGATATCGGCCAAGCTCCGTCGCTACGCCGGCTGACGTATCGGGTTGTTCACCCGGCTGCCCGCCGCAACCACCGACGACGGTCAGACCATGCCAGGTAGAGGTTCTTCTTGGGCACGGCGCTGTAGACCACCGTGCCGAGCATGATCACGACCGAGCCGAAATTGGTTGCGGTACCCGGTGTGCCGCTGGTTCCCGGTATCACCGCGCCCGACGACGCGAAGCTCGCCGACCGGCCCGGCCTGCTGTCCACACGCTCGCCGACGACGGAGAACACCTGGCCGGTGTCGGCGTCCGCACACACCGGGAAGGTCATCCGGGTGCCGGCCGCCACCTCGGCGACGACCCGCTCACCCGCACGGTTGTAGATCACCGCGATCGGCTCGTCGCCGGTGTTGCGGATGGTCATCCGGTCCGCACCTGTCCGGTACTGGTAGGTGACGCCACTCGCCTCGGCATCGAGGTGGATCTGCTGCGGGTAACCGCAATCCCAGTCGGCGCTCCACGGGGTCAGGTAGTGGTAGTCGAGGTGATCGCGCCGCGAGGGAATCGGCAGCACACTCGGCATCAGCTCGCCCGAGCGCAGCCACATGACGCCCAACAGCGTTGGGCTGCAATCGGTTCGGGGCGCCTGCACGTAGCAGACGGCGTCTCCGGGCGGAATCGGGACCGACTCGCCCGGCCGCGCGACCACGAGGTCGAGCGGGCCGTCGGCGCCGACCGTCAGCACTGCCACCTCGCTGTCGCCGTGATTGTGGAGCGCCACCTCACCGTCGATGCGCGTGTGGTGGACACCGTGCGCGAACGGGTCGGCGAACACGAACTGTGGGGCGGTCGGCGCACCGAAATCGACGTCGCCCGGCTTCCAGTACACATCGTCGGGGTCGAGCACTGCCCAGTCGACCTCGTCCGGGGCCGGGCCGTCGAGCATGAACAACGGCTCGGCGCTCTCCGGATCGCGCCCGGCCACGATCTGTCCGACGAGGACCGGCCGGTCGCCGACCCGGGCGGTCTGCAGGATGTGCGACTCGGCGACGGGCAGATCGACCGACGTGCCGCCCGGCAGATGCGTGAACACGGTTCCGTCGGTGCCCGGCAGTTCCGGGGTGGACAGCACCCCGAGGTCGTGCGCGCCCCGGTTGTGGAGTACCAGCTGGTCGGAGCCCGATGTGTGCGAGTAGGTGAGACCCGAGACGTGGCCGCTGGTCCAGGTGGCCGCGCCGTCGTTGGTCCAGTCCGCGTCGTCAGGGGTGAGGAATCGGGCTCGGACCTCGGTGTCCACGTGATCGGCGGCAATCTCGTGCGGGAGGCCCACGGGCATGCGGGGCACGGTCGATGCCTCGTGATCGGGTGCCACGTGAGCATGTGTCGCGGTCATGTCGGTCTCCCTCGCCGAAGATGTTCGGTCGACTGTGGTTCGCGTCGCGACCCGGTACGGATGGGTCGGGCCTGATCGGGGTCGATCACGGACTGGTGTCAATTTCACGCCGGAGTCGGTGTCCGAGCACGAGTAGTCGACTACTTGAATTACCGATCGGGATCGCGGTGACGTGCGTTACACATGCCGGATTCGTGGGAGTCGCGCCCGGACCGAAGCGACCCCAGACGGAAACGACCCCCGTACCGCCCGTCAGCAGGGCCAGGGCCGATCGGACTCGATCGGGGTACGGGGGTCGGGTGACCATCTGGGATTCGCCGGCACGGAGGGTGCGGCCTGTCGGCGCACTCCCATGGCAGTGAATGCCACGATCCGCGCTAGCGGATGGTCACCTCACGTGTCCAATAGTCATACAACTTCGAACCACCTCCTTCCTCGTGTACAGCCGAAGATACGCCTGCCCACGACTGGGCGGCAACGTCTTTTTCACCGGGCTGCGACAGGTTCGATCTCGAGCAGTGCGCAGCTCGGGTTGACGACGGAAAAATCTTGCGCCCCAGCATGATGCGTGACGATCACCACGGTCTTCGACGGACCGAACAGTCCGCCCTCGGCGGCGATGAGCCGGCGCAGGAGCACTGCCGCATCGTCGGCGTCGAGATGCTCGGTCGGTTCGTCGAGCAGCACCACCGGCGCCGGGTGCAGCAACGCTCGGGCCAGGAGCAGCCGGCGTCGCTGACCGCCGCTGACCGCATCCGCTCCCCCGGTCAGTGCGGTGTCGATACCGTCGGGCAGCCCGGCGATCCACGCTCGCAGACCCACCGCGTCGAGCGCCGCGATGAGCTCGGCATCGTCGGCGTCGCCCCGGGCGACCAGCAGATTCTCCCGGACCGTCGTGGAGAAGACGTGGCCCTCCTCGGCGACGTAGCAGACCGCCGCACGCAGATCGACCGGGTCGGCGGTGCCGTCGCGGCAGCCGACCGTTCCCGTGCGAGCCTCCAAGAGCCCGGCCAGGGTCAGCATGAGTGCCGATTTCCCCGATCCGCTGGGCCCGACCACCACCATCCGCGCCCCGGGCGGCAACTGAACAGACAGCCCGTCGGCGGGACCGAGGACATTCGTCGACGACCAACCCCACCGAAGTGCATCGACGACGACCGTCACCGGTCCCGAATGAATGTCGCGATCCCACGGTCCCCGCTCGTGCGTGGGCACTCCGTCGGGCTCCGAGCCGACATCGGACACACCCGCACCATCGACCAGCGCCATCACCCGGGCCGCGCTCTGACGACTCCGCTCGATCTGGATTCCGGCCTCGGTGAGCGGTCCCGTCGATTCGAAGGCGGACAGCGGCAGCAGGATGAGGACGCCGAGGATCATCGGGGTGAGCCCCTCGCCCGAGGCCACGGACGCCAACGATCCCGGCACCGACGACACGAGCCCGATCCCGATCAGGCAGGCCGCCAGCACCGAGACGCCCACCGACAGAGGCGTTGCCGCGGTCGCGGCGGCCTCGTGGCGCAGTCCCCGATCGGCCGCCTCCAGGGCTTCGGTGTCGGCCGCCCCGGCGGCGGCGAGAACGTGCTCCCGTCGCCGCGCGACGGTCAGCTCCGGAGCGTGCCAGAGCGCGGCCAGAGTCGCCTCCGACGAGCGGGTCGCGGCCTCGGACGAATCGCCGATCGATCGCGCGGAGCCGCGTGCCGCCAGCCACGGCGCGACGAGGCCGCTGACCAGCAGTGCGACCGCGAGGATCAGGGCCGCCCACCACGACACGAGGCCCATGATGATCACCGCGGCGACACCGGTCACCGCGCCGACGGCGATCGGGATCACGCCCCGGATCAGGGCATTGCCGATCTCGTCGATGTCGTCACCGGTGCGGGCCAGCAGGTCACCGCGACGCAGCGTCACCGAATACGCGGGATCGCCGGCGGCGAGCCTGCGATAGACGCGTTCGCGCGCCGTCGCCATCGCGCCGAGGGCGAGGTCGTGGGTGGCCAGGCGCTCGAGGTATCGGAAGACCCCGCGCGAGATCCCGAGGGCCCGAACCGACGTGATCGCCACCGACAGGTAGAGCACCGGCGGCATCTGCCATGCACGCGTGATCAGCCATGCCGACAATGCCGCCAAGCCGAGCGCCGACAGCGATCCGCCCACCCCCAGCAGAATCGATTTCACCAATGGCCGACCCTGCAACCCGAGGAAGGCGAAGGCACGCCGCAAGGGATCAGCCGTTCGCCCGTGATGAGCGGTACCGGTCTGCCCGGGTTCAGTCGCCACGGTGCACCCCGCCGATCTCGACGATCCGGTCGGCGTGGGCGCGCGCCAGCGGCTCGTGGGCGACCACCACCACGGTGTCGCCCGCCTGCGCACGGGCCGAGAGCACGCCGAGCACGGCAGCCGCGGACCGTTCGTCGAGATGCGCGGTCGGCTCGTCGAGCAGGATCAGCGGCGACGGCGAGGCCAGCACCCGGGTGAGCGCGAGTCGCTGCCGCTGGCCCGCCGAGAGCCCGACGCCACCCGCGCCGAGCATGGTCTCCACACCATCTGGCAGTTCGTCGACGACGTCGTCGAAACCGGTCGCCTCGGATACACGTCGCAGCGCTGCCGGGTCGAGGACTCCGAACAGCTCGAGATTCTCGGTGACCGTGCCGGGAACGATCACCGGCAACTGCGGCAACCATGCGATCTGCTCGTGAAGTGCGGCCGGATCGAGTTCGGCGACCGAGATCGCACCGATCAGCACCGACCCCTCATCCGGTTCGATGAGGCCCATGACGGCCAGCAGCGTGGTCGACTTCCCTGCCCCGTTCGGTCCGGTCAGCACCGTCAGCTCGCCCGGCTCGATCGTCGCGGCGAGTCGATGGGGTGCCCATCCATCTCGCCCGTGCACACCGACGTCGAGGAGTCCGATCTGTTGCCCGGCCACCGAACAGGTGCGGTGGCCGGGATGAGACGTCGCAGGGGCGTCGGCCGCCTCGATCAACTCGACGATCTCGCCGGCCGCGGCGACCCCATCGGCCGAGTTGTGGAACTGGGCACCGACCTGCCGGAGCGGGTGGTAGGCCTCCGGAGCCAGGATCAACGCGAGAACACCTGCGTACAGGCTCATCTCGCCGTAGACGAGACGGATTCCGATGCCCACGGCCACCAGCGCCACACACAGGGTCGCGAGCAACTCGAGGACGGCGCCGGACAGGAACGCGACCCGCAGCGCCGACATCGTGGTCCGCCGGTGGGTGCGTCCTAGCTGGGCAACTCGTTCCGCCGGCCCGCGTGACCGGTTCAGTGCCCGCAGCGTCGGGAGGCCGGCGATCAGGTCGAGCAGTTGCGCGTTCAGGCGACTCATCGCCTGGAGTTTGCGGTCGGTCCGGTCCCGCGTCATCAACCCGATCAGCACCATGAAGAGCGGTATCAGCGGGAGCGTGATCAGGATGACCAGCGCCGACGGCCAGTCGGTGACAGCGATGACGAGCACCACCGTCGGCGTGACCGTGAGGGTGACGATCAGCGCGGGCAGGTAGCCCGCCAGATACGGTGCGAGACTGTCGAGTCCGCGCAGCAGCACGGTGCTCGCGTGCTCGCGCCGCTCCAGGAGGTCGCGCGGTGACGTGGTCGCGGGGTCGGTCAGGACGTCGAGAGCACGTGCGCGCAACTGGGCGATGACGCGCGCGGACGCCCGCTGCGCGTACCGGTCGTGCAGGTAGGTCATCGCCACCCGAGCGACCACGGCAACCGCCAGTACACCGAGGTGAACTTGTTGGGCGGCAACGGATCGCCTGCCGGGATCGACGATGAGTTCGGACACGATCGAGGCCGCCATCGCCGCGGTCACGATGATCGCGATCACAGCGCCGAACGAGAAGACCGCCGTGACGACCACGTACCAGCGGGCGGCAGGCGAATACCGCAGCAGCCGTGGGTCGACCGGCCCGGCGCGGCGTGCCGGTGCGCCCTCCTCGGCGGTGTCGGCCTCCCCGGTGGACGCGGTGGTGCTGGCAGCCCGCGTCATTCAGTCGGCACACGCAGCGACGACAGACCGCTCGGCGCGGGGATCTGCTCCACCGAGATCCGCTTGCGGAACACCCAGTAGGTCCACGCCTGGTAGGCGATGACGACCGGTGTGATGAGTACCGCGGCCCAGGTCATGATCGTCAGCGTGTAGTGGCTCGACGACGTGTTGTCGATCGTCAGGTTGTAGGCCGAATCCGTGGTGGACGGCAACACATTCGGGTAGAGCACCGAGAACAGGGTGGCCACGGTCCCGGCGATCGCCACACAGGTCGCGAAGAACGCGACGCCCTCTCGTTTCACCTGCGTCGCCAGCACCATCACCACCGCCGCCACGGCCGCGATCAACACCGGAATCCACGTCCAGCCGTTGCCGTACGCGAATTGGGTCCACAGCAGGAATGCCGCGGCCACCACCAGGGTGGGGATGGCCAGCAGGGAGGCGTACTTCATCGAATCCTGTTTCAGCACACCGCTCGTCTTCAGCGCCAGGAAGACCGCGCCGTGGGTGAGGAAGGCCAACAACGTCGTCAGGCCGCCGAGCAGCGCGTACGGGTTGAGCAGATTGAAGAACCCGGCCGTGTACTGCGCATCGGCATCGATGGGGAGGCCCCGGATGACGTTCGCGAATGCGACGCCCCACAGGATCGCCGGAATCCAGGAGCCCAGCCCGATTCCCACATCGGCCCATGCGCGCCACTTCGGCGAATTGATCTTGCCCCGCCATTCGATGGCACACACGCGGGTGATGAGCCCGACCAGGATCAGGAACAGCGGCAGATAGAAGGCCGAGAACATCGTCGCGTACCAGCCGCCGAATGCCGCGAACATCGCGGCGCCACCGGTGATCACCCACACCTCGTTGCCGTCCCACACCGGCCCGATCGTGTTCAGGATCGCCCTGCGACGGCTGTCCGGATCGGCGAGATCCTCGGTCGGCTCGACCTTCTCGTCACCACCGGTATGGCTGCGCCCGAGGAAGGGCATCAACATGCCGACCCCGAAGTCGAAACCCTCGAGCACGAAATAGCCGACGAACAGTATCGCGATGATCAGAAACCAGAACTCCTGCAGTCCCATCGGTCATCTCCTCAGTACGCGAACGAGAGTTGTTTGGGCTCACCGGAATCGGAATCGTCCGGCGACGGCTCATCTGGTGGTACCGCATCGTAGGTGGCCGGCCCCTCGATGATGTAGCGGCGCTGCAGCATGAACCACACGACCCCGAGTGCCCCGTAGAGAACCGTGAAACCGATGAGCGTCACCCAGACCGTGGCCGCCACATGGTTGGAGACACCGTCCTGGACGAGCATGTGGATCTGCAACGGGTCCAGATCCTCGGCCCAGTTCGGCGCGACCACCCAGGGCTGACGTCCCATCTCGGTGAAGATCCAGCCGGAACTGTTGGCCAGGAACGGGGTGGGGATCATCCACAAGGCCAGCAAGCCGAACTTTCGCGACTCGACAACTCTCTTCTTCCGCGTCAGCCACAGCCCGCCCAACGCGAGCACCGCCGAGCCGAGCGCCCAGGTGATCATCGCCCGGAAGCCCCAGTACGTGACGAACAGGTTGGGCGCGAAGTTCTGCCCGGGCATGTCGAGCGCCTCCTGGTACTGCACCTGTAGCTGATTCACGCCCTGCACAGTGCTGTGGATGTCGCGATTGGCCAGGAACGACAACATGTTGGGGATCTCGATCACCGGGTGGACGTTGTCGCAGTTGTTCTGCCGACCGACGCTCAGCACCGAGAACGCGGCACCGGTCTCGGTGTTGCACAGGGATTCCGCGGATGCCATCTTCATCGGCTGCTGCTCGAACATGATCTCGGCCTGGATGTCGCCGGTGATGAACAGGGCAACGCCCGAGACCACGGTCACCCACAGCGCGAACCGCGTCACCGGGCGCCACATCCTGCGTGCGTCGTGCTCGAGATCCTCGGGCGTGGCGTCGATCTGACTGGGCGACGTCGCCTTCGGCATCTCGGAGGTGTCGCCGGTCTCGATGGCCACGCGAAGTTTCTTCGCCCGCCACATGTTCCGGGCCATCCACCAGCAACCGATGGCCGCGACGAAGGTACCTGCGGTCAGCAGCGCGCCGGCGATGACGTGCGGGAACGCCGCCAGGGTGGTGTTGTTGGTCAGAACCGCCCCGAAGTCGTTCATCGCCGGACGATTTCGTTCGTTGTCCCACTCCACACCCACCGGGTGCTGCATCCACGAGTTCGCGGCGATGATGAAGTAGGCAGATGCGTTGACGCCGATCGCGGCCAGCCAGATGCAGGCCAGGTGGACTCGCCGCGGCAAACGACCCCAGCCGAAGATCCACAGACCGATGAAGGTCGATTCGAGGAAGAACGCGACCAGGCCTTCGAAGGCCAAAGGCGCACCGAACACATCGGCGACGTATCGGCTGTACTCGCTCCAGTTCATGCCGAACTGGAATTCCTGCACGATGCCGGTGGCGACACCCAGCGCGAAGTTGATCAGGAAGAGCTTCCCGAAGAACTTGGTCGCGCGCAGCCACTGTTCGTTGCCGGTCACGTGCCAGACCGTCTGCATGACAGCGATCATCGGCGCCAGACCGATGGTCAGTGGGACCAGAATGAAGTGATAGACGGTGGTGATCCCGAATTGCCATCGGGAGACATCAAGAGCGTCCATGTCGCCTCTATCAGAGTCGGTGCATCGGGCTGCGATGCACGAGCCGGGCCGCGGTGTGCGACCTCCTGATTGCCGAACCCTCACCTACTACATTTCGTAGTAGTCGTACCCGACCCACGCTACGCTGCGCGGATGGGCAAGTTCAAGCACCCAAAGCCCTGATCGCACCTGGATGAAATTGTGGTCTGGATCCCGTCCGCCCGTTGACCGGCGACGTGTCACCGGTCAACGCACGAACGTCGCTCCCATTGTCAGTCAACGCAAATCGCGCGGTCCACCAAATCGGCGAATTCGTCATCTGTCGTTGATGTCGGCATCACATACCGGTTGAGCGATCTGACCCGCGCGGCCAAGGTGACACTGCTGATCAGCCAGACCGAATCGGCGCCGACGAGGTCGGCTCGGCGAAGGGTCTGCGTCGCGGTCGTCCAGCCCTCCTGCTCCGCGATGTCGAAGACCGCGCGCTGCGTGGTCCCGGGCAGGATGCCGGTCTCCGGGGGCGGGGTGGCCAGGGTCTTCCCCGTCACGGTGACGACCGTCGATCTCGGCCCCTCCAGCACCGCTCCCTCGCTGCTGAGGTAGATCACGTCGTCGAACCCCTGCTGTTCGGCATGACGCAGGGCGGCCATGTTGGTCGCGTAGCTGAGCGACTTGGCGCCGAGGAGCTGCCAGGGCGCGGTCTCGGCGAGATCTGTCGAGTAGCCGCGGTCCAGTGTCACCACCGAGAGTCCCTCCGAGCGGGCGTGTCGTACCCGCTCGGCAACGGCACCGACGACCAGATACGCCGTCGGTCCGGCATCCGGCGCGCTCTCCCGCCCTCGCGAGTAGATCAGCCGCAGCCACGCCTCGCCGTCCCCACCCGCGACCGACCATTCCTTCTCGGCCACCTCGATGGCCGACTGCCATGCGTCACGATCGGGCTCGGGCAGATCCATCATCGCCGCGCTGCGTTCGAGGCGATCGAGGTGCGCTCCCACGCGCCGCGTCCGGCCGGAGCGGATCAGCAAGGTCTCGAACACGCCGTCGCCACGCACCGCCGCCAGGTCGTCGGCATGGAGGAACGGGACGTCGGGATCGTGCACCGTGCCGTCGAGGGTGACCAGAATCTGCTGCGCCATGGACTCGAGGCTAGGTGAGGTCCGTCCGTCATGACCCGCACTCGCCGGTTCGTGTCGCCCCGTAGACTCGACATGTGACCGCGTCGCGCATTCTGACCAGGTATTCCACTCAGGGCGCCGTGCCCGGGCCACCCCAGGACGGTGATGACGACCTTGTCCAGGTCGCCTGGCATTACGGAGATCCCCTCGGAGAGCAGCGGACCGCGGAACGTTCCGCGGCCGTCGTCGACCGTTCGGACCGGACCGTGATCGAGTTGCCGGGTGCCGACCGACTGACCTGGCTGCACACCATCTCCAGTCAGCATGTGGAGTCCCTGGCCGACCGGACCAGCGCCGAGAACCTGTCGCTCGATGCGAACGGTCGCGTCGAGGAGCATTTCGTGATGACCGATGTCGACGGGGTGACCTGGGTCGACTGCGAAGGTCGGCGCGGGCCGGTCCTGCTGAACTTCCTCGCCAAGATGGTCTTCTGGGCGAAGGTCGAACCGGCCGCCCGGCCCGACATGTCGGTCCTCACACTGATCGGTCCGGACATCGTGCACGGCCCGATCGCCGACCTCATCGATCTCGCCCCCGACGCCCCGATCTACACCGCAGGCGATCTGCCCGAACTCCACCACGAGGAGGAACCACTCGGCTTCTGGCGGGTGATGCCTCCGATCGGCGAGGGCGCACGGCTGCCCGTGATCGACCTGGTGATCCCCGAATCCGCCGTCGAGGCGTGGTGGACGCAACTCACCGACGCCGGCGCACGGATGGCAGGTGGCTGGACCCATGACGCGCTGCGGGTCGCCGCGATGCGCCCCCGACACGGAGTCGACACCGATGACCGCACCATCCCGCAGGAGGTGAACTGGATCGGCGGACCCGACGAGCTCGGGGCGGTTCACCTCGACAAGGGCTGCTACCGCGGACAGGAGACCGTCGCGCGGGTCCACAACCTCGGCAAGGCGCCGCGTCGCCTCGTCCTGCTCCATCTCGACGGGAGCACCGACGAGCGACCGTCCACCGGCGATCCGGTCAAAGCAGGCGGACGCGTGGTCGGCCGGATCGGGACAGTCGTCGACCATTACGAGCTCGGTCCGATCGCGCTGGCGCTGGTCAAGCGGTCGGTCGGCCCCGAGGTCGACCTGCTCGTCGATGGCGAGCGCCCGGTGAGTGCCCGGATCGACCCCGATTCGGTCCGCGACGACGAGCGCGTCCAGGCCGGCCGCGCGGCGATCGACCGGCTCCGCCACGGCGGGGTCTCGTAGTCGTGATCGCAGACGATCCGTCGGCCGGAGTCGTCCTGGCCGTGTGCGCTGCGACCGACGACGTGATTCTCGACACGATCGGGGCCAGCGGGATCGACAAGCGGCCACTGGCCGGCCGCATCGCCGTCGGAGAGCTCGGGCTGATGCCCGACCACGTCGTGGACACCAAATACCACGGCGGCATCGAGCAGGCGATCTACGCCTACAGCGAACACGAGGCGCTGCGTTGGGCCGAGGAACTCGGCCGCGAACTGCCGTCCGGCTGGTTCGGCGAGAATCTGCGGATCGACGGCCTGCCGACCACCGACGCGGTGGTCGGGGAACGCTGGGAGATCGGCGGCGACGGCCTCGTCGTCGAGACGACGATTCCACGCACGCCGTGCCGCACCTTTGCCGTTTGGGCGGAGGAGCGGCGGTGGGTCAAGCGCTTTCTGGATCGTGCCGACACCGGCTGTTACCTGCGGGTTGTCACGCCGGGCAGCGTTGGCGCCGGGGACGCCGTCCATATCGTGCGTCGACCCGATCACCGGGTCACCGTGCGTGATCTCGTGAGCGGCACCACGGCCGATGCGGATGCCCTCGCGACCCTGCTGGCCTGCGAGGACCTCGGTCCCAAGGTCCGACGGGAGGCCTCGCGCAAACTGGCCCACGCGTGACCCGACTCCCCACTTTCCGACTCGCTGCGGCGCAGTCGGCAGGGCGATCCGCATTATCGGAACGAGCGCGCTAAACTGGTGCCACGACAGATTCATTACCTAGAGAACGGGGCCGCCAAGCGTTTGGCCGCCCCGTCATTGTGCGAGGGGGTCCCAAATGGGCCGCGGCCGGGCAAAAGCAAAGCAGACGAAGGTTGCTCGTCAGCTGAAGTACTCCACTCCGAACACCGACTTCGACAGCTTGCAGCGCGAGTTGTCCGGGTCGGAGGACTCGGCGGAACGCCGGGATCCGGTGGACGAGTGGGTCGACGAGGACGAGTGGCGTCGAGCCTGACGCTCCTGAGTCGTCGACTCCACCCTCTCCTCTCAGCACCGATCTCGGAGCACACCAACGCAACAACCACACCTGAGCAGTTCGTCCGTGGCGAGTGTCACGCGCGAGATGCTCAGGTGTGGTTGTGCGCTGTCGCCGATCGTGCGCGGCTTCGGATCTCGATACGCGACTCACTCCGTTTGCCGCTACTCGATCAACGAGAGAACCGCCAAGGTTCGGCATCCCGCTTCGGCATCTCTGCCGGTCGAGTAGCCGCGACGAAGGAGCGGCACCCCCCGTCGGTCGAGTAGCCGCGACGAAGGAGCGGCGTATCGAGACCCGAGCCACGACGATGCGGAGAACGCCACACCTGCAGCGCAGTGGCGCGTGCGGTGGTCAGAAGCGAGGATGCTCGCCGGACAGCACCACCCGGGGCAGCTCGGTGTTCTTCGGCTCCGTGGACCGTTTGACCGCACCGAGCACCCAATTGTCGACATGACGGGCGGTCAGCACCGCCTGTGCGCGCTCGGTGTCCTCGGGCGCCACCACGGCGACCATGCCGACACCCATGTTGAACGTGCGCTCCATTTCCTCGCGCTCCACCCGGCCGCGCTGGCCGATCATGGCGAACACCGGTGCCGGAGTCCAGGTCCCGCGCTCGAGCTCGGCGACCAGACCCGACGGGATCACCCGCGCCAGATTCTCGGCCAGGCCACCACCGGTGACATGCGCGAAGGTGCGGACATCGGTCTCGGCGGCCAAGGCGAGGCAGTCACGCGCATAGATCCGGGTCGGCTCGAGCAGCTCCTCACCGAGTGAGCGGCCGAACTCCTCGACATGCCCGGCCAGGTCCATGTGGCCCCATTCGAGGAGCACCTTGCGCGCGAGCGAATAGCCGTTGGAATGCAGGCCCGACGACCCCATTCCGATGATCACGTCACCCGGACGAACACGCTCGGGCGAGAGGATCTGGTCGGCCTCGACGACCCCGATCGCGGTGGCCGAGAGGTCGTAGTGGTCTTCGCCCATGAGGCCGGGGTGTTCGGCGGTCTCCCCGCCGAGCAGTGCACAACCGGCGTCCACGCAGCCGTCGGCGATACCCGCGACGATCTGCGCAACCGTCTCCGGCACCACCTTGCCGACGGCGATGTAGTCCTGCAGAAAGAGCGGCTCCGCCCCGCACACGACCAGGTCGTCGACGCACATGGCGACCAGGTCCCGGCCCACGGTGTCGTGCTTGTTCATCGCCTGGGCGATGGCGAGCTTGGTGCCGACGCCGTCACTCGCCGCGGCGAGGACAGGCTCTCGGTAGTTGCCCTTGAGCGCGAACAGTCCGGAGAACCCGCCCAGACCGCCCATCACCTCTGGGCGGGACGCGCGCTTGGCATGCGGCGCAAACAGTTCGACCGCGCGCTCGCCTGCGTCGATGTCCACGCCTGCGGCTGCGTACGAGGCACCACCGTCGCCCGCGGGCGGGTTGTTTGCCGGATTGTCGGCAGCCGAATCCCGATCGGTCATCTAGCTGAGCACCCCTTGTCGAAAACCAGGTTGTCGGATCTCCGGGTGATCGGAGGCTCCGTCGTCGCGCATGGTGTAGGCCGTGGTCCGGTGGCCCGCGATTCCGACGTCGGCACAGCGAGTCACCACCGCTCAAACACGGTACCCGACCGCGGTGCGGCCGTACCGTTCGGTGTGTGGCGTCGGCAGTAGATCTGACAGCCCGGGATCAGGGCCGCATCACCGCGCTGACGTTGTCGTTGGCAACGGTCAGCGGGTCGGCGCGGCCGTCCCCGACGGCGCTGGCGAGCATCTGCTCGAGCACCGCCTTGCCCATGGAGGTCTCCTTGGGCAGGTCGATGGGGTAGTCACCGTCGAAACACGCCGCGCAGAGGGTCTCCGCCGGCTGATCGGTGGCGGCGATCATCTCCTCGATACTGATGTACCCCAGCGAATCCGCGCCGATGGCCTGCCGGACGCCCTCGACCATCCCGGCCTCGGACTCCATACCGTTGGCGATCAGTTCGGCTGGCGATGCGAAGTCGATGCCGTAGAAACACGGCCAGCGGACCGGGCTCGACGCGATACGCACGTGGATCTCGGCTGCCCCGGCCTCGCGGAGCATGCGGATCAATGCTCGTTGAGTATTGCCTCGGACGATCGAGTCGTCCACGACGACAAGCCGTTTGCCGCGGATGACTTCCTTGAGCGGGTTGAGTTTGAGGCGAATGCCGAGCTGGCGGATGGTTTGGGACGGCTGGATGAAGGTACGGCCGACGTAGGCGTTCTTCATCAGGCCCTGTCCGTACGAAATACCCGATTCCTGAGCGAAACCGACCGCGGCCGGCGTGCCTGACTCCGGGACGGGGATCACCAGATCGCCGTCGGCCGGATACTCACGGGCCAGACGGCGACCGATCTCCACGCGGGTCGAGTGCACCGACCGTCCGTGAATGACGCTGTCCGGTCGGGCCAGGTAGACGTACTCGAAGACACAGCCCTTGGGGGTCGGCTCGGCGAAACGCGAGCTGCGGACGCCATCGGCGTCGATGGCCAGGAGTTCCCCGGGTTCGATGTCCCGCACGAAGGATGCGCCGACGATGTCGAGCGCCGCTGTCTCCGACGCCACCACCCACCCGCGGTCGAGGCGGCCGAGCGACAGAGGGCGCACACCGTGCGCGTCACGCGCCGCATAGAGCGTGTGTTCGTCCATGAACGTGAGGCAGAACGCACCCTGCAGGGTGGGCAGCAGATCCATCGCCGCCTGCTCCAGCGTGCTGTCCGCGGCGCCATGGGCGAGCAGGGCGCCGACCAGATCGGAATCCGACGTGGCGGCCGAACTCATCAGACCGAGCCCGCGCGCGCGGCTCGCCAGGTCGGCGGTGTTCACCAGATTGCCGTTGTGCCCGAGTGCGACCCCGGTGCCCGCATCGGTCGTCCGGAAGATCGGCTGCGAGTTCTCCCAGGTCGTCGATCCGGTCGTCGAGTAGCGGCAGTGCCCGATCGCCACGTGACCGACCATCGCGCCAAGGGTCTGCTCGTCGAAGACCTGGCTGACGAGCCCGAGATCTTTGAACACCAGGACCTGCGATCCGTCGCCGACGGCGATCCCCGCCGCTTCCTGGCCGCGGTGCTGCAGAGCATAGAGCCCGTAATAGGAGAGCTTGGCCACATCCTCGCCCGGTGCCCACACCCCGAAGACACCGCACTCCTCGCGAGGTTCGTTCTCGACGTCGTCGGCGGGTTGGGCGGCACCGCATGATCGCGTGGGAGCGAGGAGGTTTGTGCTGTTGATCGACAAGTCGGTCATCAATGGGCTCCCTGAGATCGAGGACGCAGGTGGGCTGGGGAGACGCACCAAGCGTACCGACCGGTCGCGGCGTTACGCGAATCCGGCAACGGCGCGCCGACCGGCCGTATTCCCCCCGCTCGAGGCGAGTCGTCGGCGCGGCACGCCGGATCTGCGCGGGCTACCTTGTCCCGGTGACGATGCCGCTTCCCGACCACCCGCCGCGACGGCCCCTGCGACAGCTGACCTATGTGTGGTTCGCCGTCGTGGTGCTCGTCTATCTGGCGATCATCCAACTCGGTGGGCTCGCGGTCGAACACGCGAGCGGGGTGACGGAGATCGTCACGACCCGGGGCGTCGTGTTCTCGATGATCATCCCCCTCGGGGTGGCACTGGCCTTCACGTTCCTGGTGGTGACCCGACTCGGGTGGTGGCGCCCGGTCCTGTACGACGAGCGCCCGGTGTCGCGGTGGGTGTGGATCGTGCCGGTGTTGATGCTGGTGGCGATCGCCGCAGGCACCGACTACCGGGCCCTCGCCGACAAGGATCTGATCTTCGTCCTCACGCTCCTGGTCGCCACCCAGTTCGTCGGGTGGGGCGAGGAGACGATGTTCCGTGGGATCGGCGTCACGGCGATGCGTGAGCACGGCCTCGGCGAGGGGCGGGTCGCGCTGTGGTCGAGCATCGTCTTCGGGGCGGTCCACCTCACCAACGCGATCGGCCACGGCGTCTCCGCGATTCCGCAAGCGATCGCCGTGAGTCTCGCCGGCTACTTCTTCTACCTGATGAGGCGGGTCTCCCGGGGCAATGTCCTCAACTCGGTGGTCCACGGGCTCTTCGACTTCTCGATCCTCACCGGGACGTCGATCCTCGTCGACCAGAGCGGCTACGTCGGGTCGGTCGCCGCGATCCTGGTCTATCCGATCCTGGCGGTCATCCTGATCGTCGGCCGCAAGCGGATCGAACCTGCACCCGCCGACACCCCGACGCCGTGAACCGGCCCGGTCCTCACAGCGGGAACAGCGGCATCCAGTGCGCGACATCCCCGGCCCGCGATCCGGATGCGCTGACCTCGCCGGCGTCCACCAGGTCCGTCATGTCCCGGTTTCCGGTGACCATCCGCAACCAGCTCCGCGGGTCCGTCTCCACCACGTTTGGCGGTGTTCCGCGAGTGTGGCGCGGACCTTCGATGCACTGCACGGCCACATAGGGCGGCACCCGCACCTCGACGGAGTTGCCGGGTGCGACGTCGGCGAGCGTGCGGGCGGTGAGTCGGACGGCGGCGGCGACCTCCTGCCGGGCGGGAGCCTTGACCGTGTCGTCACGAATCCACTCGGCAACGGCGAGGACCGCCGCCCTGGCCTGCGCCGGATCGATCGGTTTACGCGCTGCCACGCCGACCATCATGCACCATTGAGCCATGGGAACCGACGTCTCGAAACGTGAGTTCACCGGCGAGGACCGCGTCCGGTTCCGCAGGCAGGTGAGTCGCGGTACCGAGGCGATCGCACGCATGCTGGCCGAGGGCCTGTTCACCGATCACGGTCGGCCGCCGGAGCCGTTGCTGGGCATGGAGGTGGAACTCAACCTCGTCGACGATGACATGAATCCGGCGATGGCCAACGCCACGGTGCTCGACGCCATCGCCGATCCCGACTACCAGACCGAGCTCGGCCAGTTCAACATCGAGATCAACGTCTCCCCGCGCCCCTTCGTCACCGACGACACCATCTCCCTCGAGCAGGCTCTGCGCACCTCACTCAATCGCGCGGAAAAGCGGGCCGCGCAGACCGACAATCATCTCGTGATGATCGGCATGCTCCCCACCCTCAACGCCGAACATTTTGCTCACCAATGGATTTCGGCCAATCCCCGGTACGACCTGCTCAACGAGCAGATCTTCGACGCCCGCGGCGAGGCGATCGAGATCGACATCAGCGGGATCCCGCTGGGCGACGGTCACCACACCGACCGCCTGCACACCACGACCGACTCGATCCTCCCCGAGGCGGCCTGCACATCGTTGCAGTTGCATCTGCGGGTTGCCCCCGAAGACTTTGCCGCGCATTGGAATGCGGCGCAGAGCATCTCCGGGGTACAGGTGGCGCTGGCGGGCAATTCGCCGTTCCTGGCCGGCGCCGCGCTCTGGCACGAGAGCCGCATCCCGGTGTTCGAGCAGGCGACCGACACCCGGCCCCTGGAGCTGAAGAATCAAGGTGTCCGGCCGCGGGTCTGGTTCGGTGAGCGATGGATCAACACGATCTTCGATCTCTTCGAGGAGAACACCCGATACTTCCCGGCACTGCTCCCCGTCTCCACCGATGTCGATCCGCTGGCCGAACTCGACGAGGGAAGGATCCCGTCACTGGACGAGCTCCGCCTGCACAACGGCACCGTGTACCGCTGGAACCGGCCGGTGTACGACGTCGTCGACGGGCACGCCCATCTGCGGGTGGAGAACCGCGTCCTACCCGCCGGGCCGACGGTCGTCGACACCATGGCCAACTCGGCCTTCTACTACGGCCTGGTTCGCGGCCTCGTCGAGTCCGACCGCCCGCTCTGGTCGCAGATGTCCTTCAACGCCGCCGCGGAGAACCTGCAGTCGGGCGCTCGCGCGGGCCTCGAGGCACAGTTGTACTGGCCGAACGTCGGGTGGGTGCGTCCCGACGAACTCACCCTGCGACGGCTGCTCCCCCTCGCCGACGACGGCCTGCGTTCCTATGGCGTCTCGGCCAAGGCACGCTCGCGCTACCTGTCGGTCATCGAGGGGCGCTGCATCAACCGGCAGACCGGGTCGGCATGGCAGCGGCGCGCGGTCCTGGCCCGCGAGGCTGCGGGCGAGGACCGCGATGCGGCCCTGCACGGCATGCTCGGCGACTACGTGACGCTGATGCACGAGGGCGAACCCGTGCACACCTGGCCGACCTGAGCACCTGGGGCACGACGACGCCGGCCCGAGTGCCGGTCAGGCAGATGCCTTCGGAGGCCGGTGGAAGGCGGCCAGCTGTGCGGCGGCGGCACCGAGACCGAGACCGGCGGCGAGCGCGGCAGCGCGGTTGCCGGTGAGTTTGCTGTCGAGCCCCAGTGCGCGGTCGACGCTCCATTTACCCGGGCCCAGGGCGGCGAGCGCGATGGCGGCCACCGAGAGATTGGCGACGTACTCCCATCCCTCGGAGGTGATGAAGAAGCCGTTGGGGAGGTGCACCGAACGAGCAGCGACGGCCATCGTCCCGACCACGGCCGACGCGGCCACCGGTGTACCGGCACCTGCGACGATGGCGGCGCCCGCCCCCACCTCGACCACGGCGGACGCCTGGGCCTGCAGCTTGGGTTGCTTGAACCCGATGGAGCCGAACCAGCCTGCGGTGCCGTCGAGGCTGCGCCCGTGCTTGACGCCGTGGGCGATCATCGTTCCGCCGATGGCCGCACGCATCAGCAATTGCACAGCGGTGTTGTCGGGCGACGGTCTGGTGAACAGGCGGGTCATCTTCTCGTGCACCTCGTGTGAGTCGGTGGGAACAATTCGGTCTGCAGCAACATTGCCGCCTCGGCAGTTTCCGTGCAAGCCCGCGAAATCACCGGGCAGGCAAGGTGATCTGACAACGCGTGCCCTCGACCAGTGGATACGGTCAACGGAGTTCGACCCCCGCGGCCTGTTCGAGGACTCGGACGATCTCGGTCTGATCGGCGCCCGGTCCGATCGCTTCGGTGGCCGATGCCCACGCCCGACCGAGCGCTGACCCGATGTCGAGGTCCACGCCGCAGTCGCGGGCGAGGTCGAGCGCGATGCCGACGTCCTTGTTCATCAGCGACGCCGTGAATCCCGAGTCGAAACCGCGGTTCAGCACGAACGTCCCGAACTTGGCCTCGGTGGCCTGATTGCGACCGCTACCCGCGTTGAGCACCGACAGCAGCGTCGCTGGGTCGATGCCGAATTTGGTCCCGACGACGAGCACTTCGGCGGCCGCGAACAGTCCCACCGCCGACAGCAGGTTGTTGAGCGCCTTCGCGGCGTGCGCCGATCCGGTCGGACCCACATGGATGATCTCGCGCGCGGTTGCGGCCAGCAGGGGCCACACGATCTCGACCGCCCCGTCGTCCCCGCCGACCATCACCGCCAGATCCGCGACGACTGCACGGGCCACCCCACCACTGACCGGTGCGTCGACGACCGCCACATCCGCCGCGGCGGCCGCATCCCCGAGTGCCCGGGTGCGGGCCGGGACACTGGAACTCATGTCGACGATGATCGTTCCCGGCGCCAGGCGGCGGAGCAGGCCGTTCTCGCCGAGAATCACCTCGTCGACCACATCACTCGTGGGCAGGGAGAGGACCACCACGTCGCAGTCCGCGGGATCACCCGGTGCCACCCGATCGGGATGTGCGGCGAGGAATCGCTGAACCGCGGAGGGCGCGGCGTCAGCGATGACGAGCGGCTGTCCCGCCGCCACGAAGTTGGCTGCGATCGGCGACCCCATGGCGCCGAGGCCGATCATGGCGACGCGCCGCTCCGGAATCGGGATGTCAGGCATGGCTTCCCTTTCGGGATGCGGCGACGTCGGGACGCTCTCCCAGTTCGCGGATCAAGACGTCTTGCGCGACCCGCATCGCGGCGATGCCCGCAGGCACGCCGCAATACGCGGTGGCATGGATGATCGCCTCGACGACCTCGTCACGGGTCAGGCCGTTGCCCAGTCCCGCGCGCACGTGAACGGCCAGTTCCGGGTGATGATTGAGGGCGACCAGCATGCCGATTGTCATCAGGCTCCGGCTCCGCCGGTCGAGACCGGGGCGTGTCCAGACCGAGCCCCACACCGACTCCGTGACGAACCGTTGCAACGCTTCGCCGTCGGAACCGACGTTGCGGGCGAGCGATTCGGCCACATAGTCGGCGCCGACCACCTCGGAGCGGACATCAAGGCCCGCCTCGTAGAGGGCACGATGCGCTGCTGCCACCGAGTCGTCGATGTTCACCGTCGGACCCTGCTCGATCACTTTGCCCGCTTGAGAACCCGGTCGGCCGCAGCCCAGTGCTCGTCGGCGACCCACAGATGCGCGAACTCCTCGACGGCCTCACCCGGCTCGACACCCCGGATGACCTTCTTGATCGCGGTGGCGGGCGCCGTCGCGAGCGATTGCGCGACAGTTCGCCAACCGTCGTCGAACCGGGACCGTTCGATGACCTGATCGACCAGGCCCACCTTCATCGCTTCCTCCGCGGACAACTTTCGCCCCGACCCGGCGAGCAACAGGGCCTGGGACGGGCCGACCAGGGTGGTGAGCCGTTCCGCGCCTCCCCACGCCGGCATGATCGCCAGACTCGACTGATTGAAGCCGATCGTGATGTCGTCGGCCGCGAGCCGGATGTCCGCGGCCACCGCGACCTCGGCGCCGCCACCCAGGGCGTGCCCGTTCAGTGCGGCCACCACCGGCCCCGGGAAAGCGCTGATGCGATCACAGATCCGCCGCATCCGCCAGGCCATCGCCCTGGCCTCGTCCAGGGTCCGGAGCTTCGCGAGTTCTTTGAGGTCGCCGCCGGACACGAAGACCCGGTCGCCGCCGCCGGTGATCGCGAGCGCCCGCGCGCCGGCCGCCGCGTCGATCGCCTCGTCGAGTTCGTCCATCGTCGACAGCGCTATCGCGTTCCGCGCCTCCGGCCGATCGATCGTGATCACGGCCAGGCCGTCGACCGTCTCCAACTTCACCATAACCGCTCGCTCTCCGGAAGTGAGATTGCTATTCTCGTTCAAAGAGAACATTATCACCATCGAATCCGGGGTCGGCGGCAGTTCTGCCGGGACAGCGGCTCCGGCCGAGCGCATGGGGGCTTCATGACCAGGCAGGTACCGACCGAGCTCGCCGAGAAGTACGTCGCCAACGGGTGGTGGACGGACGAGACCCTCGGCGACCTGCTCCGGGACGGTCTGGCGGCATCCCCTGATGCCCGCTTCCTGGTGCACTCGGCAACCCGCCCCTGGTCGGGGACCTTTCGCGACGTCGAGATCGTCGCACGACGACTGGCGGCCGGATTGCACAGGCGGGGCGTGGGACCCGGCGACGTCGTCGCGTTCCAGCTACCGAACTCGATGGAGGCCGCCGCGGTGTTCTGGGCGTCGGCGTTCCTCGGTGCGGCGGTCGTGCCGATCGTGCATTTCTATGGGCGCAAAGAGGTTTCCTACATTCTCGGCGAGGTGACACCCAAGGTCTTCATCACGCCCGAGAGTTTCGGGCGGATCACCTTTGACCTGTCCGTCTGCGCCGACGTCCCGATCGTCGGGGTGATCGACAAGGACTTCACCGACCTCCTCGACGACGAGCCGCTGACAGGCGTCCTCCCGGTGAATCCGTCCACCTGCGCGCTGATCGCGTTCACCTCCGGTACCACCACCAACCCCAAAGGTGTTCTGCACAGCCATCACTCGTTGGTCCACGAGACCCGCCAGCTCTCCGCGATGTATCCGGACGACCGCGGCAGGCAGCTCACCGCGGCACCGGTCGGTCACTTCATCGGGATGATCAACGCCTTCCTCATCCCGGTCCTCGACGGCACCGACGTCAATCTCACCGACGTGTGGGATCCCGGCGAGGCATTGCGCCTGATGCGGGCCGAGAACGTCACGGTGGGCGGCGGCGCGACGTACTACATGACGAGCCTGATCGACCACCCCGACTTCACCGAAGCCGATGTGCCCCAAATGAAGTACGCGGGCCTGGGCGGATCGTCCGTTCCGGCGGCGATCACCACACGGCTGGCCGCCCTCGGCATCACGGTGTTCCGTTCCTACGGCAGCACCGAGCACCCGTCGATCACCGGTTCGCACCCCAGCGCCGCGGAGGACAAACGTCTCTACACCGACGGTCGGCCACTACCCGGGGTCGAGATCCGGCTCGGCGAGGACGGCGAGATCCTCAGCCGCGGACCGGATCTCTGCATGGGTTACACCGACGCGGACCTCACTGCGCGCATGTTCGACGATGACGGGTGGTATCACACCGGAGACATCGGCGCCCTTGACGAGGACGGTTATCTCAGCATCACCGATCGCAAATCCGACATCATCATCCGCGGCGGCGAGAACATCAGCGCCCTCGAGGTCGAGGATGCCCTACTCGGGATGGACGTAGTGGCCGACGCCGTCGTCGTCGCGGTTCCCGACGACCGGCTCGGCGAACGCGCCGCCGCCGTCCTGCGAGTCCATCCCGATCGGGGCTCCCCCACCATCGAGGACCTCCGTGCACACCTGGCCGCGGTCGGTCTGGCCAAGCAGAAATGGCCCGAAGAGGTCCACGTGGTCGACGACTTCCCCCGCACCGCGAGCGGCAAGGTCCAGAAATTCCGAATCCGCACGGCATTGCACGATGCACGTTCAGGAGAATAGTATTCTCGAAAGTAGCAAAGGAGAGTTTCACATGTCACCGAGCCAGCTGCCCTACCCGCTGTTCGACGCGGACAACCACCTGTACGAGACCAAGGAGGCGCTCACCAAGTTCCTGCCAGACAAGTACAAGAAGGCCATCCAGTACGTCGAGGTCGAGGGCCGCACCAAGATCGCCATCCGTGGCCAGATCAGCGAGTACATCCCCAACCCGACCTTCGACGTGGTCGCGCGGCCGGGTGCCATGGAGGACTACTTCAAGAACGGCAATCCCGAGGGAAAGAGCAAGCGGGAGATCTTCGGTAAGCCGATCAAGGCGATCCCCGCCTTCCGTGAGCCGGCACCGCGCCTGGAGTTGATGGACGAACTCAAGATCGACCGCACCCTGATGTTCCCGACGCTGGCGAGCCTCGTCGAGGAGCGCATGCGCGACAATCCGGAGCTGATCCACGCAGTGGTCCACTCCCTCAACCAGTGGCTCTACGAGACATGGTCGTTCAACTACAAGGAGCGCATCTTCACCGTCCCGGTGATCAGCCTCCCCATTGTGGACAAGGCGATCGAGGAACTCGAATGGTGCGTCGAGCGTGGGGCGAAGGCGATCCTGGTCCGGCCCGCACCGGTGCCCGGTTTCAAGGGTCTCCGGTCGTTCGCGCTGCCGGAGTTCGACCCGTTCTGGAAGCGGGTCGTCGAACTCGACGTGCTCGTCACCCAGCACTCGTCTGACAGCGGTTACGCCCGCTACAACCAGGATTGGGAGGGCAGCGGCGAGGAGATGCTCCCCTTCGTGACGAACGCCTTCCGCATGGTCAGCGAGTGGCGCCCGATCCAGGACGCCGTCTCCTCCTGGGTGTGCCATGGTGCGCTGCTGCGCTTCCCGGAGCTGCGGATCGCCGTGATCGAGAACGGTGCCAGCTGGCTGCCGCACGTGCTGCAGACCCTGACCGACGTGTACAAGAAGGCTCCCGAGGGCTTCGGCATGCAGGACCCGGTGGCCGCCATCAAGAAGAGCATCCACGTCAGCCCGTTCTGGGAAGAGGACTTCAGCAAGCTGACCTCGTTGATCGGTGCCGAGCGCGTGCTGTTCGGGTCGGATTATCCGCATCCGGAAGGCCTTGCCGAGCCCACCACCTACATCAGCCACATCGAGCACCTCCCGTTCGAGGACCAGAAGCTCGTGATGGGTGGCAACATGGCGCGGCTCCTGAAGGTATGACCTGGAAGACCATCCCCGAGATGGTCCTGTCGTCAGCCGACCGCTTCGGCGATGCCGAAGCGGTCGTCGACGGGTCCCTGCGGCTCACCTTCCGCGACGTGGTTCATCGAATCCGCTGTGCAGCCGGATCATTCGCCGACATCGGAATCGACAAGGGCGACCGGGTCGCGATCTGGGCGCCCAACTCGGCCGAGTGGATCATTGCCGTCTTCGGGCTCCTGACCGCGGGCGGGACACTGGTGCCCGTCAACACCCGCTACAAGCGGGACGAGGCCGCCGACATCATCGCGCGCAGCGGCGCGAAGGCCGTGCTCGTCCAGAAGGATTTCCTCGGACTCGACTTCGAAGTGCCGGCCGGCGTGGCGGTCATCGACATCAAGAGCGACTTCCTCTCCAGTGGAGCACCTTTCGAGGCACCGGTCGGTCCGGCAGACATCGCCGACATCATGTACACCTCGGGCACCACGGGTCGCCCCAAGGGCGTCATGATGAACCACGAGCAGGTGCTGCGACTGTTCTCGGAATGGTGCGACCTGGCCGATCTCCGCGAAGGTGACCGATACCTGATCGTCAATCCGTTCTTCCACATGTTCGGTTACAAGGCGGGAATCGTCGCCTCCTTCATCCGTGGCGCGACGATCCACCCCGTGCCCGTCCTCGACGTCGGACAGGTCCTCGAACTGATCGAGACCGAGAAGATCACCATGCTCCCGGGCCCGCCGACCCTGTATCAGTCCTTGCTCTCCGCGAACGACGGTTCACGCGATCTCTCGTCGTTACGCGCCGCGGTGACCGGATCCGCCGACATACCGGTCGATCTCATCCGCCGCATCCGCAACGAGCTCCCGTTCGAGACGATCATGACCGGTTACGGACTCACCGAGGCCGGCACCGTGACCGCATCCAGATCCGGCGACACCTTCGATCAGATCGCGACCACCGTCGGAATCCCCTGCGCCGACATCGAGATCCGCATCTCCGGCGACGCCGAAGTCCTCATCCGCGGATACAACGTGATGCAGGGTTACCTCGACGACCCGGAGGCGACCTCCGCCGCCATCGATGACGACGGCTGGCTACACACCGGCGATCTCGGCGAGATCGTCGACGGCGGGCGCCTGCGGATCGTCGGCCGCAAGAAGGACATGTTCATCGTCGGCGGCTTCAATGCGTACCCCGCCGAGATCGAGAGCTACCTGCTCGAACATCCAGCGGTCGACCAGGTTGCCGTGATCGGGGCCCCCGACGAGCGCCTCGGCCAGGTGGGCAAGGCCTTCGTGGTCGCGGCCGCGCCGGTCACCGAGGACGAGCTCGTCGAGTGGAGTCGCGAACGGATGGCGGGCTTCAAGGCACCGCGCACGATCACCTTCGTGGACCAGTTGCCCGTGAATGCCACCGGAAAGGTGATGAAGAGCAAGCTCCGCTGATCGGAGTTCCTCTCCTCGCGGAAGGTGGTCTCGATACGCCACTCACTCCGTTCGCGGCTACTCGACCGGCGAGACCCCCGCACCACCCGCCGATCGAGTCGGCACCGAGCCACCAGGCGAGGAGCCGATGCTGACGCTCCCTACGGCCAACTACTCATTGCTACCGTGGCGTGTATTCACCGGTACCGAGTGCGAGGTCTCTCAGATGAATGGAGCCGACGGCAATGTACATCCCGCGCAAATTCGAACTGTCCGACGAGGCGATCGCGACCGCTCTCGGGAGCGCCGGGATGGCACACCTGATCACGCCTGGTGACGACGGACTCGCGATCACCCCGATGCCGATGATCTACGACCCCGCCCGCAATGTACTCGTGGCGCACATGGCCCGCGCCAACCCCCACTGGCGGGTCACTCTCGAGTCTGCAGCCGAGTCGGTCGCGATCTTCACCGGCATCGATGGATACATCTCACCGTCGCTCTATGCGACCAAAGCCGAGACGGGCAAGGTGGTCCCGACCTGGAATTACGAGACCATCAACGTCTACGGCGCCCTTCGCGTCCACGACGACCCCGACTGGCTGCTCGACCATGTTTCGGCCCTCAGCGACCGTCACGAGCAGAGTCGTGATATGCCATGGGCCGTCACCGACGCACCCGCCGACTTCGTCGCCGGCCAACTCAAAGCAATCGTAGGTCTGGAACTCACCATCACCCGGTGGGAGGGCAAAGCCAAGATGTCGCAGAACCAGCCCGAATGCAACCAGGTAAGTGTCGTCGATGGGCTCGCGAGTTCCGGTGACTTCTCCGACCGTCAACTTGCCGACGCAGTGAGCAACTACACTGCAGGACAGTCACTCTGAACGCCAGGGTCAAGTAGTCGAACGGGACGACCATGCCGGTGGCGCCGCACCGGTCGGTAGTGATCAGCTGAGGGTGATCGCCTGTCGCGGACATGCACTCACTGCCGCCTCGACAACACCACGCGAGTCCTCCGGCGGGTGTCGCTCCCACACCGCGACATCGTCATCACCGACCTCGAAGACATCAGGCGCAAGTACAGCGCATAGCCCGTGACCTTCACACAGCAATGTGTCGACCTCCACCCGCGGTCCGGTGGTCGCGCCACCGTCCCCGTGGCCGTGTTCGTTCGCCATCGACAACCTCCTGAGGGATTACTACTTGAGCAGGCTGCCGGCGTCCACGGCCATAGCAAGACCGGTGACGAAGCGTGCCTCATCGGAGGCGAGAAACAGCACCGCGTTACTGATGTCACGAGGCTCGACCCATCCTGTCGGCAGCACATGCATCATCTGTGCAACCACCTTGAGATCATCCGGACCCGGGTTCTCGAGATCCGGTCGGAACATCTTCATCGTCCCTTCGTTCATGAACATCGGTGTGTTGACGTTCGTCGGAAGGACCGAGTTGACCCGGATCGACTGGGCCCCCAGTTCGACGGCGAAACTCCGCATCAATCCGATGACCCCATGCTTGGCCGCGATGTAGTGTCCGGTGTTCGGGTATGCCTTCATTCCCCCCACAGAACTCGTCAAGACCACAGATCCGCCGCCGGCCGACTGCAAGTGGGGAACTGTGGCTTTCACGGATTTCCATACACCGGAAAGATTCACGTCGATCATGTCCTGCCAGTCGGACTCGCTCGTCTTGTCGAGCGTTTCGCCCCCGTTCCCGATACCTGCATTCGCTACGACCACGTCAAGGCGTCCGAGTTGCTCCACCCCGTCGTCGACAGCCGACTTCAGCGCGTCGTAGTCCCGGACATCGGCCTGGGTCGCAATGATCCGACGGTTCTGCCTTTTGACCAGTTCGACCGTCTCGGCGAGATCCTCCGGAGTCGACGCCGCAATCGACGTGTCGTCGGTGACCGGGCCACAGATGTCGACCGCAATGATGTCGGCTCCCTCCTCAGCCAATCGCACCGCGTGACTACGCCCCTGCCCACGGGCGGCGCCCGTGACAAAGGCAACCTTGCCCTCCATACGACCAGCCATTGATCTACCAACTTTCTCAGGAAATCCAGAGTGGATAGGTGAATTGCGCCCGGCTGCAGTCGGGTCGCGGCGCTCGGGTCAGATACCGAACACTCGAGTCGGAGTGTGGCACGAGTAACATCGCACTGTCAATGGCCTCTCGACCGAGATCGTCTGGCACTGAGCGTATTCCGTGGCACCCATACGAACTCCCTTACACAGCAAACACATTGATTCGTCTGTCGGCTACGTTCGGCCGACCTTCTGACCCGACCACACCTCGAGAGCAGCCGTCGTCTCCCGTGACGGTTCGAGCGTGAGCAGGCCCACCAGACTGTCGAGGAGCTGACTCACATGCACCGCGTACGGCGGCACCGCCTCGCCGAGTTCTCTTGTGCGTCGGCGGTCTGTGCAGATGTGCAGGCACGCTGCGGTCGCCTGTTTGATACGAAGCTCACGTAACTCCACTGGCACAGACCCCAACAATGCGCCGACACGGTCGTAATAGGCCTGCTCGGTCAGTCGATTCGCAGGAGGCAGCTCGTGGAACGGATGCGACTTGCGTTCGAGCTGCTCGATGAACTCCAGGTAGTAGCACATCTGATCCTCGCCGAGCTCGATGAGCGGCAGGTGCTGAGCCTCGACAACGGCTCGGACATCCCGGAGATCCGCCCGCGCGTACAGCAGTCCGCGCCGACGGTCGAGATCATCTACCCGATTGGCCAGCACCGCCGTCACCAGCGCATCTTTGGACCCGAAGTGGTACTGGACAGCGGACTTGTTCGCTGTTCCTGCCTCAATTGCAATCTGCCGCAACGGGACTCCATCGAGACCATGGAGCGCGTAGAGCCGCTCAGCGGTCAGTATCAGCCGCTCTTTGGCGGATCGCACTTCCGTCTGCATAGACATAATCAAACCATAGACAAATTAGGTCGATTGCCTTAATGTTCAGTCCACACGTTTGAGAGGTAGGTCACATGTCCCAGTCTTCGGCGGGTTACATCACTGCACGAAACACCAATGCACGAGCCCACGAAACCCCTTTCGAACAGGCGAAACAGGGCTGGCTCCACGACCAGGTGTGGTCCCGCCCCGGTTTGGGACGGCGTGAGCGCCGCTGGGTGACCTTGACGTGCGTCGGTGCGGCTGATGCCCACAAGCCGATCGACGATCAAGTCCAGGATGCTCTCGCCAGCGGTGACATCAGCATCGACGAGATGTTGGAGTTCGTCCTTCATTTCGCCGTCTACAACGGGTGGCCCAAGGCCTCCCATCTCGAAGGCGTGATCCGACGCACATGGGCAACGATCGACCGCGCGAGCGGCGGAACCGGCACAGTGGCACCACCGGACAACGCCAGTCTGGGATTGAACGACTGGGACTCCAGAATTGCCGACGGCACACGGGAATTCGTCGAGGTGAACTTGATCGACGCACCGCGCCCGGAGACGCCGTACATACATGCGGGCATCCTGAACTTCGTCTTCGGCCATGTCTGGCAACGACCAGCACTCACTCGGCGGGACCGCAGGTTCATCACCGTCGCCTCGGTGGCGGTCTGTGATTCGTTGACACCTTTGCATTCACACACGGGCTCGGCGCTCGAATCCGGCGACATCACGAAACCCGAGATGGACGAAGTGGTTCTCCAGCTCGCAGCCTATTCCGGCTTCGCCAAGGCCGAAGCCCTCCACGGCGCCAGTGAGGAGGCATGGGCGCGGTTGCAACCATGACCACCTCGCTCGCGAGCGCGACTGCTTGATGTCCGCGCGGGCCGCATCCAACCGAAAGATGGGATTCAGCAACATGTCAGGACTTGAAGGCCGCGTGGCTTTCATCACCGGTGCAGGGCGGGGCCAAGGTCGCGCGCATGCGATCCGTCTCGCCCAAGATGGGGCAGACGTCATTGCCGTCGACATCTGCGAGAACGTCGCGTCGATGACGTATCCGAATGCCTCTCAAGAGGACCTCGAAGAGACCGCGCGACTCGTCGAGAAGGAGGGTCGTCGCGTCATCGCGCGGAAGGCGGACGTGCGAGACTTCGCCGGGCTGTCGACCGCTTTCCAGGAGGGATACGACGAGTTCGGTCGCGTCGACATCATCGTGGCGAATGCCGGAATCATCAAGATGGGACCGGAGGATCCGACGAACTTCCTCGCCGAGTGGAACGATGTCATCGACACGAACCTGACGGGTGTCTTCCACACCATTCGTGCCGCTCTGCCCGCGATGAGGGACGGCGGGCGTGGGGGGTCGATCGTGATCACGAGTTCGTCTGCCGGGATCAAGGCCTCCGCATCCATCAACGCGAGCGGAAATGCCTATGCCTCCGCCAAACGAGGCGTTGTCGCATTGATGCAAGGACTCGCCAATTACCTTGCACCGGAATGGATCAGGGTGAACACGATTCACCCGACCGGCGTTGCGAGCGGGATGACCATGAACGATGCGATGCAGAAACTGATGGCCGAGGCGGCCAAGGGCGGGGCAAACACGATCTCCGGCATGCAGAACGCATTGCCGATTCAGATGCTGGAAGCGGAGGACGTGGCCAACGCCGTCGCTTATCTCGTCTCCGATCAGGCAAAGTTCATCACCGGCACCCAGTGGGCTCTCGACGCCGGTTTCACCGTGCGATGAATCTCTCCACCGTCAACCACGTGAGAGGCTGTCCATGACGACCGCGGCCAAGACCGAGAACACCGATGCGCTACCCACCGAACTGTTGATAGGTGGTGATTGGGTCGCCGGATCGTCGGCGATCGAACATGAGCACATCTACCCGGCGACGGGCCGGCCCAACGCGACGATCACTCTCGCCGGTCCCGAGGAGATCGACCATGCGGTGACGAGTGGCGCAGAGGCCCAACGCGAATGGGCATCCCTGCCGATCGGCCGACGACGCGACATCATGTTCGATCTGGCCGACGCCGTGCACGAGAACATCGACGCCCTGGGCCGACTGAGCATCCACGATTTTGCCGTGCCCATGCGGACCGCACCGGGACACACCATGCTCGCCGAGAGCTTCATCCGCTACTACGCCGGACACGTCGACAAAGCGCACGGTCAGACCTCAGAGGTCTCGGGCAAGCACGATCTCAACATCATCGATCGAGAGCCTTACGGTGTGATCGGGGTGATCGCTCCGTGGAACGGGCCGATGGTTGTCGTCGGTCTCAACGTCGCGCCGGCATTGGCGGCCGGCAACGCTGTCATCCTGAAGCCCTCGGAGTTGTCACCGTTCAGCGCACTACGGTTCGGCGAGATCTGTGTGGAGGCCGGGTTGCCGCCCGGTCTGGTCAACGTGCTGCCATCCGATGCCGAAGGCGGCCGCTCGCTCGTGGCTCATCCTGGGCTCGGGAAGATCCACTTCACCGGCGGAGGTGCGACCGCGCGGCAGGTGTTGACCACAGCCGCGGCAAACCTGACCCCGGTGGCGACCGAACTCGGCGGCAAATCCGCGAACATCATCTTCGCTGACGCCGACCTGGACCAGGCCGCCATTCTGGCCGCATGGCAAGGGCCCCTGGGGCAATCGGGTCAGAGCTGCGCGTGCGCGAGTCGGATCTTCGTGCAGAACGAGGCCTACGACGAGTTCATGCAACGCTTCCTGGCGGTCCTGGCGGCAGCCAAGATCGGGGACCCCTTCGATCCGGACGTCATGGTGGGTCCGGTGGTCAGCGAGCCCGCGATGAATCGCATCCTCGGCGTCATCGACCAAGCTGTGCACGGCCGGCACGGAACGCTCACCACGGGCGGCCGGCGAGTGGGTGGAGAGTTCAGCGACGGCTACTACATCGAGCCGACCGTGTTCACTGACGTCGACAATCGTTCTCCGCTCGCGACCACCGAGATCTTCGGGCCGGTCGTCTCCGTCACTCGGTTCGGTGACGAATCGGAGGCACTAGCACTGGCAAACGACAGCGACTACGGTCTCAACGCCTACGTGCAGACGATGAACCTCCCACGGGCCCATCGTTTTTCCCGTGCGCTTCAGTCCGGGTCCGTGTGGATCAACCGCAACAGTGACATCTCGCCCCAAGGACCGTACGGGGGCTTCAAGAAGAGCGGCACCGGTCGAGCCGGCGGCGTCGAAGGACTCCAGGAGTTTCAGCAGATCAAGAACACCCGCATCGGGCTCTGACTCGAACCGCTCCGCACGGGCAATGCGCAGCCACGAGCAACAGTTCACATCTTCCTATTCTCGGTACCTCGAAAGGACTGAAACGATGTCCAACCCCACGACGGTCGACTACTTCTCCGACGCCGGAGTGTCACAAGACCCCTACGAATACTGGGACCATTTGCGCAGTATCGGACCGGTGACGCAAGAACCCCACCAGAACGTCATCGCGGTCACCGGCTATCAAGAAGCCCAAGAGGTGTTCAAGGACACCGACTCGTTCTCCGCAGTCAACGCCATCGGCGGACCGTTCCCACCGCTTCCCTTCCAGCCGGTCGGCGACGACATCACCGATCTGATCGAGGCCCATCGACACGAGTTCCCCATTTTCGAGCACATGGTCACGATGGATCCGCCCGAACATCAGAAGGCTCGATCGCTGCTATTGCGCCTGCTGACGCCGCGGCGCCTTCAGGAGAACGAGGACTTCGTGTGGGTCCTCGCCGACCGCCAGATCGACGAGTTCATCGCACGCAAGCGCTGTGAGTTCCTCGGAGACTTCGGTAAACCGTTCGCCACGCTCGCCATCGCCGATCTCCTTGGCGTCCCGGAAGGCGACCGGGACGAGGTCCGTCGCAATCTGGGCGCAGGCAACGCTCCGGGCAGCCGCGTCGGGGCCCTCGATCACGAACCTGTCGGCAGCAACCCTCTGCAGTACCTCGACGATCTCTTCTCCGGGTACATCACGGACCGGCGCGAACATCCTCGCGGCGACGTACTCGGCGGGCTTGCTTCGGCAACCTACCCGGACGGTTCGGTCCCGCCCGTGATCGAGGTAGCACGACCTGCCACCTTCCTGTTCGCCGCCGGTCAGGAAACAGTGACCAAACTGCTCAGCTCCGCGCTCCTCATCCTCTGCGAGAGGCCCGACCTCCAGGCGGAACTCCGCGCGAATCGGAAGCTGATCGTCCCGTTCATCGAAGAAGCGCTGCGCATGGAGAGTCCCACCAAGGTGGACTTCCGACTCACGCGTCGGTCGACCACCCTCGGCGGAGTAGACATTCCGGCCGGCACCATCATCATGCTCTGCCTCGGGGCCGCCAATCGGGACCCCCGAAAGTTCGACGATCCCAACGAGTTCCGAATCGACCGAGAGAATGTCCGCGAACACATCACCTTCGGTCGAGGTATTCACACCTGCGCCGGGGCTCCGCTGGCGAGGGTCGAGGGAAGGGTGACGATCAACCGACTGCTCGATCGGATGACCAACATCAGGATCGACGAATCCGTCCACGGACCGTCCGGTGAACGCAACTTCACCTACGAACCCACGTTCTTGCTGCGCGGGCTCACCGATCTGCACATCGAGTTCGACGAGACGAAGTGAGCCGGGACAATGACTGTGGACTACATCCTGGACGAGCTGCGTAGCCGGCCGGGTCACGGCGACACCATCCCGATCATCAATCCCGTCACCGAGGAGCCGATCGTCGAGTTCGTCGACGGCGGAGCAACAGCGGTGGACGAAGCGGTCGCCCGCGCCCGGAAGTCGTTCGAATCCGGCTCGTGGAGTGAACTTCCCGGCAGCGAGCGGGCAAAGATCATGTGGCGGATCGCCGACCGCATCGATGAGCGAGCCGACGAGCTCGCGGCGCTGGATTCACTGAATACCGGCATGAACTACGACCAGGCCAGGTCGATCATGGGCACCAGCGCGGAGATCTTCCGCTACTACGGGGGCTGGTGCACCAAGCTCAACGGGATCGCCCACGACGTGCAGCAGACCGGTGGGATCACAGGTGCGTACTCGAACATGCACGCGTACACGCTCAAAGAGCCATACGGCGTGGTCGGCCTGATCTTTCCGTGGAACGGGCCGATGTTCAACGCCGCCGCCAAGCTGGGGCCTGCATTGGCCGCCGGCTGCAGCATGATCGCGAAGCCTGCCGAGGAGACACCGCTGTCGGCGATCCTGCTGGAGCAGATTCTCGCCGAAGCAGGTGTGCCCGATGGCGTGGTGAACATGGTGACCGGTTACGGCCACACGGCGGGCAAGGCACTGACCGAGCATCCAGACGTGGAGAAGGTCGCGTTCACCGGTTCCACGGAGGTGGGCAAGCAGATCGTCGCGGCGTCCGCCGGGAACCTCAAGCGGGTCATGCTCGAGCTCGGTGGCAAGTCGCCTGTTCTCATCTATGATGACGCCGATCTGGAGACCGCGGTCACCATGGCCGCAATGGGCATCTTCATCCACTCCGGTCAGGGATGCATCTGCGGCTCGCGCATCTTTGTGCAGCGGAACGTGTATGAGCAAGTTCTCGAGGGTATCTCGATGGTCGCCAACGGCGTCAGGCTCGGCGGTCCAGACGAGGAGGACAGCCTCATCGGACCACTCATCAGCGAGAAACAGCTGAACCGGGTGATGGGATTCGTCGACGACGGCAAGCGCAACGGCGTCGAGGTCGTCACCGGCGGTGAACGCCTCGACCGCCGGGGCTACTTCGTTCATCCCACCGTTGTGACCGACGTACACCCCTCGATGGCGCTGTACCAGCAAGAGATCTTCGGTCCGGTCGTGGCAGTCCTGCCCTTCGACGACGACGAGGAGGTCGTCGCCCTCGCGAACGATTCCGACTACGGGCTTGCTGCGACGGCATGGACCAAGGACATCGCGCGCGGTCATCGTCTGGCGAAACGGCTCCAGGCCGGCACCGTGACCCTCAACTGCCAGATGGTGTTCGACCATTCGATGCCATTCGGCGGCTACAAGCAATCGGGTTGGGGCCATGAGTGGGGTCGAGATGGCGTCGAGAGCTATCTACAGACCAAGACCGTGTACACGCAACTGTGAGCATCTCACCCGACCTCAGAATGAAATGCGACAGAGCCCTTGCCGTCAGCTCAGTGAATGGACACCGCGATGACCCTTCTCACCCAAGACCACCCCGATCCATCCGCCGTGGAAGCACGCGAGGTCGCTCGTGAGCGCGCGAGCTCGCGGCGGAATCACCTGCGCTACCGCCTGACAGTGATGGCGACAACCCCCTCAGAGGTCGTCGAGTTCTGTGGCGGATGGCTTTTCGATCACGCGATGGCAGGTTGGGACGTCAGCGTCCACATCCTCGATCGCGGCGCGTCCACGGTGCCGCTGGAGATACTGGGGACGCGCGTGTTGGATCTGCGGCCTTCCCACGCCCTGTGCACGTGGACGCAGTGGCCGCAGTCACTGGCGATCTCTGCCGACCTGTGCCACGCCGACGAAAGGTTCCAGAGAGCCGCCGCCGCAGCGCTCCGCGCTCGCCGAGCAGATGTCCGGCTGTGGGGCAGTCAGTACCCGGAAGCCCTCGAGGTCGGCTCAGCGCCGGACGAGCACAGAGTCAGCAACGCCGCGCTCGCATTCAAACGTCGGGCATTGCGGGCGGCCGGTCTGCCCGGAGACCCGGTTGCGGCAGTTGAGTATTTCAGGTTCACGCAGGCGCTACCGGAGTGATGTGCCCCATCGAGGCGCACCAGTCACTACATCGACGCCGCGTCGGACTCCGCCGTGCGCGTGTCACAGCCGAGGGTCCTGGCTCAGAATCGTGACGGCTGCAACCGATGTAGGCCCACCCACATTGTGCGCCAATCCTATCCGTGCTCCGTCGACCTGGTTCACCGCCGAACCCCGAAGCTGTTCGAACAGTTCGACACACTGGCCGATGCCGGTCGCACCCGGCGGATGCCCCTTGGACTTCAGACCCCCACTGGTGTTCACCGGAAGGGAGCCCCCGATCGTGGTGTCGCCCGATTCGAGGAGCTTGTAACCTTCGAACCGGTTGGCGAAGCCCAGATCCTCATAACTGATGAGTTCGATGCCGGTGAAGAAGTCATGGACCTCGGCGACGTCGACGTCGGCCGGGGTGACACCGGCCATGGCGAACGCCCGCTGCGCGGCCCGCACTGTCGCGGGGAAGGTCGTCAGGTCGGTCTTGTGCTGGTGCATCATCGAATCCAGCCCGAGGCCCACCCCGGCCACCCATACGGGACGGCTGGTGTAGCGGTCGGCGATGTCCTCGGACACCAGGATCATCGCGGCGGCGCCGTCGCTCAGCGGGGCGCAGTCGTAGACGCTGAACGGTTCCACCACCGTTGGCGCCGAAAGCGCTTGCTCTGCGGTGATCTCGAACTGCAGCCTGGCCTTGGGGTTGTTGGCGCCGTGGCGATGGTTCTTGACCGCGACCATGGCCAGATGTTCCCGGGTGGCGGGCGATTCGTGAAAGTACCGGTTGACGTGCAGGGCCACCCCGGCCGGGGCGACGAGGCCAAGCGGGTACTCCCACGCCATGTCGCGCGAGATCGCCTCCCACTCCCAGACGACGTTCTTCGACGCGGTCTCGCGCAGCTTGTCGGCGCCGGCGACCAGGGCCACGTCCACCGCACCCGACCCGATGGCGTACACCGCGTTGCGGATCGCGTCGTTGCCGGTGGCACACGAGTTCTCCACCCGGGTCACCGGGATCCCGTCGATGCCGAGGGAGTCGGCCACGATGCCCGATGCGAAACCATCCGTCGCACCCACCGCGCCGAACCACGCGGCCTCGATGTCGTGCTTGTCGATCCCCTTGTCCACCGATGCAACGCAATCCGCGAACGCCATCGGGACGAGATCCTTCACACCGAGCGCGAAATGCTCCGCGAACGGGGTCATTCCGGCCCCGACGACCGCGACCTTCCTCATGCTGCCACCTCTTCGGGCTCGAAGGCGTATCCGTAGTCGGGCACGCCGGATCGGATGGCCAGGCGGCGCAGTACGAGCCTGCCCCGATCGCCGATGCCAACCAGTCCCACGTGCGCTCCGGCCACCTTCACCAAAGCGCGGACGCCCACGTCGTCGAGTTCGACGAGGACGAGAGAGTAGGGCGATGGCAGGCCCGGCACCGGAACATGCACGGTCGCCTCTGAATACACGACGCCGGCCCGAGGCAACGGGACGAGTTCGTAGTCGGTACGCAGGGCGCCGTCGGTGCCCACGTGATAGCGCGGCGGAAAATCGAGCACCTCGCTGTCGGTGAACTTCCCGGCCTCCCACCGCACCTTGGCCTCGAAGGCCCGCTCGTACGCGGCCAGCGAGATACGGAGTTCGTCGTCCGACGCCACCGGTTCCTCCGATTTCGAACGTGGCGCCAGGTCGCGCCGGTACACGGCGACCGGAGCTGCGGCGACTGAGATCCCCGACAGACTGGCCTGCTCGACGGCGACGAGACTGCCCGACAGTTCCTGCTCGGCCATCGCCGCCAAGGCGAACAGACCCGAGCTCGCGCCCATCGTCGGGACCTCCGCATCGACCTCGGCAAGCCGCGCGGCCGCCTTGCGGTCGACGCCGGCCACGACGGTCGGCTTGTCCAGCCACGACGCCGCCAACGACGCGACCAGCCCGCGGTCATGCAGCAATCGCGGATCGCCGTAGTCGTGGACGGCTCCGGTGGTGTTGCGGGTACGCACCGGCAGGCTCCGCGCCACCCGTGCGCTGGTCCGCACATTGAGGCCACGATCGGCGGTCAACACCGCTGCGGCACCGGCAGGTTCGAGATCGACACCGATCACCAGCGTGCGCGACCGGGCCGAGCTCAGCGCGTCCAGCGTCGCCGGCGCACCACCGAGGCGCTCGGTGACCTCGAGTTCCGGGTCCAGGTCGAGGCCCGCCAACAGGACCGCCGCGTTACTGCTGTCCGTGAGCGGCAGATCGCGGCTGACCAGCACCACCGAGTCCACCGAAGCACCACCACTCAGTGCGGCCCGCCCGGCCTCCACGGCCAAGGTGATGGCGTCCTCGTCGTCACCGGCGACTCGGTGGTCGACGACACCCCAACACGGGAGATAGGTTCCGATGGAGGTGATGTTCGGCATCGTCTGCTCCCGTCAGGTGACCGCGCCCGCGGTCTTCAATTCGATGATGCGGTCCCAGTCCATCCCGAGTTCCTGCAGGATGTCGTCGGTGTCCTCGGCGAACCCTGGCGCAGCGGTGACCGACGATGGCTCGACGTCGAACTGGACGGGATTGCCCACCAGTTCGAGGTCACCCGCGTTCACGATGTAGTCGTTGGCGCGGATCTGCGGGTCGTCACCGACCTGCCGCGAATCCTGCACCGGGGCCCATGGGCCCGCGAGGGTCGCGAATCGTTCCGTCCAGTCCGCGAGAGTGCGCTCGGCGATGATCTCCCGCAGGATCGCCACTGCCTCAGACGTGTTCTCCGCCAACAGTTCTGCGCTCGTGAACCGCGGATCCTCGGCGAGCTCCGGATGCTCGACGTGCTTGCACACGTCGGGCCAGAACTTCGCGGCCTGCAGCATGACGAACGAGATGTAGCGGTTGTCCGCCGTCTTGTAGAGTCCCGACAGCGGATTGGTGGGCGACCCATGGCCACCCTGCGCCGGAGCCTCCATCGGCTTGTCGAGATGCAGCGAGAGCGCCACGGTGTGGCCCATCGACCACAGTCCGCTGCCGAGCAGGGACACGTCGACCACCGACGGCTCTCCGGTCCGTTCCCGCTTGAGCAGCGCGGCCGCGATGCCACCGGCGAGATTGGTCCCCGAGATCGTGTCGCCGAACGCCGGACCCGGCGGGCTGATGAGGCCCTCGGTGTCAGGCGGCGTCAGGGTCGCCGCGATGCCACCGCGCGACCAGAAGGCGGTCATGTCGTAACCGCCCTTGTCGGACTCGGCACCCCTCGGGCCGAGCGCACTGCCCCGCGCATAGACGATCGACGGGTTCACCGCGCGGATGTCGTCGACGTCGATCCCGAACCGCGTGCGCGGACCGGGCAGGAAGCTGGTGAGGAAGACGTCTGCCTTGCGCACCAACTCGTAGAGCACCTCGCGTCCCTCCGGACGTGACATGTCGATCCCGATGCTGCGCTTGCCCCGATTGGCATGCTCGACATTGGGATTGGGGTCGCCCTCGACGCGGAACGTGCCCGTCTGGCGGAGCCCGCGTTGCGGGTCACCGGTCACCGCGTGCTCGACCTTGATGACCTCGGCCCCCCACTCACGCAGAACCGCGCCGGCCGACGGCACGAACCCGTACATCGCGACCTCGAGGATGGTGAAACCCTCCAGCGGCCTCACGCTTCCACCGCCTCGGCGAACGCCTTGATCTCGGTGAACTCATGCAGACCTGCGACGCCCATCTCCCGGCCGATGCCGGATTCCTTGTACCCGCCGAACGGGACGTCGGCGGAGAAGTAGTTGCCGCCGTTGATGCTGAACGTGCCCGTACGGATAGCGCGCCCGACCGCGGCACCTCGAGCCGAATCGGTGGTGAGGACACCGCCCGACAACCCGTACCGCGAGTTGTTGGCGATCTCGATGGCATGCTCGTCGCCGTCGTGCGGGATCATCGCCAGCACCGGTCCGAAGACCTCCTCCTGCGCGATCTCGCTGTCGGGGTCGACTCCGGCGAGCAGCGTCGGCGCATAGAAGAATCCGGGATCGATGCGCTGTCCACCGCGTACCAGCCGGGCGCCGGCCTCGACCGCACGCTGGACCAGGCCGTCGACCTTGTCGCGCTGTCGCTCGCTGATCAACGGGCCCATGTAGGTCTTGTCATCGGTCGGGTCCCCAACGGTCACATGGTCGAGCATCGCCCCGACCATCTCCGCGAGCTGATCGTGCTTGTCGCGCGGGACGATCAACCGGGTGGTCAACGCGCAACCCTGGCCCGCATGACTGCAGATCGTGAACGCCGCGAACTGTGCGGCCTTCATCAGATCGGCGTCGTCGAGGACGATGAGCGCCGATTTGCCGCCCAGTTCGAGGAATACGCGCTTCAGTGAGCCCGCTGCATCGGCCATGATCTGCTTGCCCACCGGTGTGGACCCGGTGAACGTGACGACGTCCACGTCGGGATGGGCGACCATCGTCTGTCCCACCTCGACCTTCGACGACGTGATGATGTTGACGACGCCTGCCGGAATGTCGGTGTGTTCGGCGATGATCTCGCCCAGCGCCAGGGTCACCAGCGGCGTATCCGGAGCGCCCTTCAGCACCACGGTGCATCCGGCCGCCAACGACGGCGCGAGCTTCGCCAGGGCCAACTGGTTCGGGTAGTTGTAGGCGATGATGGCGGCCACCACGCCCGCGGGTTCACGTTCGGTCCATCGACGGTGCTGCTGACCCCGGATCTCGATCTCCCCGAGATCCTCGGTGAAGGAATGGTTCTCGAGGAGATCGGCGTAGTAGCGGACGATCTCGATCGGCGCGTCGAGCTGATTGCCCTTCGTGAGCATCTTGGTGGCGCCGACCTCGGCGATCGTCAGATCACGCAGTTCCTCGGCATGGTCGAGCAGTGCCTTGTGCAACTGATCGAGGCACCGCGCGCGGAGCGTGACGTCGGTCGCCCACCCGGACTTCTCGAAGGCGTTACGAGCCGCGGCGATCGCCGCTGTCGCCTCGTCCACGCCTGCATCCGGCGCCGAGCCCAGCACTTCCCCGGTTGCGGGGTTGATCGTCTCGAAGGTCGTCGTCGACGTGACGAGCTGTCCGTCGATCAGCAGTCGCTTCTGGATACTGCCGGAAACCTGACTCGCATCGACCGCGCTCGAGCCGCCGGTCGTCATCGTGTCCTGGGCCACCACACGCCCTCCCACTCCCTTGTTGAAAATGTCATTCTCGTATATGACTAACGTCACATTCGCATAGAATCATCGAGGACGCAAGGTCGCGAGGTGACCGAACGCTCCATCGACGCCGACACCCCAGGGCGGCATTCAGCACCGGTCAAACCACTCGAACACTTGCCGATTGCTGATTTTCGAGAGTACCGTTCTCACTCATGGAAGGGAGATTCTTGTGATCGAGACCTCAGCCCTCACCCCCGCGATGGGTGTGCAAGTGTCCGGAATCGACGACCTCCGCGATCCAGCGGTGATCGGTCGTTGCCTGGAAGCCTTGAAATGGCGTGGTGTCCTGCTCATCCGGGGCCTGCACCTCGACGACGAGGCGCAGGTTGCATTCAGCAAACAGCTCGGTCCGGTGCTCGCGCCCTCCGGCAAAGAGGTGTTCGTGGTGTCGCTCGACCCGGCGAAGTCCCGGTCGGCCGAGTACCTCAAGGGCACGTTCCACTGGCACATCGACGACACCACCAACGACGTGCCCGCCAAGGCGACCATGCTGACCGCACGTCACGTCGCCATGGTCGGCGGCGGGACGGAGTTCGCGAGCACCTATGCCGCCTACGAAAACCTCCCCGAGCAGGACCGCAAGCGTTACGACGGGCTGCGCGTCGTGCACACCTTCGAGGCCTCGCAGCGGCTGGTGCACCCCGATCCGACCGACGAGCAGCTCGCGGCCTGGCGCACTCTGCCCTCGCACGAGAGTGCGCTCGTGTGGCAGCGCCGCGACGGTCGCCGGTCACTCGTCATCGGTGCGACCGCCGACCACATCGTCGGGATGCGCCCCGAGGAGAGCCGTGAACTGCTCGACGAACTGCTTGCCTGGTCGACCCAGGAGCGCTTCTCCTACGTCCACGATTGGGAGAAGGACGACGTGGTGATCTGGGACAACACCGGGATGCTGCACCGTGCGCTGCCGTATGACCCGTCCTCGGAACGGACCATGCACCGCACGACCATCGCCGGAGACGAGGCGTGGTCGTGAAGAACGCTGTCGTCACCGGCGGCGGCTCCGGCATCGGACTGGCGGTCGCCGAACGCCTTCGCAGCCAGGGCTATCACGTCGCCACCATCGACCTGCGACCCAGCGATGAGCCGTCGGCGGAGGCCGCCGACGTCGCCGATCGGTCCCAGGTCGATGCCGCCATGTCCAAGATCCGCGAAACCCTCGGCCCGATCACCATTCTGGTCAATGCCGCGGGCGTCGACGGATTCAAGCGGTTCGCGAAGCTGGACTTCGCGGAGTGGCAGAAGGTCATCGACGTCAACCTGAACGGCGTCTTCCACTGCACCCAGGCAGTCCTGCCGGACATGGCCGACGCCGGCTGGGGCCGCATCGTCAACATCTCGTCGTCGAGTGCCCATTCGGGCCAGCCCTACATGACGCACTATGTCGCGGCGAAGTCCGCCGTGAACGGGCTGACCAAGGCGCTGGCCCTCGAACTCGGCCCGCAGGGCATCACCGTCAACGCGGTGCCGCCCGGGTTCATCGACACACCGATGCTGCGTAATGCGGAGGGCCTCAAACGACTCGGCGGAACCGTCGACGATCACATCGAGCGGACGCCGGTCCGGCGGGTGGGCCGCCCCGAGGACATCGCCGCGGCCTGCGCCTTCCTCATCTCAGAGGAAGCGAGCTACATCACCGGACAGATCCTCGGCGTCAATGGGGGACGGAACACCTGATCACCCGGCTCCGGAGTCGACCGGAGCCGACCACAGACCGCCGCGGATCGCGTAGAACGTGGCACCACAGAAGGAGATTCGACATGGGACGCGTTCAGGACAAGGTTGCCTTCATCACCGGAGCCGCGCGTGGGCAGGGCCGCAGTCATGCGGTGCGGCTGGCCGAAGAGGGCGCCGACATCATCGCCGTCGACCTCTGCAAGGACATCGACACCATCGGATATCCGATGGCCACACCGGAAGACCTCGAGGAGACCGCACGTCTCGTCGAGAAGGAGGGTCGACGGGTCGTCGCAGTCCAGGCCGACGTCCGCGAGGCCGCACAACTGCGCAGCGCGCTCGAACGCGGCATCAACGAACTCGGCAAGCTCGACATCGTCGTGGCGCAGGCAGGCGTGGCCGGGATGAAGGGCGAACCGGCCACCCAGGCGTGGTGCGACGTGGTGGACACCAACCTGATCGGCACCATGAACGCGGTGCAGGTCGCGCTCCCCCACCTCCGCGAAGGCGCATCGATCATCGCCACCGGATCGATCGCGGCGCTGATGGACATCAGCAAGACCGACGTCCCCGGCAAGGATCTGGGCGGCGTCGCCTACGTCTTCTCGAAACGAGCTCTCTCCCAGTACATCCACGAGCTCGCCACGCACCTCGCACCCCAGGGTATCCGCGCGAACGTCATCCATCCCACCAACTGCAACACCGACATGCTGCAGAGCGAGCCGATGTACCGGTCCTTCCGGCCCGATCTGGAGAACCCCACCCGTGAGGACGCAACGCCTGCGTTCTATGTGCAGCAGGCGATGAAGACACCCTGGATCGAACCCTCCGACATCAGCAACACCGTGCTCTACCTCGCCTCCGAGGAAGCGCGCTACGTCACCGGTATGCAGATGCGCGTCGACGCAGGCGGCTACCTCAAGTGGTACGACTTCAAGATCTGACCTTTTCGCACGACCCACAGCCCAGCAACATCTTTCATCCACCGATAGGAGGACGATCGTGAAGGTTCACATCGACGGCGACCGCTGCCAGGGACACACCCTCTGCGCCATGATCGCTCCGGAGATCTTCGAGCTCAGCGATATCGACGGCCACGCCTCGCCGGTCTCCGAGGACGTACCGGACGGATTCGAGGACAAGGTCCGCGAGGCCTCGCGATCCTGTCCGGAACAAGCGATATCGGTGTCCGAGCGTATCTCCTCGGGCACCGAGTGACCCGACACGACGACAGGAGACGACACGATGAGTCTTGACAGCGTCGCCGATGACGACGCACGAAAGCGGAATCGTTATCCCTTCGACCGCCATTCGACCGAATACCGGGAGAAGTTCCTCCAGACCACGCAGGAGATGCACGAGAAGTGCCCCGTGGCGTGGAGCGACACCTACGGAGGCCACTGGGTCGCGGCCAGCAGCGAGGCCGTCTTCGAGCTCGCGCGGTGCCCGTATGTGTCCAACGACCACGACGTGCGCAACGAGCGGCGTGGTTACAAGGGCATCAGTATCCCGACGGCCGACCGCGCGTCGGGCGTCCGGGGTGGCATCCTGGAGATGGACGAACCCGAACACAAGTTCTTCCGCTCCATCCTTAATCCGTACCTGGCACCCGCTGCGGTGAAGCGGTGGGTCCCGTTCATCGACAAGGTGATCCACGCATGCATCGACGAGAAGATCGAGACCGGTCACATCGATTTCGTCGATGAGCTGGCGAATGTCGTGCCGGCGGTGCTCACCCTCGCGATGCTCGGCATCCCGGTCGAGAAGTGGACGATCTACAACGAACCGGTACATGCCGCGGTGTACACGCCGCCGGACTCCCCCGACGCGCCTCGAGTCGCGGAGCTACACCGGCAACTCGGGATCGACCTGATCACCAACCTTTTCGAGATCAGGGAGAATCCGCGCCCGGGACTGATCAACGCGGTGGCCAACGCGAGTATCGACGGCGGCGCTCCCGACGACATGGAGTTGCTGGGGATTCTGAGTCTCGTGATCGGCGGCGGTTTCGACACCACGACCGCGCTGACCGCGCATTCACTGGAGTGGCTCTCGGAGAACCCCGACGAACGCGAACGTCTCAGTGCCCACCGCGACGAACTCCTCGACGGTGCCACCGAGGAGTTCCTCCGCTACTTCACCCCTGCGGCAGGCGACGGACGGACCATCGCCGAGGACTTCGAGGCCACCGACGGCACCGATTTCCGCGAGGGCGACCGTCTCTGGCTGTCCTGGGCGATGGCCAACCGCGACACCGAGCTCTTCGAGGATCCGAACCAGGTCCACCTCGACCGCACCGGCAACCGCCACTTCAGTTTCGGCCTCGGGATCCATCGCTGCATCGGATCGAACGTCGCCCGTACCGTCTTCAAGCGCATGCTGGTCGCGGTGCTCGACCGGATGCCCGACTACCAGTGTGATCCACAGGGCGCGGTGCACTACGACTCGATCGGCGTGATCCAGGGCATGCGGCACCTGCCCGCGACGTTCACCCCCGGGCCTCGCACCCATTCGAGCCTCGCGGACACCCTCGTCGAGGTGCAGAAGATGGTGGACGACGAGAATCTCGCCGAACCGCTCGCCCTGTCCCGAGCGCAGCAGAAAGGGTAGGGCGCGTGCCCGAGACCCCTACACGCCCCCTTCCCCAGCTGACCCCGGCCAACGAGTTCTACTGGAAGTCCGGCGCCGACGATCAACTGCGCATCCAGGAGTGCACCGGTTGCCGGGAACTGCTCCATCCGCCGCAGCCGGTGTGCCGCTATTGCCATGGGACCGAGCTCGGCGAACGTGTGGTGTCCGGCCGCGGCATCGTCGCCGGCTTCACCGTCAATCAACGGTTCGCGCTGCCCGGACTCGCGCCGCCCTACGTTGTCGCGCAGGTCGCGTTGGCCGAGGACTCACGAATCCGGCTGACCACCAACATCATCGATTGCGATCCCGAGGACGTCTTTCTCGGGATGGCCGTCGAGGTCGACTTCTTGAACATCGAGGACGTCTGGCTCCCCCTCTTCCGACCCGTCGACGATCAACCGTCCGAACCCGCGGAGTTGCCCGACGACGAGATCGACCCCGCCGACTTCGCCCGGTATGTCCGCCCGATGGTGACGACCGAGAAGTTCGAGGACAAGGTCGCGCTCACCGGGGTCGGGATGTCTCAGATCGGCAGGCGTCTGATGAGACCGCCACTGTCTCTGACGATCGAGGCCTGCCAGGCGGCGGTCACCGATGCGGGCCTCACCATGGCCGACATCGACGGCATCGCCACCTATCCCGGTGGCGGCAACGTGGGCGGCTTCGGAGAAGGCGGCGTCACGCCGGTGGAGGCGGCCCTCGGGATCCGGCCGACCTGGCACAACGGCGGCATCGAGACCTTCGGTCCGGGAGGTTCGGTCATCGCGGCCATGCTGGCCGTCGCCGGCGGCCTCGCGCGACATGTGTTGTGTTACCGCACGGTGTGGGAATCCACCTACGGCGAGCTCCTGAAGAACGGCACGATCGTCCAACCTTCCGGGCGGACATCGAGTTGGATGGTGCCCTTCGGGGCGACCTCCGCCGCACACACCCTGGCGCAGAACGCGCAGCGCCACTTCCATCGGTACGGGACCACCAAAGAGACCCTCGGCTGGATCGCCCTCAACCAGCGCGCCAACGCCGGGCTCAATCCGACCGCGGTGTACCGCGATCCGATGACGATGGACGACTACCTCGGGGCCCGTCCGATCACCACTCCGTTCGGCCTCTACGACTGCGATGTGCCGTGCGACGGTGCCGTCGCGGTGATCGTGTCCGCCGTCGAGGCCGCGAACGACCTGGCACACCCCCCGATCCTCGTCGAGGCCGTCGGCACCCAGATCATCGACCGGATGGATTGGGACCAGAGCACTTTGACCCACGAGCCACAGGTACTCGGACAGGCCGCACATCTCTGGACCCGCACCTCGCTACGCCCGGAAGACGTCGACGTCGCCGAACTCTACGACGGATTCACGGTGAACTGCCTGTCCTGGATCGAGGGCCTCGGGTTCTGTGGGATCGGCGAATCCAAGGAATTCCTCGACGGCGGGAAGAACATCTCGCTCCAGGGTCAGATCCCGCTCAACACGCACGGCGGGCAGCTCTCCCACGGCCGCACGCACGGCATGGGATTACTCCACGAGGCCGTCGTGCAGTTGCGCGGGGACGGCGGTGATCGGCAGGTGGCCGATGCACGGGTCAGCGTTGTCAGCAGCGGTGGGCTCACCCCGAGCGGCGTGATGTTGCTCCGGAGTGTGGCGTGACCGCCGAACAATGGCTCGACGACTCCCCGGATATCGTCCGATCCTGCGTCGTCGACGTCGACGGCGTGCCGATGTCGGCGTTGCTCGCCGAGGCGCCTGACCCGCGGGCGGTGATCGTCGCGATCCACGGCGGTGCCACCAAGTCCGCGTACTTCGACTGCCCCGGGCATCCGGCCGCTTCCCTGCTGCGCGTCGCGAGCGCCGCGGGCTACACGGTCCTCGCTCTCGACCGACCCGGTCACGGAACCTCGAGACCGCATGCCGCCGAGATGGATGCCGCGCGACGGGTGGAGCTCACCTATGGTGCGATCACCGGACACCTGAAGGGCCTACCGACCGGTGCAGGCATCTTCGTCTGGGCGCACTCGGTCGGCTGCGAACTCGCCGTCCGCCTGGCCGCGGACGAGGCCCGCGGCGCCGAACTGTTGGGGCTCGAGGTGTCCGGGACCGGATTGGAGTATCAGGCGGCGGCACAGGAGATCCTCGGCGGTCACGAGCGCAACGCACCACCGGCCGGAGTGCGAAAGCTCTTGTGGGAACCCGCAGCTCTCTATCCGCCTGGGATGCCCGGGGGTTCCGCCCTCGCCTCACCCACTCCCCCGGGCGAGGGAGCGGTGATACGTTCCTGGCCGCGCCGGGACTTCCCGTCGTTGGCACCCGCGGTGGCGATACCGGTCCATTTCACCGCGGCCGCGCATGAGCGCATCTGGCGCAAGGACCCCGACGCCCTGCGTGACATCGCGGCGCTGTTCACCGGTTCTCCTCGGGTCGTCGTCGACGAGCTGGCGGGCGGCGGTCACAATCTGAGCCTCGGCCACGCGGCCCGCGCCTACCATCTCCACGTCCTCTCCTTCGTCGAGAGCTGTGTGGTGGGACGCATGCACCCGGATCTACCGTTCTCCTGACGTCGACCCCGGAAAGGGATGAGAGACATGCGAATCGGATTCATCGGATTGGGCAGCCAAGGTGGCCCGATGGCCCGCCGGATCATCGATGCCGGTGAAGAGGTGGCCCTTTGGGGGCGACGACCGGAGGCCCTGGTCCCGTACGCCGAGACCGGTGCGAAGATCGTCGGCAGCCCGGCCGAGGTCGGCGCCGCGAGCGACGTCGTCTGTCTCTGCGTGGTCGCCGATCAGGACGTCCTGGATGTCGCCACGGGCCCCGACGGTGTGCTGTCCGGGATGAGCGATGGCGGGATCATCGTGGTGCACAGTACGGTTCACCCCGACACATGTCAGCGACTCGCCGACACCGCCCGCGACGTCGGGGTGACCGTCGTCGACGCACCGGTCAGTGGCGGCGGGCGGGCCGCCGAGGCCGGCGATCTGCTGGTCATGGTGGGCGGCGCCGACGACGACGTGGCGCGGTGCCTGCCGATCTTCGAGATCTACGGGAATCCCGTGGTGCACCTCGGGGATCTGGGTAGCGGCCAGACCACCAAACTGCTGAACAACCTGCTCTTCACCGCCAACCTCGCCACCGCGGTCGACACGATCGGGCTCGGGGACTCCCTTGGCGTGGACACCGCACGCCTCGCCGAGGTCATCACCCACGGCACCGCCAACAGCTTCGCTCTCGGACGCGTCGCTTCTGCCGGGGGCACCCTCGACCGGATCGCGATGCACGCGGGTGGACTGCTCCGCAAGGATGTCGGGTTGCTCGAAGGCATTGCCGGGGAACGGCGGAGCCACGGCGAGGCGGTACTCGCCGCCGCCCACGCGGCCTTGCAGCGGATGGGATCGGAGTCATGACCGAAGTCGCGTGCGTCGGAGTCGGGCGGATGGGTCTGCCCATCGCCGATCGCCTCGTGCAGGCCGGACACACCGTCACCGCCTTCGGCCGCACAGCCGAGACACGTGAACGGCTACACACCAAAGGGGTTCGCGCTCACTCCGACATCGCCGACATCGCCACGCCGAGCACCGACATCGTACTCATCACCGTGCTCACCGATGAGCAGGTGCGCGAGGTGTGCCTTTCCGGCCCCCTCGGTTCTCGCCTGTCGCCCGGGTCCACGATCGTGATCCACACCACCGGCAGCCCCACCACGGCCGAGGAGATCGCGGAGCTGATGGCGCGCCGCGACATCCGGGTGATCGACGCCGCCGTCAGCGGTGGCCCGCACAATATCGCGGCCGGTGGGCTCACCCTGTTCGTCGGTGGCGACAGCGACACCGTCGATCACCTGCGACCGGTCCTCGGCGCGTACGCCGACCCGATCCTGCACGTCGGCGCGCTCGGCAACGGGCAGCGCGTCAAGCTCGTCAACAACGCCGTGTTCGCCGCGCAGATCGGGCTGGTCCGGGCCGGCGTCGACCTCGGCGCCCGACTCGGCATCGACGAGTCGACCCTCCTGTCGGCACTTCCCCACGGCAGCGCCGACAGCCGGGCTCTGGCCGGCATCGCGCGACGCGGGTCGGTCGACTCGTTCGCCGATGCCGTCGGCGAGTTCGTCGGCAAAGACCTCGAGATCGTCCGGTCGGTCACTGCCGAACTCGGTGGCGACCTCGGCCCGATCGAAGCCCTTCTGACCGAAACCGCGCGCTCGATCTGAGATGGCTGAGGTCACGGTGAGTTCGATCTTCTTCCGTTCCGACGACGAGGACGACGGCCCTGCGATCCGAGAGCTGCTGATGGACGCAACTCTGGCGGTGATGCAGTCCGACGGATATCCCGCCGTGACGCCCAAGAGGATCGCCGCCACCTCTGGTGTGGCACAGGCCGTGGTTGCGCACCACTTCCCGAGCATGGACGCACTGTTCCTGGCCGTTCTGCGGCGTGACGCCCATGCGGCCCTGGAGCGATGGCGTCGAGCGCTCACCGACGACGACCCGCTCGGCGCTCTGTGGCTGATCAACAGCGAGAGCCGGACGACCCAGCTCAACGCGGAGTTCATGGCCCTGGCCATCCACTGCGAGGCCGTGGCCGCCGAACTGAGGACCTACGCACGCCAAGCACGTGAGATCGAGACGGCCGCGTTCGACATGGTGCTGCGTGCCCGCGGCATCGACGTCCAGAAATATCCCCCGGTGGTCCTGGCGACGATTCTCAGCGGTATCGGTCGAACCGTCACCGGTGAGGCGGCGCTCGGCATCACCGCCGCACACGCGGAGACCATGGAGTTCATCGAGCGTTGCCTGCGACAGTTCGAGATCGCCTCGGCCTCGGACTGATAGGCCGAGGCGACTCGTAGGCTCCTACTTGAGCAGGCTGCCACCGTCGACCGGGAGTGCGACACCAGTGATGAAGCGGGATTCGTCGGACGCCAGGAACAGCACCGCGTTGCTGATGTCCTCGGGCTCGACCCAACCGATCGGCAGCACGTGCATCATCTGCGCGACGATCTTCATGTCCTCGGGTCCCGGGTTCTCCAGATCCGGCCGGAACAGTTTCATCGTGCCCTCGTTCATGAACATCGGGGTGTTGACATTCGTGGGGAGGACCGAGTTGACCCGGATCGACTCGGCGCCCAGTTCGACGGCAAAGCTCTTCATCAGGCCGATCACGCCGTGCTTGGCCGCGATGTAGTGGCCGGTGTTCGGGTACGCCTTGGCACCACCGACCGAGCTGGTCAGCACGACAGACCCGCCGCTTCCTGACGCGAGCAGGTGTGGCACAGACGCTTTCACGGTCTTCCAGACGCCGGCCAGGTTCACGTCGATCATGTCCTGCCAGTCCGACTCACTGGTCTTGTCCAGCGTCTCACCGCCGTTGCCGATTCCGGCATTGGCCACCACCACGTCGAGCCGGCCCAGCTGTTCGACTCCGTTGTCGACCGCGGCCTTCAGCGCCTCGTAGTCACGGACATCGACCTCGGCCGCGACGATACGACGATTCTGGCCTTTGACCAGTTCCACCGTCTCGGCGAGATCTGCCGAGGTGGCGGCGGCGATCGCGGAATCGGCGGTGACCGGTCCGCAGACGTCGACCGCGATGATATCCGCGCCTTCGGATGCCAACCGGACCGCATGACTGCGTCCCTGCCCTCGCGCTGCCCCACTGATGAAGGCAACCTTGCCCTCTAGGCGTCCACCCATGTCTCCCAACCTTTCGTCATCAATTACCTTCGGTCTGTTCAGGTTCCGTCGCGCCGGACGACTCCTCGCGGCAGGATCAACGGGAGATCGTTGTAGGTGACGATCCCCGGGGGTGCGGCGACGACAGCGGGTATCGCGTTCAACGGCGGGGTCGCCGTCATGATGTGCCCGAGCACCATGAACTCCTCCATCGTGGTCGCCTCGAAATCCGGCGGTGGCAAGAATCCGACCGTCATCGTCACCGTCGGCCGACCGGCCACCTCGATGACCCAGCCGTCCTGCTCGATCTTCCAATCGGGTTGCAGCGTCTGACCTTTTCGCCACCGCACGTTTATCTCCACCACCGTCTGGTCACCGACGATGCCCTTCCAACTCGCATGAACCCCGGCGACACATCCGGCCGGAATGGTCCAGGAACCGAGGTCGAGATCCTCGGTGGTCTGCGCATATTCGGCGTCGCAGCGCACATCGTCGAGCTCGATCCCGAGTGCATCGGCGACCATGCGCACGGCCTCACCGAACACTCCGGTGCCCTGCGCGGTCATGGTCGGCAATTCCGGGTCGTCGATGGGCCGGCCGAAACCGACCGGTTTCTCCGTCTCCGGGGAGTCGTAGAACGTGGTGTCGGCGGCCTCGTTGACCGTGATGCGGTCGACCCGATCGCAGATCCCGGCCGCGACGATGGACAACTGGTTCACGTAACCCGGACTGATACCCGACCCGAACATGCTCGATCCGCCGCGCAGGCACGCCTCGGCGATGCGCTCGCGCCCCTCGCCCTGATTGTGCCCGGTGACGAACGACGCGGTGGCCACCACATTGATGCCGGACTCCAGGATCCGGACCAGCTCGTCGACATTGATCCACATCGGGTTGTAGACCACGACATCGGGTTTGAGCCGCAGGAGTTCCGCGACGTCGTCGGTCGCCTCGACACCCAGGGGCCCGACGCCGGCGAGTTCACCGACATCCCTGCCGACCTTGTCTCGCGACCAGGCGTAACACCCGACGAGCTCGTAGGTGGGATTCGCCGCGATGGCCGCGACCGAACTACGGCCCACGTTGCCGGTGGTCCACTGCACCACCCGGTGGACGGGCTTGTCTGACATGCGATCTGCTCCTTCGTGTCCGCCGGATCAGATCTTGGTGTAGACGGTCTTGGTCTGCAGGTAGGCCTCGATACCCTCGCGACCGAACTCGTGTCCCCACCCGGACTGCTTGTAGCCGCCGAACGGCATCGCGTGGTCATAGACCATCTGGCAGTTGAGTGTGACCGTGCCCGCCTCCAGTCGTTTGGCGAGTCCGTGCGCGCGACTCACATCGTTCGTCCACGCGGTGGCCGCGAGTCCGTAACTCGAGTTGTTGGCCATCGCGATCACCTCGTCGTCGTCGTCGAACGGCAGGATCGCGACAACCGGCCCGAAGATCTCACGCTGAAACAGACGCATCTCGGGATCCACGTCGGTGACCACCGTGGGATGCACGAAGTACCCTCGGCGGTCCAGGCGGTGTCCACCGGTGACCACCTCGACCCCGTCCTTGCGCCCCTCGTCGATGAAGCCCATCACGCGCTTGAGTTGCTTCTCGCTGATCAACGGACCGATGTGGACGTTCTCTTCCTTGGGACCGCCGAGCTGCAGACCGTTCGCCACGCCCGCAATGCCTTCCACGACCTGCTCGTACACCCCGCGCTGCACAAAGATCCGCGACCCGCAGATACAGCCCTGACCGGAATGGATGAAGATTCCCATCGACGCCATCAGGATTGCCTGATCGAGATCCGCATCGTCGTAGATCAGGACCGGGGACTTGCCGCCGAGTTCGAGCGTGACCCGCTTGAGGTTTCCTGCCGCGGCGGCCACGATCTGTTTGCCGACCTCCGTGGAACCGGTGAACGCGATCTTGTCGACATCCGGGTGTTCGGTGAGCGCCTTGCCTGCCGTGTGGCCGTATCCCTGCACGAGATTGACGACTCCCTCGGGGACGCCTGCCTCATCGAGGAGCTTGTGCAGCAGCATCGCCGACAAGGGGGTCTCCTCGGCGGGCTTGACCACGCAACTGCAGCCGGCCGCAAGGGCGGGAGCCAGTTTGGTGGCCCAGTTGAAGACGGGTCCGTTCCACGGGAAGATCAGCCCGACAACACCATACGGTTCCCGCAGGGTGTAACCGTGCGCGTTGGAGAACAATTGCGCGACCCCGCCGGTCATCTGGATGTCGTGGGCGATGCCGTTGATCTTGGTACACCACCCGGCGTAGTACCGGAACATCTCGGCGGCAGTACCCATGATCGCCTGCGCCTGGTCGACCGGCATCCCGGTGTTGAACGAGTCGAGTTCGGCGAGGTCCGCGGCGCGGTCATCGATCAGATCCGCGACGCGCCACAGGATCTTCGCGCGCTCGCTGGGGGCCTTTCCCACCCAGACACCGGATGTAAAGGCCTCTCGTGCCCTGGCGACGGCCTCGTCGACGGCCTTGGCACCGCCGTCGGTGAACTCGGCGATCTGCTCCTCGGTCACCGGATCGATGACCGGGATGACGTCACCGTAACCGGCGCGTTTGCCCAGCTCGTCCACTATTGTCTGTACAACCATCCTCGATACCTCACTTGACTCGGGGTGACCCCGCGGCTACACCACGAGGGAATCGTGATCGGACCAATACTGTTCGCGCAGTCTGCGTTTGTAGAGCTTCCCGTTGGGATCCCTGGGGAGGGATGCGACGAAATCCATTGCACGCGGGCACTTGTAGCCCGCGATGCGCGATCGGACGTATTCCAGGAGTTCCGCGGCGAGTTCCTCGCTCGAGGTCGCACCGTCGACCGGTTGCACGACCGCCAGCACAGACTCGCCCATCTCGTCATCGGGTACCCCGATGACCGCGACGTCGGCCACCGACGGATGCGTGGCGAGTACGTTCTCCGCCTCCTGCGGATAGATGTTCACCCCGCCGGAGATGATCATGTGCGCGGCCCGATCGGTCAGGTAGAGATAGCCGTCCTCGTCGAGCCGTCCGATGTCACCGAGCGTGCGCCACCCCTTGTCGTTGGCCGCCGCTGCCGTCTTGCCCGGATCGTTGTGGTATTCGAACGGCCTGCCACCCTCGAAGTAGACCTCGCCGATCTCACCGGGCGGCAGCTCGGACCCGTCGGGGCCGACGATGTGACACGTCTCCATCGGTCGTCCCACCGATCCCCGATGGGACAGCCACTCCTGCGCCGTGATGAAGGTGGTGCCCACATCTTCGGTGCCCGAGTAGTACTCGCTGATGATCGGGCCCCACCACTCGATCATCTGCTCTTTCACTCCGACGGGGCACGGTGCGGCGGAATGGATCACGCTTCGCAGACTCGACAGATCATGGCGTTCCCGCTCCGCGGTGGGGAGTCGGAGGAACCGGGTGAACATGGTCGGCACGAACTGCCCGGTGGTGACCCGATACCTGTCGATGAGCTCAAGGGCCTGGGCCGCATCGAAGCGCTCCATCACCACCACCGTCGCACCCAGCCGTTGCCACGACATCGAGAAGATCAGGGGTGCACCGTGGTACAGCGGGGCCGGGCACAGATACACCGCGTCGTCGGTGTCTCCGGTCATCGCCAGACCTGCTGCGATCTGCACGGTCGGCGCGGTGGGATCCCCCAGCGGGGTCAGCGGCAACGGCTTGCGGACGCCTTTCGGACGGCCGGTGGTTCCCGACGAGTAGAGCATCTCGCGTCCCTCGCACTCACCGTCGAGCGGGCCCGGTGGCGAATCGCGCAGCAGTTGCTCGTAGGACTCGAAGCCGTCGACCTCGCCGTTCGCAGCGATCCGCACCGGGATCCGGCTCAGGTCGAGGTCACCGATCACATCGGCCAGCTGCTCGCTCGTCACCAGGGCCACCGCCCCACTGTCGTCCAGGATGTACTGGACCTCCGCGGCGCTCAGATGCCGGTTGATGGCGGTGAAGTACAGGCCGCTGCGTTGTGCGGCCCACGTGACCTCCAGATAGGAACGGTTGTTCTCCATGAGGATCGCGACGACGGCACCCGTCTCGACTCCCCGCTGCCGCAGTACGCCGGCGAGCTGCCTCGATCGCACCTCGAGATCTCGGAACGTGACGGTCTCGCCATCGGCTCCCATCACGATCGCCGGCTTGGTGGGCGTCCGCAGGGCGTGCCGGGCGAGGGTCATCGGCGCGGCGTTCACGATCGGCACCCCCTCCGGAGAAGAACAGAGTTCTGTCACAGCAAGAATGGCATTCCGCGAGGCGATCGACAAGCGTTTCGAGAAAGAATCCTGAGCGAGTGCTCAGCAGGGTGCCGCGACGAGCCGAAGACAGGCCGAGACGATCCGCGAGATGTCGCGCCCAGTCGGCGAATCCTTGCGCCACAGGTAGTCCGACAGCGCCCCGACTGTGGCGTTGGAGATCAGTCGCGCATCGAAAACGGGGTCCCCGCTGCCGAGTTCGCCCAGTGGCTCGTGCAGCAGTTCGGCAAGACGCGCATTGACGGACGGAGGTGACGACATGACCTCCTGGTTCACGCTCCCGACGTTCCACAGCACCGCACGAGTCGTCTGCGCCGAATCGACCTGAGCCTGAGACAGCACACCTTCCACCCACCGAACGACCTGTCCACGAGCAGTCTCCTCTTTACCCATCTGATGGGCCAGATAGCTGCAGAGCCGATCGGTGCCGTCCTCGAGGATCGCGGCGATCAGGTCGTCCTTCGAGCGGAAATGGCGATAGAAGGCGTCATTCGACAGTCCGGCCGCGGCCACGATGTCGGCAACGCGAGGCGCAGACGTGTGACCCGACCCGGCCATCACGTCTCGGCCGGCATCGATGAGCCGACGGATCTCGTCGGCATAGCCCGACTCGCGCTTCGCAACGGACCGTGCGGCGATCCGCCGAGCCACTCCCGATCCGTCCGACATGCGCGTTCCCCGATCCGCCGACTGTTCTGACAATTCAGAATTGCATTCTGTGTTGCGAGAACTATATTCTCATTGCAGAGAGGGGACAACATGGCATGGGATTTCGAGACCGATCCGGAGTATCAGGAGCAACTGGACTGGGCCGACGAGTTCGTCCGGAACGAGGTGGAGCCACTCGACCTCATCTGGCCGCACGAGCAGTTCATCCCATTGGACGGCGCTCGCCGAAAGGCGATCGACCCGCTGAAAGAACAAGTGCGCCAGAGAGGCCTGTGGGCCACGCACCTGGGCCCAGAGCTCGGCGGTCAGGGACACGGTCAGCTCAAACTGGCGCTGCTCAACGAGATCCTCGGTCGGTCGTCGTGGGCGCCGGTGGTCTTCGGTTGCCAGGCTCCCGACACCGGTAACGCCGAGATCATCGCGCACTTCGGCACCGCCGCGCAGAAGGAGCGTTACCTCCGGCCCCTGCTCGACGGCGAGATCTTCTCGTCCTACTCGATGACCGAACCCCAGGCAGGCGCGGACCCGGCCAGGTTCGAGACGCGGGCGACACGCGACGGCGACGGGTGGGTCATCAACGGCTGGAAGTACTTCTCGTCCAACGCGGCCACGTCGTCGTTCCTGATCGTGATGGCCGTGACCGATCCCGACGTGAGTGTGTACAAGGGCATGTCGATGTTCCTGGTCCCGTCGGACACGCCCGGCATCGAGATCGTCCGGAACGTCGGGTTGTACGGCGAACCGATGAACGGAGGATCGCACGCGCTGATCCACTACGACAACGTCCGGGTTCCCGACGACGACCTGCTCGGTGGCGCCGGGCAGGCGTTCGCGATCGCCCAGACCCGCCTCGGCGGTGGCCGAGTCCACCACGCGATGCGCACCATCGGGTTGGCGCAGAAGGCACTGGACATGATGTGCGAGCGAGCGCTGAGCCGCGTCACCGCCGGCAGCGCGCTGTCGGACAAGCAATTCGTCCAGGGCTACATCGCCGATTCGTACGCGCAGCTCAAGCAGTTCCGGTTGTTGGTGCTGTACACGGCGTGGGAGATCGACAAGTACCAGGATTACAAGAGAGTGCGCAAGGACATCGCCGCGGTGAAGGTCGTGATGCCCACCGTGCTGCACGACATCGCCTGGCGTGCCATGCAGGTACACGGCGCACTCGGGGTCACCAACGAGATGCCGTTCTTCATGATGATCCACGGTGCCGGGGTGATGGGCCTCGCGGACGGCCCAACCGAGGTGCACAAGACCACCGTCGCCCGGCAGGTGCTCCGGGATCACTCACCGACCGACGACGTCTGGCCGAGCGAGTGGATCCCCAAGAAGCAAGCGGCTGCACGCGAGAAGTATGCGGAGTTCCTCGAACACGAAGTGGGTAACCGATGATTGACACCGAACGACTCGCAGACTGGATGGACGGCACCGGCCTCCCCGGGAAGGGTGAACCGATCGAGGCCCGATTCCTTTCCGGCGGAACGCAGAACGAGATCTACGAGATCACCCGTGGCGCAGAGCGTTGCGTGATCCGCATCCCACCGGCGGCAGCGCCACCGGATCGGGACAAGGGCATCCTGCGCGAATGGCGCATCATCGAGGCACTCGACGAAACCGACGTCCCACACACCACCGCGATCGCGGCATGTGAGGACACCTCCGTCCTCGGCAGAGCGTTCTATCTCATGGGATTCGTGGACGGTTGGTCACCCATGGAGCACAAACGCTGGACCGAGCCCTTCACGTCGGATCTCACCCTGCGACCGCAACTCGGGTATCAGCTCGCCGAGGGCATCGCGCTTCTCTCCAAGGTGGATTGGCGTGCGCGCGGCCTCGACGGTCTGGGCAGGCCGGACGGATTCCATGAGCGCCAGGTCAGCCGCTGGACGGGCTTCTTCGAGCGCATCAAGGGCCGCGAACTCGACGGTATGGATGTCGCGACCCGGTGGCTGGAGGACAACCGTCCGATCGACTTCATCCCCGGTCTGATGCACGGCGACTATCAGTTCGCGAACGTCATGTTCCGCGACGGCGCACCCGCGCGCCTCGCCGCCATCGTCGACTGGGAGATGGGGACCGTCGGCGATCCCAAGCTCGATCTCGCGTGGATGGTGCAGGGCTGGCCGGAGGACACCTCCTCCGAGAAGGCCTCCGAGTCCAGCTATGTCGACCTCCGCGGGATGCCCTCACGAGATCAGATGGTCCAGCACTATGCCGAGGTCTCCGGCCGCCAGGTCGACGATCTCGACTATTACCTCGTGCTCGCCAAATGGAAGCTGGCGATCGTTCTCGAACAAGGCTTCCAACGTGCCGGGGACGATCACAAGCTCCAGGCGTTCGGCGCGATCGTGCCCGAGCTGATGCGGTCGGCAGCCGACCTCGCGGAATCCACGGACTACCGGTCATGACCACGGCGACCGAGGAACTCCTACAGGAGCGACACGGCGAGGTCGTCGTGTTGACTCTCAACCGCCCCGACGCACGGAACGCCCTCACGGGCAGCCTGATCCGCTCCATCGGAGATGCCTTGCTCACAGCGGAGAGCGATAGCGACACTCGGGCGATCGTGCTGACCGCCAGTGGCGACCGCGCGTTCTGCGCCGGCATGGACCTGCGCACCTTTGCCGAGGGTGGCGACGTCGGCAGCGGGTCGGATCCCGCCACCGAGGCGTACTACCGACTCACCCGGGGAGAGACACCGATTCCGGTCATCGCTGCGGTGAACGGTGCCGCCATCGGCGGCGGTCTCGAACTACTCCTCGGCTGCGACCTCATCATCGCCTGTCGTGAGGCACGATTCGGACTGCCCGAGGCCAGACGCGGCCTGTTTCCCGGCGGCGGCGGGACCGGCATCGGCACCCGAATCCCGCTCGGTGCCGCGCTGGAGATGACCATGACCGGGGAGTTCGTCAGTGCACAGCGAGGTTACGACCTCGGGCTGGTGAACGCGGTGGTCGACGCCACCGACCTCACCGCGACCGCCCTCGACTACGCGCGGCGCGTGGGTGCGTGCGCGCCGTTGAGCCTGGCCGCGTGCAAGGAGTTGGTCCGGCTGGCGGTGACGGACCCGACCAAGGTCGCCGAACGACTGCCGCATTGGCAGTCCGTGGTCTTCACCAGCGAGGACGCGATCGAAGGGGCGACCGCGTTCATGGCGAAGCGGGACCCACTGTGGAAAGGCCGTTGAGGTGACGATCGGTGCGGCCGTGTGCGCGAGTCATGGTCCGCCGGAAAGCGTTTCTGTCCAGCAGATCCCGGTTCCCGCATTGTCGGCAGGTCAGGTGCGGGTCCGGGTCGATTTCGCCGCAGTGAACTTCCCCGACGTGCTGGTCGTCGCGAACGAGTATCAGGTGAAGGTCCCGACCCCGTTCATACCGGGCAGTGAGTTCGCCGGCATCGTCTCCGAAGTCGGCGGCCAGGATGTCGGGTTCGCGATCGGCGACCGGGTGATGGGGACAGGTCTGTTCGGCGCGTTCGCTGCTGAGGTAGTGACCGAGACGCGTTCGCTCAGTCATGTCCCGGATGGCGTCGACACGCGTCTGGCGGCCGCGGCCGGCGTCGCATACCGCACCGCATACCACTCGCTACGCTCGGTCGCCCGGGTCGAGCCGGGCGATTCGATCGTCGTACTCGGCGCCGGCGGTGGTGTCGGCCTCGCGGCCGTCGGTCTGGGAGCAGCTCTCGGAGCCGACGTGATCGCAGTCGCGTCATCACCGGAAAAGCTCGACGCCGCACAGCGATACGGAGCGACAGGGCTGATCAATCATCGAGAGGCCGACCTGCGCGCATCCCTGAAGGATCTGCTCCCCCGAGGCGCGGCGGCGGTGATCGATCCGGTCGGCGGGTCCCTGTCGGAGCCCTCGCTGCGTTCGTTACGCCGGGGAGGCCGATTCGTGACGATCGGCTTCGCCTCGGGTGAGATTCCGCGAATCCCGCTCAATCTGGTCCTGGTCAAGGGAATTCAGATACTCGGGTTCCAGTTCGGCGACATCGCACCCGACGAGTTCGCCCGGAACGAGGAGGAACTGCGCGGACTTCTCGCCTCCGGCCAGGTCGTCCCCCACGTGGGTGCAGAGTTCCCCCTCGATGAGGCCGCACAGGCACTGCGCACCGTCGCAGACGGCCGGGCGATCGGGAAGGTCCTCATTCGCGTCTGCGGCGATTGACCACGATCCCTGCACACAACCCAATCAGCTCAGGAGTACACCGTGTCTGATTCTGCTGTCATCACCGGTGCGGCAGGCGGCCTCGGCGCCGCCACCGCGCGCCGACTGTCCACGGCGGGATACCGCTGCGTCCTCGTCGACCGGAACCCCCTCGTCGAAGAGGTGGCAGCCGGGATCGGCGGTCAGGCGGTGCTGGGTGATCTCACCGAACCCGAGACCTCAGACCGTGCCGTCGAGGCGGCCGGGGGCCACCTCGACCTGCTGGTCCTCAACGCCGGCATGAACTCGGTCGACAAGGATCCGGCTGACGTCGACCTCGACCGGTATCGCGCGGTCGTCGGTGTCAACCAGCATGCGGTCATGTGGGGATTGCGCGCCGCATTACCCGTCATGCGGCAACGTGGGCGTGGGTCGATCGTCGTCACGGCGTCGCTCGCAGCGCTCCACGGGGTGGAGCAGGACCCGATCTACACGATGACCAAACATGCGGTCATCGGGCTCGTGCGAGCACTTTCAGGAAAGCTGGCGCGTGAGGGAATCAGTCTCGCCGCGGTGTGCCCGGGATTGGTGGACACTCCCCTCATTTCGGCTGCCCGCAACCAGTTCCAGGCCGCAGGCATACCCATGCTGACTGCGGACGAGGTCGCTGCCGCCATCGAGAACCTACTCCTGAAACCAAGCCCGGGAGCCGAAGTCGTGGTACTGCCGGGGAGGTCGCCGACGCCGTACGTCGCCGCACCGATCCCCTGAGCGGCGCGGCGACGTCCCCCGACCGTGTGACCGACGCCGGGGGTGTCAGCTTGCCGGGACCAGGCCGAGCGGTGGGGTCAACGCGTGGTCGGCCGCCATCCGGAACGATTCGACCGGAGTCAGCGAATCCGGATCGACGTGAGCCGCCGAGAAAGCCTGACGTTTGAATGCCTGTGCCGCACAACTGAGCCTGTGCGATGTGGTCAGACAACGCTCGTCCAGTTCCAGCGGCAACCCCTCACCCCACAGCCGGATGTCGGCGAGTCCCCGATCGATCACCGACGTGGCCCCGGCCCGGATCCGCTCGTCCGCCGCGAAGACCTTTGCCGAGATCGCCAGTGCCTGTGGCCACGGGCCTGCGCCGGGCTGATCGAAAGCCTTTCGGTTCACCAGAGAGTCGTGGAGATCGAAGAGTGGTGCGCCGAGGATCGCCAGCGGTCGGGTGTCCCCTTCCTCGATCACATGGACAGAGACATCCCAACCTGCCATCGACTGGTCGAACAGCCAGCCACCCGCGTGTTCGATCGCCTCCAACGGGTCGGTGGCGATCACTGCGAGCCGGTAGCGCAAGGGACGACGCCTCGCGACAGTTCGCGCTCGAGAGATCTCGTGTACTCCCGGAATACGGGCACCAGTGGAATTGACGGATCGAGCAACCATGATGTTTCCATTCCATTGATAAAGGCGATGACTTCCACGGCCTTTGCGGCCACGTCCAGGTCCGAACGGAAGCGCCCCTCACGCTGACCGCGCCGAATTCCTTCGGCCACGGTCTCGACCGCCGCGTGATAGCGGAACAACAGCCGGTCGTGGAGCGGCGTGTCCGGTTCGAGGTTCTCCGCCTGTAACACGGTGAACATCCGAACCTGCTCCGGTGACCGTTCGAATCGAAGTGCGACGTTCTCGAGTTGCTCGAGGATGTCGCCCGTGCGATCCGCGTGCTCGTCGTCGTCGGCGTCGCGAAGCTCCAACACCGCATGGAGCAGCTGCGCCTTCGACTCGAAATGATGCAGGAGACCTGCAGGCGTGACGCCCGCCTCCGCCGCGATCTGGGCCAGCGTCGTATTGCGCCATCCGTTTCGGCCCAGCAACCGCTGTGCCACTTCCAGGATGCGCCGCTTGCGCTCCTCACCTTTGGCGAGGAGCGCGTCATACGGACGTGTACCAGACGCCTGACTCACAATTTCGTTCCTGACTCACCAGCGAACAAGTTCGGGGGGCTGCCCGAATCCAACCTAGTGAACACATAGTAGGTAGGTTCCGATGATGTGACAAGCGTCTCATCTGACATCAATCGCTGTCACGGTCACAGCAAGCGATCGGGCGGCACCAGCGCGCCCGATCGCAAATCTGAGAATTGAACTCTCCTACGCCGATAGTATCGTTCGCACCAGGACGGCGCGAGAAGATCGACGGCATCCGGCGACCACAGCCGATAACCCTGCACGTCAGGGCTCTATCACGAGGAGATCATGCGTTTCATCTATCACTACCCCGAGACCAGCGGGCCCGACGGCGATCTGTTCGCTGCCGGCGGGATCAAGGAGGTGGCCGTCCACGCGGAACGCGCGGGGTTCGACGCATTCTCACTCAGTGAGCATCCGGCTCCCGGCGCCCGGTGGTTGGCCACCGGTGGCCATCAGACCCTCGATCCGTTCGTCACGCTCGGATACGTGGCCGCCGCAACCGAACGACTGAGACTGCTGACCTACCTGGCGGTGGCGCCGTATCGGAACCCGCTCTTGCTCGCGAAATCGGCGGCCACCCTCGACACACTTTCCGGCGGCCGGCTGATCCTCGGCCTCGGAGCGGGCTACCAGAAGAGCGAGTTCCATGCTCTCGGCGTCGACATCGCGGAGCGCAACGCATTGCTCGACGAGGCCCTCGACGTCCTCCCACTGCATTGGAGTGGCGAGTCGTTCACCTTCCAGGGCAAGCATTTCAGCGCGCGCGACGTGATGTGCCGTCCCCGGCCTGTGCAGTCCCCGATCCCGATCTGGATCGGCGGGAATTCGCGGCTCAGTCGTCGCCGGGTGGCGCGGGTAGGTCAGGGATGGATGCCGATGACCGGTGGCGCACAGTTGAGTTCGACTGCCCGGACCCCGATGCTCGATCCGGGTTCGGAACTCGGCGACATCATCGCCGAACTGCGTGGCGCCGCCGACCTCGCGGGCCGGACCGAGCCGATCGACGTCCTCTACTCCTATCAGGCAGAGGGGATCGCCGACCCCGCCGCCGATGCCGATCGACACCGGGAAGCATTCGCGCAGCTCGAGAAGGTCGGTGTCACCTGGATCCTGGTGTCGAGCGGGACCGCCGACTTCTCCGCGACCGCCGACTTCCTGGATGCCTTCGGCGCCACGTACCTGGCGCCCGGACAGCGCTGATCTCGTGAGCTGGTTCGACGATCGGAGCGGCCTCGACGGCACGGTGGCCGTGATCACCGGCGGCGCAGGAGGACTCGGCGAGGGCATTGCGCTCGATCTCGCCGTCAACGGCGTTCGACCTGCGGTGATCGACATCGATGGCGCAGCGGTGGATGCGTTGCGCCGAGTTCTCACCGAACGGGGCCACGACGCGATCGTGCACTGCGGGGATGCACGCGACCCGCAGGCACTGGAGGAACTGTTCGGTACGGCGGCCGAACGTTGGGGCCGAGTGGACATCCTGGTGAACATCGTGGGTGGCACCTTTCGTGCCGACTTCGTCGACAGCACCTCCAAGGGCTGGGATGCTCTCCTGCGCACCAATTTCCACCATGTCCTGCATGCGTGCTCATTGGCGGTGCCGCGTATGCAGGCATCCGGGCGAGGCGGCAGCATCATCAACATCACCACCATCGAGGCACATCGTGCCGCACCGGGATTCGCGGTCTATGCGGCGGCCAAGGCTGCCGTCGAGCAGTTCTCCCGGACGCTGGCGGTCGAGGTCGCGCCCGATCGGATTCGGGTCAACAACGTCGCACCCGACTTCGTGCCGACCCCGAATCTCGCGAAGTTCGGGCACGGCGAGACCCCGCCGATGGCCACCGCGGCAGGCGCTCGCATCGCGATCCCGATGGGGCGCGTCGGCGAGGTGTCGGACGTCTCGAACGCCGTGGTGTTTCTTGCCTCGGGGCTGTCGAGCTACATCACCGGCACCACCCTGCACCCCGACGGCGGCACACTCGCCTCATCGGGATGGTTCAACTGGCCCGAGAACGGCTGGGCCAACTATGCGCCGGCGTCCGTTCTGGACCGGCTGAACACCGCAGCGACGGATGGGTCCGGAGTGTAGGCGCAGTGCGGCGAGCACCGGTTCGATCAGCGAATCGGTTATCCGCAGCCTGCCCGGGCAACCAACTCACGAACTCGATGCTTTTGCACCTTGCCCGACGGAGTGCGCGGAAAGTCCTCGACCTCGTGAATCTCCTCCGGCCACTTCTGGCGTGCCACGCCGGATCGTCCGAAGTGCCCTCGTAGGTCTTCCAATGTGGGCATCGGATGACCGCTGCGCAGCCGCACCACCGCCGCGACGCGCTCGCCGAGACGCGGGTCCGGGGCAGACACCACCACCGCGTCCGCGACAGCGGGCAAGGTCAGCAGAACTTCTTCCACCGCGGCGGCACTCACATTCTCTCCACCGCGAATTATCATGTCGGACTTGCGATCGACGATGGACAGGTAGCCATCGGCGTCGATCACGCCGATATCTCCGGTGTGGTACCAGCCTTCGTCGTCGAAAGCTCCGGCCGTCAGGGCTTCGTCGGTATAGCCGAGGCACAGGTCCGGACCGCGACTCAACACCTCGCCGTCGTCCCCCAGTCGGATCTCGACCCCTGTTCGTGGAGTTCCGTCCGTGCACAGCCGCTTGTCTTCCGGCGCGGAAGCGCTCGTGCCGGTCACCGACGGATGTTCGGTGCTGCCGTACGCCCGCGTCACGGTGATCCCCAGACCGGTGAGACGCCGGGTCACGGCAGCGGGAATCGTGGATCCCCCGAGTCCGATGTGGTTGACATACTTCAGGTGATCTCTGCGGAAATCCGGGTGATCGAGCAGACTGGTGACGAAGTACGTCGGTCCGCCCCCGAAGCCGACACCGTCGGAGTCCATCAGACCGATCACCACTTTCGGATCCCATTCGTCGCACAGGTCGACCGGGGTGCCTTCGAGGATCGGTACCAGGAACGCTGTCAGCATGCCCATGAAGTGACCGACCGGAAGCGCGTTGAGCTGGCGACCGCGGTCCGGCTGGTAGTTGGCGATCTGCTGGCGAGTCTCGAATCCGAGGGTCTGATGCGTGTGAACCACACCTTTCGGGTCGCTGGTCGTGCCTGAGGTGTAGGCGATCAGTGCCGCATGACCGGGGTCAACGTCGAGGACGCCAGCCAACGGTTCGTCCTCGAGCAGTCCGTCGAAACTGCTGCCGACGACACCGACGATGGGCACGTCGGCACTCACCGCCGGATCGTAGGTCATACGTCCGTGCCGCTCCGCGGTGACAAAAACCCGCGGCCGCGCATCTGCGAGGATGAATGCCACCTCCTTCGGTCCGTAGAAGTGCACTATGGGGACCACGATGGCACCCAGAATCGATGAGGCCCAGAAGGTTGCGGCCGCTTCCATCCAGTTCGGCAACTGAAAGGCGATCACGTCGCCGGGCCCGACACCCCGCGCCCGGAGCCCCGCCGCCAGGCGACGGGCCACCATCTCCACATCGGCGAGAGTTCCCGCGTAGGGCCGCACCTTCGAGTGGACGTGGAACCCGAGGTCGGCATGCTCGTGCAATCCGCGGCTGAGTATCGTCCCCAGCGACTCATCGCTCCACCACCCCATCGCCAGGTAGTGGCTCCTCAGATCGTCGGGAATCGATCGCATCGGAACCGCGGTGCTCACCGGCTGCTCACAGCCCCAGTGATTTCGCGACGATCGTCCGCATGACCTCGCTCGTCCCCGCATAGATCCGCGCCACGCGCGCATCCGCGTAGAGGCGGGCGATCGGGTACTCCATCATGTACCCGTAGCCACCGAACAACTGCAGACATCGATCCACGGCCCGGGCCTGCATCTCGGTGCAGAACAGCTTCACCCGCGCAGCATCGGCCCCCGACAGTTCACCGTCCACCAGGGCCAGCACTGCCTGGTCGAGCATCGCCTGCGCCGCTTCCACCTCCGTCGAGACCGATGCCAGCTCGAACTTGGTGTTCTGGAAACCGGCGACCGGTTTGCCGAATGCCTTGCGCTCCGAGACGTATTCGATGGTCGCCGTGAGGGCCGCCCGCGCCTGGGCGACCGAACCGGCCGCCACGGTCATCCGCTCCTGGGACAGATTGTGGCCCAGATATCCGAAGGCCGCGCCCACCTCGCCGAGGACGTTGGACACCGGTACCCGGACGTCGGTGAACGACAACTCCACGGTGTCCTGGACCTTGCAACCCATCTTGTCGAGCACCCGGCCACGCTCGAAACCCTCCATCCCGTCCTCGACGACGAGCAGACTCAGTCCGGCACGACGGTTCTCGGGATCGGTCGACGTCCGTGCGACCACGATGACCAGGTCCGCCAACAGGCCGCCGGTGATGAAGGTCTTGGCGCCGTTGAGGACGAAGTGTTCGCCATCGCGTACCGCACTGGTGCTCACGCCCGCGAGGTCCGACCCGGTCCCCGGCTCTGTCATCGCGATGGCCGTGAGCAACTGGCCGCTCGCCAGACCGGGGAACCACCGGTCACGCTGCTCGGCATTCGCATAGCGTAGGAAGTACGGCAGGATCACGTCGAGTTGGGTGCGCACGGTCGACAGGGTGACCAGCGCCCGGGAGGCCTCTTCCTGCAGGATCACGTTGTAGCGGAAGTCCTCCTGGCCTGCCCCGCCGTACGCCTCCGGAATGGCCATGCCCAGCACGCCGAGTTCGCCGAGCCGGGCGAAGACGTCGCGGGGCATCTGGCCGGCCTTTTCCCACTTCGGGTACTCGCCGACGACCTCTTTTGTCACGAAGTCCCGGACGAGGGCGCGGAACGCCTCGTGATCCTGGTGGTAGATCCCACGTCGCATGTCGGATTCCTCTCAGGCCGTCAGCTCGACCAGGGTGGCGTTGGCGGTGCCGCCGCCCTCGCACATGGTCTGGAGTCCGTATCGAATGTTGTTGTCGCGCATATGGTGCAGCATCCGGGTCATCAAGATCGCGCCCGATCCGCCGAGCGGGTGTCCGAGAGCGATCGCCCCGCCGACCGGGTTCAGCCGGTCGGCGGGCGCACCGGTCTCGGCGAGCCACGCCAACGGCACCGGCGCGAAGGCCTCGTTGACCTCGAATGTGCCGACGTCAGCCAGCGACACACCGGCTTTCGCGAGGACCTTCTCGGTGGCGGGGATGGGGCCGGTCAGCATCAGCACCGGGTCCGAGCCGGCCACGGCCCCACCTCGGTAGTGCGCGAGCGGAGTGAGGCCGAGGTCGCGCGCACGCTCGGGTGTGGTGATCAGCAGGGCGGCGGCACCGTCGGAGATCTGGGACGAGTTGCCCGCGTGGATCACACCGTCGTCTCGGAACGCAGGCCGGAGACCGGCGAGCTTCTCGACGGTGGACCCGCGCCGAACCCCTTCGTCGACCGACACCGTTCCGGCACCCGTCTCGACCGGGACGATCTGCTCGACGAATGCACCTCGATCGATCGCCGCGGCCGCCAGTTCGTGTGACCGGACCGCGTACTCGTCGAGGACCGCGCGGGACAGACCCCACTTCTCGGCGATCAGCTCGGCCGAGATCCCCTGGTTGAAGGTGAAGTCGTCGTAACGGGCCAAGACCTTGGGACCGTACGGCATCCCGGTGGAGCGCGCCGAGCCGAGCGGGACCCGGCTCATCACCTCGACTCCGCCCGCGACGACGACGTCCTGCTGGCCCGACATCACGGCCTGGGCGGCGAAGTCCAGCGCCTGCTGGCTGGAACCACACGCGCGGTTGATGGTGGTACCCGGGATCGACTCGGGCCATCCGGCCGCCAGCACCGCGTACCGCCCGATGTTGCTGGACTGGTCGCCCACCTGCGAGACACAGCCCCAGACGACGTCGTCGACGATCGACGGGTCGATGCCCGTACGACGGGACAACTCCTGCAGCACCACCGCGGAGAGGTCAGCGGCGTGCATCTCCGACAATCCGCCGTTGCGTTTGCCGACCGCGCTACGCACGGCTTCGACGATGACGACTTCACGCATGTCCACTCTCTCCGTTCTCGTTTCCCGGCGCACTCCCCGGCGGGGGTACTGCCCACCGTCCGGTGAACGCCGGCTGCTTCTTCTTGGCGAACGCGGCGTACGCGGTGGCCGCGTCCGAGGTCCCGAAATTGATCACCTGCGCGCGTGACTCACGAGCCAGTGCTTCGTGCAGCGATCCGTCGGCCCCTTCGTTCAGCAGGGATTTGATCTGCGCGAGCGCCACCGGCGGGCCTGCCGCCAGTTGCCGCGCGATCTTCTCGACGAAGCCGTCGATCTCGTCGGCATCGACCACCCAGGTCACCAACCCCAGAGTGTGCGCCTGCGCCGCATCGACCATCTCCGCCAGCAGCGCAAGACGTTTCGCCTGTTGCAGCCCGACGAGGCGCGGGAGGTGCCACGATCCGCCGAGGTCCATGGACAGGCCACGGCGGGCAAAGATCTGCGAGAAGCGCGCGTCGGGGGTGGCGGCCACCAGGTCACAGCCGAGGGCCAGATTCCACCCGGCACCGACCGCGACACCGTCCACCTTGGCGATCGTCGGGATCGGCAGGTCGTGCACCGCCATCGCGACATCGGCCAGGATGCGCATCTTGTCCACGGGGTGGCGCGGATCGGGTCTCGAGATGTCGGCGCCCGAACAGAACGAGCCACCGGCACCGGTCAGGACCAGGGCCCGGGGACCCTCCGCACGGGCGGTGTCCTCCAGCACATCTCGGAGTGCGCACCACGCCGTCCAGTCGAGGGCATTCTTACGACCGGGCCGGTTCAGCGTCACGGTGCGGACACCCGAGGCGTCGTCGGCGACCACCACCCCCGAATCCGCGGTGTCGGTGATCATCGGTCGAACGCCGGACCGACCGCCCCCTGGGCGCGCAGCTCGGCGATGTCGTCGGCGCCGAGTCCGAGGCCGCCCAGCACGCTGTCGGTGTGCTCCCCCAGTCCGGGGATCGGACCCATGACGGGATCGAAACCGGCGATCACCGGCGGTGGCAGGATCGCCGGGATCGGCCCGTTCGGGGTGTCGACCTCCCGCCACCGGTCACGCTCGGCGAGATGCGGGTGCGCGATCACATCGCTCGGCAGATTGAAGCGCGCATTGCCGATACCCGCCGCGTCGGCGGCCTTCTGGATGTCGAGGAGATCGTGCTTCGAGCACCAGTCGCCGATGGCCGCGTCGAGGATGTCACGATGTTCGACCCGGCCGGCATTCCTGGTGAATCGGGGGTCGGCCGCAAGATCGTTGCGCTGCAGGATCTCTGTCGCGAGTCGTTGCCATTCACGATCATTCGTGGTTCCGAGTACGACCTTCTGCGCATCGGCCGTGGGGTAAGCACCATACGGGGCGACCGCAGGCGAACCCATACCGCGCGGCTGCTGGTCGATCCCGGTGTGCCGGGTGTAGTTGAGCGCGTAGCCCATCAGTTCGGCCATCGTGTCGAACAGGCTCACCGCCACGGCACCCCCGCGTTGCCGCCGCTGCGCATCGCGTCCCTGTCCTACCATCAACGACAGGATGGAGATGGCCGAATAGAGCCCGGAGCAGACGTCGGCCATCGGCGGCCCCGGCTTGGCAGGCGCGTCAGGGTATCCGGTGATCGCGCACGCACCCGACTCTGCCTGGGCGAGCAGGTCGTAGGCGCGCTTGTGCGACAGCGGACCGCCGGGTCCGTACCCGTCGATCTCCACCACGATCAGCTCGGGATGACGGTCCGCGAGATCATCGGGACCGATGCCCATCTTCGTCGTGGACCCGGGTGCCAGGTTGGACACCAGGACGTCGGCGTCGTCGAGCAGCCGGTGCAGCACGGCCATGCCGCCTGCCGACTTGAGGTCGATGGTGACGGACTCCTTGCCGCGGTTCACCCAGACGAAGTGGGCGGCCATGCCGTTCACGACGTCGTCGTAATGGCGCGCGAAATCCCCACCGTTGGGGTTCTCGACCTTGATCACCCGGGCGCCCAGATCGGCGAGGGTCCGCGTGCACATCGGCGCGGACACCGCCTGCTCGAGCGCGACGACGGTGATACCGGCGAGCGGCCCGTCCGACGGCGTTCCGGCGGTGTCGACTCGCTCGACCGACGTCGACATCACATCACCATGCCACCGTCGACCGGCAGCACCTGCCCGGTTATGAACGACGCCGCATCAGACGCGAGGAAGACGAATGCGCCGGCGACCTCGGATGGTTCGGCCCAGCGCCGCAACGGAATCCGGTTGAGCATGGTCGGCGCGAAACGCTCGTCGGTGCGGATGGTCTCGGTCATCGGCGTCGCGGCCAGCGGCGCCAGGGCGTTGACCAGGATCTGCTTGCGCGCCAGCTCGCGCGCGAGCGATTTGGTGAGCCCGATGATCCCGGCTTTCGCAGCCGAGTAGTTCACCTGCCCGAGTGTTCCGGTGATCCCCGCCGACGACGTCACGTTGATGATGCGGCCGGAGCCGTCGGTCGCCAGGTGGGGCAACGCCGCCTGTGAACAGTTGAACGCGCCCATCAGATGGATGTCGAGCATCCGCCGGATGCTGTCCCCGGTGGTGTCGGCGAACATGGCCGGTGCCGTCACCCCGGCATTGTTGACCACGATGTGGACGTGCCCGTCCCCCAAGGCGGCCGCGCGACTCATCACGCCGTCGGCAGCGTCGCGGTCGCTGACGTCGAGTGCCATGCTGACGGCCTTGCCGCCCGAGAGCGAGATCTTCTCGGCGACCTCGGCCGCGGCCGATTCGTTCACATCGGTCACCATGACCGCCGCACCCGCGGTGGCCAGCGCCGCGGCCACCGCCGAACCGATGCCACCGGCGGCGCCGGTGACGACGGCTGCGCGGCCGGTCAGGTCGAACATCGTGTTGTGGCCCATCAGTAACTCCTCGGCATGCCCAATGTGTGCGATCCCAGATAGTTGAGGATCATTTCCTGACTGATCGGAGCGATCCGCATGACACGCGCCTCGCGGAAGTAGCGTGCCACGTTGTACTCCTCCGAGTACCCCATGCCGCCATGGGTTTGAAGCGCACGGTCGGCGGCGGTGAAACCTGCTTCCGCACAGAGGTATTTGGCGGTGTTGGCCTCGCGGCCACATGGTTTCCCGTTGTCGTAGAGCCAGGTGGCCTTGCGTAACACCAGTTCCGCCGCATCCAGGTGCGCGAGGGAGTCGGCCAGCGGGAACTGGATGCCCTGGTTCATGCCGATCGGACGGTCGAACACCTCGCGTTGCTTCGCGTACGTCACGGCGCGGTCGAGGGCGACACGGCCGATACCGAGCGCCTCCGCCGCGATCAGCATGCGTTCCGGGTTGAGACCGTCGAGGAGGTACTTGAAGCCCTTGCCCTCTTCCCCGACCCGATCCTCCTCCGGCACGTACAGGTCGTCGATGAACACCTCGTTGGAGGTGACCGCATTGCGGCCCATCTTCTTGATGGGCCGGATGTCGACGTGTGCCCGATCCAGATCGGTGAGGAACAGCGTCATCCCGTCGGTCTTCTTCGCGACCTCGTCATAGGGCGTCGTGCGGGTGAGCAGGAGGATCTTCTCGGCCTCCATCGCCTTCGAGATCCACACCTTGCGTCCGTTGATCACGTAGCCGTCGCCCTTGCGCCGCGCTGACGTGGTGATGCGCGATGTGTCGAGGCCCGCACCGGGTTCGGTCACGCCGAAACACACGTGCAGGTCGCCGTCCACCACGCGCGGCAACGTCCGCTGTTTGAGTTCTTCGGATCCGTGGACCACAACCGGTTGCATACCGAAGATCGAGAGATGGATGGCGGTCGCCGCGTTCATCGCGCCGCCCGACCGCGAGACCTGCTCGAGGAGGATGGAGGCCTCGGTGATCCCCAGGCCGTGCCCGCCGTACTCCTCCGGGATGGTCATGCCGAGCCAGCCGCCATCGGCGATGGCCTGATAGAACTCGGTCGGGAACTCGTGCGCGAGATCCTTCTCCATCCAGTAGTGGTCGTCGAAGCGACCCGCCAACTCGGCGACCGACTTCCGGATCAGCTCTTGATCCTCTGTCAGATCGAAACTCATCCCTGCAGACATGAACCGAACCTTCCTGTGTGCTTGTGCCGGACATGCGCGCGCACCGGCCCTCCCGGATGTCGGGCCGGTGCGCGCGGCTGCCGGTCAATCCGATGCCGGGAGCGCTTTCGCGGACTTGAGGGTCATCTCGGTGCCATCACAGATGAGGGGTCCCGCACCGGCCGCGGCGCAGAGCAACTCCACGGATTCGTCGGCGTTGACGTAACGCTTGCCTATCAGGATGCCGGGTGCCGAGCCGTCCTTCGCCGGCTGGGTCACCGATTTCACCGGCTGGATTGGCGTTTCACCGCAGATGATCTCGGCGACACCGTCGGCTGGAGCCTTGACGACGACCACCTTCGTCGTACACGTCGGACATGCCAACTGCTCACCCGCGCGCAGCGGCGGGACTCTCGTGGTCATTGCGGATCTCCTCCTTTGCAGCAGTGGTGTGTTTTCCGGCCACGGGCGCGGGGGCCGGGGCCAGGCGCTCGCCGAAAGTATTGAGATCGAACGACTGCCGTGCCAGCCAGAACCGAAGGAAGTTGGTCAACGAGTAGCGCACGAAGACCGCCGACCCGACAATGGCGACAGCCACGCCCGTGAGCGCGATCGTCAGCGCGTCACGCTGGATGAGTGGGTCGGATGTGTTGTGCGACATCAGATACGCGATCACGCCCAGAGCGACGCCGACAACCATGGCAGCCACCCCGAGTCGGACCCAGAGCTGAGATCTGGCAGCAGCGGGATCGGGAATCTTCAGCTTCTCGAGTTCCTGCGTGAATCGTTGCGCCCGGTCGTCAGATGTGGCGGTCATGTGGCACTTCCTAAGTAGAGGTTGGCGAGTTCTTTTCTGAGTGATTCTCCTGGCGGACCCTCGTATTCGACCTGTCCGCGGACCAGAACTGCGGCATGATCGGCCATGTCGAGCACTGCCGAAGCGAACTGCTCGACGACCAAGACGGCGACTCCGTCACGAGCGATCTGGGCCACGTGTTCGTAAAGCCTCTCCACCACGAGGGGGGCCAGGCCCATCGAGAGTTCGTCGAGTAGCAGTACCGCCGGATCTGTTGCCAGCCCCCGCGTGAGGGCGAGCATCTGTTGTTCACCACCTGACAGGGTGCCCGCGGTCTGCGATGCACGTTCCTCGAGGATCGGGAACCTCGAGAAGGCGATATCCTCGATCTGTTCCCGTGATTTTCCGGTGAACGTCATCATCCAGAGGTTCTCGCGTACCGTCAGATTCGGGAACACCCCACGGCCCTCGGGGATCAGACACACCCCGGCCAGCGCCGCATTCCGGGACGCGATGCCGGTCACGTCACGACCGCCGTAGAGAATCCGGCCCGAGTCCACCGGATGCACACCCGCGGCCACTTTCTGGGTCGTCGTCTTGCCTGCGCCGTTGGGACCGAGCAAGGCCACCACTTGGCCCGCGTGAACGCTGATGTCGACACCGTGCAACGCGGTGATGCCCCCGTAGCCGGCGCGGATGTCGCAGAGTTCGAGTAAAGGTGGAATCATGCTGTCCCCAGATAAGCGTCGAGTACCGCGGCGTTCTGGCGCACCGATTCCGGTGGCCCAGAGGTGATGATCGAGCCCAAGTCGAGAACGTGGACCTGGTCACAGACGCTCATGACGAGTTCCATGTCGTGCTCCACCAGCAGGATTGCCACCCCATCGGCAGCCACCTGACGGAGGATCCCCGCGAAGCGCTCGGTCTCCTCGGCATCCTGTCCAGCCGCCGGCTCGTCCAACAGAATCAAATCCGGCCTGGTGGTCAGCGCTCGCGCCACCTCCACCTGACGACCCACACCGGTCGGCAGGGAATCGGCGAGTCGGTCGACATACGCCTCGAGCCGGGCCCGCTCGATGACCCCGTCGACGAGTGCTTTCACATCACGTCCGTGGCGTCGGAGTTCGGCCGCGACGAGCAGGTTGTCGCGGACGCTGAGCCGGCCGAACAGTTCGAGCCCCTGGAACGTCCGGGCCATGCCGCGCTTGGCGCGCTGCGCCGGGCCCAGCCGGGTGATGTCGTTCCCATCCAGAACCACAGAGCCCGTATTCGGCCGCCGTAGCCCACCTATGACGTCGAACAGCGTGCTCTTGCCGGCACCGTTGGGTCCGATCAGGCCGGTGATGTGTCCGCGCTCGGCGGTCAGATGGACACCATCAAGCGCCCGGTGCGGGCCGAAGGACACCGACACATCACTAACTTCCAGCAGCGACGGCACGATCCAACACCTCCTCGTCATCTTCTGTCCATGGCCGGGAGATACCCCACCATTCGACCGGGATCTCGGAGTCATCGGACCCGTCACCGGTATGTGTACGACGTTCGCGCCAAACTGCGACCAGAGGCGTGAGTACCGCTGCGACGACCATTGCCAAACAGAACACGTAGCCGTTGATCACATCGGCGAGCCGCAGCAGCCACGCGACCAGGGTCCACCCCACCAGCGCACCCATCACCACACGATCGGCAAAGGCGAGGTCCCATTGCCTGCGTAGCGCCGCGATGCCCCCCTCCTTGACCGCCCTGGCTCCGAAAGCGATGCCGAGGAGCGCCGGAATCGCCTGGGAGACCTCACGCAGCATCGGCCACAACACGCCGATCGCGTTGAGCGGCCCCGCGAGTGCGGCACCCGTGAAGAGTCCGCTCCCCACCGTTCCCAGTCCCGCCAGGACCACGACCAGGAAGATCGGCAGTCCCGAAATGAAATTGAACTGATCTCCGGTGACTGATCCGAGTTGCATGCCGTACAAGGCGCCCCCGAGTCCGGCCAACGCGGAACTCATACCGAAGACGAGCATCTTCGAGACGAGGAGGTTGCCGCCGAGAGTGGCGTACGCTGCTTCGCTGTCGCGTAGTGCGATGAGTTTCCGCCCGAGGCGACCGCGCCGCAGCAACGCCACGCCGAGCGTGGCCACCGCTAGGATCACGGCCGCGAAAACAGTTGTGCGTTGCGGAGTGTCGATGGCATAGCCGAACAACGTAGGTCCCGGCACCTCGACCGACCCCTGGTCGAAGAACGAGATGTGCATGCCAAAGAGATCGAAGGCCGGAAGGGTGAAGATCCACCGATCGAAGATCACCGCGATCGCGGCCGTACCCAGGGCGAGATACACCCCGGACAATCGAAGTGCCGGCAGTGCGATTGCCGCTCCCACGACGCCGGCTATCACCATGGCCGCAATGATCGCCCACCACTGACCGTTCGCTCCCAGGTGACCACAGACGATCGCACCGATACCGGCAAGCGTGATCTGACACAACGAGATCTGGCCGGCATAACCCGCGAGCGGCACGTATGAGAGGGCAAGCACGCCGAACGCGAAGATCTGACCATAGGTGATCAGGTCGCCGTCGCTGAGCACTGTCGCCAGAATCAGTCCGGACCACACAATCACCAGGGCGAAGAAGATGGTGCCTCGAAGCGACGGCAGCGGCACCGGGCTCAATTGACGGTCACGGCCCCGCAACCGTCCGTGCGGAAAGGCCAATAGCGCGAGCAGCAGCAGGATCGCGGGAGCTGCCAAGCGAATTCCGGGCAGGTAGGCGTTCTGCGGCAGATAGCCCGTCAGATAACTCTCCATGCAACCGACGACGACCGCACCGAGGAAGGTGAGCGGGAGGCTCTTGAGCCGACCGAAGATCGCCGCTGCGTATGCACTGACGATCACCAACGACAGCGACATCGCATCGAGCGCGACCACCGGAGCGATCAGAACGCCACCGATGGCGGCGAGCTCGATCCCCAAGATCCATGCGATCCGGTTGGCACGCACCGGATCTGCGCCGGTGAGGCCGACCAGCGGCCGATCGTCGACCGTGGCACGCATCTCGGTACCTGCCCGGGTCCGGAACAACAGGACACGCAATCCAACAGCCACCAGGATTGCGACGATCATCGTGAGCGCCTGGTGCCAGGTCACCGTCGCACCGAAGACATGCAGCGACTGCTGGTCGGCGAAGAAGACCGGCAGGTTTCGTGGTTCATTCGGATCCCAGATCCATCGAGCCAACGCGATGAGGCCACTCAACAACGCGACCGTCATCACGAGCTTCTCGGCCTCACCGAGAGGCTGCACCGGACGCATCGCGATCTCGACCAGCAGCCCGAACAGGGGCGTCAGCACGCCGAGCACCACGATCAACGACAACCAGACGGGCCATCCCCAGCCGATGCTGAACTGCCAGTAGGTGAATGCCGCCATCATGCCGGCGGCGCCATGGGCGAAGTTGAAGACACCGGTGGTGGTGTAAGTGACGACCAGCCCGCCGCTGATCACTGCGTAGATCGCGGCGGTGCTGAGTCCGACCACGCCGAAGGCGAGGAATTGATCCATTACTGCACGTCACTCATGCTCTTGCCGACATCGGACAACCTCATTCCGTTGCCGTACTGGCCGGTCCACTTCTTCACCGGGATGTTGCAGCGGTATGCCCCCTGGTCGGGGCCGAAGTCGGCTGGCTCCCACCCGTTCGCGGTCGACTTCTCGACGTTGAAACACGGTGACGGCGCCGCACCCGGCGCAAGATTCTGCGGAGCCTGCAGGCCACCCGCGGTCCATTGGGTTTCCTTGGTCGCGGCACCGAGTACGCACGCACGCGTCACATTGTCACCGCAGCTCACCGCCGACTTCGCGAACACCAGCCAGGACGAGAAGGCGCGCAGCGCGGGGAGGGTGATCGTGGCGTCGGGAGCGTACTTCTTGTACAGATCCTTGAGCTGGCTCATCACCGGGTCCGTGCTCTCGATCGGCAGGACTCCGCCGAGATCGACAAGATTGTTCTGCTTCTCTGCCGACGGACCGATCAGGTCGAGGAACGACTGACTGTAAGCGTTGTTGTTCGCATCGATCCAGTCCGGCTTGTAGTTCATGCTGGTCAACACGCTCTCGAGCTTGGCGAGCTGCTTGTAGTCCCCGAAGAAGATCAGACCTTTGACGCCCTTGTTCTTGATCGCCTGCGCATACGGGGTCCAGTCCGACACTCCGGCGGCCGGATACAAGTCGTTGTAGACGAAGGTGCCGCCGGCGGCTTTGACGGTCTCGGTCTGGATGTCACCGAGGACCTTGGTCACCGGCGAGTCCCCGTTGATGATGCCGATCGCATTCGCGGACTGCGGATAAGCGTCCTTCAACAGCCACTCGCGGAATTGATAGTAGGGCAGGTAACCGAAGACCTGCGACGGTGACGCCTGCACGCTGAGGTCCGCGCCGAGTTCGCTCAGCTGCGCGACCTGCGCGGGGAAGTTCGGGAGAAGGCACGACAGCCGTTCCTTGGTACCCAGCGCATCGAGGGCCGCGCCACCGCCGACAAGCGCGAAGTCCTGCTTGCACGCCTCGGACATCTGCTGCCGCACTGCCATGAGTTTCGTGTCCCGCGTCGTCGCCACGAGTTTGCGACCGTTGATCCCACCATTGTCATTGCACCACGACGTGAAAACCTTTGCCGCATCACCGAACTCGGAGTTCTTGGTGAAACCGACGTCAGAGAAGACACCGACCTGGATCTGGTCGTCGGTGACCCCCTGCGCGGTGGCGCCCTTCGCGGATCCGTCCTTGCACACATCGGTCAAGTCACCGAACGAGCTCGAAACGCTCGACGAGGATCCCGCCCCCTCGGCCCCGCTCTCCTCGGTCCCGCTGCCGTCGCGACCGCCACATCCTGTGGCCGCAAACGCGACCACCACGATGGCCGTCGCGAGTATTCGCTGTGCTCTCACCTGATTCTCCTCAATGACGTCTCCGGGCCGGCAAATCCCACCGGGATTCGAGAGCGTCTGGCGAAGGCCGTCGGACTCGGTTCCGAAGCACAGCCGTGGCATCCCTGCTCTCGCTAGTGAGAAACTAGCTTCTCCTAAACGAAGAATCAACAGATTGGGAGATCCAGATCACAGATTTGCCGGCCTCGAGCGGCGCGACGTCGCATAACGCACGCAAGCGCCGCAAGGATCCGTTCGTCCAGGCAACTCGGGTGCCCCGTGAAACATGCGCCAATCCATTGACTCGCGCGGCAACTCGTGAAAACGTAGTATCCGTCAATGAGAATATGATTCTCCGAAGGAGGGCCGAATGCGGCTGACACCATTGCCGGGCGACCAGTGGGACGACGACGTCGATGCCGCACTGGCCGGCATGCTGCCGAAGAGGCGACGGAACCCACAGGGTGCCGGCAATGCACTGGCAACCCTCGTACGTCACCCTGATCTCACCAGGGCATTCATGCCGTTCAACGTGCACCTCTTGTTCGGGTCCACGCTGTCGGACCGGATTCGCGAGGTCGCAATCCTCCGGGTCGCGGAGCTCAATCAGTCGGACTACGAACTCGAGCACCACACGGGTATGGGCCAGGCCGTCGGAATGACCCTCGAGGAGATCGAGCAAGCGCGCACAGGAGTCGCGCTCGACACCGTCGAGCAGCTCGTCCTCGAGGCGGTCGGTGAGTTGCACCGCAACCACGCGATCCTCGACGGGACCTGGAACTCGCTCGCCGAGTACCTCACCGACCGACAGGTGATGGATCTTGTCTTCACGGTCGGCGCCTACTCAACATTGTCCATGGCATTCAACACGTTCGGCATCGAGCCGGATCGCGAACTCCAGCCTGAATACGAAAGGTAAACCATTGGCACACTTCAAGAAACCCGCCGAGGGAAGTTGGACCGAGCACTTCCCCCAGCTCGGGACCGATCCGGTGGACTACACCGACTCGATCGATCCCGAGTTCTATGAGAGCGAACGTGAGGCCATCTTCAAGAAGACCTGGCTCAACGTCGGCCGGGTCGAGCGGCTCCCCAAGAAGGGCAGCTACTTCACGCGCGAACTGGCGGCGGCGAACACGTCCTTGATCATCGTCAAGGGCAAGGACGACGTCGTCCGGGCCTTCCACAACGTCTGCCGACATCGCGGCAACAAACTGGTGTGGGACGACTTCCCCAACGAGGAGACCGCCGGCACCTGCCGGCAGTTCACCTGCAAGTACCACGCCTGGCGATACGACCTCACCGGCGATCTGAGTTACGTCCAGCAGGAGGGCGAGTTCTTCGACCTCGACAAGCAACAGTTCGGCCTCAAGTCGGTCCGGTGCGAGATCTGGGAAGGGTTCATCTTCATCAACCTCGACCCGAACGCCGAGTCGCTGGACGACTATCTGGGCACCTACGGCAAAGGGCTCCAAGGCTATCCATTCCATGAGATGACCGAGGTCTACAGCTACCGCGCCGAGGTCGGCAGCAACTGGAAACTCTTCATCGACGCCTTCGCCGAGTTCTATCACGCCCCCGTCCTGCACCAGAAGCAGGCGGTGAAGGACGAGGCCGACAAGCTCATGAAGGTCGGTTTCGAAGGCCTGCACTACGACTTGCAGGGCCCGCATTCGATGGTCTCGTCGTGGGGCGGCATGGCTCCACCCAAGGATCTGAACATGGTCAAGCCGATCGAGCGCATCCTGCGGTCGGGTCTGTTCGGTCCGTGGGATCGACCCGACATCGAGGGTCTGGATCCGCTGCCGCCTGCCATCAACCCCGCGGGCGCGGTCCCCTGGGGCGTCGACGAGTTCGAGTTCTTCCCGAACATGTCGCTGCTGTGCTGGGCGCCGGGTTGGTATCTGACGTACCACTATTGGCCCACCGCGGTCGATCGGCACATCTTCGAGGCCAAGCTCTACTTCGTGCCGCCGAAGACAGTCCGCGAGCGCCTCGCCCAGGAGCTGGCCGCGGTCACCTTCAAGGAGTACGCGTTGCAGGACGCGAACACCCTCGAGGCGACGCAGAAGATGATCGAGACCCGCACCGTCACCGATTTCCCCTTGTGCGACCAGGAGATCCTCCTGCGTCACCTCCACAAAACGGCCGTCGACCATGTCAAGGAGTACGAAGATGCCAAAGCTGCCAGCTGAATTCGCCGAATTGGAGAAGTACTCGGACTGGTGCCTGCCCACCGAGGCGCAGCGCTATGCGAAGCGGCTCGAGTCGAGCATGGCGGACATGCAGGAGTTCTACGACGCGGCGATGAAACGCCTGGACGACGCGTGCGTCTTCGGTGACAAATTCCCCCTCGACGACCTGCCCGAGGACGTACGTTCGCTGATCCACCTCATGCAGTCGCTGGTGATGGTGTCGTTCCCCGTGGAGGTCTGGAAGCAACCGCGTGTCCCGGACAGCGGAGCCGCCTGGGCCGAACTCGTCGGCGAACCCGTGGTCTGATGGTCACTCTCAAGGCGGCCGGTCTGGTCGACGTCGACGCGGGTGAGCTGATCACCCCGGGCATCATCCGTGTCGACGGCGATCGGATCGTCGGAATCGGTGGCGAGCCCGACGGCGAGATCATCGACCTCGGCGACAACATCCTCCTCCCCGGGTTGATGGACATGGAGGTCAACCTGCTGATGGGTGGCCGGGGCGAACGGCCCGTCTACTCAACGGTCCAGGATGATCCGCCGACCCGGATGCTGCGTGCGGTGGGCAATTCCCGCCGCACGCTGCGGGCCGGTTTCACCACCGTCCGCAACCTCGGACTCTTCGTCAAGACCGGCGGTTACCTGCTCGACGTCGCGCTCGGTCGGGCCATCGACAAAGGGTGGATCGACGGACCGCGCATCGTGCCGGCCGGACATGCGATCACCCCCACCGGCGGCCACCTCGACCCGACGATGTTCGCCGCCTTTGCGCCCCATGTCCTGGACCTCACCCTCGAGGAGGGCATCGCCAACGGCGTCGACGAAGTGCGCAAGGCGGTGCGGTATCAGATCAAGCACGGCGCGCAGCTGATCAAGGTCTGCGTGTCGGGCGGCGTCATGTCGCTCACCGGAGAACCCGGGGCGCAGCACTATTCGTTCGACGAGTTGTGTGCCATCGTCGACGAGGCGCACCGTCGCGGTCTGCGAGTGGCATCGCACACCCATGGCGCCGAGGCGGTCAAGCAGGCTGTGAAAGCCGGTATCGACTGCATCGAACACGGCTTCCTGATGGACGACGAGGCGATCAAGATGCTGGTCGCGAACGATACCTTCCTGGTTCCGACCACCCGGCTGGCCGACGCGATGGATGTCTCGCACTCCCCGCCCGAGCTGCAGGCGAAGGCGGCCGAGATGTTCCCGAAGGCCCGGATCTCGGTGAAGAAGGCGTATGACGCCGGGGTGAAGATCGCGGTCGGCACAGATGCGCCGGCAATTCCCCACGGCAAGAACGCGGACGAACTCGTGGCTCTCGTCGAGCGCGGGATGCCGGCATCCGCGGTACTGCGTGCGGCCACCGTCACCGCCGCCGAGTTGATCCGGGTCGACGACCGCGGCCGGCTGGCCGAGGGGCTGCTCGCCGACATCATCGCCGTTCCCGGAAATCCACTGGAGGACATCACCGTCACGCAAGATGTCCGCTTCGTGATGAAAGGTGGCAAAGTCTTTGTCCAGAAATGACGCATCAAGAAATGACGACCTGATCGAGATCGAGCAACTGCTGGCCAAATACGCGGTCACGATGACGAAGGGCGACACCGACGGCGTGGTGTCGGTGTTCACGCCGGACGGCACCTACAGTGCGTTCGGCGAGGTCTACCCCCTCGACCGCTTTCCCCAACTGGTCGCCGCGGCACCCAAAGGCCTCTTCCTCACCGGAACAGCCCTCATCGACCTCGACGGAGAGAGCGACAACGACACCGCGACCGGCACCCAACCCCTCTGCTTCATCGACCACACCCAGCAGGACATGCGCATCGGCTACTACAACGACACCTACGTCCGCACCGACGTCGGGTGGCGATTGCGCACCAGGGCGATGACGTTCATCCGTCGTAACGGTGAGCACAATTCGGGTCGCCCCCACGCGATCTCCTTCACGGGGGAATGAACACACAGGAGTTCCGGGCGGCGGTGCGCGGGTGGCTCGACACCCATGACCTGTCCCCCGGCGACGACCATTCCTTCGACGCCCAGGTCGCCCAGCTGTCCCGTGTCCGACGTGCGCTCTACGACGCCGACTGGATGCGCTACGGCTGGCCTGCCGAGGTCGGCGGCCTCGGCGGCGAGGCGGTGCTGCGGGCAGTGCTCGGCGAAGAAGTCGCGACACGCAATCTCGCCGAACCCGGCATCTACTCGATGATCGAAGTGCTCGCGCCGACCGTCATCTCCTACGCGCGGCCCGAGCTGGCTGCCGAGATGGTGCCACGATTGCTCAACGGCGACGAGCAGTGGTGCCAGGGCTTCTCCGAACCCGGCTCCGGTAGCGATCTGGCGTCACTGAGTACGCGCGCGGCACCGGATCCCGACTCCGACACGTGGATCATCAACGGCCAGAAGGTATGGACCAGTCTCGCCCAGTTCGCCGCCCGGTGCGTGCTCCTGACCCGCACCGGCCCGGGTCACGAGGGCATCACCGCGTTCTTCGTCGACATGGACACCCCGGGCATCACGGTGCGACCGCTGCGGACGATGCATGGCGTCGACGAGTTCGCCGAGGTCTGGTTCGACGACGTCGTGGTACCGGCCGATCGGATGCTGGGCCGGCCGGGCGACGGATGGCGGGTCGCCATGGACCTGCTGCCACACGAACGATCGACGTGCTTCTGGCATCGCATCGCCTACCTGTACTCCATCCTGGACAATCTTGTGCAGCAGTCGGATCCCGTCGACGACCTCGATCTCGGCGCGGCCTACCTCGCCGCACACACCGTCCGTTCCCGCTCGTATGCGACGCAGCAACGGCTCGGCGCGGGCGGCCGCCTCGGGCCCGAGACGTCGGTCGACAAGGTGCTGCTGGCGACCGCGGAACAACAACTCTTCGACACCTGTCGCGATCTCGTCCCCGGTGCGATCGAGTGGACCGATCCGGTGCTGCGTTCGGAATACCTCTATTCACGTGCGGCGACGATCTACGGCGGCACCGCCGAGATCCAGCGCAACATCATCGCGCGCCGACTACTCGATCTGGGAAAGGGTGACAGTGGATAGCGCCGAACAGGATCTCTTCGCCGACACCCTGCGCAAGGTCATGTCCTCGAGTTCGGGGCCTGTCCTCGACAAGGCGCTCGCCGAACTCGGATGGTCGGAGATGCTAACCGACATCCCCGACGTCGCCATCCCGCTCGTTTTCCGCCTGCTCGGCGAAACCGGCACGCACAGTTCCATTCTCAACGACGTGGTGTTGCTCGACCACGACGGAGAGCCTGGGTCCGTGGTGCCGTTGCCCTTCGTGGGGCACCGGTGGGTGGAGTGGGCGCGAGTGCACGCCGACGGGCATGACTCGATCGATCCGGAGCTACCCCTTCACGAGGTGACGCGGGGCGTCGAGGTCCCGCTCGTGCAGGCACGTCTGGCGCTCGGATGGTGGCTGCTCGGATCCAGCCGCGCCATGCTCGATCTCGCGCGGACCCACGCACTCGACCGCACACAGTTCGGTCGGCCGATCGCCGCGTTCCAAGCGGTTCGTCATCGGCTCGCCGAGACCCTGGTGGCCATCGAGGGGGCCGAGGCCACCCTCCAGGTTGCCCAGGACGACTTCGGCGCGCTTCTCGCCAAGGCAGCGGCCGGTCGGGCCGCCTCGATCACGTCTCGTCATGTCCAGCAGGTCCTCGGCGGGATCGGCTTCACCGCCGAACATCCGTTCCATCGGCATGCCCGCAGGGTGATCATGCTCGACTCGCTGCTGGGCAGTAGTCGAGAGCTGACGCGCGAGGCCGGCGCCCTGATCCGTGCCTCGCAGACCGCTCCGCGGTTGGTCGAGCTCTGAGCACGGGCGTCTCACTCGCTTCGCCATCACGCACCTGGTCATGACACACTTCGGGCCGGCCTCGAATCGAGGCCGGCCCGAAGGGGTTTCCGTGTGTCAGGCGCAGGCAGGAATCTGTCCCCCGTCCCCCTGCACCGCCATCAGCGCGCAGAAGGTGTCGGCGGAGACCTTCCACTTCCCCTCTTCCTTGATCGCCTGGCCGGTCTGACCCGGCATCACCGGGTTCGCCTGCATCAGCAGGTCATACGTGACGTCGGCATGGTCGGCGTCGGTCACCTTCACATCCTTCACCGCCACCGTCGTCTGCATGGACTGCGGATTCTGCGTCAGCCCCTGCAGCACCGGCAGGAACGCGTCGCCGTTCTCGATCAACGCGGCGCGTTCGGCCGGCGGGGTCTGACCGTTGAAGAAGACCACATACGCGTCGGTGATCTCCTTGGTGGTGGCCGGGTCCGCGGCGGCCGCGGCCATCGACGTCGATGCCATCGAACTGGTTGCGCTCGAGCTGGAATCACTCGAGTCCGAGTCGCTACAACCGGCCGCGACGCCGACGATCATGACCGCCCCCGCACACATGGCCAGAGCCCGCGCGGTGAAAGTTCTGCGCATGGTGGTGTCCTTTCTTGTGAACGCTCGATATCACGGGCGCTCAACTGATTCATGAAGCATCGACGGCAGTGGGTGCCGGCGACCGAGTGTGATAATCACATTCTCTCTCTAGAGAATAGGGCAATCACCTGCCCGTTTGTGCCGAAACTGAGAATTTCCTATGAGCAATATTGTTGCCGCGCGGACCATTTGACCCCGGTCGGCAGACTCAGCTCATTCGGCCCTTCATCTCGTCGAGATGGACGAGCACGGGAAACCCACTCATGCTCAGCGCATTTCCGTGTCCGGTCTGATGGATGTCGAACACCGACTGGATCGCCGCATAGAAGCCCTGGACATCGAGCGTCTGGTTGACGGCCCGCTTGGCCTGGCGCAAGGCGAACGGGGGCATGGTCGCGATCCTGGCCGCCATCTCCGCGGTCCGCGCATCGAGCTCATCTCGTGGGACCACCAGGTTCACCATGCCGGTCTGTTCCGCCTCCACGGCCGTGACCGGGCGTCCGGTGAAGAGGATCTCCTTGGCCTTGCGCGGGCCCAGTTCCCAGGTGTGGCCGTGATATTCGACGCCACCGATACCCATCATCACGACGGGATCGGAGAACTTGGCGTCCTCCGATGCGATGATCAGGTCGCAAGGCCAACAGAGCAGAAGACCACCTGCGATGCAACGACCCTGCACCGCAGCGATACTCGGCTTGGGGATGTTGCGCCAACGCAGGCTGTAGTCGAGGTATCGCCGGGCCTCGGTGCCGTAGACCATCTCCAGGGTGATCTTGTCCGGCCTGGGGCCGCCACCGTTGAGGTCGTGTCCGGAGGAGAAGTGCTTACCCTCGCCACGCAGGACGATCACACTGACGTCCGGATCGTCGGCTGCCCTGGTCCACGCCGCGTCCAGCTCGTCGAGGAGCTCGGCGTTCTGGGCGTTGGCCACCTCCGGACGATTCAGCGTGATAGTCGCGATCTTGTCCTTCACGTCATACAAGATGTTCATCTGTGTCCTTCATCGATACCGACTCAGCGCCTGGGTAATCCGAGCACTCGCTCCGCGATGACGTTCCGCTGGATCTCCGAGGTGCCACCGGCGATGGTGTAGCCGAAGCTGCGCGCATAGCGTTCGAACCAACTGGTGTACAGCATCTCGAGGTCCATGTGGTTGTACGGTGCGGTCAGCCCGGGATGCGACAGCCCGTTCTCGCCTGAGGCGGCGAGGGCATGCTCGGTCGCGTTCTGCACGGCTTCCGAACCCATGAGCTTGAGCACCGACAACGCGGGCACATCCTGCTCACCCCGGGCCGCCCGGCCCAGCGCCTTCGAGCCGAGCAACCGGAGCGCATACGAGTCCATCACGAGGGTCGCGTAGCGGTCGCGGTCGAGTACGGTCTCCGGCCGGTAGTCGCGGAGCAGATCCTCCAGACGCTCGGCAAAACTGAGCCACAACAGGGTTCGCTCGTGTCCCAACGATCCGTTGGCGACGTGCCAACCCCCGTTGAGCTCGCCGATCAGATTCTCGGCGGGCACCCGCACATCCTCGAAGAAGACCTCGTTGAAGTCCAGATCCGTGGGCGACGAGATCGCCCCGAACGGGCGGCGGGTGACGCCGGGCAGATCGGTCGGGATCAGGATGGCGCTGATGCCCTTGTGTTTGGGCGCATCGGGGTCGGTGCGCACGAAGGTCAACAGAACGTCGGCGTCATGCGCTCCCGACGTCCAGACCTTCTGTCCGTTCACCACGAACTCGTCGCCCTCGAGTCGCGCCTTGGTGCGTAGGGAGGCCAGATCCGAGCCGGCCCCCGGCTCACTCATCCCCAGCGACGCCGTGATCTCGGCACGCAGGATGCGCACCGCCCATTTGCTCTTCTGCTCCGGGGTCCCGAAGGTCAGCAGCGAAGCCGCGATGATGCCGAGCCCCTGCGGGTTGTAGCTGTGGTAGATGCGCCGCCGTGACAGCTCGACGAGATGGACGTACTGCTGCAGGATTCCGGCGTTTCGTCCACCGAACTCCGGTGAATTCCCGGGCTGTAGCCATCCGTGATCGAATTGCAGGCGTTGCCACTCACGGGCCCAATCCGGTATGTCCGAACTGGATTTCGTCCGACGGCCGGCTTGCGCCTCGGTGGGGAGATGCTCGTCGAGGAACGCGACGAACTCCGCCCGGAACTCCTCGACATCGGCGTCAAAGTTGAGTTGCACGATACTCCTCGGTGATCAATGCCCGGTGTTCGTCCGAACCGCCGAGCATCAGTTCTCCTGCCTTGGCACGCTTGAGTGGGAACTGCAGATCGTTCTCCCACGTGTATCCCATCGCACCGAACAGCTGATAGCCGTTGCGGAACACCAGCGATTGGCACTCTCCCGCCGAGGCTTTCGCCATCGACGCCGCCAACCGCATGTCGGCGCTGCCGGTCGCGATCGTCAACGCGCTGTAGTACGCGAGAGCCCGGGCCCGCTCCACCGCGACGTGCATGTCGGCTGCCTTGTGCTTCACGGCCTGGAAGCTGCCGATCGCGACGCCGAACTGCTGCCGGTTGGTCACATGCTCGAGCGCGAGGTCGAGGATGCGCTGGCAGGCACCGACCATCGTGATGGACAACCCCATCAGCGCGACGGCACGTGCCCGAGCGACATCGGGAACCGGGTTGCGCCGTGAATCCGGTACGCGCACAGACGGAAACGTGACATCAGCGACATGCATCAGCGGATCGAAGCACGGCACCCGCGTCACGATGGCGACCTCCGCGGGGATCACGAACACACCTGCAGCGGTCACCACGGCGAACTGCTCGGCGCGGTCGCCGTCGAGAACGTTCCGGCAGGTACCCGACAGCAACCACCCGTCGTCGTCGAGATGTGCGGTGATACCGGTCGGGACCGCCGCACCCGTCCTGCCGGGTTCGGCCAGCTCCCCGGCCAGTGGCGCGAACTGGGTCACGGTCGCGAGGAACGGCGTCGGATCGGTCGCCGCGCCCATGCCTTCCAGGGCGATGGCGAGCTCGACGGATTCGGCCGGTTCCACCAGTTCCGTCCAGCCCTGATCGACATACGTCGCCCAGAGTGGCGCCGGATCGACGTCCTCATCGACCACCTGCCGGATCCATGCCGGCGAGCATTCCTTCGCCAGCAGCTCCCGTACGGTCTTACCCCATAGCCGCTGGTCGGAATCGAACTCTACGAGCACGGACACTCTCCTCTCGGCTTCCTGTGTGCCCCGACGACTGACGACGACGGAGAGACTGATCTATCCACAAATTGAGAATAGCGTTCTCCATTTCAGAATGTAACACTTTCAACTTGTAGAGCGCCCTTCGCCGCGATGCATTGTTCACTCAGCTAAACTCGGCCTATGCATAGGCAACTCGGCGGGAATCGGGCGCTATGACAAGCGCGAACGAAGAGCCCGCATGGAAGCAGCGCGCAGTCGAGCGGTCGATCAAGACCGCCAAACTGCGTGCCGAACAGCGTGTGCAACGCTTCCTCGACGCTGCGCAGGCGATCATCACCGAGAAGGGCACCACCGAGTTCACGGTGCAGGAGGTCGTCGAGCGGTCGAAACAATCCTTGCGCAGTTTCTATCTTCAGTTCGACGGCAAGCACGAGTTGCTCCTCGCCCTGTTCGAGGACGCCCTCAGCAAGTCCGCCGACCAGATCCGGGCGGCCGCGGCCACCGAGACGGACCCCATCGAACGCGTCCGGGTCGCGGTGACCCTGCTGTTCGAGCTGTCTCGACCGGACCCGAATGCCAAGCGGCCCTTGTTCAGTGACTTCGCGCCGCAACTTCTCCTCACGCATCCGACCGAGGTGCGCGTCGCTCACGCGCCGCTGGTCGCACTGCTGTCAGAATTCCTCGAGGAGGCTTCGGACGAAGACGAACTGCGCGAGGGTCTGAATCCACGGCGCGTGGCCGCGATGGTCATGCAGACGGTCATGTTCATCGCCCAGTCGAGCGCGCCCACCGAGGACCCTGACAACCATCCCATCACCGCCGACGAGGTCTGGGAGTTCTGCGCGCAGGGATTCAGTCGCGACGCCTGACGGCCCGAGAATCATATTCTCATTTTCGCAATCTGCGATTACACTGCCGTCATGGCAACTGACTGGCGCGAGCTGATCTCCGTTCTCGAATTGCATGACTGCACACCGATCGGTGTCGGCGCCCCCGACCGTTCCTCGGCCACCACCGGTGCTTCCTCGGTGTCCACCTCGAGTTGCTACCGCGGCACCAATCTCTCGCTCCCGTATCGGCGCCTGTTCGGCGGGCAGCTGCTCGCGCAGTTCGTGGCCGCGGCCGGCGTGGCCGCCCCGGAGAAGACCATCAGGTCGATACACGCCAACTTCTTGCGAGAGGGGCTGGTCGACGAGGACGTCACCTACCAGGTCGACCACCGACATCGCGGACGTTCCTTCGACACACTTCAGATCAGCGCCACCCAGACCGACCGACTCATCGCCGTGGCGACAGTCGCGATGCACGTCGCCGACGAGGGGCCCGACATCCAGACGATCGATCCCGCCCCTGATCTGCCCGGCGCCGACAACGAGATCACCGTCGGACTGTTGCCCTGGGAGAACCGGTCCTTCGACGACCTCGACGACCCGGCCTCTGCCGCACCGCATCACGAGATGTGGATGCGAACACCTGCGGCCGACGACGACCGTGCGTATCCGTGCGTCGCCGCGTACGCCACCGATCTCACCATCATCGGTACGGCGCTGCGACCGTTGGACGGATTCAGCCAGGGCGGCAACGGAACCGCCTTCCATTCGGCGGTGACCTCACACACGATGTGGTTCCATCGACCCATTCGCACCGACCAGTGGCTCCTGATCCGACAGGACAGCCCGATCATCGCGGGCGGACGGTGTTACGGCCGAGGCGACATCATCACCGAGAGTGGCTCGCTGGTCGCCTCTTTCGCGCAGGAGGCAGTTGTCAGGATGCCGTCGTGACCGCGGCGACCACTTCGCCCGCGGTAGCGGGTGCTGCCACACCGCGCCGCCATCGGTGTGTCCAGTGGGCCACCGGCAACATCGGCGCCCGCTCGCTGCGCGCGATCATCGAGCACCCCCATCTCGATCTCGTCGGGGTGTACGTGACCTCTCTGGAGAAGAACGGAGCCGATGCAGGCGATCTGTGCGGAGTGCCGCCGACCGGGGTGAAGGCCACCGACAGTGTCGACGACATCATCGCACTGACACCCGACTGCGTCCTGTACATGCCCGCTGCGCTCGACGTCGACGACGTCGTCCGGCTTCTCGCGGCCGGGATCGACATCGTCACCACGCGCGGCGAGTTCCAACGTCCCGCGAGCATGGATGCCGACCTGCGTGAGCGTATCGAGCACGCATGCCTCGCCGGTGGTACGTCGATCCATTCGACCGGCAGCAGCCCGGGGTTCATCACCGAGGCGATTCCGTTGGTACTCAGCTCCATCCAGCGCCGCGTCGACAAGATCGCGATCGACGAGTTCGCAGATCTCTCCCGTCGGAACTCCCCCGACCTGCTCTTCGGCATCATGGGCTTCGGCGGCGAGGCGCGCGAATTCGAGGACTACCGTCTGGAGTACCTCCGCGGCAGCTTCGGTCCCTCGCTCCAGCTCGTCGCCGAGTCGATCGGGATGCCGCTGGATTCGGTCGAGGTACACGGTGAGGTCGGGCTGACGACGCGCGAGGTGTCGATCGCCGCGGGTACGCTGCCCGCGGGTTCGGTCGGCGCCCAACGGATCACGGTCTCCGGCATGCGAGGCGGCAGGGAGATCCTCCGTTTCCGCGCCAACTGGTACTGCACGTCCGACATCGAGCCACGGTGGGATCTCCTGGCCACCGGATGGCGCGTAGTCGTGGACGGTGACGCGCCGCTGTCCGTCGACATCAACATGCCGATCGACCTCGATCGGATGGCCGAGACCACGCCCGGCTACACCGCCAACCGAGCGGTGAACGCGGTACGCCACGTCTGCGCGGCCGCTCCGGGTATCCGCACCTCGGTCGACCTCCCGCAGATCGTCGCCGAACTCTCCTGACCCCGCCGACAGCAACACGAATTGCGCCGACAGCAACCGATACCTCGCCGACAGCAACACGAATTGCGCCGACGGCAACCCGTATGTGGTCGACCGTGCGCCGACTCCTCGGCCAAACCCCGCACAGCGCAACAGGTGGTTGCTCTCAACGAAATGCCGGTTGCTGTCGGCGGGAAACGGGTTGCTCTCGGCGAAATTTGGGTTGCTGTCGGCGGGGGGGGTAACCAGGGGTTGGGGCCTAGACGGGGGCGATGAGTTTCTCGGCCGCCGTGTACGGGTCCATCCCACCGGACACCACGGCGTCGACGAGCTCCGACAACGCCGGGTGCATGCGCAGCCGGGTCATCGCGAGTGACAGGATCTGGCCCCGCAATCGGGCCGCGCGGCGCACCGGGTCGTCGTCGCGACGATGATTCTCGATCGCCTCCACCAGCTCGCTCACTCCCTCTCCCCGCGAGGCGACGAGCGTCATCACCGGCACCGACGACTCCATTCGCAGGTCTCGCACCGTCTGATCGGCGCCTTCCCGATCCGCCTTGTTCACCACCAGCAGGTCGGCGACCTCGAGCAGACCGGCCTTCGCCGCTTGGACCGCGTCGCCCGCACCAGGGTTGAGGATGACGACGGTGGGATCGGAGACCGCGGACACCTCCACCTCCGACTGGCCCACTCCCACGGTCTCGACCAGGACGACGTCGTAGTCCAGTGCCTCGAGGAGCCGGATGGCGGCCGGCACCGCAGAGGCGAGACCCCCGAGATGGCCGCGGGTCGCCATCGACCGGATGAACACGTCCCGGTCGTCGATGTGCTGGGTCATCCGGATCCGGTCGCCCAGCAGGGCGCCTCCGCTGTACGGCGAGGTCGGATCGACCGCGAGAACCGCGACACGCTTTCCCGCCGATCGATAGGCGGCGACGAGTGCCGTGATGGTGGTGGACTTCCCGGCACCCGGCGGCCCGGTGATCCCGATAGCGGAGATCGATTGTGCTGCCGGTCCGATCGCCTCCAGCACCATGTCCCGCCCGGCACCCTCGACGAGGGTGAGCAGCTTACCGGCCGCGCGCGCCGATCCGCCTCGCGCGGCCGCCAACTGATCGTCGACGGACGCGCGCAGCGATTTCTCGTCAGCCATGGACCTCGACGACCGTAGCCGATCCGATGCCGCCGCCTGCACACATCGATGCGACGCCGATACCCCCTCCACGCCTTCTCAATTCATAGACCAGCGTGGTCAGCATCCGGGCGCCGCTCGCCGCGACCGGGTGCCCGAGCGAGCACCCGCTGCCACTCACGTTGACGATCTCGGGATCGATGTCGAGCAGCTTCACGCACGCGACGCAGTTCGCGGCGAAAGCCTCGTTGATCTCGAACAGGTCGACGTCCGACAGCGAGAGTCCTGCGCGCTTCAGCGCTTTCGGGATCGCGGTCACCGGCGACAGGCCGGTCTGTGCCGGATCGACACCCACCGACGCCCACGACCGAACCGTGGCCAGCGCCGGAAGTCCGAGTTCGTCACTGGCGATCGCGAGTACCGCAGCCGCGTCGTTCGCGCCGCTGGCGTTACCCGCGGTGATGGAGAAGCCCTCGATCTCGGGGTGGAGAGGTTTGAGCGATGCCAGCTTCTCCATGCTCGTCTCCCGCCGCGGATGTTCGTCGACGGAGAACAGACCGTGGACGGTCTTGATCGGCACGATCTCGTCGTCGAAGCGCCCGGCATCGATCGCGGCGATCGCGTTGCGATGCGAGCGCAGCGCCCACTCGTCCATCTCGGTCCGCGAGATACCCGCCGCAACAGCCGAATTCCAACCGACGGTGATCGACATGTCCTTGTTCGGCGCGTCAGGCTGATTGGGATGGGTCGGCGACATCCAGGGCTCGATCCACTCCTCACCCACCCGGAACTTCGACTTCGGCGAGGTGGACGCGGAATTGACGCCCCCGGCCAGGATCAAGGTGTCCATGCCTGCCCGGATGCTGCCGGCGGCGGTCTGCACCGCGGCCAGCCCGGCCGCGCAATGCCGGTTGACCGCGAGGCCCGGGACGTCGACCAGGCCGGCCGTGATCGCGGCGTGACGCGCGATCACGCCGCCGCCGTAGAGGCCCTCGCCGAGGATCACGTCGTCGACGGGGGCCGAACCCAGCTCCTCGACGACGGCCGCGACGGTGTGTTCGGCGAGGTCGAAGGCATCGGTGTCGCGCAGTGTTCCCTTGAACGCGGTTCCGATCGGCGTCCGGCGAGCGGAAACGATGACGGCTTCAGGCATTGTTCTTCTCCAGTTCGGGGTTCTGCTCAGCGGTTGCCAGGTCATTCATCAGATTGCGGCGCAGCAGTTTTCCGGTTTCGGTGCGCGGCAGGACGGGTGTGAACACGATCGAGTCCGGCGTCTTGGACGAGCGCAACCGGTCGCGGACCCAGGCCCTGATCTCCTCGGCGTCTCCCTCGCCGACGACGACGGCCACCAGCCGTTGTCCCCACTCCGGGTCTGCCACACCGACGACGGCCGCCTCGGCGACCGCGGGATGCTCCATCAACACGTCCTCGATCTCGGCAGGCGCGATGTTCTCACCGCCCCGGATGATGGTGTCGTCGGCCCGGCCCTCGATGTAGAGGTACCCATCGTCGTCGAGGCGGCCGAGATCACGTGTCGGAAACCAGCCCTCGCCGTCGAGCACGCTCCGGCCGCCGTACTCACCCGAGATCTGATCGCCCCGGACGAACACGAGCCCCTCGTCCCCCGCCGGCAGTTGCTCGCCGTTCTCGTCACGGATGGTGACCTCGATGCCGGGTAGCGGTCGTCCCACGGAACCGAGACGACCGCGGATCGCGGCATCGTCGGATTCGATGGCCACCCGGTGGTCGTCGGGAGCGAGCACCGCGATCGAGGACGCGGTCTCGGTGAGTCCATAGGCATTCACGAAATTCGTGTCCGGCAGCGCCCGCAGCGCACCCTCGATCACGGATCGGGGCGTCCGCGCGCCGCCATAGGCGAGATTCTTCAGCGAGGGCAGCCCCACACCGTCGGCAGGCAACGCGTCGATCACCCGGGCGAGCATCGTCGGCACCAGCATGGCGTGGGTGACCGACTCGGATCGCACCGTGTCGATCCATTGCGCGGCATCGAATCCCGTCGCGTAGACGATCCGACGGCCGGTGTAGAGATTGGACATCAGGTTCGTGAGTCCGGCGATGTGATAGGGCGGCACCGCGACGAGCGCCGCGTCCTCGACCGCCGCGGAGTTGAACTCGAGTGTGTTGAACACATACGCCAACAGATGCCGTTGGCGTAGGACCGCCGCCTTGGGCTCCGACGTCGTCCCGCTCGTGTAGATCACGACGGCGACCGAGTCGGGATCCGACAGGTCCGCGGTGAGCTCGTCTGGTGCCGGATCGGGACGATCGTCGAGACCGGTGAGCCAGCGGTCGAGCTCGCCCGATCGCAGGATCACCGCGTCGGGATGCTTGCCCTCGAGTCCCGCGAGCGCGGTGTCGCTGAGCCGGTAGTTGAGCGGCACGAACGGGATACCCGCGAATGCCGCCCCGAAGAGCGCCACCGGGTAGGCGAGGTCGTTGACGCCTTCGTAGAGCACCGCCGAGTGCCCGGCGAACGAATGTGCCGCTCGCCGCGCCAGCACGGCGAGTTCCACCGCGGTCACGGAGCGTCCGCCAGAGGTGATGACCAATCTGTCATCGACTTCTGACGTCATTTCGAGGATCATGGTGATGTTCATGAGAACATTATTCTCTCAGAGAGAGAGTCTTAGTCGCAAGAAGGGAAATGCGAATGGATATCGCGGGCACTTCAGCACTGGTGGTCGGCGGAGCCGGCGGACTGGGCGAGGCCACGGTCCGCCGCCTGCACGCGGCCGGAGCACATGTGGTGGTGGCAGACCTCGCCGACGAGAAGGGCAAGGAACTCGAGGCCGAACTCGGCGTGCGCTATGTCCGCACCGACGCGACATCGACCGATGACGTCAATGCCGCGATCGCCGAGGCCGAGGAGGCCGCCCCGTTGCGGATCTCCGTCGACACCCACGGCGGGCCGGCGTCGGGTGGACGACTCGTCGGAAAAGACGGCAGTCCTTTGGATCTCGACGGTTTCCGGACCACCATCGACGTCTACCTGACCGGCGTCTTCAACGTCATGCGGCTGTCGGCAGCCGCGATCGCACGTCAGGAGGCGACTGACACGGGCCGCGGCGTGATCGTGAACACGGCGTCGATCGCAGCGTACGAGGGACAGATCGGACAGCTGCCGTACTCGGCGGCGAAGGGCGGTGTGGTCGGCATGACACTCGTCGCCGCGCGCGACCTGTCGCCCCTCGGCATCCGGGTCGTCACGATCGCGCCGGGGACGTTCAACACCCCGGCATACGGAAAGCACGCCGATCAGCTGGAGGAGCACTGGGGCAAGCAGGTTCCCTGGCCCAAGCGAATGGGACAGTCGCCCGAGTACGCGGCGCTCGTGGAGCACATCTGCTCGAACGACTACCTCAACGGCGAGGTCATCCGCCTCGACGGCGCGCTGCGCTTCCCACCGAAGTGACCGTCCTCGACGGCAAGGTCGCCTTCGTCGCCGGCGCGAGCCGGGGCATCGGGGCGGCCGTCGCCGCGGCACTGGCCTCGGCCGGTGCCGCGGTGGCGGTGGCGGCCCGAACCGAGACGGTCGGACGCGTCCCGGGCACGATCCACGATGTTGCCCAGTCGATCACCGCGGCGGGCGGTACGGCGCTCCCGGTCGCATGCGACATCACCGACGAACAATCGGTGGCCGCGGCGTTCGACACCACCGTCGACGAGTTCGGCGGCGTCGACATCGTGGTCGCGAACGCAGGTGTGCTGTGGCTCGGGCCCGTGGAGTCCACACCGCTCAAACGATGGCAGCTCTGCCTCGACGTGAACCTGACCGGGACGTTCCTGGTGACCAAGGCCGCGATCCCGCATCTGCGCGCGCGGGGCGGCGGCTCCCTGCTGGCGGTCACGACGAGCGGAGTCGGGATGATCGACCGTGGCGCGAATGCCTACTGGGTGTCCAAGGCAGCGGTCGAGCGGCTCTATCTCGGCCTGGCACACGATCTTCGCGACGACGACGTCGCGGTCAACTGTCTGAGCCCCACCCGGGTGGTTCTCACCGAGGGCTGGCAGGCCGCAGGCGGCGGACGGGAGATCCCGCCGGAGATGGTCGAGCCACCGGAGACCATGGGCCATGCCGCGACGATCCTGGCCGCACAGCGCGCCGACGGCATCACCGGAACGGTCCAGCGTTCCGAGGAACTGCTGGCCGCCTACCCCTCAGCCGCCCGGCGATTCTGAACCTCCCGGCGTTCCGGCCGCACTTCCGTGTTCCGGCTTGCAGCTGATGCTGCGGCCAGAGGCGGAAGGTGCGGCCAGAACGGCCGACTCAGCTCTTGGGCGCCGTCAGGCGCGCGATGGTGGCCCGGAAGTCGTCGGTCTGGAACGAGAGATCCTCGGCCGCATTTGCGTAGTCGAGGCTCGCGAGCACCGCACGTTCGAGGTGGATGTTGAGCATCCGCTTGGTGGACTCGACAGCCTGCTGCGGCAGCTCCATCATCTTCTTCGCGCACACGATCGCCTCGGAGAAGGGGTCGTCGGCCACGTGGTTCGCCAGCCCGAGTCCGACCGCCCGTTCCGCCGAGATCCGGGTGCCGGTCAGCGCGAACTCCTTGGCCTGCAACAGACTGATCTGCAGTGGCCACGTCAACGGTCCGCCGTCGGCCGCCACCAGGCCCACCTGAACGTGCGGGTCGGCCAGGTAGGCCGCTGGATTCATGTACACCATGTCGCTGAGGGCGACGAGGCTGCACCCCAGCCCCACCGCGGGCCCGTTGACGGCACTGATCACCGGGACCCGGCACCTGGCCATGCCGAGCACCAATTCACGTCCGTGCCGAATGGTCTTGGCCCGCAGAGCCGCATCCTCACCGAGCTCCTTGAGGTAGCCGAAGTCGCCTCCCGCCGAGAATGCCTTGCCGCGGCCCGTGAGCACTGTGGCGCGCACCTGCGGGTCCTCGCTCAAGCGCGTCCACAGCTCGGCCAGCCCGGAATGCAGGGCGTCGTTGACCGCGTTGAGCGCGTCCGGACGATTCAGCGTGATGATCCGCAGTGGCCCCTCCGCGGTGACCTCGATCTCCTCGGGCATCCCGTACATGTCACACTCCCAATCCGAGCAGTCTCGATGCGATGATGTTCTTCTGGATCTGCGACGTACCACCCATGACACTCTGTGCACGGCTGTACAGGTACGCGCTCAACAGTTCCGGGTCCTTGGTCCCGCCGACCGACACGGCCGCGTGGCCGACGGACTGATCGACCCAGGTCATCAAGAGTTTGTCCAGCGATCCCTCCGACGTGTGCGAGACGCCGTCGAGTTGTTCGGACAGGCGTCTGCGCACGTGCAGTCGCAGCATCTCGGTCTGCACTGCCGCCCAGGCGATTTCTTCCGAGTACTCGTCCGAGCGCTTGGCCAGTTGGCGGACGAGTTTGCCGTATCGGGCGACATATCCCAGTGTCGAGGGCTCCCGCTCGTGCCCGACGACGGTCATCGCGAGCGCCCATCCCTCGCCCGGTGCGCCGATCATCTGATCAGCGGGCACCCGCGCGCCGTCGAAGAGCACCTGGCCGAATTCCGTGGTGATGCCACTCATCATCTTCAGCGGCCGCTGTTCGATCCCCTGCTGTTTCATCGAGATGATGAACGCGGAGATGCCACGGTGCCGCGGGGCGTCGGGATCGGTACGGGCGAGCAGCAGACACCAATCCGCCACGTCGGAATAGCTCGTCCAGATCTTGTGCCCGTTGATCACGTAGTGGTCGCCCTCACGGGTCGCGGTGGTCCGCAACGACGCCAGATCCGATCCCGCGCCGGGTTCCGAGAAGCCCTGGCACCAGCGTTCGGTGCCGTTGATCATCCCCGGCAGGAACCGTTCCTGCAGTTCCGGACTCGCATGCCTCCCGAGCCCGTGTAGCAGATAGCCCAGGCTCGGCCGCGGCGGTGCGCCGGCACGGGCTATCTCCTCGTCGAGGATCACGTCGTAGACCGGCGCCAGGTCGTGGCCACCGAATTTCGCCGGCCAGGAGAGGCCGAAGAAGCCGGCCTCGTAGAGCGCCTGGTGCCACTCGCCCTGGCGGGCCCAGTATTCGTCACCGGACGTCGGGAACTCGGCGGCGTGCTCGGAGAGCCAGCCCCGCAGTCGTTCCCGGAATGCGCCTTCGTCGGTGGAGTCACGATAGTCCAAGGTCGATCTCCTTCAGGCTCACCGGAAAGTTCTCGGTAGACACCAGAACTCGCCGCAGATGGACGTGTGCGAGGCATTCCCACGTGTTGCCGATGCCGCCGTGCACTTGAATCGAGTTCTCGCACACGGTTCGGGCGGATCGCGCGCAGTACAGCTTGGCCATCTGGGCGGCACCGACCGCTTCGGCCGGTTCCAGTTCGTCGACCGCCCAGGCCGCGTGGCGGAGAATGCTCGCCGATCCCTCGAGTACCGCGAGGCTCTCGGCCAGCATGTGGCCGACGGCCTGATAGGAACCGATCGTCTTCCCGTACTGCTCCCGGATCTTGGCGTAGTCACAGGCCAGGGCCTGGGCGCCACGGGCCGCTCCGAGGATGTCGGCGGCGGTCACCACCAATGCCAGTGCACGAAAGCGTTGCGCGTCGTCGTCGGACAACGTCACGATCGGCGAATCATCCACCGTGTCAACGTGCTTGGCGACCCGTGTGAGGTCTTCCGACGGCACGATCCCGCCTGCCCTCCCCTCTCGGACGGAGGTTCCGTCCAGGGTCACCACGCGGTCGAGACCATCGGCGTCCGGGGCGAGGCCGTCGATCGCCAGCGTTGCCGCACCTGCAACGTCTCCGGTGTGCCGGAGCAGATCGTCGGCGAGCGTCGGTCCGAGGAAGGCCGCGTCGACCAGTCCTCTGCCGAACTCCTCGGCGACGATCGCGACCTCGACGCCGGTGGCGCTGTCGGACCGAAGACTGCGCCAGCCTGTTCGGTCGATCGCTGCCGCGAGCCGATCCCGCCTGGTGCCGTCCTCGAGGTCGGCGACCGAGCCGGGGCCCAGATCGTCGGCCAGTTTGGCTGCGGCATCGCGCAATTGCGATTGCTCACTTGTCAGACGTACATCCATGGCTCTCCTCCAACACTCTGTCTCTCACCACCGTGTCTCTCAGCACCCGGCGCAGCACCTTGCCCGACGGGAGCCGGGGTATGTCGTCGACGAACACGATCGCGCTCGGCCGTTTGTAGCTGGCCAGCGCTGCACCGACGAGGTCGATGAGGTCGCCGGGTTCGATCGGCGCGACCGTCCGCACCGCGGCGACGATGCGTTCACCCCCGACTCCGTCGTCGACGCCGAACACCGCGCAGTCGGCAACCGCGCGATGCCCGTGCAGCACCGCTTCGATCTCCGCGGGCGCCACCTGGAAACCGCGGACCTTGATCATCTCCTTCGACCGATCGACGAGGGCGATCCAGCCGTCGGCGTCCACCACACCGACGTCACCGGTGCGGTACCAGCCGTCCACGAAGGCGTCGTCGTTCTCGGATTCGGGTAGATAGCCGGCCATCAGCGACGGCGACCGAATGACGATCTCCCCGGGCACCCCCGGCGGTGACGGCACCCCGGTCTCGAGGTCGACAGCCCGGACGTGCACGCCCGGGACCGCACGCCCCACCGTGTCGAGACGCGCCCCGTCGATCGGGTTGCACGCGATCACCGGGACTTCGCTGGCACCGTAGGCGGGCAGCCACCCGACACCCGTGCGTCGGGTGACCTCCTCTGCGACACTCGTCGTCACAGGCGTTGCGCCCCACATGATGTACCGGAGGGAGGAGAGATCGAAACTCTCCAGATCCGGGTGCGATGCGATCGCCAAGGCGATCGGTGCGACCGCCATCTCGACGGTGATCCGGTCGATCTCGATGTGCCTGAGCATGGTGTCGAGGTCGAAACGTCGGTGCAGGCGAACCCAGACGCCCGTGTCGAGTGCGGTGACGATGTTGAGGAGGCCGAGGATGTGCGACGGCGGCGTGAGCACCTGGATGCGATCCGCGTCGGTCAGCTCCAGCGCATCCCGCCAATGCCGGACAGCGGTTCCGAAGGATGCATGGGTGTGCCGCACGGCCTTGGGCATTCCGGTGGTGCCCGAGCTGAACACGAACACAGCGTCGTCGTCGGAGTCCGGTTCGGCGAACGCTGCACCTCCCCGCGGGATGGTCTCGTCGAGGTCGCGCATCGCCATCAGATCGGCGAGGACCGCATTGTCGCCGACCGCATGCGTGGCGCCCGCCACGTCGAGCGCATGAGCGACCTCGACCGTTCGCCATGCGGGACTGATCAGCACCACGGCCGCACCCAGCCGCCAGATGGCACGCACGGCCACTACGAATTCTGGGCGGTTGGACGACATCAGGGCGACTCGCGAGCCGCGTCGCACCCCGGTCGCCGAGAGCTCGGCGGCAAGGCCGCCTGCCAGCTCATCGAGGTGGCGGAGGGTGTAGGTCGCGTCGTCGAAGGCGAGGGCCACTGCCTCCGTCACGCCATCACCCCCTCCGGGCAGATTCCGGTCGAATCACAGGGATCTCCCACAAGCACCTTGAGAAGATCGTACCTCAATGAGAGAATATAGTTCTCACAGAGGCAGAATCTCAATACCGAGAGGATGGACCGTGGCGAGACCACCACTGTTCCAGCAAGCGACCGTGACCCGGGTCGTCAAGGAGACCGACGACGCGCGTACCTACGTACTCGCTCCGGAGACGGGGCCGGTGACCTACAAGGCGGGACAGTTCTGCACCTTCCGCGTGACCGTCGACGGCGAGGAGCTCTACCGCTCCTACTCCATGTCCAGTTCCCCCGAGACCGATGACGAGCTGGCAACCACTGTCAAGCGGGTGGCGGGCGGACGGGTGTCGAACTGGATCCTCGACAACGTCGGGGAGGGCGATGTCATCGACATGTCACGTCCCGCCGGGCTCTTCTGTCTCACCGACGACACCGCGCCGATCTTGGGTTTCAGTGGCGGCAGCGGGATCACCCCGATATTCTCCATCGCCAAGAGCGCGCTCGCGACAACCGACCGTGCGGTCCGACTGCTCTGCGCCGACCGTGATCGCGACGCCGTCATCTTCGACGCGGGGCTCGCTGAGCTCGAGCAGCGATACCCCGGCAGACTCTCGGTTATCCGCAGCCTCGACGAGCAGAACGGCTTCCTCACCGAATCGGCCGTCCGCGATTTCATCGGCGACGATGTCGACGCGAACTTCTATGTCTGCGGCCCGGAACCCTTCATGGACCTCGTCGAATCGATCCTGCCCGAGTCCGCATCCATCCACATCGAACGCTTCGGCGCCGCTGCGGCCCTGCCGATCGCTGAGTCCGACGAGGCGGAATCGACCGAATCGGGAGGCGACGACCTCGAATCCGGTGCAGCGACCACGACGTCCGACACGGCATCCGACGACGATCAGGGCGTCACCGGCACGATCACAATCAAACTCGGCCGCAAGAAGGTCACTGTCGACCGCCAACCGAACGAGACCTTGCTGGAGTCGGGGCGGCGGGCCGGTCTGACGCCACCGTTCTCGTGCGAAGCGGGCAACTGTGCCACCTGCATGGCCCACCTCGACGAGGGCACCGCCACGATGCGGGTCAACGACGCCCTCGAGGACGACGAGATCGAGGACGGTTACGTTCTCACCTGCCAGGCCGTACCCGACACGGAGACAACGGTCGTCGACTACGAGGCCTGATCGCTCGTCGCCTCGCAGTATCCATACCGCAGCACGACACCGCACCACATCATCGACAGCACGAGAAAGGAATCACACATGCCCAAAGGCATTCTGATGGTAGAAGGTCGACCGAGCTCGCCAGACCGCGCGGAGGAGTTCGGCCAGTGGTACGACGACGTGCACATGCCGGAGGTACTGAAACTCGACGGCTTCGTCTCGGGGCGGCGCCTGCGTCCGATCGATGACGACGGCACGCTCGTCTCCCTCTACGAGATCGACGGAACCGATCTGAAAGATGCTGCCCGAGGACTCTTCACAGCGTTTCGCAACGGCGGCTTCACCATGAGCGATGCCATGCAGATGGACCCGCCCCCGGTCATGCGCTTCCTCGAGGTCGTCACCGAGAGCTGATCACCGACCGGTGCCGGGATCCTTCGCCGGCACCGATGAGCGCATCGGCGGGCATCCCTCTCAGCTCGTCGGTGCGCTCATCTCACCGAGCATCGGCGCCGGCGTGTAGTCCGGCTCGAATCCGTCCACGTGTATCGGACATCCCACGGCGCGGCGCTGGCCGACCGCGACCACCGCCTCCGGGGTGTCGTCGAGCGCCTCCGGCAGGGTGCGCACCGCCGCAGCGGGTACACCCCACTTGCGCAGTCGTTCTTGCCAATTCACGGCGGAATCCACGGCCAGCGCGGTGGTGACCAGATCGATCACGGCATCACGATTGGCCGCACGTTCGGCCATCTGCCAGAACCCGGCGACACCCGCTTCCTCGGCAAACGACTTCCAGAACGAATCGTGGGTGATGAACAGCGCCAGGTGTCCCTCGGCGGTCGGGAAGATCTGCGCCGGTACGTAGAACGAATGCGCACCGTGTGGCCTGCGCACCGGTCGGACACCGGCGTCGAGGTAGGCCGAGGCGTGGTAGTTGAGTTGTGACAGCATCACGTCCCGCAGCGAGACGTCGATCTGTCCGCCACGCCCCGAGATGATCTGGGCGAGGAGGCCGAGCGCGGCGGTGAGTCCCGTCGAATTGTCGGCAGATGAATAGCCGGGCAGTGTCGGCGGCCCATCCGGATCACCGGTCATCGCGGCCACCCCGGTCGCCGCCTGCACCACGTAGTCGAAGGCCGGATCGTCGCCGCCGTTGAGTCCGAAGCCGGTGATCGCGACGCAGACGATGCGTTCGTTGAACTCACGCAACGACGAATACGTCAGCCCGAGACGGTGGATCGCCGACGGTTTCAGATTCACCAGCAGCGCGTGCGCGGTCCCGACGAGCTCGCCGAGGCTCTGCCTCCCCTCGGCCGCCGTGAGGTCCAGACGCACACTGCGCTTTCCCCGGTTCAGGCTGGCGAAGTACTCGTCACTCACCTGCCGGGAGATGTCGCCGCCCCGCGGCTCGATCTTGATCACCTCGGCGCCCAGGTCCGCGAGCATCATCGTCGCGTAGGGGCCGGCCAGCATCGTGCCGACCTCCAGGACTCGGATACCGGCCAACGGACCGACAGCCGTGGCATCCCCGGTACCACTGGGACTCAACGCAGTTCCTTCACCAGCTCGGCGACCACCTCGCGGGTGCGGTACTTCGACGCCACCAGTTCGTCGCGCGTATCACCGATCGGGAGCAGGCGCATCGACAGATCGGTCACGCCCGCGTCGGCGTAACGACGGAACTGCTCGAGGATCGCCTCCTCGTCGCCGGCCACGCACAGATCGCCGACGTTGCGCGCCTCTCCCTGTTCGAGTAGACGCTGATAGTTGGGCGAGTATTCCGCCTCGGCCAGAATGCGATTCGCGCGCTCACGCGCCTCGTCGACCTCCGATGGACGGCACAGACACACGGGCAGACCCGCGACGACGCGTGGAGCCGGACGGCCGACGTTGTCGGCGGCCTTGGTGATCCGGGGAACCACGTGATCGGCGATGGCACGGTGGTCTGCCATCCACAGGATGGTGCCGTCGGTGCGTTCACCCGCCAGATTCAGCATCACCGGCCCGAGCGCGGCCAGCAGCACCGGCACCGGGCTGACCGGACCGAGTTCGAGCGGGTTGTGCACGGTGAACGAGTCGTTCTCGACATCGACGGCCCCCGGCCCGGTCAGTGCCTGATCCAGGACGTCGAGGTAGTCACGGGTGAAGCGTGCCGGTCGCTCGTACGGCAGACCGAGCATGTCCTGCACGATCCAGTGGTGAGACGGCCCCACTCCGAGCGCGAGTCGCCCGTCGGCCACCGCGTGCGCGGACAGGGCCTGGCGCGCCAGTGCGATGGGATGTTGCGCCTGCAACGGGACGACGGCTGTGCCGAGTTCGATCCGCGAGGTGCGCGTCGCCATCATCGTGACGGTGACCAGGGCGTCGAAATCGGACGGCACCTGCGGAATCCACGCGGTGTCCATGCCCGCGGACTCCGCCCATTCGATGTCTTTCAGCATTCGACCGGCCTTGCGGGCGGAATCGCCCCGTTCCGGCCCGATCATCACTCCGACGCGCATGATTCCTCCAGGTGTCCGGCACTTCTCGATGCGGCTGCGATAAAGGTCGTCACGACGGCGATGCCGCCGCGGTGAGGGCCCGCACCTCGGTGACCAGCGTTTCGAGTGGCGTACCGGTCGGGAACACCGCTGCGGCACCGGCTTCCATCAGGGTGTCGACGTCGGATTGCGGAATGGTGCCACCGACGACGACCGCGATGTCGCCTGCGTCGGCCGCCCGCAGGGCATCGACGGTTCGCCGCGTCAAGGCGACGTGCGCGCCGGACAGGATGCTCAGGCCGACCACCGCGACGTCTTCGTGCAGCGCGATCGAGACGATGTCCTCGATCCGCTGCCGGATGCCGGTGTAGATGACCTCGAAACCGGCGTCGCGCAACGTCCGGGCGACGATCTTGGCGCCGCGGTCGTGACCGTCGAGACCCGGTTTGGCGACCAGGATGCGGGCGGTCATCAGAACACCACCGGTTGCCGGAACTCGCCCCATACACCCTTGAGTGCCGACACCATCTCTCCGACGGTGCAATACGCGTTCGCGCAGTCGATCAGGCGATGCATCAGATTCTCGTCTCCTTCTGCTCCCCGCGACAATGCGGCAAGCGTGTTCGCCACGTCGTTCGCGTTTCGTTCGGCCTTGACCTTGGCGAGGCGCTTGAGCTGCACTTCGCGCCCCTCGGGATCGAGCTCATAGGTCGCGATCTCCGGCGCGGGCTCGTCGGCCACGAACCTGTTGACACCCACCACCGGTCGTTCACCACCCTCGACCTCCTGATGGACCCGGTACGCCTCGTCGGCGATGAGACCCTGCAGGTAGCCTTCCTCGATCGCTCGGACCATGCCGCCGTGTGCCTCGAGATCGGCCATCACCTCAATGATGCGTTCCTCGGTCGCATCGGTCAGGGCCTCCACGAAGTAGGACCCACCCAACGGATCCGCAACGCGGGCAACACCCGTCTCGTATGCGAGTATCTGCTGGGTCCGCAGCGCCATCGTCGCCGATTCCTCACTCGGCAGGGCGAAGGGCTCGTCCCACGCGGCGGTGAACATCGACTGCACTCCCCCGAGCACCGACGCCATCGCCTCGTAGGCGACGCGGACCAGATTGTTCTGTGCCTGTGGCGCATACAGCGACGCCCCGCCGGCGACACAGCCGAACCGGAACATCGCGGCCTTGTCGGTGGTCGCCCCATAACGCTCGCGGACGATCGTCGCCCAGCGACGTCGCCCGGCGCGATACTTGGCGATCTCCTCGAAGAAGTCGCCGTGGGTGTAGAAGAAGAACGAGATCTGCGGCGCAAACTGGTCGATCGTCATCCGCCCGCGCTCGACGACCGTGTCGCAGTACGTCACACCGTCTGCGAGCGTGAACGCCATCTCCTGCACGGCATTGGCACCCGCGTCGCGGAAATGCGCGCCGGCCACCGAGATCGCGTTGAACCTCGGCACCTCCGCCGCGCAGAACTCGATGGTGTCGGCGATCAGACGCAACGACGGTTCAGGAGGCCAGATCCAGGTTCCGCGGGAGGCGTACTCCTTGAGGATGTCGTTCTGGATCGTGCCGGTCAGCTTGGCCCGCGGAACGCCCTTGCGCTCCGCAGCCGCCACGTAGAACGCCAGCAGGATGGCCGCCGTCCCGTTGATGGTGAAGCTGGTGCTGATCTTGTCGAGCGGGATCTGGTCGAACAGGATCTCGGCGTCGGCCAGGGTGTCGACCGCGCAACCGACTCGGCCGACCTCCTCCCCGTATTCCGGATCATCCGAGTCGTACCCGCATTGCGACGGTAGGTCGAGCGCGACCGAGAGCCCGGTGCCGCCCTGATCGAGCAGATACCGGTAGCGGCGATTCGACTCTTCGGCGGTACCGAATCCGGAGTACTGCCGGAAGGTCCACAACCTCCCCCGGTAACCCGTCGGAAAGTTCCCCCGGGTGAACGGGTACTCCCCCGGCGACGGGGGGACCGCGGAGTCGGGGTTCGGCCCATAGGCAGGGTCCAGCGGGATGCCGGAGGCTGTTTCAGTCTGTGGTTCCATCAGCGGATACGATACTTGCAGAAAATGAGAATGCCAATACCGCCCCTACCGTGAGATGAGGTTTCGCAGTCACGGCGGCCGGGACGCCGACCGCGCGCCGACCACCGTGAACTCGACGGTCACGCTGTGCCACGGCGATCTTCGGCCCTGAAGAGGTGAGAATAAGATTCTCCGTGAGAGAGATCACGATGCTATTCTGTGGGCATGCATCCGGCCAGTATCGCGTCCGACGGCGGTCCATGTGACCCGCTCGGCGATCTGACGGCAGCGTCGCGGCAGTACCTGAAAGCGATCTGGGACGCGAGTGAGTGGGATCGGAATCCGGTCACCACCAAGGCGATCGCCGAGCGCGTCGGCGTCTCGCCATCGACTGCGTCCGACGCGGTCCGGCGCCTCGCCAACAAGGGGCTCGTGAGGCATGAACGCTACGGTGCCGTGGCACTCAGCAGCCATGGTGAGGCCGCGGCCGCACACATCATCCGGCGCATGCGACTCATCGAATCCTTCCTCGTCCGAGAGCTGGGCTACGGCTGGCACGAGGTTCACGACGACGCCGACACCCTCGCCCATGCCGCCTCCGACGACTTGATCGAGCGCATCGACCGGCAACTGGGACACCCGACACGGGATCCGCACGGCGATCCCATTCCCGCCGCCGACGGTCGGGTGACCACCCCCGCGCTGCGCCCGCTATCGACCTGCGAGACGGGTGACACCGGCACGGTGGCCCGCATCGCCGACTCCGACCCGGCGATGCTCGAGTACTTCGGTTCCGTGGGCCTCACCCTCGACTCGGGAGTGACCGTGCACGCCAAACGACCCTTTGCCGGGACGATGCGCATTTCCGTCACAGGCTTCGCCGAGATGGAACTCGGCGACATCGCGGTCCGGTCGGTCTGGTTGACCACCGCAGACCGCGGATGAACACAGACAGAGCCGGGAACCACCGGCAACTCCACCAGCCACGAAGGAGAGTGTCATGAACATTGACGACCTGGTGCTCATCAGCATCGACGACCACGTGGTGGAACCACCGGACATGTTCCTCCGCCACGTCCCGGACAAGTACCGCGATCAGGCACCGGTCGTCATCACCGACGACAAGGGCGTCGATCAGTGGATCTACATGGGCAAGCAAGCGGGGGTCAGCGGACTCAACGCGGTGGTGTCCTGGCCCGCCGAGGAATGGGGCCGCGACCCGGCCGGATTCGCCGAGATGCGGCCCGGGGTCTACAACGTCCACGAGCGCGTTCGGGACATGAGCCGCAACGGGATCTGGGCGTCGATGTGCTTTCCCACCTTCGCCGGGTTCTCCGCACGTCACCTGAACCAGCACCAGAGCGACATCACCCTCGTGATGGTGTCCGCATACAACGACTGGCACATCGACGAGTGGGCAGGCGCCTACCCCGATCGCTTCATCCCATTGGCACTGCTGCCCACCTGGAACGTCGACGCGATGTGTGCGGAGATCCGGCGGGTGGCGGCCAAGGGCTGCCGAGCGGTGACCATGCCCGAGCTCCCCCACCTCGAAGGCCTGCCGAGCTACCACGACCTGGATTACTGGGGTCCGGTGTTCGAGACCCTGTCGGAGACGGGCCTGGTGATGTGCCTGCACATCGGCACCGGCTTCGGCGCGCTCAACCTGGCCAAGGATTCGACCATCGACAGCCTCATGGTGCTGGCGTCGCAGATCTCGGCGCTCGCCGCGCAGGACCTCCTCTGGGGTCCGGCGATGCGCACCTATCCCGACCTCAAGTTCGCGTTCTCCGAGGGCGGGATCGGTTGGATACCTTTCTATCTCGATCGCTCGGACCGGCACTACACAAACCAGAAGTGGCTCCGCCGCGACTTCGGCGACAAGCTGCCCAGCGAGGTCTTCCGGGACCACTCACTGGCCTGCTACGTCACCGACAAGACCTCCCTGCTGCTCCGTCACGAGATCGGTATCGACAACATCGCGTGGGAGTGCGACTACCCCCACTCGGACTGCTTCTGGCCTGACGCCCCGGAACAGATGCTGAGCGAGCTCCAGGCTGCCGGTGCCGACGATTCCGACATCAATCAGATCTCATGGGAGAACTCCGCGCGCTTCTTCAACTGGAATCCGCTCGACAAGCACACCCGCGAGGAGATCAACGTCGGTGCCCTCCGGCGATCGGCCGCCGACGTCGACGTGTCGATCCGGTCGCGCGACGAATGGAAGCGTCGCTATAACGAGAAGCACATGGCGCAGGCCTAGCCGGAGGCCGGTCGCCGCAAGTTCTTCCCCCGGGTCTGTATTCGTCCCCCCACTGTAGTTGGGGGGCGGACACAGACCCGGGGGAAGAACTGCGGGTCGCCTAGGCCCCCGCCACCAACCCCCGACCGCTCACCATCGGCAGGTCCAAGGCGGTAACGAGTCCCGGCTTCGCATCCACTACGGCGGCAACGGAATTGACCAGCCGCATCGCCGTCACGATCATCCCCGACACGTTGTGGTCGCCGTGCTCGCCGTGGTGGCCGAACTCGACCTTCATCTCGGGTTCACCAGAGATGAGGATGCGGTAGCAGCCGTCGCCCTCGGCGGGCGTCGGCCAGTCGGGACACTGCTGCGGATCCGTGCGGGTGTAGTGCTCGAGTACGACGCGATCGACGCCGTCGACCTGCCCGACCACCTCGAAATGGAGTGCCGCCATGGTCCCTTCGGGGATCTCCACGGACACCGTCGAATAGTCGCGGTCAGCTGCCACCCGGTCGTGACGTTCGATCAATGGCTCGTCCAGGGTCAGCCCGAGTCCGGCGGCGATCTGCCGGACCACGCTGCCCCACCCCATCGCCAGCACGCCCGGCAGCAGCAGCAGCGGCGTCGCATCCATCGGCTGTCCGAACCCGAAGATGTCCTTCATGACCACCGGCTGGTAGTACGTCGAGTAGTCGGCGATCTCGAGGCAGCGCACCTCGTCAATCCGCTGCGAGAGACTCGTCATCGCCAACGGCAGAACGTCGTTGGCGAACCCGGGATCGATGCCGTTCACGTGCAGGCTGGCGTTGCCGGATTCGCCTGCGGCCGCGATCCGGTCGAGCAACTCCTGGTTGAGGATGCCCTGCGGGAACTGAAGCACCACCGGTCCGCTCGACACGACGTTGATCCCGTTCTCGACGAAGAAGATGAGATCGTCGATCGCCTCGAAGATTCGATCGTCGGTCATCGCGGTGTGCACGATGCAGTCGGGCCGCAGGGCGATCAGCGCGTCACGGTCGTCGGTGGCGACGACACCGAGTTCTCGATCGAGTCCGGCGAGGTCGCCGGCATCCCTGCCGACCTTGGCCGGGTCCGACACCCAGACCCCGACGAGCTCCAGATCAGGCCGGGCATCGATCCCGGCGATTGCATGTCTACCCACGGTTCCGGTCGACCACTCGACCACACGAAGAGTCATGACCCCAAGGTAGAACATGTTCCAATTCTGCCGTGTGATTTTGCCGATCCCGGTGGACACCGCAGGGATTCACCTCTCGTTTGCCGAGGTCACGTACGGTCGGTGAGGTGACCGACCCACCCGCGCCGACGGCCGTCACCCACGACGGCCACGCCACGCAGATCAAATGGCACCGGGCGCGACGTCGTGTCGACGACGCCGCTTTCACGAGGTCTCGCATCGTCGAGGGCATGGCGCTCGGCGCAAGTGTCGAAGTCGACCTGGTGATCCATGCCGATAGTGGATTCGCGGTCCTGCACGACCGCGACGTCGCACACGCCACCACGGGAACCGGCCACATCTCCGACCTCCCGGCGAGCTATGTCCGCACGCTGTTCCTGCGGTCCAACGCCGGAGTTCCGCTCGACGAGCCGGTCCTGCTCCTCGAGGACCTCTCCGACGTCCTCACCCGGCCGACCGTTCATCCGGGCGCGTTGCTGCAGTTGGATTTCAAGGAGGACGCCCAGGCGTTGGACACCGCAGCGATCGACACCTTCGCGCGTGCGGTCGCACCGATCGCGCGCAATGCGATCCTCTCGTGCGGTGATGCCGAGGCCGTACGCCTGCTGACCGACCCGGTCCCGGGCATCCGTGTCGGTTACGACCCCTGCCATCACGGTGCCGTCGACCGGGTCCTGCGCTCGGGTGATTTCGCGACCTTCGTCGAGCGCGCGGTCGCGGCGTCGCCCCGCGCCGAGATGATCTACCTCGAACGTCGGTTGGTCCTCGAGGCGGATCGTCGCGGCTTCGACATCATCGACGCATTCCACGCGTACGCGCGCACCGTCGACGCCTACACGCTCTACCGTGCCGACGGCGAGTCCGTCCGGCAGGCACGACGGCTCGTCGAACTGCGGGTCGATCAGATCACCACCGACGACCCGGAGGGTGTGGTCGCGGCGCTGACGGGCGCAGCGTCGAGTTCGACGGCCGCGGAACGCGACGGAATCTTCGACGCGGACGGCAGGTGATCGGCGAGACTGGGAAGGCGTTCGAAACCACCACTTCTGGGAGGAAGGCATCATGAGCATCGAAGGAGACGCTTCAAGCCGTGGCATCACCACTGTCGCAGACGGATTCGCGTATCTGGAATGCCCACGGTGGCACGCCGGACGCATCTGGTTCGTGGACTTCTACACCTACCGTGTGTGTTCGGCAGCCGAGGACGGCAGCGACCTGCGGGTCGAGGCGGAGGTGCCGCAGCAACCGTCCGGGCTCGGCTGGCTTCCCGACGACCGGCTGCTGATCGTCTCGATGCGCGACGCGCGGATACTCCGTCGCGAGCCGAACGGCGAGCTGGTGACACATGCCGATCTCTCCGGATACGTGACCGGCCATCCCAACGACATGGTCGTCGACCCGTCATCCGGTCGCGCCTACGTCGGCGAGTTCGGATTCGACCTCATGGGCGGTGCACCGCTGCAGACCGCAGTGCTCTTGCGGGTGGATCCCGATGGGGCGGTCACTGTCGCTGCCGACGACCTGTGGTTCCCCAACGGCAGTGTGATCACCGACGACGGGGTCCTGCTGGTGGACGAGACCTTCGGCAATCGGGTCACCGCGTTCGACATCGGCGACGACGGCGGCCTCACCAATCGTCGGGTGTGGGCACAGTTCGGCGAGTTGCCCACGGACCCCGAGATCGAGAAGGCGCTTCCGCAACTCTCCGTGGCACCCGACGGCTGCTGCCTCGACGCCGACGGCGCGCTCTGGATCGCCGATGCGCTCGGCGCCCGCCTCGTCCGGGTCGTCGAGGGCGGCGACATCGTCGACGAGGTCCCCGTGGGCACCGGCGTCTTCGCGTGCATGCTCGGCGGATCGGACGGGCGCACGTTGTTCGCCTGCGCCGCACCCGATTTTCACGAGGAAGCCCGCAAGAACGCGCGCGAGGGAAGCCTCATCGCGATCTCGGTGGACGTACCCCACGCGGGGACGCCCTGAACCCGGCCGAGCGTACCCCGGCCGGAAGCGTCAGCCGAACAACGTCGGCAGCGTGCCCTCGTAGACCTCGCGCAGTTCGGTGAGCGGGATCTCGAATTGATCCTGCACCGACACCGCGTCGCTGCCCTGATCGACCACGCCGACCCGGGCCCACGGCATCCCGCGTGCGTCGAGCATCGAGGTGAAGCGTGACTCCTCGGTGCGCGGCACCGCGACGACTGCTCGACCCGCCGACTCGGAGAACAGCCACACGAACGGATCGGCACCCTCGGGAAGCAGGATGCGACAACCGGTCTCGCCGGCGAGCGCAGACTCGACGACCGCCTGGATGAGTCCGCCCTCGGACAGGTCGTGCGCGGCGGACACGAGACCGTCGCGTGAGGCCGCCATCAGGATGTCGGCCAGCAACCGCTCGCGTTCGAGGTCGACCTGCGGCGGCACACCGCCGAGATGGTCGTGGGCGACCTGCGCCCAGATCGAGCCGTCGAACTCGTCGAGGGTCGATCCGAGCAGGATCAGGGTCTCCCCGGGCTCGGTACCGAAACCGGTGGGGATGCGGCGATGCACATCGTCGATCACACCCAGCACACCGACCACCGGCGTGGGCAGGATCGGGGTCGAGCCGGTCTGGTTGTAGAAGCTCACGTTGCCGCCCGTCACCGGGATGCCCAGCTGGGCGCAGCCGTCGGCGAGCCCGCGCACGGCCTGCTGGAACTGCCACATCACCGCAGGGTCCTCGGGAGAGCCGAAGTTCAGACAGTTCGTCACCGCCTTGGGTGCCGCACCAGACACCGCGACGTTCCGGTACGCCTCGGCCAGCGCGAGCTGCGCACCGCGGTAGGGATCGAGGAAGGTGTAGCGACCCGACGCGTCGGTGGCCAGCGCGATGCCGCGGCCCGAGCTCTCGTCGATCCGGATCATGCCGGAGTCGGCGTTCTCGGCGAGCACGGTGTTGCCGCGGACGTACCGGTCGTACTGCTCGGTGATGAATTTGCGGCTGCACAGGGCGGGCGAGCCGAGCATCTGCAGGGTGGTCGCGCGCAGTTTCTCCGCGGTGTCCGGACGCGCCAGGTGTGCGGTCGTCGACTCGATGACCCCGTCCTGCCACTCGGGTCGAGCGACCGGTCGCTCGTAGACCGGACCGTCGTGGGCGACGGTGCGCGGCGGGACGTCGACGACGGTCTCGCCGTGCCAGGTGATCTGCAGGTGTTCCCCGTCGGTGACCTCACCGATCACGGTGGCCAACACGTCCCACTTCTTGCAGACCTCGAGAAACGCGTCCACGTTGTCGGGGGTGACCACGGCGCACATGCGTTCCTGCGACTCGCTGGAGAGCACCTCCGCCGGGGTCATGCCCTCGGCGCGCATCGGCACCTTCTCCAGATCGATGTGCATGCCGCCGTCGCCCGCGGCAGCGAGTTCGGAGGTCGCGCAGGACAGTCCGGCGCCACCGAGATCCTGGATGCCGACGACGAGACCGGCGTGATAGAGCTCGAGGCAGCACTCGATGAGCACCTTCTCGGTGAACGGGTCGCCGACCTGCACGCTCGGCAGCTTCTTCCGATTGGGACCCGACTGGCCTTCGCCGTGGTCGTCGAAGGTCTCCGACGCGAGCACCGAGACTCCACCGATGCCGTCGAGCCCGGTGCGCGCACCGAACAGGATGATCTTGTTGCCCGCTCCCGACGCGAAGGCGAGATGCAGGTCCTCGGTGCGCAGCACGCCCGCGCAGAGAGCGTTGACCAGCGGATTACCGGCATAGCTGGCGTCGAAAACGGTTTCGCCGCCGACGTTGGGCAGTCCGAGGGAGTTCCCGTAGCCGCCGACGCCGCGGACCACGCCGTCCACGACACGACGGGTGTCGGGCGCGTCGGCCGGACCGAAGCGGAGCTGGTCCATGACCGCGATCGGACGTGCGCCCATCGCCATGATGTCGCGCACGATGCCGCCGACACCGGTTGCCGCGCCCTGGTAGGGCTCGACGTAGCTCGGATGGTTGTGCGATTCGACCTTGAAGGTCACCGCCCAGCCGTCCCCGACGTCGACGACACCCGCGTTCTCACCGATGCCGGCCAGCATGCCGGCCCGCATCTCGTCGGTGGTGGTCTCCCCGAAGTAGCGCAGATGCACCTTCGAGGACTTATAGCTGCAGTGCTCGGACCACATGACCGAGTACATCGCGAGCTCCGCATCTGTCGGCCGACGGCCCAGGATCTCGCGGATCCGGGCGTACTCGTCGTCCTTGAGGCCGAGTTCGCGGAACGGTTGGGGTTGATCTGGGCTGCCTGCAGCGGCTGAGACGGTATCCACCTGCGCATTCACTCTAGCCAGTGTAGGTGAGGCACCATCGCGGGCGCGTGGTGGCGTGACCCATGCCAACGCTAGGCTGACTTCGGACACGGACAGGTCGACGACGTCGACGACGGCCTGCACGAGGCATGTACCTGGGGGGCCTGAGATGGCAGACGTCCGCAAGGCGCGGCAACTGTTCGAACTCGGCGTGTTGTCGCTGGGCATCGCGGTCGAGGGTCAGGAACCGATCAACAATCCACAGCAGGCCGCCAAGGCCTTCACCCGCGCCAGCGAATGGGACCCGACGATGGGCGACGCGTGGCTGGGCCGGCTGGCCTGTGGTGAGGACACCGACGAGATCCTGCTCGCCCTGTACCGCAATCGCGCCACCATCGGCCTCGAACAACGGCGTCTCGGGCTACCGCAGGGCACGCTGGCCGGGCGCTGGGTGGTGGGCGACATCAGTTACCACCTCTCCGGTGTCACGGAGGCCACCGCCGCCTACGCGTCGTCGTTGGCGCGCGGGAAGGACTTCGCCGGGGCCCAGGAGGTGTTGGACGAGATCCCGGCGGCCCACCGCGTGCCGATCGTCGAGTTCGTGCAGGCAACCCTGTTCATGTCGACCCAGCGCTGGACTGATCTGTTGACCGCACTGCGCCGCTCGGAGCGATGGAACGACACCTTCCTCCAGGCCGCCGCCGACTTCATGGCCGGCACCGCGTGCATCCAGATGGGCATGTTCGGGGAGGGAATCCGACGACTGCAGAACGCGGTCGACGGCCCCATCCCGACGCTCGCCACCGAGGCGATGGTCGCCCACGGCATGGCGCTGCGCGAGCAGGGGCAGGAGGAGAAGGCCCGTGCTTTGTTCGAGCAGGCGTACGCGCGCAATCCGAACTCCATCGCGGGCCAGGCACTGAAATCGCCGAGCTTCCGCCTCGTGATCACCTCCCCCGACGAGATCGGCGAACGCCGCGATCCGTGGGATCCCCGGTCGGTCACCGACCCGGTCGAGACCCTCGTCTCGGATACCACCGGGCAGCCCGAGATGGCGGAGATGGTCGACGACGCCCAGCGTGAACTCGGCGATCAGATCGGCCTGGATTCCGTCAAACAGCAAGTGGCGAAACTACAATCGGCCGCGACCCTGGCCAGGGTCCGGGCCGATCGCGGACTGAACACCTCGGCCCGGAGCCTGCATCTCGCCTTCACCGGCCCACCGGGAACAGGCAAGACGACGGTGGCGCGGATCGTGGCCAAGATCTATTGCGGGCTCGGATTCATCAAGACGGACAGGGTGATCGAGGCGACACGTCGCGACCTCGTCGGCGAGCACCTGGGGTCGACCGCACCCAAGACGTCGGCGGTCATCGACTCGGCGATGGACGGCGTGCTGTTCATCGACGAGGCATACACGCTGATCCAGCAGGGGCTGTCGGGCGGCGATGCGTTCGGCAAGGAGGCCGTCGACACCCTGCTCGCCAGGATGGAGGACGACCGCGACCGACTGGTGGTGATCATCGCAGGCTACGACTCCGAGATCGACCGTTTCCTGTCGTCCAACGACGGCCTCGCGTCCCGCTTCGCACGCCGCGTGCGATTCGACTCCTACACTCCCGAAGAACTGGCCCGGATCGGTGAGTTCATTGCGCGCAAACGGGATTCGCTCCTCACCCCCGAGGCGGTCGCCGAGATCGAGTTGGCCTGTACGCCGCTCTATCACGATGTACGCGGCGAGGGTCCGGCCCGGCGACGGGCCAGCGACATCGCAGGCAACGGGCGCTTCATCCGCAACATCATCGAGGCCGCCGAAGAGGAGCGTGAGTACCGCCTCTCCGCTCTCGGCGATCTCGAGTCCCTGTCACATGACGACCTGATGCGCGTCGAGGTGACCGACGTCCGAACCGCACTGTCGGGGGTGCTGTCGGGTCTGCAGCTCAGCCATAACCGATCGATGCGATGACGTGGTGACGGTGGGGCTCGCCCTCCAGCTTGTGGAGGTACCGCTCGATGAACTCGAACGTCTCACGGTGCCCCTTCTCGAACCCCAGCCACTTCTCCATCATGACCAGCCGGGACACACTCGTGATGATCACGATGAGTACCTCCGCCGGCAGCTCCCGCGAACTCACGCCGTACGTGGGTAACAGCTTCGCGATCGCCTCCTGCGCCTGGTCACGGAGTTGTTCCGAGTAGCGAGCGATCTCGGTGCGGAGCTCCTTCCGGTGATTGGCGAGCGCCAGGAGCTCGGTCGTGAACTGGGAAACCGACGGGTCGATGCTGAACTGCCACAGCGCCCACAGCGGCTGCGGCGACTCGAGCAGGGCCCGCTGTTGTTCCAGACCCTGATCCGCCCGGCGCCGGAACATCTCCAGGAACAGCTCGTCCATCGTGCGGAAGTAGTAGTGCACGAGTTGCGGCTTCAGACCGGCGGCCTGCGCGACCTTCCGTGAAGTGACTGCGGCATAGCCACTTTCGAGCATGAGAACCTCAGCCGCATCCAACAGGATCGACCTGTTCTTGGCCTCCACCGATCCGAATCTGCGCTCGGTCACACTCTCCACCTCTCCTGTCGCGCCCCGAACTCACCCTAAACCGGAAACGGGATATGTCCATTTTGAGAATGTGATCTTGACCTCACTGATCGGAGCATGGTAACAAGTATTACACCCCGCTGAGCACTCGCTCAGCATCTTTACCCAGAGTTCCCAGCCAACACAGCCCTTACGCACCCTCTCCCTGACGAGAGTTGCCGCACAGGAGGTTTCCGGTGAGCGATCTGACCGAACTGAATTACTTCACCGACGAGAGCCTGGTTCCCGACCCATACCCCTACTTCGACGAGCTGCGCAGCAAGTGCCCCGTGACCAAGGAGCCACACTTCGGCGTCCTCGCGATCACCGGACACGCGGAGGCGGTGACCGTCCTCAAGGACCCCGCCACGTTCTCGTCCTGCCTCGCCGCCACCGGCCCCTTCCCGGGCCTGCCGTTCGAGCCCGAGGGCGATGACGTCGGCGAGCTCATCGACCAGCATCGCGACGAATTGCCCCTGCATGAGCACATGGTGACCATGGATCCCCCGGACCACAGCCGTGCTCGTAGTCTGCTGAGCCGCCTCCTCACGCCGCGGCGTATCCAGGAGAACGAGGAGTTCATGTGGAAGCTGGCCGACGAGTACATCGAGGAGTTCGTGGCCAACGGTGAGTGCGAACTCATGTCGGACTTCGCAAAACCGTTCTCGCTCTTGGTGATCGCCGATCTACTCGGAGTTCCGGAAGAGGATCACGAAGAGTTCCGGACCGTTCTGGGCGCGCCGCGTAAGGGCGCCCGGCCGGGCGCCCTGGACTCGGAGGTCATGTCCGACAACCCGCTGCAGTGGCTCGACGACAAGTTCACGAAGTACATCGAGGACCGCCGCGCAACGCCCCGCGGCGACGTCCTCACCGCCCTGGCCGAATCGAAGTACAAGGACGGCAGCACACCCGAGGTCGTCGAGGTGGTGCGGACCGCGACATTCCTCTTCGCCGCAGGCCAGGAGACCACGACCAAGCTGATCAGCGCCGCGCTCCGGGTGATCGGTGAACGACCCGACATCCAGCAGCGACTGCGCGACGAGCCGGAACTGATCCCGATCTTCATCGAGGAGACACTGCGACTCGAGAGCCCGGTGAAGAGCGGCTTCCGGGTGGCGCGCAAGACCACCACGGTCGGCGACACAGTCGTGCCCGCCGGCACGACGCTGATGTTCTGTCCGGGCGCGGCCAATCGCGACCCCGACCATTTCCCGGATCCGAACACCTTCGATCTCGAGCGCACCAATGTGCGTGAGCACCTGACCTTCGGCCGCGGGATCCATTCGTGCCCGGGCAGCCCGCTCGCCCGCATCGAGGGCCGGGTCACCGTCGAGCGCTTCCTGGCCCGCATGGCCGACATCCGCGTGTCAGAGGAGCACCACGGTCACAACGGCCACCGCCATTACGACTTCGAACCGACCTACATCCTGCGCGGTCTCACCACCCTGCATCTCGATTTCACCCCGAAGGCCTGAGGAGCAGACATGACGACCACCACTGCGACAGCCACCATCCGCACCAGCGTCGTCACCGGTGGAGGGTCGGGGATCGGGCAGTCCGTCGCCGAGCATCTCGCGGCAGCCGGACATCGCATCGGCGTCCTCGACCAGAACGCCGAGGCCGCCGAGAAGGTGGCTGCCGACCTTCGCTCCACTGGTGCCGAGGCCATCGCCCACGCCGTGGACGTGAGCGATCGGACCGCGGTGGAGAAGGCCATGGGCGTGGTCCGGGAGAGGTTCGGCCCCATCGAGATCCTGGTGACCAGCGCCGGCATCGAATCGCAGATGCCCTACCCGGAGATCGCGCAGGACGAGTGGGACCGCATCATCGCGGTCAATCTGACCGGCACGTTCAACTGCACACAGTCGGTCATCGGCGACATGCAGGCCGGCCAATGGGGACGCATCGTGACGATCTCGTCCTCCAGCGCCCAGTCCGGCGCTCCCGAGCGCGCCCACTACGTGGCGTCCAAGGGCGGCGTCATCGGGCTGACCAAGGCACTGGCATTCGAGTACGCGCCGCATGGCATCACCGTCAACACGATCCCGCCGTCGATCATCGCGACGCCGATGGCCGAGAAGGCCGTCGAGGCAGGCCTGGTACCCGCGATCGAGGACCTCGCGGCCATGACACCCGTGCGCCGCGCGGGACTGCCCGGCGATGTCGCGGCCGCCGCGGCGTTCCTGTGCTCGGATCAGGCCGGCTTCATCACCGGACAGGCCATCGGCGTCAACGGCGGCTGGTACATCTGACGCTCGACTTTCCCGAGTGAGCACCCTCAGCCCGGGGTGCGCACCCCTGACCATCACCGCCGGTGGTCTGGCCTCTGCCTGCCGAGGATGAACCGGGCGCGAGAGGGGGGAAACGGTGTCCACCGTCAACAGCGACATCACGACGCACGCCGCCCCTGCGGACGATGATGCGCCGACCCGGCCGATCTCCGCCGGTGGCGTCGACGACTCGTCACCGCGGTCCGCGCCACCACCGGATCCACAGGCACCCGAGACGACGCCAAGGGCGACCGACGAGATCACTTCGTGGATGGCCGGTTATGTGCACCGTCACCCGCGGGCATCACTGGAAACCGTTGGCGGCCAGTTCGTCCTGGGCATCCGCGCGGTCCAGCACCTCATCGTCGATCTCCTGACGCTCCGGTTCCCGGTCAAGGAGTTCATCCGGCAGTCGACCTTCATGGCCTCGGCCTCTGCGCTGCCGACGATTTTCGTCGCCATTCCCATCGGCATGACCTTGTCCATCCAGTTCGCGCTCCTGGCCGGTCAGGTCGGCGCGACGTCGCTCGCAGGTGCGGCCAGCGGTCTCGCCGTGATCCGGCAGGGCGCGCCGATGGTCTCGGCTCTCCTGATGGCCTCGGCGGCGGGCTCCGCCGTCTGCGCCGACCTCGGTTCCCGAAAGATCCGCGACGAGATCGACGCCATGGAGGTGATGGGTCTCTCGGTGATCCGCAGGCTGGTCGTCCCGCGATTGGCGGCGGCGATCCTGGTCAGTACCGCACTGACGGGAGTCGTCTGCTTCGTCGGATTCCTGTCCGGCTACCTGTTCAACACGTTCGTCCAGAACGGGACGCCGGGCACGTTCGTCACCACCTTCGCCTCGTTCGCGACGCTCTCCGACTTCTACCTGACGATCGTGAAATCCATTGTGTTCGGTGCGATCGTGGCGATCGTGGCTTGCCAGAAAGGACTGACCACCCGTGGCGGTCCCGCAGGCGTCGCCAACTCCGTCAACGCCACGGTGGTCGCCTCCATCATCCTGCTCATGCTGGTCAACGTCGGCTTCACACAGATGTACGTACTGCTCTTCCCGAGGACGGGGTTCTGATGGCGGCGACGTACTACCCGACCGGGCTCCGCCCTCTCGTACGCGCAACCGACGCGGTCGGGAGCGTCATCCTCCGCATCGGGCACCTCGCCGCATTCCTGGGGCGCGCACTCATCTCGATCCCGATCGCCGTTCGCCACTACCGCAAGGAATGCCTGCGCATCCTCTCCGATGTCACCTGGGGCAACGGCTCCATCGTGGTCGGCGGCGGAACCGCGGGCGTGATCATCGTCCTCGGCGGCGCCGCCGGCGCGATCGTGGGCATCGAGGGCTACAACGCGCTGCACCTGCTCGGCATGGAGCCGGCAACCGGCATGGTCGCCTCCACCGCCACCACACGCGAACTCGCACCGATCATGGCGTCCTTGGCCTTTGCCGCACAGGCGGGCTGTCGTTTCACCGCTCAACTCGGGGCCATGCGCATCTCCGAGGAGATCGATGCGCTCGAGGCCCTCGCGATCCGGCCGATCCCCTACCTCGTCTCGACCCGCCTGCTCGCCTCCATCGTCGCCGTCATCCCGCTCTACCTGGTCTGTCTCGCGGTCAACTACGTGTCCGTCCAACTCGTCGTCGGACTGAGCGGCGGCCTGTCGGGCGGTACGTATCAGCACTACTTCGAGCTGGTCCTCAACCCGACCGACATCATGTACTCGTTGATCAAGGCAGTGATCTTCGTGGTCATCACCACCACCATCCAGTGCTACTACGGCTTTTATGCCCACGGCGGCCCGCAGGGCGTCGGCACCGCGTCCGGCCGTGCGATGCGAGCCAGCATCTCGGTGATGATCGTCGCCAATCTCCTTCTCACCGTGGCATTCTGGGGAGTCGGAAGCGGAGCAAGGTTGAGCGGATGAACTCACCGAGCATCTACGACGCGGGACCGCACGGACTATCGAACCGGCAGCTGCTCATCAGCGGCATCATCGCCATCGCGGTGATCGTGGCCGTTCTCGCGGCGATCGCACTCAAGTCGGGTGGCACCTTCACCCCGAAAGTACCGGTGACCGCCCAGCTCGCCGACGTCGGCGACGGCCTCCCGGTGAACTCCGACGTCAAGTACCGAGGTGTCATCGTCGGCACGGTCACCGGGGTGACACCGGCGATCGCGGGCCCGGACAACACGGTCGACATCTCGATCGCACCCGACCGTGCCCCGCAGATCCCTCGCACGGTGACCGCTCGCGTGGTGCCGAGCAACGTCTTCGCGGTGTCGTCGGTGCAGCTGATCGACAACGGCTCCGCACCGGCGATCGCAGCCGGTGACGTGATCTCCCAGGACACCAATGCCTCGACGGTGCAATTCCAGACGGCGTTGTCCAAGCTACGCGCCATCGTCTCGGCGACCGCACGCGCCGGGAGCGACCGCACGGTCGGCATGCTCGCTGCGGTGGCCACCGCCACCGATCGGCGGGGTTCCGACATCTCCCGGGCCGGTGCACAACTCGACCGCATCGTCGACGAGCTCGATCGCGTGGTCCGGCCGGATGGAGGGCCGTCCACCCTGAAGTCGCTCAGTTCCGCGGTCACGGGTCTGCGGAAGTCGGCACCCGATCTCCTCGACGCGCTGCACAGCTCGGTCGGACCCATGCAAACGGTGGCGCGCGAATCCGGTGCGCTCTCCGACCTTCTCGGCTCCGGCATCACCACCACGGCACGGGTCAACACCGCATTGGAGCGCAACACCGCCCAGATCATCCGGATCACCGGCCAGGCCGCCCCGGTCGTGTCGGTGGTGGCCGACGGCAGCTCCGGATTCACCTCGATCGTCACGAACATCGGCGTCATCGCAGACAAATGGTTCTCAGATTTCTGGCCGGCGGGCCTGGCGAACGGAAGGGGAAAGTTCCTCTTCCAGATCACCCCCCACAAGCTCTACACCCGTGCGGACTGCCCCCGATACGGAAATCTGGAGGGCCCCAGCTGCTCAACTGCCCCGACCAGCGTGTCGCCCCCGGTCCTGAAAGGCAACGCACGCAAGGGAGTCACCGCCGGATACCAGACGGCCGGCATGGGCGGCAACGTCGGTTCGGTCGGCAGCGCCGATGAACAGGCGACCCTCGGCAAGCTCGTCGGCGGGGGCCCGAACAGCGCCAACACACTCATTCTCGGCCCCGTCGCCCGCGGCGCATCCGTCACGGTGTCCCCCGACAACCAGAAGGGTGCACCATGAGCATCCGGAAGCCCCTCATCGGGTTGATTCTCTTCCTCCTCGTGTCGCTGGCATTGACCTCGACGGTCTACGTCACCCTTCAACGTGACGTCTCGGAGGACACGAAGAGCTACAGCGCGGTGTTCACCGACATCACCGGACTCAAGGCAGGCGATGACGTCCGCATGGCCGGGATCCGCGTCGGACGGGTCGACTCGGTCGGTCTTGACGGGACCGCGGCACGCGTCTCGTTTCGAGTCGACTCCGATCAGGTCGTCGACGGGAGCACCAAGGCCTCGATCGTCTACCAGAACATCGTCGGGCAACGCTACGTCGGCCTGTCTCGCGGAGAGTTTCCCCACCCCACGCCGCTGAAAGGCGGCGAGATCCCCCTCGCGCACACCGAGCCCTCCTTCGACATCTCCGCATTGCTGAACGGATTCGAGCCCTTGTTCAGCGTCCTCGATCCGAAGCAGGTCGACAACGTCACCGAGGCGTTGATCCGGGCCCTGCAGGGAGATTCGTCATCGATCACCACCCTGGTCGCCGAGACGTCGTCCCTCGCCGAATCGGTCGCCGGACCCGATCAGGTGCTCGGCGACGTCATCTCCAACCTGTCCCGTGTGGTCGGGACGTTCGCGGCCCAGCGCAGCAACATCGACACCGTCCTCGTCAGCTCTCGCCGGATCTTCGAACAGATGTCCGCACAACGTGATTCATTCATCGGCTCGCTCGACAAGACCGCGCAGGTCGCCGATCGCGCATCGACGCTCGCCCGTGGGGCGTTACCCGAGGCGCAGCAGATGCTCTCGCGCCAACCCGGTTTCCTCGGCCACTTCCTCGCCAACAAGGACGAGTTCGCCTACCTCGGTTTCAATCTGCCACCGCTGTTGAAAGGCCTGGCACGGACCACACAGGCGGGCGCGTACATCGACACCTACCTGTGCAACTTCAACGTGACCCTGGTACCCGCGTTGAGCACGGTCATCCCGTCGATCGTCGCCCACGCGACGCCGGGTGGCAAAGTCACACAATCCCCGATCTGCAGGTGAGACGATGAGATCCTTCACCGAGCGTGTCCGCAACTCGTTGTCCCGGCCCATCGAGAACTGGAACAAGGTGATCATCGGCGCCGTCGCGCTGGTTGCCATCGTGGTGGTCGCCCTCGGGCTGATCAAGATCGGCTCCGCCGGCGTCGGCAAGCATTCGGTCCGGGCCCAGTTCGCCCAGGCCGCCGGCCTCACGCCCGGCGATTCGGTCAGTGTCGCAGGCGTTCCGGTCGGCACGGTCAAGGACACCCGGCTCGACCACACCTTCGTCACCGTGACGATGGAGGTGGGCGACGACGTCCCCCTGGGATCGGACACACGCGCATCGATCAAGCTGACGACTCTGCTCGGCTCCCGATACATCGAGATCTCACCTGCCGGCCCCGGCTCGCTGTCCGACGATCTCATCCCCCTGTCCCACACCGCTGTCCCGTACGACCTGCAACAGGTCATGCAAAACGCGACAACGACTTTCGAGCAGGTCGATGCCGAGAAGATCGGGACGTCGATGACCACGTTGTCGCGGCAGCTCGACGGCACACCCGAGCTGATCCCGCAGGTCCTCACCAACATCCAGAGCCTGTCGACGATCCTCGCCGATCGTCGGGGGCAGATCGGTTCCCTGCTGACCAGCACCCAGAAGCTCACGGCAGTCGTCCGCAGGCAAGAGTCCGGTCTCGGTCAGCTCATGACGCAGGGACGTGATCTGTTGCGTGCGTTACTGACCCGACAGGTGATGATCGATCGGCTCCTCAACTCGACAACGGTGCTGGCCAATCAGCTCCGCCAGGTGGTCGTCGCCGACCGGTCGGGTCTCGACAAATTGGTCACCAACCTCGACGGCCTCCTGGACAGCCTGCGGCGCAACGACAAGCTGCTGCGCAACACCCTCGAGATCCTTCCGGTGCCCGTGCGGAACTTCGCGAACGTCACCGGGACCGGCAACGAGACAGACTTCACCTCCCTGACGGGCCCGCTGATCGATTCGTGGATGTGCGCGATCTCCAAGCAGGCAAACCTCGCCAACCTCCCGCCCTACTTCAAGGACTGCCGATGACCCGGGGTCGAATCATCAAGGTGGCACTGCTCGCCGTAGCGGTCTTGCTGGTCGTCGGCGTCGCCCGGTCGTGCACCGACGACGACCACACGATCTCCGTCGTCGCGCAGTTCGACAACGCCTCCGGGCTCTACGAGGGCAACGCGGTCGCTGTCCTCGGGATGCCGGTCGGCAAGGTCACCAAGATCACCCCGCATGCCGGGTTCGTCGACGTGGCCATGGACATCAGTTCGGACACACCGGTTCCGGCCGACGCGTCCGCCGTGACGGTCTCCACGTCGGTACTGACCGACCGGCATGTCGAGCTCACCCCCGTCTATCAGGGCGGTCCCCAGTTGCAGGACAATGCCCACTTGGGCCTGACCAGGACCAGGACCCCCGTCGAGGTCGACCGGATGCTGGCCATGGCCGACAAACTGTCGGTCCAACTGCAGGGCGACAATCGCGGCGGCGGGCCGGTCGCCGACCTGCTGAACGTGAGTGCGGCGATGACGTCGGGGAACGGGCCGGACATCCGGTCGGCCCTCGGCTCGCTGTCTCGTGCGCTGGCGATGGGCTCCGATCACGGGGAGCAGACGCGCAACGCGATCACCGACATCGTCGACGACATGTCGTCGCTCTCCGCGACCGCTGCCCGAAACGATGCCACCATCCGCGAGTTCGGATCGTCGGTCCAACAGATGTCAGATCTGTTCGCGGACCAGAACATCGGGTGGGGCACCACCGGCGCCAAGATCAACGCGGTTCTCGGCGAGGCGACCGACCTGATGCAGCAGCGTCGCAAGGATGTCGCGGACACGGTCTCGGGCGCCACCACGGTCACGCGAGCCCTCGCGGACTACCGGAGATCGTTGTCGGAGTTCCTCGACGTCGCGCCGCTGGTGATGGACAACGCGTACAACACGATCGATCAGAAGGCCGGAATCGCCCGGGTCCACGCCCAGCTCGAGAAGGTCTTCTTCGACGGACGACTCGTCAAGGAGGTCTGCAACGTCCTCGGGATGCGTCAACTCGGTTGTTCGACGGGAACGTTGCGCGACTTCGGGCCCGACTTCGGCATGGACGGGATGCTCGAAGCGATGGCGGGGAAGCCGCAATGAGGTACTCGACGATCGTCCGACTGTTGGTGGCGGCCCTCTGCATGTGCACGCTCGCCGGGTGCGGCGTCGGCCTCGCCGACCTCCCGTTGCCCAAGAAGGGAACCGAATCGGGCGCGACCTATACGTTGCGCGCCGAGTTCGCGAACGCGCTGAACCTTCCCGAGGAGGCAAAGGTCAAACTCAATGGCGCGGATGTGGGTTCGGTCCAGAGCATGTCCGTGCGCTACTACGTCGCCGTGGTGACCATGCACGTCGCGGACGAGGTGAAGCTGCCACGGGGCACCCGAGCCGAACTGCGCTCGGCCACTCCGCTCGGCGACGTCTTCGTCGCCCTGCAGCCGCCGAAGCCGCTCACCACAGACACCGCCGACCTCGGCGACGGTGACACGATCCCGCTGCACGACACCGGCGCCGCGACCACCGTCGAGGAGATCCTCTCCACCTCGGCGCTGCTGGTGAACGGGGGCGTCTTGCGTGACCTGACCAAGATCGTCAACGGCCTGGGGCGAACCGTGGGCAATCGTGGTGACCAATTGTCGGACCTGATCGCACGATCGACCCGGTTGATCTCCGCGTTGTCCGCACGCTCGGGCGACATCCGTAATGCGCTGCGCCAGACCGACGCTCTGGTCTCCACCGTGTCGGCGCAGCAGAAGACGGTCAACGATTCGCTCGCCGCCGCCGGACCCGCGCTCGATGTCATCTCGTCGAACTCGGATCAGATCCTGACCCTGGTCGATCAGATCGGACAGATCAGCACCCAGCTGTCGCGCTATCCGTCGATCGCCACCGGCAAGACACAGAATCTGGTGGCCAACCTCAACACCCTCTCGAAGGGACTCAATGACGCCGCGACGGCACCCGGGGCAGACCTGACCAAGATGAACTCGTTGCTCGCTCCGGTCATCAAGATCACGAATTCCACGGCGGCTCACGTCAATGCCGACCTGCAGGACCTGTCGGTCGGCGCGCTGGCCGACCCCCGGCACCGCGCCGATCCGGGAGCCCGACTACCCGACGTCACCGATGTCGGGAACTTCGTCGGGACCATCACGTACACCTTGGAGAAGCTGCGCAAGAAGCTGGAGCCGCCGCGATGACGTCGACAACCGATGGCCGTTCGTTCGCGACGTCCGGCGCCTCGGCCTTCCGTACCGGCTTCCTGGAGGTCCCGGCACGCGGCATCGTGTCGGCCACCCGACGGGGGCGCAGGCATCGGCTCGGGTTGTCCGCAATCGGGCTGTTCGTCGTGCTCGTCCTGGGCATCGGATATCTCGTGTTCGGCGTCTTCCACAGCTCGCCCGCAGCTTCTCCGATCGTGGTCCGCGTGCAGCTCAAGGAATCCGGCGGCCTGCTCGCCGGCCAGAACGTCACACTCCGCGGCGTTCCGGTCGGCCGGGTGCGGCAGGTGGACCTCACCCGCGACGGTGTCGTCGCGCAGGCCGAGATCGACTCGAGCGTCCAGATCCCGGTGCGGGGCGAGGTCCGCGTGGCCGGCCTGTCGCTGGCGGGCGAACAGTATCTCGACTTCCGTCCCACCACGTCGTCGGGGCCGTTCCTCGACGACGGAACGGTGATCTCGGCGGACCAGACCACCACCCCGGTCCCGCTCGCGAATGTCCTCGACGACCTCAGCGGCACACTCGAGCAGATCGACCCGGAGAAACTGCGGACCATCACGCATGAACTCGGCGTCTCGTCGCAGGGTTCGGAAAGGCTCGCCGACATCATCGACGGCGGGACGTTCCTGATCTCCACCCTCGATTCCGTTCTGCCGCAGACGGTGAGTCTGTTGAAGACGAGCCGCACCGTGCTGACCACCCTGGGCCAGGGAGCACCGGCCCTCACCGAGACGTCCGAGGATCTCAGCCATCTGATGGCGGGCGCCGCGCGCAAGCAGAACGGCTACCGGACGCTGCTGAGACGCACTCCCGCAGCACTGCGGGCCACCGATGCGATCATCGCCGACAACGCGCCCACGATGGTGCAGCTGCTGGGCAATCTCGCAACCGTGACACAGATGGCCTACGTGCACATCCCCGCTCTCAACGAATTCTTCTTCCCCAAGGATCGGGACGGATCCACTCTCGGCGCACTGAGCACCACCATGCGAGACGGCGGCATCTGGGCCGCGGTGAACATCTATCCGCGCAACACGTGCGATTACGGGCTGCCGCGCCTGCCACCGTCACAACCCGATCACCCGGAACCCTATCTGTACACCTACTGCAACAACCCCGACCCGTCGGTGCTGATCCGGGGTGCCCGCAATGCCCCCCGACCGCCGGGCGACGACACCGCAGGCCCACCACCCGGCGCCGCGCCCGACGCCCGATCGAGCCCCTCACCGACTGGGCCGCAGTCGATTCCACTGCCCTTCGCCGGGCCCGCATTGCCGTCCAAACCCTGACAACCGGAAGATCGATCGAAAGGACAATCGTGAACTCCATGACGACCAAGGCACCGAACAAGTCCTCGTCCGTGCGTCCGCCGTCCGCACGATCCACGGCCAAGCGGATAGCCGGCGCGGCGCCCTCGGTGCGCCGCGAGAAGTCCCCCGAGTCGCCGAGCGACCCCGCGACCACACCACTGTCCGACGACGACGCCGTCGCGGCCGATCCGGCACAGGTCAGCTCCGATCCGCCGGAGGTCACCGCAGGCGACGAGGCGGCCGCCGCCGATCACGAGGAAGAACCCACTGCATCCCCGACGCGTCGTGCGCGGCTCCGGGCGGCCCTCACCGGGCGCCGAACCCGGCGGGTCGTCGCCGCCGTCGTCACTCTGGTCGCCATCGTCGGTGTGGTACTTGCCGGTTGGTTCGGCATGGAATGGAAGCAGGCACGCGACGTCGACAGCGCCGCCACGGCCGCGAAGTCGGTCGCCGAGCAGTACGCCGTCTCCCTGACCAGCGTCAGCGCCGACAGCGTCGACAAGGATTTCGCAACCGTCCTCGGCGGCGCCACCGGCGGGTTCAAGGACATGTACGCGAAGTCGAGCGCGCAGTTGCGTCAGCTGCTCGTCGACAACAAGGCCGACGCGCAAGGAAAGGTCATCGCATCCGGCATCCAGTCGGCGACCACCGACAAGGTGGTGGTGCTCCTCTTCATCGACCAGACGGTGCGCAATGCATCCACTCCCGAGCCGCGGATCGACCGCAGCCGTGTGGTGATGACGATGGACAAGATCGGTGACCGATGGCTCGCGTCCAAGGTCGACCTGCCGTGATCATCCGCGACTGACCCTGCATGGGTGTAACGGTCGACGTGCGCGTGCGGCTGTCTACGCTGAGTTCATGAGCTTCGAGATCCCTGCGCCGACGGGGTCGGTCGACGCGCGATACGACGAACTCGTCGAGGCAGCCCGCGCGTTGGTCGCCGACGAGTCCGACCTGGTCGCGAATGCCGCCAATCTGTCGGCGCTGGTGTTCCATTCGCTCCCCGATCTCAACTGGGCGGGTTTTTATTTCTACGACGGCAGCGAACTCGTCGTCGGCCCGTTCCAGGGTCGGCCGGCATGTGTGCGCATCCCGCTCGATCGCGGCGTGTGCGGGGCCGCGGCACGAACGCGCACCACGCAACGCGTCGCCGACGTCCACGCGGTCCCCGACCACATCGCCTGTGATGCGGCCAGTCGCTCTGAGCTGGTGATACCGCTGATCGGGACGGAACTGATCGGGGTGTTCGATCTCGACAGCCCGGTCCCCGATCGTTTCGGCCTCGCCGACCAGCGAGGTCTCGAGGCGATCGCGCAGGTCCTCGTCGACTCCCAGAGGTGAGGCTCAGGCGTCGGCGGAGGTGATCCCGATGATCACGTCCCTCAGTTCCGGACGGCAGATCACCAGGTCGGGCAGGTAGGTGTCGTCGCGGTTGTAGACGAGGTCCGAGCCGTCGATTCGGCCGCACCACAGGCCTTTCGCCTGGGCCACCGCAACGGGTGCCGCCGAATCCCACTCGTATTGGCCGCCCGCATGCACGTAGGCGTCGGCCTCGCCCCGGACGACCGCCATGGCCTTGGCACCGGCAGACCCCATCGCCAGCACCTCGCCGCCGATGGCGTCGGCGACCGGCGCAGAGAAGGCGGGCGGACGAGAAGCGCTCACCACCACCCGCGGCCGATCCCCCGCAGGCACGGCCGCGAGTCCGCCGGTCGGAGTCACCGGTTCGGTGTCGTCGAGATAGGTGACGCCGAGAGCCGGGAGTGCCACCGCACCCGCGATCAGCCCGTCGGTCGCCGACCACAGCGCGACGTGTACTGCCCAGTCGGTGCGACCTTCGGTGCCGTATTCCCTCGTGCCGTCGACCGGATCGACGATCCAGACCCGCGGCGCGGTCAATCTCTGCTTGTCGTCGGCTGATTCCTCGGATAGCACCGCGTCATCCGGCCGCTCGGCCGCCAGTCGCGCCAGGATGAACTCGTCGGACCGGAGATCGCCCGCCTTGCCGAGTTCCTTTCCGGAGAGCCCGCTGGCGGCACGGATCTCGAGGAGCAGTTCTCCCGCGGCGGTGGCCAGATCACCGGCGAGCACACGATCGGTGGACAAGTCGCTCTCCTACAGTCCCAGGTTTCGGATGATCGATTCGGCCACGTCGACCGGCGAACCATCCGATGGTGTCACCACCACGTCGGCATGGCCGGGACGTTCGTATGGCGAGTCGATTCCGGTGAACTGGCTGATCTCGCCGCGGCGTGCCTTGGCGTACAGGCCTTTCGGGTCACGTTCTTCACACACCTCGAGCGGGGTGTCCACGAAGATCTCGAAGAACGGCAGTCGCCGTTGCGCATGGATCTCGCGCGCCCGCTGCCTCTCCTCCGCGAACGGACTGATCAGCGAGACGATCGCGATCGCCCCCGCATCGGCGAACAGGGCGGCGACCTCACTGGTTCGGCGGATGTTCTCCCGACGGTCGTCGTCGGAGAATCCGAGGTCGACGTTGAGGCCATGTCGGAGGTTGTCGCCGTCCATCAGGTACGCGGGACGGCTCTCGGCCACCAGTCGGCGTTCGAGCTCGACGGCCAACGAGGACTTGCCGGAACCGGACAGTCCGGTGAGCCAGATGGTGGCACCCTGGTGCGTCCGCTGTTCACGCGACACCTTGGTGGTCTGCCACACCACGTGACTGTCCTTGCTGACCGGCGCGGTGATCATGCCCGCCGCGACCGTCTTGTTGCTCCCCTCGTCGATGAGGATGAAGCTGCCGGTCTCCCGGTTCTTGCGGTAGGCGTCGAACATCACCGGCTGCTGGGTGTGCACGGTGATCCGCGCGATCTCGTTGAGCCCGAGGCTGGTCGCCTCCTCGTCACGGTGCAGGGTGTTGACGTCGAGGCGATAATTCAGACCGCTCACCTGCGCGCGGGTCAACCGCGTGCCGCACATCATCTGATAACGGTTGCCCGGACGCAGTTCGGTGTCGTCGGCGAACCAGCACACCATCGCGTCGAGGTCACGGCCGACGTACGGACGGTTGTTCGGACGCGCCAGCATGTCGCCACGCACGATGTCGATCTCGTCGGCGAGTTCGATCGACACCGCCATCGTCGCGAACGCCTCGTCCACCTTGGTGCCGCCGGGCCCCCAAATCTCGGTGATGGTCGTGCTGAATCCCCCTGGCAGGACGACGATCTCATCGCCTCGCGAGAACACGCCACCGGCCACCGTGCCCGCGTAGGCGCGGTGGTCGGCACCGTCGCTGCGCTGCGGCCGGATGACGTACTGCACCGGCATCCGCGCGTCGATCAGGTTGCGGTCCGAGGCGATGTAGACGTTCTCGAGGTGGTTCAGCAACGGCCGGCCCTCGTACCACGGCATGTTCACCGACTGCTCGACCACGTTGTCGCCCTGCAACGCAGACATCGGGATGAAGGTGAGATCGATGACGTTGAGCTTCGCGGCAAAGGCGACGAAGTCGTCGCAGATCTCGTCGAACCGCTCCTGCGACCAGTCGACGAGGTCCATCTTGTTCACGCAGATCGTCAGGTGCGGGATGCCGAGGAGTGAGGAGAGGAACGCGTGCCGCCGAGTCTGTTCCAGCACGCCTTTGCGGGCGTCGATGAGGATCATCGCCAGGTCGGAGGTCGAGGCGCCGGTGACCATGTTGCGCGTGTACTGCACGTGTCCAGGCGTGTCGGCGATGATGAACTTACGCCTCGGGGTCGTGAAGTACCGGTAGGCGACGTCGATCGTGATGCCTTGCTCGCGTTCGGCCCGCAGACCGTCGGTGAGAAGCGCGAGGTTCGCATACTCGTCACCACGCTCGGCGCTTGTGCGCTCGATGGATTCGAGTTGGTCGGTGAAGATGCTCTTCGAATCGAAGAGCAGTCTGCCGATGAGGGTCGACTTGCCGTCGTCGACCGATCCGGCCGTCGCCAGGCGAAGCAGTTCTTTGGGCATCAGAAGTACCCCTCCTTCTTCCGATCCTCCATACCCGCTTCGGAGATGCGGTCGTCGGCGCGGGTGGCACCCCGTTCGGTGACCCGGGTGATCTCGATCTCCTCGACCACCTTCTCGATGGTGTCGGCCCCGCTGAGGACGCAGCCCGTGCATGTGGCGTCGCCGACGGTACGGAAGCGGACCGTCTCGGTCCTCGTCTCCTCCCCCGGGTACTGCTGCAGGAATCGGGTCTTGGCGAGCAACATGCCGTCGCGCGGGATGACCTCGCGCTCGTGCGCGTAGTAGATCGGCGGGAGTTCGATGTGCTCGGCGCCGATGTACTGCCAGATGTCGAGCTCGGTCCAGTTGCTCAGCGGGAACACCCGGATGTGCTCGCCCTTGTGATGCCTGCCGTTGTAGAGGTGCCAGAGTTCCGGGCGTTGGGCGCGCGGGTCCCAGGCACCGAACTCGTCACGGAAACTGAACACCCGCTCCTTGGCCCTCGCCTTCTCCTCGTCCCGCCGCGCGCCGCCGAACACCGCGTCGAAACGATTCTCGGTGATGCCACGAAGGAGTGCGGTGGTCTGCAGCCGGTTGCGGCTCGTACCCGGACCGGTGTCCTCGACGACACGACCCGCATCGATATCGTCCTGGACGGAGCTGACCACCAGTCGCACACCGGTCTGCTCGACCACCCGGTCACGGAAATCGATGACCTCGTCGAAATTGTGTCCGGTGTCGACATGCATCAGCGGGAACGGCACCGGGGCCGGCCAGAATGCCTTGCGCGCCAGGTGGAACATCACCACCGAGTCCTTGCCACCGGAGAACAGCAGTACCGGGCGCTCGAAAGTGGCGGCAACCTCGCGGATGATGTGGACCGACTCGGCCTCGAGCGCATCCAGGTGGGTCAATTCGTACCCGTGGTGCACGCGATGACCTGTCGCGTCTGCCGTGCTCGACACTGACCATCTCCTTGACATGTCGGATATTCGACACTCAGTATTGAGTATGTGACACAAACCGTAGGTGAGTCGTCTGGCGTGAGTCAACCGTCGCGCGCCGGCGCCTCACCTCCCACCGCCCGCGTCGTCAGCATCATCGAACTCCTCGCCGATCCGGCCAGGCAATCGATGACGCTTGCTGAGATTGTCCGCCAGATCGGGCTGTCGCGCGCCACCGCCCACGCGATCGTCGGCGAGCTCGTCGAACACGGTTGGCTGTTCCGGGACCCGGCGTCGAACACCTACGGGATGGGTCCGGGATTCGTCGCGCTCGCCCGGTCCGCCGACAATGCCGATCACCTGAGTCGATGGGCGGGTAGCGCCGCACGCGAACTGAGCGAGCGGTTGTCGATCCCCTGCTTCGTCGCCCGACGCACCGCACGCGATTCGATCACCGTGTCCGAACACGCGGTTCCCGATCACCTCACCGACGACGGCGACGCATCACCGTGGTTCCGGCATGGCCAGCGCATCCGGCTGCGCCCACCGATCTGCCGGGAGTTCCTCGCGTGGGACACGGCGGAGGTCCGGGCCGAATGGATCGCCCAGGCTCCGGAGACCACCCGGACGCGGCTGCGACTGGTCCTCGACGTCATCGCCGAGCGCGGGTACTCGATCGAGCGGATGACCGACGATCACGTCGCCATGGTCGACGCGTTGAGCTCACTCGACACGATGTCGGACGGCCTGCGCGCGAAGGTCGGAGACCTGCTGACCGAACTGTCGGTGATCGACTACCTCCCCGACGAGCTGACCGGAGACGTCGCCGCGGTCACGATCGGCGCTCCGATCAGGGATGCCAACCGTGGCGTGGTGGCCTCGATCGTCACCTGCCCCAACACCACGATGGCGGCAACCGAGCTGACCACGATCGCCGAGGCGACGCGATCCGCTGCCGACCGGATCTCCGAACAGTTGCGATAGGGAACTCGCCCAGTCCCCCGTTCATCTGACACACCAGTCACAACACCATCACAGTTCCCATAATTCGCAAACATCCGATATCCGGCAGATCGGCTCATCGGCTACGGTCGCCGGCATGTCACAGCTCCCTCACCTCACGACCACGGCTCCCGCGACTCCGGCCCCGGTGCGTGGTCGCCGCCCGTTCCGCCTCATCATCGCTCTCCTCGCCGCCATCACCGCAATCGGACTCGGCGCCGTGGCGCCCACCACCGCGTCCGCAGAGACGGTCGTGCCGCTCGACCGGTGCTGGGGAGTGAGTCCCAACATCGTCGACCAGCCGTTCAGTACCGCTCGACTGTTCGTGAGTCCGAACGGACGAGGCCGAGTCATCGCTGCGGTGCGCGACGTCTCCAGCTTCTGGACACCGACAGGCGGGTACCAATCGGCCGGACGCCTCGACTGGCACAACCTCTCGACCGGCAAGAAGGGCGTCGCGTTGAACACCGCGCAGATCAGGCTGTTCGTCGGCGGACCAACGTTCCGGCTCGACACCGGGCCCGGAACGGTTCGGGTCACGTTCAGCGCCGTGAACCGCAACGCGTTGTGGGCGATACCGAGCACCTCCTGTAGCGGAACCATGCGCGTGGGCTGACCGAGTCCCCGACCGCGCCGCCCGGATCGAGCGACACCCGACTACCAACCAAGCACTTGCTAGGTTAGGCTCGGGGCATGAGTGATGCCGTCATCCCGCCCGCACTCGGCCCCGATGACCTCGGGCCGGATTCGACACCCGTCGCCTACGAGGTCGGCGGTCCCGAAGGCGCTGTCGCCTACGTGACGCTGAACCGGCCCGATTACCGCAACGCCCAGAACTCGGTGATGACGTATTCGCTGGATGCGGCCTTCCGCAAGGCCGTCGACGACGCGGCGGTCAAGGTCGTGGTGCTCCGCGCCAACGGCAAGCACTTCTCGGCCGGACACGACATCGGTACCCCCGAACGCGACTTCGACACGTACTACGACAACGTCGCCACTCTGCACTGGGATCACACCGACAAGTCGGGGGCAGATCAACGTCTCGCCCGCGAGATGGAGGTCTACATGGGCATGTGCCGCCGCTGGCGTGACATGCCCAAGCCGGTCATCGCCCAGGTCCACGGCGCCTGCATCGCGGGCGGTCTGATGCTCGCGTGGATCTGCGACTTCATCGTGGCCTCCGACGACGCCTTCTTCTCCGATCCTGTTGCCCGCATGGGCATCCCGGGCGTGGAATACTTCGCACACGCCTACGCGCTCGGCACCCGCCGCGCCAAGGAGATCCTCTTCACCGGCGAACGGTTCACCGCCGCGCAGGCCGCCGAGTGGGGCATGGTCAACCACGTCGTGCCCCGGGATGAACTGTCCGCCAAGGTGGACGCGATCGCCGAGAAGATGATCGCGATGCCGATGCAGGGACTCTTCCTGAGCAAGAAGGCCGTCAACATCTGTGAGGACCAGATGGGCCTGCGGAACTCGATGGACTCGGTGTTCGGGTGGCATCACTTCGCGCATGCGGCCAACTCCGAATCAGGCGGTGATTCGCTCGGCGGCATGGACGCCAAGTCGATGAAGGCGAGTGGGGCGTCGGCCTCCAACGGGTCGGGGAGCTGACATGGATCTCTATTTCGACGACGACGCCGAGGAGTTCCGCACCGAAGTGCGTTCGTGGCTTGCCGAACACGTTCCCGCCGAGCCACTCCCGTCGATGGACACCGCCGAGGGCTTCGAGGCGCACCGGGAGTGGGAACGAACAATGGCCGCCGATCGGATGTCGGTGGTGAGCTGGCCCGAGGAATACGGTGGTCGCGACGTTCCCCTGCTGCACTGGGTGATCTTCGAGGAGGAGTACTACCGCTCGGGTGCGCCCGGCCGCGTCAGCCAGAACGGCATCTTCCTGCTGGCCCCCACCTTGTTCGAACACGCCAACCCCGACCAGCTCGCCCGCATCCTGCCCCGAATGGCGCGCGCCGACGACATCTGGGGTCAGGCGTGGAGCGAACCAGAGGCGGGCAGCGACCTCGCCTCGCTACGGTCGACGGCGACCCGCACCGACGGCGGATGGCTGCTCAACGGTCAGAAGACCTGGAGCTCGCGGTCGAGCTTCGCCGACTGGGCGTTCGGCCTGTTCCGCACCGACAAAGAGGCCAAGCGCCACAAGGGCCTGACGTACTTCATGTTCGATCTGCGCAGTCCGGGCGTCACGGTACGGCCGATCGCGCAGCTCGACGGCGAGCCCGGGTTTGCCGAACTCTTCCTCTCCGATGTCTTCGTCCCCGACGACCCGGCCGATCCCGGCGACTCCGGCGTCATCGGTGAGATCGACAACGGCTGGCGCGTGGCCATGAGCACCGCCGCCAACGAGCGCGGGCTCTCGCTGCGCTCCCCCGGCCGCTTCCTGGCCGCCACCGATCGACTCGTCGATCTGTGGAAGCGCAATCGCGACGCAGTGCCGTCGACGGCGAATGTCGATGCCCGCGTTGCCGATGCGTGGATCGGCGCCCGCGCCTACGAGCTCTCGACGTACCAGACCGTCAGCCGTCTCGCCGCAGGCGGCCAGCTGGGTATGGAATCGTCGATCAACAAGGTCTTCTGGTCCCAGTGGGACATTGCCACCCACGAGACCGCCCTCGACCTCCAGGGCGTCGACGCCGAACTCGACGACGCCTGGATGGACGGTTACCTCTTCTCGCTGTCCGGCCCGATTTACGCCGGTACCAACGAGATCCAGCGCAACGTCATCGCGGAACGCCTACTCGGCCTCCCGCGTGGGGACAGGTGACACCATGGAATTCCTCCTCTCCGATGTGCACGACGACCTGGGCTCCACGGTCGACGCCCTGCTCACCAAGGCCGATGTCGCCTCGCGCGCCCGCGCGTGGGCCGACGGCGATCCGCAACCGGCGACCGAGGTCTTCGCCACGCTGGCCGAGACCGGGATCAGCGGCCTGCTGATCGACGAGTCGTCGGGCGGCTCTTCGGCCGGCGCGATCGAGATGGCCGTCGCCATGGAACAGATCGGACGCCACGCCCTGCCCGGACCGGTCATCGAGACCATCGCGGTGCTGCCGGTGTTGTTCCACGCCGCCAACATCACCGGGGAACGTCTGAGCGCCCTGGCCGAGGGTACCATCGCCACCTGCGCCATCCCACCGATCGCGCCGATGGCCCCCGTCGCCGACGTCGCCTACCTCGTACGCGACGGCGTGCTCAGCACCGCCACCGTCGGCGAACCGGTGGCGACGGTGGATCCCACCCGCATGGTCGCCGAGCTGACCCCGGGCGAGGTACTGGCCGATGGGGTTCCCATCGACGATGCGATCGACATCGGCATCCTCGCGGCGGCGGCACAGCTGCTCGGCATGGCAGGCGCGATGCTCACCCTCGCCGCCGACTATGCCCAGGCGCGCAAGCAGTTCGGCCGTCCCATCGGCTCCTTCCAGGCGGTCAAGCACCACCTTGCCGACGTCGCGATCGCGATCGAGATGGCACGACCGCTTGTCCACGCCGCCGCTCTCGGGATCGACGGTCTGGCACCGGAGGACACCGACATCCGCCGGGACGTCGCCGCGGCCAAGGTCGCTGCCGGCGACGCCGCCCACCTCGCCTCGCGCCGGGCGCTGCAGGTGCTGGGGGCCATCGGCTACACCACCGAGCACGATCTGTCTCTCTACCTGACCAAGACGCGTGCACTGCTCACCGCGTGGGGAACTCCCGCGGTCCTGCGGCAGCGAGTACTGGAGTCGTTGTGACCAGTGATGTGATCGCCCCCGCAGCGGTCTCGGCGGAGGAGCGCGAGGCGCTCGCCGAGGCCATCCGCGATCTGGTGACCCGCCGCGCCGACTCGGCATCCGCCCGAGCGGCGATGCGCGCGACGCCACGGATCGATCGCGAGCTCTGGCAGACATTGTGCGCGGAGATCGGTGTCTCGGCCCTCCCCATCCCGGAAGATGCCGGCGGCGCAGGCGCATCCTTCGCCGAGACGGCGGCTGTTCTCGAGGAACTGGGCAGATCGCTGAGCCCGGTGCCCGTCTTCGCGACGGCGTTGGCCACTGCGGCGATCCTCATCGCCGGCGACGACGAGGCCACTGCGCGCTTGCTGCCATCCATCGCGTCCGGCGAGCGCATCGCGACGGTGTGCTGGGCCGGCCGCGACGGATGGGACCGACCGGGAGTGCACGCCGACGGCGGACTGCTCTCCGGCACAGCCGACTACGTGATCGACGGCGAGTCGGCAGATCTCCTGCTCGTCCTCGCCGGCAGCGGCGACGGCACCACCCTGCACGCGGTGGATGCCGACGCCGACGGGGTGACGGTCACCCCCCTACCCGTGGTCGATCCCAGTCGGCCCCTCGCGCGGATCGACTTCGACGAGGCACCGGCGGGCACGATCGCGTCGGGCCCGGACCTGCCCGGCCGACTGCGCACCCATGCACGGGCCCTGCTGGCCGCCGAGCAGGTCGGCGGCGCCGCGGCAGCACTCGACCTCACCGTCGACTACACGAAGTCACGCAAGCAGTTCGGTCGGATCATCGGATCCTTCCAGGCGCTGAAGCACCGGATGGCAGACATGTACGCGTTGGTCGAGACCGCTCGGTCGATCTCCAGGGCTGCCGTGTCGGCAATCGTCACCGGCGATCCGGCTGCCGACGACCTGGCATCGGCGGCACATGTGTACTGCTCGGAAGCGTTCGCACGTGTCACCGGCGAGGGCATTCAGCTCCATGGGGGCATCGGGATCACGGCCGAACACGACATCCAGCTCTATTTCAAGCGCGCGCACGGCAGTGCCCAATTGTTCGGGCAGCCGCACGAGGTGATCACCGAGCTGAGCGGGCGCCTCCTCGACTGAGAGCCCCCGACCCTGCGACCGGCCGCGCTTCGGCTCACGCAGGTCTGCTCGGCTCTCGCGAGTGGTCGACGACCCGCGTGAGCCGAGCGCACCCGCGGCCTGCTGTTCGACACGCGACACCCTGTGACCCCGAGGCCTCCCGACCTCACTTTCTCCACACCCGCCTTGACTCACTCACATCGCCCGGTCTAATGTTGCCGCAATCACAAATTGAAACGTTTCAAACCATGATTCAGCACAGTCTGCAAACAAGCTCGATCGGAGCAGGACGAAACGTTCGCCCAGAGACCGGAGGAGATGTCATGAGCGACCCACAGCGGGTGTGCTTCCTCTTGCACTTACGTCCCGAGCGGGTCGACGACTACCTCGAGGCCCACACCGAGGTCTGGCCCGAGATGCTCGACGCCCTGCGTGCGAGCGGTTGGCGCAACTACTCGTTGTTCCTGCGGCCCGAGGACGGCATGGTGGTCGGCTATCTCGAGACCGACGACTTCGCCGCGGCGACCGCCGCGATGGAGGCCACCGAGGTCAACGCCCGCTGGCAGGCCCAGATGTCGGAGTTCTTCCGCCCGCCGAGCACCCCGCCGGGCGACGACGGAACGCCCGGCGCCAACCCTGACACCATCCGCACCGAGCTCGTGGAGTATTTCCACCTCGCCTGACGCACCGGACGGGAGCCCCCACATCGACGACACCCGGCTTGACCTCCTCGATCCCCACCCTCTGTACTGAGACCCGACGCAAGGAAGCACCATGAAAGTAGGAGCGCGCTCCACCACCGGCTGGCGGGCGACCATCTCGGTCGCCATGTCGAACTACATCGAGGCCGGCTCCATCATCGCGATCGCGACCAGCCTGACGTTCTGGCAGGACCAGTTCGGCATCAGCAACTTCGCCGTCGGCTTGCTCGCGGCGTTGAGCGCCAACGCCTTCGGCGCTGCTGTCGGGGCCGCCGTGGGTGGCCCCCTCTGCGACCGTTTCGGACGTAAGGCGATCTACACCTACGACCTGCTCGTCTACATGGCCGGTGTGCTGCTGGCCGCGTTCGCACTGAACTTCGGCATGCTCCTCGCCGGCTTCGTCATCACCGGCCTCGCAGTCGGCGCGGGCGTCCCGGCGTCGTGGACCTACATCGCCGAACAGGCGCCATCAGTCGAACGTGCGAAACATGTCGGCACGGCGCAGCTGGCCTGGTCCGTGGGGCCGCTGATCGGTTTCGCCCTCGCCGCAGCGCTCGCACCGCTCGGACTGTGGGGATCGCGCCTCATCTTCCTCCACCTGTTCGTCGTGGCCGCGGTGGTCTGGTGGATTCGCCAGGGTCTGCACGAGTCGAAGATCTGGCAGGACGAGGCTGTCGACGAGACACGGCAGCTCAACTCGTCGGTCGGCGCACGCGGCGTGAAGGGCCTCTTCTCCAAGAAGGTCAACATCATGGCGCTGCTGTTCCTCGGCGGCATCTACCTGTTCTGGAACACCGTCGCCGGCCAGGCAGGCATCTTCATGCCGCGCGTCTACGAGACCGCAGGTCTCGAGAGCGCCGTCCAGCAGAACCTTCTGCAGGTGCTGGTCTGGGGTTGCACCGTGCTCGCCACGTACTTCGGCTTCATGCGGTACGCCGACCGCGTCTCGCAGAAGGCCCTCTATGTGTTCGGCGCAGCCCTCGGCATCGTCGCCTGGATCGTGCTGGTCGCGTTCACCGACAGCGGTATCGCGACCATGCTGATCTTCGCGATCCTGTGGGGTGTGTCCTCAGGTATCGGTGCTCAAGCGTTCTACAGCCTCTGGGCGAGTGAGATGTTCGCAACTCCGTACCGGGCCAGCGCCCAGGGCGTGATGTTCTTCGTCTGCCGCTGCGCCACCGGTCTCCTGAGTTACTTCTTCCCCACGATGCTCGCCGCCACCGGACTCACCACCGTCGGCACCCTCCTCGTCGGCCTGCTGACCATCGCACTGGTCATCGGTGCCATCTGGGCGCCCAAGACGCAGGGCAAGACCCTCCAGCAGATCGAGGCCGAGCGCTACGGGGCGCCCGTGTCCCCCGAGCTCGTGGAGGATGCACCCGCTGCACCGACGACCCACGACATCTCGGTGGCAGAACCGAGCCGCACCTCCGCCTGACCTGCCTCGATTGAAACGATTCACACACCTCCCCGCCGCCGGCGACTCCCCCGCCACGTCGGCGGCGGGGAACCACAACCGAAAGATGTTCCTCATGACCACCTTTGACGAGACGATCCTCGACAACCTCGAGATCGAACTCCCCTCCTGGGCATTCGGCAACTCCGGCACCCGGTTCAAGGTGTTCGGCACCCCGGGCACCCCGCGCACAGTCGGTGAGAAGATCGCCGATGCCGCCAAGGTCCACGAGCTCACCGGCCTGGCACCGACCGTCGCGCTGCACATCCCGTGGGACACCGTCGACGATTACCGCGCCCTCGGCGCCCACGCCGAAGATCTCGGCGTCCGCCTGGGCACGGTCAACTCCAACACCTTCCAGGACGACGACTACAAGTTCGGCAGCCTCACCCACACCGACAAGACGGTGCGGCAGAAGGCCATCGATCATCACATCGCCTGCATCGACGTGATGAACGAGACCGGTTCGCGCGACCTCAAGATCTGGCTCGCGGACGGTACCAACTACCCAGGGCAGGGCGACATCCGCGGACGTCAGGATCGCCTGGCCGAGTCGCTCGCGACCATCTACCAGCACATCGGCGACGATCAGCGACTCGTGTTGGAGTACAAGTTCTTCGAGCCGGCCATGTACATGACCGACGTCCCGGATTGGGGAACGTCGTATGCGCAGGTCTCCGCCCTCGGTGAGCGTGCGATGGTCTGCCTCGACACCGGACACCACGCGCCGGGAACCAACATCGAGTTCATCGTGGCGCAGTTACTGCGCCTCGGGAAACTCGGCTCGTTCGACTTCAACTCCCGCTTCTATGCCGACGACGACCTGATCGTCGGTGCCGCGGATCCGTTCCAGCTCTTCCGGATCCTCTTCGAGGTCATCCGCGGCGGTGGCCTCGACACGGGCTCGCCGGTCGCACTGATGCTCGACCAGTGCCACAACGTCGAGGAGAAGATCCCCGGCCAGATCCGCTCGGTCCTCAACGTCCAGGAGATGACGGCACGTGCCCTCCTCGTCGACACCGACGCCCTGACCGCGGCCCAGGAGTCCGGAGACGTACTGGGCGCCAACGCGATCATGATGGACGCCTTCTACACCGATGTCCGCCCGATGCTCGCCGAGCGTCGCGAGGCACGCGGGCTACCCGCCGACCCGATGGCGGCCTACGCCGCGTCCGGCCACGCCGCACAGATCGCCGAGGAGCGAATCGGCGGCACGCAGTCCTCCTGGGGCGCCTGACCTCTCCCGACACCGACACCTTCTGATTCCGAGGAGAACCCCTCATGACCAACCCGACAGTTGCCGCGCTGATCGCGCGATCCAACCGGCTCGGCTCCGACCCCAAGAACACCAACTACGCCGGCGGCAACACCTCCGCCAAGGGCACCGACACCGACCCCGTCACGGGTGAGAACGTCGACCTCCTGTGGGTGAAGGGCTCCGGCGGCGACCTGGGCACGCTGACCGAAAAGGGCCTGGCCGTACTGCGCCTCGACCGTATGCGTGCCCTCGTCGACGTCTACCCCGGGCTCGACCGCGAGGACGAGATGGTCGCCGCCTTCGACTACTGCCTGCACGGCAAGGGCGGCGCCGCACCGTCGATCGACACCGCGATGCACGGTCTCGTCGACGCTGCCCACGTCGACCACCTCCACCCCGACTCCGGCATCGCGATCGCGACGTCGTCCGACGGTGAGGTGTTGACGCAGAAGATCTTCGGGGACCGCGTCGTGTGGGTTCCATGGCGTCGTCCCGGCTTCCAGCTCGGACTCGACATCTCCGCCATCAAGACGGCCAATCCGCAGGCCATCGGAGCCATCCTGGGCGGTCACGGCATCACCGCGTGGGGCGACACCTCCGAGGAGGCGCAGGCCAACTCGCTGGAGATCATCCAGACCGCCGAGCAGTACATCGACGCCAACGGTCGCCCGCAGCCGTTCGGTCGGGAGCTCGACGGGTACAGCGCGCTGCCTGCCGACGAGCGTCGGACCAAGGCGGCCGCCCTCGCACCGTTCATCCGCGGTCTCGCGTCGATGGACCGCCCACAGGTCGGCCACTTCACCGACGTCGACCCGGTGCTGGAGTTCCTCGCCGCCGAGGAGCATCCGCGCCTGGCCGAACTCGGCACCAGCTGCCCGGACCATTTCTTGCGTACCAAGGTCAAGCCGCTGGTGCTCGATCTCCCACCCACCGCCACTGTCGAGGAGTGCAAGGAACGGCTCGCCGAACTGCATGAGGCCTACCGCGCCGACTACCGCGGCTACTACGAACGCCACGCCACCCCCGACAGCCCGGCCATGCGGGGTGCCGACCCCGCGATCGTGCTCGTCCCCGGCGTCGGGATGTTCAGCTTCGGCAAGGACAAGCAGACCGCACGAGTGGCAGGCGAGTTCTACCTCAACGCCATCAACGTCATGCGTGGCGCCGAAGCGGTCTCGAGCTACGCGCCCATCGACGAGACGGAGAAGTTCCGCATCGAGTACTGGGCTCTGGAAGAGGCCAAGCTCGCGCGGATGCCCGAGCCGAAGCCCCTCGCGACCCGCATCGCGCTGGTGACCGGCGCAGCATCGGGAATCGGCAAGGCCATCGCCCGGCGTCTGGCCGCCGAAGGCGCCTGCGTCGTGATCGCCGACCTCGATGTCGAGAAGGCGCAGGCCGCGGCCGACGAGATCGGTTCCACCGACGTCGCAATCGGCGTGGCAGCGGACGTCACCGACGAAGCCGCCGTCCAGGCTGCGATCGATGCGACCGTGCTGGCGTTCGGCGGCATCGACCTCGTGGTGAACAACGCCGGCCTCTCGCTGTCGAAGTCGTTGCTGGACACCACCGCTGCCGACTGGGATCTCCAGCACAACGTGATGGCACGAGGTTCGTTCCTGGTGTCGAAGGCCGCGGCACGCGCCCTGATCGATCAGAAGCTCGGCGGCGACATCCTCTACATCTCGTCGAAGAACTCGGTGTTCGCCGGACCCAACAACATCGCGTACTCGGCCACCAAGGCCGACCAAGCCCACCAGGTGCGGCTGCTGGCCGCCGAGCTCGGTGAGCACGGCGTCAAGGTCAACGGCATCAATCCCGATGGCGTGGTGCGCGGTTCGGGCATCTTCGCCGGCGGCTGGGGCGCACAGCGTGCCGCGGTCTACGGCGTCGAGGAGAAGGACCTGGGCAAGTTCTACGCGCAGCGCACACTCCTGAAGCGAGAGGTGTTGCCGGAGAACATCGCCAATGCCGCATTCGCCCTCTGCACCTCCGACTTCTCCCACACCACCGGCCTGCACGTGCCGGTGGACGCGGGGGTCGCTGCAGCGTTCCTGCGATGAGCCGCTCATCACGGTCCGCCCAGGTCGCCGCGATCGACCTGGGCGCGACCAGCGGACGCGTGATGCTCGCCGACATCTCGCAGGGTCGGCTGGAACTCGAACAGGTCGCGCGATTCGACAATGGTCCGGTCCAGATCTGGAACGGGAATCGCACGGCGCTGCACTGGGATCTGCCCGGCCTGTTCCGCGACGCCTGTGCCGGGCTCGCGGAGGCGGGCCGCCAGTCCGACAATCTGGTCGGTATCGGCGTCGACTCGTGGGCGGTCGACTATGCACTCCTGCGTGAGGGGCGCATGCTGGGTCTGCCGCATCACTATCGGGATGCGCGGACCACCGACGGCGTCGAGGCGGTGCACGCCGAACTCGGGCCGGTGGACCTGTATCTCCGTAACGGCCTGCAGTTCCTCCCCTTCACCACCGTCTATCAACTGGCGGCGGAGAATCGGGACGGTCTGCTCGACGAGGCCGACAGCGCCCTGCTGATCCCCGACCTGATCACCTATTGGCTCACCGGCCGACGCGGCACCGAACGCACCAACGCGTCGACCACCGGTCTGCTCGGCATCAACGGCGAGTGGGACGTTGCGATGATGGAGCGGCTCGCCCTCCCCGTCGGATTGTTCCCCGACATCGTCGAGACCGGGACCGATCAGGGCCCGCTGCTCACCGATGTCGCCGATCGCCTCGGCCTCGTCGAGCGTCCGCACGTCACCGCGGTCGCCTCCCACGACACCGCGTCGGCGGTGGCGGCGATCCCGATGGATCCGTCGTCGGCGGCGTACATCTCGTGCGGCACCTGGGGTCTCGTAGGTGTGGAACTCGAGGCACCGGAGGTCTCCCGGGCCGGCTGGAAGGCCAACTTCACCAACGAGGTCGGTGCCGACGGCCGAATCCGCTACCTGCACAACGTGATGGGATTGTGGTTGCTCAGCGAGACGGTCCGGCAGTATCAGCGCGACGGCTACCGTGCCGATCTCGCGGAGCTGCTGGCCCAGGCAGCCGAGGTCACCTCTGGGTTCGAGGTCTTCGACACCGACGACGCGCGGTTCCTTCCACCGGGAGACATGCCGGGCCGCATCCGCGACTGGTACGCCGAGCGTGGCATGCAACCACCGATGACGCGTCCGGAGATGGTGCGCGCCATCGTCGAGAGCCTCGCCGCCGCATTCGCCCACAGCGTGCGCACCGCGGCCGAGCTGTCGAGGAAGGATGTCCGCACCGTGCACATGGTGGGCGGTGGTTCGCAGAACCGACTGCTGTGCCAGCTCACCGCCGACCGACTGGGCCTGCCCGTGCAGGCCGGGCCGGTGGAGGCCACCGCCCTGGGCAACGTGCTGATCACCGCGCGAGCCCACGATCTGATCGATGGCGACCTGGAGGCGATGCGGACCATCGTCGCCGACCGGTTCCCGCCGCAACACTACGCACCCCGACGTTCCCGCAGCACGCGTCACCACGCTGCGGTCGGAGCAGGAAAGGCATGACCATGCAGGGCAGTTCCCCCATGAAGCGCCGAGTTCCCAAGCCTCGCGATCTCGCACCGTTGATGCAGTTCAAGAAGCCGCAGTTCGATGCCAAGAAGCGTCGGCTCGACGCGGCGTTGACCATCGAGGACCTCCGGACGATCGCCAAGAGACGGACGCCGAAGGCCGCGTTCGACTACACCGACGGTTCGGCCGAGGCCGAGTTGTCGATCGCCCGGGCCCGTCAGGCGTTCAGCGACATCGAGTTCCATCCGGCGATCCTGCGCGACGTCTCCAAGGTCGACACGAGCTGCACCATCCTCGGTGATCGGTCGGAGCTGCCGTTCGGCATCGCCCCCACCGGTTTCACCCGGATGATGCAGACCGAGGGTGAGTACGCCGGGGCGCGCGCGGCCGCGCGGGCAGGCATTCCGTTCTCGTTGTCGACGATGGGTACCGCGTCGATCGAAGACGTCAAGAGCGCCAACCCGCACGGCCGCAACTGGTTCCAGCTCTACATGTGGAAGGACCGCGAACGGTCCATGGCGCTGGTCGACCGCGCCGCCAAGGCCGGCTACGACACGCTGCTGGTGACCGTCGACGTCCCCGTCGCCGGAGCACGCCTGCGGGACAAGCGCAACGGCATGTCGATCCCGCCTGCCCTGACCGCCAAGACCGTGGTCAACGCCTTGCCGCGCCCGCAATGGTGGATCGACTTCCTCACCACCGAGCCGTTGGCGTTCGCGTCGCTGGACCGGTGGTCGGGAACCGTCGCCGAACTGCTGGACACCATGTTCGACCCGACTGTCACCTTCGACGACCTGGCGTGGATCAAGTCGCAGTGGCCGGGCAAGCTGGTGGTCAAGGGCATCCAGACCGTCGAGGATGCCAAGGCCGTCACCGATCTGGGGGTCGACGGCATCGTGCTGTCGAATCACGGTGGGCGTCAGCTCGATCGGGCGCCGATACCGTTCCATCTGCTGCCCGACGTAGCGCGCGAGGTCGGCGAGCGGACCGAGATCATCCTCGACACCGGCATCTCCTCCGGTGCCGACATCGTCGCGGCCATCGCCCTCGGTGCCGACTTCACCCTGGTCGGGCGCGCCTACCTGTACGGCCTGATGGCCGGTGGTGAGGCAGGCGTCGACCGGATGATCGAGATCCTCTCCGAGCAGATCGCGCGCACCATGCGCCTTCTCGGTGTCGCCTCGCTCGAGGAACTGACGCCGGATCACGTGACGCAGTTGGAACGCCTGGTGCCCCGGTCACGGCCCGTGGCGCTCGGATAGCGACGAACCCTACCGCCGCTCGGACAGCGACCAGGTCTTCCGCCGACCGAAGAGCGACGAACCCCACCGCCGGCCGAGTAGCGACGAACGAAGTGAGGAGCGTATCGAGGCCTAGGCCGACTCCCCGCACCCTCGATACGCCGTGCACTAGCTCCTCGGACCACTCGGCCGGCGGGACGTTCCAACCTCACGTCGCTCCGCGAACTGGTCGGCCAGCCCGACGATCAGCGCGACCAGCACCAGCAGCGCCGCCGTCGACAGCCCGAGCTCGAACGCCTTGGCCCAGTCCCCGTGTGTACTCGCCACCTGCGCGAAGAACACGGCTCCCACCACCGCGATACCGGCGGCCGAGCCGATGCGCTGACCGGTCTGCAGAACGCCACCCGCGATGCCCGCCTTGGACACCGGGACCTCGTCGAGACTCAGGGTGAGGTTCGGCGAGATCACCAACCCCGATCCGATGCCGGCCACCAGCAACGGGACTGCGGCCGCGTAGCCCACGTTGTCGCCGGGCACCAGGTGAACTGCGATCACGGTCGCCACCATGCCGACGACGACGAGCAGCAGCCCGAAGACGACCAGCTTGCGGCCGAACTTCCCGACGATGTTCCCGCCGATGCCTGCCGACACCGCGGAACCGAGCGCGAAGGGTGTCACGGCAAGACCCGCCATCAGCGCCGAATAGCCCAGTCCCTGCTGCACATAGAGGGTGTAGATGAAGAAGACGGTGGTGAAACCGGCGAAGTACACGAGCGCGATGACACAGCCAAGCGAATACGACCGCAGCGAGAACAACGAGAGGTCCACGAGTTGCTGACGGCCCCGGCGCGCCTGGTGCAGCTCCCACCACACGAAGGCCGTCAGGAGCACCGCGGCGACGACCAGCAACAGCCACTTGCCATTACCGTCCCACTGCTGTTCCTGGACGAGCGGCAGCATCAGCGCGACGACACCGACGCCGAGCAGCAGCACCCCGATGGGGTCGAACGACGATGCGCGCAGCGGCTGCTTGGTCTCGACCGGCCGGGCCGGTATCAGCCGGACTGCCGCGATGAAGGCCAGGATGCCGATCGGCACGTTCACGAAGAACACCCATCGCCAGCCGTGCTCCTCACCGCCGATCTGGATGAGGATGCCGCCGAGCAGCGGCCCGACCGCGGTCGAGATACCGATGGTCGCGGCGAACATCCCGAACGCCCGGCCCCGCTCGGCGCCTCGGAACAGGAGCTGGATGAGTCCCGACACCTGGGGGCTGAGAATGCCGCCTGCGGCTCCCTGGATGAGCCGCGAGATGACCAGCATGCCCGGGCCCGGTGCGAGTCCGCACGCCGCCGACGCGAGGACGAACAGCGTCAATCCGACGAGGAATGTGGTCTTGCGGCCCCGGGCGTCCCCGACGCGGCCTGCCGGTACCAGCACGAGGCCGAAGGTCAGGGCATATCCGGAGACCACCCACGACAGGTCGGCCGACGTCGCGCCGAGGCCCTTCTCGATCGACGGCAGTGCCACGTTCACGATCGAGACGTCGAGCAGGGTCATGAAGCCGACCACCAGGCACACTGCCAGTGCCTTCCAGCGCCGTGGATCGGGCTGGTACTGATCGGACAGCGGGCCGGCCGGCATCGACATGTGTGTAGTGAACCACCTCCGACCGTGTCGGGCGCGCGACTCAGGCGCCCGAGATCTGATGAGATGAGCCCATGGGAGTGAGCATGCGCGACGTCGCGGCCGCGGCGTCGGTCTCGGTCGGCACCGTCTCCAACGTGCTCAACTCCCCCGACAAGGTGGCCCCGGCGACGGTGATCCGGGTCCAGGCCGCGATCGAGGCGCTCGGGTTCGTCCGCAACGATGCGGCTCGGCAGCTTCGGGCCGGCCGCTCCCGGTGCGTCGGCCTCGTCGTGCTCGACGTCGGCAACCCGTTCTTCACCGACATCGCCCGCGCGGCCGAGCGCCGTGCAGGTGAACACGATCTGACCGTGCTGCTCGGAACGTCCGACGACGACGAACGACGCGAGCACGACTACATCGACGCCTTCGACGAGCAGCGGGTGTACGGGCTGCTGGTGTCACCCATCGGTGACGATCTGGGGCGCCTCGACCTGCTCCGAAGGCGCGGCACGCCGGTCATCCTGGTCGACCGGGATGCCAATGGCACCCCCTTCGACTCCGTGGCCGTCGACGATATCGCCGGGGGTCGCCTTGCGGTGTCGCATCTCTGCTCGATCGGGCGCCGCCGGATCGCCTATGTCGGCGGGCCGGCGGGACTTCGCCAGGTCGCCGATCGGCTACGCGGTGCCGAGCAGGCCGTTGCCGAGGTCGACGGCGCATCCCTGGAGGTGGTGGAGACCTCGGCACTCAGCGTGCTCGCAGGGCGCGAGGTCGGGGACGCGCTGCAGCGCAGGAGCCCTGCCGCCCGGCCCGACGCCGTGTTCTGTGCCAACGACCTCGTCGCGATAGGCGTCCTGCAGGCCTTCACCATGTTGGGTGGTGATGTTCGTGTCCCCGACGACATCGCCCTGATCGGCTACGACGACATCGATTTCGCGCGTTCGGCGGTTGTCCCTCTCTCATCCGTCCAGCAGCCGACCTCCCTCATCGGCGCAACCGCTGTCGAGCTCCTGATCTCCGCGGCCACCGAGTCGCCGCAACGACACCAGCCGTCGAATCCCGTCTTTCAGCCAGAGCTGGTGGCCCGGGCGTCGACCCTCGGCTGACGACACCACGCCCCGGTACCGCGCTGCGTCTCACCCCGGCGAACTCTCCGCCCTGCGGCCGCGGAGCCGGGCCAGCAGCTTCTCCAACGGTCCCGACAGAACCAGCAGCAGCAGGGGCCAGGAATCCGTCTCGGGATAGATGATCGCGATGACCATGGCGACCACCAGCAGCAGGAACGTCACGGCGCCCGAGCGCCGGCGGAGCCATAGTTCGATGTCGTCGCCCGGCTCCAGCAGCTCGCGGCGACGGGCGCCCCACGCGGTCATGGAGATCAACGAGAGTATCGATACGGCAAGCACTCCCATGTAGACGGCGTTGGCACGCTCGATGTGCTCGTTGTCGAGCATGGCCGTGACGAACGGGAGCACCACGATGGTGAGCAACCAGACGAAGTGGAGTTCGAACAGCACCCGGTCGTAGGTCCGGAAATGCTCCATGATCCGGTGATGATTGCGCCACAGAACCCAGATCACGATGAAGCTGACGAAGAAGCTGATGATCTCCGGCAGGTACTCGGAGAGGACGTCACCGACCGTGGTGTCGTCCGAGATCTCCCGCGGGATGTCGGCAAGCGGCAGCACAAGGAGGGTCAGCGCGATCGCGACCACGGCATCCGCGAACGTGATCAGCCGCCGGAATCCCTCCTCGGTGCGACGAGACTCGTAGTCGGCCATGATCCAGACAGTACGATGACCCTCGGTCGAGTGCTCGGTTGCGGTGAATCCCACGTTTCCTGCTATCGACCGGCCACGGCGGCCTTGACCAGGTCGTCAGCGGCCGAGGGGGTCTGCCACTGCGCCACGGGGGCGAGCCACCAGCCCGGCCGGGTCCGGTTCTGAGAGCGGATCGTCGGCCGGCGACTCGTCATCCAGCAGTTCGTCATCGAGCGAGTAGCGAACCGATCGGTACCGACTACTCCTCAGGGGACCGCTCAGCGGGCGAAAGCCTCCGCGACGGCGCCTTCGGTCAGTCCATAGTCGGCAAGACTGTACTGGTGCTGCGGTTTACGTGCGCCCGACTGGCTCTCGGCATCGAGGGCTTCCATCGCGCTGCGCGCCTCGGCGGTGTACTCCGCACCCAGCGCCGAGTACACCCGCTCCACGGTGCCGAACGGGTCGCTGCGCAGATCTGTGAAATCGATGTCGAGGAACTGCGCCGGGTCGTGGTTGCGGCGCGCGGCCTCGAACTCGCGCAGCCCTCGCGACCAGAGTTCGAGCTGCGCCTCGCCGATCTTGTCTCCGACGAAGGTGTTCGACCATCCCGGGGTCGCATGCTCGGCCAGGCTGCACATCGACGCGATGATCGTCTCCGGGGGCCGGTGGGTCTGGATCACCAGCGCATCTGGATAGGCGGCCATCAGCGCGTCGAGTGCGAACATGTGGCTGGGATTCTTGAGGACCCAGCGCTTCTCCGGATCGTTCAGTCCGATCATCTGCAGATTCCGGCGGTGCCGCTGATACGTGGGCGTCCAGTCCTGCTGCGCGAGCCACCGGGAATAGGTGGGCAGATAGGCCAGCGACTCGTAGGAGATCGACATGACGTTCTGTCGCAGCAGTTGCCAGCACTCCTCGACCTCACCGGCGTCGAGGTAGTGCAGACCCATGAACTCGGGGTTCGCCACGTGATGTTTCTCGAGTCCGGCGTTGATCTGCTGATACACCGGGTTCGACGCCCAGGTGTCGCGCGGGGGACGCGGCTGCGGGAACTCCGCGAGCCACATCTCCAATCCCTGGTGTGCGGGATCCGCGGTGAGGAGTCGGTGCAGAGCCGTGGTGCCCGTCCTCGGCAACCCGGTCACGAAGATCGGTCGCGTGACGGGCACGTCCACGTAAGACGGATTGGCCTGCCACGACGACTCGGACAACAGCCGGGCGATCAGCGCTCCCTTGAGGAAGAAGCGGAACATCTTGCTGCCCAGTTCGGTGAGGTCCGCGTCCCGTGCGTACGACTCGAGCAGCACCTCCAGCGCCTCGCGGTAGTCGTCCTGATCACCGAAGTCGTCGAGACCCGTTGCTCGCATGGCAGATTCGTGCAGATCGGTGGCCGTGCCGACATTCAGACGCGGCCCGCTCGCTTCGCTCCCGGCGCCTGGCACGCGAGCCGCACTAGTCATGGTATTCACCGCAGTTGACGTCGAGGGTGTGGCCGGTGATCGCGCTGGCCATCGGTGATGCCAGGAACACCACCGCCTCGGCGATCTCATCCGGCTCGGGCAATCTCTTGAGATCCGATTTGCTCGCGGTCTGTTCGTAGACCTGCTCCTGGGTGATCCCGTACTTCTTCGCCACCTCGCCGAAGTACCACTTCAACTGATCGTCCCAGATGTATCCGGGCGCCACGGTATTGATCCGGATACCCTTGTCGCCCAACTCGGTCGCGAGTGTCTGCGACATCGCGAGCATCGCCGACTTGGCCAGCTTGTAGCTTCCGTAACGCGGTTCGGAGTGCCGGATGACCATCGAGTTGATGTTGACGAAGGCTCCGTCGGTCTCGGCGAGCGAATCGGTGAAGGCCTTGATCACCCGGAGCGTACCCAGGACGGTGAGATCGAGACTCGCGGTGATGTGATCGAAGTCGGTGCGCGCCAACGGCTTCATCGAGGGCAGTGCGAACGCGTTGTTCACCACCACATCCACCCGACCGAACTCGCCGATCGTCGCCGCCACCAGTCCGTTCACCGCATCGTCGTCGGTGATGTCGGTCGGCACCACGAACGACGTGCCGCCGGCATCATCGACCTCGGCGGCGACCTCTTTCAGGCGAGACTCGGTACGCGCGGCCAGCACGACCTTCGCGCCCGCGGCCGCGGCGCGCAGACAGATCGATCTACCCAGACCCGGCCCCACCCCCGACACCACGACCACCTTGTCGGCGAGCAGTCCTCCGGAGACCGATGACGTCATCCCAACATCCTTTCGGCAAAAGCACGCTGGCGCGCCGCGATTCGTTCGGCCCATCCGGCCCCGTCGATGACATTGTCCGACCAGTACGGCAGATGCGCCTCGACATCGTCGATGTCGATCACCTGTGCCGTCGGTCCGCCTTCTGACGGTACCGGGTGATCGGTGCGCTGCCAGCGGAACTGCATGATCCCGGTGGTACGTCCGGTGGTCTCGATCCAATTGGCGACGCCCGGATTCCGCCGCGACACGACCATCCTGATCATGCCGTCCGGATCGACCTGCGCCTGCGCTGAATTGAGGCTGGTCTGGTGATTCACATAATCGAGCGAGATGTACCACATGCTGCCCAGTTGGAAACCCTGGTACGGCACATCCGACTTCGGCACGGTGATCATCATCGCCTCGTTGTCGGCCAGGCGGAAATGCCCGACCGACGACGACTGGGTCGCCAGCCCGCCAGGAGTGAGCCGAGGCGCCGTGAAGGTGTTGACCGGCTCGTCCAGGTAGAACCACTTCGGAAAGTTGAACCAGGTGTTGATCCGCGATGTGAGCATCTTGCCCGCCGTTGCGTATCGGCGCGTCACGCGGGCGAGATCCGGTTCCTCCGGCGCGGTTCCGACGGTGTCGGACCGTTCGATGGAGATGGATCCCTTCCTCTGCGACCAGTCGCCGTACACCTCACGGACCGCCAGCATCGAGGCACCCTCCGCCAACACGAAGTAGTCGTCACGCTGATCGTCGATCGGCGGGCCGAAGGTGATCTCGAAGTTGCCGTCCGCATCGATCGGGATTCGGCGATCGTCGAACGCATCATCACCGCCGGGGACGTTCGACGCCGTGTAATCGCCTGCGAGCACCTGGAAGCTCAGATCGACTGTGCTGCCACGGTGTCCGCGGACCACATAAGTGCCGTCGGCCTCCACGTCGGCGTGGTAGTACAGCGTGTCCGGGTTGTCGAGGCCCATCTTCGTCGTCGGTCCGGTCGACGTGATGAAGTTCGGGTGGCTCTTCTGCCGGGTCCGGACCAACTGCACGATCGCGGCGATACTCCCACCGAGGTAGTCGTACCCCTCGGCGAGATCCTGCTCGCTCTCCACGAACTCGGCGGAGGCGATCAACCTCTCCGCCTCGGCGATCGCATCGGTCAGTGGCCGCGTGACATCGACGGGACGCACGATCCCCGTGTCGGTTGATTCGCTCGTCGGTGAGCTCATAGCCAGGTGTCGCCTCCGGTCCAGGTGAGGAAATTCTCCAGTTCGGCCTGTGCGGGCGTCACCCGCGGATGCTCGGTGGACAGGTATCCGCCGCGGTAGAACAGCAACGGCTTGTCCTGCAACACATCACCCAAGGTCAGTGCACGACCGATGACGATGTGATGATCCCCGCCATCGGTGACCCGCTCGACGTCACACTCCACCCACGTCAGGGCATGCCGGATCACCGGCAGTCCAGCCGGCGACGGGTCCCAGGTGATGGTGCGGAACTTGTCGTCACCCGGGGCTCCGAACGCGGCGCTGACGTCCTGCTGGCGGTTGGACAGCACGTTGACACAGAACTTGCCGGTCTGCTCGATGACCTTCCAGCTCCGCGAGGTCTTCATCGGGCAGAAGATCACGAGCGGAGGGTCCAGGGACAGGGCGGCGAAGGACTGGCAGGCGAATCCGACCGGCGCCCCGTCTTCACCGGTCGTGGTGATGACGGTGACGCCCGTACAGAACTGCCCCATCGCAGTCCGGAACTGCCTCGAGTCGAAGTCCGCCGAGCCGTACGGTGTGTGTGTCATCTCAGTTCTGGAATCCGACGGTGAAGTCATGTCCCCACAAACTCACGGCGGTGCTCTCCCGCGCCACCCACTCGTCGTCGACGACGGTTCTTCCCTCGCAACCGAACTCGACGTCGAAGCCACCGGGTGTCTTCATGTAGAAGGAGAGCATCAGATCGTTGACGTGTCGCCCGAGGGTCGCCGACATCTTCACCTTCTTGCGCAGCGCGCGATCCAGACATAGCCCGACGTCGTCCGAGTTCTCCACCTCGAGCATCAGATGCACGATCCCGGTGCTGTTGGGAATCGGCAGGAACGCCAGCGAATGATGGCGCGGGTTGCAGCCGAGGAAGCGAAGCCATGGCGACTCGTCGCCCTCCTCCCGGCCGACGGCCTGCGGCGGTAGGCGCATCGAGTCACGGAGACCGAACCCCAGCACATCTCGGTAGAACGCCAGGGCCGCCTTGTCGTCATCACACGTCAGCACCACGTGCCCGAGTCCCTGTTCGCCGGTCACGAACTTGTGACCATAGGGGCTGACCACCCGGCGATGCTCCAGCGCCACACCGTGGAACGCCTCGATGGTGTTGCCCGCCGGATCGGTGAAGACGATCATCTCGACCACGCGGCGGTCCGCGAGCTCGTCGTCCTTACCCTCCCGGAAGATGACTCCGGCCGCCGACAGGCGATCCCGCACATCCTGCAGGGCTTCGGCATTCGGACATTCCCAGCCGGAACTCGCCAGGCGGTCGTGTTCGCCCGGGATGATCACCAGCCGAGCCGGGAAGTCATCCATCCGAAGGTAGAGGGCGCCGTCGGTGAGCCCCTTCCCCTCGATCATGCCCAGCACCTTGAGACCGTAGTCGCGCCAGGCGTCGACGTCGGTGGCCTCGATCCTCATGTATCCGAGAGACCGGATCGGACTGTCACTCATCTGTTCTGACTCCTGTGTTCGACCGCTCCCGCAGGAGCGAGCTTGCGAGCGTCTCGAAGGGCCCGCCGATCAGACCATGCTGTCGCCGATGGGGATGCCGAACTCGCCGTTGCCGAAGGCGACGTAGGCGCGCTCGGGATCGTTGGCCGCGTGCACACGTCCGCCGTGGGCATCACGCCAGAACCGCTGGATCGGCGAATCCAGGTTGAGTGCGCCACCGCCCGAGTTCTCGAAGAGCGTGTCGATCGCGGCAACCGCACGGGCGGTGGCCCGCACCTGATCGCGGCGCGCCGCGAGTCGCAGCTCCATCGGCGGCTCCTCACCCGCGAGGATCAGGTCGTACTCGTCCTGCAGGTTGCCCGTGAGCTGACGCCACGCGGCGTCGATGTCGCTTGCCGCGCCGGCGATCCGCACCTTGGCGAACGGATCGTCCTTGCTCTTCTCCCCGGCATATGCCGCGCGCACACGCTTGCCCTGATGCTCGACATGCGCCTGGTAGGCGCCGTAGGCCATGCCGACGATCGGGGTCGAGATGGTGCTCGGATGGATTGTCCCCCAGGGCATCTTGTACACCGGCGCGGTGTTCCGCTCGAGGCCCGGGCTCTGGTAGGTGGCCATGGTGCGCATGCTCAGCACGCGATGCGTCGGCACGAACGCATCCTTGACCTCGATCGTGTTGGAGCCGGTGCCCTTGAGCCCCACCACATGCCAGACGTCCTTGATGTTGTAGTCCTCGCGCGGGAGCAGGTAGGACACGAAGTCCACCGGTTTCCCGTTCTTGATGACCGGACCGCCCACGAAGACCCAATCGGCGATCTCACATCCCGACGAGAACGCCCAGTTGCCGTTGACCTTGTATCCGCCGTCGACGACCTCGCCCATGCCCATCGGGGCGTACGACGAGGAGATGCGAACCGAGGTGTCCTTGCCCCAGACATCCTCCTGGGCCTGCTGGGTGAACAGCGCGAGGTGCCAGTTGTGGATGCCGATGATGCCAGACACCCAGCCCGTCGAGCCGCAGGCGGTGGAGATCCGGCGGACGGCCTCGTAGAACGTGACCGGGTCGACCTGGTATCCACCCCATTGCTCCGGCTGCATCAGCTTGAAGAAACCTGCGCCTTCGAGGCTGGAGACGGTCTCGTCCGGGATTCGACGCAGGTCTTCGGTCTGCTGAGCCCGTTGTTCGATCTCGGGAAGCAGCGCGTTGATCTTCTCCAGGACCTGCTCGGCCGCTTCGCTCCGCTGACTAGGCATGTCGCCTGCTCCTACTCGTTGCTCGACGACCGTCGAGGTCGCCCCTGGTTCTCGTTCGTGTTTGAGATTAGAACACGTTCTCATTTATGTCGAGCACTGGGCCTTTGTGCCCATTTCCTGCCCCGATCTACACCTCGATGGGCGATTCGTTCCCCATTTTTGTAACATGTTCTAGTATTGGCAGTGAGCCGATTCGCACCGAACGGGCGAGTCACGCGTCAGATGACAGGAGTAATGGATGTCTGCGACACCCGACACGAAGGCCGGCGCCACAGCCCCCGCCGGTGACGATGTCGACGTCCGGGAGATCGACACGGGCGCACCACCCACGCGATTCGCACGCGGCTGGCACTGCCTGGGCCTGGTGTCGGAGTACACCGACGGCAAGCCGCACTCGGTGCAGATCTTCGGGACCAAGCTGGTCGTCTGGGCCGACGAGGACGGCAATGTCAACGTTCTCGACGCGTACTGTCGGCACATGGGCGGCGACCTCAGTCAGGGCAGCGTCAAGAACGGCAACGTCGCGTGCCCGTTCCACGGCTGGCAGTGGAAGGGCAACGGCCGGTGCGCCACCGTGCCCTACGCCAAGCGCAACCCGAAGCTCGCCAAGACCCGGGCGTGGCCGACGATGACGCGCAACGGACAGATATTCGTCTACAACGATCCGGAGGGCAACCCGCCTCCCGAGGACTGCATCATCCCGGACCTCGAGGAGGTCGGCTCCGAAGAATGGACCGCGTGGACCTGGAACCGGATCGTGATCGAGGGCTCCAACTGCCGCGAGATCATCGACAACGTCGTCGACATGGCGCATTTCTACTACGTGCACTTCGCCCTTCCGGACTACTTCAAGAACGTCTTCGAGGGTGAGATCGCCGCGCAGTACATGAACTCGCACGGGCGACCCGACATCTCGCTGGGCACCAACTACGGCGACAGCCGCCTGGAGTCCATCGCCGCGTACTACGGCCCCTCCTACATGCTCAATCCGATGGTCCAGTACTACGGCGGATACGCGGTGGAGACCATCTTGACCAACTGCCACTACCCGATCGACGAGAACTCGTTCGTTCTCATGTACGGAGTGATGGCGAAGGTCCCGGATGGCCTCACCGCCGAGCAAGCTTCGAAGATGGCCACGAAGATCTCGGCGGGTGTCGAGGTCGGCTTCCTCCAGGACGTCGAGATCTGGAAGAACAAGACCCGCATCGACAACCCGCTCCTGGTCGAAGAAGACGGTCCCGTCTATCAACTCCGTCGCTGGTACGAGCAGTTCTATGTCGACAAGGCCGACGTCACCGAGGAGATGTCCGAGCGCTTCGAATACGAGATCGACACGGAAAAGGCCCTCGAGAGCTGGGGCGTCGAGATCCAGGAGAACCTGCGCCGCCAGGAGGAGGAAGCCGCGGCCGATGGCCGCAACGCCGAGTCCTCGGAGAAGGCCGAGGTCTGAGGCGATGACGCGGGCGGCCGAGCGCGGCGGGATCACGGGGTCATCGGAATGGGCCAAGGCGCCCGACTTCCATGCCGATCCCGACCGGCGCGCGGCTGTCCACGACGCCACCGCGCGCGACCGCGACCACTATCTGCGCGGTGGCATGCGCGAGATCGAATGCCGTAGCTGCCACGCCTGTGTGCTGGTCAAGAAGACCAGTTCGTTTCATACGAGCGTCCAGTGGAACACCGAGGCACGCGCCCGGTGCAACGAACTCGAACCGGACCGCAACACGGGCCGGGCACTCCTGCCGGGCGCGATGATGCCGACATGCCCACGGATGTCGGCCAGCATCGATCACGGCGTCGCCGAGGGGATCATCCCGGGTGAGTCGCCGGACAGCGACCCCGACGGCTACTGGTAACACGCCCCACAGGCCACTTCAGCCACTTCTGCCCCGATCTCAACCAAAGGTTGAGCCGATTCGTGCCGAGTCGGTCACTGTATTGACATGCAGAATCTTCGACGTCGTGTAGCCGGCATCGCGTGTGCGGCCGGTATTGCGATCGGCGCGTCATTCGCGGCGCAGCCCCCAGCCTTGGCGGACACCGGTTCGTCCGGTTCGTCGGGGTCGATGGAGATCTACCTCCCGGTATCCACACCGGCGGGCGTGCAGGCCCTCAACGCGGCCGTGACGCAGATAGGCAAGCCGTACAAGTGGGGTGGGACCGGGCCCAACTCGTGGGACTGCTCAGGCCTTGTGCAATGGGCGTTCCGCACAGCCGGGATCCAGCTCCCACGGGTCAGCCAGCAGCAGGCACGGGTGGGTCACGCCATCCCGTTCGGGGCCCTGGCTCCGGGCGACATCATGATCTTCTGGCGGGATGCCAGCCACGTGGGCATCTACGCAGGCTTCGGCCAGGTGTTCAACGCGTATGGCCCGAACGGGGTGCCGATCGGCTTCACGCCGCTCGATCGCATGCCCCCGCTCAAGACGATTCGTCGGCTGGGCTAGCCACGTCCGGATCGGGTGCGGATTCCGCCGCACCGTCTCGTCCGATGATCACCGTCGACATCATCAGGCCGAGGAGCACCACACTGACGACCAGCACCCCGACCAGGCCGTACCCGACCGAGATGATCGGTGTGTCGGCATCGACGGCGTCGGTGACCCGGGATTCGAACAGATGCTTGCCGGGATCAGACAATGTCACGACGGCGACGACCAGCGAGACGACCGACCCGACCCCCACCACCACGACGGCGGGCCACCGCAACTCCGATCGCCACCACGCCAGCGCGGCAGCGATCGCGATCACCACACCGACGACTACGGTGATCAGCCCCGGTCTGCGGGTGAGGTCCTCGAGGAAGGCCACGTCTTCGGGCGCCGCGCCCGGCACCGAGACCCGGCCGAGACCGGTCACCGACGGCTTGACCCCCTGATCGGACACACCCCACGGGACGAGACTGAACGCGACGAGCAGTAGTCCGCCGAGCAACCCGGCAGGCCAGGTCCATCGGCGCACGTGGTCGGGCCGTGGTCGGTCGACTCCGTCGGTCATTCCTCCAGGGTGCCATGCGGCCAGAACGGGTCGCGGCCGGTCAGCCCCGCCAACCGATCGACGAGTCTGGCGTCCTCCGGGACCTCGACGACCGGCCCGAACATCCCTTCACGCTCACTCTGCGGCTGCGGCGGATGGTGGAAGTCGTAGACGACCTGCAAGATGCCGTCGGGTAGTTCGAGATCGACACCCATGCTGCGCGCCACATCCCAACCGTGGAGGACGAGTTCGGAGAGCGCGATGGTGCCCATGATCGCCCCCGGCGCATCGACTCCGCCGGCCTGCGTCATCCCCTGCCACGCGTCCGGACGCTGCCAGCTCGCCGCGAGGTCACGCAGCATGGACGGCAGCGTCGCCCGCCAATCGTCGGGCAGGACACTCTCCGACACCTGCGGCGCCGTGGATGTCGACGGGCCCAGATCTTTTCGAGCGGCGGCCGCAAAGGCCTCGCTCAGCCCGATCACGCGCGCCAGGAGCGCACCGAGGTCGGTGCCCACGCACGGCGTCGGTCGGTGGAGCATGTCGTCGTCGACCTTGGCCGCCAGGCCGAGCATCGCGTCGGCCGCGGTGGAGATCTGTGCTGCATAGGTGACATCGGTGGACTGCATGGGGGCTCCTCGTTCCGGTCTGACGACGGTCCGTTGAAGGTGTCGACCACGCAGGTCGCCGGTTCTCATCGGTGTCCGGCAAATCCGGCATGTCGTCGATGATTTTCCGCCACGCTTGAGGTCAACAGTGTGAACGATCCCAACCCCGTGAGAGGACTCGGCAATGAGCGACTATTCGGCACCGGTCGGCGCACCGATCTGGTTCGACCTGATGAGCAGTGATCCGGCGAAAGCCGTGGAGTTCTACGGCGCACTCTTCGGCTGGGATGTCGAAGGACCCCCGCGTGAGGAGTTCGGTGGTTACCAGAACTTCACCAAGAACGGTAAGCGCGTCGCGGGACTGAGTCCCTACATGGCCGAGGCGGGCGGGCCGGCCAACGTGTGGTCGGTGTACCTGCACACCGACGACCCGGCGGCCACCGGCAAGGCGATCGAGGAGGCCGGAGGAAGCGTCATGTTCCCGCCGATGGATGTCGGCGACGAGGGCACCATGATGGTCGCCACCGACACCGCGGGTGCCGCCATCGGATTCTGGAAGCCGAATCAGCATCACGGTTTCAGCCAGTGGGGTGACCACGGCACGCCGTACTGGTTCGAGTCCCACTCCAAGGACTACGCGAAGTCGATCGAGTTCTACAAAGCCGTACTCGGCGCGCGCATCGAGGAGGTTGGTACCGGGGGCGACCCGGATGCCGTCGGACCTGATCACTACGGGCAGATGTTCATCGGCGACAGTTCCTACTCCGGGATCATGGACGCCGCCAAGATCCACCCGGCGGAGGTGCCCTCCTTCTGGCAGGTCTACATCACCGTCGACGACGTCGCGGCGTCGGTATCCCAGGTCGAGTCACTCGGTGGCACGGTCCTGATGCCCGGCGAGGTGACGCCGTACGGCACATTGGCCGCCGTGACCGACCCGCTGGGCGCCATCATCTCCCTGGGACATCCGCCTGCCGGGATGTAGGCCTGAGGCGAGCGACCCACCCGCCGGACGAGTAGCCACCAGCCACCCCACCCGCCGGCCGAGTAGCCGCGAGCCGCTAGGCGAGCGGTGTATCGAGACCATCTGAGCCGCAAGTGGTCTCGATACGGCGCCTCGCTACGCTCGGTGCCTACTCGACCAGCAGAAGGGCGCTCGGTGCCTACTCGACCAGCGGAAGGTACCCCTCAACCGGCAATCTGCGAAATGGCCTCTCGCGTATCGAGATCGGCGTATGCCGACGAATACCGGCCGGCGAGTGCCCTGGCGATGTCGGGACGCTGCCACAGTTCACCCGCACTCGCGGTGCAGAGCCACAGCGTCAAACCATGCGCAGCCGATGCCCGATAACCCAGCAGGATGTCGTCAGCACCGGGTTTCTCGCTCTCCGGCACCGCGAGCGCGTCGCGGTACTCGGTGAGCAGATCCCGCTCACTGCGTCGTCGATCGTCGACTGTCAGCGCTCCCTGCAGGAAGTATCCGAGATCCAGCGACCAGTTTCCGCGCCGTACCACCTGCCAGTCGAGGAAGCCGACTTCACCGTCAGGCAGCAGGTAGGTGTTGCCGATGTGCGGATCACCGTGCAGCAACGTCTGCGGTCCGGCGGTCAGCGTGTGGATGTAGGGCTTCCAGATGTCATCGATCAGCTCACCGATACTCAGGGACGTCACCTCCTCAGGCGCATCGTCGCCGAGATGGGCGAACGCCTGCTCGATCGGCGCCGCATCCATGCCCTCCCACGTCTCGAACGGTTCGAGCCAATCCAGCGACGGTTCCGACGCGACGCGATCCCCCCAGAATCGGCCGTGCAGACGAGCCAGCGCACGCACCCCGTTGGCCGCCTGCTCAACAGTCAACGGCCGGGTGGCATCACGCATGTCGGCGCCTCGCGCGGCCATGTCCTCCATCACGAGGCAGAAGTTGTCGTCGTCGGGCTCCATCAGGGCGGCGTAGGTCAGAGGGCACTCGACCGGCAGCGTCACCCCGGAGTTGAACAGGCGGGGCTCATGGAAGAGGCCGCTCGTGAGTTTGTGCAGCACAACGTGTTCCGGATCAGCCGCCTTGACGAACACCGTCGCCGGCCCGATCCCTTCGGCATAGGTCACTCCAAGACGGGCGCGACGGTTCGTGCCGTCGTCGCGCAGTTGCACCTCGACTCCCGACACCTCGACATCGGGATGGTGGGTGGCAAGAACGGCGGTCATCCATTCCGGGGCGATGTCGCCCCAGTCTCTCGGCACAGTCAGCTGCACTGCGGTCATCTGCCATCTCCTGTAGTCGTTCGGACCGATGAGAATGCGGAACAGGTCGCGCCGAGACCTCGGCGTCCGGAATGACGGTGCTCTCCACGAAGTGAGCGGGGCGCCGGCCTCGCCATGCCGGCGCCCCGCTCCGCGCGGCCACGGGTCCGAGGTGATTACATCTGCGCCCAGACAGTCTTCGACTGCAGGTAGGTGTCGACACCCGCCTTACCGGCCTCGTAGCCCCAGCCGGACTGCTTGTACCCGCCGAACGGCATCGAGTGGTCGAACTGGAGCTGGCAGTTCAGCCCCACGGTCCCTGCCTTCACCCTCTTCGCAAGGCGATGCGCTCGAGCAAGATTCGAGGTCCAGATGGTCCCGGCGAGGCCGTAATCCGTGTCATTCGCGAGCGCGATGGCCTCGTCTTCGTCATCGAACGGCAGGACGGTGACGACCGGCCCGAAGATCTCTTCCTGGAACAGCCTGCTCGTGGACGGATCAACCTTGGTGGCCACCGTCGGGTGCACGAAGTACCCCTTCCGGTCGAGGCGATGTCCACCCGTCACGAGTTCGACGCCGTCGCTGCGGCCCTGATCGAGGTAACCCATCACGCGATTGAGCTGCTTCTCACTGATGAGCGGGCCGATCATGGCGCCCTCGTCCTGCGGTCCGCCCAGCAACAGATTGTTCGCCATCGTGGCGATGCCCTCGACGACGCGTTCGTAGACACCCCGCTGCGCGAAGATGCGCGAGCCCAACATGCACACCTGCCCGGAGTGCAGGAAGCAGCCGAAGCCCGCCATCGCTATCGCCGTGTCCAGGTCGGCGTCGTCGAAGATGAGAACCGGTGACTTGCCACCGAGTTCCAGGGTGACCTTGTTGAGATTGCTGGACGCCGAAGCGTGCATGATCTCCCTGCCGACCTCGGTCGAGCCGGTGAACGCGACCTTCTCGACGTCGGGGTGCGCGGTGATCTGGGCGCCCACGGTGTGGCCATAGCCGTTCACGAGATTCACCACGCCGTCGGGCACCCCCGCCTCGGCCAGGATTCGGGTGAGCACAAGCGCCGAGAGTGGCGTCTCTTCAGCAGGCTTGACGACCGTGCTGCACCCCGCCGCCAGCGCGGGCGCGAGCTTGGCGCAGAAGTTGAACACCGGACCGTTCCACGGGAAGATCAGTCCCACAACACCGTACGGCTCTCTCAACGTGTAGGCGTGCATATGCGACTCGACGCCCGTCAGACCACCGGTGTTCACATCTCGTGCGATTCCGTCGATCTTCGTGCACCAGCCGGCGTAATAGCGGAACCACTCCGAACCGACCGCCGTGATCACCTTGGCCTGCGACGGCGGTATGCCCGCATTGACCGACTCGAGATCGGCGAGCAGATCGGCGTTCTCATCGATCAGGTCGGCGACCCGCCACAAGATCTTGGCGCGATCGTAGTCGGGCACACCCGACCACACGCCGGAGTCGGCGGCCTTCTTCGCCTGCGCGACCGCGTTGTCGACTGCTTCGGGACCGACGTCGGTGAATTCGGTGATCTGCTCCTCGGTCGCCGGGTCCACGATGGGAATCACCTCCCCTGTTCCCGGTAGGTCGCGGATCTCGTCCAGCACCGACTGCACCGTCATCTTCGTCCCCTTCGCTTCTCGGTGATTCTCTGCGGAAGGCCCACACATCGGACCGCTCTCGCGAGAGCGTGATCCACCGGCCCAGGGGATGTCCAGCACCATCTCGGTGGTCGGGAGTGCCCTTGTCATCGACATGCGCCGCCACGTAGGAACTGGGAAGAGTGGTTCGCACACGACTGTTCGGGATGCGGATGCCGGGGCCGCGGAGGGGCGCGAAAGGAGAGATGGTGAGCCATCCGAAACGGAAAGACGCAGAAGACCATGGCAACGCGGGGGGCTCCGAACCGTGGGTGACCCGCCCTGACGGCGAGGCCAGGACATCCACCACGATTCGGGGGACACGGACATGACGCGATCGCTCCTGAACGGGTCGGACGAGGTCGCCCCGTCCACCGATCCATCCGAAGATGCCACCGATCTCGAGGTGGCAGAGGCCGAGGTCGCCGCTGCCGAGGCCGAGGCGGCCGCCGCCCGAGCCCGCGCAAATGCCGCGTTGGCCCGCGCACGCGTTGCACGCACGCAGCGTGGTGAGGTGAAGGCGCCCACCGACAGAGAACCCGACAGCGTGCAGCCGCGGTCCGATACCGACAACGCGACCGGTCCCGAGACGGCCATCGACGACGCCGCGGACGCCGCGGAGATTGCCGAAAAGCGCGCCGTCGCGGGCGCTGCCGTCGCGGGCGACGCTGCCGACCCACCCCCCTCCGCCGCCGGTTCGACGGCCGTTGCCGATTCCGGTCGAGCCGCCTCGGATGCTGTTGCGGAACACGACTCCACCGACCGGCCGAGCAGAATTCGCCGACTCGCGAAGGCCACTCGACTTCGGAAGCCGTCACTTCGACGACCGACGAAACGAGGAATCGCGGTGACGGTGATGTCGGTGATCACCGTCGCGGCACTCGTGACGACGGCCCTCATCGGCTGGCATCACCACACGGCGACATCCGAACACGAACGTGCACAGGCGTTCACGGCCGCCGCCGACCGCGGGGTCACCGCGATCACATCGTTGGATTTCAACAACGCGCAACGAGACGTCCAACGCATTCTCGACCAATCCACCGGCGCCTTCTACAACGACTTCAAGGGCCGTGCAAAAGACTTCACGTCGGTCATCGAACAATCGAAGGTGACCACGAAGGGCAAGGTCACCGGATCGGCTGTCGAATCGATGAACGGTGACGACGCCGTCATCCTGGTCTCGGCCGGTTCGGATGTCACCAACGCCGCAGGCGCGAAGCAGGAACCACGGACATGGCGTCTGCGCGTGACCGTGTCCGACGTCGACGGAACGATGAAGATCTCGAAGGTGGATTTCGTACCATGAGCATGCCCAGAACGTCCGAGGCCGACGCCGATCTCGTCGACAACGACACCTCGTCGGACTCCGCGCAGAGCGCACCTGACATCGACCCGGATACCGCCCTCGACGCTGACGTCGAGTCGGATGACGCCGGGCCCGACGCACAGCAACAGACACCGCGGCGCGGTCTGCGCAGAGTCCGTTCGGCATTCAGCCGGGGGCGATTCGTGCCGATCGCGTTGGGTATATCGACGATCGCGGCCGTGGCGGCCGCCAGCACCGCCTACGCCACCGTGTACCGCGATGACCAGGCCACCAACGGCGAATCGGCACGCGAGGCGGTGGCCGCGGCGAACGACGGCACGGTGGCATTACTGTCCTATTCGCCCAAATCCCTCGACGCCGATCTCGCGAAGGGCCAGTCGCACCTCACCGGCCAATTCCTGACGTATTACAAGGAATTCACCGCAAAGGTGGTAAAACCAGCGGCCACCGAGAACAACGTCGAGACCAAGGCACAGGTGGTGCGCTCAGCGGTGTCAAAGCTGTCCGCAGATGATGCGGAGATCCTGGCGTTCGTCAACCAGTCGACCACGAGCAAGACCAAGCCCGACCCCGAATTGACCTCCAGCAGCGTGAAAGTTGCGCTGCACCGGGTGGATGGCAACTGGCTGATCTCGTCGTTCGATCCGGTCTGAGCTACTTCACGGCTCCACGACCACCTCGATCCACCGCTCGTTTCGGCGAGCGGTGGATCTGTCGGTGGTGATCATCCACGCCCGGCACTTGTCTGGTGGGTGGCGTCAGCGGATGAGCCGCTCCGACTCCCACTCGCCACGAGAGAGAGGGCCGAGACCAGGTCGCGGCCCTCTCGGGTCAACCGTCGGTCGGGGCGTGACGTCATCGCGGAAACATTCCCTGCCACGATGACGCGCGTCCCGGCCGCGTGAGATTCGTCTGTCGGTAAGCGGTACCGTCGTCACCGACATAGGTGCCGTCGTCCGGGTTGTACTGTGCCGCGCCCACCGATGGTGTCCTCGACGATCCGCCACCGCTGTAGGACGAGGGTGTGATGCCCTGCCGCTGCAGATTCGGATCCGGCGGATAGGGTCCGACCACGGGTTGCCGGGTGGCCAGGGGCTTGAACTCCTTGTCGCTGTTGCACATGGCCGCGGTTGCCGCACGTTTGCCCGGATGGGCCAGACACGGGATGTTGCGCGCGCCACGTACCCCGATCGGGCTGTCCTGCGGCAACTTGCAGTACAGATCGCTCGGTGTATCGATGGTGGTGGTGTCCTCCGGGGGCCGCCACTTAGACGGCGGCAAGAATCCGACAGTACAAGCAGGCGGGTCTGAGGTTCCGCTGATCCGAAAGGTCCCCAGTCCCCACTGCGTGCCATTGCGATTCGGCTGTACCGCTTGGATCATCGAGATCGCCGGCGGCAGAAGAACGAGGATCTGCTCGAGGCCGGCGTTGTAGGTCACCGCCAGCTGGCCGACCGTGGTCAGGTTGGCAAGAAGAACCGGCAAGGTCAGCTTGACCGAGTCCAATGTCTTCTCCACCTCGTCGGCAAAGCCGGGACCAGAGCTGAGCAGCCTGCGCACCTGCGGCGTGTTGGTGACCACTTGACCCGTGAAACCCTCGAGGTTGGTCGTCCACATGCGGATCGCATCGACGCTGTCGACCTGCGAGTCCACAAGAGGTACAGAATCTTTCAACAAGGTACTGGTGTCGTTCCCGACATCCTTGAGTCCGGCCGCGAGCGTCGACGACGAGGTCAGCAGTCTTTGCAGATCGTAGCCTCGCCCACCGAGGCTGTTGTTCAGCTCGTCGACGAGGGTGAACAGACGATCTTTCGGAATGCTGGTCACGAGTCCGTTGAGCTTCTCCAACATGGGCGCGACCGGAGGCGGGACATTCACCTCGCCGGATTCGATGACCGAACCGTCGTGGAGATACGGAGCCTTGCTCGTCTTCGGCCGGAGATTGACGTACAGCTCGCCGACCGCCGACATGCTCCGGATGTCCGCTTCGAGGTCGCTGGGGATGTGCTGATCGCTGCTGATCGAGAGCGTGGCCCGGATTCCTGTGTCGGTAAGGCTGACATCGGTCACCTGTCCCACGTCGACGCCACGGTAGCTCACATTCGCGAACTTGTAGAGACCTCCGGTGCGGTCGGCCTGCAACGTGACGTTGATCCGGCCGACCCCGATCTTCGACTGGACCTTCATATAGGAGAACAGCATCATCCACGTGGCGATGATCGCCACCACGGTGAAGATGGCCAGCTGGGCACGTACGAACCGCGAGAGGATCATCGGCCACCTCGACGTTTGGGCGCAATCGGGAAGAACAAGGGGTTGTGGGTCGGTTGCCGGCTGTAGCCAGGGTCTCCGGGAGCGAAGGGCACCGTCTCACTCGGATCGCCCAATGGGGTGCCCAGCAACAGTTCCTTCTTCAGTCGCGGCACCGTCAGGTCGATGGTCGCATGGAGGTTGAGGTAGTCGCCCCGTACCGCTCGGTCGATCACCTTCTGTCCGTACGGGAAGACCAACGCATATGCCAGCGCGGCATTCATCTGCGGACCTACGTCGGCCAGCGATCTCAATGTCGGTTGAAGGTGACGTAGATCAGACAACAGGTCGGATTGGATCTGCGTGACCACTCCCGTGCTGGTGTTGGCAAAGACCCGCAACCGGTCAACTGCTGTGGTGATCTTCGGCATCTGCTGCTCCAAGACGGCCAGGCCGGGCGGGATCTTCTGCAGGGCCGCGTCGATCACGTCGTTCTGGGCGGCGAATCCCGAACTCAGACGACGAGCCTGTGTCAGCAGGTCCACGAGATCTCCCCGTTGGCGATTCAGTGTGTTGACGAACGTCGACATCCGTCCCAGGAGTTCGCGGGTGTCGTCTTCCCGCCCGCCGAATCCGTCATTGAGGGATCGGATGATCCCGCCCAACTGGCCCATTCCACCGCCGTTCACCACCGAGGACACGGCCGCAAGGGTCTCTTCCGTCGACGGGTACGAGGCAGAACGAGCGAGCGGAATCCTCGAGCCGGGCGCAAGCCGGCCTGCCGGCGGCTCGCCTTTGGGCGGGTCGAGAGCGAGATGCATGGAACCCAACAAGCTCGTCTGGCCCACGGTCGCTTTCGCATTGCCCGGCACCACTGTCCCGCGCTTCACCCGGACATCGACCACCGCATGCCAGTCGCGAACATACATATGCCCCACGCTGCCCACTTCGACGTCATCGATGAAGACGGGCGAATTCTCGGACAGAGTACCGACATTCGCGATCTCGACGGTGATGTGATAGTCGGCTCTCGAGGTCCCGACCGTCCCCGGCAGCGGCAGCGAGTTCACCCCGTTCCACTGGCATCCGGCACCGAGGATCGCCACACAGAGCAAGGTCAGAACCACTCGCACCACACGTGTTCGGCGAGATCGTCCGATCATCGTCGGCCTCCCTGTCCCGGCAGGAGAAGCTGATCCCGCGACCGCGCGCTCGTTCCCTGCGGTTTGCTCGGCATCAGGCTCTTCTCGCTGTAGATCACATTCGACGCGTCCGGACCCAGCACCGGATTCACCGGCACGGGAAGATAATTGAATGCGAGCATCGGCGCTATCGGGCCCAGGTACTTGCGGCATCTCTTCGCACCTTCGGCCGCGGTCAGGTTCTCGATGCTGGCCACCGACGAGCAGATGAACTGGATCGGATTGGAGAAGTTGTTGACGGTGAACACGCCCGCCTCCGTGCCGGTGTCCGGGTTGTAGATGTTGTAGAAGTTGGACAGATTGGTGGGGAACGCGTGCAACAGCTGCTCGACATCGGCGTCGTGATCGACCAGGATCTGGGTCACGGACGCGAGTCGTCGCACCTGTTCGGATGCCGCATCCCGGTTGTCGACCACAAAGCGTTGCACGTCTTGCACTGCGCGGGCCAAGGTCGTGAGAGCCTTGTCGAGATCAGATCGGCTGCCGTTCAGCACCGATGTCAGGGTTGCCAGACGATTCTCGAACTGCACGATCTGTGTGCCGCTGTCGCGGACCGCGCTGACAAAGGCTCGGACATTACGGATGGTGTCGGTGATGTTCCCGGTGTTCTCTCCGAGAAGCTGGGCCAGGTTGCCGAGCTCGCCCAGCGTGTCGCCGAGCTTGCGGCCCTTGCCGTCGAGTGTGCGTGAGGTGCTGTCCACGAACCGTCCGACCGAACTCCCCGATACGCCACCCTGTGGGCCCAGATCCGTTGCCAGTCGCGTCAGTTGGTCCTTGATCTCATCCCATTCGACAGGGACTGCGGTGCGTGTGCGCGGGATCGTCGCGCCGTCGTGGATCACGGGACCACTCGTCGCATATGCCGGCGCGAGCTGCACGTAACGATTGGCCACGAGATTTTGGGCGACGATGATCGCTCGTGCATCCGCAGGAATCCTCACACCGTGCTCGACGCTCAGCTCCATGCGGACCGTTTCGCCCTGGGGTTCGATGGCGGCGATCTTTCCCACCTTCACACCCGAGACCCGCACATCGTCGCCGACGTAGATCCCCGTGGTGGTGTCGAAGATCGCATCGATCGTCGTCGGCCGGGTCAGCTGGCGGTAGCCGACGACCAGCCCCGCGACCACCACCACGATCAGGACGGCGGCGATCACGACCGTCCGTGTCTGCCTCGTCATCGGTGCCAATCGCTTCACCGGCCACCGCCTGGAAGCGGGAACTGTGCTCCCGGCAACGGGAACTTCGCTTCCGGGTGCACGCCGAAAGCCCTGTCGATGAAGGGTTGAAGGAGTGGACCGGGCAGCAGGTTGGCAACGTACGCCTGGTAGAAGGGGCCACTCGACACCGCCTCGCCTTGGGTCTGGGACACCTTGACATACCCGGAGATGGCCTTCCCGACGTCATCCCGATTCCGCTCCAGCATGGCCAGGACCGAGTTCAGTGACGTCAGTGTCGGCTGCAGTTGTTTCTCGTTGTCGGCCACCAGGTTCGTGAGTTCCCGCGACACCGCCGCGGTGTTCACGAGCAACGACGAGATCTGCTGACGTCGATCGACCAGAACGTCGAGAAGCATGTTCGCGTTGAGTATGAGCGAGTTGATGCGATTGGCGCGCGACCCGATCACCGAGGTGACATCGCTGGTGGTCGACAGCAATGTGCGGAGGGCCTCGTTGCGAGAGTTGATGCCGCGCGACATCTCGGCGAGTCCGTCGAGCGTCGGAGCCAGATCCGGCGCCACGTCGTTCATCGTCGTCGACAACACATTCAGCGATTTGTTCAGCGACGTCGTGTCGATGCCCTTGGAGTTGGTGGTGAGATCGTCGACCGCCTCGTTGAGTGAGTATGGCGATGAGGTTCGCGACACCGGGATCACCTCGGTGGGACCGATGGTGCCGGAACCCGAGGGTGCGACTGTCAGAATGCGTTGGCCCAGCAGCGATCCCGTCCTGATCTGCACGGTTGTGGTCTCGCCGAGGCGGGTGGACTGGTCGACGGTGAACGTCACCCTTGCCCTACCCTGCTCCAACTTCACATCGGTGACCGAACCCACCCGGGCGCCCGACACCATCACGTCCGCCCCGCCTGCCAGGCCTGCTGCCTCGTCGAAATCAGCCTCATAGGTGACCGACGTGAACCAGGTGGCGAACTTGGCCATGTTCAGTCCGGCCATGACCAGCAAGACGATCAGCGCCAACCCCACAAAGCCCGACCTGATCAGGCCCGCGCCGCGATAACGCAACATCAGCCCGAACACCTCCCCTTCGTCTGCTCGATCCAGGGCAACGTGACGACCTTGCCCGACGGATCCGAGACCCGGACGCTCACCGCGCAGACGTAGTACTGGATGAAGTTGCCGTATGTTCCGGTCCGCACCAACTTGCGGAAATTCTCGGGCGAACGCTGAATCGCCTTCTCCAACGTCGGCATGTCGTGAGTGAGATTCGGTGCCAGCCTGGATAGTTGGTCGATCGAGCCGGACAGCGGCGGCCGTGCCTGCGTCAACAGGTTCGACACCGTGGCGGTCCCGTTGTCGAGGGCGGTGATCGCCGCACCGATCGGATCGCGATCCCTGGCAAGGTCACCGATCACGGTGTCCAGTCGGTCGATGGCTTCGGCGAAGCGGGTCCGATTGCCGTCGAGGGTGACCATGACCTTCTTCAGCTGATCGATCACCTGCTCGATGACCCCGACATTTCGCCCCAACGTGGTGAACAGCGACGAACTTCCCTCGAAGAGGGAACGAACCGTCCCGCTCTGGCCCTGCAGCACATCGAGAATCGACGAGCTCAGAGCGTTCACCTGTTTGGGTTCCAATCCGGCGATGACGGGTTTGAGGCCCCCGAGCAAGACGTCGAGATCGAGAGCAGGCTTGGTCCGCGTCGACGGAATCACACCGCCACCGTGCATCACCGCCCCTGAACCCTCGGTGACCTCCAGGTACCGATCTCCGACGAGGTTGAGATAGCGCACCGCGGCACCACTGCCGGTGGGTAGCCCGATCGAGCTGTCGACGTCGAACGTCACGCGGACCTTGTTGTCGGACCCGAGGTCGACGGCGTGCACACTGCCAACGCGCACACCGGCGATCCGCACCGTGTCGCCGGATCTCAGTCCGGAGACGTCGGTGAATACCGCGTTGTACCGGGTCGTGTCGCCGGACTGGTGATCGCTGAACACCAGCAACAGGAACGCCGCGACGAACACCATCACGGTCGTGAACGCAGCGAACTTGATCGTCGTCGAATGGATTCTCGTTCTCACCGCGGCGCTCCATCCGGGAGCGGACCGAACAATGCCTGCTGCAGACTCTTCACATTCAGTTCCAACGACTTTCGACCCTTGGCATAGGGATTGGCACCGGTGTCCGTCACGACGTACGGCGGCCGCTGCTGGAACTTCACCGGCAACACCGAACACTGAGGGCCGCCCGAAGCGGAGACCTTGGGCTTGTTGGTCTTCGGATCGTATGTCTCGGCACCCCAGAGGAAGTTCGCGGAAAGCCCCAATCCGGGTACGTCGGACGGCGGCGAATACGCCAGGCTGCCGAAACCCTCCATTGCGCAGGTGATCGCCTCGTTGTACTCATCGGTGAGGGCGGTCGTGGGAACGAGCAACTTCAGCGCTTTCGCCAGGCTCTGGCGATTGTCGCCCAGGACACGGTTGCCGGTGTTGGACAGCCCGATCACACTGGTCAGGAATGCGTCGAGGTTGCCCTGCTCGGCCACGAGGGTGTCACTGATGTCGCTCGTGTGTTTCACCGCACCGAGCAATGGCCGGCTTGTATCGGCGTACACCCGCATCATCGCCGGGGCATCATCGAGAAGCGAACGGAGGGCGGGAATGGCCGAATTCGTCTGGCGCATGAAACCGTTCAGATCGGTGAGCATCTGACCGAACTGTTCTCCGTGACCGCTCAACCCGGTCGAGATCGCACTGAGCGCCGCGTTGAGCTCCGCAGGCCGAATCTGTGCCAGCACCTCGGTGAGCTCACCGAACACGGTGTTGACCTCGACCTCCACGGCCTTCGCGTTCAGCACCTGGTTGTCGTGCAACCGCCCCGTGGGATCGTCGGGGACCACCAACTCGACCCCCTTGGCGCCGAACACGGTTGGCGCGGCGATCCGAGCACCGACATTGCCGGGGATCCTCGCGAGCTGGTCGGGGGCGATCTCCAACGTCAGCTTCGCGCTGTCCACCTGGTTGTAGTCGATCTTCGACACCCGGCCGACCGTGATCCCCCGCATCTGCACCTTCGCATCGGGATCCATCACCAATCCCGCTCGGGGTGCAGTCATCGTGACGGTTGCGGATTGCTGGGTCACACCGGCGAACATCATCGCGGCGACGACGACCAACGCGATGATGACCAACAGCATCCCCGCACCGGCCAGCGGCCGGACGACTCCCTTAGACAATGTCCCGCCTCAGCCCGATAGATTGAAGTTTCCGTTGGAGCCGTAGATGGCCAGCGCCACCAGCAGTGTCACTGTCACCACGGCAACCAGTGAGGTACGGACCGCGTCGCCGACCGCCACCCCGACGCCTGCCGGCCCACCGCTCGCGAAGAACCCGAAGTGCGTGTGGATCAGCAAGATCAGCAACGCCATCACGAAGGCCTGCACAAACGACCAGACGAGGTCCAGCGGATTGAGGAACGTCGAGAAGTAGTGTGCATACAGACCGGACGACTGGCCGAGCAGCATCACGGTGGTGAACCGGCACGCCGCGAACGAAGCGATCAGTGCGATCGCATAGAGCGGAGCGATCACGACCATGCCGGCAGCGATCCGTGTGCCGACGACGTAAGCGACCGGATTGATGCCAAGCGATTCGAGGGCATCGATCTCCTCGCTGATCCGCATGGCTCCGAGTTGGGCCGTCGCGCCCGCACCGAACGTGGCCGCCAGACCGATACCCACGACCACCGGCGCCGCGATTCGCACGTTGATGAACGCCGACAGGAACCCGGTCAACGCTTCGATGCCGATGTCGCCGAGAGTGCTGTATCCCTGTACCGCGAGCGTGCTACCGGTTGCGAGCGTGAGGAATCCGACGATGACCACGGTGCCACCGATGAGCGCAAGGTTCCCTGCGCCCATGCTGGTCTCGGCGATGAGCCGGATCGTCTCGCGACGGTAGTGGAAGGCCGCGTGCGGCACACTGCGTAACGCGCGGGCATAAAAGATCGCATGATCGCCGATTCGGCCGAGCGCGCCCACCGGACGGCCGATCTCACGGCGCAGCCGGGGATGAATCACGCTCGGACTCGACCCATGGCGTGCGAGTTTCGGTGATGATATGAGCGACAAGACCATTCACCTCGCCGTCAATTGGACACCGATGGCGGTGATCACGACGTTGACCACGAACAGCGCCATGAACGCATACACCACGGTCTCGTTCACCGCGTTGCCGACGGATTTGGCCCCGCCGGAGACGATCAGCCCGCGATAGCAGGCGACCACGCCGGCGATCAGCCCGAACACGAGTGCCTTCACCGATGAGATGATCACCTCGGGCATACCGGTCAACAAGGTGATCCCGGCGGCGAACGCGCCAGGGTTTACCCCCTGTACGAAGACCGAGAAGACATAGCCGCCGCCGACACCGATCAGGCAGACCAGACTGTTGAGCAGCAACGCGACGAGCCCGGATGCGAGCACTCGAGGAGTGACGAGTCGTTGCACCGGATTGATGCCGAGAACCTCCATCGCCTCGATCTCTTCCCGGATCGTGCGCGAACCCAGGTCCGCGCACATCGCGGTGGCGCCCGCTCCGGCCACGATCAGCACGGTGACCATGGGGCCAACCTGGGTGACGGAGCCGAATGCGGCGCCCGCACCGCTGAGATCCGCGGCTCCGAGTTCGCGAAGCAGGATGTTGAGGGTGAAGCTCACGAGCACCGTGAACGGTATGGCCACCAGAACGGTCGGCATCAGCGACACCCGGGCGACAAACCAGGACTGCTCGATGAACTCGCGCCCCTGAAACGGCCGGCGGAAGGCGAACCCCGCCGCATCCGCCCCCATCATGAACAGTCCGCCAACCGCTTTCAGGGGAGCGGCCGAGTAGCGGGCCAGCATCCCGCTGACCGCGGGTGCGCCGCGGGTGCCATGTGCCGGGGTCACCGGTACGTACTCACCGACGCCGCGGGCATTCGCATGTTCATCTTCCCTCAACCCCTCCGGAGAACGTGATTCTCATCGATGGGAATCGCCATGGTCATCTGCGACCTCGGACCTGCACGCCAGATCTGTGGCGCGCGTTGACATCTCGGAAGCGTGCCACACGCTCTTGGCTTCGCGAGCCCTACTCTCGCTCAGTGAGATCACGGTTGTTCACGGATGCCGCCTACCCCAGACTGGCCCGAGGTGCCGGTCGCACAGCCGCGATCGACGCTGTTCAGATCCGCAAGCAGTCCGCGCGAGAGGCCATCCCCAGTGACGAGCAGTACGACAAGCGACGTCCGGTACGACCCGTATGACGTCAAGCTCAATGCCGACCCGTATCCGATGTTCAAAGCTCTTCGCGAAGAGGCGCCGCTCTATTACAACTCCGAGCATGACTTCTACGCCCTGAGCAGGCATGAGGACGTCACCGCCGCCCTCAACGACTACGAGACATTCAGCTCCAGCCGCGGGGCGATCCTCGAATTGATCAAGGCCAACATCGACATCCCGCCGGGGGTGCTGATCTTCGAGGATCCCCCCATTCACGACATCCACCGCAAGCTGCTCGCCCGGATGTTCACCCCCCGCAAGATCTTCGCTCTCGAACCACAGGTCCGGGAGTTCTGTGCGGCATCGCTCGACCCTCTGGTGGGGACCGGCAAGTTCGACTTCGTCAAAGACCTCGGCGCGCAGATGCCCATGAAGGTCATCGGCATGCTGCTCGGCATCCCGGAGGAAGACCAGGAGGCGATCCGCGACTTCGCCAATGACCAGATGCGTACCGAAGAGGGCAAGCCGATGAAGGCGGCCGAGGAAGGAATGGTCTCCGGTGACATCTTCGGCGCCTACATCGATTGGCGCGCCGAGCATCCCTCCGACGACATCATGACGGAATTGCTCAACGTGGAGTTCGAAGACGAGACGGGCACGGTCCGGAAACTGAGCCGCGACGAACTGCTGACCTACGTCAACGTGGTCTCCGGTGCGGGCAACGAGACCACCACCAGACTCATCGGCTGGGCGGGCAAGGTCCTGGCAGAGCACCCCGACCAGCGGCGTGAACTCGTCGAGAATCCCGATCTCATTCCCAACGCCATCGAAGAACTCCTGCGGTTCGAGGCACCGGCGCCGCACGTCGCCCGTTACGTGACCCGCGACGTCGAGTTCCACGGGCAGACGGTGCCGGAAGGCAGTGTGATGATGATGCTCATCGCCTCGGCCAACCGCGACGACCGTCAGTTCCCGAACGGCGACGCCTTCGACATCCACCGGAAGACCAAGCAGCACCTGACCTTCAGCGTCGGAACCCACTTCTGCCTCGGCTCCGCCCTGGCACGTCTCGAGGGACGCATCGCGATCGAGGAGATCCTCAAGCGGTTCCCGGAGTGGGACGTCGATCTCTCGCAGGCATCGCTGTCACCGACCTCGACGGTTCGTGGTTGGGACACACTGCCGTCCACGTTCTGATCCCATCCGCCCGACAGAGGCCGGGCACGTCACCATCGAGAAGGAGAAATCTCAATGACCGGAAGAGTAGACGGCAAGGTCGCCTTCATCACCGGCGCCGGACGCGGCCAGGGCCGCACCCACGCCGTACGTCTGGCTGCCGAGGGCGCAGACATCATCGCGATCGATGTGTGCGAACCCATCGACGGTGTGCCGTTCGATCTGGCCACCGAAGACGACCTGGCGGAGACCGCCGAGCTCGTGAAGGCGCACGATCGTCGGGTGGTGACCGCCAAGGTCGACGTCCGTGACCTCGACGCACTGACCCAGGCCGTCCAGACCGGTGTCGACCAGCTCGGGCGCCTCGACATCGTGGCCGCCAACGCGGGTATCGCCACCGGGGGATCGTCGCTGGAGGACATGGACCGCAAGACCTGGCAGGACATGATCGACGTCAACATGACCGGGGTGTGGCACACCGCGAAAGCTGCGATTCCGCATATCGTCGCGGGCGGCCGTGGCGGATCGATCGTCCTCACCAGTTCGGTGGGCGGCCTCAAGTCCTACCCGTTCTGCGGGCACTACGTCACCGCCAAGCACGGTGTCATCGGGATCATGCGGACGCTCGCCATCGAGCTGGCGCAGAACAACATCCGTGTGAACTCGGTCCACCCGACCCAGGTCAACACCGCGATGATCATGAACGACGCCACCTACAAGATGTTCCGTCCGGATCTGGAGAACCCCGGCCCAGACGACTTCGCTCCGCTGTCCCAGATGATGAACACGTTGCCGGTCCCGTGGGTGGAACCGGAGGACATCAGCAACGCCGTCCTGTTCCTGGCCTCGGACGAGGCCCGGTACATCACCGGCGTCACGCTGCCGGTCGACGCCGGCGCCTGCCTGAAGTAGCCGACGCGGCGGGTGCGGTTACTTGCCTCCCTCGGTGGCAAGCAACCGCACCCGCCCACAGTCTTTGAGGATCAGCATGAAGATCGACGTGAACTTCGGCGTCTGTGAGAGCAACGGCCTCTGCGTGGGTGCCGCGCCCGAGGTCTTCGATCTCGACGACGACGACAACCTTCACCTGCTCCGTGACACCGTGACCCCGGAGATCGAGGAGGAGGTCCGCGACGCGGTACGTCAATGCCCGCGCCGGGCCATCTCTCTCGAGGATTAGCCCCAGGTATCGACACCATTACCGCTCAGATCAGGCACCGGCCCACAGCCACAGTCCCCGGACAGGATTTCCGTCCGGGGACTGAGTTCTGCTGTACGGCAACGTCTGCTACGACCGAGGCGACTCGATCCGGTTCGCCGCGTCGTCGGCCGCCACATAGGAGAACACCACCGACGGCCCGATGGTCGCACCGGCGCCCAGGTACTTCCGCCCCATCACCGAAGCCGTACAGTTGCCCGCGGCATAGAGCCCGGAGATGGGCCGCCCATCGTCGGTCAGAACTCGCGCATTCTCGTCGCAGAGCAGTCCACCGTTGGTCCCGATGTCGCCCGGGTACATCGGGACGGCGTAGAACGGGCCCTTGGCCACCGACCCGAGGCAGGCGTTCGGTTTGTGCGTGATGTCACCCTGATACTTCTCGTGGTCACCTTCGCCGCGATGAAAGTCCTCGTCCACACCGGATTCCGCGAAGCCGTTGAACCGATCGACCGTTGCGACGAGCCCCGCCGGATCGATGCCGCACTGCGCGGCGAGGTCCTCGAGGGAATCTGCCTTCTTCATGGCCCCACTGGCGATCCAGTCCTTGGGAGTCCGGCCCGGGGGTGCGAAGCCGAAGACGTACCGCGAGCGGTGCCGTGAATCGACGATCAGCCAGGTCGGCAGGGCCCCACCGACGGTCCGCTCGTGCTCGAACATGCACTGGCCGGCTTCCTGGTACGCGATCGCCTCGTTGAAGTAGCGGTTCCCCTTGGCATCGACCATGATCGAGTGCGGCTTGCTCCGTTCGCTGATGCACATCGACGGCACGCCGTCGGGCATCAACCAAGACGGCAGCCACCATGCCTCGTCCATCATGTCGGTGGCCGCCCCGTGCTTCATCGCGATCTGGAGCGCCTCACCCGTGTCCCCGGGATTCGCACTGGTCCATTCCGGCCGGCCGGGCTGGCCGCCGGAGAATTCGTCCCGCATCACGCCGTTGTGCGCGAACCCGCCGGCCGAGATCAACACACCTGCGCGGGCACGAACTCGGACGCTCGTACCGTTTCGGTCCACCACGGCTCCACGGACCTCACCGTCTTCGACGATCAACTCGACGAGTGCGGTCTCCGGCCATACCGGGACGCCACGGTCGAGCAGCGCCTTGAGCAGATAGCCGATCAGGGCCGCACCGTTGGTCACGTTCTTCCTGCCGCGCAGGCGGCCAAGCGCGGTCCGCGCCATGACCCGCGTCATCACCGACATACCCTTGCGGGTGAGGAGATTCGAGGCATACGCCGCCTCCCCGGTGTACATCGTCATGTTGCCGGCAACGGGTGGGCGCAGGCGCTCGGCCCATTCCCCGAGCTGCTTGAGATCGAAGGCGGGCGTCTCGACCGACCGCGACCGGGCCTTGCCACCCACCACACCGCGGACTCCCGCGTAGTAGTCGCTGTACCCATCGATCCTGAGGAACGGGACGCCCTCACTCTCGAGAAAGGAGAACATCTTGTTGCCGGCCAACAGATATGTCCGGCGCCGTGCGTCCGACGCCGCCGGACTGGACTCCGCGGCCGTCCCGACCACGGAATCGAAGTACGCCGTCGCCTCCGCGAACGAATCCGTGGCACCGTCGCGCGCCATCAGCGGGTTGTCCGGGAGCCAGATCACGCCTCCGGACATTCCCGTCGATCCGCCGATCATCTCGGACTTCTCGGCGACCAGGACGTCCATGCCCAGGGCAGACGCGCGTAGCGCCCCCACCAGGCCACCTCCCGATCCGATCACGAGGAAGTCGGTCTCGTAGTCCCACTCACGCATTGCAGTACCTCATTCAGCTCGCAGACTCAGCGGTTCTCGGTGCGCCGGGGTCTACCACGTCATGGGTAGCGCGTAGACGCCGTATGCGAGACGGTCCGACTTGAACTCGATCTCGTCACGCGGGCATGCGACCCGGAGGTCCGGAATGCGACGGAAGAGGGTCTTGTAGACGATCTGCAGCTCCACACGTGCCAGCTGCTGTCCGATGCACTGATGCGGGCCGAAGCCGAAACCCGTGTGATGCCGCGCGGAGCGGGTCAGGTCGAGTTTCTCCGGCTCCGGGAACGCGGCGGGATCCCAGTTCGACGAGCCGAGCTCGAGGATCACACCGTCGCCGGCGCGGATCTGCTGTCCCGAGATCTCGATGTCCTCGGTGGCGATGCGCCGCTGTCCGTTGTGGATGATGCCCAGGTAGCGCATCAACTCCTCGACCGCATTCGCGATCACATCCGGCTCCTCGGACTCGCGCAGCAACGTGAGCTGATCCGGATTGTCCAGCAGTGCAAGAGTACCCAGTGCGATCATGTTGGCACTCGTCTCATGTCCGGCGATGAGCATGCCGAGGCCCATCTGCGCGGCCTCGGCCGGCTCGATCTCACCGTCCTTGGCCCGTCTGGCGAAGTCGCTCAGGACGTCGTCGGTCGGGTCGGTCATCTTCTGCTCGACGAGTTCGTTCATGAACATGAACATTGCCGCGAACGCCTGCATGTTGTCGTCCGGCGTCGCGTACCGGTCCACGCTCTTCACCGAGTTCTCCTGGAAGAAGGCGTGATTCTCATACGGCACGCCGAGCATCTGAGAGATGACGATCGACGGGAGTGGCAACGCGAGCGCGGTGACCAGATCGCCCGGCTTCGGACCGTCGAGCATCGCGTCGATGAGTTCGTCGGTGGTCTGTTGGATGAACGGTCGCAGGGCGGTCACCCGCTTGAAAGTGAAGGCCCGGGTCATCATCCGGCGAAAGTGGGCGTGCACCTCTCCGTCCGAGTTGAACACCGATTTGGGCCGCATCGAGACGTTGGCCGCCATGCCCTCGTTCCAGTGCGGGAACCCCGGGAGTGTCTCGTCCACGCTGATCCGCGGATCGTTGAGCAGAGCCTTCTGCTGCTCGTGACCTGTGACCAGCCACGGCTTGGAGCCGTCCCAGATCTCGACACGACTCACCGGATTCTTCTCCCGAAGGACTCGAGTGCCTTCCGGCGGGGCGAAGGGACACCGCGTGTCCCGGTCCATCGGGAAATGCGGCGCGGTCTCGTTGCGTAGTTCGGTGGCCGTGTCTGACATCAGATGTGATCCTTCGTGTGTCGGCTGTGCTGGAAGTTGTCAGTCTTCGACGAGAATCGCCAACGCGGGACATACGGCAGCGGCGTGCCGGACGTCGGCGGCTTCGTCCTCTGGCGGGTCATCGTTGACGAGGAAAGCGATACCGTCTTCGTCTCGCTGATCGAAGACGTCGGATGCCGCAGCCACGCACTGGCCCGAAGCTATGCATTTGTCCTGGTCGATCGTGATCTTCATCGGTTTCTCCTACCTGGGTGTCGCTCGCCGGCGAACGTGATGCCGTCGCCCGAGACCACTCGCGACGACACGGGGCTGTTCCGGTGGCGATGGACACGGTTGTCGGCGCCGTATGTGTTCTGCTCACGCGACGCCCTGCTCCACATCGGACATCGCGATCCCGATCCGGCCGCGATGTCGTCGGGATTGCTTCGGCATGTTCCAACCGAGAATCCCGGTCACCACGCCGTCACGCTGGAAGCTCGCGACGAACCGTCCGGCCGCCGGATCCCCGTCGAGAACCGACATCTCGGCGTCGCGGGGGATTGATCCGTCGACCTGGATCTTCGTCCCGAACTGATCGGACCAGAAGTACGGAATCGGGGTGGCAGGCGCCGAGATCCCGAGGATGTCCGCCGCCACCGCGATGCCCTGTTCGGTCGCGTTGGTCCGGTTCTCCCGGCGATAGGACGTTCCGGTCGTCGCGTCTCGGATCCGTGCGACGTCACCGGCGGCGTGAATTCCGTCCGCGGCCCGACACCATCGATCGCACACGACGCCGTCGTCGACGTGCAGTCCACTGCCCGACAGCCAGTCCGTGGCGGGAACGGCACCGATCGCCACCACCACGACATCGGCGGGTAGGGTGTCGCCGGTCGCTGATCGGACTCCGGTCACTCGCCGGTCCGCATCGGCGAAACCGACGACCTGGGTGCCCGGACGGACCCGAACACCCTGTGCTGCATGCAGTTCTGTCAGGAGGCCGGCCACGACCGGTCCCAGCTGGGACTCCATCAGCGCGGCCTGCGGTCCGACGACGGTGACGTCGACCCCCATGCCGCACGCCGTCGCCGCGAGCTCGGCACCGAGAACTCCGTCACCGACCACCACCAACCGGTCGGCGTCGCGGAGGTCGCCTCGCAGCGCCGAGGCGTCGGCGAGCGAACGGAATGAGTGCAACCCCGCCAACTCCGGCTGCTGCGGAAGTCCGCGTGGCTTCGCTCCGGTGGCGATCACGACGTGGTCGGCGGTGACGGCCCGTCGGTCGGTCTGCACGGTGCGCGATGCGGCATCCAACGAGACCGCCGTCTCGCCGAGCGCGATGTCGAGAGCCAGCGAATCGATGAAGTCGGCCGGCCGTAGCCGCGTCCGGTCCGGTGACCATGCCCCCGACAGAACCTGCTTCGACAGCGGGGGCCGATCATAGGGCGCGTGCGATTCCGCCCCGATCAGCATGATCCGTTCCTCGAACCCGCCGCGCCGCAGTGCCTCTGCAGTCGCAAGTCCGGCCGCGGAGGCCCCCACGATGAGAACGTCGGTGTGGACCGTCATGTCAGATCACCTTGCGTCGTCTGCCCCGGGGGCGCCGGCGAGTGCGGGTTCGCCATCGGACTGCGGCAACGCTTCGGCGCCCTGCATGGACTTCGCAGGAGGGCCGGCCACCGTGCCACCGTCCACGGGTAGCAACGTCGCGGTCACGTACCGCGACCGGTCGGTCGCGAAGAACAGCGCCGCCTCGGCGACGTCCTCCGCGCTGCCCTCGCGCTGAAGCGGTCGGTTCGCAGCCATCATCGAGCGCACCATCGCGGTGAAGGTCTCCGCGTCGGCACCCATCTTCGCCGCCGACGATGCCAGAAGCGGAGTAGGGATACTCCCGGGCGCGATACAGTTCACCCGAATATCATGCTGCGCCAGATCAATTGCCACCGACTTCGAGAAGTGGATCACTGCGGCCTTGGAGGCCCGATACGTCATCACCGCGGCGCCGGCCTGGATGCCGCCCATCGACGAGATGTTGACGATCGCCCCACCGCCCGTGGTCGCCATCTGCCTCGCGGCGTATTTGGTCCCCGCCATCACACCTCGCAGGTTGACGCCCATCACGAGATCGAAGTCGGCCAGGTCGTCATCGAGGTAACTCTGATGCATGGTGCCCGAGACGCCGGCATTGTTGACCATCACGTCCAGTCGGCCGAACCTCTCGACGACGTCGTCGACGAGTCCTGCGACGTCGGAGGGGTTCGACACATCCGTCCTACGGAAGAAGGTCGAGTCACCCGACGCCGAGGCCAGCGCAACGCCGCCCTCCTCGTCGACATCGGCGATCGCCACCCGCGCACCCTCTGCGACGAACTTCCCCACGATGCCCTGCCCCAGCCCCGACGCCCCGCCGGTGACAATGGCAACTTTCCCAGACAACTCATCGGCCATTATGTGGCCACCCTTCGGAATCGATGGTGATGTTCATTTGCGAAAAGACACGAATGGATTTCTACGTCAATTGTTCACATACAGAGAGACCGTGGCCGATAAAGAATGTCAGTCGGCGCCACACGGCGACGACATGTGCATGTTCTTACTACGGATGGATCCGCTCGAACGCTTATCCGGTGCGGCAGCGCCGCAGATTCGCCGAATGGTGAAGGTCTCCGACAGCGATCCGGAATGTTCACAGTGTGTCGTGGGTCTCACTACTGTGTTGACAGACTCGCAGCAGCACCCCAAACTTGTCAAGCGATTGATTGAAATTGGACTTCTCAGTCATTCGGCGCCGGGACGGCGTCAGCCGCAGGCATCATGCGCCCATCCGTCGATCACCTGCGGTTTCGCGGTCAGGCCCTCCCGTTTGTGGCGAGCAACAACGCGAGGCCGGCGATCTCGGCGGAGTGCAGCAGACCGCCAACGCGGCAAATCTTCTACATCGACCGACCCATCCCATCGATCGAGGCCCAGACGCGCGGCCGCTGATGCATATAAATGCAGTTCAGAGGCACAACTGAAACTTGTTCCGTCGGCCATACGGTAAATCGACTGTTTTACACATGACCGATATTGGCCTAATTTTGGAGCGAGAACCGAGTCCGGTCGGCATCTCCGGACGCGGGGGGACGGTGGCCGAAACGACATGCCCGGACGGGCGAAGCGATGAGCAAGAAAGGTCACCCAACGTGGTCACGATTCCCTCTGAGTCCTCGGGCGGCGCGTCCGAGGAGTGGCAGGCCGACAAGCCTGCCCCGCGCCGGCGCAAGAAGGAGGCCACTCAGGAGCTCATCCTCGACACCGCGGAGCGCTTGTTCGCCGAGAACGGCATCTATGCGGTTTCCAACCGTCAGATCGCCGAAGCCGCCGGGCAGGGAAACACCGCCGTCGTCGGATACCATTTCGGCAACCGGACCGACCTCATCAGGGCTCTGGTCAGCCGCTTCCACCGGGGGATCGAACCCTCGCGGGAGGCGCTCCTGGAACAGATCAGCGGCTCCAATCAGCTCCGCGACTGGCTCGAATGTCAGGTTCGTCCCATCACCAACCGGTTCGATGAACTCGGTTCTCCCACCTGGTTCGCGAGGTTCGGCGCTCAACTCATCTCCGATCCGGAGCTGAGCGACATCTTGCTCGAAGAGTCCTGGCGCGAATCGCCGTCACTGCAGCAGACGGTCGACGGCCTCCTGAAATGCCTGCCCTTCTTCCCCACCCAGGTACTGCCCGAGCGCACCGATTGCGCCATGTTCCTCATCATCCAGATGTGCGCACAGCGCGAGCGGGCACTCGCCGACGGTCTGCCGCTGATCCGCGCGACCTGGTCCGAGATGGCGACCGGGCTGGTCGATGCGCTGGTCGGAATATGGACCGCGCCCGTCACCCCGGTCTGAGATCTCCAGGGCAGCGAACGCCCGTCCATCCGGTCGGCGCATCGAGTTCGGCCACCCGGCTCCACCCCGACCGCGGGTCGACATCGATCCGGCGACCTGCGCAGGCGATACTTACTTCGACTAAGTCAATCGATTGATTGACTTATTGCGTGTGATGCGGTTCACTGGCTCTCATGGGTGCGAGGGCCGACACAGGACCTTCGCGTTCATCCGACCTCGGCAGGATCGGGACCTCAGTTCGGGTCCGACAGCCAGCCGGTCAATTCAGTGCGCACAACAGATGATATTCGACCACCACATTCAACCGTGAGCGATTATCCATTCTTCGACGTTATTCGAAGAGTAAGGATGCGCATTCATGGGCGACAGGAGGGGTGTCAGCATGACCGACGCATCGACCATTCAGAATGAACGTCCCTCGGCTGAAGAGATCATTCTCTATGACAAGAATCCGGCGACAAAGATCGCGACCATCACGTTCAACCGTCCGGATCATCTCAACGCACCGACGGCGGATGCCCGACTGCGTTACGCGGATCTCCTGCATCGCGCGAACGTCGACGACGATGTCAAGGTCGTGGTCATCCGCGGCGTCGGCTCCAACCTCGGTTCGGGTGCGGACATCCCCGAGGCCATGGAGATGGAAGCAGACTCCACCAATCTGGCCCGGATGCGCGAACTCCGCGTCGACGACGAGTCCGCGATCAACTTCCCGCCGCCCGGCTCCTTCCGCCACGGCGCCACGCTGACCCAGTGGTACGCGAACTCCGCGGCAGGCTGCCGCAGCCTGCAGGAGTTCAAGAAGATCAGCATCGTCGAGGCAAAGGGCTACTGCTACGGATGGCATTTCTATCAGGCTGCCGACGCCGACCTGCTCATCTCCTCTGACGACACGCTGTTCGGACACCCGGCGTTCCGCTACATCGGCTTCGGTCCCCGCATGTGGACCTGGGCGCAGACCATGGGGATTCGCCGATTCCAAGAGATGGTCTTCACCGGCAGACCGTTCACGGCCCAGGAGATGTACGACTGCAACTTCGCCAATCGGGTGGTCCCTCGCGACCAGCTAGAGGCCGAGACCGACAAGTACGCGCTGGCATGTGCGCGCACGCGACCCACCGACACCGTCTTCATGCAGAAGATGTTCTTCGAGATGATGAAGCAGTCCCAGGGCGAGTACCTGGGCAGCATGTTGACCGGATTGTTCGAATCCCTTGGCGGATATGCACATCCGGACGCACACGACCTCGTCCTGGACGAGGACACGGTGTCGGGCGGCATCAACAACGCGGTGAAGGACAACGACGATCTCTTCCCACCCGACTTCAGGTTGAGCAAGTCGGGCCGACGACGGGCCGATTGAACACACCGTCGCTCCCCAACCCGGCATATACCCGCTCGAACCCGGAAGGTCAGCTACCGCGATGTCCACCACGCATCTCCCCCTCGACGAGTACGTCGTCGTCGATCTGTCGGCCGGGATCGCCGGCGCCTACTGCACGAAAGTGCTCGCCGACGGCGGCGCAGAGGTCGTGAAGATCGAGCCACCCGAGGGTGATCCGCTGCGCGGTTGGTCGGCCTCGGGTGCTTCCGTGGAGCCGGGTTCCGACGGTGCGCTATTCACCCACCTCGCCTGCTCGAAGCGGAGTGTGGTGGTCGATCCCGACAGCGAGGCGGATCTCGAGACGCTGAACGGCGTGCTTGCTCGCGCCGACGCCGTGGTGTGGTCTCGCGAATCACGTTTCGCGGGTCGTCGCGGCTTCGGACCGGACGCGATCCGATCCGCCCATCCGCACCTGGTGGTCACCGCGATCACCCCCTTCGGCCTCGAGGGGCCATGGAGCGACAGGGCGGCAACGGAATTCACTCTGCAAGCCTGGTCAGGCGGTATCGTCGGACTCGGGCGTGGGGCACCGGATCGCGCCCCGGTCCATGTCGGCGGCCGGATCGGCGAGTGGTTCGCCGGCGCATACGCCGCAGCGGGGACCCTCACGGCACTGCGCAGACGCGCCGACTCCGCACAGGGAGATCTGATCGACCTGTCGATGCTCGAGACCCAGATCCAAGGTCTGACCTACCACCCGGTGACCTTCCTCGAACTGCGCGACCGGCCGTTCCGATCAGAACGATCGGTTTTCGTCCCCGGTGTGTCGCAGGCATCCGACGGGATGGTGGCGGTCGGGGTTGCCACCGCCCAGCAGTGGTTCGACCTCTGCGTACTCGTCGGCCATCCCGAATGGATCGACCGGGACAACCCACTGGCCATCACCGAGACAGCGGCGAAGGTCGCCCCGGAGATCTACGAATGGATTCGTGCCCGGACCGTGGACGAGGTGTGCGAGCAGGCCACCGCTTTCCGGATACCGAACTCCCCGGTGGCGAACGGCGCGAACGTCACCGGTATGCCCCACCACGACGATCGCGGCTCGTTCATCAAGAACCCCTCGAAAGGCTTCAGCCAGCCCGGTCACCCGTACCGGATGAGCGCCTTCGCACTCCCTCAACCGGACAACGCGCCGACGCTGGGAGAGCACACCGACGCGTACCGCGCGCAAGTCGCGCAGGCAGATGATCGGTCCACGGTGGAAGGCAGAGCCCGAGGTGGCGCGTCCGCACTTCCCTTCGAGGGCGTCCGAGTTCTCGACATGACCGCCTTCTGGGCGGGCCCCTCGTGCACACACGTACTCGCCATGCTCGGGGCCGAGGTGATCCACCTGGAGTCGACCTCACGCCCGGACGGCACCCGGATGATCGCCGGAGTGCCGATGACCGACGAACTCTGGTGGGAGAAGTCGCCGATCTTCTCCGGACTGAACACGAACAAGAAGAGCGTGACGATCAACATCCAGACCGAGCAGGGGCAGGAGCTGCTCCGAGAGCTGGTCAAGACGTGTGATGTGCTGGTGGAGAACTACACTCCGCGGGTGCTCGACCAGATCGGCATGGACTACGACTCCGTCAGAGAACTGCGCCCGGACATCATCATGGTCCGCATGCCCGGTTTCGGGCTCGACGGACCGTGGCGTGACAAGGCGGCCTTCGCCTATGTCATCGAGGACGCGGCCGGCCTCACCTGGCTCACCGGACATCCCGACCAGAATCCCGTCGAGCCCTATTCCATCGGGGATCCGAATGCGGGAGTCCATGCGCTGCTCGGGCTGTTGATTGCGCTCGAACATCGCCGTAAGACCGGCAAGGGCACGCTCGTCGAGGCGAGCATGATCGACGCAGCGCTCAATGTCACCGCCGAGCAGGTGGTCGAACACTCGGCGTACGGAAATCTGCTGACCCGAGACGGAAACCGGGGACCGACTGCGGCACCGCAGAACCTCTATCAGGCAGCGGGCCTCGACGAGTTCGGGCGCGACGATCGCTGGGTCGCCATCGCGGTCGAGACCGACGAGCAGTGGCTCTCACTCCGATCCGCACTGGGATCTCCCGAGTGGGCCATGGACCCCGCACTGCTGACCGCCCAGGGCCGTCGGCAACAGCACGATCTCATCGACGAGCACCTTGCCCAATGGTGCAGGGGCCTCGACGATGACGACATCGTCGACAGACTGTGGAGCGTCGACGTTCCCGTCGGCAAGGTGATGCAGCCGCACCGACAGGCCGAGTTGCCGCAGTTGCAATCGCGCGGGTTCTTCGCACAGGTCGAGCATTCTGTGAACGGGACAGCCTCGCACAGCACGTTGCCTCTGACGTTCTCTGCCGGGCCGGGTGAGTTCACCGTCAGAGCAGCCCCGCTGCTCGGCGAGCACAACGTCGAGATCCTGTCCGGACTCGGACTGTCAGAGAGCGATATCGAGCGTTTGGAGCACGAGAAGATCATCGGGCAGACGCTGTCCTTCTAGCAGCGGACGCGGACGAATCGACGGTCCCACCGTTCCACCGCATGCAGCCAACCGAACAGAAAGGCACACCAGATGAAACCCTCACCCGGCAAGGCACTCTTCAGCACCGTCGACACCACCTCCGTCGTCGTGATCCGCTGGGGCGACATCGATCTCGATCTTACTTGCGGAGGTGCACCGATGAGCGAGACTCCCCCGGCCACCGCGGGCGAACCTCCGCGAACGGGTGCCACGCAACTCGGCAAGCGGTATTGCACCGACGGTGGAGACGTCGAACTGCTCTGCACCAAGCCAGGCAACGGCACACTTGCCATCGACGGGACGTCGTTGACCATCAAGGCCGCGTCGCCACTACCGGCATCGGATTGATCCCGATGAGTGCCGGCTCTCTCCTCGATCTCGGGATGGACTTTGGTGATTCCCTTCAGGAACACGGTGATTGCGCCTCGGCGCAGGAAGCGGTGTCACGGCTCCGGCGCGGCGAGATGGTGATGATCTGCGATGATGTCAGCGTCTCACCCCGTTACGATCTGGTGTGCGCCGCCGATCGCCTGACCACCGAGCAAACCGCGTTCCTCGTCCGCCACACCTCTGGATTCCTGCAGGTGGCGCTCCGCGATGCGCGCTGCGACCGCCTGCAGCTGCCACCCGTCGCCCCCACGGTCGACCGGCGGTCCTCCCAGCAGTGCGTCGGGGTGGACGCCGCGGCGGCCACCGGTACCGGCATCTCGGCCACGGACCGGACACAGACCATCAACACCCTGGGACGGCGTGATTGCGTGCCGAGCGACTTCACGCGCCCAGGTCATGTCCTCCCCGTTCGTGTCGCCGTGAGCCCTCCGTGGCACGAACTCGCCGGTCTTGCACTGGGACTGACCGAGTGTGCCGGTTCGGTGGCGGCGGTGTTCGCCACCCTGGTCGGAACCGGCCGCCGCTCCGACGGTCTGCTCGACAGAGCCGAGGCGCAGGTGTTCGCTGCCCGTCATCATCTGCAGATCATCGGCTACTGCGCGGCCGGGCACGTGCGCGGTTCTCGGGCCGGCTGACGACGCCGGTAGTCATCTCGTCACCTCACTGCAAAATTCACACATGCGAACCCCAGGCACCCTGGGCCGATCACTTTGGATGGTGCAACATGACCGCATTGCTGACCGACGACTGCGCGGTGAACGTGCAGAACGCCTTGCCTCTGTCGATGGTCGAGCGGATGACGCTGATCATGGAGGCATTCGACCGGCCGCTGGCCCGGCTCACTCTCGATGAAGTGACCCAGCACACCGGCCTGCCGCGATCGACGGCACACCGGATCCTGGATCAGCTCGTGCAGTGTCGCTGGCTCATCCACGCCAAGACCCACTACAGCCTCGGCAGCCTCGCGCTCACGCTCGGGGGACGCGAACTCGCCCAGCACGAATTACGTTCGGCGGCTTCGGACACCCTGCAGGCGTTGGCGCTTCGTACCGGCTTGTACGTCCATCTCGCGTCTCTGGCCGGCTCGGAGATCTACTATCTCGACATGTTCGGTGGACGAAACGGCCATCGTGTCCCTTCCCAGGTCGGTGGCCGAGCTCCCGCGCATTGCACCGCAGCAGGCAAGGCAATCCTGGCCAACCTGTCTCCCGAATACGTCGACAATCAGTACTCCAGCATGATCCGAAGTGGCCGTACCGATTACAGCATCAGTGACATCGTCGTGCTGCACCAGGAACTCGCCCGGATCCGCGCACGGAACGGTCTGGCCACCGAGCGTGGCGAATGTTTCGGACATCTGGCGTGCGTGGGCGCGGCCGTACGCAACGCCGACGGACCCGTCGGTGCGATCTCCATCGTCACGCGCCACGCAAGCCCGCTCGAGCCACTCGCCCCGATGGTGCTCCGTGCGGCAAGGACAATCTCCGACAAACTCATTCACGGCAGCCGCTTCTCCTGACCTGACTGCTCCCGGACTGCCGTCACGCAACAGGTTCCCCGCGTGCACGGGTGCCCGGTGGTGGCTTACGGAAGCCTGCCACCACCGGGCGCCCACGAGATCATTCGACCGTCACACCCTCCATGGTCCCCGCGGCACGCCACTTCTCCAGGATCTCGAAGAAGGCGACCGGACCGCCCCCGTATCCGGCGGACAGCAGGCTGTCGGGGTTCTCGGTGTCACCTTCCGAATCCAGATAGCTCGGTGTGCAGTCGGCGAAGAACTGCTTGCCCATCACCGTGCTCTCGGCCATGGTCTGCACCCATTCGTCCTCGGCCTCCTGGTCGGCCTCCACCAGCTCGCCCCCCTGATTCGCCCACTCCTTGAGGATGTACGCGACATGACGCGCCCGCTCCTCGGCGGTGTGCACGTAGTTGGGCGCGATCCCCGTCTGCGTGTATCCCAGGAAGAAGCAATTGGGAAAGTCGTGCGATTGCAGTCCGTGGAATGTGCGCGGCCCCTTGGCCCACTTGTCACTGAGACGGGTTCCACCACGACCGGTGATGTCGAATCCTGCCCGCCTCGTGTAATTCGTCGCCACCTCGAACCCGGTGGCGAAGATCAAGGCGTCGACCTTGTATTCGACGTCGTCGACCACCACGCCGTCGCGGGTCAGCCGGTTCAATCCGCGGCCGTCGGTGTCCACCAACTCGACGTTGTCCCGATTGAAGGTCTGCAGGTAGGCATCGTGGAAGCTGAGGCGCTTGCATTGTCGCTTGTACCAGGGCAACAGCCGTTCGGCAGTCTCCCGGTCCTCGACGACGGATTCGATGCGGCGACGCACACGCTCCATCGACTTGAAGTCCTCCTCGAACAGGAAATCGGCGATCTCCTCCATCGACATGGCGGTGCCGCGACGCTCCATCTCCTTCATCACGGCGGGACCGGTCAGCTCGAGAGCGACCTGCGTCCACCCATCGCCGACGAGATCGTCGTCGGCGCCCATACCGCCGGTCACCTGCGTGAAGTTCTCCATTCGTTCGCGTTGCCATCCCGGTTGCAGGCTCGCCGCCCATTCCGGATCGGTCGGCCGGTCGCCCCGGACGTCGACCGCGGCAGGCGTCCGCTGGAACACGTACAGCGTGCCGGCCCACTCTCCGAGATGCGGAATGCATTGCAGTGCGGTGGCTCCGGTGCCGACGATCCCGACGCGCTTGTCGCGCAGACGATCCAGACCGCCGGTCTCGTCACCGCCGGTGTACGAGTAGTCCCAGCGACTCGTGTGGAAGGTGTGTCCTCCGAAAGAGTTGATGCCGGGGATACCGGGCAGCTTCGGCCTGCTCAGCGGCCCGGGCGAGACCAGAACGATGGTCGCTCTGATCCGGTCCCCCCGATCCGTCGTCACCGTCCACTTCCGTGCGCTGTCGTCCCATACCATCTCCGTCACAGCGGTCTGCAGGAGCGAATTGCGATAGAGATCGTAGTGTTCGGCGATCCCCACACAGTGTTTGCGGATCTCCGGGCCGAATGCGTACCGGCGCTCGGGAATGTAGTCCAGCTCTTCGAGCATGGGCATGTAGATGTACGACTCGATGTCGCACTGGGCGCCCGGATAGCGGTTCCAGTACCAGGTGCCACCGACGTCACCCGCCTTGTCGACGATTCGGATGTCGTCGAATCCGGCCTCCCGCAACCGGACAGCCGCGATCAGACTGCCCAGCCCGGCGCCGATGACGAGGACCTGCACCTCGTCATCGACGGGGTCGCGCTCGACGAACTCCGTGTAGGGATCATCCGCGTAGTGCGAGAACTCGGCAGTCACCTCGATGAACTGTCCGACAGCGTCCGACCGCAGCCGCTTGGCGCGTTCGTACGCGTACTTCTCGCGTACCCATTCCGGGTCATAGGCCTCTGGCTGCGGCCCCGGGGCCTGTTCGGGGAGCGTCATCTCGTACTCACCTCTTTCGAGAGAATCTGACCGAAGGTGTTGCCGCGAAACGTGATCACTGGCTGTGAGCCTCCATGTCGCGCCGGATGCTCACGCGCTGAATCGCTCACGAAGTGGACGCGAGTCGGGCCGTCCTCGATAGATGCCCCGGTCGATCAGACGGGGAACCACCTCGTCGACGAACTCACGGATGTCGATCACCCCCGTGGGGAACATCAGGTTGAAACCACCGACGTGACCGTCCGCGTGCCAGGTCGCCAGATCCTCGACGAAATCGTCGTAGGAACCGATGAACTTACGGTGCTGCGCACCGCCCCTGGCCAACGAGTGAGCGGTCACGTCGCGCACCGTGGCACCGGGATGCTCGGTGATCCAGGTGTAGAGGCCGACGTAGTTGCCGTAGGTGCTCTTGATGGTGTCCTGGACGTCCTCCGGCTTCGGGAGCTGGTCGAGCGGGAACGGATCATCGATGCTGTCGAACGTGTACTCCAGCCCGAACTGGACCAGCGCGAACGGCGCGTACAGCTCGTAGTCCACATGCTGATCGAGCTCGCGCTGCTTCTCCTCGGCCTCGGCGAGCGTCCGGCCGAGATACGGGATCAGACCGGGGATCGCCGGGACGGTACCCTGCGCGCGGCCGGCCTCGGCCAGTGCCTGGTCGAGCTGCGCCCGGTATTCGGCCGCCTGCTCACGCGTGTTCGCATTCGTGAACACCATCTCTGCATGCTTGGCCGCGACCTTGATACCCGGGCCAGAACCCCCGGCCTGCGCGATCAGCGGGCGGCCCTGCGGGCTCGGCGCAACGTTGAGGGGGCCGAGGACCTGATAGTTCTTGCCCTGGTGGTTGATCGGATCGGCATAGAAGCGCCTGATGCCGTCGGGATCGAACCGCAGTTCGCGGTTCTCCCAGAGGCCGGTCACCACATCGAGGAACTCGTCGGCGATCTGGTAGCGGGTCTTGCGGTCCGGATGGCTTTCCTTGCTGTAGTTCAGCGCCCATTCCTCACTGACGCTGGTGACCGCGTTGAAGCCGGCGCGGCCGTTGGAGATCTGATCGAGTGAGCCGAGGAGCCGGGCGAGGTTGTACGGGTCGTAGAACGACGTCGAGGCGGTGGCGATGAGGCCGAGGTATCGGGTCTGGCAGGCGAGCGCCGCGAACGCGGTGATGGGCTCCGGAGGGCCGTGATCCGGCGCGGGCGACCCTGCGGTACCCGCGATGTCGCCGAGGAACATGGCCGTGCACAGGCCTTCCTCGGCGAGCCGGCCCATCTCCAGGATCGGAAGATAGGCGTTGCGCCGGCTCGGGCCGCTGCCGTGGTCGCGCTCGTACGCGGGTGCGCCCTGGTGGTGATTGATCTCGTTGCCGACCAGGTTCAGGTGTAGATAACGTTGGTTGGACATCTGCTCTCCGTCTTCGACTTTGTCCAGATCGAGCTTCGAACGTGGGAATTGTGCGAGTGCCGTGCCCGCGGGTCTTCGGTCAGATTAAAGAGGGTCCGAACACACGGTCAGCCAGCATCCCGGTGGTCGAGATTCCGAATTGCTCACGGCGTCAGACTCTCTCGCAACGGGCGTCAGGCCTGCCCGACCGCCGCCGCTTGACCGAGTAGTGACGTCACCGACGACACCGAATCGGTCGATGACGCCATCGAGCCGCCCTGCGTGACGTCGAGCTCCTGACCGAACCACGTCATCCCGTCCGGATTGGTGGGCGTCCATCCCAGTGCTTCCCAATCCGGATCGAAGATGTGGTAGCTACCGGAGTAAAGCTCGATCCGGTGTCCGGAACCCGGCTCCTCGAGGTAGAGGTACATTGCCTGCCCGATGCCGTGTTTTCCAGGCCCACAATGGAATTTGACGTCGAGATCACGAAGCGTGTCCGCCGCCACGAGCAGATCGCTGTGGTTCTCGATGTTGAAGGCGACGTGATGGAGCTGGGCGTCCTCGCCGGTCATGCTCATCGCGATCGCGAGATCGTGGACCTGCGAGGTCGCCGAGTTCCACGACGCGATCAGCATGTCGTCGGCCTCCGGCATGTAGACGAATTCGCGCCGCTTGAATCCCATGTTCTCGCGCAGCCATTCCTCGGCCTTGCCGACGTTCTCCAGATTGGCCTGGATGTTGTAGTGATCGAGCCGGCGGACGCCGAGGCCACGACGCCGCGACGAATTGCTGAGCAGCTTCGAGCGGATCTCCTCCGGGGCCTTCGGGGCCTCGATGTCGTAGTAGAGCTCGAATGCATGACCCGCGTGCGGCACCAGGAAGCGGATCGCGGTGCCCCGTCCCGATTGGTGACCGGACGGCAGCTCGACGACCTCCACGTCCTGGGCGACGAGTTCGTGGTAGAACAACTCGACGTCCTGCGGCCGTTGTACCCGGAAACTGTACGAATCCACGGTCGCGGTCTCGTTCTGGAACAAGACGAGCGAGTGGTGCTTCATCTCCTGGTAGCCACGGAGATAGACGGTGTCACCGACCCTTTCGACTTCTTCCATACCCAATATGTCGCGAAAGAATCCGACTGATGTCTCGAGTCTGGGTGTGCCCAGCGCGATGGCCCCACAATGCGCGAGCCGTGGCCGTTCGGGCCCTGCTTCGGTCATGATCCGTTCTCCTCACACGTTTTCGACAAAGCACCTGACCAGAAGCGTAGGGACACGGTACCCGCGGGACAGAAACGATCTCGCTCACCGGGAACGCCTCGGAGCGTTCGCATGTCGGTCCCGTCCCGGTGAACGGAATCGCGCACTGGCACCCGTGCGGCGTTCATCACACTGTGATGTGTCCGCCGTCTGTCGACCCATCTCTCGCAGCGGCACAACCACAATCAAACCAAGGAGACGGTGAAGTGGATGTAGACAAGGGCTACTTGTATAAGTTCCAACGCTTCTCGGCGTGGTCGGGGTTTCTCGTCATGGCCGTGGTCGGCGTGTGCTTCTTCATGCTGTCGAAGGTCCAGCCACCCATCGACCCCGAATGGTCGGGCCAGCAGGTCAAGGATTGGATGGTGGACAACCGTTCCGGAATCCTCTGGACCACGGTCATCTGTTCCTTCGTCATCCCGCTGGAATACTTCTTCGTGGTGACCACCAGTTGGCAGATGCGCCGTATCGAGCGCGGCTGGGGAGTGCTCACCATGACCCAGGTCCTCACCGGTGTCGTGGCACCGATCGGGTTCTTCTACCCGATGTTCATCCTCTCGGCGGCCGCCTATCGCGCCGCGGACAGGTCACCGGAGATCCTGCAGCTGATGACCGACCTGTTCTACTTCGCCTACGTCGGTTTCGCATTCATCTTCTGCCTGCAGTGCGTCGTGATCGGTATCGCAGTGCTCATCGACAAACGCACCGAGCCGATCTTCCCGCGCTGGTTCGCCTACCTCAACTTCATCCTCGCCGTGGTACTCGCTCCGGGCGCGTTCATCTATGTGTTCACGTCCGGACCGCTGGCCTGGAATGGGTTGTTCGCCTTCTGGCTTCCGTGTCTCGCGTACCTGGTCTGGAAGGTGGCGACACCTCTTCTCCTCCTCAAGGCCGTCAAGTCCGAGGAAGCAGAGACCGCCGACGAGGCAGTGCCCGTCCTCGTCTGACCTGCGGGCCTCGCACACCCGTCGCCGGCCCGACCGAGGTGCTCCCGCGGATTCCGTGGGAGCACCTTTTCGTTGCTGCCCTCTGGGATCGACATCGGCCGCATCGCGCAGCCATCGGAGACCGAGCCGTCAGAGACCGAAGAGCCACGGTTCCCTGAGGAACCGTGGCTCAAGTGGGTGGCCGACCGTCACGCCGACACGTCACCTCATTCCGTGGTATCCGCCAGGTCGAGGGCGGCGCGGTAGGCGAAGGCCAGCGACGACCCGATCGGTGTCCCCGCGCCCAGATACACCGGGCCCGACATCGCCGCCATCGTGTTGCCCGTCGCGTACAACCCCCCGATGGGCTGACCATCGGCACCCAACACCCGTGCGCTCGCGTCGGTCTTGAGCCCTCCCTTCGTCCCGATATCGGAGAGCAGGATGGTCGCCGCGTAGTACGGCGGGGTGTCGGTGGCCGTCAGCAGCGGATTGGGACCTTCAGCAGGCAACGGAACCACGAAGTTCTGCTCCGGCAGGGCCGGGTACCCGACGATGAACTGGAACATCTGGTCCCAGGCACTCTCGCCCCGGTGGAACTCCTCGTCGACACCGTCCTCGACATATCCGTTGAAGGTCTTCACGGAATCGACCAGCGCGGCGGGCGGTACGCCGATCAGCTCGGCGAGCTCTTCGAGGCTGTCGGCTTTCTTGAGTGCTCCGGACTCGAACCACTCTGCCGACACCGGAACATCAGGACCTTTGCCACCGAATCCGTCTCGTTCGAACGCCTTGTGGTCGAACACCCAGTACGCGGGAGCGTGCGAGCCTTCCGCCTCACGCTCTCCGTCGCGGATCACATGGCCTGCCTGGTCGTACGGACGGAGCTCGTTGACGAATCGTTCACCGGCACCGTTCACCCAGATACCTCCGCGGATACCGCTCTGGAACACCGGCTTTCCGTCGGGCTGGACGGTGCCGGGCACGTACCAGGCCTCGTCCATCAGGTCCGTCTCCGCGCCCACCGCGATGCCTGCCACGAGGGCATCGCCAACGTTCGAGTCGACTCCGTCGGACCACTCCGCATTGGACGGCAACGTGCCGTACTTGGCTCGCAGTTCGGCATTGTGCTCGAACCCGCCGGCCGCCAGGAGGACCCCCCGCGCGGCGCGCAACCGCACCGGCTCGCCGTCGCTCAGCGCCTCGACGCCCACGATCCGGTCACCATCCACGACGAGTCCGGTGAGTGCGGTGTTCAGCTTGAGCACGCCATTCCCGGTCTCGAGGAAGGCAGACAACGCTCGCGCGATGAGGGCGCGCCCTCCGACGAACATCTCGTCCTCGGTGTGCCCATAGCGCTCCGTATAGATCGACTTCCGCACGATGGAAGCCTTGTCGCCCAGCTCGTTCACCGCGATGGGCGGTGGGAAGATGCTTCGACCGTGCGGAGTCGCTCCCTCCAGATGGTCGAGATAGTCCGGGACCGGCTGATGTTCGAACGTTTGGAACCACTCACTCTGTTCGAGTTCGTCGATCAGCGCGATACCGGCCGACAGGTAGGCATCCTGTAACTCCTCGCGGCCGGGATCGTTCACCGCTTTCCGCATGTACTGTCGCGCCGCCTCCACATCGGTGTCGTCGATGCCCGCTCGCCTGGTGGGCGCACTGCCCGGAAACCACAGGCCGGAACCAGAATACGACGTGGTGCCGCCCACCTGATCCGTCTTCTCGATGACGAGGGTCCGCAGGCCGCGGGAAGCGGCGATGTACCCGCCGATCAACCCGCCTCCGCCGGATCCGACCACCACGACGTCATAGTTCTCTTCGTTGTCCGACATGACTTCCTCCTGTGTTTTCTCTCGTTGCTCCGATGCCCGGATTCACTCGCGCCGCTCACAGCAGCAGAAATGCGCCTGCGAGTACGACCCACAGTCCGACGCAATAGGTTTCGAAGGCCCACCGCAAGCCTTTCGGTGCGCTTCTGATCTCCATGAAGTCGAGCCCCACCAACCGGACCTTGTATGCGGCAAGGGCGAGAACCACCACCGTCGCTGCCGTTCCGGCGTGGGTCTGCCGACTGACGATCGGGATGACCACCGCCAACAGAACGAGGATCAGCCACGTCCGTACGTACCGTCGGCCCACGACTTCGCTGAGTGTCATGCGATCACGCCACCAGGTAGACCAGCGGGAAGAGGACCATCCACAGCAGGTCGACCATGTGCCAATAGCACGCTCCCCCTTCGTAGAACATGCGCCCGCGGCCATCCGCCGGCACCGCTCGACGTGCTCGCTGCAACAGGATCCCGAGGACCACCACACCGACCACGACATGGGAGAGGTGGATGCCGGTGAGGATGAACAACCACATGAAATAGGGATTCGAATCCGGTCCGTCGCCGCCGTGAACGAGGTGGACGTACTCGACGGCCTTGAGCACGACGAAGAGGATGGCACACGACATCGCCATCGCGAAGACCGCTGCCGCCCTGCGATGATCTGCCGAACGCACGCTCGTCAGGCCGATCGCGACCACGAGCGAGCTGACGAGCAGCACCATCGTGTTCGTCACCGGGATGGTGAGATCGAGCGATTCCCGAGCCGCCCCGAACAGATCCGGGTCCTTGGCGCGATCGGCAAGGAAGGCCACGAACATCACCGCGAAGATCACCATGTCGCCCAGGAGGAAGACCCACAGCCCCTGTTCCCCCGGGACGTGCGGCGCGTTCGGCGCGCCCGTTCCGGACTCCTCCGGATCCGAGACGACCACGTCGCTCACACGCCGCCCCTCTCCTGACCTGGTTCACCTAGTCGAAGCCTTCACCAAGTGTGGCCGGGTTGCCCCTGGGCGCCCATATAAGTTCCACTGAGCGAGACCGGCGACGACCTCCCGGTCAGGTATCGGATTCGCTGGTTCTCATAGTTGAACAAGTGCTATAAGTGATGGAACGATTCCGGGCGCACCAGGTGATCGTGGACGACGCAGGTTCACCGGTCCCGGTGTCCGGGATCGACCTCCCCGCGGTGCACACGGCGGCCTAACGTCGCGTCTGAGGTCTCGGGTACCGAACGCCGGTCGAGCACCCGCGATAGGCAGTGCACGTGATCGGACACAGCAGTGCCACAAAAGCTTTCCACTACCCACCCGCACCGGTGACACCCCGACGAGAGGCCGGAAGACATGACTGCCGAGTTGACCTACGAGACGACCTCCGCCACCACGACGATCGACGGCCTCGATTTCCACTATCACGAGGCCGGGTCAGGTCGTCCGCTCGTGATGCTCCACGGCTCCGGCCCGGGTGTGACCGCATGGTCGAACTTCAGCCGCAACCTCCCGTTCTTCGCCGAGCATTTCCGTGTGGTGATGCCCGACCTCCCCGGCTTCGGCGGGACGTCCCTGCCCGAGCTGAAAGAGGTGTACACGCTCGCCGGCGCACGCTGGATTGCACGGCTGATGGACGAGCTCGACATCGAATCCGCGGTGTTCGTCGGCAATTCGATGGGCGGAGCCATCGCCGCGGAGATGGCCGGACACCTCCCCGATCGGGTCGAGCGCATGGCGATCATGGGCTCCGGAGGCATGTCGGTGAGCATGTTCCAGACCGAACCGAGCGAGGGCTTCCAGCGACTGTTCGCCTTCCTCTCCGATCCCACCCGTGAGCGCATGGTCGAGTGGATCAACACCATGGTTCACGACAAGTCCCTCGTCACCGACGAGTTGGTCGACGAACGGATGCGCAATGCCACCGCCGACGGCGTCATCGACCGGACACGAGCCATCTTCGGTGCCATGTTCAACCCCACCCTGCGCGAGACCTACACGCCCCTCTGGAAGCGTCCGGATTCCATCACCACGCCGACACTCATGCTGTGGGGCCGAGAGGATCGGATGCTCCCCTACGACCAGGCGCACTTCGCGAACCGCTGGCTGCCCGACGTCGAGTTGCACACCTTCTCCCAGTGCGGGCACTGGATTCAGGTCGAGAAGAAGCAGGACTTCGAACGCGTCGTCCTCGAATTCCTCACTCGTGAAACGAGATGAGCGTGTCGTCGCCGGCAGTTCCCACTGAGCGGACAGAACCGGGCGCGCGACGATCCGACGAAACAGAATCGGGACATCCTGCCGCCGGGCGGGGACAAGCACGAGAAGGAAGTCAGAGGTACGACGGCATGGCACACGAAGTCATCAAGCGCATCGAGGAGCTGGGCCCGGAACTGGCGGCCCTGGCCGAGGAGAACGAGAAGCTGGGCAAACTCAGCGACAAGACAGCGGACCTGCTCCGGCAGACAGGTGTCATCAGGATGCTGCAGCCCACCGATTTCGGTGGCTATGCGGCGCATCCGCGCGACTTCGCGGCGGCCGTCATGGCGATCGCCGCAAACGACCCTGCGGCCGGTTGGGTCGCGGGCGTCGTCGGCGTCCATCCCTGGGAGCTGGCACAGATGGACCGGCGCCTCCAGCAGGAGATCTGGGGCGACGACCCGGACACCTGGGTGGCCTCGCCGTACATGCCCAACGGCATCGCCGATCCGGTCGAGAACGATTCGTTCGTACTCAGCGGGCGTTGGCCGTTCTCGTCGGGTTCCGACCACTGCCAATGGGACTTCCTCGGAGCGATGAAGGGCGATGGGTCGGGCAAACCCCTGATGCCGCCGGAGGTCATGCACGTCGTACTCCCCCGGTCCGACTACCAGCTCATCGACGATTCGTGGGATGTCGTCGGGCTCTGCGGGACCGGCAGCAAGGATGTCGTCGTCGACAAGGCCGTCGTACCCGCCTATCGCACCGTCACCCAGAGCGACATCTCCGACGGGACCGCGTCGGCACGTTCGGGACGCGAGGAGGCGGTGTACAAGTTGTCCTTCGGCGTGATGTTCCCGCTGGGCATCACGGCCGCCGTGATCGGCATCTGTGAAGGCGCCCTGGCCACCCACCTCGCGATTCAGAAGGACCGCGTCGCGGTCACGGGTGTCCAGGTCCGCGACGATCCCTACGTGCTGCACGCGGCAGGCGAGGCCGCCGCCGAGATCGAGGCGTCGCGGGTGCAGCTGATCGAGGGCATCGGCCGCCTACACGACATCATCGAGAACGGCGGTACCCCGACCACCGAGGAACGATCGAACCAGCGTCGCAACCAGGTTCGGTGCGCGTGGCGGGCCGTGTCCGCGCTCGACGAGATCTTCGCGCGATCGGGCGGCGTCGCCATCCGCAAGAGCAGTCCCATGCAGCGGTACTGGCGCGACGCCCATGTCGGATTGCAGCACATGATCCACGTCGACGGTGTCGCCTACCACTCGAACTCCCTGCACAAGATGGGCCTCGAGACGCCACCCGGGATGCTGGTGACCATCTGAGGGCGACCGCCGCCGAACGAACAGGACAGGAACGATGGACGACCCCAACACTGCTCAGGTCTTCGAGGCGCGTTACCTGCGTGACGTCCTCGGCAATTTCCCCACCGGAGTCGTGGCGGTGACCACCATGGTCACCGCCGACGAACCGGCCGGAATGGTGGTGGGGTCGTTCACCTCTGTCTCACTGGACCCGCCGCTCGTCTCGTTTCTGGTGGATCGGTCCTCGACCACGCTGCCCAAGATCCTCGATGCGGGCCGGTTCTGCGCCAACGCTCTGGCCTCTGATCAGGAATGGCTGTGCCGTCAGATGTCCAAGCGCGGCGCTGATCGGTTCACGGGGGTGAAGTGGGAGCAATCCGAGTACCGCAACCCGATCCTCGACGGTGTCGTGGCCTGGGTCGACTGCACCATCGAGAAGACCGTGGAACTCGGCGACCACTTCCTCGTCGTGGGTCGGATACAGGACCTGACCGTGGCATCCGTGAAACGCCCGCTGCTCTTCTTCCGTGGCGGATACGGCGACTACACGTCCACCGCACAGCTGTTGCTGGACAGCCATCTCGGCCGTTGACCTGCCGAGCCTCCACCACATCGGATCGGCAGGCGTGAGATCACGCCTGCCGATCCGTCGTACTGCTCACCTGACGAGAATCGTCAACGCCCTTTCCATCGGGGCGCTCGCCGCTCGGCGAAGGCGGCCGGCCCCTCTTTCGCGTCCTCGGACGCGAAGACCGGATCGGTGAACGCGACCTGACCCGCAAAGGCCTCGTCGTCGTTCCAGGTGCGCGAACTCAGCGCCACCGCCTTGCTCGCCCGGACGGCCAGGGGTGCGTTGGCCGCGATCGTGGACGCGAGTTCCCGTGCCACCTCGACTGCCTGCCCGTCGGGGACCACCCGATTGATCAGGCCATGGCGCTCCGCCTGTGTGGCGCTCATGGGCTCACCGGTCAACAGCAGTTCGAGCGCAACCGCCCGCGGCAACACCTGAGGTGTCCGGAAGATGCCGCCTGCCCGGGCGATCAGGCCACGCTTGACCTCCGGCAAACCGAACGCGGCGCTCTCGCCCGCCACGACCAGATCGGCCGCGAGGACCATCTCGAAACCGCCGCCGAGCGCCCAGCCCTCGACGGCCGCGACCAGCGGTTTCGCCGGCGGCGACTGCACCAGCCCGCCGAACCCGCGCCCTTCCACCACCGGACGCTCGCCGAGCTGAAAACGCTTGAGATCCATTCCTGCACAGAATGTTCCCCCGCTACCGGTCAGCACTCCGACCGCGATGCCGGGGTCGTCGTCGAGACGATCCAGCGCGGCGGCGAGCTCCTCGGCGGCGCTCTTGGTCATCGCATTGCGTTGCCGCGGACGATTGATGGTCATGATCAGGACGCCATCGGTCACCTCGGTGAGGATTTCCGGCACCTGCTCGCCGGCCTGATCCGTTGTCGTGGCCTGAGCTGCCGTCGTGGCCTGATCGGTCATCGCGGGGCCATCCGGATCGAGCCGTCCAGACGCACCGTTTCACCGTTCACGTAGGCGTTCTGCAACAACGTGAGCGCCATCCCCGCGTAGTCCTCTGGCAGACCGAGCCTCTTGGGGAAGGGCACCGACGCCGCGAGTCCGTCGCGGATGTCGTCTCGCAACCGGGCGAGCATCGGCGTGTCGAAGGTGCCCGGGGCGATGGTGTTGACCCGGATTCCGACACTGGCCAGATCCCGTGCGGCGACCAGCGTGATGCCGTGGACCCCTGCCTTGGACGCGGTGTACGAGGTCTGGCCGATCTGACCGTCGAAGGCGGCCACCGACGCCGTCAGGACGATGGCGCCGCGCTCGGTGTCGATCGGGTCATTACGTGCGATGCGCGCCGAGGCGAGCCGCAGCACGTTGTACGTCCCGATGAGATTCACCTCCAGGACATCGCGAAAACTCTGGAGGGGCGCTGGATCTCCCGCCTTGTCGAGGATACGGAGGCGGTCTCCGCCGCGGCCGGCGCAGTGCACGGCGCCGCGCAACGGACCGTGGGCCTCGGTGGCGTCGAGTGCATCGGCAAGGCTCTGTTCGTCGGTCACGTCGACGGGCGCGAACACCGCGGCCGGTCCCAGTCGTTCCGCGGTTGCCTTGCCGTCTGACGATTGCAGATCCGCGATGACCACGCGGCCACCCGCATCGACGATCGCCCCGGCTGTCGCGGCGCCGAGGCCCGAGGCGCCGCCGGTCACCAAAAATGTGTGGTCCGTCAATCGCATCCCGATTCTCCTTCACGAATCTCGTTCACGGGTTCCGGAAGACCGGGACCCGTGGTGGTCAGTGCTCTCAGACCTGCCCGGCCCGCTTGGCGGCGCGTAATTCGCCGTGCCGCTTGATCATCTGGGCGGCGATCGCCTCCAGTTCGGCCGGCGGCTTACGCAGCGTGGCCAACCCTGCCTCCCGGCTCGGCAGCGACACCGTGGCGGTCGCCGGGCATGTCACCTCGTCGCGTTGACTGGTGCCTCGGAATTCGATGTCGACGAGATGACGGGTGTCCTCCACCCGTTTGCCGACGACCTCACCGGTGAACGTATGCGTATCGCCCAGATAGTTGAATCTGCGCATCTGACTCGACATCGAGTCGATCCAGCCGTCGTCGCCGATCCAATCGGTGAGCACATGTGTGAGCCAGCAGTCGCGCATCATCCCGTAGTCGTAGGACGCGGGCAGCCCGATCGAACGGGCATATTCGGCATCCCAATGGATCCGCTGCGCCACGTCCGGCACACCCTGCTCGTTGGGAATGTAGAAGGCACCGATGCGCTGCCGGTTCTGATGCCAGAGCCGACCTGTACACGGCGTGTAGGGCGCGAAACCATATCCACCGGAATGGAAGACAACCATGTCGGTCACCGTTAGCGGGCCCTTGGCCATCGTCGGGAGGGATTCGCCGACCTGTACGTCCTCCCAGTATCGCGGCTCGGCGCCCCGACGTTGCTCGGCGGCATAGATCTCGTCGATCGCGGCGATCTCTTCGGGGGTGTACGTGGCCCGCTCGATCGTGTCGTACTTCTTGCGCTTCTTCGACTCGTGTCGCTCGGTGTGGATGGTGAGCACGCGCTGGATCTGGACGATCTCGGCCCGTTGATTGAACTGCACGTGAATCCGGGTCACCAGCAGGGAGCGTCCGGCGAACTCCGATTCCTTCAGTTCCACCTTGTCGAAACCTTCGAAGGAGTAGATGATGTCGCCGTCGAAGACCGGCCGATACCAGTCGGTCGTGCTACCGGAGACGAACACGTGGATGCCGCGAAACGGCGGTCGTCGCTGCTCCTTCGGGATCGGATCGGCGAGCAGGTCCTTGGTCACCGCGATGTTGATCATCGGGGGTGCGATCTGCGCCCCCCAGCGTGTGTCGAGGCCGTAGTCCTCGTCGACGAACAACGGGTTGTCGTCACCGTAGCCACGTGCGAACGCCCGCATGATGTCGGGGCTCGCCCGCGAGAACTGTTCGCGCTTTCGCACTGCGTGGTAGACGCCCACGATGTCCCGCGCGCGTGCGATGTCCTCGTCCTTGAAGGTGTAGATCTCCTCCGCGTCTGCCTTCGCAGCCGTTTCCGTACTCACGGTTAACCTTTCACCACTGTTGGGTACTGAGATGGGCCGGTGCGCTATCCGCGTGAACCGCCGTGCCGCCGGGCCTCAGAACTGGATGGTCACGTTGACGTTCACATCGGCGCGTATTGCTTCCATCGCGGCGAGCCGACGGGCCATGTCGGCACGGCTCATCACGATGTCGTCGCCGCCGACACCCCGGTCGACCCGGTCGATGCGGTCTCGTTCCGCAGCGATCTCCTCGTCGAGAAGAGATCCCGCGAGTTCGCGAGTCAGCAGGTCCTGGTCCACCCAGTCGTCTTCAGGTCGCTGCTCGATCGGTTCGTCCATGGTCACGGTCCGTCCTGTTATCGCGATCAATTCGTCGAACGACGGGGAAAGTTCAGCAGCCGTCTGGCGTTGCGCTCCACCATCTTGTGCACGTCGTCGTCGGGGATGTCGCGCATGGTGTCGTGCACGATCTTCCGGCTGTTGGGCCAGTTGGAGTCCGAATGCGGGTAGTCACCCTCCCACGTGATGTTGTCGATGCCGACCGCGTGACGGTTCGCCACGCCGAACTCGTCATCGATGAAACAACCGAAGATGTGCTGGGCGAACAGTTCCGAGGGTCGAACCGACTGATCGATGTTCTGGTAGAAGCGATGCTTCTCCCACACGCCGTCCATCCGCTCGAGCATGTACGGCACCCAGCCGATACCGCCCTCGGACAGCATGAACTTGAGGTCCGGGTGCTTGTGGAAGGTCGGCGAGAACAGGAGGTCCGCCGTCGCGTACATCGAGTTGCACCCGAACAATGCGGTCATCACCGCCATCGGGGCCTCCGGCGCCGTGATCGGAGGTTTGCCCGAGGTGCCGAAATGGACACACAGCGGCTGACCGGTCTCCACCGCGGCGCGGTAGACCGGATCCCAGTGATCGGTGTGAAATGACGGCAGCCCCAGCGGATGCGGGTTCTCGGGAAACGAGATGGTGCGCGCACCCTTGGCCGCCGTCCGGTAGATCTCCTTCACCGACTCCTCGATCGACCAGATCGGCAGGATGACCAGCGGGATCAGCCGGTCGGGGTCGGTGGCACACCATTCGTCGAGAACGTAGTCGTTCCACGCCTGCAGCGACAGCAGGGCCAGTTCTCTGTCCTCGCCCTCCAGGAAGACGGTGCCGGCAAATCGCGGGAAGGACGGGAACGACAACGTGGCCTCGACGCCGTCGATGTCCATGTCCTTCAACCGGGCGCTGGGTTCGTAGCAGCCCGGGATCATGTCCTCGTACCGCGTCGGCTCGGCGCCGTACTCCTCCGGCTTCTTCCCGGCGACGGCATTGAGCCCGATGTAGGGATAGATCCGTCCCTCGTACTGCCAGACCTCGGCGATCTTCGTGCCCGCCGAGCCACGGCCGCCGTCGCCCGAGTGAATGGACTTCGGCATCTCCTTCTCGATGATCTTCGGTCCCGCGTCGAGGAACTTCTTGGGCAGACGGTCCTGCCACAGACGTGGGTGCTCGATCAGGTGATCGTCTGTCGAGATCAGGTGCATGTGATCCTGCAGCGGCATGAGAGTCCTCCTGAGAGCCGAGTCAGTTTTACGATAACTAGTTTAACTATGTAGAGCCGACGGCGGGCACGGCAACGCACGCTCGGCACCCCACTCAGACGAGGCTTCCCTATCGGACCGAACGGGCCATCCCTGTGTCTCGATCACCGGGACGTCACCACCGAACCACAGCACCAGCTGCGATTCTGCCCGTATCGGGCGTTGCGAGGAACGCGCCCGCGGCGGTACTAGTTGAACTAGTTTAGATATGTCGGACGCCGGTCGATCAGATCCGACCCGACGGCCAGGAGACAGAACGGAGATCGGACGATGGGCAAGTTGGACGGCAGAGTAGCGGTGATCACCGGCGCGGGTCGCGGTCAGGGTCGCAGTCACGCGGTCACGCTCGCGGCCGCGGGTGCCGACATCATCGCGATCGACCTCTGCGCGGATATCGAGACCAACGAATACGGCCTCGCGACCGAGGACGATCTCGACGAGACGCGCCGCCTGGTCGAGAAGGAGGATCGCCGTTGCCTGACCGCGATTGCCGACGTCCGCGAGCCCGGTCAGTTGCGTACCGCGATCCGGGAGGGCGTCGACGAGCTCGGCGGACTCCACATCGTGGTCGCCAACGCAGGCATCTGCCCGCTCGGCGATGTGGCACGCAAAGCATTTCTCGATGCCGTCGACGTCGATCTGGTCGGCGTGATCAACACGGTCAGCGCCGCCTTCCCCTATCTGTCGTCCGGCGCATCGATCATCGCGACCGGGTCGGCGGCAGCGTTGATGAAGGGCAGCGGGATCGACGTGCTGGGCCCGGGCGGATTCGCCTATGGACACTCGAAACGTGCGGTCGCACAGTATGTTCACGATCTCGCGTTGACGCTCGCCCCCGAGTCCATCCGAGTCAACTGCATCCACCCCACCAACTGCAACACCGACATGCTCCACAGCGGTCCGATGTACAAGACCTTCCGTCCGGATCTCGAGACCCCGACCCGCGACGACGTGGTCGACGCCTTTGCGACCATTCAGCCGATGCCCGTGCCGTGGGTGGAACCCGAACAGGTCAGCAAAGCGGTCCTCTACCTCGCGTCCGATGACGCGGAGTTCGTGACCGGGATGCAGATGAAGATCGATGCCGGAACCGCACTGGCACACACCAACCCGTACTCGCTGAGGTAGGAGCGGATGTCCATGCTCAAGGAGTACCGCCGGCTCTTCATCGGTGGTAGCTGGGTCGACAGCGACACCGGCCGGGTCGAGCCGGTGATCAATCCGGCAACCGAGGAGATCATCGGCGTCGCGCCGGTCGGGGGCCGAACCGACACCGTACGGGCGATCGAGACGGCCCGCCGCGCGTTCGACGAGGGCCCCTGGCCGCACATGTCCGTCCGGGAGCGTTCGGCGATCCTGATCCGAATGGCCGAGGCCATGGAGAAGCGCCGCGACGAGATCGTCGCGCTCAACATCGCCGAGACCGGCTGTACCCGTGCAGGAGCCGAATCCTTTCAGACGGGCATTCCGATGGCCCACTTCCGCGACATGGCCGAGCGTATCCTGCCCACGTTCCCGCTGGAGGTCGGCCTGCCACCACAGGTCGGCGCGGGTATCGGGCAGGGCGTCGTCCGGCGCGAGCCATTCGGCGTCGCGGCGCTGGTCTCCGCATACAACTTCCCGTTCTTCCTCAACCTGATGAAGCTGGGCCCGGCACTCGCCGCCGGATGCACGACAGTCCTCAAGCCCGCGCCGACCACACCCCTGGAAGCCTTCATCCTCGGCGAGATCGCCCAGGAGGCAGGCCTTCCCGACGGTGTCCTGAACATCGTCACCGGCGACGTCGACGCCGGCTCCGAGCTCACCACCAATCCCATGGTCGACGTCGTCAGTTTCACCGGCTCGGACGTCGTGGGCCGCAAGGTCTTCGAACAGGCAGCGCCAACACTCAAGAAGGTCGTCCTCGAGCTCGGCGGTAAGTCCGCCAACATCATCTGCGACGACGCCGACCTCACGCGCGCCAGCCAATCGGTCATCCGGGACACCATTCTGCATGCCGGGCAGGGTTGCGCATATCTCACCCGGACGCTCGTGCACCGATCGCGATTCGACGACCTGCTCGAACTCGTGAAGGACCGGCTGGCGGCTGTCACCGTCGGCGATCCGGCACACCCGGACACGACGATGGGGCCGCTGGGTAGCGCGGGCCAGCGAACGCGTGTCGAAGAGCTGATCGCCACCGGGATAGCCGAGGGCGCGACCGTGGCCGTCGGCGGTGGCCGACCGGCGCATCTGACCGCGGGCTTCTTCATCGAACCGACTCTTTTCGTCGACGTCGACAACTCGATGACCATCGCGCGACGCGAATTCTTCGGGCCGGTCATGATCCTGATGCCGTTCGACGATGACGACGAGGCCGTGCGGATCGCGAACGACAGTGATTACGGACTCGCCGGCGGGGTCTGGGCACACGATCCCATCCGCGCCTACCAGATCGGACAGAAGCTCCGTACGGGGTACGTCACGATCAACGGCGGTGGTGGCGGCCTGAACCCCGACGGCCCTTTCGGCGGCTACAAGCAGAGCGGACTCGGACGCGAACGCGGCGCGGCAGGCATGGACGAGTTCTTGCAGACCAAGACGATGATCTGGGGCGTCGCGGCGGGCTGAGGGGCCACCTCGACCCGCCGATCACCACACGACCACGAGGAAACTGTATGGACCACACGCGGATCGGATTCGTCGGAGCGGGAAAGATCGGCGAGCCCATGGTCGAACGCCTGCTCGCCGCGGGCCGACATCCTGCGGTGTTCGCCCGGCGGCCCGAGGTCCGTGATCGCCTGACACGGCTCGGCGCAACGATGGTCCCTGCTGCCGAAGATCTCGCGACATCGGACGTCGTCATCGCTTGTGTCTTCGACGACGCCCAGTTGACCGAGGTCGCCTGCGGGATCATCGAACGGATGGCGCCGGGTTCCGTGTTCGTCTCGCACACTACGGGGAGCCCCCGTACCATCCGGCGCCTCAAAGGGATCGGCGATCCGCGGGAGGTGGCCGTCGTCGATGCGCCGTTCAGCGGGACGCCCGAGCTGATCCGGCAGGGCACGCTCACGGTGCTACTCGCCGGCGCCGACGACGCGATGACCCGCTCCGCCGAGATCGTCGCGGCGTACGCGGCCACGATTCACCGGATGGGCCCATCCGGTGCGGCGTTGTCGGCGAAGTTGCTCAACAATGCCCTGTTCGCCGCGTGCACCCAGGTGACGCTGTCTGCGCTGAAGGCGGCCACCGACCTCGGCATCACTGAGGGCGCGTTCCTCGACCTGCTCGCGGATGCGAGTGGCGGTAGCGCCGCATCCCGGTACATCGCCGCCTCCGGCGATGACGCAGAAGCCTACAGCCGTCGGATATCCCGGTATCTGACCAAGGACCTCGATGCCGCGACCACGGCGGCAGATGACCTCGAGGTCGACATCGGTGAGCTGCTCGCCGCCGCTCGGCTCGGACCGATGGACCTCGGCGAGCCGGTGTCGGCCGCGCACACCCACTGAACCGCACCCCCACCGGGCCACCACCGATCACGACCACAGGAGGAGATCATGAGCACAACCGAATCCGCATCGACGTGCCCGATCCACGAGTTCAATCACTATGCCGAACTGCCCTTCGGCGAGAAGCTCGCCCGTTACGACGACCTGCGTGACGAGGCCCCCGTCATACGCAACGAGTTCGCCAACGGACACTACATCGTCACGCGGTACGAGGACATCCTGAAGGCGTACCAGAACGCCAAGGTCTTCTCCAATACGGCAGTCACCGTGTTCAATCCGAACCCGACATTCCGCTGGATCCCACAGATGCTCGACGGCACCGAGCACAAACAGTGGCGTAAGCAGCTCAATCCGTTGTTCTCGCCGAAGAACGTCGAGGGACTCGAGGACAAGGTTCGCGAGCGTGCCGTCTCGTTGATCAAGTCGATTGCGGTGAAGGGCAAGTGCGACTTCATGCAGGACTTCGCACTCCAGTACCCGTCGTTCATTTTTCTCGAGTTGATGGGGATGCCGTTCGAGGACCTCGACAAGTTCCTGCACTGGGAAGACGAGATCCTGCATGTGTCCGGCGACGCCGAGGAGACCGCTCGCCGACGCGGGGTGGCGACTGTCGAGTTGACCGAGTACTTCCGCGGGCTCATCGACGAGCGGCGCGCGGAACCGAAGGACGATCTGATCAGCAAGGCCATCGCCTTCGAGATCGACGACGCGCCTGCGACGCAGGAAGATCTGGAGTCGTTCTGCATCCTGATGTTCATGGCAGGTCTGGACACGGTCACCGCCACCCTCGGGACGACCTTCCTCCATATGTCGACACACCAGGAGGACCGGCAGGCGATCGTCGAGGATCCCGAGCTGATCCCCTCGGCGATCGAGGAGATGTTGCGCGCGTTCGCGATCGTGATCCCATCGCGAAAGGTCCTCGAGGACACCGAGATCTCCGGATGCCCGATCAAGGCCGGGGAAATGGTGTGCTTACCGCTCAACCTGGCGACCCGGGATGAATCGGTCTACGAGGACGCCAAAGAGGTTCACCTGGACCGCAGCCCGAACAATCACATCGCCTTCGGCGCCGGACCACATCGCTGCCTCGGCTCCCACCTCGCGCGACGCGAGCTGCGGATCGCCCTCGAGGAATGGCACCGGTACATCCCGAACTATCGGCTGTCTCCGGAATCGCATCCGACGGAGTCCGGCGGCCAACTCGGCCCCAACGGGAACATCATCCTGGAGTGGGACGTCTGAACCGAACTGTTCCCGCATGACACCGGCCGGCCGCGTGATCGATCACGCGGCCGGCCGGGTCTGCGAGCGCTGTCCCGCCCAGCCCGACGGTACGAGTGCTCACGCCTGTTCGCTCAGGAGTACTGCGCCAACACCCGGCCGGCAGCCTGATCGCGAAGGGATTCTGGTCGCGCGCACCAGGCCTCGTTGGCGAGGGCCCGCCTCAGTAGCAGATGTGCGGGGTGCTCCCAGGTGAAGCCGATGCCGCCGTGCACCTGCACGCATGACTCGGTCACGCGGACCGCAGCACTCAGTGCATGCGCCGCAGCCAGCTGAGCCGACAGTTCCGCTTCCACGCTGTCGCCGTCGAGATCGGCGGCCGCGAGGACCTGGTTCCGTGCGCCCTCCGCTTCGACGAGCATGTCGGCGCAGCGATGAGACACCGCCTGGAACGATCCGATGGTCCGGCCGAACTGCTCCCGCTGTCCGGCCCAGTCGACGGCCATGGCGAGGGCACGATTGGCGACGCCCACCGAATCGGCAGCGATCGCCAGATGTGCGATCCGCTGTGCCTCTTCGATTCCGCGCCGGGCCTGTGGCCCGACCGCGACCACGTCGCCACGGACACCGTCGAGGGATACCGCACCGACCGACGACGTGAGATCGAGCGGATCCTGCCGGGTGACCACCGCATCCGCGGGCTCGACGGTCACCACGGCCGCGTCCCCGGTGTCGGCGCTGCGCGCCACGACCACGAGGATCTGGGCGTCGGTTACCCCGACGACGCGGTCCACGACACCGGTCAGCACTCCGTCGGTCACCGTGGGAGCCGTATCGTCCAGGCGCCATCCGGAGTCATCGACGGCCACGGCGACGGCGCAACGTGCTCCGGCGATCACCGGCACGGCCGCGGCCTCGGCGCCGGACGCGAGCAGCAAGGCGAGCGCGGCCACGGTGGGGACAAGCGGAACCGGGGCGAGTCGGTATGCCGCCTCCTCGATCGCCGCACACAGCAGCCGCGGCGAAGCGCCACCACCGCCGAGGGATTCGGGTGCGGCGAGTCCGGGCAGACCGAAATCGACGAGCGCATCCCAGAGTTCGGCGGTGTCCACACGGCCGTGGAGAATGCGGTCGGTGTCGACGCGGGAACGCACCACGCCTGCGACCGCCGAACGGACGGCGCGCTCATCGCTCTCCGGCGTCGCCAACGGGCGTCCCGGTTCCACCACCCGATCGCGACGTCCCTCACCGCGGTGCGATGACAGGCCGAGAACCGTCTCCGCGATGGTGTTCCGCTGGATCTCCGCGGTGCCGGCACCGATGGTCGAGGCCCGGGACATCAGGTACCCGTACGTCCATCGACCACCATCGACCGCGCCGGCAGACCGACTACCCAGGGCGGCGCCCGGCCCGGTCAACCGGAGTGCGAGGCGGTGCAGTCGCTGCTCGAACTCGGACTTGACGAGGCGATTGATCGAGGCGACACCACCGGGATCTTCCTGTCGTAGAACCGCACTCAGTGCTCGAGCGCTGTTGGTCGCGATCGTACGGACATCGGTTTCCAGGTCGGCGACTTGCTGCCGGACGAGGGGATCGTCGCGGCGCCCCTGCTCGACGGCCAGGCGCAGCACCTGATCGACGGTCTTGCGGTACCGGAACTCGTCGGCGAGGAACGCCGTCGCGCGTTCGTGCCCGAGAGAGGTCCGCATGATCGACCAGCCCTCCCCCTCCTCCCCCACCCGGTTCGTCATGGGCACCTCGACATCGTCGAAGAACACCTCCGCGAAATGGTGTCCGCCTGCCGCGTCCCGCAGCGGACGCACCTCGACGCCGGGCGAGTCCATGGCGATGAGGAGGTAGGTGATACCCGCGGTCCCGCGGCCGGGCGGCCCCGTCCGCACCAGGGCGAAGATCCAGTCGGCCCGGTCGGCCATCGTCGTCCAGATCTTCTGTCCGGTCACCCGATACACGTCGTCGTCGGCGACCGCACGGGTGGAGAGGGACGCGAGATCGCTTCCGGCCCCGGGCTCGGAGAATCCCTGGCACCAGAACTCGTCGGCGCGCAGCAGTGGTTCGAGGTAGCGGTCCCGTTGCTGCTGTGTGCCGTGGACGATCAGGGTCGGGGCGACGATGAACGACAGGCTGCAGGGATGTTTCGGGGCCCGCGCCGCCGAGGTCATCCGGTAGTAGTCGAGCTGATCGTCGAGGTCGAGTCCCATGCCGCCTGCCGACACCGGCCAGCCAGGCGCCGCGAGGCCGGCGTCCACCAGTTCGGATTGCCAGGCGACCGCGGCATCGAACCGGGCACGAGAGGTGCCCGGGCGTGGTCGCCGGGTGTAGTCGTCCAGCAGCGACGCCAGCCGCTCACGCCACGGTGCAGCAGTCTCGCCGACTCCGGTTCCACCGGTGAGCCGCGCACTATCGGTGGTCACGTCAGGAACCCTTCGCCGCCGACCGCCGCCGGCCGTATCGCTCGGTGATGTCGGAGCCCGTCGTACGGAACGACACAGCCGCCTCGGCCTCGAGCGCGAGGGCCTCGGTGACCGAAGCGCCCGCGCCGTCCTTCAGCAGACGCAGCATCCGTTGCACGGCACCGGGATGCCCGACCGCTATCGTGTGCGCGATCTCGAGCGTTCGGTCCAGCAGGCGATCGTGCGCCACGACCTCGTTGGCCAACCCGATCCGCAACGCCGTGTCGGCATCGATCGGTTCTCCGCTCAGGATGATCTGGATGGCAGCGGCCAGGCCGACCGTGCGGGGCAGCAGAGCGCTGCCACCCCACCCGTTGAGCAGTCCGATCTGTGCATGCGTGTCGGCGAAGGTGGCCTGTTCCGATGCGATGATGAACGAACAGTTGACAGCGAGCTCGAAACCTCCGGTGTAACAAGGCCCGTTGACGGCGGCGATGACCGGCTTGGAGATGGCGCGGAGCACCTGCGTCGGTGTCGGGCCCTCCGTCCGCGGCGACGGCCCCGAGAGCGCCTCCGGGAGGTCGACACCGGACGAGAACGAACTGCCCGCACCGCTGACGACCACCACGTGGACGTCGGGGTCGTCGTCGGCACGCCACAACTCCTTCTTGATCGCCCGGCGCATGTCACGGTTGATCGCATTCCGGCGTTCCGGACGATTCAGGGTCAAGACCGTCACCTGATCGACGCGCTCGACCAGCAGTGGCGGTGTCTCCGACACCTCAGGTGTGGTCTTCCCGGTCATCACTTCGGCCCTCGCGCGGTGACGAGTGATTCCCCTACGATCATCTTCCCCAGTCCCTCGATCACGCGCTCTGCTTCCTCCGCACTGCGTCGGACCACGTCGCCCGCGGTCGGAACATCGTGAATGAGCCCCTGTGCGAGACCGACCGTCCAGATACCCAGTTCCGGGTCTCCTTCGGCGAAGACGCGTCGCCCGCGGACGCCCGCGACCATGTCCTTGATGTCGCGGAACCGGCCGCCACGCTGCAGCACCTCGACGACCTCCTCGCTCACGGTGTTCTTGGCGACCCGCATGCTGTTCCGTAGCTGCCGCATGATGAGCCGGGTGTCGCGCTCGGTCGCCCCGACGATCAGTTCTTTGATGTTGTCGTGCACGGGACTCTCCTGGGTGCACATGAACCGCGTCCCCATGTTGATCCCGTCCGCACCGAGGGAGAGCGCCGCCGCGAGGCCACGGCCATCGGCGAAACCGCCCGAGGCGACGAACGGAATCGAGATGGCGTCCGCGGTCGCCGGGATGAGGACGAGCCCGGGGATGTCGTCCTCACCTGGGTGCCCGGCACATTCGAAGCCGTCGATGCTCACCGCGTCCGCGCCGATCCGTTCGGCCTTGAGTGCATGCGCCACACTCGTGCACTTGTGGATCACGGTGATCCCGTGTTCCTTGAGGTGTTCGATGTGTTCGGTGGGATCCGAACCTGCGGTCTCGACCACCCCGACACCCGACTCGATGATCACCCGGCGGTACTCGGCGAAGGGCGGTGGATTGATCGAGAGGGTGAGTGTGAGGTTGACACCGAAGGGTCTGTCGGTCAGAGATTTACAGCGCTCGATCTCCGCAGCCAGGTCATCCGGGGTCGGCTGGGTGAGCGCGGTGATGATTCCGAGGCCGCCGGCATTCGACACCGCGGCCGCCAGCGCGGCGCGGCCGACGAACATCATCCCGCCTTGCACGATCGGATGCTCGATGCCGAACAGCTCGGTCAAACGTGTTGTGAGCATTGACAACTCCTAGTACCCGAGCAGCTTCCGCCCTCGGGTGACGGTGGGTCGCGGCACTGCGGTGACTCACCGCGGCAACATATATAACATAGTTGTCTATGTGACCCCACGCAACCGGGTCGCCGTCGATCATCCGCCGGTTCGGCCGAGGCCCCGAAGAGAGCTGGGACGCTCCTCATGTCCCTCGGGACACTAACTTATATGACCTTGTCTCATCCCCGACCCGGAGGCACTCGGACTCGCCACACCCCCGAACGCGTGACCTGAACCTCGGCATAGCGCAGAAACACCGTCAACCCTCGGTCCCGCCTGCAGAGATAGTTCGATAAACCTGTTCCGCGTGGTCGGCCGATGTGCGATAGTACCGAAACATACATAGTTAGCTAGGTCATCTACCGGCGATACACATCCACATCCGACACCCGGTTGCCTGATCCATCCGCCGGCGGGACCGACTACCAAAGGAATACCGATGAATCCTCTGCGTGGCCTTCGTCCCGCCGGCGTGCTGGCGGCTTCCTTCGCGATCGCTGCCGCGACGGCACTGACCGCATGCGGCGGAGAGAGCAGCGATTCCACTGCCCAGTCCGATGTAGCGGCCCCGCCCGCATCATTCCCCGGCAAGGCGGCCACCGGTGGCGAGATCAAGATCGGACTGATCAACAACGAAGGTGGCCAGGCGATCTCGCAACCCGATAATCGCATGGCCGCCGAGGCGGCGGCTCAGTACGCGAACGAGCAGCTCGGTGGGATCGGCGGTCACAAGATCAACCTGGTGGAGTGCAAGAACGCCGAAGAACCCACGTCCGCACGCGACTGTGCGAACCGGATGGTCGAGGAGAAGGTGTCCGCGGTGGTGGTGACCACGACCGGTCAGGGTGACGTGCTGGTTCCCATCATCACCGGCGCCGGCATACCCTACGTGTCGGCCTCCGGCCAGAGCATGCAGGAACTGACCTCGAACAACGCGTTCCTGTGGACCGGTGGCTTCCCGTCGAGTCTGCAGGCGATGGCCGCACACGCCAAGAGCGAGAACATGAAGCACGTCACGGCCTACACCATCGACGTCCCGGCGGCGGTCAACGGGCTCAAGGCGATCGGCGCACCCGCCTTCAAGGCCAGTGGCGTCGATCTGAAGATCGTGACCATCCCGCCGGGAACCCCGGACGCCACGCCGCAGGTCAGCGCCGGCCTTGCGGACTCGCCCGAAGGAGTGGTCGTGGTCGGCGAGGGCACCCTCTGCACGGCAGCGCTGAAGTCGCTCGGCACGCTCGGCTTCTCGGGTGAGAAGATGGGCATCCAGGCATGCGCCACCCCGGATGTCGTCACCGCCGTCGGCTCGAACATCAACGGCACCAAGATCTTCACTGCCGCCCAGACCACCGGCGACAACCCCGAGGCCACCCTGTACCGCAGTGTCATTGCCAAGTATGCACCGGACACGGACATCTCGGGTTACGCCTACGTCGGGTACCAGGGTGTGCTGGGCCTGGTCCGCGCGACCCGATCTCTCGACGGCGCCGACACCTCCCCCGCCGCGGTCGCCGGTGCGATCCGAACCGCGAAAGACGTCGTGCTCCCGGCCGGCGATGGTCTCACCTTCACCTGCGACGGCACTGCCAGCCCGCAGATGAAAGCGGTGTGCGGCAAGGGATCTGTGGTGGCGACACTCCAGGACGGCAAGCTCGTCGATGCGCAGATCGTCGGCGGTCAGTAGCGCGAGGGTGACCAATCCGCCCACCGATCAAGAGGCAATGCGATGACACAAGACATCCAGTTCTTGTTCCTGGGCCTGGGCAACGGCGCCGTGTACGCGGCGCTGGCCCTCGCCCTGGTCATGACCTACCGCAGTTCCGGCGTGGTGAACTTTGCGACCGGGGCCGTCGCCCTCTACATCGCCTACACGTTCGCCTATCTCCGCAACGGTGAGCTCCTCATCCCGGTCCCCGGCTTCCCGAAGACGGTCGACTTGGGCGGAGAGCTGGATGTCCTCCCGGCGATGGTGATCTCGCTGGCCATCGCCGCGGCCCTCGGAGTCTTGTTGTACTTCGCCGTGTTCCGGCTGTTGCGAACGGCGCCCGCGACCGCCAAGGCCGTCGCCTCCATCGCTCTCATGCTCGCAATACAGGCGTTGCTCGCGGCGCGCGTCGGGACCACGCCGGTCTCCGTCGATCCGATCCTCCCGACCGGGATCGTCACCTTCGGCGACATCCGGGTCCCAGTCGACCGCCTGTGGTTCGCCGGTATCGTCGTCGCGCTCACGGTGCTGTTGATCCTCGCATTCCGGCTCACCCGCTTCGGGCTGGCTACCCGGGCAGCGGCCGAGACCGAGACCGGCGCACTCGTGACCGGCCTGTCGCCAGAGCGGATCGCCTACGCCAACTGGGCGCTGAGCACCATGATCGCCGGCCTGTCCGGCATCCTGATCGCTCCGATCGTGCCCCTCATCCCCGTGTCGTACACCTTGTTCATCGTGCCGGCGCTGGCCGCGGCCCTGGTGGGCAACTTCAGCGCGATCGGCCCGGCGGTTGCCGCCGGGCTCGGGATCGGTGTCCTGCAGTCGGAGATGACGCACCTGCAGTCGACGATCGACTGGATGCCACAATCCGGCATGGCCGAGTTGATCCCACTCGTGCTCATCCTCGTGTTCCTCGTGTTCCGCGGCAAGCCGCTGCCCAGTCGCGGCGCGATCATCCAGAACACGCTCGGCGCGGCTCCACGGCCGAGGAACTCACTCGTCATCGGTTCGATCTGGACGGTGATCGCCCTCGTGTTCCTGATGTTCACCCAGGGCAGCTATCGCGGTGCGATCATCATGACGTTCACCCTGGCCATCATCGCGCTCTCACAGGTGGTCGTCACGGGGTTCGCGGGGCAGATCTCGTTGGCGCAGTTGACGCTCGGCGGTGTCGGCGCGTTCATGCTGAGCAGATTCACGGGAGACATGGGCATTCCCTTCCCGTTCGCGCCGATCCTCGCGGCACTCGTCGCCACCGTCGTCGGAGTCGTCGTGGGCCTCCCCGCCCTGCGCATCCGCGGTTTGCCGGTTGCCGTCGTCACGCTGGGCCTCGCGGTGTTCCTGGAGGCATTCTGGTTCCGCAACAACACGTTCAACGGCGGCATCGACGGCGCGCACGTATCTGACCCGTCGCTGTTCGGTCTCGATCTCGGGATCGGCTCGGGTGACTCCTATCCGCGCATCGCCTTCGGCGTGGTCTGCCTCATCGTCCTCATCGTGACGGCACTGGCCGTGGTCCGGTTGCGCACCAGCAGGCTCGGCGCCTCGATGCTCGCGATCCGGGCGAATGAGCGGTCGGCCGCAGCCTCGGGGATCAACGTGTCACGAACCAAGTTGGTCGCGTTCGCGATCGGCGCGTTCATCGCGGGTATCGGCGGGTCGCTGATGGCCTATCAACAGACCATGGCCGTTCCGGAGGCCTTCACGGCCATCGGCGGGATCGCAATGTTCGCGGTCTGCTATCTGGCCGGTATCACCTGCGTCTCGGGGGCCATGCTCGCCGGCATCATGGGTGCCGGTGGCATCCTCTTCGTCTTCCTCGACCGGGTGGCGAACGTCGGCGAGTACTACTCGGTGATCACCGGAATCCTGCTCGTCATCACCGTGATCGCCAACCCGGAGGGCATCATCTCCGACGTCTACAAGCGCATCGGGCAACTCCGGACCCGGCTGGGCAGGTCGTCGGGTGCGACTGCGCTCGGAACCGACCTCGATGTGGAACTGACGGACGACGAGATCTACCGCGGCACAGCCCGTGAGGTCGGCGACGTCGTCCTGTCCACGCATGGCATCGGGGTCCGCTACGGCGGGATCACGGCCCTCGACGATGTGTCCTTCGATGTGCGCGCAGGCGAGATCATCGGCCTCATCGGACCCAACGGTGCGGGCAAGACGACGTTCATCGACGCGATCAGCGGGTTCGCCGACGCCGACGGCACGGTGTCGCTCGCCGGCCACTCGCTCGACGGACGACGCGCACACCAACGCAGTCGGGCGGGACTCGGCCGCACGTTCCAGGGCATCGACCTGTACGACGACTTGTCGGTCCGCGAGAACGTGTCGGTCGGTACCACCGCATCGCTGCACCGGGGCTCCGGCAATCCACCGCTCGACACCGGGCAGATGAACCACCTGTTCGAGGTCCTGCACCTCGACAAGGTGGCCGATCGTCCGGTCCGGGAACTCTCGCAGGGCCAGCGACAACTCGTCTCTGTGGCCCGTGCCCTGGCGGGCAGGCCGCAGGTGGTGCTACTCGACGAACCCGCGGCGGGGCTCGACACCACCGAGAGCGTCTGGCTGGGGCACCGACTGCGGGCGATCCGCGACGCCGGGACCACCATCGTCATGGTCGATCACGACATGGAGTTGGTCCTCGAGGTATGCGATCGGATCGTGGTGCTCGATCTGGGGAAGCGGATCGCGATCGGCACCCCGGACGAGGTGCGCAGCAACCCGGAGGTCACCCGCGCCTACCTCGGCGCGACGCACAGCGGCAAGGAGGTGACGGCATGACCACGGTTCTCCGATGCGACGGTCTCCAGGCCGGATACGCGAAAGGCCGTCCGTGCGTGCGCGATCTCGATCTGGAGGTCCAGCGGGGCGAGGTCCTCGCCCTGCTCGGCCCCAACGGGGCGGGGAAAACCACTGCGATGCTGACACTCGCCGGCCTGTTGCCCAGCCTCGGCGGCACGGTCGAGGTGGACGGGACCGTGGTGAAGGCGGGGCACGCACGGGCCGCGTCGCGCGCGGGACTCGTTCTCGTCCCCGACAACCGGGAGCTGTTCACCACGCTGACCGTCGAGGAGAACCTCCGGCTCGCCGTCCGTGCTCGACGCAGATGGACGGCCGAACGCGACGCGATCCTCGACTACTTCCCCGGCCTCCGCGATCGCCTGCGTGTCCAGGCCGGCGCGTTGTCCGGAGGCGAACAACAGATGCTGGCGATCGGTCGCGCATTGGCCCAACACCCCGGCGTCCTGCTGATCGACGAGCTGAGCATGGGACTCGCGCCCGTGATCGTCGAGCGTCTGCTGCCGGTGATGCGCCAGGTCGCCGACGACACCGGCACCGCGGTGATCCTCGTGGAACAGCATGTCCACCTTGCTCTCGAAGTCGCCGACACCGCACTGGTCCTCCGGCACGGGGTGAACGTCCTCCGGGGCGCCGCCCGAACGCTCGCCGCAACACCCGAACGCATCGAGCAGGCCTACCTGGGCGCCCAGGAGGACAAGGGAGGGAGTACAGATCCCAAGGTTCCCGCCGACTCAATTCAGTAGCGTCTCCGCGCTTCTGGAACCACCGAAGAAATTGCGAATCCGACCATTTCGCGAACGAAACCGATGAGCAGCTCCTGACGTACCACGAAATCGCGGCAAGTCGCCGCGACGCCGAAAGGGATCCCCATGAAATCCGCCCGCCGTCCGTACACCACGCGGATCGTCGCCGCGGCCGCAGTAGCGGTGCTGTTTGCCACTGTGACAGCGTGCAGCAGCGACGACGACTCAGACAGCAGTAGCAGCGGCGGCGACAGCAGCGCTGCCGTGCCCTCGGGCGCCTTCGCCGGAAAGGTGGCATCGGGTGCGCCGGTGCGCATCGGCCTCATCGCCAACGAGGGCGGCCAGGCGATGTCGCTGCCGGAGACCCGCGAGGCCGCCGAGGCGGCAACGAAATACGCCAACGAGAACCTCGGGGGGATCGCCGGCCGACCCATCGAACTGGTCATCTGCAAGGAGCAGGAGGACCCTGTGTCCGCCCGCAACTGCGCAAATCAGATGGTCGAGCAGAAGGTCCCGGCGGTGGTCGTCACCAACACCGGCCTGGGTAGCATCATTGCGCCGATCATCACCAAGGCGGGCATCTCGTACGTGACAGCCCTCGGTGGCAGCCAGGCGGAGATCACCAGCGACAACTCGTATGTCTGGACGGCCGGCTCCAACACGTCGCAGGCGATGGCGCGGTTCGCCAAGGAACAGGGCATGAAGTCGGTGGTGGCCTACAGCATCGACAGTCCGGCCGCGACCGGATCGTTGACGAGGATGGGCGGGCCCGCGTTCGAGGCCGCCGGCATCAAGTTCAAGCTGATCACCATCCCGTTCGGCACCGCCGACGCGACGCCCCAGGTGAGCGCAGGCCTCGACGCCGATCCGGACGGCGTACTGGTCTACGGCGAATCGACGGTCTGCACGTCGGTCCTGAAGGCACTGAACACCCTTGGTTCCAAGGCCATCCCGATCTCACCGCAGACGTGCGCGGCTCCCGAGGTCGTGCAGGCCGTCGGCGCCACGGGCGTAGAGAACCTCCGGGTCTTCAGCAGCGCCGACACGGTTTCCGACAATCCGGAGAGCGTCCTGTATCGGACGGTCATGGAGAAGTACTCTCCGGAGACCGCCACGCAGGGCTACGCCGTCACGGGTTACCAGGGCATGCTCGGATTGGTGCGGGCGACCGCGGGGCTGACCGGCGAGGTCGATCAGCAGACCATCGGCAACGCCATCAGGACGGCCAAGGACGTCGTACTGCCTGCCGGCGACGGCATCACGTTCACCTGTGACGGAACAGCGATTCCCGGCCTGAAGTCGCTGTGCGGCGACACGATGATCGTGCTCACGATGAAAGACGGCAAGCTCACCGATCCGACCAAGGTCAGCGTGGCGAAGCAGTGATGCCGACTGGTTGATCACGCATCCACAGCAGATCTGCGGCACCGGAGATGTCCTCCGGTGCCGCAGAACTTTTCGGTCCCGCGATGCCGGCGCGGCCGCCGGACGGACGGGTCAGCCCGGGTGGCGGCTCGCGAGATCGCGGCCGATGATCTCCTTCATGATCTCGGTGGTGCCACCGACGATGGTCTGAACACGGGCATCCGCGTAGGCGCGCGAGATCGGGTACTCGTCCATGTAGCCGTATCCGCCGTGCATCTGCAGACACCGGTCGATGACCCGGTTCTGCAATTCGGTGGTCCACCATTTCGCCTTGGCGCCCAGCGTGGCGTCGAACTCGCCTGCGTTGAGCGCCAGGATGCCCTGCTCGAGGAATGCTCGGGTGATCTCGACCTCGGTGGTCATCTCGGCGAGTGAGAATCTGGTGTTCTGGAAGTCAATGATCCGCGTACCGAATGCCTTGCGCTCGCTCGTGTACCGGACGGTCCAATCGAGCGCAGCCTCGGCGGCGGCCAGCGCCCGCCACGCGATCGAGAGGCGTTCGAGCGGGAGTTGCGCCGTGAGATGATGGAAGCCACGTCCCTCGGCGCCGACCAGGTTCTCGCCCGGCACGTGGACATCACTGAAGGAGATCTCGGCGGTGTCCTGGGCATGCAGGCCGAGCTTCCGCAATTTCCGACCGCGCTCGAAGCCCGGCGCGGTGGTCGGCACCAGGATCAGCGACAGCTGTGGTCGGCCGTCCTTCTCGCCGGTCCGCGCCGCGGTGAGGACCACATCCGATGAATATCCGCTCGTGATGAACGTCTTGGCGCCGTTGATGATCCAGTCGTCACCGCTGCGTACCGCCGTGGTCTTCATGCCGCGCAGATCGCTTCCGGCGGACGGCTCGGACATCGCGATCGACGCGACCACGTCGCCCTGTGCCATCCCGGGCAGCCAGTCGCGCTTCTGCCGGTCGGTCCCGAGCTCGTTGAGGTACGACCCGACGATGTCCTCGTTGATCGAGAAGCCCGACGCCAGGGAGGCGGCACCGACACGTGCCAGTTCTTCCTGGACGACACACCGGAACCGATAGTCCCCGGCACCACCGCCGCCATACTCCTCGGGCGTTCGCACGCCGAGGATTCCCAGAGCGCCGGCAGCCTTCCACACCTCGCGGCCGGTTTCGCGGTTCTCTTCCCATGCATCCAGATTCGGTGTCACGTCGCGGGCGACAAAGCTCTGGACGACCTGCCGGAAGGCCTCGTGATCATCGTCGTAGAAGCGTTGCGGCACGATTGTTCTCCTCGGTCGGTGTCATTGATGCGATACCACGACGGCCTGTGGTTCGTCGACGAGCTCGTAGAGGGTCGCGTTCGCCGTACCCCCGCCCTCGCAGATGGCCTGCAACCCGTATCGGATGTCGTTGTCCCGCATGTGGTTGATCAGCCGGGTGGTCAGGATCGCGCCCGAGGCACCGAGAGGGTGACCGACCGCGATCGCCCCGCCGAGGGGGTTGACCCGATCCGGATCCGCACCCAGCTCGATCTGCCAGGCCAACGGCACCGGCGCGAACGCCTCGTTGACCTCCACCGCACCGATATCGCGGATCGAGAGACCCGTGCGCGCCAACAGCTTCCGGGTCGCCGGGATCGGTCCCGTCAGCATCAGGACCGGGTCGTCGCCCACCACCGAACCCGCCACCAGCCGGACGATCGGACGCAGCCCCAGCTCGGCCGCCTTCTGTGAGGTCATGATCATCACGCCTGCCGCGCCGTCGGAGATCTGCGACGCGTTACCCGCGTGGATCACGCCGTCCTGCCGGAAGGAGGGTTTGAGGCCGGCGAGCTTCTCCGGTGTGGTGCCACGCCGCAGGCCCTCGTCGATGGAGAACACGCCGTCTGCGGTCTCCACCGGCACCACCTGGGTGTCGAATGCTCCCCGATCGATGGCGTCGGCGGTCAGTTGGTGTGAGCGGGTGGCGTACTCGTCGAGAGCCAGACGAGACAGACCCCACTTGTCGGCGATCATCTCGGCACCCTGGCCCTGGTTCAGTTCCTCGACACCGTAGCGATCGAAAACGGTTTGACCGTATGGGAAACCACTTTCCCGTGCGGCTCCGAGCGGCACCCGGGACATAGTCTCGACGCCACCTGCGATCGCGATCTCGTAAGCCCCGGCGATCACGGCATGGGCAGCGGACTCGATCGCTTGCTGACCGGACCCGCATGCCCGGTTGATCGTCACCGCCGGAACGGAATCCGGCCATCCCGCGGCGAGCACCGCGAATCTCCCGATATTGCTGGACTGGTCGCCCAGCTGAGTGACGCAGCCCCACATCACATCATCGATGGATCCGGCATCGATCCCGGTGCGCCGCACCAGTTCACGGAGTACGATAGCCGACAGGTCGGCCGCGTGGATTCCGGAGAGTGAGCCGTTCCGTTTGCCGATGGGCGTCCGGACCGCTTCGACGATCACGGCATCACGAGTCGCCATGTGGGCACCTCTCTCTGGTACGAGTGTCGGGTCCGGACCGTTGTCGGGATCAATGGGTTTCGATGGCACGCTCGGGGCAGGCCGCGACGGCTTCGCGGGCAACCGCCTCGTCTCCTTCCGGCACACTGATCTCTGCGTTCAGTGCGTAGCCGCCGTCATCGATCTCGAACAGTTCGGGCGATGTGGCGAAACAACGAGCATGGCCGGCACACTTGTCGAGGTCGATCGAGACTTTCATCGCACACTCCGTTTCAGGTATCGGGTATCTCGCTCTCGGACGAATCCGACGTGGACTCCGTCAGGTGACCGCACCAGCGATCTTCAGAGCGATGAGTTGGTCGTCGTCGAACCCGAGCTCGCGGAGAACATCGTCGGTGTGTTCGGCGAATCCTGGCGCGCGGGTGAGAGATACCGGCGAGTTGTCGAACTTCACGGGGTTGGCGACCAGCTTCTGTGCGTTGCCCTCGGAATCGACCATCTCGGCAATGCGCCCGTTGGCCGTCAAGGCCTCGTCGTTGCCGAGATCCCAGGAATCCTGCACCACGGCCCATTGCCCGCGAATGTTCTTCAGTGCGGCACGCCAGTGGTCGAGCGGTTGCGCACCGATGATCTCCGAGAAGATTTCCAGCGCTTCGGCATAGTGCTGGGTGATCAGTGCATCGGTCCCGAATCTCTCGTCATCGACGAGTTCGTCGTGACCGATCGCCTGGCAGAACTCGGGCCAATACCGTTTGGCCTGCAGCATGGACAGCTGAATCCACCGTCCATCGGAGGTGCGGTAGGCACCGGACAGCGGGTTGCCGGCACTCGCGGATCGCTTCTCCGCCGATGGTGCAGGCATCGCCTCGCCGCGCATCAGGGCCATGTTCACGGTGAATTGGGTGGCCCACGCACCCACCGCGAGCAACGAGACGTCGAGCTCCGACGGCTCCCCGGTCATCGCACGGCCGTACAGCGCTGCCGCGATACCTCCCGCGATGGTCATCCCGCCGATGTTGTCCCCGTACGCTCCCGCCGGCATGAAGCTGACGCGCTCCGCCTCGGCCGGGGTGGTTCCGAAGGCGCTGCCGCCGCGAGCCCAGAATGCGGTCGAGTCGTAGCCCCCCTTGTCCGCATCAGGCCCCTCCGAACCGAATCCGCTCCCTGACACGTAGATGATGTCGGGATTGATCGCCCGGATGTCCTCGAGGGTGATCCCGAGCTTGGCTCGTGCGGGGGGTAAGAAGTTCGTCAGGAAGACGTCACTGTTCTTGACGAGTTCTTCGAGTACCGGCCTGGACTCCGCCCGTTCGAGCGCCAAACCCACACTGCGTTTCCCACGGTTCGGGCCTTCCATGATGGGCGCGAACGACGAGCCGGCCAGGTCGTAGCCGAGCACTCGCACCAGCCCTCGCTGCGCATCGCCCTTTTCCGCGTGCTCGATCTTGACGATGTCCGCACCCCAGTCGGCCAGGACCGCCCCGGCCGCAGGAACAAAGGTGAACTGGGCCACCTCGAGAATGCGGACGCCTTCCATCGGGCGGTGCATGCTTACTCCTCACGATTCGTCCGGTGTGATCCATGGTGTAACGATCTGGGCGGTATCGGGCCTCGCCTCCCGGCGAGTGGGACTACGCAGGTCAGCCATGCTGATCGGGCCGACGTATCGACCTCAGGCGTCGAGCAGCAGTTCGAGGATCGTGGCGTTCGCCTGACCGCCCCCCTCGCACATCGTCTGCAGTCCGTACCGGATGCGGTTGCGCCGCATATGCGTGATGAGGTCCGTCAGGATCCGGGCGCCCGAACCTCCCAGCGGATGGCCGAACGCGATGGCGCCGCCATTCGGGTTGAGGATGTCGTCGTCCACCCCGGTCTCGCGCTGCCATGCCAGCGGAACCGTGGCGAAGGCCTCGTTGACCTCGAAGACCCCGATGTCGGAAAGATCCAGCCGTGCCTTGGCGAGTGCCTTCTCCGTCGCGGGGATCGGTCCGGTCAGCATGATCACGGGATCGGCACCTGTCACCACAGCCGTGTGCACTCGCGCCAACGGGGTGAGTGAGTGGCGCCGTGCAGCCTCCTCACTCATCACCAGCAGGGCCGCGGAACCATCGGAGACCTGGGATGCGTTGCCAGCATGGATGACACCGTCCTCGGCGAACACGGGCTTGAGTTTCGCCAAGGTCTCGACCGAGGTTCCGCGGCGGATTCCCTCATCCTTCGACACGACGCCATCCTCCGTCGCCACCGGGATGATCTGCTCGTCGAGCCATCCCGCATCCTGGGCGGCCGCGGCCCGCTCGTGTGAACGGGCGGCATAGCTGTCGACATCTGTTCGCGACAGACCCCACTTCTGGGCGATCATCTCAGCGCCGATCCCCTGGTTCGGTACGACGCCGTCGTACCGGTCGCGGTACCGCTGAGTGAACGGGCTCTCCCCCACCGAAGTCGATGAACCCATCGGGACGCGCGACATCGACTCCACACCCCCTGCGACCACCACGTCGTAGTGTCCCGCCTCGACACTCGCGACCGCGAAGTTCAGTGCCTGCTGCGATGATCCGCATTGCCGGTCGACTGTCACACCAGGGATGGACTCCGGCCAGCCGGCTGTGAGCACCGCGGTTCGGGCGATGTCGATCGCCTGTTCCGAGACCTGTTGGACGCAGCCCCAGATCACGTCGTCGACGATCTCCGGATCGATCCCGCTCCGTTCCACGAGTCCGGCGAGAACGGTCGCGGAGAGGTCGGCCGGATGAATCCCGGACAGACAACCCTTCTTGCGACCCACCGGCGTGCGAACGGCTTCGACGATCACTGCAGACATCGGAATCTCCTGACGGACTGGCTGACCCGTTCCACGGGTCGCGCGGTGTGATGCGACCGGACTCAGGCGCTGGACGCCTCGAGTTCGGCGACGAGTTCGAGCAGACGACGACGGTCGACCTTGAGAGAGACACTGCGAGGCAGGGATTCGACCGCATGGATGGCCACCGGGACCTCATACCCGGTGAGATGGCCACGCAGGAACTCCTTCAGCTCCGCCTCGTCGACCACCCGGGTACCGTCCACCAGTTCGACGACCGCCACCGGAACCTGCCCCAGCCGGTCGTCGTCCTTGCCGTAGACGGTGGCGTCGAGGATCGCACTGTGCCCACGCAGTGCGTTGGCCACGACCTCGGGTTGCACCTTGAACCCGCCTCGGACGATGGCGTCGTCGGCGCGACCGTCGATGTAGAGGAATCCGTCGTCGTCGATGTGGGCGAGGTCGCTCGTGTGAACCCACTCATCGGAGCCCGATCCGGTCTGACCCGAGCACACCTCGAGGGCTCCTGTCACCCCTTGCGGGAGGACAGCTTTCTGGTCGTCGACCACACGCAGCTGTACACCGGGGAATGCTCGACCGACGCTTCCCCGCTTCTTCGCCCACCATTGCGCATGCATCGGTTTCGTCCAGCCGGCAACCGCGCCCGAGAACTCCGTCGCCCCATAGACGATGAGGACCGGGATGTCATAGCGCCCGATGAACTCGTCGGCCAGATCAGGGCTCACGAACGTGGTGCCTGCGGTGACCGCTCGCAGACTCTCGAGCTTCTCACCGGGGATGTCCGCGTTGAGGAGCGATCGCATCGCGGCGGGCGGGAGGCTCGCGATCCTCGGCTTGTGCTCCTCGATGGCACCGACCCACCCTGCCACGGTGAATCTCGGCAACAACACGAACGGGCGTGCCTCGGTCAGCGCTTGGAGCACGCCCCACATGCCGCCGATGTGCACGATCGCCAGGGTGACCAGCGCGACACGGCCCGTCAACGGTTGGCGCGTCGACGGTTGGCGCGTCGACGACGAGGTACCGACGTGACCATGCACGGCGGACATCGCCGCGTCCAGCTGACGCCAGGTCAGCGGGATCCGCTTGGGCGGACCGGTCGTTCCCGAGGTGAACATCTCGATCGCCACCGTTGCCGACGGCTTCGCGTCGTCCTCCACACTCACGCTCCCCGTCGCCCGCCGCGTGAGCCCAGTGTCGATGGCGAAGCCGTCGACGGCGAGGTCGGCGGCAACAGCGCTGAACTCAACGGAGTCCCAGAGTTTCGCAGGCGCCAGGACGACACGCGGCCGGGACTGGTGCAGATCCGCGGTGAGGCGTCCGATCGGCTGCATAGGATTCAGCGTCGTGATCGTGCGGCCGGTACTCAAGAGCGCCACCAGTGCCGCGATCGACTCCATACGGTTTCCGAGGACCACGCCGATCCGAGATCCCCCGCAGGCGCCGATACCGGTCAGCTCGCGGTCGATCTTCTCGGCGAGGGCGCGGACCTCACCCCACGTATACCACCGTCCGTCTTGCTGGATCATTCGGGCATCGTCTGGGGCGGACCACAATTCGCGGAGTGCTTGTCTGATACCCGTCATGACGCCTCCGTTCCGCGCGAATCCTGTTCGCGCGCCAGAACCCAGTGATCTCCGAGCGGTGACACCGCCCCTCCGCCAGCGCACTCCCGATTCGGGATGGCCAGGTCTATGCACCAAAGGTATATGACATAGTTAACTATGACAACCCTGTGAGAGGCCGTCGACCGAGATCGAGACAGCATCCGGGACGACGATCAGCGAGGGAGACCCAATCCACGCTCGGCGATCATGTTCCGCATGATCTCCGAGCTGCCTCCGGCGATGGTGTACGCACGCGCATAGAGGAATTCGTCCTGCCATCGCCCGTGATCGACAGCCGACTCGTCACCGGACACCAGAATTCCGTCCTCGCCACAGAGTTCCAGCGCACAGGAGGCGATCTCCACCCCGAGCTCGCTGAACATCAGCTTCGTCATCGGAGCATCGCCCGCACGGACTTCGCCCCGCGAGACCCGGGAGAGAGCCGCATAGACCAGTGCCGACAACGCATCAACCGACGCGGACAGGGCACCCAGACGTTGCCGCACCGACTCGTCCTCGATCGCCGGACGGCCGTGGCGCTCCACCTTCCCGGCGAGTTCGATCAGCGCGGATATGTTGCGTTGCAGCCGGACCGCGTTGTTCGCCACTCCCGACCGCTCGTGCCCGAGACTCGAGTTCGCGATCCGCCAGCCCTGGTCCATCTCGCCGATCAGTGCCCCCTGGTCCACCTCAACCTCGTCGAGGAACACCTCGTTGAAGTCGGCGGTTCCGGTCATCTCGCGCAGCGGCCGGACATCGATACCCGGCAGGGTCATGTCGATGATGAAGGCGCTGATGCCCTTGTGTTTGGGGGCTTCTGGATTCGTTCGCGCCAGGAGGTAACCGTAGTCGGCCCACTGCCCGTTGGTAGTCCAGACTTTCTGCCCGGTGATCCGGAATCCACCGCCGTCGAGCCTCGTGGCCCGGGTGCGCAACGACGCCAGATCGCTCCCCGACCCGGGCTCGCTGAAGAGCTGGCAGAAGATGTGTTCACCCGTTCGGATTCCGCCGAGGTACGCCTTCTTCTGTTCGTCGGTGCCGTGGTCGATCAGCGCATGGGCGACCAGATTCGCCGCGCCCTGGATGGGGGCAGGCGCCCGCTGGCGCGCGATCTCCTCGCCGACCACCACGTCGCGCTCGAGTTGGTGGTCGGGGCCGTTGCCCCCGTACTCGCGGGGCCATGATCCCCCGATGTAGCCGGCCTCGAACAGCTTGCCGGTCCATTCTTTCAGGAGCGCGAGTTCATCCCGGTCTTCTGCGACGCGGACTCCGGCCTTGGGCGGGATCGCCGGCGCGTGACGCTCGACGAAGTCGCGCACCTCGGCGCGGAAATCGTTCAATTCAGCTGTCACTCCGTACTTCACGATCGTCCACCCTTCCGCCTCAGAGGCCCCGACGTGCACATTCGGGCGATCATCGGACCTCGTAGTCGCGCGTCGCGACCTCGGACCTGTTCACCTGCGCCTTGCCGATGGGGTTGCCCAGCGACGTGTACGACATGCCCGTCGCCAGCGCCTGGGACCGCCCGGTGTCCCGGGACTCCCAGATCGCCCGGACGCTGCCCTGGATCGCCGCAGGTGGTTTCGCAGCGATCCGCTGCGCGAGCGCATCGGCCCGCGGCCAGAGATCCGGGCGCGCAACGATCTCACTCACGAATCCGATCTCACGTGCCCGCTGCGCGGACATACGTTCGTCGAGGCCGAGGAGGACCATGCGAAGAACCTCACCGATCGGGATCCGGTGGGCGAGGCCGATCGGCTCCAGTGCCGCGACCAGGCCGTAGGAGACGTGCGGGTCGAAGAACTGGGCGTCGTCACTGGCGACGATGATGTCGGCCTCGTTGAGCCAGTAGAGTGCGCCGCCCGCGACCATCCCCTGGACCGCGCAGATCAGCGGCTTCCAACACCCGTTGTGCTTGGGAGAGAGATCGTTTCCAGGGTCACGCCGACTGAAGACGTTGTCGGAGATGAAGGTTCCCTCGCGGGTGTCCATACCGGTCGAGAAGGCACGGTCACCGGCGGCCCGTAGCACGATGACATGGATGTCGTCCTGCTCGCGCGCGTGATCCCAGATCTGCCGGAACTCCGTACGCATCGTGTCGGTGAACGAGTTCAGCCGCTCGGGGCGGTTGAGGGTCAGCGTCAGAACGTGATCGTCGAGCTCGGCGATCACTGTGGTCAGGGCATCGAGGTCCACGATGTCGTCCTCCTTCGTCGGTCTGCGCGTTCACGTGAGTATCGCACCGCCGCAGGACTCGTCACGCCCCGTTCACCGACGCAGGTTCGGACTCACTCACCAGGCGGTCGACCACATGCCGTCGGACGAGCTTCCCCGTCTCGGTGCGCGGCACCTGGTCCCAGAAGACGAATCTCTCCGGGGTCTTGCTGCCGCGCAGCGTCGCGCGTACATGTGCGCGAAGACCTTCGGCATCGCGACCGGCATCGGCCCGCACGACCACGACGGCCTCGATGCGCTGACCCCACTCTTCGTCGGGCACTCCCACCACCGCGACGTCGAGAACGTCGGGATGACGCAGGATGACGTCTTCGATCTCGGCCGGCGCGATGTTCTCCGCCCCACGGATGATGGTGTCGTCGGCGCGGCCACCGACGAAGAGAAAACCATCGTCGTCGACGAATCCCTTGTCGCGCGTATCGAAGAACCCCTGCTCGTCCACGACCCGTCCGACGCCCGCATACTCCGCCGACACCTGTTCACCGGTGACGCAGATCCTCCCCACGTGACCGGCGGGCAACGTCGCTCCGCAGTCGTCGCGGATCTCGATCCGAACCCCCGGTAGCGCTCGACCGACCGAACCGAGCCGTGTGCGCACACGCTCGTCGTCACTGTCCAAGGCATCCCGATGATCCTGCGGTCCGAGTACCGCGATCGTCGAACTCGTCTCGGTGAGACCGTACGCGTTCACGAAACCGACCTCGGGCCACAGTCGGAGGGCCTCTTCGATGATCCGGGACGGCATCGGGGCGCCGCCGTAGGCGAGATTGCGCAGCGACGGAACCGACTTGTCTGCATCGGATTCCACAATCCGCGACAGCATCGTCGGCACCACCAGCGCATTGGTGACGTGTTCGTCCCGCACCGTCTGCAGCCATTCCTGCGGGGTGAACTGCTCGAGCACGAGAGTTCTGCGTCCCGCATACAGATTGCTGATCACATTCGCCACTGCCGCAATGTGATACGGAGGAACGCTGACCAACGCGGCCTCGGTTTCGTCGGCATTCGCGAACTCGACCGATCCGAACACGTACGAGGTGAGGTTCTCGTTGCGGAGCAACACACCCTTGGGCGCGGCCGTGGTCCCGGAGGTGTAGATGATCACGGCAGGTGCATCGATGCCGACCGACGGTCCGTCCGACGCGGCGATCGGTGTGCTGGTCGACGTCTGATCCAACCATTGCTCGGTGGTGAGAACCCGGAGTCCGGCACGTTCGAGGATCGAGACATGCTCGGGATCGGCAATCGCCAGGGCCGAGCGATGATTCGCGAGCAGGGCATCGAGCTGCTCACCCCCCAGCCGGTAGTTGACCGGCACCAACGGCACTCCGGCACGCGCCGCCGAGAACATCGCCACCGGAAAGGCCGGGCCGTTCACCGCGAGGTAGACCACCGCGTCCGCGCGCGACCTCCGGATGATCTCCGCACCGGCGGTGGACATGGACCGCAGGCCCGTCGCGGTGATCCCCGCGTCCCGGGTGCCCACGACGACCCGATCTCCGAAGCCTTCCGCGGCCATGTCCGACAACAACGCGATGTTCATCTGATACCTCAAGTCCTCATCCCGGTTGGGGCACCGTCACGCGATTCTCGAGCCCACGGTGACCGCGCTTCACGACACGCTGATCGAGCTACGTCGCCCACTCTGCCCGACCGTCCGACATAGTTTAGATAGTATTATAAGTGAGAACAAGTCCAGGCCGCCCGAGTCGGCGGTCGAGCAGATGCGTGGAGGGTGAGGATCAGCATGGACATCGCAGGGAAATCGGCGGTCGTTGTCGGCGGAGCATCCGGGATGGGTCGCGCCACCGCGCTGGCCCTGGCACAGGCAGGCGCGCGGGTCGCCATCCTCGACCGCGAGAGCAGTGACGGCAAAGACCTCGCCACCGAGATCGACGGAGTCTTCCATGCCACCGACATCACGGATTTCGACGGCGTGGCAGAAGTGCTCTCCGCCGCGGTTGCCGATCTCGGAGGACTCCACATCGCGGTCAACACCGCCGGCGGTGGCAAGGTGCAGAAGACTTTGGGCCGCAACGGCCCTCATGACCTCGACTTGTTCCGTCAGGTGATCGATCTGAATCTGGTGGGGACCTTCAACCTGAACCGTCTGCAGGCGCTGCACATGAGCACCAACGAGCCGGTCGACGATGAACGAGGGGTCATCGTCAACACCTCGTCCCTCGCGGCCTTCGAAGGCCAGATCGGTCAGGTCGCCTACGCGGCCGCCAAGGCCGGGATCGCCGGCAGCGCTCTGGTCATGGCACGCGACCTCGGACCGCTCGGAATCCGGGTGCTCGCGATCGCGCCCAGCTTGTTCTCCACCGGTGCCACAGCGGCATTCACGGACGAGCAGGTGGCCCCACTGGTGAAGGATGCCGCCTTTCCCAAGCGGATGGGACGGCCGGAGGAGTACGCGAAACTCGCACTGGCGATCGTCGACAACCCGATGCTGAACGGCCAGTGCATCCGACTCGATGCCGGACAGCGCTTCGCACCACGCTAGCGCGGTGCCACTCAGTCCAGAAGGTCCTGAACCCGGAGGTCTTCTCGGCCGAGCATCACGAACTCCCGCGCAACACCCATGTGCTTCTGCCAGTGGGCGGATGCCCCGGCCCCGTCGCGGGCCCGCAACAGCTTGATGAAGCGTCGCTGCGATCGGACGAACAGTTTGTAGTTCGATTCATGTTGGGCACGACCGGAATCGAGGCGTTCCTTGGCGAACGCGACATGATTGCGTTCGAAGATCTCGTGCACCATGCCGGAGATCAGGGCCAACGTCGGGCTTCCCGACAGCTGAACCATCCGCAGGTGGAAATCTGCTGCGGCGCGGCCCAGGTGGCCGGACGCGAACTCGGCGGGGACCACTTCGTCGACGAATTGTTCCAGTTCGTCGAACGCCTCCTCGGATCCCTCCTCCGCGAGCAACCGGGCCGCCGTGGGCTCGACAGCCTCGAGCGCACGGTAGACATCGGCGACGGTCGCTCCGGACAACTCCAGCAGAAGCGACGCGGGGCGTGCGACCACCTCGGGACCGGGCACACACACCTTGGCTCCCGACCGTGAGCCGCGACGGACCTCCACAAGTCGCTCGGCCTCGAGCACGCGGATCGCCTCGCGCAGCGTGGGCCGACTGACCGAGAAGAGCTCCATCAGCTCGGCTTCGTTCGGCAGATGATCTCCGGCCTTGAGCTCGCCGTCGACGACCATCCCCCGCAACCTCCGGGCGACGAGCTCGGCGGTTTTCGGCGTCCGGATACCGCGCTCGGCATCATGGCGCGTCGCGAAGACCCGGACAGTCGAGTTGTCGGTCACGTGGGGGTGTCCTCTCCAGTCGACAACGTTCACTTGTTAAGTTACCTCACGAGCGCCATTGACAACGTCGGCCGCGGTCCCCGCCTCGTGGGCGATCACCTGCGGAGCAGGATCGCCCCGGACGGGACACCTCCGCCGGACGTGACGACGGCGAGTCGTGCGTCGTCGACCTGGCGACCGTCCGCCTCCTGCCGCAACTGCAGCACCGCCTCCCGCACGAACCCGTATCCGTGTAACCGGCCCGCGGAGAGCTGTCCACCATGCGGGTTCAGCGGCAACCGCCCGCCGAGGGATATCGCGCTACCGTCACCGATGAAATCGGCGGCGCCGCCGGGTTCGCAGAAACCGAGCCCTTCGAGCCAGGAGAGCGCGTTGAAGGTGAATCCGTCGTACAGGAGTCCCACATCCGCGTCGTCCGGCCCGAAATCGGTACGCGACCAGAGGTGCGCCGACGGGCCGAGACTCTGTGGGAGATGCGTCAACGTGCCCTGATCCCAAGAAAGCGTCTCCATGATCTGGGTCCCCACCGCCTCGACGAACACCGGTGGATGCGGGCGGTCGGGCGCCGTGTCGGCGGCCGAGACGATCACGGCGACCGCGCCGTCGACGGGCACGTCACAGTCATAGAGGCCGAACGGGCTCGAGATCATCCGCGCCGAGAAATAGTCGTCGAGAGTGATCGGGTTCCGGTACACCGCTTCGGGGTTGGCTGCCGCGTTCGTCCGTGCGGTGACCGCGATCCGACCGAGCGTCTCCCGCCCACCACCGTATCGGTGGAAATAGTGGCTGGCGCACAGGGCGATCCAGTTCGCCGCCGACATCGCGCCATACGGCGCACGGCCTTCCATCATCCCGGTCGCCCGCGCATTCGGCGAGTGCCACCGGCCCTCCCGGACCAGCGCGGCATGGCTGGACTCCCATACGGTCCGATAGCAGAGCACGTGGCGACACAGGCCCGCCGAGACGGCAAGCATCGCCGCGACGATCGAGCCGTTCTGGCCGGGAAACTCGTTGCCGCCGTTGACCCAGGTGGGCCGGATCCGGAGGATCTCCTCGACCGGCATGATCCCGCCCTCGGTGAGCCCGCCTGCTGTCGCGCCGCCGGGATAGGTCACCAGGCCGTCGATGTCCTCGAACGTCAGGCCCGCATCGGCGACCGCGGCCTCGCAGGCGTCCACTGTCAGCGTCAGCGGGTCGACCATGAGCCGGCGCCCCACGCGTGACTGCCCGATCCCGGTGATCGCCACCGACTCTTCGAACTTCGACGACGACGGCCTGGCGCGCAGTCGCCCGGACAGGTCCTCCGGTTCCGGCACGGTCCCCCGGTCGATGGCGTCGGGATCGAGTTCGAACAGTGGAATCCAGATGTCGTCGTCGGCCTTCTCGAAGGTCACCCGTACCCGTGACCCGATGCTCACATCGGCGGCGTCACAACCGACGATGTTGGTGGTCAGTCGGACGGCCGGATCGTCGTCGAGTGCAACGATGGCGATGACATACGGCGGCGGAAGCGAGGGCAACCACTGCTGCTCGTTCACCGTCAACGCCACCACCACCGCGCGCCCGGACACCGCGGCCATCTCGATATCGCGACTCCGGCAGTGGGGGCATGCCGCCGGGCACGGATGGGTCAGGCGCTCACATCGGCCACACCTGGCCACGCGCAGCACCCCGTCCGCACCGGATGCCCAGAACTCGGCGGAACGCAGTGTGGGCTGAGGTAAAGGACGTCCCGACGGACTGGTCACCCGACCTCCTCACTTCGGTGGTACCGATTCACGGTCCTGAGTTATCTATCTTGGTTACCTTACCCACATGGCCGGTTGGGCATGCAGGCGTTCTCGTTCAGTCGACGAGATCGACCACCGACCGCGGATCCTGGTTCCGATACGTGAGGCGGGCCGAGCGCTGCAGGTGTGCGCGCCAATGTCGCTCGGCCCCCGCACCGTTGCGCGCCCGAACCAGGTCCAGCAGCTCCGAGTAGTCCCCGATCAGCTCCGAGGCGAGCTTTGGCTTACTCGGCCGGAAATTCACCGACCGAAGGCTCCGCCGATGGTGCGCCCGCAGCATCTCGCCGAGCGCCCGGGCCTGCGCCGCCAACGTGTTGTTGCCGCAGTGGTCGGCGATCGATTCGTGGAACTCGCGCGTCATGTCGACCCACGCCACATAGGCGGAATCCGTTGCGAAACCGGCGTCGGCGACCTGTCGGAGATCGTCGAGCAGGGTGTCGAGTTCCCTCAGGGCACCTCGCGTACGTCGTTCGGCCAGCAAACGCGCACAGATCGGTTCGAACTCCTGGCGCGCCTCCAGCAGATCCTTGAGCGTCGTCTGCTTGATCTGCAGGTAGTAGCCGATCTGACGGGACACCACGCCGAGGTCGGGCAGCTGTACGCGCGGCCCGCCGCCCGCGCCGGTCACCACTACGATCAGACCCTCGCTCTCGAGGATCCGGAATGCCTCACGCAGTGTCGGTCTCGACACGCCGAACTCCACCAGGAGTTCTCTCTCGGGCCTCAGCTTCGAGCCGGGTGCCAACTCGCCGCGAACGATCCTCCCGCGCAATCTGCCCGCGATCTGCTCGGCCGCCTTCGGCGCCCGGACCGCGCCGTCCACGGCCAGGGAGTCACGCACTCGATCACGGTCGGATTGCACGCTCCCGATACTAATCCGCTGCCGCCGGCTGCAGGTCGACGATTCGGCGGCGATGATCGTCCACGGAACCGTCGAGGAGTTCGTCGACCTTGATCCGCCGGATCATGAGATGAACGTCGTGCTCCCAGGTGAATCCGATTCCGCCATGGACCTGGAGCGCCAGTTGAGCGACGTCACTCGCGCTCCGACAGGCAAACGCGACAGCCGAGGACACCGCACGGGCCCGCGCTGTGGCGTCGTCGCCGTCGAGAGCGAGTGCGGCCGCCCAGAGCGTCGAACGAGACGCCTCCACCGCGAGGGCCATGTTGGCCAGGTGGTGCTTCACCGCCTGGAACGAACCGATCGGTTTGTCGAATTGCGTTCTCTGCCCGGCATAGTCGACAGCAAGACCGAGAAGCCGATCGGCACACCCGAGTGCATCGGCGGCACGGAACGTCGCCAGCTGCTCGGTGACCGTTCCGACCGTGCCGGTCGGCATCGACGCCCAGTGTTCGGCCGCGACGGTGACGTCGAGGTCGATGACCCCCCACGATCGGAGCAGATCGAGGGTGTCGCGCTCCCGGATTTCGACGTCGCGAACGGGGATGTCCGCCGCGACGTCACCGCCATCGGCCGTCTGTGCCACCAGCACGATGCGGTCGGCGTCGACCAACCCGGTTGCCGGAGCGGTCGTCCCACGAATCCGGAGTCCGCCACCCACCTGTTCGACGTCGAGACGACCCGACGTGGACGGACGGACCGGGATGACGATCTCCTCACCGGCGGCGGCGTCTTCCCACGCCCGGTGCCCCATCGTTTCGAGCAGCCCCACGGCGATGGCCACCTCCGCGAGCGGCACCGGGCTGCCGGCCCAACCGTGTGCCTCCACGAGGACCAGGAGGTCGACGTTGGTCGCGCCGAGCTCCTTCGTCAGCAGTCCCGCGTACCCGGCCTCGGTCATGTGCCTGCGCATGGTCGACGAGACGGTGGCGGGTCCGTCGTCGATCGACGGGCGCCGCTCCAGGATCGGATCATGTTTCTGCAACCACGCACGCTCGGCGTCGGCCAGATCCTGTTGGTCGGAGCTCAGCGCGAAATCCATCGACCCTCCCATCGTCCGTTATCACACATAGTTAACCATGTGAGCGGATGATGCGACAGGCACCGTGACGGCGGAAGGTTCCCGCACGCGGGTCGGCCGAGGTGACGCGGGTCGACTGTGCTGACGCGGGTCGTCGACGACCCGCGTTCGGCCGGCCGACCCGCGTTTGCTCAGCCGCCCCGCGTCAGCCGAGTTGATCCGCGTTCTGAGATCGGTGGGCACCGATCTCAGACCTGCTGCGTCCTACGTTCATGACACCGTTCCCCACCGATCGCCACGGCCTGATCCATCGCGCTGCCGTTCTGTCCGCCCACTTCTCGGCCGACGAGTACCGACGCGCACTGCAATCCAAGGAGACGATCTCCGTCGGCCGAGGCGTGTGTGTACCCGCGGGCAAGCGGTCCCCCACCGAATGGCACCGGCTGAAGGCCGTCGCGGCGTCGGTCACAAGCGATGTCGCCGCGACACTCAGCCACCAGTCGGCCGCCGTGATCCACGGCGTCGAGATGCTGAGGCCGAACCTGCGCCGCATCCACATGACCACCGGCTCGCCGAACGGCGGCTACCGCACCACCACTCAACATCGACATGTCGGCAGGTTCGCCCCCGACGAGGTCGTCGAGTTCGAGGGTCTCCGAGTGACCTCCCTGGAACGCACCGCGGTCGACATTGCCTGCTCGAGTCCCCTGGGATTTGCCGGGGCGTTGGCTGTCCTCGATTCCGCGTTGCGCAAAGGCGCAGATCGCGAGGTGATGGCGCGACTGCTCGGCAGCAGGCATCGAGGCGCAGCTCACGCCAGGCGGGCGCTGCATCATGCGGATGGGATGTCGGAGAATCCGGGCGAATCGTGGGGCCGTGCCCAGATGATCGAGGCAGGTTTACCGGTCCCCCGACTTCAGCACGAGTTCCATGGCACCGACGGGACGTTCATCGCGCGCACCGATTACGACTGGGCCGGACTTCTGGTGGGCGAGTTCGACGGAAAGGTCAAGTACGAGAAGCTGGTCCGGCCCGGCGAGAGCACCTCCGACGTCGTCATCCGCGAGAAAGCTCGCGAAGACGCACTCCGTCGACTCGACATCGTCGTCGTGCGCTGGACCTGGTCCGACCTCGAGAACGGTCGCGTGGTGGGCATCCTCCGGGAGTGGTTGACCCGACTCGCCATCATCGCGGCGTGATCGGCATCAAGGCGACGCACACGCGGGTGCCGTCGCGGGACGCGGGTCGTCCGGCCTCTCGCGGGTCGTCGACGACCCGCGAGAGCCGAACCCGCCAGCGCGAGAGAAGACGACCGGCGCGTCCCTACTCAAACTCCGGCGTTCGCGTCCTGCTTCTTCTTCAGTTCCAGCGCGATGTCGATGAGCTGATCCTCTTGGCCGCCGACGAGTTTGCGGCTACCGGCCTCCAGCAGGATCTCGGCCGCCGACACGTTGTAGCGCTCGGCGTGCCCCTCGGCGTGCTTCAGGAAGGAGCTGTAGCACCCGGCGTAGCCCATCATCATCGCCGAGCGATCGACCAGACATTCGGACGGCATCGCCGGGCGTACCACGTCCTGGGCGGCGTCGGCGATCTTCATGAAGTCCACGCCCGTGGAGATGCCCAGCTTGTCGCACACCCCGACGAATGCCTCGGTCGGCGTGTTGCCTGCGCCCGCGCCGAACCGGCGGATCGAGCCGTCGATCTGCTGGGCTCCGGCACGGATCGCGTTGATGGAGTTGGCGACCGCGATGTCGAGGTTCTCGTGGCCGTGGAAACCGATCTGGGCGTCGTCACCCAGCTCGGCTCGCAACGCCTGCACGCGAACGGTGACGTCTTCGAGCACCAGCGCGCCCGCCGAGTCGACGACGTAGACGCACTGGCAGCCGGCGTCTGCCATGATCCGGGCCTGTTCCGCCAACTTCTCCGGCGGCTGCGAGTGGCTCATCATCAAGAAGCCGACCGTTTCCAGCCCGAGGTCGCGTGCCAAGCCGAAATGCTGGATCGACACGTCGGCCTCGGTGCAATGCGTGGCGATCCGGCAGATCTGCCCGCCGTTGTCCTGCGCGGCCCTGATGTCGTCCTTGGTCCCGAGGCCCGGCAGCATCAGAAACGCGATCTTGGCCTGCTTCGCCGTCTCGGCGGCAGCCTTGATCAGTTGCTGCTCAGGGGTTTTCGAGAATCCGTAGTTGAACGACGACCCGCCCAACCCGTCACCGTGGGTCACCTCGATCACCGGCACACCCGAGGCATCGAGCGCCGCGACGATGTCGCGCACCTCCTGCTCGGTGAACTGATGCCGCTTGTGGTGACTGCCATCGCGCAACGACGAGTCGGTGATGCGGATGTCGAGGGTGTCGGAGTACTTACGTGCGTTCGCCATCAGGTCAACTGCGGTCGTCATGCCGAGACTCCCAACTTCTGCTTTGCAATTTCCTCGCCGACCTTGGTGGCGGCGGCGGTCATGATGTCGAGGTTGCCCGCGTACGGCGGAAGGAAGTCGCCGGCGCCCTCGACCTCGACGAAGATGGAGACCCGCGCATGCCCGCCGTTGAGCACCGACGGCGGATCGAACTGCGGATCCTGCAGCAGGCGGTAGCCGGGCACGTACGCCTGGATCTCTTTCTCGCGCTTGTGGATCGACTCGGCGATCGCGTCGGTGTCCGCGTCTTCCGGGATCGCGCAGAAGATGGTGTCGCGCATGATCATCGGCGGATCGGCCGGATTCAGGATGATGATCGCCTTGCCGCGGGTCGCCCCGCCGATGGTCTCCACACCCTTCGACGTCGTCGCGGTGAACTCGTCGATGTTCGCGCGCGTACCCGGGCCGGCCGAGACGGACGCGACCGACGCAACGATCTCGGCGTAGGGCACCGGCACCACGGACGACACGGCGTGCACCATCGGGATCGTCGCCTGCCCACCGCAGGTGATCATGTTGGTGTTCGGCGCGTCCAGGTGCTCGCGGAGGTTCGCCGGCGGGACGACCGCCGGACCGACCGCGGCCGGGGTGAGGTCGACCGCGGTGATCCCGGCGGCCTCGTACTTCGGGGCGTACTCGCGATGCACGTAGGCCGATGTCGCCTCGAAGATGAAGTCCGGACGTTCCGACGACGACAGGAGCTCGTCGGCCCCGCCGCTCATGGTGATCAGGCCGTGGTCGGCGGCCCGCTTCATGCCCTCGGAGTCGGCATCGATGCCGACCATCCACCTCGGTTCGATGACCCCGGATCGTTCCAGCTTGTACATCAGGTCGGTGCCGATGTTGCCCGACCCGATGATCGCTGCGGTCAGCTTGGCTGCCACCTGCGCCTCCTTGCTCGTTCGTACATGTCGAAGTTCTTCAGTTCTCGTGTGCGGGACGTCCCAGCACGTCAGCGGGCTGAGCTAGTCGAAGTCCAGGGTCACGCTGCCCAACCCCTCGAACTCGGCGACGAAATGGTCACCCGAACTGATGTCGATCGCGCGGGTCGCGGTGCCGGGCAGGATCACGTCGCCCCTGCGGAGTCGCACGCCGAAGCCCTCGACTTTGCGGGCGAGCCAGGAGACCGCGTTCAGCGGGTGGCCCAGCACCCCCGACGAGTTGCCCTTGGCGATCACCTCACCATTACGGTGCAACACGGCGTCGATGTTCCCGGTGTCGATCTCGCTGATCGGGACACGTTGTTCGCCCAGGATCCAGCCGCACGACGACGCGTTGTCGGCGATGGTGTCACACAGCGTGATCTTCCAGTCTTTGATGCGTGAGTCGATCAGCTCGATCGACGGCACCACCCATTCGACCGCCTCGATCACGTCCTCGTTGGTACAACCCTCGCCTGGCAGATCTGCGCCGAGGATGAAGCCGACCTCCACCTCGACACGCGGAAAGCACAGCTTCTGCGCGTCGATCGGGGTCTTCTCGAAGTACTGCATCTCGTCGAGCAGATGGCCGTAGTCCGGCTCATCGACGTTCATCATCTTCTGCATGGCCTCGGAGGCGAGGCCAACCTTGTGACCGGCAACATTCGCACCGGCATCGAGCCGTTTGCGGATGTTGATCAGCTGGATCTCGTAGGCGTCGACGACATCGAGGTCGGGGTGAGTGTCGGTGGGCCGATCGATCGCGACCGCGGTCTGCTCCGCGTTCCACAGATCGGCCGCGATCTGCTCACGAATTGCCTGGTCGACCGCCACTTCGTCTCCTTCTCCGTTGCCTTCGGCCCGCTCGCTGCGCTCCGGGCGACACCGAGTGAACGTGTTCTAGTTTAGAACATGTTGCAGATTCGCGACATGCCGCCGCCACTCCCCGTTGGTCGAATGACGTCGGCAGATGAGGTCAGGCGTGCGAACCGCCGTCGACCCGTACCTCGGTGCCGGTGATGAACGCCGCGTCAGCGCTGGCCAGCATCGCGACCACACCTGCCACCACCTGCGGCGGCGCGAAGCCGCCGCCGAATAGCAGCGGTGTGGGGAACAGGGAGTAGTCGGCATCCTCGGGCAGCCCGGGTCCCGCACTCTGTCCGCTCGCTCCGCTGCCGTCGGTCATCCCCGACGAGATCGATCCGGGCTGTACCGCGTTGAACCGGATGCCCGCCTTCCCGTATTCGGAGGCCAGGGCATGGGTCATCGCCTGGATGCCGCCCTTGCTGGCGGCGTACGCGGCCATGTAGGGATGCGCGAATGCCGCCGACGTCGAGCTGAAGTTCACCACCGCGGGCGATGTCCCCTCCCGCAGTGCCGGGATGGACTCACGGATCATCAGGAAGGTACCCGTGAGATTGATCCGGAGGACGCTCTCGAACAACTCCACCGACATCTCGTGGCTGTGCGCCGAACGCAGGATTCCCGCGGCGTTGACCAGGACGTCCAGGCCGCCGAGCGACTCGACCGCCGCGGCAACGCCCGCCCGGACCGACGCCTCGTCGGCGACGTCGACGACAACAGTCGTCAGGGTCGCCGAGGCCCCCGCCTTGTCCTTGGTGTCGGCCAGGCCCGCCTCGCTCACATCGGCCGCGACAACCTGCGCCCCTTCCTCGAGCATCCGCAAGGTGGTCGCCTGACCGATCCCCGAACCCGCACCGGTGATCAGGACCCGGCGTCCCCGATACCGCTGACCCACGTCGTGTTGTCCACCGTGTTGCTGTCCACTGCCTGGCTGCATCGCAGTTCTCCCTCTCTCGGCGCTACCCCAGCGATACCACCAGACGACGTCGTCGCGGGTGCAATCGGCATCCACTGAGCGGGAAGCCGGAATTCCCGCCCACTGACCGGGAAGGAGCCGTTCGCTCGCCACCGGTTCCGGCGACCATCGAAACCGTCACACCAGTCCGTCTGGAGAGTTGGAGGTCTCGATGCTGGGTCACACGAATGGTCAATGCCCCTCGGAAACCGAGGAGTTCAGAACGATCGAAGCGGCGGCCGCGCCGGCCCGTTTTGCCCGCGGCTGGCATTGCCTCGGGCTGCTCGACACTTTCCGGGACGGTCAGCCTCACCAGGTCAAGGCCTTCGGTACCACGCTGGTGGTCTTTCAGGCCGCGGAGACCGGGAAGCTCCACATCCTCGACGCCTATTGCCGGCACATGGGCGGAAACCTCGCACTCGGCACCATCAAAGGCGATTCGATCGCCTGCCCGTTCCATGACTGGCGCTGGGGCGGCAACGGCCGCTGCACCGACATCCCCTACGCCAAGCGGGTCCCCCCGGTGGCAAAGACCCGCTCGTGGCCGACGCTCGAGCGCAACGGACAGCTCTTCGTATGGCATGATCCGCAGGGCAGCAAGCCAACCGACGACGTGACGATCCCCGAGATCGAGGGATTCGGAAGTCCGGAATGGACCGGCTGGACGTGGAACTCGCTCCTCGTCGAAGGATCTCACTGCCGCGAGATCGTCGACAACGTGGTGGACATGGCGCACTTCTTCTACGTGCACTACGCGTTCCCCCGCTACTTCAAGAACGTCTTCGAAGGTCATGTCGCCACGCAGTACATGCGATCCACTCCTCGCCAGGACATCGAAGTGGGCACGAACTACGACGATCCGAACTCCACCTTGCGTTCCGACGCATCGTATTTCGGTCCGTCGTACATGATCGACTGGCTGTGGAGCGAGGCTCAGGGCATGACCATCGAGACGGTCTTGATCAATTGCCACTACCCGGTCTCGTCGAATTCCTTTGTGCTGCAGTACGGCGCGATGGTCAAGAAGCCCGAGGGCATGTCCGACGAGGCGGCCGCCGGCATGGCAGCACAGTTCGCCCAGGGCGTGGAGATGGGTTTCGAGCAGGACATCGAGATCTGGAAGAACAAAGCGCCCATCGACAACCCGCTGCTCTCTGAAGAGGACGGACCGGTATACCAGCTGCGCCGCTGGTACGAGCAGTTCTACGTCGATGTCGACGAGGTCACCGACGACATGACCAACCGCTTCGAGTTCGAGATCGACACCGAGCGGGCGGTGCAGAGCTGGGAGGCCGAGGTCGCCGAGAACATCGCCAACAGCAACACACTGCAAGCCCACGCCTGACCGGGCCCGGTCTACCGCACACCACCACGAGCACGAGGAAGCGAACATGAACGAAGCACTCGAGAACATCACCGCGCTGGCCGAGGAGATCCGCGGCCAGGCCGATGAGGCCGAGCGGATCGGCCGGCTGCCCGACGAGACCGCGAAGAAGCTCAAGGCGGCCGGTCCGATCCGCTTGCTGCAGCCCAAGAAGTACGGCGGCTACGAAGCTCATCCGCGTGAGTTCGCCGAGACCGTGATGGCCGCCGCCGCACTCGACGGTGCGACCGGGTGGGTCTGCGGCATCGTCGGCGTCCACCCGTGGCAGTTGGCGTTCGCGGATCCGAAGGTCCAGGAAGAGGTCTGGGGTACCGACAACGACACCTGGATGGCGTCACCGTATGCCCCGACAGGGCTCGCCGTCCCGGTCGACGGCGGATACGTCTTCAACGGCCGCTGGCAATTCAGCTCCGGCACCGATCACTGCGACTGGATCTTTCTCGGTGCACTGCTCGGCACGGCCGACGGGTCCATCGCCGATCCCCCGACGATGTTGCACATGATCCTGCCCCGCAGCGACTACCAGATCGTCGATGACTCATGGAACGTGGTCGGCCTCAAGGGAACCGGTTCCAAGGACATCATCGTCAAGGACGCCTTCGTCCCCTCGTACCGGGTGATGAACGGCGACCAGGTGATCGACGGCACAGCGCAGCGGGAGTACGGCGTGACCGAGACCCTCTACAAGATGCCGTGGTCCAACATGTTCCCGCTGGGCATCTCCTCGGCGGTCATCGGAATCGCGGAGGGCGCTCTCGCCGCGCACCTCGACTATCAGCGCGAACGGGTCGGCGCCCAGGGGACCGCGATCAAGGACGACCCCTACGTCTTGTTTGCCGTCGGCGAGGCCGCAGCAGACATCAACGCGGCCCGACAGGAGCTGCTGGCCACCGTCGACACCATGTGGGACATCGTCGATGCCGGCAAGGAGGTGTCGTTCGACCAGAGGGCCGCCGGGCGTCGGACCCAAGTGCGGGCCGCATGGCGGGCCGTGATGGCCGTGGATCAGATCTTTGCGCGCTCCGGGGGCAACGCCCTGCGCATGGACAAGCCACTGCAGCGATTCTGGCGCGACGCGCACGCCGGACTGAACCACGCAATTCACGTGCCGAGCACGGTCTATCACGCCTCGGCCCTCAGCTCGCTCGGCATCGAGCCACCCGAGCAGCTCCAGAAGATGATCTGACCGGCCATCACCACGTAAGAAACTGATCCACAAAGGAATCGACATGACAGAGATCAAGGGTCTGGGCTACCTCAAGATCCAGACCACCGACATCGACCGTTGGCGCACCTTCGCGTTCGACGTATTGGGCTTCGCGCAGGGCAGCGGACCCGACGAGGACGCCCTGTACCTCCGGATGGACGAACGGGCAGCACGCATCGTCGTCGTGCCGGGTGACACCGACGAGGTCGTCGACATCGGCTGGGAAGTGCGCGACGGCGCGGCGCTGGCGCGAGTCCAGTCCGCGTTGGAACGGGCCGGCGCAGCCGTGAAGCCACTGTCCGTCGAAGAGGCCGAGGCCCGTCGCGTCGAGCAGGTCATCTCCTTCACCGATCCGACCGGGGCCAACGTCGAGGTGTTCCATGGACCGGTCCTGGATCACAGCCCGATCGTCACTCCGTTCGGCGCTACCTTCGTGACCGGCGCGCAGGGCCTTGGCCACGTGGTCTTACCGACCACCGACCCGGTCGGGGCCCTCGACTTCTACACCGATGTCCTCGGGTTCCTGCCCCGCGGAGCGATGCGCCTTCCGGCACCGCCGGAGTTCGGCCCGATGCGTATCCGGTTCCTCGGCGTCAACGAGCGCCATCACAGCCTCGCGCTCTGCCCTGCGCCCCACGGCGGAGCACCGGGTCTCATCCACGTGATGGTCGAGGTCGACTCCCTCGACGCGGTCGGCCAGGCCCTCGACCGTGTGGTCAAGGACGGCTTCTCCGTCTCGTCCACGCTGGGCCGGCACACCAACGACAAGATGGTGTCCTTCTACGTCCGGGCACCCGGGGGCTGGGACATCGAATTCGGCACCGAGGGCATGAAGGTGGACGAGGCCCACTACACGGCCGAGGAGATCACCGCCGACAGCTACTGGGGCCACGACTGGTCGGGAAGTGAGCCACTGGCTGCGATGTAGCAGCGATCTGCGGTCATGAGACAGACGGGGCGTTTCACCTGAGGGTGGGACGCCCCGTCTGCGTCGAGATGGGTCGGCTCGGGTCCGCCGGGAGAATTGTGTGACAGCGCCCACATTTTATGTTACTAATAGGCATATGCCTATTAGGCATAGCGTGCAGCCCGCACTCCTCACTGCTCCCCCATGGAGGTGTCATGACCCTCGAGATGGAGACATCCACCCCGAATGCCGTACTCGACCGTGTATCCCTCGTCCTCGACGCGTTCGACGGGCCAGGCCGACTCACCCTCGCCCAGATCGTGCGGCGCACCGGCCTGCCGCGATCGTCAGCCCACCGAATGCTGGAACGTCTGGTCGCGCTGAGGTGGCTACGTCGGCAGGGACGTGACTACGAACTGGGGATCCGGTTGATGGAACTCGGCTCGATCGCCGTCCATCAGGATCGCCTGCACGAGGCGGCCCTTCCGTTCCTGCACGAGTTGCACCGGACCACGGGATTCGTCGTCCATCTTGCGATCCTCGACGGACCGGATGTGGTGTACCTGGAGAAGATCGGCGGCACCCTCGCGGCCGCCATCCCGACGCGGGTGGGCGGCCGGCAGCCGGCCCACTGCACCGCGGTCGGCAAGGCGATCCTCGCGCACTCGGACCACCAGGCGGACAACCGGGAACCCGGAGCGGGTCAACCGCTGACCCAGAAGACGCGCTACTCCATCTCGACGCGCTCCCGCCTCGAGACCGAACTCGTCAAGATCCGCACCCACGGGATCGCCTACGAGCGTGAAGAGTCGCTTCCCGGCATCGGTTGTGTCGCGGCGCCGATCGGCGACCTCGACGAGGCCGTCGCCGCGGTATCGGTCTGCGGTCCCGCAGACCGGATGAACTTCGATCACCGGCTGGCGGCACCCGTGCGTATGACGGCCTTGGCGATATGGCGCAACCTCGAGGGCGGATCGGGCCGGGTGGTGCCCACCCTGCAGCGCAGGCATCAGCATCTCGGGATGCGTCGGGCGTCGGTCTCCCCGATCAGCGGCGCGCCGACCCGGGTGGCACGATGATCGACCCGGGAGTCGCCGCCATCCTGCCTCGACTGAACGAGGGATTTCCTCGAGTGGAGACGATGTCGGCCCCTGCGGCGCGGGCAGCTATCCGTGCCCGGCTGCAACCTGATCCAGAGCCCGTCCCGGTGGCCCGCGTCCATGATCGGACGGTCCCCGGGCCCGGTGGCGAGATCCCGGTGCGGATCTACTGGCCTCTGGATCGGGACACCGACGAGACCGCACGGGCGCTGATCGTGTTCGCCCACGGTGGCGGATTCGTGTTCTGCGACCTCGACAGCCATGACGACCTCTGTCGTTCGATGGCGAACGGGGCCGGCGCCGTCGTCGTGTCTGTCGCCTATCGCCGCGCTCCCGAACATCCGTGGCCGGCCGCTGCCCATGATGTCCACGCGGTCACGATGTGGGCGTCTGAGGTGGCCACCGACCTGGGCGCGGATTCGGAGCGCCTGATCGTGGCCGGTGACAGCGCAGGCGGGAATCTCGCCGCCGTCGCGTCGCTGCTGGCCCGCGAGGCAGGCGAACCCCGGATTCGTGCGCAGGCGCTGCTCTACCCGGTCGTTGCCGCTGACTTCACCAGCGACTCATATGTCCGGTTCGCCGACGGCCACTACAACACGGCAGCCGCGATGAAATGGTACTGGGATCAGTACGTTCCGGAACCCGCAGACCGAATACACCCCCATGCCTCCCCCATTCGGGCGGACCTCGCCGGCCTGCCCCCGACCCTCGTGATCACTGCCGGGTATGACCCGCTGTGGTCGGAAGGTGCCGACCTCGCGCGTGCGCTCGCTGCGGCCGGCGTCCGGACCGTCCACCACGACCATGCAGGCGCCATCCACGGATTCATGACGATGCCCGTTCTCGACCTGTGTGAGGCCGCACGCAAGCAGGCATGGACCGACCTTCGCGCGCTGGCGGATCAGGACTGAGATCGATCAGTCGTCGTGTTCGGTTGCCTGGACCTGCTTCTCGACCTCACGCCAATGTCCCGGTCGCGGGCGCGGGAAGCTCTCGCCGTGCTTGCCCGCGGTGAAAATCTCTTCGGCGCCGTCGATCTCGTCGATCAGCTCCAGCGCCAGTTCACGTTCGTTGGCGTAATAGCGCTCGGCCCATCGCATCGCGATCCGCGCGTATGCCCATGCCGGTTCCGCCTCGGCGGCGGCGGCATCAACAGCGACCCTGTGCTGCAACGCCTCAACCCGCTCCACATGTTCGCGTAGCATCGCCTTGACCGTCTCCGGCGTACTGAGGTGCCCGAATGCGGTCCGCAACAACACGCCGTGCTTGAGCATCGGAGGATCGACCGGTGCATCGAGCGCCCAGATGCGGACCGCCCGGCGACCGGCATCGGTGATCTTGTACACCCTACGATTCCGGCCGCCATCGCCGGTGGCCATCCGCGACGTGGCGTACCCGTGGTTCTCGATCCGTTTGAGCTCGGAATAGATCTGGCTGAACGACGGACTCCAGTAATAGTGACGAAGGCTCCAGTCCGCCCACTTCTTGATGTCGTACCCGGAGACCTCTTCCTCGTAAGCGAGCATGCAGAGGACAGCCCACGAGGTCGGAGGAAGATTGGGCAGGTCCTCGAAGTCAACTTTTTCCGAGGTCACGGGCAAAATGCTACCAACTTGATGGCCGGACGCTCGCGACGTGGCCGCGCACTCAGCGGGACAGCCCGTTGATTCGTCGACGCGATGAGCTGATTCTGTTGTGACACGGCAACTTTCGGAGGAATCATGAGTCACGACAAGGTGATGACCAGGCAGTTCGACATCGATGAGCGCAGCCTTCGGCGCGTGTGGGGCAACTTCGCGACCGGTGTGGCGGTGATCACCGCACACGACGGGACGGAACCCATCGGCTTCACCTGCCAATCCGTCGTGTCCGTCTCCTTGGCACCGCCGCTGATGTCGTTCTGCCCGTCCGCGACATCCACGAGCTGGCCACGGATCCGTGCGATCGGCGAGTTCTGCATCAACATCCTCGCCGACGATCAGCACGAGATGTGCCGGCAGTTCGCCCGAACCGGAACCGAGAAGTTCCGGGGCATCGGCTGGCGACCCGGTCTCGCCGGTGCCCCGATCCTCGACGACGCGCTGGCCCACATCGACGCCCGTCTGGACGCAGAGCACGACGCCGGTGATCACACCATCGTCGTCGCGCAGATCACCGGGTTGTCGGCGCAGGAAGTCAAGGGCCCGTTGCTCTTCTTCCGTGGTGGCCTCGGCACCTTCGGCGATCTCGTCGGATGACCGACGGCGCTCCCCGCGGTGGATCCAACGGGGAGCGCCGGTGTGATCGGTTGATCCGACCGCGAGCAGGTCACCCGGATTCGGACCGGCTGCGAATCAGCTCGAAGCCGCGGTACCCGTCCGCCGCCACCTCCTCGACGATGTCGCGATACACGCCGAACCCCCCGACGAACGGCATGAACACCCTGGGCTTTCCCGGGATGTTCGCACCCAGGTACCAGGAGTTCGCCTCGGGCATCAATGTTCGAGCAGCTCGTTCCGAGCACTCCCGGACCCAACTGTCGACAGCGTCGGGCCGGGCCTCGATGGCCTCCGCCCCGACAGCGTCGAGGGCCGTGAGTGCGTCGGCCACCCAATCCACATGAAGTTCGGAGTGCAGCACCATGTTCGCCAGGACCGAGGGGCTGCCGGGACCGGTCAGGTTGAAGAGGTTGGGGAATCCGGCGACCCCCAGACCGAGGTAGGTTCGCGGTCCTTCGCTCCAGGCCTGCTTGAGGGTCTCACCCCCACGCCCGACGATATTGATCCGTTCCACCGAGCCGGTCATCGCATCGAATCCGGTGGCCAGCACCAGCGAATCCAACACGATCGATCGACCGTCGACGTCGATACCCGCGGGCGTGATCCGCTCGATCGGCGTCGCGCGCACGTCGACGAGGTGCACGTTCGGACGGTTGAACGTCTGGAAGTAATTGTCGTCGGTGCAGATCCGCTTCGCACCGATCGGATGGTCGCGCGGGATGAGGAGGTCGGCGACCGCCGGGTCGTCGATCACCGCACGGATCTGCTGCTCCCAGAACTCCTGGGCGGTCCGGTTCGCGTCGAGGTCGGTCAGCTGGTCCGGGAAGGTCTTGCTGAACAGTACTCCGCCCAGGAGCCAACGCTTTTCGTATGCCTCCCGGCGTTCGTCGTCGGACACGTCCAGCGCCGACCGCGGGTGCGGCTGGTGCGGTGAGCCCCCGCCGCTCTCCATCGATCGGCGACGACGCTCCGGGTAATCGGCCTTGTGGGCCGTTCGCGTCGCATCGTCGAGCGGCACGTTGCCGGCCGGGATGCTGTAATTCGGTGTCCGCTGGAAGACATGGAGCTCTGTCGCGGTCTCGGCGATTCGTGGAATCGCCTGTATCCCCGACGATCCCGTCCCGATCACCCCGACACGTCGCCCGGCGAAATCGACGCCGTCGTGCGGCCACGAGGATGTGTGGTGGACATCGCCGGCGAACGATGTCAGGCCGGGGATCTGCGGGATGTTCGCACTCGAAAGCGGTCCGAGAGCTAGTACACAGAACCTGGCCGACACCTCCTCACCGGTGTCGGTCCGCACCAGCCAGCGAAGTGTCGACTCGTCGAGCGTCACATCGATGACCCGGGTGTTCAATGCGATGTCGCGCCGGAGGTCGAATCGGTCCGCCACATGGTTGAGGTATCGGAGGATCTCGGGCTGCGTGGCGTACTTCTCGCTCCAGTCCCACTCCTGCTGCAGCTGATCGTCGAAAGAGTATGAGTAGTCGACACTCTCGACGTCACAACGCGCGCCGGGATAGCGGTTCCAGTACCAGACGCCGCCCACTCCGCCGCCGGCCTCGTAGACCTGGACGGAATGACCGTCACGTCGGAACCGCTGCAGTGCATACAATCCCGCGATTCCCGCACCGACAACGACGACGTCGACGGTACGCACATGTGCGGCGGCTTCTGAGTTGGTGCTCTCCACGTGAATTCGCCTTCCGATCGGTACGTTTCACTGACCGCCGACGCTAGGATCGCGAGCCCGCCGGATGCCAGTGTTCCTCCCGCTGATCGGCACACCCGGCACCGGTCACATCATCCTCCCGATCATCGGGACAACGCACCTCCGCGACTCGCCCTGCTCGCCTACCGTCGGCATTGGTTCACGGAAGGGGAACAGCATGCACTGGGACGACGAAGTAGATGTGCTCGTCGCGGGATCGGGTGGCGGACTCGCCGGCGCCTACACCGCGGCACGCGAAGGACTGCGTGTGGCCGTGGTCGAGGCCACCGACAAGTTCGGGGGTACCACCGCGTATTCCGGCGGCGGCGGGATGTGGTTTCCGTGTAACCCGGCATTGCGTCGAGCCGGCACCGACGACACCCTGGACGAGGCACTCGAGTACTTCGAGGCGGTCGTCGGCGATCGGACTCCGGCCGATCTCCAGCAGACCTACATCCGTCGCGGGTCCGACGTGATCGAGTATCTGGAGAGCGATCCGGCGTTCGACTTCGAGATGTTCCCCTGGCCCGACTACTTCGGGAAGGCGCCAGGGGCGCGGCTCGACGGACAGCGCCACATCACTCCCGTACCTTTACCCGCGTCGGAACTCGGCGACCTGCGGGACTCGTTGCGCGGTCCGCTCGACACCGATCGGCTGGGTGCGCCACCCCCGGACCTGCTCATCGGCGGACAAGCGCTCATCGGACGATTCCTGAAGGCCCTCAGCCGGTTCCCCAATGCGTCACTACACCTCGATTCGCCTCTGGTCGACCTGGTCGTCGAGGACGGTTCGGTGGTCGGGGCGATCGTCGAACACGACGGGACGCGCCGTGCGATCCGGACCTTCCGTGGCGTGCTGCTGGCTGCAGGCGGCTTCGAGCAGAACGACGAGATGCGCGATCGGTTCGGGGTTCCCGGCTCGGCGCGCGACACGATGGGACCGTGGGGGAATCTCGGCCGCGCACATCAGGCCGCGATCACCGCGGGCGCAGACCTCGACCTCATGGATCAGGCCTGGTGGTCGCCCGGGATGACCCATCCGGACGGGCGCTCGGCGTTTGCCCTGTGGTTCACCGGTGGCATCTTCGTGAACCAGGACGGGCAGCGATTCGTCAACGAGTCCGCACCGTATGACCGACTGGGGCGCGAGGTCATCCAGGCCATCGAACAGGAAACGCTGGCCCTGCCCTTCTGGATGGTCTATGACGACAAGGAAGGTGTGGTCCCGCCGGTCAAGGCATCCAACGTGTCCATGGTGGACACCGAGGACTACGAGTCCGCGGGATTGTGGCACTCCGCCGACACGCTGGAGGACCTCGCCGCCCTGATCGGGGTCGACCCGACCGGACTCGTGGCGACCGTCGAGCGCTTCAACAAGTTCGTGGCCGATGGCGTCGATCCGGACTTCGGCCGGGGCGACGAGGCGTATGACCGGGCGTTCTCCGGCGGGGAGCCGCCGATGGTGCCGATCGACCAGCCGCCCTATCACGCAGCAGCCTTCGGCATCTCCGACCTCGGCACCAAGGGTGGCGTGCGCACCGACAGTACCGGGGCCGCTCTCGACAAGACGGGCCGACGAATCGATGGCCTCTACGCCGCGGGCAACACGATGGCCGCGGTGAGTGGGACCACCTATCCAGGCGGCGGCAACCCGATCGGCGCCTCGGTCCTGTTCAGCCACCTCGCAGCCCTCGACATGCTCTCCCGCACCGGAGATCCCGACCCCGACACCACGATCTCGAGGAGTGCCGATGAAGCCGAATGACCTGATCCGCTCCCGGGTCCTGCAATATCTGTCGGCGATCGGAGCCGGAACGGCCGCAGACATCGCCGCCCTCTACGCCGACAACGCCACCGTCGAGGACCCCGTCGGTTCCGAAATCCGTACCGGCCGAATGGCGATCGAGGAATTCTACGGAGCGCTGAGCGGAGCCGACTGCGACGCCGAACTCCTCACGCTGCGCGTGGCCGGCCACACCGCTGCATTCGGATTCCGCGTCACCACAAGAACTCCCGACCAGGTCATCGTCGTCGAACCCATCGACATCATGACGTTCGACGACGACGCCCAGATCACCAGCATGCGTGCGATCTGGGGACCCGACGACCTGACCATCAAGAACCGATAGAGAGACCGGACATGACCACAGATGAACTGCAGTGGGATCGCGACGTCGACTTCGTCGTGGTCGGGAGCGGGGCCGGCGGGCTCACCGGTGCGTTGGCCGCTGCCGCGGAAGGACTGGACACGCTCATCATCGAGAAGGCCTCGGTCTTCGGCGGAAGCACGGCGCTGTCGGGCGGCGGGGTCTGGATTCCGAACAACGCCACGCTGCGCCGTGAAGGGATCGTCGACTCGCGCGAGAATGTGCGTGCCTATCTCGACGCCGTGGTCGGCGACCGGGTTCCCTCCGCCAACGTCGACGCCTTCATCGACGAGGGGCCGCAGATGATCGAGTTCCTGGAGAAGTCCAGTTCGCACATGCGTTTCCAGTGGTGTCCGGGGTATTCCGACTACCATCCGGAGCGGCCCGGCGGTCGTCCGGAAGGCCGGTCGATCGAGCCACTGCCGGTCGATCTCAGGCAGCTCGGCGAGGACGAGGACCGGCTGCGCCCGGCCGCCTTGGCCACGCCTCCCGGCCTGTTCATCACGTCGAAGGACTTCGTCGCGCTCAACATGGTGATGCGCACCTGGAAGGGCAGACGAACCGCGTTGATGACGGGGCTCCGGGCAGTCAAAGCGGTTGTCCTGCGACGTCATATGGACACGCTCGGCCGAGCACTCGTCGCCCGGCTGCGACTGGCGTCGAAGGATGCCGGTGTGCCGCTGCTCCTCGACACGCCCTTGCAGTCACTCATCACCGACGCGTCCGGTGCGGTGATCGGTGTTGTCGCCGAACATCGCGGCGAGCAGATCCGCATCCGGGCCCGTGCCGGAGTACTGCTGGCGACCGGAGGTTTCGAACACAACGACGAGATGCGCAAACGCCATCTCCCGTCCGGCGGCCAGGACGACTACAGCGCGGCGTCGAAGGACAACACGGGAGACGGGATCGTCGCCGGCGCCGACGTCGGTGCCGCGGTGGATCTCATGGACGACGCCTGGTGGATGCCGTCCTTCCAGCGTCCCGACGGCATCAACCAGGTCCTGGTGTCCGAGCGATCGATTCCGCGTTCGATCATCGTCGATCAAAGCGGCCGCCGGTTCACCAACGAGGCGGCGCCCTATGTGACATTCGTGCACGCCCAACTGGCCGGCGGTCACGAACCGGCATGGTTCATCTTCGATCGCACTGCGAAGAACCGGTATCCGATCGGCGGCATCATGCCCGGACAATCGTTCCCGCAGGACTGGTCACAGAGCGGTCTCCTGGTGAAGGCGAGCACCCTCGGCGAACTCGCGCTCGCCATCGGCGTCGACCCGGCCACCTTCACCGGAACCGTGGAGCGCTACAACGGTTTCGCCCGTAGCGGGAAAGATCTTGATCACGGTCGCGGCGACAGCGCGTACGACAACTACTACGGCGACCCCAGTCTCGATCAGCCAACACTCGACGTTCTCGATCGCGGCCCGTTCTATGCGCTCCGCATGCGTGCCGGCGACCTCGGCACCAAGGGAGGTCTCGTGTACAACGCAGACGCACAGGTCCTACGCGACGACGGAACCGTCATCGACGGTCTCTTCGCGACCGGCAACACGTCCGCCGCGGTGATGGGCAACGACTATGCGGGCGCCGGTGCGACCATCGGTCCCGCCATGGTCTTCGGTTACGTCGCGGCACGCCGCGCCGCTGCCGACCGCTGAGGCCCGTGATGCAAGAGTTGACTTGCGGCACTTGCCGAACCACTGTCCTCGCGGAGAAGTTCAGTCCAAGCCATACCAGCATTCAGTGGCTCGAGGATGCCAACCACGCCTGCCCCGAGTTCGCTCGCATCACTGCGGCCGGTGAGAACGTGAGCGCCATCCCGACGTGCCCCGCGCTCCGCGAAACCATCGAAGAAGCCGCACGCAGCGGACGGTTGGCGACCGACAGCTTTCGGGTCGAGCCGACCCGCGGACTACCCAACCGATTGCGCCGCGATCAGAACACCTCAGGAGATTGACATCATGAGCACTCCAACAACACCATCGGACACAGCACAATTGGCCGGAAAGGTGATCATCGTCAGCGGCGGCGCGCGAGGCCTCGGCTCGGCGTTCGCGCACCGCATCGTCGCGCGCGGCGGCAAGGTGGTGATCGGCGACATCCTCGACGATGTGGGCAAGCAGACCGCCGAGGATCTCGGTGACGCCGCACGCTACGTCCGTCTCGACGTCACCGATCCCGACCAGTGGTCGGAAGCCGTCGCGCACGCACAGGCCGAATTCGGATCCCTCACAGGGATCGTCAACAACGCCGGGATCTCGACGGGCGCATTCGTCGAGCAGGACACGCTCGCGAACTTCCGACAGGTCCTCGAGATCAACCTCGTCGGCGTGTTCAACGGCATCCGCGCCGCCATCGCACCGCTGCGGGCGGCCGGCGGCGGATCGATCGTCAACATCTCTTCCGCTGCCGGACTCACCGGATTGCCACTCACCAGCGGCTATGGCGCATCGAAATGGGGCGTCCGCGGACTGACCAAGCTCACCGCGGTAGAACTCGCCACGGATCGCATCCGCGTCAACTCGGTCCACCCCGGAATGACCTACACGCCGATGACATCGTCGATCGGTATCGAGACCGGCGACGGCAAGTATCCCAACACGCCGATGGGTCGGGTCGGGCTCCCGGACGAGATCGCCGGCGCCGTCAGCTTCCTCCTGTCCGACGACGCCGCATACATGACCGGTGCCGAGCTCGCCGTGGACGGCGGATGGACCGCGGGCCCCACCGTCGCCTACGCGATGGGACAGTGATCATGACCGTGACGAATCCCGCTGTGACGATCCCTGGGGTGACGACATACGAGATCACCACCTCCCGGGGCGTCCTTCGCTACCACGAGGCCGGCGACGGACCGATCCTGCTGCTTCTGCACGGCTCAGGACCTGGCGTCACCGGGCTCCGCAACTTCCGCGGAAATCTACCGTTCTTTGCGGAGCATTTCCGTTGCCTCGTACTGGAATTCCCAGGTTTCGGCGTCAGCGACGACTTCGGCGGCCATCCGATGGTCACCGCGCTGGCCGCGGTCGAGGAGTTCGTCGACGCGCTGGATCTGACGGATGCCGCGATCATCGGCAACTCGATGGGCGGCGGCGTCGCCCTGAGCTATGCGGCCGCCCACCCGGACAAGGTCCGGAGCCTCGTCACGATCGGCGGAATCGGCAAGAACCTCTTCAGCCCGGGACCCAGTGAAGGAATCCGGCTCCTGCAGGAATTCACCGACGACCCGAACCGCGAGCGACTCGTGCGCTGGCTGCACTCGATGGTCTACGACCCCGCCTTGATCACCGACGAGCTCATCGAGGAACGTTGGGCGCAAGCCACCGAGCCCGGCACGCTCGAGAGCGCGCGACGGATGTACGGCTCAACGGCATTCGCCGCGATGATCGCGGCGATGGAGAACTCGGACACTCCCCCGCCCTGGGCGACGATGCACAAGGTCAGCGCACCCACTTTGCTGACGTGGGGTCGCGACGATCGCGTGAGCCCGCTGGACATGGCGCTGATCCCGATGCGAACGATCCCGAACGCCGAGTTGCACGTGTTCCCGCGATGCGGCCACTGGGCCATGATCGAGCAGAAGTCGGCTTTCGAGAGTGCGGTGTCGGCGTTTCTGCGGCGGGAGCCCGCCGTCGGCGGCACCCGATAGCGACAGTCACCCCACAGGAGGCCAGGCATGACCAGCACGCCCAGATCCGTCCGACCGCTCGCAGCGTCCGAGGTCGACGAGTTCACCCACGAAACCGACGTGCTCGTGATCGGATTCGGCTGTGCCGGTGCGGCTGCCGCCCTCGAGGCAGACTCTGCCGGCGCCCACACCATCCTCCTCGAGCGGCAGAGCGGTGGTGGCGGATCGGCCGCGTTGTCCGGCGGCGAGATCTACTTGGGCGGCGGCACCGGGATCCAGCAGGCGTGCGGATTCACGGATACGCCTGCGGAGATGGAGAAATTCCTGCTCGCCGCCCTCGGCCCGGACGCAGACACCGACAAGGTCCGACGTTACTGCCACGGCAGTGTCGAGCACTACGAATGGCTGGTTGCACAGGGCGTTCCGTTCAAGCCGTCGCTGTGGGACTCGCCCACCTGGGTCCCCCCGACCGACGACGGCCTGATGTGGATGGGCGAGAACGCGTATCCCTTCTGCGACCTTGCGACACCGGCACCCCGCGGCCACCGCGTCACCTCGGACGGCTTCGGTGGCAAGGTTCTGATGGCGGTGCTCGGTGACGCGATCGCGGCATCAGGAGTGGCCGTCCACACCGATACCGCGGTCCAACGACTCATCGTCGAGAACGACCGGGTCGTCGGCGTATCCGCCCGTCATTTCGGCGAGACCGTTACCTACCGGGCGCGCGGGGTCGTGATCACCACCGGTGGCTTCGCCGACAACACCGAGATGGTCGCTCAGCACGCTCCCCAGCTCGTCGGCCTGGGCGTCAACAGTGACGGCGGCGACGACGGTCGCGGTATCCGGATGGCACAAGCGGCCGGTGCCGCGATCCGGCACATGTCGGCCGGCCAGGTCGGCATCTCGCTGATCCCCGGGATGATGGTCCGCGGGATGATCGTGAACGACCTGGGCCAGCGCTTCATCAACGAGGATGTGTACCCCGGCCTGGTCGGTCAGGCCGCTCTGTTCAAGCACGGATTGCGAGTCTGGGTGATTCTCGACGAGAGGGGGTACGAGGAGGTCCCGGAGAACGAGAGATGGGGTGTGGTACCTCATTTCGTCGCCGAGTCCGTCGCAGAGCTCGAATGCGAGATCGGCATGCCTGACGGAGCCCTACAGAACACCGTGGCCGAATACAACCGGTATGCCGGCGAGGGCATCGATCCCTACTTCCACAAGTCCGCCCGGTGGTTGCGGCCATTGCAGGCTCCATTCGCCGCCATCGACGTCCGCAAGGGCATCGCCCCACCGGAATACGGTGCCGCCGGTGGCGGCGGAGCAGAGGTCTTCACCCTCGGTGGCGTGTGCACCACAGTCGACGGGGCGGTCCTGGATCTCGACGGAGAGGCGATACCAGGGCTCTTCGCGGCCGGGCGCGCGACGTCGGGCCTGCACTCGTGGGGCTACATCAGTGGCACCTCACTGGGCGACGGCACCTTCTTCGGACGGCGCGCCGGAGCCGCGGCGGCCGAAAGGCGTTGACAACGCCATACTCCTGGGCACGCGTCGAGACTCGTCACCCAACTGAGCGCATGCTCCGCCGAGCTCGCATGCTCCGCCGATCGAGTAGAGCGAGGCGCCAGCCGAGCTCGTATCGAGATCCCCTCCCTACCCCTGAAAATCCTCTGCACTATCTTCAAGAAAAACCTTGACGTCGAACATTTGTTCGAATATCTTGGTTGGCATGAGAACTTCGGGGGAACTCATGACCACAGTCGATACCGTTGTCGATTCGGTGCGTGACCTGCACTTCGACGACGTTTCGGATCTGACGAAGCCCTCGGCATTCGACACCATGAGAGCGCTCATCGTGATGGGCAACCTGCTCGAACACCGCATGGCGACCGTGGCCGGCCACCTCGACCGCCTCGGAGTCGCCAAAGACCACGGCCGCAAGATGACCGAACTGCTGATCGTCATGGGCCTCGCCCCCGCATTCGCCGCCCGGCTACAACGCGTCGCCGCAGCCTCGTCATCGTTGCCGACACTGCACGCACATGCCATCGACGGTGCGATCTCCGGCGAACACGTCGATGCCATCGTCAAGGGGATGACCCATGCTGCTTCGCGATGTGCGGAACCGATCGACGACGCGACGCGTCTGACCTTTGTGACAGACCTTCTCGGCCAGTTCTTCTCCGGCGCCACATCCGCCCAGATCGCCAAACATGCTCGTACACTGGGTAATCAGCACGCCGACGACACCGGCGGAATCCCCGCGGCCGAAGACCGTGATTTGAATGCCCTGTCGAAATCCATTGACAACGATGGTCGCCTGGAAGTGCGTGCCGACCTCAACGTCGAAGTCGGCGAAAAGTTCCATGCCGCCATCGAAGAACTCGCCAAACCCCGGCTCGAACCCGACGGGTCACCGGACGCGCGGTCGACCGAACGCCGCCAGGCCGATGCATTGGAAACGCTGCTCGATATCGCCGCCCGCGGCGGGAACACCCATATCGCATCCGCACCCCGGACCCAAACATTGATCACCGTGCCGGCGCAGAGACCCACGCAGGCAGAGTCGGAGTTCATGGGCTCGATCACCGAAGCCACCCTGCACACCCTCACGTGCGACGGCACCATCACCACCATGATCGTGGACGGGGAGAAGGTGCCCCTCGACATCAGCCGGGAAAAACGACTGTTTCCGGCGCCGATACGGAGAGCTCTGCATGAGCGCGACAAGTGCTGCATCAAATGTGGCGCGCCCGCATCCCGTACCCATGCGCACCATCTGCATCACTGGGCCGACGGCGGCGAAACCTGTCTGGAAAACGGCTGTTTACTCTGCCCGTCCTGTCACGCCGACGTTCACCACAACGGCTGGGACGTGGTGATGGGACTCGACAGACACCCCTGGCTGATCCCACCGACCACCGTGGACTCCAGACGGCAACCGATACCGGCTCACAACCGGCGCACACTGAATCTCGACAACCCTCCTGCGGCTGCGTGATCCGGCCCAAACCGGCATGACACCGAGATCCCCGCCTACCTGACCCGACGTGGACGATCTGCACGACTCCCCACGCGCCCTGCCCCGGCGGGGACCGCATCTGTCCCTTGAAAACTCCACAGTGTGAGTATCGGGCAACACCGTACGGTGTCGCGTACCCGACGGCCACCCAGATCAGGGTCTTCCGACCCGACGGAGTGGTGCGCGATACGCGACACCGTATGGCGCCGTCGCCGATCAGGCAGCGCCGAGAACTCCAGTGGTCTCGATGATTTCGTCACTCGCTCGCCGTGGCATGGCCAGCGCGGTCAGCGCGCCCACCACCGAGACGATCGCACCGATCACGAAGGCCACCTTGAACCCGTCCGAGTCATAGAACGTGGCGCCTTCCGCAACCATCGCTACGTGCGAATTGTTCAGCACGGTGAACGCGACCACCGACAGCACCGCCGGGAAGATGCTCTGACTCACGGCGACAATGCTGGCCGTACTGGCCTGCAGCGTGGGCGACACGGCCTCGATCACCAAGTTCGGCACGGCCGCATACGACATACCCTGACCCAGGCCGAGAATCACCGCTCCCAGGATGATCGTCGACTTCTCCGAATGGTTGAACGCCACCACGAGCATGCCGATCGCCATCAGCGAGAGGCCCGCGAGCATGAGCAGCCGCGGCGCGAAGCCTCGGCTCACCAACACACCGACGAACAGTCCGCCGGCCACGATCGCGATCACCATCGGCAACTGGAACAGCGCGAAATCCTCCGCCGACAAACCCCAGCCGTACCCGAGTCCCATGATGCCGGGCACCATCACCATCATCGGCAACAGAACCGCGAACAGCCCGGAGATCCCATAAGCGACACCGGCGCTGATGGTCGTGAGATACACCGGACGACGACGCAGCACATCCAGATCCACCAGAGGCGCGGCGACCGTTCTCGCCGACACCAGCCATGCCATGAGCAACGCAGCCCCACCGAGGAGGTAGGTGAGGGTCGATGCCGCGGTCCAGCCCCAGGACGGCCCGAAGCTGACGCCGACCAGCACTCCGGCGAGACCCGCGCCGAGCAGCACCGCGCCGACCAGATCGACGGTTGTCCGTACCCTCAGCGGCGACTCGTCGACCGTGACGAGGATCGCGAACCCGATCGCGACCACCACGGCGAAGAGGAACCAGAAGATGCTGCGGAATCCGAAGTCGTCGATCAGCCAGCCGGTGAGGAACGGCGCAGGCACCGCCACCAGGCCCATCCCGGTTGTCGCAATGCTGACCGCCAGGGCGACGGCCTTCGGCGGGAACACATCTCGGATCAGCGAATAACCGAGGAACAGGCACGGGACGAGGAATCCGGCCAGTGCACGGCCGGCGATCATCACGCCGTACGAGGGCGCGATCGCCGACAACAGGCACCCGACCGCAGCCAACGCGACACAGACGAGCAGGAGGCGACGCTTGCCGAACATGTCCGAGAGGCGGCCGATGACGGGCGCCGTGACCGCGCCGGTGAGCAGGAATGCTGTGAGCAGCCAGGCCCCCTGCGTTGTCTGATAATGCGTGACGATGAACGGCAGTGCCGTGGAGATCATCAGATAGCTGATCGCCAGGACCTCCAGCAACAGCACGATGGACACGAGACCGAGCACGAGCCGGGGGGTCCAGACCCGCTGGGAGTCGGATGTCGTCGCGCCAGGCGTGACGCCCGAGCCCTCGCTCGGGGTGGGTTGTACAGGCATCGGATACCTTCCAGGGACACCGACCCGCAGACCGCGCGTCGGAACAAAGTGATCGACGACCACGGGATGTGGTGCCAGTCACATCACACCGGCACCGAACTGCCTGCACCAGCCGAGGTTCCCGCTGTTCGGGACAGATGATCATCCAGAACTCGTCACGAAACAATCTGCACTGCAACATGATTACGAATGGCAAAGTCATCGACGCAGACGACGACGTGGCCCGCTCCATACGGGGCCACGTCGTCGGTCACAGTGCGAGTCTCGCTGTCAGCGTTGCGTCGACCCCGCATCCACGGGCAGCGTGACCGCCGTGATGTATCGCGCCTCGTCCGAGGCGAGGAACAGCGCGGCGTTCGCGATGTCGACCGGTTCGATCCACGGGACCGGCAACATGTTCATCGTCTGGGCCGCGGCCGCAAACTCCTCGCGGGTGGGGTTCTCCAGATCGGGCCGGAACGCTTTGCGGACCATGGGGTTCTGGATCATCGGCGTGTCGACGTTGGTCGGATGTACCGAGTTCACCCGAATGCCGTACGGCGCCAGTTCATGTGCCAGCGACCGCATCAGGCCGACGACGCCGTGCTTGGCGGACACGTAGTGGGCAACTCCGGAGAGTCCCCGCAGCCCGGCGATGGAGCTGGTCAGGATCATCGCACCAGCACCCTTCTCGATGAGGTGCGGTGCGGTCGCCTTGCAGGTCTGCCACACTCCCGTGAGATTGACATCGAGCATCGTGTCCCACTCGTCGTCGCCGAGTTCGACCGCCGCGCCCTTCGAGGTGATGCCCGCTGTTGCACAGACGATGTCGAGGCCACCGAGATCAGCGACAGCAGCGTCGACGGTGTCGCGGAGGAGCTCGCCGTCGCGGACGTCGACGACAGCGGAGATCACCCGTGAGCCCTGCTTCTCGGCAAGCAATGCCACCTCGGCGAGGTCTTCGGGGGTCGATGGCGGTGTCACCGTCGTCTCCACGGACCGGCAGATGTCGAGGGCGATGATGTCGGCCCCTTCTTCGGCGAAGCGCAACACCTGAGCTCGCCCGATACCGCGCGCCGCACCGGTCACCAGCGCCACCCGCCCTGCCACGCGGCCCATCACGAGACCTTCGCCACGAGGCCGGCGTCCACCACGACATTCGTCCCGGTGACGTAGCGTGCTTCCGCGGACAACAGGAACAGCACGGCGTTGCTGACGTCGACGGGGCTGACCCACGGCACGCCCAGGAGATTGCGGGAGGCGAGCGCGACTGCGGCGTCGTCCTCGGCGGGTGCTGCGAGGTCCGGGCGCAGCTTCGCAAAGACCCGTTCATTGAGGATCATCGACGTACCCACCGATCCCGGATGGACGGCGTTCACTCGAATACCGTTCGGGCCGAGTTCGTTCGCCAATGTCTGGGTCAGCCCGACGACACCATGCTTGCTCGCGCAGTAGTGCGCCGTTCCGGCCATCCCCTTGAGCCCGTTGGTCGAACCGATGATCACCAACGATCCGCCCGGTTCCATCAAGGGCACCGTCGCCTTCACCGTGTGCCACGCTCCGGTCAGATTGATGTCGATGACGCGGCGCCAGCTGTCATCGTCGATCTCCCACGATGGGCGGGCCTCCGGGTAGACACCCGCGTTGGCGACCACGGCGTCGAGGCGGCCGAGCTCGTCGACGCCGCCGCGAACAGCCCCAGCGAGGCTCTCGAAGTCGCGGATGTCGGCACCAGCGGTCACGCAGCGCCCACCCACCCAGTCGACCTCGCGCGCCGTGCCGGCCAGATCGTCGGCAGACGCCTCGAGGTCGACCGCGATGACACTCGCGCCCTCCTCTGCGAGCCGCACGCAGTGGCTTCGCCCCATCCCCTTGGCCGCGCCGGTGACCAGGACGACCTGATCACGCATGCGATTCATTCGGTTCTCCCGGAGCACCTGTGCATGGCCGCGACCATAAGGCCGCCGCGACCGCACGCGACGGCACGCCTCCCACTCAGCGGGCAGCCACCGAATCTCTCCCGGACAACAGAATCCGCCGCTCCGCGGAGCCGACCCACCACACACCATGACGTCATCGCAACGAAGGAGGTTGGTATGACGACGGTTGCCGCCCGCGTGGCCCCGCCGCGTCCCGCGTCGGCCCGGGTCTCACGAGTCATCGACGAGACCCGGGACGCGAAGTCCATCGTGTTCGAGGTGCCGGCCGACCGCACGCACGACTTCACCTATCGTCCCGGCCAATTCCTCACCCTGCGCATCCCCAGCGACACAACGGGGTCGGTGGCCCGCTGCTACTCCCTCGCCAGTTGCCCGGTCAGCGACGACGAGCTGATGGTCACGGTCAAGCGCACCGCGAACGGCTACGGCTCCAACTGGTTGTGCGACAACGTGTCCGAAGGAGACGTCGTCGACCTGCTCCCGCCGTCCGGCGCCTTCACGCCGACGTCGGCAGACGAGGACCTCCTCCTCTGGGGAGCCGGTGGTGGCATCACCCCGCTGTTCTCGATTCTCAAGTCCACCCTCGCGATCGGGAGTGGGCACGTCACGCTCATCTACGCCAACCGCGATGCCGACTCGATCATCTTCGACGAGCAACTACGCACTCTCGCAGCGCGGCACCCGAACCGGTTGGTCGTGATCCACTGGCTCGAATCCGTCCGGGAACGACCGACCGCCGACGGACTCGCACGGTTGGCCGAGCCGTTCGCCGACCGCCACTCCTACGTGTGTGGTCCCGCAGGGTTCATGGCGACGGTTCGCGACGCGATGGCGAGCCTCGGCGTACCACGGTCACGGGTGCACGCCGAGGTCTTCGCATCTCTTCGCGGCGACCCCTTCGCCCAGCGCACATCGGAACCACGCGCACCGGAACCCGCCTCGGAGTCCGATGTCCTCGCCACGACGACCGCGCAGGTCGATACCGACGGAGACACTCACACCATCGACTGGCCGCGATCGCAGAACCTGGTGGAAGCGATGCTCGCCCACGGAATCGACGTCCCCTACTCCTGCCGCGAAGGGCAATGCGGCACCTGCGCCTGTGTCGTCGTCGACGGCGACGTGACGATGACCGACACCGGCGTGCTCGACGAGGACGACCTGGAAGCCGGCTACGTCCTGGCATGCCAGGCCCGGCCGAACGGTGATTTCGCCCGCATCAGATTCTGATCGACAACCCACTCGAGAAGGAGGGAACAATCCTGTCCTGACCACGATTCGCCGTCGGCATCCGCGGCGCCGTTGCGGCCGTCAGCATCTGCCTGACGTCGGTCGGGATCGCCACGCTCCCACCGTCCACACCGGCGTCGTCTATCGCAGCAATGCACTCAACACGTTGACCGATGTGGATAAGCAGAAGCTCGTCGCACTGGGCGTCACTGACATCGTCGACGTCCGGTCACCCAACGAGGTCGCCGCGAGCCCGGACGGTCTCCCGCCGCTCCGGTACATCAAGCAGCCGATAAGGGATCCCGACAACGATTTCTATCTGACGGTCAACCGGATCATCGGCAGTGGCCCGGCGGCCCAGCAGCAGGCCCTCGGTGGGGCCAAGGCAGTGCGCATGATGCAGGACTACTACCGCTGGATGATCACGGACGCGGCCGCCCGCCGCCAGGTCGGCTCGACCCTGCGTGACATCGCCACGGGGGCTCCGGACCAAGATGCTGCGCCGCGGCGGTCTGCCTCCGCTGTTCGGATCGCTCGACGACGGGAGCTCTCAGTGACCCGGAGTTGCGGGCCTCCTCTGGCGTACCATTTCTGCAACGTGTTCTAATTCAGAACAAGAACTTGTTGCACCCCGCGGCGCACGAAGGGACTTCCATGGCCGGCGCGACCGATCCTGCAGAACAGAACACCACGGCACAGTCGACCGAGGGCGAGACGTACGACGTCGTCGTCGTCGGTGCCGGGGCGGCCGGCTTGAGCGCGGCCATCACGGCCGCCGCGAGCGGCCTGAAGACCGTCATCATCGAGAAGTCCCCGTACTGGGGTGGCTCGACGTCACGCTCGGGCGGTGGTGTCTGGATCCCGAACAACTCGGTGCTGAAGCGGGACGGTGTCGACGACACCACCGACAGGGCCCGCGAGTACGTGCACGCGATCATCGGCGAACACGCGCCCGCCGAGCGCATCGACGCCTACATCGACCGTGGGCCCGAGGCGCTGGACTTCCTCATGAAGAACGCCCCGCTCGACCTCGAATGGGTGAAGAACTACTCCGACTACTACCCCGAGGCCCCTGGTGGCCGCCTCGGCGGTCGGTCCGTCGAGCCCCGCCCGTTCGACGCCCGCAAACTCGGCGACGACCTGAAGACCCTGCATCCGCAGTACACCAAGGCTCCGCTGAACATGGTGGTGCTGCAGTCGGATTACCGGTGGCTCAACACCGGTCTCCGGCACTGGCGGGGGCCGTTGCGGATGGCCAAGGTCGGTAGTCGGTTCTTCTGGGCCCGCTCGCGCGGCAAGAAGCTCATCGCGATGGGTGCCGCACTCGCGGCCGAACTCCTGCTCGGGGTCCGTCAGCTCGGAGTTCCGCTCCGTCTCAACACCGGTCTCACCGATCTGCTGACCGAGGACGGCCGCGTGGTCGGCGTGGTCGCCGAGTCCGACGGCGCGACCTTCCCCATCCACGCTCGGCACGGCGTGATCCTGGCGTGCGGCGGCTTCGAGAACAACGCCGAGATGCGGCGCAAGTACCAGCGGGAGCCGATCGGTTCGGACTGGACCACCGGCGCACCGTCCAACACCGGTGACGGCATCAGTGCGGGACAGAAGATCGGCGCTGCGGTCTCACTGATGGACGACGCCTGGTGGGGCCCGACGATCCCGCTGCCCCGCGGTCCGTGGTTCGCGCTGTCGGAACGGTCCGTTCCCGGCACCTTCATCGTCAACGAGCAGGGACAGCGATTCATGAACGAATCGTTGCCGTACGTGGAGGCGGTGCATCAGATGTACGGCGGAGAGTTCGGTCAGGGCGAGGGGCCCGGCACTAACGTGCCGTCGTGGCTGATCTTCGACCAGACCTGTCGTAACCGCTATCTGTTCGCGGGAATCAATGCGCGCCAACCGCTTCCGAAGAAGTGGCTTGAGTCGGGTGTGGTGGTCAAAGCCGATACCATCGCCGAACTCGCTGAGAAGACCGGCCTGCCTGCGGACGCCCTCGCGGCGACCACCGAGCGATTCAACGGCTTCGCACGCTCCGGTGTGGACGCCGACTTCGGACGCGGCAAGAGCGGCTACGACCATTACTACGGCGACATCACCAACAAGCCGAACCCGAGCCTCGGCGCGGTGGCCAAGGCGCCGTTCTATGCGGCCAAGATGGTTCCCGGCGACCTCGGTACCAAGGGCGGCATCGACACCGACGCGTCCGGTCGCGCACTGCGGGCCGACGGCTCCGTCATCGACGGCCTCTATGCCGCGGGCAACACCAGCGCACCGGTGATGGGCCACACCTACGCCGGCCCGGGCGCCACCATCGGCCCGGCCATGGTCTTCGGATATCTCGCGGCCCTCGATGCCGCGGCGAAGGCGCAGACCGCAGCACCGTCCACGAGCACCACAGGAGCCTGATCACCGTGCCCATCGATCCATCCGTAGCCGTCGGCGCCGATCTCGGCGAGGTCTCCTTCGAGTGGTCCGCCTCCGACGTCGCGCTGTATCACCTCGCCGTCGGCGCAGCGGCCGACCCGATGGACACCACCGGGCTCGCCTACGTCGACGACGTCGCGCCGAAGGTTCTACCGACGTTCGCTGCTGTCGCCGCGTCGTTCCACATGACCGAGCCCCCGACGGTCAACTTTCCCGGCATCGACATCGATCTCGCGAAGGTGGTGCACGGGAGCGAGAAGATCACCGCGCATCGTCCACTGCCGGCGGCCGGCAAGGCGACGAGCCGGACGCGGATCATCGAGGTCCAGGACAAGGGCTCCGCGGCGGTCGTCATCCTGGAAGCAGCGACCTCCGACGATGCCGGTCCGCTCTGGACCACCCAGTGGTCGATCTTCGCCAAGGGCGAGGGCGGCTTCGGCGGCGAACGCGGCGCGTCCGCCAAAGTGGCCTACCCGGATCGAGAACCCGACCATCGACTGTCGGTGCCGACGCTCCCGCAACAGGCACTGCTCTACCGGCTGTGCGGTGACCGTAATCCGTTGCACTCGGACCCGGAGTTCGCCGCGAATGCCGGTTTCCCGCGTCCGATCCTGCACGGTCGCTGCACCTACGGCTCAGTCTGCCGCGCCGTCACGGATGTCGTCCTCGGTGGCGATGTCACCGCGGTCCGCGACTACTCGGCGTCCTTCGCCGGTGTGGTGTTCCCCGGTGAGACGCTGGACGTGAACGTCTGGGACGAGGGCGAGCAACTTCTCGTCACGGCAACCGTCGCCGACCGCGACGGCGCGCCGGCACTGGCGAACGTGGTACTCACCGTCGCGCGCTGAGGGAACGAGAGGCTTTCGGCTACACAGGGTCTCGATACGTCGACTCGCTGCGCTCGCCGACTACTCGACCGGCGGGAAGCACTTCACCGCCGACCCGCGGTAGGCATTTCAACGCCGACCCGCGGTAAGCATTTCACCGCTGATCGAGTAGACGACGAGCGCAGCGAGGAAGTCGTATCGAGATCATCCCGCGGACAACAGACCGACGAGCCGACGCAGGTCGTCGTCGGACGGCACCACGCGGACCAACACGATCTGATAGATCAGGTACCCGGTCCAGCTGTCGACGATGACCTCGATCGGCAGGTCGGCAGGTAGTTCCGATCGTGTGATCCCCCGACGCAGGAGCGCCGCTCCCGGCTCGTTCCATGCGCGAAGGATCTCACGCAATTCGAGCTGCCCGGCCTCGCCGCGCTCGGCGAGCGCTCCGGCGACCACGGACGGCCCACCCAGCAGCGTCAGCGCGTGCCTGAGGTCGCGCAGATAGCTCAGGGCGTCCCCGCCGACCGAACCCGTATCGGGAGCCGGTGGGGCGGCGAGGTCGGCAGCGACGGCGTCGGTGATGACCGCGGCCTTCGTCGGCCAGCGCCGATACAACGACGCCTTGCCCACGCCCGCACGGGCGGCGATGGCATCCATCGTGGTCTGGTGATATCCGACCTCGTCGATGAGCGCCCTGGTGGCGTCGAGGATCTTCTCGTCGAGTCGCTCGTCTCGTGGGCGACCTCGCCCTCGCCCGACCTCACCGTCGACCATCTCGCCCTGCCCTCCGGAATAACGGAACCATACGTCTCGTTATTAGGACTGTACGACCCGCCAATGGGACGGGCCGGGTTTTCACGGAAGAAGGTTCGCACCATGACTGCTCGCTTCAGCGACAAGGTAGTGCTCATCACGGGCGCGGGTTCGGGGCTCGGCAGGGCCGCCGCAACTCGGGTCGCCGGCGAAGGGGCCGCCCTGGCTCTGGTGGACGTCAGCGAGAAGGGCCTGGCCGGGACTGCAGACGCCATCGCCGAGGTCGCCTCCGACGCGAAGGTGATCCAGATCGTCGCCGACGTCGCCGACGAAGATGCGGTCAAGGGCTACGTCGCCCGGACCGTCGAGACCTTCGGTCGCATCGACGCGTTCTTCAACAACGCAGGCATCGAGGGAAAGCAGGATCTCACGCAGGACTTCGGCACCGAAGAGTTCGACAAAGTGCTCTCGATCAACCTGCGCGGAGTGTTTCTCGGCCTCAAGCATGTGCTCGCGGTCATGAAGGAGCAGGGATCGGGCAGTGTCGTGAACACGGCATCGGTCGGCGGTATTCGCGGCGTCGGCAACCAGTCGGGCTATGCCGCCGCCAAGCATGGCGTGGTTGGCCTGACCCGTAATTCGGGAATCGAGTACGGGCAGTACGGCGTCTCGGTCAAGGCCATCGCACCGGGGGCCATCATGACCCCGATGGTCGAGGGTTCGCTCAAGCAGCTGGACCCGGAGAACTGGGAAGAGGCCGGCCGACAGTTCGTCAGCGTGAACCCGATGAAGCGATTCGGTCGGCCCGAGGAGGTCGGTCACCTGGTCGCCTTCCTGCTCTCCGACGAGTCGTCGTTCATCAACGCGACCGTCATCCCCATCGACGGAGGACAGTCCGAGAAGTACTGATCGAGGAGTTCGAGTGGTCTGCGCCACAGCACGGTGCGCGTGACCCCAACTCGGTCGGCCGGGCAGTAATCTCGACGCGGACAACCGCCGTCGACTTTGCCCGGCCGCCGGGCATCCGCGAGGAGAACTCATGAGTGATTCGCTGCAGTCCCTGCTCGACAACGATCGCCCCGCCGTGGTCGCCGACCTTGTCGAGGTGATCGACGCCGAGGTGTCGGACCAGAAGGGACTCGGCGGCGCCGCCGTGAAGACGGCCTACGCGGCCGCCCAGAAGGTCAAGCCCGGCATCACCGCATCGGCGACCGACAAGATGCTCCCGGACTTCTTGTCGGCGCTTGCACCGCTGTGGGACTCGAAGCCTGCCGGGGTCACCTTCGGCGATCATCTCGTCGCCAACGGCGATACCGCAGCCGAAGCACTGTTGACGGTCACCGATGATCAGGCCGCGACCGCGAAGCCGTCGCTGGCCAAGGCTTACAACTCGTTGCGAGGCAAGGCCAAAGGCTATGTCATTGCGGCGCTCCCTCGAGTGGGCGCCGCAATCGAGAAGCACGCAGGCTGATTCGACTCGCCACCACGCGCGCGTCGCCGAGGAGTCCTCGGCGGCGCGCGTTATCGTGTCAGGCGGCAGATGTGACGATGACGAGCAGGCCGACGACCACCGCGACCAACGCCGCCACCATCGAGAGCACACGCCATACGTGCACGCGCACAGGCGAGTAGTCGGTACCTTGTGAAGAGGCGACACGGGATGACGCCATGATCTCCCACTTTCGGTTGTCCGGGTCATGGTCGACCGAACGGCCGACTATCGCCGGGATTTTGTTACTGCAGTGATAAATGTGTCACATGTTGCGCTCAGGTTGACGTCGCCGACGCCGCGTGTCTCGATTACGAAACAGCAACACCGCGACCGGGGATCTGATGAGGTGAGGCGATGCGCCCGAATATGAGTCGAGACGACCTCCGGTCTGCGTGGTTGATCTCGATCGCGTGCGCGGCGGTGAGCATGGTCGTCGCGGCGATGGCCGCACTGAACACTGCGCTCCCCGACATCGCCATCGACGTCGGCGCCGACGCCGGACAGATGACATGGATCGTCGACGGATACACCCTTGCGCTGGCCGCACTGTTGCTGCCGGCGGGCGCCGTCGGTGATCGATTCGGCCGCCGTGGCGTTCTGATCGCCGGTCTCGTGATCTTCGGCATCGCATCCCTGCTCGCCATCTGGGTGAGTAGCCCCACCGAATTGATCGCGACCCGCTGCCTTGCCGGCGCGGCCGCTGCGCTCATCATGCCGACCACCCTCTCGTTGATCACTTCCGGCGTGCCGGAGTCGCGGCGTGCGATGGCTGTCAGCATCTGGGCGGCCGTCGCAGGCGGTGGCGCCATCGCAGGCTTCCTGGTCACCGGCATCTTGCTCGAATTCTTCTCGTGGCACTCGATCTTCATAACCTTCGCCGCGTCGTCGGTGATATCGGCGGCGTTGTGCTTCACCATCGGCACCTCACGAGACCGCAATCCCGGCGCATTCGACTATCTCGGCACGATGTCCTCGGTGCTGGCCGTGACGGCCATCGTGTTCGGTCTCCTCGAAGCGCCGCACCGCGGTTGGGATGATCCGGTCGTTCTGGTCTGCCTCGTCGGAGGCATCCTGCTCGTCGGGGTGTTCTGCATCATCGAGTTGCGACGGGAGTCGCCGCTGCTCGACATCCGCCTGTTTGCCAACCGCGCTTTCGGGTCGGGATCCCTGTCGGTGGCGATGCAGTTCCTCGGCTCCTTCGGTATGTTCTATCTGCTGCTGCAGCAACTCCAATTGGTGTTCGGATACTCGCCACTCAAGTCCGCTCTTGCCCTGCTTCCTTTCGTCGCGGGCGTCGGCATCTTCTCGCTGGTCGGCAACTGGGCCGCTGTCCGCTTTCACATGGTGAAGTACTTCATCAGCGGCGGTGTGCTGCTATCCGGGGTCGGCATCATCCTCATGGGGGCCATCGACTACGACGACTATCTTTCGGTCGCATGGATTCTCGGGATCTTCGCCAGCGGTATCGGGCTGGCGAACGCGACGTCGACCACTGCGATCATGTCGAATACTCCCCTGGACAACCAGGGAATCGGGTCCGCGGTCAACGACACATCTCGCGAAGTCGGCGCGGCCATCGGGATCGCATTGGCGGGAAGCATCGTGGCAGCGGGCTGGTCGTCGCGGATCGGCCCAGTGGCCGACGCGGCCCGCGACCAGATGGTCGAGGCCGGACAGGAGAGAATCGCTGCCGGTGACGCTGCCGGCGGGCAGGCACTGATCGCGCAGGCCGATGTCGCAGCCGGCACCATTCGCCGGTCCCTCGCCGAGGCGAGCGCCGTCGCCGACCGTCTCGCCGATCAGGCGGGCCCACTCGCCGCCCGCATCCTCGACGGGGCCCGCGAGGCATTCATGGGTCCGCTGAGCCAGGCCTACATCGTGCTCGGATCATTGATCGTCGCCAGTTCATTACTTCTGTTCTGGCTGGCGCCGATGCGCATCGTCGAGGAATCTCCCGACGGCACCGACGATTCCGGCCTCGCGGACGCCGACGGTGCCGCCCCCGAGGACACTGACGCCGACGCCGATACCGTCGATACGCGGCCAGGCGGCTGAATGCCGCCCGCTCACCCATGATCTCGGCCGACAACGTGTTCGGCGCAGGGGTGTCGATCGCGCTGCTCATCGCGGTCATCGCGTTCACCATGACCGCCCGTCGGCTCCCCCCGGCCGTCGTCGCGGTGCCCGCCGCAGTTCTGGTGGTCGCGACCGGGCTCACGTCATGGTCGAGCGCCGCCGACGAACTCGACTTCATGGCGCCCACCATCGGGTTCCTGGCGGCAATGCTGGTCGTCGCGGATGTCTGCGCCCGCACCGGGGTCTTCGCGTGGGTGGGCTCCCTCATGTCCCGGTGGAGCCGGGATTCACCGAACCGTCTGTTGCGCATCGTGTTCGCCGCGGCTGCAATCGTCACAGCAATCCTCAGCCTCGACGCCACCATCGTCTTGTTGACACCCCTTGCCGTCGACACGGCGCGACGGATCGGAGCCCGGGTCGCCCCAGTGGGCTACGCGAGTGCACACCTGGCGAACAGTGCGTCGACATTGATGCCGGTGTCGAATCTGACCAACCTCATCGCGTTCTCGGCCACCGGGCTGACCTTCCTGGGCTTCACCGCCACGATGGCCGCGCCGTGGATCGTCGCGATCGTGGTGGAGTTCATCGTCTTCCGAGTATTCTTCGCCGACGACCTCCGCGCCCGGCCGACGACGTCCGGATCGTCGGGGACGCCGTCGAGCAGCGGCGAACGCGACACACCCCGTCCACCACGCTGGACTCTCACCTGCTTGGGGATCCTGTTGATCGGATTTCTCGTCGCCGAACCGCTCGGCATCCCCTTGGTGGGCGTCGCCACCATCGGCGCCGTCTTGATGGCGGTGCCGTTGCTGGTGGCGGCTCCCCGTTCGGACACGATCCACGTCCTTCGGGCGGCCAACGTCCCGTTCCTCGCCTTCGTCGCGGCTCTCGGTGTGGTCATCCTGCCCGTTCGCGAGGGACCGCTCGGCGACGCGGTCGCCGGCCTGATCCCATCTGGCTCAGGCCTGTTGGCACTGCTTGCCGTCGCGGCCCTCGCCGCAGTGCTGGCCAACGTCCTCAACAACCTGCCTGCCACCCTGCTGCTGGTACCGCTGGTCGCTCATCAGCCCGCGCTGGTACTCGCAGTGCTACTGGGCGTCAACATCGGTCCCAACCTCGCCTACTTCGGCTCGCTCGCGACCTTGCTGTGGCGCGACGTGATGCACCGCCAGGCCCTGCCGCCGCCGTCGCGGCGCTACCTGCAGCTCGGGTTGTTGTCGGTGCCGCCCACCCTGATCGCAGCGGTCGTCGCGCTGTGGATCAGCCTGCAGGTCAGCTGACCCCGCCGACCGTGCAGCACCACGCCGATCGGGCACAACACCGCGCCGACCGTGCACAGAAATCCGCCGATCGTGCGCAATCAGTCGATGCTGCTCACTGCTGCGCACAGTCGACGCGATCCAGTGCCCGACCGACGACGAATTGCGCACGCTCGATGGGAAATTGCGCACGGTCGGCGGGATTCTGTACCCGATCGGCGAGGTGTCAGATGTGACGGAAGGGCGCGTCTACGTGGCAGCGCCCGCGGTCTCGCCGGCGACGGCGGCGGCGTACTTCGCCCAGCGGTAGTCGGCCTTACCCGCCGGGGTCCGCTTGACCTCGTCGACGAACACCACGGTTCGCGGAACCTTGTAGCGGGCGAGGCTCTTCCGGCAATGTTCCTGGATCTCCTCCAGCGTCGGCTCGATTGCGCCGTCGGCCACCTGGATGACGGCCGCCACGCGCTGACCGTAACGCTCGTCGGGCACCGGGACGACCAGCGCGTCGGCGACCGCAGGGTGCGCGTGGAGTTCGGCTTCGACCTCTTCGGCGTACACCTTCTCGCCGCCGGTGTTGATGCACTGCGACCCGCGACCGAGGAACACGATCGTGCCGTCGGCCTCCACCGTGCCCATGTCGCCGAGGATCGAGATCCGGGTGCCGTCCGGCAGGGTCGGGAAGGTCTTCGCGGTCTTCGCCTCGTCCTTGTAGTAGCCGAGCGGAACGTTGCCGATGCGCGCGATGTAGCCGACATCACCGGAACCGGGTTCGATCTTGTTGAGCGACTCGTCGACCACCATCATCCGGTCGGTCGGCGGCACCCGGAGATTCCCGTTGTCGTCCATCATGATCTCGCCGTCGTTGCCCGACTCCGATGCACCGAAGTTGTCGCGCAACACCAGATCCGACTTCACCGCCAGGAAGCGGTCGCGCACATGCTGCGACCAGATCGCGCCACCGGAGGTGACCGAGAACAGCGACGACAGGTCGACCTCGCCGGTGCGACGTTCGAACTCCTCGACGAGTGGCATTCCCATGGCGTCGCCGACGATGAGGATGATCTGAACCTTCTCCGCCTCGACCGTGGACACGATGGCCACGGGGTCGAAGTCACGCTCGATGACGAGCCGCCCGCCGAGGGTGAAGAAGGTGAACAGCGAGTACGACGCGGCACCATGCATCAGCGGAGCCGCAAGCAGGAAGGCGATCGACGGGAAATCCTTGACCGCAGTGGCGATCTCGGCCAGGTCTTTCCGAGCCTCACCGTACGGGTTCCCGCCCGACAGCGGCTTCCGGAAGAAGTCGTCGTGCTGCCACATGACGCCCTTGGGGTAGCCCGTGGTGCCACCGGTGTAGAGGAGGTACAGCTCCTCACCGTTGCGCGCCTCGAAGTCACGCTCGGTGGACTTCGTGTCCGCATCGGCGAACGACACGATCTCCACGGATCGGTCACCCGGGAGATCGACTGCGGCGTCCGACAGCTCGTTCTCGACCTCACCGATCACCAGAACTGTGCGGACCGAGGGCAGTTCGGGCAGCAGGGCAGCGACGCTGCGCTGGTGTTCGGGCAGCTCGACGATGATCGCGCGCGAATCCGAGTTGTCGAAGATGTACTTCAGCTCGGGATTGGTGTAGCGGTAGTTGATATTCACCGGCACAGCACGGATCTTCAGCAGACCCAGCAGGCTCGTCACATGCTCGACACTGTTCTTCAGGAACAACGAGACGTTGTCATGGGCGCCGATACCGGAACCGGCCAACAGATGTGCGACCTGGTTGGCGAGCCCGTCGAGTTCGGCGTAGCTGATCTGACGCCCCTGGTAGCTCAGCGCGATGCGCTCGGGCACCGAATCGGCGACTGCCTCGAACACGTCGGCCAGATTGAACTTCATTGTCTTTCTCCCTTTTGCTGAACTCGCCTAGTTGACCTGAGACCGCGTGAGCACCAGACCGCTGGTGGGGACCCCCGTACCCGCGGTGACCACGATCTTGTCGGCGTTCTCGACCTGATTGACCGAATCGCCACGTATCTGTCGGACCGCCTCCGCGATCCCGTTCATCCCGTGAATGTAGGCCTCACCGAGTTGTCCCCCATGGGTGTTCAGAGGTAGGTCGCCACCGACCTCGAGCGCGCCCGGGCGCCGGACGAAGTCCTTCGCCTCTCCTCGACCACAGAACCCCAACTCCTCGAGCTGCATCAGCGTGTAAGGAGTGAAGTGGTCGTAAAGGATGGCCATGTCCATGTCGGACGGACCGAGCCCCGACTGCTTCCACAACTGCCGGCCCACCAGGCCCATCTCCGGAAGGCCCGCGAGGTCGTCGCGGTAGTAACTCGACATGATGAACTGGTCGTCGGCGCTGCCTGCCGCGGCCGCCGAGATCACTGCGGGCACCTGCGGCAGGTCGCGCGCACGCTCGGCCGACACGACCACGATGGCAACACCACCGTCGGATTCCTGACAGCAGTCGAGCAGGTGCAACGGCTCGGCGATGTAACGGGAGGACTGGTGATCTTCCAGGGTGATCGGCTTGCCGTGGAAGAACGCGTTCGGGTTGACCGCCGCATGCTTGCGATCGACCACCGCGATTCGCCCGAAATCCTCACTGGTCGCGCCATATTCGTGCATGTACCGCTGCGCGACCATCGCGACGAAGGCGGCCGGCGTTGACAGCCCGTGCGGGTAGGAGAACGCGTTGTCGGTACCTGACGAATTCTCTTGATTGGCGACAGCACTGTTGACCTGACCGAATCGGAGGCCGGACCGTTCGTTGAAGGCCCGGTAGGCGACGACGACGTCGGCCACTCCGGTCGCAACTGCCATCGCCGCCTGTTGCACGGTCGCGCAGGCCGCACCACCGCCGTAGTGGATACGCGAGAAGTAGGTCATCTCCTTGATGCCCACCGCACGCGCCACAGCGATCTCGGCGTTGGTGTCCATCGTGAAAGAGACCAGACCGTCGACGTCGGCCGGGGTGAGCCCGGCATCGGCAACCGCGGCCGACACAGCCTCGGCCGCCAGTCGCAATTCACTGCGCCCGGAGTTCTTCGAGAACTCGGTGGCGCCGATGCCGGCGATCGCGGCCTGTCCGGAGAGCCCCGCCATCACGCCGTCCTTTCCGTGGTCTGCCCGTGAGTGAGCGTGACCGTCGAGATCACGTGCTTTCCCAGGGAATTCGTGCCGGTCACCGACACGGTGATCAGGCCGTCGGTGATGTCGGTGACCTCACCGGCGAAGGTCACCGAGTCGTAGGCGTACCACGGCACGCCGAGTTTCAGGGAGATCGATCGAATCCGCGCGGTCGGACCGGCCCAGTCGGTGACGAAACGCTCCACCAGACCGGTGTCGGTCAGGATGTTGACGAAGATGTCCTTGGAACCCTTGGCCTGGGCGAGATCCCGGTCGTGGTGCACGTCCTGGAAGTCGCGGGTGGCCAGCGCGGTCGCGACGACGAACGTCGGTGTCGCCTCGATGGTCAACGGCGGCAGCGTGTCTGCCACCTGAACCGGTTGGGGTGCAAGGGCTGTCACGACTTTCCTTCCTCGACGGGTGTGAATGCGTACAGGGTCCACGAGTCGGATCCACTGTCGGCGTCGGCCGGGAAATCGAGATATGTCGCCTCGACCGGCAGGCCCACCCGCACCTGTGCCGGCGTGATGCCGCGGAGCTCGCCCAGCATGCGCACGCCTTCGTCGAGCTCGACGAGTGCCACCACGAAGGGCAGTTGGCGGCCGGGCACCTTCGGCGCGTGATGGACGACGTAGCTGTAGATGGCTCCACGCCCCGTCGAGACCACGTAATCCGTCTCCGGCACAACGCCGTCCGCCTCGCGCGGCTTCCAGGTTGCCGGGATCGGCGGATGTCGCAGCGTCCCGTCGGCCACTTTCTGAATCCGCAACTCGTGCTGCGCGACGCCGTCCCAGAAGAACGCGGTGTCTCGCGAAGCGCTCGGCTTGAGCATGCGAGTCGGGTCGAGATCCTCGGGAACCGTCGTGGCCACATCTGTCTCCGCCTCCGACGACGGCGGGCGGAACTTCAGGATGCGGAAGGACATCTCGGCGACCACCTCGTCGCCGACAGACCACACGTTGCGCGTGGTGAAGAACCATCCCTCACCGAGCGCCGTGTTCTTGGGGCCGACCACGTCGACGAGTTCAGCGGACAGGCTGACCTCCTCGCCCGGCTCGGTGTAGCGGTGATAGACGGTGTCGCAGTTGGTCGCGACGACCGAGGTGTAGCCCGCTTCGTCGAACAGCTCGCTGGCGCGACCGAGCGGATCGTCGGTGCTGCGCTGCCCGTGCAGTCCACGCATCGTCCAGACCTGGGCCATGGCCGGCGGCGCGACCACACCCGGGTGCCCCGCGGCGCGTGCCACCGATTCGTCGACGTAGATGGGGTTTTCGTCCCCCATCGCCTCGACCCAGTTGTTGATCATCGGCTGGTTGATCGGGTCACGCCCGGCGACGGGTGCGCTGCGGCCGTCGGCCTTGATGGCTTCTGCGGCGGCGCGGATGTCCACTTCAGTCATCGCTTCGCCCTCGGCAATCCCAGTCCGGAGGTCGCGATCATGTCGCGCATGACCTCGTTGACACCACCGCCGAAAGTGATCACCACATTGCGCTTCTGCTGGACGTCCAACCAGTCGACCAGCGCCGCGGTCTCGGGATCGGTGAAATCTCCGTAGCGCCCGACGATCTCGTTGATGAGGCGGCCGATGTGCTGGAGACGCTCGGTGGCGAAGACCTTGGTCGCGGCGGCATCGGCCATCGAGATCGCCTCTCCGGTGGATGCGACCTGCCAGTTCAGCAACTCGTTGATCCGGGCGTAGGCCTCGATCTCGGCGAGAGCGCGTCGGACATCGGGATGCTTGGCGATCACCGTGCCGTCGGAACCGGGCTGTTGAGACCACGCCCTGATACGGGCCGCGAGGCCGTCGATGCGGCCGGCGGGGCCGAGCATGACGCGTTCGTGGTTGAGCTGCGTGGTGATGAGCTTCCAGCCGCCGCCCTCGTCGCCGACACGCATCGACACCGGCACGCGGACGTCGTTGTAGTACGTCGCGTTCACATGGTGCGCACCGTCGGCGGTGATGATCGGAGTCCAGCTGAAGCCGGGGTCCTTGGTGTCGACGATCAGGATCGAGATGCCCTTGTGTTTGGGGGCTTCCTTGTCGGTCCGGACGGCCAGCCAGATGTAGTCGGCGTCGTGCGCACCGGTGGTGAAGATCTTCTGCCCGTTGACAACGTAGTGATCCCCGTCGAGGACAGCACTCGTCGTCAGGGAGGCGAGGTCGGTGCCTGCCTCCGGCTCGGTGTACCCGATGGCGAAATGCACCTCACCGGCGAGGATGTCGGGCAGGAACTTGTCCTTCAGTTCCGGTGTGCCGTGGACCTGCAACGTGGGTCCGACGGTCTGCAGTGTCACCGCAGGCAACGGCACGTCGGCGCGCACCGCCTCGTTGGTGAAGATCTGCTGTTCGATCTCACCGAAACCCTTGCCGCCATACTCCTTCGGCCAGCCAACTCCGAGCCAGCCGTCTTTGCCCATCTGCCGGATGACCTTGCGGTAGGTCTCGCCGTGACGCTCGGTGAGCATCGCCTCGGCGTCGGCCGGGCTGACCAGGTTCGCGAAGTACTCGCGCAGTTCGGCACGAAGGGACTTCTGTTCCGGCGTGAGATCAATGAACATGTGCTGCCTGCGCTTTCGAATCGAGCCGCGCATCGGAATCGTCGGCGACCTCGTCCAGACGGGCATCGGCACCGCCGATCAGCCGCGCGAGATCCTTGGCAATGGAGAAGTAGCGATGCAGAGGGTAGGTCACGTCGACGCCGATCCCACCGTGCAGGTGGGTCATGGTGCGCATGGTCGCCGGGATCTCCGCCGCGAGCCAATACGACGCGATCCCGAGATCCTGTGTCGCGTCGAGCCCTTCGGCCATCCGCCACGCGGCCGCGGTGGTCGCGAGATCAATCGAGCGCTCGATCACGTAGATGTCGGCGAGCTGCTGACCCACCGCCTGGAAGAGCGCGATCGGCTTGCCGAACTGCTCACGCCCGGTGACATGGTCGGCGGTGAGCCGAGTCGCACCGGCCACCAGGCCGTCTGCATAGGCCGACAGCACCAGCCGGTAGCGATCACGCAGCACCGAGACATCGGGGGTGAGGACATCGGCCTCGTCGATCTCGACATCGTCGAAACGCACGGTGTACTCGCCCCACCCACTGGAGGTCGGCGTCCGCGAGATGGTGACGCCCGGCTTGTCGGCGGAAACCATCACGACGCCGCCGTCGGTCGACACCACGAGAGCCGTGGCACCGTCCGCGTGCAGCACACCGGTCTTCGTTCCGGTCAGCCGACCATCACGGATCGTGGTGCGCGGCGTCGGCGTCAGGGTGTCGCCCTGCTCGCCGATGGCCACCGCATGCCACGCCGCCCCCTGCAACGTCGGACCCCACGTGGCGCGAGATGTGCCCGATGCATGGCGCAGCGTGAGCGCCGAGGTGAGCGTTCCGAGTGCCGGCGTGACCGCCGCGGACTCACCCATCTTCCGCAACAGCGGAAGGAGATCGATCACGGCGACGTCGTCGCCGTCGAGATCCGCCGGGAGCGGCAACGCCATCAGTCCGGCGTCGGCGATCGATCGCCAGAGAACGTCGTCGAACGCACCCGTCACCTCGGGGCCGAAACCCCGCTGACCGAACTTGGTCTCCCAGTCCGGCTGGTGCCGGGCGAAAACCTCCGCGGCGGCATCGCGTACCGCGACCGCCGTGTCGTCGAGGGCAAAGTCCACCCTACTGCCTCCTTGCGACAATTAGAACCTGTTCTAGTTGTATCAGACGGGTTAGCGCCCGTGTCCGCTACCGGCCCTCATCTGCCAATTCGTTGCCGAATTCGCGGATTCGCCGGGGTCAGCCGCGGGGCAAACCGAGAATCCGTTCCGCTGCTGCGGTCCGCAGGATCTGTGTGGTCCCGCCCGCGATCGAGAGGCATCGATTCTGGAGGAAAACGTCCGATGCGTCACCCGCCACCACCGCGTCCGTGCCGAGGAGATCCAGAGCGAACTCCGGCACCGCCTGACGGTGCTGGACGCCGATCAGCTTCCGCACGCTCGACAGCGCACCCGGATCGTGCCCGGCCAACCGCTGGGTCACCGCACGCGCGTCGATCACCTGCCCGACGTGTGCCTCGGCGACGAGTCCGCCGAGGGTCGCCATCTCGTCGGGTTCGAGAGTCCTGGGCATGTCGACGACCTGCCGCAGCAGTGCGTCCATCTCCTTTCCGAGGCCAGATCCGCCCATGGCCACGCGTTCGTTCGCGAGCGTGGTGCGCGCCAGCCGCCACCCCCCGTTGACCTCGCCGACCACGTGATCGTCGGGGACGAACACATCGTCGAGGAAGACCTCGTTGAAGTTGGCCCGGCCGGTGAGCTCACGCAACGGCCGGATGTCGATACCCGGCGAGCTCATGTCGATCAGGAAGTAGGTGATGCCCTTGTGCTTCGGCGCATCCGGATCGGTCCGAGCGAGGCAGACCCCCCAGGTGGCGTTGTGCGCCTGTGACGTCCAGATCTTCTGCCCCTGCAGTTGCCAGCCACCGTCGACTCGGGTTGCCCTGGTCCGCAGTGCGGCCAGATCCGAACCGGCCTCGGGTTCGCTGAACAACTGACACCACACGATGTCGCCGGCGAGCGTCGGGCCGACGAATCGGTCACGCTGCGCGTCGGTGCCGTGTTCGAGGATCGTCGGGATGGCCCATGCGCCGATCACCAGGTCCGGCCGCACAACTCCGGCCCGATCGAACTCGCCGTCGATCAGGAGTTGGAGTGCCGGCTCGGCCGACAGACCGTACGGCGTGGGCCAATGGGGCATCAGATAGCCCGATTCGGCCATCGCCTGACGACGAACTTCCGGCTCGGCTGCCTTGATCGCCGCCACCGCCTCCCGTACCTCAGGGCGCCGTTTCTCCACCGACGACAGGTCGATCTCGAAATCCCGCCGCGCACCCTGGACACCGAGACGACCCAGCTCACGACGGGCATGGACGGCCTGGCCCAATGCGGCTCGGGCATTCATCGCCGATCGCAGATACAGATGGGCGTCATGCTCGAAGGTGAAACCGATCCCGCCGAGCACCTGGACGCAGTCCTTGGCGTTGGCGACCGCCGCCTCGGCGACGATCGTGTCGGCGGCGCATCTGCTGATCCGGAGTTGCCCGTGTGCGCGTTCGGGTTCCACGCCGACGAGCACGTCGTCGACCGCGCGCGCGAGGTCCCAGGCCACGGCCGTGAGTTCTTCGCTCCGACAGAGCATGTCCGCGCAGATGTGTTTGATCGCCTGGAACGAACCGATCGGCGCACCGAACTGCGTCCGCACCTTCGCGTAGTCCACCGCGGTGTCGAGGGCCCACCGGGCGACCCCGCTCTGATACGCGGCGAGTGTCGCGGACAGAACGCCCGCCACGAAGTCCGGGTCGTCGAGGGCGATGAGATCCGACGGTGCGACCGACGTGACGCGAACCCGCGAGACCGACTCGGTGCCGCTGACGGACCCCTGAAGCGTCACGTCGAAGACGCCGATCCCGGGCGGCAGGATCCGCCATGCGAGATCACCATCGGCGGACCGCAGCGGGATCAGCAGCGCAGAGCCGTCCACGTAGCCGGGGACCGATCCGAGATCGATCTGGCCGTCGCGGAGTTCCGTGACACCTGCGCCCGCGAAGGCGGTTGCCGGCGCCGCGGCGGCCACTTCACCTGCCGCGAGGCGGGCGAGCAGACCGGCGGCTCGGTCGTCGTCGGTGCTGCGAGACAGTCCGAGAGCCGCTGCGACGATGGGGCCGATCGGTCCCGGCACGAGGCTGCGGCCACATTGTTCGATCATCGCGGCGACATCGGTGAAGGTGGCGCCGAAACCCCCATATTCCTCGGGCAGCGCCGCCGCGAACACGCCGAATTCGGCGAGTTGGGCGAGCAGCCCGGTCCATTGATCCGCCGGTTTGTCGATATCCGCGCGGACCAGTTCGGTGGTCTGGACACCATGCGCCCAGGTTGCGATCGCGTCACAGACGGCGATCTGTTCGGTTGACGTGGCGATTGTCACGCTATTCCTCTGTATGTCAGGTTGTGACGGGCAATTAGAACCTGTTCTAATATGCCATGGGTGGTTGCCAACCGGTAGGCACCCTTCAGGAACCGAAACACGTGAGGATGTCTTCGACCACATGGCACGTTCTGCACCGGCAAGCGCCTCCGTCGACACGGCGGCGAACCCCGCCCCGACGGCCGGCACATCGTCGGGGGGAACCGAGACCGGATCGTCGGCCCAGCGCGAACGCCGCCGTCGCATTCTCGACGCCACATTGGCGCTGGCATCCAAGGGCGGCTACGACGCGGTCCAGATGCGGACCGTCGCCGACAAGGCCGACGTCGCCGTCGGCACCCTCTATCGGTACTTTCCGTCCAAGGTCCACCTGCTCGTGACCGCGCTGGCCCGCGAGTTCGAGCGGGTCGAGGCACGCGTCGATCGCTCGCAACTGCGAGGCGACACCGCGGTCGAACGCCTGCGGCATGTCCTCGACATGATCACATACGCGATGCAGCGCGACCCCCTGCTCACCGAAGCCATGACGCGTGCATTCATGTTCGCCGACGCGTCTGCGACCGCCGAGGTCGATCAGGTGGCCGGCATCATCGATCGCCTTCTGGCGGGCGCCATGGTCGGCAACGGCGAGCCCGGTGAAGAAGACCTCGCAATCGCGCGGGTCCTGTCGGACGTCTGGATGTCGAATCTGGTGCAGTGGCTGACCCGTCGCGCCTCGGCCACCGACGTCACCAACCGACTCGAACTGACCGTTCGACTGCTCCTCAAGGATCGCGCGGACTAGTCACCCGGCTGCCTCAGCACCGATCCGACCGTCCTCCTTCGCCGAGCGGGCACAGTTCCTCGCCCACCGTGCACAGCTTCTCGCCCACCGTGCGCGAACGTTCTTCGATCGTGCGCGGCTGCGCACGATCGACACCAGGCTGCGCACAGTCAACGACAAACTGGGCACGATCGACGCAGAATTGCGCACGATCGGCGACGCTAGGCGGAGCGAGGGGTGGAGCGGTCAGTGGGCTGAATGCGCCGCGGGCTTCGCCGGCGCCACCTTCCGGTTCAGATCGGCCGAGAGCATCGGCCAGGTACGCCGCAGATCGGACTCCCAGTACTCCCAGGAATGCGTGCCGGTCGGACGCGAGATGGTCTGCATCGGAACGCGAAGACCACGCATCCGTGTCGCCATCTGCTGCGTACACGAGTTGACCGCGGCCTCGATGACACCGCCGAGCACGACCTGGTTGGCCAACGTCAGGGGGTTGCCCTGGATCAGGCGCGCCTCGGGACGGTCGTAGGGGCCGGGCAGGCCGGTGCCGGCCGTCATGTACACCTTGGTGCTCCGCAGCTTGGCGGCGTTGACGAACGGGTCGTTCTCCCGCCAGCCCGACCCGCCGACCGGTCCCCACATGTTGTCGAGATTGCCCTGGCCGCGGTCGGCAACCACCATGCGAATGTAGGCCTGCCCCACCGGATCACTGGTCCGCGCGCACCCGCTGTACGCCGCGACCGACCGATAGAGGTGCGGAGCCGCGATCGCGAGATTCAGCACCGAGGTGCCTGCCATCGAGATCCCGGCGATCGCATTGACCTTCGTCGTGCCGAACTCCTTGTCGATCAAGGGTGGCAATTCCTTGGTCAGAAAGGTCTGCCACTTGTTTCGTCCCAACACCGGATCGTCGTGGCGCCAGTCGGTGTAATAGGAGAATGCGCCACCGATCGGGGTCACGACGTTGACGTTCTTGTCCGAGAAGAACTTCACGTAGTCGGTCTTGGCCGCCCAGGTCGCCGAGTCCTCACCACCACCCGCCCCGTTGAGCAGATAGAAGGTCGGGCGCGGCTTGCTCGTGTCGCGTGGCCGGAGGACGGTGATCGGGATCATCCGCCGCATCGACGCCGAATAGACGATGGCCGTGGCCTGCTGCTTGTTGTCGTGGATCACCGTGTCGATCCGGGACACGGCCGGGTCGGGGACCGGGGCTGCGGACGCCGCCGCCGACCCCATCGTGAGTGCGACGGCAACCGCGGCCGCGGCACTGACCCACGCACCCCATCGAGGACCCCAACGTGTGTCCACCACGATTCCCTTCAGTCACAAAAGTCACATCTGTCACAAATGCTAGCCGTGGGTCATCGTCGCCCCAAGTCGTGGAACAGGCTTGTTAGTCAGTTGTGACGTCCGGGTGGCGCGGAACCATGAGCGCGAACATCGGTCGCAGGCATTCGGTGAGCCGGGCGTCCGGGTCGGCCAGCCAGCGTTCATGGCCGGCCGACGATGCGGCCATCACCGCATACGCGACGGCCAGCGGGTACTCGTCGTCGTGCCGACGACCGGTCCGTTCCGCCACGAATTCGGCGATCACGGTGCGCCATTGCCGGTACACGGCACCCGCCTGCGCCTGCACCGCCGCAGCGTGCAGGATCAATTGGGCACGATGCCGGGCCCATTCATCCTCGGCGATCCCATGGTCCAGCGCCTCGATGAACGCCTCCTCGACGACGTCCACCGGATTCGCGGAGGGCGCCGACTCCGCGATCATCGCGCGGAAATGCCGGAGCTCGGCATCCGACTCGACCCACACCACGTCGGCCTTGGTGGCGAAGTAGCGGAAGAACGTCCGCCGGCTCACGCCAACGGCGGCCGCGATGTCCTCCACCGTCGTCTGGTCGAAGCCGTCACCGAGGAACAGCCGTTGTGCGGCGGCCGCGAGCTCGCGGGCACTGGTACTCGCGGGACGTCCACCTCGATCGATCTCGCCTTCCGAGGAAACCCCCGCATCACCTGGCGTGACCTCGCGACTCATCGGACCATCGTCTCACCGTCGGACCGGCACCACCGGAATCGACACCCTGGTGTTTTGTCACCGTGTGACATAGCCTCGACCTGAGACGTGGATCACATGTCCGCAGCGAAAGGGAGTGCGTCAGATGGGCAAATTGGAGGGCAAGGTCGCCTTCATCACCGGTGCGGCACGTGGTCAGGGACGAAGTCACGCGATCCGACTGGCCGAGGAAGGTGCCGACGTCATCGCGGTCGACGTCACCGAGCAGGTCTCGACGGTCCCCTACGACACCGCCCGGCCGGGCGACATGGAGCAGACCGTCAAGGAGGTCGAGGCGCTCGACCGCCGCATCATCGCCTCCGAGGTCGACGTGCGTGATCTCGCCGGGCTGCAGAAAGCAGCGGCAGACGGCATGGCCGCGTTGGGGCGCATCGACATCGTCCTTGCGAACGCCGGCATCAACACCATGGCGCCCACCCTCGAGATGGACGAGGAGATGTGGGACACGATGATCGACATCAATCTCACCGGCGCATGGAAGACGGTGCGCGCGGCCGTCCCCCACATCGTCGAGGGCGGACGCGGCGGTTCGGTGGTGCTCACGAGCTCCCTCGCCGCACTCGTGGCGAACGAGAACATCGCACACTACACGGCGGCCAAGCACGGACTGGTCGGTTTGATGAGGGTCCTCGCGAAAGAGCTCGGCCCGCAGAGCATTCGGGTCAACACCGTGCACCCGACGACGGTCGCCACCGAGATGGTCCTCAACGATGCGACCTACCGCCTCTTCCGACCGGATCTCCCAGCGCCGACCCGAGAGGACTATGAAGTCGCCGCCCGCGAGATGAACCGACTGCCGGTCCCGGCGCTCGACCCGGTCGACATCTCGAACGCCATCGTCTATCTCGTCTCCGACGACGGGCGTTATGTGACCGGCACGACCCAGGTGATCGACGCAGGTGGCAGCCTCTGACCTCGTCGACCCGTGGTCTCGATACACGGCTCGCCTGGCGGCTCGCCGCTACTCCACCGGCGAACGGACCGGCGGATCGGTGTGATCGAGGTTCAGCTGTGCGTGAACTTCGGGTCGCGTTTCGCCACGAAGGCCGCCATACCCTCGGTCTGGTCGTCGGTGGCGAACGTGGAGTAGAACAGTGCCCGCTCGGCACGGATCCCCTCGGCGAGACCGGATTCGAAGGCCCGGTTCACCGCATCCTTGGCCAGCGAGGCGGCGATGAACGACTTCGACGCGATCGTGGCCGCTACTTCCTTGGCCGTGTCGAGCGCATCCTCGGCCGGCACCACCCTCGACACCAGGCCGAGTCGGTCGGCCTCGTCGACCTTCATGTTCCTGCCAGTGAGGATCATGTCCATCGCCTTGGCCTTGCCGACCGCCCGTGTGAGTCTCTGGGAGCCACCGATTCCCGGGATCACACCGAGGTTGATCTCGGGTTGACCGAACACCGCGTTGTCGCCGGCGACGAGGATGTCGCAGATCATCGCAAGTTCGCAACCACCGCCGAGGGCGTAGCCGGTGACGGCCGCGACAATGGGCGTGCGCAGCCGGGACAGTTCGTCCCACGCGCCGAAGAAGGATTCCGTCACCACCGCGCTGTAGGTCTTCGACGACATCTCCTTGATGTCGGCACCTGCTGCGAACGCCTTACCGGAGCCGGTGATCACGATGGCGCCGATATCCGGATCGCGGTCGAAATCGGTTGCCGCAGCGACCACCTCGTTCATCAGGGTGGTATTGAGCGCGTTCAGGGCTTTCGGCCGGTTGAGTGTGATGACACCGACTCGTCCATCGCGCTCGACGATGATCGTCTCCAGATCAGACACTCGAATCCTCCTGTGGTGCGGTGTCGATGGTCAATTCCAGCTCGTCGGGAAGTGGGGCGAAAAATGCGTCGACCTCTGCTGGGGTCGCTGCCGAGTGGTCGCTATGTCGCCACGACGGTGTGCGGTCCTTGTCGATCACCTGCGCGCGAATACCCTCGGCCATGTCCGGATGCAGGAGACTACGCAACGAAACGCGGTACTCGCGCGCCAAGGTTTCCTCCAGCGTGGGCTTTTCGTCTCGCAACGACCTGAGCGTGACCGCCAGGGCGGTCGGACTCTTGGCGGCGATCGTGTCCGCGACCTTGGTCGCCTCTTCGGTGCCGACAGCTCGGCAGCGCTCGATGATCTCTGCGACGGTCTCAGCCGCGAACGCCTTACCGATCCAGTTCCGCTGCGTGGCGAGCGCCGACTCCGGTGTCCGCTGCGCATATTCGGCGAGCGCGTCTTCGAGCGGTGTCGTGTGGAGAGCCCGCTGGAATGCGTCGAGGTCGTCGGCGGGAACGAAGTGATCGGCAAGGCCGAGCGCAATGGCATCCGCACCGGAGAGCGTCCGGGCAGTGAGCGCGGCGTAGGCCCCCAAGCCGTCCGGTACCCGAGCCAGCAGATGTGTCCCGCCCACATCGGGCACGAACCCGATACCCACCTCGGGCATGGCCAGGCGAGTGCGGTCGGTGACGATCCGGGTGTTCGCGTGGGCGGAGATACCGACGCCGCCACCCATCACGATGCCGTCCATGATCGCGACATAGGGCTTCGGGTAGCGCGCGATGTCGGCGTTGAGCCGGTACTCGTCGCGCCAGAACGCCGCGGACGGGCAGGCCGCCGCCTCGGCGTCCCCAGCCGTCGCATCACCGCTCAGGGCGGCGGCATCGCGGTGGATCGTGACGATGTCGCCGCCGGCGCAGAGGCCGCGCTCACCAGCACCGACAAGAACCACCGCGGCGATCGCGTCGTCGGCCGCCCAGGCGCGTAACCGCTCGTCCATCGCGGTCACCATCGAATGGTCGAGCGCGTTGATCGACTTGGGCCGGTTGAGCGTCAGCGTCGCGAGCCGACCGTCCACCACGGACAGCACCGATGGTTCGTCCACCATCATCTACTCCTCGAACGTCGTCGGATATCCCCCAAATACTTGCATATCCTAGTAAGGGAGTACAGCGCAGGCCACCGCCGGCGTTCGGAGGCGGGAGACCGACTACGGCCGCACGCGCACGAATGCCTCGACGACGAGGGTCATCACTGAATCGCCACGCTGGTTGACGAGCTCGGCCGTCGTCGTCACCAACGCCCGCCCCCGCTCGTCGATGTCGATCGCGTCGACCACGATCGAACCGCTGAGAGTGTCGTCGGGCCGGACCGGCCGCAGGAACCGGACGTCGGTGAGACTCTTGCCCGCGATCACGCTCCAGCCGCCGAAGACACCAGATACCGCCAACCGCTGGTAGATGGCCAGCGTGTGGATCCCACTCGCGATGAGTCCTCCATACGCGCCGGCCTCGGCGATCTCCTTGTCGACGTGGAAGCCCTGCGGATCCCAGGCCGTGGCGTAGTCGATCACCTCGGCCTCGGTGACGGTGTAGGTGTCGAGCGGATACCGAGCGCCGACCTGCAGATCGTCGGCGTAGGTGACATCGGGAGCATGTTTCACGGTGGCCAGGGTAGCCATGGCCGAACCGGGAGCCGCCTCAGGATGCGGCCACGGAACGGTGGCCGTCGAGCATGATTGCGGAGACCACCCCGAGTGCTTCCCGCCAGGCCCGGGTCATCTCGGAGCTCCAGCGGTCCCCGCCGATCTCGACCATCGCCGCGATCATGCATTCGCCCACCGCGTCATACATTTCTGCCGTGACACCCATGTCGCCGTGACGCCGCCCCAATGCCTGCAAGTTGGCGGTCAGCCAGTCGCCGTCGTCGAGATGGTCCAGTACCGACACGATCGCGGTCCTGAGCATGGCGGCTTGAACCTTGTTGTCGCGACGGAACATCGGCTCGACTGCGGGATACCGGTCGAACAGGATCTGGTAGAAGCGGACGGTCAGCCCGTCGTCGGGAAGATCGACGAGCGACAGACCGTCGTCGAGCGCCTGTCTGTCCATCGAGTCAGACCCCCTCGGACCTATTGTCACGTGGGTTCTCGGGACCGTCATCGTGCATCTCATTGACCTCACTCTTGAGGATTCGCAACGAGCTGCCCAGACCCCGCGCGGCGGCCGGCAATTTGCTGGAACCGAACAACACGACAAAGACAATCGCCACCACGACGACATGCCACGGCTGGACCGCACCCATCACCATCTCCATTCCCCCACAGAACTATTCGCCGGTATCTGTCGACAAAGGATCGACATCAGCCGTACTTCGGATTGTTGATCACCGGGATCTCGATGTTGATGGGCATGTGGAGCTCGGACATGTAGAACAACACGAACTGCCTCAGGAACTCGTCGAAGAGCCAGTACGCCTCTTTTGGTACGCCGACATTCAGAGCACCCTCGCGGACTGCGACATACGGGCCCCACGCGGTCTCCAGCAGCGGACTCCACACCGGCTCTCTGGGGATGTCGAGCCAGTCGGCGATCTTGTCGCCGAGCATGAATCTGGTCAGCGCCCCCAGCACACCCCTCGAGAGCAGGGACAGATCGAGGTTGAAGCCGAGGCCGAGCAGAATGTCGGCCAGCTTCTTGCCCTCCGGCGTGGGCGCCAGAATGGGGTCGAGTACCTGCTTCGCCTGCGAGTCAGCCGAACTCCACGACGCCGGAATGTACTGATCCTGGACACCGAGCATGGCGGCGCTCACCTGCCACGAGTGCAGGAACCCCTCGGACTCGTCCCGAGCGATCGGCACATTCCACTTCTGCAGATTGCGCCACACCGTGGTCGGCAGGCTGTGCCAGGTGACCATGATGTCGGCCTGGCTGATCGGCTTCTTCTCCGGCGCCGCATGCACCCAGTGCGGTGACTGCGGCAGGAGGTGGCGAACGGCCGCATGCGCCATTCGCGTCTTCACACAGGTGACGATCATCTCGCCATCGGGCTGATAGGCATTGAGCGACCCGATGTCGTATCCGAGCTTGGCGGTTTTGGTGATGCGGTCCTTCATGTCCGCGCCACCCTTGGAGTAATAGACCGCCCGCGCCTCCTTGGGGATGACCGTGCTCATCATGCCGCTCGCAAAGCCGTACAGCACACCGAGATACGTGCCCCGCTTCTGGTTGAAACGGACCGCCGTCGCGAGCTTCTCGCGGTCGGTCCACGGCGGCAACTGCCGGGCGTGCTCCATGAAGTCCCGCAGCTCCGTGGGCAGGCCGGCGGGCAGCGGTTGACCGTTCTTGGTCCACGACCGCAGGATCTTGTTGACCTTCGGCACCTCGCCGCGATCGAGCAACGCGGCGATCACGGCATCGGCCTCCGGATCCCACTCGCCCTTCGGATCCGCGCCGCTTCCGACCCCTGGTACCGACCCCGCCGGTGACCACGTCCACGGTGTGGCCGGTGCGACGACCGTTGCCGCACCGAGGGCCCCCAACGTTCCCCCGGTTTTCAGCAGCGTGCGCCTTTTCAGATCTTCCATTCTTCACTCCCGTCGAACGCCCGACTCGATGACGCGATGTAACAATGACTGTAACTCTGTAACATTGCTACCATGATTGTGGTCCGCATCACAAGGGGCGGGTCGCCGATCGCGGTCGATAGGCTGATCGGCGAAGGCGGCCGTCGAGGAGGGAAATCGTGCAACCACGTCCGACGGCGGCAGTGCCCTCCAAATCGCTCCTCGAGCGCGCCTACATCGGGTTGATCTCTCAGGACGACGACGACCACGACGACCCGACGCGGACCCGAATTCTGGACGCCGCATATGATCAGTTCTGCCGCATGGGAATTCAGCGATCTTCATTGGAAGAGGTAGCTCGTCGCGCCGGCGTCACGCGCATCACCATCTATCGGAAGTTCGACACGAAGGACACGCTCGTCGAGCAAGTCGTCATTCGCGAGTTCCGGAGGTACTTCGCCCGGTTCCTCGACGACATCGCCGGCGCCGACACGGTCGCGGATCGCGTGGTGGCCGGCTTCGTCAGCTCGCTGCGCGCCATTTCCGGCAATCCACTCATTGGCGGTCTGCTCGAGACCGAGCCGACCCTGCTGATCGGCTCGATCATCGGCATCGGCGACAACGGGAGTCTGCTGGCCACCGTCCGCGGTTTCGTCGCCGGGCAGCTCCGTAGCGAACAGCAGGCGGGCACGATCTCCGCCGACCTCGACACCGAACTCGCGGCCGAGATGATGGTTCGCGTCTCTGCTTCGTTCCTGACAGTACCGAGCCGGATCATCGACCTCGACGACGATGTCCAACTCGCGGACGTCGCACGGCAATTCCTGGTTCCCATGTTGAACGCACCAGCCACCGGCGACACGATCTCGTCCACCTGATCGGAGTCCGACGTCTCATGCTGCCGACGTCCAAGACATTACCGACGTGGTACTGCTCGAGCGTTCGAGTCGGGATGAAGCGGCGACTCACCCGTCACCGGCCGCGGTAATCTCCGCCACCACACCAACGCGATCATGCAGTCCGTCCCGAATCCATTCCGGCTCGACGACGCTGAACGTCGACTCCAGGTAGCCCATCCACAGGACCCGCATCGCGTGATTCCGGTCGGCGAACCTCAAGCCCACGCGAACCCCCTTCCCGGACTCGACGCGACCGAGCACCTCAGCAAACGCCGACACCCTCTCCACATCGCCCGCCGCGCAGTCGATCACCACATCGACCGGCTCGAACGTCGAGCGGAACGCTTCCCGATGCCGCTCCCACACCTCCTCGAGATCCACCGACGGCTCCCGCTGCGCTGAATCATCGAGCACCACCACCTCTGACATCCGTGACACCCGATACATCCGCTCCACACCGTCGGAGTACGCCACCAGATACCAGGTGTCGCCGGCCACGATCAGCCCGATCGGGTCCAGCACCCGCTCAGCAGACATGCCTCCCCGCCGCTCATACGACAGGCGCACACGACGACCCTCGAACACCGCCTGCTGCACCGGCGCCAATGCCTCGAGCTGCTGCGGTGGACGCACAAAACCGTCCGGCCGCACCAGAATCCGCTGACTGGCCTCCGCCACACCACCGCGATGCACCTCCGGCAACGACGCCGCCAACTTGCGCTTCGCACTCGCCGCCGCAGCCGAATCGATCCGACCACCACCCGACAACAGCGCAATCGCCTCCGGCAACGTCAACCCGGACAGGTCCGTCCGGTACCCCTGCACCAACGCGAATCCACCGTTGCGGCCACGCTCGGCATACACCGGCACGCCCGACAGCGACAGCGCCTCGATGTCCCGCAGGATCGTCCTCTCGGAGACCTCCAGCTCGACCGCGAGCTCGGCTGCGGTCATGTGACCTTTCGAGCGCAGCAACATCAGCACCGACAACAGGCGTTCCGCTCGCATGTCCACAATCATCCCAAGAAAACATGACAGTAGATGTCATGTTTATGCGATTGACTGGTCATCACCAGCCCGAACAACCGAAGGAACTGCGATGACCAGCAACCAACCCGCCGATCCCCGACCCGCCTACGCTTCCGCCACCACGTGGGTCATCGGCCTGCTCGCCGCGGTCTCCGACGACCAGCTCACCTCGCCGACCCCGTGCGAGGAGTTCGACGTCGGCACGCTCGCGGCACATGTGACCGCGACCGCACAGCGTGCCATCGTGCTGGCCGAAGGCGGCGACGTTCTCGCGGTGCCTAGGTTTGCCGAGACCCACGACGCCGAATCCTATGCCGCCCTTGTCGCCCGGGCCGTCGAGCTGTGGTCCGACGACGCCAAACTCGGGGCAATGGTGCGCGTGCCCTGGGGCGAGGTTCCCGGCGCCGGCGCCCTGTGGGGTTATGTCAGCGAGACCTTGGTGCACGGGTGGGACCTCGCGGTGGCCACCGGCCAACCTGCCGAGGCCGATCCCGAGTTCGTCGGACCCGTGCTGGCAGTGGCGCAGCAGTTCATCCCGGCGGAGATCCGTGGGGATGCCGAGGTCCCGTTCGGGCCCGTCATCGAACCGCGGCCCCAGGCCGGGCCGACCGAGCAACTCGCGAACTGGACGGGACGGGATGCGACGAATTGGGTGCGGTCGGTCGCGTGAGGGTGTGGCCTCGATTCGACACGCTCAATCCGACGTATTCGGGCCCGCAACGACAGCGTGAAGGATCACCAGGAGTTCATCGACGATCGCGTGCGCCGTCTCCTCGTCATAGAGTGCTGTCGCATAAAGGATCTCGATAGTGGCCTGGCGTCCGCGGACCGGAACAATCGATACGTGCAGATCACACTTGGCGACGTCCGTGGGCAGAGGCGTGACCCCGATATCCAATCCGGTGAACAATTCAGCGTTCGAATCCGGGCTCGCAGCCGTATCACCGAGGGACAGATCGTCCACCGTCACCATCGCCTGAAACAACGGGTGTGCATTCGAGACGTGTCCACCGAGTTCCGCCGCAACCTCCACGAACGGCGTCCGCGCATGGGCGTACGCGTGGAGTTCGGCGTCACGAACGGCCGCAATTGTTCCCGAGATGGTGTCTGAGACTGGACAGACGACCGTCACAGTGTTGACGAACATGCCCACGACTCCGCTCCATCGACGGTCGTCACGACCGGATACGAGCCCACCGATGTGCACCGAATCCTGACCACCCCGGGCCGAGAGGCAGACGGCAAGGGCTGCCCGGACAACGGTCAGCCATGGAAGACGATAATGCCGTGCGTAATCCAGCACGCGCGGCCAGAGTGATTCGGGAACCGTTCGCGTGAATCGGCGGCCATCCTGATCCAACACAGTTGGCCGCGCCCGATCCGCTCCCGAGACGAGAAGACGTCCCGGTTGTACCGTCGACCGCCAGAAGCTCAGTTCCGACTCGCGGACCCTGGCTTGTTCGCGACATGCGATCGGTACGTAGTCGAGGTAGTCGTACCCCGCTGGGCACATGCCTCCGCGGAGCGCCGTGGCCAGCGCCCGCAATGAATCACCGTCCACCGCGATGTGGTGGAACGCGACGGCTATGTGTGTGCAGGCGTCACCGCGACCGACACCGATGCGAAACGGGTACTCGGACGCGAGATCCATTGGACGGTGGAGAAACGCACGCGCCCAATCGAACCCGGAATCCGTGTCCTCGACCTCGGTCACGGACCACCGGTCGTCCCGCGCAAGCGCGTCCACGAACATCCGATCGCCGGAAAAAGTGGATCGCAACATCTGGTGGCGTTCGACAGTGCCGCGCACCATGGCACGAACGACGCCGGCGTCGATCACACCCGGGACGGTCAGCACGAACGGGATCAGGCCTGCGGACGACCCGTCCGGTAGCGGAACGTTGCGCTGTGCCGGGGAAAGCGGGACGGGCCTCCCCGTGGTCGCCGTCCACGGTGCGCGGAGTTCGTCATCGGTGCGCAGCGTGAGCCGCGCTGCGAGCTCGCGGGGGGTCGGTCCGTCGAAAACGTCACGCACCGTCACCCGATACTGCGGAGCGAGGTCGGCGACGAGCTCTGTGGCACTGAGCGAATTGCCCCCGAGCTCGAAGAAGTCGTCGTCGACGCCGATTTCGTCGGCAACGTCGAGTCGCCGCTCGTACGCAGCGACCACCTGACGCTCCTGCACGGATTGGGGTGCTGCGAACCGAGCGCTCGACACGAACAGCGGCTCCGGCAACCTCGCGCGATCGACCTTGTTGTTGGCGGTGACCGGGATGTCTGCGATCGGGGTGATACTCGCGGGTAACAGATAGGTGGGCAGCTCGGACGACAACTCGGACCGCAGCTGCACGAGTAGGTCTCGGGCCGGTTCCCGTGTGACCACATACGAATGCAGTTCGGTCAGATCACGACGCCGCCGCGCCACGGTGACACACGCCGCGACACGTCCGGTTCGGAGTATTGCGGCGTCGACTTCAGCTGGCTCCACGCGGAATCCGCGAATCTTGACCTGCTCATCGGACCGGCCGACGTACTCCAATCGACCCTCTGCGCGGACGATCACCCGGTCCCCCGTGCAGTACATCCGGCTACCCGGTTCACCCCATGGGTGCGCTACGAAACGAGCACTGGTGACGCCGAGTTGTCGTAGATATCCCAGCGCGAGACTGGGACCGGCGATGTAGAGCTCCCCCTCCCCCATCAGGGGCACCGCTCGCAGATGGCTGTCCAGGACCAACAGGGCGACACCGCTCATCGGATCGCCGAGTTCTATTCGCCGCCTGGTGCCAAACGGCTCGATCGGGTCCGTCATGGCCACACTGCACGTCGCCTCCGTAGGTCCGTAGGCACACCGGACGACATGTTCGGCTGCCCAGAGATCGATCAACGGTGCGGGGCAAACATCCCCTCCGACGACGAGGTGGGTGACCGTCTCGATGTCATCGATCGGGAGCGTCGCCAGTGCGGCGGGCGTGATGAGTAGGTGGGTGACCCGGTGGCGATTGAGGAACTCCGCGAGTTCCGTCCCGCCGCGGATCTTGTCCGGCACCACAGCCAGGGACGCACCTGCCAGCGCAGCGGCGAGTATCTCCACCACAGCGGTGTCGAATCCCGGCGCGGCAACATGCGCGACCACGCAGTTCTCGTCGAGGTCATACGATCGGACGATCTCTGCAGCGAGATCGCCTATTCCACGATGCGAGACCACCACTGCCCTCGGCTGCCCCGTGGAACCGGAAGTGTGGATGACGTATGCCGGGGTGTCGACCGTGACCGCGGCGCGGTCGTCCGACACGCAGTTGCTCGATGACGACATCAGCGGTGCCGCATCGACCTGTTCGACGCCGCCCAGCGCGGGCCGGGGGCCGGCGTGGAAGGCGATCGCCGGCCGAACGGTGTCGACCATCGCCTGTTGCCGGCGAACAGGATGCGCGGGGTCGATCGGGACAAAACAGCCTCCCGCGTACGCGACACCCCAGAACACTGCGACTTCCGCGACGCTGCGCGGCAGCACGGAGGCAACCATGTCTCCTGGGTGCACGCCGTGGCGGCGGCAGACATCGGCGATTCGGCGCGCGGCCGCGTCGATGTCTGCATAGGTGTATTCGACATCCGCGTCGACCACCGCCGTCGAGGCACCACCGGCGTGGCTCACGACGCAGTCCCCGATGGTGGCGAGCCCTGCCTGCGGTCGCGGATCTTCCGGCCTGGCCGGCCACGGTTGCAGGTCGCCGACCACCGCGTCGGCCGCTGATTCCGACAACGCCTGTACACAGGCCAACACACCGTCGGCGATGGCCGCCGCATCGGCGTTCTCGTATCGTCGTGGGTTCGCCTCGACGTCGAGGCGCCAGGCGCCAGGCGTTGTCGCGTACAGGTCAATGTTGACATCGGCTACGGGACCGGTGGTGAGGATACGATGGCGCGACGTCACCGCATCACCGAGCTCGAGGGATTGAGCGACCGGTGCGATGTTGATCACCGGCGCGTCGTGCAACGGCGAGGACATCCCCGGGTCACGGTCGCGTCTCATCTCTTCTACACGAAATTGCTGGTGCCGCAACATCTCTGAGAGCACTGCCGACACCTCACCGATCCAGTCCGCGACGCAGGCGCCCGTGTTCACCTGAACCGCGACCGGAAGCAGATTCGACATGCATCCAGCGGCCGCTCGCAGCCTCGCTGTCGTACGCCCGGAGCTGGCGATGAGCAACGGGATATCGGCACGGTCACGCGCACGCGAGAGGTAAAGGCAGATACCCGCAATCCAGATGGCCGCAACGGCCGTACGGTGAGTCCGCGCACATTCCTCGATTCCGGCCGCTATCGACGCCTCGATGTCGATGCCGGAGAGGACCGGTGAGACAACCGGGTCCGCCGGTGATCCGTTCAGCCACAACGGTTCCGGACGCTTGGTAAGCTCCTCGAACCAGTATTGCCCATCCTGCCCATGACGCGACGACGAGCGATACTTCTGCTCATAATCCACGATCACCTCCGGCGACTGCGGGGCGGGGCCGTCTGCGTCCGTCTCGGCCCTGACCGCGCGCCGGTACAACTCGGCAGTCCGGGACAGCAATGCTGCGGCACCGTACCCGTCGATCACGAGATGGTGGGCACGGAGATAGAAGAACCACCGCCCGTCGGCCTCGATCACCATCGACTCGGTGAGCGGGCCGTCGAGCGGAAGCGGACTCGCCGCAGCTTCCTCCATCTGTCGGAGCGCGTCTGCGACGGAACTCGCGGACATCCGCGGTACGGCGTCGGGCGACCCCGCCCCGATCACAAGTCGGGGCTCACCCTCCGCCCCGGTGATCACCCGAGACGAAGCAATACCGAGCTCGACCGCCGCCTGCGAACCTGCCGAACACAACGTGTCGACGTCGACGTCGCCCGCCAACTCGATGTAGTGCGCCACTGCAAGTGGGACGTCCCCCAGAGCCTGCTGGGCGTACCAGAGAGCTGACTGTGCCCGATTCATCGGAATCATCCTGGATGTAGACACGGGCTTCACCGTCGACGTGCTCGGATCACCACGAGCTGCTCCCATCGCTGCCCGGGTGCGATCAGCCCTCGCTCTTCCATCCACACCGCACGCCCCAGCATGACCGGCCCGAAAGGTATTGTCCGCGTGTGTGACACCGATACCTGAAAGCCCAGAGCAGACAGTGCGGCCATGGTCTGCTCGGCACCGCTGATCGTCGACTGGACCAGAAGCAAGGTCCCACCGGGGCGAACGAGAATCGGTGCGCGCTCGATGATCGAGTCGATCACATCGCGGCCGAGTTCACCACCGTTGCAGGCATACCCGAGTGCGGATCGAGTCGCATCGGGAGAAGTCGGCACATAGGGCGGGTTCGCGAACACCACGTCGGCCGCGAAGGAACGGTCCAGGTCGTTCGCATCGGCACAGCGGAGATCCAGCGCGACGCCGTTCACCCGAGCGTTCGACCGCATCACCGCAATCGCTGCCGGGTTCCGATCGACGGCGATGACCGTGGACGCCCAGCGGGTCGCATAGAGGCTCGCTAGACCTGCGCCCGCACAGAGTTCGGTGGCCGACGACGATCGGGACGGACGTACCCGGAACTCCTCGGCGAGCCCAAGACACAGCAGCGCGGAGTCGACCGACGGTCGGTACACCTCGGGATGCTCCGCGATCTGAGGCACGGGACCGGGGAGTGCACTGAGGATGCCGTGGGTCCGCCGGTCAAGGATCGCGTCACCCATGTGCTCCGCGCCCACGCATTACGGCCCGGTCAGCATTCATCATGCAGTTCACAACCCTCCCGCCGCACACCGGTGGCTACTCTCCTCATTGACTGTGGACATCTCATCGACGCTAATACCCAGACACTTAAATTCGGCTGAAACTCACGATGTAACGCCCTCGAGTGAACGCAGCAGTGACGTCTCGGCAGACTCCCAGCATTGCCAGACATGCTCTGCGGCCAGTACGTCGAAAGCGGCGCAGGCACGGGCACCTCGGATCAACGCTGTCCCGGCAGCGGGATCGCCGGCCGCCAGACGACCAGCCACCTCGCGAACAATGAGCTGCTCGTGAACCGAATCCGCCTCCACGTGTTCATCGAAGAAGAGTCGCGCATCGGGGCCGAACCCGAGCCTGGCAAGCCCTCGACTGTATTTCCTGCTCGGTAGCGCCGAGGTCATCTCGACTGTGCACAGGTGACCGATCAGCTCATACCTCAGAGAGCGATGCACGCCGAACATCGACAACGCATTCACCCCGGCCAGCGTCGACGCCGGAATCACGTCGATATAGTGTGCATAGTCGCTGTTCAGCCCCAGTGCACGCATCATCCGCGCGTAGAGAGTCGCGTGCATTCTGTCGACGGATCCACCGCCGTACTCGTCCATCTGGACTTCGACAAGACCTGCCTTCGCGGCGCCGTGCAAGCGCGGTATTGCCATCGTGTGCACGTCGGCCTCGCGAAGCTGATGGAACGAGCGGTGAACGATCAATTCGCGAAAGTGATCGCATTCGGCCGTTCGCGCCATGAACGACGACAGAGGCGGACCGTCATCCGCATTACCGACCGCCCACAGAGCACCTTCCAGGTCGGCCGGCGGGTGCACCATTCCGACCAGGTCGTCGATGGCCTCGAGAAAGCGGGCTTCGAGAACCGCGCGCGCAGCCAGCAGGTCCGCGTTCCACTCCCAGTCGTCGGACACTCCCACGATTCCCCTGAGGTGCAGCTCGTAGAGCATTGTCAGCGTGATCGCGATGTCTTCGTCGAGCAGAAAGTCGTTGCCCGTAGGCAGATCCGCAACCATGCGGTCACGCAGTTGATCGAGTCCGGTGTGATGGCCGGTGAGGGTCGATACGACGGTGCGGCTCAACGGCCCACGTGGCGCTGGAAGCGGCATTCGCGGCTGACCTGCGCTGGTAGCGTCGACGCCACTGCTGTCGATCGGGTGTGCGGAAGGTGAGGACAAATGGACTCCAGCCTCCAAGATGATGACGACGACCGAGGCAGGCGCATCGCACCGACGATGATCGTGGTCTGCGACGACGGACCCCTGCTTGTGCGAGGACCGATAGATCTCTGCCGTTCCGACGGTAGCCCAATCCCGGTCCGACGTTCGACCGTTGCATTGTGTCGGTGTGGACGCAGTTCCATCACGCCGATGTGCGACGGATCGCACAAACTCGGCCGTGGCACCATTCGACCGAGCGGAGCAGCTCGCTGAGTTCGCCCCGAACTCGTGTCGACCATGGGAACATCTCGGCATGCAGCGCACGAGGTACGCACTCTTTGCCAGGGTCAGCGTGCTGGTCCTGTCGGTGGCGGCCGCCGTCGGGATGACACTCACCGGATCACCCGCCGCTACGGCGGACACGTTGGACGGCATCAGCTACGCACATGCGAGCGCTGCCCACCCTTATCGTGAGACCAGGCTCTCGCCGAGAAACCTCGTCGCATCGGTGTGGTCCCGATCCATGGCCACACAAGTGCCCGTGTTGGTGCAGGCGCCGGCGAATCGGAACCCCGGCGCACCGGTCATGTACCTTCTGAACGGCTCGAGCGGAGGCGAACGCGGCGACGACTGGACACACGCCACCGATGCCAATGCTTTCTACGGTTCAAAGAACGTGTGGACCGTGACGCCGATCGGTGGTGCGGCGACCTACTACGCCGACTGGCAGAGAGTGGATCCGGCTGCGAACTTCCGGTTCGGGGTCAAGACCACCCGACCGCTCCGGTGGGAGACATTTGTGACGTCGGAACTGCCGTCGGCATTCGAGCGCGCCCATGGGGGACCAGGTCCCGGTCGTTCGCGCGGGATCGCGGGGATCTCGATGTCGGGTACATCTGTCGTGCGGATCGCCGAGAACCATCCCGGAATGTACCGTGCCGTCGGCGCGTACTCGGGGTGTGCCGAGACGGCCTCTGTACAAGGACAACTCATCGTCCGCATCGTCACCGGGCTCCCCGACGGCGCCGATGCCAGCAACATGTACGGGCCGCCGGGCGACCCCGAGTGGGCGGCACAGGACCCGGTCATCAACGCGCACAAGCTGGCTCGGCGTACCCCAGCGCTGTGGATAAGCGCGGCAAGCGGACTCCCCGGTGGTCACGACAACCTCGCCGACCGCAGAATCGCCGGGAACGGCGGTCGACTCGCTCAGCAGGTGATCGCCGGAGGAGTTGACGAGGCGGCAGCACGATACTGCACCGACGCCCTCGTCCGGCGGTTGAGCCAGCTCCATATCCCGGCAACGGTGAGGTTCCCTGCCACCGGCACACATTCGTGGGGCTACTGGCAGGACCAGATGCACGAGTCGTGGCCCATGTTCGCACGGGCGCTGGGGGCCTGACCGCGGACCAGCGGTGCCACGCTTTCAGCTTCCTTTCAACTTCGCGGGTCTACGTTCATGGCGTGAACACGGTCAATGGACTGCCCGCGCACCCGTTACTCGTTCATGCGGTTGTCGTGCTCGTCCCATTGGCTTCGCTGATGGCGGTACTCGCAGTGCTCTGGCCCGCCGCACGCCGGCGTCTGGAATTCCTTGTCCCACTGGCCGCGCTGGCCGCCCTGATCGCGGTGCCGCTGGCCACCAGTGCGGGTGAAGCGCTGGAGGCACGGGTACCGCACACCGAAGCCGTGGAGCACCACACCCAACTGGGCGAGCAGATGATCTACTGGGCTGGACCGCTTTTCGCGTTGACATTTCTCTGGTGGGCAGCGCACGACGAACGCGTGAGAGCGTTCGTGTCCGACCGTTTTCCTGTGTTCGGGCGAGCGGGCCGGGCCGTCGATTGGTTGCTCGGCGCCGCGACGCTCGTCGTGGCAATAGGATCGGTGATCACGATCTACAGAATCGGCGACAGCGGCTCGCGGGCGGTATGGATGTGATTTCGCTTGCCGGTCGGTGGCGCGGCCACTCGACCAACGGGTAGGGGCACGGCGGCCCAGATCGCTCGGCATACGATGGAAGTCGATGACCGAAGACCGGATGCCCGACGTTTACGAACCGGGTACTCCGCAACCCGAAGCCGCGAAACCGGCCGCCGGCGGCGCATTCGCCTCCTTGGCCAACCCGAATTACCGGCTCTACTTCTTCGGGCAGGCGCTGTCCCTGGTCGGCACCTGGATGCAGGCCACCGCACAGGCCTGGCTCGTCCTCACCCTCAGCGGGTCGGCATCGATCCTCGGCGTCATCGTCGCGCTTCAGGCGCTGCCGGTGCTGCTCCTCGGGCCCTACGCCGGCGTGATCGCCGATCGGGTCGATCGTCGACGGCTGATGATCATCCTGCAGTCCGTCATGGGCGTGCTCGCCGCGGTGCTCGCCGCGCTGACCCTCGCCGGCCGGGTGCAGATCTGGCACGTGGCCGTCCTTGCCCTGCTACTCGGGCTCAACAACGCATTCGAGAATCCGGCTCGGCAGGCGTTCATCCACCAGATCGTCGGTGAGTCGCTGATCCGCAATGCGGTCACGCTGAACTCGGTGATGGTCAATGCCGCACGCGCCGTCGGCCCCGGAGTCGCGGGCGTGCTACTCGCCGCGGTCGGCGCGGGCTGGTGTTTCGCCGTCAACGCCGGGAGTTTCGTCGCGGTCGTCGTATCCCTCATCGTGATGAACACCGCGTCGATCGAACACGAGGAACCGATCGTCCGGGCGCGTGGACAGCTGCGCGAAGGTCTGCGCTACGTCGCCGGGTCACCGACACTGTGGATTCCCCTGGTGATGATGGCACTCGTCGGCACCCTCGCCTACGAGTTCCAGGTGTCGTTGCCCGCGGCAGCCAAGGAGACGTTCGACGGTGGGCCACAGGCCCTCGGATTCATGACGTCCGCGATGGGCATCGGCGCGGTGGTCGGCGGTCTCCTGGTGGCCGCCCGTGGAACCACGGGCCTGCGGCCGCTCACGATCGCAGCGGCAGGCTTCGGGGTGACGATCGCGATCACCGCCGTGGCGCCCACCCTGCCGGTCGCGATAGCGGCCCTGTTCTTCGTCGGGTGGCTGAGCGTGACGTTCATGTCCACCGGAAATGCGACGCTGCAGCTCAACGCCGAGCCCCGGATGAGGGGACGGGTGATGTCGTTGTGGTCGGTGGCGTTCATGGGATCGACCCCGATCGGCGGGCCGATCATCGGGGCGATCAGCGAATCGGCAGGTGCACGCGTTGGCCTGGCGGTCGGTGCCGCCGCGTGTTTCGTAGCAGCCGCGCTCGGCGTGCTGGTGTGGCGCCGCCGACGCGTGCAGAGAGCGCGACTGACTCCCACCGACACCCTTACCGAACCAGATACCGGAAACCACTGATGCGAGGACGTCCAACCGTCTAGGGTGATCGCCACACGGAAGTCGGTCGAACCTGGGGGGCTACATGTCGGGCCGTGCGTTGTTCTCACGTCGGTCGGGCGGTCGCCCGCACATCGCGGCGTCAGCCGTGCTCACGGTGGGCATGGTGCTCATCTCGATCCTCGGCGCGGCACCTGCCACTGCCGCCACGCACTACTTCCCCGACATCTCGGAGAAGTCGGTACCGAAGGCCGAATGCGGCCCGGGGGCACTTCCCGAACGTGGCCTGCAGGGCGAGGTCAGCGCCGAGGACCGCAACTCGGGTCGCAGTACACGCGGCTATCGATGCAACCTGACCCAACTCGGAAATGTGCGCGGCGCGGGCGGCGGGATCGTCTCGGCCACCTTTGACCACTGCAGCTATACGGGCAGTCTGTTCCCGGGCGACAACTTCGTGAAGCAGCCCGGCGTGCAGGTGGTCGATGCGTCGAATCCCGAGCGCCCGCACGTCGTCGGCTCGCTCACCGATCCCGCCATGCGTGGTGGCACCTGGGAAACGCTGAAGGTCAACCGGCAACGCAAGCTCTTGGCGGCGACGGCCGTCCCGTTGCTGTGGGGTGGCGGCCTCTTCGCCGTCTACGACATCTCCGACTGCGCACACCCCAAACTGCTCAATGCCGGCGGTCCAGGCCTCGCCACGCCGTTGCCGTTCACCTCGCACGAAGGCGGATTCTCCCCGGACGGGCGAACCTATTGGGCCTCCGGCCTGTCGCCGGGGCACCTGTCGGCGATCGACGTCTCGAATCCGCGCAGGCCAAGGGTCATCTGGCAGGGCCTGCACAGTCTGCTCGGGCACGGGTTCGGTATCTCCCCCGACGGCAATCGGATGTACCTCTCGAACATGGCGGGGATCACCGTCCTCGACATCAGTGCCGTGCAGCGTCGCGCCCCCTATCCGCAGGTCCCTCATCTCGCCGCTTATCTGTGGCCGGACGGCCAGCTCAATCAGCATTCGATCCCGATCACCAGCCGATCTCGGCCGTACATCATCACCGCCGACGAGGGCGGCTCCGGCGGCGTGAAGATCTTCGACGTCAGCACGGTCGACCGGCCGAGATATGCCGCACAGATCAAACTCGAGATCAACCTGCCCGACAATCTCGACCGCAACGTGCGCTCGTCGATGGGTGGGTCGCTGTTCAGCAGCAATCCGCACTACTGCGCCGTCGACCGCCCCACGAATCCGACCACCCTGGCGTGTGGTTGGGAGTCGTCCGGAATCCGGGTCTTCGACATCCGCGACTTCACGAGGATCCGGGAGATCGCCTACTTCAATCCACCCGCACGCAAGGGCGCCACCCTTGCCGATGCGCCCAACTCACCGCACGTTCTCGGGTCCGTCATCGGAGTCCCGGCCGTCGATTTCCTGAGCCTCGGGATGTCGATGGCGCACGGGAAGGTGAAGCTCGGCGACGTCATCGGCCCGCGCTCCGGCATGGTGATCGGCGGCGACATGTCCACCGACTGGTGCCTCTCGCCACCCGAGTTCCATGGCAACGAACTCTGGACGACGTGTGCCGACGGCGGGTTCTACGCACTCGCCCTGAGCCCGAAGGTTTACACGCCGCCCGCCGACCAGCAGTCGACGATCGGATGAGCACCACCATCCGCGCCGTCGCCACCGCCGCCGTCGCGGTGCTGCTCATCTCGGTCGGGGTGGTGGCAGGCGTGGCATGGCAGAGCACCCACGACGGCACCGGCACCTCGTACCGCCCGAGCGTCACCGACATCGGGTTCGCCCAGGACATGTCGGCCCACCACGATCAGGCGATCCTCATGGCACAGAGCCTCTCTCCCGACACCGCACCCGAGATCCGCGGTCTGGCCGACCGGATCGTCGTGTCGCAGACGGCCGAGACGTCGACAATGCGCGGATGGCTGACGTGGTTCGGCCTCCCGGTCACCTCGGATCATCCGATGTCGTGGATGGACCACCCGCAGAGCCATCATCACGACGTGTCCCCGGACGATCGGCCGCCGATGCCCGGGATGGCGAGCATCGACGAACTGACGCGGCTGTCGGTCGCCCACGGCCGTGCCGCCGAAATCCTCTTCCTACAGTTGATGATCCGCCACCATCGCGGTGGGATCGACATGGCCGCGGCAGCTCACAACGATGCCCGGGCGAGTTCCGTGACAAAGCAGCTCGCCCTGACGATGATCAGTGACGAGGGTGACGAGATCGGGCAGATGACCTTGCTGCTCCGCGCCCGCGATGCCCTGCCACTGCCCACCTGACCGGTCGCCCCGACCGCGATCAGTCTCGGCCGGCCAGCGTGCGTTCGATCCATTCGGTGAGATCGCGCCGCACCTCGTCACGATTGATCTCGTTGAGGATCTCGTGCCGCGCACCGGGATACACCTTCACGGTGACGTCGGTAAGGCCGCCTGCCCGATAGTGATCGGCGAGCAGATTCGACAGGGCGAGCCCTCCGTTGACGGGATCGAGGTCACCGACGGCGATGAGGATCGGCAGCGACGAAGCCATGCCGCCCACCCGATCGGGGTCGGCGATCGCGCGGGCCTGCACGAACATGTCCTTGCCCGACTCGGCATCGAGGCCGAAGCCGCACAGGGGATCGGCGACGTAGGCGTCGACGATCGCATCGTCGCGACTGAGCCAGTCGTATTCGGTTCGAGCCGGCTCGAACGGCGCGTTGAATCCCGACAGATCGATCTCGGAGTCGAGGTCGAGCGCGGGCTCGAGGCCGTCGAGCGCAGCGGTCCCGCTCAAGACCACCGCGTCGACGGCGTCACTGCGGTCGAGGAGGAACTGCTGCGCGGCGAACGACCCCATACTGTGGGCGATCATCGCCACCGGCAGGCCGGGGCACTCGGCGCGCACGCCGGCCACGACGACGCCGATATCGTCGACCAGGCGCTGCCAGCCGTCGGGGCCGAGGTCACCGGGCTCACGTCCCGCCAGCACCGACCCACCGTGACCGCGGTGATCGTAGGCGTGGACCACGAACCCGGCATCGACGAGCGCCTCGGCAGTCTCCGCGTAGCGCTGTGAGTGTTCGCCCATGCCGTGCACCAGCACCACTGCCGCGCGGGCATCGCCGTCAGGAACCCATCGGCGGCCCAGCAGCGGGCTCCCGTCGCCTGCGGTCACGGTGAACGTTTCGGTCATGGTGCGCTCCTCTGCAGGTCCCCGACCTCGTCGTCGGCGGGATTCGCGACTGACGCTAACTCACCACGACGCCCGCTCGGGGCGGTTCACCGAACCATCGTCGCGAAGGCTCGCGGGGTGAGCCGAGAACTCTCAGGTTCGAGGAGTAACCTCTCCGCGGGTCCCTCGGCCATCTGGTGTCCGAGGTGGCCGTAGTGAAGCGGGAGGGCCGGGGCATCGTCACACAGGAACAACAGACACAGCCCCCCGAACCTCCGCCGAATCCGGACGAACCGGACAGCGCTGCAACCCAATTGGCTGCCCCTGCGAAGCCGGTGACCGCAAAGCCGGACCGGCACCTCTACCAGATCGACTTCGTCCGACTGGTGACGTTCGCAGCTGTCATCCTCGACCATGTCCTCCTCGGCATCGCGACCGGCACTGATGTCGGCGCCGGAGCACTCGGGCTCCTGTTGCGCTACACCAGGTACTCGTTCTTCGCGCTGACCGGCTTCGTCCTCACATACCAATACCGCGACCGCGAACTGAAACCCCTCACCTTCTGGCGACGTCGATACAAGTTGATCGGTCTGCCGTTCCTGGTGTGGAGCCTCTTCTACTGGGTGTACGGACGCTACCGCGCGGGCGGTATGTCCGCTCTGGGCGATCTGATCGATTCCCCCCACTCGATCGCGTTGTCGCTCAAGAGCATCGCCTACGACCTCGTCACCGGCAACGCCTGGTATCACCTGTACTTCCTGTCGGTGAGCATGCAGATCTATGCGGTCTTCCCCCTCATCCTGATCGTGCTCCGCAAGACCTGGGGATATCACCGGTACCTGCTGCTCGTGAGCTTTGCGGCGCAGACGACGTTGCTGTACTTCATGGTCCGGCCTCCGCTCGACTTCTTCACCCACGGCCCCCAGCACATGCTGTGGGCGCATCTCGTCGCGACGATCCTGCCGTACCAGTTCTTCGTGCTCGCCGGATGCGTTGCTGCGATGCACTACCCGGCGTTCCAGCACTTCATGACCCGGTGGCGGTGGCCGCTCATCGCCGGCGCAGCCGTGGTGATCGCGCTGACGCTGCTCTACTACCTGCACGAGACACACATGGGCGAGACCATCTTCCGGGCCACCAACGTGTTCATGGTGCACAACACATTCGCCTACATCGCGATCATCACGATCCTCTACTGCCTCGGCACGATCTGGCAGAGCCGCCGCACCAAGGGCTCCGTACCCGACAACTTCATGCGGACCGCCGCCGACCGCTCGTTCGGCATCTACCTGGCGCATGCGCTCGCGCTCAGCGAATTGATGCCCATCATCGCCGAGCATCGAAATCTACCGACCTGGCCGCTGATCCTGGTCGCCTACGTGGGCACCGTCGCCCTGACGATCTTCATCGTGGAGGTGTTGCGGCGCAGCCCGATCAGTCTGATCACGACCGGCCGCAGCACCATCGATTGGCGAACCCAGAATCCCGGCCGATCGATGGCCGTGGCGACCATCGCCATCGCTCTGGGTGTGCTCCTGCGCGTTGTGTTCGCTGCTCTCGTGGGCGATCTCATCGTCGCCACCGGCGCCCTGCTGCTCGTCTCCGCGGGTCTGGCGTTCTGGCGTCAGCGCCGAGCCGCTACCGCAGCGCTCTGAGAATCAGCTGCGTGACAGCGCTCTTGCCCGTGCGATTCGGGTGGTAGAAGACTCCGCGTTCGAATCCGTACAGCCAGGGGCGCTGCGAGCACACAGCATGGGCAGCACCCGATTTCGATGCGGTGACCAGTACGGCTCCGGTCGACCGCGCGGCGCGGGCGGTGGCCTCGGCCAGCCCGTCGAAGACACGCTTGGTCTCTGCGCGTTCTGAGTACGTGAGCGGTAGCTCGGAACACGATGTCGAGGTCGTCCCGATCACCGGCGGGTAATCGACCAGGACGATCTCGGCATGCGGAGCTCGTGCACGAACGGCCTCGACGGTTCGGGCGATCGTCCGCTCGACCTCGCGGTAGGCGGCAGGCGTCGGCTCGGGAGCGGGCAGGCGCCCTGCACCGCAGACTCGTTGGGCCACTCCGGCAGCGGCTGGTTGCACTGCGTTGCCGCAGCTGAGTGAGGTCAAACGGCCGATGTAGTCGAGATCGTTCCCGCCGGTCGTGATCGTCACCAGGGCCGTTTTCGGGGTGACCGCGGCGACCTGCGGCTCGCTCGTCTTGCCCCGCTGCGCGCGGTCGACGATGTCGGCTGTCTTTGCCCCGGAGCAGGTGACGTCCACCAGGCGCATCCGACGGGCCGAGGCCACCTGGTGCGGGTAGTTGTCGGTCGATCGCATACAGGGCGTTCGTGGCGCCGACGACAATTCGGGCCCGGCGGCATAGGAACTGCCCAGTGCCACATACGTCTTGGGAATGTGGCCGGAGCCCGCGGCATTCGCCTTCACCGGAGGGCTGACCGTCTCGGTGATCGCGGTACCGGGGACCACGACGGCGGCCACGGCGGCCACGGACGCGGCGATGGTCGCCGCGCGGGTCACGAGTTCACGCCTCATGACGGATAGTCTCACACAGGGTCACCCACCGAGCGCACAGACCCCGCCGATCATGCCGAAGGTGTTGTGCGCGCCGGGTGATCAGAAGATCTGCGGCAGATCTGTCGACACCCGATCGGTGAAGGTGGCGGGTCGCTTCTCCAAGAAGGAGGTGACCCCCTCGGCGACGTCGGGCATGGTGCCGCGGTAATAGATGGCCTTCGAATCGGCCTCGTGGGCCACCCGGGGGCTCGGCGCACCTGCCATCCGCCACAGCAATTGGCGCGTCAGGGCGACCGACACCGGCGCGGTGCCGGACGTCATCTTCCTCGCCACCCCGATCGCGGTGGCCAGCACATCCGCCTTGGGCACCACCTGCTGCACCAGCCCCTGTTCGTGGGCTTCGCCCACCGGCACCATCTGTGCACCCATCGTCCATTGCAGCGCGGTTGGCAGTCCCACGAGTCGAGGCAGGAACCAGGTCGAGCACGCCTCCGGGACCAATCCTCGCTGGGCGAACACGAATCCGAACTTCGCATCCTCGGATGCGATCCGGACGTCGGCGGCCAGCGTCATCGTCACGCCGACGCCCGCGGCGGCGCCGTTGATCGCCATCACGACGGGTTTCAACGACTCGAAGATCCGGAGGGTCAATTGTCCGCCGGAATCCGGCGGGATCTCGCCTGGAGCGGGCTCCTCGAGTTCGAATGTCGTGGCTCCTCCACCGAGGTCTGCGCCCGCACAGAACGCCCGGCCGTTCCCCGTGATCACGACGGCCCGGATCGAGTCGTCGGCGTCGCACCTGTCCAGGGCGGCTTTGATCTCCTCCCCCATCTGGTAGGTGAAGGCGTTCAGGCGGTCGGGGCGGTTGAGACGGATCACCGCGATCTCTTCGTCGAGCTCAACGGAGATGACACCCTCCGACTCGGCAGCGGACAAGCCGGAAGCGGTCTGATCTGAAGTCACGTTCGCGATACTAACCCTGGCGGAAAATCATTCTCCGGACTGTGTCGATCTGTCGCGAGCCCGTTCGACGCATGGTTAGAGGGCCTCGACCCCGCGGCCCCGTGACGAAAGGCAAGACCATGAAGTTCATGCTCATCATGCGAGACAACGAGGAAGCCATCGCAGCCTCTGCAGAGGTCGATTTCACCGAGATCATCAACGCGATGGGCCGGTACAACGAGGAGATGATCAACGCCGGAGTCCTCGCGGCCGGCGAGGGACTCAGCGACCCGTCCGAAGGCGTCGTGGTGACCTTCTCCGACGACGACGAACCCCTGGTCACCGACGGTCCGTACGGCGAGGTCCACGAACTGTTCAACGGATTCTGGATTCTGCAGGTCTCCAGCCGGGAAGAGGCGCTCGAGTGGGCGAAGAAGGCCCCGCTCGGGACCGGTTCCAAACTGGAGGTCCGCCGGATCAACGACGAGACCGACTTCGCGGAGTTCGCCGACAACGAGTACATCCAGAAGGAGAAGGGCTGGCGGGAACAGCTCGCTTCGGAGTGAACGACGTCGAGATACGGCGCAGGGTCGATGCGGTCTGGCGCATCGAGGGCACCCGGATCGTCGCCACTCTGGCCCGCGTGGTCGGTGACGTCGGACTTGCCGAGGACCTTGCGCAAGAAGCCGTCGCCGAGGCGTTGGAACAGTGGCCGCGGTCGGGTGTCCCGCGAAACGCGGGCGCCTGGCTGACGGCCGTCGCGAAACGACGCGCGATCGACGGGTGGCGCCGACAAGAACGCCTCGATCAGCGATATGAGGTCATCGCGCGCGATCTCGGCACGGTCACCGAGGAGGAGTGGGAACCGGTCCGCGACGACGTGCTCAAACTGGTGTTCACCGCGTGCCACCCCGTTCTGAAACGAGAAGCGCAGGTGGCCTTGACGCTACGGGTCGTCGGTGGGCTCAGCACCGAGGAGCTCGCCCGGTTGTTCCTGACGTCGGTGCCGACGATGCAGCAGCGGATCGTGCGCGCCAAGAAGACGCTCTCGGCCGCCCGCGTGCCCTACGAGGTCCCCGAGCCGCCGGAGTGGCGAGAACGCCTCTCCGGCGTGCTCGGCGTCATCTACCTGATCTTCACGGAAGGGTATGCCGCGACGGCGGGCGAGACCTGGATGCGTCACGACCTGGCGCAGGAGGCGGTTCGCCTCGGGCGTGTTCTCGCCACTCTGGTCCCCCGCGAGCCCGAAGTCCACGGACTTCTCGCGTTGATGGAACTGCAGGCCTCCCGTTTCGCAGCTCGTGTCGGCGCCGACGGGCGACCGGTGCTGCTCGCCGCCCAGGACCGTCGTCGGTGGGATCGCGGACAGATCGCCCGCGGGCTGACTGCACTCGAGCGGTCCGACGCGCTCGGGCGTGGTCGCGGTCCATATGCCCTGCAGGCGGCCATCGCCGCCTGCCACGCAGGTGCGCCCGACGTCGACGCAACCGATTGGCCCCAGATCGTCGTGCTCTACGAGGCCCTGGAGCAACTGACCCGCAACCCCGTGGTGACCCTGAACAAGATCGTCGCGATCTCCATGGCGTCGGGCGCCGACACGGCGTTGGAGCTACTCGCCGCAGAGGTCGACGACAGGGCCCTTGCCGGGTCGCACCTGCTGCCGAGCGTCCGCGGGGAGCTGCTCATGCGACTCGGCCGGACCGACGATGCGCGGATCGAACTCGAACGCGCCCGCGACCTCGCCGCCAACGGAGCTCAACGTCGGGTCCTCGAGGAGAAGATCGCGGCGCTGTGAGTGCTCCCGGCACCGCACCCCCGCCCCCTGAGGAGCGAGCTTGCGAGCGTCTCGAAGGGCACGCCGGCCCCTTCGAGGCTCGGCTGGCGCCTCGCACCTCAGGGAACAAGAACTACGCAGGGAACGAAGGCGACCGACACGAACGGGCCGCCGCGACAATGACTGTCGCGGCGGCCCGTCTGTGTTCAGTTGTGTGAGCGACTAGTTCGACTCGCCGTTGCTGTCGCCGGCCTTGGTCAGCTCGGCAGGTGCGTCGGGCACCTCGCGCGGCTTCTCGGAGCCGGTGAACACGAATTTGGCGTCCTCGCCGTCGTCTTCGCCGTCCCAGCCCTCGACGTCGACCAGGATGATCTGGCCTGCGCCGATCTCGTTGAACAGGATCTTCTCCGAGAGCTGGTCCTCGATCTCACGCTGGATGGTCCGACGCAGCGGCCGGGCACCGAGCACCGGATCGAAGCCACGCTTGGCCAACAGGGCCTTGGCCTGGTCGGTGAGCTCGATCGCCATGTCCTTGTTCTTCAACTGTGTCTCCACACGGTTGATCATCAGGTCGACCATCTGGATGATCTCGTCGCGCGTCAACTGGTGGAAGACGATGACGTCGTCGATACGGTTGAGGAACTCGGGGCGGAAGTGCTTCTTCAGCTCGTCGTTGACCTTCTGCTTCATCCGCTCGTACTGCGAGCCGTCGCTGTTGCCCTGCGTAAAGCCGAGGCCGACCGCCTTGGAGATGTCGCTGGTACCGAGGTTCGAGGTGAAGATCAGCACGGTGTTCTTGAAGTCGACCGTGCGTCCCTGACCGTCGGTCAGACGCCCGTCCTCCAACACCTGAAGCAGCGTGTTGTAGATCTCCGAGTGCGCCTTCTCGATCTCGTCGAACAGCACCACCGAGAACGGCTTGCGGCGCACCTTCTCGGTGAGCTGGCCGCCCTCTTCGTACCCGACGTAGCCGGGAGGAGCACCGAACAGGCGCGATGCGGTGAAGCGATCGTGGAACTCACCCATGTCGATCTGGATGAGCGCGTCGTCCTCGCCGAACAGGAAGTTCGCCAGCGCCTTGGACAGCTCGGTCTTACCCACACCGGACGGGCCGGCGAAGATGAACGAACCGGACGGACGCTTCGGATCCTTCAGACCGGCGCGAGTACGGCGGATCGCCTTGGAGACCGCCTTGACGGCGTCCTCCTGGCCGATGATCCGCTTGTGCAGCTCGTCCTCCATGCGAAGCAGACGGGTGGTCTCCTCCTCGGTGAGCTTGAACACCGGGATGCCGGTCCAGTTGCCCAGGACCTCGGCGATCTGCTCGTCGTCGACCTCCGCCACGACGTCCATGTCGCCGCTGCGCCATTGCTTTTCACGCTCGGCCCGCTCGGCGACCAGCTGCTTCTCCTTGTCGCGGAGATTGGCGGCCTTCTCGAAGTCCTGCGCGTCGATCGCGGATTCCTTCTCCTTGCGGGCGTCGGCGATGCGCTCGTCGAACTCGCGGAGATCTGGCGGCGCGGTCATCCGGCGGATGCGCATGCGCGCGCCCGCCTCGTCGATGAGGTCGATCGCCTTGTCCGGCAGGAACCGGTCGTTGATGTAGCGGTCGGCCAGCGTCGCCGCCGCGACGAGCGCACCGTCGGTGATGGACACCCGGTGGTGGCTCTCGTAGCGGTCACGCAGACCCTTCAGGATCTCGATCGTGTGCTCGACCGACGGTTCGCCGACCTGCACCGGCTGGAACCGGCGCTCGAGGGCGGCGTCCTTCTCGATGTACTTGCGGTACTCGTCGAGGGTGGTGGCACCGATGGTCTGGAGCTCACCGCGGGCAAGCTTCGGCTTCAGGATCGACGCGGCGTCGATCGCGCCCTCGGCGGCACCCGCGCCGACCAGCGTGTGCAGCTCGTCGATGAACAGGATGATGTCACCGCGGGTGTTGATCTCCTTGAGCACCTTCTTCAGGCGTTCCTCGAAGTCACCGCGGTAGCGGCTGCCGGCAACCAACGACCCGAGGTCAAGGGTGTAGAGCTGCTTGTCCTTGAGCGTCTCCGGCACCTGGCCGTTGACGATGGCCTGCGCGAGACCCTCGACGACGGCGGTCTTGCCGACGCCGGGCTCACCGATGAGCACCGGGTTGTTCTTGGTGCGGCGGGACAGCACCTGCATGACCCGCTCGATCTCTTTCTCGCGCCCGATGACCGGGTCGAGTTTGGCCTCGGCGGCCGCGGCGGTCAGGTTTCTGCCGAACTGGTCGAGAACCAGCGACGTCGACGGTGTACCCGCCTCGCTGCTGCGTCCGCCGGTCCCGGCCTCCTGTGGCTCCTTGCCCTGGTAGCCCGAGAGCAGCTGGATGACCTGCTGGCGGACCCGGTTGAGGTCTGCACCCAGCTTGACCAGCACCTGGGCGGCCACGCCCTCGCCCTCGCGGATGAGGCCGAGGAGGATGTGCTCGGTGCCGATGTAGTTGTGGCCGAGCTGCAGCGCCTCGCGCAGCGAGAGCTCCAGGACCTTCTTGGCACGCGGCGTGAACGGGATGTGCCCGGAGGGTGCCTGCTGCCCCTGGCCGATGATCTCCTCGACCTGGCTGCGAACACCTTCAAGAGAGATCCCGAGAGATTCGAGTGCCTTGGCGGCGACACCTTCACCCTCGTGGATGAGGCCCAAGAGGATGTGCTCGGTGCCGATGTAGTTGTGGTTGAGCATCCGCGCTTCTTCTTGCGCCAGGACGACGACACGACGTGCGCGGTCGGTGAACCGTTCGAACATTGTTCTCCCTCGTTAGCTAGCGCCCCGGCCGTCGGTGACAACCACAGCGTCGACAACTGCAGCGGTGTCCGTATACATGACGACCAGCCTGCCTCCACTCTAGTGGTCGCTTGGAGTGCAGCTACCGTTAACGTCGGTCGGAAACGATATCCGTGATGGTCATGCCGGGGATCTGCGCACTACAACCGTGCACGTGGGCGCTCTGTTCCATCAACGCTACGCCGAGAGCGAACGCCTCGTTTCCGCTCCACCGCGACGACGTTTCCTGCTCACAGCCGTCCTGGTGCAGGGATCCGCCCCACTGCCGATCAGATCGTCGACCACGGCATCCGGCGAAAATTCGGACATCGCCGGGTAACCTCCGTCACATGAGTGATGACGCTCGGCCTCACCACCACAGCACCGGCGACATCATCGATTCCTCCCCGAGCGATCCGCCACATCCCGAGGCCGGTCGCAGCTCGGTCAATCTCGCGGTCTTCATCACGAGCGCGACGATCGTGCTCGCGTTCGCCATCTGGGCCCTCGTCTCACCGGACACGGCCGAGAGTGTCATCAACGACGTCCGGGAGTTCATCTCCCGATGGTTCGGCTGGTGGTATTTCATCCTCGCGACCGCGATCGTCGGGGTCGTCGTCTTCCTGGGGGCCAGCAAGTACGGCCGGTACCGGCTCGGCCCCGAAGAATCCCGACCCGAGTACAGCCTGTTCACCTGGACCGCCATGCTGTTCGCGGCCGGGATCGGGATCGACCTCATGTTCTTCTCGGTCGCCGAACCGGTCACCCACTTCCTCAATCCCCCCACCGGCCCCGGCGAGACCAACGCCGCCGCCCGCGAGGCGGTCACCTGGACGGTGTTCCACTACGGCGTCACCGGGTGGGCGATGTACGCACTGATGGGCGGCGCCCTGGCCTACTTCGCGTTCCGCCACAACCTGCCGCTGACCATCCGCGCCGCGTTGTACCCGATCTTCGGGAAGCGGGTCGAGGGACGCTGGGGCGACGCCATCGATGTCGCCGCGGTCCTCGGGACCATCTTCGGGATCGCGACGTCGCTGGGCATCGGTGTGGTGCAACTCAACTACGGCCTCAACGAGATCTTCGGGATATCGCAGGGCAAAGCCGCCCAGATCGGTTTGATCGTGCTGTCGGTGGTCATCGCGACCGCCTCGGCCACCTCGGGTGTCGACAAGGGCATCCGCCGACTCTCCGAGCTGAACGTCATCCTCGCGATCGTCCTGCTCGTCTACATCCTCGTCGCGGGTAAGACCGACTTCCTGCTCAACGGCCTCACCCAGAACGCCGGGGACTATGTATCCACCTTCGCCGACCGCACGCTCGACACGTTCGCCTGGGATCAGGTCAATCCGACGCCGGGCAACGACGCCCGCGGGTTCGTCGACGGCTGGACGCTGTTCTTCTGGGCGTGGTGGGTGGCGTGGGCGCCGTTCGTCGGCCTGTTCCTGGCACGGATCTCCCGCGGACGCACCATGCGCCAGTTCGTGTTCGGCGTCCTCGTCGTGCCGTTCTCCTTCATCCTGCTGTGGATCTCCATCTTCGGGAACAGCGCGCTCGAGGTCGCGCGCGGCGACCAGGGCTTCGCCGAGACCACCGCCTCCACCCCGGAAGCCGGGTTCTACTCGCTGCTCGAGCAGTATCCCGGGTCCACGCTGCTCATCGGGATCGCCACGATCACCGGTCTGCTGTTCTACGTCACCAGCGCCGACTCCGGTTCCCTCGTGATGGGCAATTTCACCTCGCGGCTGCCGGATCCGATGGCCGACTGCGCGCGATCCGTCCGCATCTTCTGGTCCGTGGCCATCGGCCTGCTCACGCTGTCGATGTTGTTCGCCGGCGGCGGCGACGGATCGATCCTCACGTTGCAGGCCGCGACGGTGATCATGGGACTGCCGTTCTCGTTCGTGCTCGGCCTCATCTGCATTTCGCTGCTGAGGGCGGTCCGGAACGAGTCGTACAAGCTGGACAGTTTCCGGACCACACTGCCGAAGGTGATCGCCGCGGGCCGAGGCTCGTCGGAACACGGGAGTTGGCGGCAACGCCTCGTGGGCACCCTGAGATATCCGGGGCCGTCGACGACGCGCAAGTTCATCACCAGGTCCGTCGTTCCGGCGATGCGTGAGGTCGCCGACGAGTTCGCGAAGGGTGGCATCGCGGCCCGGGTCGACGAATCGGCGAGTAACGAGGGTCTGCCGTCGCCTCGACTGATCGTCGAGCTCGCGCAGGAGCCGCGGTTCGAATACTGCGTGTGGCCGATGTCGGCGCCGACCCCGACCTATGCCGTGCTGTCGCAGCGGTCAGACGATCGCTACTTCCGGTGCGAGGTGTACCTGACCGAAGGGTCACAGGGCTATTCGCTCAACGCCTACAACCGAGAACAGGTCATCGGCGACATCCTGGACCAGTACGAGCGCCACCTCGGCTACCTTCATCTGCGACGATCGGCCACCGACAGCCACGACATCCCCGTGGTCGACACACCCGATGCCGAACCCGAAGGAACCCCCGCACCATGAGCGACACGCTCTTCATCGACGGCCGGTGGTGTTCCGCTACCTCCGGCGAGACCCGTGAGATCCACTGCCCTGCAGACGGTTCACTCGTCGGTATCGTCGCGGAGGCGGGCACCGCAGATACCGAGGCCGCCATCGCCGCGGCACGCCGCGCCTTCGACGACGGCCCCTGGCGACAGACCGGTGCCGCCGAGCGAGGTGATCTGTTGTTGCGTGTGGCGTCCGAGATCGACACGCGCCGAGACGAGTTCGTCCGCGCAGAGACTCTCGACACCGGCAAACGCCCGTACGAGTCGGATCTCGACATGACCGACATCGCCAATTGCTTCCGCTATTTCGGCAAGCTGGCAGCCGAGGATGCCGGCCGGGTGGTCGATGCCGGGTCCACGGACGTCGACTCCCGGATCGTCTACGAACCGGTGGGCGTCTGCGGCCTGATCACACCATGGAATTATCCGCTCCTGCAGGCGGCGTGGAAGATCGCGCCTGCCCTCGCCGCGGGCAACACCTTCGTGCTGAAGCCCGCCGAGCTCACCCCGCACACGTCGATCCTCATCATGAGGGTCCTCGACGATCTGGGGCTGCCTCCCGGCGTGGCGAACCTCGTCCTCGGCGCCGGAGCCGATGCCGGGGCGCCGCTGTCGGCGCATCCCGATGTCGATCTCATCTCCTTCACCGGTGGCCTCGTCACCGGCAGGGTGATCGCACGGCAGGCGGCCGCGACGGTGAAGAAGGTGGCGCTCGAACTCGGCGGCAAGAACCCGAACGTCGTGTTCGCCGACGCCTGCGACACCGACGACCGGCTCGCCGCCACGGTCGACAACGCACTCAACGCCGCATTCCTGCATTCGGGTCAAGTGTGTTCGGCGGGAGCACGTCTCATCATCGAAGAATCCGCGCACGACCGATTCGTCGACGAACTGGTCCGCCGGGCGGAGCAGATCCGGCTCGGCCTGCCGTTCGCCGACGGCACCGAGACCGGCCCGCTGATCTCGTCGGCGCACCGCGACAAGGTGCACGCGTATGTCGAGCAGGCCCGCGCCGACGGTGCGCTGATCCGAACCGGCGGGGCATTCGGCACCGGCGACCACGGCTCCGGAAGTCTCGACGACGGCTGGTTCTACCTGCCGACGATCATCGACGGAGCCACCCGGGAGATGGCGTGCGTGCACGATGAGGCCTTCGGACCAACCGTGACCGTCGAGACCTTCACCGACGAGGACGAAGCCGTCACCATCGCCAACGACACCGAGTACGGACTGGCCGGTGCGGTCTGGTCCGCCGACTCCGCACGGGCCCGTCGCGCCGCGGCCCGACTGCGACACGGCACCGTGTGGGTCAACGACTTCGGACCGTATCTGCCGCAGGCAGAATGGGGCGGATTCGGACACTCCGGCGTGGGCCGCGAGCTCGGACCATCGGGGCTCGCCGAGTACCGGGAGGCCAAGCATGTCTACGAGAACCTCCGGCCGGGCGTGACCGGCTGGTTCGCCGATCGAGGGGGACAACGATGACCGACACCTTCGACCATGTCGTCGTCGGGGGTGGCTCGGCAGGCGCAGCGGTCGCCTCACGGCTGTCCGAGAACCCGGCTGTCACGGTCTGTCTCATCGAGGCCGGTCCGTCGGATGTCGGCGATGATGCCATCCTGCGATTGGATCGGTGGATGGAGCTACTGGAATCGGGGTACGACTGGGATTACCCGATCGAGCCGCAGGAGAACGGCAACGACTTCATGCGGCACGCCCGGGCGAAGGTGCTCGGCGGGTGCAGTTCGCACAACAGCTGTATCGCGTTCTGGGCACCGCGCGAGGACCTCGACTCGTGGGAGCGCGACTTCGGTTGCACCGGTTGGGGGTCCGAATCGGTATACCGGCTGTACCCGCAGATCGAGACCAACGACGCGCCCGGCGGCCACCACGGTCGTGGCGGTCCGGTGCACATCATGACCGTGCCGCCGAACGACCCGTGTGGCGTGGCGCTCCTCGACGCGTGCGAGGCGGTCGGTATCCCGCGTGTCGAGTTCAACAGCGGCACCACGGTGACCAACGGCGCCAACTTCTTCCAGATCAATCGGCGTCCCGACGGCATCCGGGCGTCGTCGTCGGTCAGCTATCTCCACCCGAATCTGGACCGCCCCAACCTGACGGTGCGCACCGGGGCGTGGGCGAAGCGCATCGTCATCGAGCAATCCGGCGACGGTCTGCGTGCGAGCGGTGTCGACATCACCGACAATGCCTTCGGCCGCACCACCACGGTGCACGCCACACGCGAGGTGATCGTGTCGGCGGGCGCCATCGACACCCCGAAACTGCTGATGCTGTCCGGGATCGGACCGACCGTCCACCTACGCGAGCACGGGATCGATGTACTGGTCGACTCGCCGGGCGTCGGGGCGAATCTGCAGGACCACCCGGAGGGCGTGATCGGCTTCGAGACGACGCGGCCGATGACGACCGAATCCACCCAGTGGTGGGAGGCAGGCATCTTCACCACCACCATCGACGGTCTCGACCGACCCGACCTGATGATGCATTACGGCAGTGTGCCGTTCGACATGCACACGCTGCGGCAGGGATATCCCACCAGCGAGAACACCTTCTGCCTCACGCCGAATGTCACCCACGCGCGGTCGCGCGGCACCGTGCAGCTGCGCTCCCGAGACTTCCGCGACAAACCGCGCGTGGATCCTCGCTACTTCACCGACCCCGACGGTCATGACATGCGGGTGATGATCGCAGGCATCCGCACGGCGCGCGAGATCGCGACGGCCGCACCGCTGTCCGATTGGGTTGCGCGCGAACTCTATCCGGGTACGGATGCCACGACGGACACCGAACTGGCTGACTACATCAGCCGGACGCACAACACCGTCTATCACCCGGTCGGCACGGTCCGGATGGGGCCGTCCGACGATCCGATGTCACCACTGGACCCGGAGCTGCGCGTGAAAGGTGTGTCGGGACTGCGGGTTGCCGATGCCTCGGTGTTCCCGGCGCACACCACGGTCAACCCGAACATCACGGTGATGCTGGTCGGCGAGCGGTGCGCGGAGCTGGTCTCGGAAGGAGAGTCCGATGGTGCCCACTGAGACCGATTCCGCGTGGCCGTCGATACCGGTGGCGGACTGGGCCGACACGCGGGACACCGTGCAGCTGATGACGCAGATCGTCGGCAAGGTCCGGATGGCGAACACGCCGTTGATGAGTCACTGGTGGAATGTCGTGCTCTACGTCTCGGCGCGGGGTCTGACCACGGGTGTCATCCCTCACGGCCACCGCGGGTTCACGATGGACTTCGACTTCATCGACCACGAACTCGTCGTCGCCACCACGTCGGGAGATCGCCGCTCCGTGCCCCTGACAGCGCGGCCGATCGCCGACTTCTACGGAGACGTGATGTCCGTGCTCGACGAACTCGGACTCTCGACCGACATCTGGGCGATGCCGGTCGAGATCCCGGGCGCGGTGCCGTTCGACATCGATCGCGAGCATGTCGCGTACGACGCCGATGCGGCGCACCGCTTCTGGCAGGCATTGGTGCAGATCAACCGGGTGTTCGACGTCTTCCGGTCGCGGTACACCGGCAAGGTCAGCCCGACGCACTTCTTCTGGGGAGCATGCGATCTCGCCGTCACACGGTTCTCGGGGCGATCAGCGCCCAAACACCCAGGCGGAGCTCCCAATTGCGGCCCGCACGTGATGTGGGAGGCGTACTCGCACGAAGTGAGCAGCGCCGGATACTGGCCCGGGCCGGACGGCGAGGGCAACTTCTACTCGTACGCCTATCCCGAGCCCGCGGGTTACCGTACCGCCACCATCTCGCCGGCTGGTGCGGGGTTCGACGAGAACCTGGGTGAGTTCGTACTGCCCTACACCGCCGTTCGAGAGGCGGCCGATCCCGACGCGACACTGCTCGAGTTCCTCCAGAGCACCTACGAGGTCGTCGCCGACCGGGCAGGTTGGGATCGGCAGGCGCTGGAGCGCTGACGACAGATCAACGAAGCTGCTTTCGGGCGTCCCCGGCGGCCGCCCGCATCATCCCCGATGCCGGGCTAACGTCCGGCGAGTTCGGCGACGACCGGAGCAAACCTGTCGGCCACGTCGGCACCGAAGATGAAGTAGGAGAAGCCGATCTCTTCTCGCCGCCGCTGGATCTCCTCGATGGCTGCCGCCGGATCGTCCGGGAGCACGGTCATCGCGTCCGCCGCGCGAAGTGCGGCCGGGTCGGTGTCGGGCGGCGCCATGTGCGGGGCGACGTCGTCACCGACAACCGGCACGGCGAGCGCGAGCTCGACCTCCCCGACGGTGCGGAAGTCACGTGCCAATCGCTCTACCTCGCCCCGGGGTTGATCCCCCAGCGCGAACGTGACCGTGTCGGCGAGCTCGGCCGCCAACGCTCGCGCCTTGGGCCCGTACACGGCCATCGCCACGGGCGTGTGGCGGTCGGGGCCGTCGAGTTCCCGCAGCGCCCTCACCGTCTCACGCATCTGGGCCAGCCGCTCGTTCGGCGGTGGTACCGGAGGCATTCCCTTGTCGCGGAGCTCGTCCTCGATTCCCGGCCGGCCGGTGCCGATGCCCATCTCGAAGCGCCCCTCGGTCACCAGCGACAACGAATGCGCCTCCCACGCCGTCAGCCAGGCCGGGCGTAGCGGCGAGGCGTAGACCCACGTCCCCACGCGCAGGTCGGTCAAGGCCGCCACCGTGGCCAGCATCGGACCGGGAGCCGGTTGCATCTGCGGGAAGTCGGGTACCAGCAGCGTCGAGTAACCGCTGTCGGCGACGCGGCGCACGCGATCGCGCCACGTCGGCAGGTCGGTCCTCAGCGGGGCAACCACCCCGAATCGAAACGGCTTCGTCATGTCTGGACTCCTGTCAGTCGGTCGATCCAGAGGTATCGACGACGGGGCAACGCGGAATTCATCGGTGCGGACGAAATCGCAGGCCACCCCGTCTCGGATTCACCGCTGCTGCGAACGTCCCGCGAACGAATCGACGATTCGGTCGAGGACGACGAGCACCTCTGCGGTGGCAGCGTCCCGGTCCGCTGCGCTCGCGACATACAGCGCCGACTCGTCGAGGGCCCCGATGGCGACATGGGCGAGAGGTCTCGTGGGTTGGTCGTCGATCTGCCCCGCAGCGATCGCCGCCTGCAGAATGCCCTCGATCAGCGCGAAGCCGAACTCTTCGCCACGCGCCCGCCACTCGCTCCAGCCGAGCACCGACGGTGCATCCACCAACGAGATCATGTGGATCGCCGGGTCTGTCACCCGCTCGAGGAACACGCGGACACCGGCCTTCAGTGCAGACAGCGGATCGGTGATCGCGAGTTCGCCGACGCGAGCTGCGACCTCGGCGGTGATGTCCTGCTCCACGTCGTCGTACACCGCCGCGAACAAGCCCTGTTTGTCCTTGAACTGGTGGTAGAGGGCACCACGGGTGACACCGGCCTTGTCGACGATCGCCTGCGTACCGACGTCGGCATATCCGAGCTCACCGAACAGCGCGCGGCCGGCCGCGACCAGCGCGGATCGAGTGGCGGCGGTGCGCTCGGCCTGGGTTCGACGATTGACTTTCATACAGGTTGCACGTAACTTTCATACAGAGTGTTCGTAAGTTCACGATAAGCCTAGTCGAGAGGGTGAGAGCTCATGACCAGCACGACGACCACCATCGAATTGCCTTCCGGAACCATCGAGTATGCGACCTACGGTCCCGAGGACTCGCCGCACCCACCAATCGTCTTCGTGCACGGCGCGGTCGTCGACCATCGACTGTGGCGTCCGGTCGCCGAACTCCTCGCGCAGGCCGGTTACCGGTGCCATGCCCCGACCCTCCCGCTCGGGTCCCATCACATTCCGTGGGGCCCGGACGCCGACCGCAGCCCCCAGGGCGCGGCACGACTCGTCCGTGAGTTCGTCGCCGAACTCGGCCTCTCCGACGCGACGTTGGTAGCGAACGACACCGGGGGTGCGGTGACCCAGTTCGCCCTCGACGCCGACCCCGACTTCGTCCGCGCGCTGGTCTTCACCAATTGCGATGCCTTCGATCTGTTCCCGCCGCAACCGTTCGGCTTCTACTTCGCTCTGATGCGTCAGCGGGCGCTGCTCAAGCCACTGGTCGAGAGCATGCGCATCACGGCGCTACGCCACTCGCCGCTGGGCGTCGGCCTGCTGCTCGTCGATCCCGATCCCGATCTGACGCTCTCGGTGTTCGAGCCGCTGCGCACCGACGCCCGCATCCGAGACGACTTCATCGCATTCCTGAAGAAGATCGACCCGGCCGAACTCGCGGCGGTGACACCACGTCTCGCACGCTTCGACCGGCCGGTGACCATGGTGTGGGGCGTCGACGACCGGTGCTTCACGCCAGAGCACGGTCGGCGCTTCGCGGCGGTCTTCCCGAACGCGCGCTTCATCGATGTCCCGAATGCGCGCACCTTTGTGTCACTCGACCAGCCGCGTGCGGTCGCCGACGCGATCGCCTCGACAACCGCGAGAATCTGACGCGTCGCCGACCCTGCGACAAATTCTTTCCGGATCAGGCGTCGGAAAACGGGTCCGACAAACGACGATGAAGATGTGAGCGGCGAACAGGATGGCCCGCCCCAGGGCGGGGCGCCGGCACTGCTGGCGGTGTACGACGATGCACTGCCCGCGGTGTACGGCTACCTGCTGCGCCGATGTTCGGATCGGCGGGTGGCCGAGGATCTCACCTCGGAGACCTTCCTGGCCGCGATGGACACCGTGCGCCGCGACGACGACGCCCGACCGACCACCCCATGGCTGATCGGGGTCGCCCGGCACAAACTGGCGGACCACTGGCGGATCATGCAGCGGACACCCGAGCCCGTCGAGCAACTCCCGGAATCGATCGACGACGACTGGGAGGTCCACCTCGACCGCATGGTGGCGCACTACACGCTCGCCAGGCTGTCGCCGACGCACCGTGCGGTGCTGACCCTGCGGTATGTCGACGACCTGCCGGTCGGCGACTGCGCCGCCGTCCTCGACCGCACGGTCGGTGCGACCGAAGCGCTGCTCACCCGGGCCAAGCGGGCCTTTCGCGCGGCCTATCCGGACACCGATTCCCGGCCCGGCCAACCCCACCACACCCGGGGAGGAGGTCACGCATGAGCGAGTACAACAGCACCGAGAATCGCGGCCGCGCAACGCCGTCCGATCCGCTCGTCGTCCTGCGGGCCTCCGATACCCCCGGCTGGACCGAACCCGTCGCGCCTGACGCCGACTTCGCCCGCACGCTGCGGGACCGACTCGAGCGTGGCGCGACCCTGCCCCAAGGAGTTGTCATGAGCACTGCGAGCACCCTCGACACCACGGCCACCGACGCCACCGAACCGGCCGTCGAACGTCCTGGCGCACTCCCCTATCTCACCGTCGCCGACGGTCGCGCGGCCATCGACTGGTACGTCGCCAACCTCAGCGCACGCCTGCGCGGCGAGCCGATTGTCATGGACGACGGACGCATCGGTCACGCCGAACTCGAGATCGGCGGTGGTGTCATCTATCTCGCCGCCGAGTTCGAGGACATGGGCCTGCGCGCGCCCAGCCCCGGGCACGTATCGGTCAGCCTGATGCTGCCCGTCGACGACACCGACGCCGCTGTTGCCGCCGCCGAGCGAGGCGGCGCGGCGGTGACCCGTGAGCCGTACGAGGGCTACGGAAACCGGACCGGCACGATCGTCGACCCGTTCGGCCACCGGTGGATGCTGACCGGTCCGTCGAAGACGGGCGCACAGACCGACAACCGGATCCGCACAGGCGACATCGTCTACATGTCTCTGCAGACCCCCGACGCCGGACGAGCGGCACGCTTCTACGGCGCCGTGCTCGGCTGGAACTACGATCCGGAAACTCGGCAGGTCACCAACCTCGGTCACCGTCTGGGTATCTCGGACGCCGGCGGTTACGGCTCGGGCACGCTCTACTGCGTCTATGCGGTGGACGATTTCGACGCTGCGCGAGATGCCATCATCGCCGCAGGCGGGCAGGCCACTGAGGTGTCCGAGGTTTCGAGCGACGGCACGCAGGTCCTCGACGCCACCGACGATTCGGGAGTCGCCTTCTCGGTCCACGTCGCCGCCCCCGGCGAGCAGCGACCAGACCAACATCCCCGCGGAATCGGAGAGATGTCGTATCTGACCGTGCACACCGCCGACAGCTCGCGCTATCGGGCCTTCTACGGCGCCGTGCTCGGCTGGACCTTCCACGGCGGTCGCATCGACGACGGATGGGAGGTCGACGATGTCCGCCCGCAGGTCGGCATCGCCGGCGGTTCCGACAAGGCCGTGGCCGTACCGATGTGGAACGTCGCCGACATGGATGCGGCGGTCGAGCGGGTCGTCACCGCCGGTGGCCGGGTCATCACCGAGCCCGACAGCCAGGCGTACGGCGTGATGGCCCTGTGTGCCGATGATCAGGGCACCGAGTTCTACCTGGGTCAGCTCTTCTGATCTCGGGCGGAGTACGTCTGCGAACCGATCAGCCACGGGTCTGCACCAGACCCACGAGCATGACCACGAATCCGGCCACCGCCGCGAACGCCCGGACGATGTTCCACCGCACCCACGGTCGCACGAAATCCTCCCAGACCGTGGGTGCGTCGGCCGCCGACACCGAGCCTGCGCCGTCGAGCCGGGTGTTGAGCGGAACGTTGATGCCCATGGTGATGAGAAGGGCCACGAGGTAGAGGACGACCGCGACGATCAGCCACCACCGCAGCGTCGTCTCCTGCCACCACAGCGCAATACCGAGCACACCGAACACCAACCCACCGAAGAAGATCAGCGCGAACACAGGATTGAGGATCGCGGCGTTGATGCGCTGCATCGCGACCACCGCGACCTGCGCGCCGGCGCGATCGAGCCCGGGCATCACCGCGTACGCGAACGCCGACAACAGACCCGCGCTCAGGCCCACGGTGGTGACCGCCAGGACGAGAATCCCATCGCGTAGCTGACTCATCGCGACACCGCCTCACCGACAGTGGACTTCACGAAGTCGGCAAAATCTGTCGGCGGGCGACCGAGGACACGGGCGACGTCGCCGGACACCCGCGCATTGCGACCGTCGAACAACGTGCCGAACAACGACGACAACAGGTCGATCTCCGCCTCCGCGACCCCGAGGCCGGAGAGCAGATCGCGATACTCCTGCGCGCCGACGCGATTGAAGGAGATCGTCCGCCGACGCGCCGCACCGATCTCGGCGGCCGCCTCGGCAAATGTCAGCAGGCGCGGTCCGGTCAACTCGTAGGTCTGCCCGGCATGGGGACTACCGCCCTGCAACGTCTCGTCGAGCAGGGCAGCCACCGCCACCTCCGCTATGTCCCGGGTGTCCACAAACGGTTCACCCACCTCACCCACCGGCAGAGTCAGTGAGCCCTCGGCGATCTCCGGTGCGAAGCCACCCTCGGAGAAGTTCTGATCGAACCAGGCGCACGAGAGAACAGTCGACTCCGCGCGAGCGGCGTGCACGATGCGTCCGGCCTCCTGCGCTTGCGCCTCACCCCGGCCGGCGAGCAGCACCAGGCGCCTCACCCCGGCCGCATCGGCGAGACGGACCAGCTCCGCGATGTCGTCGTCGGCGCCGGGCACGATGAGGTCGGGTTGATACGCGATGTAGACGGCCCCGGCTCCCGCGAGCGCCGGTGCCCACGTCGAACGTTCGGACCAATCAAATCTCGTCGCGCTGGACCGGCCGGCTCTGCGCACGGACCGACCCCTCTTCTCGAGATGGTCGGCGACGTGGCGGCCGGTCTTGCCGGTCGCCCCGATGACGAGGACGGGTGCTGATTCCGGGTGGTTCGTGTTCTGGTTCATGCATTCAGTTCACCGCGCTCGACCGAGACGATCCATAGCCGATTGGCTCTGATACATACGAGATCGTCTCGCCCTGTCGTATGCTCGATGCCATGGATGCACTCGGCAGTCTCCTCAACGGACCTCGCGCACAGAGCCCGATGATGTTGCGGATGGCGATGAGTGCGCCGTGGTCGGTGCGCATCGAGGACACCGCCCCACTGACCGTCGTCGCGGTCACCCGCGGAACATCGACGCTCACCTATGACGACGGCACCGAACACCCCCTCGCGGCCGGCGACGTCGCGCTCATCCGCGGCACCCACCCGTACACGATCGCCGACGACCCGACGCACCATTGGGTGGCTCGGATCGACGCGAACGGCGACTGTTTCGATCCCACCGGCACGCACAGCGTCGCCGAGGACATGTGCTTCGGCGTCCGGTCATGGGGCAACTGCGTCGACGCCCCATCGGCCGACGCCGTCATGCTCATCGGCACATACGCGAGCGGGGAGGTCAGCCAGCGCCTGCTCGACGCCCTCGACAGGTTCACGGTGGTGTCCATGCACGATCACCCGTTGGTGTCACTGATGGAGATCGAGATCGTCCGCGATTCCCCCGCACAGGAAGCCGTGTTGAACCGGCTCCTCGATCTGGTGCTGATCACCGGCCTGCGGCAAGCGATGGAATCCGGGCGGGTTCGGGCGGCACAGTGGTACCGCGCGCATACCGATCCGGTGATAGGTCATGCACTTCGCCTGCTCCACAACAACATCGACCACCAGTGGACGGTTGCCTCCCTGGCGTCGGCAACCGGGGTGTCGCGGCCCGTGCTGGCCCGGCGCTTCACCGACCTGGTGGGCGAGCCGCCAATGACCTACCTCACGCAGTGGCGGCTGTCGCTGGCCGCCGATCTCCTGTCAGACCGCACCAGATCCCTGAGTTCGATTGCCCGCCAGGTCGGCTACGGCAGTCCGTTCGCCTTCAGCACCGCCTTCAAACGTCGGCGCGGGGTGAGCCCGGCGGCTTACCGTGCACGGATGACCGACGGCGACGACGCGAGCGCCGCGGGGCTCATGGTTCACTGATTGCCATGTCCATCCGCTCGTCACTCGCCGGTCTCGTGCGGCGCATGCCCTTCGGCATCGGCACGGTGACGATGCTTCTCGTCGCCGCGATGGTCGCGTCGGTCGCGGCGGTCCTCGCCATCGGTACGCCGGCGGACAATACGACCGAGTACCGCGACGGGCATCTGCGCGGCTACTCCACCGAGCCCGACGTCGCATGGACCCAGTCGAGTGACACGTTGCCCGGCTATCGCGCCGACTCCGGCGTCGAGGTGGTCGACACGTGGCGCGACGAATGGCTTCTCGCCTATCCATCCGGACTCGGTCGCGCCTTCGTCCTCGTGACCGCGAGGTCGGGCTCACCGCTGTGGAAGGACCCCGTGGTCGCCGGACTCGGCGGCTGCGGCCTCAACGATCTCGGGCAGGTCGGCTGCGCCATCAAGCTTGGCGGGGTCCCGGACGGCTTCTATCTGATCGACGACACCGGCACTCCCACTTCGGGTACCGACCTCGACGACACCGAGCACGTCGTCGGCGTTGGATCGGACTATCTCCGCATCGATCAGGCCGGATACCGCGCGACCATGCGAGACCCGGCGGGCCGTGAGATCTGGTCGCGCACGTTCGCCGCCTCGGCACAGGCCAGGACCCGACCCGACGGCGTGCTGATCGTCAGCACCGCGGACGGCACACGGTTCATCCTCGACCCCGCCACTGGAGCCGACCGCCTCTCGTGCAGCCAGTGCGAAATCACCTCGTTCGACACCGGCATCACCGTGCAGTACAACGAATTCGGCCACGAGCGGGTGGCGACCTATGCGGTCACCGACGGCGACGTACAGACTCCCCCGGTCGCCGTCTCCGACGGACTCCGGGTTCTCGGCGGCCCGTCGACGCTGCCCGTCCTGGCCGGCACAGGTGACGGCCAGGTCCAGGCCACCCAGGGCCGTTACGAGATCCGCGATCCGGCGCGTGAGGATGCGCTCTGGCAGATCACCGACCCGGAACTGTCGAAGGCGAACACCAAGCCATGCGGCACCGAGGTGGCACTCGCCCTCAAGGATCGGACCCGGCTCTTCTACACCCTGGCGGACGGCAAGCGGGTCGGCCGGATGGACCCTCCCGCGTTCGACAAACCGGAGAGCAACATCGACCACCTGTCGTGCGTCGGCTCGTCGGGCACGACCATGATCTTCGCCGACCCCGATCAGGTGACGGCCGTCGACACCACGACCGGCCAGATCGCCTGGACGCGGTCGGTGATCGGCACCACCGAGGCGGTCGACGGCTACATCGTCCTTCATGAGGGCACCTCGATCACGGTCCTGCGGCCCCACTGATCGGCGGCCCCAACTGTGCGTGGCGTCACAGCGCGCCCGGTCGTAGACCACTGAACTGCGCCACTGCGAAGACCTTCAGGAACATCTCAGATTTGATAACGGCAAGATAACGGTGGGCCCGAGAATTGGTGTACGGTCGGCGACGGTCGATGGTCGCTCTGGGGGGGACCACACCGGGTAAGCAGTCCACCGATGTGTTGTTCGCGAGGTTGATTCGTCTTGGGGAAGCATTCCGCATCCACGCTTGGTGCATCATCGTTCACCTTGACTCCCCCACCCCCACCGCCGGTCGAATGGGACCCGCTCGGGCCACCGGACGAGTGGAATCCCTTCGAGCAGACCACCCCGCTCTGGCCTAGCGAACCGATCACACTCACCGGTCCCAGGAAACCGAAGACACCGAGAGTTCCGACCAGTCATGCGCGTCGGGAGGTCTGGAAGGTGCGCGCCCCCATCCTGGCGGCCGCCATCGTCCCCATCGGCGTCATCGCCGCGAGCGCCACCGGTGTCGGGCACTCCACCACCACCACCCCGAAAGCGACTGCCTCGTCCTCGGAGGTCTCCGCGCAGCCGATCACCGGAGACGCGCAGGCCACGGTTCGACGTGCCGCAGCGACCTTCCGCCTGCCGGCTCCACTTCCGCCGCCGCCACCGCCTCGCCCACCGGCCGCGGTGGCCGACGGCCAGGTGCCCGCTCCGAACTACGATGCCTACCAGAGGGCTGCCGACATCCTGGCAAAGACGAATCCCAGCTGCGGGATCCCGTGGCCGGTCATCGCAGGCATCGGCAGGGTCGAGTCCCATCACGCCAACAACGGCGACGTGGACCGGGCCACCGGCGAACTGCGCACCCCCATCTACGGTCCGACGCTGGACGGCAGCCTGGCAGCCAACGAGGTCATCGCCGACACAGACGGTGGGCGTCTCGACGGCGATTCCACCTACGACCGTGCTGTCGGCCCGATGCAGTTCCTACCGTCGACCTGGGAGCACTACGGGGCCGACGGCAACGGCGACGGCAAGAGCGACCCGCAGAACATCTACGACGCCGCGCTCACCACCGGGCGTTATCTCTGCGACGGGCACAAGAACCTCCGCAGTACCTCCGAACAGGTGTCCGCCATCCTCCGGTACAACAACTCGATGACCTACGTCGACGATGTGCTGGGCTTCGCTCGGAGCTACTGACGGTCACGACCCGCTCAGGAATGCCTGCAGCGCAGCTGAATACATCGGTACGTCGTCGGCACCCATGAGCTCGCGCGCGCTGTGCATCGCCAGCTGCGGCGCCCCGACGTCGATGGTGGTCAGACCCGTGCGTGCGGCCGTGATGGGGCCGATCGTCGACCCGCACGGCAGGTCGGCGCGATGGGTGTAGCGCTGCATCGGCACGCCCGCAGAGTCACACGCGATCGCGAACACGGCCTCGCCCACCGCATCCGAGGCATACCGCAGGTTCTGGTTGACCTTGAGTACCGGGCCGCCGTTGATGTCGATCCGGGTGCGATGGCTCATGCCGATCCGGGTAGTTGGGGTGGGTCGCGTGCGCCATGTCGCCTGACACACAGACACTCGCCGCCATCGCCTGCAGGTAATCGGCGCGAGAACCGTCGCGGGCCAACACGATCCGCTCGCAAATGGTGGCCAGGAAGTCGGAGGCGGCGCCTCGTTCGGACCCGCTGCCCACCTCCTCGTGATCGAACAGCGCCACCATCCGGGTCTCCTTCGAGGGCTCCGAATCGAGCAGCGCGCGCAGCCCGGCGTAGCACGTCCCCTGATTGTCCAGGCGTGGGGCGCTGAGCAGATCATCGCGTGGACCGATGAGCCGAGACGGCGTGACGTCGTGGGTCATCAACTCCCAACCCAGCAACGACGACGGCTCGATGCCTGCATAGGAAGCCACCCACTCCAGGACATCGGCCACCTCCGCGCTCGCCGACCACAGCCCGTCGAGGTGCCGCTGCGGGTCGAGGGTGACTCCTTTGCGGTCCTCGGACAAGTGAATCGCCAACTGCGGCACTCGGATAACCGGTTCGGTCACGTGGACCAGCACATGCTCGACGCCGGCCCCGACCCGATAGGCCAACCGGCCGGACAGCCCGAGATCGCGGTCCAGCCACGAATTCAGCCAGGCCCCGCCGTACGGTTCGAGTGCCACCATCCCCACGCCGGCCGACGTCCGGTCCGGACGCTGCTTGACCCGCAGGTTCGGGCTGTCGGTGTGTCCGCCGACGATGCGAAAGGCATTGCCCTCGCCGGTATCCCACACGACCACCGAGCCGCCCCTGATGACGTAGTTCCGACTCGGGGCGGTCGTCCACTCCTCGTGCTCGTACAGTCGGACATAACCTGCCGCCTCCAATTCGGCAGCGACGGTGGCACACACGTGGAACGGCGACGGTGAAGCATCGATGAATTCGCCGAGCCCCTCGGCGGTGGCAGTGGTCGTGATCAACGGGCACCTCCTACGGTTGCTGATGTCAGCGGCAGCCTGACGCCGCCGCCGACGGCGGCCATCGTCGCGACGACGGCCGCGAGCAGTACGAGTTCGCCGAGGTTTCCTATCCACAGGACCGCACTGCCGGCCGCAGCCGCGATCAGCATGACGATCGCCCCGACGAAAAGCCACGGGAAACCTGCATGGCGCCATGCCATCACACCGAGCACGATCAGCGCGAGGATGGTGATGATGGCCGGCAGCGGCGGTCCTTGCGCCTCTGCGTTCACGTATCGCAGGGCGTCACCCGCGTCTTCGGGGACCAGCCTGGCCCGGACGATCTCCTCGACCACACCGATCGCGATGAGCATCGCGACCAGCGCCCAGCCCGCGAGCGCGATGTTCCGGTCTCGTACCCGGGTCACACCCAGACGACCGACCAGGACCCCGGCGACGATGATCAGAAGCGGGGTGACGATCGCATGAATCCAGAAGCGCGGCACGTTGATCGCCAGCAGCACATCGCCGTAACCGATCAGACGACCGATTGCCACTGCGACATTGTCATACGCGAGACCGACCAGGATGGCCGCGACGACCACCGCGATCCCGCCGACCCGCGCCCGCAGACGCACAGCGACAGTGCACAACCCGAGCATGGCGACGCCGATGGCCGCCATGATCAGGGAGGTCATCAGGCGGCGGCGAGCACGGAATCGATCACCGAATAGAAGAGTCCCAGACCGTCGTCGCTGGGTCCGGTCAGCGCCTCGGTGGCATGCTCCGGGTGCGGCATCAGTCCGACGATGCGGCCGTCGGCGCTGGAGATCCCCGCGATGTCGAGTGCCGAGCCGTTCGGATTGCCTCCGGAATAGGTGAACGCGATACGGCCCTCGCCCTCGAGCTCCTCGAGTTTGCCCTGCGGTGCGACGTAGCGGCCCTCGCCGGACTTGAGCGGGATGAGGATCTCCGCGCCTCGTTCGAAGCGGCTCGTCCACGTCGTCGTGTTCGATTCGACCTTCAGCCATTCGTCGCGGCAGACGAAGTGCAGGCCCTCGTTACGGGTCAGCGCGCCCGGCAGCAACCCCGCCTCGCACAGCACCTGGAAACCGTTGCAGATCCCGAGGACCGGCATTCCCTTGGTCGCCGCCTCCAGAACCGACCCCATCACCGGCGCAAACCTGGCGATGGCGCCTGCACGTAGGTAGTCGCCGTAAGAGAAGCCTCCCGGCACGATCACCGCATCGACATTCTTGAGATCGGCGTCGCCGTGCCACAGCTCCACCGGCTCGGCACCGGCCAGTCGCGCCGCGCGCACCGCGTCGATGTCGTCGAGCGTGCCAGGGAAGGTGATGACCCCGATACGAGCAGTCATGAGTCGGCCCTCAGTCCGCGACGCGCGAGACGTTGAAGTTCTCGATCACCGTGTTGGTGAGCAATTCCTCCGCGATACGTTCGAGCGCCACGTCGTCGACCGAGTCGTCGACCTCGAGTTCGAACCGCTTGCCCTGCCGGACGTCGGCGATCCCGGAGAATCCCAGCCGACCCAGAGCTCCCACGATCGCCTGCCCTTGCGGGTCGAGGATCTCGGCCTTCGGCATCACGTCGACCACCACTCGCGCCATGGGCACTTGCTCCGTTCTCGCTGGTGCGCTGTTCAGCGATCACCTTACCGGGTGGTCGCCGGCCACACGGCGCCTGCATCGCTCCGCCGTACTGCGCCGACCGGACGCACAGCCTCATCGATCGGGCCCACAATCCCGTCGATCGGGCCCACAACCTCATCGATCGGGCACAGAAACTCGTCGACCGTGCACTGATGTGCACGATCGACGAAAAACTGTGCACGATCGACGGGGAGTGGGCCCGATCGGCGAGGTCGGAGCCTGCCGACGGTTGGGGTCAGAGGGCCGCTTCGATGGCCGAGATCACCGCAGGGTCGTTCGGCTCGGTGCGGGGACGGAAGCGATTGATCACAGTGCCGTCGGCGCCGACGAGGAACTTCTCGAAGTTCCACTGCACGTCGCCCGCCTCGCCGTCCGCGTCGGTCGCCTTGGTCAGCTCGGCATACAACGGGTGCTGGTCGTCGCCCTTGACGTCGGCCTTCTCCAGGAGAGGAAAGGTGACACCGTAACTGGTCGAGCAGAAGGTGGCGATCTCTTCGGCGGTGCCGGGCTCCTGACCCATGAACTGGTTGCACGGCATGCCGACGACGGTCAGACCGCGATCACCATAAGACTTCGCGATCTCCTCGAGGCCGGTGTACTGCGGGGTCAGGCCGCATTTGCTCGCCACGTTGACCACCAGAATCGGTCCGGGGAGGGCGGAGAGATCGAGCGCGCTGCCATCGAGCGCCTTGACGGGGATGTCCTTGACGTTGCTCACCCCTTCGACGCTATCGCAGCCTGGAGATCGGAGCCGGAGATCACCCCCGGTATGACCCCCGTCACTGCAAGACATCCGTTATGCCGGATCTCACCGTTACTTGCGTTTCCGAAATAGTTGCGTAGGCGTTACTTTTGTATCCGTGGCCGAAACCCCGACGCAGATCCGCGACTCGTCCCCCGCTCCAGCGGGTTCCGTCGACGCCGCCTGCGACACGCTCATCGGCTTCCTCGACCGGCTCGCCTGCATGGGCAAGGCGCACACCATGGACACGCTCGCCGCCACCGAGCTGACGTTCTCCCAACTGCGCGTCCTGTTCGCACTCGGAGCGCACGGTGACGGTGACGGCGTCGAGTGCATGTCGGTCCACGAGATCGCCGATCAGGTCAATCTGTCGCTGGCCGCCGCGGGCCGGACGGTCGACAAACTCGTCGGTACCGGGCTCGTCGATCGTCGCGAGGACGCGGCCGACCGTCGGGTCAAACGGGTGTCACTGACCACCGAGGGCCGGCAGATCGTCGACTCCCAGCTGAGCATCAAACAGGACCTGATCCGTGGTTTCATCGGTCGACTCCCCGAGCCGCTGCGACGGGGCCTGTGCGGCGCCCTGAATCCCATCGTCGACAACGAGGTCGACTATTTCTCCGGTATCGGCGACCCGTCCCCGGCCTCCGATCCTGCCCCCTCATCGGACAGTTCACAGAAAGCCAATTCATGACCTCCTCGTCAACGCCGGCGCACGCACACGCGGGCCCGCCGGACACCAAGCTCGACCGGCACATCCTGATCGTCGCCGGCGTGGTCGTGTTGGGCGCGATCATGTCGATCCTCGACGTCACCGTTGTGTCGGTGGCACAGAACACCTTCCAGCAGGAGTTCGGGACCGACGCCGCGGGAGCGGCCTGGACGATGACCGGCTACACGCTGGCGCTCGCCGCGGCCATCCCACTGTCCAGCTGGGCCGCAGCACGTTTCGGTACCAAGAAGGTCTATCTCACCTCTCTGGTGCTGTTCGTCATCGGTTCGGCGCTGTGCGCCCTGGCCTGGAACATCGGCTCGCTGGTCGCGTTCCGCGTCATCCAGGGTCTCGGCGGTGGCCTGCTGATGCCCATCGGGATGATGATCCTGACCAAGGCGGCCGGTCCGGAGCGCGTCGGTTCAGTGATGGCCGTGCTCGGCATCCCGATGCTCCTCGGCCCCATCGCAGGACCCATCCTGGGCGGCCTGCTCATCGAGAAGGCCTCGTGGCACTGGGTGTTCCTGATCAACGTGCCGATCGGCATCGTCGCGATCATCTACTCGTGGTTCGCACTGCGCAACGACGAGGAGACCTCCCGGCCGTCGATCGACTTCGTCGGACTCTTGTTGCTCTCCCCAGGTCTCGCGTTGTTCCTGTACGGCATCTCGTCGAGCAGCGAGGCGGGCACGTTCATCTCGGCCAAGGTCCTGGTGCCGGCCATCATCGGCGCGGCCCTGATCGCCGGATTCATCTGGCACGCACTGCACAGCGACAAGCCACTTCTGGACCTGCGTCTGTTCCGCAACCGCACCCTCACCGTCGCGGTGATCTCGATGACGCTGTTCATGATCGCGTTCTTCGGTGCATCACTCTTGTTCCCGCAGTACTTCATCGGCGTCCGCGGTGAAACGACTCTCTCCGCCGGTCTGCTGCTGGCCCCGCAGGGTATCGGCGCGATGCTGACCATGCCGATCGCCGGCCGGATGACCGACAAGATCGGTCCCGGAAAGTTCGTGCTGGCCGGCATCGTCCTGATGTTCCTCGGCATGGGCACGTTCGTGTTCATCGGCGCGGAAACGTCCTACCTCATCCTCTGCGGCGCACTGTTCGTCCAGGGCCTGGGTATGGGCATGACCATGATGCCGATCATGACCGCCGCCCTGGCGACCCTGACCAACTCGCAGGTGCCCGACGGCTCAACGCTGGTGAACGTGGTCCAGCAGACCGCCTCGTCGATCGGTTCGGCCGTCATCGCGGTGATCCTGGCGACGAATCTCAAGAACGCGCCGGAGGGAATGCTCGCCATCGTGTCCAACACGGCGCCGGACAAGCTCCCCGCCGACATGCAGGGCGCACCCCTTCCGACCTCGTTCTTCGAGGCCGCGGCGAACGCCTTCGGCTCGACCTTCGTCGTCGGCGCGATCCTGATCGCGCTCACGCTGATCCCCGCGTTCTTCCTGCCCCGCAAGAAGATCGCATCGTCGCTGACCGAAGAGGACATGGATCGCGCGCCGATCGTCATGCACTAGCTCGTCACTCCCACACGCAGAACTCCCACAAACCCGGAATGCATCCGGTGTTTGTGGGAGTTTTGCGTGTGGTGCTGAGTCAGGCGGTGATGGCGCCGGTCTGCTGGAGAATCCACGCCAGCTCGAAGGCGACCTCTTCCCACTGCTTGTAGCGGCCACTCACGCCGCCATGACCTGCCGACATCTCCGTCTTGAGCAGCACCAGGTTGTCCGACGTGCTCAGTTCCTGAAGACGTGCCACCCATTTCGCCGCCTCGGTGAACAGCACGCGGGTGTCGTTGAGCGAGGTGAGAGCCAGGATCGGCGGATAGGGCTTGGCCCCGACGTTCTCGTACGGTGAGTACGTCTTCATGTAGGCGTAGACGTCCGGGTCATGTAGGGGGTCTCCCCACTCGTCCCATTCGATCACCGTGAGCGGCAACGACGGGTCGAGAATCGACGTCAGAGCGTCGACGAACGGCACCGAGGCGAGAATGCCGTTGAAGAGCTCCGGCGCCAGGTTCGCGACCGCACCCATCAGCAGGCCACCTGCCGAACCACCCTCGGCCACCATCTGTTTCGGCGTGGTCCAGCCGGTGTCGACCAGGTACCCGGCTGCATCGACGAAGTCGGTGAAGGTGTTCTTCTTGGTCAGGGTCTTGCCGTTGTCGTACCAGTATCGACCCATCTCGCCGCCACCACGGATGTGGGCGAGAACGAACACCACCCCGCGGTCGAGCATCGACAGCCTCGAGACCGAGAACCCGGGATCGATGCTCGTCTCGTACGACCCATAGCCGTACAGCAGCAGAGGTGCGGGCCGGTTGTCGTCGACACCCTTGCGCCGCACGATCGACAACGGGATCCTTGTGCCGTCCGCCGCGGTCGCCCACTCGCGTGATTGCACGTAATCGGCCGGGTCATACCCGCCGAGGACCGGTTGCCGCTTCAGCAAGGTGCGCTCGCCGGTGGCGACGTCGAGATCCAGCAACTCGGTCGGTTCGATGAAACTGGCGTATCCGATGCGCAGTTTCGGTGTGACCCACTCCGGATTGCCACCGAGCCCAGACGACGAGAGTTCCTGCTCGAACTCGATCTCGTGAAAGTCTGCGGGAGCGGGGATTCCGTCGATGCCACGCAGATCGGCAATGGCGAGCTTCGGAAGTGCCGCATAACGGTACGAGAGCACGAGGTAGTCACGGAAGGCGTCGAGATCCTCGATCCGGCGTTCCGGATCGTGCGCGATGAACTCGTGGCGGGCCGACGGATCGTCGACCGGTGCGATGTCGATGGCGAAGTTCTCCGCCTTCACCCCGTCGCGAATGTCGTTGTGCACGATCACGTAATAGTCGTCGCCGGAGATCACGGCGTGCTCGACGCTGTACTCGACACCTTCGACCCGCGGCGCGACGCTGCGGAATTCTCCGGTCGGGTCGTCGGCGGCGAGCACGTACACCTCAGAGGTGATCTTGGACCCCACGCCGATCATCAGGTACTTGTCGCTTCGGGTGGAGCCCATACCGACCCAGTACCGCTCGTCTGGCTCGTGGAACACCCGCACGTCGTCGGTGCCCGCGCCCATGTCGTGACGCCACACCGTGTCCGGGCGCCATGCGTCGTCGACAGTCTGATAGAAGACGTGCTGGGCATCCGACGACCACACCGCACCGCCCGCGGTGTCGGCGATCTGGTCGTCGAGGAGTTCGCCGGTGCGAAGGTTCTTGAACCGCAACAGATACCGCTCGTCACCGACGGTGTCGGTGCTGTAGGCCAGCCAGTCACCGTCGTCACTGACGGAGAGCGCACCGAGGCTGAAGAAGTCGTGCCCCTCGGCCTCGACGTTGGCGTCGAGGAGTACCTCTTCACCAGGGAGCGGCGCGTCCGCGACGACCTCCGGCGGAGTCCAGTCGTCGTCGGAGGAGATCGGACACCGACACCGAATCGCGTACTGCTTACCCTCTTCGGTCCGTGCGTAATACCAGTACCGGCCACGACGGCTGGGCACCGACATGTCGGTTTCCTGTGTGCGACTCTTGATCTCGCCGAAGATCTGCTTGCGCAATCCGTCGAGCTGGGCGGTGTGTGACTCGGTGAACGCGTTCTGCGCCTCGAGATAGGCGACGACCTCGGGATCTTCCTTGTCCCGCAACCATTCGTACTCGTCGACAAAAGTGTCACCATGGTGAACACGTTCGCTCGGCACTTTCTTGGCCACCGGGGCGGCGACGTCGGACTTCACAATCATCTCCTACTCGTGATCCGGCCAGTCGGCGAAGGATCTCTGCGAAATCCACTCGTAGGCCTCGATATAACGTTCTCGGGTTCGGTTCACCACCGGCTCCGGCAACGACGGGGGTGGCTGATCGGCCGCCCGGTCCCAGCCGGAGTCCGGTCCCGTCAGCCAGTTCCGCACGATCTGCTTGTCGAAACTCGGCTGCACCTCGCCGGGCCGATATGTGGCCGCCTCCCAGTACCGTGACGAATCCGGGGTCAGTACCTCGTCGGCCAATACCAGCTCGCCGTCATCGCCGAGCCCGAATTCGAACTTGGTGTCGGCCAGGATGATTCCGCGCTCGGCAGCGATGCCGGCGCCGCGCCCGTAGATGTCGAGAGTCAACGCACGCAATCGCTCCGCGCGTTCGGCGCCTTCTTGCTCCACCACCCGCTCGAAACTGATGTTCTCGTCATGGTCGCCCTGCGCGGCCTTGGTGGCCGGCGTGAAGATCGGCTCCGGCAGCTCGCTCGCCTCATCGAGCCCCGTCGGCAGTTCCACCCCGCAGACGGCGCCCGTCGCACGGTAGTCGAGCAGACCGGAACCGGTGAGGTATCCGCGCGCCACGCACTCGACCTGCACCATCGGCAACTTGCGGACCACCATCGAACGCCCGACGCACTCGGCCGGGATCCGCTCGTCGGTCGGCCCGCCGGCCAGATGATTCGGTACTCCGAGCACGTCGAACCAGTAGAAGCTCATCGCGGTCAGGATGCGGCCCTTGTCCGGTATCGCCGGACTCAGGATGTGGTCGTACGCCGAGATCCGGTCCGAGGCGACCAGGAGAAGGGTGTTCGCGTCGATCTCGTAGATCTCGCGAACCTTCCCCGACGCCAGGTGCGTGTACGACTGCAGTTCAGGACGCATGGCTTCGACCCTAGAGGTATGACATCCTGCATCGCATGTCCGGTCCGTTGATCTCCATCACCTACTGCACGCAATGCAACTGGCTGCTGCGGGCGTCGTGGATGGCGAGCGAGTTGCTCACCACGTTCGGCACCGAGTTGGGCTCGGTGACACTGGTCCCGGGCACCGGGGGTGTGTTCCATATAGACGTCGATGGGAAGCAGGTCTGGGAACGCAAACGCGACGGCGGGTTTCCCGACGTGGTGACGCTCAAACGCCTCGTCCGCGACACCGCGCTACCCGACTGGAATCTGGGGCACGCGGATCGGTCAGCGGATCCTTCGTAACCCTTCGAGACCCTTCGAGACGCTCGCAAGCTCGCTCCTCAGGGCGCAGCGCTCGCATATCGCGGTCCCTGAGGAACGGAGCGCCGGCGAAGTGTCTCGAAGGGTCAGAGAATCGGCGCAGGCGCGTAACCGGCGGCGTCCGGGTAGTCGGCGATGACCTTCTCCGCGGCGGCGACGACGTCGGCCACCTGCTGCTCCGCTGCGCCGACGAACACCGTCTTGTCGGCGAGGAGCTCGTCGAGCTGGGCACGATCGAGCGGGATGCGATCGTCACCCGCCAACCGATCGAGCAGATCCGGCTCCCGCCCCTGCTCACGCATGGCGAGGGCGACCGCGACGGCGTTCTCCTTGATCGCCTCGTGTGCGGTCTCGCGACCGACGCCTGCCCGCACCGACGCCATCAACACCTTGGTGGTCGCCAGGAACGGCAGGTAGCGGTCGAGCTCGTTGGCGATCACCGCCGGATAGGCGCCGAACTCGGCGAGCACGGTCAGGAAGGTCTCCATGAGTCCGTCGATCGCGAAGAATGCATCCGGCAACGCGACCCGACGCACGACCGAACAGAAGACGTCACCCTCGTTCCACTGCGCCCCGGCGAGTTCCGCGGCCATCGAACCGTAACCACGGAGGATCACCTGGAGTCCGTTGACCCGCTCGCAGCTGCGCGTGTTCATCTTGTGCGGCATGGCCGAGCTGCCGACCTGCCCCGGCTGGAAGCCCTCGGTCACCAGTTCGTGGCCGGCCATCAGGCGGATGGTGTGGGCCAGCGACGACGGTCCGGCGGCGACCTGGACCAGCGCCGACACCACGTCGTGGTCGAGCGACCGCGGATAGATCTGGCCCACCGAGGTCAGGGAACGCGCGAAGCCGAGATGATCGGCGACGCGCGCCTCGAGGTCGGCGAGCTTGGTGGCGTCGCCGCCCAGGAGGTCGAGCATGTCCTGCGAGGTCCCCATCGGCCCCTTGATGCCGCGCAGCGGATAACGATCGATGAGCTCGCGCAACCGGGTGAGCGCAACCATCAGTTCGTCGGCGGCGCTCGCGAACCGCTTGCCGAGTGTGGTGGCCTGGGCGGCCACGTTGTGGCTGCGGCCTGCCATCACCACCGTCGAATACTGCGCGGCCCGCTCGACGATGCGCGCGAGCACCGCCACGCCGTGCGCGTGCACATGCTCGAGCGAGCGGAGGATCTGCAGCTGCTCGACGTTCTCGGTGAGATCTCGGCTGGTCATGCCCTTGTGGATCTGCTCATGCCCGGCCAGGGCATTGAACTCCTCGATCCGCGCCTTCACGTCGTGGCGCGTGACGCGCTCGCGCTCGGCGATCGATTCGAGGTCGATCTGGCCGACGACCTTCTCATAATCGGCGATCGCACCGTCGGGGACGTCGATGCCCAGGTCGCGCTGGGCCTTGAGGACGGCGATCCACAGCTGACGCTCGAGGGCGATCTTGTGGCGCGACGACCAGAGTTCCGCGAGGTCCGCGGAGGCATAACGACTGGCCAGAACGTTGGAGATGGCAGGCTTCGACACGTGCACAGTGTAGTCGCGAGGGCGTCGACCCCCGCGACCGCGGTCACCCGAATGGCGGCTGATCGGCTCAGTCTCGTGATGAGACGTAGAATGACCAGATGCGTCGCGCGTCTTTCTCGCACTGGCCCTGCTCGATGGCTCGTACCGCCGACCTTGTGGGCGATCCCTGGACCGCACTGGTTCTCCGTGAGGCGTTCTACGGAACCCGACGGTTCGACGAGTTCCAACGCGAGCTCGGCATCGCCCGCAACACCCTGACGGACCGCCTCCGAAGGCTGGTCGACGAGGGAATGCTGGAGCGGAACCTCTATGCGAGCGAACCGATTCGCCACGAGTACGTCCTGACCGACAAGGGGGCCGACTTCTGGGACGTCCTGTTGGCCATGTCCGCGTGGGGTGACCGCTGGCTGGCCGACGATGCCGGCCCGCCGCTGACCCTGCGTCACACCGCCTGCGGGCACGAGACCCGAGCACGGGTGGTCTGCGAACACTGCGGCGAGGCGATGCCGATCGAGGAGTCCCGAATGTCCTTCGGCCCCGGCTACCCGGTGCGGCTGCGGGAGCGTCCCGACGTGAAGGCCCGATTCGACCGGATGTCCCACGACTGACACTGACGCTTTCCAGGCCTTGAACTCCACGGTCTCATCATGCAACCATCTGGGTGGTTGAAGTGATCGCGAGAGATTGGACGGCAATGGAGTGGACAGGAGCCCGATACGCCGACGGGCCGACCGCGCAGGTGCGCATCAGGGTGGCGGCGCCACCCGTCGCTGTGTGGCAGGTCGTCAGCGATGTGGAGTCCATGGCCGAGATGAGTTCGGAGTTGCAGTCGGTCCGCTGGACCGACCCGACTGCCGAGCCAGGGGTGGGGGCCACCTTCATCGGCTCGAGCCGGCACCCGGCGATGGGCGAATGGTCGACGACCTCCCACGTCGTCGAATGGACTCCCCTCAAGTCATTTGCCTGGGCCGTCGAGGATGTGGACTCCCCGTCCGCCACCTGGCGGTTCACGCTCCACGACGACGGCGACGAGACGCTGCTGACCCAGTGGGTGCGGATGGGGCCCGGCAGGTCAGGGCTTTCCGCCGCCATCGACGCCATGCCTGACAAGGAACAGAAGATCGTCTTCGTGCGGATGCGTGAGTTCGAGGCGAACATGACCGCGACCCTCGACCAGATCAAGGACCGCGCCGAACTTCTCGCACGGGGTGCCGACCGGCACGCCCCCGGCGCGACGACGACACCCGAAGCACGGTCATGAGGACGGCAACAACCGTCGAGGTCTCCCGAGACGCGACGGAGACGACCACATTCGTCCTGGAGGCCGAGCGCCTCGGACTCGACATCTGTTGGGTTGCCGAGGCGTGGGGTTCCGACGCGCCGTCCTACCTCGGCTACCTGGCTGCCCGTACCGACCGAATCCTCCTGGGCTCTGGGATCATTCAGATCGGCACGCGCACGCCGGTGGCGATCGCACAGGCGGCACTGACGCTCGCCGGACTGTCGGAGGGCCGCTTCCTCCTCGGCCTCGGCGCGTCGGGACCACAGGTCATGGAGGGCCTGCACGGTGTCGAGTTCCGGCGCCCGATGACCCGGATGCGGGAGACCGTCGACGTCATCCGGGAGGCGTTCTCCGGTGCCAGGATCTCGTATGCAGGCGAGACCGTGCGCATACCGCGCACAGAGGACTCCAAACCGATGAGACTGTCGATCCCGGGCCGCGACGACATACCCATCTACCTGGCATCGATGTCGCCGAAGATGCTCGAACTCACCGGAGAGATCGCCGACGGCTGGCTCGGCACGAGCTTCGTTCCCGAAGGGGCCGCCGCGTATTTCGACCATCTCGACGCAGGATTACGCACAGCCGGACGAACCAGAGACGACATCGATGTCTGTCAGGGTGCCGAGATCGCCATCTTCGACGATGCCGACCGCCTGGCGGAGCATGTCAACGGTCGGAAGAAGGAACTTGCGTTCAGCATCGGCGGGATGGGCAGCGCCGACACCAACTTCTACAACGCCGCCTACGCACGGCAGGGATGGTCCGAGGTAACCGGTGAGATCCAGAGTCGTTGGCAGGGCGGCGATCGCGAGGGTGCGGTGGAACTCGTCTCCGACGAGATGGTCCTGGCGACAACTCTGATCGGGACACGCCCGATGGTCGCCCAGCGGTTGCGCGACTGGGCCGCGACCGGCGTCACCACCGTGAGGCTCTATCCCGCAGGCGATACGCTCGACGAACGGCTCTCGAATCTCGCCGAAGGGATCGAACTCGCGGCCGACACAGTCGAGCCCGCCCGCTGAATACCTCAGGTCAGAGCGCGAAACACGCCCATCCGGAGCCGTACCCCTGGTGCACACGCATCACCGCGACCGGCCCCTGGACCCCACCCTGTTTCGCGTACAGCAACCGATCGCCGATCCGGCGGGGCACCCATCGGATCGTTGCGATCGCCCCGTCTGCCCGCGCGGCGCCGATGAACCGCTCCGGGTACCCCTGCTTGCGTTCCCAGAAGGTGACCGGCCCCGACGCGTTGACGTCGACGGTCAGGTTGTAGAGACATCCGGTTCCGTACACCACCGACGAGAACGGCACGCCCGCGTCGATTTTGCCGACCGGTACGGCCCCGGCCGAACCCGGTGGCACCATCGTCAATCCGATTGTCGCGAGACCCATTGCGAGAGCCCCGGACAGCGCGGTCCTCCTGCGCCGCCCCACTGTCTGCTGCTTCGACACCTCTCCCCCTCCACTGGTTGCCTCGATCGTCATTCCCGCGGCGCGAGGACGTCGATGACCTCGTGCAGTGCTTCGCGTGCGGCGGCATACGGGCTGACCTGGCGCTGACCGAGTGCACCGACGACCGCGCCGTCCTCCACGGCGATGAGTTGCCGGACGTGCATCGGCTCGGCCAGCCGGAACGATTTCTGCAGAACGTCCGAATGCATCTCTGCCAGCAGGACCCGGCGGTCGATCACCACCTCACGCAACCGCGGGTAGCGGGCCGCCAGCGCGATGGTCTCGTACCGCGCGGCGAGGGTCTGGATGGTCGTGTCGGGCCCGATGAAGACCTCGGCGAGCGCATCGGCGGTTGCCTGCCCGCCACGTCGTCGTCGGGGTAGGGCATCGCGGCGCGCCGCGATGCACTCTTCGTCGTTGCGGCACACATAGGCGGCCGCCTCCGCCATCAGATCCTCCAGCGACCCGAAGTAGTACGTGGTCGACGCGAGCGGCAACTTCGCCCGGTCGGCGACGGCCCGATGACGGACCGCATCGAATCCGCCTTCGAGCAGCAACTCGCCGGCGGCCTCGATCAGTCGGGACCGCCGTCGCAGTCCCTTCGGGGTTGCCGCCGACGTCATGGAATCATGCTGCCAAAGGCGTTACCTGCCACGGGTTGCTTTGGCAAAAGCCGTAACGCGGTCAACGAATTCGCCGAACGTCGGACGAACGTGTCCCACGGCCGGCGACATGAACGTGCGCCGCGCGCACCGATTCCTGGGACGATGGCCGGATGGACGACGATGCGCTCCTCCGCCACGCGATCGATCTCGCCGCTGCCGCGCGCGCCCGAGGCGACCACCCTTTCGGGGCGTTGCTCGCCGACGCTTCCGGCGAGGTGATCCTGACCGCCCAGAACAGCGTCGGCACCGACGACGACCCGACCGCCCACGCCGAGACGAATCTGGTGCGTGCCGCCGGCCGCCGATTCACCTCCGACGAGCGGCGGTCGATGACCCTGTACACCAGTACCGAACCATGTGCGATGTGTGCCGGTGCGATCTACTGGGCCTCGATCCCGACAGTCGTGTTCGCGTTGAGTGAGGCCGATCTACGATCGATGACCGGCGACGATCCCAAGAACCCGTCGCTCGACCTGCCCTGTCGGGAGGTGTTCGCGCGCGGCGCGCACCCCACCGCGGTGCGCGGCCCGTTCGACATCCCCGCCGCACGTGAGGTCCATGCGGGATTCTGGCGGACATCGTGATCTGAGGGAACGTCCTCGGGGGGCGTTGTCTCGGGCTACCCGAAGTAATGGCCTGCGTCGATGTCCTCGATCAGGCCGGGCAGTTCGGGCTTCCAGTCCATCAGTTCGCGGGTGATCGCCGCCGATGTCGGATTGTCCACCGAGACGAAGGCCGACAGAAACCGGAACACCTCCGCGGTATCCTCGGGTTTCACTGTGCGCGTAGGAATCCCAGCACCTCGGCCGATGGCTTCGGCGATCTCCCGGAACGGGACGCCCTCATCTCCCACCGCGTGCAACCGCGTTCCCGCCGGGGCGCCTTCCAGCGCGAGCCGATACAGACGCGCGGCATCGCGGGTGTGGACGGCAGGCCAGCGATTGTCCCCGGCGCCCGGATATCCGGAAAACCCGTTCTCCCGCGCGAATCCGATCAGCGCTGGCACGAACCCGTGGTCGTCGAGGTCACTGTGCACCAAGGGCAGCCGGACAACCGACGACCTGACGCCATGCTTCGCGAGCCCGACGAGCGCGTTCTCCGCGTCGATACGGTAGCCGCCGTCGAAAGCATCCGACTCCGTACCCGGCCGGCCGGTCACACCCATCATCGGGATCATCGCGGTTCCCGATGTCCCGACCAGCGGCTTGTCCGTTCCGGTCAGCGCGTTCCCCAGTGCGTCGAGAGCCGCCAGGTCCGCGGCCGCCGCCGACGCCAGATCCCCGGCCGTCATCGCGTCGTGCTTGAACGCCAGGTGGATGACCCCGTCGGCGTCGCGCGCGGCATCGGCCAGCCCCTCCAGGTCGTCGAGGTCGCCGCGACGAACCTCGGCGCCCAGATCTGCCACCGCGGCGGCAGCGGAATCCGAGCGCGCGAGGCCGACGACCTCGTGCCCGGCCTGCAACAACTCCGGGATGACGGCAGACCCGACGTGTCCGGACGCGCCGGTGATGAATACCCGCATGAGACCTCCTTGGCCCTTGACTCGTGGGGTGGTGACCCACGTTCGGTGATGTCATGTTCTGACATCACCGACTGTACCTCTGATGTCAGGTTGTGTCATCACGTATCCTCGGCGGCATGGGACGATGGCCGACGGGCTCACGCGAGCGCCTGCAGCAGGCGGCGTTGGCCCTGTTCGTGGAGAAGGGCTTCGACCAGACGTCGGTCTCCGACATCGCGTCGCGGGCCGGCGTCACCGAACGAACCTTCTACCGACAGTTCGGCGAGAAGCGCGAAGTGCTCTTCGACGGCGGTGAGTCACTCCAACTCGCCATCACCGAGCACCTTTCCACATCCCCTGCCGACGAGCGGCCACTCGAAGCCGCCGAACATGCACTTGTGCACGCCGCTACCGAATTATTCTCCGACAGACTGCCTTTCGCCAGGAAGCGACAGTCCGTGATCGACGCGAATCCGGAACTCCAGGAGCGCGAGCTGCTCAAGATGGCCTCACTCGTCGACGCCATCCGTGACTCATTGGCATCCCGGCACGTCCCCGAGACCGCATCCCGACTCGCGGCCGAGATGGGCGTCGCCGCATTCAAGGTGGCCTTCGGCCGCTGGATCGATCCCGCCAATGACCGCTCGCTGGCCGATCTGATCCGAGACTGTCTCGACGAGATGCGAGACGTCGCAGCTCACTGACCCCTCACCACCGCCCGGTCGCCGGCCTGCGGTCGGAACTCTACTTGCCGACCCATATACCCCCTGGGGTATATTGAAGGCACCAGGTATACCCCGTAGGGTATTCAACGGAGCGACTGACAGGACGGACGCATGGTCGGCGACGAAGAATCGATCACGGTGGTACTCAACCGTTTACGCCGTGCACAGGGCCAGTTGGCCGGCGTGATCTCGATGATCGAACAGGGCCGCGACTGCAAGGACGTGGTCACCCAACTCGCTGCCGTGTCCCGCGCGCTCGATCGCGCCGGTTTCAAGATCGTGGCGACCGGACTGCGGGAGTGCCTCACGGGCGACGAGGCCGAGAGCAGCGAACCGATGACCGAGGAGCAGCTCGAGAAACTGTTCCTCGCACTCGCCTGACAGCCGCCACCCGAAAGGAAAGATCATGCAACTCGGATACTCGACAACCCTAACCACCACCTTCGACGATGCGGTCTCACGAACACGAGATGCACTGGCCGAACAAGGATTCGGCGTTCTCACCGAGATCGATGTGACCGCCACTCTCAAACAGAAGCTCGACGCCGACATGGAGCAATACCTCATCCTCGGCGCCTGCAACCCGTCCCTGGCGCACGGCGCCCTCGACGTCGACCGGCAGATCGGGCTACTCCTGCCGTGCAACGTCGTGGTCCGCGACGACACCGACAACGCAGGCACCGTGATCGTCGAGGCGATGAACCCGGACATCATGGTCCAGGTCACCGACGCGCCGGGCCTACGCGACGTCGCCGCTGCCGCATCGGAGAAGTTGCAGGCCGCCATCGCGGCGCTGACCCGCTGACCGAGGTCCGCTCCCGCGAGGATCGGGCCCGACGTTCCCCTCATGACTGAGATGACACAAATTTGTGTTATCTCAGTTATCGGTGCATAGTTGATGCATGCCCGATGACGCACAGCTCACATTCGCCGATCACATGGCCCGCTACTACGCGCGGCGCTTCAGTTTTCCGCCGATGGTCGGCCGGGTCATCGGCTACCTGTCGGTCTGCGACCCGCCCGGCCAGAGCATCGCCGAACTGAGCGAAGCATTGCTCGCCAGCCGCAGCGCGATCACCGGCGCCATCGAGAACCTGGAGAACCTCGGGGTCGTCAAACGCACCCGCACTGCAGGCGAACGCATGGACCGCATCGCCATCGACCTGTCGACACCCCGGTCACTGGGATTCGACATGACCGAATACGAGGAATTGGCGGACCTCGCTCGCGAAGGCCTCGAGGTCATCGGCGACGCAACCGCGGAACGTCGAGCAGCTCTGTCGGAGACAGCGGCTCTCGCGGATTTCCTCATCGATCGCATTCCCGCGCTTTACGAGGAATGGAAGAAACACCGGGCAGCACTGGTCATGTCGGGTGACCTCTACGACCCGAATGCCGACGGCACACCCGACGAGGACGGAGACCGGAAATGAATCCACGAAGTGTGCACGACACGGCGATCGAGGCCCGTGGGCTGGTGAAACGCTACGACGACAAGCTCGTCCTCGATGGGCTCGACCTGACGATCCCGCGAGGCGAGGTCTTCGCCCTGCTGGGGCCGAACGGGTCGGGCAAGACGACGACGGTGAACATCCTGTCGACCCTGATCGACGCCGATGCCGGACGCGTCGTCGTCGGCGGTCACGACCTGGCCGACAACCCGAACGGAATCCGATCCATCATCGGGGTGACCGGGCAGTTCGCCGCCCTCGACGATCTGCTCACCGGTCGCGAGAACCTCCAGCTGATGGCCGATCTGAATCATCTCGGCCGCGGACCCGGCCGTGCCCGCGTCGATGTACTGCTGGCCGACTTCGACCTGGTCGACGCCGCCGACCGCGCGGTGTCCACCTACTCCGGCGGCATGCGCCGGCGCCTGGATCTCGCCATGACCCTGGTGTCGACGCCGGAGGTGATCTTCCTCGACGAACCGACGACCGGACTCGATCCGCGTAGCCGGCGGACCCTGTGGGACACCATCAGTGGGTTGGCACGCGACGGGGTGACGGTCTTCTTGACGACGCAGTACCTCGAAGAGGCCGATCGTCTCGCCGACCGCGTCGCAGTCCTCGACCAGGGGTCGATCGTCGCCCAGGGCACGCCGTCGGAACTGAAGAGCCTCGTCCCCGGATCGTCGATCCACCTCGTCTTCGCCGACGACGACACCTTCGACCGGGCGCGGTCGATGTTCGCCGACGCCACCGCCGTCCCCGGCTCGCGCCGCCTGGACCTGTCCACCGACGACACTGTCCGATCGCTACGAGAAGCACTGGGGCGCATCGAATCCGAGCAGCTCGACCTCACCGACGTCTCGGTGCACACCGCCAGCCTCGACGACGTCTTCTTCGCCTTGACGGGCCGCGCCGAGCCGCGGGCCGATGACGACACCATCCCGCACGAAGGAGCCGCATGATGTCCACGCTCACCTATGCCGTCGAGGACTCGACCACGATGTTGCGCCGTAGTCTGCGTCGCATCATCCGCTACCCGTCGATGACTGTGCTGCTCATCGGCATGCCGGTCGTGTTCCTGTTGCTGTTCGTCTACGTGTTCGGCGGACAACTGGGCGCGGACATGGTCACACCGTCGGGCAACACCGGACGTGCCGCCTATCTCGACTACGTGGTGCCCGGCGTCCTGCTGATCACGGTCGCTGCGGCGGTGCAGGGCACATCGATCTCGGTCGCCATGGACATGACCTCCGGGATCATCGCCCGATTCCGGACGATGGCCATCAGCCGGTCGTCGGTGCTCACCGGGCACGTGATCGGGAGCCTGCTGCAGACCCTGGCCAGTCTGGTCGTGGTACTCGCCGTCGCCCTCGCCCTGGGCTTCCGCCCGTCGGGGACAGTGGTCGAGTGGCTGGCAGCACTCGGCCTGCTGACCCTCTTCTCGGTGGCACTGATCTGGCTCGCGGTGTATCTCGGGCTCTCGGCGAAAAGCGTGGAGACCGCCAGCAACACCCCGATGTTCCTGACCCTGCTGCCGTTCCTGGGCAGCGGCTTCGTGCCGACCGAGTCGATGCCGCCCGGTCTGCGCCAGTTCGCCGAGTACCAGCCGTTCACCCCGGTCGCGGAGACGCTGCGAGGCCTGCTCACCGGCACCGCAATCGGAACCGGCACCGCCGTCGCCGCGCTGGCGTGGAGCATCGGGATCGCCGCCGTCTGCTACGTCGCCGCTCTCCGCACTTACGACCGGCGCCGCGTCGCCTGATCCGAATGCGATCTACTGCCCGGGGTGATGCGCATCACCTCGGGCAGTCGCATTGCCGAGTCTTGTTGCGCCACATCCGTCACACCTCGGCGTGGCGGATCCGGCGTGTTTCGAACCAGTCGCCCCGCACCAGTAATCTGTGGAGTCGATGAAGCCCCAACACGAGTCACCGATGCATCCGGCTGACCCGACCGAGCTCGGTCTCGGCCGGGTCACTCGGCGTTCGGTGCTGGCCGGGGGCCTCGGTGCCGCCCTTATCGGCGGCCTCGCGGCGTGCTCAGGTGAGGAACCCACCAAGGTCGAGCCCCGCAAGCTGGAGACCCGCGCCGCCGACGACGAGCTGCCGTCGGAGACCAGCCCACAGACGATCGCGAGCGGTCCGCCACTGGTCACCGGGAGTTTCGTCTCGGCCAAGATGGGCGGACGGCAGACTCGATGGGCAGTCGCCCGGCCGAGCGGTGTGTCGGGCCGACTCCCCGTTGTGGTCGTGCTCCACGCACTGAACACCAACGAGAAGTCCATTTTCTCCTCGAAGCTCGAGATGCAGAACGTGCTGCAGAAGTATGTCGACGCAGGCAATGCGCCGTTCGCGCTGGCCGCGGCCGACGCCGCGCGCAACTACTATCACCCGCGCGCCGACGGCACCGATGCGGCGGCGATGATCCTCGACGAGTTCCTGCCGATGCTGGCGTCGAACCCTCAACTCGATCTGTCGACCGAGCGGATCGGCCTGTTCGGCTGGTCCATGGGCGGTTACGGTGCCTTGCGGCTGGCCGCGCTGCTCGGGGCTCCTCGCGTGGCCGCGGTCGCCGTCTGCTCACCGGCGTTGTGGGCGGACCCGCGCAACTACCCGCCTCGGGCCTTCGACTCACTCGAGGACTATCAGGCCAATTCGCTCTTCGGTCAGCAGGCGGCCTTCGCCAAGATCCCGCTGCTGATCTCGATCGGTTCGTCGGACCAGTTCTTCACCTACACCCGGCAGTGGGCCGCCGGACTGCACCCACCGGCTGCATTCGGGACGTCGGCGGGTGGTCACACCAACCGCTACTGGCGCAGTGTGCTCCCCGAGCAGGTCGAGTTCCTGGGCCGCAACCTCGCCCAGTAACCGCACACACACACTCCTCCCCCGCCACCCCCCTCCTGCAGCCGCGACGGTTTCCGTCAACCGCGCCCCCTGAATGCCGTCGCGGATGACGGAAACCGTCGCGGCTGCAGGAGGGGGTTGGTTGGGGGAAGGGGGTTGGGTGGGAGGGGGTTAGAGGGTTATGCGGCCGTCGAGGGCGGCCTTCCCGATGTCGGTGCGGTAGTGCGAGCCGGGCAGCTTGATGTTCTCGATCCGGTCGTAGGCCTGGGCACGTGCCTCGGCGAGGTCGGCACCCGTCCCGACGACGGCCAGCACCCGCCCGCCTGCGGAGATCACCGCGCCGTCGTCGTTGCGCGCGGTACCGGCGTGCAGCACACCGTCGCCCTCGGCGCCGGTGATCACGTCGCCGGTGCGCGGCTTACCCGGATAGTTCTCGGCTGCGACGACCACCGTGACGGCGGCACCATCGGCCCATTCCAGCGGCGGCAACTGGTCCAGCGCACCGGTGGCGGCCGCGTTGAGTGCTTGTCCCAGTGGTGATTTCAGCAACGCGAGAACGGCCTGGGTCTCCGGATCGCCGAACCGGCAGTTGAACTCGACGACGGACGGGCCCTCCGCTCCGATCGCCAGGCCGGCGTAGAGCAGGCCGGAGAACGGCGTCCCCCGCTTGACGAGTTCCGCGGCGACGGGCTTCACCACGTCGTCGACGATCCGCTGGGTCACCTCGTCGGGCAGCCAGGGCAACGGTGTGTACGCGCCCATCCCGCCGGTGTTGGGTCCGGCGTCGTCGTCGCCGACCCGCTTGTGATCCTGCGCGGGAATGAGCGGCACCACTGTGTCGCCGTCCACCAGCGAAAAGAGCGACACCTCGGGTCCGTCGAGGAAGCTCTCCAGCAGGACCGGATGCCCGTTCTCGAGTAGTTCGGCCGCGTGGTCGCGCGCGGTCAGCCGATCGGTGGTCACCACCACGCCCTTGCCGGCCGCCAGCCCATCGTCCTTGACCACCCAGGTCGGGCCGAATCGGTTGAGGGCCGCATCGAGCTTGGCGGGGTTGTCGACGATCTCGCTGTGCGCGGTCCGCACCCCTGCAGCCGCCATGACGTCCTTGGCGAAGGCCTTCGACCCCTCGATCTGCGCCGCCGCAGCGCCCGGGCCGAAGGTGGCGAACCCGGCGTCGCGCAACGCATCCGCGACCCCGAGGACCAGCGGCACCTCCGGGCCGATGACCACGAGGTCGGCGGCGATGCTCGTCGCCAACGCGACGACCGCGTCCGCGGACGCGACGTCGACGGCGTGGTTGGTGGCGATCGCGGACGTCCCGGCATTTCCGGGGGCGACATGCAGGGCGGTCACCGAAGGGTCCGCCGACAGTCCGATGAGCAGGGCATGTTCGCGGCCGCCCGAGCCGATCACGAGTACGCGCACGGTGTCGACTCTAGTGGGCGCGCGTGTCGGCGGGCGGCGGGGCGCGGTGAATCGTGCACCAGCCGATCACGCGTGGTCGTTGACCTCGACCCCCATCGACGCCAACACCTCGGCACGTCTCGGCACACCCATGACCTCGTCGACGACGACGATCATCACCGGCGCCAGGGTCGTCACGACCACGGCGATCACCACCGACACACCGGCAGCGGCGAGGCAGACGCCGCCGACGAGAAAGGCGACTGCGCCCAGGGCGAGGATCACGCTCAGCGGATCGAACGGCAGCAGGTAGTCGTACACGGCGAGCAGACCGAGACAGTAGATGCCCAACGGCACCGCGAGCGTGGCGACGACCGCACCGGGGCCGATGTGGGTCTCGTGCTCGATGTAGAGCGCCGCGACGTGCAGACCGGCACCGACTGCCGCGGCCGCCATGAAGATCAGGATGTGCCCGTATCCCCACACGAAGCTCTTCTCCCGATGGGCGTGGAGTGCGTCCCCGACCGGGACGATGAAGTACATCCACCACATCGCGAAGGTGACGCCCATGGCGGCCAAGCCGAGAACTGCCGTCTCCACGGACCAACCCTCGACCTCGATGAGCGCCCCCAGAACGGCAACCGTGCCGACCACACCCTCGCCGAGGGTGATGATCGTCAGCAACGAGTAGCGCTCGGCGATGTGATGGGGATGCCAGGGTGTTCCGCCGCCGTTGCGCTCACCGAGATAGGGCCCGAGGAGTTCGACCAGGATGCAGCCGATCATCGCGAACATGGTTGCCAGCGGCCTCATGTCGGCGATCAGCACGCCGACCCAACCGATCTGCGCGATGAGGGTCATCCCGGCGTAGATCAGCGCGCAACGCCGATGCTGTTCGCTCTGCACGGCGACACGCAGCCACTGCGCGACCATCCCGACGCGCATCACGATGTATCCGATGACCAGCACCCGGTTGTCGACGTGCTCGTGATGGCCCAGCGACTCGAAGATCGGCGGGATACCGAGCGCGATGATCGCGACGCCGATCATCTGGACCAGGGTCACCACCCGGAAGAACCAGTCGTCGGTGTCGAATGCCGAAGCGAACCAGGCGAAGTTGATCCACGCCCAGATCGCGGCGAACGTGCACAGCAGGTAGCCGAAGATGGCGACCTGATAGTGCCCCTCGGCGAGCTGATGGGCGACCTGCGTCCCCGCAGTGGAGAAGGCGACCACGAAGACAAGGTCGTAGAACAGCTCGAGACTGGTGGCGGCGCGGCCCTCCTCATGGGGGTCGCGTCCGGTCATCCGCCGTATGGGGTGTCCGATCGTGAAGCTCACGATCGGAACTCTAACGACACTTGAGGTCGCCCGGGCGACCTGCGCGCCACGTGAACGCAGAAACCTCACCCTCCGTCGGAGACCTACTGCGGGGCAGAGGTCTCCGACGACGAGTGAGGTCTCTCGGCGGTGCCGTCCGGACTGGATCAGTCGGTCGTCGCGGTCAGGTCGTAGACCGTGGTGCCGTCGACCGTCGTCGCGGTGTAGTTCTCCTGCACCCACGCGGCGATCTGGGCGGACGGTTGCGTCGTGTCCGAGCTGCCGAAACCGCGCCCACCCCCGATGAAGTAGTGGATCTTCTTCTCTGCCAACAGCTTCTGGAACTGGTCCAGGGTCGGCGACGGGTCCGTGCCGTTGAACCCGCCGATCGGCATCACCGAGTGACCGGACTCGAGCTGATAGCCCGACGCCTCATTCGAGCCGACCGCCGCGGCCACCCAGGTGAACTGGTCGGCGTCGGTCCGCAGCATCGCGACGAGTTCCTCGCTCGGCTTCGATCCGTTCAGCAGGCCACCGGGGCCGCCCATCCCTCCGGGTCCGCCCTCGGCGGGCATGCCACCGGGGCCGGCCAGGCCGCCCGGCATACCCATTCCGCCGCCTGCCGGCATCCCACCGGGTCCGTTGGCTGCGCCACCGGGCATCATGCCCGGCGCCCCGCCTGCGCCGGCCCGCATCGCACCCCACCGATGATGACCGCCTGGTCCACCACCAGGACCGAACTCACCGCTGACGCGCGGGCCGGCCGAGATGATCGATCCCTCTTTCGCCGTCGACACGGTGTCGATCGTGTAAGCGACGGGACCGGCGAGTGCCGCGGCGAGGGCGGTGGCCAGTGCCAGCGCCGACAGGTAGGCACGGTGCGCGACGAGCATGGCAGCACCCCCGACGACGCCGACGATCAGCACCATCCAGCGCAGCCACGGCACGAAGTCGGGCGACCGATTCAGAAGCGCGAAGCCCCAGATCGCCGCGATCCAGACCGCGGCGGCGAGCACAATGCGCACCCAGAGCCGGTCACGGGCCGACCAGCAGACCGCCGCGCCACCGGCGACCACCGCGGCGACAGCCGGTGCCAGGGCAGCGGTGTAGTAGCTGTGGAAGATCCCCGCCATGAAGCTGAACACCGCCATGGTGACCAGCAGCCACAGTCCCCACACCGCGAGATATGCGCGCCGCAGATCGGTGCGGCGGGCCTTGCCGATGATGACCAGGGCGGCGATGGCCAGCACCAGCCCGGTAGGGATCAGCCAGGCGATCTGTCCACCCTGGGCCGGCTGGAACATCCGGAGCCAGCCCGTCTCGCCCCACATGCTGCCGCCGCCGGGACCGCCACCCGCGCGGCCACCACCGGGGACGACGCTGCCGGTCTCATTGCCGTTGAGGCGCCCGAAACCGTTGTAGCCGAGGGTGAGTTCGAGAATCGAGTTGTTCTGCGAACCACCGATCCACGGCCGCGACGACGCCGGCCATAGTTCGACGGTGAGAATCCACCACCCGGCACTGGCGATCAATGCACCCAGCGCCGCGAAGAGATGACCGAGACGCTTCACCCAGGAGTGCTGCCCGAACGCGAGATACGTGATCGCCAATGGCGGCACGATCAGCATCACCTGCAACTGCTTGGTGAGGAATCCGAATCCGACGAACACCCCGGTCAGGATCATCCACCGGAGACGACCGTCCTCGACTGCCTTGAGCGTGGCCCACACGGCCGCGACCATCAGCAGGATCAGCAGCGCTTCCGGGTTGTCGAACCGGAACATGAGTGCCGCGACAGGCGTGACCGCGAGAGCCGCACCGGCCAGGATGCCCGCCCAGTGCCCGAAGTACTTCTTGGTGATGACGTAGAGCAGCGCGACCGACGCGACCCCCATCAGGGCCTCGGGGATCAGGATCGACCACGAGTTGAGTCCGAAGATCCGCACCGAGATCCCCGGAATCCACAGTGCGGCCGGAGGTTTGTCGACGGTGATGGAATTGGCCATGTCCGACGACCCGAAGAACCAGGCCTTCCATGACTCGGATCCGGCCTGGATGGCAGCCGAGTAGAACGAGTTGGCCCAACCGTTGGCCGACAGGTTCACGATGTAGAGCACACCGGTGCCGACCAGTAGGAGCGCAAGCGAGACACGTTGCCACACATGGGCGTTCCGCCCGGACGCGGGAGCGTCGGGCGGAACGGGGGCGGATGCGGGACTGTCGACGACGGTGCTCATTCGGCTGCCCCTTCGGCGATCGGTGTGGGGTTCGCTGCGGCCAGGTGTCCGCGGAAGACCCACCGTAGCCCGACGAAGCGGGTCATCGTCGCGACCAGGTTGGCGACCACGAGCACCACCAGTTCCAGATGCTTGGTGGAATCGGGGGCGAAGGCGTGGAGCGCGACCAGGGCTCCCGACGTGACCAGCCAGCCGAACACGAAGACCCCGAGTCCGAACAACTGGTGCCGGACGGCGCCCTCGCGACCCTGGATGCCGAAGCTGAAGCGACGGTTCGCCGCGGTGTTGAGCACCGCGGTGATCGCCAGCGCGACGAAGTTGGACACCTGCGCACCCAGGAACGAGTGCAGCAACAGGTAGAGCACCGCGTAGGCAATGGTCGACGCAACGCCGATGACACAGAACCGGGCCAGCTGGCCGACCAGGCCGAACGGCACACCCTCGAGCTGCGGACCGGGAGCCCGGTCCCGTCCGATCGTGTCGCGCAGCTCGGCGATCGGCAACCGTCCGGTGGTGAGCGCGTACCCGACGCGGGCGCACCCCTTCAGGTCCGCGACGGCGGTCGACACGATGTCGACCGTGCTGTTCGGATCGTCGACCCAGTCGACCGGGACCTCGGCGATCCGCAGCCCGATCCGCTCGGCGAGCACCAGGAGCTCGGTGTCGAAGAACCAGCCGGTGTCCTCGACGTACGGGAGCACCTGCCGGGCGATGTCGGTGCGCATCGCCTTGAACCCGCACTGCGCGTCGGAGAACTTCGCACGCATCGTGGTCCGCAGGATCAGGTTGTAGGAACGCGAGATGAACTCGCGCTTGGGACCCCGGACGACCCGCGACGAGCGCGACAGACGCGTCCCGATGGCGATGTCGGAGTGCCCGGAGATGAGCGGTGCGATCAGCGGCATCAGTGCGTTGAGATCGGTGGACAGGTCGACGTCGCAGTAGGCGACGATCTCGGCGTCACTGGCCCGCCACACCGCGTTGAGGGCACGGCCGCGGCCTTTCTCGTCCAGATGGACCACGCGGAGTCCGTCGATCTCGCCTGCGAGCTGCGCGGCGATCGCGAGCGTGGCGTCGGTGCTGGCGTTGTCGGCGACGGTGATGCGCGATGGGTACGGCACGTGGGTGCGCAGATGATCGCGCAGGCGTCGGACCGATCCGGCGATGTCGGCCTGTTCGTTGTAGACCGGCACGACGATGTCGAGGACGGGCGCCGGCGTCGAACTGTCGGCGACGATCGTCGACGGCGAGGCGGCCATCGGGAGGGCGTCTGTTGTCATGGTCCAAGAATCGGGTGTCAAACTTCACCCACTCTGCGTCGACGCTGTCAGGTTCCTGTGAGCGGTTTCGTGCCCCGTGGACAACGGTGTGCCCCTGTCACCGCCGCCCGATAGGTTGGCGTCATGTCCTCCGAGACCGCGACCTTGTCACCCGACCAGCAGCGAGCCGCCGACAGGGTGATCGAAAGCCTGGCAGGTCCGGGCGCGCACCTGCGTGCGGATCAGCTGACCGCGGTGTCGGCGCTGATGGCACCGGCTGCGCGAGTGCTGGTGGTGCAGGCAACCGGATGGGGGAAGTCGGCGGTCTACTGGTCGGCGACGGCGATCCGCCGAGAAGGCGGCGGCGGGCCGACCCTGATCGTGTCGCCGCTGCTGTCGTTGATGCGCGATCAGGTCAGCGCGGCCGAGCGAGCCGGGCTGCGGGCGGCGACGTTGAACTCGTCGAACTTCGACGCGTGGTCGGCGATCGAGGGTGAGCTCCGGTCGGGCGAGCTCGACGTCCTGCTCGTCTCGCCGGAGCGGCTGGCCAATCCCGGTTTCGGGCGCCGCGTACTGGACGCCCTGGCCGGTCAGCTGGGCCTGCTGGTCATCGACGAGGCACATGCGATCTCGGACTGGGGGCACGACTTCCGGCCCGACTATCGCCGGGTGTCCGACGTGTTGCAGACGCTGAATCCGCAGACGCCGGTGCTCGCGACCACCGCGACCGCGAATGCGCGGGTGACCGAGGACGTCGCGGCCCAGTTGGGTGACGACACCCTCGTGCTGCGCGGTTCGTTGGCGCGGAAATCACTTCACCTCAACGTGATCGACGGACTGTCACCGATCGACCGGTACGGCTGGGTGGCGCAATACCTGCCGAGTCTGCCCGGGTCCGGCATCGTCTACGTGCTCACGGTCGCGGACGCCGATCGGCTGGTGGATGCGATTCGTTCAGTACACGGCGCCGACTATCCGATCGCCGCCTACACCGGGCAGCTGGACGGCGACAGTCGTCATCGGCTCGAGGACGCCTTGCTGCGCAACGAGGTCAAGGCCCTGGTGGCGACGTCGGCACTGGGCATGGGTTACGACAAACCGGATCTCGGATTCGTGGTGCACGTCGGTTCTCCGCCGTCACCGGTCTCGTATTACCAGCAGGTCGGTCGTGCCGGCCGCGCGCTCGACGACGCGGTGGTGATGCTGCTGGCCTCGCGCGCCGACGACGCGATCTGGGATCATTTCGCCACCGCGACCATCCCGGACCCGGATCGGATGCAGGTTCTGCTCGACACACTCGGCGGCGCCGACGGCCCGATGTCGGTACCACAGCTGGAGTCGTCGACCGGATTCCGCAGGGGCCGGGTCGAATTGATGTTGAAGCAGCTCGCCGTCGACGGCGCGACCGAACGCGGCCCGGACGGCTGGGAGTCGACCGGCAAGCCCTGGACCTACGACCAGGAGCACTACGACGGGGTGTTGGCCGTCCGGCGCCGCGAGGCGGACATCATGCGCGCCTACGTGGCGGGCCGCGAATGCCTCATGCAGCTTTTGACGTCGTCGCTCGACGATCCGGCCGCAGAACCGTGTGGTCGCTGCTCGGTGTGTCGCGGCAAGCTCACCGAGCCGTTGTCGTCGGAGGTGTCACCGGAACTCGTCCGCACGATCACCGGGTCGCTCCGCCGATCGGCGCTGGCTCTGGAACCGCGAAAGATGTGGCCGGGCGGCGTATTCGGGACCCGCGGCCGGATTCCCGCCGGTCTTGCGGCCGAGCCGGGACGCGTTCTGGCGCACGCCGACGCCCCGGAATGGACCGATCTGCTCGCCGCCGCACGGCGCGGTGACGGGCAGGCGCTGGCAGATCTCGGTGATGCCGCCGTGGCGACGTTGTCGTCGTGGGTGCGCGAGGGCGGTATCCGGCCGGACGTCATCGCGTCCCTGCGGCTGACCGGGACCGTGCTCGCCGACAAGGTCGCCGATCACCTCTGCGAGGTCGGGCGACGCCCTCGCCTGACCGTCCCGGTGAGGCCCGGAGACGGCGCCGGACGCGATGCGACCGGAGCCACCGAGGCCGTGTACTGGCGTGATCATCTCGGCGAGATGCCCGACGTCGCAGGCCAGAACGTGTTACTGGTCGTCGACGAGACGTCGTCGGGGTGGCCGATCACCCTCGCCGCAGCGGCGCTGCGCGAGACGGGCGCCGACACCGTCCTCCCGCTGCTCATCCACCGGACGGTGTAGCCCGATGGCGTAACATCGCGGGACTCAGGCGTCGGCGACGTACTCGCCGTAGCCCGTGTCACGCAGGGCCGTGCGGATCTTCTCGGCGGCGGCGTCGAGTTCGGCCGGGTCGGGATCCTTCTGCGCGTTACCGAGGTCGAAGGCGTCCATGCTCTCGAGCGGGAAGACGTGCACGTGCACATGCGGTACTTCGAGCCCGGCGATCATCGTGCCGACCCGCGACACCCCGAATGCCTGCTTGACCGCGCGACCGATCTTCTGCGAGACATCGGCGAGGTGCGCGTAGGACGCGGTGTCCATCTGCTCCCAGTGGTCGACCTCCTTGCGGGGCACGACCAGCACGTGCCCCGGGGTCACCGGGTTGATGGTGAGGAATGCGACGGCCTGACCGTCCTGCCACACGAACCGTCCGGGCAGTTCTCCGTTGATGATCATGCTGAAGACCGATGCCATGGCAGTCAGTGTAGGTGCTCACATGTCACGGCCCGACGTGTTGTCGCGGTGGCTGTCGGGGGTCCATGACATTCTTTTCGTGTGAGTCGCCCAGAGTTCACCCGGACCGTCGTGTCGACGGATGTCGTCGCGATGGCCCAGCGGTTTCCGCGGTTGCGGTACATGGGTTCCAAATACCGGCTCCTTCCCCACCTCGAACGGACCTTCGCCGAGATCGGCGGTACGACGGCGGTCGATGCCTTCTCCGGGTCGGGCGTGGTGTCGTACCTCCTCAAGCGACAGGGTTTCCAGGTCATCAGCAACGATTTCCTGAACTTCCCGCACATCATCACCAGGGCGACGGTCGCCAACTCGAGCGTGCACCTCGAACCCGACCTCGTCGAGGAGATCTGCGGACCGCCCGCCGACGACCGGGACTTCATCCAGACCACCTTCGACGGTCTCTACTTCTCCGCCGAGGACCGCGCCTTTCTCGACTCGGCGTGGTCGCACATCGACCGGCTGCGCGGATATCGGCGCGACCTCGCCATCTCCGCGCTCGTGTTGTCGGCCGCGCGCAAGCAGCCACGCGGGGTGTTCACCTTCACCGACTCGTCCCGCTATGCCGACGGACGCCGTGACCTACGGATGTCGTTGCGCGACCACTTCCGGCTGCGCGCGGTGGACGAGTACAACTCCACCGTGTTCAGCAACGGGCAGTCGAACCGCAGCGTCACCGGCGACATCTTCGATCTCGACATCTCCGGCCTTGGTACGGCTCCCGATCTCGTCTACCTCGACCCGCCCTACGCGCCGCCCACCGACGACAACGACTACATCAAGCGGTATCACTTCCTCGAGGGGCTCAGCGCATACTGGCGCGGTATGACGATCATGGAACACACCAAGACCAAGAAGCTGACCAAGCGCTACACGCCGTTCGCTTACAAGCACAGCATCGAGGACGCACTGGTCCGGACGTTCGAGCACTTCGAGGCGGCGGGGGCGATCGTGTTGTCGTATTCGTCCAATGCGCTGCCCGGCGCCGACCGGATCGTCGACCTGCTCGGCAAGGTCAAGCCGTCGGTGGAGGTGGTGGCCATCGATCACAAGTACAGCTTCGGCACCCACGTCGCCGCGACCCGGCGCGACGTGAGCGAGTACCTGTTCATCGGGCGGGACTGAAGACAGATGCCCTCAGCACGATGAGTGACGCGGGATCATTCGACGACTATCTGAAGACGCTGGGCCGGTTGACCTCTCACGTCGATCCGACCGCGTCGACACCGGAGGCCGAACGCATCATCCAGGCCACCGGCACTCTGGGCGACATGCTCGACACCGACGTCGCGGGCCTGGCCGCCTGGGTGCGTGACCACCCCGCCGACGTCCCGGTGCTCGGTCTGGCGGTCGGGCTCTCGCAGGAGAAGTTGAAGAATGTACTGCGGGACCGCTTCGGCACCACGGGCTGGCACGGCGTCGCGCGCTCCCAGCCGGTCGATCTGATCACGTGGCTGGACACCGAATTCGACCTCGTGCGCATGCTCCGGACCCAGCTGGAACGCACTTACACCTTCGCCGACATCCTGGTGGCACGCGCCGGCAGTCGGGTGACCGCAACCCGGGCGGGGGCGTCGGGGCGCCACATCGAGGACGAGATCGAGGCCATCGCACACGATCTCGGCCTCGACTACGTCACCCGTTCCCGGTTCACCGGTCGCAACGGCCGCACCGCGCCGGCGGATCTGATCATCGGCGACCCCGAGACAGCCGACATCGTCGTCGCGGCAAAGGGTTTCGATTCGACGGGCAGCAAACTCACCGATGCCGTCCGCGAGATCGAGGAGATGGCCGAGGTGCGTCTGCCGAAACAACTCGTACTCGCGGTGATCGACGGCATCGGCTGGAAGTCACGCCAATCCGATCTCCGTCGTATCCATCAGTTGTGGGCGGATCGTCAGATCGACGGGATGTACACGCTGGTCAGCCTCGATCACTTCCGCGACGACGTCCGCGAGTTCGCAGCGCTACGCCGCCTGATCTGACGCAGCCGCGACGGTTCCCGACATCCGCGACGGGTTTTCGGGGTCGCGGATGTCGGAAACCGTCGCGGCTGCGAGGTCACTCGCCGTAGAGCCGCGCGAAGTCGGGTGAGTCGAGCCAGCCCGAGTAGGTCGGTGTCCTCGGCCAACCGTCGGGCATGTCCTGCCATTCCTCGCGACGACCTCGCGGCAAGGTGTCGATCAACGGGAACGTGTGAGAGAGCTGTTCCACCCCACGGCCCGACGTGTGCCACGTGCGGTAGACGGTGTCGCCGTCGCGGAGGAACACATTGACGCCGAACCCCTCACCGGGGGCCGCGTCGACGTCGGCGCCGAACGTACTCTCGGCCGACGAGTACCACTCCATCGCGTTGCCGACTCTCGCCTTGTACGCCAGCGCCTCGTCGATCGGCCCGTTGGTGACGATCACGAATCGGGCGTCGTAGTTGTCCAGGAAGTCGAGCCGGGTGAACTGCGCCGTGAAGCTCGTACAACCACCGCATTGAAACTCGGCGCCGTTCGACCACATGTGGTTGTAGACGATGAGCTGGGACCGGCCGGCGAAGATGTCGACCAGCCGGATCGGTCCGTCCGGCCCGATCAGCGTGTAGTCGGGCATCTCGACCATGGGCAGTCGGCGTCGCTGCGCGGCGATGGCGTCGAGTTCGCGGGTCGCGGCCTTCTCCCGGATTCGCAGATCCGACAGCGCGTCGCGCCACGTTCGATCATCGACAACGGGTGGCAGGGCATCAGACATGGGGAGTTCCTTTCGTCCTCTCCTCATACTGACCGCGCGGGCACCGGGTAATCATCGGTTCCGGCGCGGTTGTCGATCAGCCTGCCAGTCGCGGCAGCCGTACCCAGAAGGTCGAACCCTCCCCCGGCGTCGAGTCCACACCGACCGTGCCCTGATGGGCGTCGACCAGTGCCGCCACGATGGACAGCCCCAGGCCGCTACCGCCACCGCCATCGCTCCGATGACGAGACGCGTCGCCGCGATAGAAGCGCTCGAAGACGTGTGACGCCTCCTCGGGAGTGAGCCCCTGCCCAGTGTCGGTGACGCTGAGCAGCACGTCGTCGCGCCCGTTCGTCTGGTCGACCCCGACGCCGACGGTGATCGACGCCTTGGCAGGGGTGTGGGCGATCGCGTTGTTGATCAGATTCCGCAGCACCTGCAGCAGACGCGGCGAGTCACCCGAGACCACCGGCGGTTCCGCCGCGTCCCCGACCTCGATCCGGATCGCACGTTGCGGCGCAGCAGCTTTCGCGCTGTGCACCGCATCAGCGGCCAGGGTCAGCAGGTCGACCGGCTGATGAGCGATCGGCCGGTGCGCGTCGAGGCGGGCGAGCATGAGCAGGTCCTCGACGAGCAGGCCCATCCGGCCGGCCTCCGCGTCGATGCGTCCCATCGCGTCGGTCGCGTCGGGGACACCGCCCTGCTTGTACAACTCGGCGAACCCCTTGATCGAGGTGAGCGGAGTACGCAGCTCGTGGCTGGCGTCGGCGATGAACCGCCGCATCTTCTCCTCGGAGGCGCGTGCCTGCTGCTCGGACGCCGCGGTCCGCGCGAAGGCTCGCTGGATCTGACCGAGCATCGCGTTCAGCGAACCGGACAGACTCCCGACCTCGGTGTTGGGCGGCGCGGGCGGCACCCGCATGTTCAGGTTGCCTGCCGCGATCGCGTGAGCGGTCTCCTCGACCCGACGCAGCGGCCGCAGACTCGACCGCACCAGCAGATAGCTCAGCACCCCGATGGCCACGACGACGATGGCGCCGATCGCGAGCTGCAACCACATCAGGCGCGACAGGGTGGCGTGCACGTCTCCGAGCGGCGTCGCGACGACGGATTCGCCGTACGGAGTGGACGCCTTGACCACTCGCCAGTCGGGGCCGTCGCCGTCGGCCGAGCCCACCGTGGTCGGCCCGGTGTTCCCCGACGGCAGGCCGTCGAGGTCGGGCTCGTCGGAGAAGTCGTTGTTGATGATCGTGTCGCCGCTGCCGATGGTGATCATCGAGTAGTACTGCGACGGTGGGCGTCGCGGCCCCGGTGGCATCCCCTGCATCGGGGCGCTCGCCGGGTCACGCGGGCGCGCCCACGTCTGGACGGCATTCGTGAGCCCGTCGTCGGTGCGGGAGAGCAGATCCTGCTTCATCGCCGAGGTCACCGCCAGGCCCGACGCGAGCAGACCCAGCACGACCAGCACCAGTGTCAACCCGACCAGGGACAACCGCAGGGGTATACCCCGCTTCGGCGTGCGACCTGTGTCGGGCGCCGACGGCGCAGGCCGACGGTCGGGAGGTGCGGTGGTGGGCGGACTGGTCACCCGCGAGGCTCGCGCATCACGTAGCCCACGCCGCGCAGGGTGTGGATGAGCCGCTTGTCGCCGGTGTCGAGTTTGCGTCGCAGGTAGGACACATACGATTCGACCACATTGACCTCGCCGCCGAAATCGTAGTTCCACACGTGGTCGAGGATGCGTGGCTTGGACAGCACCGTGCCCGCGTTCACCATGAAATACCGGAGCAAGGTGAACTCGGTCGGCGAGAGCGACACGAGTTCGCCTGCCTTCCACACCTCGTGGGTTTCGTCGTCGAGCTCGATGTCGGCGAAGGCGATCCGCGCCGATTCCTTGGCCTGCTCGTCGAATCCGCTGCGTCGCAACAGGACCTGCAGACGCGCGACGACCTCTTCGAGGGAGAACGGCTTGGTGACGTAGTCGTCGCCGCCGATGGTGAGCCCGTTGATCTTGTCCTCGATCGAGTCGCGCGCCGAGAGGAAGAGCGCCGGGGCGGCGACGCCGTCGGCACGGAGACGACGGAGCAGGCCGAAGCCGTCCATGCCGGGCATCATGACGTCGAGGATCAGCACGTCGGGCTTGAAGGTGCGGCAGCGGTCGATCGCCGCGGGACCGTTCTCTGCGGTCGAGACCTCGTAGCCCTGGAACTTGAGGGAGACCGACAGCAGCTCGCGGATGTTCTCCTCGTCGTCGACGACGAGCACCTTGGCGCCCTGACCGGCGCCCTGACCCTTCACAGCTTCGCTCATGGCATCACCTTCTCCCACCAGGCTGCCATGAGTCTGGATCATTGCTGGGAGATTTCTGTGAATGCCGACCTGCGGCGATGGTTGCTCTCGACGGGAAACAGGTTGCTCTCGACGCGAAACAGGTTGCCCTCGGCGATCAGCGTCGCATGAACGGTGCCGGATACCCGGGCGAGGGCCGGACGTCGCCGAGCCACTCACCGAACCGCTCTGCCTCCGCGGCCAGCGCGCGGGTCGCGGCGCGCGGCAGCTTCTCCAGCGGATGCACCTCGATCCGGCCACCGTCCTTGTGCTGTCGCCACCCGCCGACGATCCGGCCGTCCCACCACGCGGTCTGCCCGCCGTTGCCGTTGCTGTCGAAGACGTGCCCGACATGCGGCCCCAGATAGAAGTCGCGCTGCTTCCAGCCCATCGTGGTCGGGTCGAGTTCGGGGAGGAGAAATGCCGCGGGTTCAGCCGGGTCGTCGACGGCTCCCTCGCCGGGCACGTCGTCGGCGAGGACGTACCCGATGTTCCCGTCGTCGAGGTCGACCTCGACGACGTCGAGTCCGGCCAAAGCTGTTCGCACCGCGCGCTTCGTCGAGCCCAGCCACCAGACGAGGTCGGTCTCGGTGCCCGGCCCGAACGAACGCAGCCAGCGTTCGATCATCGCGCGGTGCCCGTCATCGACCGACACCACGGGCAGTTGCTCCCCGAGCCACGTGCTCATCGATGACCACGACGGCCTCGAAAGATGCCAGCCGGCGGAATTCGGCCCGCGCACGATGTCGCCGGCCGCGCTCATCATGTTGAGCACCCTCGGCCCCATCGGGGCTCGCGCCTCCCACTTGGTGCCGACACCGTGGACCACGTAACCGTCGAGGGCAGGTAGTCGTTCGCGGAGCTGAGTGGAGGTGCGCAGCGAGCCGTCGGCGAGATCGTCGCGAACGGCGGCGCGTGCGGTGTCGATCCATCTGTCCGGGTCGTCGAAGCCGGGGCTGCGCCGGAGATCGCGCAGCATGTTGGTGCGCTCCGAGGCCGTGACCCGCGGACCCACCGCCCCGACCGCGTCCGCGAGGACCGGACGGGTGAACACGAACAGAGTGCGGCGCATCGCGAGCTGTTTGACCAGGCTGCGGTCCCGATACAGCGCGGCGTCCATCTGCTCCGGCAGGAATCCCGCGATACGGGCCCTCGCCGAGAGGTACACGGTCGAGGGGGTGGTCGCGTGATAGCCGACAAGAGAGTCCGCGAGTTCGGTCACTGATGACGCGTGCACGCCGGCGCCGAGACGATGTCGGCGGACCAGCCGTGCACGCCGTTGCGCGTCACTGATCGCGGGCCGAGCGCCCATCAGGCGGGCAGTGCGGCGATCGCTTCGATCTCGACCACCTGTTCGTCGTAGGGCAGGACGGTGACGCCCAACATCATCGCCGGTGGAACGGCGTCACCGAACTGTGCGACGACCGCGTCCCAGGCGACCGTGAGATCGGCCTGCAACTGCTCCGCGACGTAGATGGTCAACTTGGCGACGTCCGACATCGACGCGCCCTGCTCGGTCAGGATCACCGCCAGGTTCTGCAGGCACGTCCGCGTCTGACCGACCACATCACCCGGGGCGTCCACGGCACCGTCGGTGGTGAGTGGGCTGATTCCTGCGGTGAACAGCAGCGGACCGGGTGCGACGGTCGCGCTGTAGGCGAAACCCCCGTCGTGCAGAGCGGACGAACCGTTCAGGCGAACTCGCGACATGGGCCGATCCTACGTCGGCGGTCCGACGGCCCCGAGAGACGATCGAGCCCCGCCGGACGTGTCCGGCAGGGCTCGATGTCAACCGTCTGGATCGGTGGTCAGTACTTGGGGAAGAGGGACAGCGCCAGATCGCCTGCCGGGCCCAGCTCCGGATTGGTGGCGACCGCACGGTCGATCCCCAGCTTGATGTTGTCGAGGGTCGGCGCGGCGTTCTCGACCGTCGGCTCGACCTTCGGCAGCGGTGCTGCGTTTGCAGGCGCCGCGGCAAACGCGAGCGCGCCGGCCATCGCCGCTCCGGCGATGCCCGCGCCGATGACCCGACGTGTGACGCGTCCCGAACGCCGCCGTGACCCCTTGTTGATAATCCGGTCCATGTCGTCGACCGCCTTTCCCCCGCACCACGCGGAAGTCGTGATGAATGTCTGCAGTGCTCCAATGTATGCGGTCGGCGACGGTTGGCACGCGCCGACATGGTCAATTCACACATCGGACGCCCAGAACCGATGGAACCGACCCCACGAACGCACATCGTCGATTCGACAACTGCCATCGGGCTTGCCGGTCCCGCCGACCTCGTCTCACCTATACGGTGAGACACATGACATTTCAGGGTCGGGTGGCGCTCGTCACCGGGGCGACGAGCGGGATCGGACGCGCGACGGCGACGTTGCTCGCGGCGCGCGGCGCGCACGTCGTGGTGACCGGCCGAGACGTCGACCGGGGCCGGTCGGTGGTCGACGCGATCCGCGACGACGGCGGGACCGCCGACTTCGTGGCCGCCGACCTCGCGGCGGCGGCCTCCTGCCAAGCCCTCGCGGACGAGGCGATCGCGACCGCGGGCCGAGTGGACATCCTGATCAACAACGCTGCCGTCGGACCCCTGGGACCCACGACGTCCATCACCGAGAACGTGTTCGACGCGTGCTTCGCCACCAACGTCAAAGCGCCGTTCTACCTGGTCGGCGCCCTTGCGCCGGCGATGGCCGAGCGCGGAGACGGTGTCATCGTCAACGTGAGCACCATGGTCGCGTCCTTCGGGAGCGCCGGTGCCGCGGTCTACGGGTCCAGCAAGGCCGCGCTCAACCTGTTGACCAAGTCGTGGGCGGCCGAGTTCGGCCCCCGCGGCGTACGGGTCAACGCGGTCGCACCCGGTCCCACCCTCACCGAGGGAACCGTCGAGGTCTGGGGTGAAGCCGGACTCGAGAAACTCGCGCGCACCGCCCCGGCCCGCCGGGTGGCCGCGCCCGACGACATCGCCGAGACCATCTGCTATCTGGCCGGTCCGGCAGCGGCCCTCATCCATGGCGCCGTGGTGCCCGTCGACGGCGGGCGAACGGCGGTCTGAGCACCGACCGGTCTAGCGAAAGCTGAGCACCTCGTCACCCCAGGCGCGGCGGATCTCGGCATCGAGGTCGTCGACGACGCGGTCGGTCTCGTCGATGACGAGTGTGGACCGGGTGTGTTCGTCGAACGCGGGCCAGGCAGGCTCCACGCCGGTACCCGGGTCGCCGCGATGGGCGAATGACGTCCATCGGCTCTGCATGCGCGCCGAGATCTCCTCCCCGGTCTTGCGACCGCCGAGTTTGAACGTGATGTCGGCGGGGCCCGCCACCAGGTTGCCCCACACATAGGGCAGTTCGGTCGCATGAGTCGCCCCGACCCGGAGCGCCCGCAGCATCCGGGTGGCCCAGTCGAAGCGGTAGAGGAACACCGGTGCGTGACGGCTGTGCGACTCGGCGAGCCAGAGGGTTGGCATCCGGAAGGCGATGTCGCGCGCGACCCCGAGCCCGGCGACCTTGGGGCGCATCCCGGAGTAGGCCGAGGTGATCTGTGCGCGTTCCGGCAACGCCACGTCCGGATACTCGGCCATCATCGCCGCGAACATGCGCTCGATGTCGGAGGGCTTGATCGGCATCAACGGTGACTTCATCCACTTGAACGCGGACGCCTCGTCCTTGTTGGTGCCGATCAGCAGGGGAACGGACAAGGACTCACCCGCCCGGAACACGTCCATCGGGTGACGCGGCAGCAGATCGCCGTCGATGACCGGCGCGAACGCGATGGTGCCGGGGTTGTCGAGGGGAACCGCGGTGAAGGCAGCCATGGTGGCCGACGTGATGCGGTCGACGCCGACGGTGTCGAGTTCGGTGGCGTCCTCCGGGCCGATGCCGATCGCATCGAGAAATCGCTGTGCGATTCCTGCCGAACGCTCGTGGTCGTACATAGAGGTGGCCGGCGAACTCTCCGCGATCGCCTTGTGGAACAGACCGTCGGCGGCCGCCATGGTCAGCAGCGTGGTGACAAGGCCCGCACCTGCCGACTCGCCGAAGACGGTGACGTTGTCGGGATCACCGCCGAAGCCCGCGATGTTGTCGCGGACCCAGCCCAGCGCGAGCAGGACATCGCTGAGCGCGGCATTCGACTCGAAGCGCGGATCGTCGTCGGGATGGTTGAGCGAGGTGAGGTCGGCGAAGCCGAGCGCACCGATCCGGTAGTTGAGGGTGACCACCACCACGTCACCGCCCGATACGAGGTCGGTTGCGTCGTAGAGCGCCTGACTGCCACTCCCGAACACATACGCACCCCCGTGCAGCCAGACCATCACCGGGAACCGGGCGGCGTCGGCTGCTGCACCGCTCGGCGACCAGACGTCGAGGAACAGACAGTCCTCGTCCATCCGAACGTCCTTGCGGAGCAGGATCGCCGGATTCCGCTCCTGCGGGCAGACGGCTCCGAACGCGTCCGCATCGACGACGTCGTCGTGCGGCTGCGGCGGACGCGCACGACGCCATCGGAGTTCACCGACCGGCGCGGCCGCGTACCGGATGCCCTTCCAGACATCGACCCCCGGCCCCGCGGTCCCGCGGACCGGTCCGTGGCCGGTGAGGACGACCGGCCTCTCATCTGTCGGCATCCGTCCATGGTGTCCCATCACCGACGCGCTGTGCCGGGACTGCGCAGAACACTGCCCACGAGACCGCCGGACATCCGAGCGACACCCTATTGTCGGGAGTGTGCCGCTCACCGATGTGATCCCGCTGCCCGGCGGTGCGTTCCGGATGGGCTCCGACCACGACTACCCCGAGGAACGCCCACAGCACGACCGTGTCGTCGCGCCGTTCGCGATCGAGACCCACCCGGTCACGAATGCGCAGTACGCGGAGTTCGTCGACGCGACCGGTTACGTCACGGTCGCCGAGGAGCCCATCGATCCCGCAGATTTCCCGGGAGCCGATCCCGCCGAACTGGTACCCGGCTCCCTGGCCTTCACACCGACCTCGGACCCGGTGGACCTACGCGACTGGCGGCAGTGGTGGCGATGGCACCCGGGGGCGTCGTGGCGTATGCCGGACGGCGATGCCTCGTCGGTCGACGATCGGCCCGATCACCCGGTGGTGCACATCGCCTATCGGGACGCCACGACGTACGCGCAGTGGGCAGGACGCCGCCTGCCCACCGAGGCGGAGTGGGAATACGCGGCGCGCGGTGGGCTCGACTGCCACACCTACCCGTGGGGCGACGAGTTGCGGCCGGGGGACTCCGACATGGCGAACACCTGGAAGGGACGGTTCCCCTATCGAAACGACGGCTGGGGCACCACCTCTCCGGTCGGCAGCTATCCGCCGAATGGTTTCGGTCTGCACGACATGATCGGGAACGTCTGGGAGCGTTGCGCCGACGTCTACGTGCCCCGTCACGTCCGGCCGGCCGACGGATCGGTCGACGCGGACGGCCGCCCCGACCTCCTCGCACCGACGACGTCGCCGCGCGTCATGCGGGTCACCAAGGGAGGTTCCTACATCTGCGCCCCGGAGTACTGCCGGCGGTATCGGCCGGCCGCGAGGTCGGCCCAATCCGACGATTCCGCGACCTCGCACATGGGGTTTCGGTGCGTGATCTGACACCGGCGATCCGCGACACATGAGTCTCGTCACAAGCGGGAACGAGACCGCTCGCGGGAAGCGTTTCCCTTCGGGCTCGGCGCCGAGGAAACCGATGGAGCCCCCTGTCAGGATTGAACTGACGACCGCTCGCTTACAAGGCGAGTGCTCTACCACTGAGCTAAGGAGGCCTGCGTGCGCGAGTATATCGGCCGCGCGTTGGGGTACCTGAACCCCATCCACCTCGTCGGTGACCGTCAGGCCACCATCGACACCATCGAGCCCGGCAGCATCATGGTGTCGCCGCGCAAGCCGATCGACCGCTTCGACGTCGCCGCCATCACCGAGGTTCTCGATCTGGCGACCAAGATCGGGGCGGTACTGCTGGACTCGGGCACCGCCGCCACGGACACCCAGCACCAGATCGAATTCGTCGCAGGCGTCTACGGCCTCGAGGACGTCGACGTGGACGTCACGTACAACACCATCGTGGTGAGTGCGCGGCGCGGCGCCACGCTGCCGCCCATCACGACGATGGAGCAGGTCTATTACCGCTCGATGGACTTCACCCGCCTCGCCGAGATCGACCGGCTCGTGCGACGCATCCGCGACATGGCCCTCACGCCGTCGACGGCGCACCGGATGGTCGACGAGATCATCACCGCGCCCCACCCCTATCCGCACTGGGTCGCCACCTCGGCGTGGGGCCTGATGGCCGGCGGTATCTCCGTGTTGCTGGGCGGCGGATTACTGGGCGCCCTCCTCGCCTTTGTCAGTACTGTCGCGGTGATCCTCGTGAATCGTCGGCTGAACCGGATCGGCACCCCGGTGTTCTTCCAGCAGTTCACCGGAGGCGTGATCGCGGTGGTGCCTGCTGCGATCACCTTCGGTCTGTCCGAGCGGTTCAATTTCGACTTGAGTCCGTCGTTCGTCATCGCGGCCGGCATCGTGGTGCTGCTCTCGGGTCTGTCGCTCGTCGGCTCCGTGCAGGACGCGATCACCGGTGCGCCGATCACCGGTGTTGCCCGGTTCTTCGAACTCCTGCTCATGACCGGGGGACTGATCGCAGGCGTCGGTATCGCGATCCAGTTGTTCGAACATGTGGGCATCTACCTCCCGACGATCACCCCGGGCACCACGTTCCCCGCCGTCGAGCTCCCGTCCCGCATCTTCGCCGGGGCCGTCGCCGCGCTGGCCTACGCGCTGGCGAGCTACGCCGAGAAACGTGCTCTGCCGGTGGCGTTCGTGGGTGGCGCCATCGGTGCGGCCGTGGTCGCGGTGGCAACGTTCACCTCGATCGGCGAAGTCGTCGCGAACGGTATCGCCGCCGCGCTCGTCGGTTTCCTCGGTGGCCTGATGGCCCGCCGGGCCCTCACCCCGCCGCTGGTCGTCGCGGTCGCGGGTATCACGCCGCTGCTGCCGGGTCTGGCGGTCTATCGCGGTCTGTACGGCATCCTCAACGAACAGACGGTCGACGGATTCACCTGGATCACCAGTGCACTCGCGATCGGTTGCGCACTGGCCGCGGGGGTCACCCTCGGCGAGTTCGTCGCACGCTCGCTGCGCCGACCTCAGCTGGCTGTGCGACCGGCCTGGATGGCGATGCTCCGACGCAACCGGGTGCACGGACGCTTCCCGGTGGGTGACCGACGTCGCCAGGTCATGCCCCAGCGACCGCGGCCGAGCAGGTAGAATCGGGTGTCGCGCTCACCACACCAGGCGCGGCGCCGCCAGCCACCGCTGGACACACGATTGCGAAGCAAGAGGAACTCATGCCTGCGAAGACAACCGACATCCCCGACGACGAGTTGGAGCCGGTAGCCGACGAGACCGCCAACTCGGCGCGCCGCGTCGTCGCCGCCTACGCGACCGACGCCGACGAATGCCGGATGCTCCTGTCCATGTTGGGGATCGCGCCGGGCGAGAACGCCTAGCGGGATGGCGGAGTCCGGGCACGTTTCGAACGGCGCGACCACCGCCGAACAACCCAAGGGGGACGCGCAGTTCGTCGTCGTCGCGAACCGCCTTCCGGTCGACAAAGAAGTGCTGCCCGACGGCACCGTCAACTGGAAACGCAGCCCCGGCGGCCTGGTCACCGCGCTGGAGCCGATCCTCCGGGCGCAGACCGGGGCGTGGGTTGGCTGGTCCGGCATCGCCGATTCCGACGACAACCCGGACATCGAGGGCGTCGAGATCCATGCGGTCCCGTTGTCGACACGGGAGATCGCCGAGTACTACGAGGGCTTCTCCAATGCGACCCTGTGGCCGCTCTATCACGACGTCATCGTCAAACCGGAGTACCACCGCGAATGGTGGAACACCTATGTCGAGGTGAACCGCCGGTTCGCCGAGAAGACCGCCGCAGCGGCCGCCGAGGGCGCGATCGTGTGGATACAGGACTACCAGCTGCAGCTGGTCCCGAAGATGCTGCGGATGCTGCGGCCCGATCTGAAGATCGGTTTCTTCCTCCACATCCCGTTCCCGCCTGTCGAGCTGTTCATGCAACTCCCGTGGCGGACCGAGATCGTCGAAGGCCTGCTCGGCGCGGATCTCATCGGGTTCCATCTGCCCGGCGGCGCACAGAACTTCCTTTTCCTCGCCCGCCGGCTGGCGGGGCAGGCGACCAGCAAGGGCTCGGTCGGGGTGCGATCGCGCTTCGGCGTGGTCCAGGTCGGATTCCGCACGGTGCGGGTGGGCGCCTTCCCGATCTCCATCGACTCGGGCGAACTCGACGCCAATTCCCGGTCCAAGCAGATCCGTAAGCGGGCGGTCGAGATCCGCGAGGAACTCGGCAATCCGAAGACGATCATGCTCGGCGTCGACCGGCTCGACTACACCAAGGGCATCGATGTGCGGCTCAAGGCCCTGTCAGAGCTCTTGGCGGAGAAACGGATCGACCCCGAGCAGACCGTGATGGTGCAGTTGGCCACCCCCAGCCGCGAACGTGTGGACAGCTACGTCCGGATGCGCGCAGGCATCGAGCAGCTCGTCGGAAACATCAACGGCGCCTACGGCAGCGTTGGGCAGCCCGTGATCCAGTACCTGCACCGCCCGGTCCCCCGCGACGAACTGATCGCCTTCTTCGTCGCCGCCGACGTCATGCTCGTGACCCCGCTCCGCGACGGGATGAACCTGGTCGCCAAGGAATACGTGGCCTGTCGCAGCGACCTCGGTGGCGCGCTGGTGCTCAGCGAATTCACCGGCGCCGCAGCCGAATTGCGGAGCGCATACCAGGCGAATCCGTATGATCTCGACGGTGTCAAGGACGCGATCGTCGCCGCTGTCGAGCAGACCCAGAACGAGGGTCGACGGCGGATGCGCGCACTCCGTCGTCAGGTCCTCACCCACAACGTGACGAAGTGGGCGGAGAGCTTTCTGGGCACGCTGTCCTCGTTGTCGGAGACGGCAGCCGACGCCAACCGTGGCGTCCACCTCGTCGACGGCGGTTCGCAATCGTCCGGCCGGGACGAATGAGCGCGACCGGAATCCCGGCCGACCTGCGCGAGGCATTGCTGAGTGCCGCGCAGTCCCGACGCCTGCTGGTGGCATCCGACTACGACGGCTGCGTCTCACCCCTGGTCTCCCGCCCCGAGGACGCGGTGCCCGATCCGGCCTCCGTCGCCGCGATCGAGGCGGCCGGCAGTCTGCCGGGAACCGCGGCCGCCGTCATCTCCGGGCGTGCGCTGTCGGTGCTCGCGGAGTTGTCGGGGCTCACGGCGCCGGTGACCCTGGTGGGTAGCCACGGCAGCGAGTTCGAATCCGGATTCGCCTCCGAGATCACCGACGAGCACCGCGCTCTGCTCGGCCGCATCATCGACGAATTACGTTCCATCGCAGCCGATTACCCCGGCGCAATGGTGGAGACCAAGCCGGCGAGCGCGGTCATCCATGTGCGCAACGCGACACCTGCCGACGCCGAGATCGCTCTCCGCCGCACCCGATCGGGCCCTGCCGCGTGGCCCGGAGTCGAGGTCACCGAGGGCAAGGCCGTCGTCGAACTCGCCGTCATCGAGACCAGCAAGGGTCACGCCCTCGACGTCCTGCGCGATCGTTTCGACGCCGACGTGGTGATCTACCTCGGCGACGACGTGACCGACGAGAAGGCATTCGCACATCTGCGAACCGACGACGGCGATGTGAGCATCAAGGTCGGCGCCGGCGAGACCGCGGCCTCCTACCGGATCGAGGACACCGACGACGTGGCGACCGTACTCGAGTTCGTCACCGGCCGTCGCCGGGAATGGTTGGCGGACAAGGCCTGACCCTGGCCTCGACCTCGCCCATTGGGCACAGGATCTCGCCGACTGTGCGCACAATCCCGTCGATCGGGCGCAGAATCTCGCCGATCGGGCACAGATTCGCGGCGAGTGGGCACAGCGGAACATGTCGCGCACAGTCGGCGGGATTCTGCGCACAGTCGGCGCACAGGTGCGCCCGATCGACGCAGGCGTGCGCCCGATCGACGCGGGAATGCGCCCGATCGGCGGGATGCCGGTCAGGCAGACGTCACCGGGGCGTCGACGAGAGGGTCGTGCGCATGGTGGCGCTTCGCGGTCTCCCGGATCACCCGGTGCACGAAGCCCAGTTTGCGGACCACCGGCTTCGGGATGTCGAACGGGTAGAGCGGCCGACGGCCCATCGCGGCGTTGACCCGGTTGAACATCGTGGACAACCACTTCCAGTCATACAGCAGACGCTCGATGGGTTCGTCGGCGTACGAGGCCAGCGGGACGATGTCGTGATCCATCGCGAAGCGGACCTGATCGCTCTCCAGCATGAGCCCGGATTCCCTTGCGGTGTCGATGGTTCCGGTGATGTGCAGATAATGGGCGAAACACTCGGCGAAGTCTTCCCACGGATGCATCGTCGCGTACTCCGAGATGAACGAGTCCTGCCAATTGCGCGGCGGACCGAATGTGTAGTGCCGGGTGATCGCATCGGCGTAGCTTGCCCGTTCGTCGCCGAAGATCTCGCGGGCCTTGTCGAGGTATTCGGTTGCACCATCGCCGGTTTCGACCAGGATGTGCTCGAAATAGTGCCCGACCTCGTGCCGGAAGTGACCGAGCATGGTCCGATACTGCTCACCGAGGTCCACCCGCAGCCGTTCACGGTAGGCATCCATCGACTCCGCGAGGTCGATGGTGACCACCCCGTTGGCGTGGCCGATCATCACCTGACGCCCGGTGCTCAGACTCGACAGCAGGTCGAAGGCCAGGCCGCCGTCGGAGCGCCAGAACGGTTCCACCGGCAACCCGAGGTCGACGAGTTGATAGATCAGCATGCGCATGTCCCGAGCGGTCGGGTTCAGCTTCTCGAGGGCGATCGTGTCGTCGGTCTCGGGGTGGCGACGCACCAGTGAACCGGGAAAGCAGCGGCCCCGCAGCCCGATCGAGCTCTCGTCGACCTCGGCCAGGGTCATCCAGTTACAGCCGGTACCCGCCCAGTTCGAGCAGCGGACCCACCGCCTGCCGTCGATCTCGACACCGTCTTCGGAAGCCACCACCAGGGAACGCGACGGCAGATGGACGCCCACCGTGGTGCCGCATCCCGGGCATTCCTGGTTGACGAAACCCGAGAGCGCGTTGCAGATCGGGCACGTGAGTGCATGCATGGCGTCAGCCTATGCGGATACGCTGCTCTCCGGTGTCGACCGGCAGATCCCCCCGCACCGTCGCGGTGACCTTGTAATAGTTGAGGTTGATCGTCCCGCGGTGATTGTCGAGAAAGGCGGTGTCGGCGGCGTCGCGGCCGGTGGAGATCCGCACGAGGCTCTGCCGAGGCGCGAGGCGGGTGGCATCCACGACGACCCATTCGTCGTCGATGATGGCCTCGGCCACCGCGTGGAAGTCCATCGGGTCGCAGCCCGGCGCGTAGACGGCGACGAGACGCGCCGGGATGTTGAGCGCGCGGAGCAGCGCGACGACGAGATGCGCGTAGTCGCGGCAGACGCCTGCACCGGCGAGCAGGGTGTCTGCCGCGCCGTCGATCGGGTCGCTCGCACCGGGTATGTAGTTCAGCCGATTCTGGACGAACTCGGTCACCTGGATGAGGAGTTCACCGGGCGGCAGGCTCGTGTCGAACTGTCCTGCGGCGAATCCGAAGAACTTGTCGCACTCCGCATATCGGCTGGGCCGCAGGTAGATCGAACGGTCCGTCACGCCGACCGGGATCGGGTCGGCCGGTGTGGTGACCGATGCCGAGTACTCGATGGCCACGAGACCGGACTCGATCTGCAGGCGGTGGATGCGACTGCCATGTTCGCCGACGATCTCCTCCGGCTGCACCGGGTTTCCGTCGATGGTGACCGTCAGACTTTCGGTCATCGTCAGACCGGGTAGCCGGGCGACCGCTATCTGCATCTCCAACTCGGTGGCGGCGGAGACATATACCTCGAGGGACGCCGCGACGTCGCGTGGGGATGTGGTCATGGCACCACGGTAGGTCATCGCTGGTCGACCGGCACCGCGGGCACTGTCCGACTCGCTCAGTCGGTGGCGGTTGCTCCGACCGGATCGGCATAGATCACGCTGAGCGCTACCACAACCGCGGCACTCTCCTGCACGCGAATCCCGAAGCGGGACGGCGCGATCTCGAGCGGCCGAAGAGTTGTCGACGCCTTGTCGAAGGCGGCCTGCACCGGCGCCAGGCCGTCGGGATGTGCGGCAAACGCGTCGCCGGACACCACGATCGCGTCCGGATTGATGACGTCGCGCAACATCGCGACAGCGGCGCCGAGCACCTCCGCACGGTCGTCGACGATCTGGGCCGCGTCGTCGGGGACCTCCAGCCGCTCCGCCGCCCGCCGTGCCGGACTGCTGCCGATCACCTGCTGGAGCGTGGCAGCGCCGGCCGGCGCGAGGACCGACGCGTTCACCGGTAGATGCCCGATGGTCCCGGCCCCCCGCAACGGCATGTGGACCTTGCCGTCGATGGTCATCGCCATGCCGACCGTCTCCCGCGCATAGAAGAACAGGGCAGTGCCGTCGAACTCTCGCGGGTAGGTCAACAGCAGTTCGGCCGCTGCCATCGCCTGCACGTGCTCGCAGACCGAGACCGGCACCCCGAGTTCTGCGGACAGCATCGTCCCGATGGGCACCCGGCGCCAGCCGAGCACCGGGTGGTCGATGACGCCGGTCGCGGCGTCCACCAGACCGCCCGATGCGACACCCGCCCACAACAACCGTCGGCCACCGAAACGCGCGGCGAGCTCACGCAACTGCCGGCAGAGATCGCCGACCTCGGACTCGTCGTGCGGGGTGCGCACGGCGTGACTGTAGAGCGTGCGGCCACCGAGGTCGGCGATCGCCAGCAGCGTCCGGCGCGCCCCGATGTGCATTCCGGCGACACACAGCTTGTCCCGATCCAGGGTCAGCGGATTCTTCGGCCTGCCGATCCCGCCGGGGTCGACCAGATCGGGCCGCTCGACGACGAGTCCGAGACGGGAGAGGATCGTGACCTGCCGGTTGATCGTCGCCGGTGAGAGTGACGTGGCCGCCGCCAGGTGGTCACGGGTGACCGGCGCGTTGACCCGGACCGCCTGCAACACCGCGGCAGCGGGGATCGAACCCACCTGCAGCGCCGCGGGTACGACTCCGGTGGGCAACATGCACTGAATCTAGCAATCCGCGAGCGTCGCTAAGCTGAACGCATGAGTAGCAGCACGGCACAACCAGGTTCGTCGGAGTCCGAGCAGAAGGTCGCGGTGGTGACCGGCGCGAGCTCGGGCATCGGCGCGGCGACGGCACGACAGCTGGCCGCGCAGGGCTACCACGTGGTGCTCGGAGCGCGGCGGACCGAACTGATCGACGAGCTCGCGAACGAGATCGGTGGCACCGGTCGACAACTCGACGTGACCGACGAGACCTCGGTGAATGCCTTTGTCGCAGACCTCGAGAAGGTTCACGTGGTGGTGAACAATGCGGGTGGTGCCAAGGGGCTCGATCCGGTGGCCACCGCCGACCTCGACGACTGGCGATGGATGTGGGAGACGAACGTCCTCGGCACCCTGCGGATCACCAAGGCGCTGATCCCGGCACTCATCGCCTCCGGGGATGGACTCATCGTGACGATAACCTCGATCGCCGCGATCGAGGCCTACGACAACGGGTCCGGATACACCTCCGCCAAGCACGCGCAGGCGGTGATGCACCGCACCCTGCGTTTCGAGCTGCTCGGAAAGCCTGTACGCCTCACCGAGATCGCGCCCGGCATGGTGGAGACGGACTTCTCCCTCGTCCGTTTCGAGGGTGACAAGGAGCGGGCGGACGCAGTGTACGAGGGCCTCACTCCGCTGAGCGCTGACGACGTCGCCGAGGTGATCGGTTTTGTCGCGTCCCGCCCACCCCACGTCGATCTCGACCAGATCGTCATCAAGCCGCGCGATCAGGCATCGGCCCGCCGCAACGTCAAGACCGGCTGAACGACAGCCGGTTCCGGCGGATCAGCCGGGCGGCGCCGGTGCCGGCGCGTTGGACGTCGGCGCGCCGGACGGGGTGGCGGGTGCGGTAACCTGGGACGGGTCACCCTTGATCGCCGACATCCCGGTCCACGAGTTCCAGTCGTAGATCCAGTCGAAGATGTCGCCGTCGGCCTCGGAGAGGGCGATGCGGGTGCCGGTCACCTCCACCGGGTCGCCGTAGATCGCGGACTCGAAGTACCGCTGTGCGTTCTCCAGCGAGAGGTTGATGCAACCGTTCGTCACGTTCGACGACCCCTGCACGCCAATCGTTTCCGGGTTCGCGTGGATGAACTCGCCGTTGTTGGAGATCCGCACGGCGTAGCGCTCCCGGATGTTGAAATACCCCGCGGCCGGGTTGCTCATGAAGAAGTCCTCGTACTTCTCCGTCACCACGTGGATACCCGAACGCGTGACGTTGCGATCGAGGTCTCCCCCGCCGTAACTGCACGGCAGCGTCATCAACACGCCTCCGTCGCGCACCACGACGATCTGGTGCGACGACGCCTCGGCCTTCACCACCTGCGATCGGCCGATGACGAAATCGCTGGTGACATCGGCTGCGCCGTATGCGCCGCCGCCGTGGTCGACGCCGTACAGCTTGGCCGACATGTGCACCTTGGTCCCGGGTGCGTAATACTCCTTGGTCCGCCAATGCGCCCGCGATCCGTTGTCCTCGCCGAGCCACGCCCAAGCGCCCTCGGTCGGCGGCTCGGTGGTCACGGTGAGAGCCTTCTCGACCGCTTCCTTGTCCTCGACGGTGCCGTTGAACTTGAGGATGAGCGGCGCCGCGATGCCGACCTCCTGGCCGTCGCCGATGTTCACCACAACGTTCATCTGCGACGACGGCGACAGCGTCGTGAAGGATCCGGTCACCTGGGTGCTGACCCGGTCGTAGCCGACCGCGGTGCCATGCCAGGTGTACTGCGAGCCGTAGCCCAGCGGCTCATTGATGGTGAAGGTCTTCCGATCCTCCGACAAGGTGCCTGCGACGGCCTTGCCGCTGGGATTGAGCAGCTTGACATCGGGGTTGAGCAGGCCGTTCTCGGCCTTCACCGAGACGACGGCGGTCGGATTGGGGGCGTCGTCGGAATCCAGGGCAGGCGTGTAGACGACGTTGACCGTGGGTGCAGCGGGTTTCGCGTCGTCGGTGCTGCCGGACTCGCCGGTGGAACAGGCTGCCGCGGCCACGCCGACGGCGCCGAGGCCGGCCGCTGCGAGGACGGCTCGACGGGAGAGGGGAGGGTGCGCGCTCATAACGAGTCCAGCGTACCGATGAAATCCGAGAAAACCCGGCCTGCCTGCTGTGATGTCGCTGAGTTCACGTTGTGGCCCATTTCGCCCCGTGGCGCGGCGGACGCCTTCTCACCCGGGGATATGCGCCCGCTCACCGTCGTGATCGAAGATCGACACGATCTCGGCGGGCCCGTCGACCGCCGTCATTCCGTGCGGAACCATCGTCGAGAACTCCGCCGCCTGACCCGGCGGCACCAGGATCACACGTTCGCCCAAGTGGAGACGGATGGTCCCGGAGATCACGGTGAACCACTCCCGACCAGGGTGAACCCCGAGGTGTTCTGGATCGACGCGATGCTCGGGAGTCACCCGCATCTTGGCCACCGTCACCCCGCCGGGCGTGCCGTCGCGGGAGAGCTTCCAGACGGTCATGCCTGCCGATGTGTGCGGCTCGGGCCGGATCACGACGTCGTCGTCGCCGACCGGTTCGACGAGCTGATCCAGCGAGGTGCCCAGCGCGCGGGCGATCGGCACCAGCTGATCCAGCGCGACCCTGCGGTGACCGGTCTCGATCCGGCTCAGTGTCGACGGACTGAGGAAACAGCGCGCGGCCATCGAGTCGAGGGTCCAGCCCTTCGCGATGCGCAGGCCGCGGATGCGCTGGCGGACGACAGCATCGATTTCTTGCTCCATACGCAAGACTATATGCGCATGACGCATAGCGCCGCTACCCTCGATGTCATGGCGCACTCCCACGACACCCATCACCACACGCACGGACACGGGGATCATCCCGATGCCGAGACGATGGCGACGGTCCTCGACCTCGACGCCGCCGTGAACGGCCACTACCTCCACGAGGTCTTCGACCGGATCGCGGCACTCGTGCCCGAGCCTCGGACGATCGTCGACCTCGGCTCCGGAACCGGCACCGGGACGCTCGCACTGGCCCGGCGATTCACGTCGTCGCAGATCGTCGCGCTCGACAACTCGGCCGAACTGCTCGAACGCGTTGCCCGGGCCGCGCAGCAGGCCGGCCTCGACGGACAGGTCCGCACCGTGACGGCCGACCTGGACAGCGCACTCCCCGACGACATCACCGACGTCGACGTCGCGTGGGCGTCGTCGACGCTGCACCATTTCGCCGACGCGCAATCGCTGCTCCGTTCGACGTTCCGGGCTCTGCGACCCGGCGGCGTCCTCGCCGTCGTCGAGATCGCGCAGCCGCCGACCTTCCTGCCCACGGAATCCGCCGACGGCGAGATGGAGCAGCGGCTGCGTGATGCGATCCTCGGGAAGGGCTGGAACGGCGGATGGAACGGGCGACCCGACTGGGAGCCGACCATCACCGCGGCAGGCTTCGAAATCGTCGAGACCCGCGACATCCCGACCGACCTCGACAATCCGCCCGCCGCGGCGGCCGACTACGCGGTCGAGTGGCTGACGCGGGTGCGGTCCGGCCTCACCGGCGTGGCCTCCGCGGACGACCTGGCGGCCGTCGACCGACTCCTACACGACAACAACCCGACCTCCCTACGCCAGCGCGACGACCTGGTCGTGCGCAGCAGTCGCATCGCCTGGATCGCACGACGACCCGAGACCTCCTAGATCACCTGCCGAAAGCGAGAGAAACAATGAGCAGCAACACCTTCGATGTCGCCATCGTCGGCGGCGGCCCCTCAGGCCTGAGCGCCGCGACCGCCTTGGCCCGATCCCTGCGCTCGGTCGTCGTCCTCGACGCCGGCCAACCGCGCAACGCCCCGGCCGGGCACGCCCACAACGTCCTCGGCCACGAGGGCACACCTCCCCTCGAACTGCTCGAGAAGGGGCGCGCCGAGGCCCGTGGCTACGGCGTCGAGATCCGCGCCGCGGAGGTCGTCGACGGAACGCGCAGCGACTCCGGCCGTTTCGATCTCACGCTGGGCGACGGCACCGTGATCACCGCACGACGCGTTGTCCTCGCGTCCGGTCTCGTCGACGAGCTTCCGGAAGTCCCGGGCGTGCAGGAGCTCTGGGGATCATCGGTGCTGCACTGCCCGTACTGCCACGGATACGAGGTGCGTGGTCGGCGGATCGGCGTGCTCGGCACCAGCCCGATGTCGGTACACCAGACGCTGATGTTCCGCCAGCTGAGCGACGATGTCACCTTGTTCACCCACACCATCCCCGAAATCGGAGACGAAGAGGCGGAACAGCTCTCGGCGCTGGGTGTCACGGTCGTGGACGGACTCGTCGACCATCTGGCGATCGCCGACGGCGCGGTGCGGGCTGTTGTCATGGCCGACGGCTCTGAAGTGGAACGCGAGGCCGTGGTGGTCGCGCCTCGGTTCGTGGTGCGCTCGGCACTGTTCACCCGACTCGGCGGCACACTCGCCGATCATCCGATGGGCGGCCAGTACGTCGCGACCGGACCGATGGGCATGACCGACGTCCCGGGCGTCTGGGCAGCCGGCAACGTTGCCGATCTCGCCGCCACGGTCGCCGTCTCGATGGGAGCCGGGGTGAGCGCGGGCGCAGCGGTCAACGCGGATCTGATCGCCGAAGACGCCCGCGCGGCAGTCGAATCACGCCGGGTGCGGGCCTGATCCTCCGAACCGGCTACGCCGGGAAACCGTCCAGCACAGCGCGCGACGACGACAGTCCGAGCCGCGTTGCGCCCGCCGCGATGAGTTCGGCGGCGAACTCGGCGGTTCGGATCCCGCCGCTCGCCTTGACGCCGACGCGATCGCCGACGGCCGCGCGCATGAGCCGCACCGCTTCGACGCTCGCGCCGCCGGAAGGGTGGAAACCGGTGGAGGTCTTGACCATCGCGGCCCCGGCCTGCACGGCGCGACGGCACACCTCGGTGACGGTGTCGGGGCCGGTCAGCTCGAGCAGTGCCGCGGACTCGATGATGACCTTCAGCACGATGCCCTCCCCGATGGCCTCGCGGACGGTCAGCACATCGGCGAACACCTCGTCGAATCGCCCGTCCACGGCCGCACCCACGTCGATCACCATGTCGACCTCGTCGGCCCCGGTGTCCACGGCCAGCCGCGCCTCAGACGCCTTCACCAGCGAGTGATGCTTGCCCGACGGGAACCCCGCCACCACGCAGGTCTTCTGGTCCCCGGTGTCGATCGGCAGCATCGACGGCGACAGGCAGACCGCGTAGACGCCCAGCTCGGCGGCCTCCGCGACCGCCGCCTCGGCCGCGGCTCGGGTCGCCTCGGGCTTGAGCAGGGTGTGGTCGATGATGGCCGCGACGTCGCGGCGGGTCAGGTCGCTGGTGGTCACACACACGAGCTTGGCACACTGACAGATGTGGCAGCACCCGAGACGTCCTCAGCAGCGACAACCACAGACCGAGCCGACCCCGAACATCGGTACGTGCTGACCCTCGGGTGCCCGGACCGCACCGGCATCGTCGCGCGGATCTCCGGCTTCCTCGCCGAGATCGGCGGCTGGATCACCGAAGCCGGCTATCACTCCGATGCCGAGACGGGCTGGTTCTTCACCCGCCAGACGGTGCGCGCCGGGTCGGTGGCGATGAGCGTCGACGAGATGCGGGCCCGGTTCGCCGACGAGGTGGCGGCCGAGCTGGGACCCGGGACCGAGTGGCGCCTCACCGACTCCGGGTCTCCGAAGTCGGTGGTGCTGCTGGTCAGCAAGGAGACCCACTGTCTCGTCGACCTGCTGGGCCGCGCCCACCGTGGCGAGCTACCGGCCGACGTATCTGCGGTGGTCGGCAACCACCGCGACCTCGAGGACCTGGTCACGCGGTTCGACGTACCGTTTCATCATGTGTCGTTCACGCCGGACAACAAGGGTGCCGCCTTCGAGGAATTGGGTCGCGTCGTCGACGGCTATTCACCCGATGCGGTCGTACTCGCCCGCTTCATGCAGATCCTGCCTCCCCAACTGTGCGACGCCTGGACAGGCCGGGCGATCAACATCCATCACAGCTTCCTGCCCAGCTTCATCGGGGCGCGGCCCTATCACCAGGCGTTCGCGCGTGGGGTGAAGCTCATCGGCGCGACCTGCCACTACGTCACCGCCGACCTCGACGCGGGGCCGATCATCGAGCAGGACGTCATCCGGGTCGACCACAGCGACACCGTGGCCGACATGGTGCGCCAGGGTCGCGACATCGAGACGCTGGTGCTGTCGCGAGGACTGCGGTGGCACCTCGAGGACCGGGTCCTCGTGCACGGCCGGAAGACGGTCGTCTTCACCTAGCGTTTGCCGATCAGAAGTCGAACCCGCCGAAGTCGCCACCACCGTCGAAGAAACCGCCGCCGCCGTCACCGCCACCGTCGAAGAAACCGCCGCCGCCATCGCCGCCACCGTCTCCGCCGCCGAAGTCACCGCCGCCGTCACCACCGTCTCCTCCGCCGTCGCCACCGTCTCCTCCGCCGTCACCGCTGTCGAGGGCACCGGCATCGGAACCGTCACCGGCACCGCTCTCGAAGGCGTTGGCGTCATAGTTGACCCCGGCCATGCCCGAGAACATCGCGGAGAACAGGAACATCGAACCGATGCCCCAGGCGCCGGCGACCAGCGCGGGCTTCCACCACGGCTCGGAGTACCAGCCCGCAGGCACCGGCCGTCCTGCGACGCGACCGCCGGGGTAGTAGTTGGGCGTCCGCGACGACGGGCCGGGTGACGCCTCGACCTGACGCCCTTCGAAGTCGACCGTCCGGTCCTCGGTGACCGCTCCGGCACTCTTCTGGCCTTCCAGTTCCGGGATCGGCGGGCCGGGGTCGAGATTCATCGCGGTCCGCGCGGCGCGGGCGTAGTAGAGGCCCTCGATCGCGGTCTGCTTGGCCAGTCTCGCCTGGGCGACACTGTTGGCCTGCTCGATCTGGGATCCGGCGGCGTTGTAGCGCTCTCCGGCATCGGCGAGTGCCTGCTTCGACGCCGGGCCGTCGCCGACCAGCATGAAGACCTGGCCCCCGAGACGTTCGATGGCCTGCCGGGCATCGGCCTTGGCATCATCGAGCGAACGGGCGGCATTGGCACCCGATCGCTGCTGGGACATCACGACGATGCCCACGACCACCAGGACCACGAGAGCGATCAGGATCAGTGCGCTCATTTTCTCCTCCGTCTGGGTACACCTCACCCGTCAGCTCGGGAGCCGTCGGCATCCCACCAGACCGGTAAAATCGGACATCTCCCAGCTTACCGGCGATCCGACGACACTCGCGTCGCCGCAGGTCCGGCGTCCGCTCTCACACCGGAGGGTGACGCGTCACGCCGCCTTGCAGTCGCCCGAACCGCCTGCGACCTGACCGCTGAGCTTCACGTCGTCGCCGTCCACGGCGAAGTCCACGCCCTGATCGGTCACCTTCAGGTTCTTCACGGTGACCTGATTCAGCTGACCGAAGAGCGAATCCGAGACGCTGTCGACGACCTGCTGGGCGAAGTCCGCGGGGATACCGAAGATGAACGCGTTGGCCTTGACGACCTCGAAGTGGACATGGCCGTCCTGCACGGTCGGCTTGATCGTCGTCGACACCGGGATCGGCAGGAACGCGAGCTGCACCGACGAGTCCACCTGGATCGTGCCGTCGGCCGCGTTCCCGGTCATCGAGTCGATGGTGGCGCCCTGCATCAGGCCCGCGGCTCCCGACTGCCCGGCGCCGGCCGCAGACGAGTCGGCTCCGGAGGTCATGGATTTGCTCATCGCGACCACCCGGTCGAACGGAACGAAGCCGGTGCCGACCAGTGAGTGGATGGTGGAGCTGTCGCCGTCGCCCTTGATGCCTTCTGCTCGCGCGTGCAGGCGCATCTCACCGGGCTTGTCGGCGGTGTCGATCTGCACGAACGGGATATCGTTGCCAAAACCTTGCAGCAGCATCGGCTTTCGGCTCAGCGACACCGACGTCTCGGTACCGGTGAGGTCCGAGAAGGCGCTCTGCATGCAGTCGGTTGCCTTGTTGCGCAGGTAGAGCTCGCTACCGACCGCGGCGATGACGAGCAGGATCACGAGGGCGGCCGACGACGCCGCGATGATCTTGCCGGTGCTGCGTTTACGCCGGACGGGCGCCGTCGTCACGACGCCGGGATCCGTGTTCGGCGGGATCGGGGCGAATCCGTCGGACGGTCCGAATCCCGTCGTCTGCCCCTGGTCCTCGAATCGGGTGGTGTCGGCGCGGCCGACCTGCGAGTAGGCGCGCGGGGATTCCTCGGTCGACGGAGGGTCGAACCGGGTCGTGTGCTCACCGGTATCGGCCGGGGGTGGGCTCTCGCTTCCGGGCCGCTCGCCTGCGGGCTGCTCGCTCCGGGGCTGCTCGCCTGCGGCGCCGCTGTCGGTGGGGCCGTTGCCGGGCTTCGCGCTGTCGCTGTTCTCGCTGTCGGTCATGTCGTGAGGTCCTCAGTGGTCATGGGTGCCGAGGCCGGTCGGATAGGCCGTTGATTGTCGAGAACGGCCAGGGTGTTGCGGGCCTTCTCCACTGCGCGAGTATCGATGTCGTGGACGCCGATATGCACGCCGTCGTCATATGTTGCGACCACGCTACCGAAGGGATCTGTGAGTTGGCTGTGTCCTGTGCCGGTGGGCGCCGACAACTCACGCACCGACGAATCCGCAGGCAGTGCTTGTCCGACCGCCGCGACGAACGCCGTCGAATCCAACGCTCGAGCGGTCGCCAGCACCTCCCACTGGTGAACTTTCCCCGGACCCGCGCCCCACGAAGCCGGCACCACGATCAGTTGCGCCCCGCGCGCCGCCAGTTCGGTGAACAGCGCCGGGAAACGGATGTCGTAACAGGTCGCGACACCGACCGTGACGTCACCGATCTCGAAGATCAACGGGTCCTCCCCCGGCGCGACCGTGCGGGACTCGGCGAATCCGAACGCGTCGTACAGGTGGATCTTGTCGTAGGACAGACGAGTGCCGTCCGGCCGGGCGATCAGCAGTGTGTTGCGCACGCGATCACCGGCCGGGGTGAACATCCCCGCGACCACGGTGATCTCGTGCCGCGCGGCGATCTCCGACACCGCCGTCGCCCACGGGCCGTCCACGGGTTCGGCCACCGGCCCCAGCGGCACCCCGAAACGGCACATCGTGGCCTCCGGCAGCACCACCAGATCGGCCCCGCCGTCGGCCGCCGTGTGCGCGGCGGACGCGACCAACTCGAGGTTGGCGGTCGGATCGGTGCCCGACGTGATCTGCGCCATCGCAATTCGCATGGGCACCAGGGTAGCCACCGGTGAACAGCTGACAACCATCTGAACGAACGGCTCCGCCGCGGCATCTGAACGAACGGCTCCGCCGCTCCGTACCCCGCCTACCTCGGCGCGACCTCCGACCACGGCACCGTCAGAACGTTGTCGACGCTGCGGCCCCGGGGGATCACGACGTCTGTCCCCTGCGCACGGAGCAGCGTCAGCGCCTGACGCCAGCGAATCCGCGGACCGTAGGCGGCGTGCGTCGCCGCCACATCCCAGCACCGATCCGCGAGTTGCAGGAGCCGGTGGACGGGTTCGCCGGGGACGTTGCGGTGGATCAGCACCTTGGGCAACCGCTCGGCGAGTTCGGACGGCCGTTCGGTGTGCTCGGGCGACCAGCACAACGTCAACGTGCGCGGCCCGTCGGCGTCCAGGACAACCCAGCAGCAACGACGGCCGATCTCGTCGCATGTGCCTTCGACGATGAGCCCGCCCGGCGCGAGTGCCGCCTGCATCTGCGCCCACGCCGCGGCGACCTCGTCCTCGTCGTACTGCCGCAAGACATTGAACGCGCGGACGAGATGCGGGGTGAGACCGGCCAATTCGAAACCGCCGAGCGCGAACCGGACACCGGCACGAGGTTCCACCACGCGTTCGGGATCGATCTCGAGACCCACCATCCGGAGTTCCGGAGCGACCTTCCGCAGACGCAGTGCCATCTCGACAGCGGTGTCGGGGCGGGCGCCGTATCCCAGGTCGACGACGACCGGCTGCGGCACGTCACTCAGGACTCGGACGATCGCATCGTCGTGGACCATCCATCGGTCCACGCGCCGAAGGCGATTGATGTTGGTGGTCCCCCGCGTGATCCGACCGACCCGTTTCATCCGCCGCGCCCGGACGAGGATCTCAGAGGTTCTTGGTGACCCAGTCGGCCGCGTACTCGGCCTCGGCCCGGAAGAGATCGACCAGGTTGACCAGCATCAGCTGCTCGAGCTTGCCGTTGACGAACGGGATGAAGACCTTGACCTCGCTGGTCTTGCGGATGGTGCAGCCGGTCTCGGTGGGGAAGAGTTCCTGCCAGCCGTTGAGGCTGCCCGGGCCCGCCGGGATGGAGGCGTTGTAGTTGCCCTTGGTGTTGTCCGGGTCGAATACACCGAACGACTCCTCGCGGGTGATGACCATGTCCTTCATCAGGACGGTCTGGGCAAGCGGCGGGAGTTGGTCGCGCCCGATCGTCTGCTTGAGGACGACCTTCATACCGGTCTCATCGGAGGTGAAGGACTCGACCTCGCAGTGTGGCGAGATCATCTGGAACCCCGCCATCATGTCATCCCAGTACTGCCGGGTGTTCTGTGCCTGGTAGAGAGTCTCCGCGGGGTGGGTGAAGCGCGCCGAGTAGCTGAGCCGTCGTGCCATGGCGACCAGGCTACGTTACCGATTCGTTGCTTCCCAAGTCACCGTCTGCTCACGCTCGGAATCGAGGAGCTCGATGAGCTGGTCGATGATGGCCTTCTCGATTTTGCCGCCGACGAACGGGACACTGACCTCGACGTCGGCCTGATATGTCGCCGACGCCGGGTCGCCACTGGCCACCAGGGTTCCGTCGACCTTGGCAGGCGCGCCGGCAACCGTGGCGGTGATCTCGCCGGTGATCTGATCGCCGGCGAGGGTGAAGGTGCTGCGGCGCGGGATCTCCAGATCGCCCGGTCGGACCTTGGTGACGATGGACGGCAGCTTCTCCTCGGGCACACCCTGCTGCATGGTGACCGTGATCGTGTCGTCGGCGAACTCGAACGACTCGAGCTTGCCGTGGCTCGAGTTGATCGCCTCGAGCAGATCGCGCCAGTACTGTTCGGTCGAGAGGACTTCCCAGAGCCGCCGTACTCCGAACGGGTAGGACACCGCGTGCTCCATCTTGCTGGCCATGAGGGGGAGAGTACCGGACCACCGAAATGCCGCTACGGTTACTCGGGTGACCGATTCAGGGGTGAACCGACCCGCGCCGGCAGCTCAGGGAACCCGTCTCGCCGAGCTCACCACGCTGCGACTCGGTGGCCCCGCGCGCGCCGTGGTGCGATGCCCCGACACCCGCAGCCTGGTCGACGAGATCACCGCCCTCGACGGCAGCGCCGAACGTACCCTGCTCGTCGGCGGCGGCTCGAATCTGGTGATCTCCGACGACGGTTTCGACGGCACCGCCATCCTCATCCAGAGTTCTCGCATCGAGTTCGGCTCCGGCCGGGAATCGGGCCGTGCGCATGTCACCGCCGATGCCGGCGTCGACTGGGACACCCTCGTCGCCACCACGATCGGAGAGGGCTTCGGTGGGCTGGAATGCCTTTCGGGCATTCCGGGTGCCGCGGGCGCCACACCGGTGCAGAACGTCGGTGCGTACGGAGTCGAGGTCGCCGATCTGTTGCGCAGCGTGCAGGTCCTCGATCGGCGGGCGGCCAAACTGCGGTGGGTGGCGCCGACGGAACTCGGATTGGGGTACCGCACGAGCAGTCTCAAGCACCGCGACGACCACGTCGTCGTGGCGGTCTCCTTCTGGCTCAACGACGATCGGGTCAGCCAGCCAGCCACTGCGCTACCGCGAGCTCTCGGCGGCGCTCGGCATCGAAGCCGGGGAACGTGCGGACGCGAGCGACGTCCGCGAACAGGTACTCGCCCTGCGACGTGGCAAGGGCATGGTCCTCGACCCGGACGACCACGACACGTGGAGTGCGGGATCGTTCTTCACCAACCCGATTCTCGCTACGGGCGCAGCCGACGTCCTGGAACAGATCCACCGCCGCGTCGGGCGCGACATCACCGTCCCCACCTATCCGGCCGACGACGGCGTGAAGCTGTCGGCCGGGTGGCTCATCGAACGTGCCGGCTATGCGCGCGGATATCCCGGCCCGTCGTCCCCGGTCCGACTGTCCACCAAACACACTCTCGCGCTGACCAATCGCGGCGACGCGACCACCGACGAGTTGCTCGACCTCGCCCGGGACGTCCGAACCGGGGTGCAGGAGGCGTTCGGCGTGACACTGCACCCCGAACCCGTCCTGGTGAACTGTTCGATCTGACGCGGGCGGTCAGCTCACCGGACTCGAGGCCCGCGCCGACTCCGCGACGATGTCGTCGAGGATCTCGTTGAAGCGCACGTCGGCCTCGATGCTCGACATGTGCCCGACGCCGTCCAGGACGATCAGTTCGCGGAGACTTCCGTTGCGCCGCAACACCTCGGCCATCTGCTCGGCGTGTACCGGCGGGGTCAACCGGTCATCTGTGCCGACGACCACGGTGGTCGGCACGGTGAGCGCGTCGAGTCCCGCGGTCACATCGAGCTTGCCCATCGCCGAACCCCAGCCGGCCCGTGACCGGGGCGGGCAGCCTGCGATCATCTCGTCCACGAAATCGACGTGGGCCTTGCGAGCGTTGGGGCCGAGCGCGATGTAGTGGGAGAACCGCGAACCGTAGGGAGTGCGCGGGATCGGCATCGGTGTCGAGGTGAACAGTTTGCTGACGGCGCTCTCGAAAGGCTTGGTGTACCGCGGGAGATCGACCGGGATCAGCAGATGGTTCTGCATCACGGCCTTCGCCGCGGTGGAGGTCAGCGCGACGCCCGAGACCAGCGAGCCCACCTTCTCCGGGTACTGCGCGGCCCACGACATGATCGTCATACCGCCCATGCTGTGTCCGACGAGGATCGCACGGCGGCCCTCGGGAACCGCCGCCGACAACACGGCGTCGAGGTCCTGCCCCAGCATCGCGATGGTCGGCCGGGTGCGACCGAGTTGACTCGTGCCGTGCCCGCGCTGGTCGTAGGCGACCACGTCATGCGTACGGGCCAGGTGGTTGATCTGCGGGTACCAGTAGGCGATGTTGCAGGTCCAGCCATGCACCATCACGACGATGTCACCGTCGCCTGCCTCCGCAGGCGCGTAACGCTCGACGTTCAGACGGGCACCGCCGACCGCCTCGACCGGGATGCGCTCCGGCTCCACGGTGGGCACCGCGAGCAGATCGTCGGGACCGTCATCGACAGCCCGTTCGGCACGGAAAGCGTCCCGGGCCAGGCCCGCGAAGATCGTTCCGATGCCGACTGCGATCGCGCCGGCCCCCGCGGCCACCACCGCTGCTGTCGTGATCGCCAGTGATCGTTTGTTCATCATCTCCCCCTCGGGCCGCCGCAGTCAGTCCGTGCGATCGGCCACGGTCCGTGCCCCGTCGGTGTGTTCACCGACGTCCACAGTGTCGGCATCCTCGCCGCGCCCGGTGACTCCGGCCCCGGTTTCCGGCGCTGCCGGATCCTCGTCCGTCGAGGCATCGAAATAGGTGCTGGCCTCGCCGATCGCCACGGAGATCTGCTTGTCGAGCGCCTGCCGGAAGGTCGACTCGACGATCTCGTGGGCCATCGGCCGCACGGTCTGGATCAGTTCGGCCATCTTGCTGACCTGCTCTTCGCCCAGGTCCGGCAGGTTCTCGTCGAAGTACTTGTCGGTGATGATCGAGACGAAGCTCTTCGCGACGTCCTCGAGATCGTCCTGGACGCGAACCCAGCGGTCGAGCAGGACGTCGATGTCCACACCTGCCTTGACCAGGGTCTCCGCGCCTTCGAGGAGCTCGGGATTGCGGATCGCATAGTGTGCGCCGTCCTTGGCGAGCAGTCCGAGCTTCTGGCTCAGCGCGATCGACCGGTCGGTCGCATTCAGCGTCTTGCGGAGCTCGGTGATGGTGATGGTCGCCGCACGCTTGAAGTTGCGGAACCGGCCACCCTTCGGGGTACCGCGCAAGATCTGCTCCACACGCATCCCGTAATGGGCCGCATGCAGGAGTTCACTGATGGTGGCGAAGGTGTAGCCGCGTTCGAGCATGCGGGAGATGAGGTTCAGCCGGACGAGGTGTTCGTCGGAGTACCACCCGGTGCGCCCACGGATTGCCGGGGCAGGCAGCAACCCGCGGTCTTGGTAGACGCGGATGTTGCGCACGCTGACCCCGGACGCCTGAGCCAGGTCGTTGATCCGATACTCGGCCATTTCGCCAGTGTATTCAGTCGCGACCGATGACCCTAACGACCGGCCGCGAGTTGCCCGGAGGGATCGGTCACGCCTTCTTGCTGAACCACCGCTTGCCCTGGATGTCGTCGACGCGCGGCCGCACGTCGACGAGATAGACGAGCATGGCCACCACACCGATCAGGCCGAGGAAGTTCACCGCACCGAACAGCCAGATGAACAAGGTCGCGGCCGCGAGAATCGCCACCCAGATGACCTTGCTCTGCCGGTCGACGGCAGGAAACGCATCGGACCGTTGGAGAGCCGCATGCACCAGCGCCACCGCCGACGCGACGCCGGCGATCACGGTCAAGGCCAGCAGGATCAGGTTTTGCCCGTAGGCCATCACACTCAGAAGGTCCACGCCCCCACTTTAGACATGTCCCGCGGTTCGCGATTCGGACGAACCCGTCAGGCCTTCTTTGCAGCGGACTTCTCGGCAGGCACCTTCTTCGCCGTGGCCTTCGTGGCCGGGGATTTCTTCGCTGCGGCCTTCTTCGCGGGCACCTTCGCGGCGGTCGCCTTCTTCGCCGGCGCCTTCGCGGGTGCCTTCTTCGCTGCCGGGGCCTTTCTTGCGGGAGCCTTCTTGGCCGCGGTCTTCGCCGGAGCCTTCTTCGCTGCCGGAGCCTTTTTCGCCGGAGCCTTTTTCGCCGGGGCTTTTTTCGCCGCGGTCTTCACCGGAGCCTTCTTGGCGGGCGCCTTCTTGGCGGGTGTCTTCTTCGCGGGCGACCTCGTCGACGGCTCGAGTACCACCTCGTCCGCCTTCCCACCGGTCAGGCCGGCAAGGGCAGCGGCCCGTTCTCCGACCGCGCGAGTCTGGCCCGAGATGCTGCCGAGGGCATCCTCGGTGAGACCCACGGCGTCGTTGTAGACCTTCTCCAACTTGGGCAGGTTCTCTTCGACGAGCGGTTGGGCCTTGAGTCGCTCCACCACCTCTTCGCCACGTTCGGACAGTGCGGTGAGCAGACCGGCCGCGACGGCCAGGTAGGCCTCGGCAACCTTGCGGAGCTCCTCAGGGGTGAACCGGGTGCGCAGGTCCTCGATCTCGGTGGGGAGTTCCACCGGGAGCGAGGACAGTTTGGTCCTCGCCTCCTCGAACAGTGCCAGAGCCGAATCCCGCGTCTCGTCGACCCGTGCCTGCGCCTTGCTCTGGGCGTCACCGAGTCGCTTCTGCGCTTCGTCACCGGCGGCCTCGCTGCGCTCGCGGAGGTCGGTGAGCAGGGCGGTCACCTGCTCGATCACGGTGTTCATCGGGTTCTCCGGCATTGGCTTCACTCCTTGGCGTCGGTGTTCTCTCTTCGGAACGACTCATAGATCTCGAGCAGCATCTGTTTCTGGCGTTCGCTGATCGAGTCATCGGCGAGCAATGCATCGCGAACCGGCCCGGCCGGACGCTCCTCGAGAATTCCGGCACGCACGTAGAGAACCTCGGCGGACAGTCGCAGGCCCTTCGCGATCTGGGCGAGGACGTCGGCCGACGGCTTGCGGAGTCCCCGCTCGATCTGGCTCAGGTACGGATTGCTGACGCCGGCACGTTCGGCCAGCTGCCGGAGCGACACCTCGGCCGCGACCCGTTGTGCGCGGATGAAACCGCCGATGTCCTGGGCGGCTGTCGCCACCGCATCCTGGGCGGCAGTGGCCACGGCCTCGACAGTTTCCACCGGGCCCGTCGAACTGTCGTCGTCGGCCGATGGCTTCTCGCCTCCGGCCGGCTCGGGCAGGTCGTTCTCGTGCGCCGTCATCACACTCCCGTTACATTCCCCGTCGCTCCGCTCGCCCCGGTTCCTGCCACCAGTATCTTCGGGTGTGCTAGCTAGTGCAAGCAGAGTGCTAACCGAAGATCAGCACGGACACCGTGTAGATCGCGAGGCCTGCCAAGGCCCCGACGACCGTCCCGTTGATGCGGATGAACTGGAGATCGCGGCCGACCTGGAGTTCGATCTTGCGACTTGTCTCGTCGGCGTCCCATCCGCGGACCGTCTCGGTGATCACCGAGATGATCTCCTGCGAGTAGTTGACCGCGACGTGGCGGGCCGCCCGCGCCACCCAGCCGTTCATCTTCTCCTGCAGCGGACGGTCGTCCCGGATTCGAGTGGCCAGCTGGATCACCGCGTCCGACAACGAGTTCCGCAGTGTGCTGTTGGGATCGGTGAGCATCTGCTCGATGACGGCCTTGCCTGTCTTCCAGGCCGTCGAGGCCGCATCCGAGACCTCGTCGCGGCCGATCAGCTCCTGCTTGATCGCCTCGAACCGAGCGATCATCTCCGGATCGTGTTGCAGGTCGTCGGCGAACTGTTCGACGAACTGATGCATCGAACGGCGGAGCTGGTGATCCGGCTCGGTACGCACCTTGTAGGTGAAGTCGACGAGCTCGCGATAGATCTTGTCGCCGAGCATGGCGTTGACGAACTTGGGTTTCCACGACGGCCCGACATCCTGGTCGACGACACGGTCGATCAGATCCTGGCTGCCCAGGGCCCACTCGTGGGCACGGTCGCACGCCAGCTGGAACACCGGCTCGAGCCGATCCTCGGCGATGAGCTGCTCGAGAATCCGGCCGAGCGGCTGCGCCCATTCGGGCTCTCCTGCCCATTTGATCGCGTACATGATCAACTTCTCGACGTCCTCGTCGCGCAGCATTTCCGCAGCGAGCGAGATCATCCGCGCCGCCTCATCGGACACCCGCGGGGCGTTGGCCGGGTCGGCAAGCCAGGTGGACAGGCGCCGGGGCAGTTCCAGGCTGGTGGCACGGTCTTCGATCACGTCCGGGGTCATGAAGTTCTCTTCGATGAATCCCCCGAGCTGATCGCCGATGTCGTCCTTCTTCTTGCGGATCAGCGCAGTGTGCGGAATGGGCAATCCCAGCGGATGCCGGAACAGCGCGGTGACCGCGAACCAGTCGGCGAGGGCGCCGACCATGCCGGCCTCGGAAGCGGCCCGGACATAGCCGACCCAGGCGGCGACGTCCACTCCGTCACGATGTTCGAGATAGCGGGTGAAGAGGTACACGACTGCCGCGAAGACCAGAAATCCGGTGGCAACCACCTTCATCTTGCGCAAGTCGCGACGGCGCGCGGCGTCGCCGGCACCATCGGAACCGAAGCCGAGAGATGACTGCGGCGGCTCCTGCGCAGGTGGACGGTCCGGCCCACCGGATACGTCCGAAATGACTGTTGGCGGCATTGGACCAGTTTTACCCGCCACCCACTACGCTAGCTAGGTGATGGCCAATCGCCCGAGCCCAGCCGCGGCAGCCCGTGCCGCCGTGGCCGCCGCCACGAACGTGACCCGGGGCCTCGAGCAGGCATTGATCAGCACCGTCACCGACGGCGTCGCCAAACCCGACGGCCGGCGGCAACGCTGGGAGAAGCACAAGGCGGCACGACGGACCGAACTGACCGACGGCACCATCGACGCGGTACGCACGCTCGGCGCCGACGTCGGGATGGACGAGATCGCCGCACATATCGGTGTGTCCAAAACCGTTCTCTACCGGTACTTCACCGACAAGAGTGATCTCGGTGTCGCCACCGCGGTGCGCTTCTTCGAGACGATGCTGCTGCCACGCCTGACCGAGGCGATCACCGACGATGTCGACGAGTACACGCTGACCCGCACTGCCATCGGCGTCTACGTGAACGCGGTCGCCGACGAACCGAACCTGTACAAGTTCGCGCTGACCAGCCCGCCGTCGTCGGCGGCCACCGCCGACTCGGAGAAGCTGGTCGCACAGCTGATGACCGCCGCTCTCGTCCTGCGGATGACCGAGCGCGACGCCGACATCTCGGGCGCCGAGGTGTGGTCCAACGCGTTGGTGGGCGCGATCCAGCGCGCGGTCGACTGGTGGATGACCGAACGGTCCATCCCGGTGGGCGACCTGATCGACTACCTGACGATGCTGTCGTGGAGCTCCATCGTCGGCATCGCGGCGTTCAACGGTTCCCGGGAGGCGTTCGTCGCCGCACCTCCGCCCCTTCCGGAACCACCCATCACCGACGACGGAATCGAGGACACCGAATGAGCCGTACCGCACTGGTCACCGGAGGCAGTCGCGGAGTCGGACAGGGTGTGGCCACGGCGCTCGTCGCCGCCGGCTGGACCGTCTACGTCACGTCACGTCACGGGACCGGGCCGGACGGGACCATCGCACTGGCCTGCGACCACACCGACGACGATGCGGTTGCCGAGGTGTTCGCCCGCATCGAGCGCGACACCGACGGACTCGACCTTCTCGTCAACAACGCCTGGGCCGCACCGCGTGGCTTCGGCGGCTTCTCCGACCGGTTCTGGGAACGTCCGGTCGACGACTGGGACACCCTCATCGACGTCGGATTGCGTGCCCACTACGTCGCGTCTGTTCACGCCGCCCGGATGATGGTCGCGCGCGGCAGCGGGCTGATCGCCTCGATCTCGTCCTTCGGTTCCCGCGGTCATCTGCATTCGGTCCTGTACGGCATGAGCAAATCGGGGCTCGACAAGATGTCGTTCGACATGGGTCATGAGCTCTCCGGTACCGGTGTCACCGCGGTCTCGCTGTGGCTGGGTCTCATCCGGACCGAACTACTACTCTCCCTCGGGATCGACGAGTTCGCCGGATTCTCGTTGCAACGCGCCGAGGACCCGGAGTTCGTGGGACGCGTGATCGACGCCCTGGCAGGCGATCCCGATCTGGGCGACCACAACGGCCACACTCTGGTCACGGCCGAACTCGGCGTCGGATACGGCCTCGCCAACAATGATGGGACCACACCTGATTCGCATCGCGAGGCCTTCGGTGGCGGACCGTTGTTCCCACCCGCCACCGCGGCGGCCGAGTCGCTCGGCTGACACTTCCCGACCAGGAGGACACGACCGATGGGTAAGCACACGAAAACGGGCGGGTGGACCACGCCCGCTGTCGAGGCGCTGCGCGTGACGGCGACCGGACCGATCGCCGGATTCGACCCATCGTCCACCCCTGGTTTCGAGGGCGACAAAGACAGTGGCGCAGCCCTTCTCACCGAGCGTGGTGCCGTCCTCGCCGATCTTCAGGAGTTGCTGTATGCCAATGGCCGAGCCGGCGACAAGCGATCGGTGCTGCTCGTCCTGCAGGGTATGGACACGGCCGGCAAGGGCGGGATCGTTCGTCACGTCGGAGGACTGGTCGATCCGCAGGGCCTCACCATCTAGGGGTTCGGCAAGCCGACGCCGGAAGAGCTGTCGCACGACTTCCTGTGGCGCGTGCATCGCGCCCTGCCACCGGGCGGCCGGATCGGCATCTTCGACCGTTCCCATTACGAGGACGTGTTGCCCGTGCGGGTCCACGATCTCGTACCGAAGTCGGAGTGGGAGAAGCGCTACGAGGTGATCAACCAGTTCGAGCGCGACCTCGTGGCGTCGGGGACGACGGTCATCAAATGCGCGATGGTGGTGTCGAAGTCGGAGCAGAGGGCGCGTTTGACCGAACGCCTCGAACGTCCGGACAAGTACTGGAAATACAACCCCGGCGACATCGACGAACGCGGCTTCTGGGACGACTATCTCGAGGCCTACCAGGCGATCTTCGACCGGTGCGACAGCAGCGACGCGCCCTGGTTCCTCATCCCGGCCGACCGCAAATGGTTTGCGCGACTGGCGATCTGCGAGCTGCTGATCAACGCTCTCGAGCGTCTCGACCTCGAATGGCCGAGGGCGGACTTCGACGTCGAGACGGAAAAGAAGCGTGTGGCCGCGCTGGCCGACTGACTCCGTACACAGATGCAACCTGAGGGGGGGTTCCGCGACAATTATTGTCATCGCCTCTCGCTCACGTTGCAGTTGTGTACGACCTGCCACGGAACACGAGGGCTCGAGTTCAATCCCGCTCTACGTTCTTGCCGCCCCCGTGCTGGCGTGAATGTATCTTGGCAGTCGAAACAGCTGCGCACAGCAAAGGGGGGATCACAATGGGCGACGGGGCATCCTCGCGATCTGATCAGGTGGCGGTGTCGCCCGACGACCTGCACCACGATGGATATCGCCTCGCGGGCTGGCAATCGGAATCCGACGATGTCTATTCGGGCGCGCACGCCGAGATCGAGAGTGCGGTGGCGTCGGGTTGGGTCGGAGCGTCGGCCGCTGCCGTGAGCTCTCGCCTGGAGTCGATGCGATCTGCCGCACAGGCATTGACCACTCGGATGGGGGACCATTCGACCCATTTCCGAACCTCTGCCGTGCACTACACCACCAGCGACGATTCATCAGCCGGGCGAATCGAAGCGGCGACCGCGCAACCGGGCGAATCGACCCTGAATCTCTGATCGACGAGGCGGATGCGCCCTCATCTCGTCGTGTCGGCTGAGCGCGGTGCTCCCGCCCGCAGCACCCCATAGGCCACCAATCCGATCACCAATCCCCAGAACGCTCCCCCGATCCCGAAGAAGGTGACCCCGGAGGCGGCGGCGACGAACGTCAGGGCGGCGGGTACACGTGTCTCGACCGCGGTGAACGCGCCGACGATCGCGCTGGCAAATGTCCCCAGAAGCGCAAGGCCGGCAACGGCTTCCACGAGGCCACCGGGCGCAACGGCCGCGATCGTCACCAACACTCCCGACAACCCGGCCAGCACCAGATAGGTGATCCCGGCGGAGACGCCTGCTACCCAGCGTCGTTCCCGATCCGGACCGGCCTCGTCGCCCGCGGCCAGCGCCGCCGACAGCGCGGCGAGGTTGATGGCGTGGCCTCCGAACGGCGCGGCGACCAGGGTGCCGACCCCGGTGACGGACATGGCGGCGCGCCACGGCGTCACGTATCCGAACGAGCTCAGCACCGCCACACCCGGGATGTTCTGCGAAGCCATGGTCACGATGAACAGAGGCACCGCGATGCCGATGATCGCCGCCGCGTCGAAAGACGGGGCGGTGATCGACAGCGTCGGAAACCAGGTCGCCGAACCGAGGCCGTCCGCGCCGTCGACGGCGAGGTGGATACCGATGACCACCAGCGCGGTCACCAGCGCCAGCGGCAGCGCCCACCGGGTCAGCCACCGTGTCGCGAGCAGCCAGACCCCCAGAACGGGAATGGCCAGCGCGGGGACATCCACCAATGAATGCATCGGCGCGAGGCACAGCGTCAACAGCACACCGGCGAGCATGGCCTGCGCGATCGGCGTGGGGATCCGCGAGATCAGATCCCCCAACGCGGGCACCAGGCCGGTGACCAGGATCAACAGCCCGACAACGAGGAACGCGCCGACCGCGGCCTGCCACCCGGCGTCGTAGGACGCACCCATGCTGACCAGCATCGCGGCCCCAGGAGTCGACCAGGCGAGCGTGATCGGCGCACGGGTTCGCACGCTGAGGACGATGATCCCCACGCCGAACACCACCGTCAGGGCCAGCAGCCCCGACGCCGCCTGTTCAGCCGTCGCGCCGACCGCACGCAAACCGGCCGTGACCACCGCGAACGACGAAGTGAACCCGACGAGCGCAGTGACGATGCCCGCGACGATCGGCTGCTGCAAACCGGGTTGTGCTGTGCTGGTCACCGGAGTGAGGCTACCTCAAACGTTCCGTAAACAGAACGCGATCTCGATCGAGGTGGAAGAATCACGGCCTGTGACCGTCGAACACCGCAGGCAAGCTGTCGGCAACCGAATCGCGGCCCTGCGCGCCGACCGCGGACTCTCCCTGTCCGAGCTCGCCCGCCGCGCCTCGATCGGCAAGGGTTCGCTGTCGGAAATCGAAGCCGGGCAACGCAATCCGACTCTCGACACGCTGTACGCAGTCGCCGGACCGCTCGGTGTCCCGCTCACCGCACTTCTCGGCGAGGAGGCCGGGACCGAGGGCAGCGGCGAGTTCCTGCGCGCCCAGATCCTGCACGTCGAGCATCATCCGGACGGCGCGACCACCGAGGTCTTCTGGCTCCGCGTCCTGCCCGGCGGGGTCCGCACCTCCCCCGCACACGGCGCAGCGGTCACCGAGAACGTCCATGTGGTGACCGGCGCGCTCGAGGCCGGTCGCGCAGGTTCCGAACGCCACGCCGAACCGGGCGAGACCCTGCAGTGGATCAGCGACGTCGAGCACACCTACCGGAGCGAGACCGGTGCCACCGCGGTGCTCACCATCCACTCCCCACCTCAGTGAACGCGCGGCGACGACCACACCCCACAACGCCGGAATCCACCTTCGCGTGCGCAAAGGTGGATTCCGGTGAACGGGGCGAACGGATCGGCCCCATGCTGAGGTCGTCTAGTTGGCGGCCTTCTTGGCAGGTGCCTTCTTGGCGGGTGCCTTCTTTGCCGGCGCCTTCTTGGCAGCGGCGATCTTCTTCGCCGGCGACGCGTTGGCGGTACGACCCTTGGCCTCGACAGTCCCTGCGGCGCCGCCGATCTCATCCGCGGCGTCGGCGGTACTGGACTTGATGGTCTGGCCGGCCTCTTCGATGTCGACGGCAACGTCCTCGACCCGGCTGCTCACCCGGCCGGCCAATTTGGCGGCGCGCTCACCGACGACGCGCGTCTGCGACGACACCACACCGAGGGTATCCTCGGTCAGGTCGACGGCGTCGCTGTAGACCTTGCCCGCACGGTCGAGGTTCTCCTGGACGACCGGCTGCTGACGAAGACGCTCGACCGTCTCCTCGCCACGCTCGGCGAGCGAGTTGTAGAACTCGGTGGCGGACTCGAGGTATCCCTCGGCGGCCTTGCGCAGCTCGTCAGAGCTGATCTTGCCGCGCAGCTCCTCGAAGCCGGCCGGAACGTCCTCGGGCAGCGACCCGATCCGGGTCTTGGTCTCCTCGAAGCGTGCCGCGGCGGTGCCGCGGGTCTCCTCGAAGCGCGCCTGAGCATTCTCCGACGCGGACTCGGTGCGCTCGCGCAGCTGCGAGATGATGTCGTTGAACTGGGTGACGACATAGTCGCCTGCTCCCACGGCCGCATAGATCGGATTGGCCAGCGTGCGTGTGGATTCACTCACAGCGAACTCCTCATGAGTTGTGATTTGAGATTGTGTGGTCACCAAATACGCCGTGGCACAAATACTGTCGAATGGTCAACGGTCTCGGATCACTCGACAACGCCGTTGCAGTTGATGGCGCATCGGGGCCATTTACTTGGTTCCATCTCCCAGTATCCACGATCTGCTAGCAAATGCAAGCATGCTGCTAGCACTGGTGGTGGATGTCACCACCAGTTGATCTCCTGTCAACACGGACGATCAGTCGCCGGAGCCGGTCTGCGTCGCGGCGATGCGCCGCCGTTCGCGCCGAGCGGCGGCGACCATGTTGCGCAACGACGGTTCGAGCTGCCAATAGTGCCGCGTCTTCAGACCGCCATCGGGATTGACCCACAGTCGTTTCGGATCGATCGCGCTCGTTGCGCGTCGAATTCGCGCATCGATCTCGTCGATGTCGGGGATCGCCGCACTCCGGCTCTCGTACACGCCCGGACCCACGCCTCGCTGGATCGCCGTGCCGCGCTTGGCAAGTTCGTCGAGCACCCAATCGATCGACCGGGTCGCGACGATCGAGGTCACGTCCGCATCCAAGGCGTCGAACGCCTCGACGACCTGCGCGATGGACGAATAGCCGAGGTGTGTGTGGATCTGGGTGGCCGGCTTGGCACCACCGACGGCGAGCTTGAACGCCGCCACCGCCCAGTCGAGGTAGCCCTCACGTCCCCGCTCTCGCAAAGGCAGGAGTTCACGGATCGACGGCTCGTCGACCTGGATGATCCGGATCCCCGCCCTCTCCAGATCTGCCACCTCGTCACGCACCGCCAGCGCCAACTGCTCGACGGTCTCATGCAGCGGCTGGTCCTGGCGTACGTACGAACGGGCGAGCATGGTGACCGGACCGGTCAGGATCGCCTTGACCGGTTTGTCGGTCAGCGACTGCGCGTAGGTGATCCACTCGACCGTCATCGGTCCGCGACGTTTGATGTCCCCGTAGAGGATCGGCGGCCGGACGCATCTCGAGCCGTACACCTGGACCCAACCCATGTGGGTGAACGCGTAGCCGTCCATCAACTCGGCGAAGTACTGGATCATGTCGTTGCGCTCGGGTTCGCCGTGCACCAGCACGTCGAGTCCGATGTCCTCCTGCAATTCGACGACCCGTCTGATCTCCTCCTTGAGGCGGTCGGCGTAGTCGTCCCAGCCGAGCCGGCCCTGGCCGTAGTAGTAGCGGGCCAGCTGGACATCCCTGGTCTGCGGAAACGAGCCGAGGGTGCACGTCGGCACCATCGGCAGACCAAGGGCCTTGTCCTGCGCCTTCTTGCGTTCGATGTACGGCGCACGCTCGCGTTGGTCTGGACGGATGTTGGCAACTCGTTGCCGTACATCATGTTTCAGCTTGAAGTCGACCTTCGTAGGTCGCGTGTACCAGTGTTCGGGGGCACCGTCGGCGATGGCCTTCGCGAGCGCCACCACCTCACCGACCTTCTGCTTCGCGAACGACAATCGGTCGGCGACGTCACCGGGGATGTCGGGCTCGATCAGCTTGTCGACCGGAACATGCATCAGTGTGCAAGATGTGGAGACGACGATGTCGGGGATGTGCTTCTTGATCTCCAGCAGATAGTCGAGCTTGCCGCCCTTGGCGGCTTTCCACACATTGCGCCCGTCGATGACGCCGGCATACAGACGCTTGCGCTTGAGCCCGGGGACCTTCGCCAGCGCAGCTGCCGACATCGGCTCGCTGACCAGATCGACGCCGATCGCCTCCACCTGGGTCCGCGCCAGGATCGGCAGTGCCGCACCGAAATCCCCGTACTGACCCGTGACCAGCAACCGCGGGCGCAGCCCCGCATGGGACAGCTGCGTATAGGCGTGGTCGAGCAAGTCGAGTTCGGCATCGGACCGATCACTGGTGAACGCCGGCTCATCGAGCTGGACACACTTGCAGTTCTGCTTGGCAAGTCGTTCCAACAGGTCGACGTAGGCGGGTAACAGATCATCGAGGCGATCGAGTGGTCGGAAATCCGCCGGCGCATCCGGCGCAGGCTTCGACAGGAGCAACAGGCTCACCGGCCCGAGGATCACCGGGCGCAACTCGATTCCGTCGGCGCTCGCACGCCGGTGTTCGTCCAGCAACCGTTGCGCGAACTCCGGGGCCGCGGTCAGCGAGAACTCGGTGTCAACACCGATCTCCGGCTGCCGGTAGTGGTAGTTCGTGTTGAAGAACTTCACCAGCTCCAACGGCGGGAAATCGGGTGTGCCGCGTGCCATCGCGAAGTAGTGGTCGAGCGGTGCGAGGCCGGCGCGCAACGGTTCGAACCGTGCGGGTACCGCACCGAACAGCAGCGCGTTGTCGAGTACGTGGTCGTAGAACGAGAAGATGTTGCCGGGCACCTGCTCGAGCCCGGTGGCGGCGAGTTCACGCCACATCCCGTCGCCGATCTCCCGGCCGGCGGCGAGCAGCTGGTCGAGCGAACTGCCCTGATGCCAGTAATCCTCCAGCGCCTTCTTGAGCTCGCGGCGGGCGCCGATACGAGGGTAACCCAGGATCGACGATCCGTATTCGATCTCCTGCGTCGAGCTAGTCATCGGTAGACCCTATCCGCAGTTCCCGACCCGATGGGTGACCTCGGTTCGCTCACCCGATCATCATGAAGGGGCTTGTGCGGCTTACTTGTTCGCGCCGTTCTCGCCATATTGGTAGAAGCCGTGCCCGGCCTTCTTGCCGAGGCGTCCAGCCTCCACCATGCGCAGCAACAGCGGCGGCGGCGAATAGAGCGGCTCCTTGAACTCCTCGTACATCTTGTCCGCGATGGCCTTCACGGTGTCGAGGCCCACGAGGTCGGTGAGCTTCAGCGGGCCCATGGGGTGGGCACATCCGAGCACCATCGCCTTGTCGATGTCCTCGACGGTGGCGAAGCCGCTCTCCACCATGCGAATGGCCGAGAGCAGATACGGCACGAGCAGTGCGTTGACGACGAACCCGGAGCGATCGGCCGAGCGTACGACCTGCTTGCCCAGGATGTCGTGGGCGAAGGCCTCGGCGCGCTCGGTGACCTCCGGCGTGGTCATCAGAGTGGTGACGAGCTCGACCAGCGGGAGCACGGGCACCGGGTTGAAAAAGTGCATGCCGATCACTCGGTGGGCATTGGCGGTGGCCATGCCCAGCTTCATGATCGGGATCGACGAGGTGTTGGACGCCAGCACCGCGTTCGGGTCGGTGACGACCTTGTCGAGTTCCTTGAAGATCTCGGTCTTGACCGCTTCGTCCTCGACGACCGCCTCGCAGACGAGCTGACGATCGGCGAAGTCGCCGAGATCGGAGGTGAACCGGAGGCGCCAGGCAGCCTGCTCGCGCTCACGCTCGGTCAGCTTCCCGCTGGAGACGCCACGATCGAGCGACCGCAGGATTCGGGCACGACCGGCCGCAGCGAGTTCGCGCGTTGACTCGTAGACAAGGACGTCCGCATGCGCGCGAGCGCACACCTCGGCGATGCCGGCACCCATCTGACCGGCGCCGATGACGCCGACGCGGGAGATCTTTTCGGTTGCCATGGTCGGCTCCTCGAATCTGAAAAGTTCGGTGGTGGTCTATCGATCGGGCCCCGGATAGCGACGAACCCGGGGTGGGCAGAGGATCACCCCGCCCACCCCGGATGTCATGTCAGGCAACGACTATCAGGCCGCAACGCGACTTCTCAGTGGAACTGCCCCTCTTCGGTCGAACCCTTCAGCGAAGTGGTGGAGCTGGTCGGGTCGACCGTGGTGGCGATGTTGTCGAAGTAGCCGGCGCCGACCTCGCGCTGGTGCTTGACAGCGGTGAAGCCACGCTCGTCGGCGGCCTTGAACTCGCGGTTCTGCAGATCGACGAAGGCGGTCATCTGCTCGCGGGCGTAACCGTAGGCCAGGTCGAACATGCCGTAGTTGAGTGAGTGGAAGCCGGCCAGCGTGATGAACTGGAAGGTGAAGCCCATGGCGCCCAGCTCGTTCTGGAACTTGGCGATGGTGCTGTCGTCGAGGTGCTTGCTCCAGTTGAACGACGGGCTGCAGTTGTAGGACAGCAGCTGGTCCGGGAACTCCGACTTGACCGACTCGGCGAACTTGCGCGCGAGCTCGAGGTCCGGGGTACCGGTCTCCATCCAGATCATGTCGGCGTACGGAGCGTAGGACTTCGCACGCGCGATGCACGGCTCGATGCCGTTCTTCACGTGGTAGTAGCCCTCGGCAGTGCGCTCACCGGTGACGAACTGCTTGTCGCGGTCGTCGACATCCGAGGTGATGAGGGTCGCGGCCTCGGCGTCGGTACGCGCGATGACGACCGTCGGGGTGCCTGCGACGTCCGCGGCGAGGCGGGCCGAGTTCAGGGTGCGGACGTGCTGCTGGGTGGGGATCAGCACCTTGCCACCGAGGTGGCCGCACTTCTTCTCCGAGGCCAGCTGGTCCTCCCAGTGGGTACCGGCGGCACCGGCGGCGATCATGGCCTTCTGGAGCTCGTAGACGTTGAGGGCGCCACCGAAGCCGGCCTCACCGTCGGCCACGATCGGCACGACCCAGTTGTCCACCGAGTCGTCACCCTCGACGCGGGCGATCTCGTCGGCGCGCATGAGCGCATTGTTGATGCGTCGGACGACCGACGGCACCGAGTTCGCCGGGTACAGCGACTGATCGGGGTAGGTGTGTCCCGACAGGTTCGCGTCACCTGCGACCTGCCAACCCGACAGGTACACGGCCTTGAGGCCGGCGCGCACCTGCTGGACTGCCTGGTTACCGGTCAACGCGCCGAGCGCGTTGATGTAGCTGCCGTCTCCGGCGTTGACGCCCTCCCAGAGGATCTCGGCGCCGCGGCGGGCGAGGGTCTGCTCCTCGACGACCGAACCCTGGAGCTCGGCCACCTGCTCGGCGGTGTAATCGCGCTTGACGCCCTTCCAACGCGGGTTGGTGTCCCAGTCCTGCTGGATCTCCGCGGCGGTGCGTGGCTTTCCGACGTTGCTCATGCCTACTTCGCTTTCGTTGTCCTGCTGCGACCCGGTGGCGCCCGAGCCGGTGTGCTGACAGACAGTGCCCGTGTCGCGCTGAGTCGGTCGCAAATTGTGCGAACAAATCAACGCTGTCCGGTGGTGCCTGTGACAAGGGTGCCACAGAACAAACATGCAGGTCCAATCCCTTTCATGTGCAAAATTAGGCAAGGATCTGGAAAGCTTTTGCAAAGTTTGCAAACCTGGTCGTGTGAACGTTTCACCCACCGACGCCAAAAAGTACGCGCGTACTGCGTTTTTGGCCGCGGGGACGGGCGTCGGCCGGCGGGCCCAGGTCGTCGTCTGCCGACCGGCGAGGCATCCGGCACGAAGCCGATCTGTGAGGGTGTTCACACCTTCGGCGGGGTCCGGTCAGCGGGTGGCGGCCGAGATGGCATCGCCGAATGCCGCTGCGAACTCCGCATCGGTCATGGGCTGGGTCGCCCCGGTCGCCGGCTTCGTGGCCGGGGTCGCCTCGCCGCCCACCGTGAGCTGGACGGTCACCGCCGCTGCGCCGGGGCGGGTGACGATCGCGTACCCGGCGAAGCCGATCTGGGTACTCACCGCACCGTCGGTCAGCGTTGTGGTGACCATCGACCGCATCGCTGTCGACTCTTGCACCGACGACCCGCGCTCGCCCGAATCCGGCGTCGGCACCGCGGTGTACCGGGTGACGATCCGCGCCCCACGCAGGTTCCCGCTGCCGATCACCGTGGTGGTGATCGCGCATCGCCCGGTCGTCGAACGGATGTCGGCGTCGATGTCGCGACGGGCGGTCGAGACGAGTTCGACCAACGAGCCCCCGTCACTGCGTGCCGCCAGCACTGCCGAGTTCGCTGCGGTCAGTTGCGGATTCAGATCCGCATCCGCGGTCGGACGGCATTCCGGCGGGGTGACGACCGCCGATCGCGCCGACTCGATCGGTCCCCGATTGCCCGCCACCAGGTCGGCCACCGACAACTGCGCAGGCGTGAAGCCCGCGGGTAGCTCACCGGGCGACATGAGCAGGTCGGCCGGGACCGCCGAGGGTGCCGGACCGGTCACCGGATCGGAACCACACCCGGCGACCACGGCCATCACCGCGGCCGCCGCGATGATCGCCGCAGCCGACCATCGGCGCCGGACCAGGACATGCACGCGGTCACCGTACCCTGAACATGCAGGCGAGCAGAGTGACGGGATCACGTCCCGACGACCCGCACCCATACACCCGCTCGGCCCCGGCAGGAGGTTGTCATGACCAAGACCTACGTCGGCTCACGGCTGCGCCAGCTCCGGTCGGAGCGTGGACTGTCCCAGGTCGCGCTCGCGCAGTCACTGGCCATCTCGCCCTCGTACCTCAACCAGATCGAACACGACGCCCGCCCGCTCACCGTGCCGGTGCTGTCGAAGATCACCGAGGTGTTCGGTATCGACGAGGAGTTCTTTGACTCTCAGGACAGCGTCCGACTGGTCGCCGAGCTGCGCGAGGTCCTACTCGACGACGACGTCGAGGCCGCGCCTGCGGCGACCGAGGCGCACACCATCAGCTCCCTGGTCGCCACCCACCCCGAGATCGCGCAGGCGATGGTGAATCTCCATCAGCGCTACCGCATCGCCACCGACCAACTGGCCGCTGCCACCGACGAACGAGGAGACCGGAGCATGCGCGGCTCCATCACGGCTCCCCACGAAGAAGTGCGCGACTACTTCTATCAGCGCCGCAACTACATTCACGAGCTCGACGTGGCCGCCGAGGAGATGACGGTGCGAATGCGGATGCACTCGGCCGACATCCGCCGGGAGATCGCCAACCGGCTCGAGAACGTGCACGGCGTCAGCATCATCCGTAGAGTCGATCTCGGCGACTACACCCTGCACCGATTCGACCCGGAGACACGCCGTCTGGAGTTCTCCGCCGCACTCTCGGCGGGACAACGCACGATGAAACTCGCCGCCGAGCTGGGCTACCTCGAATACGGGGATCTGCTCGACCGGCTGGTCGACGACGGCAACTTCACCAGCGACGAGGCCCGGTCACTGGCACTGCTGGGGCTGGCCAATTACTTCGCCGCAGCGGCGGTCCTCCCGTACAGCCAGTTCCACGGCGCGGCCGAGGATTTCCGATACGACATCGAGAGACTGTCGGCGTTCTACTCGGTGTCCTACGAGACGATCTGCCACCGGCTCTCGACGCTCCAGCGGCCCAATCTGCGGGGCATCCCCTGGTCGTTCGTCCGCGTCGACCGAGCGGGGAACATGTCGAAACGGCAGTCCGCCACCGGGTTCCACTTCTCCTCCAGCGGGGGCACCTGTCCCCTGTGGAATGTCTACGAGACCTTTGGATCGCCGGGCAAGATCCTCACCCAGATCGCCGAGATGCCCGACGGCCGTGACTATCTCTGGGTCGCCCGGACCGTCGAGCGTCGCGCCGCCCGATATGGACAACCCGGCAAGACATTCGCCATCGGACTCGGGTGCGAACTCCGCCACGCGGGCCGGGTCATCTACTCCGACGGGCTCGAGATAGGCCCGCAGGCGCAGATCACACCGATCGGCGCGGGCTGTCGGGTGTGCGAACGCCAGAACTGTGCGCAGCGCGCGTTCCCGGCGCTCGGCGCAACGCTGCACATCGACGAGCACCGCAGCACGGTGTCCCCCTATATGACGAATTGACCATCAAACCAGCCCAATTGATGTGATCCCGATCACAATTCAATCACGGTTACGTATGTAGGTCGTGTGTCCCAGTCAATCGACTTGGACGCGGTCGTACGCTTCGGCCAGTGAGGAGGTCAACGGGGATTCCCCTCACACCCGAGAGGGAGTACGCCATGAAGCGGAAACGCTCATACCTTGCGGCCCTTCGATTCCGGGGTGGCGTCGCCACCCTCGGGGCGGTCGCCGTCCTCACCGCCATCACCGTGATCACCTCGGTGACCTACGCCGCACCGGCTGCGGCCGAACCACCGAACATGCTCCCGGTCCCGTCGCAGGTGCCGCACGCCATCAACGGTGCGCTGCCGCCCCCACCGTTCCCGCGACTCGGCAGGATTCCACTGCGCGCTCAGGCCAAGGGGTTCGACCATCGCACACTGGAATTGCGCGAGGCCGCCCTGCCGTCGCCTACCGGTGACCCGATGTTCGATCGCTGGCCGACGAATCTCGCGGCGCTGGCACCGGGACAGATCATCGCCACCCGCGACGTGACGGCGACCGCCGCGCCGGTCGTGACAGCCCCCATCCGGTTCGCGCGGTTGATCAAGTTCCGCAGCACCGACGCCACCGGTGCCCCATCGTTCGGCACCGCGACGATCCTTGCACCGCGGACGTCGCGCCCAACCGCATCGCACCCGATTCTCGTCAACAATCTCCCCATCGATTCGCTCGGCACCGCATGCGACCCGGGATACACTTTGGCACATGGCTTTTCGATAGCCACCAATGTCACCGATCTCATCCCCCCGACCACCCAGCTGGCTCTCTCCCACGGATACGCCGTGCTCATCCCCGACCACCAGGGCCCACGGATGGCATATGCGGAACCCGTCGTCGCGGGCCATGTGGTGCTCGACGCCATCCGAGCCGCGGGCAACCTCGACCGCCGTTCCTTCGGGGTATCGCGGGTCGCCATGACCGGTTACTCCGGTGGGGCGATCGCCACCAACGGTGCGACGAAGCTGCTCGCCGGATACGCCCCGGAACTGATCGGCCGCGTCGTAGGTGCCGCGCTCGGTGGGGTACCCGCCGATTTCCGCATGCTCGTCGGCAGCATGAACGCGAATCTCGCTACCGGCCTCTTCCATGCCGCCACCTTTGGCATCGCACGCGAGCGGACCGAGATCCTGCCGATGGCAAATGATTTCGCGCAGTGGCTGGCCACTTCGCCGCTGAAGAACGTGTGCACCGTCCCCGCCGCTCTCGCGGGCCAGACCTTCTGGCCGATGCAGCTCCTGTCGAACAACCCGGACCCGTTCCACTCACCGGTCGCCGAGCACATCTACCGGGTGACCAAGATGGCCGACCTCAAATCGGCTGTCCCCCTGTATATCTACCACGGAACCCAGGAGTGGTGGATTCCCGCGGCAGGCGCCCGGAACCTGTATCGGGAGCAGTGCCTGCTGGGCGCACGGGCCACGTACCGCGAGATATTCGGCGAGCATGTCAGCGCCGCCGTGCTGGGATTCCCGGCCGCCGCGCAGTGGCTCGATCGCCGACTACGCGGAATCCCTGCCGGTGACGAATGTCGCGGGGCACGCACTCCCCGGTGACCTCCGGCGGGTAACCAACCGCATTCGGATTCCGCGCGCGGCCACGCACCCCAGCCCCTAGGATCATCGGAGATGAGTACGCGAGTCAGGGTGCGGCGGTGGTGACCACCGTCGGCCGATCCCGAATCGCCCGCAGCAGTACAAGGAGTGAGAGATGCCGGCGATGAACGGGTGGGGTCGAGTCCTGCGACGGGCACTGACGGGTGCGATGGCGACAATCACGGTCATGTGCGCGACGGCGGCCACCGCGACAGCCGATCCGCCGAACATGTCGCCGCTGCCGGCCCAGATCCCGCGCGACATCGAGGACAGCGTCCCCGCGCCGACGCTCCCGAACCTGTCGCGCATCCCTTTGCGCGCGCAGACACCCGGCGCCACCAGGGAGTTCCAAGAGCTGCGGGAGGCGATCATGCCGTCGCCGACCGGTGACGACTTCTTCGACGTCTGGCCGGGCGATCTCGCACATCACCGGCCCGGTGACATCCTCCGCAGTCGTTCGGTCGCGAAGGTCGCGGCGCCGCTCCTCGAGGTCCGCGTCGGTTATGCGCGGCAGATCAAGTTCCGGACCGTCGACGCCCAGAACCGGCCGTTGTTCGCCACTGCCACCCTTTTTGTGCCACCCGCACCGTGGCAGGGGCCCGGTGCCCGTCCGGTGGTGGTGAACAACCCACCGATCGTCGCACTGGGCACGCGATGCACGACGGGCTACACCTTCGCGCACGGCAAGAGTGGCGACACCAACAACACCGACCTGCGCCCGGAGACCACCCAGGAGTCACTCGCCAGGGGCTATGCCGTGATCGTGCCCGATCACACGGGGGCCAGGATGGCGTACGCGGAACCGTACGTCGCGGCACACGTCGTCCTCGACTCGGTCCGCGCTGCCGCGTCCTTCGATCGGAAGAACTTCGGCGCAGGCCCCATCGCGATGCTCGGCTACTCGGGCGGGGCCATCGCCACGAATGCGACGGCGAAGCTGGTGTCGACGTACGCGCCCGAACTGGCGAACCGGTTTGTCGGCGCCGCGATCGGTGGGGTGCCCGCCGACTACCGAACGCTGGCCGGATCGATGAACGCGAACCTCGCGTCCGGCGTCTTCCATGCGGCGGTCCTGGGGATCGCCCGCGAGCGTCCCGAACTCCTGCCGATGGCGAACAACCTGGCCCGGCGGCTGGCCACAAACGACATGCTGAAGAATCTGTGCACCGGGACGATGGGCTACTTCGGCTTCACCTTCGCGCCGACCCAGATCCTCTCCACCGATCCGGACCCGTTCCGCTCACCGGTCGCCGAGCGCATCTTCGACATCACCGCGATGAGCGGCGACAAGGCCGCGATGCCGATCTACATCTACCACGGTGCACAGGAATGGTGGATTCCCGCGAGCCAGGCGCGCGCGCTGTTCGCCGAACAATGCCGGCTGGGCGCCAACGCGAGCTACCGCGAGTATCCCGGGGAGCACATGACGACGGTGTTCGTCGGGTTCCGTGACGCGATGAACTGGCTCGATGACCGGCTGTCCGGTCATCGGCCGGTCAGCCGGTGTCCGCGCCGATGACCCGGTCACAGCCGGCGTCAGCTGCAGCTCAGTAGACGAGGACGCGGACGTTCTCCGCGACGCATGCCGGCTTCTCGACGCCCTCGATCTCGATCGTGTTCTTGACGACCATGTTGACGCCCGCCGGTGTCTCGTCGATCGAGGTGATCACGGCATTCGAACGGATTCGAGAACCGACCTTCACCGGGTTGGGAAAACGGACCTTGTTCGCGCCGTAGTTGATGACCAGTTTCGGGCCCTCGACGGTGAAGATGCCGCCGGCCAGCACCGGGAGCAGGGACAGCGTCAGGTAGCCGTGCGCGATCGTCGCACCGAACGGGCCGTCCTTCGCACGTTCGGGATCCACGTGGATCCACTGATGGTCGCCGGTCGCCTCCGCGAAGGCGTCGACGCGCTCCTGAGTGATCTCCAACCATTCGCCGGAACCCAGATCCTCGCCGATCGCGGCCTTCATTTCCTCGACACTGGTGAACGTTCGATGTGTGGTGCTCGTCATAGTTTCGGTAGTCTACCGTGGGCGTCATGAGCACTCCCCACGTCGCGCCCGACGACACCGGTACGCCCCGTGTCGCCCCCGGCGGCCTCCGTGAACTCGGCCCGATCAACTGGGTGTTCGCCCGCGGCGCGGCCCGGGTGATCGGTGTCGACAACGCACGCATCTTCTCCACGCTGGGCCGGGCGAAGGGGCTGTTCCGCGCCTGGCTGCATTTCGGCGGGCGGCTGATGCCGTTCGGAGCCTTGTCGCGCAAGGAATCCGAGATGATCATCATCCGGGTCGCGCACCTGCGCGACTGCGACTACGAGCTCGATCACCATCGACGGCTTGGTGCTCGGGCGGGCATCAGGGGCGAGACCTTCGATCGAGTGCTGGAAGGCCCGGATGCCGGCTGGGGCGACCGCGAGCGGGCGCTGCTGCAGGCCACCGATGAACTCGTCACGGCCAAGGACATCAGCGACAATACGTGGGCGGCTCTCCGCCGCCATCTCGATGACGGCAAGCTGATCGCGTTCGTCCTGCTGGTCGGGCAATACGACATGCTCGCGACCACCATCGGCACCCTGCGGGTCCAGCGGGACACCCGGGTCTGATCCACACCATTGCGATCCACACCATTCCGGGGGGCGACATGGATTCGATCGCGCAGCAGTTGATGCGCAACACGGTGTTCTCCCATGTGTACGAACAACTCTGGCGACCTGTGTTCACCCGGTTGTTCAGCCTCGGCGGATCCGGTACCGCCGATTTCGACGCGGCTCTGTCCGCTTACCTGTCGCGGCCCGGCGATCGGCTGATGCTCGACGTCGCCTGCGGCCCCGGCAATTACACGCGCCGATTCGCCGAGGGCCTGAGCGGCGACGGCCGATGCGTCGGCATCGACTTCTCTCCGTCGATGCTCGCCAAGGCGATCCGGACCAACACCATCGAGCGCACGAGCTATGTCCGGGCCGATGCGCACTCGATCCCGTTTGCGGACAACACCTTCGACACCGTCACGTGCCTGGCGGCGCTCTATCTCATCCCTGATCCGCTGCCCGTCGTCGACGAGTTGCTCCGGGTCACGCGCCCTGGAGGCGAGGTGGTGATCTTCACGTCCGTACGCACCGATCTCACCTCCGTGCCGGGTGTCCGCGAGATCGCGGGGATGTCGGGCTATCGGATCTTCGGCAGACACGAGATCGTCGAGCGGCTGCACGCGGCCGGCGCCGAGCACGTCGAGCAGACCATCACGGGCCAGGGGCAATACGTCCTCGCCACCAAGGCGGGCTGACCTCGTCGCTGTTCAGAAGTCCCGATAGTCCCGCACCGACATACGCGGCCCGCGCCGCTGCGGCCGCGGGCCGTGGAGTTCGATCATCCGGATGATCCGCTGGCGTTGCCCCGCATAGGGTTCGAGCAGTTCGAGCATGCCGTCGTCGTCGACGGGTTCGCCGATCAGGGCCTGCCCCACCAGCGACGGGATGTGGTAATCGCCCACGTTGACCACGTCGGCGTCGCCGACTGCGCGCGCGCGTGTCTCCGCCTCGGTCCACCGGCCTACGCCACGGAGTAGTCGAAGGTGATCGGGATGGCGTTCCACGTCCATCGAGGTCGCGCCGCGGATGGTGCGCATCCGCACCGGCTCGATACCGCTGCGATGCCATTCCCAACTGGGAATCCGCGCCCACGTCGGCTGCGGCGGCGGAACCCGCATGGTGTCCGGTACCGGGCCCGGAGCCCGCTCTCCGTAGCGCCGCAACAGGTATCGCCACGCCCGCCACGCCTCGGTACCGACGACCTTCTGCTCGAGGATGGCCGGCACCAGCGCCTCCCACACCCGGTCGGTGCGCCCGATCCGCAGACCCTCAGATTGCCGAACCAGACGTTCGACGACGGGGTCGCACGGCTCGAGCGCACTCGGATCATCCTGCGCGCCGAGGAAATCCGGCATCTGGTCGAGGAGCCACGCGGCACCCGCCCCCCACGCGCGACCGATGACCGTGGTGCCGTCGAAGTCGACTGTCAGAGTGCCCGGACCGTCCGGAGTGTGGACCGCTCGCCAGACCGAGCCGTCACGGCCATAGACAAAGGCGGGGTCGCCGCTGCCGCGACGGAGATGTCCGACCGTCGCGCTGATGTCCAACGGCCACGGCGGCACCCACGACCGCTGCGCAGTCATGGCGATTCCGTAGCAATAGCCCGCGGCCGGCGCGGACCATTGCTACGCATCGACGGTCACAGGTTGATCATGTGGCCGATCGCGCCGTGGAAGGTCTCCTGCATCGCCTCCGACAACGTCGGGTGGGTGTGCACGTTGCGCGCGAGTTCCTTGGCGGTCAGATCCCATTTGTGGGCCAGCGTCATCTCGGGAAGCATCTCGGAGACGTTGTCGCCCACCAGGTGACCACCGAGCAGCTCGTCGGTGTCGGCGTTGGTGAGCAGCTTCGCGAAGCCGGCGGTCTCGCCGAGACCCTGGGCCTTGCCGTTGGCACTGAACGGGAACGTGGTGGCCTTGACGTTGTAGCCCTCGTCCTTCGCTTGCGCCTCGGTGAGCCCGAACGAGGCGACCTGCGGCTGGCAGAACGTGGCGCGCGGCATGAAGCGGTAGTCGCCGAGCGTCATCGTCTCCGCACCGGCCATCACCTCGGCGGCCACCACGCCCTGCGCTTCGGCGACGTGCGCGAGCATCAGCTTCGCGGTGACGTCGCCGATGGCGTAGATGTTGTCGACGTTGGTCCGCATGAAGTCGTCGATGGCGATGGCACCGCGGTCGGTCAGCTCGACACCGGTGTTCTCGAGGCCGAAGCCCTCGACGCGCGGGGCGAAGCCAACGGACATCAGGACCTTGTCGACGGTGATCTCACCGTCGTTGTCCTTGGCGTCCCGGTAACTCACGGTGACGCTGTCGCCGTTGTCCTTGACGGTCTGCACCTTGGTGGAGGTCAGGACCTTGACCCCGAGCTTCTTGTATTCCTTGGCGATGGCCTTGGACGCGTCGACGTCCTCGTTCGGCAGCACGCGGTCGAGGAACTCGACGATGGTGACGTCGACACCGTAGTTGGCGAGCACGTAGCCGAACTCCATACCGATGGCGCCTGCGCCGACGATCACGATCGACTTCGGCAGCTCACGGGTGAGGATCTGGGTCTCATAGGTGACCACGTTGTCCGAGAGCTCGACACCGGGCAGCAGCTTCACAGTGGAGCCGGTGTTGATGATGACGTTGTCGAAGGTGATCTCGCGATCGCCCACGACGATGGTCTTGGCGTCCTTGAACTTCCCGTATCCGTCGATCTCGGTGATCTTGTTCTTCTTCATCAGGAAGTGGACGCCCTTGACGATGCCGTCCGACACCTTGCGGCTCCGGTCGAAGGCCGCGCCGAAATCGAACGAGACGTCGCCGGTCATGCCGAAGGTCTTCGCCTGATGGTTGAAGATGTGGGCGAGCTCGGCGTTCCGCAGAAGCGCCTTGGACGGGATGCATCCGACGTTGAGGCAGACGCCGCCCCAGTACTTCTCTTCGATGACGGCGGTTTTCATGCCCAGCTGGGCAGACCGGATCGCGGCCACGTACCCACCTGGACCTGCACCCAGGACAACTGTTTGAAAGTGTTCAGACACGTCTGCCAGCCTACGTCGCACCATGTCGCGGCCGCAGGGCGTCCCCGTACCGGGCGGTAACTTTCCCGCCCTCCGGGAGTATTTCAATCAATGATTGAATCGCTGATTGAGTTGTGCTTCCATCGACAGCATGCCCGCGCCGACAGCCACTCATCGCGGCGAACCGACCCGGACGGCACTCCTCACCGCGGCCGAGTCGCTGTTCCTCACCGACGGGTACGAACAGGTATCGGTGCGTGCCATCTGCGCAGCGGCCGACGCGAACCCGGCAGCTGTCCACTACCACTTCGGTTCCAAGGATCGACTTGCCGTCGAACTCCTCGAAGACCGACTGGCCCCACGCTGGGCCGACCCTCTCGACCGGTTCGACCCCGCAACCTCCGACCTCACCTCACTCGTCGACCTGATCCTGGCGCCCTTTGTCGACATCCAGGACGACCCGGTCGGCCGCCTCCATCTACGGCTGCTGGCGCGTTTCGTCCTCACGCATCCGCAGGCCACCTGGACCCGTCCCTGGTTTCAGCTCGACCGCTGGTCCGGGGTACTCGTCCGGCTGATCGACGGCATCTCCGACGACGACGCGTGCCGCCGGTGGGGTCTCGCGTTCCAGCTCGTGCTCACCCAGTTCGGCGGTGAGCAACCACTGTCACCTGCCGCCACCGCGGCACTCGCGGACTTCGTCGTCGCCGGACTCGCCGTGCCCACCCGCACATCCCCACGTGCAACCCCACCCGCAGCCCAGCCCCAGGAGAACTCATGACCGCGCCCGATCCCTTCACCCCGGCACGTCTCGGACCGCTGACGCTGCGCAATCGCCTGATCAAGTGCGCGACCTTCGAGGGCGCCACCCCCGACGCCCTGGTGACCGACGACCTCGTCGAGTTCCACCGCGAGGTCGCCGCGGGCGGCGTCGCGATGAGCACGGTGGCCTACTGCGCCGTGGCCCCCGAAGGCCGTACCGACCGACACCAGATCTGGCTGCGAGACGAGGCGATGCCAGGTCTCCGACGGCTCACCGACGCCATCCACTCCGAAGGCGCCCTGGCCGCCGCACAGCTCGGACACGCGGGTCCGGTGGCGAACTCGGTGTCCAATCGCAAGAAAGCGCTCGGCCCCTCCCGCATCCCGGCACCGATGGGCATGTCCGTCACCCAGAAGCTCGACGCCGACGGGATCACCGCAATGCTGGCGACCTTTCGTCGAGCGGCCCGCATCGCGGTCGACTCGGGGTTCGACGGCCTCGAGATCCACTGCGGCCACAACTATCTGGTCAGTAGCTTCCTGTCCCCGCTGCTCAATCACCGCCACGACGGCTACGGCGGCTCCCTGGTCAACCGTGCCCGGTTCGCCCGCGAGGTCGTCGAGGCGGTACGCGACGAGGTGGGCGACGAGGCCGCGGTCTGGGCCAAGCTCAACATGTACGACGGCGTCGGCACGCCCGGCACCGGCCACCGCAGTCGATTCAGCGGTTTCAACATCGACGAGGCGTGTGCCGTGGCGCAACTCCTCGAGTCCGACGGCCACCTCGATGCGATCGAGCCCACCGCAGGCAGCTCACTGCTCAACCCGATGTATCTCTTCCACGGCGACCCGCCCCGCGACGAGTTCGCCGACGTGTTCCGCGGCGCGATGCGCGCCGGGCTGAAGGCGATGGGCCCGATCTTCCTCAAGCACTACGAGTATCACGACGCCTATCTGCTGCCCCTCGCACGACAGCTCCGCGCTGCGGTGCGCATGCCCCTGATCCTGTTGGGCGGCATCACCGATCGACCCTCGATGGAACTGGCGCTCGCGGAAGGCTTCGACTTCGTGGCGATGGGCCGTGCCCTGCTGCGCGAACCGGACCTGCCGCTGCGCATCCAGGCCGACCCGAGCACGACGTCGCGCTGCGTGCACTGCAATCTGTGCATGCCGACCATCTACAGCCACACCCGCTGCCCTATCCGGACGGGCGAGGTCCCCGATCCGCTCGCCGTCGAGGCCGCCGCACGGTGACGCCGGCGTCGGTTCAGCGTGTGAACTCGCCGTTCGACGTCCCGTCGTCGTAGTACTCCACGGTCATCCGTGAGCCGGCCGCGCCGTCGAAGGTGACCTTGGAGATCGATCCCGGCTCGGCGTTCTCGGTGCGCAGCGTGAACGTGAAGGTATTGCCGTCCCAGTGCGTCAGCTCGTGCGTCGTCTTCCCGTCGGGCCCCAGCGCGAGGATGAGCTTGCCGTTCTGCTCGCGGACGACGGCAGGCCCGTACACGTCGTTCTGATACGTGCCTGCATAGGTCGACAGCGGCTGCGCCGGCGCCGGGTTCGCAGGCGGCTGCTGTCCCACGAGGGTGCCGGAGGGCTTGTTCATCTCGGCGTAGCCGTGGGCGTACAGGGTGCGCCAATCGTGGCGTACCTCGCCGAACGCGACGATGTCGGCGAACTCGCCGGTCAGCGCGTCCACAGCCCCGATGGGAGCGGCGTTGGACAGCGCGACGATCGCGACGTCGGCCGACGGCATGACCAGGAAGTTCGTCCCGGCCCCCATCGAGAAGGCCCCGGAGTGGCTGTATTGCGTGCGGGCCCCTTCGGTGACCGAGACGTTGAATCCGTAACCGTAATAACCGGCCCGTGCGTCCGGTGAACCGGCGGGCGACGAGATCATCTCCGGCGTCACTGCCGGCAGCAGCGCATCCTCACCGACGATCTGCTTGCCGTTGTACATCCCGTTGCCGAGCAGCATCGCCATCCAATGCGTCAGGTCGTTCACCGACGACGAGATACCACCCGCCGGTGACTGGGCGTCGGGATCACGCTGCTGCGGTGTCCTGACCCAGTTGCCACCGTCCTGCACGTGGCCGACCACCCGGTCGGGCTCGGCCTCGAAGTCGCGAAACCGGGAACTGGTGTGAGTCATGCCGAGTGGACCGTAGAGCGCCTGCTCCGAGAGCGTCGCCCAGTCCGACCCCGCCTTCCGAGCAGCCGACTCGGCCGCCGCGGTCACCCCGAAGTTGGTGTAGTTGTAGGTGACGCGGAACGGGTCCAGTGGCATGTAGCGCAACCGGGCGAGGATCTGGTCCCGGTCGTATCCGAGCTCTTCGAGTTTGTCCCCCGCGTGATCGGGCAGCCCGGAACGATGCGAGTACATGTCCCCGATGGTGACGTTCTGGCTCACGTAGAGGTCGGAGAGTGCGAAGCCCGGAAGATTCGGCGCGACCGGGGTGTCCCACCCCACCACCTTGTCGGTGATCAACTTCGCGATCACGGTGGAGCCAATCGACTTCGACATCGATGCCAGCGGGAACACCGTATCCGCGTCGACTTTTCGGTCGGTGCCCACCTCCGAGACGCCGAACCCCTTCGCATACACCGACTTTCCGCCGTGAACCACGGCGACGGCCATCCCCGGGATCTTGGTGGACCTCATCAGGGAACCGACGAGGCCATCGAGCTCTCCGACGGCGGTGTCCACCGCATTATCCGGGAGGCCCTGCGCGACGGCGGTGTTCGGATCACCGGGCTCCTCTGCGGCGGACGCCGCGGACGACGAGGGACCGGACACCGACGACGACTCCGATGACGACGTATCGCACGCGGCGACGGCGGTGGCGGCGACCACCGCGACGACCACGACGGCGGTCGACCGTCGGGTTCGCGCGCGCGATGAGGTTCGAACGCCCATGAGTCCATACCTGCTTCCTCGAGGTGCCCACTGGCCCCGACCAGGCGCGACGCCCGTTCGATCGACCACAGAATATCCGCAATCGGAACTTCTCGGGCGTGGTTGCGCGGAGTCGGGGTGACCGAACCATCCGGGCTCCGAAGTCCGCGGGGGCGTGTGAGTGTTACGCCGGCGTTGCGCCGAGCCCCCTGATGAGAACGTCGCGTTACGGTTGTGGAATCCCCAACAGCCCACCCGGGAATCACCGCGACTCCCAAACACACTGTGAGGCACCGGATCACGGTTTCATGTCGGTTTTGCCCCAATCCGGCAGGCTGGTGCCGATACCTACCCCTGACCTGGGACTTTCGCGAAATCCTCCGCGTGCGCGAGGTGGGTACGCCGCGATTGACGACGCCCCCGCGACTCCATAGCTTCGCTTTTGGGATCCCAAACGGGTCCGGGCCATCACCCAGGAAGGCGCCACGAAATGACCGCAGACCACCGGGCAGGCAGAGAACTGCAGATGGTGCCGGGCGACGGAACCGCCGGACGCCCTCTGCGCGAATCGATCCGAGACAAACTGCGGGAGCGGATCATCGACGGCACCTACGGCCCGGGCGACCGGATCGTCGAACGCGATGTCGCCGCCGACTTCGGTGTGTCCCGTCTCCCCGTACGCGAGGCGTTACGGATGCTCGACAGCGAGGGATTCGTCGAGATGCTCGCCACCCGCGGCGTGATCGTCAAGAAGCTCTCTCGACGTGATGTGCTGGAACTCTTCGATGTTCGGGAGGCACTGGAAGGACTGGCTTTTCGCCGCGCCGCGGAGCGACTCACCAAGAGGGACGCAACACATCTGGGTGCGCTGCGGAACAAGGCCCGCAAAGCCTTGGAGGCCGCCGACGGCCCGGCACTCCATGGATTCAACGAGGAGTTCCACGACGCCGTCAACCGATTGGCGCGTAACGACCTCCTGGCCTCGATTCTCGAACCCCTGGAAGGCCGGCTGCACTGGATCTTCCGGCAGAACGATCGTCCCGATCAGCTCTGGCGCGAGCACGAGGAACTGTTGGCCGCCATCGTCGATCGGGACGGGGACCGGGCGGCCGACCTGGCCGTCGCACACGTACGCGTGAACCGCAATCGCGTGCTCTCACACCTCTTCGGGGACCATCCCGAGGGCGCAGCCGCAGCAGGCTGATCATCCGGTGCGCAGCGTCGCGTATCGATCATCGATTCACCCGAATTCCGCATGTAGCGACATGCGGTCTCTGCCAAGGAATCATCATGACTCATGACGTAGGCCATCAGCACGATCTCGCCGCCGATCTCGGCGAGGAATACGAGCACGAACCGGTTCCCATCGAGGCCCGACGGAGCCTGTCGTCGATCGCCGCCGTGTGGTTCGGCTTCCCGATGAATCTCGGCAATGCCGTGTTCGGCGGGGTGATCGTCTACAACCTCGGCTTCGTCAACGGGATGATCGCGTTGCTGCTCGGCAATCTCGTCCTGTTCGGGTATGTCGGCGCGCTCAGCTACATCGCGGGCAAGACCGGACGCAGCTTCTCACTGCAGGCGCTCGCGACCTTCGGCACCACCGGTCGGCTGATCGCCACCGGGTTCCTCGCGACCGTGGTGATCGGCTGGTTCTCGTTCCAGATCGGTCTCACCGGCACCACGATGCATGATGCCCTCGGGTGGTCGCCGATGCTCGCGGCCGCCATCGGTGCGGTGATCTACACAGGTCTCACCACGATCGGGATCCGCGCACTGTCGTGGCTGGGCATGATCGCGACGCCCCTGTTCGTCATTCTCGGCGGCATCGCGCTCTACTACGGCGCAACGGGAAACAATCTGGCCGTCGGCGACGTCGTCGGCTACGAGGGCTCCGGTACCGCATTGACCTTCGGCGCAGCTGTCGGGATCGTCATCGCCGGATTCGCCGATTCCGGCACCATGACGGCCGACTTCACCCGGTGGTCGAAGTCCGGGAAGTCCGCGGTCGCAGCGACGTTCACCGCATTCCCGGTCTCGAACTTCGTCGCCTACGCACTCGGCGGCCTGGTCGTCGCCGTCGGCGGATCCACCGATCCCGCCACCAATGGCGGTGGCTTCCTCGGTCTGCTGACCGGTCACAGCGCGCTGCTCACCGCTGTCGCCGTGTTCTTCGTCTTCGCCAATCTCGGCAGCGTCGCCAGCCATTGCCTCTACAACGGCGCGGTCGGGTGGTCGGGCATCACGAAGCGCACGATGCGGCCGGTGGCCGTCGCTCTCGGCGTCCTCGGCGCCGCGATCGCACTCACCGGGGTGTGGTCGTACTTCCTCGACTGGCTGAACATCCTGGGCATCTTCGTGCCGCCCATCGGGGCGATCCTCATCGTCGATCAACTCGTGCTCAAGCGGTCCGTGGCGACCGCGACGCGTCTTCGTGCCAGTGCGTTCACCGCGTGGGTCATCGGGGCGGGCCTCGCGACGGTGTCGCACTACCTGGTTCCCGGATCGGTCGACGCACTCGTCGGCATCGTCGTCGCCGCTGTGGTGTTCTGGACCTACGAGAAGGCGCTCGGGCGGTCGACGACCGCCGAGTCCCACACCGCACCTGCGCCGGCAGCGCCGGCGGTGACCGCATGATCGAGCGGCGGTCGTGGCCGCCGGTGGCGGAGCTGGCGGAGTCGGTCGGCCGTGGTGAGACCACCGCGACGTCACTCGTCACCACGGCGATCGACCGGTGGGCGGAACTCGACGACGAACTCCACGCGTTCTGCACCCCCACCCCGGATCTCGCACTGGTCGGCGCGGCGCGCATCGACGCCATGGTCGCCGACGGTCGGCCGGTCGGGCGGCTCGCCGGTGTGCCGTACGCCGTGAAGGATCTGATCTGCACCAAGGGGACCCGGACGACATCGGGCTCGGTGCGCTATCGGGACTTCGTCCCGTCCGAGGACGACATCGTCGTCGAGCGGTGCACGGACGCCGGTGCCGTCAGTCTGGGAAAGACGAACGCGAGCGAGTTCGGTTACAGCGCAACGGGTACCAACCCGTTGTTCCCGACCACCCGGAATCCGTGGGACACCCGACTGACGCCGGGAGGATCGAGTGCGGGCTCCGCGGCGGCGGTGGCGGCCGGAATGGTGCCGTTCGCCCTTGGCAGCGACGGCGGCGGATCGATACGGATTCCGGCCGCATTCACGTCGCTGGTCGGATTCAAGCCCTCGATGGGCCGGGTCCCGGTGTACCCGGGCTGCCGGGACCCCGGTCATCCCGGTGTGTCCGGGTGGGAGAGCATCGAACACATCGGTCCGATCTGCCGGACGGTCGACGACGTGTGCACCGTGATGAGTGTGCTGGCCGGACCCGATCCGCGTGACCGCCACACGATCCCGGCCGGCGACGTCTCCTGGGACACCATCGTCGCCGACATGCATGGTGATCCGACGGTCGTCGGCGGCCTGCGGGTGGCCTACAGCGAGAACCTCGGCTACCTGGCCGTCGACCCCGCAGTCCGGGCGGTCGTCGGGGATGCGGTCGCCCGGTTGTCGGAGGCGTTGTCATGGAACACGACCCGCGTCGATCCGGGGTGGGACGAGCCGGGTGACGAGTTCACCGCACTCATCATGTCCGAGACCGATCTGGTGGGCATGCGCCGCATCGTCGACGACATCGGCGACCAGATGTCCGCGCACCTGGTCGCCATGCTGCGCAGAGAATGGTCGGCCGAGGACTTCACCACGGCGACCATGTGGCGCAAGTCGATCGTCAATCGTATGGCCGCGCTGATGGGCGAGCACGACATCCTCATCACCCCGACCGCGTGCGTGCCGCCGTTCGAGGTCGGCATCCAGGGCCCGTCCGTCATCGACGGACGCGACGTGGCCGACACCGCGTGGCAGGGATTCACCTTCGTGGCGAACCTGACCGGTCAACCGGCCATCAGCGTTCCGGTCGGTTTCACCCCGGACGGTCTGCCGATCGGGATGCAGATCATCGGACGGCACCTCGACGACGCGACCGTACTGCGGGTCGCCGCCGCCTGCGAACAGGTGGGGGTCCACCCGATGAGAGCTCCGGCCGGGCGGATTCAGGTCGCCTGACGGGTTCCGAGCAAGGCCGCCCCCGACCCGGCGAGCGCGCCGACGGCCACCGGACGACCCGATACCGCGAGCAGCAGGTCGATGGCGGTACCGCTCACGGTCGGGCCGGAGCCGTACTCCAGGTCCGTATCCGTCGCCACGAGCCGGAGGTCATCGGCCCGCTCCCGTCCCCCGCCCAGGGCAGCCGAGGTCTTCGCCTGGTACCGCAGTGCGTGGGCCACCGCCGACGGCGGATAGTGCCGATCGATCCCGAGTGGTCGTCGGATGTCCTCGCCGTGGACGAACGCCTCCACCAGCCGCGTCGCCGACGACGCCGGCGGTGTGGAGGTCCGGGAGATCACCGCGCGCATCGCGTCGACCGTCGCGGCGGGATCGGCACGCTTGTTCTTCCGGATACCCGTCTCGTTGTCCCGGTCGAAGTCGAATCGCGCGACGGCCATCCGCCGCACGAAGCCGAGCCGGGTGGTCGTCGCGGAGTCGATCAGGTGGGCTAGGACATCGTGGACGTCCCAGCCCGGGCACAGCGACGGGGTGGTCCAGGCCTCGGGTGGTAGGTCGTCGAGATCGTCCACGAGCCGGGCCCGCTCGGCGTGCACGATCGGCCATACGTCCGGTGTGTGGCTCATCGATTGTTCCCCCTCGTCGGCACGTGAACACGGTCACCAGGGGCAGACCTCGACCGGCGCCGAATCTCATCGCCGCGCTAGGTTGGCGGGACGAGAGCTTGGCGTGACCGCAGCAGAGCCGGAGGACATCGATGAGCACTGAGCGCGCAACCGACGACATGACCCACACCGACGACCCCTACCTGTGGCTGGAGGAGGTCAGCGGAGATCGGGCGCTGGACTGGGTGCGCGCCCACAATCAACCCACCGTCGACGATCTGACGTCGGACGAGCGGTTCTCGGTGCTCGAGTCCGAGGCCCTGGAGATCCTCGACACCGACGAGCGGATCCCGTATGTGCGGCGTCGCGGCAGCCACCTGTACAACTTCTGGCGCGACGCGGCGAACCCGAAGGGACTCTGGCGGCGGACCACGCTGGAGTCGTATCGAACCGATTCCCCCGAGTGGGATGTTCTGATCGACGTCGATGCGCTGGCGTCGGCCGAGGACGAGAACTGGGTGTGGGCGGGCGCCACGGTGCTCCGGCCCGAGTACCGGCACGCGCTGGTGTCGTTGTCGCGGGGTGGCGCGGACGCGAGCGTGGTGCGCGAGTTCGACCTCGAGACACGCGAGTGGGTGGTCGACGGTTTCGTCCTCCCGGAGAACAAGTCCAGCATCGGCTGGATCGACCGTGACACCGTGTATGTCGGAACGGATTTCGGCGAGCAGCCGGATGGTCGAGGATCGCTCACCACGTCGGGCTACCCGCGGGTGGTCAAACGGTGGGAACGGGGTACCGCCCTCGACGACGCGGTGACCGTGTTCGCGGGTGAGCTCGACGATGTCTCGGTCGGGGTCACCTTCGACAGCACGCCCGGGTACGAGCGGCATTTCGCCAGCCGTGCCACCGACTTCTTCAATGCGCTGCGGTACGAGATCCGTGGCGACGAACAGATTCTCGTCGATGTCCCGACCGACGCGCACTCCGGGGTGCGACACGACTGGCTGTTCGTGATGCCGCGGTCGGACTGGGCGGTCGGCGGTGCCACCCACGCGGCCGGGACGCTGCTGGTGTTCGACTACGACGACTATCTCGCCGGCGGCCGGGACGCGACGGTGCTGTTCGCCCCGGACTCCCACACCAGTCTCAGCGACTACACCTTCACGCGCTCGCACCTCGTCCTGGTGACGCTGCACGACGTCCACACCGAGGTCTCGGTGCGCGAACTGGGCACCTGGGCGCCCGTCGAGATGTCGGGCCTGCCCTCACTGGCCACGATCTCCGTACTCGACACCGACGCCGACGAGAGCGACGAGATCTTCTGGTCGGCAAGCTCGTTCACCACTCCGCCCAGCCTCCTCTACGGAGAGTCCGGGGCGGGTCCCGAGGTGATCAAACAGTCGCCGTCGTTCTTCGATGCCGACGATGTGGTCGCCGAGCAGCACTTCGCTACCTCCGACGACGGCACCCGGGTCCCCTACTTCGTCGTGCGACGCAGCGGTGTCACCGCGGGCCCCACGCTGCTCTACGGATACGGAGGCTTCGAGAATTCGCTGACACCCGGATATCTGGCCGTCAGCGGACGGAGCTGGATCGCCCGGGGCGGCATCTATGTCATCGCGAACATCCGCGGCGGGGGCGAATACGGGCCGTCGTGGCACACGCAGGCCCAGAAGGCCGGGCGTCACCTCGTCTACGAGGACTTCGCCGCTGTCGCAAGGGCATTGGTCACCGAGGGACTCACCACACCCGGCCAGTTGGGCGCCCAGGGCGGATCCAACGGCGGCCTCCTGATGGGCGTGATGTTGACACGGTACCCGGAACTGTTCGGCGCCTTGGTCTGTCAGGTTCCGCTGATCGACATGCGCCGTTATCACCTGCTCCTGGCAGGTGCGTCGTGGATGGCGGAGTACGGCGATCCGGATGACCCGGACCAGTGGTCGTTCATGCAACCGTTCTCGCCGTATCAGAACCTCCGGTCGGGCGCCGACTATCCGCAGATCCTGGTGACCACCTCCACCCGCGACGACCGTGTCCATCCCGGCCATGCACGCAAACTCGTTGCGCGCCTGGAGGAACTCGGCCACGATGTGGCCTACTACGAGAACATCGAGGGTGGCCATGGCGGCGCGGCCGACAACAAGCAGGCCGCGTTCAAGTCCGCGCTGGCCTACGAATTCCTGTGGAGGACACTGGCCGGGGAGTGACCGAACCGGCGCAGTGTGTCCACAGGATTCCACGGTGGCGCGTGGCGCGCCTGCGCCAGTGGGTACCAGGCCAGCCCGATCAGCAGCGACGAGAAATGCCCGATCCCGGTGAACGTCACGTCGATCACCACGGGCAGGCCGTACACCGCGAGGATTCCGGCCAGGTAGACCCAGCGCCACGGGTAGGCGATCCGGTGGGTGAGCACTCCGACCACGGCGGCCAGGAAGTAGCTCACACCGACGTCGGTCACGTCGACCAGTGACGAGCTGGCCATCCCGTTTCTGATCGCCAGACCGAGGATGCCCTCGCTGACGTAGGTGGCGATCACGTGGGCACTGAGACCGACCACCAGCCAGCGCAGCGATCCCAGCCACCGCTCGGCAGGCACGTGGAAGACACCGAACAAGATCAGGTACGGGAGCCAGAACGACCCGTCGATCCAGAACAGGCTGGTGACCAGGACCTGGACCGGATCGCTCGACAGATGGTGCAGGTTGGTCGACCGTTCGCCGAGGAGCCGGTTCAGTTCGTCCGGGGTCATCGAGTGCTGGATGATCGTGGTGATCAGCAGCACCACCAACCACGCAAACGTGAGTGGCGCACCGCGAACGATGCGCCACAGTCGTACACAGATCACACGTGAGCGGGACACCTCGTCGATTATCGTCGCGGCGTCGCGCTCAGGTGCAGTTTGTGCCGACGTCCGCGGCGACGCCGCCCACCCAGTCCGCGACGATCGCCGCTACGCGTGCATCCCGCGCCCACCGATTGTGACCGAGCGGCGCCGCGACATGATGCGTGTCGACGACGCACTCGGCCAGCTTGGCGGTCAGGGCGCGCATCACCCGTGGCGGGGCGTCGGTGTCCGCGCCGACCGTGATGGCGCAGACCGGGAGCCGCAGCTGCCGCATCGCGGCCTCGTAGTCGACATCGGCGTCACGTGGCGCGAACGTCCCGTTCCTGTTGAGGTACGTCCAGTCGCGGATCAGGACCCGTGATTGCCGCCCGTACCCCTCGATGACCGAGCCGGGCCAGTATCCGAGCGTCTTCGACACCCGGTGCATCGCGGGCGGCCCGACCGTCGCCAGCACGCCCTGACCGCCGCGATATAGCTTCCAGTACGGCACACCCGACGCAACGAGGATCAGGCCGGCGATCTCCGAATCACCCCGGATGGCATTGCGAGCAGCGAACATCGACGCGATGTGCCCGCCCATCGAGTGGCCGGCGACGAACAGCGGGGCCGTCGGAGCATACTTGCGCGCGACGGCAACGGCGGCCGGGATGTCCTCGGCGGTCAGCGCCTGCTGACCGAAACGACTCACCCGCGACGGCCGCGGTCTGGAGCGGCCCTGCCCGCGCAACTCGCCGACCACGACGTTCACCCCCGCGTGCCCACACCGGTCCGCGAACAGGTCGAAATATGCCGCGGGCACACCGAGTCCGGGCCACAGCACGATGGTCGGACGATCGGGCGCGGTGACGAATACCCGCAGGGGCGTCACGGTGCCGTCCGGGAGCCGGATCTCCTCGACGACGGGTTCGGCCCGCGGCCCGGGGTCCGTCATCTGCGCGCGGGCGACCGGCCGAAGGCGAGGCGTGCGACGAATCCGACCACCACCACACCGGCGCCGACCGCCCCGACGATCAGGGCCAGATGATGCAGGTCGGCGACCGTACCGTCGATGATCACCCCGGCCACCTCGCGGCCGGCGTCCTCGGTGCCGTCGACCTCCTGTTTGGCACGTTCGGCGAAGAAGATACCGACGGCCCATGCGAATGCCGCGGAAGCGATCAATCCGACACCGAGCCACGCGAGTACGGTTCCGCGACGCCGCGCGATGAGCAAGGCCAGCACGCTCGCCGCCACCGCGACCACGAGGGACCAATAGGCCATCTCGGTGATCTGCTGGCCGACGTCGTGATAGCGCCCGGCCTCCAGGCCCGACCCGTCACGGTCGAGGGGCACGAGGATCGGACCCGTCACACGGGCACCGATGTTCGTCTGCGCGATCACGCGGTTCACCATGTCCGTGATGTCGAGCTGCATGACAGTGGCGTCGCCGGTCGCCGGCGGCGGATCGAACAGCCAGGCGTGCTGCTGGGACAGGACGTCCACGAAGTCGGCCTCGAACGCGTCACTGTGCGTGTACGCACGCGCCGCCGGTTCCACCACGGCCGACGCCGCGGGGATGTTCACCTGCTCGGTGACCGACGACGAGATCTGGCTCGCCAGATAGTCCTGGACCTTCGCGTCCTGGGCCATCGGTGTCACCGTGGTGACGAAGCCCTCGGGGTCGACCAGACGTTCCTTCACCCAGAGCGATGGGAAGGCCAACACGATCGCCGCCATCGCCACCAGTGTCAGGAGCCCGCTGAGGAATGTGCGCACAGCCACGAGGCTACCGAGGCCCTCGATGCCGCGGCGGGGTGGCTACTCCCCGACCAGATCGCGCGCGCGTCCGACGATCAGCGGGTCGGGTTCACCGACGAAATCGGCATTCTTGCCCTTGTAGTCGAAGAGATTCAGGACGTGGCGCATCGCGTTGATACGGGCGCGCTTCTTGTCGTTGCTCTTCACCACGGTCCACGGCGCGTACTCGGTGTCGGTGGCCGCGAACATGGCTTCCTTGGCCTCGGTGTAGGCATCCCACTTGTCCAGCGACGCGAGATCCATCGGCGACAGCTTCCACTGCCGGACGGGGTCGATCTGGCGGATCGCGAACCGCGTGCGCTGTTCCAGTGGGGTCACCGAGAACCAGAACTTCACCAGGTTGATGCCGTCGTCGACGAGCATCTTCTCGAAGGCAGGCACCTGCTCGACGAACTGGCCGTACTGCTCGGACGTGCAAAAGCCCATGACCCTCTCCACGCCCGCACGGTTGTACCAGGAGCGGTCGAAGAAGACCATCTCCCCGCCGGCAGGCAAGTGCTGGACATAGCGCTGGAAGTACCACTCGGTCGATTCGCGCTCGCTGGGCTTCTCCAGGGCGATCGTCCGCGCACCGCGCGGATTGAGATGTTCGTTGAAACGCTTGATGGTGCCGCCTTTCCCGGCGGCATCGCGTCCCTCGAATACCAGCAGGTGACGTTGGCCGGTCTGCTTGGACCACTTCTGCAACTTCAGCAGCTCGATCTGGAGGTGACGTTTGGTCACCTCGTATTCGCGCCGACTCATCCGCTCGTCGTAGGGATAGTCCTGTCGCCATGTGTCGACCACATTGCGTTCGGGCAGAGTCAGCAGTACCGGGTCGTCGTCATCGTCGTCGTTGACGGCAAATGCGGTCGTGTTGTGCAGGTCGACGAGTTGCTGGAGGGCCTCCCGGCCGTTGAGCACGCTGAAATCAGGGCCGATCTCGATGGAGGTCCCCACGGCAGGATCGTGTAGCTCGGTCACCGTTCAACGATATGCGCATCGACGAAACAGCGCGTTGCCAAAAGGTGAACCGGCGCGTGATCCGGCTCAGTTACGGAAGTCGATCGATCCCGAGTGGAGGCACGCCTTGCCCGTGGTGCTGTCGTATGCGGTGGCGAATCCGCCCTGGCACACCGTGCCCGCGGCACCGGCGATGGCCTGTCCGCCCCATCCACCGATCGCGATGGTGGTGCCACCCTGGCGCGCCTGGGCGAGCGAGAACGCCTTCGGTCCGGTCGTCACCGAGTAGGAGTTGCCCCGGGTGGTGGCGCCCGCGAGTGCCGACGATCCGGGTTGCAGGTTGCGCGCGTTCGCGTTTCCGCCCTTGTCGGCGACCGCGATCGCGGTGCCCTGATTGCTGGTGTCCTCGGACTGGGCGCTGCTGCCCGGTCCGGCCTTCGCGCCGCACCCGCCATTGCCGATGATCCGCTGGATCTGATGTCCGTCGGAGGCGGCACATGTCGTCGCGGCGCCTGCGGTGGCACCGCCCGCCAGACCGATCATCCACGCCAACGAGGTACCACCGATCACCAGCGCCGCGGCTCGAGCACCGAACTTGTTGATACGCATAGAGATTGGCCTCCTCATTCGCCACGGATCGCAGAGTGCGACAGCACTGCAGCAAGCGTACCCAGTGACCGCCGAAACGTGGGGCCCGGGTTGGCAAAGCGACCCCGGCAGACGCCGGGGTCGCTTTGCGATGACGTCGGTCAGCCCGCCGCGCGGCGTTGGACCTCGGCCGTCAGTCCCTTGCGGGCCGTGTCGACCGCCATCTTCTGTGCTCGCTTGACGATCATGCCCGGCAGCTTGATCTTCAGCTCGACGTCGAGGGTGAACTCCACATGGGAACCGTCGCCGTCGGGGGTCACGACGTAGACGCCGTGCTGTTCGCTCAGCTGGTTCGCCTCGATCAGATCCCAGGTGCAGGAATTGTCGGTCCAGGTATAGGTCAGCGTCTGCTCGTCGGAGATACCCGCGGCGGTCACCACCACCCGAACCTTGTCGGGAGTGCCGTCCTCGTTCTCGCTGAGGATCTCCGCCTCTTTGTGGGGCCCCGACCAATCCGGGAGGGATTCCACGTCCATCAACACCTCCATCACGACGGAGGGCGGAGCGGCGACTTCGAATTCGATCTTCGCGGAGACAGCCATGGCAGAGAACCTACCGTGCGGCGCAAGTGCCGACTCGGTGAACCACCGGGATCAGGCCTCGCGGTCGACGAGGTTGAGCGGCCACGCCTCGTCCGGGATGTCGCGCAGCGTGCAGGCCTGATCGACGGCGGTGAACCAGCCGCGAAAGTGGAGGATCTCCCCGACGACCGGATTGCGGACGGTCGCGTCGCACCGGAATCGCTGCCGCTGGTCATCCCAGCCCTCGATGTACTTCAGCTGCGCGGAGAACAATCCCTTCATGCCGACCTTCGGCCCGCGCCCGAGCCACCGCATCGGTCCGCTCTCGAGCAGGAGTTCACCCGCCCTGGTCACCGACGGCTCGATCGGATACAAGAGTTCCGGTCCGTCGCCGAAATAGTCCACGAGCCCGCCACGACCGGACACCAGCAGGGAATTGAGATTGCGGGTCCCGGTCGTGTACTTGAAGGCGCGCAGGACGGCGAGACACTCGCGGCCGATCTCGTCGGCATAGCAATAGTGGCCCTGCGTGAACGGGACCATCCGGCTCGACTTGGCAGGCAACGCGTTCCGCTTGGCATAGTGCCACCAGAACGGGGGCGGCAGAGCAGAGGAGATGTAGACGGACTCGTAGATCCCGGTGGCCACCTGGGCGACACCCGACGTCGAATCGATGCTGTAGCGCCACGCCACGTTGGGGTGGAGACGGTCGAAATCCGAACCGAGGATCTGCCGGTACACCGGCGTCATGACGTCTACCCTCCCCATCTCACTCGGGCGCCGACGTGATGTATACCACGTGGACGCACGCGTGTCCTGGGAGTAGAACCTACGCGACACGACCAGGCAACTTGACGCCGGGGAGTGTGATCAGGCGGCCGCAGCCTCACACAGACCTGCCAATTCGCCGATCACCCGGTCGAGCGGTTCGACGGTTCGCTGGGTCTGGCACAGCCCGACGGCACCCTCGATCGCCGCGATGATCAGATGGGCCAACGAATCTGCCCGTTGCGCCTCCACACCCTCGTGGACCAGACGCGTGGAGATCAGCCGCGTCCAACGGCCGAAGATCTGCTCGGCCTCGTCGGCCACCTCCGGCTCGGACCGGCGGGCGAGGCCACCAGCCAGAACGGGACATCCGAACTCGAAATCGGTGGTCACCAGCATCCGGCGCCAGACGTCACCGATCTCGGCGACGGCCTCGGCGGGGGTTGCCGAGCTCTCGCTGCTGATCCGACCGGCCATGTAGTCGCCTGCGTGCCGCACGGCCTCGGTCATCAGCTGGGTCTTGCCGCCCGGGAAGTGGTGGTAGATGGACCCGCGGGGAGCCGAACTAGCGGCGATCACGTCGCCGATCGATGTCGCCGCCACCCCGTCACGGCCGATCAGATCGGCCGCATGGACGACCATGCGCTCGCGCGGACCGCGCTCGGCCGCACGCGGCCGCAACCCCTCCGGAGACCTCGTCTCCGCAGGATGCCCGTCTACCGAACTCATCACACTCCCTATGCAGATCTTCATAATCGGCGTGTTCTATGCCATCCTACATAGTCATGAGCCCTGACACCGAGATTCTGGACCCGTCCGCCATGACCGGGCTGCAACTGCTGCGGACCGCGATGAGCAACCCCGACCCCGACCGTCCGGGCATCTGGCGACTCCTCGGCATGAGCGCCAAGGAGATCGACGAAGGGCGGGTGTCGTTCACTGTCACCCCGCAGGCCGACTTCGCGAACCCGTTGGGCACCGTGCACGGCGGCATCTGCGCGACGCTGCTGGATTCGGTGATGGGCTGCGCCGTCCACACGACGCTGCCGGCCGGGGTCGGCTACACCACGCTGGAACTCAAGATCAACTACATCCGATCGGTGGCCGTCGACGCAGGCGAACTCACCGCGGTCGGCACGGTCATCCACGTCGGCGGACGCACGGCGACCGCCGAGGGCAAGGTGTTCGCCGACGACGGCAAGCTCGTCGCGCACGGGACCACGACATGCATCGTGTTCCGCTGACTCCCACCGCCGACGTGAAAGACGGTGATCCGGATACCCTGATCGGTCACCCGGCGTCGAGGAACCGATCGCGCAACTCGTCCTGTGCTGCGGCATCGATGCCGAGTCCCTCGGCGAAGTAGTCCTCGATGGTCCCGAATCGTTGATCGAGTTCGGCGAACGCCGCGTCGAGATAAGCCTCCTGCACCCCGAGCAGCGGTCGGAGGAGGTCGGGATTCCCACCGGCCGCCTCAAAACCGTCGAAGACCGGCGCAATGGCCGGGAGGAACAGATCGTTGGTGAGCAGGTAGTCGCCGTAGACGCCGTCCCGGTCGACGCCCATCAGCGTGAGGAAAGCGGCTGCGGCCCAGCCGGTCCGGTCCTTGCCGGCGGTGCAGTGGAACAGTGCGGGCGAGCCGTCGAGCAGACCGCGGAAGAACGCCTGATACGAGTTCAGCGCGCTCGGTAGGTTCACGAGTTCGCGGTAGGCCTCGATCATCCGCTCGATCCCGCTGCCGTCGGCGAGCTTGTCGTTGGCCGCCGCGACGGTCACCGGGTCGGCGAGCACCTTGTCGAGGTTGGCCGGCGCACTCACCGACATCGCGTCGGCGAGCACGTCGAGGTGGACACCTCGCACACCGTCGATCACCGGATCCGGTTGGGCTTCCGCCTCGGCCTCCGAGCGGAGGTCGTAGACGGTGCGGATACCGAGCCCCGCCAGATACGCACGGTCGGCGTCGGACGCTTTGTCGAGCGCCGCCGAGCGGAACAGTCGCCCCGTGACGACGCGACGACCATCGGTCGCCTCCCATCCCCCGACATCCCGGAGGTTGGCGACAGTGGTGAGTTGGAGGTGCTCGACGGTCGGATCTGTCATGGCTCCATCGTGGCAGACCGGCGGATGGCCGGTGAGCGCACACTCGGCGAGAAACTGTGCCCGATCGGCGAGAAACTGCGCACGATCGGCGAGAAAGCCGAAGGCCGGCCACCCACGTGGGGTGACCGGCCTTCGGTCGTGAAGCTGAGCTGTGCGCTCGGGTTCTGATCAGATCAGAAGCCCATGCCGCCCATCTCGTCGCCACCCGGCATTGCCGGGGCCGGATTCTTCTCCGGCTTGTCGGCGACGACGGCCTCGGTGGTGAGGAACAGAGCCGCGATCGACGCAGCGTTCTGCAGCGCCGAGCGGGTGACCTTCACCGGGTCGTTGATGCCACGGGCCAGCAGGTCCTCGTACTCGCCGGTCGCGGCGTTGAGGCCGGTGCCCAGCGGGGAGTTGCGAACCTTGTCGGCCACGACGCCCGGCTCGAGCCCGGCGTTGATGGCGATCTGCTTGGCCGGAGCCTCGAGCGCGACGCGCACGATGTTGGCGCCGGTGGCCTCGTCACCGGTCAGCGACAGACCGGAGATCGCAGCCTCGGACTGCAGCAGGGCCACGCCACCACCGGCGACGATGCCCTCTTCGACGGCAGCCTTCGCATTGCGGACAGCGTCCTCGATGCGGTGCTTGCGCTCCTTGAGCTCGACCTCGGTGGCCGCGCCGGCCTTGATGACCGCAACACCGCCGGCCAGCTTGGCCAGACGCTCCTGCAGCTTCTCACGGTCGTAGTCGGAGTCGCTGTTCTCGATCTCGCTGCGGATCTGCGCCACGCGACCGGCGATCGCGTCGGCATCGCCTGCGCCGTCGACGATGGTGGTCTCGTCCTTGGTCACGACGACCTTGCGGGCGGTACCGAGCAGCTCGACGCCTGCACCCTCGAGCGAGAGGCCGACCTCTTCGCTGATGACCTCGCCACCGGTGAGGATGGCGATGTCGGCCAGCATGGCCTTGCGACGGTCACCGAAGCCCGGAGCCTTGACGGCGACGGACTTGAAGGTGCCGCGGATCTTGTTGACGACCAGGGTCGAGAGGGCTTCGCCCTCGACGTCCTCGGCGATGATCAGCAGCGGCTTGCCGGCCTGGATGACCTTCTCCAGCAGCGGCAGCAGGTCCTTGACGGTCGACACCTTGCCCGAGACGAGCAGGATGTACGGATCCTCGAGGACGGCTTCCTGACGATCGGCGTCGGTCACGAAGTAGCCCGAGACGTAGCCCTTGTCGAAGCGCATGCCCTCGGTGAGCTCCAGCTGCAGCCCGAAGGTCTGAGCCTCCTCGACGGTGATGACGCCTTCCTTGCCGACCTTGTCCATCGCCTCGGCGATGAGCTCGCCGATCGAGGAGTCGCCCGCCGAGATACCTGCGGTGGCAGCGATCTGCTCCTTGGTCTCGACCTCCTTGGCGCTCTTCAGGAGGGACTCGGTGACGGCCTCGACGGCCTTCTCGATGCCGCGCTTCAGACCCAGCGGGTTGGCGCCGGCAGCGACGTTGCGCAGACCCTCACGAACGAGAGCCTGTGCCAGGACGGTGGCGGTGGTGGTGCCGTCGCCTGCGACGTCGTCGGTCTTCTTGGCGACCTCCTTGACGAGCTCGGCACCGATCTTCTCGTACGGGTCCTCCAGCTCGATCTCCTTGGCGATGGACACACCATCGTTGGTGATCGTGGGGGCGCCCCACTTCTTCTCCAGGACGACGTTGCGACCCTTGGGTCCCAACGTCACCTTCACTGCGTCGGCGAGGCTGTTCAGGCCCCGCTCGAGGCCGCGACGGGCCTCTTCGTCGAACGCGATTTGCTTGGCCATGGGTAAGTGATCCTCCGATAGGGGGTGACACCAGGTATCTATGGCCGGAACTCGGTGCCCGCGACGGACGACCGGTGTGTCATTCGGTACCGGTCTCACCGTCCCGACCTGGCACTCACAGCTTGCGAGTGCCAAACTCGTTTTTAGCACTCGACCGGGGCGAGTGCAAGGTGGTGGTCACTTCCGCAGCAGCCGCACCAGCACCCCGGACGCATGGGCCTTGGCGGCGCGTTCGGCCTCGTCGGCGTCACCGGCCTCCAGCGCGGCGACGATCCGCCGGTGTTCGGCGACGGCCAGCCGCCGGTTCACGTCGTGCGACCACATATCCGAGCGGTACAGGTGGGTCTGGGTGTCCAGTCGGAGCAGCGCGTCGCACAGCGGCTTGTTCGCCGACACCGCGCGGACCTCGGTGTGGAAGTCGAGGTCGAGGTCGGCATCACGCCGGTGGTCGGGAGCAGCGTCGAGCAGCGTCTCCTGTTCCCGGACGCGGACCCACAGGTCCTCGAGCTCGGCCAGGGTGACCAGGGCGGTCGCCTGCCGCGCGGCGAGGCCGTCGAGCACCTCCCGGACCTCGAACACGTGCCGCAACATGTCCTCGTCGAAATCCGCGACCTTGGCGCCCGCCCGCGGGGTGTAGACGGCCAGACCGTCGACGACGAGCTGCTGCACCGCCTCGCGGACGGGACTGCGCGAGACCTCGAGTCGGGAGGCCAGCCCTGGCACCGAGAGCGACGTGCCCGGGCTCAGCTTCCCGGAGAAGATCTCGTCGCGCAGCTGCCGCAGGACGGCCTGCGTCAGCAGGGCGCCGTCGGTCGTGGGGATGCTCATCGTTGCTCAAGCCTAAGTTCTCTCCCGGCAGCCGTCCGGAATCTCATCTGGCTGCCATCACGCGCTTCGCCTCACGGTCGGCGCCGTCGGGCACCACGCCCGACTTCATGCCGGCGAGCTTGGCGTTGATGTGCTCGGCGATGGTGATCGGCGGGTAATCGGGACGGCCCGGGATCGCGCACCCGGGCAGCGTCTCGATCACGGCGTCGTGGTTGCCGTCGAAGAAGAAGGCCGCCGACCTCCGCCGGATGATCCGGCCGTCGACGACGGGCGGGTCGACCCGGTGCACGGTCGAGCGCCAACGGTCGTTGGTCCAGCGCGCCATCGCGTCCCCGAGGTTGACCAGCAACGCTCCGTCGGCGGGCTGGACGTCGTGCCAGGTCCCGACGTGGTCGAGGACCTGGAGACCCGGCACCTGGTCTGCCCACAACACGGTGAGGATCCCGAAATCGGTGTGGGCACCCATCCCGGTGAGCTCGCCGGCGAGGTCGATGTCGCCTTCCGGGAGTGTGTAGTTGTTCATCTTCAACGCGTCGATCGAATGGTCGACCATGGCGTCGAAGTGGCCGGGATCGAGCCCAAGCGCATCGGTGCAGGCGGTCAACAGCACCCGCGACACCGACCGTGCGGCGTCGAACCACGCCTCGACGGCCGGACGGAATCCCGGCGCCGCGGCCGGCCAGGTGTTGGCGGGATAGCTCGTGGCCGGCAGTTCGACCCCGTCGAACCAGGCCTGTTCCGAGCCGACGGTGAACGCCTCGTAGAAGTCGTTCATCTGGTTGGCCGCCGCCACCCCGAGGCTCATGCTGAGCGATTCGCTCTTCGGCGGGCTGTAGCCGCGGTTCTCGCCCGGGCGGGTGTAGCGCTTCTTGGCCTCGAGCGGCAGGGCGAAGAACTCGTCGAGTGCGGCCGCGAGTCCGTCGATCGTCTCCCGCTCGATGCCGTGCCCGACGATCTGGACGAATCCGACCTCGCTGCAAGCGGTATCGAGTTCACGTGCCACTCGAGCGCGCTCGGCGGCGGCACCGCTCGGATCGACGTAGCTGGAGATGTCGACGATGGGGACAGTGAACATTGTTGCCTCTCTACGGAAGTGGACCCTTCGTGACGACGCTTGTACGTCGCGGGCTCCTCAGGGATCGGGCTTCAGCGACGACGGTTGACCATCGCGTTGAGGACGCTGAAGATGCCGAAGACGACGATGCCGAACAGCGACGCGAGCACGATCGCGGCGATGAGGTCGTCGGACTGTAGTCGTGCGCGATAGATGTCGAGCAGCGTGCCGATCCCCGGCTGGCCCTTGGCGAAGAACATGTCGCCGATGATGGCGCCGACCACCACGAGCCCCGAGGCAGTGCGGAAGCCGGTCATCATCGACGGCATCGCCGACGGGAACTCGAGTTTGATCAGCCGCTGGACGCCGGATGCGCGGGACAGCGTGAACAACTCGTGCGCGCCCTTGTCCACCGACACCAGCCCGAAATGTGTGTTGGCGATGATCGGGAAGATCGCGATGATCACACACACGATGGTGCGCGCGACCATGCCGTAGCCGAACCACAGACCGATGAGCGGCACGATGGCCAGGACCGGGATCACCTGCAGCACAACCGCCCACGGGTAGATCGCGCGTTCGAGGAAGGAGCCTCGGCTCATCACCACCCCGATCGACACGCCGACGAGCGCCGCGAACAGGAAGCCGACGAGGCTCACCTTCGCGGTCACCATCAGCGCCTCGAGCATCGGCTCCACGTGGGCGCGGTCGAGCAGCGAGTGGGTCAGTACCTCCTGCGGGGGCGGCAGCAGGAATTGCCTTGCGGGACTGAGGACCACATAGCTGACGAAATACCAGATCGCGATCGCGACGGCAAGGGAGATCAGCGGCGGCAGGCCATAGCGCAGGATCGACACCGGCACCGACGTGCGGCGCGCCGAGGCGGTGGCCGTCCGGCCCGATGGGGCCGGCGGGGCCGTGGCGTCAGTGGTCAATGGCGGGATCATCGCGGTGGTCATCGTTGGCCTCGCAGGGTCTCGGAGATCTCGGCGACGTACTCGGTGAACCGGGCGTCGAACCGGAGATCGGGGTCGCGTGGATAGGGGAAATCGATCCGGATGTCGGCGGTGATCCGACCGGGCCTGGCCGACATCACGATCACTCGATTGGCCAGGAATACCGCCTCCGACACCGAGTGGGTGATGAACATGGCGGTGAATCGCCGTTGGTCATAGAGCCGCTGCAACTCGGTCTGCATGTCGAGACGGGTCATCTCGTCGAGGGCGCCGAAGGGTTCGTCGAGCAGCATCACCTCGGGTTCGGAGGTCAGCGTCCGCGCCAACGAGCACCGCATCTTCATGCCGCCGGAGAGCATGCGTGGCAGCTGCGACTCGAACCCGGTCAGGCCAACCGCGTCGATGGCGGACTGCGCGCGAGACCGCCTCTGCGCCTTGGGCAATCGCGCGAGCTCGGCACACAGCTCGACGTTGGCGCGCACCGACCGCCACGGCAAGAGCGTCGGCTCCTGGAAGATGAACCCGACCGACTCGGTGGCGAGCGCGACCGTGCCCTCTGTCGGACGTTCGAGGCCTGCGGCCATCCGCAGCAGGGTGGACTTGCCGCAGCCCGACGGGCCGACCATCGCGGCGAAGTCACCCTCGGCGATGTCGAGGTCGATGCCGGCCAGCGCCATGGTCCCCGAGTCGAACTGTTTGGTCACACCAGACGCCGAGACGACAACGCCCTTCGTGAGGTGACGCGCATCCACGTCGTTCATCGTGTCGACGAGGCCCATGAACTCTCCCAGGTTTGAAGTACATGTAGATGGTCGATCGTTCGGTGCGACATATCTTTCTGTACATGCATTTCGTTTTCGTGTCGACGTGTAAACAGTGCATGACGAAAGTCGCCTCGAGCCGCGTGGTTGAGCATCACCAAGTTGCTTTTACCTGCATTTATCGACATACCTCCGTCTCGCTCACGGATCTCCGACGCACCTGAGGCCGGTTGGCGACGCAGACGCACAGCCTTTAGATTTACATGTAGATCGCGAATTGCCCGCGACATTCACCGGCTCAGCAGGAGTTCTCATGACAGCTCGCTCCCTCATCACCGCACGCCGATCGCGCGTGGCCGCCGTCGCAATGGCGGCCGTCTGCGCGGCGGCACTCGCCGGCTGTACCGACTCCGGCACCGACAGCACCGCCGCGGTCAGCCTCGAACCCGCCCCCGCCGCGCAAAGCCTCGCCAATGTGTGCCCGAAAGACGTTGTGGTGCAACTTCAGTGGCAGCCGCAGTCGGACATGGCCGGAGTGATCGGCCTCCTCGGGCCCGGCTACACGGTGGACACCGAGAAGAAGTCGGTGACCGGCCCGCTGGCGTTCGACGGCAAGGACACCGGCGTCGACATCACGCTGCGTGCCGGCGGCCCAGCGATCGGTTTCCAGTCGGTCGCCTCGGCGATGTACGCCGACGACTCGATCGACCTCGGGCTGGTGCACGGCGATCAGCTGATCTCTGCCGCCAAAGACCAGCGCGTCGTCGGCGTCACCCCGCTGCTGCAGTACAACCCGTCGATCATCATGTGGGACCCGGCATCGCACCCGGACCAGAAGACGATCGCCGACATCGGCAAGACGAACGCCAGCGTGGTGGTCTCCAAGGACCAGATCTTCCCGCAATGGCTGGTGGCCAAGGGCCTGCTGAAGGAGAGTCAGCTCGACACCAGCTATGACGGTGCACCGGCGCGATTCGTCGGCGACCCCACCATCACCCAGCAGGGCTTCGCCAACTCCGAGCCGTACACCTATGAGCACGAGACGCCGTCGTGGGACAAGCCGGTCGCCTACGAGATGGTCAAGGACGCCGGCTACGACGTCTACGCGTCGAACGTGTCGGTGCGGGCCGACAAGCTCGAGCAGATGTCGCCGTGCCTGCAGAAGCTGGTGCCGATGATCCAGCAGACCGGCAAGGACTACGTGAACTCCCCCGACGCGATCAACGCGACGATCGTCGACTGGGTGTCCAAGGACGTCGCCTTCACCCCGTACAGCGCAGGCGAGGCGGCCTACTCGGCGAAACTCCTGAAGGACGAGGCAGTCATCGCACCGGGCACCGACGGCGTGTACGGGAGCTACGACATGGCCAAGGCGCAGTCGACGGTCGACGATCTCGTCCCGATCCTGAACGCAGGCGGTGCGAACCTGCCCGCGAACCTCCCGGCCGACCAGATCTACACGACCCGGTTCGTCAGCGACCAGGTGCGCTGACGGCACGGTGACGACCGCCCGGTGGCCACCCGGCTCCGGGCGGTCGTGCCATCCGGTCAGGCGGGCGAAGGCGAAGTCCGCGCAGGCGAGTCGAGACGACCGTCGCGCATCTGCAGCATGAGGTCAACGCCGCGCCCCGGCGCCACCGACATGGAATCCACGTCGTGACTCACGAGCACGGCGGCGACATCCCGGTCCCGGACGAGGGTGCCGATCAACTCGATGACCGCCCGGCCCCGCTCGGTGTCCAGTGCCGAGGTCGGCTCGTCGACGAGCAGCAACGACGGCGTTCCCATCAGCGCCCGGGCGATGTTCACTCGCTGCCGCATCCCTCCGGACAGCTCGTGCGGCCGGCGGCCGGCCGCCGCGACCACACCGACGTCGTCGAGCAGCGCCATCGCCTCGTCCCGATGCCGCGCCGGCTTCTGTCCGCGCAGATCGACGGTCAGCAGCAGTTGGTCCAGGGCGGTCAGCGATGGCAGCAGATTGTCCTGCTGGAACACGAACCCGATGCGGTCTCGCCGTATCCGTGCCCGCTCTTCGTCGGAGAGGCCCGTCGTCGGTATGCCGTCGATCTCGACGGTCCCCGAGTCCGGGGTCAAAAGCGTGCCCGCGACGGACAGGAGACTCGATTTGCCGGATCCGGACGGTCCGGTCACCGCCACGAAACCTCCGTTCGGGACGTCGAGCCCGACGTCGTCGAGGGCCGTCAGCCGGCCGCGGCCGTCGGCAAAGGTGAGCGTGACGTCGGAAAGCAACAGACTCATGATGAGGCTCCTGGTCGGATCGGGTGGACGGATATTCGAGGTCGAGGTCGCGGTGTGGCGAGAACCGGATCACCGCGACATCGCGACGACGGGATCGACAACGGTGACCCGGCGTACCGCCAGAAGCGCGCCTGCGCTCCCGAGCACCGTCATCGCGACCACGGGCAAGGCGATGCCGTCTGCGGTCAGGGCCACCGGGACCACCGCCGATGCGGCCGCCGCCAGGCCGATCCCGAGAAGCGCACCGACCATCTCGCCGGCGAACAAGACGAGCACGGCCTGCCCGAAACCGTCCCGCAGCAGGTACCAGCGGTTGGCGCCCAGTGCACGCACCACGGCGAGATCGCGCAGGCGCTGCACCGTCCACACGGCGAAGAACGCACCGACGACCAGTGCGGAGATCGCCAGCAGCATCGCCTGGATCGCCAGCAGCGACCCGCGCTCCGAGCGGTAACCGGGAACGGTGTCCACGGCTTTCGACATCGACACGCTCACCGTTCCGGGGACATCGGCCGCGCCGCCGGACAGCACCACCGCAGTCGCGTCCTGGCCGTGCGACAGCTCGCGCCAGGTGGCCATCGGCGTGTACGCGACCGGTGTGTGGGCGTAGTCGCCTGCCGGGCCGATGGCGTCGACCCGCAGGCGGGTCGGGCCGACGGTGACCGCGTCACCGATCCCGACGCCCAACGCGTCTGCCTGCTCGGGGGTGAGCAGGATGCCGCCCGACCGCGGTGACCCGCCGACGTCGGGCGTCGGCATCAGACTGCTCGCGGCGCCGAAGACGGCCGCCGTCGAGGTGACCTCGCCATGCGTGATCCGGGTGGTCGTCACGCCGAGTTCGGATGCGTCACCGCCGTTCTCGTCGATGATGCGACGGACTGTCGAGTCGTCGAGCTCACTCTGCGACAGTGACGGACCCTCCGGCCCGGCGGTGTCCTGAAGCACCAGGGTCTGCCCCGGCAACCTGCTGATCGCCGAAATCGACTGGCTCTGCAAGCCATTGGTCAGCGCCGAGAGCGCCACCACCATGAACGTCATCATCGCGATGACGGCACAGATCAAGATGAATCGCCCCTTGGCGAATCTGATGTCGCGGATGCCGATGAACACCGCACTCCCTTCGTCGCTGCCGATATCTCCAGCCTCGGCGGCGTCGGGTTGCGATGCATCGACGCACCGATGGGTTTCGGGGGCTCGTTCGGCCGAGCCGGAAGTCCATCAAAAGTTGGAGGCGGTGCCGGGTGCCTGGTGGGGATACTTGTGGGTGTGACCCCGCCCCGTCGTCAGTTCGATCCCCCCGGCACCCCGCCGGGTGATGGAGCGGCGCCCGAGGCCGATCGGCACGTGCTGCTGGCCGGACACGTGTTGTTCGCCGTGCTGCTCGCGCTCGGAGCGGTGCGGGCCGCAATGGCGTCGTCCACCCCGGTGGTCCCGGTCCTGGCCGCGCTCGCGACCGCCGGCTGGTACGGCGTCGGCGCGGTGTGGGTCTCACGCAAACGCGGGCGGATCGCCCGACTGTGGTTGGCCGGGTTGATCCTGATCTGGCTGGGCCTCGTCGTACTGTCCGGTGAGTTCGTGTGGCTGGCGTTCCTGCTCGCGTTGCTGGTCTGGCATCTGTTTCCCGTCCGGGCGGCGATACCCATCGAGGTCACGATCGCTCTCGCGGCGGCGATCGGGTTCGCCGCACATCAGGGCCGGTGGGTGGCGGGAGCGATCTTCGGCCCGGTCATCGGGGTGGCCTGCGCCGCGGTGATGACCGAGATCTATCAGCGGCTGCGAGCCCAGTCCGACGAACGCCGGCGCCTCCTCGAGGAGCTCATGCGGACCCAAGAAGCCCTGGCGATCCGCGAACACGAGGCCGGTCGACTCGCCGAACGCGAGCGCCTCGCACGGGAGATCCATGACACCGTAGGACAGAGTCTGGCGAGTGTGATCATGTTGCTACGTGCGGCGCTGCGACCGTCCACCCCGACAGATCGCTCGGAACAGCTGCACACGGCGCTCGACACCGCGACCGGTGCGCTCGCCGAGACCAGACGGTTCGTCCTCGGGCTGAACCCGGCGGCGCTCGAGAGAGACGGTTTCACCCAGGCGCTCCGATCACTCGCCGACGACAGTTCCGCGTTCGGGTTGCGCACCGACTTCGAACAGCACGGGACGCCACGCATGCTGCCCACCGGGGCCCAGGTCGCGCTGCTCCGCGCGGCACAGGAAGCCTTGTCCAACGCCCGCCGGCACGCCGCGGCCGAATCGGCGACGATGACCCTGACCTATCAGGACGACGAGGTCAGCATCGACGTCGTCGACGACGGCGTCGGATTCGATCCGGCAGCCCACGAGGGCCTGCGCGCCGACGGGACCGGCTACGGCCTCACGGCCATGCGCAGCCGGCTGGCAGAGCGGGGCGGAGACGTGACAGTCGAGTCCGAGGCCGGCGCCGGAACCGCCGTCCGGGCGACGATCCCGGTGGTCCCCGAGGCCACTGTTGTGAAGACCGCTGTGGAGGAGACCGCTGGGAAGGAGGCCGGCACATGATCCGCCTGCTCCTCGTGGACGACCACCCGGTGGTGCGGGCCGGCCTTCGCGCCGTGCTGGCACCGGTCGACGGTATCGAGGTCACCGCGGAGGCCGGTACCGCTGCGGATGCGCTCGACGCGGTGCAGCGTGAGGACATCGACGTGGTGCTGATGGACTTGCGTCTCGGCAGCGGCGGTGACGGGGTGCACGCAACCGAATCCATTCGGGCGCTTCCGAATCCACCGCGGGTACTGATCCTCACCACATACGAGACCGACGGCGACATCCTGCGCGCGGTCCGGGCCGGCGCCACCGGCTACCTGTTGAAGGACGCCGACCCCGACGATCTCGTCCGCGCGATCGGATCGGCGGCCGCCGGAGAGACCGTTCTGGCGCCGCCGGTGGCGGCGCGGCTCCTCGGGAGGATGCAGTCGCCGGACACCGCCCTCACACAACGCGAACTCGAGATCGTGGGCCGGCTGTCGGACGGGGATTCCAACCGTGACATCGCACGCGCACTCACCATCTCCGAGGCCACCGTCAAGTCCCACCTGGTGCACATCTTCGACAAGCTCGGCGTGGACAGCCGGACGCGGGTGGTCGCCGAGGCCCGCCGACGCGGACTGCTCTGACGACGATCACCCCATCGGGTTCCGTCATTCGCGCGTACGGGCGGGATGTCCGTTTCGGCGGGTTACCGATAGGGTCGGGCGCGTGGAGATCCTGCTGATCGTCATCGTCGCACTGCTGCTGATCATCGCGGTCGTGGTCGTGTTCAACTTCCTGGGCAACCGCAAGTTGCGACAGGCCGAATCCGACGCGCTTCGGCAGCGGGCGTACCGACCCGGCGACCCGTTCTCGACCGCCGACGACGACGCGGTCCGCGGTGACCCTCGTCTGCTGAAGCCGAGCGACCTCGTCGACCTCCGTGGCGAGACCTTCGCGGTCCGCGGGACCCTCCGGTTGTCGCAGAGCGGCTACATCTGGACCGAGAACTTCCTGGACACCGGCACCGGCCGCAAAGCGTGGATCTCGGTCGAGGACGACCCCGACCTCGAGGTGGTGCTGTGGCACGAGCTGACGGGCGTGACGCTCACCCCCGGACCGGACAGTCTGGAGTTGGACGGCCGGCGCTACCACTCCGACGAATCCGGGTCGGCGGAGTTCACCTCGACCGGCACCACCGGTCTCGCCGCCCGCGGCTCGATGCGCTATCACGACTACGAGGCGGGCGACGAACGCCTGTCGTTCGAGGATTTCGGATCCGGGTGGGAGTGCGCCCGCGGCGAGGTGATCGAGCGCAGCGAGTACCGCATCTACCCGTCCGACCCCACTCCTGAATCGTGATCGGCCAGACGCGACTGCAGGTCCGCTATGCCGACACGAGCGCCCGCCGGCTCGCCTTCTCGCTGACCGCCGAACTCCAGGAGCCGTTGGCACGCTGCGATCGGCGCATCGGTGACAGCGCGGTGTCGCTGCGCCTGCTCGGCGCGAGCCATCAGGTGGTGGTCGACGACGGCATCGGCCGGCTGTGCGAGACGGTGGCCTGCCTGCCCGGCATGGACGCACCACTGCCGGAAGCCGTCGTCGAGGACGGTTATACGTTCACCTCACACATCGAGTCGTGCGACACCGACCGGATGCAGTCGATCGTCGCCGACCTCGACCACCGCATCGATCGCCAACTCGACGCCGGCGGCGCCGCGGTGATGGGCCACTTTCCCGGGCTGCCGCTCGCGATCACCGCGGTGATCGCGACGGCACACGCCGACGCCCTCACCTGGCAGACCTGGCACACCTATCCGCAATGCTCCGAGCTCGTGGTGACCTCGAGTGAGCTGCGCCGGACTCCGGAGACCGGCGGATGACCCAGCCGCCACGTCCTCCATCACCGCCGCCCCCGCCGCCGGACGGATTCGGTCCCGACCCCGGGTCCGGCCGCGACGACGACCCTCGCGGCGGCCTGCGCCGAACCCGGAACCTCGCCGTTGCCGCGATCGTGTTGATCGCCGTCCTCGCCATCGTCGGAACCTGCTCGGTGAAGGCGTTCCGAGGCCTCGCGGGCGACGATGCCAACGCGCGCAACTACATCACGTCGCACTTCCAGCGCGACACCAGCCTCGATGAAGGCGACGTCGACGCCTACGTGGCCGACGGGACGCCCGATACCGTGGCCGCGGAGTTGAGCGATGTGGAGCGCCCCAACGATCAGCGCAGCGGCGACACGGCGAATCCGTCCAACGTCGCGGGCAGCCAGTTCCTGCAGTACCCGGACTATCTGATCGGGCTGTTCCCCTTGGCCGCCAACACGACCCGCGTGATGCTCAGCCGCGACTACCGATCGGGATACAACCACTACCTCCCGTTCATCGGCGCCTTCTGGGTGCCGACACCGAATTTCGGCGGCTCCGGCAGCGGTTACCGAGGCGGCGGATCCGGCGGTGGTGGCAAATGACCGGCACCACCATCTCACCGAGCCGACCGAGCCGACCGATCGGTCCCCATCTGCCCACCCGACCGTCCAGCATCACCTGAACCGGAGGACACCGTGCTCACCAGACTCATCGAGAATGCCTACGCGGCAGCGGCCTACGGCGCGACCGGCATGGTCCTCATGCTGCTGGCATTCGCCGTCGTCGACGTGCTGACCCCCGGCAACCTCCGTCACCAGCTGTGGGCGGATCGCAACCGCAACGCGGGCATCCTGGTCGGCTCCAATCTGGCGGCGGTCGCCATCATCGTCACCGCCGCGATCGTCGCGAGCCAGGGCCGCCTGCTGGAGGGCCTCACCTACACCGTGGTCTACACGATCATCGGCATCGTGATCATGACGGCGACCTTCCTGATCATCGACCTGTTCACCCCGGGCAAGCTCGGTGAACTCGTCGTCCATCCCGAAAGCCACCCGGCGGTCTGGGTCCACGGTGTCACCCATGTCGGCATCGCGCTGATCGTGGCCGCCGCGATCCTCTGACCTCGCGGCACCCGCAGAATCATGACCACCACCGAGGAATCCGCGACGGGCGCATCCGCCGACGACGAGACGGCGCAGCCTGCCGATCGGGCGCAGCCTGCCGGGAGAGCACGCGCCCGATGGTCCCGCACCGCGCTCCTCGCGGTCGTGTTCGTCTGCGCCGCATGCGGTCTGGTCTACGAACTCGCGCTGGTGTCACTCGGCTCGTTCCTGATCGGCAACACCGCCACCCAGGCCTCCATCGTGCTCGCGGTGATGGTCTTCGCAATGGGCATCGGGTCGCTGGCCGCCAAACCGCTGCAATCGCATGCCGTCACCACGTTCGCGGCCATCGAGCTGGCGCTCGCCCTGATCGGCGGACTGTCGGTGATGGCGCTCTACGCGGCGTTCTCCTACCTATCGCTGTACACGCCCGCTCTGGTGGCGATGGCGTTCGTGCTCGGCCTGCTGATCGGTGCCGAGATCCCGCTGCTGATGGTGTTGCTGCAGCGAATCCGACGCCAGGACGCGGGGTCAGCGGTCGCGGACATGTTCGCGGTGGACTACATCGGCGCGCTCGTCGGCGGCCTCTGTTTCCCGTTTCTGCTGCTCCCCTTGTTCGGGCAATTGCGAGGCGCCCTCGTCGTCGGACTGGTCAATGCCGCGGCCGGATGTTTCCTGGTGTTCGTGGTGTTCCGGCACGATCTGGGCCGCACCCGGGGGCTGGTGCTCGGCGTCGTGGGCGTCGGCGTCGTGGCCACGTTGATCGCGGGACTGGTGTGGGCCGACCGATTCGAGGTGACCGCCCGCCAGGCCCTCTTCCGCGACCCGATCGTCGCAGCCGAACGCACTCCGTATCAGGACATCGTGATCACCCAGCGCCGCACCCCGGTCGGGCCCGACACGCGTCTCTATCTCAACGGGGATCTGCAGTTCTCGTCGATCGACGAATACCGATATCACGAGTCGTTGGTGCATCCGGCCCTGTCCGGTCCGCATCGCAACGTGCTGATCCTCGGCGGCGGCGACGGCCTCGCACTACGCGAGGTGCTGACCTACCCCGACGTCGAGTCGGCGACGCTGGTCGAGCTCGACCCGGAGATGATCCGGCTGGCCCGTTCCGACCACCGACTGCGCGATCTGAACCGTGGATCGATGGACGATCCGCGCAGCACCGTCGTCAGCGCGGATGCGTTCTCGTGGTTGCGGGACAACCGGGACCGCTTCGACGTCATCGTCGTCGACATGCCGGATCCGGATGAGTCCGCCACCGCCAAGCTGTATTCCACCGAATTCTATTCACTCGTCCGGGCGCATCTGGCCGACGGCGGCCGTGCCGTTGTGCAGGCGGGTTCGCCCTACTTCGCACCGCAGTCGTTCTGGTGTATCGATGCGACGCTCCGCGCAGCCGGTTTGGCCACCACGCCCTACCACGTCGACGTGCCGTCGTTCGGGGACTGGGGCTACCTGTTGGCCGGGACGTCGAAACCCGCTCTGCGGGTGGACCCCCCGAAACCACTGCGATTCCTCAGTCAGGCCGAGCTGGCCTCGGCGGCGGTCTTCCCCGCCGACCGCCCCCCGGTCGACGTTCCGCCCTCCACCCTGATGGACCCGCGCATCCTGCGATACGCGCAGGGCGAGTGGTCGGTGTACTGAGCTCGGCCTCCCGGTTTGCCGGTCCAGGTGAACACCGGGCCGGGGAGGTGGGATCGTGGAGACCATGTCCGGACAGCTGGCGATCGCTCTCGCGGTGGTGGCCGTGCTCGTCGTCATCGCGGCGGTGGTGCTCATCCGCACCCGTCGTGTGGTCACCACCCCGACCGAGCGTGCCGTCCACTTCGCACTCCAGACCGCGTCGCAGGCGGCGCGATCGCTACGCACGGGACTCTCGGCCTCCTCGGCACGCGATGCCCTTCCGCACCTGCGAGCGCTCACCGCGGCCGATGCATTGGCCCTCTACGATCCCATCGGCGAGTTGCTGGCCCACGAGCCCGAGAGCGATCCGCTGTGGGATGACGCCCTGACCGCTGCCGCCGCAGGGGCGGCGCGGACGGCGGAGCCGGATCAGCGACGAGTACTGGTGAACGATCCGTGCGGACCGGAATCGCCGGTCCGCGCACTCGTCGCCGAACCGCTGATCGCCGACGGCCGCAGCGTCGGGGTGCTCGTGGTGGTCGCCACCCAGCGGCCCGGACCCGGCATGCTCGGCGCGGTCGGTGAGGTGGCGCGGTACGTATCGAGCCAGATCGAATTGGCCGACCTCGAGGCGTCGAGGGCACGCCTCGATCGCGCGGAGGTCCTCGCGCTGCGCGCACAGATCAGTCCGCATTTCATCTACAACGCCCTCAACACCATCGCGTCGTTCGTGCGGACCGACCCCGACCGGGCGCGTGAACTCATCCTCGACTTCGCGGATTTCACCCGGTACTCCTTTCGAGCCGCAGGCGAATACACCGTGCTGGCGGACGAGTTGCGCAACATCGACCGGTATCTGACGCTCGAACGCGCCCGGTTCGGACCGGCCCTGAACGTGAAGCTCCAGGTGGCGCCGGAGGTGCTGAATGTCGTCGTGCCGTTCCTCGCGTTGCAGCCGCTCGTGGAGAACGCCGTTCGGCACGGGCTGGCGGGGAAGGGTGGGGGCACCATCACGATCATCGCCCGCGACGAAGGCGCCGACTGCGTGATCACCGTGGAGGACGACGGCGCCGGCATGGACCCCGAACTCCTGCGGTCCGGGGACATCGATGCCCTGACCCCCGCCGAGAACGCCGCCCGCAGTGAATCCGACGGCGCCCACGTGGGGCTCACGAATGTCGATCATCGGCTGCGGGCCGCGTTCGGCAACGATTACGGTCTAGTGGTCGACACCGGGATCGATGCGGGCACCCGAGTCGGCATGCGGGTCCCCAAGTTCCGCGCCGGTATCCGTGCCTAGCGCGTCCGTGAAGGGAGGTGCTCGAATGTCGTTGGTGGTCCTTGCCGTCGACGATGAGCCTCCAGCGCTCGACGAACTGATCTACCTGCTCGAGCGCCGGCCCGAGGTCGACGAGGTGCTCAGTGCAGGCGACGCCACCCACGCGCTGCGCCAGCTCAACGAGCATCGTGTCGACGCGATCTTCCTCGACATCAACATGCCCGGGCTCTCCGGGCTCGAGCTCGCCGGTGTGCTGACCAAGTACGCCGACCCGCCGGCCGTCGTGTTCGTGACCGCCCACGACGACAAGGCGGTCGACGCCTTCGAGGTCGGTGCCGTCGACTATCTCCTCAAGCCGTTGCGCGACGAACGGCTCACGCAAGCGATCTCCCGCGTGCTGGCGGTCCGCGAGACCTCCGGCCACGCCGAACCGGTTCCGCCGGGGGTGACCGGCACCGACGAGGTGATCCCGGTGGAGCTGTCGGGCGTCACATCACTGGTCCGCCGCGACAGCATCTCGTGGGTGGAGGCGGTGGGCGACTATGCTCGGCTGCATTCGGAGTCGGGCGCTCATCTCGTTCGAATCCCGTTGTCCACCCTGGCATCCCGCTGGCAGGATCACGGGTTCCAGCGCGTCCACCGATCCTATCTGGTGGCGTTGCCGATGGTGACCGGTCTACGCACGAGCGGTTCCACGACAGTCGTGTGCGTTCGGGCTCACGGGGCCTCGGCCGCGGTCGAACTGCCGGTGAGTCGCCGTCAGCTCCGGGAGCTCAAGGATCTGCTGATCCGCGATCCGATGCGCGAGCTCAAGTCGAGTTCGGACGACCCGGCACAGCGATGACCGGTCAGCAGCCGCAGCGGGAACGGGTGGTCTTGTCGCGCCGGCGCGGCGCGCGGATGGTCCGCACGCGCGTCGAGGTCCAGGAGCAGACCGAGGTCGGCGACGCCCTGGTGCGGGGGCTGATGCGAGCGCAGTTGGGGCTCGCCCTGCGCCTGGCGGTGAGTGTGGTCGCCATCATCGTCGCGATCCCGGTGGTGGGCACCATCTTTCCGTGGCTCACCACTGTCAGCGTGCTCGGGATCCGCCTCAACTGGCTGATCCTGGCGCTGGTGCTCTATCCCCTGCTGTACGTCACCGGGCGGATCTACGTGCGGTTCGCCGAACAGGCCGAACGCGACTTCGTCGGGCTCGTCGACGACGAACGCGACCAGCCGTGAGCACCGACGTCGACGCGCTCACCGCGGTGGCACTGGGGCTCGCGGCCGTCGCGACCGTCGCCGTCGGCGCGTACGGCGGCCGACTCTCGCGGACCACCTCTGACTTCCTCGTCGCCTCGCGCAGCATCGGGTCCCGCTGGAATGCCGCAGCGATCTCCGGCGAATATCTCTCGGCCGCATCTTTTCTGGGTGTCGCCGGCTTGGTGGCCAAGTACGGCGCCGACGCGCTGTGGTACCCGGTCGGATTCACCGCCGGGTATCTGGGGTTGCTGTTGTTCGTAGCGGCCCCACTCCGTCGGTCCGGCGCGTACACGGTGCCCGACTTCGCCGAGTTCCGGCTGAGCTCCCCGACCGCCCGGCTCGCCTCGATGATGGTCGTGGTGGTGGTGTGTGTGCTGTACCTGATCCCCCAGCTGCAGGGTGCGGGACTCACCCTGAACATCCTGCTGGGTGCGCCCGTGTGGATCGGTGTGGTGGCGGTTGGCACGATCGTGATCGTCAACGTCGTCGGGGGTGGCATGCGGTCGATCACCTTCGTCCAGGCATTTCAGTACTGGCTCAAGCTCACCGCGATCGCGGTGCCCGCGCTGGCGTTGCTCGCTGTGTTCTTCTCCGACCGTGCAGAACTCGGTGCGCCTGCACCACCACGCGTGGCGCAGGCCACCACGGTCGACATCACCACCGCCGTCACGGTCACGGTCACCGAGACATCAGGCCTGACCGTGACGGGAACACTCGACGGTGAGCATGTCGAGGCCGCGCCGATCACCGCCACCGGGCCACACGATCTGGCCGCCGGTACCGTGATCCACCTCGATGCGGGCGCGGCCACCCCGGTGGTCGAGGGCGCCCCGACCACCGGGGCCGACTGGATCGCCTCGGGTGGCGGACTCGGCGGGCGCCAACCACTGTTCGAGGTGCTGTCGCTCATCGTCGCGACGTTCCTCGGCACCATGGGACTCCCACATGTGCTGGTGCGCTTCTACACCAATCCCGACGGCCGGTCGGCACGCCGGACCGCGCTCGCGGTGATCGCGTTGCTGGCGCTGTTCTATCTGTTCCCCACGCTGCTCGGAGTCTTCGCCCGGCTGTATGTGCCGCAACTGCTGATCACCGGCACCGCCGACGCCGCGGTCCTGCTGTTGCCCAGCGCAGCGGTCGGCGGGGTGGCCGGACAGTTCCTCGCGGCTCTGGTTGCCGCGGGCGCCATCGCCGCCTTTCTCGCGACGTCGTCGGGCCTGCTGGTCAGCGTCGCCGGAGCGCTCGCCACCGACGTACTGCGCGGGCGCGTCCGCGACTTCCGGCTGGCGGCGGTGATCGGTGGACTGATCCCGATCGGGCTGTCGCTCGCCGCCACCTCCCTCGAACTGTCGCGGACCGTTGGCCTGGTATTCGCGGTCGCTGCGTCCACATTGTGTCCCCTTCTGGTGCTGGGCATCTGGTGGCGGGGCCTCACCGCTCCCGGCGCCGTCGCCGGCCTGGTGGTCGGCGGGTTCTCGTCGGGGGCGGCGACGAGCCTGGCGATCGCGGGTGTGGTCGACAACGAGGTACTCGGCGGCTGGCCGGCCATGATCATCGGATACCCGGCCGCGGTGACCGTACCCCTCGCATTCGCCACCATGATCGTGGTCAGTCTCGCCACCCGAGCGCACCTGCCCGTCGACCTCGCCCGGACCTTCGCGCGGATGCATGTGCCGGAACGCCTCGGCATGGGCATCGAACGGCTGCCGAAGGAGTAGTCGTCCGGCGTGGTCGGCCACGTCTGTGCGCGTGGGTCAGCGGGGGTGGGTGGTGATCTCCTGTCCCGTGGTGGCGTCACGCCACGTGATGGTGCGGTCGGTGTTCATGGTGGGTCGCCATCGGCCGAGGTGTTTGCGGTGATGGTCGGGCCGGCACAAAGGAGCCAGGTTGAACGCCACCGTCCACCCGCCGGCGTGCGGGTCGGCATGATCGAACTTCACGATGTGGTCGAGTTCGCAATCGTGAGACGGCATGCCGCAGAACGGGTATCGACAGATGAGGTCCGACAACAGGACCTCGTGACGCAACCGTTCCGACGGTGTGTGGGTCAACGCGCCGGTCGGTGGATGCTCGAACCCGCCGTGCCCGGTCGGGTCCACCGGCGGTGCCGGTCCACGTTCGCCGACGACGACGAGTCCGGAGCGCCTGCGGATCAGGTGCGAAGGCAGCGTGATCAGCGAGGCTCGCGGAGACAAGGTGGCCGCCAAGGACGGATCGATGGCCCCGAAGCCACGTAGTCGGGGCACCTCGACACCGGTCGGATCGACGACGAGCGTCCACGGCGGCGGTTCTGCGGGTGCGCGTGAACTCCCGTGACGATCGTCCGCGACGTCGGTCGGGACATGCATCGCCGAAGCCTGCTCGTCCGTCGTGGCATCAGGCGCGCGCATCGGGCATTCGTCCAGACCACATGCACACGTCAGCTTCTTGCCAGGCACCCCGAGCAGCTCCGCCAATGCGAGCACGCGGCGGCGGCCGATCGTGCGAGGATCGCGGCGACACACCCGCTCGGCGATCAACGCACCGATCCGCTCACGCAGGAACACCGCGTCCTCGGCCGGCACACATGCGTCGATGTTGGCGTGACCGGATGAGTCGTCGGTGATGGTGACGTTCTGCCACGCGTCGGCAAATCCGTCACGCGCCTCGGCGGCACCCTCCGGATCCAGACTGATGACCGCCTCTTCGAGTTCGTCACGCAGCACCTTGTCGGTGGACGGGCGCGATGCAAAGTCCAGTGCGATGTCCTCGAAATCGGGTTCTGCGGTGGTGGCGTCCTCGGCCGGATCACTCTCGACCGGGTCGTCAGACGTGACGTCGGCGTCTGCCGGGTCGGCATCCTCGGCACCGACAGTGGGCTCCGATTCCGGCGCATTGTCGCCGATCGGCACCTCGGGCGCCGACCGTGCCGCATAGACCATCACCGACATCCGATGCGTACTGAAATCACCCGCCAGATATGCCATCCGGATCTTCGGCAGACACCGCAACGCCTCGCCGAGATTGAACCAGGTGCCCGCCTTCTTCCGGGAGATGCCCAACTGCAGCGATATCTCGCCGATAGCCGCCTTGTCGGCGGGGTTGCGCACCATCATCTGTCGTTCGGGATCCAGCGACGCCAACATCTCGTCGTACACCGACTGCCCAAGCCGATGGGCCGCGAGCAGCGAACGGGCCTCGGCCTGCCGACTCAACCGCAATGCATCACGCGCCGTACCCGCCAGCTCGGACGACGGGGCGCAGGACAGCGCCGCATCGTCGGCGACAGGATCGGTGAACACGAACACGAGCAGGCCTCACTGGACGAAATCGACAGGACACCAACAACATCTGCCCGTCATCGAATACGCAAAGCCCTCGTGGAGATCAACTGGACACAGACTATCGCGGGGCACCGACAGGAATCACTGGGCCGGTGGAGGGTGGTCTCGATACGCACGCTCACTCCGTTCGCGGGCTACTCGACCAACGGGATGGGCCGTCATCACCGCCCGACCGTTCGTCGCCGGACATCGACCGCCCGGCGCAGAGTCATCGGGCTTCGGCGTGTGACCCACGCCACCTCATTCTCTTGTGACCTGGCCCTCAATACTCTCCCAGTTCAGAGTGTCATCACAGTCCCCGTAGGAGGCAGACGTGTCCACCATCGAACAGCCACCCGGCGCGGTACCGCACCCGCCGACCGGCGAACAGTTCCTGGAGGTGCAGGCCAGTCCGCAGTTCCAGGATCTCCGCAGTCGCCTGCGCCGATTCGTCTTTCCGATGACGGCGTTCTTTCTGCTCTGGTACGCGCTCTACGTGCTGCTCGGAGCATTCGCCCACGACTTCATGGCGACCGAGGTCTGGGGCAACATCAACGTCGGACTGATCCTCGGCCTGCTGCAGTTCGTGACCACCTTCGTCATCACCGGGCTGTATGTGCGCTTCGCGAATCGCGACCTCGATCCCCGCGCCGAAGCGATCCGTGACGAGATGGAAGGGCCGGTCAACTCATGAGCACCTCACACACCCAGGTCGTGGCGGCCGCGGTCGGCAACCCGGCGGCCAGCATCTCGATCTTCCTCGCCTTCGTCGCGATCACCATGTACGTGGTGATCCGGGCGAGCAAGAACAACAAGTCGGCGGCCGACTTCTTCACCGGCGGACGAGGTTTCTCCGGACCCCAGAACGGTGTCGCCATCGCGGGCGACTATCTGTCCGCGGCGAGCTTCCTCGGCATCGCAGGAGCCATCGCCGTCTACGGCTACGACGGCTTCCTCTACTCGATCGGGTTCCTGGTGGCGTGGCTCGTCGCGCTGCTCCTGGTGGCCGAATTACTGCGCAACACCGGCAAGTTCACCATGGCCGACGTACTGAGCTTCCGACTCCGTCAACGCCCGGTGCGCCTGGCGGCCGCGATCTCGACCCTGGCGGTCTCGCTGTTCTACCTGCTCGCTCAGATGGCCGGCGCGGGCGGCCTGGTCGCGCTGCTCCTCGACATCGAAGGCCGCGTCGGACAGTCGATCGTGATCGCGGCTGTCGGTGCGCTGATGATCGTCTACGTCCTCGTCGGCGGCATGAAGGGCACCACCTGGGTGCAGATCATCAAGGCGGTCCTGCTGATCGCCGGTGCCGCGATCATGACGTTCATCGTGCTCGCCAAGTTCGGCATGAACCTGTCGAGCATCCTCGGCTCGGCGCAGGACGCTATCGCCGGATCGGCCGACGAGAAGATCGCCGCCCGTGACGTTCTCGCGCCCGGCGCGCAGTACGGCGGCTCCTTCGAGTCGCAGATCAACTTCGTGTCGCTGGCCATCGCCCTCGTGCTCGGCACCGCGGGACTGCCGCATGTGCTGATGCGCTTTTACACCGTGCCGACCGCGAAAGAGGCTCGGAAATCGGTGGTCTGGGCGATCGCACTGATCGGCGCGTTCTATCTGTTCACCCTGGTCCTGGGGTACGGCGCGGCGGCCCTGGTCGGTCCCGACAAGATCATGGCGGCGGCAGGCAAACAGAACTCGGCGGCTCCGCTGCTCGCGTTCGAACTCGGGGGCGTGGTACTCCTCGGGATCATCTCCGCGGTGGCGTTCGCGACCATCCTCGCCGTCGTCGCCGGGCTGGCCATCACCGCATCGGCCTCGTTCGCACACGACATCTACGGAAGTGTCATCAAGCGCGGCACGGCAAGTGAGGAAGATCAGGTCCGGGTGTCCCGCTACACCGTCGTCGTGCTCGGCATCATGGGCATCATCCTGGGCATCCTCGCCAACGGGCAGAACATCGCCTTCCTGGTGGCCCTTGCCTTCGCGATCGCCGCGGCGGCAAACCTGCCGACCATCCTGTACTCGTTGTACTGGAAGCGATTCAACACCCGCGGCGCACTGTGGAGCATCTACGGTGGCCTGATCTCGACGATCGTGCTGATCATCTTCTCCCCGGCCGTCTCCGGCTCGGAGACGGCGATGATCCCGGGCGCCGACTTCGCGTGGTTCCCGCTGGCCAATCCGGGCATCGTGTCGATCCCGATCGGCTTCATCCTCGGCATCGTCGGAACGTTCACATCGCCGTCCGACGTGGGCACACCGGAACGCAAGGCCGAGATGGAGGTGCGTTCACTCACCGGAGTCGGTGCCGAAAAGGCTGTTTCGCACTGACTCGCACGCTCGACCGACCCCAGAGGTTGCATTCTGGTCCGGATACCGGACCAGAATGCAACCTCTGTTCGTGTCAGTCCTGGATTCGCGCGAACGGCCGGGCCGCCTCGACCTCGAAGGCCAACTCCAGCAGCAGGCGTTCGCGGCCCATGTCGGCGCAGAAGTGGATGCCCACGGGAAGCCCATCGGAACTCCGACTCATCGGAAGACTGATGGCCGGGGTGCCGGTGGTGTTGTTGGCCGGCGTGAAGGCGACGTAGTGCACGAGCCGCTCGAAGATCTCGTCGAAATCGCCACCGGGATCGAGGTAGCCGATCCTCGGCGTGGTGTGCGACAAGGTCGGCGACACGAGGAGATCGAACCCGTCGAACGCGGTGCGAAACCTCGCGGTGGCACGTTTGAGTCCCACTATCGTCGACGGGGTTCGCCAGAACGCGCGCAGATACCGCCGCGACAGGCCGACGGTGAACGGATCGAGCGCGTCGGCGTCGAAGTCCTTGCCCACCAGGAGTCTTCCGAGACGGTGCATCGAGCATGCGAGCATCGACCAGTAGTCGGTGAACTGCCGGACGAATGTCTCGTCCAACGGGACGGGGGTCACCTCGACATCGTGCCCCAGCGAGGTGAGCAGGTCGACGGCCGACGAGAGCGCGGCCATCGTGTCGGTGTCAATCGGAGTTCCGGTCACGGTGTCGTTGATCAACCCGATCCGCAGCCGTCGCGTGCCCGGACCCTCCACGAGACCCACCGTCGGGAGCCCCGACGGCGGCCGAAACTTCTCGGCGTCGTCGATGAAATGCGCTGTGTCGCGGACGGTTCTGCTCAGGATGCCGTTGGAGATGATGTCCACCGGGAGGATCTGGCCGGTCGGCGACGGCGCCACCCGCCCGCGAGACGGCTTGAGCCCCACCAGCCCGCAGGCCGCGGCGGGAATCCGGATGGAACCGCCGCCGTCGTTGCCGTGGGCGACGGGCAGCGCACCGGCGGCCACCAGTGCGGCCGACCCGCCCGACGACGCGCCGGAGGAGTAGTCGGTGTCCCAGGGGTTGCGGGTGGGATCGCGGTCGACGAATTCCGTTGTCGCGGTGAGCCCGAAGGCCGGCAGCGTGGACGCCCCGACGATGTTGACGCCCGTCGAGAGGAACTGCTCGGTGAACGGTTCGTTGCCCTTGGCCGGCAGGTCGGGCATCGCAGCCGAACCATTACCCACCGGCAGACCCTCGAACAGGGTGTTGTTCTTGATGATCGACGGCACCCGAGCGAACGAACCGGCCGGGAAATCGTCTTCCGCGGCCCGCTTCCGGGCCCGATCCCGATCGTCGACGGCGATCGCGTTCAGCCGCGGGTTGACCGCGTCGATCCGGGCGAGGGCGGCATCGAGTGCTTCGGCGGCGGAGATCTCGCCCGATCGGATCGCGGCCGCAACCCCCACACCGTCGAGGTCGCCGAGCGCGTCGTCGCCGAATGCGTGGACGTTCTTCATGCGGGGAGCGTAGCCGCCGGCGATGTCGATCGGCCATGGCTTGGTGATGTCGGGGTGGGTGATCGGGGTGGGTGATCTCGATACGGCGCCTCGCTGCGCTCGGTGCCTACTCGATCAACAGGGGTGGCGGGGGTTGCAGCCTCAGTGCCTGCTGCCGGTCATGGCCATCACATCGGCGGCCAGATCCTCCGCGTAGGTGTCGTCGAGGGCCAGACCGAAGACGGCGTGGTGATAGAGCGGCGCGATGACGTGGTCGAGGATCTGGCGTACCGACGGCGTCGTCTCGCCACGTGCGACCGACCGCCCGACCATCTCCTCGGCCTGCTCGCGGCGGATCTCCCAGCAGGGACACTCCTCGACCACATCGTTGCGGGCGAACACCATGGCACGCAGATACGCCCGCCGCTTCGGGCGCCCGATGTCGGCGGCGATGATCTTCGACCACTCGGCGAGATCGACGTCGAGCACACCGGTGTCGGGTAACGGCTCGCCCTGGGTGAGTGCGGCGACGGCCACCTCACCGAGCAGCGTCTCGATCGACCCCCATCGCCGGTAGATGCTGGTGGGGTTCACCTCGGCGAGCTCCGCCACCTCGGGGATCGTCATGGTGTCACGCCGGCCTGCACCGACGAGCTGCCCGACCGCCGCGTATACCGCCGACTGCACCCGCGCGCTCCGACCACCCGGGCGCCTGGAACCGCCGGGATGGGCATTCGCCGCTGCACTGGAACCACTCATGTCTGTCATTATTGCAAATCGAGTTGCTTTAGTGGGTGGGTGTGGCTACTTTGAATCTAACGCAAATTTCTTTGCTTTAGGGAGATGAGATGACTCGACTGCACCCGCATCGCGCGTTCTGGGTGGTCACGGCCACTTTCGTGATGGTCCTGTTCTCCTCTGCCGCGCCATCACCGCTGTATCCCGTCTATCAGGAACTCTGGGGGTTCTCGGCGTTCACCCTGACCGCGGTCTTCGCGATCTATGTGGCCACGATGCTGGCAAGCCTGCTCACCGTGGGCTCGCTGTCCGACCACATCGGCCGACGACCAGTGCTCGCAGTGGCGCTCGCCCTGTTGATCGCGAGCATGATCTTGTTCGTCGCGGCCGACAACGTCGGCGTCCTGTTGGCCGCCCGCGCACTACAGGGCCTCGCGACCGGCGCCGCGATGGGGACACTGACCGCGACCGTCGTCGATCTGCAGCCGACACCCCGACTCGGGTCGGCGATCACCGGGGCCGCACCGACCATCGGACTCGCCGGCGGCGTCGCGGTCGCCGGTCTCCTCGTCGAGTACGCGCCTGCCCCGCGATTCCTGATCTACGAGGTGATCCTCGGGTTGTTCGCGGCATTGCTCATCGCTCTGCTCATCGTGCCCGAGACCTCCGAGCGAATCGGCTTCACCTCCCGGCGACACCTCGTCGCCACGCTCGCTCCGAGAGTGCATCTGCCCGCCCCGGTCCGCCGGGTGTTCTTCGCCGCGGTGCCCGCGCTGGTCGCTACCTGGTCGCTCGGCGGGCTCTACCTGTCGCTCGGCTCGTCGGTCGTGGCACGCGTCTTCGGCGTCGAGAATCACGCCGAAGCCGGAGTGCTGCTCTTCGTCTTCTTCGCCTCCGCGGCTCTCACCTCGCTGACGATCACCGGACGCGAGGCGGGCACCAAGCTGGCTTTCGGCTATCCCGCCCTGGCCGGCGGTGCGGTCATCTCACTGTCGGGCGTGCTCATGGAGGCCCTACCGCTCTACATCGTCGGCTCGATCGTGGCGGGCGCAGGTTTCGCCGCGACCTTCCTCGGCGCGCTGGACAGCATCATCGCGGCGACGCCCGCTCAGCAACGCGGACAGGTCTTCTCGTCGGTATTCGTGGCGAGCTACCTCGCCTTCAGCCTGCCCGCGGTGGTGGCCGGACTCGTGGTCTCCCACATCGGCCTGCAGGAGACCGTCGTCGGCTACGTGGCCTACGTGCTGTTGCTGGCGGTGGTCGGTGCACTCGTGACCGCCGGTATCCGCCGCCGGTCGGCGAGGAGCGGCGACTCGGCGACGAGCGTCGCGGCGGAGTCCGACCGCACCATCTCCGACCGCACGATCTCAGTGGGGCGCTGACACGCTCGCCCGCGTCGCCCACATCGAGGCGTCACGTCGGTGAGCTGTCCACCCGAGCGCCGACGATCCGAGCAGCCATCTCCGCCTGGAACTCACCGATCTGTTCCGGCGTCATCGCGCCGGACTCCCGATACCAGCGCGCGACATCGACTCCCATCGACAGCAGCAGCGTCGTGGTCGCTTGCGGGTCGTCGACGTCAAAGGCTCCGCAGGCGATGCCCGCGTCGACGATCGCGCCGACACGTCGCGCGACCTCCTTGCGCATCACCGCGATGGCGTCACGATGCTCCGCCGAGAGCGAGTCCAACTCGTAGTTGACGACCCTGGACCACACATGATCACGGGCGTGGTGAGCTGCCAGCGCGCCGATCACGGCCCGCAGCCGCGCGGCAGGCGGGTGCGCGGGATCGTCGGCGGCATCGATCAACTCCAGGAACGAGCGGTGCCCGGCGTCGGAGAGCTCGTAGAGCACCTCTTCCTTGGACCGGAAGTGCACGTACACCGCCGCCGGACTCATCTGCGCCCCGGTCGCGATGTCGCGGGTGGTCGTCGCGTCGAATCCCTGTGCCGCGAACGCCTCCACCGCGGCTCGCAGCAACCGTGAGCGCGCACTGACGGCACGGGGCGGCGGTTCCACGACTGACATGTCGCCGGCCTCCGTTTCGATGATCCGCTGACATTGACATGGGCCGCTGGTCGCGGCATAGTGCACAGTATCACTAAGCAAGCGCTTAGTCAGCAGACGCGTACGAGCATCACCACCGCGTTTTCACGTCTGCATCCCACGCCCGCCGACCAGGAGTAAGACAGAACTCATGCAGCTGAAATTCAGTCCCGAAGAAGAGGCGTTCCGCGATGAGTTGCGGGCGATCTTCGCGAAAGTCCCCGAAGACCTCCGGCGTCGGTCAGAGGCGGGCAAGCTGAATTACCCGGACGACCTCGTCACCACCACCCGCATCCTGAACGAGCACGGCGTCGCGACGCCGGGTTGGCCGGTCGAGTCGGGTGGCCGCGACTGGACCCCCATCCAGAGCCACATCTACCGCGAGGAGATGAGCCTGATGCACGTCCCGGACATGCTGCCGTTCAACGTCGGCATGATCGGTCCGGTCATCGCGCAGTTCGGTTCGCCGGAGATGAAGGAACGCTTCCTGGCCAAGACCGCCAACCTCGACATCTGGTGGTGCCAGGGCTTCTCCGAGCCCGAGGCCGGTTCGGACCTCGCATCACTCAAGACCCGCGCGGTCCGCGACGGTGACCACTACATCGTCAACGGCCAGAAGACGTGGACCACGCTCGGCCAGTTCGCCGATTGGATCTTCTGCCTCGTGCGCACCGATCCGGACGTCAAGAAGCAGGCCGGCATCAGCATGCTGCTGTTCCCGATGGACACCCCCGGCGTGGAACTGCGCCCGATCCAGCTGATCGACGGCGGTTTCGAGGTCAACGAGGTCTTCTTCAACGACGTCCGCGTGCCGGTCGAGAACCTCGTCGGCAAGGAGAACGAGGGCTGGACCCAGGCCAAGTTCCTGCTCGGCAACGAGCGCAGCGGCATCGCCCGCATCGGCTACACCAAGACCAAGCTCGCCAAGGCGAAAGAACTCGCGCGCCAGATCACGACCGCGTCCGGCGGCACTCTCTTGGAGGATCCGCTGCTCGCAACCCGCCTGGCCGAGCTGGAGAACGACCTCCTCGCCCTCGAGGTGACCCAGCTGCGCGTGGCCGCGTCGTCGGCGGACGGGAAGCCGAACCCGGCGTCGTCGCTGCTGAAGCTTCGTGGCAGCCAGTTGCAGCAGGAGGCCATGGAGCTGCTCGCCGACATCGCCGGCCCCGACTCACTGCCGGTTGCCGGCCTGGATGCGTCCGCCGCCAATGGCACCGCCGACATCGCGTCACCGGAGTGGGCGCAGCTGTCCGTACCGACCTACCTCAACTATCGCAAGGTCAGTATCTACGGCGGATCGTCGGAAGTTCAGCGTCAGATCATCGACAAGGCCGTGCTGGGCCTGTAAAAGGCCACCGCACAGAACCTTTCACTACACACGAGAACCTGGGAACCTTTCATGGATTTCGCACTATCCGACGAACAAACGATGCTGCGCGACACCGTTCGCGAGGTGTTGACCCGCAAGTACGACATCGAGACGGTCCGCGCGGTCACCGACACCGAACTCGGCTGGGACAAGGGTGTCTGGAAGTCGTTGGCCGACATCGGCATCCTCGGCCTCACCTTTCCCGAGGACGACGGCGGCATGGGCGCAGGCCCGGTGGAGTTCACGAGCGTCATGACGGAGCTCGGTCGCGCGCTGGCACCCGAGCCGTACCTCGACGCCGTACTCGTCCCGGGGTCGCTCGTCGCCGCGACCGCCGATGCCGACACTCGCGCCGAAATCCTCGGCGGGCTGGCGTCGGGTGAGCTGCTGATGGCCTTCGCACACCTCGAGCCCGGCGACCGCTGGCCGGGCGCGAAGGTCGCCACCACCGCCGACGGCGGCAAACTCAATGGCACCAAAACCCTGGTCGGACATGGTGATTGCGCGGACAAGCTGGTCGTGTCGGCACGCACCGACGACGGTGTCGGCCTGTTCCTCGTCGACGCGGACGCCGAGGGCGTCTCGCGGACTCCCTACCGCACCCACGACCGGCGTCGAGGCGCACAGGTCGAGTTCACCGACGCCGCAGCGGTTCGCCTGGGCAGCGGCGACGCGACCCAGGTCATCGCGGACGCCGAGGTCGGCATCCAGACTGCGTTGTGCGCCGAGGCCGTTGGCGCCATGGAGCGCGCTCTCGACCTCACCGTCGAATATCTGAAGACCCGCAAGCAGTTCGGTGTCACGCTGTCCCAGTTCCAGACACTGACCCAGCGCGCCGCGGACATGTACGCCCAGCTGGAGTTGGCACGCAGCATGAGCCTGTATGCGACGACCGCATTGTCCGACGGCATCTGCGACCCCGCCATCGCGTCGCGGGCGAAGCTGCAGATCTGCCGCTCGGGCCGGGTCATCGGACAGGAGGCGGTGCAGATGCACGGCGGTATCGGTATGACCGCCGAGTACCCGGTCGGCCACTACCTGAGCCGACTGACCGCGATCTCGCACACCCTCGGCGACGCCGCCGATCACGTGTCGGTGCTGGCACGCTCGGTCGGCGACCACGAGATGGTGATGATCGGCTGAGTCGGTTCGAACTGACCGCACAGGCCCCTGCCGAGGTTTCGGGAATCATCCCGAAACGGGCGGGGGCCCTGTCGTTTCCGGGCAGTCTCGTCACTCCTCGCCGCGGCGCTGCCCCCAGGCCTCGGCGAGGAGCTGGTGCGACCGTTTACGGTCCTCGAAATCGTGTGTGACGCTGGTGATCACCAGCTCGTCGGCGCCGGTCGCTCGCGCCAGGGTCTCGAGGCCACCGACGACCGTCTCCGGCGCGCCGACGAACTGGGTACGGGTCCGATCCGCGACGACGCGGAGCTGCTGATCGGTCAGCGGTGGCGCCGTCGCGGGATCGGGGTAGTCCGTCGCCCCGTGACCGCTGCGGATGTCGTACACCCAGTGACCGTAGGTCGAGGCCAGATGCGTCGCGGTCTCGTCGTCGTCGGCGACCACCACATCCGCCGACACGACGACATAGGGTTCGGTGAGCCGTGCCGATGGCCGGAACGCGGCACGGTAGGCCTCCACGGCCTCCAGCACACTGGCCGGACTGACGTGATAGTTGGCCACGAACGGCAATCCGGACGCGCCCGCGACCGCCGCGCTCTGCCCCTTGCTGCTGCCGAAGATCCAGACCTGGAGGTCGGCATTCTCGCCCGGGACGGCACGGACCTCGAGGTCGTCGATGCGAAAGCGCCCGCCCAGCAACGCGAGCACGTCGTCGACGGCGTCGGCGAAATCCGGCTGCCGCGCACCCTCGAACGCAAGCGCGCTGCTCATCGTCGCCAGCCGCGGCGACGACAGGAGTTGCTCGATCGGAAACGGTTCCGGGATCAGGAGTCCGTCGACCCATCGTTCCGGCTGTGGTTCGGTGACGCGTCGGCCGGCGGCGACGGCCGAGAGGGCCTCGGTGCGCCGCTGCCCCGATCGCCCCAGACCGAGGTCGAGCCGCCCCGGGTGGAGTGCATCGATCGTGCCGAACGCCTCCACCACCGACGCCGCGGTGTGGTGACCGATCTGGACTGCGGCACTTCCGACCCGGATGTGATCGGTCGCTGCCGCGACCAGCGCGATGAGGCTCGTCGTGGATGAGCTGGCCACGGAGACGAAATGGTGTTCGGCCAACCAGTACCGCCGGTAGCCCAGCTCTTCGACATGACGGGCGAGTTCGATGCTGCGCCGGATCGCGTCGGCGGCGCAACTGCCCTCGGTGATCGGCGCGAGGTCGAGGACCGACAGCGGAACGCGCGAGGCACGCCCGGTCACCAGGCCTCCCCGTGCGCCGGGATGACAGCACCGCACGAGCAGTCCGGTCCGGCACACAGCGCGGTGGCATGCGCGGCCTCGGGTGCGAGGCCTGAGACAGCTCGGAGCAGATAGTTGTGCTGGGTGTCCAGCACCCGGGTCAGCCACGACATGGCCACACTCCTGGGTTCGTCGGCGTGAGATGGGTTCGTCGGCGTGAGATCGATGGCGATCACCCAGTAAGCCGCACCACGAGAGTCTTGGCGAGACTTGCACTCACACTGATCGAGACCCTCCGGATCCGGTTGTCCGGGCGCCGCCGCGACGTTGTCCTCGATGACCGCGCCACGTACCACCGATACGGGAAGTGCCCTCATGACCACTCTCGGAACACATCTGGCCATCGCCCTCGCCGGTGCCGGTTGGCATCCGCTCGCCTGGAGAGAACCGGACGCACGCCCTGATGACCTGCTCACGGCGGGCTATTGGACCGACCTCGTCGGCGAAGCGGATCGGGCCGGGGCCGACCTGGTGACGATCGCCGACAGCTTTCGCCTGCGACCGCCGACGACCGACGACCTCGACCGGCCGGTCTCCGAACTCGCCGCCGGACGACTCGATTCCGTGCTGGTGGCCGCACGCGTCGCACCGACCACGTCGCGCGTCGGCCTGGTACCGACCGTGGTCGCGACACACACCGAGCCGTTCCACGCCGCAAAGGCCATCGCCACCCTCGACTACGTCGGTCGGGCACGTGCGGGTGTCATCGTCGATGTGGCCGACACCGACCCGGACGCGCGGCTGTTCGGCAGGCGGACGCTGCCGGCCGAGACCGCCGAACGACAACGCGAATTGTTCTCCGAGTCAACTGAATACGTCGAGGTTCTGCGACGCCTGTGGGACTCCTGGGAAGATGGCGCCGAGATCCGGGACATGTCCACCGGACGGTTCATCGACCGGACGAAGCTGCATTACATCGACTTCGAGGGACGCTTCTTCTCGGTCCGGGGACCGTCGATCACCCCGCGGCCGCCGCAGGGGCAACCCGTCATCGCCGCAACGACCGCATCGGGCGCGGCCGCCGTCGACTTCGTGGGCGCGTCGGCCGACATCGGGTTCGTCGCGGCCCACGATCGGCCGGCCGCGACCCGTGCCGTGGCCGCCGTACGGGACGCGCAGGTGCGCTCCGGGCGCGAGGACGAGCGGGTGCACGTGTTCGCCGACCTGCTCGTCCACCTCGACGATCGCGAGCGGACCGCCGAGGTTCGCCGCGATCGGCTCGACGACGCGCTGGGCACGCCGTACACCGGTGGGGTGCCGGTCTTCTCGGGGACCACTGCCGACCTCGCCGACCACATCGCCGATCTCACCGGCTCCGGGATCACCGGCGTCCGCCTCCGGCCGGCGACGGTTCCGCACGACCTGCTGCAGATCACCACACACCTCGTGCCGGAACTCCGGCGACGCGGACTGATCCACGACGCCGACGCACCGAGTCTGCGCGAGCGGCTCGGTCTCACGCGCCCGGCCAACCGGTTCACCCTGGCCACAGCGACCACGACAGGAGCGGGACGTCGATGACGAAACAGGTCCACCTCGCCGCGCACTTCCCCGGCGTCAACAACACCACGGTGTGGAGCGATCCGAACTCCGGTAGCCACATCGAGTTCGATTCGTTCACGCGCTTCGCCCAGACCGCCGAGCGCGGGCTTTTCGATTTCCTCTTCCTCGCCGAAGGGTTGCGTCTACGCGAACAGCACGGGGAGATCTACGATCTCGACGTCGTCGGGCGGCCGGACACCTTCACCGTCCTCGCCGCACTGGCGGCCGTCACCGAGAACCTCGGTCTGGCAGGCACCATCAACTCCACGTTCAACGAACCGTTGGAGGTGGCACGGCAATTCGCGACACTCGATCACCTCTCGGACGGTCGCGCCGCGTGGAACGTGGTGACGTCGTGGGACGAGTTCACCGGTCAGAACTTCCGTCGGGGTGGATTCCTCCCCCAGGACCAGCGCTACCGGCGAGCCCGCCAATTCCTCGAGACCGCCATCGAATTGTGGGACTCGTGGCTCGACGACGACGTGCCGGCCGACAAGGCGACCGGCCGGTTCCTGCGTCGCGACGACGCAGGCGCGTTCGACCACGTCGACGATCAGTTTTCGATCTCCGGGCACTTCGCGGTGCCCCGGAGCCCGCAGGGACGCCCGGTGATCTTCCAGGCAGGCGACTCCGAGGAGGGCCGCGAGTTCGCGGCGGCCCGCGCCGACGCCATCTTCTCGCGCCACTCCACCCGCGATGCCGGTCGCGCGTTCTACGCCGACGTCAAAGGACGCCTCCCATCTCACGGCCGTCGTCGGGACGAGTTGCTGATCCTCCCGGCCGCCACCTTTGTCCTCGGCGACACCGACGCCGAGGCTGCGGACCTCGCCCATGAGGTCCGCCTCGCACAGGTGAGCGGGCAGACCGCGATCAAGTTCCTCGAACAGCTGTGGAACCGCGACCTGTCGGCCCACGATCCGGACGGGCCGCTTCCCGAGGTCGACCCGATTCCCGGCGAGAACACCGTCGCCAAGGGCAGGGCCAGCGTCCGCATCCACCGCGACCCCCGCGACGTGGCCGCTCAGTGGCGACAACGCGCCGCCGCCGAGAATCTGACGACCCGCGAGCTCATCATCGAGGTCACCGGCAGGCAGTCGTTCGTCGGATCGGCGGAGACCGTCGCGCGCGAGATCGATGATCTGGTCCAGTCAGACGCGAGTGACGGTTTCATCCTGGTGCCGCACATCACCCCGGGTGGCCTCGACCGCTTCGTCGACGAGGTGGTGCCGTATCTCCAGGAGTTCGGCGTCTACCGCACCGAGTACGAAGGTCGCACCCTGCGGGAGAATCTGGGGCTCGGCGCGCGCCGTCGGTCAAACACCCCGGTCGGACTCGGCTGATCGCTACTGTTCTCCTACAGCACACGACACCTGGCGGCAGGTGATCAGGGACGGGAGCGACGATGGACCTACTGCGCGACAACCTCGGAGCTGCCGCCGCATACAGCATCGTCGGAGTCGCCGTCCTCGTCCTCGGGTTCGCGGCTCTCGATCTCGTCACACCCGGCCGATTGCGCAACCTCATCTGGCTCGACCACAACCGGAACGCAGTGATGCTGGCGACCGCGCAGGTGATCGGGTTGTCCATAGTGATGGTCGCGGGGGTCCGCGACTCGGTGACGCTCGAACTGTGGCGCGGCGTCCTGTACACGGTCGCGTACACGGTGCTGGCCATCGCGGTGATGATGTGGTCGTTCGTGCTGATCGACTGGCTGACGCCGGGCAAACTGGGCACCCTGCTGCTCGACGACGACGAGCATCCGGCCGGCTGGATCTGCGGTGCCGTGTTCGTCGGGGTCGGCGCAGTGATCGGCGCGGCGCTGAGTTTCTGACGGGCTGATGCCGGGCGCGACGAGACTGCGCGTCCCCCGGTTTCCCCACCCCGCCGATCGTGCCCACATCCTCGTCGAGCGTGCACAGATCTTCGTCGAGCGTGCACAGATCATCGTCGAGCGTGCGCTGGAGCGCCCGATCGGCGGGAAACTGCGCACAGTCGGCGGGGTTGTGTGCCCGATCGACGAGCGTTGCCGGCTATTGACGGTTGCTCAATAAGCTCTTAGGGTCATCGCTGACTGGTCGACGACACGAGGGGAACACCATGGCCGCGCCGCTGATCGAGGAATCCATCGACATCAACGCCTCCGCAGAGGACGTCTGGGCGGTGATCTCCGACCTCAAGCGCATGGGCGAGTGGAGCCCGCAGTGCAAGAAGATGATCATCCGGGGCGGAACGATCGGATTGGGCACGAGGTCGCTGAACATCAATCGTCGTGGCCCGCTGGTGTGGCCGACGACGGCGAAGGTGGTCCGCTTCTCCCCCGCCAAGGAACTGGCGTTCCGCGTGGCCGAGAACCGCACGGTGTGGAGCTACACCATCGAGCCCTCCGGTGCGGGCGTTCGCCTGACCGAGAAGCGTGAGGTCGGCAACGGCACCACCAAGGTGTCGTCGTTCCTGGTCGACAAGATGATGGGCGGGACCACCAACTTCGAGGCAGAGCTCAAGCTGGGCATGGCCGAGACCCTCGAGAAGATCAAGCGGACCGCGGAGTCGTCGGCGGCACGGGCTGCCTGACGCGGGGGGCTCGATACGCCGGCTCGCTACGCTCGTGCGGCTACTCGACCGACAGAGTTAGCGCGGCTAGTCGACCGGCAGGAAACTACCGGTCGGAGAGCTTCTGCATCAGGGCGGGCAGATCCGCGATCGAGTCCACGATGTGATCCGGAACCGGGCCGAATTCGTCGCGTTGCAAAGCCCGTAGCGCGTCGTCGCGGAATTTCCCCGTGCGCACGAGCACCCCGATGAGAGCGGCGGCCTGGGCACCGAGCACATCGTTGTGCATGTCGTCGCCCACCATCACGACCTGCGTGGGCTCGAGTTGCATCAGCTCGACCGCGGCACGGAACCCGAGCGGCGACGGCTTGCCGATCGCCTTGATCTTCCGTCCGGCCGCCTTCTCCAGGCCCTCGAGATAGACGCCGGTGTCGATGCTGAGGCCGTCCGCGGTTGACCAGGTCATCGACCGGTGCATCGCGACCACCGGCACCCCGGCGACCATCAGCTCGAGGACCTGCGACAGGGCGCGGTGATCGAACACCGGACCCGCGCCGCCGAGGACCACCACCTGCGCCCGGCCCGGTTCGTCGATCAGCTCGACCCCGGTCATGTCCTCGGCGATGGGGCCCTCGTTGAGCACCCACGCTCGCTTGCCCGGGTGATTCGCGGTGAGATATTCAGCGGTCAGTTTGGCCGCGGTGAGGATCTCGTCGGCGGCGACGTCGAAACCGCAGTCGTTGAGCGCCTGGGCGATCTCGCCGCGGGAGCGCGAGGTGGTGTTGGTCAGGAACATCCGCGGATAGCCCTGCTCAGCCAGTTCGGCAGCCGCCTCCACCGCTCCCGGCAGCGCTTTCCACGAGGTGACCAACACCCCGTCGATGTCCAGCAGCAACCCGAGAGTCATGCTCAAAAATCTAGACCCGTCAGCGGCACCCTGCACGGTCGACGGGCCCGGATGGCATGCTGGGCGGATGCGATCGGTGTCGGATCACCAGGCCATTGTCGCCGCGTTGTTCGGTCTCCCCGATCCCGCGACTGCGCGTGTCGTCGATGCCCTCGGGTGCGTGACGGCGGCCGAGGTCGTCGCACCGATGGGACTGCCCGGATTCGACAACTCGGCGATGGACGGGTATGCCGTGATCGCCGATGAGATCTCTTCGGCCACAGACGAATCCCCGGTCCGACTGCCGGTGGAACAGGATATCCCGGCGGGACGTACCGACCGGCTGACGTTGGTCCCGGGGACCGCTCATCGGATCATGACCGGCGCGCCGATGCCGGTGGGTGCCGATGCCGTGGTCCCGGTGGAGGCCACCGACGGCGCGGTCGACCGGGTCGCGATCCGGGCGTCGGTGCCGCCGGGAAGACACATCCGCCGGGCCGGCTCCGACATCGAGGCCGGCGAGGCGGCGATACCCGCGGGCATCCGCCTCGGTCCTCCGCAGATCGGCCTGCTCGCCGCGCTCGGCATCACCGAGGTGTCGGTGCGACCACGGTTGCGGGTCGTCGTGCTGTCGACCGGCTCCGAACTGGTGACGCCCGGCGAACCGCTGCGATACGGACAGATCTACGAGTCCAACGGTCCGATGCTGACGGCGTCGGCACGCGAGGCGGGCGCCGACGCCACCCACCTGCACTATGTCACCGACGACGTGGATGCCTTCCGCGCACGACTCGACGAGATCAGCGATGACGCCGACGTCATCATCACCTCGGGTGGGGTGAGTGCCGGCGCCTTCGAGGTGGTGAAAGATGCCCTGACCGGCACCGGCGTCGAGTTCACCAAGGTCGCGATGCAGCCCGGGATGCCACAGGGATGCGGTCATTACTCCGCTCCCGGCGGTCGTCGGGTTCCGATCGTCACGCTGCCGGGCAATCCGGTGAGTTCACTCGTGTCGTTCGAGGTGTTCATCCGCCCACCGCTGCGCGCGGCGATGGGATTGCCGTCGCAGCGCCCGCGGGTCACCGCGCACCTCACCACCGACATCCGCTCCCCCGGAGGAAAACGGCAGTTCCTGCGCGGGGTCCTCGGCAACGGCGACGACGGCACTCCCGTCGTGGACCCGATCGGCCCACCGGCTTCGCATCACCTGCGCTACCTGGCCAGGGCAGACGCATTGATCGACGTCCCCGCCGAGACCGAGTCGGTGGCCGCTGGATCCGCGGTCGACGTCATCGTCCTGTGAGACGTCGTCGGCGCCGAGACATCGCCGTGCAGTGACGGAAGTCGCCGAAGCGCGACGAGACCGGAAGCGCCGCCGGGCACGCTCTAAGCTGAGACGAGCGGGCCCGCACGTGCCGAACGCACACCCGTTTTGTCGCAACAGGAGGTTGATGGTGGCCAGGCGCCCGCGTCCGGACGGAACGCGCAGCGGAGCAGGTCATCTCATCGACCTGGCGCGCGAGACCATTCCCCCGGTTCACCGGGCCGGACTGCCCTTTGTCGCGGGACCCGCCGCGATTGCGATCGTCGGACGCCGCCATCCGTGGATCGCCCGGCCGGCCGCGCTCACCGCCGCCGCCTGCGCCGCATTCTTCCGCCATCCCTCCCGCGTGCCACCGATCGCCACCGGTGCGGTCGTGGCGCCGGCCGACGGCACCATCGCCCTGGTGGACGAGGCCGTACCGCCACCCGAGGCGGGTCTGGGCGACGACCCGCTACCGCGGGTCTCGACGTTCCTGTCCATCTTCGACGTGCACGTCCAGCGGGTGCCGATCACGGGCACCGTCACCTCGGTGACGCACACGCCCGGATCGTTCGTGTCGGCAGATCTCCCGGAGGCCAGCAGCGTCAACGAGCGCACGACGATGACACTGAGCTGCCCGGTCGGGCCACAGACCACCCGCGACATCGCCGTCGTGCAGATCGCCGGGCTGCTCGCCCGACGCATCGTCTGCGATCCCGTCGTCGGAGAGCGCATCGCCGTCGGGGACACGTACGGGCTGATCCGGTTCGGGTCGCGCGTCGACGTCTACCTACCCGTCGGGTCGGTGCCGCTGGTGCGCGTCGGACAACGTGCGGTCGGTGCCGAAACCGTCTTCGCGGCCCTGGACTGAGCCATGCCGAACACCCGCAGGCCTGAGCGCTCGACGTCGCATCGCACCCCGACCACCCACGCGACGCGACGCGCCCGCAGCACCGCGACCTCGCCACACCCACCGGCCCGGGCGCAGTCCGAGCGCGCCCGCTTCGCCAAACAGGCCGCCGTCGGCCGCATGTTCGTACCGTCGGCGCTCACCATCCTCGCGATCTGTGCCGGTCTGACGGCCATCCGGGTGACCGGCACCGGCGACATCAATGCGGCGATGGGCCTCGTGGTGGCCGCGGCCCTGCTCGACGGCCTCGACGGCCGGGTCGCGCGGATGATGGGCGCGACCACCAGGATGGGCGCCGAGATCGACTCGCTCGCCGACGCCATCAACTTCGGCGTCGTACCGGCACTGATCGTGTACCTGCACCTGATGCCCGACGAGGACATCGGCTGGGCGTTCACCCTGATCTACTGCTGCGCGATCGTGCTTCGTCTGGCGCGGTTCAACACCCTGCTCGACGACGACGAGGCACCCGGCTTCACCCGCGACTTCTTCATCGGCGTGCCGGCACCCGCGGCCGCGATCATCGCGCTGCTGCCGATCGGGTTGTCGCAGCAGTTCGGTTCCGGGTGGTGGACCTCGGTACCCGTGGTGGGCGGATGGCTGGTGTTCGTGGCGCTGCTGGCCGTCAGCCGGGTGCCGACGGCATCTCTCAAGGCGGCGTCGGTGCCGCCGCGTGCGCTGGCCGGTCTACTCATCGTCGTCGCCATCGGCGCGGCGCTGTTGCTGACGTTCCCGTACGTCCTGATGATCATCGCCATCGTCGGTTACCTGCTGCACATCCCGTTCGCGTGGCGCAACCGGCGCTGGGTCGCGGAGCGTCCCGAGCACTGGGAGGATCACCCCGCCGAACGTCGAGCGCAACGTCGGGCCATCGCCCGCGCGCAGCCGGGGCGCAGGCGACGGCTGACCACCGGCGGCAAGTCGCAGGCCAGGCTCGGGCTCCGGCGTCCGACCGGTGTGGTCGCGGCGCCCGACGGCCCGGCGCCCGACGACCCCGCCACCGACGTAGCGCCCCCACCCGAGTCGCCGCCCGAGTCCCCGGACGACCCATCGAGCCAGGAGAACCACTGATGCCGGGCAACGTCCAGCTCACCCTGACCGCACGGGTGAATCCGTCGGCCGCCGATGCGCGCCGCGGGATCGTGCGTGTGCACTCCGAGGTGCTCACCGCGTTGGGCCTGCGCGAATGGGATGCGGTCTCGATCACCGGGGCCCGGGTGACCGCGGCGGTCGTCGCGGATGCCGGTCCGGGGACGCCGACCGGGACCGCGCTGCTCGACGACATCACGTTCTCCAACGCCGGCGTCCGGGAGAACGCTTCGGTGGTGGTGGCACCGGTGCAGGTGCACGGCGCCACCCGCATCACGGTCTCCGGTTCGGCTCTCGCCACGCGGTCGGTCGACGAACCGACGCTGCGACGCGCGCTCCTCGGCAAGGTGGTCTCGGTCGGCGACGCCGTGTCGTTGCTGCCGCGGGATCTCGGTCCGGAGTTCACCGCCGGTGCGGCCACCCGGGCCCTCGCGGTGTCGGTCGGCATCACCTGGACCAACGAGCTGCTGACGGTCGCGGCCACCGATCCGCCCGGGCCGGTCAGCGTGCAGACCAACACCGCCGTGCTGTGGGCAGGGGACGATGCCGGCGAGCCGCCGTCGGCGCTCCCGTCGACGGCACTGGGATTCGCGGCGTCACAGCCGTCGGCGCCGGCACGCCGGACCTCCGGGAGGGCGGCCACTCCCGGTGTCACCTCGCACGGATCGTCGTCGACCACTGCGGTCCGCCCGGTCTCCACGCTGGTCGGCCTCGACGGCCAGGTCACCAGACTCACCGAGTGGCTGACGATCACCCTCGACGAGCCGGAGGTGCTGAGGACGCTGGGGGCCGCACCTCGTCTGGGTGTCCTGGTCACCGGTCCCGCGGGCGGCGGCAAGGCCACGATGGCCCGGTCGGTGTGCGCGGATCGCCGGGTGACGACGATCGACGGGCCGACCGTGGGTGCCCTGGAGGCCGGCGCCCGGCTCGAGGCCGTCCGGTCGGCGATCGCGGACCTTCGTGACGGCGGCGGTGTCCTGTTGATCACCGACGTCGACGCGCTGTTGCCCGCGCCGAGGGAACCCGCGCCTGCCGAACCGGTCTCCACACTGATCCTCGACGAGTTGCGTGCCGCGATCGCCGACCGCGGCGACACGGCTCCGGGTGATCCCGGGGGCACGATCGCCTTGATCGCGACGACGGCGGAGGCCGTGCGCCTCGACAGTCGGCTGCGCGATCCGTCGTTGTGCGATCGGGAGCTGATCATCGGTCTGCCCGACATGGCCACGCGCGCCCGGCTGCTGGGCGTCATCCTCACCGACGTCCCCAGCGAAGGGCATCTCAACCTCGACGTGATCGCCTCGCGCACACCGGGTTTCGTCGCCGGCGATCTGGCCGCGCTGGCGCGGGAGGCCGCGCTGCGCGCCGCCGCCCGGGTGACCGGCGCCGGGAGCGCAGCGAGCGGGCCGAATCAGACCGGCGCCGGGAGCGGGCCGGGTGATACCGCCGCCGCCGACCACAAGCCGCGGATCGCGTTGCGCACCGACGACCTGGTCGGGGCACTCGAGGTGATCCGCCCGGTCTCGCGGATGGATTCACCGGAGGTGGCGCTGGGGTCGCTCACCCTGGACGAGGTCGGCGACATGGTGGAGACCAAGCAGGCGCTGACCGAGGCCGTGCTGTGGCCGCTGCAGCATCCGGACACCTTCACCCGGCTCGGCGTGGAACCGCCGCGTGGTGTCCTGCTGTTCGGTCCACCGGGCTGCGGCAAGACATTCGTGGTGCGGGCGCTCGCGGCATCGGGCCGGTTGTCGGTGCACACGGTCAAGGGCGCGGAGCTGATGGACAAGTGGGTCGGGTCGTCGGAGAAGGCGGTGCGTGACCTGTTCGACCGGGCGCGCGAGTCGGCGCCCTCGCTGATCTTCCTCGACGAGATCGACGCCCTGGCACCGCGGCGCGGTCAGTCCTCCGATTCAGGGGTCGGCGATCGTGTGGTAGCCGCCCTGCTGACCGAGCTCGACGGTGTGGAACCGCTGCAGGATGTGGTGGTACTCGGGGCCACCAACCGGCCGGACCTGATCGATCCGGCCCTGTTGCGCCCGGGCCGTCTCGAACGTCTGGTCTTCGTGCCGCCGCCCGATGCGGCCGCTCGCGCCGAGATCCTGCGCGCCTCGGGCCGCAATGTGCCGCTGGCCGACGGCGTGGATCTCGAGGAGCTGGCCGACGACCTCGACGGCTACTCGGCCGCCGATTGTTCGGCGTTGTTGCGGGAGGCCGCACTGTCGGCGATGCGGCGCGACATCGACGCCGCGACCGTTGGCCCGGAGGATGTCGCGGAGGCACGCTCACGGGTCCGTCCGTCTCTCGACGCGGCGCAGGTGGAGAACCTACGCGCGTACGCCGAGCGACGTGTGGAGTAGCGCGATCACCCGAGTGCGCGGAGATAGCGCTTCGTCATGACGGTCTGGGCCAGCCTGCCCAGCGGGCCTCCCACCCTCGCCAGTCGGCTGTGAGGTCGCGAGAACGCGGTGACCGTGAACATGACGCTGCCGTCGTCCTGGATCTCCACGACGAAGAGTTCCTCACCGGATTCGGGGTGGCCGGGCAGGGTCCCATACGCGAACCTGCCCGCTGTTCCTCGTCGACGACGTCCACGACGCGGACCGGCGCGTGAATCCGCGCGGGTCCCATGCCGAGCGAGAGCACCGCGACACCCCCGCCGATCACTGCCGGCTCCGAACCCGTGATCGCCACTGCCGAACGGAGCTGGACCTGCCAGCCCAGCACGGCATCCCGGGCCGCCATGAAAGTCGCGGAGCCGGAACCGATCTGAACGGTCTGGGAGAGATGGTGGTATCCGGCGGGCAACTCACCTGCCGTGGACCCGACCTCGGGATAGGTGAAAGGCACGTCTCGGAGTCGGCGTGCGGTCGCCGCGTCCAGGGGTCGCCATTGCTGCACCATCATTGCTGCACCATCACCCCATTCAACCCGCGTCCCACCGTGCGGCCGCCCGTCAGTGTGCCCCGACCTCGATGAGGAGGACACCGCCGACGATGAGGACGATGCCGAATCCCATCAACCAGGTGAGCGGTTCGTCGAACAGGAACCTGCTGAGGGTCGCGGTGAGGGCGACGCCTGCGGCCGCCCAGATCCCGTAGGCGACACCGACCGGCATGCCGTGGTCGAGACTGACCACGAGCATCGCGAAGGCCGCCACGTATCCGACACCGACCGCGACGAACCAGATCTTCTGTCCGGTCGAGGCCATCCAGAGCGAGAGTGTGCCCGCGACCTCGGAGATGATCGCACGGATCAGGAACAGCCAGGCCATCAGCGCATCGCCTGTTTCTCGAGCTCCTCCGGAGCGTCCTTCTGCTGCGCGGACTGTGCACCGATCTCCACGCACAGGACCCCGCCGATGACGAGCAGGATCCCCACACTCATCACGGCGGTGAGCGGTTCGTCGAAGATGACCTTCGACATGATCGCGGTGAGCGCGACGCCCGAGGCACCCCAGATGCCGTAGGCGACGCCGAGCGGCATCCGGGCCCGGAGCACGAGCGTGAGGCACACGAACGAACCCAGATAGCCGATCACCATCACGGCGTACAGCGCCGGATGCTCCAGCGCACCCTTCATCGACAACGTCGCGGTCACTTCGAGCAGGATCGCGCCGACCAGGAACAGCCAGCCCGCGCCGGTCTGGTTTCTCACAGCCCGGCGCCGTCGTCGACGAGCCGGGTCGTGTGCAGCGGTGCACGACGGTCGGCACCGCTGCACACGAGGTCGGAGGCCATGCGGCTCACGCTACCTCGCGGCTCCCGCCCTGAGCGGGGAGCACGTCAGGACGTGGTCGACCCCTGCGTGGGCGCGGTCTGGCCGGTCTGGCCGGGCATCTGGCCCTGGCCGGTCTGACCACCGGGCAGCTGACCCATGCCACCCTGGCCACCCATGCCGCCCTGTCCGCCCGGCATCTGACCCATGCCGCCCTGTCCGCCCGGCATCTGACTCATGCCGCCCTGTCCGCCGGGTCCCATGCCGCCGCCCGGCATGTTGCCGCCTGGCATGTTCATGCCGGGCCCCTGGTTCGACGACGACGAGTTGCCGGCGAAGTAGCCGGCACCGAACCCGATCAGCGCGAACACGACGGCGATCCCGATACCGCCTGCGACGACCGCATTGCGCAGCTTGTCGGTGACCACGGTGGTCGGAGCAGGGCGGTCCCCCTGCGGTCCGGCCTGGCCGAACACGTCGGTCGGCGTGGCGTCGGGTCCGGGTGTCGTTGCGTGCTCGGCCGGCTGCTCGGTCGAGGCGATCGTCGCCCCCTGTGGTGTGGACATCGGTGTTGGTCTCACTTTCTACGAAATGTAAAAGAGACATCCACCCTGCGGTCGCCGACTGACCGCACCCTGCCTCGCGCCTGTCAGTTCACTGTGAGATCGGACCAATCGGACAGCGAACCTGTCAGTCCACACTGATCTGATAGAACACCGACGCCCCGCCACCGGCCGCCCCCGCGGCAGTGCCCACCTGCACCCAATAGGTGGCGCCCGCCTTCTCGGCCGACAGGATCACCACTTTCTGCCCGCCGTCGGAGCTGCGCTGGGATTCGGTGAAGCCGGCATCGGTGAGCGAGGTCACGGCGTTCTCCAGGACATTTCCCGAGTCACGGCCACCCTGCACGGTCACCGACCATCCGTCTGCGCGAGTTCCGTCGGCCGTCAGCACGGTGCCGTCCACCAACGGGACCTGCTCGGTGGGAAAGTCTTTCGGCAATGCCGCACCGTCGGGTGCGTCGTCGCTGTCGGACCCGCAACCGGTCATCAGCAACGCGGCCGCGAACACGACCGCGAGCAGCATTGACAGCCTGTCGAAGCGCATCATGCCAGCAACGGTAAGGTAGAGCGGGCGGGCGTTGCCCGTGACACCCCGCCCGAATCTGCGAAAGACGGTGTGCCCACTTGATCTCCGTGTTGGCTGCGCTCGCGCTCTGCGCGCTGCTCGCGCCGCCGGTGATCAAGTGGCTGGGTACCCGCGGTTTCTACGTGCTCGCACTCGCTCCGGCGGGCGCACTGGTGTGGGTGATCCTCAACTGGCCGCAGCAGGGGCAGCCGCCCGTCGTCGAGACGGTGACATGGGTGCCGGTCCTGCACATGGACATCGTCACCAGGTTCGACACCCTGAGCGCGATCCTGTCGGTCCTCATTCTCGGTGTCGGCGCGCTCGTGCTCTGCTATTGCGCCCACTACTTCGACGATGCCCGGCCACGTGTCGCCGTGTTCGGCGGCGAGATGATCGCCTTCGCAGCGGCCATGTTCGGCCTGGTGATCAGCGACAACATGCTGGTTCTTTATGTGTTCTGGGAACTGACGACAGTGTTGTCGTTCATGCTGGTCGGGTTCTACGGCATCCGCGCCACCGCGCGTCGCGCCGCGACCCAGGCGCTGCTGGTCACCACCGCAGGTGGCCTTGCCATGCTCGTCGGCATCATCATGCTGGGCGAACGCGCCGGCAGTTACCTACTGTCGGACATCTTGGCAGATCCGCCCGCGAGCAGCGCCTTCATCGACTGTGCGGTGGTCCTGTTGCTCATCGGCGCGCTGAGCAAGTCCGCGATCGTGCCGTTCCACTTCTGGCTTCCCGGCGCCATGGCCGCGCCGACCCCGGTCAGCGCCTATCTGCACGCGGCGGCCATGGTCAAGGCAGGCATCTATCTGATCGCGCGCCTCGCCCCGGCCTTCTCGACGACGCCCAGTTGGCACATTGCCGTCGTCGTGCTGGGCATGGTGACGATGGTCCTCGGCGGATGGCGCTCCCTGCGCGAACTCGACCTCAAACTCGTGCTCGCGTTCGGAACGGTCTCCCAGCTCGGTTTCCTGGCGGTGCTGGTCGGCATCGGCGATGCGAACGTCGCCATGGCCGGCATCACGATGCTCGTCGCGCACGCGTTGTTCAAGGCCGCGCTCTTCATGGTCGTGGGCATCATCGACCACTCGACCGGTACCCGCGACATCCGCAAGCTGGCCCGGCTCGGCCACCGGCTGCCGGTGCTCGCGCTGACCGCGGCGGTGGCCGGGGCCAGCATGGCCGGGTTGCCGCTGACCATCGGCTTCGTCGGTAAGGAGACGGCCTTCGGGTCGGTATGGGACTCCGGCGCCTATGTGCCGTGGCAGTCCGAGACGATCGACATCGTCCTGCTGGTCGGTTCGGTCATCACCTTCGCCTACACGTGCCGGTTCCTCTGGGGTGCATTCGGCCGCAAGGTTCGCTCCACACCGAGCCCGGCGGTCGCCAAGATGCATCCGCCGACGCCGATGTTCCTCGCTGCCCCGATCCTGCTGGCGATCGGCGGCGTGGTGGCCGGCATCCTCAGTCCGCAGGTCGGTGACCTGTTCGAGCCGTACGCGGAGACCCTCCCGAGCTACGGCCACGAGCTCGAGCACCTCGCGATGTGGCACGGCTTCGGACTACCGGTCGTGTTCTCGATCATCGTGATCGTCGGCGGCGCGTTGCTCTTCCTGCTGACCCGGCGCCTGCGCGAACAGCTCTTCCGATACCGTCCGATCCTCAACGCCGACCGCATCTACGACGCGACCCTGCGCACCGCCGACACCCTCTCCCTCCTGCTGACCCGCAACACGCAGCGCGGCTCGCTGCCCATCACGCAGGGCGTGATCCTGTCGACGGCGATCGTGGTGCCCATCGCGGCGCTCGGCTGGGGGTCGCGGACCCGCCTGGAGATCGCCGGGTTCGACACCGCGGTGCAGTTCGTGATCGGCGCCATCATCGCGGTCGCCGCGGTGGCCGCGGTCCTGCTGCGCAATCGACTCGCCGCCACCCTCGTAGTCGGGCTCACCGGCTACGGCTCCGGCATGCTCTTCGCCCTCTACGGCGCACCCGACCTCGCGCTCACCCAGTTCCTGGTGGAGACGCTCACCCTGGTGATCTTCGTGCTGGTGCTGCGCAAACTGCCTGCCGAACCCGAACCCCGTCACGCCACCGGATTCAAACCGCTGCGTGCACTCATCGGCATCGCGTTCGGCGCGTCGCTGGTGATCATCGGCCTGTTCGCGGCGGCCGCACGGTCCGAGCAGCCGCTGCACGTCGACATCCCCGCAGCTGCCTACGAGTTCGGCCACGGCGCCAACGCGGTCAACGTGCTGCTGGTCGACGTCCGGGCCTGGGACACCCTCGGCGAGATCTCCGTGCTCATCGTCGCGGCGACCGGCGTGGCGTCGATGGTGTTCCGCAACCGACGGTTCGGTGCGGCCCCTCGCGTCGCCGATGCCGCTCGCCTGCAGGCCGGGATCAACGGTGAGGATGTCGACGACCCGATCCCGCCGGACCGGACCCGATGGCTGCTGGGCAGCGATTTCCGCGACCCGCGCCACCGCTCGATGGTGCTCGAGGCGACCACGCGACTGATCTTCCCGACCATGGTCGTGCTGTCGGTCTACTTCTTCTACGCGGGTCACAACGCACCCGGCGGCGGCTTCGCCGGGGGGCTCACCATGGGCCTGGCGCTCGTGCTGCGTTATCTCGCCGGCGGACGATACGAGCTCGGCGAGGCGCTGCCCATCGAGCCGGGACGCATCCTCGGCGCCGGGCTGGCGGTCTCCGCGGGCACCGCGGTGGCCTCGTTGCTGCTCGGCGCGCCCGCCCTGTCGTCGGCGGTCTTCGAGATGACACTGCCCGTCCTCGGCCACGTGAAGCTCGTGACCGCGCTCTTCTTCGACCTCGGCATCTACCTCATCGTGGTCGGTCTCGTCCTCGACGTCCTGCGCAGCCTCGGCGCCCGCCTCGACGTCGAGTCCACCGCCGTCGACAACACCCCCGCACCGGTGCGCTCGACCGTGGGGGAGGTGCCCCAGTGAGCATCAACCTCGGACTGCTGATCGTGATCGGCGTGCTGGCGGCCTGCGGCGCGTACCTGTTGATGGAACGCAGCCTGATCCGCATGCTGTTCGGTCTCCTGTTGTGCGGCAACGCGATCAATCTGCTGATCCTCGTGGTGTCCGGCGGCATGGGAAACCCGCCGATCCTGGGGCGGTCGTCGGAGAGCCGTGCCGCCGACGCCGATCCGTTGGCGCAGGCGATGATCCTGACCGCCATCGTCATCACCATGGGCGTCGCCGCCTTCGTGCTGTCGCTGGTCTACCGCCTCTTCGTGATCAACCGCGACGACGACGACCTCGACGACGACACCGAGGACGTGAAGATCCTCAGCGGGTCGCTCAACACCGCCCCTGACCGCGACCGCAGCGACGACCCGGTCACCCTGGCCGACACCGCAGCGGGCGATCTGTACGACGACCAGGGCAATCCGCTCACACCGGAGGAGTTCGCGGCCCGGCACGCGGAGATGATCGAGACCGACCTGATGCCCGAGGACGCCGACGTGGTCGACGAGAACGTCGCCGACAGCGAATCCGCGAGCAGTACCTCCGACCCGACCGATGGAGCCCACCGATGATCCCGCAGACGTCGTGGGTCCCGGTGCTCATCACCCTGCCCACGCTGGTGCCGATCGTGGCGGCCGCTCTCACCCTGCTCGGTGGCCGGAGCCCGCGGTTCCAGCGCGCGATCGCGGTCGGCGCGATCTCGGTGGCGTTCATCGCGTCGTGCATGCTGCTCTACCTGACCAACGCGCACGGCACGTTCGCCGTCACCATCGGCGGCTGGGGCGACAAGGGCTTCCCGAACGGACCACTCGGCATCACGCTCGTCGTCGACCAGCTCGCCGCCCTGATGCTGGTGGTGTCGACCATCGTGCTGCTGTGCGTCGTCGTCTACGCGGTCGGCCAGGGTATTCGCGACGGGACGTCGCAGCAGCCGGTGTCGATCTTCCTGCCGACCTACCTGATCCTGACCGCCGGTGTGTGCAACGCCTTCCTCTCCGGCGACCTGTTCAACCTGTATGTGTCGTTCGAGGTCCTGCTGGCGGCGAGCTTCGTGCTGCTCACGCTGGGCGCCAGTCCCGAACGCGTACGCGCCGGTGCGTCGTACGTGATGGTGTCGATGGTCTCGTCGCTGATCTTCCTGTCCGGGATCGCCTTCGCCTACGCGACCACCGGAACGCTCAACCTCGCCGAGATGGCCGCCCGCCTCGATCACGTGCCCGACGGCACCCGCAACGCGCTGTACGCCGTGTTACTCGTGGCCTTCGGCATCAAGGCCGCCGTGTTCCCGCTGTCCACCTGGCTGCCCGACTCCTACCCGACCGCACCCGCGCCGGTCACCGCGGTGTTCGCTGGGTTGCTCACCAAGGTCGGTGTGTACGCGATCATCCGGGCCCACACCCTGCTCTTCCCGGGCGGGTCGATGGACAACGTGCTCCTGATCGCGGGTCTGCTCACCATGCTGATCGGCATCTTCGGCGCGATCGCACAATCCGACATCAAACGACTGCTGTCGTTCACCCTGGTCAGCCACATCGGCTACATGGTGTTCGGCATCGCGTTGTCGTCGCGGTTCGGGTTGTCGGCGGCCATCTACTACGTCGCCCACCACATCCTCGTGCAGACCACGCTGTTCCTGGTGGTGGGACTCATCGAACGTCAGGCCGGGTCGTCGTCGCTGCGCAGGCTGGGCGGGCTCATCGCGACCCCGGTGCTGGCCGCGCTGTTCCTGATCCCGGCCCTGAATCTCGGTGGCATCCCGCCGTTCTCCGGTTTCATCGGCAAGGTCGCGCTCCTCGAGGCCGGTGCGCAGGACGGCTCGGTGCTGGCGTGGGTCCTGGTCGCGGGCTCGGTGGTGACGAGCCTGCTCACGCTGTATGTCATGGCACGTGTGTGGACCAAGGGTTTCTGGCGTGCCCGCGCGGACGCGCCGGAGGGCGACCTGGCCGACAAGGGCCCGTCGGCCCTGATCGACGAGAGCACCGACATCGCCTTCGACGACCGGGCGGACGTCGGCCGGATGCCGATCGGCATGGTCATCCCGACCGCGGTGATGGTGGCCGCCGGACTCGTGCTGACCCTGTGGGCAGGCCCGATCATCGGTTTCACCGACCGGGCGGCCGCCGACATCGCCGACCGTGGCATCTACATGCAGGCTGTACTCGGAGGTGACGGCCGATGAAGAACCGGTCCGCGGCGCGTCCGGTGCGCGCACGCATCATCACCGCCTGGCGAGTGTCTCTGCTGTTCATCTTCTGGAATGTGGTGAGCGGCTACGTCTGGGTCCGTGATCGGGTCCGCATCCCGCGCTGGCTCGGCAGCGATGGCCGCGAGGTCGCGGTCCGGCTCTGGAGTCTGGCCTGGCTCACCTTTGTCTGGGTGTTGCTCTGGGGCACCATCTCGTGGGCCAACATCATCGGCGGTCTGGTGCTGGCGACCGCCATCGTCACCCTGTTGCCGCTGCCGCGGGTGCCGGTCGAGGGCCGCATCCACCCGATCGGGCTGCTGGTCCTGATCGGACGGCTGATCGTCGACTTCTTCATGTCCAGCGCCCAGGTGGCGTGGGCAGCGATCCGGCCGGGGAAGCCGCCGCTCGGCGCGGTCGTGCGGGTCCGTCTGGCGATCAAATCCGATCTGGTCCTCACCCTGGCCGTCGACTACCTCAACCTGGTGCCCGGCACCATGGTGCTCGAGATCGACCACCGCAGGCGCATGCTCTACATCCACGTCTTCGACGTCCGCAACGAGAAGCGCCTCGCGGCGTTCCGCAAGCAGGTCGAGTTCGTCGAGCGGGCGTTCATCCGAGCATTCGAGCGCGACAGCGAGTGGCATCCGAGTCCGTACCACGGGATCGACGAGGACTACCACCGCGTCGCACGCGCGAACGGGGGTGAGCGATGACCTACGTCTGGGTGATCGTGAGTGCGCTGCTGATGATCGCCGCGGTGCTGACCACCATTCGCGTCCTGCGCGGTCCCACCACGCTCGACCGGCTCGTAGCGCTCGACACCGTCATCGCGCTGTGTATGTGCGGGCTCGGTGCGTGGGCCGCGTACAGCCGCGACTCGACCGTGGTCCCGGCCATCGTCGCGCTGTCGCTGGTGAGTTTCGTCGGGTCGGTGGCCATCGCCCGTTTCCGAGTGAGGGATGACGAGACATGATCGGTGACATCATCTCGTCGGTGCTGTTGCTCCTCGGGGCGACGATGGCGCTGACCACCTCGATCGGCATGTTGCGCTTCCCGGACACGCTGAGCCGGATGCACGCGTCGACGAAGCCGCAGACCTTCGGTCTGCTGCTGGTCCTGATCGGCGCGATGATCCGCCTCGGCCGCAACGTCGACGTCGGGATGCTGGTCCTGGCCTGCCTGTTCGCCCTCATCACCGCCCCGGTGATCGCACACCGCATCGGCCGGCTGGTCTATCAGGAGCAACGGGCACGCGACGGTCTCATCGCACGCGAGGACATGGAGTCCGGCACCCGGGATTAGTCCCACCCGTCGAGTGGGCCCACTTTCCCGCCGATCGTGCGCACTTCCTCGCCGATCGTGCGCTCACAAAGACGCGCACGCACAGTCGGCGAAATACTGCGCACGCTCGGCGAGGTTCTGTACCCGCTCGGCGAGGTTCTGCGCACGATCGACGACAACGTACGCACGATCGGCGCATGGCACGGTCACTCCAACTCGCCGACCACCGAGTTGACCACGGCGCGCAGGTCACCGGTGCGTCGATAGACCTCGCGCTGGCGCTGGTAACTCGTACCGCGGGCGGCGATGTCGGCGACGCGAGAGAGTTCGTCGACGCAGTTCAGGTCGTGGGCCACCGGTGCGAGCCGGGCGAGCACGTCGGCGAGATCGTCGGTCACCAGGCGCTCGGTGCAGTCCGAATCCAGGATGACGATGGCGTCCAGCCCGTATCGCGCTGCGCGCCACTTGTTCTCCTGCACCAGCCACGGCGCCATCTGGGGCAGGTCCTCGCCCGCCTCGAGTCGCCGATCGAGATCGACGACGAGACAGTGGATCAGCGCGACCAGCGCCGACAGCTCGCCGAGATTGGTCATACCGTCGCACACCCGGACCTCGATGGTGCCGAGGTGCGGCGACGGCCTGATGTCCCATCGGATCTCGTTGAGGTGATCGATGATGCCGGTGGTCATCTGATCGGTGACGAAGCCCTCGAACTCGGCCCAGGTACCGAACTGGAACGGCAGTCCTGCCGTCGGCAACTGCTGGAACATCATCGCGCGGTTGCTGGCGTAACCGGTGTCCTGCCCTGCCCACATGGGCGACGACGCCGACAGCGCCAGCAGGTGCGGGTAGTAGTTCAGCAGGGCGCCGAGGATCGGTAACACCTTGTCGCGGTGACTGATCCCGACGTGCACGTGCACGCCCCAGATCAGCATCTGACGTCCCCACCACTGGGTGCGCTCGATCAGCTCCGCGTACCGGTGTCCCTCGGTGCGCAGCTGCGTCGACCACTCGGCGAACGGGTGGGTGCCCGCACCGTACAGATCGACACCGAGTTCCTCGGTGAGGCCTCGGACGCCGTCGAGCGTGGCGGACAGATCCGCGATCGCCTCGGGCGTGTCACGGCAGACACCGGTGACGATCTCCACGGTGTTGCGCAGGAGTTCCTTGTGGACCTTGCCGCGACGGTCCGGCACCCGCTCGGACACCAGCGCGAACAGATCCGCGGCCGAGTTCGACAGATCGCCGGACACCTTGTCGGTGAGGGCGAATTCCCATTCGACCCCCAGCGACGGGGTCGGCGAGCCGTCGAACTCGATCGGGGTGATCATGACAGCGGATCAGAACCGCATCGGATCACTCGTGGGCCTCGATGACCCCACACGCCAGCCGATTACCCGCATCGCCGGTCTTCATCGTCTGCTCGTCCGGCGCCGGTGCGTACCGGGTGGGGATGTTGGCGAAGTTGTCCGCCTTCTCGTGGATGACGATCGCCTTGCCGACGATCTGCCCCAGGTCCACCGCGTCGGTGGTGGTGACCGTCTCGCCGGTGCCGTCCTTCAGGACGTTGATGGACACGAGGTCTCCGCTGGACGGATGACCGGTGTGCCCGTCGACCTGGAGGTGGCTGCCTGCGCTCGAGAACGCCTCGCTGCCACCGGTCGTGCACACACCGTTCTGGTGGATGTGCATGCCATGGAAGCCTGCCGGGATCCCGCTCTCGGCGTTCAGCCGCACCGTGACCTTGACCGACGACCCGCTCGGCGCGAACGTCGCCTCGCCGATCGATTTACCGCTGTCGTCGATCAGGTTCGCGGTTGCGTCCTCCTGGGGTGAATTGCCGGCGCCGTCGGCGTCGTCGACCTCACCGGGAGGCGCCTGGTTCCCGGTCACCACCGACGGGGTGGTGCCGGGTGTGTCGGTCGCCGGCTCGTCGGGAGTACATGCGGCCAACGCCGCGCCGACGATGCCGGCTGCGGCCAGCACGGCCAGCGTGCGACGGGTCGAATTGCCGGGTTTCGATCTGACGGTCATGTCACTCCTTGTGATCTGAACGGACCCTGGTCTGGCGGACTGTCATCGGGGCGCGGGTCGAGCCGGCGTCATCGGGTGACCACGATGACCGGGATACCGTCCGCGCACTGCGTGAACGACGACGGGCGGGACTCCACGCTCGGGTCCCCGCCGAGTGCGGCGGCCACCTCGTCGGCGGCCGACTTCTGGCCGTCGTCGTAGAAGATCGTGTTCTCCGTGATCGACGATGTGGTGATGTTGCCGGGTGATGCGGTCTGGAAACCCTTGGTCTTCAGATCGTCGGCGACCTCGCCTGCCAGGCCGGACACCGAACCTGCGTTGAAAACGCACAGTTCCGGCGTGTCGGCCGACGCGCTGGCCGACGGCGACGCGGAGGCCGATGCCGTGCTCGGTGCCGCTGCCGACGTCACCTGGCGCTGGGCCTCCTGCAGGTCCTGCTCGGGATTGTCGCCGCTGGTCGCAGCGGAATGCCAGCCCAGTCCGATGCAGACGATGGCCAACGCCAGCAACAGCATGGCACCGGCACGGAGCGGCAGCCGGCTCGGTTCACGATCAGGATTCATCACCGAGAACCTTACTTCACATCCGATGGTGCGCCGGGCGCGGTCGCCGCTGCCGCGAGGCCGATGCGATCAGGTGATCTCGAAGCCGAGGCGACGGGCCGCGCGAGCCTTCTGACGCGACGCCCGCAACCGCCGCAGACGCTTGACCAGCATCGGATCGGCGGCCAGTGACTCCGGCCGATCGACGAGGGCGTTGAGCACCTGGTAGTAGCGCGTGGCCGACAACCCGAAGAGTTCCTTGATGGCTTCTTCCTTGGCTCCCGCGTACTTCCACCACTGCCGTTCGAACGCGAGGATGTCGTGCTCACGACGGGACAGACCATCCGGACCGACCTCGTGCGGATCGGCGGGATTGGTCACTTCGGCGGCAGCGTCTGTCTGGGTGGGGTCTGTGGGTGTGGGTTGATCGCCCTGCTTCTGGCTTCGCGCAGCTGCGCCGTCCATCTCGCTCCCTCAAGATCGCCTCGTGCACATCACATCGCGGGATATGGTCCCCCGACCCACCGGCCCGAACAAAACTCCACCGAACCGGATATTCAGGTCGCCGAACAAATCACAGCAATGTGGTTCGGTGATCATCTAACCACGATCGGCGAGCCGGTTCGTGGTGTGACTCGCCACGACACTCCGTTCACCGGATGTGGCACGCTCACTGCCACTCCCGTCGCCACGGCGACACGCGGATGAGCCGCGTGAGGTCGCTCGGTAATCTGTCCGGCATGGCAATCCTCCCGATCTGCATCGTCGGCGAGCCGGTGTTGCATCACCCCACCGAACTCGTCGAGCTCGATGCGCAGCGTCGTCCGGCGGCGGAGCTCGTGACGCTTCTCGACGACATGTTCGCGACCATGGACGCGGCCAACGGCGTCGGTCTGGCCGCCAATCAGGTCGGGGTCGCCAAACGGATGTTCGTCTACGACTGCCCCGAAGGCGAACGGCACGAGGCGCGGCGGCGCGGTGAAGTGATCAACCCGGTACTCGAGACGTCGGAGATCCCGGAGACCATGCCCGATCCCGACGACGATGACGAGGGCTGTCTGTCGGTACCGGGTGAGCAGTTCCCCACCGGGCGTGCCGACTGGGCTCGCGTCACCGGAGTCGATCGCAACGGCGACGAGGTCGTCGTCGAGGGCACCGGATTCTTCGCCCGCATGCTGCAGCACGAGGTCGGCCATCTCGACGGTTTTCTCTATGTCGACGTGCTGATCGGCCGCAACGCCCGGGCCGCGAAGAAGACCATCAAGCGTCAGGGCTGGGGTGTGCCGGGATTGACCTGGCTACCCGGGGCCGTCGAGGACCCGTTCGGGCACGACGACGAGGACTGAGGCGTGGATGCCGTGACCGGGCCGTCGCGCCGATGAGCGAGCCCTTCGTCGGCGACCGGATCGTCGTGCGCTACCGCCTCGGCGACGCCACCCCCGCGGACTGGCGCGGCGATCCGGCGGCCGCGCAGTCGGACGTGACGGGAATCCTGCGCGAGGACGGGGATCCGCTGGTCATCGACCGGGACGGCACACACGAATCCATCCCGCGGGCGGCGGTCACGTCCGTCCGGCTCCTGTCCCGGGTGACCGTCCGCAACTCGGAGATCCGGGCCGTCGAGGCGGCCGCCGCGGCGGCCTGGCCGGGCACCGAATCGGCGATGGTGTCGGGCTGGCTGTTGCGGGCGGGCGGCGGATTCACCCGACGCGCGAATTCGGCGGTGCCGGTGGAGTTCGGTGCCGACACCGATGCCGACGCGATCGCCGCGATGCGCGGCTGGTACTCGGCCCGCGGTCTGCCGACGATGATCGCGTTGCCCGAGCGACTCATCCCCGCCGGACACATCGACGGCCGGTCGCGCAGCGGTGAGGTGCAGATGTTGGTCCGCGACGTCGCCGGCGTCCCCACGGCCACCTCGGAGGTGCCCGTCCGGCTGGCCGACGCACCGACGACGCCCTGGCTGCGCGCGTATCGCGGCGCCGACGTCGACGTCGAGGTCGCCGCGGCGGTGGTGGCCGGGTCGCGCGGACCGGTGACCTTCGCATCGATCGGCGACGACGACGATCCGGTGTCCATCGGTCGCGCCACGGTCACCGAATCGACGGACGGCACCCGGTGGCTCGGTCTCACCGCGCTGTGGACCTCGTCGGCCCGGCGCCGCGAAGGGCTCGCCCGAGCAGTGCTCTCGGGTCTGGTCGGCTGGGGCGCCGAGCACGGCGCGCAGCGCACCTACGTACAGGTCGAGGCCGACAACCGGATCGCCGGGAACTGGTATCGCACCCTCGGTTTCGGACTGCATCACACGTACCGGTACGTCGAGATCTGATGTTCTCGTAGGGTAAAAACGTGGTGGCGGCGAGCGCGAGCAAGCGGCGGCAGGCGATCCTGTCGGTGGCCACCGTGGTGGCCATCGCCGTCGTTGCGGCGCTGACCTGGGCACTCAGCGGCGCAGACGACCACAGGTCGACGACCGCCGACTCGTCGACGACGGTGACCTCGGCCGCATCGGGACAATCGAGTTCCGGTGCGCCGGGAGCCGTACCCGCACACGTCCTGCACACCCTCGCTCTGATCGACGCGGGCACATGGCCCGAGGCCGCCGATGCCCCCGGTACCCGCGGCGGGGACATCTTCCGGAATTCCGAGGGCAACCTGCCGGCGACCGACGGCCGCGGACGCCGCATCACGTATCGCGAGTGGGACGTCAACCCGAAAGAACCCGGGCGCAGCCGCGACGCCGAGCGGATCGTCACCGGTGGCGAAGGCAGCGCCTGGTACACGGCCGACCACTACCGCACTTTCGTCAAGATCCGGGGGCCCGACCTGTGACCAGCTCCGAGCACACCCCGATCCCGCTGGCACAGTTCATCTCTGCCGCCGGGCGTTTCGGTCCGGTGGCGGGCGTGCTGACCGGGCCCCGGTTGTCGTGGGTCCCGCACAACCTCGTCGTGCGGTCCGTCGACGCCGACCGGATGACCACCGTCGCTGCGCTGTTCGACGAATTCGCCCGGGCCTGGACGTTTCCGGATCATTTCGGGCACAACCGGGACGCGTTCGACGAGTGCATGCGTCACCTCGACGAGAGTCAACCGGACGTGAGCCCGCCGGACGTGAGCCCGCCGGCGGCCTACCTCACCGTGATCGAGAACGCGCCGCGCCTGCTGGGTCACGAACCCGACGATCTGCGCTGGTTCGCAGGATCTCTCGAGTTCTACCGCGACCATTACCGCGACGTCGCCGACCCGGCCGCCGCCTTCGCCGTCGCACTGCTGAGTCCACCCACCCTCCGTCGACGGGTCGAGACACGCTGGCACGACGCCGGCTCGCCGGTCGCCCTGATCGAGAGCTGACATGCGCATCGCCACCTGGAACGTGAACTCCATCCGTGCGCGCTCGGAGGCCGTCGTCGGCTGGATGGAACGCAACGACATCGACGTGCTCGCGATGCAGGAGACGAAATGCCGCGACGACGAGTTCCCGCTGATGAGCTTCCTGGCCGGCGGTTACGACGTCGCCCACATCGGCACCGGCGGGTTCAACGGGGTCGCCATCGCCTCCCGGATCGGGCTCGACGAGGTGGAGATCGGCTTCGAAGGTCAGCCGAACTTCGGAACCGAGCACACCGCACCGGCGCGGGAGGCCCGCGCAATCTCCGCGCGGTGCGGTGCGATACGGGTGTGGAGCCTCTACGTACCCAATGGCCGGGCCCTCGACGACCCGCACTACCGGTACAAGCTCGACTGGCTGGGCAGACTCCGCGACATCGGGTCACTCTGGCTGGCCCACGACCCAGCGGCGCAGATCGTCCTGGCCGGTGACTGGAACATCATCCCGACCGACGACGACGTGTGGGACCCCGCGCAGTTCGACGGCAGGACCCATGTGTCCGAACCCGAGCGGGCTGCCCTGCAGGCGATCCGGGACGCCGGATTCCACGACTCGGCCCGCCCCTACGCCGATGCGTACACCTTCTGGGATTACACCCAACTCCGGTTCCCGCGTGACGAGGGCATGCGGATCGACTACCTGCTCTGCTCCCCCGCGTTCGACGACCGGGTCCGCGGCGCTTTCGTCGACCGCAGCGCCCGAAAGGGCAAGGGTGCCAGCGACCATGCCCCGGTCGTCCTGGAGATCTGAGCGCCGCGGGCCAGGACCGGACGGCGATCACGACCAGCGACGGAAAAGCCGTGGTGAGCTTAGGCTAAGCTGCTCGCATGACTCGTCCGTTGCGTGTTTTCTTCGTGATGATCACCGTCCTGGTGACGACGATGCTGGCAGTCAGCGCCTGTAGTGCGCCAGACGAATCCGATGGGGGCGGTGCCCCCATCCAGGTCAACACGTCCAAGGGTTCGGTCACCATCAACGGCGTGCCCAAGCGAATCGTCGCCCTCGGCGCGCAGTGGATCGACGTCGCACTCTCGTTCGGCGTCACACCGGTGGCCTATCTCGACAACATCCAGATCCTCACCGGCAAGCCCGCGCCGTGGTCGAGTGACAAGCTCAAGGATTCGACGGCGATCAGCACCGACGACGTGGTCGCCCAGGTGGCCAAGGCGAAACCGGATCTGATCCTGGCGACCTCGTACATGGCCGACGGCCAGCCCGAGATGTACAACCAGATCTCCAAACTCGCGCCGACCATCCCCGGCATCACCGGCAAGCAGATCGACCCCTGGCAGGACATGGTCACCTTCTTGGGAACCGTGTTGCGGCAGCCGGAGAAGGCCAAGGAGATCACCAGTGGCGTCGACTCGAAGGTCGATGCGACCAAGAACGAGCTCCCCGGCCTCAACGGCAAGACGTACACGATGGCCTACATGTACTCGAACGATCAGATCCAGGTCCTCGGCGATCCAGCCGACGGCGCGACCTCCCTGTTCAGCTCGCTCGGCATGAACATCGCCCCCGCTCTGGTCGCCGGCTACCGGCGCAGCGGGCAGCCGCGATACCCCATCTCCACCGAGAACGTGCCACTGCTCAATTCCGACCTGCTGGTCATCACCGCCAACACCGATCAGTTGATGTCGTCGCTGCAGAAACTGCCCGGCTACCGCAATCTGCGATCGGTGCGCAGCGGTGCCGTGAGTCGTCTGACGGTCGCCGAGATCGGCGGACTGAACGAGCCGACGCCGCTGTCCATCCCGTACCTGCTCGACAAGATGCATCCGGCGATGGAAAAGGCTGCCGGCTGACGACCCGATGACGAACCCGACATCGGCGACTGCGCCACAGACCGTCTACACCCTCACCGAGGGCGCGCGTTGCCTGCTCGGCGGCGGCGGTGTCGCCGTCCTGCTACCGGCAAAACAGCGGCTCGACGGATTGTCACCGGGTCAGATCGCGACGTTGCGAACACTCAACGGCGGACCACTCTGGATCGCTGACGACGCCGACGCGGACACCATCGACCTGCTCGACCGCCTGGTCGACGCCGGGGTGGTGTCGCTGATCGTGACCGCTGGTCAGCGGGACCTGTACTCACTGCGCCCCTTTCGCCGACCACCGCAGCCACGCCCGGCCCCATGCTCGGACGCGTTCGAGCTGTCACGGTTCACCGTGGTGCGGCGCAACGGCACCGACGTCGTCGCCGAGCACCCTCGATCGTGGTGCGACGTCGCGCGTCCACGACCCGGAGACCCTCGCGACACTCGTCGGGCTCGGATCGTCCGCCCTCCCGGCGGAGATCCGCGACCGGCTGGCCGCCGATCTGGCGTGGTCGGGTCACGCGATCGAGCCGGGAGCCGAGGACCACGACTTCGCCACGCGCAGTTGGAGTCCGCACGAGCTGTGGTTCCACCGGCGGAGCACCGTCGGAGATCGCGGCACCAGCTGGGCACATTTCGGACCGACCCGGTGGGCGGACGGTGAGTTCGAGCCGCTGCCGGCGCGACGCGAACCCTACGACGGCGAGCCCATCTCCCTTCCCACACCCGACCTCGCAGCATTGCGGCACGACGACGCCCCGCTGACCGCCGTCGTCGAGGACCGCAAGTCGGTGCGTGACTTCGACGATCGGCATCCGCTGACCGCCGAACAACTCGGCGAACTCCTCCACCGGTGCGCCCGAACCCGCGGGGTCCGTACCACGAACGCGAATCGCGCAGTCCCCGAGGAACTTCCGTCGCGACCGTTCCCCTCGGGTGGGTCACTCTACGAACTCGAGGTGTATGCGGTGGTGCGCATCGCCGACGGCATCCCGGCCGGGATGTACCACTACGATTCCTTCGACCACGTGTTACGTCCGGTGGCGCCGTACGACAGTCCCGCCGTCCGCAGGCTCGTCGCACCCGCCTCCCTCACGCTCGCCGACGGCCAGCTCCCGCAGGTGCTCCTCGTCCTCGCCGCTCGACCCGGCCGGATCATGTGGACCTACGAGCAGATGCCGTACGCGGTGATCCTCAAGCATGTCGGGGTCCTCACCCAGACGCTCTATCTCACCTCCACCGCAATGGGTTTGGGTGGAGTGGCACAGGGATACGGCGACACGGCGGCGTTCGCCGAGGCCACCGGGACCGACGAGCTCACCGAGTGCAACGTCGGGAGTTTCGTCGTCGGCACACCACGCTGAGCGTGCCGTCTCGGGCGGCGCCCCGACCCTACTGCTGATCGGCCCGGCCGACGATCAGGCCGTTACGCTTCCCAGTGACGCCGCAAGCGCAGTCACCGCCTCCTCCCACAGCCCGGTCAGCACGTCGACCTCCGCCGCGGAGAGCAGATCGGCTCCGTAGCGCCAGTTGGTCACCAGCTGCGGACCGGCGTCGGTCGCCCTGATCACCGCGACGACGTCCAGCGTGTAACGCAGGGGCAGATCGGGTTCGGGATCGGTCGGCAGGTGCTCGTTGATCTCCAGGTCGGTGATCGGCGACCACGGTTCCCATCCCGCCGCACCCTGCGCGCCCGGTGTGTGGAGATCGAATCGGCCGAGGTAGTTGAACTCCACCTGCGGTTCCGGGGCCTCGAGCAGTTCCGGCACCCGGGACAGGTACTTCAGCACGCCGAAATCGAGCCCCGTCGACGGGATCTGCCCGATGTGGGCGGCGATCTCGTCCAGCAGTTCGGTGCCGATCCGCGGGTCCGCGGTCACGCCATCGATGTCGCAGTCGCGTCCTGCCCCCAGTCGGACGGGGAACACGGTGGTGAACCATCCGAGCGTCCGCGTGGTGTCGACGTCGGGCCCCGCCAGCGGATCCTCCCGACCATGCCCCTCGAGAGCGATGTAGGCCCCACCTGTCGCATCCTCACCGCGCCGACGACGCCACGTGGCGATTGTCAGTGTCAGAGCGGTCAGCAGGAACTCGCGCATACCGATGCGCTTGTCGATCGCCCGCAGGACGTCCGCAGTGGTGTCGACCCCGGTGTGCGTGACCGCCGCGCGCAGTGACGACCAGGTGTCGGTCTCCGGTTCCGGCCTGCGGGACCCGATCGCCGGATCGGGTCCGGACACCTCACTCACCCAATAGGACTGCTGGGCAAGCACATCCTCGCGGCCGCTTCGGCCGGACACGTACTCACACCACCGCCGGTAGTCGCTGTACTCGGTCTGCGGAACCGGGGTGACACCCGCATCGATCGCGCGGCCTGCGGTCGCGACATCACCGAAGATCACCTGCCAGCTCACCGCATCGACCGCGAGATGATGGATCGCGAGCAGCAGTAGATCGCCGGTTTCATTGCAGCGCAGGCGGACCGCCGACAGCATCCGCCCCGCCGCCGGGTCGATCGCGTCGTTTGCCCGACGTGCCGCCTCGGTGACCCCGGGCCCGACGTCATCGACCGACAGAGCCATCAGCACGCCCGCCGCATCGACCGTTCCCGGTTCGCGGGTGAACAGACCGTCCGCGGAGGTCTGGGATCGCAGCATGTCGTGACCGTCGATCAACGACCGGAGGAGGTCGACGAGTCGGTCGTCCGGGAGACCCCGCGGCACGGCGAACAGCACGGTCTGGGTGAAGCGGCGGTAGTTGCCATACTCGTACATCCACTCGACCACCGGCAACGCCGGCACCGGCCCGTACCCCGATGCGGAGGCGATCACGGCATCTCCGGCCCGGTCGACGGCATCGGCGAGATCCTGGATGGTCGGATGCGACAACACCATTCGGGGCGTGACCACGAGATCACGATCGCGCAGCGCGTTGACCGCGGCCATCGCCACGATGCTGTCCAGGCCCAGGTCGAAGAAGTCCTCGTCTGCGCCGGGTGCGGACCCGAGCACATCGACGATCACCGACCGTACGATCGTCGCCGTGGCGGACAGGTCGGCCACGGCCGTTGCGCTGCGGGCTCGCAACGATTCGGCGGCCGACTCGGCCAGCACCCGGCTGTCGAGTTTCCCGTTGCTGTTCATCGGCAACACCGGGAGGCAGAGGATCCGGGAAGGCACCATGTGTGCGGGGATCGCCTCGGCGAGCTCACCGCGGAGCCGACGGCTGTCGAGATCCGCACCTGCGGCGAAACCGACGAGCGCCGGGCCCGCCGCCCGTTCCACCACGACGACGGCGGCATTCGTCACACCGGCCAACCGCCGCATCGCGGCTTCGATCTCGCCCGTCTCGATGCGGTAACCGCGGATCTTGACCTGGTGGTCGCTGCGACCGACGAACAGGAGATCACCGCGGGCGTTGCGGCGTACCAGATCTCCGGTCCGGTACATCCGTTCGCCGACTCGATCGGGATCGGCGACGAAGCTCGCCGCCGTCAACGCGGCCTTGCCCTGGTAGCCACGGGTGACCTGCGCGCCGGACAAGTAGAGTTCGCCGGGCACACCGGTCGGTGCCGGACGCAGCCGGGAGTCGAGAACGTGCGCGCTCATACGATCCGTGGCGGCACCGATGATCGGCGACGGCGAATCCGAGATTCGTGCGACGACCGCCTCCACCGTTGTCTCAGTCGGTCCGTAGCAGTTGTACACCGACGTATCCGGCAGACCGGCCAGCTGTTTCCACAACGCGGGTCCGATCGCCTCACCGCCGAGCGCCAGCACGGTGAGATGCGCACGCCCCGAACCGGAATCGCCCAACAATCCCGCTGCGGCCAGCTGACCGAACATCGAGGGCGTCGTGTCGATCATGTCGATCTCCCGCTCCGACAGACCCGCCACCAGCCGGCCGGCATCACGCATCTCGTCGTCGTCGAAGAGATGTATGGCATGGCCGTCCAGCAGACCGGCCAGCGGCTGCCATGAGGCGTCGAAGCTGAACGTCCACGCATGTGCGATGCGCAGCGGGCGGCCGAGTCGATCGCGGGCAGGCGCGAGCATCTGGTCACGATGATCGCGGCAGTAACTCACCAGCGCGCGGTGGGTACCGATGACGCCCTTGGGCTCGCCGGTCGAGCCGGACGTGAAGATGATGTACGCCGCGTTCGACGGACGGATGCCCGTCGGGGCGAGGTGAACGGGCCGCGCATCGATACGTACCGCCGTCTCGGGATCGTCGAGCACCAGCGGCTTCGCGAGCGGGGCGAACCGGTCACGGTGGGCGAGATCGGTGATCACCAGTTCGATACCCGCCTGACCGATGATGTTGGCCACGCGCTGATCCGGCAGGGCGACATCGATCGGGACATACGCGCCGCCCGCGATCAACACCCCGAGGATTGCGACCACCGAATCCGCCGATCTCGGGATCGCCACGGCCACTGCCGCTTCCGTGGTCATACCGTCATCGGTCAGCTCGCAGGCCAATCGGATGGCTCGGTCCGCCAGCTCTCGGTAGGTGTAGGGCCGGCCGCCGGCGACGAGCGCGGTGGCCTCGGGTGTGCGATCACACTGCGCCAGAAAGGCGTCGACCACCGTCGGTGCGAGTTCGACGGCGTCACCGACCTTCCGTTCCGCGGCCGCCGACGATGCCAGCGCACGTTCTGCGGGCAACGCGACATCGAGTCGATCGGGGTGCCGGTCGGCGGCGTCGGGCATCTGCTCGAGCACCCGAACCACGCGTTGTGCCACGTCACCGGGGACGATACCGCCGAGTGCGTCCTCGATGACCTCGGTCATCACCACGAGCTCACCGTCGAGCAGGTAGGCGACGACGGTGAGGGGGTAGTGCGCGAGACTCTCCATCGCCAGTGGGAGGAACCGCGTGCCGTCCGGTGCGCTGATCGGCTCGGTCGCCGTCCCGATCGGCGCGTTCTCGAACACGAACAGCGTGTCGAAGAGCGATGGGTGCGCCGCGGACCGCTGGATCTCGGAGAGGCCGAGGTAGCCCTGATCGCGCATCCGGCTCGATTCACGCTGCAGGGCAACGCAATCTGCCGCGACGGTGGCGGCGCTGCCCGCGGCGGCGAGCCGGACGCGGGACGGCACGGTGTTGATGAAGAGTCCGATCATCTCGTCGGCACCGGCCAGACCCTGCGGGCGGCCGGAGATGGTAGTGCCGAACACCACGTCGTCACGGTCGGACAGGCGGCCCAGCACGGTGGCCCAGGCGAACTGGACCGCGGTGTTGACCGTGAGCCCGGCCGAGCGCGTCCACGCGACCAGACGTTCGGTGGCCCGGGCCGACAGCTCATGGCGGGAGCGGACCGGCTCGGTCGCGGCGACTCCCGGCGCGGCCAGCATCAGCGGTTCCACCCCGTCCAGATACGTCGCCCATGCCGCCCGCGCGGCCGGCCCGTCCTGCGCTGCCAGCCAGGCGATGTAATTGCGATAGGGCCGTACCGGCGGCAGGCCCTGCGCCGACCCGCCCGCGGCATAGATGGCCAGCAGCTCCTGGAAGAACAGCGCGATCGCCCAGCCGTCCATCAGGATGTGGTGCGCGGTCACCAGCAGGCGGGAGCGTCCCCCGGGCAGGTCGATCAGCTTGACCCGCAGCGACGGTCCGCGCCGAAGATCGAAACGGTCGGCGCGCTCGGCAGCCGCGATGTCGTCGAAGTCCGCCGCGGTGGCCGAGAGTTCCTCCCACGGCACCTCCACGTGGGACGGCACGATCTGCACCGGTTTCGGGAGATCCTTGTCCCACAGCGACACCCGCAGGTTGGGGTGCCGCTCCATGATCACATCCACACTGCGGCGCAAGATCTGCCGGTCCAATGGGCCGGTGATCTCCACGACGAACTGCATCGAATACAGGTCGATCCCGTCGCCCGACATCTCGGACAGGACGAATAGGCCTTCCTGCAGCGGGCTCAGCGCCAGGACGTCCTCGATCTCCGGTGTGGCGCTCACCTCTGGGACTTCCATGCAGTCCCGAGTGATTGCAACATGTCGTCGCTCAGGCCGGATGCACTCATCGGCGCCGCCTCCGCGTCGTCGATGCCGCCACCGTCGGTCTCCTGGTCCTCGGCGGCATCGACCGCAGCCGCGAGTTCGGCGATCGTGTAGTGGTCGAAGATCTGCTGGGGTGCCAGCGGCAGTCCCTCGGCCGCCGCGCGGGCCGACCATTGGATCGAGATGACGCTGTCCCCGCCGACGGCGAAGAAGTTGTCGTCCCGGCCCAGACCGTCGACGCCGAGCAGGTCGGCGAGGATGCCGATCAGTCGTTCCTCGGTCGGTGTCTGCGCACCACCCCCGGCCGTCTGCGCCATCGCCACCACCGCGGGCGCAACCTGCCCGTACGGATCGGTGAGACGAGAGCCCGGGGACAGGGCCGCAAGCGATTCGGCCAGCGACGAACCGGCCCCCGCCTCGGTGACGATCCATTCTCGGACCGACCCGAGGTCGGTGGACCCGGTGTGTTGCAACGCAGCAAGCGTCCGCGGCGCCGCGTGCACACGGCGCGGACGTTCGGCGACGATCAGACGCGCAAGCGCGGCCGGGTCGTCGCCGTGCTGGTCGGCCGTGAGAACCCCCGGAAGGGCAGGCAGGGAGATCTCCGTCAGGGCCGTATCCGGGCCGGCACCGAAGGATTCGAGCATCGCCGCGAAGGCCGCCGCGATCCCGTCGATCGTCTCCTGATCGTAGAGATCCGCGCTGCCGACCACGCGTCCCTCGAGTCCCCCGTCCTCGGTGACCGTCAGGATCGCGTTGAGGTCGAGGAACGACGTGTCCTGCTCCACCGGCAACAACGTCACGGTGGTCCTGCCCTCGGCATCCAGCGGACGGCCCCAGGCGTTCTGATCCCGATCACGGAAGTGGATCATGCTCTGGAACAGCGGGTTCCGCGATCGTGTGCGGCGTGGGTTGATCGCCTCGACCAGCCGCTCGATCGGTACATCCTGGTTTGCGAAGGCGCCCAGCACGGCGTCCCGGCTGCGGGCGAGCAGTTCCCTCACGGTCGGGGCGCCGTCGGTGCGGGTGCGCAGTACCACCATGTTCGCGTAGAGGCCGATCAGATCGTCGGTACCCGGATCGACCCGCCCCGCCACGGGTGTTCCCACCGCGATGTCGTCGCCACCACCGAGTCGGCTCAACAGCCCGGTGAGCGCCGCGGTCACGGTCATGAACTCGGTCGCACCGCTGTCGTCGGCCACCCGCCGGAGACGCTGCCGGGCCGCGGGCGTGACGGACAGGTCGGCCAGCACACCGGCTTTGGTGAGGGCCTGCGGACGTGGGCGGTCGGGCGTGACCGTGATCTCGTCCGGCTGGCCGGCCAATGCAGTGCGCCAGTGGTCGATCTGCCTGCGCCCGAAATCGGCTGGGCCGCCTGCCCCCTCGGCGGTGTCGGCCCCGACCGGGAAAACCTGATGCTGCCACAGGGCATAGTCGGTGTAGGTCAGCGTCGGCGCTGCGAACTCAGGTCGTGTGCCCGCCGCGCGCGCACGGTATGCGGCCACGAGATCGGAGATCAGCACATCCGTCGACCAGTGGTCGATGACCATGTGGTGGATCACCAGCGACAGGACGTGCGTCGTCTCGTTCTCCCGCAACAACATCGGCGTCAACAACGGACCCGCCGCAAGATCGAACACGTGCTCACGCGCGGCTGTCAGCGCCGCGGCGCGCTCCTCGGCGCCGCCGACCGCGACAACCGGCAGATCGATCTCCAGCCGCTCACCCACCAGAGCCGTGGGCAGCCCGTCGCGCTCTACGAAGGTCGTCCGCAACGACTCGTGTCGGTCGACCACGTCGCACAGTGCGGCTCCGAGCGCGGCGACATCCAGCGGACCGTCGACCCGGAGTGCAAGCGGGATGTTCCCCGCGGCGCCCGGCCCCTCGAAGCGATGCTGGAACCACATGGCCAGCTGCGAGAACGACAGCGGGACGGGTTCGGGGCGCTCGACGTGTTCCAGCGGCGGCCGACCGGTGGAGACCGACGACGTCCCGCCAACCGTCGATGGCAGGTCGGCCTCCACATCGTCGAGATCCCCGAGCTCGTCGAGCTCGATGCCGAACTCTTCGCGTACAGCGGTGTTCACCGCTGCGGCCAGCCCCTCCACCGTCGGATTGTCGAGCGGAAGACGGACATCCACCTCGATTCCGAATTCGGTGACCAGGGTCGTCACCAACCGCGCCGCCAGCAGCGAATGGCCGCCTAGGTCGAAGAACGAGGAACCTGCCGTGATGTCGTCGCGTCCGAAGAGCTCGGCGTAGACCGCCGCCACACGACGCTCCGTCGGCGTGCGCGGTGCTCGATCGGGCCGCACGACGGCGGTGATGACGGGCAGCGCGGCACGGTCGAGCTTGCCGTGTGTGGTCAGCGGGATCTCGTCGATCACCGCGAGCGCTGCGGGCACCAGATGATCCGGCACGGTGGTGCGGGCATGGCGGAGGACGTCGTCCAGGTCGATCGCGGCCCCGGCATGAGCCTCCGGGATCACATAGCCGAGCAGGCGTGCGCCGGAATCGGCGGCATCGACGACCGCGACCGCATGCGCGACGTCCGGATGATCCACGAGCGCCGCCTCGACCTCACCGAGTTCGATCCGATATCCGCGCACCTTCACCTGCTCATCGGCGCGTCCTTCGAATTCCAGATCTCCGTTGCCGTTGCGCCGGGCGAGATCGCCGGTGCGATAGAGCCGTCCACCCGGCCTGAACGGGTCGGCGACGAATCGGGACGCGGTCAGGGCGCCCCGCCCGAGGTACCCGCGCGCGAGCTGCGAGCCGCCCAGGTAGATCTCACCCACCACACCGTCGGGCACGAGGTGCAGACCGGTATCGAGCAGATAACTCGTGACATTGGTGTTCGGCGTGCCGATCGGCACGATCGAACTGCCCTGCGGCCCGTCCACGGGGTAGTGCGTGGCGGCGACGACCGCCTCGGTCGGCCCGTAGTTGTTGGACAGTGCCGCGTCGAATGTGGTGGTGAAGGAGTCGGCGACCTCACCGGAGAACGCCTCACCACCGACCGGAACCGTCCGCAGCATCGTCCACTGCTTGACCTCGGGCACCATCAGCAGTGTCGACAGCAGGGTCGGCACCATGTGCATCACGGTCACCCTTTGTCGCACCAGCAGATCGGCCATGTACGAGATATATTGCACTGCACGCGGTTTGGGAATAACCAACGTTGCCCCGACCGCCAGGGTGCAGAACACCTCGAACATCGACGCATCGAAACTCACCGACGACGTCTGCACCAGCCGGTCATCCGGTGAGAGCACCTCGCCGGCTCCGAAGCCGATCAGATGATCTGCGATCGCCTTGTGCGCCACCGGAACCCCCTTGGGGGTACCCGTGGAGCCGGAGGTGTAGATGACGTACGCGAGATTGTCCGGCCGCAGCGGGGTCCGACGAATCCGGTCATCCGGTACGACCGCGGGGCACTCTGCGGCTTCGGTCTCGGCAGCGGCCAGTGCGTCGGCGTCGAGGACAAGACGTGGCGCGGCGTCGTCGATGAGGAACTGCGTGCGATCGCTGGGGTAATCCGGGTCGATCGGCAGATAGGCGGCACCTGCCTTGAGCACGGCCAGCGCCGCCACCACGAATCCCACCGACCCGCCGAGACGCAGACCGACCAGGTCCTCGGTCTCGACGCCCGATGCGAGCATCCAGTGGGCCAACCGGTTCGATCGTTCGTCGAGCTGTCGATAGGTCAGCACCACGTCATCGGAGACCACCGCCTCGTGGTCGGCGCGAGTCAGCACCGCAGCGGCGAACAGGTCCACGACCGTGGTGTCCGCAACGTGCGCGCGATGCCCGGTCGATGCCTCCAACACGCGGGCAAACGCGGCAGGGTCGAGTATCTCGAGGTCACGGATCGGCCGGTCCGGTGCCGCGAGGGCCTGGTCCAGCAGGTGGACATAGGCGTCCGCGATCCCCGCTGCGAGGTCGTCGGCGAACAGGGCCGCGTCGTACTGCAGTTCGATCTGCGCCTGGTCACCGGTGATGACGGCGAACTCGAGCGGCAGCTGGGCGTTCGGTGTGCCGAGCTCGTCGAGGTAGGTCGCGGTGATGCCGTCGAGGGCGAGTCCACTCGCCTGACGCCGGGTACTCAAGCTCACCGACACGAGTTGCGCCAGGCCGTCACCGCCCGCCCCGCGGTCCGGGTTGATCGCTCCGACCACGGCATCCACCGGCGCGTTCTGGTGCGCAAAGCCACTGATGAGACGCTCACCCGCGGCCGCCGTCAGAACGGCCAGCGAGTCGGTCGGCACGAGGCGGGTCCGGGTCAGAATGGTGTTGCCGAAGTAGCCGATCAGGTCCGCGGCGTCGCCGGGACGATCGGTGACCGGTACCGCGACGGTGAAATCGATCGCCCCGGTGGTCCGGTGGATCAGCGCATCGGTGACGGCGGCGTGGACCGTGAACGGGCTCACCGACGACGCTCGGGCGAAATCCTCCACCCGGCGGCTCAGGTCGGCAGGCAGCGCCCGGGTCACACATCCGCTCGCCCGTTCCACCCGGGCGGGATGCGTACCGACCGGCAGGGCGAGGGGCTCCGGCATCGGGTTCAGCTGGTCGCGCCAGTAGCGCAGATCGTCGGACACCAACTCGGGGTCGGTGGATGGTAGGTCCGCATATTGTCGTGCGAGCGCAGGCCGTGTCGACGACCCGGCGGCTGCGTGGTAGGCCGAGTTCACCTCGTCGAACAGGACGGACCAGGATTCGTCGTCCCAGCAGATGTGATGCACGGTGAGCATCACGATGTGTTCGTCGTCCGCGAGGCGGGCCAGCAGCAACCTGATGGGAAACTGCGACGTGAGGTCGAAGGCCGTGCCGAACTCACGCCGCGCGAGGACCTGCAACCGCCGGTCACGGGCCCGCCCGGTCAGCTCGGCGAGGTCGACCTCCTGCCACGGCACGGCACCGGGCGCGTGATGACGCACCACGGGTTCACCGTCTGGCCCCAGTTCGTAAGTGGAGCGCAGCGTTTCGTGCCGGGCAACCACGCCGTCGAATGCCGCGCGCAGACGCCCGGCATCCAGCGGACCGTCGAGGCGATACGCGACACCGACGTTCAGCGATGTATCGGTGGGATCGCGGTGGGACACGAACCAGAGTCGACGTTGCGCGGACGCCAACGGGGAGGTCGACCCCGCAGGCCGGGCCGGAAGGGCGACACGTCCCCCGCCGGAGTCCCGCCCGAGTCCGTCGGCCGCGAGTCGCTGTCGCAGCAACTCTTTCTTTCGCTGCAAGAGGTCGTCAGCCATGCCGCTCAGTTTACATAGGCAACCCTAACCCGGGCGCCTCGGCCTGCGAATCGGACGAGACGACACCCGAGTCACAGAGAGCAGGGAATGCCGCCGTAGGCGCCCAGGTCACAGATCGATCGGTTGGACAGCTTCCACTGCCCGCCCTGCCATACCCAGTAGAGCGGCATGCGCGCGGGTTGCCAACCGGGAGAACGGAGTTCGAGTGTTGCTTTCATGGTGTTGCCGGTGACGGTCACCGGCCCGGTGATGCGGTAGGTCATGCCCATCGGGCGGAACCGCTGCAGCAGCGTCGCGATGGGTTGCGCCTGACGCACGGCCTTCGCTCCGCCCTCGAGCCGCTGCGCCTTCGCGGCCGTCGAGCCGTTGCCCGTCAGGGTGTCGAGATCGTTCTGCAACTGCGCCGGGGACTTCGCCGGATGTGCAGACTGCTGCTGGGCAGGCGCCTGGGCAGCGGGCGCCTGCGGGACGGCCTGCGGTGCCGCCTGCGGCGCGGCGCCCGGCAGCATCCCGCCCCCTGACGCACCTCCCCCGGCAGGCAGATCCGCGCTGCTGCCCTCGCCCGCCGGAGCGGCGGCCGCACCCGGTGCGGCTCCCTGCGCCGGGGCCTGGGGATTCGCCGCGGACGCCGGTGGAGCCGCCGCGCCTTGCGGCGCGGCGCTCTGTGCCGAGCCGAGGTTGACGACCGTCGGCTGGGCGCCTCCGGCCGCGTCGCCGTTGCGGCCGATGTCGGACAGCAGCAGCCCCACCACGCCGATCGTCACGACCACCGCGGAGATGATCGCGGAGATGCCGCCGGCCATCATCACGGTCGGCCAGTTGACCCCACTGCCCCCACCGCCGCCACTGCCGGCGGCGTCACCTGCGGTGTCGTCGAGATCGGCGCCGTCAGCTGCCGAATATGCCTGCGGGCCGATGGGCCCGGTATCGGTGTCGTCATAACCTGACGGCATCTGCGTGTGCGTTCCCGTTGTTTCGTAGTCGGTCGCCATGAGACCACTTCCCCTTATTAGGCCGATTAGCCTGACCTTACTTTACGGACGGTGCGGCGCACTCATCCGATGAGATCGACGACCTCGTGCAACGACGCGCCACCGAGAATTGCCTCCACAGGCAGGTCCTGGCCGAGAGCGGTCTTGACACGTTTGCGGAAGTCGAGAGCCTGGAGTGAATCGAGCCCGAGCGCGACCAGAGGCATATCCGGGTCGACGTCGGCATCCTGGGCCTGCAGACCCATCGTGACGGCGAGTTCGGCTCGGAGGAGATCGGCAACCGAGTCGCGGCCTGCCACCTGCGACACCGGTTCGGCGACGTCGGCTCCTCGCGACGCCATCGGGACGCTGCGCTCATCGACCACACCGCCGACGACGACACCGCCGGCCTCGACCGCCGGATGCTCGGCCGAGATCGGGACCACGACGTCGGTGGACAGATCCGGCAGGTCGGCGAGCACCGGCTGATACCCGAACAGGCCGAGCAGATCACGCAGCTCGGTCCAGTCCGCCGACAACACGATGCTGTCGCCGGTCAGATCGGTCAACCCGGCCGTCATGGCCGCAGTGGGGGCCATCGGCACCACGCCTGCGCCCTCCACCGCGGCGACCCCGTCCGCGTCGAGCGGACCCTGCACGCGCCAGAGTCCCCACTCGATCGACGTGGCAGCGATGCCCTCGTCGCGAAGCTGCCCCGCCGCGATCCCGAGCATGCGGTTCGCCAGCGCGTACAGGGCCTGATCCCGACCGCCGAGTGAGGCCGCCAGCGACGAGCACACCACCACGGACACTCCGTCGGCGACCGGAATTGCTCGCACCACGTTCCGCAGCCCGGCGACCTTGGCGCCGATCGAGTCCGTGACGGCGGTCCGGGTGATCTCGTCGATCGACGTCGAGACGTAATTCAAGGCGGCGTGGAGCAGAAGTGTCACCGGCTCGGCGAGCGTCTGCGCCAGACGATCCACCTCAGCCTCGTCGGTGACATCACAGGGCACGACGTCGATCACCGAGTCGACCCGCCGCCGCAGCGCCTCGATCCTGCGCACGGCGTCGGCGGACCCGCCGGTCCGGCTCACCAGGGTGATCCGGCCTGCTCCGGCGGTCGCGTAGTGCTCACAGAACTCGAGGCCCAGTTTGCCCGTACCGCCGGTGATCAACACGTGGTCGAGCTTCGGCTGGGGCCCGCGTGCCACCGAATCCGTGCTGGCCCAGCGCTTCACATGAACCGATCCGCCCCTGATCGCGAGCTCGGGCTCGCCCGCGATGTGCAGTGCGGCGACGATCGCGTCGGCGGCGGGCTCGCCCCCGGACGGTTCCAGGTCGAGGTGACGGAAGCGGGTCGTGGGATGCTCGGCCGCAGCACACCGCAGGGCCGCTGTGATCGATCCGTGGACCAGGTCGGGTGCGGGGTCGGCATCGGTGACCTGCTCACCGCCCACGGTGACCCACCAGAACTGTTCGGGCAGTGTCTCGAGTCCGGCCCGCCAGCGCGCATCGGCCAGCACATCCGCCAGCAACTCCGGCGCGGCATCCGGCGAGCTCTCGGCGCTTCCGGTCAGCAGCACCGCGGTGTCGACGTCGCCTGCCGGTATCGGATCGTCGCCGGGGCCGACCACGGTCACCACCGCACCCTGTCCAGGGGCCGCCGCCTGGATCGCGATCGCCAGCCCGGCACCTCGACCCGTCGGGTCGAGAACGGCAACCTTCCTTGGCGACAGCATCTTTCGCCTGGACAGTGGAGACCAGCCACTGACGATACGGTGCACCGATCGACCTGCGCGCCGCGCCGCCCACTCCGGCGAGTTGATCGGATCCGCGAGCCCGGACTCCCGATCCGCCCAGAGGTGGGTGCGACGCATGACCGTGTTGGGGAAGTCCTCGAGAGGCACAGACGGGATCGGATTCCGGGACTCGACCATCAGTGCATCCCAACGGAATCCGGAGTCGGCGACGGCCAGCGCCGCGACATTGCGGGTGAACTCGTCGAGACCGTCGGCATCGCGCCTCGAGGACCCGATCACCGGCCGTGCGGCGAGACCGTCGCCATCGATGTCCGACAGGGTCTCGCCCATCGCCAGCAACAGTGTCGGGTGCTCGGACATCTCGATGAAGAAGTCGGCACGGTGTTCCACAGCGGCGCCGGCGATGGCCTTGTCGAATCGGACGCGGTTGCGCAGATTCCAGAACCAGTAGTCCCCCAGCGACATCGACTCGTCGACCGCGGCGCCGAGGGTGGCACCGATGCACGGCAGGTCACCGGCGAGCATTGCGGAGTTGTCCAGATATGTACCGAGTGCGTCGAGGAAGGCCGGCTGATACTCGCTCACGATGCTGGTGTGGGCGGGGTATTCGACGCGGATCTCTTTCGCGAACTTTCCTTGTGCGCTCAGCGAATCCACCATCTCGAGGACGGTGTCGCGTTTGCCCGACACGCACAGGATGTGCGCGGAGTTGACCACCGAGAGTTGCGCCCACCCCGAGTGCCGGGCGAGCATGTCGTCACATTCGTCGATGTCGATCCCGACGACCGCCATCGTGTGACCGCGCGGCGAGATGTCGTGTACCAGGCGAGCCCGAATGGTCACGATGGTCAGTGCGTCCGACAAGGTCATCACACCGCTCCGCACCGCGGCGGCGATCTCACCCTGGCTGTGCCCCACCGTCAGCGACGGTGTGGCACCTGCGGCATCCCACATCGCGGTCAGTCCGACCATCTGCATGAACAATGCCGGCTGAATGACCCGGACATCGGTCGCCGACGGATCGTCGGGATCGATGGTGCCGAGAACGTAGTCCCGTGGGGACGATCCGAACAGTCGCAACGACTGCTCATGACACGCGTCGACGGCCTGTCGGAACGGTGCCGACAGATCGTAATAGCTCCGTCCCATTCCCGGACGCTGGCTGCCCTGTCCGGGATACGTGTAGGCGACCCGTCGCGCCGTCGCCGCTCCGGTACCGCGGACCACCGCGGGGTGGGCGCGACCGTCCGCCAAGGCCTCGAGCGCGTCGACGAGTTCGTCCCGGTCACCGGCGAGGACGAGCGCTCGGTGCCGGCGCGCGGGCCGCGTCCGCATGAGGTGGGAACCGATGGCACCGACGGTGACGGCCGGATGAGCCCGCACGTAGGCCAGCACTGCATCGGCCTCCTGGGTGACCAGGTCAGCAACGTCGGAGGAGACGAGAACCGCTGCGCGGCCATCGGGCAGACGAGGCCCGGTCTGCTCTGCAGCCGGGGGCGGGGTCTCAGACATGATCGATCTCTCTGTCGGTCGCGGGCATCGAGACGATGGCGTGCGCGTTGGTTCCGGCCACCCCGAAGCTGGACACCGCTGCCAGCCTCCTGCCCGCGCGCGCCGGCCAGTGCGCGCGTTCGGTCGACAGCCGCAGCCCACCACGGTCCCAGTCGACCTTGTCGGTCGGATCGTCGGCGAACAGACTGGGCACGGTCATCCCATGGCGGCCGCAGAGCAGCACCTTGATCAGGCCCATCATCCCGGCGGCGGCCTGTGCGTGTCCGGCATTCGATTTCACCGAACCGAGCAGGACAGGTTCCTGCGCCGACCGCGCCGCGCCGTAGGTGTTCTGCAATGCCCGCAACTCCATCGGGTCGCCGAGTGGCGTGCCCGTCCCATGCCCTTCCACCACATCGATGTCGGCGGGGCACACACCCGCGGCCGCGATCGTGCGCTCCACGAGTCGCTGCTGGGCGTCGGCACTGGGCACCACGATCGGCGCGCCCCGCCCGTTGTGATTGACCCGCGTCGCCAGCACCGTCCCCAGGATCCGGTGACCCAGCCGTCGCGCACGCCCCTCCGTCTCGACCACGACGGCACCCGCACCCTCGCCCCAGAGCGTGCCGGTGGCCGAGGCGCTGTACGAGCGGCAATGGCCGTCGGCGGCGAGACCGTTGTTCTTGGCGAACTCGAAGAAGGCGGCCGGCGAGCCCATCACGCAGACCCCACCGGCGATCGCCCAGGAACACTCACCGCTGCGGATGGCGTTCGCGGCCAGGTGCAGGGCGGTGAGCGACGACGCGCACGCGGTGTCCACAGTCATCGACGGCCCCACCACGCCGAGTGCGTGCGAGATGCGACCGGCAACCGCACCCAGCGCGGTGCCCGCGATCCGGTGCCCGGAGAACTCGTTGACGGCGGCGGCCCGCGGACCGTACTCGGCCATCGAGGCCCCCATGTACACGCCGACCTCCTCGTCCTCGAGAGCGGTCGGGTTGATGCCGGCATTCTCGACCGCACGCCACGCCACCCGCATCGCCACGCGCTGCTGTGGGTCCATCGCGATCGCCTCGCGGGGGCTTATCCCGAAGAACATCGGATCGAACTCAGCTGCGCCACGGAGGAATCCGCCCGCGTCGGCGACGTCGCCCCACCCGTCGATCGAACCGAGAGCGAGGACTTGATCGACGGGCCAGTCCCGGTCCCGGGGAAACGGTTCGACGAGCTCGACACCGTCGGCGAGCGCGGTGAAGAAGTCCGCGGGCGTCTCGATCCCTCCTGGTGCCTCGACCGCCATTCCGGCGATGACGATCGGCTCCGGCGACGACATCATCGGCGTCCGCTCACCACGGGTTCGGTCAGTACGTCGAGGATTCCCGGACCGTTCTCGTGCAGGTAGAAGTGTCCGCCGTCGAACACATTGACGTCCACATCGTCGGCGTGGATCGACCACGTGTGCAGATCGTGCGGTTTGATCACCGGATCGTCGGCGCCACCGACGACGGCGATCGGCGCGGCGATCCGGTGGTCAGCGCTCGCCTGATACGCGTCGAACGCCTGGTAGTCGGCACGCAACACCGGCAGGGCCATCCGCATCACGGCGTCGCTGCCCATCACGCCGCCGCCGGTCCCCTCCAGCACCGATAGGTGTGCCATCAGCCCCTCGTCGTCGGTCGGGTGCCCAGGCAGCTCCGCGACCCGGCTCGGCGCCGTTGCCGCGGACACCACCAGTCGCCCGATCGGCGTCGAGTTCTCTTCGGCGAGCCGGACGAACTCGAAGCCGACCAGCGCACCCATGCTGTGGCCGAATACCGTCAGGGGCACGTCGGCCAGATCGGCGCGATTCGAGCACTCGGCGTAGGCCTCGGCCGCCAGAGCGTGCAGCCCGGCCGCGGCCGGCTCACGCATGCGGTCCTGCCGACCCGGGTACTGCATGATCAGGACGGTGAACTCCCGGCTGAACAGCTCCGAGAGCGTTCGGTACGCCGAGGCCCCGCTCCCCGCGTGCGGAAAGACGAGCAGTGGCGGCAATCCGGGCCGCAACGGTTGGTGGAACTGGCGCAACGCGCCGAGGGCGGGTCGGGACTGGGCGTTCTGATTGCTTGTCATCTCATCATTTCCACTGGAGTGCTGAGCGTAGGCTAGCCTGTGCTCGAATGTCTCTACGAGGTCGAATGGAGCGCCGCTGATGAACACCGCCGACACCCGATCGGGCGCCCCCTACACAATCGGGCGCGAGATCACTGATGTCACTGCGGAAGTCGACGCCGCAGGCCCTCCGGTGGTCCCGGATACGACGGGTCGGTTCACGCTGCGGCCGGTCGATCCCGACGGCGATGACCCCGCGCTCCTCGTCTCGTGGTTCGCCCGTCCGCATCTCGTCGAGACCTGGGAACAGGAATGGACGCCGGAGCGCTGGCGCGCCGATTCGGCATATCGGCTGGCCGGCGATTACTCGCGGCCGCTGATCGTGTCTCTCGACGGCACGGAGATCGGATACATCGAGCTCTACCGACCTGCGCGCGACGAGATCGCCGCGCTGTACCCGGCCGATCCGCACGACATGGGCCTCCACATCGCGACCGCGGAGCCGGGACTCATCGGCCGAGGTGTGATGTCGGCATGGATGGCCGAGCTGGCGGATGCCCTCTTTCGCGCCGATACTCGTTGCCGCCGAGTTGTTCTCGAACCCGATGCACGAAACGAGCGGATGCGCCGAGCGCTGACCAAACGCGGTTGGACCGACCTCGGCGAGTTCGATGTGCGGCCGGATCGACGGATCGCGCTGCACGTGCTCGGACGCACCGCGGCCGACGTGCCGAAGATCTGATCTCACACTGCCGCCGACTCGGAGCCTCCTGCCACCCATCAGCGGGCCTCGTCGACACGAGATTCACGGGCCCCGCGCCCCTGCCGGACAGCAAGGCGCAGAATGCGATTCGACACCTCACCGAGGCAGCTGAGGTTTGGGAAGCCCGGCCCCTGGGCGAAGCCGGCGAGGTTCGGCAGATAGAGCTTGGGTGTCAGCCCGGTGACCGCCAGGTCGTGTCCGATCGACGACTCGATGCGCTCCAGCGTCGGAGGCCAGCCCAGTGTCAGCTCCAGGATGTCGGCGGCGGCGTCATCGAAGAGGTCGAGGAACCAGAGCGGTTGACCACCGGTCGCGTCCACCACGAGATCGAAGGAGTGGGTCTGCGCAGGCCGGCCGGGATTGTGCAGTGTCACCGCGATCAGGTCCTCAGCGCGTCGCGCCGATACCACGCGCCCCTGGAGGTGGTGAACCCTGTTGTCCCCGAGCAGATTCTCCTGCACGGTGACCGAGAAGACCCCTCGATCCGTGCGTCGGATCACGTCACGTCGCTCCTCCGGCGACAGACTCGGCCAGCCGGTCGGATCGCTGAACATGGCGTTCTCGAAATAGCTCTCGCCGCGCGTGTAGATCGTCGCGCCCGGCGAGATCACCGAGACGGTCATCACCTCATGGCGCACGAGTTCATCGAGTGCGGAGCCTGCGGTCTCACCGCCACCGATCACCGCAGCACGTGACGCGACCGGCAATCCTCTACGCGACACCAGGTCCCAGAACGCCGACACCGAGAGCACCCGCTCGTCGTCGATCATCGCGCTTCCGCTCGACCCCGGTCCGGTCACCATCAGACCGTCCCCGACGATCTCGCTCGGACGGCCGTCGGCCCCGACGACATCGAGACTCCACTGGTCCTCGTCAGCCGAGATCGACCGCACGGTACCGATGGTGACATCGAGCTCGATGCGGGTCGCCACCCATTGCAGGTACCGGGCCCACACGTTGTGGTGCGGGTTCGGACGTCCGCGATCCACCCATTCGGCGTAGGTCTGATGTTCCACCAGGAACGACATCCAGCTGTAATCCAGCATCCGCCTGCTGATCTCGGCGTTCATCGTGCCGTCTCCGCGGCCGGCCACCGCGGACCGATACGGGAAGCCGATGTCCTTCTCCGGGCTGGTGCCGAGTCGGTGGCGCCCGTCGGTCCATCCGCCGATGGACTGCCAGTTGGCGCCCACTGCATGGGCCTCGACCACACGCACCCTCGGCGCCGGGAGGCCCAGGTCACGCATCACCTTCGCCTTGGCCGCGACCGCGAGCGCCTTGGGGCCCGCACCGACGATGATCATCGTCTCCGGTTGTCGGACGGTCATCGGCGGGTCTCCGTCAGTTCGTTGTCGAGGCTCGCCGCGTCGACGGCCTCGTCATCCATCTCGACCACTTCGAGATACAGGGCGGCAACCTGCTCGAGGCGCCCGGGTCGCTCATCTGCTTCGTCGATGCGACGGGCGAGTTCGCGGACCGATCGGGCCGTGAAGATGTCGACGACCCCGACGTGCGGCGCATCCAGCCATTCGCGCACGCGGGCGACGACCGTCGTGGCCAGCACCGAATCGCCACCGATCGCGAAGAAGTCATCCGTGACGCCGACCCGATCCCGGTCGACCGACAGCGTCTCGGCCACGATACCGAGCAGCGCCTTCTCCAGATCGTCTGCAGGAGCAATGCTTTCGGAAACGAGCTCGCCAACGTCGAACAGTCCGTCGATCATCGTGCGGTCGAGCTTCCCGTTCGAGGTGAGGGGAAGCGTGTCGACGATCTCGATTCGTGACGGGATCATGTACGCGGGCAGCAGGGTGCGCAGTTCCGACTCGATCGTCGACGGCGTCGCCGCAGCATCGTCGACGACGATGGCGGCGACGAGATTACGCGGTCCGCCCGAGCCGTCGACCACTGTCGCGACGGCGTGGCGGACACCGTCCACCGATCGCAGCGCGCCTTCGACCTCACCGAGTTCCACCCGGAAGCCGCGGACCTTCACCTGGTGGTCGGCGCGTCCGAGGAACTCGATCGTGCCGTCCGGCCAGTACCGGGCGAGGTCGCCGGTGCGATACCACCGCTGCCCCTCACGCTCGATGAACCGGTCGGCGGTGCGTACCGGGTCATTTCGGTAGCCGCGGGCGACGCCCGCCCCACCGACCCAGAGTTCGCCGGTGACCCAGTCCGGGCAGTCGCGATCAGATGAATCGACCACCCGACACGCGACGTTGCGCAGCGGGGTCCCGAACGGAACCGACGTCCAGTGCGCCAGCGGATCGATGATCTCGCACACGGTGCCGTGGATGGCGATCTCGGTCGCTCCACCGAGTCCCGCGAATCGGGCCGCCGGTGCCAACGCGTGCAGGCGCCGCGGCAGATCGACGCCCACCCAGTCGCCGCCCAGAAGCGTTGCGCGCAGAGAATCCCCGAGTCCGCCCGCTTCCGTCTCGGCCACGGTCAGCAACATGTCCAGTGCACTGGGGACGCAGGTGAGGACCGACGCCCGATGATCACGGAGGAGTTGCAGCCAGGCCGCCGGGTCCCTCGCGGCATCGGCATCGACGACGACCACGGCGCCGCCCGCGCTGAAGAGCCCGAAGATGTCGTATACCGAGATGTCGAATTCGAGGGCGGCGACGGTGAGCGACCGATCGTCCGGACCGACCGAGAACCGGTCATTGATGTCATCGATGGTGTTCATGGCGGCTCGGTGCGGCACCTCGACGCCCTTCGGCGTGCCGGTGGAGCCCGAGGTGAACAGGATGTAGGCCACCGACTCCGGATCGGGCAGGACCGCCTCGGCGAACGGCGTGCCGTGGCGCCGTGCCTGATCGAGATCGACGGTGATCACCCCGTCCGGTATGTCATCGAGAGACGCACCGCTGCCGACGAGCGCGCTGATCTCACCGGTGTCGAGGATCGTCGCCCGCCGGGCCGGCGGCTGGTCGTGTCCGATGGGAACCCAGATCGCCCCCGCCGCGAAGACGCCGAGTGTGGCGACCACCTGCTCCGGCCCCTTCGGGAGTTGGACACCGACCGCGTCTCCGGTCAGCACGCCGGCGTGGCGAAGCGCACCGGCCACCGCGAAGGCCTCGCGGGCGAGCTCCCCGTAGGAGAGGGACCCGTCGCGCCAGATGAGGGCGGTCCGGTCCGGTTCATGAGTCGCACGCGCGAAGAACTCCTCGTGGAGCACCCGGCCGCTCGTCTCGCCCGCGGTTGCGTTGACACGCGCGCGCACTGCCCGCTGTTCGGTCGGCAGCTGCGGCGCCGACGTCCCCATCCACCCCGCGTCGCCGTGACCGAGCCTGTCGATGGCCGCGGTGTACTGCGCGAACATCGCCTCCACGACGCCGGGCGGAAATGCCGATTCCCGTACGTCCCAGTTGAGCAGCAGCCCACCGCGCAGTTCGGTCACCTGCGCATCGAGCGTGACCTGCGGCCCCTGCGACACGATCCAGGCGGGCTCCCCCAGCCGCTCGAGGACGGCATCGGAGAAGAGTTCACCCAGACCCAGCGCGCTCGTGTAGACGACCGGGGCGATCACCTGTTCGCCCCGCGCCCTGCCCAAATCCCGAAGTACCTCGAGCGCACCGTAACTCGAGTGTGATCCGTTGGCGTGCATCGTCTTCTGCATCGCACGGGTGAGGTCGAGGACGGACTGTGCGTGTCGCACATCGACGTCGATCAGGATCGACGAACTGAAGTCACCCGACACCAGCTCGATGTCGGGATGTACCGGCTCCCGATGGAACAGTGGGACATTCAGGAGGAATCGATCGTCGCTCGACCACGCGCCGATGGTGGCCGCGAAGACCGCGGCCAGGGCGATCGCCGGTGTCACGCCGCGCTCGTGCGCCGCTGCGAGCAGCGTCTCCTTCGCCTCCGGATCCACCCAGTGGTGATGCCGGACCACTCGACGAACGTCCGCAGGCTCGCCGAAACCTTCACTCCGCGTGGGTAGTGCCGGACCCGATGGCAGATCGGCGATCCGCTCGGCCCACCACGCCTGGTCGCGAGCGCGGGCCGGATCAGGATGCGCCGCCCGGTGCTGTAAGTAGTCGCGGTATGTGTAGTCCAGGGACGGCAGGGTCCCGCCGTCGTGGAGGGTGACCAGATCCGCGAGCAGCACACGGTAACTCATCGCGTCGGCGGCCAGCATGTCGATGTCGAGATGGACACGATGGCGGCCGTCCGGCAGGAGCGTGAGGGTCAGATCGACCACCTGACCGGCCGCGACGTCGAGCATCTGGTGACTCTTGGCTCGGCGGGTCTGCGCGAGGGCGGCGTCGATCTCGGCGGCGCCGAGAGATCGGAGGTCGTCGACGGCCAACAACTCGCGCGACAACGACGGGAGAACGCGTTGCGTCCCGTCCGGCCGGAACTCCGCACGCAGCATCGGATGACGGGCCACCAGCGACTGCATCGCGGAGCGCAGTCGGTCGGCATCGAGCCCCACGCCGTCGAACTCGACGTACAGATGCGCGGCCACGCCACCGAGATCGGCCACCTCGGTCCGCCCGATCCAGTAGGCGTGCTGCATCGGAGCCAGGGCGAACGGCTCCGACTGTGCGGCACCGTCTTCTGCCGCATCCGCCGTGTCGGGATCACTCTCGACGACGGCCTCCGGGGTGTCGGCGTCCGGATCGGTCGCGGCCAGCATCGCCGCCCACGCCTCGACCGTCGGCTCGGCTGCGAGCTGCGCGAAATTCAGTCGATGCCCGCGCTTGCGCCACCGGCCCGCGATCTTCATCATCCTGATCGAATCCAGCCCGAGTTCGATCAGATCGGTGTCGGACCGGACGTCCTCCGGTGCGATGTCGAGCGCGTCGGCGATCGCGCTGGTGACCTCGTGACGATGGCTGCTCATGATCTGTCACTCCCCTCTGCATGCCGCCGGACCACGTATGGGGCCACGCTGCCGAGCTTCTCGCACGTCTCCTCGAACTCGCGGTCTGGGTTCGACTGGCCGACGATGCCTGCACCGGCGCGCAGCCACGCCCGGTTCCCGACCGCGAAGATACTCCGTAGGGTCAGGGTTGCCTCGAGGTCGCCTGCCGACGACGCCACCAGCACGGCACCGGAGTAGAGTCCTCGATAATCGGGCTCCAGGCGGTAGATTGCCTCCAGCGCAGCCGATTTCGGAATTCCCGACGCGGTGATGGACGGGAACAGAACCGCCAGCGCCTGCCACGGCCCGGCCTCCGGCGACAGCTCGCCGCGGACGGTCGATGCGAGATGCTGGACGCTGCCGCGCTCGCGGACAACCATGAACTCGCTGACCACGGTCGTGCCGGGCAGGGATACCGAGGCGATCTCCTCGAAACACGCCTGCACCGACATCGCGTGCTCCGCGATCTCTTTCGCGTCGGCGAGCAGGTCGGCGCGCGCGGCGGCGTCGAGCTCCGCCGACCGCCCGAATGCCCGTGTACCGGCCAGCGGTTCGGTGATCACCGTACCGTCGGGTTCGGTCGCCAGCACCAGTTCCGGGCTGAAACCGGCCGCGGACAACGACCCGAGATCGAGGAGGTACGACCGCGCCGGATTGTTGCCCGCCCGGCCCCGCGCGTAGGTCGCCGGGATGTCGACCTCGAACGGGACGTCGACACGACGGGACATGATCACTTTTTGGTAGTCGCCCCTGGTGATCTCGTCGATGGCCTGGGCGACGCGCCCGCGGTAGTCGTCGTGGTCCACGTCGACGTCGACGTGCGTTGGCCCCGGGGGTGTCGTCGCGGTTGCCGCGAGCTCTCGCAGGCGCGCCGCCCGGACGTCGTCGGCGGTTCCGGTGTCGATACCGGAGCCGTCCACGAACGCCTCGAACTCCGGCACCATCAGGTGCGCGAGGACGACGCCTTCTCCGACGCTGTCGACAAGGCCGTGGAACGGCGCGCAGTAATCGAACCCGATCCAGCCGTAGACGCGCCATTCGGCGTCCGTCAGCGCATCCAGCGCTTCGGCCACGGCCGCCGACGGGTCACCGTGCCACGGGGTGCGCACCTGTCGACCGGCCTCGGTGACGATCACCGCGGTCGTGGTGACCACGATCCTCGCGGCCACCCCGGCAGCGAACGTCCACCGACGATCGCGCTCGTACACGACGTGTTCGCCGAACTCACCGGATGCGGCCCACGTCGCACAGACTCTGGCAGCGATCTCCGGGGACAACCGAGGGCGACGAGGCGCGCCTGCGGCGTGCGAGTCGACAGTCAACGACATGCGGACTTCCTTCGTGTGTGGAAATCGAGGACTAATGCATTAGGACAGCCTAAACTATGCCTCTTCGCCCGCCGATTGCGGATAAGGGTAACCTAATTCACTGTGCTCGACCGAGCATCGGAGATCCCTCGACAGACGTCATGCCGTCCCGCCGCAGAAAGGCCCCAGCGTGCAGAACCCGACAGCCGACGCCGTCGCGTCCGACCTCACCGTCGGCTTCGCACCGCACCCCACGTCCGCAGCGAGCCGCTATCGGGAGTCCGGAGTGTTTCCTGGACGGCCACTGTGGCACGTACTCGGTGACGCAGCCTCGCAGCGGCCCGGTACGCCGGCGCTGACCGATGCTTCTGTCGACGGTCCCGTCACCCTGACCTACGCAGAGTTCGAGTCGGCAGCGACCCGACGCGCCGCCGGTTTCACGAGCGCAGGACTGCGCCCCGGTGATCGGGTGATCCTCCAGCAACACAACTCGGCCGGATTCGCGATCAACCTCTTCGGCCTGCTGCGCGCGGGCGTCGTCCCGGTGATGACGCTGCCCGCACACCGCAGTGCCGAGATCGTGCACCTCGCCGCAGGCTCCGGAGCCGTCGCCTACGTCACCGAGGACGATCGCCGCGGATTCGACCACCGTGAGCTCGCCATCGCGGTACAGGCTGCGGTGCCGTCGATACAGACGGTCTTCATCGACGGCGACCCCGGCCCGTTCGCGGCTCTGCCCGACGCCGATCCCGCCGACGTGTCGCTACCGATCGAGGACGACATCGACCCGGACGGCCCTGCCCTGTTCCTGATCTCGGGCGGCACCACCGGCCTGCCCAAGCTCATCGCGCGGACTCACAACGACTACGCCTACAACGCCCGCCGCTCGGCGGAGATCGCCGGGCTCCACGCCGACGACACGTACCTCGTGGCGCTGCCCGGCGCCCACAACTTCCCGCTCTGTTGCCCCGGGATACTCGGCATGGTGACGGTCGGCGGGCACGTCGTGCTCACCGACAATCCGAGTCCCGACAACACCTTCGATCTCATCGAGAGCCATCGCGTCACCGTCACCGCGCTGGTGCCGGCTCTCGCGCAGGTGTGGTGCGCAGCCACCGAATGGGAGCCCGCCGACATCAGCTCGCTGCGTCTGCTGCAGGTCGGTGGCGCAAAACTTGCGGCACCGGACGCGGTGGCCCTCGATGCCGCACTCGGCGACGTCGTCCAGCAGGTGTTCGGCATGGCCGAAGGACTGATCTGCTACACCCGCCTCGACGATCCTCGGGAACTCGTGCACACCACTCAGGGCACACCGATGTCGGAGTACGACGAGATCCGCGTGGTCGACGAGGACGGCCAGGACGTCCCCGACGGAACCGAGGGCGAACTCCTGGTCCGCGGTCCGTACACGATCCGGGGCTACTACCGCGCCGACGAGCACAACCTGCGGTCGTTCACGTCGGACGGCTACTACCGGTCCGGCGACAAGGTACGCCGCCTGCCCTCCGGGCATCTCGCCGTGACCGGTCGTATCAAGGACACCGTCGTCCGCGCGGGCGAGAACGTGGCTGCCGACGACGTCGAGGAGAATCTGCTGGCGCACAGGTCGATTCGGCAGGCCGCCGTGATCGGACTCCCCGACGACGCGCTGGGTGAGAAGATCTGTGCCGTCGTCGTGCTGTCCCACGAACACCCGCGCGGCGAGCCGCTCGAACTGCCCGCCGTCCGCGCCTTCCTGACCGAACGGGGCATGGCGGCGTTCAAACTCCCGGATGCCCTCCGGGTCGTCCCGGCACTCCCGCTCACCGCTGTCGGGAAGATCGACAAGGCGGCACTACGGGAGCCGTCGCCGGGCGCCTGACCCCGGACCGGACGGATCGACCTCGTTCAGCCGAGGTATCCGCCACCGTGCGGGAAGAAGTCCTTGGCGGCGTGCTCGACTCCGTCGTCGGTGCGCAGCCGTTCGATCACCAGACCCTTGTTACGTCCCAGGTGTGCGTCTGAGCCGGCGACGATCACCATGCCGTCGCCTTCGTGGATGAACACCCGTCCTGGCGTGCCACCGTAGACACACCGGGACACAGACGCTTTGGTGACCCTCAACCGCTGACCGCGAAAGTGGGTGTACGCGTTCGGATATGGATCGGACTGGGCCCGCACAAGTCGATCGATCTGGTCGGCAGGCCAGTTCCAGTTGATCGCCGAATCGGTCTCGGATCGCTTGTGGAAGAACGTGCGGTCCTCGAGGCGCTGCGGGGTCCAGACCGCTGTGCCTGCTTCGATCTGCTCGAGCGCATCACCGAGTACGCCGGGGATCAGGTCGATCGTCGCCGCGACGAGTTCTGTCGCCGTGGATGTCGACGTGATCGGAACGGCTCGCTGGAGTACGACGTCGCCGGTGTCGAGGCCGTCGTCCATCCGGTGCGCGGTGAGGCCGACCTCGGTCTCACCACTGATCAGCGCCCAGATCACCGGCGAGAAGCCGGTGAACTTCGGCAACAGCGAGTCGTGCAGATTGAGAGTTCCGTGGGGCGGCAGGTCGAACAGTTCCCGGGGCAGCCACGTGCGCCAGTTGTTGGCGACGATGATGTCGGGTTCGAGGTGCTTGACCCGCTCGATCAACTCATCGTCGGGGCGTTGTGCCAGGTGAACCGGTATGCCGTGTTCACGAGCAAGATCCTCGACCGAATCCGACCAGATGGTCTCGTACGCGTGTTCGCTCGGCGGGTGCGTCACCGACAGCACCACCTCGTGCGGCGATTCGATGAGCGCCTCGAGCGTCCGATGGCCCCAGGTCTGGTAGCCGAAGGTCACGATCCGCATCCGGTTCATCCTCCCTGTGGCGCACGGCAATCGACGCGGTGACGACCGGTGGGGGACATCGCCAGGTTTTGACAGCGTGCGGATGGTTCATTTCAAATAAGTGAGGTAAGCGTAACCTCATCACCCTGGCTCTGTGAAAACGAGCCTCGACATGGCCGCGAGGAACCTCCGTTGAACCCAGGAACGATCGATGATCAGGTCGGTGCCGGTGGACGGCTGCCCGAATCACGTCAAACCGATGACGTCGCGTCGCGTCGCCTGCCTCTCACCGCGGCCCAACGGGGACTGTGGTTCGCTCAGCAACTGATCCCGGACACCCCGATCGTCATCGCGACCTATGTGGAACTCCACGGCGACCTCGACATCGATCTGCTCGATCGCGTATGCCGTCGCGGCCTGACCGAGGTCGAGTGCCTGGTCCGGATCGGCGAGGTCGACGGGGTCCCGCACCAGGTCATCGACCGTTCCGGCGACGATGACTTCCCGATCGTCGACGTGAGTGGTCACGACGACCCCTCCGCGGCCGCCCACGAGTGGATGGTCCGCGACTACACCGCAGGTTTCGACCTGCTCTCCGATCGGCTCATCCGCGGTGCCGTCATCCGTCTCGCCGATGGCCATCACTACTGGTATTCGTGCATCCACCACATCGTCGTCGACGGATACGGCGCTATCCGGTTCATGAATCGTGCCGCCGAGTTGTACACCGCCGAACTCACCGGGACCGGCGAGTCCGAGGAGAGCTACACCGCATCCCGGCTCGAGGATCTCGTGACCGCCGACTCCGAGTACCGGGACTCGAAACGCTTCCGGACCGATCGCGACCACTGGATGGCCAAGGCGCGCGACCTGCCTGCGCCGTTGTCCCCTGCCGGCGCGACCGGGGCTCCCGACATCACCCCGCTGCGCGGTGGCGGACTGCTCGCACCCGACCTGTCGGGTCGCCTCGCGAGTGCCGCCGAGCGCTACGGCAGCATCGACGCCGCCGTCACCATCGCCGCCGTCGCCGCCTACTTCGCCATCGCCACCAACACCTCCGACGTGGTGCTCAGCCTTCCCGTGACCGGCCGCACCAACGCCGTGCTACGCAAGGGCGCGGGCATGGTGTCCAACGTCGTACCGATCCGGATGCAGGTGGGGGCGGCCACCACGGTCGGCGAACTGGTGAAGGCCACCGGCCTCGAACTCACCGGCGCACTCCGGCATCAGCGCTATCGCAGCGAGGACCTCCACGCCGACCTCGCCGCCGCCGACCCCGCACGCGCCACCGCAGGCGTCGAGATCGGCGGGTTGTACGGCCCGACCATCAACGTGATGAATTTCCCGACCGATCTCGAATTAGGTTCTGTCGCAGGACACTTCAACGTTCTGACCTCTGGCCCCATCGCCGACATGATGGTCAACCTCTATCCGGCGGCCGACGGCACCCGGGTCGACATCCTCGCGAACCATCACCTCTACGATCCCGACACGCTCGGCCGCCACCATGACCGGATGATCCGGGTGCTCGAGGCCTTCGCCGACGGCGATCCGGACCGTAAGGTGCTCTCGGTCGACACGCTCACCGAGACGGAGCGAGCCTCCCTGGTGCCGGCACGAGGCCCGATCGCCCCGCCTGCGCGCACCCTCGGGGAGATCATCGACGAGGCCGTGACCCGAGCCCCTGACAACATCGCATTCACCTACCACGAAGGCACAGGTGAGCACGGCAGGGTCACCTACCGCGACACCGGGCGTTGGGCGTCGGCCGTCGCAGATCACCTGGTCCGACGTGGTGCGCGACCCGGCGCCTTCGTCGCCGTCGCGGTCGAGCGATCACTGGACTCCGTCCGATCTGTCTGGGCCGTCGCACGTTCGGGCGCCGGATTCGTTCCGGTCGATCCGGATTATCCGGCCGATCGGATCGGTCACATCCTCACCGACAGCGGCTCGAGGATCGGTATCACCACCCGGGCGCTTCGCGACCGCCTGCCCGACGACGTCGACTGGCTGGTCCTCGACGACCTCGACGACCCCGATGCGGTGCGCGACCATCTCGACGAGCGTGAATCTGCCGGTGCGACACCACAGATCGCTCATGTGGACGATGCCGCCTACATGATCTACACCTCGGGATCGACCGGCACGCCCAAGGGGGTGGTCGTGACTCACCGCGGCCTGTCCGCGCTGGCCGCCGAACGGCGCCACAACTATCACGTCACCGTCGACTCCCGATTCCTGCACAACACGTCACCGAGTTTCGACATGGCTGTGGGCGAACAGGTCTCGGCGTTGTCGGCGTCGGCGACACTCGTAGTCGCCGCGCCCGGGCTGACCCCCGACGAACTCGCCGATGTCATCACACGCGCCGACGTGACCCACGCACTGCTCACTCCGACGGTGCTGTCCACCCTCACACCCGAGCGGCTCACCGGGTTGAGGGTGCTGGGCGTCGGCGGCGAAGCGGTGAACGCGGATCTCGTCCGGCGATGGGCGCCGGGGCGCGCGATGCGAAACGGCTACGGGCCCACCGAGGCAACCGACATCGCCACGGTCGCCGCACTGACCGCGGACACGCGGGTGACCATCGGTGGCCCGGTCCACGATTTCGAGGTCGTGGTCCTGGACTCATGGCTGCGGCCGGTACCCCCCGGCGTACGAGGAGAGCTCTATCTGTCCGGCCCGGGTCTGGCGCGTGGATACCACGGCCTGGCCGCGCTCACCGCGTCACGGTTCGTGGCCTCCCCCCTCGCGACGGGCGGCCGGATGTACCGCACCGGCGACGTCGTGTCGTGGGTACCGGGCGACCTCGACACCCCATACCTCGAATACCACGGGCGATCGGACAATCAGGTCAAGATCCGGGGTCGCCGCATCGAGCTCGGCGAGATCGAGGCGACCCTCGTGCAACTCGCCGTCGTGCGGAACGCGGTGGTCACCGTGCGCGAGACCGCGTCAGGCGACCGGCTGGTCGCCTATCTCGTCGGGATACCCGACGCGGTCGTCGATGTGGATGCGGTGCGCGCGTGGTGCGAACAGCGTCTGCCCGCCGGTCTCGTTCCCGACGGCGTCGTGGTCCTCGAGCAACTGCCCGTCACTCCCAACGGCAAGCTCGACATCTCGAGGCTCCCCGCGCCGACCTTCACCGCCGAGAAGCCCTACCGCGCACCCCGAACGTCCGAGGAGCAGATGCTGGCCGAGCTCTTCGGCGAAGTGCTGGGGCATGATCGCGTCGGTGCCGACGACTCGTTCTTCGCGCTCGGCGGCGACAGCATCGGTGCCATCGGGCTCGTCTCCCGGGCCCGTACGGTCGGACTGAACCTCACTCCTCGCGACGTATTCGAGCGGAAGACCGTCGCAGCACTCGCACGCATCGCGGCCACCCAGTCCGCACAACCCGGCCTCGACGAACTCCCCGGCGGGGGCGTGGGCCGCGTGCCGCTGACCCCGATCATGCGCTGGCTGGTCGCCCGGCCGGGTGGCATCGACCGCTACGCACAGCATCTCGTCCTGCGATTGCCTGCCGGCATCGGGCGAGAGAGAATCGCCGAGACACTCTCGGCCGTCATCGCCCATCACGACGCCCTACGGGCCCGGCTCGTCGACCAGGACACCGCGCTGAGCGTCGACCCCGAGAGCGCGGTGCCGGTCGACTCCCTGATCCGACGCGTCGACGTCGACTCCGACGCGGACCTCGCCGAGGTGGCGCGCGCAGCTCTCGACGCGGCCCTGGGCCGGCTCGACCCGCGCGCGGGCATCATGAACCAATTCGTCTGGCTTCACCGGGAATCCGGCGACGACCTGCTCATCGCAGCGATCCACCACCTCGCGGTCGACGGGGTGTCGTGGCGAATCCTTGTGCCCGACATGATGACCGCGTGGTCGGCGGTCGACGCGGGACGGCCCGCCGCGCTCGCACCCGTCGGCACCTCACTTCGCAGGTGGGCGCATGGCCTCACGGAACGCTCCGTGGCGATCGCCGAGGCCGACACCGATCGTTGGACCACCGCACTCGCTGCCGTTTCGCCGGCGGGGACCTGGCAGATCGATCCCGCCCGCGACCACGTCGCCGATCTCGTCCGCCGCGAATTGCGTCTCGGCCCGGATCTGACACGCTCGGTGGTCGAGGCGATTCCCACGGCGTTCCGCGCGACCACCGAGGACATCCTCGTCGCCACCCTCGCCCTGGCGCTGGCCACATCGTCTGCGACGACCCCCGATTCGCTGGTCGTCCAGCTCGAAGGGCACGGACGCGAGGAGTCCTTGCTGCCCGGTGCCGATCTCTCGCGCACCGTCGGCTGGTTCACCACGGCCTTTCCGCTGTGCATCGACCGAGACCGCCTGCGCACGAGCCAGGGGACCGCTCCCGACGGACCGTCGGCGATCGAGGCGGTCAAGTACGTCAAAGAGCTGATCCGCGGATTACCCTCACGTGGAGCCAGTTACGGGATCATCCGACACCTGGCGCCGACAGACGAAGGCGCGATCGCCACACTCGCCGACGTCACGCCATCCGTGAGCCTCAACTACCTCGGCCGGGTCTCGGCCGACGCCATACCCGCCGAGTTCGCCGGCCTCGGGTGGCTGCCAACCGAAGAGCTGGGCACGCTCCCCGTCACGCCGGACGCCGGCATGCCTGCGGTGGCCGCCCTCGACGTCAACGCCATCGTGACGGGCACGCCGAGCACCGGTATGCAGCTGACCGCCACCATCGACCATGTCGCACGAATCATCGACGAGAGCACCGTCACCGGCGTCCTCGCGCGGTGGGAACAGATACTGACTGCGCTGGCCGACGCTGTTCGCGAGGGCACGCACGGATGGACGCCGTCCGACGTCGCCCCCGCCCGCGTCACCCAGCGGGACCTCGACCGGTGGGTCGCTCAGTATCCGAACCTGGTGGACATCTGGCCGAGTTCACCTCTGCAACAGGGATTCGCCTTCCACTCGGCGCTCGCCTCGGAATCCACCTCGGCCTTCGCGGCATCCGACATCTACGTCTCGCAGGCGACCATCACCCTCGACGGCCCGGTCGACGCCGACCGTCTCCACGCCGCTGCGCGTGCGGTGGTGGCGCGACATCCCGCCCTGCGCACGGCATTCACCACCTCCGACAACGGCGACCTGGTGGCGCTGCTCGACGCCGCCGCCGAACCCGGCTGGCAGGTCGACGATCTCACCGATCTGGAACCCGGACTGCAGTCCGGGCGCCTCGCCGGAATCCGAGATCGTCAGCGCGCACGGCCCTTTTCACTCGGCAATGCCCCGTTACTGCGGTTCGGCCTCGTCCGCACCGCCCCCGAGTCGTTCGCACTCGTGGTCACCGTCCACCACATCGTCGTCGACGGTTGGTCCATGCCCTTGCTGCTCCGCGACCTCCTCGTCCTCTATGCGACACACGGTTCGGACGCGGCGCTCCCCGACGCACCCAGTTACCGCGACTTCCTCGTATGGCTCTCGAACCGAGACCGGGATGCGGCGCGGAGCGCCTGGTCACAGGCATTCGAGGGTCGGGCGCACGCCACGTTGCTCGCCCCTGCTGCCGCCACGCCGGTCGATCCCTCGCCTCCGCGGCGCGCGGCCATCGAACTCGGCTCCGCGCGATGGGCCCGAATCGCTCAGTGCGCCAACGATGCCGGTGTCACGGCGAACACGGTTGTGCAATCGCTCTGGGCGATGCTCCTGGGACGACTCATACCCGGCGACGATGCCACGCGCGGTGGCGTGGATGTCACCTTCGGTGCGACCGTCTCGGGCCGGCCCGCAGAGCTCGACCGGGTCGATGAGACCGTCGGGCTGTTCATCAACACGGTGCCGGTCCGGGTGCGCGCCGAGGCAGGCGAACCCATCGCCACCGTCTGGCAACGTATCCACGACGAGCAGGCCCGCCTGATCGACCACCACCATCTGGGACTCGCCGAGATCGGGCATGCGGCAGGCCCGGGTTCCGGATTCGACACGCTGGTCGTCTTCGAGTCGTACCCGATCGACACCGAAGCACTCGACACCGCCAACGGTGTCGACGGGGTGCGGGTCGTCGACGTGGCGATCGACGAGGCGACCCACTACCCCCTCAGCCTGACCGTCGAGATGCAACCGCACCCCCGACTCGTCTTCAGCGCACGCACCGGTGTTGTCGACGCACGTGCGCTGACGGCTGTGGTCGAGCGTTTCGATCGGCTCCTGCGCACCGTGTGCGCCGACCCGTCGGTTGCCGTGGGCACTCTGCCTGCCCTGACCGAATCCGAAGAGCAGCAGACGGTTCCGCTCCGAGGCCTGCCGGCCGAGCCGGCCATGACCCTGCGACAGATCATCCGCAGCGCGGTCGACCGACGCCCGGACGGAATCGCCATCCGCTCGTCCGGCCGATCGATCACCTATGCCGAGGCCGACCGGTGGTCCGACGAGGTGGCATCTCTGCTGTCCACGGCGGGCGCGAGATCCGAGGACTATGTCGCGATCGCCCTTCGACGGTCGGCCGATTCGGTCCGCAGCGTATGGGCCGTCGCGAAGACCGGTGCCGCATTCCTGCCCGTCGACCCCACCTACCCCGCCGACCGCATCGCCCTGCTCCTCGAGGACTCTGGTGCCCGCGTGGGTATCACGGATCGCCGGACGCGCCCGCACCTCCCGGATTCGATCGAGTGGCTGGTCCTCGACGACCGGCCGACACGACCGGAGAGCGCTCCGCAGCGTACGGGAGAGCGAATCGACCTCACGGAGAACGTCGATCACCCCGCATACCTGATCTACACCTCCGGTTCCACCGGCATCCCCAAGGGGGTCGTGGTGTCTCACCGAGGCCTCGCCAATCTGGTGAGCGAGCGGCGGCACACCTACCTCGTCGACGAGGATTCGCGATTCCTCCACAACACCTCGCCGAGCTTCGACATGTCGGTCGGCGAACAGCTCGCGGCCCTGTCCGCGTCCGCGACACTCGTGATCAGCGACCCCGAGGCAAGCCCGACGTTGCTGCCCGAGTTGGTCGGCCGCGAGGGCGTCACCCACGCCCTGCTGACGCCGACGGCGCTGGCCACCATCGACCCCGAAGCTCTCGCAGGGGTTCGCGTCCTCGGGGTCGGCGGCGAGGCGATCGGACGTGAGCTGGTGTCCCGCTGGGCGCCCGGCCGGACGATGCGCAACGGGTACGGTCCCACCGAGGCGACCGACATCGCCACCGTCGCTTCACTCGAACCCGACACGGTCCCGGCGACCGGCACGGTCCCGATCGGTCGCCCTGTCCGGGGCTTCGAGATGGTCGTCCTCGATCCGGCGATGCGCCCGGTCCCGCGCGGCGCGGTGGGCGAGCTCTACGTCGCCGGCCCTGCTCTCGCGCGTGGATATCACGGCCGGCCGACGCTGACCGCCGATCGATTCGTCGCGAACCCGTTCGGCAGACCCGGTGATCGGATGTATCGGACCGGCGATCTGGTATCGCTCGCCCAGGACGACTCGATCCGGTATCTCGGTCGCGCGGACCGGCAGGTCAAGGTCCGCGGGCACCGGATCGAACCGGGCGAGATCGAGGCCGCCCTGCTCCGGAATCCGGCGGTCCGGCAGGCCGTGGCGGTCGGCAAGCCCGGTCCGCAAGGTCATACGGTGCTCGTCGGGTACGTCGTCGGGCACGACTCCTCACACACCGACGGCGCGGCACCGCACCCCCGGGAGATCCGCGACGAGCTCGCCCGAACCCTCCCACGGCACATGGTGCCGTCGACGATCGTCGTCCTCGACGCGATCCCGGCGACACCGTCGGGCAAGGTCGACGAGCGATCCCTGCCCGACCCGGAGTTCGTGTCGATGACCGCCTACGCCGCGCCGACGACCCCGACCGAGCAGATCGTCGTCGACGAGTTCGCACTGCAGCTGGGCATCGAGCGGGTGGGCGCCGACGACGATTTCTTCCTCCTGGGCGGCACGTCGCTGTCCGCGTTCGCGATGGTTGCCCGACTTCGCGATCGGACCGGTTCCCTCCTGCCGATCGCCGCGGTTCTCGACGACCCGACACCGCGCGCACTTGCCCGCAGACTCGACGATCCCGATCCCGTCGCGGACGATGCGGCACTCGGCGTCCTGCTGCCGATCCGCCCGTCCGGCGCCGGCGCGCCGCTGTTCTGCGTCCATCCGGCCATCGGGTTGTCGTGGGGTTACGCCGGGTTGCTCCGCCATCTCGACGCCGACCGGCCCGTGTACGGCCTCCAGATCCCGGGTGTGGTCGACGACGACTCGGTGCTCGCCTACGACACGATCGACGACCTGGCGGACCGCTATCTCCGGGAGATCCGAAACGTGGTGCCGCACGGTCCCGTCCACCTGCTGGGATGGTCACTGGGTGGTGTGATCGCCCATTCGATCGCAGCCCGGATCGCGGCCGCCGGAAACGTCGTCGCATCGCTGACCTTGTTGGACAGCGTGACGCCGTCGGCGATACCCGACCGGGACGACACGATGCGACTGACGGATCTGGTCAGTGCACTCGGCCTCGAGGATCACCCGATCGCGGCGCTCGGCGACGACCACGCACCCGTGACGCGGGCATCGGTGGACGACCTGCTGGCACAGGTGGAGGACATGCCGCCGGGCCTGCAGCCCGAGATCGTGTACTACCTGATCGACGCGGCCGCGCACACGGACAGACTTCTCCGACGGCACGTGCCGCCCGTGTACGACGGCGACGCATTGTTCGTGACCGCCGATCCCGACGGCACCGCAGGCTCGACCGCGAAGTCGAGCTGGACGGGCCCCATCGCCGGGCATGTCGACGAACTCCGGGTCCGGTGCACGCACTGGGAGATGTGCTCCTACGCCGCGATGCGCGCCATCGGTCCGGCGGTCGAGGGATACCTCGGTCGATCCGAGCCGGCGCGCCGGAACGGACGTGCGACGCCATGAGCGACGTCGACCTGGCACCGGTGAACCACCGCGGCCGGACACCAGACGGCGCCCGGGTGTTGCGTGGCTCGGTGCGGGACAACAGACGCTCCCTGATCGCCTCGACCGCGCTCCTGTCGCTGCATCAGCTCTGCGAGGTGTCGGTCCCCGTCCTCATCGGTGTGGCAGTCGATCGCGCGCTCGGCCATGCCGACGTGGCATCGCTGGTCCGGTGGCTGACGGTCCTTGCCCTGGTGTTCCTCGTCCTGACCGTCGCGTATCGGTACGGCGCCCGGATCGCCATGACGGCGGCGCAGGGCGAGGCACACCGACTCCGCATGCGATGTGCGGCGACCATCGTCGGCGACACCCCGGCCACCGGTACGGAGCTGCGCGACGGTGAGATGCTGAGCATCGCCAACTCCGATGCCGACGAGACCGGGAACCTGCTCCGCTATGTGCCCCAGGCGGGTTCGGCCGTCGTGGCGCTGATCGCCTGCGCCGCAGTGCTCATCGGCATCGACACCACTCTCGGCGTCACCGTCCTGATCGCGGTCCCCCTGGCCCTCTCGGTGGTACAGCTCCTGTCGCCGTTCACAACGCGTCTCATCGGTGCGCAACAGCATCACATCGGCCGTTCCACCGCGCTCGCGACCGATCTCGTGACCGGGATGCGCACGCTGCGGGGCATCGGCGCACTCGACATCGCGTCCGATCGTTATCGGGAGGCCGACGGCCGGACCCGACTCGCGATGCGGCGCGCGGCCATCGGACACGGCGCGTTCTTCGGTGCCGCCACCGGCGTGACCGGTCTGATCGCGGTCGGGGTCGCCGCACTGGCGGGCTGGTTCGCGTTGTCCGACCAGATCAGCGTCGGCGCACTCATCACCGTCCTCGGTGTGGCCCAGTTCCTGACCGAACCGCTCGCGATCGCCGCGATGCTGCCCGGCCGCGTCGCGACGGCCCGCGCATCGGCCGAACGCATCTCGACGCTGACCGCCCGCCCTGCGTTCGCCGAGGAGACCGCCGGCCCCACCGACCACGACTCGACGACGGTGCCGTATCCGGGAGAGTTCGTGGCCGTGCGGTCCCCGGACTCCACCGCCGCTCGCGCATATGCGAGCACGATCGGTTCCGATCACCGATCCGACCTGCTCGTCGAACCACATTCGGTCGACCTGTTCACCGGGACGATCTGGTCGAATCTGGTCGTCGACCCACACGCTGCACCGCCCCGGGCCGCAGTCGTCGAGCTACTGCAGGCACTCGGCAGCCTGGACATCCTGAGCGGGGGCGGCATCGAGGCTCTCGACACCCCGGTCTCCGATCGCGGGCTGTCACTCTCCGGAGGCCAGCGACAGCGACTTGCGCTGGTGCGCGCCCTCATCCGGGATCCGGACACCCTCGTTCTCCACGATCCGACAACTGCCGTCGACGCCATGACCGAACGCGTCATCGCCGAGGCCGTGTACCGGCATCGGCACGGTCGGGGGGCGACCCGCTCGACGACCGTGATCACCAACAGTCCCGCGTGGCTCCGGGTGGCGGATCGTGTGGTCGCCCTTCCCGGGTGCGCCACGGAGCCCACGTCATGACAGCGCTGCGGGTCGCCGATCGAGCGGAGACCTCACGGTGGCTGTTCAGGGCCGTGCGGAGTCGGCCCATGCTGACCGCGACCGTCACGATGCTCTGCACGGTGACGGCCGTCTGTGCGGTGATTCCCGTACTCGCGCTCGGGATTCTGGTCGATCGGGTGAGCAGCCACGCGACCGCGGGATCGTTGATCCCGGTGGCGCTGCTGGCCGCGGGGGCCGCGGCCGTCGGTGGGCTGGCCGCCGGAGCGACCATGTATGTGGTGGCTCGCCTCGGTGCCGACGTCATCGCCGATCTGCGCGCCGAGGCCGTGGACGCCGCACTGCACCTCCCGCGTGCCGCCATCGAGAAGGCCGGCCGCGGCGACGTCCTCTCGCGCGTGAACAACGACGTCACCGTCATCAATCGTGCGGTCACCACGGTGATCCCGACAGTCGTGACCGCGGCGGCGCTCACCGTGGTCAGCGTGATCGCGATGGCCGGACTCGATTGGCGCCTGGGTCTCGCCGGCGCCAGTGCCATCCCGTTCTACATCGTGGCCCTGCGGTGGTACGTCCCCCGTTCGGCGCCCGTGTACGCCGCCGAACGCGTCGCCGCTGCCGAGCGCGCCCAAGCGATCGTCGAATCGGCGACCAGTCGCGACACCGTCCTCGCGTATGACCTGCAGACACGTGAGCTCGACCGCATCGAGGCGTCCTCGGCACGCACCCGCGACCTCGCGGTCTCGGTGTTCACCCTGTTCACCCGCCTGGTGGGCCGGGTGAACAGGGCCGAGTTCGTCGGTCTGGCAGCGATTCTCTCGATCGGCTTCTGGCTCGTCTCCACCGACAACGTCACCGTCGGGGCGACGACCGCGGCCGCCCTGCTCTTCCATCGTCTGTTCAACCCGATCGGGATGATCCTCTACAGTTCCGCGGAGTTGCAGCTGGCGGGCGCCGGGCTCACCCGACTGGTCGGCGTGGTCGAGACGAAGTCGTCGGCCCCCGATGTGGATTCCGCGGTCGATCCGCCCCTGTCACCGGTCCCCCAGTCGGGGGTGACCCTGCGCGACATCTGGTTCGGCTACACATCCGATCATGCGGTTCTGCGTGGTCTCGACCTCGACATTCCCCGGGGCCATCGACTCGCGCTGGTCGGCGCGAGCGGGGCAGGCAAGTCGACGGTCGGCGGCCTGATCGACGGCACCCTCGTGTGTGACCACGGAGAGATACGCACCCCCGCTGCCGCGCAGGTCTTCACCATCAGCCAAGACGTTCACGTGTTTGCCGGCCCCCTCATCGACGACCTGCGCCTGGCAGCGCCCGACGCCACCCGCGCAGAGGCCTTCGAGGCGCTGGCCACCGTCGGCGCCGACGGATGGGTGCGGACATTGCCATCCGGGATCGACACCGTCGTCGGCGAAGGCGGGTCCCGTCTCGGCGACGCCCGGGCACAACAGATCGCGCTGGCCCGTCTGGTGCTCGCCGACCCCGACATCGCGATCCTGGACGAGGCGACGGCGGAGGCCGACAGCGACCAGGCGGCCGATCTGGATCGGGCGGCCCTGGCGGCAACGGCGGGACGCACGACGTTGGTGATCGCCCATCGACTGTCCCAGGCGCTCACCGCGGATTCCGTCGCGATCATCTCCGATGGCGTCATCACCGAACACGGCCCTCCGGACACGCTCATCGGCGCGGGGGGCGAATTGACGCGGCTGTGGAACACCTTCCACAGCCGGCACCGAGGCCTCCACGATCCTTCCGGGCCGAACCGAGCGCTCCAGCAGACCATCACCTCCGACGCAAGGACTCACCGATGACCCGCACGACCTCACACAGCCATCGCTTCGATCCGACCGACATCGTCGACATCGGCGGAATCGGCTTCGGGCCGTCGAACCTCGGCCTGGCCATCGCCGTCTCGGAGCTCGACGACAGTCAGGTGACGCCGCTGACGGCCCGGTTTGTCGAGCGGCAGAGCACCTTCAGTTGGCATCCGGGAATGCTGCTGCCGCGCACCACCATGCAGATCTCCTTCCTCAAGGATCTCGCCACTCAGCGAAACGTGCGGAGCCGCTTCACATTCCTCAACTACCTTGCGCACCAAGGCAGGCTGGTCGACTTCATCAACCATCAGACCTTCTTTCCGTCTCGTCACGAGTTCCACGACTATCTCGAGTGGGCGGCGCAGTCCGTCGATGCCGACGTGCTGTACGGAACGAGTGCCATCGACGTCGAGATCGAGGACGATCACTTTGCGGTCCATCTCGACGGCAGGTATCCCGGCGTCCTCCGGGCTCGCAACCTGGTGGTCTCCACCGGGTTGTCGGCACGACTACCGGACGGGGTCTCGGCGTCGCGGCGCGTGTTCCACAACCACCGCCTGCTGAACCACCTGGAGGACATGCCACCGCTCCGGCACAACCGATTCGCGGTGATCGGAGCCGGACAGAGTGCTGCCGAGGTCGTCGAGTACCTCCACACCACATATCCGGAGGCCGAGGTGCACGCGGTCTTCGCGAAGTACGGATACACCCCCGCCGACGACAGCCCGTATGCCAACCGGATCTTCGACCCCGGCGCCGTCGACGATTTCCATTCGGCGCCGCCGGAATTCCGCCGCAGGCTGTTGGGTTATCACCGCGCGACCAACTACTCCGCGGTCGATCTCCCCCTGATCGAGGAACTCTACGGACGTGAGTATGCCGAGCGCGTGAGCGGGCACCGGCGACTCTTCATGCACGGTGCATCAGATCTGGCGGGAATCACCGAGACGCCCACGGGCGTCGATGTGACCGTGTCGCACGGACCGACCGGACTCACCGAAGTGTTGTCGTGCGACGCGGTGGTCTGCGCCACGGGCTTCCACCAGATGAACCTGCGGAGCTCCCTCGGCGGGCTCGCCGACCACGTCGTCACCGATCCCGAGGGTCCACGGGTCAACCGCGACTACCGTGTCGAGATGAACCGTGAGCTGCCGGGCGGCATCTACCTCCAGGGCGGCACAGAGCACACCCACGGGCTGTCGTCGTCGCTGCTGTCCAACGTGGCCGTGCGGTCCGGGGAGATCGTGCGCAGGATCGCCCGGGATCGCGTCGTCGCCCCGGCTCGCGACTGACGATCACGGTCGCGACTCAGGCGACCTTGGCAGCCGCCGCCGCCAGACGACTTGGCCCCAACTGTCAGTCAGGGCGCCCGTGAGTACCGGGCATTCGCCTAGGACTCCGGCGCGCCCGCTCGCCAGTACGCCTGTGCCTTCACACTCGACTTGCCCAGCCTGTAGTCGTTCTTGAACGAGGCCGATACCGCTCGGGTGGCCTTCATGTCGAGTGCGACCCAGCCGAAATGGCCCGTCGCGTCGAACGCCGCATCGCGAACGGCCTCGACCAGGGCATCTCCACCGCGGTCCCGCTTGATCCAGTTGATGGTGTCCTGGTCGCGAAGCCGCAACGGCAGCGACTTGTCGGACTCGTGCGCGTACTCGAACCAGACGGTGGCAGCGGTGGACGGATTCGGCGACGCCGAGATCGCGTCGAGCAGCGAGTTGATCGCGGGCAACGCGGCCGTGTCCCCGGCTATCAGCCAGCCGGCCGGTGCGGGCTCCGGAATGGCGAACTTGGACCCCATGAACGTCGACGAGATCGTGTCCCCGGGTTCCGCGGCCTCAGCCCAGCGGGTCGCCGCGCCGTCGTGGATCGCGAACTCGAGGTAGAACGAATCGGTCGCCGGATCCGGGTCGACCAGGGTATAGGCGCGCTGATGCAGCTTGCCGTGCTTGTTCTCGAACCAGATCCGGACCCACATGGTCGGGTGGACCGGACGGTCGGTGAGCAGGCCACCCCCGGTGAACCCGAGTCGGATGTACTCGTCGGTCACCTTCTCGTTGCTCGTGACCGTGAGCTCGTAATCGTCAGCGCCCAGCAGTTTGAGGACGGTCCCCTGCCAGCCGCGCGACTTCGTCTTCGTCATTTCCGCCATCTGGACGACCCCTCCTCGGAGAACAGCACAGCAATCACTGTCAGGGTAGCCTACGCTAATTATCTCGCCCACCCCTCAGGCGGAGGATCACGCGGGCGCGAGCGGCACCAGACCGGGATGGGCGTCGAGGTAGCTCTTGGTGAACGAGCACACCGGCCGCAGTCGGGCACCTTGGGCGCGGACGTAGTCGACGGCACCGCGCATCAGACGCGTGCCGAGTCCGTGACCGGTGTATTCGTCGTAGAGAACGGTGTGCAGGATGGTGATCGTCCGTTTGCCGTCCACGCAGTCGGTGCTGTATCCGAGGACGCCGACCAGGTCGCCGGCCACCCACAGCTCGAAGCGCTCCCGGACCGGGTTGTGCACGACCTGCGATATCTGCTGCAGGATTGCCTGCGCAGACTGCGGTGGCCGATATCGATGTTTCCGTTGCATGAGCCCCTCCGGCGCATCACGAGGGAACCCGATGACAGGACTCCCCTTCCCACCAGCGAGCTCGGGAACCGTTCTGTGATCCCGGTCACACACCCTACCCTACGATCCCGTAGGTATCGGGAAACCGGCGAAGGTTTTTCGCGTTGGTAAGCATCCGTGGCGCGAGTGTCACTGGTCGCCGTCGCCGGTCGGCACGTAGGGTGTCGGATAGGCCGATCGGCCGCACAATTGCACAACGCGGGGGCTCCCACGATCACCGGGGGCTGAGATGGCGACAGGCGGTCGCCGACCGCCCGAACCTGTCCGGATAATGCCGGCGTAGGGAGCCATCATGGGAACACCTGTATCCGAATCCGTCGTGACCACCGGTCCGATCGAGGGCAGCCGTAAGCACTACCGCGAACTCGATCACCTGCGGATTCCCCAGCGGCGCATCGAACTCACCAACGGTGAGCACCTCGACGTCTACGACACGTCCGGCCCGTACACCGACGCGACCGCGACGATCGACGTCGAGCGCGGACTGACACCCACCCGGGATTCCTGGCACCGTCCGGCAGCGATCGACGGTGCATCGACCCAGCTCGCGTGGGCACGTGCAGGCATCGTCACCGACGAGATGCGGTTCATCGCCGCTCGCGAGGGCGCCGACGAGGAGCTCGTCCGCCACGAGGTCGCCGTCGGCCGAGCTGTGATCCCGGCCAACCATCGTCACCCGGAATCCGAGCCGATGATCATCGGCAAGGCGTTCGCGGTGAAGGTGAACGCCAACATCGGCAACTCCGCGGTCACCAGCTCGATCGCGGAGGAGGTCGAGAAGATGGTGTGGGCCTCGCGCTGGGGAGCCGACACGATCATGGACCTGTCCACCGGCAAGGACATCCACACGACCCGCGAGTGGATCCTGCGGAACTCGCCGGTTCCGGTGGGCACCGTGCCGATCTACCAGGCGCTCGAGAAGGTCAGCGGCGACCCCACCAAGCTGACGTGGGAGATCTACCGCGACACCGTGATCGAGCAGGCCGAACAGGGCGTCGACTACATGACCGTGCACGCGGGAGTGCTGCTGCGTTATGTGCCGCTGACGGCACGCCGGGTCACCGGCATCGTCTCGCGCGGCGGATCGATCATGGCCGCCTGGTGCCTCGCGCACCACGAGGAGTCGTTCCTCTACACCCATTACGACGAGCTGTGCGAGATCTTCCGACGCTACGACATCACCTTCTCCCTGGGCGACGGTCTGCGGCCGGGATCGATCGCCGACGCCAACGACGAGGCGCAGCTCGCCGAGCTCCGGACGCTCGGCGAGCTGACGAAGATCGCGAAATCGCATGGCGTGCAGGTGATGATCGAGGGTCCCGGCCATGTCCCGATGCACAAGATCGCGGAGAACGTGCGGCTCGAGGAAGAGCTCTGCGAGGAGGCGCCGTTCTACACACTCGGTCCGCTGGCGACCGACATCGCGCCCGCCTACGACCACATCACCTCGGCGATCGGCGCAGCACTCATCGCGCAGGCCGGAACCGCGATGCTGTGTTACGTCACGCCGAAGGAGCATCTGGGACTGCCGAACCGCGACGACGTGAAAGTCGGTGTGATCACCTACAAAATCGCCGCCCACTCCGCCGACCTCGCCAAGGGCCACCCCGGAGCGCAGGAACGTGACGACGCGTTGTCCAAGGCACGCTTCGAGTTCCGTTGGACCGATCAGTTCAACCTCGCGCTCGATCCGGACACCGCCCGCGAGTACCACGACGAGACGATGCCCGCAGAGCCGGCCAAGACGGCTCATTTCTGCTCGATGTGCGGACCGAAGTTCTGCTCCATGCGGATCTCCGCGGACGTCCGCACCTACGCCGAGGAGAACGGGCTCGTGACGGCCGAGGACATCGACCGCAAGATCGCCGAGGAGATGGCCGCGAAGTCGGCGGAATTCGTCGAGGCAGGAAAACATGTCTACCTGCCGCTCGAGGCGACGACCGGAGGTTCTGCCGCCAGATGAGTGACGATCTCGGACTGCCCACCGCCGCACCGGGTGTCACACCGGCGCGCGTCCTGACGATCGCGGGGTCGGACTCGGGCGGCGGTGCCGGCATCCAGGCCGATATGCGCACCTTTGCGTTGCTCGGCCTGCACGCGTGTGTGGCGGTGACCGCGGTGACCGTGCAGAACTCGTTGGGAGTCCAGGGATTTCAGGAAATCGAGCCGGAGACGGTCGCCGCGCAGATGCACAGCGTGGTCACCGACATCGGGGTCGGGGCAGCCAAGACGGGCATGCTCGCGTCGGCGCCGATCATTGAGGCGGTGGCCGGCGCGTGCATCGACCTGGACATCGGACGCGACGGCGGTGTCCCGCTCGTCGTCGACCCGGTGTGCGCGTCGATGCACGGCGATCCGCTGCTGGCCACCGAAGCCCTGGACACGTTGCGGTCGAAGCTGATCCCGCTGGCGACGGTCGTCACGCCGAACCTCGACGAGGTCCGCCTGATCACCGGGATCGACGTGGTCGACGCGACGTCCCAGCGCGCGGCGGCCCAGGCCCTGCATGACCTCGGAGCGCAGTGGGCTCTGGTGAAGGGCGGACACCTGCGATCGTCCGAGCACAGTCCCGACCTGCTGTTCGACGGCGACGAGTTCCATGAGTTCGTCCACCCGAGGATCGCCACGACCCACGATCACGGGGCTGGCGACACCTTGGCCGCCGCCATCGCGAGTGCCCTCGCCCACGGCTATTCGGTGCCCGACGCCGTATCGTTCGCCAAGCGATGGGTCACCCGCGGGCTCGAATCCGCCTACCCTCTCGGCGCCGGACACGGTCCGGTGAACCCGCTCTGGCGGGTCAGCCGCCGCTGACCGCCCACCCTGTCCACGGCCCGCGCCGCCCCGCCCCGCCGACAGCAACCCAATTTTCGCCGACAGCAACCGGGATCGCGTCGAGAGCAACCGCAATCTCGCCGACAGCAACGCGAATCTCGTCGAGAGCAACGTGCCCACCAGAGCGCAACGGAACCCGGATATCGCTCCGACACCTCGGCGCGTTGCTGTCAGCAGGATTCGTGTTGCTGTGGGCGGGGATTCGTGTTGCTGTCGACGCGATTCGTGTTGCTGTCGGCGGGAGGGCGGTTGCTGTCGGCGGCGGGGCGGGGCTACTTCTGCCAGCCCACGTCCTCCACCGGACCGATGTAGAACTGTCCGGCGCCGTAATTGGCGAGCTTCTCCTTGACCGCGATCATCGCCGGGCCGTTGAACAGCGGTAGATCGGAGTACTGGCCGAACGCCTGCCGTTCCACCTTGTTGCCTGCGGAGATCTGTGCCATCGGCTCCGGGATCTGTGCCACCCGGGCGATCTCGGCATCGAGTTCCGGAGAGCCGGCACCGGCCTTGTTCAGCTGCGATCCCTCGCACCAGGTCTGGCAGAGGTAGGCCATCCCGAACGGGTCACTGGACGAGAAACCCATCAGGAACAGATCGAACTCCTTGTTGACGACGACCTTCGAGAAGTCCGACGACGGTCGCTGGGAGATCACCACATCCACCCCGATCTGCTTGAGGATGGCCTGAAATGCACGGCCCAGATTCTGGATGGCAGGCGAATCGGAGAGGATCGGCAGTGTCAACGACAGTCGCCGACCGTCTTTCGTCCTGATGCCGTCGTCGTCATCCCCAACGCGCCAGCCTGCATCGTCGAGGAGCCGTCGCGCGCGGTCGGGGTCGTAGTCGACGACGCCCTTGACGTTGTCCTCGTAGCCTGGCTGGAACGAGTACATCTGTAAGGACCCGGGCAGCGGCTCGGTGTAGTTGAGCCCGGTGAATCGGATGCGTGCCAACGTGTTCCGATCGACACCGCGAAGCACCGCCTCGCGCACCCGCCGGTCTGCCAGGATCGGCGTGTCCAGGTTCACCACCAGCAGTGACTGCTGCGGCGAGGCCGCCGTCCGGATCGTCACGCCACCCATCGTGATCACCTGGGCGCGGGAGTCCTTGCTGCCGACCCCGATCGCATCGAGCTCCCCGTTGCGAAAAGCGTTGATGGCGGCCTGGTCTTCGAGCTGGCGGAACACGCGACGATCCAGTTTGCCGGGCTTGCCCCACCACCGCGGGTTGCGCTTGAAGACCACGACGCCGGTGTTCTGATCGTAGGAATCGATGGTGTACGGCCCGGCACCCCATTCCGGGTGCGGATTCTGCAGGTATGCGCGGTTGTACAGATCCGCGGTGCTCACCTTCGGGTTCAGCAGGTAGTTGAAGAGCCCGTCCGGCCACGCCCAGACGCCCTTGAACCGGACCACCGCCTGCCGGTCGTCGACTCCCCTGGTGACCGAATCGATCTGGTCATAACCGTCGGTGGAGCTCACGATGTAATTCGGATCGGCACCACTGCTCGAGCGCCAGGTGTTCACGAAGGAGCGATAGTCGATCGGGGCGCCGTCGTTGTAGTGGGCCTTCGGGTTGATGGTGTAGGTGACCACGGTCTTGCCATCCACCAGTTCTTTGCGGACGTCGGTGAGGTAATCGCGGTTGAACGAGTAGGTGCCGTCGGGTGCGAAGTAGGCCAAGGTCGGGTTGTACCACCGCCAGAGCAGCAGGGTGTACGCGGAGCCGTCGGCCTGGAAGGTGTTCCATTGCGGGCTCACCTCCGTGATCGCGGTGGTCAGGCTCCCGCCGTCCCGGACATTCTCCCGCGGTTGCGGATTGAGGTCGGCACCGGTCGTCGAGATCGCCGAGTCGTCCAGTCGCACGCCACAACCGGCGAGCCCCATGATCGCCAGGGAGATCACGAGAATCGAAACGACGATCCGCTTCACGACGCCTCCTGTGACATCGGCATCCGGTCGGTGAAATGGCAGGCCGCACGGTGGTCGGTGCCGGGGCCGGTGAGGGCGGGCTCCTGCTCCCGGCACCGGGACTGCTCGGACTCACCGAGGGTGAGATACAGCGGGCACCGGCCCGCGAACGCACAGCCGACGATCTCGTCGGTGGGGCTCGGCTGCTCGCCGTGCAGCACGATCGGGGTGCGGGCCCGCTCGGCACGTGGGTCCGGAATCGGGACGGCCGACAACAGCGCCTGCGTGTACGGGTGTCTCGGTTCGTCGAACACCGCGACGGTCGGACCCACCTCGACGAACCGGCCGAGGTACATCACCGCGACGCGGTCGGCCATGTGCCGGACCACCGAGAGATCGTGTGCCACCACGAGATACGCGACGTCGCCGTCGGCCTGCAGTCGACGGATGAGATTGACGACGTCGGCCTGCACCGAGACGTCGAGCGCCGAGAGCGGCTCGTCGAGGATGATCAGTTTGGGATCGGTCGCCAGTGCCCGCGCGATGGCGAGGCGCTGACGCTGTCCACCCGAAAAGGCCGACGGATATCGGTCCGCGTGCGCCGGATCGAGTCCGACCCGTCGCAGCAGTCCGCCGACTCGGTCCTCGGTGTCCGGCTTGGACAGTCCCAACGCGCGCAATGGTTCTCCGACGACGTCGAAGGCGGTGAAGCGTGGGTCGAGTGCTTCCGACGGGTCCTGGAAGACGATCGCCATCTCGCGACGCAGAACCCGGGCGCGTCGTCGGGACAGTTCGGCCGGGTCGGTCCCGGACAGTCGGACGACGCCCGCCGGCTGCCCGAAATCCATCACCTCGAGCAGTGTGGTGGATTTCCCGCTACCCGACTCGCCGACGATCGCCATGGTCTCGCCGCGGCGGATGTCGAAGGAGACCCCGTCCACGGCCCGTACGGTCCCGACCCGGCGCTTCATGAGCCCGCTGGTGAGCGGGAACTCCTTACGCAGGCCGGCGACTTCGAGAATCACCGGCCGGTCCTCGCTGCCCGGCACGGGCGCCCCGCGGGTCCCGACGACGGGTTCGCCATAGACGGGATGTCCGTCGATGGTGGCGTCATCGCCGATCTCCGTTGCCCGGATACACGCCGCCGCATGTGCACTCGCCCCGGCCACGTCGTCACCGCCGACGGGTGTCAATTCCGGTTCGTGCCGAAGACATTCGTCGATCGCGATCGGACAGCGCGGGGCGAACTGGCAGGCCGACGGCGGCTCGATGAGCACCGGCGGGGTGCCCGGGATCGGCGTGAGCGATTGGGCGATCCGGTCCACTCGCGGCACCGCACCGAGCAACCCGATGGTGTACGGCATCCGTGGAGCGTCGAACAGCGGTTCCGCGGCGGCGCGTTCGACGGCCCGGCCGCCGTACATCACCACCACGTCGTCGGCGGCGCCTGCCACCACCCCGAGATCGTGGGTGATGAGCACGATGGCCGCACCGGTCTCGGCCTGCGCGGTCCGCAGCAACGACATGATCTGTGCCTGGATGGTGACATCGAGGGCGGTGGTCGGTTCGTCGGCGACGATCACCGCGGGGTCGTTCGCGATGGCCATCGCGATCATCACGCGCTGGCGCATACCACCGGACAGCTCGTGCGGGAACGCCTTGACCCGTCGAGCGGGGTCCGGGATACCGACGAGATCGAGCAGTTCGACGGCCCGTGCCATCGCCGCCTTGCTACCGATGTCCCGATGCGCCTTGAGGGCCTCGACGATCTGGGCACCGACAGTGAAGACGGGCGTCAACGACGAGAGCGGATCCTGGAAGATCATCGAGATCTCCCGCCCCCGGACCGTCGACATCTCCTTGTCGCCCAGCCCGAGCAGTTCACGTCCGCCCAGGGTGACCGATCCACTCACCACCGCGGAATCCGGGAGAAGCCCCAGGATCGCCAACGCGGACACCGACTTCCCGGAGCCCGACTCGCCGACCACCGCGAGCGTGGACGACGCGGACACATCGAACGAGAGGCCGCGGACCGCATCGACCCGACCCGCCTCGGAGCCGAAGGACACCCGCAGATCCCGCACGGACAGCACCGGTGCGGATGCCGGGTCGGTCGAGGTGCTCATGCGCGGGCCCCCGATCCGGACGTCGGATCCAAGGCGTCGCGCAGTCCGTCGGCGATCAGCGCCAGCGAGACGGTCAGCAAGGTCAGCACCGCGGCGGGGAAATAGAACAGCCAGGGCGATGCGAACAGCGCTCCGGTGCCGGACTGGAGCAGGGCGCCGAGGGTGACGTCGGGGATCTTCACGCCGAGGCCGAGGAACGACAGACCGGTCTCGGCGAGGACCGTCGCCACCACGCCGAGCGCGAAGTTGATCACCAGCAACGAGGCGAGGTTGGGCAGAATGTGACGGGCGACGATCGTGAGGGGCGGCTCCCCCAGATACCGTGCGGCCGACACGTAATCACGCTCCCGGATCGACTGCGCCATGGAATGGATAATGCGCGCCAGCATCATCCAGCCGGTCAGGGTGAGGACCACGATGAGCCAGCGCCAGTCACCGCCGGTCTTGTTGGAGATCAGTGCGAGGATCAGGAAGGTCGGCACCACGAGAAGCAGGTAGATGACACCGAGGATGACCCGCTGCACCCAACCACCGAAATACGCGGCGAGGGCACCGACGAACGCGGCGATCACCGTGGTGCCCAACGAGACCGACAGCGCGATGATGAGTGACCGTTGCAGGCCGTGCACGACCTGCGCGTACAGGTCGTTGCCCGCGTCGTTGGTGCCGAACCAATGCCCGGACGACGGCGGGAACCCGATCGCCAGGAAATCGGTGTCGGTGTAGGAGTACGCGCTGAACAGTCCGCCGAAGAGCGCGAAGCAGACCAGGATCGCGAAGATCACCAGGCCGACCAGCGCCGAACGATGACGCGCGAACCGTCGCGCGATGAGTCCGGCGCGCCCCAGGCGCCGCCGGGCGATCGGCGTCTGCATGCTGTCCTCGACCGGACCGACACCGTCGGCGAGCAGCCCACCTGTCTCACCCATGATGGGCGCGGTGGCCGTCGGGTCATGGGCACCCCTGCCGCGGAAGCGCTTCGAATCTGGGTCACGGGACCGGTCGTTGCGTGACGGTTCCGGAGGCATCATCACCATGTCAGGTCACCCGCACTCGTGGATCGAGGTAGACCACCGCCAGATCGGCGAGGATCGCGCCGACGGCGGTGGCCAGGGCGCCGAAGGCGGCCACGGCCACTGCCCCGTATACGTCGTTGGTGTTGATGGACGTGACGAAGTATCGGCCCATCCCCTCCCACCCGAAGATCGTCTCGGTGATGACGGCGCCGGTGAAGACCGCCGGGATCGCGAAGGCCACTCCGACGGCCACCGGGATGATCGCGGTACGCAACGCATGTCGTCGCACCGCGACCCCGCGAGTCAGCCCCTTGGCGCGGGCGGTTCGGACATAGTCTGCATCGATCGTGTCGAGCAACAGCGAGCGCTGCATGAGATGCAGTCCCGCATATTGCACGGCGACCAGTGTGATCGTCGGCAGGATCAGGTGTTTGAGCCGATCGGCGAGCACCGGGAAGAATCCGTGCACGTCGATGCTCGACGACCCTGCCACGTACACCACCGTGTGCCCCACCCGCTGATTGACCGCGATGCCGAGGAGCACCACCGCAAGGCCGGCCACCGCGACGGGGATGTTGATCATCACGATCGAGACCAGTTGCCAAGCGCGGTCGGCCAATCGGTAGTGGCGCAGGGCCGTGTAGACGCCGAGCGCGATGCCCAGCAGCGTCGCCAGCACGGTGGCCGCGGCGAGCAGCTGCACCGACGACCAGATCCGGAAACCCACCTGCGCGTTGACGCTGGTGCCCACCGGCGTCGAACCCCAGTCCCAGTGCAGCAGGATGTCGGTCAGCCAGGTCCACCATCGCTCGAGCACGGGCGTCTTGTCGTTGAGGTTGTAACTCGTCAGCGTGTTGTCGACGACCTCGGGAGGCAGTGGAGGTTTGCGTTCGGCATAGTTCGACCGAGGATCGAGAAACCAGGTCGCCAGGAAGAACGTGAGGTTGGTCGCCACGAAGACAAGGACCGCCCAGGCGGCGATGCGCTTGCACAGATATCCGATCACCTACGACCTCTGACTCGGGCTGTCCCGGCCGGGGCTGAACCGGCCGCAGTCGACCCATTGTGTCAGCGCGACGGCCGATTCGCCGGGTTCCGCGCGGCGCGGTGTTCAGCGCGACCATAATCGGGCCATGGCCTGGAACTACCTCATGGACATGGACGGCGTGCTCACCAGCGAGGAGCACCTGATCCCCGGTGCCGACGCATTTCTCGCCGAACTGACCTCCAACGGCACACCATTCACCGTGCTCACCAACAACTCCATCCGCACGCCACGGGATCTGCGGGCCCGCCTGCTCCGCATCGGTCTCGACATCCCGGAATCGGCCATCTGGACGTCGGCGCTGGCCACCGCGCGATTCCTCGATTCGCAGCGCCCGGGCGGATCGGCCTACGTCGTCGGCGAGTCCGGCCTCACCACCGCGCTGCACGAGATCGGCTACGTGATCACCGATTCGGACCCCGACTATGTGGTCCTCGGCGAGACGCGGACCTATTCGTTCGAGGCCATCACGACCGCGATCCGGCTCGTCGAGCGAGGCGCGCGGTTCATCGCGACCAACCCGGATGCGACCGGTCCGTCCACCAGCGGGTCGCTGCCGGCGACCGGCGCGGTTGCCGCCCTGATCAGCCGGGCCACCGGACGCGACCCCTACTACGTCGGCAAACCCAATCCGCTGATGATGCGGTCGGCGCTGCGGCAGATGGGCGCTCATTCCGAGCACACGTTGATGATCGGCGACCGGATGGACACCGACGTCATCGCCGGGATGGAAGCCGGTCTCCAGACGCTGCTGGTGCTGTCCGGCATCTCCACGCCTGCGTCGGTGGAGCTGTACCCCTACCGCCCGACCGAGGTGATCGGCTCGGTGGCCGATCTGGTCGGCCACACCCAGGATCCGTTCCGCAGCTGACCGCGACCCGATATACGCCGACAGCAACCCCGAATACGCCGACAGCACCCGACTCCGGAGAGGAGCGGGTGCTGTCGACGAGAAACAGGGTTCTCTCGGCGCGAACTCGAGGAACCCGTCCCTAGATCGGGCTGTCCCTAGATCAGGAGAGCGCCTTGGCCTTCAGGGCGTCGAACTCCTCCTGCGTGATGGTCCCGGCGTCCAGCAGTCCCTTGGCATCGGCGATGTGCTCGGCCGGGCTCTTGCCGGCGACCGACTGGATGTAACTGTCGGTGGCCTGCTTGGCCTGCTGGGCCGCCTCGGCCTGCCGCTCCGACATGCCGCGGCCCTTCACGAGCAGATACACGATCGCGGTGATGTACGGAAGGATGATCAGGAAGACCACCCACACGGCTTTCAGCCAGCCGGACGCCTTCTTGTCGCGGAACAGGTCGGTGATGATGAACCAGAGGACCATCAGGTAGGCCACGAACGCGAAAATGACGATCGTGTACCAGATGAAGTCCCAGAACGAGTCCCACATGGGAAATGCTCCTTGCATGTCAATGTCGGCCCGACGGGGATCGCCGGCCCGCCAAAAGCTTCTCACAGCCCGTACTCAGGGGCACGGCTTGACGAGGATTCGCTCACCCCGAGTCGGGACTTGCGGGCGCCGACGGCGCAGCGACGCACCGCCCGGCGACCTCACCGACGGCTGAGCGTCACCAGGAAGTCTCCCGCGTCGTCGGTCCACGTCTTCACCACGTCGAGGCCCGCGCCCGCGAGTTCGTCGGCGAGATCGGCCGGGTCGAACTTCGTGCTGATCTCGGTCAGGACCTCGGCACTCCGCGGCAACCGCCACCGTCGGTCCAGCGCAGCGAAATACACATCGATGTTGCGGCGCGCCCGAAGCCACATCTCGATCCGGTGGCGGGCGGGATTCCATCGCGCGATGTGATCGAAGTCGTCGACGTAGAGCCCCTGCGCGTCGAGTCCGGTACGCAGCACCTCGATCATGTTGCGATTGAAATCTGCGGTCACCCCGGCCTTGTCGTTATACGCCGCGACGAGTCGGCCGGTGTCCTTGATGAGATCCGCCCCGAGTAGGAAGTAGTCACCGGGCGCCAACGCATCCGCGAGTGTGCGGAGGAATGCCGCGCGCTCGGGTACGTCGAAGTTGCCGATGGTTCCGCCGAGGAATACGGCGATTCGCGGTCCGGCGGCGGCCGGCAGCGTGAGGTCCGGACTCGTGAAATCGGCGACCATGGGTTCGACGCCGATGTCCGGATAGTCGAGAGCCAGTTCCGCCGACGACGACTCGAGGATCTCGGTGCTGACGTCGAGCGGCACGTACGTGAACGACCGTCCTGCGGAGGCGGCCCGCTCGGCGAAGGCGCGCAACAGCAGTCGGGTCTTGGTCGAGGTGCCGGAGCCGAACTCGACCATCATGGCCGCATCCGTCACCGCCGCGATGTCGGCACTGCTCGCCCGCAGGATCGCGGTCTCCCGACGGGTCGGGTAGTACTCGGGTACTCGCGTGATCTCGTCGAACAGCAGGCTTCCGCGCTCGTCGTAGAGCCACTTCGTCGGGAGGGTCGGCGGATCGGCCCACAGGCCTGCCACGGCGTCGACGGCAAGTGCGTCGTCGATGCTGACGGTCATCGGGCCAGCCGCAGGCCGGAGAACGCCCACCGGGCATGGGCCGGAAAGAAGTTCCGGTAGGTCACCCGCTCGTGGCCCGGCGGCGTCACCGCGCTCGCGCCACGCAGGACATGCTGATCGCACATGAACTTTCCGTTGTACTCGCCGACCGCGCCGTTGGCCGGGACGAAGCCCGGATACGGCAGGTAGGCGCTGGCGGTCCATTCCCAGACGTCACCGACCATCGAGGTCCCGGCCCGGCCCGGATGACATCGCGCCGGATCGAGCAGTTGCCCGCGCGCCTCCCCCGCGGTGGCCGCAGCTGCCTCCCACTCGAATTCGGTCGGCAGACGGGCGCCCGCCCATCGGGCGTAGGCGTCGGCCTCGTAGAACGAGACGTGTACGACCGGCTCGTCGAGCGCCAGACGACGACGGCCGGACAGTGTGAACGTGGTCCACTCGCCGTCGCTGAACTGCCAATACTCCGGTGCTTGCCAACCGGTTTCGCGGATGTGTGCCCAGCCGTCGGACAGCCACAACTCCGGTCGGCGATAACCGTCGTCGGCCATGAACTCGAGCCACTCGGCATTGGTCACCGCTCGTTCGGCGATCTCGAAGTCCTCCAGGAACACGCGGTGGCGCGGTCCCTCGTTGTCATAGGCGAACGCTGCGTCGGGTCCTTGGTGAGCGCCGATCTCGGTGATCCCGCCGGTGAGTGACCGCCACGTGAGGGGCTCCCGGACGTCGGCGTCGTCGGCCTCGCGATCGACATAGACAGGGGCGAAGGCATGAGTGGAGAAGAGGTGCTTGATGTCCATCAGCAACAGTTCCTGGTGCTGCTGCTCGTGGTTGCACCCGAGCTCGACCAACGCCAGCAGGTCGTCGTCGAGGGCGCCCCGCTCGAGCGCGTCAACCATCGCACTGTCGACGTATTCGCGGTAGTGGGCGATGTCGGCGACCCCGGGACGCGTCACCAACCCACGCTCCGGCCGCGGATGCCGGGCACCGACCGCCTCGTAATAGCTGTTGAACAGGTACCGGTAGGTCTCGTCGTAAACCGCGTACGACGGGTCGGCGCGGAGGATGAACTCTTCGAAGAACCACGTCACGTGCGCGCGATGCCATTTGGCCGGGCTGGCGTCGGTCATCGACTGCGGCGTCTGGTCCTCGGCGGACAAGTTCGCGGTCAAGGCATCCGTCAAGGCCCGGACGTCGAGGAATCTGCCTGCCTGGGTCGGCGTCGACGTCGGTGTCACACGATTGGTGATGCTCACTGGTACCTCCCGTTTGTCTGTGTGCCCCGGCACCTGTTCGACCGGGAGGACGGGCAACCCTGGCATCCATCGTTGCGACGGTGTGCGCCGCTGTCAACGAAGATGCCGGGACCGAAACCCATCGCATCACATGGCACCGACAAGATCGGGTCACCGGGATGCGCGGCGACTGCGTTCATCGTCAACTCAGGGTTGACTGCCGCCCTTCGTCAACCTAGTGTTGACGCATGGCGAAACCAGAGAAGCCCATCGTCCTGCAGAACACCCGCCTCGACGACCTGATCGCAGGCATCCGGACCGTGCACGACGATCCGCTCGACCAGCTCGCTTCCGCCGTCGTCACCGCCGAACACCTCGGCGAGGTCGCCGATCACCTGATCGGACACTTCGTCGACCAGGCCCGCCGCGCCGGGGCGTCGTGGACCGAGATCGGGTCGAGCATGGGCGTCAGCAAGCAAGCCGCACAGAAGCGGTTCGTCCCGCGCACCCCGGACACACCACTCTCCGAGGAGTCGAACCCGTTCGGGCGCTTCACCCCTCGGGCCCGGAACGTGGTGGCCGAGGCCAACAACCTCGCCATCGGCGAGTACAGCGATTCGGTGACCCCGGAACACCTCGCCCGCGGCCTGGCTGTCGCGCCCGAGTCGGTGGCCGACCTGACTCTGCGTGCGCAGGGCGTCGAACTGACGGCGCTGGCCGCCGCGTGCACGCCGGCGACCCGGGCTGCGGAGGAGACCGACGGCGACAAGAAGTCACTCGTACCGTTCGACGAGCGGTCGAAGGCGGTACTCGAGACGACGGTGAGCATCGCGCTGGAGATGGGCCACAACTATGTCGGCACCGAGCATCTCCTGCTCGCGCTGTTCACGGACCCGCCGGTCGCGGCCACCTTGCAATCTCTCGGCGTCGAGGTCGAGCCGGCACGGACCTTCATCCAGGAGACCCTCGCCCAGTTCACGAAGTGAACCGAGGTCAGTCGCCGTCCCGGTCGGCCTCTTCGGATTCCTCGACGGTGTCGACGTCGATGTAGTGCACCGCGGCCTCCTCGGCCGAGGCGCCCGCCCCGTCGATACCGGCGTCGGTGGCGACGGACTCCTGCTCGTCGTCCACCCCGGTGCCCTCGTCGGGCGCGATCAGCCGGCCGGCCCGGCCGCCACCTGCCTGATCGTTGTCGTCGTACGCGTCGTCACGGTCCGAAGCATGTGAGCGCCAGTCTTTTTCGATGTCGTCGAGCGGGTCGCTCGCATCGATGTCGGGTTCCTCCTCGGAGAGCCGCTCGTCGAGGGTCTCGCCGTCCCGCTGCTCCTGCGCGGTCAGCCCTCGCCGAGCGCCGCTCGGACGGTGATCCGGCGGCGAGTAGCCCTCGTCCAGGACATCGTCGACACCACGATCGTCGAGGGTGTCCTCGGGCTGGAGCTGGTCGTCGTCGTCGAGGCTGTATTCGCCGTCGGACCCTTCCGGGGTGCTGCCGATGTCACTCACGACCTTCACGATGCCAGTCCCGACGGGCGGGATCCACCGCGACGGAGAATCGTCGCACGGTCGACACGACAGGCATGGGCTGTCGTCGAGCGTCCGAAGCATTCTTGCCGCTGACACGCCGCGGCAAACCGGAAACACCGTGGTCCGCGGCCGGGGTTCCGTATCCTGCGACCCATGACCACACCGCCCGATCCACGCAATCCCGGCAACCCCGAGCCCGACGACGGCGCCGGGTACCCCGGACAGGCCCCGGAACCTGCCGCCGGGAATCCGCCTCCCTCCTACCCGCCTCCCGGGTCGTACCCACCCCCCGGATCGCCCCCACCGGGATCTCCCCCGCCCGGGTCGGGTCCACCACCCGGGTCGCCGCCTCCGCCTCCCGGCGGCGGCTATCCCCCGCCCGGCTCGTACCCGCCCCCCGGTTCACCCCCGCCCGGATCACCACCCCCGGGATCGGGATATCCCCCTCCGGGTGGCAATTACCCACCGCCCGGCGGAAGTTACCCGCCTCCCCCGCCCCCCGGTGGTCAGCCGGGCGGATACGGGCCACCCCCAGGTGGTTACGGTCCGCCCCCGGGCGGTGCGTACGGCGCGGCACCCGGGGCCTCGGGCTACGGCGCACCCGCGACATCACAGTTCTCCGTGGGCGATGCGATCAGCTACGGCTGGAATCGGTACAAGGAGAACGCACTTCCCTGGATCCTGATGATCCTGATCGCGCTTGTCGTCTCGGGCGTGATCGGCTGGATCGGCAACGTATCGTCCGACTACGGCCGGGTCCTCTGGATCAATCTGCTCTTCGGCATCGTCAGCGCGATCGTCGGCTACGTGTTCCAGGGTGCGTTCGTCCGCGGCGCACTGGACGAACTCGACGGCGGCAAGCCCGCGATCGGGAACTTCTTCCGGCTCAACTTCGGACCGGTGATCATCACCGCGCTGCTGGTGGCGATCGGCACCTACATCGGCCTGATCCTGCTCATCATCCCGGGCATCATCTTCGCCTTCCTCGCCTACTGGTCACTCACCTTCGTGGTGGATCGCGACCTGGACGCGATCGCGGGCATCAAGGCGAGCTTCTCGGTAATCAGCAAGAACGCCGGTCCGCTGTTCCTGCTGGCCCTGGCGAGCATCGGACTCAACATCGTCGGCGCCATCCTCTGCCTCGTCGGCCTCCTGGTGTCGATCCCGGTCACCATGATCGCGAGCACCTACGCATACCGGTTCTTCACCGGCGGGCAGATCGCGGCCGCGGGTATGGCCGCTGCGGCGCCGCCGCCCTACCCGCCGAATCAGCAGTACTGATCTCGGCGTTCACACATCCGGACCGACCCGGCCGTCGCCCTGTGGGGCGGCGGCCGGGTCGTCGTCGGAGCGTGGATCTTTCGACGAAGTTCCCCCGCGACCGGCCGATATCCGCGACAATCGAGGAATGATCGAGGAGATGCAGGACGAGGCCGAGGCCCTCCTCTCGGCGGGCGAATACACCCATGCCCTCGCCGAATTCTCGGTGCTCCGCGAGATCCGGTCCCGTCGCGAGGGTCCGTACTCCATCAAGTACCTGTCGAATCTCCACGACTGCGTCCGGTGTATGTCACAGCTGCATCTCTGGGCGGACTCGACGCCGTTGTGCCGTGAACTCCACGGGAAGTACGTCCGGACCCACGGACCGGCCCAGACCGACACCGTGGACGTGGCCAAGCACTGGGCCTGGGCACTGCTCAACCTGCACGACTATCCGCCCGCCGTCCGTCTCTACCTGACCACCGCCGACGCGCTGTGGGATGCCGACCCCGACCAGGCCCGCCGGCTGCTGGCGGCCGCGGTCGCCCACCGTACCGAGGCCGATCCGCTGGCGATGATCTCCGCCGACACCGCACTCATCGACAGTGCCCGGCTGACCCACAGCCACGACGTGCTGGTGATGATCAACCGGCTCGTGAACGAACTCCCGGCCAACGCGGAGTCGGCGCGGGCGTCGGTGACCTTCGACGGGCTCGCCATCGCCTGAAGGAGTATCGGCGACGACGAGCCGGCCGGCTCAGATCGTCCGACTCAGATGGTCGGGTCCTCGATCTTCTTGGGCAGTGTCACCAGCGTGACCACGCTGACCACGATCAGCATTATCGCGGCCACCCACAGGAAGGTGGCCAGCGCGAGACCGGGGATCACCATCATCACGATGCCGGCGATGATCGCGACGACACCGGAGAGCACCAACAGCCACCGCGGCGTGTGCACCGAACCGGCCACCGCGTGCGCCAGATCGGCGACACCCTGGAAGATCCAGCCGATACCGATGAAGATCGCCAGGAACACCAGCGACTCCTCGGGATTGAACAATGCGATGATGCCCGCCGCGAGGATCAGCACCCCGACGAGGCCGAGGACGAACCGCCAGCCACCGGACAACAGCTTGGCCGCGAACGCCGTATAGATCCGGAACAGCCCGGCCACGATCAACGAGATCCCGAAGAGGACACCGATCACGAGCAGCGTCGCGCCCGGCCATATCAGCGCGATGATTCCCAGGACGATTCCCACGATGGATGTCGCGATCATCATCGAGCGAACGGCATTCACCAATTCGTTCGGAATCTGCTTTGCGTAATCTGCAATTGTCATGGAGGCAGGTTAGTACGTCTCGGAGGGTGCGACACCACATTCACCCGCCGAACAGAAGGGAAAATCAGTGTCGCTGATCGCATTCTTCTCCCACGATTCCGGGACGGCCGATTCCGCTGCGGAAGAATCCCGCGGATACACCCCCACCCGCTTCGCGGCCAGTCTCTGGGCGCCGTCGACGTTGAACGGTCCCGCGGTGTGCGCGCTCGCCGCCCGCGCCGCCGAAGACGAGTTCGCGACTCAGGGATTCCGCACCGCACGGTTCACCATCGAACTGTTCAAGGTTGCCAGGGACACCGTCACGGTCACGCGGGGCCGACTCGTCCGCGACGGCAGGCGGATCAAGGTCGCCGAGGTCGACGTGATCCAGGCCGCGGACGGTGTCGAGGTGATCGTCGCGCGGAGCACCACCGTGTTCGTCAGGGAGAGCACCGATCCGCCGGGGGAACGCTGGCGCCGGCCTGCCGACGCGACCCGGTTCCGGCCGCCCGAGACCGATGCCGACGACCACTTCCCCTGGTACGGGACCACATCGGAACACGGCGGCGAGATCGTCTGGAGCCAGGACATGGCCGCTCACCAGCACGGGCAGCGGAAATGGCTGTGGACCCGTGCCGTCGGCACCGTCGTCGGGGAGGACCCGACGCCTTTCCAGCGCGCGGTGATCAGCGGGGAGTCGACCAGCCTGGTCTGCAATTGGGGCACCGCGGGCATCGCCTATATCAACTGCGATCTGACCGTCGCATTGTCCCGACTGCCGGTCGGCAGCCGGATCGGCGTCGAGGCGGCCACCCACCTGGAGACCGACGGGATCTCGACGAGTACCGCCAACCTCTACGACGTCGACGGACAATTCGGGGTGGGCATGGTCACGGGCGTGGAGAACGCGGCGGCGACCATCGATTTCACGTCGGTGAAACCCGGCGAAAAGTATGCCGAAGGCTGACAGGCCTTATGTCGCGCTCCGATGACTATCAGGTCTTGATAGGGTCTCGCTCATGATGCGGCGTCTAGGACGATGGAGAACGGTATTCGCGGTTTCCACCCTCGCGACCACCTTGACGGTGGGCCTGGCGACCACGCCATCCGCCGAGGCCTTCCCTGTCGCGGCCGGTAACGGCAAGGTCGTCGCACGCCTCACCGGGCCGGGTTCGATCAACGACACGGTCGGTAGATACAACATCGTCGGCACCGACCTCGGTGTCATGTGGGACAACGGTCGCGGCGAGATCATGACCGCCTTCGGGGACACCCAGTCGTTCAACGGGTGGTCACTGCTCTACGGCCAGCTCTGGTACTGGCGCTCCAACGTCCTGCTGCGCAGCACCGACCGTAATCTCTCCGACGGCATGACGTTCACCGGCCACGCCGGCAGCCCGGGCAACGCCAAGCGACTGCTGAAGCCGAACCTGCGCCGCGAGGTCACGATCATCCCGACCGCGGGTGTCGCGGCGAACGGCAAGCAGTACATGAACGTCATGTCGGTGAAGCACTGGGGACCTCCCGGGATCTGGTTCACCAACTGGTCCGGTCTCGCGGCGTCCACCGACAACGGCCAGAACTGGAAAGCGGTGAACGCATTCCGGCCGAACGGCGGTGGCAACCACAAGTTCCAGATGGCCGCCTACCTGAAGGTGGGCGACACCGTCTACACCTACGGAACCCCCGACGGACGCTGGGGCTCGGTCTACCTGGCGCGGGTGAACGAGAAGGACATCGAACATCTCGGCAAATACGAGTACTTCTCGTGGGGTCGCTGGGTCAAGAACAACCCGGAGTCGGCCACCCCGGTGATGGGCGCGCCGACCGGCGAGTTGTCGGTCGCCTGGAACGACTATCTCGGCAAGTACATCTCGCTCGGCACCAAGGACAACGGTGTGGTGTTGCGGACCGCCGACAATCCATGGGGCCCGTGGAGCTCCGGTGAGATCGTGGTGCCGGCAAACGACCCGTACTCGGGGTATGCACCCTTCATCCACCCGTGGTCGAAGGGCAGCTCGCTGTACTTCACGTACTCGATCTACACCGGGTATCAGGTCTATTTGATGCGGCTTCCGCTGAACAAGCCCTGACGCGGGATCCACATCGGGCCTCCACGGCCGGGCACCCCGCCGTGGCGGGGCACCCGGCCTACGGATCACTGCCCGAGCAACTGCTTCATCTCGCCGATCTCCGCCTGCTGAGAGGCCTTGATCTGTTGCGCGAGAGCCCGTGAGGGACCGTCGATGCCCCGCGCGAGTTCGTCATCGGCCATCGCGACCGCACCCAGGTGATGGCGGATCATCCCGTCGAGCCACAATCGGTCGAACTCCGTTCCGCGCGCGTCGGTGAGCGCGGCCATCTCGTCGTCGGTCATCATGCCCGACATCGAGTGGCCGCCATCGCCGCCGTGACCGCCGTGCTCATTCGAATCGGCCGGTTCTGCCGGGACGCCCCAGTCGGTGAGGCGGGTCGTCATCTGGTCGATCTCGGGTTGCTGCGCGTTCTCGATCTGCTCTCCGAGCGCACGGACGGCCGGCGTCGTGGTGCGTTCGTCCACGAGTTCGGCCATCGCGACCGCCTGACGATGATGCGGGATCATCATCTGGTTGAAGGCGATGTCGGCGTCGTTGTGCGACACCGACTCCGACCCGGCGGCAGCCGAAGCGGAGGCCGAGGTCGCAGGCGAGTTCGTCGCCGGGTCGTCTGTGCCGGTCGAACACGCCCCGAGAAGGGCGGCGGCGAGCAGGATCGAGCATGCGGTTGTCTGTCGTTTCATCGAAGAATCCTCTGCAGGAGTGGTGAATCCGACCCGCGCGGCATCCGTGTGGGTGCGCGCAGGCGGAACTGATCGGCGACCGGACACACGGTCCGGCACGAGCCCATCAGCAGCGGATCACCTGCAATCGCAGATGTGTCGGCATGGCCCATGGAGGTGGTCGGCCCGCCCGGAGACGCAGCCGCCCGCGTACCGAACGGAGCAACGGCGGGATGGGGAAACCCCAGGCCAGTACGAGGACGGCCAGGATGATGACGTCGGGATCACCGGCACGGATGAAGACGCACGCATGCTGATGCAGCCCGCAGTCGGTACCGCTCATCGTGGTGTCGTCGAGGATCCCCTGCTGTGCCGCCTGCATCACCGACGAGGACGGCGGATGGTCGGCGGCCGACGGTTCATGATGACCGCCACCGGTCGCGCAATGGGCGACGACGGTGTGCATGATCAGGATCGCCATCGCGATGGTCAGCAACAGACCGGCTCCGGGCGCGCTGCGGGGCAGCCGGCGGAGACGGGCGATCGACACGCCGACGAGCCTACCGGGGCGCAGTCACCTCGGCCTCTGCCCCGACCTCCGTCTGGGCCTCGGCCGCCTCACGTCGCTGCTTTCGCGGGATCAGCCAGTACTTGTCGACCAGATTCGCGACGACGATGACGAACGCCGCCAACCCCCAGCCGAGCAGGATGTCGAAGACGTAGTGCTCGGCGGTGTAGACCAGCGTGAAGGCCATCGCGAGCGCGTAACCCATGAACAACGTCTTGCCCAGCGCCTTGACCCTCGGCCACATGAACAACGCCAGCAACATCGTGAGACCGGCGTGCAGCGACGGGATCGCCGCGACGAGGTTTGCCTTGCCCTGCCCCACCTCGACCAGCGTCGAGGCCGCGTGGATGTTCAGGACGTTCCAGCCGCGGGCCGAGATCCGCTCCACATACGGCGCCGCGCCGGGCTGCGTGGGCGTGACGTCACCGAGGACGCCGCCGCCCGGGGCGCCTGCCTCGTTCGTCATGCACATCGGCTCACGCGGGTGGTCGACCACCTGCTCGGCGGTACACCGAGCGGCCGCCCACGGCGGTGCGGCCGGGACCAGCGTGTAGCCGACGAGCGCGAGGAACGTCGTCGCCACGAAGCACGCAGCGTAGCGGCGCCATGCCGACCGATCGCGCAGCCAGAGCACGGCCGCGGCCGCATACGGGACGATGAAGTACGACATGTAGACGACGCTGGTGATGACCTCCCACCAGGGCGGGGACGCGCCTTTCAGGTGCTCCTGCAGCCACACCGTCGGATTGACGCCGAACAGTGCATGGTCGACGTCGGGTGCCAGATGCCACTGTGTCGGCATGTCGACGATGCGCGCGACGTCGCGGGTCCAGTCGTAGAGCACGAGGATCAATGCGAACGGCAGCCAGTCGATGATCACGCTGATCGCCTTGCGCCGCCCGATGGTGGCGGCCAGCATGCCCAGACAGAGCAGGACGATCAGCTGGGTACGGTCGAAGGCCAGGCCGTTGAGGGCGACCTCGACGACCATGAACACGACCCAGGCAGCGATCGCGACGCGTCGGACCATGGTGAGGTCTCGACGACTGCCGGGTTCGGGATCGGTCGACGCAGCGGCCGCGATGTCGTCGAGCACCGGTTCCACGCCGGACGGCTCGGTTTCCGGCGCAGACGTCTCGCCCGTCTCGGGCTCTGCGGTCTCGGCCTCGGAGTTCTCCGATCCGCTGGTCCCGGCGGGGTCCTCCACGGACTTCTTGCTCACGGCACGGCGAGCCTTCGATCCCGCATCATCGTCCGAGTCCTGGACGTCGACCGCGTCGTCAATGCTCACCCGAGATTCCTGCCCACCCACGCCCCCGCTCGGGGCACCCTGCGTATTCACTTGCCGTCAGCCTAGTGATCATCGGGCGTTTGGTGACCAGCAAACCGCCGCGCGCCCGTCGTTGCCGCTGATTTCCCCTAGGATCGTGATCGGTATCACACCAACCGGACCTGGGGAGGAGTGCCGTGCCCGACCGTTACCTTCGATACGGCGACCAGCGCTACATCATCACCAAGGAGGCCGAGGCGAGACTCGATCGCGCCCTCGACTCGGTGTACGCCGAGGGCAGCCGCGGCCACGAATGGCTCAGTCTCTACAACGGTTCCGAGGCCCCGTGCCGACTCCTCATCGCGACCGGAGTCCCGATCACGATCGAGACGGTGCCGGCCGTCGGCGAGTGACGGCCGGCGCACACTATCGTTGACCCATGCGTATCGGAGCACATCTGCGTGAGGACACCGACCCGCTGTCCACCGCGAACGAACTCGGCATCGACGTCTTCCAGATGTTCGTCACCGATCCGCAGGGCTGGAAGAAGCCCGCGCCCCGACCGGATGCCGAGGCGATCCGCGATTCGGCCATCGACGTCGTCGTGCATTCGAGCTATCAGATCAACGTCGCGAGTCTGAACAACCGGCTGCGAATGCCGTCGCGCAAAGCGGTCGAGCAGCAGGCCACGGCCGCCGCCGAGCTCGGCGCGTTCGGACTTGTCGTGCACGGCGGCCATCTCCGCGACGGCGAGGATGCGAAAGAGGGATTCGCCAACTGGCGCAAGCTCTTCGATCGCCAGGTCGACAAGGGCGGTTTCGGCGTGCCGATCCTGATCGAGAACACCGCGGGTGGCGACCACGCGATGGCCCGCACGCTGGAGGCGATCGACCGTCTCTGGGAGTCGGTGGGCGATTTCGACCAGGCAGGCTTCTGTCTCGACACCTGCCACGCCTGGGCAGGCGGCGAGGACCTCGTCGGACTCGTGGAACGGGTCAAGGGCATCACCGGCCGCATCGACCTGGTGCACCTCAACAATTCGCGCGACGAGTTCGACTCCGGGCGGGACCGGCACGCGAATCTCGGCGACGGCCACATCGAACCCGCCGTCCTGGCCGCGGTCGCCAAGGCCGCGGACGCGCCGGTGATCCTCGAGACGCCCGCCGACGGCATTCCTGACGACCTGAGGTATCTACGCGACGCGCTCTGACCGCAGCAGCTCGACGGCAAGCGATCTCGCCTCGTCGAACGCGTCCTCGACGACACCCATCCCCGCGGCGACGAGCGCCCCTTCGTGCAACAGCATCAGGCGCGCGGCGATCGCCTCGGATACCCGCGTCCCCGCGGTGTCGACGATCCGGGTGAAGAGCTCGAGCATCCACCGCTTCTGTCCGACGATGACGGGATAGGCGGGATGCGCGGGGTCGCTGATCTCCGCATGCGCGTTGATCATGCTGCAGCCCTTGGGACCTCGCTCGGCGGCCCAGCCGCGGCTCGCGTCGAAGACGGCGGACACCTGCGCGACGACACCGTTGTCGGCGGCCGCCAGCCGGTCGGCCAGGAATGCTCGCCATGAGGCGTCCCGGGCGAGCAGGTACTCCACCACGAGTCGCTCCTTCGACCCGAAACGGTCGTAGAGCGTCCTCTTGGTGACGCCCGCCCGCTCGGCGATCGCCTCCACGCCGACGGCGTGGATCCCCTGCGCATAGAAGAGGTCCGACGCGGCGTCCAGAATCGCCCTCGCCTTCGGCGTCCAATCGATCTCGGTGGTCACATGACAGAGACTACACCGATCGGTAAAGTCGATCTCATGCGAACTTCACCGATCGGTATACCCGCCACCGGATCAGCAGCGTGGATGAGCACCGGCCTCTCTATCCTGTTCGTCGCGTCCTGGTCGTCGGGGTTCATCGGGGCCAAGCTCGGAGCGTCCGACGCTCCGGCGACCACGCTGCTGATGTGGCGCTTCGTGCCCATCGCCCTGGCCCTCGCCGTTGTCGCCGCAGTCCTCGCACGCCGCTCACCCGGCACCCGCCGGGCGCGGCACGGCTGGGCGGCCCAGGTCGGCGTCGGGGCGCTGTCGCAGTGCGGATACACCCTGACCGTGTACTGGGCGATCGGACTCGGCGTCAGCACCGGGACCACCGCGCTGATCGACGGCGTGCAACCGCTGGCAGTGGCCGTGCTGGCCGGACCACTCCTCGGCGCCGCCGTGAGCGGCCGGCAGTGGATCGGACTCCTGCTCGGCGCCACCGGAGTGGCGATCGTGACGTGGACAGATGCCACCACGTCGGCCACGGCCGCACCCTGGTGGGCCTATCTGGTCCCCCTCGCCGGGATGGCAAGCCTGGTCGCGGCCACCTTTCTGGATCGACGCGCGACCACCACGCTGACCCGTACCGAGTCGCTCGCGGTCCACTGCACCACCTCGGCGATCATCTTCACCGCTATCTGCCTGGTCACCGGCACCGCGACGCCGCCGGCCGCCGCGGGATTCTGGCTGGCGATCGCGTGGCTCATCGGGATGTCGACGCTCGGCGGATACGGCCTCTACTGGATCCTGGTGGACCGACTCGGCGTCACCTCGGTCAACGCGCTGATGTTCCTCATGCCGCCGGTCACCACCCTCTGGGGCGCGGCGATGTTCGGCGAACCCCTCACGCCGACGACGATCATCGGACTCACCGTCGCCCTGGGTGCCACGATCGCCGTCGTTCGCCCCGGCCGACGACGCGAACGCCGTCCGTTTCGTCCGAACGTCACGGCCGAAATCCCTGCTGGCAGCCGTCAGTGCTGATCACACCCGGATCGAGTTGGTCTGCGCACGAGATCGGAGGTATCCTTAGGTTACCGGCGAGTAACTTATGCGATCGCCGAACGACTCGTAGCCCACCCAGACTTGTCAGAGAAGGAAACTTTCATGGGCCATTACAAGAGCAACATGCGCGACCTCCACTTCAACCTGTTCGAGATGTTCGACCTCGACAAGGTGCTCGAAGAGGGCGACTTCGGCGATCTCGACCACGAGACGGCCGTCGACATGCTTCGCGAGGTCAAGACACTGGCCGAGGGCCCGATCGCCGAGTCGTTCACCGAGGCCGACCGGAACCCGCCGGTATTCGACCCGGAGACGCACAGCGTCGCGATCCCCGAGGGATTCACGAAGTCCTACAACGCCCTCGTCGAGGGTGGCTGGGACAAGATCGGCATCGATGAGGAACTCGGCGGCCTGCCAGCGCCGCGGTCGCTCTACTGGGCCATCGGCGAGATGATCCTCGGCGCCAACCCGCCTGTCTTCATGTACGCGGCGGGCTCGGGCTTTGCGAACATCTTCTTCGACAACGGCACCGAGGAGCAGAAGAAGTGGGCCGCCATCTGCTCCGAACGTGGCTGGGGCGCAACGATGGTGCTCACCGAGCCGGATGCAGGCTCCGACGTCGGCGCGGCCCGCACCAAGGCCGTCAAGCAGGAAGACGGCACCTGGCACATCGACGGTGTGAAGCGATTCATCACCTCCGCTGACCAGGACATGACCGAGAACATCTTCCACCTGGTGCTCGCGCGTCCCGAGGGCGCAAAGCCGGGCACCAAGGGCCTCTCACTCTTCTTCGTGCCGAAGTTCCACTTCGACCACGAGACCGGCGAATTGGGCGAGCGCAACGGCGTTTTCGTGACCAACGTCGAGCACAAGATGGGCATCAAGGCCTCGGCCACCTGTGAGCTCAGCTTCGGCCAGCACGGCACGCCGGCCGTGGGCTGGCTCGTCGGCGAGGTGCACGACGGCATCGCGCAGATGTTCGATGTCATCGAGCACGCGCGGATGATGGTGGGCACCAAGGCCATCTCCACCCTGTCGACCGGGTACCTCAACGCTCTGGACTACGCCAAGGAGCGTGTGCAGGGCGCCGACCTGACCCAGATGACCGACAAGACCGCGCCGCGCGTCACCATCACGCACCACCCGGACGTGCGTCGTTCGCTGATGACCCAGAAGGCCTACGCCGAGGGTCTGCGCGCGATCTACCTCTACACGGCATCACATCAGGATCCCGTTGCCGCTCAGATCGTCTCGGGCGCGGATGCCGAGATGGCGCACAAGGTCAACGACCTGCTGCTGCCGATCGTCAAGGGCGTCGGCTCCGAGCGCGCCTACGGCACCCTCGGCCACGAGTCGCTGCAGACCCTCGGCGGTTCCGGCTTCCTGCAGGACTACCCGATCGAGCAGTACATCCGTGACTCGAAGATCGACTCGCTCTACGAGGGCACCACGGCCATCCAGGCGCAGGACTTCTTCTTCCGCAAGATCATCCGCGACAAGGGCCAGGCCCTCGCGCACGTCTCGGGAGAGATCCAGAAGTTCCTCGATGCCGAGGGTGGCAACGGTCGCCTGAAGTCCGAGCGGGCGCTGCTCAAGACCGCCGTCGACGACGTGCAGGCCATGGCCGCGAGCCTCACCGGCTACCTGATGAACGCCCAGGAGAACCCGCAGGAGCTCTACAAGGTGGGCCTCGGCTCGGTGCGTTTCCTGCTGTCGGTGGGCGACCTCCTCATCGGCTGGCTGCTGCTGCGTCAGGCCGAGGTGGCACTCTCCGCTCTCGACGCCGGCGCCTCGGACGACGACAAGTCCTTCTACGAGGGCAAGGTCGCGGTCGCCAGCTTCTTCGCGAAGTCCATGCTCCCGCTGCTGACCGCCGTGCGCGGCACCGTCGAGAACATCGACGCGGACATCATGGAGATCGACGAAGCGGTCTTCTGATCGGCCGTCACCTCACCTGACCGAAGTTCTTCCCCCGGTTCCGTTCTCATCCTCCGCATGCATGCGGGGAGAGAACGCAGAGCCGGGGGAAGAACTGTTTTCGGGGACAGACCGCGGGGCATCGACCGAGTTCACAGCATGCGGAGCTGCACCCCGAGAGACCGATAGATGTGTTCGGCTCGACGGTCCACGCTGACCAACGGGAGCCCCGCCGCCACTGCCGCGGAGGCGACCAGACCGTCGTATACCGCGCCCCCGGATATGCCTGCCGCAGAGAATGATTCGATCAGCTGTGCCGCGGTTCCCGGAGCCAGATGGCACTCGAACGGGAAGTCGGTCTTGATGAGCCGGGCGGCGGCCGACGCTGTCAGACGCTGCGGCGGCGGTAATCGCGTGAGCACGGAGTAGGTCTCGAAGGCGGCATGCCCACTGAGGCCCAGCACGAGGCCTCGCACCGCCGCGCGAACAGCCCGGTGCCCGGACTGTTCCGGACGAACGAGTGCGATAGCCGCGCTCGTGTCGAGCAGGATCGTGTCAGCGTTGGTCGCCAAGGCGCAACTCACGGATGTCGTCGCTCGACAATTCGGCACCACCGGCAGGCAGGATCAGCAGACCGTCGTCGTCGGCCAGTAACTCGTCGGTCGCCACGGGCTCGAGGACGAGGCCGCTCCCCGACACGGTGATCTCCACCTCTCCGGGCACGAGCCCCACGCGGTCGCGCAGCTCTTTGGGAACGACGATCCGCCCCGACCGATCAATGGTGGTCTTCATGGCATCGAAGCTACCATTCGAATGGCATCGGCTTCGTCGACGACGAGGCGCCCAACAGAGAACTGCCCCCGGCTCGACATCGCGAGCCGGGGGCAGGTCCGAGTACGGGAACGACTACTTCGGTGGCATCCGGATGCCTCCGTCGACGCGGATGACCTCGGCGTTCATGTACGAGTTGGTGACCAGCTCGACGACCATCGACGCCAGTTCGTCCGGCTTGCCGAGACGATGCGGGAACAGCACGGACTCGCCGAGCTTCGCCTTGAAGGCCTCCGAGGCCTCTCCCTCACCGTAGATCGGGGTGTCGATCAGGCCGGGGGCGATGGTGTTGACGCGCACGCCCACCGCGGCGAGATCACGCGCGACCGGCAGGGTCATGCCGACGACGCCGCCCTTCGACGACGAGTACGAGGCCTGGCCGATCTGACCGTCGAAGGCCGCGACACTGGCCATCGAGACGACCGCACCGCGTTCGCCCGACTCGAGCGGCTCGTTGCGGCTCATCGCGGTCGCGGCGAGCCGGATGCAGTCGAAGGTACCGATCAGGTTGATGGCGATGACCTTCTTGTAGGCATCGAGATCGTGGGCCGACGAGAACTCGCCGTCCTTGCCGATGGTGCGCTGGGCCCAGCCGATGCCTGCCGAGTTCACCAGGGCCCGCAGCGGGCCGAGTTCGGTGGCCTTGGTGACGGCCGCCTCGATCTGCGCGGTGTCGGTGACGTCGACGCGCACAAAGGTGCCCCCGACTTCCTTGGCCAGCTCCTCGCCCTTGTCGGCCTGCAGGTCGGCGACGACGACCTTGGCCCCCTTGGCCGCCAGCTGGCGAACCGCCGCCGCACCGATACCGGATGCGCCGCCCGTGACAATTGCACTTGCTCCATTGATATCCACGAGGTGGAGATTACATCGCAGGATGGCATCGCCGACACCCGCCACCGAGCGATTGTTCGGTGGCACTCACCAGCAGACCGTCAGACGCAGGCGACCTTCGGTTCCGGATCGTATTTGACGGTGCGGGTGTGCCGGCGCACCTCCGCGCCGCTCTTCGCGTCGGAGATCACCCGGGTGTTGGACGTGGTGAATCCGCGACTGCCGCTCGAGGCCATGCAGTCGTCGCCCTTCGGCAGTTTCACCAGCGGCGGCTCGGTGTAGGAGTGGCGGGTGCCGGTGATCGACTCGACGTCCATGGTGGTGGTGCTCCACATCCGGACCGTCACGTCCGACGGCGTCCAGTTCGTCTCGATGTAGACCCCGTGCGGCGTGTTGTTGCGAAACACGAGGTCGATCGCCCCCTCGAAGACGGTCGCCTCGCGTGCTTCCGGATAGCGGGAGATGTAATAGGAGTGCTCGGTGTGGTCGACGTCCTCGAGACCCGCGAAGTACGACGCGTTGTAGAGCGTCGTCGCGAACTGCGAGATGCCGCCGCCGACCGCCTTGGCGGCGTGACCGTGGTCGATGATCGTCGACGTCACGTAGCCCTGTGCGGTCCCGCGGGGTCCGGTGTGGGTGTTGAGCGAGAACGTCTTGCCCGGCAGGATCAGCGCGCCGTCGACCTCGTCGGCGACGAGGCGGATGTTCTCACCGGATGCGCTGGTGAATCCCGACGTCGTGAACTCGCCGACCACCTCGCGGACACCGAGTTTGCGAGCGTCGTCCGTCGTCAGACGTGCCGGGAGAGGCTGGTAGGCCACCTCGACGACACGTTCGTCCGAGGCATCGGCACCGGTCGTCACCGCCGCGATCGAGGCGAAGGTCTTCGTCCAGTCGACCCGGGCGCCGTCACGGGCCGGTACGACGGTTGGGCTGCCCGTGCGCAGCGAGAACGTGGCGTCGACGGGCTTGCGTTCGGTGGCCGCCAACCGGGGACCGAGCAGCGCAACACCCTTCTTCGGGTTGATGACCGGCTTCAGCCCGCCCTGGCCGTCGGGGCCGAAGGACAGGATCGAGCCGAGCTGTGCGGGCGCGAGGCGCACGGTCGCGTTGTCGGAGCCCTTGAGCGTGAGCGGTCCGGCGACGGCGCGGACGGCGGGACCGGCAGCAGTTTCGCGGACCACGTCGGCCGAGACCGTCGGGTCGAAATCCTCGACCGGCAGATCGATCGGCTGCCCGTACAACCACCTCTCGGCAAGTGTGGCGGCAGCGGCATCGTGGGCGACTCGCTCGCCCGCGATGGGCATCACCTCGACCGGAGTGGTGCCCTCATACCGCACCGCACCCTCCACGGCTGCCTTCTCGAGGGTCGGTTGTTGTTCGTCGATCGTGCTGTCGAAGGCCGCCCGATCGATGTGCACGACGGGGTCGATCGTCTGAGACATGCCGACCATGCCCGCCAGCCGCGTGAACGGGTTCTTCGTCTGCTCCATCAGCCGGTCCAGCGTCGCGTCGGGGTCGAAGGTGAGTCCGAGGGCCTCGGCGTCGACCATCGCGGTGCCCGACTCCGTGCGCAGCCAGACCGGTTCGGTGGTGCGGGCCGACAGACCGTCGATGACCCCCTGGGCCTCGTCACGGTCGAGATGGCCCGCGGGCACACCGGCCACGACAGCGCCGCGTGCGGTGTTGTCCTTGGTCAGAAGGAGATCCGTGGCAAGTACCACGCTCACGACGGCGAGAGCACCGACCATGATGCGCACCGCAGTACGCGCTGTCGGAAACGTGCTCACGAAATCAACCATATGTGGAGAACTATAAAAGGGTGGTGGCGAGAGGCGCCGAGAAAAGTAGGCGCCCCGGCCGAGCTGCCGGGTCGGGGGTCTGGCAGCTCAGCCGGAGCTACTCGTATATCTACGCTACTTTGCGTCGCGTTACATCTATCCCAGAATTTTTTTCACCGAGCGTGATCGGATCGATGTCGGGGGCTGGTGGCGCCTACCCCTCGACGATCGCGGTGACGCCCTGACCGCCGGCCGCACAGATCGAGATCAGCGCACGACCGCCACCGTTCTCCTTGATCGTCTTGGCCGCCTGCGCGATGATCCGGCCGCCGGTGGCCGCGAACGGGTGGCCCGCGGCAAGCGACGATCCGTGCACGTTGAGCTTGGTGCGGTCGATCGCACCGAGCGCGTTGTCGAGGCCAAGGCGCTCCTTGCAGTACTCGTCGGATTCCCACGCGGCCAGGGTGGCGAGCACCACCGAGGCGAATGCCTCGTGGATCTCGTAGAAGTCGAAGTCCTGGAGGGTGAGTCCGTTGCGCTCGAGCAGACGCGGCACCGCGTAGGTCGGTGCCATCAGCAGACCGTCGGGCCCGTTGACATAGTCGACGGCCGCGCTCTCGCTGTCCACCAGATAGGCCTGCACCGGCAGACCCTTCGCGTCGGCCCACTCGTCGCTCGACAACAGCACCGTCGAGGCACCGTCGGTGAGCGGGGTGGAGTTGCCTGCGGTCATCGTCGCGTCGCCCAGCGAGACCCCGAACACCGGCTTGAGCTTGGCGAGCTTCTCCGCGGTGGAGTCGCCACGCAGATTCTGGTCCCGGGTGAGACCCAGGAACGGCGTGATCAGGTCGTCGAAGAAGCCGCTGTCGTAGGCGGCGGCCATGTTCTGGTGACTGGCCGCGGCCAGCGCGTCCTGATCGGCACGCTTGACGCCGAACTCCTTGGCGGTGATGGCGGCGTGCTCACCCATCGACATCCCGGTGCGCGGCTCGCCGTTGCGCGGGATCTCGATGCCCAGTTTCGGGAGCAGCTTCAGGGCGGCGAGGGCCTGGTCCTTGACGCTGCGGGCCCGGTTGACCTCGAGCATCTGACGACGCATCGACTCCGAGACACCGATCGGCGCGTCCGAGGTGGTGTCCACACCGCCACCGACCGCGACGTCGTAGCGACCGGACGCGATGCCGTCGCCGACGGCGACGATCGCCTGCAGGCCGGTGCCGCACGCCTGCTGGATGTCGAAGGCCGGGGTGTACGGCGAGAGCGCCGAGCCGAGCACGCACTCACGGATGAGGTTGAAGTCACGCGAATGCTTGAGCACCGCGCCGCCGGCGACCATGCCGAGCTGCTCGCCCTGCAGGTTGAAGCGGCTCACCAGCCCGTCGAGGGCTGCGGTGAACATCTCTTGGTTGCTGACCTTTGCATAGGCCTTGTCCTGGCGGGCGAACGGAATCCGGTTGCCGCCGAGGATCGCGACCGGACGCGTGCTGCGGGTCTTGGGTGCTTGAGCCACTTCGATCTCCCAGGGGGTGTAGTTCGATGTCTATGAGCTATTCTTACTCATGAGTAAGTTAGTTGTCGAACGACGCTCACTCAGGCGTCGTCGCACATACCGCACCGTCTGACCGACCTGCCGAAGAAACCTGAGGAGATATCCCGTGGCAGCCACTGGCCTGTACTCGAATTTCGTCCACTCCGCCCCCGGTTCGTTCATCGCCAAGCAGGCGGGCCTGCCGGTCCCACCCACCCTGCGTCGGTACAAGCCGTCCGAACCCGCCCTGCCGGGCCCCGTGCTGCTCGGCGGCGCCGGCCGCGTGGTGGAGCCGCTGCGCGAGATCCTCACCTCGCCCGACTACGACGTGATCCAGAACGCCACCACCGGCCGCAGCGCCGACAAGTACGGCGCCCTGGTCTTCGACGCAACCGGGATCACCTCGCCGGCAGAGCTGCGTGAGCTGTTCGAGTTCTTCGCGCCGAACATGCGCTCACTCGCGCCGTCGGCGCGCTTCCTGGTCATCGGCACCACGCCCGAGCTGATCAGCGATCCGAACGAGCACGTCGCGCAGCGCGCACTCGAGGGCTTCACCCGCTCGGTGGGCAAGGAACTGCAGAAGGGCGCGACGGTCCAGCTGGTCTACGTCTCCCCCGACGCCAAGACCGGGCTGACCGGGCTGGAGTCGACCGTCCGCTTCGTGCTCTCCGCGAAGTCGGCATTCGTGGACGCGCAGGTCATCCGGGTCGGCGCCGACGATGCGAAGGCCCCAGCCGACTGGGACAAGCCGCTGGCCGGCAAGGTCGCCGTGGTGACCGGTGCCGCCCGCGGCATCGGCGCCACCATCGCCGAGGTGCTGGCCCGCGACGGCGCCCACGTGATCGCCGCCGACGTCCCGCAGGCAGGCGAGGCCCTGTCGGAGACCGCGAACAAGATCAAGGGCACCGCCTTCCCGCTCGACGTCACCGCCGACGACGCCGGCACCAAGCTCGCCGACCACGCACTCGAGCGTCATGGCGGCATCGACATCATCGTCAACAACGCCGGCATCACCCGCGACAAGCTGCTCGCCAACATGGACGCATCGCGCTGGGACTCGGTCATCGGAGTCAATCTGATCGCACCGCAGCGGTTGGTCAACGACCTGCTGGAGAAGGGCGCGCTGCGTGAGGGCGGTTCCGTCGTCGACGTGTCGTCCATCGCGGGCATCGCAGGCAACCGCGGTCAGACCAACTACGGCGCGTCCAAGGCGGGTGTGATCGGGCTGGTCGACACGTATGCGCCGATCCTCGCGGAGAAGGGCATCACCATCAACGCGGTGGCCCCCGGCTTCATCGAGACCAAGATGACCGCGGCCATCCCGGTGGCCACGCGGGAGGCCGGGCGCCTGATGAGCTCGCTGCAGCAGGGCGGCCAGACCGTCGACGTCGCGGAGACCGTGGCCTACTTCGCGAGCCCGGCGTCGAGCGCCATCACCGGCAACGTGGTCCGCGTGTGCGGCCAGGGATTCCTGGGTGCGTGATGGCCAAGACGATCACGCTCCCGAGCGCGCCGGGCACCGCGGAGGTCTACTCCAAGGCGGTCGGCGCCATGCTGCCGGTCATCGGCAAGCCGGCCACGGTGCGCGCTGACGCCACCATCCCCGACCGGCACTACCGCCTGGAGAACGTCCGCGTGGATGCCGAACGGCTGCACGCCTACACGCGGGTCACCGGGCAACGGTTCGGCTCGACGCTCCCGGTCACGTATCCGTTCGTGCTGCAGTTCCCGCTGGCGATGAAGGTCATGACCGACAACGACTTTCCGTTCGGCGCCGTCGGTTCGGTGCATGTCGAGAACAGCATCCACCGCCTTCGGCCGATCGGCGTCGACGAGCCCCTGACCATCGACACACATGCGGAGAACCTGCGCGAGCACCGCAAGGGCCTGCTGGTCGACATGATCTCGGAGGTCAGCGTCGGTTCGGAACTCGTGACCACCCAGGTGGCGACGTTCCTCAAGCAGCAGCGGACCAGCCTGTCCGACGAACCGCGCGGGCCTGCGCCCAAGGAGATCGCGCCGCCGCCCCCGGACGCGGTGCTGTCCGTGGACCTCGGAAGCATTCGCCAGTACGCCGAGGCGTCCGGTGATCGCAATCCCATCCACATGGGCAACCTGACGGCCAAGGCATTCGGCTTCCCGAAGGCCATTGCACACGGGATGTGGAGTGCCGCAGCGGCAATCGCCAACGTCGAGGCCCAGCTGCCCGACGACGTCACCTACACGGTGCGCTTCGGCAAGCCGATCCTGTTGCCCGCCAAGGTGAATCTCTACACCCGGCGGATCGATGGTGCTGGGAACTTTGATCTGTCGATCCTGAACCGGCGCAAGGGGTATCCGCACCTGACCGCGACCACCCGCGGCGCCTGACGCCAACAACACGCAAGACTCCCACCCACACGCGATGCATTGCGTGCGGGTGGGAGTTCTCCGTGCCTCAGGCCGACCGCCGCGCCCGCCACTTCCGCCAGATGTACCAGCCGCCCGCGCCGACGATGAGCGCCGCGGTGGCGTAGAGCAGCAATGTCGCGCCGAGCGCGGCGCCGGCGAAGTAGCCGACCAGCAGCACGGTGGTCGCCCAGGTGGTGGCGCCGATGACGTCGGCGATGCCGAAACGCAGCGGGCGCATCCGGGTCATCCCAGCCACCGGTGGCACGAGGGTGCGCACATACCCGATCCATCGTCCGGTGGCGACCGCGACCATGCCGTCCCGGTCGATCCGCGCCTCGGCACTCTTCCACCGCTCCTCGCCGAACCGTTGCCCCGCTCGCGACGCCTTCACCCGATGCCCGGAGGTGTGCCCGATCCAGTAGCCGGTGACGTCGCCCGCGACGGCGGCCACGCAGACCGCCACCACGAGGGCGCCGATCGAGGTCGGTCCGACGGCCGCGGCGACGCCTGCCGCCAGCAGTGTCGCCTCGCTGGGCAGGATCAGCCCCAGGATGAGGGTGGAGGTCTCGGCGTAGACGACCGCGCACGTCACCAGGTACACCGCCCACGACGGCACCGATTCCACCAGCTCGACGAGCCAGTCGGCGATTACGTGCACTGATCGAGGATACTGGGCCGCCCTTCGACAGCACTCGTGGCCGGTGCCGGCACCCCCGAGCGCACCACAGATCAGCCGGTGACGTAGCCGATGAGCATGCCGGCACCGAAGCCCAGGATCGGGTAGGTGACGAGCATCGAAACCTTCCCGGTGAAGTACGTCTTCATCTGACGCCACTTGTTGGGATTGTCGTCCTGATCCAACGCTCCTCCATGTCTCTGATCTCGAATTCCGTGCTGTCCCAATCGTCGACTGCGGTGGTGGCCGTCACGATCGACAACATGGAGTGGCCAACCGGCGTGAGGTAGGCGAGTTGCGAACGTCGGACACGTAGTTCCCCGCCGTCGGCCCGATAGGTGCCCTCGTCCACGCTGAGGTTTCCGTCAGGTCGGACGTCATGATTCAGGATCGTGCCACTGTCGAGGGCGCCGATGTCGAAACCGGTGTCGATCTCCGCGAGGTCTATCACGTCCGTCGCGCCGAGGTCGAAGTACTGGACGGCCACGTTGGGAACAAACCTCGGGGTCGGAGTGGTCGAGCGCAACAGCACTCGACTCGCCATCGCGGCGTGCGCCGACTCGGAATCCAGCTCGTACCAGGCGGGCGGAGGCGTGAAGTCCAGCGATTCCGTTGTCGCGCACAAGGTCACCGTGCAGCCGAAGCGGGCGATCGCATATTCGGTGGCGGCAATCATGAGTCGTCACGATTCCTTACGTCAGTGGAACAGCGCATCGCCGAAGTACAGTCCGACGATGAACGCGAGACCGGTCGGCAATACCACCAAGCGGTTGGTGACGAAGCTGATGAACTCCGCGGTGTAGTACGAGAACCCACGGGGAAACGACTTCGCAAGATGTCGAGGTTCACGCGTGCGCTTCTTGGTATTGCGAGTCACCACTAGTCGAACCACCCTTTCACGACCTTCGCCGCATCAGATCCCGCCTTGCTGCCAATTGCGGCACCGATACCGGCACCGATCGCGGTGCCGACGGGTCCCGCGAAAGACCCGACCACCGCTCCAGCCGCCGCACCGCCGACCATACCGCCGGCGAGCGCCCCGCCCGTCGCGGCGGCAGCGTCGCCTCCGTCCTGCTCACCCCTGTCGTACTTGCTGAATTCGTCAAACCCTGTGACGGCTACTCCAAGGAGACCAGAACCGCGCGCCATGGTTTTACCCAGTCCATTGAGCCGGGCGATATCGTCAGCACTCATCCCCGCCTGACCCACCGACCTCCTGGGCCGACTATAGGCATCGCGGATATCTTTACCTCGCTGTTCAGCGGCAGCCATGGCCGCCGTCACTGCCGGGCTCGCCAGATCACCGTTCCCAGGGTCCGCCGCCAACGCATTCTTGATGTTGGCCAGCCGTGACGGATCGATGTCGACCGGCTCGCCCGCCTGCAGCTTGGTCAACTGCTCAGGGGTGAGGCTCATCGCTCGAGCGAATCGTCCGCGTTGCTGTGGGGTGGCGGTGCCATTGCGGATTGCCTCGCTGTCACCGGCGGCCAGCGTGGGGTCGATCGCTCCGCGGTTGGCGGCGATCGAGGCCGGCGTGATGCCCCCGATTTCAGAGAGCGCCGCGTTGATCGCATTCCTGGCGTTCGTCACGGCGGTATCCGCAGCAGTGCCGAGGTTGTGCAGGGCCGTCTGATGCTCATGTGCCGTGCCGGCGTCGAACTCGGCGCCGTCGGGCGCGCGATCGGGCTGGAAACTCACGGTGTAGCTACGGCTGCCTCGGTCGAGGATGTAGCCATCCGCATCGGCGAGCGTCGTCCGATTCGCCAGTGCGGTCATCGCCCCGCGAATCTCGGGCGCGCCCGCGTTGAGCGCGGCAGCCAGGTCGCCGTACTCGTCGGCCACTCCCTTGAGCCATCGGGTGATCCCGGCGGCCCGATTGTCGGCGGGCCCGCGTGCCTCCCCCGCCCACTGTGTGGCCGTCAGGTCGAGGACCGGGTTTCCGGCCTTCGGCGCTTCGACCTCGAGATGGGCCTGAAGTTTGACGATTCCGTGTGCGATCGAGGTCAGGACGTCAGGATTCCATGCCATCACCTCGTTGTAGCTGGGTGGCATTCGCTACTTCACCGAGAGCAAGACGTCGATCGGGACCGTACGGTCTGTCTGTTGCCCCTGACAAGCGGGATACGGGACGGCATCCCGCAGCCTTCCCGCGTTCTGCTCGTCGGTGTCGACAGTCGTGTTCTTGAAGCCGACGACCAGTTCCGAGAACGCCGAAACCGCGCCAGACGCGTTAGCCAGTGACGCAGAGATCTTCTGGTCCGCGGTCGCGGCGACCGCGGACATATCGCTCGTCGCGCCCTCGAACTGTCCCGCCAGCTGGCTGAAAGTCGACGTGGTCCCCTCGAGGCCCGCGTACGACGTGAGTTCGAGCGCCATCAGCCGCGAGGCGCAACGTGATATCTCCGTCGCCGCCGAACCGACGGCAGCTGGATCGACCACCAGATCCGACATTGCTCCCCCTTGTTGATCAATCTTCTGAATAAAGGAGAGGTACAAATCTGCTAAATCCGGCGTGGGAAATCCGCCGGCGAGATGACAGGCAGCTCGGATCCCGGCTACGACAGGGCAAACAAAACCTGTCGGTGGTCGAATGTACGTTCGATTCATGTCCCAGGGAATGCTGCTCGAGCAGTTGCGTACCGACGAGGATCATTGCGCTGCCGAGTTGATCGAGGTGTTACACCACTGCGTGGCGGTGAGCGCCTCTGCCGACTTCCGAATGTTGCAGGCCATCAGCCTGATTCATGAAGAGCACGAGGAGGACTACCTCGCGACGGTGGCCGCCGCGGTCGGTTCGGGTGAGGCCGACCCACAGACCGTCGCGGCCACCGCGATGCTCGGCCGTGCCGGCGACGACCCGCGCGGACGCTACGGCCCCAACGGGCTGGAAAGGACAATCGCCGAAGTCGGTGCGGCCCTGACCGTCACACCCGCGCGGGCGCGGGAGTTGATCGTCGGAGGCAGTGTGATGCGCAATCAGTTGCCCTTCGTCGGTGGCATGTTGGCCATCGGACGCATCGACCTGCCGCGGTTCCTGATGGTCGTCAAACGCAGCGAGCCGGTCGATCAGGAGAAGATGGGGGCACTCGATACGGCATTGGTGGGTGAGATCGAGAATCGTCCACCGATGTCGATGACACGTTTCCTGACGATGCTCGACGCGACGATCGCCCGGACCGATGCCGGTGCCACCCGCAAACGTCGCGAGGTTGTCGCCAAGGATCGGGCGATCACGGTGCGCTCGGATCGGCACACGCCGGGCCAGTCGCGGATGTCGGCAACGCTACCCGCCGAACATGCTGCTGCCGTCAACGCGAAACTCGACGCGATGGCCGCCGGCGTCCACGACGATGACCCGCGTACCAAAGCGCAACGGCGCCTCGACGGACTCGTGGCCCTGGCAGCCGGACACACGGTGCTCGAATGCCGTTGCCAGGACTGCGTGAGCGGTGCACCCGACACCGTCGACCCGTTCGACGCGACCGAATCGTTCGACGCCACAACGGGCGTGCCGACGCCCGCCGACGGCACAGTCGCGGAGCCTGATGCATCCTCGACCCAACCGCCTGACGGCGCACCGCGACCCACATTCCACATCGTCGTGAATCTGTCCACCCTGCTCGGACGCGACGACAACCCGGCGTTCCTCGACGGGCACGGTGTCATCGACGCCGAGACCGCTCGCGATCTGCTGGCCGAGGCCCACCGGTCCTACGTCCACACCGACCACAGCAACACCGACGACCACAGACACAAGGACACGGACACGGACGATCACTGGCACAATCCTGCTCACGCCCGGCGTGCGAGGGCCGCACGTCGCTACAAGCCGGGCCGCAAGCTGGCCGAACTGATCAGGTGCGGCGAATTGTGCTGCACCTTCCCCGGATGCACCAACCCCGTCTGGCGCGCCGACCTCGACCACACAACACCCCACGGCAAGGCCGGCGGCAAAACCATCCGGCGAAACCTCAAGCCGCTGTGCAGATTCCACCACAGATTCAAAACCTTCGACTCAGGATGGCGCGACTACCAAGACGAGATGGGCACCGTGTTCTTCCAATCACCGGACGGCCACATGTACCAGGGCAACGCCTACACCGGCCGCGATCTGTTCACCAGTCTCGCACCGCCCGACCAACCGACGGACCACCTCGCGCGACAACGCATCGCCCAGATACGTTCACGCCGTGCAGAATCGGTGAAACGCGCCGACAAACGTGAAATCGACCGCTGGAACGCGGAGAATCCGCCGCCGTTCTGATGTGGGTGTGACATTCGGGCTGACGCCTCGCGAGACTGACCTGGGTGTTCTCGCGGGGGACAGCTTGCGGGGGACAGCTTGCGGGGGAGAGAGCGGTTCACTCCGCGACGACGTCGGCGGTCCCCACACCCTTCAGACCGCGCCAAGTGATACCGACCAGCAGATCCGTCGCCGTCTCGAGGTCGACGTCGCCCTCGGTGATCCGGTCCGCGACGGCCTCACCCGCGCCGACCAGCGCGACGGCGGTGAGTTCGAAGTCGATGTCGCGGGCACCCTCGACGGTGGTGCCTGCGCGGATCAGTTCGGTGACCATCTCGGTGACGCGGGCCCGACTGTCGGAGACGAAGTGGGAGAAGCTCGCGGTGCCGACCGCGACGCGATAGAGCACCTTCCACGACTGCCGGTTCTCGTCGACGTAGCGCAGGAACTCCTTGACGACGGTGCGGGCCTGCTCGCGCTGGCGCAACGACGGATCGAAACCGACGCTCATCGCATCGATGAAGCGGCCGGACTCACGCGCGATGCAGGCACTGAACAGCTCGTCCTTGGAGCCGTAATAGAGGTACAGCATCGGCTTGCTGATCTCGGCCTGCGCGGCGATGGAATCCATCGACGCCTCGCGGAAGCCGTTTTCGGAGAAGACCTTGACGGCGGCGTCCAGCATTTGTTGCTCCCGCACCGCGCGGGGCAACCGTTTGGTCCCGCCTGCCATCACTCCTCCTCGACACCCACACCCACACACCCTTGAGTGTCAGAAGCTTACCGGATTACTTACCAGCCGGTAAGTTCAGCAGGTGAGAACACCCTTCGACCGCAAGATCCGCACCACCGAGCGGTTCACCCGGTCCACGGTGAGCCGTTTGGCCGCGACCTCGCGCTGCAAAGAGTCGAGAACGGAGCTCACGCGGTCGGTCGCCAGCCACAACGCGATGTCGGAGCCCGCCTTGATGGCCATCGGGACCGCCTGCTCGATGGGATAACGAGCGCTGATGGCGGCCATGCCGGACAGGTCGTCGGAGAAGACGACGCCGTTGAAGGGCGGTCCGCCGTAGGGCTGCCCGGTCCGCAACATGCCGATCGCCCGCGGGCTGATGCTGGACGGGGTCTCCGGGCCGGTCAGCCCCGGGACGATCAGGTGGCCGACCATCACGGCCGCATTGCCCGGGTTCTTGAGCAACGTGCGATAAGGCACCAGGTCGCTCTTCTCCAGCGACGACAGCGGCGGCGTCACTACGACGCCGAGATGCGAGTCGCCGGAACCGTGTCCATGCCCGGGAAAGTGCTTGTACACCGGGGTGATCCCCGCCGACTGCAGACCCGCGGCGAAGGCCCCCGCGTACTCGGTCACGACGGCCGGATCGTTGCTGAACGACCGGTCGCCGATCACTTCGTCGTCGGCCTCGGCGCTCACGTCCGCTGAGGGCGCGAAGTCGACGGTGACGCCGATCTGCCGCAACTGCCTACCGATCGACTGACCCAGCGCCCGGACCTGGGCAGGGGTCTTCGTCTGCGCGAGTTCGCGGGCCGACGGGCTGTCGATACCCAGCGACGACAAGCGCGATACGCGCCCGCCCTCCTGGTCGACGGTGACCATCAGTGGGATCTTGCTGTTCCGCGAGATCCGGGCGGCCGCGCCACTGGACAGGATCGACATGTCGGTCCAGCTGCCGACAAAGATCCCGCCGACCTGTTCCTTGTTCACGATGGCCTGCGCATCGGCCGCCCCGGTGACCCCGACGACGAGCATCTGCGCAAGCTTCTGACGCAAGGTCATCTTTGCGAGTTCTGCTGTGCCACAGACTGATACCGGCGCGGCTACGGCGCTTGACGACGGCGACGAGGCCGCCGACGAACTGCTGTACGCCGACGTCGCGCTGTCCGCGGAACCCGGTGACTGCTCCGACGCGCAACCCGCACCGGCTACGACGACGGCCGCGACCGTCATCACCGCCAGTACGCCACGCACTCCTCGACCTCGCTGAGATGAGCCCATGCCTCGAGTCTGGCATGTAATCTGGGCCCATGGACCAGGGTGTCCACCAGACGCTGATGATCGCCTACGACGGCTCGCCGAATGCCGATCGCGCGATCCGCTACGCCGCACAATTCCTCCGCGCCGAGACGGCGCACGTGGTGACCGCCTGGCAGCCCGGCGGGATGTCGCCGGCACGTCTGTCCACGCTCTCCGGCGGGATGCAGCCATTCCTCGACACCCAGCTCGAGGCCGGCGTCGACCACGCGCTCAAGGAAGAAGCGGAGACCCTCAACAAGACCGGTGTGGAACTGGCCGTCTCGGTCGGGATGGATGCGCACGGATCACTGGTCGAGGTGGAGTCGACGGTATGGGCAGCGCTGGTCGCCGCCGCCGATGCTCTCGACGTGGATCTGCTGGTCACCGGGACACGCGGGGCCTCGGGACTGAAGGCGCTCTTGCGGTCGAGCGTGGCCGAGGCCGTGCTGAAGCATTGCCATCGTCCGGTGTTCATCGTGCCCGCCCAATGCGAGAAGCAACCCCCGTTGACCCTCTGAACGGTCATCCCTGCCGAGGTCACTTTGTGCGCCGACCGTCCCGCAGTGCATCCAGACATGGGTTGACGATGTCGAGGACGCGCTGCGTGATCATCTCGAGTTGCGCGGCCTCGGACGGCTCGAGCACCCCGCAGATCCAGTCCCAGTGCAGCGACACCGATAGTCCCGCGACCGGCTCGGCGATCATCTCGTGGCCTGGGAGCCGCCAGCGTGCCGGTGCGGTGGTCGGGCTGCCCAGCGAGAGGTGCGCCCCGTCAAAGGACAGTTCCCGTCGCGAGACCCGGGCGACGTCGCCGTGCACCGACTCCACCTCCCCCGCTCGGATACAGCAGTTCTGCAGGATCGACAGCGGCGTGGTGTCGTCGACATGGAGCAGCGTGACCCACGGATACACGGCCAGCACGTGGAAGTTGTGATGTGCGGGTGGTTTCGCCGCGGCGGCGACGGAATGCAGGAGCCCGGTCGCCGGTCCCCGGATGCGAGCCCGGAGATTGTCCAACAGGACCTGCGGATCGACCTGCGCCAGCAGGTCGTCGCCGACCCAATAGGCGTGCACGATGGCCGCATCCAGTGGATCCCGGTTCCCGATCGCCTCGGCGAGGGTGACGAGATACGCCCAGGCACCCTCGAACTCGTTCGCGCGTTCGGCAATCCGACTGGGTTCCCCGTGCAGCAGTTCGACGAAATCCTCGGGGCCGCAATAGCCGAGCTCGTTGGGCGCGAAGGCATACCGCGCGAACGTGGTGACACCGGGATCATCGACGCGACGAGTCCGACGGTCGGGCGTCAACATATTCTCGGCAGCTGCTCGCCCACTGGCAGATCGACCACCCGGGTGCCGCCGAGCGTGGTCCGCGCCACCACCATCCCCCGGTGGTCGGGTACGCAGTCGCCGATGACGGCCGCACCGGCGCCCAGCGGATGGGCCCGCATCGCGGCCAGGAGCAACTCGGCGTGTTCGGGTGCGACGAATGCGATCAGCTTTCCCTCGTTGGCCACGTACATCGGGTCGAGGCCGAGCACACCACACGCATCGCGAACCTCCTGGGGTACGGGAATCGCGCTCTCCTGCAGGACCACTCCGACGTCGGCCGTGGTCGCGATCTCGTTCAGCCCGGCGGCCAGTCCGCCGCGGGTCGGATCGCGCAGTGTGTGGATGTCCGCGCCGGTGGCGATCATCGCCGCGACCAGGCCGCCCAGCGACGCCGTGTCGCTGCGCACCGACGTGCCGAACTCCAGCCCTTCACGACAGCTCATGACCGCAACGCCGTGCACACCGATGTCCCCGCTCACGATCACCACGTCACCGACGCGCGCGCGGGTGGGTCCGATGTCGACGCCGTCGTCGATGATCCCGATGCCCGCGGTGTTGATGTAGATGCCGTCACCGCAGCCCGAGTCCACCACCTTCGTGTCACCGGTCACGAGTGAGACGCCCGCGGCAAGGGCCGCGCTCCCCATCGCCTCGGCGGCGCGTGCGACGTCGGCGAGCGGTGTCCCCTCCTCGAGGATGAATGCCGTCGACAGGGCCAGCGGCCGCGCACCGGCCATCGCGAGATCGTTCACCGTGCCGTTCACGGCGAGTTCGCCGATCGACCCGCCCGGGAACTCCGGCGGCTGTACCACGAACGAATCCGTCGAGAACGCCAGGCGGACACCGCCGACGTCGAGGACGGCGGAGTCCCCCATGCCCGCGTCGGCGGCCGCGCCGAAGGACGGCAGGAACAGATGCTCGATGAGTTGCTGTGACATCGCACCCCCGCCACCGTGTCCCATCACCACATTCGGGGAGTCGCGCAGCGGAAGGGGGCACACCCAGTTCTCCATGTCGACGTTGCGTGCGTGCCGGGCCGTCGACCGGATCGCCTCAGGCATGCGACGCCGCCGAATGTGCCGCGTCGGCCGGGAGATCGAGCCGGCGATACAGGTAATAGGCCGCACACGCGCCCTCCGACGACACCATCGTCGCGCCGAGTGGATGTCTCGGCGTGCACTCGGTGCCGAACGCCGCGCACTCGTGCGGTTTGATCAGCCCCTGCAGGACCTCGCCCGACCGGCAGATCGCCGACTCCTCGGCATGCAGCCCGTCCACGTGGAACCGGTACTCCGCGTCGAAGTCCCGATATCGGGCCGACAGGCGCCAGCCGCTGTCCGGGATCATCCCGATGCCTCGCCAGGTCCGATCGGTCACCTCGAAGACATCCGCCAGCATCGCTTGCGCGGCCGGGTTCCCCTCCGCCGGGACCGCGCGACGGTAGGCGTTCTCCACCTCGTACCGTCCGGCCTCGAGCTGGATGACGGTCCGCCGTATCCCCTCGAGGATGTCGAGCGGCTCGAAACCGGTGACCACCATGGGCACCCGATACCGCTGTGCCAGCGGCGGATACTGGCCGACGCCCATCACACTGCAGACATGGCCGGCCGCGAGGAAGGCCTGCACCCGGCACGTCGGCGACTCCATGATCGCAGCAATCGCCGGCGGCACCAGCACATGCGACACCAACATCGAGAAGTTGGTGATGCCCTGACGCCGGGCCTGGAAGACGGTCATCGCATTCGCCGGTGCGGTCGTCTCGAATCCGATACCGAAGAACACCACCTCCCGTTCAGGGTTCTCCTTGGCGAGAGTGAGCGCGTCCAGCGGTGAGTACACGACCCGGACATCGCCGCCGGCACTCTTCACCGCGAACAGGTCACGTTCGGTACCCGGTACCCGCAGCATGTCTCCGAACGAGCAGAAGATGACCCCGGGGGTCGCTGCGATCTCCAGCGCCTTGTCGATCACCTCGAGCGGCGTCACACAGACCGGGCAGCCGGGCCCGTGGATCATTTCGATCTGCTCGGGAAGCAGTTGGTCGATCCCGTGGCGGACGATCGAATGCGTCTGACCACCACACACTTCCATGATCGCCCACCGATGATCGGTCGCCGCGCGGATCTCCTCGATCAGCTTGGCCGCCAGGTCCGGGTTGCTGAACTCGTCGAGATACTTCATCGTGTCACCTCTGTCTCGTCGCGGTCGCCATCTGTTCGCCGGGGGTCGGCCACCCCGGCCTGTTCGGCGGCGCGGGCGAAGCCGTCACCGAATTCCTCGGACAGCACGCCGAGGTGCTCGAACTCCGCAAGCGTTGCGAGGGCGGACTCCTCGTCGAGGCGCTGGATGGCGAAACCGACGTGCACCAGCACGTAGTCGCCGATCGCGGCGTCCGGAATGTATTGCAGACACACCTCTTTGTGGAGCCCGCCGAAGTCGACGATCGACATGAGGGTGTCGGCGTCGTCATCGATGGACACGACCTTGCCCGGTACCGCCAGACACATCAGCCCTCCTCCTTCCGTTCATCCCGCACCGGCAACGAGCAGCTGCCCGAATGCCACACCGCCGTCGTTCGGCGGCACGAGTCGATGGGTGATCACTTCGAAGTCGTTGTCGCTCAGCAGGGTCCGCACCGACGACAGCAGCAGCGCATTCTGGAAAACCCCGCCGGTGAGGGCGACCTTCTCGGACCGTTCACCGAAGAGACGCGCGACCTCGAGCACCATCGATGCCACCGCCGCGTGGAACCGGGCGGCGATCACCCGCGACATCACCCCGGCGAGCACATCGTTCACGACGGCGGCGATCACCGGAGACGGATCGATCACCGTAGCGAGCTCGTCCACGCCCCGGTGGTCCGACACGGCGAATCGGTAGTGGATGCCGGCGCCGTCGTTTCCGCGTGCCGCTGCCTCGAGCTCGATCGCCGCCTGCGCCTCGAAATCGACGACCTGTCGAATCCCGGCGAGTGCGGACACCGCGTCGAAGAGCCTGCCCATACTCGACGTCCGAACACATCCGAACCCCGTCTCGAGCTGATGAGCGAGCGCGCGACGTTCGCCAACCGGACAGGCCCGCACCGGCGGGAGGGCATCCGACCAGTCGATCCCGGCGGACCACAAGTGCGCCAGTGCCATTCGGTACGGGCGATAGACGCTCATGTCACCACCGGGCAACGGTACATACCGCAGGTGCGCGAGCCGCTCGCACGACTTGTAGCTCGCGTGCAGCACCTCCCCACCCCAGATCGCACCATCGGTGCCGAATCCGGTTCCGTCGAAGGCCATTCCGACGACGCTGTCCTCCGGACCCATCCCGTGCTCACCCATCACCGCCGACACGTGCGCGTGGTGGTGATGCACGGCGCGGACCTCGCGCCCCGCCGCATGCCGACGCGCCCACGCCGCCGAGCGGTAGGCAGGATGCGCATCGGCGGCCAGCAGTTGCGGCGTGACACCGGTGACCGCCTCGAGATGGCGTTCGGCGGCGCCGAACGCATCGAGGGTGGCGAGATCGTCCATGTCGCCGACGTGCTGACTCAACCACGCATACCGCCCGTCGGCCACCGCACAGGTGTTCTTGAGGTCGGCTCCGACGGCCACCATCGGCGCCGACCGCACCGGAAGTGCCAGCGGCATCGGTGCATACCCTCGGGAGCGACGGATCGGTATCGTCTCCCCGGCCACCATCCGGATCACCGAGTCATCGCAGGGCACGACGATCCTCCGGTCATGTCGGAGCAACCCGTCAGCGAGGTCCGCCAGCCGGTTGTGGGCCTGGTCGTCCTCGTAGCAGATGGGCTCGCCACCCAGATTCCCCGACGTCATCACCAGGACCCGCGGCCCGGGTGGATCGTCACCGAGCCCGAAGAGGAGCAGGTGCAGCGGACTGTGGGCCAGCATCACACCGAGGTCCGGGTTGCCGGGAGCCACCGCGGCGGCCACCGGATCGTCGGACCGCGGCAGGATGACGATGGGCGCCTGCGGGCTGTTCAGCAGGGCGCAGGCGGCGCCGTGGACCGCCACCAGCCGACGCGCCGAATCGAGGTCGGCGACCATCACGGCGAACGGCTTGTCGCCGCGGCGTTTTCGCGAGCGCAATCGACCGACCGCGTCGTCGTCGAGGGCGTCGCAGGCGAGGTGGTAGCCGCCGATCCCCTTCACCGCCAGGATGCCTCCCGCACCGAGCAGCGAGCGCGCCGCGCCGATCGGGTCCGGTCCCGCGCCCGGCCCCTCGTAGCGCAGCGACGGACCACAGTCGTGGCAGGAGATGGGCTGCGCATGGAATCGACGGTCGGCCGGGTCGGTGTACTCCGCGGCGCAGGCCGCACACATCGGGAAGTCGGCCATGGACGTGTTCTGACGGTCGTACGGCAGCCGTTCGATGATGGTGAACCGGGGCCCGCAGTTGGTGCAGGTGATGAACGGGTGCCGGTGGCGCCGGTTCGCCGGGTCCCGCAGCTCCGCAACGCAGTCGGGACAGATCGCGACGTCCGGGGAGGCGAGGGTCCGGCCGGGCCGGCCGTCGCTGGTCACGTCGATGCGGAAACCCGTGCCCCCACAGATGTCGACAGACGTCTCGATGACGGTGTCGATCACCGCCAGCGGCGGCGGGCTGATCCGCAGACGATCGACGAAAGCGTCTGCTGCCGTGGCACTTCCCTCGATCTCGATGACGACGCCCGACGAGTCGTTGTGGACGCCGCCCGAGAGCGCCAGCTCGGTCGCCGTCGCATAGACGAACGGCCGGAAACCCACACCCTGGACCAGGCCGGTGACCAGCAGGCGGCGACGCACCCGTTCGGCGATCATGGAGCGTCACCTCGCCCCATCAGTTTCAGGCCCGCGAGCGCCTGTCGGGCGCCGTCCGAGTTCGTCTTCTCCACGGCGAAGCCCATGTGGATGATCACCCAGTCGCCCGCGTCGAGTGCCGAATCCTCCTCCAGCATACCGATGTTCACCTTGCGCGGTTCCCCGGTGACGTCGACCAGCGCGATCTGACCACCGTAGCCGTCGAGGATCTCGATGACCTGTCCCGGGATACCCAGACACATCGGCTCACTCCCGCCGCTCGCCGGTCAGCCGCTCCACGACGTCGAGAACCGCCGTGACGCCCGTTTCCACCGCGGCGGCGACCGGACCCGAGAGCCCGATGCCCTCGGCCACGGACTCGATCTGACAGCCGACGACGTAGGTCGGTGGCAGCGTGCCGCCCAGTGCCCATACCCCGGCGAACACCGCCGCCGGATCCATCCCGTGCCCATCGAGGTCGGGGCCACCTCGTTCGACGCCGCTCGTGTCGACGGCGGGGTCCACCCGGATCACCTCGACCTGGCCGGGGTCGCCCCGGTCGGGTATCGCATCCACCAGGACCAGGGCGTCCCATGGATCGAGCAGGTCGTAGGCGAGGTGCAGTCCCCGGATGCCGTAGTCGACGGCACGCACCGACTCCGGGGCGCGCGGCAGTCGCCGCACCACCTCCGGCCCGAAGCCGTCGTCGGAGTGGAAGATGTTGCCGATCCCGGCGACCAGCACGGTCGCGGTCGGCGCCGCAGTGGTCATCTCACATTCGACGCATCCGTAGATACCGCTCGAGGTCCGGGATCGAGCGAATGCCGACGATCAGGCCGGCGACCACCGCCGCGAGCCCGACCAGGGTGGCCACCTGTCCGATTCTGCGCATGGTGCACTTCCTTCCTGCCTCACCGGCTGTCGAGAGGCTCGACTTCGTCGGGCGCGAAATAGAAATAGCGCCCGTAGGATTCGTGGAGGTCGGCGGCGGGGTCGTCTTCGATCACCACGCCGACGTGTGTCTGTCCGTCGACGTCGGCGTGCACCGTCATCACACGTGCGGCCATTCCCGCGAAGAACAGGTCGTGCGCGTCGGCCCGGCGCGACGGCCGGAGGCGGACGCGGCTGCCGCGGGACACCGTGACACCGTCGACCAGCACGGCATCGGACTCCGGCTCGACCGCGTCGTCGGCCTGCGGTTCCCACCAGTCCACGCCGTCCGGAATCTCCGGCACGAGGCGCGCGGCCGGATCCGCCGCGGTGCGTGACGACGGCGTCGCGACATCGGCCGGGTCTCGGCGGACCCCGTGCAAGCGTGCCAACGCGTCCGGGGACATCGACTCGCACCGGTCGAGGATCTCGGCGGCGCGGGCATCGGTCGCCCGGGCCTGCGCCTTCTCCTCGTCGGTCATCGTCAGCACGCGCAGGGTGAGGATCTCGTCGATCTCGGTGGCGTCGAAGAGCGCCACCTCACTCTGGGCTGCGACCTCGGGGTGGTCGTAGAGGATGATCGGTGACAGCAGCATCACGTGATCGGTGTCCGGCGATCCGGCCAGGACCGGGAACACCCTGTGGTGCAAGCATCTTTCGGCGATCGCCGCAGCGGGAGGGTCGATCAGCGAGGTGAACGAGCCTGCGTCGAGCTCGATGATCACGTGCGCCCCGATGAACGACCGCGCGATGGCGGCGTCGCGGTCGATGGGTGGTGCCCCGACGTTTGTCACCGAGACGGTGAGAACAATGGCGTCACCGTCTCGACGCGCGAACACGGTGACCCGTCCGTGCAGGGCCGCGCGAGTCCGGACCAGAGTCCCACCGGGGAGTTCCTCGGTCTCCTCCGCGGCCGGGACGTCGATCGACCGGACGATGTTCTCGCGCAACAGTTGCGATACCTCCAGGGGCCCGATCGGCAGGTCGTGGGCGACGGCCTCATCCCACGTGACGTACAGCTGCCCGTCCAGCACGAGGTCGTCGACAGGTGTGGACCCGGCGTCGCGCACCTGCCGGTGCTGCAACTGCAGGAAGCGGACGGCCAAGGTGAGCGAGGCCCGGTCACCGCCGCGCACCGGACATTGCGCGGACAACGACGACTCCTCGCCGAGTCCGGCCCGAGCGGCACCCTCGGGGCCCAGCACCCCGAACTGCCAGCGCGACTGGTTCTTCGCGGAGGTCGACCGGTACGGATAGAGCAGATATCCCTCGTACAGCACCGCGTCCGCGACCGCCCGGACGTCATGGACGGTCATCGGGCCACCGCCGCGGACAACAGGGCGGTCACTGCCTCGTCGTAGTCGAGCAGTCCGTGCGCCGACTTGTAGTCCGTCAGCGCGGAGATGGTCTCGCCGCGCAGCCGCAACCATCCGGTACCCGGGTGACACATCGCCATCAGATCTCGCCACACCCGGACCGGGAGCTCGAAGCGTGCCTCGCGGTCCCAGGGGATCTGCTGCACCGTGAGTCCGGGGGTGCCCTTGACGAAAACTGTCCCGCTGAAAAGGAAGAGCAGCGGAATCGCGCCATCGGCCAACGCATGGAGGTACTTCGACGCACTCACCTCGAAGTCATAGGTACACGGAAGCGGCAGATCAGCGACCGTGTCGCCGGTGAATCCGGGAACCATCGTGGTGCTGTGCATCCACAGGAAGGCGCGTTGGGTCGCCGACCATCGCTCCCGAAGGCCGAACAGGTCGACGAGTCCGGCCGCCTCGGCATCCGTGTACGGGCGGCGCGTCGGTTCGATGCGGACCTGCGCGCGCAACGCCACGGCGTGTGCTCCTGCACCGTCCGGCAGGGTGAGCTGCGTTCGTGCGATCAGCGTCGGGCTCAACGCATATGGTTCGGGGCTCACGTCGATCACCCGGATGTCGATGTCGTCGATGGCCTCGATCATCGCGACCCCACGGCCCTCGCTCGCGCCGACATCGACGTGAAGAACTCATCCATGTAGTTGTGGACGTCGGCTCCGCCGTCGAAGCCACGCCATCGCATTCGGACCTGACCGACGAACTCGTAGCAGACGTCGATCGGCAACAGCAGGCAACCGGTCGCCGTACCGTCCCCGTCACCGTTTCCCCCGTCACCGCCGCGTTCCGGCATGCGGATGAGCACCGCCTCGACATCGTCGGTCAGCATCTCGAGTGCCCGATTGCGGGCGACGAGCGAATCCCAGGCCGCCAGCGACAGATCCGACTCGATCGCGCCGCCTGCACCCGGATAGAAGGCCACCACCCGTCCCAGTCCGGAGTTGCGGAAGAAGAAGGCCAGGTTCACCGGGATCTCGAGGGACTCCCAGTCCGCGTGGTCGATCGCGTGATCACGAAAGTTGAGGTAGCGGTCAGGGACCGCGCGATAGCGCAGCGCCGCTCCCTGATCGGTGAACAGCAGGTAGCAGCCCCGGCAGACGCACATCAGCGCGCGCCCCTCGGTGTTGACCACATGCCGGTGGTCGTCGCCGATCGATTCGGCGCACATCTCGCAGCGCTCGCCGCCCGCCGTCGCGGGGCGAGTCGTGGTGATCCGCCGGATCACGTCGAAAGGGGTGGTCATCGGACCGCTCCGGACGGCACCGCGACGGCGAGGGTGCCGTCGCGGGTGAGCAAAGGCAGCGGCTCCAGGTGGTCGTCGCCGTCGAGTTGTGTGCCGGCATGCACGGCGTCGAAGCGCGCACCGCAGGTGGGGCAACGCAGGATCGCGACACCCTGGGGTGAACTGTGCATCACGACGCCGGCCAGCGAGTTCTGGCAGACCGGACAATGATCGCGGTACGCGAAGAAGCCGTCGGCGAGGCGGCAGACCAGTATCGGCAGTCCGGCCACCGCATAGCCGCCCACCTCACCCGGTTTCAGATCCGCGAGTTCGGGAACCGGCTCCCACTGCGCGCCGGGCCGCTCGACCTCGTGGACGCGACTGAGCAGGCTGTCTGCGGGGATCAGTCCGGCCGGCGCCGGCTCTGCCGCGACGACCTCGATCGAGACGATCTCCGGCGCCGCCGCCCGGATCGCCTCCTGCACGGCGAGTTCGAGGGTCACCGACGACGACGGGCAGCTTCGGCAACTGCCCTCGAGTTCGAGCCGCACGATGTCGTCGGACACCCCCAGGACCCGCACGTCTCCACCATGCGATCCGAGATACGGTCGCACGCTCTCGATCGCCCCGTCGACCCGGGTGCGCACATCGTGCGGATGGAGGCCGTGCACGAGCAGCAGACTCGCGATCAGTTCGTCGGCGGTGAGGGATTCGACGCTCTCGCGGTCCAGGCGGGAGAGGATGCGCGCGAGGCCCTCGCCGTACAGGTCGGCCACCTCCCGGACGAGTGATTCCGCTCGTTCCCGGGCCACGGCGCCACCGGTCGCCGATGCATCCAGCAGGGTCTCGATCCGGTCGCCTGCCGCGCGCCATCGACCCTCGTCGACCTCCGCGGGTCCCGAGCTGTCCGGCATCGCCTCCTCCTCGCGGTTGTCAGGTCGGCGGTGCCGGGTCATTCCCCGGTCAACGCCTGCGTGGGTGAGTGCAATTTCTGCAGGGTCTGCCCCTTGCCGAGGTACATGTGCACGCCGCACGGCAGACAGGGGTCGAAACTGCGCACCGTACGCATGATGTCGATGCCCTTGAAGTCGTCGCGGCCGTTCTCCTCGAAGATCGGTTGTCCCTGTACCGCGTCCTCATAGGGCCCTGGCGTCCCGAAACTGTCGCGCGGGTTCGCATTCCACGGAGTCGGCGGATACGGATGGTAATTCGCGATCTTGCCGTCGCGGATCACCATGTGGTGGGAGAGCACCCCTCGGACGGCCTCGGTGAAGCCGCATCCGATGCCCTCGTCGGGGACCTCGAAGCTCTCCCAGGTCTTGGTTCGCCCGGCCCTGATCTCCTCGAGGGCCTTCTCCGCGAAGTGCAGTGCGCACGCGGCCGCATATGCCTGGAAGTACGTGCGTGCGCGGTTGCGCTCGATCGTGTTGCTGCCCGCCGCGGGGATGTGCCATTCGAGCTCGACCGGGCCCTTGAGCGCTGTCTTCGGGAGGTTGATCTTGACGCTGTGACCGGTGGACTGCACATACCCGACGTCCACGAGTCCGGCGAGCGCCGTGGCCCACAACCTCGCGAGCGGCCCACCGCCGGTGTCCAGCGCGAGGTGATCGGTGCCGTCGAACCAGCGTGGTGACATCACCCAGCTGTACTTGTCGTCCATGTCGCGTTTGGCAGGCTTCGGGTTGGTGTGCTGGTTCCACGGATGCCGACGATCGACCGGGTTTCCCAGCGGGTCGTTCCTCACGAACATCTCCTGGTCGGTCCAATCGTCGTAATACGAACTCCCCAAGAGGATTCGGATTCCGAGATTGATGTCGACCAACGACGTGGTGACCAGCTTGCCGTCCACCACCACGCCGGGGGTGACGAACATCTTGCGCCCCCACTCCTCCATGTCCCGGTAGGCGAAGTTGCAGACCTCAGGATCCTGGAACGATCCCCAGCAGCCCAGTAGGGTGCGGCGCAGCCCGACCTTGTCGTACCCCGGCAGTGCCTCGTAGAAGAAGTCGAAGAGGTCGTCGTGCATGGGGACGACCTTCTTCATGAACTCCACGTAGCGCATCAGCCTGGTCATGTAATCGGTCATGAGCTGGATGGTCGCCACCGTGCCGACACCGCCCGGATAGAGCGTCGACGGGTGGACGTGACGACCCTCCATGAGACAGAACATCTCTCGGGTGTACCGACTGACCTGCAGTGCCTCCCGATAGAACTCGCCGGTGAACGGGTTCAGTGCCCGCATGATGTCGGCGATCGTGCGGTGACCGTGATCTCCCGCGTGGGGCGCCTCGGTGTTCTCCGCCTTCGCCAACACCCCCGGGTTGGTCTCGGCGACCATCTTCTCGCAGAAGTCCACGCCGACCAGGTTCTCCTGGAAGATGTTGTGGTCGAACATGTATTCTGCGGCCTCGCCGAGATTCACGATCCATTCGCCGAGGTGGGGCGGCTTCACCCCGTAGGCCATGTTCTGGCAGTAGCACGAGCAGGTCGCGTGATTGTCCCCGCAGATCCCGCAGATCCGGCTGGTGATGAAATGCGCGTCGCGAGGATCTTTGCCACGCATGAAGATCGAGTACCCGCGAAAGATCGACGACGTGCTGTGGCACTCGACCACCTCACGATTCTCGAAGTCGATCTTGGTGTAGATGCCGAGGCTGCCCACGATTCGGGTGATCGGGTCCCACGCCATCTCGACGAGACTGTCGGGCTCGATCTTCTTGTGTGACGGGTCGGGGATGATGGTTGTCATCGTCGCTTGCTCCTACCAGGTGCGGGTTGCTCCGGTTTCCAGCAGCTCACCCTTGTGACGCCACCGCGGTTCCTTCTCGACGGTCTTCCCGGTGACATGTCGCAGATTCCGGATCACTGTTCCGTACAGTCCGGACGCCGTCGACGAGAGCTTGCCGCCCGGGGGCTCATCCATGAACGGCATGAACTTGTCGGGGAAGCCCGGCATCGTGCACCCGATACAGATCCCGCCGACGTTGGGACACCCTCCGACCCCGTTGATCCAACCCCGCTTGGGCACATTGCATTTGACGACCGGTCCCCAGCACCCGAGCTTGACGATGCATTTCGGCGAGCCGTACTCGGTGGCGAAATCACCTTCCTCGTAATAGCCGGCGCGATCACACCCCTCGTGGACCGTGGCACCGAACAGCCAGGTGGGACGCAGTGATTCGTCGAGCGGGATCATCGGAGCCTGACCGGTCGCCATGTACAGCAGATAGGTCAGCGTCTCCGACAGGTTGTCGGGATGGATCGGGCATCCTGGAACGCACACGATGGGGATGTCCGCCTTGCTCTTCCAGTCCCAGCCGAGGAAATCCGGCACGCCCATCGCCCCGGTCGGATTACCCGCCATGGCATGGATACCGCCGTAGGTCGCGCAGGTGCCCACCGCGACGATCGCAGTGGCCTTGGGGGCCAGCCGGGTGAGCCACTCGCTGGTGGTCATCGGTTGATCCGTGCCCGGCTTGTTCCCGAAGCCGCACCAATACCCGCCCTCGTCGTGGAGCTGTTCGTTGGGGATCGATCCCTCGACGACGAGAACGAACGGTTCGAGTTCCCCGCGGTCGGCTTTCCAGAACCACTCGAGGAAGTCGTCGGCGCCCCCGGCGGGACCGCATTCGAAGTCGATCAGCGGCCAATGGACCGCGACCCGCGGCAGGCCCGGCAACGAACCGAGCGCGATCTCCTCGATACTGGGTTGGGTGGCCGCGGTCAGCGCGACCGAATCCCCGTCACAACTGAGTCCTGCGTTGATCCAGAGAACGTGGATCAGCGTTTCTTCCGCTTTCAGCGCAGCATCGGTAGGCATGAAATGCCACTTCCCGGGGTCCGGCACCGACCCCTCACGTCACCGGAGTCGACCATCGGCACGCTTGTGTGACGTTAGTCACTCGGTTTACGCCGCAGTGGAGGTTATGTCAATCGCGGCCCGTCCCCGCCGTGACCTCGAACGATGTCGTAAGCCATGCGTACCATTCCGGCATCCCGATCCCGCTGGTCACCGACAGTGCCAGCACCGGCACCCCGGGATTCAGGGAGTCGATGTGGGCCCGACATATCGCCTCGTCGAAGTCGACGTACGGCGACAGGTCGATCTTGTTGATCACCACCAGACCGGCGGCGGCGAACATGTGCGGATACTTCGCCGGTTTGTCCGTGCCCTCGGTCACCGAGATGACCACCACCTTCAGGCGTTCGCCGAGATCGAACAGCGCCGGACACACGAGGTTGCCGACATTCTCGATCAGCAGTAGCGAGTCCGGCCGTGGATCGAGCTCGCCGATCGCGTCACCGACCATCTGTGCATCGAGGTGACAGCCGGCGCCCGTGTTGACCTGCACCACGTCGCAGCCCGTCGCCGCGATGCGATCGGCATCGAGCAGTGTCGCCTGGTCGCCTTCGATCACCGATACGGGAAACCGACCGGACATCTCGCGGATGGTTCGTTCGATCAGTGAGGTCTTGCCCGCACCGGGCGAACTCGTCATGTTCAGGGCGACGATGGCGCGCTCGTGCAGCCAGGCGCGATTGCGTTCGGCGATGAGGTCGTTCTTGGCCAGTACCTTCTGTTCGAGGGTGACCGTCTCGGTGACGGCCGCGTGGTCGTGGTGGTGGTGCCCGTCATGGTCGTGCCGGTGGGGATGGTCGGGATGGTCGTGCTGGTCAGGATGGTCGTGCTGATGGGGAACCGTGATCACCGGTTGCGCGTCGTCGCCGCACCCGCATGTTGCGCACATTCGTCGCTCACCTCCATCGATTTGATCCGGAGCTCGCGACCAGACGTCACGTCGAGATCGGCACTACCGCAGGGACACAACAGGATCAGGCCCTCGAGGGTCAGCTCTGCGTGACATGCCCGGCATCGTGCGAGTCCGGGAGTGACGACGATGTCGAGCACCGCGCCGTCGGCCACCGTCTCGTCGGTCGCGAGGGAGAAGCAGAAATCCATGGCATCGGGTTCCACCGCGCAGAGCGCGCCGACCTCGACGGTGACCTGGTGGACGCGGCGGCCGGCGGCATGCTCACACACGGCGTCGACCACAGCCTGCGTTATCGCCATTTCGTGCATCGTGCCTCGATTCGCCTGGCGCGTGGCCACGACGCTACTCCGCGCATCCGGGACAATCCATGGTCGCGAACCCACGCCGTCCTCATCAGATGATCAGCACCGAATGGTATTTTCGTCGCCATGACCAACAACCGCCTCGTCGCCGGAGCCGTGGCCGGAGTCGCCGGCATCCTGGTGGGACTCGGCGCCGTGTTCCTCGGTGGGTTCCTGTCCACCGAGACGAGCCCGTCGACGGACGTCAACAGCGTCAATCCGAACAGCGGTTTCGTCCAGGGCTCGGTCGACTACGGCACCCGGGGCGATGCCGGGGCCGACAACTGACCTTCGGGCCTGACCTGACCACCGCGGTCGATCGGTCCGACCCGGCACGGATCCGCGATCCCGCCCTCGACCGGACGCTGTCGAAGCGCGGCGTCGCCGTCGCCACGGTCTGCGCGCTCGTCGTCTCGTTCCTGCAGTCTCCCGGGCGGATCGCCGCCGACACCAAGCTCGATCTCACCGCCGATCCGATCGGCTTCCTGAGCCGCGCCGCGCATCTGTGGACCCCCAATGCGCCGATGGGTCAGGTGCAGAACCAGGCTTACGGCTACTTCTTTCCGCACGGCGCCTTCTTCGCGCTCGGCGACCTCGTCCACATCCCGCCCTGGATCGTCCAGCGCACGTGGTGGGCGCTGCTCCTCGTCATCGGCTTCGTCGGCATCGTGCGCCTCGCCGAGGCGCTCCGCGTGGGCTCGCCGGGATCGCGGGTGATCGCCGGACTCATCTTCGTGCTGAGCCCTCGCGTCCTCACCACCATCGGCTCGATCTCGTCGGAGACGCTGCCGATGGTCTTGGCTCCGTGGGTGCTGGTGCCCCTGGTCCGCGTCCTGCACCGCGCCCGCGGACCGCTCTGGCGGCCTGCATTGCAGTCGGCTGCGGCGGTCGCGCTGATGGGCGCCGTCAACGCGGTGGCGACACTCGCCGCGCTCGGCGTCGGCGTCGTGTGGTGGCTGCTGCACGCGCCCGCCCTCAGCTCTGTCGCCCCGGGGCGCTGGTGGCGGTTCGGGGCGTGGTGGGCCCTCGGAATGGCCATGGCGTGCGCCTGGTGGGTGGTGCCGCTGCTCATCCTGTCGCGGGTGAGCCCGCCGTTCCTCGACTTCATCGAGTCGTCGCGGGTCACCACCGAGTGGACCTCCCTCACCGAGGTGTTGCGGGGCACCAGTTCGTGGACCCCGTTCGTGTCGCCGGAACGCGTCGCAGGCGCGGTGCTGGTGGACCAGCCGGCCGCCGTGCTGGCGACCGGCGTACTCGCCGCCGCCGGTCTCGTCGGATTGTGTATGCGGCACATGCCGTTCCGCGGGCGCCTGGTCACCGTGCTGGTGATCGGCCTGCTGCTGATGTGCCTTGGATTCGCCGGCGAGCTCGGTTCGCCGATCGCCGAACCGGTCCGCGTGTTCCTCGACGGTGCAGGCGCGCCATTGCGCAACATCCACAAGTTCGAACCCTTCATCCGTATCCCGCTGGTCCTGGGCACCGCGCACCTGCTCGCCCGCGTACCGCTGCCCGGCACGGCCTCCCTGCGAGAGATGTCGGCGGCCTTCGCCCACCCGCAGCGTTCCCGTCCGGTGGCCGCCGCGATCGTCGTGGCGGTTGCCGCCATCGGCGCGGGCTCGTTGATCTGGACCGGACAACTGGCGCCTGCCGGCACCTACCGCGCGATCCCCGATCACTGGTCGGCTGCGTCGAAATGGCTGTCCGCACACGGCAGCCCACCGGGTAGTACCGCACCGGTCCGCAGCCTCGTGGTCCCCGGCGCGCCGTTCGCCGACCAACTCTGGGGCCTCACCCGCGACGAACCGATGCAACCCCTCGCCGAGGACCCGTGGGCGGTGCGCGACGCGATCCCACTCACCCCGCCGGGCGCGATCCGGGCCCTCGACTCCGTACAGCGCGACATCGCCGACGGCCGGGGCTCCCCTGGCCTCGCCGCCACCCTCGCCCAACAGGGCATCGGATATGTGGTGCTGCGTGCCGATCTCGATCCGGACACGTCCCGATCCGCACGACCGCTCGTCGCCCAGCAGGCCGTCGACAACTCGCCCGGGCTGGACCGGGTAGCGACCTTCGGCGCCGACGTGGGCCAGCCGAGCGTGCCGGGGGTGGTGCGCGACAACGGTTTACGGCCGCTCCTGCCGGCGATCCAGATCTACGCGGTGCACAGCCCGACAGGATTCCCCGGTACCGGTCCCGTCCTCGTCGACGCCGACGCGACGCCGCGGGTGGCCGGTGGACCGGAAGCACTTGCCGCCGTGCAGGAACAGCGCGCCCGCACGGGACTCCCACCACTGGGTCCGGCAGTCCTCGACGCCGACGCGCGCCGGGCGGGCCTCGCCGACGGCCGCGGCGTCCTGCTCACCGACACCCCGACCGACCGGGAAACCGACTTCGGCCGGGTCGACGACCACAGCTCGGCGATCCGCGCCGACGGGGATTCGCGACGCACCCAGAATGCGGCACCCGACTACCCGGTCGCCGGTCAACCCCTCGTCGAGGGCCAGTGGCTCCTGAACAACCAGCCGGGACAGGTCCGGGTGTCGACGTCCGGGTCAGCCTCGGATGCAACACAATTGGGACAGACGTCGCCGGCCAACTCGCCGGCCTCGGCATTCGACGGCGATCCGGACACGGCCTGGGTGAGCAGCGGCCTCGACTCGGCCGTCGGCCGCTGGATGCGACTGGACTTCACCGAGCCGCGCTCCGACCTCGCGGTGAACATCACGACGAGCAAGGCCCTCGGCTCCGACGTCAGCGGCATCCTGGTGTCCACCGAGGCAGGCAGTTCCGTCACGCAGGGCGTCGAGCCCGGCAAGCCGGTCACCGTGACGGCGCCGAGCGGTCCCACCCGATGGATGCAGATCCGGGCGATCAGCACCGCAGATGGCCGGGGCGGCAACCAGTTCGCCATCGGCGAGCTGTCGCTGGCCGATCTGTCGAGCCACACGCCACTCACCATCCGGCATCGTGTGGTGCTGCCACCGCCACCCGCCGGGACCAGGGTGTCGGGGTGGCTGCTCGGTGAAGAACTCGGTGGCCGGTCGGCGTGTGTGGCCGACGGCGACTCGCAGCGATGCGCTCCCGGTCTCGGTCTGAACCCGGAGACGCCGGGGATCTTCACCCGCTCGTTGTCGGTGCCCGCCCCGACCGAGGTCGACCCGAGTGTGGTGCTACGCCCGAAATCCGGGGACGCGTTGCGCGGTCTGATCTCCGCACCCGGGCAGATCACCGCAGACGGACCGACCGGGGTCGACGACCCGCGCGGCAATGCAGGCGCCGCGGTCGACGGCGACGTCGGCACCACGTGGACCGCACCGGAAACGTCCTCCGGCTCCTCGACGGACCGGGCCTCCGGGGACAAGAAGCGCAGCGACAAACCGGAATTGGTGATCCGCCTCCCGCACGCGCAGCGCGTCGACCGGCTGCGCATCGTCGCGCCGGAGCGCTATCCCGCGGCCCCGCGGCGGGTGAGCATCGACCTCGGCACCGGGCCCCAGGTCCGCGACGTCGGGCGGGACGGTGTGGTCGAGCTGGACCCGACGGTCACCGACCGCATCGACCTCACGGTGACCAAGACCGCCGACCTCATCGACGTCAACAATCTGGGGTTCGCCCGGCCGGCACCGGCGGGGATCAGCGAGGTGCAGATCAGCCCGGCACCGCAGGCACCGCCCACCGACGATCGGGTCGTCGAGATCGGTTGTGACGCAGGCATCGGTCTCACCGTCTCGGGACAGGTGATCGGGATGTCGGTGCGCACCACGGCGGCGGCGCTGCGGGCCGGTGAACCGGTGGTCGCGCGGCCGTGCTCGCCCGCAACGCTGAAACTCGGCGGCGGCGAGCAGGAGTTGTCGGTCAACCCGGGGTCGGCGTTCACCGTCGACCAGGTGGCCCTACCGGTCCACGGCGCGGCCGACGACAGCGGGTCGTCGCCGGTGGTCCCGAAGGTCACCGACTGGTCGTCGACGCACCGCACCGTGCAGGTGGAATCCGGTGCACGCCAGCGTGTCCTGGTCGTGCCAGAGAGCACCAACGACGGATGGCAGGCGAGTCTCGACGGCCGGTCGCTGAAGCCCGTCGTGATGAACGGCTGGCAGCAGGGCTGGCTGGTCCCGCCCGGCGCGGCGGGCACCGTCACGCTGACGTATCGCTTCGACTCGCTCTACCGGTGGTCGCTCGGGGTCGGGCTGGCGCTGGTCGCGCTCCTCCTCGCGCTCGCCTGGTGGCCACGCCGCGGCGTCGAGTCGCCGGACGACCACCCGGCGGACCGAGCGACCCCGGCGTGGGTCACCGCGACCGCGGTCGTGTCGTGGCTGGGCGCCTCCTGGCTCCTCACCGGCTGGTGGGGTCTGGCGGTATCGGTCCTGGTGGGCGGCGTCTCCCTGTGGTTGCGCCCGCGGATCGGTGTCACGGCGGTGTTCGCCGCCATGCTGCTCGCGACCCTGGGCCTGGCGAGCGGGCCATGGCACGCGACGGGCGGCTACCACGGCTTCGACTGGTGGGTTCAGCTTCCGGCGTTGATCGCGGTGTCGCTGACGGTCTGGTTGGTCACGCTCGATGGTGAATCCGTGCGGACGCGTCTTCTCTCGCGGCTGCGGAGCCATCGGCGCGCCGGTTCTTCGACGAAGGCATAGCTCGCGGCCGAGACACCGATGGTCAGGGCCACCGTGATGGTCCACACCAGCAGGAAGTCGCCGCCGAAAGGGACGATGCCGAAGAGCGGGAACACCACCGCGAGCACGGCGAGATGCCAGATGAAGATCCCGTAGGACCAGCGGCCGAGGGCCAGCATCGGCGGCGAGTTCAGCAGCCGGAACGGACCGCGCGACATCACCAGTGGCGCCAGGATCGCCAGGCCGCAGATCGCGCCGAGCACCATCTTCGTGGCGAACTGCAGCGACGAGAGGTCCCCCAGCCCGGTCGGTCCCGCGAGCGGAGTGCAGGCCAGCGCATACGTCACCACCAGCACCGCCGCCATCAGCCATCGTCGCGCACCGAGGCGTGCCACGACGCGCATCCACCGCGCCACCGGCCGATGCTCGTGCAGCTCGATCGCCCCGACGAGCTCGGCCAGGATCAGCCCGGCGATGAACCACGGCAGGTGTCCGAACACCCAGTTCTTCGGTTCCACGCCGGCGGGGACGGGCAGTGTCATGGCCACCCAGGCCCAGCCGAGACTCAGCAGCCCGAGTACGAACAGCGCCGGAATCCGCAGGCGGACCCGCCCGACGCCGTCGTCGCGCACCCGGAGCCGGACGAGGGCGAAGCCGATCAGCGGGAGCAGCGCATAGAACGCCACCTCCACCGACAGGCTCCACATCTGCGTGAGCCCTGCCGTCAGCGACAGCGGGACGAAGACCTGCGTCAGCGTGAGGTTGGCCAGCCAGACCGTGAGGTCGGCGTTCTTCGCGTCCGGCAACAGCGTCAGGACCAGGACCACCACGACGACATAGGCGGGCCAGATCCGGATCACCCGATGGGCGAGGTAACGGCCGACCGCAGGCCGCGGCAGCGTCGTGTTGGCGGCGGCCACCCACGGCCGCCAGAGCAGGAACCCCGAGAGCCCGAAGAACAGCGCCACCGCGAGGTCGAGGCGACCGAGCGCCGGACCGACGGCGGGCAACTCCACGGCGCGTGTCTGGAAGGCGACGTGCGTGGTCAGCACCCCGATGGCGGCGAGGGCGCGCATCCCCTCGAGTTGCGGGAAGAAGCGTCGGGTCTCGCCGACGACGTCGGGAGTGTGGTCGGCACTGCTGGCGGTGGTGGTCATGCTGGTCAACCAGGGTACCGACCCGCGTCGTCGGATCGACCGGCCGCGCACGATCGGCGCGAAACTGCGCACGATCGGCGCGAAACTGCGCACGATCGGCGCGAAACTGCGCACGATCGGCGCGGAACTGGGCACGATCGGCGGGTTGGGGTGCTCGTCGGGGCGGCCAGTACGCTCGCCGTTATGTCGTCAGCGGGGGAAACGTCGTCGCCAGATGGTCTGTCGTCGCCGGAAAGCGCGTCGTCAGCGGAGGATCTGACGCCATCCGGACCGAACCGACTCTCGACCAAGGACCTCGTGGGACCGGTGCTGATCTTCGTCGGCGGATTCCTGCTGGCGGCCGCCATCGCGCTCCCGACGCTCTTTGTCGACAACCTGCGCACCATCCCGCTCAGCACCGACGTCACGACCGTCGCACCGGCCACCTCACCGGCGCGGGTCCTGGACCGGTGTTCGCTGGCCTCCCCGACGGCCCGCGTGGTCGACGCCGACCTGACCCGGCAGCAACGCTTCGTGGCGGTGCGCCCCGCCGACGCGGACCGGGTGACGCTGCAGGCCGGGACGTCGGTGCGGGCCGAACACCTGACGATCGACGGCCGTGAGGTCGATCCCGAGGCCCCGCGTGCGGGCAGCGACGCCAAACCGGCGGCGGGCGCGTCGTCGTGCACCGATCCGATCATGGGTGCCGTACGCGACCGCATCACCCTCGATCGGGTCACCGCGCTCCCGGATCTGACTGCCGCCGCCGGCCAGCAGGGCAGCTCGGAGATCCAGTACGACAACAACTCGGCACCCGTCCGCGTTCCCGACCGCGACGGCTACACGTACCTGATGCCGTTCGGGGTGTCGACCGCCGACCACACCTTCTTCGACGTGACGACCCGGCGCACCGTGCCCCTGCGCTACACCGGGGACACCACGGTCGCGGGCCGCGACGTCGCGCGGTTCGTCGCCGTGGTCCCCGACACCGACCTCCACCAGATCGAGAACGGGGACGCCCGGAGCACCCCGCCGACCATCATCACGCGCCCGGCCGGGTGGTTCGGCGTCCCGGGCGTCGATCCCGCCCGCAGCGTGAGTGCGACCCTGCACCACAGCGGCCGCTGGGAGCTCGCGGTCGACACCACCACGGGCACCATCGTCGACGCGCACATCGCCGTCGACGAGAGCTACCGGTTCATCGACACCGCACTGCCCGACCGGCGGCTCACCAACATGTCCGCGACCTTCGCCTACGACGACCGGACCCAACGCAGGCTCACCGAGCACGCCACCGCACTCGCCGCACCGATCACCGTCTGGGGCCGGGTCGTCCCGCTGTTCGCCGCGGTCGTCGGTGTCGCGACGATCATCGCCGGTCTGGCCGTCATCAATCCCGCATGGCGGCCGCGCCGATGGCGCCCGAGTGCTGCCCCGGACGCAGACCCACCAGTGTCGTCGTGACCGCCGCGACCGTCGCGGTGACTGCCGCGGTCACCGCCAGCGCCACGATGCCGTGCACGACGGTCAGGATCACCACGACCTCTGCCCCCACCGACACCCAGGTCACCAGCGAGATCGCGGTGGCCTGCCGGGCGATCGCCGACAACAACGCGACCTGGAGCACGGCGAGCATCGAGCCCGTGTAGGCGAACAGCCACAGCACGCCGACCAGCGGCTGATATTCGGGCCGGACGACGACGGGGACCAACGGGCCGGCGACCGCTGCCCCGGCGGTGAGGACCACGCCGATCCCCGCCACCACCATCACCGCGTGGGCCAGTGATCGTCGGGAGATCGCGGGATCGGCCAGCCGCGGATAGAAGACGACGCCGACGGCCTGTGGCAGCCAGAACGCCACCTTGGTGGCGATCGCTCCCAGGGCATAGATCCCCGCGTCGTCGGCCGACAACACCGTGCGGGAGAGGAGCAGATCGACCGACGCCGCGACGATCAGTACCAGTTGCACCCCCGAGGCCCGGACCACGTCGAGCAGATCGAGCCCGCCCGGGACCGACGGACTCACCGTCGGTCGCACCTGGCCCGTCGACCGCACCGCCCAGGCCACCAGGACGGCACCGACCGCGGCGCCGAGCGCACCGGCCGCCAGCGCACCGGTCGGTCCGGCACCGGCGGCGAGCACCGCGATCACCGGCACCGTGCGCAGGACCCCGACCGCGGCGAGCACCCAGCCGAGCAGCCGGAACTGTCCCCGCCCCTGTAGCACTCCCTGGGCTGCCCCGATCACGGCCAGCATCGGCGCCGCGGAAAGGGCGGCCAGCGCCGCATCCACCCCCATCGAGGCGAACCAGGCCATCAGCGGGGCGGCCGCACCGACCAGCACGATCACCACACCGACGGTCATCAGGGAGACGCGGCGGATCCGGGCCGGATCGGCGTGCTGCACGACGGCCCGGGCGACCACGGCCTGCAAGGCCAGGGCCGCCACCCCGAGCACCAGCATCGCCGAGAGCCCGACCGCGAACTCCCCGTACTCGGCGGTGCTCAGCCACCACCGGCTCGCGGTGAGGTGGATCAGGTAGGCACAGACGTTCGCGACCATCGATCCTGCGGCCACCCAGCCGAGGGCACCGGCCAGCGCGCCGCGGTCGGTTCGCTCCACCATGCGGTCAAGTGTGCATGTCGGATGCGTCGCGGAGCCGAAAGGGGCGCTTTGCACCCGACGACGCCGATAGGCAACGATGGTGAGGACAGTGAGTCCATCCGAACGCGAGAAAGCCCCGATGTACGACCAGAACACGACCGACGACGCAGCCGACGGGCCGGCCGGATTCCGCATCGATCCGGTACTCGCGCGCAGCTGGCTGCTGGTCAACGGGTCGCACGACAGCCGATTCGAGCCCGCCGTGCACTCCCGGGCCGACATCGTGGTGCTCGACATCGAGGACGCCGTCGCACCGAAGGACAAGATCGCCGCGCGCGACAACGTGATCCGGTGGATGGCCGACGGCCGGTCCGACTGGGTTCGCGTCAACGGCTTCGGGACACCCTGGTGGGCCGATGATCTGGCGGCACTGGCGACGACGTCGGTCGGCGGCGTGATGCTCGCGATGGTGGAGTCGGTCGACCATGTCAGCGAGACGGCCAAGCGGCTCCCCGGCGTCCCGATCGTGGCTCTGGTCGAGACCGCCCGCGGCCTCGAGCGGATCAGCGAGATCGCCTCCGCCAAGGGCACCTTCCGACTCGCCTTCGGCATCGGCGACTTCCGGCGCGACACCGGATTCGGCGACAACCCGGCCACCCTCGCCTACGCCCGGTCACGGTTCACCATCGCCGCCAAGGCCGCTCACCTGCCGAGCGCGATCGACGGGCCGACCGTGGGCTCGAGCGCCCTGAAACTGTCCGAGGCGACCGCGGTCAGCGCCGAGTTCGGGATGACCGGCAAGATCTGCCTGACCCCGGACCAGTGTCATCCGGTGAACGAGGGCCTGTCCCCGTCACACGACGAGATCAGTTGGGCGAAGGAGTTCTTCGCGGAGTTCGAGCGCGACGGCGGCGAGATCCGCAACGGCTCCGACCTCCCCCGCATCGCACGTGCCACCAAGATCCTCGATCTGGCCCGCGCGTACGGGATCGGGTCGACCACCGTCTACGCGGACGATCCGGATCACGTGCCGGCGCCGTCGGACACCTACCACTACTGAGCAAGCCACGCCGAGACGAGATGACCTCCCCACGGCATCTGCTGCCCACTCTCTGTCTCGTCTCCGCCGCGCTGTCGGCGCTCGTCCTGGGCCCTGTCCTGCGCTCCGGTCATCTGCTCTACCGCGACGCGGTCTCCACGCCCCGCTCCTTCGTCACCGATCCCGCCCTCGGCCTCGGCGACGTGGCCGCGCGCGCGGTGCCACAGGACTGGGTGGTCGCGATGCTCAGCCGCCTCGTCGACGGCGGCGCGGTGGTCACCGCGATCACCTTCGCGGCGCTGACCCTCGCAGGGGTCGGCTACGGCCGGATGGCGATCCGGCTCGTACCATCCGCCGGCCTCAGCGGCGCGGTGGCCGCTGCCCTCGTCGCGATCTGGAATCCGTATGTGGCCGAACGCCTTCTGCAGGGGCACTGGAGTCTGATGGTGTCGTATGCGGCGCTCGGCTGGATCGTGGTCGGGGCGGTCGAGGTCATGCGCAGGCAGGGGTGGCCCGGGTGGGCGCAACTCGCCGCCGCCACGGCATGCGCCGGTTTCACACCAACCGGCTCGATCCTCGCGGCCGTCCTGCTCCTCGTGGTCCTGATGATCCCGCTGGTCCGCGAACGGCGATGGCGCCAGATCGGAACCCTCTGCGGGATATGGTTTCTGGGTGCCCTCCCGTGGCTCACCGCGACCCTCGTCGGGACCGCTCCGGCGACCACCGGCTCCGACGGCTTCACCGTGTTCGGTGCGCGCGCCGAGTCGGGGCTGGGCACACTCGGCACGGTGCTCGGACTCGGTGGCATCTGGAATGCCGACGCGGTGCCGGCGAGCCGGACCATCTGGTGGGCGGCGGTGGCGACCCTGTTGTTACTGACGGTGGTCGCCGTCGGGGCGCGGTGGCTCTGGGCTCATCGGGATCGGCACGACCGGCTGATCGGCGCGCTCGCCGTGCTCGCCGGGGTGACCGTACTCGCCGTGACGATCGCCGCCCTCGGCCCGGTGGCCGACGGACTGTCGCGGCTGGCCGCCGACGTCCCCGGCGTCGGGCTGTTCCGGGACACCCAGAAGTATCTGGCCCTGATGGTGCCGTTCTTCGCGGTGGCCGCGGCGGCCGCGGTGATCGCCGTCCGACGTTGGGTGCCTGCGGGTTTCGCACTGGCGGTGACGGCGTTGCTGATCGTCGCACCGCTCCCGGATCTCGCCTGGGGGGTCGGCGGGCAGGTCCGTACCATCACCTATCCGGCGGACTGGGCCACCGTGGCGCGCATCGTCCCGGCCGACCGCGGCGCCGTCGCGGTGTGGCCGACCGGTGCGGTACGTCGATACGCGTTCACCGACGTCCCATCGCTCGACCCGCTGCCGCGGATGGTGCGCGCGCCGGTCACCGATTCGGGATTGCTCACCGTCGACGGGGTCGTGGTGGACCCGGCATCCGGGCGTGGTGCCGACGTGGATGCGGTTCTCCACCACGGCGGGTCACCGTCGTCGCTGGCCGCACTGGGCGTCGGCTGGGTGGTGGTGGAGAACGACGCCCCACCGACTGCACTCGCCGGCCGGGCGACCGCGGTCTTCTCCGGCTCGGACCTGACGCTCTATCGCATCGGCGATCCGGTCGCCGGGGCGGACGCATCGGCGGCGTCACGCGCGGTGGTGATCAGTGCACATCTGCTCTGGTCGGCGACGGTGCTGCTCGGCGCGGGCGCCGCGATGTGGGCAGCACGTCGTCGAACACCTCGATGAAACCGTCCGCGGTCGCCGACCACGAGTAGCCATCCGCCTTGCGCTGGGCGTTGTCGCCGAGCCGGGCCGCCTCGTCCGGGTTGTCGATGAGTTTCCTGGTGGCACTGACGAGTTCGTCGACTCCGTCCACCAGAAGTCCGGTCTCACCGTGCTCCACCGACTCGACCAACCCGACCGAACTCCGGTAGCCGATGGTCGGGACCCGGTGCTGCGCGGCCTCGATCACGGCGAGCCCCCACCCTTCCTTGCGGGAGGGCATCAGGTGCACGTTCGCCTGGGCCAGAAGTCGGTGTTTGCGGGCCTCGTCGACGTGACCGTGGAACGTCACGTGCTCGTCGACGCCCAGTTCGGTTGCACGTCTGCGCAATTGATCCCACCACCACCCGCCGCCGATCACGTCGAGGTGGACCTCCGGTCGCGAGTGGGCCAACTCGCCGACCACGGCCAGGGCATCCTCGACCTGCTTGTGCGGCACGAGACGCGACAGCACACACAGCCGGGCGGCCGTCTCGGCGGCGTGGGAGGCATCTGCGGCCGGTCCGGACAGTGGGTCGATTCCGTTGCGGATCACGGTGATCCGGCTCTCGTCGACACCGAGGGAGGCGAGCTCGGCGGCCGACGGACCGGAGACCGTGACGTACCGGTTCCGGCGATGCACTCGCGGTGAGACCCACGACTCGAGGAACCAGCCGAGCCGACCGAGAAGCCGGCCGGCCACCGGCCACTGCTCGCGATGGCAGTGGTGCACCAGGACGATGGTCGGCGAACGCGAGACGAGCGCGGAGAAGAACGGGATGCCGTTCTGGGTGTCCACCACGACGTCGGGTGCAATCCGGCCCAGCCGACCGCGACCGAACCTGCCGGCCACGATCGTCGCGAGGGCTCGCGGATAGACCGTCAGGCGGCCGCCGGCCCGCAGGATGCGGACACCGTCACGAACATCTTCGGCCGAAGCGCCGACGTAGGCGGCCGTGAGGAGGGTGACCCGCATACCCCTGGCCACCAGCTCGGCGCCGACGCGTTCCAGATAGCGCTCACTGCCGCCACCTTGCGGGTGGGCGGTGTCGCGCCAGCACAGAAGCAGGACATGGGTGGGATCGGTCATCGCAGAACAAGCGTACCGATCGGGATCAGCTCATCGGAAAGGTTCCCAGGGCCCGTACGTGGCGTCCCCTCCACATCGCGTCCGAACCCTGGGGACCTCATCCAGATGCAGGCTGCATTGCCATTGCGGCTACACTGTAGCCGAAACCCCGACGCGCGTCTACAACTGTAGTTGAGTCGGACCCGTCGCTCCATAGGTGATTTCGCCGCCTACACCAACAGCTAGGACCACCAGGCCACCCCATGCCCGAAACCACCGATTCACCCGAATTCGGGTCACCAGACTGGTGGCACGAACAACCTTCGGAGCCGGCCGACGCACACCGCGCTGCCGGTGGCCGACCTCCGTTTCCGGTCGACGAGATCCTGACCGAGGCCCTCGCATTGCTCGCCGCAGGCGGGATCGACGGCCTCGGCATGCGGGCCCTGGCGCGGCGACTCGGGTCGTCGACCTCCACTCTGTACCGCCAGCTCCCGGGTGGTCGGGAGGAGCTGTGCACGAGGCTCGCCGAACGCGTGATGCACGAGGCGGTGTCCGAGATCGCCGCGGCCGACCTGGGTGACGAGTGGAGTTCGGTGATCGAGGGCTCCGCCGTCATCGCCTTCGACGCGCTGTGCCGGAACCCGCACTCGGCCGCATTGTTCGCCGGACAGGTCCACTTCGGTCCCATGGGTCTGCTGCGGTACGAGGAATCGCTTCGCCTGCTGCTCGGTGCGGGACTGTCCCCCACCAGGGCGGCGGCCGCCGACCACGCTCTGGCCAGGCTCATCGTCGGTTATGCCCTGCAGGAGTCCCACGACGCCGCACCGAGGCGTGCGACGATCACCGAGTACTACCGCAGGCTCGACGCCACCCGATTCCCGTCCGTGACCACCGTCCTGCCTGCCCTGCCCGAGGATCTGCGCGCCGAGTTCGTCTTCGCGCTGCGGACATTCGTGGCCGGCCTGCGACAACTCGTCGCGCAGTCGGCCGGCGGTCCGGACGCCGACGAGGAGGGCTGAGACCACCGATGGCCCGCTCCACCAGCGGGTTCGCCCGGCACGCGACGTTGTCCAGGGCGGCCCGCCTGCTCAACGATTTCCGCTTCGAACAGAGCGACCCGGCCCGCTTCTACGGTGCGATCGCCGACGACACGGCACAGATGGTCGCCGACTGGCATCCGACTCCACTCGACGGTGCGGTGATCCTCGATGTCGGGGGTGGCCCCGGCTATTTCGCCGACGCGTTCGACGATCGCGGCGCGCACTACATCTCGGTCGAACCGGATCCGTCCGAGATGCACGCCGGCGGTCTGGACCATCGCGCATCGGTCCGGGGCGACGGCAGGCATCTCCCGTTCGCCGACGCGTCGATGGACGTCACCGTGTCGTCGAACGTCGTCGAACACACCTCGGCGCCCTGGGCGATGGCCGAGGAGATGCTGCGCGTGACCCGGCCCGGCGGGACGGTGATCATCAGCTACACCCTCTGGTGGGGCCCCTTCGGCGGACACGAGATGGGCCTCACGCACTACGCGGGCGGGCACCGCGCGGCCCGCTGGTACACCCGCAGGCACGGACATCCGCCGAAGAACCTCTTCGGGACCTCGCTGTTCCCGGTGACCGCGGCGCAGGGGCTGCGATGGGCGGCCGACGCCGACCCGCGGGCGTTCCGCGTCGCCGCATTCCCGCGGTACCTGCCGCACTGGTTGTGGTGGGTCATGCGCGTGCCGGGCCTCCGTGAGGTGCTCGGGACGAATCTCGTTCTGGTGCTGCGGAAACGCTGAGTTCGACCCCACGAGCCGCTGCGCGCGCCAGAATGTTGTGACGGGGGGACACAGCCGCTGGTCCCCCGCACGCCGGGGAAGGGATGGGCCGCATGTCAGGTGCGCTCGACGCAGTGAAAGACCGATTCGACGACATCGTCCGCAACATCAAGAGTGCGGTGGTGCTGCAACAGACCGGCATCCTCGACTTCACCGACCCCAAGGCGATGCTCCGCGGGATCAAGTGGGCCAACACCATGGGTGCACAGGCGTCGCTGATCCTCCGCAATGCCGAGGAGTATCCCGACGCGCCGGCACTCGCCGACGAGCGCGGGGAACTGACCTACCGCGAGCTGAGCGATCAGGCCAACGCCCTCGCGAATGCGATGCTCGACGCGGGCATCGAAACCGGATCGGTGGTCGGCGTGCTGGCCCGCGATCACCGCGGCCTGCTGCTGTCGATCACCGCCGCCGGGCGGGCCGGTTACAAACTCGCGCTGATGAACACGGGCTTCGCCAAACCCCAGTTCGCCGAGGTGGCCAAACGCGAGAACCTGCGCGCGGTGCTGCACGACAGCGAGTTCATCGACCTGCTCAGCGCGCTCCCGGCCGACATCCCGCGTTACCTGACGTGGTCCGACAGAGACCACGGTGACTACGAGGCCCCACTGATCGAGGACATCGTCGCATCCGGCGACACATCGCTACCCCCGCTGCCGAAGACACCCGGCGGATTCATCATCCTCACGAGCGGCACCACCGGACTGCCCAAGGGTGCGCCGCGCGGAAAGATGAATCCTTTCTCGTCGGCGATGTTCGTCGACCGCATCCCGTTCCCGGAACGGGGCAGCGTCGTCATCGTGTCCCCGATCTTCCACTCCACCGGGTTCGGCATGTGGGGCGTGTCCAACGCGAAGGCCAACAAGGCGGTCCTGCTGCGCCGGTTCGACGCCGAGAAGACGCTGGCCGCGCTCGCCGAGCACCGGGCCGAGATGCTGGTCGCGGTCCCGACCATGCTGCACCGGATGCTCGCCCTCGGTCCGGAGAAGATCGCCGAATACGACCTGAGTGCGTTGCAGGCCATCGTCATCGCCGGGTCACCGCTGACCCCCGCGCTGAGCGAGGCCGTCCAGGATGCGTTCGGCGACGTCCTCTACAACATGTACGGCTCCACGGAGGTCGCCGTCGCGTCGGTCGCCCAGCCGCCGGAACTTCGGCTCGCACCGGGCACGGTCGGGCGGTCGACGGTCGCGGGGCGGCTGCGTCTCTACGACGAGAACGACCGGCAGCTCACCGACAACCATCAGAGCGGCAGGCTGTTCGTGCGGAGCTCCGCGCCGTTCGAGGGCTATACCGACGGACGACACAAGCAGATCATCGACGGCTACATGTCGACCGGCGACATGGCACATTTCGACGAGCACGGACTTCTGCACATCGACGGTCGCGACGACGACATGATCCTGTCCGGCGGCGAGAACGTCTACCCCGGTGAGGTGGAGAACCTGCTGGCCGAGCACGCCGACATCGACGACGTCGCGGTCATCGGGGTCGACGACGACGAATTCGGTACCCGCCTACGGGCATTCGTCGTTCCCACGCCGGGCGCACATCCCGAGGCGCAGGACATCCGCGACCACGTGCGGGCCCACCTCGCCCGCTACAAGGTGCCGCGCGACGTCATCTTCCTCGACGAACTGCCGCGCAACCCCACCGGCAAACTGCTGCGGCGCGAGCTCGTCACGTGGCGCGACGAGGACCGGACGTAGCGTCGTCGCACGCGTCACGCGACGTGATCAACTCGCGGGTATCGGCGCCGAGCAGGTCAGGGGTCCGCCGTTGCTCGTCGACGAGGCCAGCAGGTCCCGGCCGTGCAGGATGTTGCACGTGACCGGGCCACGCACGACGATCGCGTTGAGTTCGGCGGTGGCGCCGGTGACGGTCGCGGCCTGTGACCAGGGGGCGCCGGCCGCGGCGACCACCGTGGACCTGGTGCCGTTGATGTACCGGATCCCGATGACGTCGCCGTTGCCGGTCAACTGATAGACCACCGCGCCCGGTGCCACCGTCGGCGTGGGTGTGGTGGTGGTCGTCTCCTCGGTCGTCGTGGTGGTGGTCGTCGCCGCCTCGGAGGTGGTCGTGGTGGCCGACGACGCGCTCGCGCCCGCGGTCTGCTCGTCGTTGCTGCCGGAGCCGCGCGCGATCAGGATGCCGACCAGTGCCAGCACCACCACGGCCGCGATCACCGCGATCACCAGTCCGACCGTGCGTCCGGTGTTCTTGGGTGGTGGCGGGGGCGGCTCGCCCGGGCCGGGCTCCCCGTACGGCGGGCCGTAGGCGGCGGCCTCGGTGTAGGCCTGAGGTGGGCCGTACGGACCCGGTCGGCCGGTGGCCTCCGGCGGCTGATCCGCGGGACCGCGGTCGTCGGGGCGGTAGGCGGCCGTCTCGTCGGCGGGGTCGAATCGTCGCGTGTCGGGATGCTCGCGATTCGGGTCCCAACGATCGTCGGGTGGCTGGGTCATGGGACCGATTGTGTCATTGTCTCCGGCTGCGGCCGCGCTCGCGCGCCGCGAGCTCCGTGGTGAGCCGCATCGATCGACGGCCGCATCCAGACCGAGAGATACGCCCGCAATTCGGCCGGTGCCGGGATCTCGTCGTCGGGGCGATGGATGTAGGCGCCGATCACCAACAGGCACCACTCGACGAGCTGGTCGAATGTCTCGTCGTCGAATCCGAGCTTGTGCCAGTCGAACTCGAGCTCGTCGAGGATCACCCTGGCCTGCTCTCGCGCGGCGGGCCCCGTCATCGATCCGCCGAGCAGGCCGGTACTGGCCCCCGGTCCGAGCAGGAAGACCAGCACCCGGTCGGTGGTGAGGATCTCGATCGCCGACGCCACGAGTTCCACGACGACCGCGGCCGGATCGGTGATCGCCCGGACGCGATCGATGATGGTCGGCGCGGCCGTCCGTCCCGAGTCGAGGGCCACCGCCTGCAGCAGCTCCTGCACACTGCCGAAATACCGGTAGACGGTCTGCCGCGTCACCTGGAGTTCCTGCGCCACCAGGGTGACGCTGACCGCGGCGCCCTCGGATTCGATCACCCGCCGCGTCGCCGACCGGATGCGCGCGACGGCCTCCGCGTCGTCGATCGGGAGTTCGCCACCCCAACCCGTGCGTCGTGCCATGCCGTAACCCTAATCGCAGCACTGAACATACACCGACGTACACATGTATGGTCAGACGATGATCTCGGATCAGCAACGAGCGGATCGGCAGAGCGAGGACACGGAAACGACGACGGACCGGATCGGGGCGCGCGGCATCTGGCTGATGTGCGTCGCCTGCGGAGCCCTCTCGGTGGTGGCGGGTGCGATGACGGCTCTCAACGTCGCGCTGCCCGAGATCGGCCCGTCCATCGGCGCGAGCTCGACGCAGATGACCTGGCTCGTCGACGCCTATACCGTCGCCTTGGCCGCCTTGCTCCTGCCGTGCGGGGCACTCGGCGACCGATACGGCAGGCGCGGACTGCTCGTCGTCGGACTGGCGGTGTTCGCCATCGCGTCGCTGCCGCCGCTGTGGATCGACGATCCCCTGATCGTCATCGCCAGCCGAGCACTGGCCGGGGTCGCCGCCGCGATGATCATGCCGGCGACGTTGTCGTTGCTGACCTCCGAACTCCCCGAGTCCCGACGTCCCCTGGCCGTCGCCATCTGGGCCGGGGTCGCCGGAGCAGGCAGTATCGGCGGCTTCTTCGTGAGCGGATTCCTCCTCGAGTGGTTCACCTGGCGGTCGATCTTCGTCACGTTCGCCGCCGTCACGGCGCTGCTGGCCGTGGCGTCGTGCACGATCGCGACCTCCCGCGACGACGAGCCCAGACGCTTCGACTTCCCCGGCGCCCTGCTGTCCACCTCGGCCGTGTTCCTGTTCGTCCTCGGGCTGCTCGAATCACCGAGCCGCGGATGGGACGACGCTCTCGTCATCGGGGCGCTGGCGGCGGGCCTGGCACTGGCGGTGGTGTTCGCATTCGTCGAATATCGGCGTGATGCACCACTTCTCGATGTTCGCCTGTTCTCGAACCGGGCGTTCTCCGCAGGCGCGTTCACCATCCTGGTGCAGTTCTTTGCGTCGCTGGGGCTCTTCTTCGTGGTGCTGCAACGCCTGCAGCTCGACTTCGGGATGTCACCGCTGATGGCCGCCACCGCGATGCTGCCCCTGATCGCGGTCATCATGGTCCTGTCCCCGATCGGCGGCTGGCTCGCGGTCCGCTACTCGCTGCGCACCATCCTCGTCCTGGGGGTCGGGCTCACCGGCGTCGCGCTGATCCTGATGGGCGTACTCGACTACTCGAGCTACCTCAGCTTGCTCCCGTTGCTGCTCCTCGGGTCGGCCGGGCAGGGCTTCGCCACGGCACCGCCCACCACGGCCATCATGGCCAACACGCCGTCGGCGAACCAGGGCGTCGGATCGGCCGTGAACGACACCTTCCGCGAGGTCGGCGCCGCCATCGGCATCGCCCTGGCGGGGAGCATCGTGGCCGCCGGGTACACCCGCAACATCGCCCCGATCGCCGACAAGGTGACCGCGACCACCGGGTCGACCGAACTCGGCGACCACATCTCGCGCTCCCTCGCCGAGGCACTACACGCCCTCGACGCCCTGGTCACCCAGTACCCCGCGCAGGCAGGCGCACTGGGGCAGGTGGCCGAGCAGGCACGGCACGCCTTCGTCGCGCCGCTGAACACCGCCTGCATCGTGATGGGCGTCGTGATCCTCGTCGGCGCCGCCATCCTGGCATTCTTGAGTCCCGACGCGATGACGCCGGCCGCCGACGAGCCTGCCACCGAACCCGAGCGCGAGCCGGCCGCGCGCTGACCCGGCTCGGGGCACGATCAGGCTGGCACGATCAGGCTGGCACGATCAGGCCTCGGCGATCGCCTCCAGCGGTCGAGTGCGTGCCGCACGAACCGCGGGCCACAGCGCGGCGAGGACGCCGACCACCGCCGATGCGATCAGGGTGATCACGATGAGACCCCACGGCAGCACCGGGGTCCCCAACCCCCACTTCGCCAGGGTTCGCACCAGGGCCCAGCCGATGACGCTGCCGAGGATCACCCCCAGGATCGCGCCGAAGATCGCGATGAGGACCGACTCCAGGTAGATGGAGCGCCGCACCTGGGATCGCAGCATGCCGACAGCCCGAAGCATGCCGATCTCCCGCGTCCGCTCCACCACCGACAGCGCCAGGGTGTTCACGATGCCGAGCACGGCGATCAGCAACGCCAGGCCGAGCATCGCGTAGAGCGTCGCCAGCATCTGGTCGATCTGACTGGAGACCGAGCTCTTGAACTCGTCACGGTCCTGGACCTGGACGGTCAGATACGAGTCGGTGGCGTTCTCCAGATTCTTGCGCAGCACGTCGGCCTGCACGCCGGGTGCGGGCGCGACGAAGATGGTGGCGCTCACCCGTGCCGACGGCGGCACGAGTTTGTCGTAGACCGTCGGTCCCACCATCCACGGTTGCAGCGCCTCGTTGTCGGCGTACACGCCGGACACTGTCACCGGGATCCGCTCCCCGGTGGGACCGGTGAAGGTGACGACGTCTCCGCGATCCCAGCCCTGCGTGTTCCGGGTGCGTTCGCTGACCAACATGCCGTCGGCCGGAAGGTTCGGGGAGGCACCGTCTTTCATGTCCATGATGGCGACGTCGTCCGGTTGGCCGCCGAGCGCCCCGTATCCGGCCACCGTCTTGTCGTCCACCTCGGCGCGGACGACGCCGAAGCTGACCGACGACCCGACGCCGTCCACGCCCTCGACGGCGGTGGCGACCGAGCCCGGGATCGGCAGCTGATTGGCGCCCGCGACGATGAACTCGGCGCGCAGACCCGTGTCGACGGCGGTGTCGATAGTGCCCTTGAACGAGGTGCCGAGGGTGCCGATCACCGCGACCAGCATCAGTCCCAGGGTGAGCGCGAAGGCCGTCGCCGCGGTGCGGCGCGGGTTGCGCACCGCGTTCGTCCGGGCGAGCCTGCCGATCTTGCCGAAGGGTGCGCCGATGACCGTGCCCAGTCCCCCGACGATCGGGCGCGACAGCGCGGGCCCGGCCAGGACGACCGCGGCGATGGCCGCCGCCGAGCCGCATCCGACCGCGATCGCCGGTCCGAGACCCACGCCCATGGCACCGATGATGATGGCCGCGAGGCCTGCGATGCCCAGGACGGCCCCCGCGATGGTGCGGGTGCGCAACGGCGCCGAGCCCTCGGCCATGCCGGATCGCATCGCCTCCACCGGCGGCACCTTCGACGCGCGCAGCGCGGGCACCCACGCACTGACCATGGTCACGACCACGCCGACGAAGAGTGCGGCCAGCACCGCCCCCGCGCTGATCTGCAAGGGCGCCTGGGGCAATCCGGACGCCGAACTCGTCAACGCCTTCAGCAGGGCGGCGAGCCCGATACCGATCCCCAGGCCGACGACACCACCGATCACGCCGACGATGAACGCCTCGAACAGGACCGAGCGCGACACCTGCTTCTGGCTCGCGCCGACCGCGCGCAGCAACGCCAGCTCACGGTTGCGCTGCGCCACGATCATCGAGAAGGTGTTGTAGATGATGAAGGTTCCGACGATGAGCCCGATCGCCGCGAATGCCAACAGGATTCCGGTGAAGATGCTCAGGAACTGATTGACGTTGTCCTTCTCGTCCTGCCGGACCTGATCTCCGGTCCGCACCTTGTACAGATCCGGGGGCAGGGCCTTCTCGACCCGCTCCTGCAACTGGGCTGGTGTCACCCCGGCGACCGCGGACATGTCCACCTGGGCCACGTGCTGCCCGTCGGAGAACAGCGTCTTCGCGGTGGCCTGATCGAACTGGACGTTGACGAAACCGCCGGTGGAACCGGGCAGGTCGAGCAGTCCCACCACGGTCACCTCGCGGGGCTGGGCGGAGCCCTGTCCCAGGACGACCTTGGTCTTCGAACCGACCTTCAGACCTGCTTTCTCCGCCGCCGAGGCGTTCAGCGCGACTTCACTCGGGTCGGTGGGTCCACGACCGCCGGGCTCGAGTTTGCTGGTGTCCGGCGAGAGCGCGAGGTCGGGCGGCAGGTACGCGGTACCCACGCTCGGGGCACCGCCGGTCTGCAGGGCCTTGCCCTCGGAATTGGCGATCGTCACCAGACCCGAATAGTTGGCGACGATACGGTCGATCCCGAGCTCCGATTTCCGGGCGTCGAGATCGTCGATGGCCGTTTGCGGAACGCCCGGCGACTGATTGTTCTCCGGGGTGATCTGCACCGAGACCCCGGGGGCGACGGAATCGAAGATGTCGTTGAACGCCTTGGAGACGGTCGAGGTGAACACGATGGACCCGGCCACGAACGAGGTGCCGAGCACGATGGAGAAGACCGTCAGGAACAGACGGAGCTTGTGTGCGCGCAGGTTTCGCAACGAGACCCGGCGCATCACCGATGACGATGCCATGGTGTCAGCGCACCTCGGAGGTGTTCTCGTCGGCCGCCGCATCGGCGGCATGCTTGGGCTCATGCGGCTCAGACGCCGCCGGCTCGTCGAGGTTCTTCATGACCTCGAAGACGTCGTCGGCCGACGGGCGCGCCAACTCGCGCACGATCAGCCCGTCGGCGAGGAACACCACCCGGTCGGCGTAGGAGGCGGCGCGCGGATCGTGCGTCACGATCACCACGGTCTGGCCGAACTCGTCGGTCGCCGCTCGCAGGATGGCGAGGACCTCACCCGACGAGCGCGAGTCGAGGTTGCCGGTCGGCTCGTCGCCGAAGATGATGTCCGGCTTGCCGACCAGCGCACGCGCACAGGCCACGCGCTGCTGCTGACCGCCCGACAGCTCGCTGGGCAGATGGGTCAGCCGGTCGGTGATGCCGAGGCGATCGACCACGGCATCGAACCAGTCCTTGTCCACCTCCCGGCCCGCGATGTCCACGGGCAGCGTGATGTTCTCGGCCGCGGTCAGGGTGGGGACCAGGTTGAAGGACTGGAAGACGAACCCGATCCGGTCGCGCCGCAACATGGTCATCGCCTTGTCGGAGAGTCCGGTGAGATCGACGTCACCGATGTGCACCTTGCCGTCGGTGGCCACGTCGAGGCCGGCGAGGCAGTGCATCAGGGTGGACTTGCCGGACCCCGATGGACCCATGATCGCGGTGAACTGGCCGGCGGCGAACTCGATGGTGACCCCCCGCAGGGCCTCGACGACGGTGTCACCCGTGCCGTAGACCTTGGTCAGATCGGCCGCGCCGGCGGCGATCGGGTGTGCTGCGACGTGTGGGCTGTCCGTACGGGCCGATGTCATGGCCTCAACGGTGCCAAATCTCCGGTCCGTTGGCTATCGGGAATATCCCTGAGTGACCACCCCGATGTCCCAGGGTCGGTCGAACACCCGACGGATCAGCGTTTGGGCAGCCGGACCTCGAGGACGTGTACGCGCGTCGGGCCCGAGAAGGCGTCGTTGGTCACGATGTAGAGCGCCCGCGCCCGATAGGTCATCCACGGATGGTCGGGGAACCAGTTGCCCCAGGCCAGTCCGGACATGTTCCCGGCGACCAGACCGGTGAGCGGCTCGGTCGAGAAGATGGACTTCTTCGGCATCGCCGCCTCGCGGCCGGAGAGCTTCTGCTTCCCGGTCACCGACTGCGCACCGCGGGTGGTGGTCCAGTAGATGCGGGACGTGCGACCCTTGCCCCGTTCGAGCACCAGATAGTCGGTGTTGTTGACCGCCAGCACATCTGCCGCGACCTTGTCGCCGTCGGTGCGGTAGACGTGCTCGGACGTGCCGCGGCCGGCCCAGGTGAGCAGGCGGGCAGAAGTCCGCGGATCCTGTTTCAGCCCGCCCGCGGTGATGGCGCTGACCCGATCACCGGGCGCCACCGCGACACCGGTCAGTCCGCGCTGCCCGTTCAGACCGCTCTTGGCGGTGCTGCGGTAGGCGGCCGGGAGCGGGAGATCACGCAGGTGATTACCCAGCCCGCCGACCACCCGGACGAATTGCTGGTTGCCGCCGCCGACGACCACGTAACCGCCACCGAGGCGACGGAGGCCCTCGAACTGCGCGCCCCCGGGCAGGATCGGCAGATTGCCGGGGCCGAGGACGGTGCCGCCGCCGGTGATCCGGCCCTCGCTCGCCACACCGGTCGTCGAGCTGAACGGGATCGTCGCGTTGTAGTACCGCGCCGGGCCAAACCGGCCGACATCGGTGGAGATCAGCGCAAAGGTGCCGTTACCGGTGCGGTCGATGCCCGAGATCCCGCCGAAGGTCGGCAGCCCGGAGATCGTCGTCGAATCCCGATAGAACGACGTCACGCCCGACGAAGGGCTCGCCGGGGCCGCGCTGACCCCACCGACCGACACAACGGAAAGTCCTACAGCACAAGCGGACACGAGTGCCGCCCCCCACAAGCGAAACCTCATAGGGGGAGACCTTACCCGATGCCGCGGCGTCGAGAGAACGACGAGAGAACGTCGATCTGGCTCAGCCCAGTCGCTGCTTGAGCTGATCCAGCTCGTCGCGCAGCGGGGTCGGCAGCTTGTCGCCGACGAACTCGAAGAGCTCCTCGATCAGCGGGATCTCCTGGCGCCACTCGTCGGCGTTCACCGCGAGCGCCGCCTCGATGTCCTCGGCCGGGAGGTCACCCAGACCGTCGACGTCGATCTCCTCGGGCTTCGCGACGATGCCGATCGGCGTGGAGATGCCCTCGTTCTCGCCCTCGATCCGGCCGACGATCCACTCGAGCACGCGGCTGTTCTCGCCGAATCCCGGCCACAGGAAGCGGCCGTCGTCGCCGCGACGGAACCAGTTGACGTAGAAGATCTTCGGCAGTTTGGCGGCATCGGCGTTCTTGCCGAGGTCGATCCAGTGCGCGAAGTAGTCACCGATGTGGTAGCCGAGGAACGGCAGCATGGCCATCGGGTCGCGACGGACGGTACCGACCTTGCCCTCGGCCGCGGCGGTCTGCTCCGAGCCCACGGTGGCACCCATGAACACACCGTGCTGCCAGTCGCGGGCCTCGGTGACCAGCGGGACGGTGGTCTTGCGGCGGCCGCCGAACAGGATCGCCGACAGCGGCACACCCTTCGGGTCGTCCCACTCGTCGGCCAGCGACGGGCACTGGTCCAACGGGGTGCAGTAACGGGAGTTCGGGTGCGCGGCCTTCCCCTCGGAATCCGGCGTCCAGTCGTTGCCCAGCCAGTCGGTGAGGTGCGCAGGCTTCTCGCCGCCGATGCCCTCCCACCAGATGTCGCCGTCGTCGGTGAGGGCGACGTTGGTGTAGAGCGTGTTGCCTGCCTCGACGGTCTTCATGGCGTTCGGGTTGGAGTCGTTGCTCGTGCCCGGTGCGACACCGAAGAACCCGAACTCCGGGTTGGTCGCGTACAGGCGGCCGTCGTCGCCGAAGCGCATCCAGGCGATGTCGTCGCCGACGGTCTCGGCGGTCCAGCCCGGGATGGTGGGCTGGATCATGGCGAGGTTGGTCTTGCCGCACGCACTCGGGAACGCGGCGGCGACGTAGTAGACCTTCTTCTGCGGGCTGGTGAGCTTGAGGATCAGCATGTGCTCGGCCAGCCAGCCCTCGTCGTGGGCCAGCACCGAGGCGATGCGCAGCGCGTAGCACTTCTTGCCGAGCAGGGCGTTGCCGCCGTATCCGGAACCGAACGACCAGATCTCCCGGTCCTCGGGGAAGTGGGAGATGTACTTCTCGGAGTTGCACGGCCAGGGGACATCGGCCTGACCGGGCTCGAGCGGTGCGCCGACGGAGTGCAGGGCCTTGACGAAGAAGCCGTCGTCGCCGAGCAGTTCGAGCACCTTCGGGCCGACGCGGGTCATGATCTTCATGGACAGCACGACATATTCGGAGTCGGTGATCTCGACGCCCAGCTTCGGGTCGTCGGAGCCGAGGGGCCCCATGCAGAACGGGATGACGAACATCGTGCGACCGCGCATGCATCCGCGGTAGAGGTCGTTCATCGTGGCGCGCATCTCCGCCGGATCGACCCAGTTGTTGGTGGGGCCGGCATCCTCCTGGGTCTTCGCACAGATGAATGTGCGCGACTCCACGCGGGCGACATCGGCGGGGTCGGACTGGGCCAGGAACGAATTGGGCTTCTTGTCCTCGTTGAGCTTGACCAGCGTGCCTGCGTCGACGAGATGGGTGGTGAGCCGGTCCCATTCCTCGTCGCTGCCGTCGGACCAGACCACCCGGTCGGGCTGTGTCAGCTCGGCGACCTCGGCGACCCACGCCAGCAGTCCGGCGTGTTTCGTCGGGGCGGTTTTCGGGTCCAGTCCGGGAATTGTGGCTGAGGTCATGATTGGGTCTCCTCCGAGGTGACGGCCCGATGCATAGCCGTCGGCGATGTCGTCGTCAACTCAGGATACGTTCACCGAGCGGGCGCTAGGTACCGGGGCCGACAGATGGGTGATATCCCACAGTCGCATGTATCGCAAGAGCTCGCAGCCGCCGATTCCTCGAACGTGAGGGAGCCTCAGCCCAGTCGCCCGGTGTCGGTCGGCACCCAGGCGCCGCTCTGGGGGTCCAGAGTGCGCGAGGAGAACATGCCCTGCGCGTCGATCTCGGTGATCTTGTCGACCTGTCCGTCGTGGTCGGAGTCGGTGTAGACGGTCATCCCACCGGCACCGCTGCGGGTGAGTGAGTCCCGCACGCCGTCGTCGTCGGTGTCGACATCGGCCGGTCCGAGATCCCAGACCCGCCCGTCGGAATGCATCCACAGATGGTCCTCGGGTGACGTGGTGTCGCCGAGGTCGTCGGTGGGCGTGAGGTCGGTGGGCGTGAGGTACACGACGTGCCGCGCCGCGAACGAACCGTCGTGGTCGACCGTCACGCGATCGGGATCGCCCGATTCATTGCCGCCGAACCCGTCCCCACCGAACGGGTCGCCACCGAGAAATGACATGTCCATCTGCGCTGCCTCGATCCGGTCTCGTTCGGTCCTGCTGGTTTCGATCCTGAGTCATTCGATCCTGAGTCATTCGGTCCTGAGTCATTCGGTCCGCCCCGCCGCACACCACCGTGATGGTAGGACGCAGCGCGCACCCGATCGGTTCCGATCGTGCTCAGACGTCCGCGTCGTCGCCGCCCAGCGCCTGTGCGAGGGACACGAGTTCGCGATGCGTGCCGCGCAGCCGGCCGAGCTGGTCGCGCCGATCCCGCGTCGCCGATCCCGACCGCAGGTCGCGCAGTCTCACGTCGATCTCCGCGACCTCCGCGGACACCTGTCGCGAGCGTCGTTCGTGGAAACGGGTCACCTGGCTGGCCAGATGAGGTTCGGCCGCGGCCAGCCGCAGCCCCACCCGGTGTTCGAGCCGCCCGCGCGTCTCGTTCAGCGCGTCGCTGCTCCAGCCACGCAGGTCGGCGCGCAATGCCGTGGTCCGGCGCACCCGGATCACCAGTGCGGCGACAACGACCCCGAGCAACAGTGTGAGCGGCATGCTGACCCACTGCAGAGTCTGCACCGACGCCATCGGCGCGACGATCAGGCGTCCCACGCCGAGCCCGGTCGACGCGCCGATCAGGACCAGGAGGGCGTCCTCGCCGCCCCGCCGGCCGGACGGCACCGCCCGCCCGAACGGTGGATCGGGCGCCCGATCATCCGGATCGGTGCGGGGTTCGGCGTCGACCTGGGCCTCGATGCCGACGAGCGTCGCCGCCCGCACCTCGTCGATGCGCTCGTCGGTCGCGTGATCCACCCGGTCACGCAACGCTGCCACCTCGTCGGTGAGCCAGCGGACATAACCGTCGACGGCGGCGCGCTTGAGGGTCGCCGACCGCGCCGTCGCCGCGGCGGCGAGACCGCGGGTGCCCGCGGCGACGTCCGCGAGCGACTCGCTGCGTGCCCTCGCGAGCCCGGCGCGCGCCGCGGCGAGCCGGTCCGCGCGACCCCGGTCTCGGGATTCCAGCAAAGCCCGCCGACGATCGGCCAGCCGATCGAGCGTCTCCGACGCCACATCGGGATCGATGGCCCGCGTGAGTCCGTCCAGAGTTCGTTCGACGGCCCCGAGCGCCGCGGCGACCCGCACCCGTTCGCGCCGGGCGTCCGACGGCGCCGCGAGACACTCGGTGATCCACTCCATCAGGGCAGGCACCCCGGACTCGTCCGCCGCCCCCGACAACGCGGCCGCCGACGAGACCGCGAACACCGGGAGCTGCTCGAACGGGTCGAGCAGGGCGCGGTGCGCGCGCAGGATGCGGGGCCAGTCCCAGAAGGCGTCGATCTTGGACCCGACCAGCGCGACGATCCCGAACCGCGACCGCAGTTCGTCGACCGCCTGCTTCTCCTCGTCACCGACCGACGACGACGGGTCGACCACCATCAACGCGATGCCGACCGACACGTCGTCGACGCGGCGGCCCCAGCGTCCCTCGACCGCGGGCGACATCGGATCCACCACCCGGCACGCCTCGATCAGGCTGGTCACCCCGGTCCCACCGATCCCGTACACCGCGACTCCGGTTCCGTTGCCTGCCAGGGCCGCGGCATCGAATCCGGTCAGGCCGTGGACATGGGAGACGGCGTCCGGCACGGACGGCGCGGTGCTCACGCCACCTCCCCGTCCCGCAGCAGCTGTTCGATCACGTCACGGTCCCATCCGCGGGCGGCGACGATCTCCAGTCGAGACCGCAACTCCGTCAGCCGCCAATACCGGACCAGGTCGACCCGCTCCCGGATCGATGTGACGAGCCGGTCGATACCGCTCTGTCCCTGCAGGGCCGTGTTGAGCGCCGCGACGTCGGCCTGGTCGTCGGCGGCCAGAAGGTCCAGCGCGACCTCGATGCCACGCCGATCGACGCGGCGCAGCAGACCGGCGCGCAGGACCCGCTCGTCGCCGTGGAACGGGCCGGCGCCATCCGGCGCCGGTTGCCCGGTCAGGGTCGGGGTGAGGAACTGCCCCGACATCGACGGCATCGTCTCACCGGCAGCGACCAGGCGGCGCAGGAGGTCGAACTCGTCGTCGGTCAGATCCGCGCAGGCCAGCAACTGCGACACCACGAGCACGGGCACGCCGAGGTGTTCGGCGCACTCGGCGGCGACGTCGGCGGCGGCCTCCGGGGATCCGTGGGTGTCCGCCTTGCCGAGCACCACCACCGTGCGATCCGCAGGCATCTGCGCGAGCGCCGTCCGATCCGCAGCTCGCGGCGGTCCCGACAACACGTACATCCACAGATCGGCGGTCCACGGATCGGCGGAGTGGGCATCCCCATCGGCCTCGCCCGGGCCGATCGCCGTCACCGACAACCGCTCCCGCAGCACACGGGCGAACATGTCGCGCCCGGTCCCGGGCCGGCCGCCGACCTGGACCTGCAGGGGCCGGCCGTAGCGACGAACCGCCACGTCGAGCTCGGCACGAGCCGGCGACGACGGGTCGACGAGCGCCACCAGACGACCCGACTCGACGACCCGCTCCAACGCGTTCGTCGATGGGGTCATCGGGGCGTGCGACATGCCTCGCAATCTAGCGTCCTGGCGCTCGCGCCGTGCCGCTGACCGGCGCAGAATCCGTGTCGGCTGTTCTCGGCGGGCACCGATGCGCAACGATGGACCGGTGAGCGAGAGTCTCGATCAGTCACGTCGCTATCCGCGGGTCACCAGTTTCCGGTTCCGTCGCGGCTCTTTGACGTCGGGTCAGCAGCGGAATTGGGAAACCCTCTGGCCCCGATTGGGCCGCGACCTGGCCATCGGGGTCGACCGGGTTCCGGAAGACGCCGTCGACCTTCCCGAGTTGTTCGGCCGCGACGCCCCCGTCGTCCTGGAGATCGGCAGCGGTACCGGCGTCTCGACCGCCGCGATGGCCGAGGCCGAACCCGACGTCGACGTGCTGGCGGTTGAGGTCTACAAACCCGGACTCGCCCAGCTGCTCGGACTCGTCGACCGTGGCGGACTGACCAACATCCGGATGGTCCGCGGCGACGCCGTCGTGGTGCTCACCGAACTGTTGCGGCCGCAGAGTCTGACCGGGATCCGGGTGTTCTTCCCGGATCCGTGGCCGAAATCACGGCACCACAAGCGCAGGCTGGTGCAGAGCGGCACCCTGGAGCTGATGGCCGACCGCCTCAAGCCGGGCGGCGTGCTCCACATCGCCACCGACCACGCCGGCTATGCGGAGTGGATCGCCGAGCATCTCGCCACCCAGCGCCCCGATCGGCCACACGTGATCCAGCTGACCCGGGACGCACCGATCCTGCTGGACCGGCCGACCACCAAGTTCGAGGGCCGCGCCGAACGCGAGGGACGCGGGGTCAACGAGTTCGTCTACGTCCGTCCGGATCTCCCCACACCTCCAGCCACCGAAGGCGGCGACGCATGAGCGACGACTCTATGACACCGGAGATCATCACTCCCCCACCGGTTCCGGCCACCGGAAAGGGATTCTCGGAGACCATCGCCGGCCAGAGCGCCGCGTCGCGAGTCCTCCTCGTCTGGGACGCCCCCAACATGGACATGGGACTCGGGGCCATCCTCGGCGGACGCCCGACCGCGGCCTATCGTCCGCGCTTCGACGCTCTCGGCCGCTGGCTGTTGCAACGAACCGCGGAGATCTCCCAACACACCGCCGCCCCCTCGAGCAGCCAAGCGCCTCCCGGCCCCCCGAGGAGCGAAGCGTCTCGAAGGGTGGAGCCCGAGGCGACGGTGTTCACGAACATCGTGCCGGGCAGCGCCGACGTGGTGCGGCCCTGGGTCGACGCACTGCGTAATGTCGGATATGCGGTTTTCGCGAAGCCGAAGCTGTCCGACGACAGCGATGTGGACGCCGACATGCTCGACCACATCGAACTTCGCAGGCACACTGTGGGACTAGCTGGCCTGATCGTCGCCTCGGCCGACGGACAAGCATTCCGGGAGCCCCTGCTCGACGTCGTGTCGGACGGCATACCGGTCACCGTGATCGGGTTCCGCGAACACGCCAGCTGGGCATTGACCACCGAAGAGTTGGAGTTCGTCGACCTCGAGGACATCCCGGCCGTGTTCCGTGAGCCGCTCCCGCGCATCGGGCTCGACTCCCTGCCCGACGACGGGGCGTGGCTCACACCGTTCCGACCGCTGCAGGCACTCCTGCACTGATCACCGACACGACGTGTCGACTCAGGGACAACTCAGGACGGCCTGACAGAATCAACGGTCATCCGTCGATGCGACAACGATCGACGAACCCGTACCAACGACCCCGACCCGACGAACCAGATCCCGCGACGAGGAAGGAACCACGGCGTGTTCGGAGCCATCGGCACTTTCGTCTATCGAATGCGCTTTGCCGTCATCGGCGTACTCATCGCCCTCATGGCGGGGCTCGGACTCTACGGCCTCGACCTGTCGAAGCATCTCAGCCAGAGCGGCTGGTTCGATCCGACGTCGGAGTCGTCGCAGGGTTCGGTCGTCGCCGACACCGCGCTCGGCCGAGATCACCGCTCGGACGTCATCCTGCTCATCACCCCGCCCGCGGGCACCACGGTCGACGATCCGGAGTTCGGCGCGAAGGTGGAGAACTTCGTCGACGACCTGATCTCCCAGCACGGCGACGTGGTCAATCGCGAGGATCCGGGCCTCATCGACCCGTTCTACCTGCGTGACCAGAGCGCAACGTCGAAGGCGGCCCAGGACACCATCCGAGACCGGACATTCAGTCCGGACAAGACACATGCGTTCATCAGTATCGGCGTCAAGGGCGACGACGACACGACGGTCCTGCAGAACTACAAGACGATTCAGCCGTCCTTCGACAACATCCCGGAGAGATTCAACCTCGAGGGGACGAATTTCGAGCTCGCGGGCCTACAGCCGGTGGCAGGCAGCATGGCCGACGGCATGGACAAGGACATCCACCGAGCCGAGGTGATCGCGCTGCCCTTGGTGGCGATCATGCTCTTCTTCATCTTCGGCGGTGTGGTCGCCGCGTGTCTCCCCGTCCTCATCGGCGGTCTCACCATCGCGGGCTCGCTGGGCATCATGAAGGTGCTCGCCCAGATCACTGAGCTCAACATCTTCGCCCAGTCGGTGGTCACCCTGATCGGGCTGGGCATCGCGATCGACTACGGCCTGTTCATCGTCAGTCGTTTCCGAGAGGAACTCGCGGAGGGATACTCCACCAAGGCCGCGGTACGAAGAACCGTGATGACCGCGGGACAGACCGTGGTGTTCTCGGCGACCATCATCGTCGCCGCGCTGGCGTGTCTGCTGATCATGCCGCAGGGCTTCCTGAAGTCGGTCGCCTACGGCGCGATCGCCTCGGTCTCGCTCGCCGCCATCCTGTCCCTCACGGTGTTGCCCGCGATCCTGAGCATCCTGGGCAAGCGGATCGACGCGCTGGGTCTGCCCTTCTTGCGCCGCACCAAGACCCGCCAGGAGGTCGAGGACGGCTTCTGGGGCCGCCTGTCCGGCTGGGTGATGCGCCACCCGATCGCCACCGCGGTCCCGACAGTGCTGATCCTGCTCGTGCTGACCATCCCGTTCGGCGGCATCAAATTCGGCGGCATCAGCGAGGCCTACCTGCCGCCCGACAACCCGAACCGGGTCGCCCAGGAGAACTTCGACAAGTACTTCCCAACCGAACGCACCGAAGAGATCAAGCTGGTCGTCGCGTATGACCCGAACGACAACGACAGCGGCGACAAGATCAACGACATCGCCGACGAGGCCAACAAGATCCCGGGCTTCACCAAACAGTTCAGTCCGTCCGCCGACAGCGGCGCGCTGACCGGCCAGTACGGCGACAACGGGCCGCCGGTCATCCAGATGTCGGCCGGTCTGGTGAACCGTGACACCGCGGCCGAGGCCATCAAGGAACTGCGCGGCATCGACACGCACGGCCTGAAGATGTGGGTGGCCGGTACCCCGGCACTCACCCAGGACTCGATCGACGCGCTGATGTCGCGGCTACCGCTGATGGCCGTGTTGTTGGTGCTGGTCACCGGATTCCTCATGTTCCTGGCATTCGGGTCGGTGGTGCTCCCGATCAAGGCGGCGCTGATGTCCGCGCTCGGCCTCGGTGCCACGCTGGGCATCCTCACCTGGATCTTCGTCGACGGGCACGGTGCCGGGATCGCGAACTTCACGCCCGGCCCGCTGTTCGCCGCGGTCCTGGTGCTGATCATCGCGATCGTGTTCGGCCTGTCCACCGACTACGAGATATTCCTGTTGTCCCGAATGGTGGAGGCCAGACAGAAGGGCGCGTCCACCACCGAGGCGGTACGCGTCGGTACCGCACACACCGGTCGCATCATCACGGCCGCCGCGGCGATCCTCGTGGTGGTCACCGGGGCGTTCGGCCTCTCCGAGATCGTGATGATGAAGTACATCGCGTACGGCATGATCGCAGCGCTCATCCTCGACGCCACGATCATCCGCATGCTCCTGGTGCCGTCGGTGATGAAACTCCTCGGCGACGACTGCTGGTGGGCGCCCCGCTGGATGCGTGTGCTCCAGCAGAAGATCGGCCTGGGCGAGACCGTCCTCGACGACGAGCCCGACGAACTCCGTGACGGTGTCGCTTCCGCCCGTTCGCGGTCGGTTGGCACGTTGGCTGCCGAGGCCCCCACCTCGGCGATGTCGGCCGCACCCCGAGCGGTTGCGCGTCCGGAGACCGCCGCACGTGCGACGACGCGCCCGGAACCGAACCGGGCGGCGGCACAGCCCGCCCGGACCGTTGCCCAGCCTGCTCAATCAGCTCAACCGGCTCAGGCGAGGTCGAACCGTCGGGCACCGGATCGCGGGGCCCCCGCTCCCGGCCGCCCGCCTGCACCCCGCCCCGACATGGCTGCCGAACCACAACCGAGCGCACCCGCAGCCGCAGCGAGCGGGGCGCGCGTCGGCCCGTCCGCGCCGCCCTCGGGCCCGCAGGGACGGCCCGCCACCGCACCCCCGGCCCCGGCAGCGCCGCCTGCCCCGCGCCTCGGGCGGACCGCGCGCGATCGTTCGTCGGGACCGGACACCGGTAGCTGGCGTCTCGGCGCCGGCGGTATCCGCCTGGCCTCCGACGAGCCGGCCCGCCCGTCGGCGTCGCAGCCGGCCACCGTCCGTCCGTCCGGACCGCCGCCGCAGCCACCGCAGCAGCCGCGGACGCCACCCGGCGTCCCGACATCGCGTCCCGGTCCCGGACCGGTACCGCCGCAGGCGAACCCGGGCCGCGACGATTCACCGCTCGGTCGGCGTCCCGCGCTCGACACCACCGGCAAGCGTCCGCTGGCCGCGTCGTTGTCGCCCGAGGGGCACCGCTCCGCTTCGCCGTCGCCGACGACGCGCTCCGGCGGGTCGCCGATGGAACGCGGCCTGAGCGACTCGCATCCGTCCGCCGACGGCGACGAACGTCCGTCCCAGGACGGTCGGCGCCGAGGAACGGACCGGCACGCCCGGTCGGACGCCGACGGGGACGGTTCGCAGATCAGCGTGCAGGACCTGTTGCGGCGCAGTCGTTCGGACAGCTGAGCTCCCCGGAGTCGTCAATCACGCGCGGCGCGACCGCCGATCGGGTTACGTTTGGCTCGAGGGGTCGTACACCGGGTGGGTCGCGGCCCCCGCACGAATCGCATGACCGTCGTCAGAAGTCGACGACGGAGCGGGGGGACCTGACGGCCCGACCTGCAAGCGAGGAGGCACTCACATGTCCGCGTTGGATGTACCGATCGTCGCAGCGGTGGACGGTTCGGAAACGTCACTCGGAGCGCTGCGCTGGGCGGCCGCGGCGGCCAACCGGGAGAAGCGGCCGCTGAACATCGTGCAGGCACTCGAGAAACCCACCGCCGAGATCGCCCGCGGCGTGGTGTTCAAACAGGGTGTCGTCGACGCTCTGCGCGCCGACGCGGAGAAAGTCGTCCAGGACGCCACCACCCTCGCCGAGGAACTGGCACCGGACGTCATCACCACGGGCCGCGTCGTCGACGGCAAACCCGCACTCGTGCTGCGGGAGGTCTCGGGCCACGCACACCTTCTCGCGATGGGCAGCCGCGGCCTCGGTGGGGTGCGGGGCCTGCTGCTCGGCTCGGTCAGCACCAACGTGACCGCCCATGCCGACTGCCCGGTCGTGGTGATCAGCGGAGATTCACCGGCCACCGGACCGGTGGTGGTCGGCGTCGACGGTTCGCCGGTGTCGAAGGCAGCGATCGTGCACGCGCTCGAGCAGGCGTCGTTGTTGAACACCTCCGTCGTCGCCGTACACAGCTACCCCGGGTTCACCAGCCAGATGTTCTACGGCCAGGCCGAACAACTGCTGCGGCAACTGCACGAGGAAGCCACCGAGTTGGTGGGCGAACAGTTGGCCGGCCATCGCGAAGACCATCCCGACGTCGAGGTCGAAACCGTCGTCGCCGCCGAGCCGGCCGCACAGCGCATCCTCGAGGCCGCTGGTGACGCACAACTCGTGGTGCTCGGCAGCCGTGGCCGCGGCGGGTTCCGCGGGTTGCTGCTGGGCTCCACCAGCCGAGCCGTCCTACACGTCGCGCCCTGCCCGGTGATGATCGTCCGGAGTCACCCGGAGACCTGACCGTCGGGGCGCAGCCGACCCCTCACTCGTCCAACCCGTGCTCGATCGCGTACCTCGTGAGCTCCACCCGGTTGCCGAGTTGCAGCTTGCGCAGCGTGGCCTGCACGTGGTTCTCGACGGTGCGGTGGCTCAGCGACAGCCTCGTGGCGATCTGCTTGGCGCTCAATCCTTTTGCGACATGACGCAGCACCTCGGTCTCCCGATCGGTGAGTGACGGCCGGAGGTGACCGGGATCCGGTTCGGCCGACATCCTCCGGTACTCACCCAGGATCAGGCCCGCGAGTCCCGGCGTGAACACCGCCTGACCGTCGGCGATCGCGCGCACCGCGGCGACCAACTCCGCCTTCGACGACGACTTCACGAGATATCCACTCGCCCCGGCCTTGACGGCCTCCAGGACGTCGTCGCGCTCATCGGAGGCCGACAGCACCAGCACCCGTGACGACGGCGACACCTCGAGCACGGCCGTCGTCGCATCCGCGCCGGTCCCGTCCGGCAACTGCATGTCCATCAGTACGACGTCGGGCGTCACGGCGCCGGCCCGACGCCGGGCGCTGCCGACGCCGTCGGCGGTCGCGACCACCTCGAAGCCCTCGTCGGCGAGGTCCCGGGCCACGCCGTCGCGCCAGATCGGATGGTCGTCGACCACCATCACCCGGACCGTGCGGGCGGCCCCTGCGTCCGACGCAACGGTCCGTGCGTCGTCGGCCGTACTGTCCGTGCTCGCCATCAGGCCTCCCGCTCGACCGGAATCGTCAGTTCCCATTCTGTGCCGGCGCCGGGTCCGGAATCGAGTATCGCCGTCCCGCCGAGCGCCTCCACGCGGCCGATGATCGACGTCGAGATACCCATGCGACCCTGACTTTTCGCCTCCTCGACGCGGCCGGCCGGAATCCCGACCCCGTCGTCGCGCACACTCACCACCACGCGATCACCGAGATCCTCGAGCAGCACGAAGGCCTGCGCGCCCGCGCCGGCATGATGGCTGACATTGTCGAGCATGTTCCGTACCGCAGCCCGGATCTCCTCGGCGACAACGGTATCGATCACCACCGGTGTCGCGGGCGCGCTGACCGACACCCGCTCGGCAGCCAACCCACGCAGGATCACCCCGAGGTCGGCCACCGCGCGGTCGGTGCCGGTGCGTGAGACACCGGTGTCTGAGATGCCGATCCGTCCGGCGTCGGAGACCAATGTCCGCAACGCCCGCTCCTGCTCACCCGCCAGCTCGGCGAGTTCGGTGGTGGGACCGCCGATCTCCCGGCCGCGTTTCGCGATCAGCGCGAGTACCTGCAGCACCCCGTCGTGCACTTCGCGCGACAGCCGCTCGCGCTCTTCGGTGGCCGCGGCGATCCCGGCCGCCCGGACCAGGACGGCGTGGGCGCGCCGCGCGATCACGGCTGCGAGCCCGACCGCCATACCGGTGGCCACGATGATGATGATCGTCGCGTTGCGACCGAGGTTCAGGTCGAATGCGCCCTTCACGAATGCACTGGTGCCGCCGACCAGCAGACCCGACACCATGCCCCAGATCGGCCCGGCGAGCAGCGCAACCGAGATGACCGCGTTGACCGCCCACAGCGTGGTCGGCCAGGTCTGATTGTTCAGCGCCCACGACGTCTCGGCCACGTACGACGTGGTGAGCATCAGACCGCAGGCCACCGCGACCTCGGCCCCCACCCAGTACGGAGTGCGGCCGAAGCCCGCGTAATAGGCGATGCCGACGACGAGCGTCCAGGCCGAGAGCACACCGAACAGCGCCCATGCCACATCGTCGTGGAGGAGGTCGTCGTTGACGGCGATCTGGAATCCGAGGGCGTAGAGGTAAGAGAGGAACCGGAACAGCTGCGCGGCGCGCCACAACGGGCCAACCGGGTCGGTGTCGGCCTCCATGGCGAGCCGGCGCGCCCGGCCGGGGTCACGCGGTTCGGTCACGCGACGGGAGATCACCTGCGTCTCACTCGTCGTCGCGGGGCGTCTGCTCCGTGGACGGCACCTCGTCGGTCGTGTCCGACCGCCCTGACGGATCCTGCCGGTCATCCTCCCCCGACTCCGCCTCGTCGACGGCGGCCCGGCGATCCCACTTCGGCTCGTCGGGCTCGGCGGTGTAGAGCCGGCCGGTGGCGCCATCGTCGTGCTCGCGTGCCCGCGCCGCGCTGCCGGCCAGATGCCGGACCGCGGTGTTGCCGAACGCGATCAGCGGCACCGCGAGCAGACCTCCCACGATGCCCGCGGAGACGATCCCGGCCGCGATGGCGAGCACCACGGCAACCGGATGAAGCCGCACCGACCGGCCGAGCAGGAACGGCTGCAGCACATGACTCTCCACCTGCATCACCCCGACCACGATGGCCAGGGAGATGACCGCCGCGATCCAGCCCTGGGTGACCAGGGCGACCACCACCGCCAGAGTGCCGGTCACCAGCGCGCCGACGATCGGGATGAAGGCCCCGAGGAAGACCAGCGACGCCAGCGGAAGCGCCAGCGGGACACCGAGAATCGCCAGGCCGACGCCGATGCCCAGGGCGTCGACGAACGCCACCGCCACCGTCGCGCGCACATAACCGACGAGCGTGCCGAACCCGGCGGTGCCCGCGGCGCGCACCCGACCACGGGTCCCGTGCGGCACGAGCTTGGTGACGAACGTCCAGATCTGTCCGCCGCCGTAGAGGAAGAAGATCAGCAGGAACACCGTGAGCAACGCGCCGGTGACGATCTCGGTGGCCGTGGTGGCGGTCGCGAGGGCACCGCTGGTGACCTTGTCCTGGTTGTGCTGCAGGAAATCGGTGATGTCGTTGCCGATGTTGCTGACCTGGTCGTCGTCGACCTTCAGCGGGCCGTCGACCAGCCAGTCGCGCGAGCGGTCGATGGTGACGGTGATCTGCTTGGTCAGTTCGGGAAAGCCGCGGATGAACTCCTGCACCACGAATGTCATCACCAGGCTGAGCAGACCCAGCGCCACGACGATCGTGATCAGCACCGCGAGTGACCGGGGCACGCGGTGACGATCGAGCCAGTCCACCACCGGCACCAGCATGGCCGCGCCGAGAATCGCCAGGGCCACCGGCACCAGCACTTCCTCGAACTCCTGGAAGGCCATCAGCAGCACGTAGACCACGGCCGCGATCACCAGCAGTCGCCAGCCCCATTCGGCACCGGCCCGAACCAGCGGATGGACCTTCTCGCGATCGACGAGGGCCACGTTCAGGGGGCTCCCGGGGCGGCTTTCACCATCACCGTCGGCACGGACCTGGGCGCCTCGGTCGCGGGCATCATCATCCCGCGCGCGGCCGGCGGTGTCGGCATCGCTCACAGCTGCCAGCCTAGCTGTGGATATGGTGTGGGCTATGTCGACCGACAGACCAGAAGCGGGGCGCGTCGCGCCCCGTCGGCGTTTCTGGTGGCTGCGGTGGGTGTTGCTGGCCGTCGTGGTGGCTGTCCTGGCCGTCGAGGTGGTACTGATCTCGCCCAGCCTGGAAGAGGCGTGGCACCGGATCGGCGACCTCGACTGGGTGTGGATCCTGGCGAGTATCGTCGCCGCGCTCCTCTCGATGGACAGCTTCGCCCAGGTACAGCGCGCGCTGCTGCGATCCGCGGGTGTCCGGGTCACCCAGTGGCAGTCTCTGTCGGTGGTCCTGGCCTCCAATTCGGTGAGCCAGACCATGCCGGGCGGGCCCGTGCTGTCACCCGCGTTCGTGTACCGGGAGACCCGCAAATGGGGTGCCTCCCCCGTGGTCGCGTCCTGGCAGGTCGTGATGTCGGGTCTGCTGGCCGGTGTCGGGCTCGCGGTGCTCGGCTTCGGCGGTGCACTCCTCGCCGGTGCCAAGACCAGTCCGTTCTCCGTGTTCTTCTCCGTCGTCGGGTTCATCGCGGTGGTCGTGGTGTTCCAGTACCTCGCCAGCCACCCCGAGTCGCTGCAGAGCACGCTCCTGCGCATCCTCGACTGGCTGAACCAGATCCGCAACAAGCCGAAGCACCACGGACACGAGCGGGTCGTCGAAGTCCTCGAGCAGCTGCGCGCCGTCCAGCTGTCCCGGCGCGATCTGACGATCTCGTTTGCCTGGAGCATGTTCAACTGGGTCGCCGACGTCGCCTGTCTGGCGTTCGCCTGTTGGGCGGTCGGTGCCCATCCGGGCATCGCAGGACTGATGGTCGCCTACGCGGCCGGTAAGGCTGTGGGCACCGCGATACCACTCCTGCCCGGCGGGATCGGCGTGGTCGACGCCGTCCTGGTGCCTGCCCTGACCAGCGCGGGGATGCCGGCCGCCGACGCCATCACCGCGGTCCTGGTCTACCGGCTGATCAGCTACGTACTGGTCGCGGCGATCGGCTGGGTCGTGGTGCTGGTGATGTTCCGCAACAGCTTCCGCAAGGGCGAGACGCTCGAGGAGGAGCTGGAACGCGACATCGACGACGGTATGCCGGATCAGACGACAGAGCCCGACGCGGGCGGGGAGAGTTCCCGCAGACCCGACGACCCGCTACCGTGACAACCATGTCGAGGTCCACGCCTGTCGCCGCGGACACCGCCCCGACGTCGCACCGGTCGCTGCCCATGCCGGCGACCGCAGTGATCGACCTCGTCGCGGTGACCGTGTTCGTTCTCATCGGGCGGTCCAGCCACGAGGAAGGTCTCGCGGTCGTCGGGATTCTCCAGACGCTGTGGCCGTTCGCGGTCGGCGCGGCCGCCGGCTGGTCGATCGCCTACGTGTTCTCCCACGTCCGGTCGAGCGACTGGTTCGGCCACGACTTCCGACCCGAGCAGATCGTCCCCGCGGGCGTGGTCATCTGGTTCTGCACCGTCGTGGTCGGCATGATCCTGCGCTACCTGCTCCACCAGGGAGTCGCGGTCAGCTTCATCATCGTCGCCACCATCTCGCTCGGCGTCTTCCTCATCGGATGGCGTGCGGCCGCCGGGTTCGTCGCCCGGCGCCGGACTACCTGATCCGGAAGTACTTCTGCGCGACCTGCAGCGCAGCCGTACCCGACTTGTCGCCCTCGCAGTAGATCACGAGAACCTTGCCGCCCTGCAGTCCGAGGAACCAGCCCGGCCCCTGCGGGCCATTGGTGCCCACGAGTGCCCGCAGACCGGGCGCCCCGGTCAGGTCGCTGGCGTCGCCGGTCTTGGCGGTGGTCGCCATCGCCTGCAGGATCGGTGCCGTCGTCGCGGCGTCGAGTTCGCCGAGTTTGCCGCCGACGATGTTGGTCGGTGCACCCTTGATCACAAACGGCGGCACCGAGCTCATCTGGCCCATCGAGCTGCGCGCCAGCGCGACGCCCAGTGCGCCCATGTTCATGATCGAGGCGTTCAGGTCACCCGGGCGGAAGTCCACCGTGGTCACACCCGGCTGATCGGCCGTCGGCGCGCTGGCACCGGGGACGGTGAACTGCACACCGAGACCCAGCCGATCCATGATGGCGTCGTTGGATTCCTGGTTGGCCGTTGCCGTCCGATCGACCTCGCCAAGCACGGGATTCAGCGTGCTCCCCACCGGATGGACCGAATCGGCGTTGATGCCCCGTTCGACGGCGTAGCTGTTCTGGGCCATACCGAGGATCGCCCCGCTGCCGGCGTCGAGGGCCATGATGGTGGCGGGCTGCCCGACCTCTACGGCCGCATCACCCAGGGTGAGCTGCAGGTTCTGGTCGATGGTGGTGTCCACGCTCGGTCCCGCCGGGCCCTGTTCGCCTGCCAGCTTGCGGGGCTTGATGCCCGGACCGACCATCTGGACCTGCCACCCGGCGGTGGCGTCGCGGATCGCCTGCCAGTAATTGGCGAGACCGGGCTCCAGCGGCGACGACAGCCGACGGTCGGCCATCACCAGTTTGCCGGCCTTGCGGACGGTCACGCCCGCAACGTTGGCGGGGTCGGAGGTCATGACCTGCATGTCGGGGTCACGCAGCGTGACCGCGGTGACCGGTTTGCCCTGGGACTGGGCGAGCTTCTCCGAGATCACCTGGGTCGTCACCAGCGGCGCGATGGGCGCGAGGGTCCGGGCCAACGCACGCGCGGACTGGTTGACGTCCTTGGTCCGGTTCGGATCGAGAATGATCTCGTTGACCGGCTGGAGGTACATGAAGGTCTTGCCCGACTGGCTGCGGACCGTCGGGGCCGGAGTCGCATCGGTGCGGATCTCGCGCAGCTGACCGCCATAGGGCAGCCCGGGATAGATGATCGACGGTTCCCAGGTGAGTTTCCACCCGGTGGACAGGTGCCGCGCAGTGCCCGAGCTGGTCGTCACGAAGGTGCGGTCCTTGGCCCATCGCCACGTCGTCTTCAAGGAGAAGGACGCGGTCCCGTCGCTGTACTCCACGGGTTTCACCACGTTCACGTCGACGTGCTCGGCGTTCATCGCCTGCAGCGTCTGTGTCAGCGCCTCCCCTGCCTGTCCCGGCGCAGTGGTGAACCCGGCAGCGCCACCGGCGTCCTGCCGTTCCATCGCGGCCGCGAACTGTCTGGCCGCACCGGCCACACCGTCGTCGTCCCCGCCGCCGATGCCACATGCGCTGAGCACGACGACGGCGACGCTGCAGGTTGCCGCTGCGCAGGCCATCTTCGGCGCACGCTTCGCCCAGATCTTCATAGTCTCAATTTTCACTCTTGTCACACTGGATTTCGATGCCGCCAGCTTCCATTCGGGGATCCGAGCGGTCACGATCGGGTCTCGGAGTTCTGACGACGTGACGGGGGCCATAGACGACGGCGTCGCCGGAGCGGAGTCGGCCCATAATGTGGCATGGACTTTCGAGTGATTCCGGCCGGAGACCGTGCGGTAACGACGACCGAGTGGCTCACGTCCCGCCATGCTTTCTCCTTCGGCGATCACTACGACCCATCCAACACCCATTTCGGTGTCCTGTTGGTGAATAACGATGAAATCGTCGCCCCGGGTGAAGGCTTCGTTACACACCCGCACCGCGAGTCTGAAATCGTCACGTGGGTCACGTCCGGTTCACTGGTTCACCAGGACTCGCAGGGCCACTCCGGAATCGTCTATCCCGGACTGGCACAACGGATGAGCGCCGGAACCGGGATCGAGCACTCCGAACGCAACGACCGTTGGGCACACCGCGCGCAGGCCGGTGTGGCGCCCGTCCGTTACGTGCAGATGTGGGTGATGCCCGACGAGCCGGGTCTCGCTCCCTCCTACGACCAGCGTGACGTCGACGACGAGCTCACGCCGGGCCGTCTGGTGGCGATCGCATCGGGCGACCCCGCCCGCGATTCGGCCATCCGGATCGCCAACCGGTCGGCCACCCTCTACGCCGCCCGTTTCGCGGCCGGGTCGTCGGTCGACCTGCCCGCAGCACGGCACACCCACCTCTTCGTCACCCGCGGCACCCTCGACCTCGCAGGCACCCGCCTCGATGAAGGCGACGCGGTCCGCGCAGGCGACCTCGGTGGTGAGCCGCTGACAGCGCGCACCGACGCCGAAGTCCTCATCTGGTCGATGGATCGCGACCTGCGCGACCTGATGTCCTGACCCGCCGACAGCAACCGAATTCCCACCGACGGCAACAGCATTTCCGTCGAGAGCAACCGAGCCTGCCCTACGGCACGGTGTCACGTCCGTGCAGATTCTTTGCGGTCGGCGATTTCGGCACCGACTCCGGGTCCGGATAGGTGCGCAGCAGGCGATCGGCCGTACCGGAGGTCGTGACGGTGAACCAGTAGTGCTCGTTGCGGTAGTGATGGAAGCGGTGATTGCGCCACGTGGCCCGGTACAGACGCGAGCGCGGCCGGTAGTCCGTGTGGATCAGATAATGCGTCCATTCGTAGACGATGCCGAGCGCCCCGAGGACGACGAGGAAGGTCAGTCCCCGCTCGACGCCACGGAATCCGAGGAACGCGACCGCGAGCGCCGCGATCAGCACCGGGATCAGGGCCCGCCAGGGAATGAAGATCAGCGGGATGTCGCGCGGATCATTGTGGTGCTCACGGTGTTTGCGCGCCAGCAGGGTGTCGAGCGTCACGGGCCCGAGCCGTCTGGGACGCCAGTGCAGGATGAAGACGTGGATCAGCCACTCGGCCACCGGGAACACCGCGAGCATCACGACCGGCACCAGCAGGTCCGCCGGCCCCCACCCGCCGACCCACACCCGGGCGACCACCGCGCCGACGAGTAGTCCGGCGATCATCCACGGCGACGGATGCCGCACGAATTCACCGAAGGCCGACCGTAATGTGACGTTCCGGCGACTCGTCCGTAACCGTTTCTCGTCGGCATCGACGCGGCGACGCGCCCGCACCCCGACGGCAGCGGTCTCCTCGACCGAATCCGACATCTGCGGTTTCCCTGTACTTCCCGATGGATTCATGGCTGCGTGTCCGAGGTGCCCGACGACTCGACAAGCGCCTCGCACAGTTCGAGGAGCGCCGCGGTCGCCGGCGCGAGCAACGCGCGGGCCGCGACGTCGGCGTCCGACGACCGGCGCCCGGCGATCGCGTCGACCACGGCTCGATAGCCCGTGACGTTGCCGACCTCGGGTTCGAGCACCGCCGCGAGTGCGGGCAGCGCCGGCTCGTAGGCGGCTCGTAGCGAGTTGTACATCAGGCGGAACGTGATCGAATCCGACGCGTCGATGACGCGGCTCCAGAACTCCAGCGCGACAACCTGTTGGGCCACCGGGTCGGACTCGGCCGCGAGCTCCTCGACGCAGGCCCGGAGGGCCTCGACCTCGTCGTCGCCGGCCCGCTGCGCGGCGAGTTCGGCCACCTTCGGCCCGATCAGGGCCCGAGCCTCGACGATCGACCGCACCACCCCGGGGACCAACTGCCCGTTCCGCACCAGAAGTCGCGGCAGCAGATCGAGTCCGCCGGCCGCAACCGGATCGAGCACACGGGTGCCCTGCCCCTGCCTGATCGACACGAGTCCGGCGCCCGCGACCCGGCGCAGTGCTTCCCGGACCGCGGGCCTCGACACCCCGAGCACCTTGGCGAGTTCTCGTTCACTGGGCAGCGTCTCGCCTGCCCGGAGGTCTCCCGACAGCACGCCCTCGACGATCTGCTCGTACACATCCTCGGGCACGCTGCGCGGTGCGATCGGCTCGAACGGCATGCGCCTCACGGTACGAGCCTGCGGTCAAGTGGTCAAGTGGTCAGACCAGTCGCCCTGTCCTGGGTGATCAGTGCAGTTGTTCGAGCAGGCGGAGCCACACCTCGCTGACGGTCGGATACGACGGCACCGCATGCCACAGCCGGTCGATGGTCACCTCGCCGACCACCGCGACGGTCGCCGAATGGACGAGTTCGGCGGTGTCCGCGCCGACGAACGTGGCACCGACCAGGACGTCGCGCGACCGATCGATGACGAACTTCGCGTGACCGGCATAGTCGGGCGAGACGAGGTAGGAACCGGCGACCGCGATGTCCGCCTCCGCGATCGCCACGTCGACGCCGTCCTCACGGGCCTGTGCCTCGGTCCTGCCGACCGATGCCATCTCGGGCCGGGTGAACACCACCTGCGGGATGGCGTCGCGGTCGGCCGAGGCGGAGAACCGTGAGCCGTCGAGCGGCCGTCCCTGCGCCCGCGCGACGATCACGTCGCCGGCCACCCGGCCCTGGTATTTGCCCATGTGCGTCAACGCGACCCGCCCGTTGACGTCGCCGACCGCGTAGAGCCACAGGTGGCCGGGAACGGTCATGTGGTCGTCGACCCGCAGCGGGCCGCTGAACTCCGGTCGCTTCGCTTGCGCGGAATCCTGGAGGCCCAGCACATCGAGACCCAGATCGCCTGTCGCCGGGGCCCTTCCGGCGGCCACCAGGATCTCGTCGACCTCGAGCACCGAGCTGCCGCCGCCCTCGTCCACCGTCACCCGCGCCGGGCCGCCGTGGATGTGCCCGTAACCGGTGTCCGCGACGTCGGGCCGTTCGACGGCCGAGATCTGTGCACCGAACCGGACGTCGACGCCGCGCCGAACGAGTCCCGCCGCCACCTGCTCACCGACGAACGGTTCCGCCTTGGGCAGCACACGGTCGCCGCGGATCACCATCGTCAGGTCCCGGACCCCGAGGTCGAGCAGCCAGGTGACGGCCTCGCACGCGACCACCCCGCCACCGAGTACCACCATCCGTTGCGGGACGTCGACCAGATTGGTCGCGTCCCGCGACGTCCACGGCCGCGCCTCACGCAATCCCGGGATCGGCGGCACCGACGCCGTGCTCCCCGTCGCGATGACCACCGCCTCCCGTGCGACGACCCGCAGGTTACGTTCCCCGTCGCTTCGCTCGCCCCGGTTACCCACAGCGACCTCCCGCTCGCCGACGATCCGACCGTGCCCGCGGATCACGTCGATGCCCGCGCCGGATGCCCAGTCGACCTGCGAGCTGTCGTCGCGCTGATGAGTGATGGTGTCGCGCCAGCGCAGAACGGCATCCACGTCGGGAGCGGGTTGGGTCAACTGCTCGCGCGCACCCGGCAGCCCGGACGCTGCGGCCAACGCGGCGCCCGGACCCAGCAGCCCCTTGCTCGGCATGCACGCCCAATACGAACACTCACCGCCGACGAGCTCGTGCTCGATGATCGCCGCCGTTCGGGAGCTGCCCTTGATCGCATACTCGGCGGCATTCTCGCCCACCGGTCCGCCGCCGATCACGACGACGTCATATGTGCTCACGTCCGCTGTTCCGGTCATGACACCCACGGTAGAGCGATTGCGCCACGAGCAGAGCCGGCTGACGAATCGCGGATGCAATGCCAGGATGGACGGGTGACCGCTTCACAGACAGACACCACGCCCGTTTCCGGTATCGATCTCAGCTGGGTCGACACCGACGTCCGCGTGCAGGACGACCTGTTCACCCACGTCAACGGCCAATGGCTGCAGAGCCACGTGATCCCCGACGACCGCTCGGTGGACGGCGCCTTCCACGTCCTGCGCGATCGCGCCGAGGAGAACGTGCGCGACATCATCACCGCTTGTGCCGGTTCCGACCCCGAGAGCGGCACCGACGCCCAGAAGATCGGTGATCTCTACGCGTCGTTCATGGACACCGACCACATCGACGCCCTCGGGATCGGTCCGATCCGCGGCGAGCTCGAGAAGATCGCCGCGATCAGTTCGACCGACGAGTTGAGCACCCGTATCGGCCGTCTCCAGCGGCATGGCGTCGGCGGACTCTTCGGCTTCTACGTCGACACCGACGCCAAACAATCCGACCGCTACCTCGTGCACATCGTCCAGTCCGGTCTCGGACTGCCCGACGAGTCCTATTACCGCGAGGACAAGCACGCCGAGACCCGGGACGCCTACGTGGCGCACGTCGGCCGGATGTTCGCGCTCGCCGGTTACGACGATGCCGACGCCCGAGCGCAGACCATTCTCGACCTCGAGACCGCCGTGGCGGCCGAGCACTGGGACGTGGTCCGTCGCCGCGACGCCGACCTCACCTACAACCTGATGACCCTGGCCGATTTCACCGGCGCCGCAGGTGCATTCGATGTCGACTCGTGGCTCGGCGGGCTGGGCACGACCGGCGACGCAACGTTCGGCGAGGTCGTCGTCGGGCAGCCGTCCTTCATCACCGGCGCAGCGGAGTTGATCGCGTCGCGGCCGCTCGAAGACTGGAAGACCTGGTTGACGTGGCGCCTGCTGAGGTCCGCCGCGGGCTACCTGTCCTCGGAGTTCGTCGACGAGAACTTCGACTTCTACGGCCGCACCCTCACCGGCGCCGAGTCGATCCGCGACCGGTGGAAGCGCGGAGTCGGCTTCGTCGAGGACGCGATGGGCTTCGCCGTCGGAAAGCTGTACGTCGACAAGCACTTCGGCCCCGAAGCCAAGGCCCAGATGGACGAGCTCATCGACAATCTGGTGGCGGCCTACCGCCGCAACATCTCCGATCTGGAGTGGATGACGCCCGCGACCCGGGAGAAGGCGCTCGCCAAGCTGGGCAAGTTCACCCCCAAGATCGGCTTCCCCGCCCACTGGCGCGACTACGGCGCACTCGCTGTCGACCGCGGCGACCTGATCGGAAATATCGCCCGCGCTTCCTCATTCGAGCAGGATCGCGAGTTCGCCAAGATCGGCCAACCGGTGGATCACGACGAGTGGTTCATGACGCCGCAGACCGTGAACGCGTACTACAACCCGGGGATGAACGAGATCGTGTTCCCGGCCGCGATCCTCCAGCCGCCGTTCTTCGACCCCGATGCCGACGCCGCAGCCAACTACGGCGGGATCGGGGCCGTCATCGGCCACGAGATCGGGCACGGATTCGACGACCAGGGTGCGAAATACGACGGTGACGGCAATCTCGTCGATTGGTGGACCGACGACGACCGGACCGAATTCTCCGCGCGCACACGCAAACTCATCGAGCAGTACAGCGAGTTCACACCGGACGGCCTCGACGAGGAGTACAAGGTCAACGGCGAGTTCACCATCGGCGAGAACATCGGCGACCTCGGAGGCCTGTCAATCGCACTCGTCGCGTACCGACTCGCGACGGCGGGCATCACTCCCCCGGAGATCGACGGACTCTCCGGAGTGCAGCGGGTCTTCTACAGCTGGGCCCAGATCTGGCGCACCAAGACCCGCGACGCCGAGGCGATCAGGCGTCTGTCCATCGACCCGCATTCCCCGCCCGAGTTCCGGTGCAACGGCGTGATCCGCAACATCGACGCCTTCTACGAAGCCTTCGACGTCTCGTCGGGGGACAAGCTCTACCTCGACGAGTCGGAGCGCGTACGGATCTGGTGAACCCCGTTGAGCGACAATCCGATCGGTGCGGGTGAGAACGGTGTGGGCGAGAACGGCCCGGGTGCGAGCAGTGCGGGTGAGCGCCGAGCACTGACGCAGCGGATCGGGCGGAGACAGGTCACCCTGGCGATCGTCCGCCCGATCGTCGCCGCGACCGTCCTGCTGACGGGCTACTTCCTGCTGCCGATCGCGAAGGAGAGCTCGGCGAATTTCTTCGGGCTCGCGTTCGGTGCAGTGCTGCTCATCGCCTTCTGCGCGTGGGAGATCCGGCATTTCGTACATTCGGAATATCCGGTCGCCACGGCGGTCGAGATGCTCGTCGCGATCGCCGCGCTGTACATCGTGGCGTTCGCGACGACCTACTTCCTGTTCTCCGAGTACTCGGCCGGCAGCTTCAACACCCACCTGACGCGGATCGACGCGCTCTACTTCTGCCTCACCGTGTTCACCACGACCGGGTTCGGCGACATCGCCGCGGACTCCCAGGCGGCTCGAGTCGCGGTGTCCATCCAGATGGCCAGCACCCTGATCCTGCTCGGGTTGGGCCTGCGGTTCCTCAACGTGCTGGTGACGGCACGCGTCCGGCGCTGACGGCCGTCTGGTTGCCCCGCCGGGCACAGGCCTAGTCTGGGCACCGTGACGATGAACGACGGAATGGTGCCCGATTTCTGGGCTTCCTGGACCGCGACACCGATCGTCTGGGCGCTCATGGCCGTCGCATCCCTGGCCTACGTCGTCGGGGCGATCCGCGTCGGTCACTGGCCGGTGTCACGGACCGCGTCCTGGCTGCTGAGCATGGTGTTGCTCGTCGTCTCGCTCAATTCGGGCGTGGCGATGTTCGCTCACCACCTGTTCTGGATGCACATGGTCCTGCACCTGCTGATGATCACCGTGATCCCGCTGTTCCTCGTGCTCGCCCAGCCCATCCGGTTGTCAGCGCTGGCGCTCGGCCCCCGCGGCGGCGAGACGGTCGAACGCATCATGACCAGCACCGCGATCCGCTTCATCACCGCGCCGATGTTCACTGTGCCGCTGTACACGGCCGTGCTGGTGCTGACCCACCTGACCGGTTTCCAGCAGCAGATGGCCGAGCACATGTGGATCCACCACAGCGAGCTCGTGCTCTACCTGGTGAGCGGCTACCTCTTGCTGTTGCCGCTGATCGGCGACGAGCTGACCGGCCATGACTACAGCTACGCCGCGCGGTTCGTGACGTTGCTGGTGGCGATGGGCGCCGACACCTTCGTCGGGGTGATCCTGATGCTGACCAGCTACGAGATCGCACCCGATTTCTCGGCCTCACGGGCCGGCTGGGGCGCGGAATCCATCCTCAACCCATCGGCGATGACCGACCAGAGTGCCGCCGGAGCCATCATGTGGTGGGCGGGCGACGGACTCATGATGTGCCTGCTGGTGTTCCTCGCCTGGGAGTGGATCCGGGCCGAGGGCCTCGGCCGCGGGCGACAGGACTCGGCGTCCCGGCATCTGGGCAAGGTCCGGCCGTCGTTCCTCGAGTCGGCCCGACGCGATGCGCTGGGCACCGACTCCGCGGACGTGGACGACGACGATGCTGTGCTGGCTGCGTACAACGCCCGGCTGGCCGCCATGCACGGACAGCAGCCCGCCGGGACCGAGCGCGGCCGGCGCGCGGGGCAATACCCGCACGCCGAACCGCACCGCGATCAGTAGTCGTCGTCGCCGTAGACGATCATCCCGCGGATGTTGTTGCCCGCCAGCATGTCGTCGTAGGCCTCGTTGATCTGATCCAGACGATAGGTCTGGGTGACCAGGTCACTCAGGTTGAGCTTTCCGGCGCGGTACTCGTGGAGCAAGGTCGGAACCTGGGTACGCGGGCTCGCCCCGCCGAAGATGGCGCCCTGCACCCGCTTCTGGAGCAGGGTCAGCTCGAAGAGGTTCATCTGGGCATCGCTGTCGGCGAAGTTGCCCATACCGGTCACGATCACCTGCCCACCCTTGCCGGTGAGGCTCAGCGCAGGCTGGATCATCGAGCCGTCGATCTCGCCGACGGTCAGGATGGTGGTGTTGGCCATCTTTCCCCAGGAGATCTCACCGATCACCGGGAGCGCCTCCTCCATCGAGGAGAACGTGTGGGTCGCCCCCAGCTTCTCGGCCATCTGCAGCTTGAATGGCACCGGGTCGACTGCGGCCACGATCCGCGCACCGGCCGATGCCGCACCCTGGATCGCATTGATCCCGACGCCGCCGATGCCGACCACCACGACCACGTCGCCGGCGTGTGTCGCACCGATCTCGACCGCCGAACCCCAGCCGGTCGCCACACCGCAGCCCAGCAGCGCAGCCTCCTTCAAGGGGATGTCGTCCTCGATCTTCACCAGTGACGCCTCGTTCACCGTGATGTACGGCGCGAAGGTGCCGAGCAGGCACATCTGGGTGAGCCCGGCACCGTCGCTGGTATGGGCGCGGTGCGTGTCGTCGGAGATCGCGAGCCCGCTGAGCAGACGCGCACCTTCGTCGCAGAAGTTCTGATCCCCCCGCGAACAGGGCTCGCACACACCACAGGCCGGGATGAAGGCGGTGACCACGTGGTCGCCCTCCTTCAGCCTCGTCACGCCCGGCCCGACCTTCGTGATCACACCGGCACCTTCATGCCCGCCGAGGACCGGCATCGGAGCCGGACTGTCCCCGGTGCGCAGATGGTGATCGGAGTGGCACAGACCCGAGCTGACCAGTTTGACCTGTACTTCACCGGCCACCGGATCATCGAGCTCGAACTCTTCGATCTGCCACTTCTCGCCCGGGTTCCGGAGGATTGCCCCCTTGGTTTTCATCTCGTACGCACCTTTCTCTCGGACAGCGATATGAGACCTTGTCCACATCGTTGTCCCGTATGCACCGACGCGCATACGAAATGGCTGGTCACGTTGCGGCGGTGAGGTTTTGAGCAGACCGATCGCACGTTCGGGAGCTTCCGTGGACGCGACGGCACCGGCGGCGTCTCGTGCCGCGTTCGCGACATTTCCGGCACCGGGTTCATGGTGTGTGTCACCGGTCATGACAGGATGGCGCCATGGCGACAAGGCCCCGGCTTCGCTGGCTGATCCCCGCGCTCCTGTTGCTCCTCTGGATCGTCATCGGTGGCGTCACCGGCCCCTACGCGGGCAAGCTGGCGTCGGTCTCCAGCAACGACAACACCACGTTCCTGCCTGCATCGGCGGAATCGACCGAGGTGAACAGCCTCCTCGGCGATTTCTCGGACACCGACACCCTGCCTGCCATCGTGATCGCCGAACGCACCTCCGGCATCACCCCGCAGGATCTGGAGTTCCTCGCCACCGCGACCCGGCCGCTGCAGGGGACGGCGGGATTCGGTCCGGAGTTCTCGCCGCCGATCCCGTCGGCCGACCGCCAGGCCGCCCAGATGTTCGTCCCGGTCGCGACCGACGGCGAACCCGAGGACGCCGTCGAACAGTTGCGAGACGCCCTGGACGGGGCACCGGACGGGCTCGTCGTGAAGGTGACCGGCCCGGCCGGCCAAGCCGCCGACCTCAGCGACGCGTTCAGCGGCATCGACGGCATCCTGCTACTGGTGGCCGGGTCCGTCGTGATCGGAATCCTGATCGTCGTCTACCGCAGTCCGATCCTGCCGTTCGTGGTCATCGTCTCCGCGGTGTTCGCCCTCGGCCTGGCCTCCGGGCTGGTCTACCTGCTCGCCAAGTCGAACGTGCTCGAACTCAACGGGCAGAGTCAGGGCATCCTGTTCATCCTCGTGTTCGGCGCCGCGACCGACTACGCGCTGCTCCTGGTGTCCCGGTTCCGCGAGGAACTCACCCGCACCGATGACAAATACGCCGCGGTGCGCGGCGCCTGGCGGGCCACCATCGAGCCCGTGGCCGCGTCTGCGGGCACCGTCGTCCTGGGCGTGCTCTGCCTGCTCTTCTCCGATCTCAACTCGAATCGCAGCCTGGGCCCGGTGGCCGCGCTCGGCATCGCGGCGTCGTTCCTCGCGTCGATGACGTTCCTGCCCGCGGCACTCGCCCTCCTCGGACGCACGGCCTTCTGGCCGTTACGGCCCGCACACACCGACGACTCCGAACCCGGCAGCGCCCATCGCCTCTGGGCGCGGATCGCCGACCGCGTCGCCGCACGCCCCCGCACGATCTGGATCGTCACGCTCGTGGTCCTCCTCGTCGGCGCCGCCTTCGCACCCACCTTCAAGGCGGACGGCATCGCGCAGACGGACTTCTTCATCGGTTCGGTGGAGTCCGTCGAGGGCGCCGACATCCAGGCCCGACACTTCGACGCCGGGAGCGGCTCACCGACCTGGGTGATCGCCGACGAGGCCGCCGCAGACGACGTGCTCGGCGCGGTCCGCGACGTGGACGGCGTCGCGACGGCAGAACTGGTCGAACGGTCCGGCTCTTCGCTGGTCGTCGACGGCCGTGTCGCCGTGCAGGCGACGCTGACCGACAATGCCGAGTCCCTGGCCGCGCAGGACACCGTCACCCACATCCGCGATAGCGTCCATGCCGTCGACGACGCGAATGCGCTGGTGGGCGGTAGTACCGCCACCGACCTCGACACCCGGACCACGGCCATCCACGACCGCAACCTGATCATCCCCATCGTGCTGCTGGTGGTTCTGGTGATCCTGATGTTGCTGTTGCGGAGCGTCGTCGCGCCAGTGCTGCTGCTGGCGACGACGGTGCTCTCGTTCGCCACCACTCTCGGCGTGGCGGCACTCCTGTTCAACGGACCGTTCGGCTTCGCAGGCGCCGACCCGGTGGTACCCCTGTTCGCATTCGTCTTCCTCGTCGCCCTCGGCATCGACTACAACATCTTCCTGATGACGCGGGTACGAGAGGAGTCGCGCACCCACGGCACCCGGTCGGGCATGATCCGCGGGCTCACCGCCACCGGCGGTGTCATCACGTCCGCGGGCGTGGTCCTCGCCGCCACATTTGCCGCACTTGCCGTGATTCCGCTGCTGTTCCTCGTGCAGATCGCCTTCCTCGTCGCCTTCGGCGTCCTCATCGACACGCTGATCGTCCGGTCGCTGCTCGTGCCCGCCCTGACCCTCGACATCGGCAAACGGGTGTGGTGGCCAAGTCGGCTGTCCCGCTGATCTTTTCGAGTATCAGCGACTATCGATTCCGAACCGTCTGCATGATCGACACCAAATCGCGATCCTGAGAGTTCGGTGAAATAAACACGTTTGGGCGCCGCGCGGACTAGCGTCGGTTTATCTCTCCCAAATGATCGTTAGCGGGTGATCACCATGACTCTGGCCGAACACAAGTCGCGCGGGCGCGAAGACTTCGCGTCGCTCCGCAGCGGCGGCCTCAACTGGGACTCGTTTCCGTTGCGGCTCTTCATCAAAGGCAATGCCCGGTTCTGGGATCCCGTCGCGATCGACTTCCGCCGCGACAGCCAGGACTGGACCGAGATCACCGACGAGCAACGACGCAGCACCACCTTCCTCGTGAGTCAGTTCATCGCCGGCGAGGAAGCGGTCACCCAGGACATCCAGCCGTTCATGAACGCGATGGCGGCGGAGGGCCGGTTCGGCGACGAGATGTATCTGTCGCAATTCTGCTTCGAGGAGGCCAAGCACACCCAGGTCTTCCGGATGTGGATGGATGCCGTCGGGCTGACCGGCGACCTGCAGTCGTTCGTCGCCGACAATCCGTTTTACCGGCAGCTGTTCTACGAAGAGCTCCCGTCGTCGCTGCAACTCCTCGACAACGACCCGTCGCCGCGCAATCAGGTCCGGGCCAGTGTCACCTACAACCACGTTATCGAGGGCAGCCTCGCCCTGACGGGCTATCACGCCTGGCAGACGGTGTGCACGCGGCATGACATCTTCCCCGGAATGCAGAAGCTCATCCGGTTCATCGGCAACGACGAGCGACGGCACATGGCGTGGGGCACCTTCACCTGCCGACGCCACGTGGCCGCCGACGACTCGCTCTGGGATGTGGTCACCGCGCGGATGGAGGAGCTGATGCCCCTGGCCCTCGGGATGATCAACTGGGTCAACGAACAGTTCGAGGTACAGCCGTTCGGCCTCGACAACAGCGAGTTCATCGCCTATGCCGCCGATCGCGGACAGCGCCGACTGAGCGCGATCGAGTCGGCCCGCGGTCGGCCGGTGGCCGAGATCGATCTCGACTACTCACCGGAGACCCTGGAGGAACAGTTCGGCGAAGAGGACCTGAGCTCCCTCGGCCGGTGAGCTGCCCTCCCGTCCAGCTGGTTGAGTAGCCGGCGCCCCTCCTACCGCTGGTTGAGTAGCCGGCGAGCGGCAGCGAGTCGGCGTATCGAAACCCCCCGCGCCCCCGAACCCCGCAACCACCCGTGACAACAAACTAGAACACGTTCTACTCTGGTGGGCGTGGATGTCTCCTTCGACGCGACCAAACGCGAACTGACCACCGACCAGGGCGTACTGCGCTATCACGAGGCAGGCGACGCCTCCGCGCCCCCGTTGATCCTGCTGCACGGTTCCGGCCCCGGCGTCACCGGCTGGCGCAACTACCGGGGCAACCTGGACTTCTTCGCCCAGACCCACCACTGCTACGTGGTCGAGTTCCCGGGCTTCGGCGTGAGCGATGCCGTGGAGGGCCATCCGGTGCTCACGGCCGGGTCGTCGGTGATCCGCTTCATGGACGCCCTCGACATCCCGTCGGCTCCGATGATCGGCAATTCGATGGGCGGCGTCGTCGGCGTGAACCTGGCGATCAAGAAGCCCGACCGCGTCGAGAAGCTGGTGACCATCGGCGGCGTCGGGCCCAACGTGTTCAGTTCCAGCCCGAGCGAGGGCCTGCGGTTGCTGCAGGAGTTCACCGACAACCCCGACAAGGACAAGCTCGTCCGCTGGCTGACCGCGATGGTCTACGACCGGAAACTCGTCACCGAGGAACTCATCGAGGAGCGCTGGGAAGCGGCGATCCATCCCGACGCCCAGAAGACCGCGCAGATGATGTACGGCTCGGCGGCGTTCGAGATGCAGCAGCAGTTCATGGCCGCCTCCGACACCCCGCCCTACTGGGCGATGATGCACAAGGTCGGCTGCCCGACGCTGCTCACCTGGGGCCGCGACGACCGGGTGAGCCCGCCGGACATGTCGATGGTGCCGATGCGCCTGATCCCCGACGCCGAATTGCACATCTTCCCGAAGTGCGGCCACTGGGTGATGATCGAGGCCAAGGAGGCCTTCGAGTCGGCCGTGCGCGCGTTCCTGCTGCGCTGAGCCGTCGTCGCTCACCCATTTCGTTCCCGCTCACTCGGTCGAGTGAGCGGGAACGAAATGGTGAAGCGGGAGCATGCTCAGGCGTCGGGGGCCCGTACGTCTGAGCCGCCGACCGCCAGCACCACCCGCGCACCGGGCGGCGCCTCCTGGACCAGCCGCAGGTGAGCCAGCGCCGGGTGCGCGTCGAGCAGCCGGCCGGCGTTCGCGAGCGCCCGCAGTGCCGCGGTCTCCGCACGCGCCGCCTCCAGCTTCGCCAGACCGCGCGACTTCGCGGTGACCAGTTCGAGCGCCGCCGCCCGCACCTCGGCCGGCACGATCACGTCCTTCACCACGACCTCACGCACCTCGACGCCCAGATCGGTCGCGGCATCGGCCGTCGCCGTCCGGATCGTCGCGGTGTCGACGGCGTCGCCGCGACGGATCAGCTCGTCGGAGCCGAGCGACGCACACACCCGGCGGAGCGCGATCTGCGCCGTCAGGTAGATCATGGCAATCGGGTCAGCGGCCCGCTCGGTGAACGCCACCGGGTCGACGACGGACAGACGCATGCTCATCGAGGCGCGGATCGCCATCGCGTCGGACGTCAGGACCTCCTGCAGCGCAACGGGAATCAGACGCTCACGCAGGTCGACGACGACATAGCCGGCGTCGGACCGTGCCGTGTACACACCGGGGCGGAGCACCCGCGCGAGCTTCCCGTCGCGGTACTCGAGTACGGCTCGGCCGGGTTCGACCGTCACCTTCTGGAAGATCGACATGACGGGCCTCCTTTCGTTGCGTCGCACGACATGTCACTGGTTCGGTATTCGGTTGTCGGCGGCGGGACGCCGCCCGCGAGCGGAGGAGTCCGGTGGGGCCATCCGCCATCGTTCGACGACGACCGCTGGACCGATCACCTCCGCGATCTCGGGGACGGCGTCCACTGTCGAGGAGTCGAACCTCGTTGGATGCCAGATCCGTTACCTAGGAGTGGGACGAGAATTCAACGCGCAGAACTCGACTGCGGATTATGTCTCGAAGGTTCCCGCTCACCCACATCGTTCCCGCTCATCCTGCCGGGTGAGCGGGAACAGATTGGGTGAGCGGGAATCATGCAGCGATCAAGCCGCCACGCACGAGCCACGGCCGCAGCAGGGTGGCAACACCATGCTGTTCGAGCACCGCCCAGATCCATCGGACCACGACGAAACCCAGAGCCCGCAGCTCGTCTTCCCGGATCTTCTCGCGAACGACGGCATCCGCCACGGTCTCGCCGGGACGCCGAAACCGGCTGTACTTCTCCAGGCCGTCGAACTCGCCGATGACACCCTGCGAACCGTCCGCGCTTGCCTCCCAGTCGAAGTCGGCCCGATGCTCCTTACGCCCACACTGGAAGGTGTGTTGCAGCCGCGGAGTGGGCAGGCCGGCGTCGATCATCTGTGCGCGACTCCAGGACTCGCCGACACTCTCCGACAGCGCGTCCGACAGCGGAAGCGCGCGACGAGCCGCATTGATCCCTCGACGACGCCGGGTACCGAGAATGTTCGTCATCAGTTCGTCGTCCGCGCCAAGCCGTTTCGCGCCGTCGAACACGGTGAGCGCCTGCGCGAAATCCCCTCCACAGGCGATGTCGACCGCGGTCCGCTCGAGACTGGTGACGCGGATGCCGTCGACCTCGGTGACCTCGTCGGGACGAAGTAGTGCGGCGTGGATGTGTCGTTGCGCTCGCATCGACCCACCCGAGCGCTTTCCGTTGGTGACGTGAACGCGTTCGCGATCGGGTTTGAGCAACGGGAGTTCGTGTACCGCCGCAGATGATTCGTGGCTGAGTGGATGTGGAATCTCGCCGACGAGACCGGACGTGGCAGTGGCGATCGAGCGTAGGCGGTACAACTCGGCGGCGCCGGCCGGCCCGGTGAAGGAGTCGCTGTTCTCGACGAACGCTCCCCGGGTCAGCCGGCGGAGGTCGTTCTTCCGGACGGCAGCGGCCAGGTGATCGTCACCGATGTCGCGGGCCAGCGCGGCCTCGCGTCGGATGATCCCGAATCGGTCTTTGGGGTATGCGGTCATGAAACTCAGACGCAACGCGGGCCGGGTCGGTTCCCGGTCGGATTTCGCTCACCCAATCCGTTCCCGCTCACCATGCAAGATGCGCGGGAACGAGATGGGTGAGCGGGAACGACGAAGGGGCCCCGACCTTTCGGCCGGGGCCCCTCGGTTCAACTCAGCTCAGCTCAGAACTTCTCGCCCTTGGCTGCCTTGTCGACCAGCGACTGCGGCGGCTCGAAGTGCTTGCCGTACTTGCTCGCCAGGTCGCGCGACCGGTCGACGAAGCCCTGCAGACCACCCTCGTACTGGTTGATGTACTGGATGACACCGCCGGTCCACGCCGGGAAGCCGATGCCGAAGATCGAGCCGATGTTTGCGTCCTCGACGGAGGTGAGCACACCCTCGTCGAAGCACTTGACGGTCTCGAGAGCCTCGGCGAAGAGCATGCGCTCCTGCATGTCCTCGAACGGGATCTCCGTGGTGCCCGACTTGAAGTGGTCGCGCCCACCGGTCCACAGACCGGTGCGCTTGCCGTTCTCGTCGTAGTCGTAGAAGCCCTTGCCGTCCTTCTTGGCGGTCCGGCCGTTCTCGACCATCCAGTCGACGACGGCGTTGCTGCCGTGCTCCGGGATCGACTTGCCCTCGGCCTTGAGCGCCGCCTCGGTCTCCTTGCGGATCTTCTGCGGCAGCGTCAGGGTCAGCTCGTCCATCAGCTGCAGCGGCGCGGCCGGGTAACCGGCCTGGGTGCCCGCATGCTCGATGAACGCCGGCTCCACACCTTCGCCGACGGCCGCGACGGCCTCGTTGATGAAGGTGCCGATCACACGGCTGGTGAAGAAGCCGCGGCTGTCGTTGACCACGATCGGGGTCTTGCGGATCGCCATCGTGTAGTCGATGACCTTGGCCAGCACCTCATCCGAGGTCTTCTCACCGCGGATGATCTCCACGAGCGGCATCTTGTCGACGGGGGAGAAGAAGTGGATGCCGATGAAGTCTTCCTGGCGCTTCACACCCTGCGCAAGGCTGGTGATCGGCAGGGTCGAGGTGTTCGAACCCAGGATCGCGTTCGGCTCGACGATGTCCTCGATCTCCTGGAAGACCTTGTGCTTCACCTCGACCGACTCGAACGCAGCCTCGATGACGAGGTCGACACCCTTGAAGTCGGCGGCGTCGACGGTGGGCGTGATCCGCGCGAGCAGAGCGTCGCTCTTCTCTTGCGTGGTCTTGCCCTTGGCGAGCGCCTTCTCCTCGAGCTTCTCGGAGTACGCCTTGCCCTTCTTGGCGGCGTCGAGGTCGATGTCCTTGAGTACCACCTCGATACCGGCCTTGGCCGAGACGTACGCGATGGCCGCGCCCATCATGCCGGCACCGATCACACCGACCTTGCGGGCCTGGTACTTCGGGTAGCCCTCGGGACGCGACCCACCGTTGTTGATGTGCTGCAGGTCGAAGAAGAACGCCTTGATCATGTTCTGCGCGACCTGGCCGGTGACCAGCGAGACGAAGTAGCGGGTCTCGATGATGTCGGCGGTGTCGACGTCGACGTAGGCACCCTCGACCGCGGCGGCCAGGATGGCCCGCGGCGCAGGCATGTTGGCGCCCTTGATCTGCTTGCGCAGCAATGCCGGCAGAGCAGGCAGGTTGGCGGCGAAGGCCGGGTTGGTGGGAGCACCACCCGGGATCTTGTAGCCCTTCTTGTCCCACGGCTGCTGCGCCTCGGGATTCGCGGCGATCCACGCCTTGGCGGCCGGGACCAGCTCCTCGATCGAACCGACGACCTCGTCGACCAGGCCGGTCTCCTTGGCCTTGGTCGGGTTGAAACGCGTGCCCTGCAACAGGACACCCATCAGGGCGTTCTGGATGCCGAGCAGACGGACGGTGCGGACCACGCCGCCACCACCGGGCAGCAGACCGAGAGTCGCCTCGGGCAGACCGATCTGGACACCCTTGACGTCAGCAGCAACGCGGTAGTGGGTGTGCAGGGCGATCTCGAGGCCACCGCCGAGAGCGGCGCCGTTGATCGCGGCGACGACCGGCTTGCCGAGGGTCTCCAGGCGGCGCATCACCTTCTTCATCTTGTTCGTGCGCTCGGTGATCGCGGTGGCGATCTCCTCCTTGGACTGGGTCCGCTCAGCGGTCATGTCCTTGAGGTCGCCACCGGCGAAGAAGGTCTTCTTCGCCGAGGTGAGCACGACACCGGTGATGTCGTCCTTCTCTGCCTCGAGCCGATCGACGATCCCGGGCAGGGAGGTCATGAACAGTTCGTTCATGGTGTTGGCGCCCTGGTTGGGGTCGTCCATGGTCAGGATGACGACGCCATCGGCGTCCTTCTCCCAGTTGAACATGTTGTCACTCATGTGTTTCGAAGATTCTTTCTGTGAATGTGAGGCCAATCCCTCGATCCCTGAGGAGCATCACGAGGAACGAGCGATGCGTCACGCAGGGTCGAAGGTGACTGTCCCGCAGGATCAGAGACGCTCGATGATGGTCGCGACGCCCATGCCGCCGCCGATGCACAGGGTGACGAGGCCGTAGCGGCCGCCGGTGCGCTCGAGCTCGTCGAGGCAGGTGCCGAAGATCATCGCGCCGGTCGCGCCGAGCGGGTGACCCATGGCAATCGCGCCACCGTTGACGTTGACCTTCTCGTGCGGGATCTTCAGATCCTTCATCCACTTCATGACGACCGACGCGAACGCCTCGTTGAGCTCGAAGACGTCGATGTCGTCGACGGTCAGTCCGGCCTTCTTCAGTGCCAGCTCGGTGGCCGGGGTCGGGCCGGTGAGCATGATGGTCGGCTCGCTGCCGATCTCGGCGAAGGTGACGATGCGGCCGCGCGGGGTGAGCCCGTTGCGCTTGCCCGCTTCTTCGCTGCCGAGGAGCACCAGACCGGAACCGTCGACGATGCCGGAGCTGTTGCCACCGGTGTGGACGTGGTTGATCTTCTCGACCGAGTGGTACTTCTGCAGCGCTACGTCGTCGAAGCCGGCCATGTCCGCGAGCGCCTGGAAGGCGGGCTTGAGCTTGCCGAGGCTCTCGACGGTGCTGCCGGGACGACGGTGCTCGTCCTGATCGAGCACGATGACACCATTGATGTCACGCACCGGGACCACGGACTTCGCGAAATAGCCGGAGGTCCAGGCCTTCTCGGCACGCGCCTGCGACTCGGCGGCGAACGCGTCGACGTCCTCGCGGCTGAATCCCTCGATGGTGGCGATGAGGTCGGCGCCGATGCCCTGCGGGACGATGTAGTTGTCGTACGCGGTGGCCGGGTCGGTGAACAGTGCGCCACCGTCGGATCCCATCGGGACGCGCGACATCGACTCGACACCGCCGGCGAGCACCAGGTCGTCGAAGCCCGATGCGACCTTGGCCGCGGCCAGGTTGGTGGCTTCCAGGCCCGAGGCGCAGAAGCGGTTGATCTGGGTGCCGGGGACACTCTCGGGCAGACCGCTGTTCAGTGCCGCGGTACGAGAGATGACCGCGCCCTGCTCTCCGACCGGTGAGACGACGCCGAGAACGACGTCGTTGACCTGGGCGGGATCGAGGCCGCCGTGACGGGACAGGACCTCGTTGATCAGCCCGGAGACCAGATCGACCGGCTTGATGCTGTGCAGCGAGCCGCCGCGCTGCTTGCCACGGGGCGTACGGATCGCCTCGTAGATGAATGCTTGATCAGCCACGTTGAGTGTTCCTTTCGCATGAACCATGTGTGGTTACTCAACCAGGCTAACGCGGAATAACTTGTTTGGCCATACCGGGTGGTCAGGTGCCCACTCACCGAGCGAAACATGCGCTATGGTCGATTCACCATGTCTACCCCGAAACCCGGCAGGCGCACGCGGCCGGCCGACCGCAAAGGACAGCTCGTCGACCACGCGGCGACGCTGTTCCTCGAGCGCGGCTACCCGCAGGTGTCGGTCGCCGACATCGCGCGTGCCGCAGGCGTTACCGCGCCGTCGGTGTACCGGCATTTCGCCGACAAACAGTCGCTCCTCGCTGCCGCCGTACTGGCCGGCGTGGACGATCTCGAGGCCTGCACCGACCGCGCCTTGAGTGCCACGCCGACGCCGGGAGTGGACCGGCTCATCGCCGCGGTGTGCACCCTGGGCGTCCGGCGTCCGGAGGCGACGTCGCTGTGGCGGTGGGCCAGCCAGCACCTGACCGACGACCAGAACCGAGAGGTCGTCCTGCGCACCCGCGAGATCCTGCACCGGTGGGCGGCCGCGCTGTCCGAGGGCACCGACCTCACCGATCGCGAGGCAGTCACCCTCGCGTGGGCGGTCCTCAGCGTCGCCGGGAGTCTCTCGGTGCACAACATCCGGATGCCGGCCGGCCGGGCTCTCGACGAGCTCGACGCCCTGGTCCGCAGGGCGATCGCCTTGCACCCGGCCGGGGCCCCGCCGCTGCCGACGATGCCGCCGCCCGGCGCGGGACCACCCACCCGGCGCGACGAGATCCTGGACGCCGCCGCCGCACTGTTCGCGGTGCGCGGATACGCCGGTGTCGGGGTCGACGACATCGGTGCGGCGGTCGGGATCACCGGACCGAGTGTGTACAAGCACTTCAGTTCCAAGTTGTCGATCCTGCTCGGCATCGGCCAGCGCAGCGCCACCCGCTTGGAGGCCGGCGTGATGGCCGCCTGGGCGACCACCGCCGACCCGGCGAAGTTACTTGCGTTGCTGGTGGATTCGTACGTCAACGTGATCACCTCCACTCCGGATCTCTCCGTGGCGTTCAACAACTCGTTCGCTCTGTCGGGGCAGCCGACGGCATCCGATCTCGTCGACGTGCAGCGCCGATACGTCGCGCGCTGGACGGATCTGCTGCTGCAGATCCATCCCGACCTGACGCGCGAGCGCGCCGCTGTCGACGTCCACGCAGCGCTGAGCATCGTCAACGACGCGATCCGGATGCGCCGCGGCACGCGACGGTCCGAATTCGGTGCGCAGATGGCGTATCTGATGAAGGGCGTGCTGTCGATCTGAGGCGCGGTCTCGATACGCCGCCTCGCTACGCTCACCGGCTACTCGACCAGCGGTTCCACGCTTCCCACGCCGGAGCCCTCAGCGCCCTCCGCCGGTCGGGTAGGCACCGAGCGCAGCCGGCCCACCCTCCGCCGGTCGAGTAGGCACCGAGCGCAGCGAGGCGCCGTATCGAGACCACACGCCTCCACCGTTCTCTATGCTGAATCCCGTGACCGGACCCGACGGCGAGACACCTGCCCGCTACACCCGCGACGAACTGATCGCCGAGCTGGGCCTCTCCCCCGAGTATGCGGAAAAGGTCTGGAACGCTTTCGGTTTCGCACGACGATCGACGCCGGACAAGATCTTCAGCGACGCCGACGTCGCCGCGCTGCGCCTCTTCGCCGACTCCGAGTCGACCATGCCGCAGGAAGCGCAGGTCGCCACCGCCCGCGCGATCGGTCAGACCATGTCGCGCCTCGCGGACTGGCAGGCCGATCAGCTGCGTGAACTCGACCGCAACCCCGAAGTCCCGTGGTCGATCAGCCAGATGACCGCGGCGCTCGGGCAGATCCAGCAACTGATCTGGCGACGACATCTCGCCCTCGCCCTCGAACGCGACGTCGAACGCGATACCGACGAACGTCTCGATCTGGTGGTGGGATTCGCCGACATCGTCGGCTACACCAGTCTGTCGCGCCGCATCGCCCTCGAGGAACTCGAGGAACTCCTCGAATCCTTCGAAGAGGACACCTTCGAGATCGTCGCGGCCAACGGCGGGCATGTCGTGAAAACCCTTGGTGATGCGGTCATGTTCACCTGCCATGACCCGGCATCCGCCGCAGCCATTGCGATCGCGTTGCACGAACTGTCCACGGGAGAACGGATTCCACCGCTGCGCGCCGGTATGGCGCGAGGCCGCGTGCTGAGTCGCCTCGGCGACGTGTTCGGTGAGCCCGTCAACATCGCGGCACGGCTCGCCGGATCCGCTCGCCCCGGCACGACCCTCGTCGACGAGGCGCTGGGCGACAGTCTCACCGACGACGACCGGTTCTATCTGAAGTCGGTGCCCACCTTGAGCGTTCGCGGCTACAAGCGACTGAGGGCGCGTGCCCTCGAGTTGAACAAGCATTTCGACGAATCGTGAGCCTCTCGACGCAACGCGTGGGCGCCCTCAGTACACCCGCACCGCACTCGCCTTGACCGCGAAGTAGACGCTAGCACCCACCACCAGCGACAACGCTGCCACCGCGGCGCCGGTGACCTCCGCACCGATCACATGTCCACCGACATCACCCCGCACCACCATACGATCACCGTGCGGGATCACCTGGGCGACCGACGCGGCGAATACGTTGCGGAAGCTCGCATCCGACGGGGGTGAGGTGAACACCGCGACGGCATCGGGCGAGAAGACCGCCGTCGCATGACGACCGGTGTGGACGGGCTCGGCGACCGTGCCGGCGATGGCGATCCCGTCGGTGACCACACAGATCCCGTCCCACTGGCCGGACACGAGGTTGAGACCGGCCAGCCGCGCGACGAAGGAGTTGACCGGGTTGGCGAGAACCGCGGCCGAAGGCCCGCTGTCCACTGCATGCCCGTCATCGACGACCACCATCTCCTCGGCCAGCGTCACCACGTCGACCACGTCGTGGGTGACCATGATCGTCGTACGCGAACGGTCGTCGAGCAGATCTCGCAGCAGGGCCCGGAGCCGTCCGGCCACGTCGACATCAAGAGCACGAAACGGCTCGTCCAACAGAAGTATTCGGGGCTGCGCGGCGAGCGCACGTGCGATCGCGACCCGTTGCGCCTGCCCACCCGACAGCTCGTCGGGCTTGCGGTCGGCGAGTTCGGCCACTTCGGCAGCTGCCATCCATCGATCCACCCGGGCGGCGACCTCGGCACGTGAAAGCCGTTGCGCGGATGGCGCGAAGGCGACATTCGACCGCACGGTGAGGTGCGGGAACAGCCGCGCATCCTGAGACAGCAGCGCGACTCCACGGCGATGGGCCGGTACGGATGTATGTTCGTCGCACAGTATTTCGCCATCCAGGGATATCGTCGAACGGCCACCGGTGACCAACCCGGCGATCACCCGCAGCAGAGTGGTCTTACCCGCACCATTGGGGCCGACGACGGCCGTGGTGCTGCCCGAGGCGAAATCATGGGTGACCTGCAAGGGCGGGAGGACATTGTCGATGTCCGTGTGCAACCCGGAGCCGGACGCCGCGCCGGTCACAGCGCACCCCGCCCGACGACACGACCCCCGACACCGCGCCGCGCGTGGACCGCGACGACGACGATCAGCGATACGACCACCAGCACCAGCGACAACGGGATGGCCGCCTGCGGGTCGTCGATCTCCGCGACGTAGATCGCGAGAGGTGCGGTCTGTGTGATGCCCGGCGCGTTGCCGGCGAAGGTGATCGTCGCCCCGAATTCGCCCATGGCCCTGGCGAATGCGAGCACGACGCCGGCCAGGAGCGACGGGACGATCAGCGGCAGGGTGACCCGCCAGAGCGTTCGCGAGGGGCCGGCCCCGAGGGTCGCGGCCACCTCCTCGTATCGCGTCCCGGCGACACGCAGCGCACCCTCGACACTGATGACCAGGAACGGCAGCGCCACAAAGGTCTGCGCCAGGACCACGGCGGTCGACGTGAATGCGATGTCGATGCCGACGGCGCGCAGATGTTCGCCGACCAGCCCGAACCTGCCGAACGTGTACAGAAGGGCGATACCGCCCACCACCGGCGGCAACACGAGCGGCAAGAGGACCAGCGACCTCAGGACCCGGGTGACGACGCCGTCGTGCCGGGCGAAGACCACCGCCATCGGCACCCCGAGCAGGACGCACAGCACCGTGCTGATCGCCGCCGTCTGCAGCGACAGCGCCAGTGCCTGCCGCGACGATTCGGAGCCGACCTGGTCGATGAAGGTTCCCCACGGCGTCTGTGCGAGCAGCGCGATGGGCGGCAGCACGATCAACGTGATGCCCAGCGCTGCCGGGAGATAGAGCCAGACGGGCAGCCCGGCGGGGATCGACGGTCGGCGGATCAAGGCTTTCCGAAGCCCGCGTCCTGCAGGATCTGCTGACCGGACGGGCTCAGCACCGCGTCGATGAACTCCTTGCCCACCGCCTCGTTCGCGGCGTCGCGAACCGTGGTGATCGGATAGGAGTTGACCACTGCCGCGAAAGCCGGGTCCACCACCGTCGCGACCTTGTCTCCCGCTCCCTTGGCATCGGTCACGTACACCAGACCGGCGTCGGCCTGCCCCGACGTCACCTTGGTGAGCACCGCGGTGACCGACTGTTCCTCCGACGCCGCATCGACGGTGATCCCGGTGTTGCGTTCCACGGTGTCGGTCGCGTTGCCACACGGCTGTGCCGACTGGCACACGACGGTGGTCACGTCGGGCTTGTTCAGGTCGGCAAAGGACTTGATGCCCTTCGGATTACCCGGTGCGGTGACGATCACCAGGGTGTTGGTCGCGAAGATCTTCGGGTCGACGGCCGACTCGCCGAGCTTGGCCATGTTCTTCTCGTCCGCACTGGCGAAGACGTCGGCGGGGGCGCCCTGCTTGATCTGGTTCACGAGGGTCGACGAGCCGTCGAACGACAGCGACACCATTGTTCCCGGGTGCTGCTTCTGGAACTCGTCCGCGATCGCGGTGAACGTCTTCTTCAGTGACGCAGCAGCGGACACGTTGAGTGTCGTCGGTGTTGTCGTGGACGACGACGGGGACGAGGTGTCCTCCGATGACGAGCACCCCGATGCGGTCAGCACCACCGACGCAACAACTGCGCCGACTGCCAGAACCTTCTTCACTGTCCATCCCGTTTCGTCTCGACGATCACGGTGGTGGCCTTCACCACCGCGGTGGCGACCGACCCCGGCGCCAGATGCAACTCGCGTGCCGCGTCGGCACTCATCAACGAGGTCACCTCGAACGGACCGCACTGCATCGTCACCTGTGCCATCACCCCGTCGATCGACACCGCAGTGACGAGACCGGCGAATCGGTTGCGCGCCGACCTCAGCACCCCGTCGTCGTCCGGCGGCGCCGCGGCACGCTGACGGGCGAGTGCCGCCAACTCCGCGCCGTCGACCGCGGTGACCTCCCCGTCACCGGTGGACACGGTCAGCTCACCTGCGGCGATCCAGCGGCGCACGGTGTCATCGCTGACGCCGAGCAGACGAGCCGCGTCACGTACTCGAATGACAGCCATTAGCTCACTTTATCCGCAATTGCGCCCGAGATTGCCACCGATATCCGCATACGCGGTGACGGCTGCCGGACCATTGACTTCATGTCCACATGAACTCCTAGCGTTAGCAGTGGCCATCGACGACGTACCGATGAGTTCTGGACGTCTCCCTGGTCTGCACTGATGCCCTCCCCGGCAACGTCCCGAGGGCCGAAAAATTAGGTCGCTGGATGTCCGAATTGCACCGTAGTGTGGAGAAACATGAGCTCACCCACCGCCCCCGCCGTAGCGTCACGAGATCGAGAGGCGACGCAGGATGTCGCCATCGAGGCCGTCGACCTGGTCAAGAGATTCGGTGATTTCACCGCAGTCGACGGCGTCAGCTTCACCGTGCCGCAAGGCTCGGTACTCGGCCTGCTCGGCCCCAACGGAGCAGGCAAGACCACCATCGTCCGCATGATGACCACGTTGTCGCCGCCGACGAGCGGCTCGGCCACCATCGCCGGTTACGACGTTGCCACCCAACCCGAGATGGTCCGCCGCAGTATGGGATTGACGGGTCAGGCCGCCACGGTCGACGAGATCCTCACCGGACGCGAGAACATCCGAATGATCGGGGGCCTGTACGGCATCGGTCGCAAGGAACTGAACCGTCGAGCCGATCGGCTCCTCGAGCAGTTCTCGCTGTCCGAGGCCGGCAACAAACAGGTCAAGTCCTACTCGGGCGGCATGCGACGGCGTCTCGACCTCGCGGTCAGCCTGTTGGCCGCGCCGCCGGTGCTGTTCCTCGACGAGCCGACCACCGGCCTCGATCCCCGGAGCCGACAGGAACTCTGGGACGTGCTGCGCAACCTCGTCGCCGACGGCACGACGCTGTTGCTGACCACGCAGTACCTCGAGGAGGCCGACCAGCTCGCCGATGACATCGTCGTGATCGACAAGGGCAAGATCATCGCGCACGGCACTTCGTTGCAGCTCAAGCAGCAGGCCGGGGCGGCGAGCCTGGTTCTCACCGTCTCCGACCCCGACGACATCCCCGAGGCGGAGGCGCTGTTGCGCAAGACCGGCACCGAGGTCTTCATCGATCACGGCGCCCGACGACTGACCGCCCCCGCCGACGGACTCGGCGATCTCACCCGCGTCGTCGCATGGTTCGACGAGAGCGGCATCGCCGTCGATGACCTGGGGCTGGCCCGACCCAGCCTCGATGACGTCTTCCTGTCGCTCACCGGCCACCGCGCCGAGGACGACTCGGCCTCCGAGGAGGAGCAGACCGCATGACCACCACCGTCACCTCCGATCCGCTGGTCGCCCAGCGACCCGAGATCCATCAGACAACCATCTGGCAGCAGTCATGGATCATGGTGAAACGCAACATGATCCACACCAAACGGATGCCGGAGATGCTCTCCGACGTGACCATCCAGCCGATCATGTTCGTGCTGCTGTTCGCGTACGTCTTCGGCGCGTCGATCACCAACACGGGTGGCGTGTCCTACAAGGAGTTCCTGCTCCCGGGCATCATGGGCCAGACCATCGTGTTCACCGCATTCATCGTGGCCACCGGCATCACCGCCGACCTGGAGAAGGGGATCATCGACCGATTCCGCTCGCTGCCGATCCGCCGATCGTCGGTGCTGGTCGGCCGGAGCATCGCGAGCCTGCTGCACTCGTCGATCGGCATCGTGGTCATGGCCATCACCGGCCTCGCGATCGGCTGGCGCATCCACGGCACGTTCGGCGAGGCGGTCCTCGCCTTCGCCCTCGTCCTGCTGTTCGGCTTCGGGATGATCTGGTTCGGCATCCTCATCGGGTCATGGCTGAGTTCGGTGGAGGCCGTGAACGGTTTCATGTTCACCACGCTGTTCCCGCTCACGTTCCTGTCCAACGCATTCGTCCCGACCGCACCGATGCCGACGTGGCTGCGGACCATCGCGGAGTGGAATCCCATCTCGGCGCTCGTCCAGGCGATGCGCGTGCTGTGGGGCAACGGGCCGGCCGCCGGGCCGGATTCCCCGTGGCCGCTGCAGCACCCGGTGGTCGCGACCCTGATCTGGGCGGTCGTGCTGACGTTGGTGTTCGCTCCGTTCGCATTGCGCGCCTACAACAAGCGCACCTCCGACTGACCCCCCACTCTCCCCTCCCCCTGACCCTCCTCCGCAGCCGCGACGGTTCCCGTCATCCGCGACGCCTTTTCGGGGGCGCGGTTGACGGGAACCGTCGCGGCTGGGGTAGGGGTACCCGGGGAGGGTGGGGGTGCGGGAGGGTTCAGGCGGTGGCGGCGAGGGCTTCCAGCGGATCGGTGTAGATCGCGTCGAGGGAGACCGCACCGGCCGCCTGCTGCTGCACGGTGGTTCCCGAATGTGACACGCGCACATCGCGGTTGGCCACCACAGACGTCGTCTTGACGGCCTTCGCGACGGTCGGCAGCGTGGCCGGGAAATCGGTGAACGCCTGACCACCGAGCACGATGTGATCGGGGTTGAAGATGTCGGCGATCAGCGCGACTGTCCGGCCGAGGACCTCGGCCCGCTCCTCGAGCAGGGCGCGTGCGGTGGCGTCGCCGCCACGGGCGAGGTCGTGCACGCCCTCGATGTCGTCGACCGAGAGTCCGAGCGCCTGCGCGGCATCCACCACGCCGGTGTCGCTGGCGGTCGGCTCGAGGCGCCCGGTCTTCTCCGGATCGAGAAGTGTGGTGGGTCCGGTGGGGAAATGTCCGATGACCGGCGGGCCCGCGGTCGGAGTGTGCACGGTGCCGTCGACGCAGAAGGCGGTACCCACCATCTCGCGGGCATAGAAGTACAGGAAGCTGGACTTCTTCTGATCGGGGTTGACGACGAGTTCTGCGGCGGCCATCGCCTCGACATGCGAGGCGACCGAAACCGGCAGACCGACGGTCTCGGCGATGATCCGGCCGACCGGCGCAGCCGACCAGCCGAGGCGTGGGTGATCCACCAATCCGCCCGAAGCGACCCGCCCGCCGAGGGCCACACCGGCCCACAGCACGCGACGACCTGCCCAGCGGCCGACGAAACGCCGAGCACTGACCCCGATCGCCTCGAGGGTCTCCTCCGGGCTGTCCGCGGCCGGCGTGGGGATCTGGATGGCACCGACCACCCGATGCAGGAGGTCGTGGGTGGTGATCGAGGTGACCTTGTAGCCGATGTGGATACCCAGCGTGAGGAAGTCGGCGACGTTGAGTTCGAAGGGCAGTCGCGGGCGTCCGATGGCGCCTGCGGGGGCGAGATCGGCGCGTTCGCGGATCAGACCGGCCTTGAGCAGGGCACCCACCTGCCGGTTCACGGTCGAGATGCTCAGCCCGGTGTGCTCGGCGGCGTCGTCGCGGAACACCGGCCCGGACAGACGCGCGGTGCGCAGTACCAGTGCGGCAGGCTTCGACGACAGCTGCAGCTGCGGCGTGGCGATGTGAATGGCGGACGCTCCCTTCCGCGGTGACCCGTAGGCAAGTGGGCGGGGAACGCGGGCGGCGGGCCGGTGTCCCTGGGGTCGGGGCGCCTGCGGTCGGGCGGGTTCCGGGTTGGTGGTGGCGGTGCTGCGGCGGTCGAGCGTTGCGGTCATCTGTGTGTCCTCATCGAATGTGCCACATCCGAGCCGGGTCGGCGCCGTGGCGCGACCGAGTCACTCGGATGAGCGGAAAGTGAGTGGGCCGCCTTTGGCCCGGGGTGAATGCTGAGATCAGCGCATTCGGCAACAACACAGAACACGAGCAAACGGCAGCCGACAGCCCAGAGCGGTTGTCACATAGGTGACCTCTGGGACGTAGGGCTGGCGGCTCGTCATGTGCATCAAGCTAGCAACGCGCGAGGGCTGCTGGCAACCTCGGACGGCCCGCCACCCCGTTCGTCGGCGGCACGCAAATATAGGCGTTCACCGGCGATGATAGGACTGCGACGACGTCCTGGCGTCGGTTGCGCGCAGCCTGATTCAAACCCGCTCCGGACGCACCCGAGCGCTCCCGATCGACCCCGGCAGGCCCGGCGATCCCCCTCACGACCGCCGGGCCGGCACGGCTCATCCGGCGCCTGCGCACCGGATCTACATCTGACGCAGCGGGCCCGGTTTCGGTTCCGTCGAACGCTCGACTCGAGGGGCTGATCTTGTCGGACCCTTCCCGTAATCTGGGACACATGTCCACCACGACTGCGCCCAACGCGTCCGACGCCGAGTTTCTCGAGGTCACCGAACCGTTCCGGCGCGAGATCCTGGCACATTGCTATCGGATGATGGGGTCTCATCACGACGCCGAGGACCTCACGCAGGAGACCTATCTGCGCGCATGGCGTGGCTACGGGGGATTCGATCGGCGCGCGTCGGTGCGCACGTGGTTGCACAAGATCGCCACCAACACCTGCCTCACCGCACTGGGGAGCCGACAGCGGCGGCCGCTGCCGTCCGGACTCGGGGGTGACGCCTTCGACCCGACCGACGACCTCCTGCAAGACCACGAGGTCCCCTGGCTCGAGCCGTTCGCCGGCACCGTCGACGAGATCGCGCCGGGCGACGACGCCGATCCCGCCTATGTGGTGGGTGCCCGGGAGTCGATCCGCCTCGCCTTCATCGCCGCCCTACAGCATCTGCCGGAACGTCAGCGCGCAGTCCTGATCCTCCGTGACGTCCTGCAGTGGCGGGCCGCAGAGGTCGCCGACACCATCGGGGTCACCACCGCAACCGTGAACAGTCTCCTACAACGGGCCCGAGAGCAGTTGAAAAACACTGCGCCCGAGAAGGATTCGCCGAGCACGCTCGACGATGCCGCGAAACGTGAACTGCTCGCCAAGTACGTGTCGGCCTTCGAACGGTACGACGTCGATGCGATCGTCGACCTGTTCACCGACAAGGCCATCTGGGAGATGCCGCCGCCGTTCACCGGCTGGTATCAGGGCGCCGGCGCCATCGGTACGCTCATCCGCCACAACTGTCCCGCCGAGAAAGACGGCGATCAGATCCTCCTGCCGACCACCGCGAACGGGCAGCCGGCGTTCGGCCTGTACATGCGCGAGCCAGACGGCGTCCACCGGCCGTTCCAGCTCCAAGTGCTCGACCTCGACGCCGACGGCAAGGTCTCCTATGTCGTGGCCTTCTTCAGTGACACCCTGGAAGAGGATTTCGCACGGTTCGGGCTGCCCGCCACACCGTACGAGGCACCACAGCGCACCGCGCCCAGCCCTTTCCACTGAGTCCGTTCTACTGAGGCGGATCACGAGCCTTTCCGCTGCCGAGCCGTGTGTTCCGGGCCCGGGCGGCTATGTCGAGGAGTCGTCCGCCGGGATCTGCGAGGGGTCCATCCAGACGACCTCCCATGCGTGGCCGTCGAGATCGCAGAAGCTGCGGCAGTACATGAACCCGAGGTCCTCGGGGTCACGCAGTGCGGATCCGCCATGCGTCAGCGCCGCATCCGCGCACCGATCGACCTCTGCCCGCGAGCCGGCCGACAGCGCCACCAACGACTCACGTCCGACGTGCGGGTCGGCCACCGCACCGGCTGCATATCCCGCGAACCGCTGCTCCGCGTGGAGCACCACCCTGCTGCTGTCGTTGATCTCCATGCAGACGGTGCCCTGATCGCAGAACATCGCGTCGAACCGGAAGCCCAGGCACGTGAAGAACTCCCGCGAACGCGCCACATCGGCCACGGGAAGGTTGACGAACAACATCGTCGACAATTCGGACACTCCTCGATCGCGTGGTGATCCCACGATGTATTGACCGGCCGGGCAGCCCGAACTCATCGCACGCCGACCCGAGGCCATAAGGTGTGACGCATGGGCGTGATCTATCTGGTCCGGCATGGACAGGCCGACCCGAATGCGTACGGCATCCACGGCACCGACGATCCGGCGCCCAACGGGCCGGGGGGACTCACCGACACGGGCGTGATGCAGGCCCGACTGACCGGGGCACTGCTCGCCAGTCTGACCGACAAGGTCACCGCTGCGGTGAGCGGCGATCTCCCCCGGCAGTCGCAGACCCTGGCCGGGGTACTCACGGCCTTCGACGCGGCGCCGACACCTGAGGTCGATCCGGACTGGAACGAATATGCGTTGCCCGCTTTGGTCGGCTCGGCCAGCGCCGAGGAGTATCGCGACGGCCGCAGCTACCAGCAACGTCTCGACGCCGGTCTGGCCGAATGGATCGCCGATACTGCCGAACACCACGAGGCCGGCGGCGAGACCTACCGGGACTTCGACGCTCGGATATCCGCCGCCGCCGACCGAGCCGTGGCCCTGGCCGGATCAGGGCAGACCGTTGTGGTGGTCTCCTCCGCCGGCTCCATCACCCGATGGCTCGGCCAACTGTGGGACATCCCCGCACAGACCTGGCCGCTGCTGTCCCGCACGATGGTGAATGCCTCGGTGTCGAAGTTGATCGTCGGACGCAGCGGCGTCTCGGTCGTGTCCTTCAACGAACACGCCCATCTCGCGGATCGGGACGGTGGGGTCGCGACGTTCCGCTGACGGTCGCGACGCTCCTCAGGGAGCAGTGAAATCATCCCGTCCCCTGAGGAGCGAGCTTGCAAGCGTCTCGAAGGGCCACTGTCACGCCCGATGCAGGTTCGTCCCCGGCCTGGTGAGGATCACGTTGGGCAACACGGCATATCGCGACAGCGCAGTGACCGAGTGTGCGATGGTCGCGACATCACCGACGGTGATCATCTCCTCGCCCGGGACCTGCTCCTTCAGCCAGTCGGACATGTCCGTGTCGACATATCCGGGTGCGATGGCCGTCGCACTCACCCCGTTCAACGACTCCTCGAGGTTGAACGTCTCGCACAGCGAGATCAGCGCCGCCTTCGTCGACCCGTATGCCGACAGCTCCGGCTCGGGGTAGACGCCGGTGATCGACGCGACGGCGATCACCTTCGCCACGCCGTTCGTCTCCGCTGTGGCACGCAGCGTCGGCAGCAGTGACTGCAAGAGAATGTACGGCGCACGGACATTCACCTGATAGAGGCGGTCGAATCGACGAACCGGCAGTTCCGCGATGGCACCCTTCTGCCCCATCCCGGCGTTGATCACCAGGGCATCGCACCTGCCGAATGCCTCGGCATGGCCCGCCGCCAGAGCAGCGACGGCATCGGCGTCGGTCATGTCCGCCGGGATCACCTCGACCCGGCTCGCCCCGAGCTCCGAGAGCTCACCGGCCCTCTGCTCCAACGCTTCTCGACCACGCGAACTGATCGTCAGACCCCACCCGTCCGCGGCGAACCGCTCGGCGATCGCCGCACCGATCCCCCGCGAGGCGCCGGTCACCAACGCGACCTTGTCATCCGACATTCCGTGTCCCCCTCAGCTGTTCGAGACCCGCGGCAACGAATTCCGCGGTCGCCTCGCCCGCGCTCTCGGCGCCGTCTGACGATGCGCCGGCACGCGCCCGATGCGCAATGCCCTCCGCGACCACTCCGAGCTTCAGATTCGCCAGGGCCAGGTAGAAGTCCCAGTCCCCCAGATCACGTCCGGTCCGCGTGGCGTAGCGCTGCGCGATGTCGTCGGCCGACGGATAACGGTCGCTGGTCCAGGCCGCTTCGAAGCCGACCACCTGGTCGAAACCGGGACGGCGGTACACACACATGAGCGCGATGTCGGTGAGCGGGTCGCCGAGCGTCGACAACTCCCAATCCACCACCGCCCGGACAACTCCCGGGTCGTCGGCCGATGTGATGGTGTTGTCCACCCGGTAATCGCCGTGCACGATGGTATTGCGCGCCTCGGTCGGCACGCGCTCGGCCAGAGCGGCGACGAGCCTGTCGACATCGTCGAGCTCGCGGCTCTTCACGTGCCCCCACTGACGGGCCCACAGCTTCACCTGGCGTGCGACGAAGCCATCCGGCCGACCGAACTCGCCGAGCCCGACAGCCTGGTAGTCGACGTCGTGCAGCCGGGCCAGCGTCTCCACGAGACCGTCGAGGTTGCGTTCGACATCACTGTCCGACAACGCCTTCAGATCATCGGCCGTCCGGATGACCGGCCCGTCCACGAACTCGACCACCGTGAACGGAGCGCCGAAGACCTCCCCGTCGGAGTCGATCGCCACGGTCCGCGCCACCGGGACGTCGGTCTGCTGGAGGGCGCTCGTCACGGCCCATTCGCGATTCATGTCGTGCGCCGACGGGGTGAGCCCACTCGTCGGCGGGCGCCGCACCACCCAGTGAGTCCGGTCATCGCGCACACTGAACGTCAGATTGGATTTGCCGCCGCTGATGAGATCCACGCGGAGGTCGCCGACCACGTCGACTCCCCGACCGACCAGGAAGTCACGCAGCAGAACCGAATTGAGCGCCGGATGTTCGCTCACCGGCTCGACTCCGACGCGGCGGTGTCTGCCGACCGGGCCGCCTTGCGTGCCCGGCCGATCGTACGGCGCGCGATCGCCCAACGGTGTACCTCCGACGGACCGTCGTAGATCCGGAACGGGCGCAGTTCACGCTGCAGCCGCGCCAGCGGCAGGTCGTCGGAGACGCCCATTCCGCCACACATCTGGATACTGCGATCGGCGATCCGCGTGTATGCCTCCGCGGCAAAGGTCTTGGCGATCGACGTCTCGTTCGACGCGTGGTTACCCAGGTCGAGTTCGTGGCAGGCCTTGACCAGCAGTGCGGTACTCGCAGCCAGATCGATCTCGTTGTCGGCGACCATCTGCTGGATCATGCCGAGGTCGCCGAGCTTGCCGCCGAACCCTTCTCGTCGTGACACGTAGTCGACGGCGACATCGTGACAACGCTGCGCCGAGCCAAACCACCGCATCACGTGGGTCATCCGCGCCGGGCCCAATCGCACCTGCGCGTAGCGGTAGCCCTCGTCGACCTCGCCGAGGATGTCCTCGTCCGGGACGAAGACGTCGGTGAAGCTGACCTCGCAGTGCCCGCCGATCATCGAGCGGTCCGTCGTCACGATGTGGCGGTCCACGGAGATCCCGGCGGTCTCGGCCGGGGCGAGGAACATCGTGGCACCGCCGCGGTCGCCGGGTGCACCTGCGGTCCGAGCCATGATGATGAAGAAACCGGCCCCCTCGGCGCCGGTGATGAAACGCTTCTCGCCGTTGATCTTCCAGCCGCCGTCAACCTTGACGGCACTGGTGCGCAACGCATTGGGATCCGAACCCGCCCCCGGGGAGGGCTCCGTCATCGCGAACGCCGACCGGACGTCACCGGTCGCGAGCGGGGCGAGGTACTTGTGCTTCTGCTCGTCGCTCGCCACGTGCGCGAGCATGTGGACATTGCCCTCGTCCGGCGCGCCGATGTGCAATGCCACCGGCCCGAAGGTCGAGTATCCGGCAGCCGCGAAGACCGGTGCGCGGTCGGACATGTTCAGACCGAGCCCGCCGAACTCCACCGGCGCGTGCGGCGCGAAGATGCCCTCCGCCTTCGCCTTGGCGTTGAGTTCCCGACGCAGTTCGTCACCACCGGCCGCGGTGATGTCTCCGCCGTGGGCGTTCTCGATCGGCAGGACGTGGTCGCGCACGAATCGGCTCGTCTTGTCGACGATCTCCGAGACGTCCGGGGCGTAGCTCAGGTCAACGGGCATCGGATCTCCTCATGGTTCGCCGACCGAGCGATCGTTCGGCGCCCGTCACGATGCCAGCCGGAACGGCGCCGGTCAAGTCAGGCCGAGGTCACCAGCGGCCGATTCAGTCCGAACCGGCGTCGGTGCGGTAGCCGACAAGAGCCCGCGCGAGCTGCAGGTTGCGGGAGATGAGTTCGTCGGCGCCGAGTTCACCGTCGAGTTTGAACCATGTCGACACCCCGACACACATCGTGGCGACGGCCCGACTCGCGTCCTTGGGATACCGGGTGGAGAACACCCCGGCCTCCACCCCGGCGAACACGACTTCGTCGACCATGTGCTGTTGCCGGTCTCGATGCCCGATGTAGGTCTGCCGGTAGCTGTCGTCGAGACTGCGGATCTCGGTGGACCCCACGAACGCCTGTTCGCGCCGGTACATGTGGAACCTCAGGAGCGACTCGACGACGGCGTCGAACTGGTCGATCGGACGGTCACCCGCCTCGGAGATGGCACGTTCGGACCGACTCAACAGGTCGGTCATGGTCCGTTCCAGCAAACCCTGGAGCAACGACTGTTTCGACGGATAGTGGTGATAGAGCCCTGGTACAGAAAGATTCGCGCGGGAGGCGATCTCTCGCACCGACGTTCCGTGATAACCCTGCTCGGCGAACGCGGCCAGCGCCGCGGCCAACGGCACCGGGAGCTCCGGCTCACCGTAGTCTCGCCATTCGCCGATGGAGTGTGGCCGCACCTCCGCCTCGCCGGCTCCACTACTCATGGCATCCAACATAGCGTCCTCATGGGTATGGCGGTGCAGCGGCGACACATGTATCGATCCCTACGCGCCGAACCGTTCCACGCCGTCGGCGATGGCCATCATCAACCCGACGCTGACCTCGACGACGCCGTCGCGCTCGAGGTCCAGGTGGCCGTCGAGCCACGCGGCCAGCAGGTGGGCAAGACCACCGACCTGGAAATGGGCGGCGGCCAGCGCCTTCGGATGCGACCTGACCTCCAGCACTCCCGACGCCGACTGCAACGTCAGTCCGGCGAACAGGGCGGTGGACTCCATCCGCTTGGCCGCGATGGTCGGGCTCAGCAATGACTGGGAGAACAGCAGACGCCCCTTGCGGCGATCCTCGTCGATGATGCGCACGATGGTGGCGATCGCACCGGCCACCTTGCCCTCGACCCCGTCGCCTGCGCCGAACGCGGCGAGCGCATCCTCGGAGATCTCGGCGATCACCTCGTCGAACGTGGCACTCACCAGCGCCTCGATCGAGTCGAAACTCTCGTAGAAGTAGCGCGTGGTGAGACCCGCCTCCCGGCACACACCGCGAACCGTGACCGACCCGCCGTCCGATGCGCCGAGCAGTTCGAGTGCGGCGTCGACCAGTGTGGCCCGACGGCGGGCGACGCGGCTGCCGCCGTCCTCACCGCCGTAGGCACGCAATCTGCCGCCGGTACTCGATGAGCCGGTCGACCTGGCCTCGGAGGTGCTCGCCACACGTCCATCTTGACACCGATGACGATGACATCGTTGAATGAAAGAGAATACGCACGTTGTCAGAATGCGTGATGGTCATGAACTGTCCGAGCAAACATGGGAGACCTGGTGAGCACTGATCCGATCGTCGACGTCGAGGTCGAGGTGCCGGCTGCGTACTCGGCGACCGCACCGGACACCGAGTACCTGCCTCCGGCGGCCCGGATGACCCGCGGCGAACTCGATGCCCTGCCGACCCGGATGAACGAGATGAAGGGCATCTCCGCGCTCGCCGGGCCGGCCAACGTGATCATGCAGCTCGCCATGCCCGCGGTCGGATACGGCGTGTACGAGAGCCGGGTCGACAGCGGCAACCTGTTCAAGCACCCGATCAAGCGCACCCGCACCACGCTGAGCTACCTCGCCGTCGCGGTCATGGGCAGTCCGGCCGATCGCAAGGCCTACCGCAAGGCGGTGGGCAAGGCGCACGCGAAGGTGCGGTCGAGCGCGGACAGTCCGGTGAAGTACAACGCCTTCGACCCCCGGCTGCAGCTGTGGGTGGCCGCCTGCCTCTACAAGGGCTGGGAGGACATGCAGCGGATCTACGGCGATCCCGCCGACATCACCGAAGAGGCCTATCAGAACGGCGCGGTCCTCGGCACCACGCTGCAGGTGCCGCGCGAGATGTGGCCGGCGACCCGGGCCGATTTCGAGACCTACTGGAACGAGACCGTCGAGAGCTTCGAGATCGATCCGGTCATCCGCGAGCACCTGATGAGCATCACTCGTGCGGAGTTCATGCCGCGCTGGTTCAGCGTGCTGGTCGGCTGGTGGTTCGAGCTGCTGACCATCGGCTTCCTGCCGGAGAACTTCCGCGACAAGATGGGCCTCGAGTTCAAGCCCTGGCAGCGCGTCGTGTTCGACACGCACAACAGGGTCGCCCGCGCCATTTGTAACCGGCTTCCGAAACCCATGCGCGAGTTCCCGTTCAACCTGTTGCTGTGGGATGTCCGCTTCCGGATCCGGACCAAGCGACCGCTGGTCTGAGCTTCCCTGGTCGCGGAACCCGGGTCTCGATACGCTGCCTCGCTCCGCTCGGAAGCTACTCGACCAGCAAGGCATACCCCGCCCTTTCGGCGGTCGAGTAGACGACGAGCACAGCAGGGGCTCCCCCTCGCCGGTCGAGTAGACGACGAGCGCAGCGAGGAGTCGTATCGAGACCTCGCACACCCGCAGCAACACATCCCGATCACGGTCGGCACTCCACGCTCATCGGGGCGATGATGGGTACCTGAACGGGATCGCCCATCCCGAGTGGCCGCTGTCACACAGGTCTCCGGGGCGGAGCCCGATACGCTGGCTGTCACATCGATTGGGAGGTCGCCGTGGCGTTGTGGTTGTACCGGCTCGGGCGTTTCACGTTCCGGCACAAGTGGTGGTTCGTCGGAGTCTGGCTCGCCGTGATCATCGCCCTCGGCGCGATCGTCAGCGCGGTCGCACCCAAGTTCTCCACCGACTTCGAACTGCCCGGCACCGACTCGGACCGTGCGATGTCGGTGATGAAGTCCGACTTCTCGGCGATCAACGACCAGCAGCTCAAGGCGTCGACCAGCATCCTGGTGGCCGCCGACGACGGGCTCGCCAACCACACCCAGCAGATCGACGCGCTGGTCGAGAAGGCCCGGACCCTGCCCAAGGTCCTGGAGCCGCAGACCGTCGTCAATCCGGTGACCGCGGCGCAGGAGAACCCCGCAATGGCGTCGGCCGTCCTCGGCGACAACGGCAAGGTCGGCCTGATCCAGATCCGTCAGGACATCCCGGTTCAGGACCTGACCGGTGCGGACATGCAACAGTTCGAGGACCTGCTGGCCGATTTCCGCGGCGGCGGCCTCGAAGTCGAGGGCACCGGTTCGCTGATGCAGGTGTTCGAGCAGGGTGGTGTGTCCGAACTGCTCGGCTTCGCGGTCGCCTTCGTGATCATGATCGTCGCGTTCGGCGCGCTGATCGCCGCTTTCATCCCGATCGTCACCGGCATCCTGGGCGTGGGGATCACCATCCTGTTGGTCACGTTGAGCGCCAAGATCATCGACGTCCAGCAGAGTGCGACCACGATCATCACGATGCTCGGCATCGCCGTGTCGATCGACTACGCGCTGTTCATCGTGTCCCGGTATCGATCCGAGCTGAATCTCGGCGGCAGTCGGGAGGCCGCGGTCGGACGGGCGGTCGGGACCGCGGGTTCGGCCGTCGTGTTCGCGGGCCTGACGGTGATGATCGCGGTCGCCGCGCTCGCCGTGGTCGGGATCCCGTTCATCACCCAGATGGGTGTCGCCGCGGCCGTGGCCGTCCTCGTCGCGGTGCTGGGCGCGATCACCCTGATCCCGGCGCTTCTCGGCGCCTTCGGCCGATTCGCGTTCAAACCCCGCATCCCGGGCATCCGGCACGGCGACGAACCCGACTCGCAGCCGTCGAACGGATTGCGGTTCGCGCGGTTCGTCACCCGCTACCCGCTACCGGTGGCCATCATCGGTCTCATCCTCCTGGCCGTCGCCGCCATCCCGATGACCAAGATGGAACTCGGGATGGAGTCGACCACCGACAGCGAATACGCCGCCACCCAGCTGCTCAATCGCGGCTTCGGCGAGGGCGTGAACGGTCCGCTCCTGGTGGTGGTCAGCGATGCAGACGGCGGCGACGTGGCACCAGCGGCGACCGCCGTCGTCGACAAGGTCAAGACCCTCGACAACGTCGCCAATCCGGCCCAGATCACCTGGATCGGCAACGGCACCGACCCGGCGAACCCGCAGGCGGGCGCGAACGCCGCACTCATCTCGGTCACCCCGCAGCAGTCGCCGAGCGGTCCGCAGACCCACGACCTGATGGAACAGATCCGCGACTACGGCGCGACGTCGCCCGACGGCGCCACCGTCAACGTCGGCGGACAGACCGCGATCATGTCGGACATCTCGTCGAAGCTCAGTTCGGCGTTGATCCCGTTCCTGATCGTCGTGGTCGGGTTGGCCTTCATCATCCTGACGATCGTGTTCCGGTCGCTGCTGGTCCCGCTCATCGCGACCATCGGTTTCCTGTTCTCGGTGTGCGCGACGTTCGGCGCGACCGTGGCGATCTTCCAGGAGGGCGACTTCGGCCTGATCGACCACACCAAACCGATCATCTCGTTCCTGCCGATCTTCCTGGTGGGCGTGGTGTTCGGCCTGGCGATGGATTACCAGGTGTTCCTGGTGACCCGAATGCGTGAGGAATACGTGCACGGCGTCTCGGCCAAGGAGTCCGTCATCGTCGGCTATCAGCACGGTGCCCGGGTGGTCGCGTCCGCGGCGGTGATCATGATCTCCGTGTTCGCGGCGTTCATGCTGGCACCGGACACGATCGCGAAGATGATGGGCTTCGCACTCGCCGCCGCGGTGTTCTTCGACGCGTTCATCATCCGGATGGCCGTGGTGCCCGCGGTCATCACGCTGCTCGGCGACACCGCGTGGAAGCTCCCCCGCTGGCTCGACCGCATCGTGCCCAACGTCGACGTCGAGGGCTCCGCCATCCGCGAGATCCCGATCGAGACCCAGGTGGATCCGGATCTCTGGGAGCCCGAGCCGGCGAAGGTGTGACGGCCCGCCTCGCCGCGAACGCCACCGGATCCCTCAGGAGCGAGCCTGCGAGCGAATCACCCGATCCCTGAGGAGCGAGCCTGCGGCCTCACACCGACGCGATCAGCATCGCCCCCATCGCGAGCATCACGACCGCGACGACCGCGTCGAGCATCCGCCACGACCTCGGTGACGCGAAGTGGCGGGCAAGTCTCGTCGCACCTCCGCCGAGCGATGCGAACCACAGGAGGCTCGCGAGGCAGGCGCCGATGGCGAACGCCCACTTGGCATTTCCATGGCTGTTCGCGATGGCGCCCATGGTGAGCACCGTGTCCAGATAGACGTGCGGGTTGAGCCACGTGAGGGCCAGCGTCATCCCAACCGCCGCCCACCGGCTCACCGTGTTCGCCTCGCCTGCATTGGTCACGATGGCCTCGCTGCTCCGCAGGCACCGGCGCGCCGCCATCAGCCCGAGCACGATGACATAGCCGCCGCCGACGATCTTCGCGATCGTCACGACTGCCGGATGAGCGGCGACAAGTGCGCCGAGCCCGGCGACACCCGCGAGGATCAGGACGACGTCGGAGATCGCGCACACCGCGACGACCGGGATCACGTGCGCGCGGGCCACACCCTGCCGGATGACGAAGACGTTCTGGGGACCGATGGCGATGATCAGCCCCGCGCCGGTCAGCAACCCGGCGATGGCGGCAAGGACATACGTACTCATGGCAACGACGGTAAAGACGCCAGGCACAACAATCCAGCGAATGTTTTTCATGAATCATCAAAGCAACTTAAGATCGGCGGATGGAGATCAGCCAGGAAGGCCTGCAGACCCTCGCCGCGGTTCTCCGTGAGGGCACCTTCGACGCCGCGGCGACATCGCTGCACATCACTCCGTCCGCGGTCAGCCAGCGGATCAAGGCCCTCGAGACCTCGGTCGGACGAGTCGTCCTCCGCCGGACAAAACCGGCCACGGCCACGCCCGACGGTGAGGTGCTCGTCCGCCTCGCCAAACAATGGGAGCTGCTACTCGAGGAGACCCGCGCCGAACTGATCGGCAGTGGCACGGCCGACGAGGACTCCGCCCGCATCCACCTCCCGATCGCGGCGAACGCGGACTCGTTGGCCACGTGGTTCCTCCCGGTTCTCGCGCAAATGCATCACGCGCACCCGGTCGCCATCGAGGTGGTGCGCGACGACGAGAGCCAGAACACCCGGTTCCTCCGGTCGGGAGAAGTACTCGCCGCCATCACCTCCGACCCACTCGGCATCCGCGGCTGCACCACCCGGGCACTCGGGTCGATGCGCTACCTGCCCGTCGCCACACCGGATTTCGTGGCCCGTTGGCTCCCCGACGGCCCGACTGCCGCGGCGCTGTCGCGCGCCCCGATGGTGCTGTTCGACCGCAATGACTACATCCAGCGGGACGTGCTGACAACTCTTGCCGCGCAGCCGGTCTCGCCACCGATCAGCTACATCCCGGCCTCCACCGAGTTCCACCTCGCCGTGCAACTCGGTGTCGGGTGGGGTGCGGTGCCGGAGGCCCAGATCGCCGATGCGCTCGACGCGGGCCGGGTGATCCCCATCGTCGACCACCATGTCGACGTCCCGCTGTTCTGGCAATACTGGAAACTCAGCTCGCCGATCCTCGACGCCCTGACCGAACTCACCGTCGCCGCGGCCGCCGAGCACCTCGTCGCACCACCGGGTCGGCTCAGGTGAGGACCTTGGGATTGTCGGTCACCTGAATCCGCAACGGATGGTCGATCTCGTCACGCCACAGGCGCGCCGCGAGGTAGAAGCACGCCGCGACCGGCACCGGCACCAGACCCGCCAGCACAAAGGTGGCGGTCAACCCGATCGCGTGACTGACCGGCGCGGCGATCGCCATCGACACGGGCATCAACGCGACCGAGACGAAGAAGTCCAGGCTCGCGACCCGCCCGAGGAGCGCCGGCGGGACCCTGCGCTGTAACAGCGTGCCCCACAAGACCATCGGGCCGTCGAACAGGATACCCATCAGGAGCCCGGCCGCCACGAACATCCATGTCCGGTCGGCGAAGCCCATGATCACCAGCGGCACGCTCGAGAAACCCCAGATCGAGAACATCACCGTCAGATATCGTCGCGGCATCGGGATCGAGGCGAACACCAGCGACGACAGTGCTGCACCGACGCCGAACGCCGCAAGCACCAACGAGTGATCACCGGCACCGCCGTGCACACGCTCCCGCAGGGCGAACGGCACCAGGACCTCGATCGGCCCCATGGTGGCGAGCACCAGGATGCAGGCGAAGAACAGCGTCGCCCACAACCACGGCGTGCGCCACATGTACGCGAAGCCCTCGGCGATGTCGGTGACCACCGACCGGAATGGATGCACCGTGATCGCGCTGGGCTCGCGCCGCACCCGGACCGGGTCCATCGCGACATAGAACAGCGACGACACCGCGCTCGCGACGCCTGCCAGCACGATCGCCACCGCCGGAGAGGCGATGGAGATCGCACCACCGGCCACCATCGGGCCGAGCGCCTGGAAGACGACCGGGCGCAGGAAACCCTCGATCCCGTTGGCGGCCTGCAGCTGTTCCGCCTCCACGATGCTCGGGAGCAACGCCGAGTACGCAGGGTAGTACATGCCCATGGTGACGCCACCGACAAAAGCGGCGGTGATCAGGAAAGGCTGGTTCAGAACACCGAGCATGGCGGCGACGCCCACGACCGCGAACGCCAGCAACTTCACGGTCTCCAGCGCGATCATGATGAGGCGCTGGGAGACCCGGTCGGCGAGAACTCCGCCTGCGAGAGTCGACACCACCATGCCGAGGGCCGCCACGCCCGTGACGGCCGAGAGCTGTCCCGGCCCGCCGCCCATGTCGATGACCTGCCACACCACCCCGACGGTCCACACGCCGTCGGCGAACATCGCCAGTACCAGGCCGAGAACGAGCAGCCGGTACTGCCGCAGCGCGAACGGTCTCAGCGCTGCGGGCAGTCGATGGTCGGCCAAATGCCGATCGGAACCGGTGCTCACATATCGAGCTTGCCGGATGGTGACCGCGTCCGGCCAGCGATTATTCAGGCCGGACGCACGCCTACCCGAGGTTCGACCGTCCCGAACACCATCGCCTCGGTCACGTCGTACCGTCGCGCGTCGATGGCGTCGAGGACCAGATTGTGCCGGACGCGCCACGGCCGCTCCGACGACGCCTTGGGCAACAGCGTCGCGGCTCGTCGTACGTATCCCGAGTCGAGGGCCAGCAGCAGTTCCTCCGGGAGCACCGCCGACCCGACCGTCGGATATGCGTGCGTGTACCCGTGCTCGGCCATGTGCGCGATCAGGTCCGCGAAGGCCTGGCTGGTCAGATCGACCCGAAGGGTCCACGACGCATTGGTGTAGCCGACCGACCACGCCATGTTCGGGACGTCGTTGAGCATGTATCCCCGATAGGCGAACTTGTCGTGCGGCTTGAACTCATGACCGTCGATGCTCAACGTCGCGCCGCCGAAGGCGATCAGTGCGAGTCCGGTGGCGGTGACGACGATGTCGGCGTCGAGTTCACGGCCGGAGACCAGTCGGATGCCGCCCGAGACGAATCGATCGATCTGGTCGGTCACCACGTCGGCGTCGCCGCGTCGGATGGTGCGGTAGAAGTCGCCGTCAGGGATGATGCACAACCGCTCGTCCCAGGGCTCGTAGCGGGGCCGGAAGTGGGTGTCGACGTCGTAGCCCTTCGGCAGCGAACGGATCGCGATCTGACGGAGGGTACGGCGCGAGAGCTTCGGGAAGGCGCGGCAGTAGAGGTAGAAGGCCAAGGTGCCCAGTGCATTTCGCCACCGGATGAGGTGATGCGACCACTTCTTCGGGAGTGCCCGCCGCAGCACTCTGGTCATCGGATCCTGCCGCGGGAGCGGCAACATGAAGGTGGGCGACCGCTGCAGCATCGTCACCTCGCCCGCAGATTCCGCCATGGCAGGGATCAGGGTGACCGCGGTGGCACCGCTGCCGATCACCACCACTTTCTTCCCCGCGTAATCGAGGTCCTCCGGCCAGAACTGCGGGTGGACGATGGTGCCGGAGAAGTCGGCCATGCCGGGGAAGTCCGGCAGGTATCCCTCGTCGTAGCGGTAATACCCGGTGCACATGTACAGGAATCGTGCGACGTAGGTCCGACGGGTCCCGGCGACCTCGGTGGTCACCGTCCAGAGATCCGTGTCGCTGTCGAAATCGGCTGCGGTGACCGACACCTCGAAGTCGATGTGTCGGTCGATCCCGAACTCGCGTGCGGTGTCCTCGAGGTAGTCGCGGATCTCGTCGCCCTCGGCGATGGTTCGGTCCTCGGGCCACGGGCGGAACGGAAAGCTCAGGCTGAAGATGTCGGAATCCGACCGGACGCCGGGATAGCGGAAGATGTCCCATGTCCCACCGATCCGGCTGCGCCGCTCGACGATCCGGTAACGCAGATCCGGATTGCGTTCGGTGATCCGGAAGGCGGCGTCGATGCCCGACAGACCCGCGCCGACGATCAGCACGTCGAGCTGTTCGGATTCCCCGGTCACCACACCATCACTCCATCCGCCCGTCGCGACGACTGCACTAGGCCGACTTCTTCGCCGCCGTCTTCTTGGCCGCGGTTTTCTTGGCCGCCGCCTTCTTGGTCGGAGCCTTCTTGGCCGGAGCCTTCTTCGCCGCCGCCTTCTTGGCCGGGGCCGACTTCTTCTCGTCCTCGTCCGACGACGAGCTCTCGGAGGCGCCCTTGTCCTTCACCGACGCGCGCAGCGCCGCCAGCAGGTCGGCCACCTCGGAGTCCTCGTCCGCCGAGGATTCTTCCTCGCTCTCCGGGAATGCCTCGGCGCCTTCGGATTTCGCCTCGACGAGTTTGGACAGCTCGACCTGATAGGTGTCCTCGAACTCGGTGGGATCGAAGTCCTTGGCCATCGTCTCGATGAGCGACGCGGCCATCTCGAGTTCCTGTGGGCGGATCTCGGGTTCGTCGCCGAGAAAGTCGAAATCGGCTGCACGGACCTCATCCGGCCAGAGCAAGGTCTGCAGGGTCATGACGCCGTCGACCACGCGCAGGGCCGCGAGCCTGGTCCGGTTGCGCAACGTGAAGTTGGCGATGGCGAGACGGTCCGTCTTCTGCAGCGCCTGGGCAAGCAGCGCGTAGGCCTTCGGCGACTTCGACGCGGGCTCGAGGTAGTAGGGCTTGTCGAAGTAGATCGGATCGACCTGGTCGGTCGGGACGAACTCGAGGATGGAGATCTCGGGACTCTTCTGCACCGGCAGCATTCCCAGGTCCTCTTTGGTGAGGATCACAGTCTCCCCGGAGTCGGTCTCGTACGCGTTCGCGATGTCGGAGTAATCGACCTCGGAGTCGGTCCCCTCCCGGACTCGGCGATACCGGATCCGTGTGCCGTCCTTGGAGTCGACCTGATACGACTTCCGGTCGTGACTTTCCGTGGCCGAATACACCTTGACCGGAACGTTCACCAGGCCAAAGCTCAGATCGCCCTTCCAGATCGAGCGCATGGGGTTCATTGTGCCACCGGTTCACCGAATCCTCGGCCCGGAACGTGGACAATGGTCATCATGGCGGGCGGTGACAGTCTCGAGGTCGACGGTCGTCGCATCCCCATCACCAACCTCGAGAAGGTGCTGTATCCGGAGAGCGGTACCCGGAAGTTCGAGGTCATCGACTATTACTCGCGGATCGCCGACGTCATGCTCCCGCACCTCGCCGGACGCCCGATCACCCGCAAACGCTGGCCGAACGGCGTGGAATCGATGCCGTTCTTCGAGAAGGATCTCCCCGTGTCGGCGCCGGATTGGCTCGAGCGATTCGGCGAACAGCACAGCAAACGGGTGATCACCTACCCCCTCGCGTCCTCGCAGGCCGACCTGGTGTGGTTCGGCCAGATGGCCGCGCTGGAGTTGCACACACCGCAGTGGCGTGTGCCGGCCTCCGACGGGACCGCGCCGAAAGCCGACCGTCTCGTCCTCGATCTCGACCCCGGGCCCGACGTCCCGCTCTCCCAGTGTGCCGAGGTGGCGCTGATGATCCGCGACATGCTGTCGGCGGCCGGGCTGACGGCGTTCCCGGTGACGAGCGGCGGCAAGGGGTTGCACCTGTACGCACGGTTCGACCGCCCCGTCGCGCCGGACGCGGCCCGGACGGTCGCCAAGCAGATCGCCACCAGCCTGGCCGCCGCGCATCCCGACTCGATCACCGCGACGATGACCAAATCGATCAGGGCCGGCAAGGTCTTCATCGACTGGAGCCAGAACAGCGGCTCGAAGACGACGTTGGCGCCGTACTCGATGCGCGGTCGTGAACAGCCATGGGTGGCCGCGCCCCGCTCCTGGGACGAGCTCGGCGACCCCGACATCGGCCAGTTGTTGTTTCACGAGGTCCTCGAAAGAGTTGCCACCGACGGCGATCTGCTCCTCGACCTCGACGACCCACACGACTCCGATTCCTCCGAACTCGACACCGACACCGACGCCGCGGCGGCCGCCACAGCTCCCCCGGTGTCGAATCCTGTTGTCAGTCTTGGCGAGTACCGCCGCAAGCGTGATGCGGACAAGACACCCGAGCCGTTCGGCGACGAGGCGCACCGTGACCGTGGCGAGGAGGAGACATCTGCCGATCCGATCTTCGTCATCCAAGAGCATCATGCTCGCCGCCTGCACTACGACTTCCGGCTCGAGCGGGACGGCGTGCTGGTCTCGTGGGCGGTTCCGAAGAACCTGCCCGACGACCCGGGTCAGAACCGGCTCGCGGTGCACACCGAGGACCACCCGATGGATTACGCCGATTTCGAGGGCGACATCCCGCACGGCGAATACGGTGGCGGGCACGTGGAGATCTGGGACCGCGGCACCTACGAGACCGAGAAGTGGCGCGAGAACGAGGTGATCGTCCGGCTGCACGGCGAACGGGTGCAGGGCCGCTACGCGCTCATCAAGACGGGCGACAAGAACTGGCTCGCCCACCTGATGAGCGACGAGCCGCGGCCGATCCTGCCGGACAGTCTCAAGGACCCACGGCCCATGCTGGCCACCGACGAGTCGATCGACAACCTCGACGGACGCGACTGGGCGTTCGAGGGGAAGTGGGACGGCTACCGAATCCTCTTGCGCTACATCGACGGCGACTTCCGACTGACATCGCGTTCGGGCATCGACATGACCGCCGACTTCCCCCGACTGCGCTCCATCGCCGACGATCTCGGGCTCATCGACGTCGTCCTCGACGGCGAGGTGGTGGCCCTCGATGCGAGTGGTCGGACCAACTTCACGCTGCTCGCCGCACGCAACACCACCGACGAGGACCTCGCCGTCAAGCTCTACATCTTCGACGTGCTCTACCTGAACGGCACGTCGCTGCTGCGTCGGCCGTGGTCGCAGAGGCGGGAACTACTGGAGGAGCTCGCCCCGGCCTTCGCGCACTCGCCCTATGCCCAGGTCCCGCCATTGCTCGACGGGCCGGGGCGTGCCGCGGTGGAGCACAGCCGCGAGCAGGGATACGAAGGTGTCGTCGCGAAGCGACGGACCTCCACGTATCAGCAGGGCAGGCGCACCACCCAATGGCGCAAACACAAGAACTGGAGCGACATCGAGGTCGTGATCGGCGGATACCGACCCGGTCGGGGCAACCGGTCGGACACCATCGGGTCGCTGCTGCTCGGACTGCCTGAGGAGACCGGGCTGCGATACGTCGGGCGGGTCGGCACCGGCTTCACCGACGCCCAACTCCGTTCCCTCGCCGAAGAACTCGAGCCGTTGCAGATCAAGACCTGTCCATTCGTCGACAAGTTGGACCGGCCGGTCGCGTCGAGCGCGGTGTGGGTGTTGCCGAAGATCGTCGGTGAGGTCCGGTTCATGGACTGGACCACCACCGGTCACCTGCGCCACCCGAGTTGGCGCGGCATCCGTCGTGACAAACTGCCCGGAGACCTCTGAGATCCGTCCACCGTGGAAAAGGACAACCCTGTGCCGAGCGAGATGATCACGATCTCCACGCCGGATGGCGTGGCCGACGCCTATGTGACGCGTCCCGACGACGCTGCCGGCCCGCTGCCGGGTGTGCTGTTCGCCATCGACGCCATCGGGCTGCGCCCGCAGACCAAGCAGATGGCCGATCGGATCGCGTCCTGGGGATACGTGGTGTTGGCGCCCAATGTCTTCTATCGCTCCGGTACCGCCACCGATCTCGAACCCTCGGCCGACCTCACGGATCCGACGAGCCGGGCGGACTTCTTCAAGGAGGTGATGCCGCGGGTGCGGGCGCTCACCGACGACCTCTCGGCACCGGATCTGTCCGCCTACCTCGACACCCTGCGTGGGCTCGAGGGCGTCTCCGACGGCGACGTGGGGATCACCGGCTACTGCATGGGCGGACGCCTCGCGCTGCTGGCCGCGGCCACCCGTCCCGACGTGGTGGGCGCGATCGGCATGTTCCACACCGGCGGCCTCGTCACCGACGACGACAGCAGTCCGCATCGTCGCCTGCCCGACGTCCGCGCCGACGTGCTGGCCATCCATGCCGACGAGGATCAGTCGCTGCCACCGGAGGCCGTCGCCGCGTTCGAGCACGCCCTCACCTCATGCGGCGTCACGCATTCGGCGACGGTGTACCCGGGGGCCCACCACGGCTACACGATGGCCGACACCGCGATCTACCACCACGAGGCCACCGAGAAGCACTTCGCGGAACTGCAGAAGCTGTTCGGGCGCACTCTCCACTGACCGCACACGCTCACGCCGAGCGTGCACCGAATCCCGCCGAGCGTGCGCAGTACTACAGGTGTTGCCGCTCACGCTGCTGAGCGACGAACTTCGTCGACAGCTTCTGCATAAGTCCGGGTGCGAGCCGCGAGAAGCGCCACGCCATCCGGGCCTGCGCGGGCACCACCAGCAGCGGCCGGTTGCGCTCGACGGCGTCGAGGGCCTCGGTCGCGAGCCGGTCGGCGTCGTATGCGGTCCGGACACCCTGCCCGGACAGGTAGAAGGTCCGGCCGGTGAACCCGCCGACGCCGGGGGCATCGAGCAGCGGCGTCTCCACCGCGGCCGGGCACAATGCCAGCACGCCGACGCCGTGCACCGCGGCTTCCGACCGCAGCGCCAGGGACAGGCCGACGACCGCGTGTTTGGTCATCACGTAGCTGGTGAGCAGCCCGGCAGCAGTGAGACCGGCCATCGACGCGGTGTTCACGATGTGGCCGGACTGCTGACGGATCATGTGCGGATAGGCGGCCGCCACACCGTGGACCACGCCGCGGATGTTCACATCGATGATCGCGTCCCATTGGTCCGCGGTGAGGAGTTCGGTGTTGCCGCCGAGAGCCATGCCCGCGTTGTTGAACATGAGGTCGATGCGCCCCGTCGACGCCACCACCTCGTCCACCAGGTCACGGACCGCGTCGCCGTCGGTGACGTCGAGGTGCGCGGCGCGGGCCGAGCCGGGCGCCGCACTCAGGCCCTCGACGACCCGTCGTGCCGCGTCGACATCGCGATCGGTACACACCACGTCGGCGCCGGCGGCGACGAGCGCTCTGGTGAGTGCCGCCCCGATCCCGGACCCGCCGCCGGTCACCACCGCGGTCACACCCGCATATCGAGTCGTGTCCCGGACCCCGCCACCTCGTCGTCTCATCCGCCGACTTTCATATCTCCGACGACAACTGTCAACACCCGCCGCGCGGTCGACGGGGCGGGGCGCGCAGAGGATTCGGGGGGCCTTGCCGCGCCGTCGGCGGCCGATGTGACTAGCCTCAGGTGAGTCCGTCATCGAGGAGCGCGTGTGTTCGTCGTCGCCCACATCAGCGACCTGCATTTCAACGGCACGCGGTACAACCGCAGCCGCATCGAATCGACGCTTGGCTACATCAACGCCCGCGCCGACGGCATCGACGCGCTCCTGGTGACCGGCGACATCACCGACGAGGGCAGCGAGTCCGAATACCGCGAGGCCTACGGTGTGCTCTACAGCCCCCTGCCGATGCTCATCACCGCAGGCAATCACGACAAGCGGGAGGCCTTCAACGCCCATCTGAAAGGCCGGACGACCGATGAACCGGTCAATCAGGCGGCACTGATCGGCGGTGTGCTGTTCGTGGTCTGCGACAGTTCCATCCCCGACCGCAACGACGGCCACCTCACCGACGACACACTTGCGTGGATGTCCACCGAGATCGCGGCCGCCGGCCCGACGACGCCCGTGCTGATCGCCTTCCACCATCCACCCACCACGTTGGGCATGCCGTTCATGGACTCCATCCGACAGACCGGCGAGGCGCGGCTGGCAGCGATGGTCGAGCAGCACCCCAACATCGTCGCCTTCCTCTGCGGCCACGCCCACACCCCGTCGGTGACGACCTTCGCCGGACGACCGCTGGCGATCGCGCCCGGAGCGGCCTCCACCCTCAACCTTCCGTTCGAGGGCACCGAGATCGTCAATCGCGGTCAGCCGCCGGGTATCGCATTCCACTTCCTCGACGGCCTCGGCGGCCCGCCCGCCGACTGGCGACTGATCACGCACTTCCGTTCGGTGATGTTCTGAGCGGTCCGGCGACCGACAGTCCGAGTCACGCACCCCGACTCGATGAATTCACCTTCGTTCCGAACAATTGTGATGTCACCGAGTCGAGGTGGCGCGCGTTCCGCGGAACGCGCAGGACGATCAGGGCAGCAACGTCTCCGCACGCGCATCGGTGCCCGCGAGCCGGATCTCGGTGCCGGTGACCTCGAAGACCTGCGCGGTCGGGATGTCGAAGAACAGCCCGACGACGCGCAACCGCCCCTCGGCGGCCGCACGACCGACGACGGGGTCGCGCATCAGGTTCTCCACCTGCTTGGCCACGTTGACCACGGCGAGCTGGTCGACCTCGGGGAACCCGGCCTCGGCGGCGGCGCGGCCGGCCGGGTGGCCCAGGCGGTAGGCCGCCAGGCTGGGGATGGCGTGGCCGAGCCAGGAACCGATCTTGCCGTTGCCCGCGTCGGCGCCGGCGAGCATCGCCTTCATCGCGCCGCACGACGAATGACCGCAGACCACAACCGAACTCACCTCGATCTCACCGATGGCGAACTCGAGTGCGGCGGCCACCGACGTGTCCGTGGACCCGTCACCGGGGACCAGGTTGCCGACGTTGCGGACGGTGAACAGGTCACCGGGGCCACTCGCGGTGATGATGTTCGGCATCAGCCGCGAATCGGAGCAGGTCAAGAAGAGCGAGTCCGGGTCCTGACTGTGGGTGACGTCAGAGGTGGCCGCCCGCAGGACGTCGGCATGGTCACGGTGATACTCCGACACCCCACCCATGATCGATTGCAGCGACGCCGGGGTTCCGCCCGGCTGCTGCTCACCGCTGTTCCGACGGCTGCGCCACGGGGTGAGTCCGATGATCCCGGTGGTGTGCCGGCGCGGCGGCGCCTCCCGCGCGTGATCGAGACGTGCCTTGCCCCGTTCCAGTATCAGCACCGAGCCGTCGGTCGCCTCGTGCGCCCACTTCCAGTCCTCGATCGCCTCGGTGGCGGCATGGTCGAGAAAGTCCACGTCGAGTTCGAGTGTGACGTGCGCGGATTCGGGCACCGCGGTGAGCGCCTTGTTGAGCTTCGGCAGTGAGAGGAAGCTGAGGGAGCCCCGGGCACGGATGAGCCACTGACGCGAGCCCTCGGTGCCGAACGGCTCCGAGGTGATCTCCGCCCGGACCACACGCCACACCACCAGTGCGATCGCCAGTGCGAGACCGATGGCGACTCCCTCGAGGAGGTTGAGGAACACCACGGAGATCACCGTGACCGCGTACACCCACAGGTCGCCCGTCTTCAGCGCCGTTTTCATGTGGGCGAGCTTCACCAGCTGGATGCCGATCACCACCAGCAACCCGGCCAGCGCCGCGGTGGGGATCTGTTCAACGAGGCCGGTCAGCAGCACGGCGAACACGAGGACCCACACCCCGTGCAGCACAGCCGATGCACGGGTCTTCGCGCCACTGGCAACGTTGGTGGTGCTGCGGACGATGACGCCGGTGACCGGCAGTCCGCCGAGCAGCCCGGAGGTGATGTTCGCGCCGCCCTGCCCGAGCATCTCGCGGTTGAAGTTGCTGCGGGGTCCGGTATGCATCTTGTCGACGGCGACCGCAGACAGCAGGGACTCGACGCTGGCGATCAGCGCGACGGTGATGATGCCCATGACCACGGCACCCCAGTTTCCGGCCGGCAGTTCGGGGAGGGCGATGGCCTCGAAGAGATTGCCGTCCAGAGAGATTCGTTCGATGTTCAGTCCCATGATGACGGTCAGTGCGGTTGCCACGACGATCGCGACCAAGGGTCCGGGCACCTTGCGCACCGACACCGGAAGCATGGTCCAGGTCAGCATCATGACGATCACGAGGCCGCCGATGACCGCGCTCGGCCAGTCGATGTTCATCAGGTTGGCGGGCAGCTGGGTGACGTTGTCCCACGCGGTGCTGCCCGACTCGCCGCCGAGCAGGACATGGATCTGTTGCAGGGCAATGGTGATACCGATGCCGGCGAGCATGGCGTGCACCACGACCGGCGCAATCGCCAGCGCTGCGCCTGCCTTCTTGCTGAGTCCGAACAGGATCTGTAGGAGGCCCGCTGCCACCGTGATGAAACACGTGACCTTCCAGCCGAAGTTGGCGACCAGTTCGGCCACGACGACCGTCAGGCCGGCCGCCGGTCCGGATACCTGGAGCGGACTACCTCCGATCAGACCCGCCACCACACCGCCGACCACGGCGGCGATCAGGCCGGCCATCACCGGCGCGTCGGACGCGATGGCGATACCCAACGACAGCGGTAGGGCGACGAGGAATACGACCAGTGAAGCAGGGAGGTCGTATCTGAGGTTGGCGCGAAGGTCGCGCAAAGAGGACATCTCCGACATCTGCATGACTCGACCGTACCGACGGGATGTTAAGCCGAGCTTTCCCGGACGCTGTGAATCCTGTGAGAACGGCCAATCGCATGGCCGGGATGTGTCTCAGTTCACCGTCACGCCCGCTCATCCTGAATCATGCATTGTTGCTTATGTTTTCGACGGCGATCACGGACCGATCGTTCAGTTGGCGTCCGACGATCCCGTCCCAAGCAAGGTCTCGAGCAGCTTTCCGCCGAACTCGGTGATCAGACCCGGCCCGGTGTCGGGGAGGTTCTGTGGAAGCGGCAGGCCGAGTTGTCGGGTGGCCGGGATCTTGGCCGTGCGCGTCGCCTCGAGCCGGATCCCCTTCTGCTGATCGCGGGTCAGCGGTGACGCATACTTCGACAGGTCGGTCGCAGTGGTCACCGTCGCCACGGTGCGGAGCCCGGCCGCGGCGAAATCTGCTGCACCGCGGCGGATGTGGTTGGGCGAGGTGACCAGGATGACGGTGCTGATGCCCTGTCCGCGCAGGATCTCCGCAGTGTTCTGCGCGTTGGCGACCGTGGATCCGGACTTGCCCTCCTCAGTGATGCGGGCCGCGTCGACCCCGTTGGCGACCAACCACTTCTTCATCGCCGCGGCTTCGGTGACGCCCGCCTTGGGCACGCCGCCGGTCACGACAATCGGTGCGGTGGTAGTGGTTTCGGCCTGGGACTTTCCTGCGGTCACCCGCCGGACCAGTTCGGGAGCCATCTTGCCGTCGCGATTGAGCCCGAACCCGAGGACGACGATCGCAGCCCGGCCGGCAACGGTCTTGGGTGTGGTGTCGGGGACGATCTGAGCGGCCGCAGCGACTCCGTCGTTGATATTGCGAGCCGCGGTCGCCAGCGCGGGATTGACACCTCGGAGTCGGGAGAGCGCGGCCTGACGCGTTGTGGCGTCGCCCGCCTGATCGGACCAGATGGCTTGCAGAGCAAGAGCATCCGGGTCCACCGGAATGATGGCAAGCGCCTGCTTGATCGCATCGAGGCCACCCGGCACGTCTCCGGCGGCGAACTTCTGCTGAGCCGAGTTGTAGAGCGTGGCCGGGTCCACGGTGGTGGCCGCGGGCGCGACCGATCGCTCCGACACGACGGGCACCGTGCCGACGGCGACACCGCCGACGCCGGCGAACGCGATCACCGCCAGCGCAGCAGCCCGACGTCGAGTCACTCTGGTCACATTTGTCACTTGAGTAACACTAAGGTGCCCGGGCAACGCCACGGCACCCGTGTCATCCCAGATCGATAACGTCGTCCAGTGCCCGCTCACGCATTTCGTTCCCGCTCACCCGGGAGGATGAGCGGGAACGAAATGGGTGAGCGCCAGACTCAGCGGCGCAATCCGACGACCTTCAGCAGTTCCGGGCGACGCAGAACCAGGCCGACCCACATCAGCACCCCGACGTAGACGGCGAACAGGGTGGTGCTGACCACCGGCGACTCGACGCGCATGTTGGCGGTCACGGCACCGCCGAGGTATGCGGTGATGCCGAGCGCGCCGAGCACAGCGGTGCGCGGGATCGCGTACACCACAAGGCAGATCAGCAGGACGGTACCCATGACGTAGGCCTGATCGATCGGGAACCCGAGCTTGGCGGTGCCCTCGACAACGGCCTCGGGTTGCGTCAGCTTGCCGACGACGTCGAAGGCGAGGAAGGCGCCGATCACGACACTGATGACGACGCCCACGATCTGTCGCACGCTGCGGGTGCCGGCGATCTCGCGGGTGGTGGAGGGAGTTGCGGTTGCGGTGACCATGACGGGCTCCTCGGGTGGTGGTGTGGCGTTGTGCTGAGATAGACACCACCCCGGCGGAAAACTCATCGCCGTTTCTCACCGCCGTTTCCCCCAGCCACCCAGAAACAGTCAATCCACCTTGGTTCAGAACCAAGGTGGATTGACCGATTGCGTGTGTTTGTGACTGCTGCGTGTTTGTTACAGCGCCTTGAGTTCCTCGATGACGCTGTCGACGCTCTTCTTGGCGTCGCCGAACAGCATGCTCGTGCCGTCGCCGTAGAACAGCGGGTTCTCGATGCCCGCGTAGCCGGAACTCATCGAACGCTTGAGCACGATGACCGAGCGGGCCTCGTCGACGTTGAGGATCGGCATGCCGTGGATCGGCGAACTCGGGTCGTTGCGGGCGGCCGGGTTGGTGACGTCGTTGGCGCCGATGACGATGGCGACGTCGGTGCGGTTGAACTCACCGTTGATGTCGTCCATCTCCTTCATCGCGTCGTACGCGACGTCGGCCTCGGCCAGCAGCACGTTCATGTGCCCGGGCATGCGGCCGGCGACCGGATGGATCGCGTACTTGACCTCGACGCCCTTGTCCTCGAGCAGTGCGGCCATCTCCTTGACCGCGTGCTGGGCCTGCGCGACCGCGAGTCCGTATCCGGGCACCACGATCACCTGGTTGGCATACGCCATCTGGATCGCGGCATCCGCGGCCGAGGTGGCCTTGACGGTGCCGCCGGCATCTCCTGCGGCCCCGGCCGGTCCGGCATCGCCACCACCGAACGAGCCGAAGATGATCGCCGGGATGGAGCGGTTCATCGCCTTGGCCATCAGGTTGGTCAGGATCGAACCCGAGGCGCCGACGATCATGCCGGCCACGATCATCGCCTGGTTGTTGAGCGCGAGCCCCGCGGCGGCAGCGGACAGACCGGTCAGCGCGTTGAGCAGCGAGATGACCACCGGCATGTCGGCGCCACCGATCGGGAACACCACGAACAGGCCCATCACCCCGGCGATCACCAGCAGCAGCACGATCCAGAACCACGGCGTCGCCGATGTCGAATCCGCGCTGACGCCGATGTAGACGGCGATCGCGACCGCCGCGATGGCGAGCACGATGTTGGCGAACTGGAAGCCCTTGGCCGCCTTGACGAGTGACTTCTCGAAGTTCTTGTTCAGCAGTTCCTGCAGCTTGGCGAACGCGACCAGCGAACCCCAGAAGGACACCGAACCGATGATCGCCGCGAACAGCGACCCGACGATCACATGCACGTCCGGGGTCTCACCGACCGCGGTGAACCCGTCGGTCTCGATGTACTCCGACCACGCGATCAACGCGACGGTGCCACCGCCGACACCGTTGAACAGCGCGACCAGCTGAGGCATCGCGGTCATTTTCGTCTTGAGCGCCGGCGGGATGCCGAGCACCACACCCACGGCCAGACCCACCACGATGAGCACCCAGTTGACGGTCGGCACACCGGCATCACCGGCGTTGTTATAGACACCCAGCAGGGTCGCGACGATCGCGATACCCATACCGGTCGCGGCGATCCAGTTGCCGCGCACCGCGGTTTTGGGTCCGGTCAGACCCATCAGACCGTAGATGAACAACGAGAACGCGACGATGTAGAGGACGGTGACCCCGTAGCCGAGCGCTTCGGACACCTGTCCGGAACCGGAGCCGATCATGTCAGCCACGACCGGAGCAGCAAGGCTGATCGTGCTCACTTGGCGGTCTCCTTCTTACCCTTGAACATGCCGAGCATGCGGTCGGTGACCGCGAAGCCGCCGACCACGTTGAGCGTTCCGAACACCAGCGCGACGAACGCGATGATGCGCACACCCCAGTTGGCGTCGGCGGGCAACGAGCCCAAGACCACCAGTGCACCGAGCACGACGATCCCGTGGATGGCGTTGGTGCCCGACATGAGCGGGGTGTGCAAGGTGTTGGGCACCTTGGAGATCACGGCGAAACCCACGAACCCGGCCAGCACCAGGATCGCGATGTTCGCGAGAAGTTCGTTGTACATCAGGCCTTTGCCTCCTCACGTGTGACACAGGCCCCGGCGAGTACCTCGTCGTCGAAATCCGGTGCGAACGCGCCGTTGTCGTCGAGCATCAACTCGATCAGGGCGAGCAGGTTCTTCGAATAGAGCTCACTCGCGTGCTCGGGCATCGTCGCAGGCAGATTGAGGGGCGACGTGATGGTGACGTCGTGCTTGACCACGGTCTCGCCGGGTTCGGTCAGCTCGCAGTTGCCACCGGTCTCACCCGCCAGATCGACCACCACACTGCCGGCTTTCATGCCTTCCACCGCGGCGGCGGTGACCAGCCGCGGCGCGGGCCGCCCCGGCACCAACGCGGTCGTGATGACCACGTCGAAACTCTTGATCGCATCCTCGAGGGCCTGCTGCTGCTCGGCACGTTCGTCGTCGGTGAGCTCACGGGCATACCCGCCCTCGCCGGCTGCGTCGATACCGAGATCGAGCCACTGCGCACCGACCGACCGCACCTGCTCGGCCACCTCCGGACGCACGTCGTATCCGGTGGTGCGGCCGCCGAGGCGCTTGGCCGTGGCCAATGCCTGCAGCCCCGCGACGCCCACGCCGAGCACCAGCACCGTGGCCGGTTTCACCGTGCCGGCTGCCGTCGTCATCATCGGGAAGTACCGGGTGGAGAGATCGGCCGCCACGACGACCGCCTTGTAGCCCGAGACATTGGCCTGCGAACTCAGCGCATCCATCACCTGCGCACGCGAGATCCGCGGGATCGCCTCGACCGCATATGCCTCCACACCGGCGGATCTGAGCGCGCCGATCTGATTGTCGGCATTGCGGGGTGCGAGGAAGCCGATCAGCTTCTGCCCGCTGCGCAATCTGCCGATCTCGTCATCCGACGGCGGCGCAACCCGCACCACCACATCTGCCGAATACGGATCGCCGATGGTGGCACCCGCCTCGACATAGTGTTCGTCGGGGATCAACGCCCCCAGACCGGCACCCAATTCGACGATCACCGGGACGCCCTTACCCACCAGCGAGCCGACCACCTTGGGGACCAACGCCACTCGGCGTTCGCCCGCGGCAGACTCGCGCACGACACCCACACTCATAGTTCTCACCCTGTCTGGTTCACACCGGGCAGACCGGACACCCCGCGGTCGATGCCTGCATCACGTCCGCGCCGGCCGTGATGCACCGGGAGCAGTGCATTTGTCACCCGGCTCACAAAAACGTGCGACGAACATAGCATGGCCTCACCTGAAGGGGGCGACGCAGTCAGATTGGTCACTTTCTCCTTGACCGAACATGTTCCACTACAACTGGACAGTTGTCCAGTCTATTGTCCAGTTGGGTCACCGCGCCGATCCATGCCCCACACCTCTGCAGCGCAGTTCGCCAAGCTGATCTGCGTCAGCTGTCGCCGCCGCCCGAATCGGACTCTCCGGAGGTTGACTGTCCCGTCATCGAACCCGGTGCCGACGTGTCGTCGGATGGCGAATCCGTATCCCCGCCGGACGATTCGACCTGTGAGGAGGCGTCGCCGGAGTCCTGTTCCGCGGAGTCGTCGGATGGCGAATCGGTCTGGTCCGTCGACGAGTCCTCGGCCCGATCGGTGGGCGTCTCGGTCGCGTCCGCGGTCGGCTCCTCGGTCGGCGCTTCGGTCGGCTCTTCGGTCGAGGTGACCGGGGCATCGTCCGGGCTCTCCGATGACTCAGATGACTCCGTCTGGCCTGCGGACTTCTGGGGCCCGCTGTCCGTCTCGTCGACGCTCACGTTCGGGCCGGCATCTGTGCCCGACGCCGGCGCGGGGGTGACTGCGTCGGTCTTGTCGGCGGCGGTCTTGTCGGCGGCGGTCTTGTCGGCGGCGAGCTCGGTCTTGTCGGCGGCCGCTGTGCCCGCGCCGGCTTTCGGGGCCTGGTCCGTGGATTCCCCGGCGGCCGACCGCTTGTCGAGCACATCAGGGTCGGTCGCGGGGACCGTCCAGCCGAGCCGCTGGTAGATCTGTTCCTGGAGTTCCCGCGGCGTCGGTATCGCATGGCCGCCGATCTCGGCTTGCTCCCCGGGCATCGGGACGGGGACAAGGGTGTTCAGTGCCTCGTCGACTTCTTCGGGTACGGGGATGCCGATGTCGCGCAGCATCATGCCCCACGGGTTGCCGCCGCCGTCGCCCTTGAGCACCACGTAGGTGGTGTTGCCGTCGTCGCTGTCCCATTTCTTGATAGGGGTGTAATCGTTGACATGGCTCTCGAGGAACGCGTGCGTGTAGAAGCCCGGGATCAGGTAGAAGAAGGTACCGATCGGATCGGCGAACGGATTGCCGACCCCGCACGTGGCATCGCCCTGGACGCAATAGGAGATGACCTTGATGTCGCCGGTGTCGGCCGGATCCCGATCGCCGTTGGTGTACATCCCGTCGATGAAGCTCGGGACGACGTTTTCAACGCCCGTGTTGGGGAAACGCGAGTCCGCGCCGACGACCACGACGACGTTCTGATCCGGGATGGCGCCGTCGACTCCGTTGGCGTAATCCTTGTGCAGTTCGTAGGCGATGTTCATCGCCACCGGCCCGCTCTGGGAGTAGCCGTTGACGATCACCGTGCCCTGTCGGTCTTGCTTCTGCCAGGCCGCATAGGCATCCGCGACGCCGGTGGCGGTCCCGGCGTCGACCGAGTCGTTGAACGTCCCGACGCCCGCGAGGTCGATCTGGAGACCGAAGACCTTGAGGCCGAACGCCGCCGGGTAATCGACGGTGGTGATGTCCGGCGCGTAATGGTCGCCCTCGGGCGAATCATAAAAGCCGATGCCGTCCGTTCGGGCCATCTGATCGGAACCGTCGTAGTCGGTGGTCCCGGGTACCAAGATCACCGAGGCATTCTCCCCGAGGCTGGGCGGCAACCAATCCGGCTTCGTGCGGGTCAGATCCTGATCGCCGATGGAGACCGGCGGATCGATGTCGGGGAACTGGATGCCCCCGATCCCCAGGGCATGTGCCGACCCGGGCTGGAAACCCGGCTGGAGAAACAGCCCGACCGACAGAAACACCGTCAGCGACAACAGAACCCGACGCACTCGCCCTACACCCACTCGCCCTCGAACCACTCGCTACGACACAAAGTGTGCAGAGTGTATCGGGCATGACCGACCGGATGTGGTCCACTCGGGCAATTGCGCGGATTCTTCATCCGGGCGGACTCGTCCGATCAGGTGATCGTGTAGGTCCGCGAGTCGAGTCCGGTGGCGCCGTCCGGGACCGGCGACGCGTACGTCTCGACCTGCGCGCGACCGTTCTTGTCGGTGGCGCGGCAGGTCACGGTGTGGTCACCCGGCGTCGCGTTCCAGGTGAACCGCCACTGCCGCCAGGTGTCCACCGAGTATTCCTCGGCGAGTTGCGCGGGCTGCCAGGCTCCGTCGTCGATGCGCACATCAACCGATGCGACTCCGGTGTGCTGCGCCCACGCGGTTCCGGCGATCACCACCTCGCCGCGCGCGTGTTCCGACCGGGAGTCCGGTCGGTCGATCCGGGATGCGAGTTTGATCGGGCCGAGGGCCGACCACCCGCGGGTGGTCCAGTACGCCTTGGCGTCGGAGAATCGGGTGAGCTCCCAGTCGACGACCCATTTGGTCGCGGACACATAGCCGTAGAGGCCGGGGATCACCTGGCGGACCGGGTATCCGTGCTCGACGGGCAGCGGAGCCCCGTTCATCCCGATGGCCAGCAACGCATCTCGTCCGTCGGTGGCCACCGACACCGGCGTACCGCAGGTCCACCCGTCGGCACTCGTCGACAACAGCATGTCGACGCCGGGCTGCACTCCGGCCCGGTCGAGAAGGGTCTTCATCGGCACTCCGAGCCAACGCGCATTGCCGATCAGGTCACCACCGATGACGTTGGACACGCAGGTCAGGGTGACGATCCGTTCGGTCATCGGCATTGTCAGCAGCTCATCCCACCCGATCCGGATCTCGTTGTCGACCATGCCGTGAATCCGTAGCGACCAATCCCCGGTGGTGAGACTGGGAACCTGAAGGGCCGTGTCGATCCGGTAGAAATCGTCGTTCGTGGTGACGAAGGAGGTCGCGCCGGGGATCCCCAGATCGGCCGCGGCGGGTACGGGCGGTGCCGCCGACCGCGGCACGGGCAGCAGCACCTTGGTGCGGTCGACGACGGTGCGCGTGGTGTCGGCGAGGACCCGCCTACCCGCGACTCCGGCGGCCACGGCCAGGACGGCGATCCCGCCGGCGGTCAACAGGAACCGACGGCCCACGCCGCCCGGTGATTGTTCGCCGACGTCGGCCACGGTCGTATGAGCCTCCGCGTCCTCGGCCTTGCGCAGCATGCCCACCAGGATCCGCAGGACGATCACCGCCACGAGCCCTGCGACGACCGACGGGATCGCGAATGTCCATCGTGAGTCCGGACGGGCCAGCGCGGCGATGACCCCGACCACGCCGAAGACGGCGACGACAACGGTGCCCGCGGGCGGTCGGAGTCGTTCGGCGACACCGCAACCCGCGGCGATCGCGGCGATGATCACGCCCATGCCGACGAAGAGCGCGAGCTTGTCGGACGTCCCGAAGGTACCGATCGCCCACTCACGGATCCCGTCCGGCGTGTGGTCGACGACCGCGGAACCGACGGCGAAATAGGGCGAGGCGCCCGGAGCCACCATGACCGCGAAGAGTTCGCCGATACCGAGCCCCGCGCCGACCGCGACGATGCCGGCCAGAGCGGCCGCCCAGAAGTGGGCGGATGAACGAGCGGTGGTGGTCACACCCCTTGATACCTCACGATGCGCACGAATGGCCCCGCTCGGACCGGGACGTCATCCTTCGGTCACAACCTCCGAACGGCGAGCCGCGTGCCGACCGGCGCGCCGGCCGAAATACGAGCCCTCCCCCAGCTGCGTTCCGCTCGCGTAGCCCTTGCCGTCCTGAGCGAGATTGGCCGCGCAGGCGCCCGCGGCGTAGAGCCCGGCGATCGGCGCGCCCTCGCCGTCGAGCACCTCGGCGTCGACCGACGTCGCCATCCCGCCGATGGTGAAGCACGAGTACATCGCCTTGCCGAGACTGAGATCGAAGGCCCCCCACGGCCCCTGGTCCTGGGGTGCCAGGAATTCCGCCGACTTGTGGAAGTCCGGGTCCTCGCCCTTCACCGCGTTCGCGTTGTAGTCGGCGAGGGTCTTCTGGAGTCTGCCCTCCGGGATGCCGAGGTCGGATTCCATCTCGGCGACCGTCTCCCAACCGTCGACGAGGTTGATCAGCGGGACCTCGGGGCGCTTCATGTGCGCTTCGTCGACGATCAGGAATGCGGCCGAATCCGGTTGATCCATCACGAATCCCGAGGTCCGCGAGTGATAAGAGTCCTCGGCGACGAAGCGGTCGCCGTTCTTGTTCACGACGATGCCGGTGAGCAGGATGCTCGGCGGGTAGATCGGCGCGGTGACGAACGCCTGGTCCATGTGCTTGAGCGCCGCACCGACCGATTCGCCGAGCCGGATGCCCAGCCCGTCGTCGTAGGTGCTGCCCAGCGTGAACGGCTTCTCGGCGACGTGCGGCACGTAGCGCGCCACCATCTCCTCGTTCATCACGAAGCCACCCGCGGCGATGACGACCGACCGCGCCCGGATCACACCCTCCTCGCCGGGACGTTTCCACGTCGCACCGACCACGCTGCCCGACTCGTCGACCACCAGTTGTCGTGCGCCGGTCTCGTAGCGGATCTCGGCGCCGAGCTCGGCGAGACGTTTGACCAGGAGGTCGACGACCATCGACGCACCGCCGGTGTCGCCGGGTACGGGCACCTTGTGCCCACGCGGGGCCGGCGTCGCGATGTTCTTGAAGGGCCACACCTTCTCGTTGCCGGTGAACATCAGCCCTTGTGTCTGCGGCTGGATGACGGCCTTCTCCGGGTAGAAGCTGCGCTCGAAACTGAACCCGAGGCCCTCGAGCCAGTTGAAGTGTTCGACGCTGTCGAAGCAGTAGGCGTGGATCTTGTCCGGCTCGGGCTCACGGGACACCGCGGTGATGTACTTCTCCATCTCCTCCGGGCTGTCGTCGTGCCCGGTGGCCTGCTGCACAGCAGTGCCGCCGCCCAGGTAGAAATGTCCGCCCGCCATACAGCTCGTACCGCCGGCCGCCGCCGCACGTTCGAGAACCAGCACCTTGGCCCCGGCCGCCGCCGCTTCCACGGCCGCGCTCCCGCCCGCGACACCACACCCGATGACCAGCACGTCGACGTCGTCGGAGAAGGACTCCACCGAGTCCAGTGCGATCGTGTCGGGGATCTCAGAACCTGCCATGGGCACAGAGTAGACGATGGACTAGAACCTGTTCTAGTTCTCCCCCGGGTTTCGTTTCTCGATCGCGCTACCCAACCAGCGATCGAGCACAGCATCCCGTCGATCGTGCACAGCTCTCCGCCCATCGTGCACAGAATCCCGTCGATCGTGCACAGAATCCCGCCGATCGTGCACACATAGGCCAGCCGGGTGGTCGGCAACGCACACTCGGCGGGATTCTGTGCACGATCGGCGCAGATGTGCGCCCGATCGACGGGATGGCGGTTGCCGTCGGCGGGATGGCGGTTGCCGTCGACGGGATGGCGGTTGCTGTCGAAGGGAAGGCGGTTGCCGTCGGCGAGGGTCAGCGGGGATGCGGACGGAAGCGTCGCAGTCGGAGGCTGTTCGCCACCACGAACACGGACGACAGTGCCATCGCCGCGCCGGCGAGCATCGGATTGAGCAGCCCGGCCGCGGCCACCGGGATCGCGGCCACGTTGTACGCGAACGCCCAGAAGAGATTGCCCTTGATGGTGGCCAGTGTGCGCCGGGCAAGACGGATCGCGTCGACGACGGCCCAGAGGTCGCCACTGACGACGGTCAGGTCGCTCGCGTGAATGGCCACGTCCGTTCCGGTCCCCATCGCGAGTCCGAGGTCGGCTTGCGCGAGCGCCCCGGCGTCGTTGATGCCATCTCCGGCCATCGCGACCGAATGCCCCTGCGACTGAAGGTCTTTGATCGCCGACAGCTTATCGGCAGGCGACACCTCGGCGATCACACGATCGATACCGACCGCCCGTGCGACATGCTCGGCAGCACCCGCATTGTCGCCGGTGAGGAGTACCGGGGTCAGGCCCATCCGCCGGAGTTCGGCGATGGCCGCGGCCGACGACGGCTTGATCCGGTCCCCGACGACGACGACACCGACCGCCCGGCCGTCGAACGACACCACGACAGCGGTGGCACCCGCCCGGTGCGCACCATCGACAGCACGGGAAAGCCGTTCGGGCAATGCATCTTCCTGGCGGCGCGGATTCGTGACCTCGACGCGGACACCGTCGACGAGTCCGGCGACACCGGAACCCTCGGACGCCCGGAATCCGCTCACCGGCGGCAGCGACGCCGACGACCGCTGCGCGGCCCCCGCGACGATGGCGGCGCCGATCGGATGCTCCGAGCCCGCCTCGACGGCGGCCGCCGTGATCAGCACCCGATCCTCGTCGAGCTGTTCGCCGGCATCCCCGTCGACCACGGTGACGGATTCCAGGGTCATCTCGCCCGTGGTCACGGTGCCGGTCTTGTCGAGCACGATGGTGTCGACGCGTCGGGTGGTCTCGAGTACTTCGGGCCCCTTGAGCAGCACCCCGAGTTGCGCACCCCGGCCGGTCCCGACCATCAGAGCCGTGGGCGTGGCCAGACCGAGTGCGCACGGACAAGCGATGATGAGAACCGCAACCGCGGCGGTGAACGCGAACGTGACGCCGCCGGGCCCGCCCGCCACACTGTCCACTCCGAGCCAGAATCCCAGTGTCGCAACGGCAATCGCGATCACAGCCGGCACGAAGAACGACGAGATCCGGTCGGCCAGACGCTGCGCGTCCGCCTTGCCCGCCTGTGCGTCGGCCACCATCCTCGCCATCTGCGCGAGGGCGGTGTCCGCGCCGATCCGGCTCGCGCGCACCAAGAGTCGGCCGCTGGTGTTCACGGTGGCGCCGGTCACGTCGTCGCCCTCGGTGACCTCCACCGGTACGGATTCACCCGTGATCATCGACGCATCGACCGCCGAAGCCCCCTGGACCACCACTCCGTCGGTGGCGATCTTCTCACCCGGCCGGACGAGGAACTCGTCGCCGACCGACAACTCCGACAACGGGATTCGTCGCTCCACTCCGCCCACCACGACGGCGACGTCCTTGGCCCCGAGGTCGAGTAGAGCGCGTAGCGCATCCCCGGCGCGACGCTTGGCCCGCTTCTCGAAGTACCTGCCCGCCAACAGGAATGTGGTGACGCCCGCCGCCGCCTCGAGGTAGATGTTCCCCGCGCCGTCGCCGCGGGAGGCGATGAGGTCGAACCCGTGCCGCATCCCCGGCTCCCCGGCGGTCCCGAGGAACAGCGCGTAGACCGACCATGCGAACGCCGCCAGCGTGCCCATCGACACCAGGGTGTCCATCGTGGTGGTGCCGTGGCGCAGATTGATCCATGCCGCACGGTGGAAGGGATACGCACCCCACACCACGACCGGAGCGGCGAGGGTGAGCGAGAGCCATTGCCAGTAGGTGAACTGCCACGCCGGCACCATCGCGAGCACGACGACGGGGACCGTGAGCACCGCCGACACGATGAGCCGCTGCCGCAATCCGTGGAGGTCGCGGTCCTCGGGACCGTCCCGCTGCGCGTCGTCAGTGGCGTCCGGCTGATCCCCGAGGGCAGGAACCGGGGTCGCGTCGTATCCGGCGCCGCGGATAACCGTCACGAGATCCGTGGAGTCGAGGGTGGACGGGAACTCGACGTGCGCCTGCTCGGTCGCATAGTTGACCGTCGCGCTGACGCCGTCGAGTTTGTTCAGTTTGCGCTCGATGCGATTCGCACACGACGCGCAGGTCATGCCGTCGATGTCGAGATCGATCCGCTCGATGGTGCTGGACATCTCGCTACTCCGTGTGTTGCTGGTGGACGCCCGGAGGATCCGCGGGGGCGCCACCACCCCACGGATCGGCCACTCGTCCGACCCCGAACGCCACGGCGAAGACCGCCGCCATCGCGATCAGGAAGCCGACGATCCGGGTTCCGGTGGTCATGTGAGTCGATAACCGGCCTCGGAGACCGCGGCCGCGACCTCGCCCCGGTCCAGCACACGATCGCTGATGACCTCGACGGCGCCGGTGTCGAGGGACACCTCGACACGGTCGACCCCGGAGATCTCACCGATCTCCTCGCGAACGGATGACACGCAGTGTCCGCAGGTCATTCCGCTGACGGTAAAGGTGCTGGTGGTCATGAAGAGTTCCTCCTTGCGGTCGTGATGGCCGCGGTTGTGGTGGCCGGCGTCGTGGCGGCCCGGTCAGGACCGGACCAGGCGCGTGATCGCCTGCATCGCCTCGTCGACCTTCTCCTGGCCGGCGGCGTCGCTCTCCTGTGCCGCATTCACGACACAGTGATTCATGTGCTCCTCGAGCAGGCCGAGTCCGACCGCCTGCAGAGCCTTGGTCATCGCGGAGACCTGGGTCAGGATGTCGATGCAGTAGGCCTCCTCGTCGACCATTCGCTGCAACCCCCGGGCCTGCCCCTCGATGCGGCGAAGTCTCCGCAGGTAGTCGTCCTTGCGGCCGATGTACCCGTGCTGTGCATGCTCCATCGGCGCAATCCCTCTCGACGTCGGCCGGTTACCAATACCCCCTACAGGTATACCAGTCCGAAACGCATACCGGTACCCCCATAGGGTACCCAGTGGGTCGGTCGGCACCGTCCCGTCACCAGGGACGGCGCGTTCTATGCGTTCCGCGATGCGCGCACTGCTGCGGCCAGGTTCTCCAGGGCTGCCGCGACCTCACTCAGCGCTGCGGCGAGATCGGCGTCACCCCGACCCGGCGCGGGGGTCGATGACGTTGCCCGCATGCCGGCAGCATGGTCCGAGGTCGCCGACGAGTCGGTCGGCTGAGACTCCTGCTCGGTCTTCTGCTCAGGCTTCGGCGTATGTGGGGGTGGCGATGCGGGCGGCGGAGTCGGGTTGGGCGGCGGACCGGCAGGCGGCGGACCGGCAGGTGATCGCGGCGGTTGTGGGGTGCCGGAGTCGGTGGCATCCGGCATCCGGTGACGACTCCCCGGTCGAGGTCCCGAGGGGGCAGGCGGCTCGGCATCCGTGGAGCGGCGTCCCGGCCGATATCCGTCGTGCCTACCACCCGCGTTCGCGTGGGCGCCGGACACCGGGGCAGCGGGCCGCGAGGCCGGACGTCCGCCCGTTCGGGCCGCGTCCTGCGACGGTGATCCCTGGGCGGCCGATTCCTGGTTTGCCGATTCCGGAGTCGCCGTCCGGACGACCGGGATGTGGGTGTCGGTCGTCATCCGCATGCGGTCGGGCTGCTGCGGGACCTGCCCGGGATGCGCGGGTGGACGCGATGCAGGAGGCCCTGGCCTGGGCATCGGCCGAGGGATCTCGCCGGACTGCCCGGGGCCCTGCGCCGGGGCCTGTCCCGTCGCAGGCTGGGGTCCGCGAACCGCGGTCGGCGCGTGACCATTGGACGGCGCGAAGAAATGCGCGCCGCCGTGACTCTCGAAGTACAGACACGCGGCACCCTGCGGCGACCGCACCGAACACGGGTTGCGTTCGATGAGCGACTGCGCGTGATCGTCGAAGTCGTTCCATTCGAGCCACAGTCGGCGGTCGGCCCGCGGACGGATGCTCGCGTCGGTCGCATGATTGCCCTGATGCCCCGCCGCGAGCCGGCAGTGCAGCAACCACTCCGACTGCCCCGTCAGCCCCAGCGCGGCACGCTCTGCGGGCGTGCATACGACCGTCGACCAGCAACCCTCGCCGTTCATCCGGCCTCTCCTTCGCGCTTCACGCGCATGTGCAATCGATCAAGACAACCTGCCCCCGCTTGTGACCGTGCCGCATACGAGACGACTGTCGGCCAACGGTCCGTGCGCTCCCGACGCTTCCCCGGCGGCCAGTCTACGAAGGAACCGACCGTCCCCGCCATAGACGCGGCCCATGTCGCCGCGCCGGATGTCGAGCCGGTGCTCGTGGCGGTGGTCGTGGCGGTGGTCGGCGGGCACCACTTAACGGTGTGCACCGATGAAGTCGAGGACGACCTGGGTGAAGGCGTCGTTGTCGTCGGCGGCGGCGGTGTGGGCGGCGTCCGCGAGTTCGATCACCTCGGCGGCCGGGACCACCTCACGGAACCCGGCGACCGCGTCCTCGGGGACGACGTCGGAGAGCTTGCCGCGGATCAGCAGGATCGGGACCGTCAGCGACGCGAGCTGCTCCTCCAGATGCTCGGCCCGCACGAATCGGTCGTCGCCCGGTTTCGACGTCACGAACGCCGGGTCCCAGTGCCAGTACCAACGACCGTCCTCACCTGCACGCAGATTGCGTTTGAGGCCCTCCGGGTGGAAGGTCTTGGGCCGGTGCGGGAGATATGCGGCGATGGCGTCGGCCGCGTCCTCGAGTGTGTCGAATCCGCCGACGTTGGCGGTCATGAAGTCGCGAATCCGGGCGCTCCCGGCCTGGTCGAAACGCGGGACCACGTCGACGAGCACCAGACCGCGTGCTTTCTCGGAGCCGAGTTCGGCAGCCGCGCCGATGCTGCTGAGCCCGCCCATGCTGGCACCGACGAGCGTCACCGGCGTTCCGATCTGCTCGACCACCGCGACGACGTCGTCGGTGAACAGTTCCAGGCTGTACCTACCGCTCGGCGACCAGTCGCTGGCGCCGTGACCTCGCGTGTCTAGCGACACCACATGAGTGCCGGCAGCCGCCAGGAACTGACCCGTCTGCTTCCACGAGTGTCTGGTCTGCCCGCCACCGTGCAGGAGCACGATCGTCGGGCCGACCTCACCGTCGGCCGGCTGCCACTCATCGGCTCGCAGCGTGATCCCGTCGACGCCGGTGAACGAGATCGGATCGGGCTGGACCACGGGACGCGACATGGGGTCGATTGTGCGCCGGGCCCGACGACCGGTGTGCCCCGGGGCACCGACCCCGGTTCACGAACCGAGGAAGCCGACGACGCGGCGATGTACCCGATCGCGCTGATCCAGATGGACGAAGTGGCCCGCGTGATCGATCCGGGCGACCTCACTGCCCGTCGGCAGCAACTCGGCCAATCCGTCGGTGAAATCCACCTGCATGCACCCGTCCAGCGCGCCGTGCAGGTAGAGCAGCGGTGTCCGGGGTGGCCGCAGCCAATCCGAGGCGTGGTCGGCATACCGGGCGTCGACACGAGGTCGCAGCATGGCCCGGTAATACCCGAGGACCGCGGATCCGTGTGCGCGGTTCGGCACCGTGGCCAGGGCGTTGTCGATGTCGTCGACGTCCGGGGACGGCCCCCACCGCCGCCAGAGGGTCGGGATGAGCCACCCGAGAACCCGCTCCGGGAGGAACGGGATCTGGTTGAAACCGATGTACCAGCTCATCGCCATCTGTTGTGGGATGAGACGCAACCGCGCACGCACCGACGTCCCCGCCTGCCGCATGGCGGCGATCGGCGGCACCACGACCGCGACGACGCGCCGGAACGGGTGGTCGTCGCGGGCGAGGATCGCGTGTGCGGTGAGCGCGCCCCAGTCGTGTCCGATCAGGACCGCCCGATCGTCGCCGTCGAGCTCGCGGTGCAGCGCGAGGACGTCGTGGGCGAGGGCCGCCACGTGGTAGTCGCCGTCGGCCGGGATCTCCGACGGGGAGTACCCGCGGGTGAACGGTGCGACCACCCGATAGCCGGCCGCTGCGAGCTCGGGAGCGAGGTGTCGCCACGTCCACGCGGAATCCGGGAAACCGTGCAGGCAGATGGCGAGCGGCGCGCCGGGCTCACCCCAGGTGAGGGCATGCAGACGGATGTGGCCGAGGTCGACGATGACTCGTCCGGGCGCGGTCATGGTCGCCGACGTTACCGCGCCCGGGCGCGCCGACGGGTCAGGGCACCAACGCGTGGATGTCGGTGATGGTCTCGCTGCCGTCGCACTCGGTGAGCTCACCATCGAGCCAACCGAAACACCGTGTCCGCGCCTGCGGGTCGGTGTACGGATGGTCGATCCGCGTGTGCGCGCCGCGCGATTCCGTGCGCGCTCGCGCCGCCTCCACGACGACCTTGGCGGTCAGCGTCAGCGCGGCGTCTTCGATGTCGGCGTCGGTGACCGCGGCGCGGTCCGGGATTCGGCTCAGCGCCGTGGCGATCCGGGCAAGGCCGTCGGCGTCCCGGCGCAGCGCGACGGATCGGGACATACTGTCCTGCAGCTCTTTCCGTGGCATCGTCGGGTGCATCGCCGGCATCACGTCGGCGCCCTCACCGACCCGTCTGCCTCGACGGCCGACGGCCACCGCGGCGGCTCGGCGGCCCATGACCAGTCCCTCCAGCAAGCTGTTCGACGCCAGCCGGTTTCCGCCGTGCAGCCCGGTCCGGGCGACCTCACCCGCGGCCAGCAGACCGGGCACGGCCGTCCGGCCGTCGACGTCGGTGAGCACGCCGCCGCACTGATAGTGCGCACCCGGCACCACGGGGATCAGCCCCGCGGCCACGTCGAGTCCGGCGTCGGCGACGCCCGCGGTCACCGTGGGGAATCGCTTCGGGAAGTCGGCGATCGACCGGACGTCGAGGTACACGCACGGGTGCCCGGAATCGGCGATCCTCGCCTCGACGGCATCGGCGACCACGTCGCGCGGCGCGAGATCACCCATCGGATGCACCCCGGCGGTCACCGGGTCGCCATCGACGTCCACCAGACGGCCGCCCTCACCACGCACGGCCTCGCTGATCAGCGTGCGCCGACCACGCGCACCCTCGACGAACAGCATGGTCGGATGGAACTGGATGAACTCCATGTCCGCGACGACGGCCCCGGCCCGCAACGCGAGAGCGATGCCGTCGGCGGTCGCGCCGGACGGATTGGTGGTGGCGGCATAGAGGTGACCGCTGCCACCGGTGGCGAGCAGGACGGTCGGCGCATGGACGACACGTTCGCGCCCCCGCTGCCGGTAGGCGACACCGACCGTCTGACCGTCGGCACGCAGGATCGCAGTGGCGACCGCGTCGTCGTGGCTGCTGATGGCCAGGGATCGGGAGGCGGCCCGCAGCCTGCCCACCAGCGCGCGCTGAACGTGGGCACCCGTCGCGTCGCCGCCGGCGTGGATGATGCGGCGCACCGAGTGGCCACCTTCACGGGTTCGCAGCAGGTCTCCCCCGGGCCCCCGATCGAACTCGGCACCCCAGCTGATCAGACCGGACACCGCAGACCATCCGTCGTCGAGGATGGGTCGGGCGATCCGCGAATCCGTCAGGCCCGCCCCGGCACCAAGCGTGTCCGCGAGATGGAGGTCGACCGAGTCCGTCGGATCACCGGGCTCGACGACGGCGATCCCACCCTGCGCATAGAAAGTCGAGGTCGCCTGTTCGGCCCGATCGGGATGCCATGCGGGCCCCTTGGTCAAAATCACCACGCGCAATCCCGCCTCGGCTGCCCGCAGGGCGGCGGTCAGTCCGGCCACCCCGGCGCCGACCACGACGAAGTCGGCACGCGTCTCGTCGCGCTGGTCACGGCTCATCTCGTTCTGTGCCATCTCGCACCTCCCGCGGGGGAACGTCGATGTGAGGATCAACCACGCCGACCTGTTTTCGATTCCCAGTCGAAAACCATACGCCTCCCCGTGCACCGAGGGGACCCGCCGTCAGTGCACCGACAGATCCGCCCGACGGAGCAGTTGCGCGTTGAGCGCGACGACCACGGTCGAGACCGACATCAGGATCGCGCCGACGGCCATCGGCAACACGAAGCCGACCGGCGCCAGCACACCGGCCGCGAGCGGGACGGCGAGCAGGTTGTAGCCGGCCGCCCACCAGAGGTTCTGCCGCATCTTGCGGTACGCCTGCCCGGACAGGACCATCGCCGAGACCACGGTCCGCGGATCGTCGCCGGCCAGCACCACCCCGGCCGACCCGATCGCGACATCGGTGCCGTCACCGATCGCGACACCGACATCTGCACGCGCGAGGGCCGGAGCATCGTTGACGCCGTCACCGACCATCACCACGGTGTTCCCCTCGGCCTGCAGGTCAGCAACGATGGACTCCTTGTCCTCGGGACGGACGCCCGCGTAGACACGGTCGATACCGAGTTCGGCCGCCACCCGCGTGGCCACGTCGTGCGCGTCCCCGGTGGCCATCACGGAGGTCACGCCACGATCGGCGAGGGCGCGGATCGCGTCCGCCGATTCCGGGCGGATCGCGTCGCCCAGGGCGACCGCACCGATGACGACTCCGTCGTCGACGACGTAGAGCACGGTGTTTCCGCGGCCGGCCAGTCCCGCCGAGCCGTCCGGCGCCGACAGCCCGCGCTCGTCGAGGAGCCGCGGGCCCCCGACGGCGATCTCACGCCCGTCGACCTCGGCCCGCACCCCGACGGCGGGACTCGACGAGAAGTCCTGTGCCGCAGGGATGGTGACGCCACGGTCGATGGCGGCCCGGACGATCGCAGTCGCCAGCGGGTGCTCGCTGTCGGCTTCCGCGGCGGCCGCCACGGCCAGGATGCGGCCGGCCGACCGGCCTGCCGCGCCGACGACGTCGACCACCGCCGGCTCCCCCTTGGTGAGGGTGCCGGTCTTGTCGAACAGCACCACATCGGCCTGCCGCAAGGTCTCCAGCGCGATCCGGTCGGTCACCAGCACACCCATCGTGGCCGCGCGCTCGGTCGCGATCGCGACCACCAGCGGGATGGCGAGCCCGAGCGCGTGCGGGCAGGCGATGACGAGGACGGTGATGGTGCGGATCACCGCGTTGTCGGACTGCCCGACGGCGGTCCACACGATCGCCGTGATCAGGGCCGCCGCCAACGCGAACCAGAACAACCAGCCGGCGGCGCGATCGGCCAGTCGCTGCGCGCGGCTCGACGAGTTCTGCGCATCGGACACCAGACGCTGGATACCTGCCAACGCGGTGTCGTCACCGACCGCACCCACCCGGACCCGGATGGCGGTGTCGGCGCTGACCGTGCCCGCAACCACCCGATCACCGACCGTGCGGCTCACCAGGTTCGATTCGCCGGTGATCATCGACTCGTCGACTTCCGCTGTGCCCGAGACGATCTCACCGTCGGCGGGGATGCGCCCGCCGGGCCGCACGATGACCAGGTCGTCGATCCTCAGCTCGGCGGGCGACACCGTCTGCACCACGTCGCCGTCGAGGCGTTCGGCCTCGTCGGGCAGCAGGGCGGCGAGGGATTGCAGCGCCGAGGTCGTCTGCGATATCGACCGCATCTCGATCCAGTGACCGAGCAGCATGATCACGATCAGCAAGGCGAGTTCCCACCAGAAATCGAGTTCGTGGTGCAGCAGATCGAGTGTGGCCCCCCACGACGCCACGAAAGCCACACTGATGGCCAGCGCGATCAGAGTCATCATTCCCGGTGTCCGCGAACGTAGTTCGCTCACGGCACCGGTGAGGAACGGGCGTCCGCCCCAGACGAACATGATAGTGCCGAGGATCGGCGACACCCAGTTCAGCCACCCCCACGACGGCAACTCGTAGCCGATCAGGTCGGCGAACATCGGACTCGCGATCACCACCGGAACCGCGAGCACCGTCATGACCAGGAAGAGTCGCCGGAACATCGCGACGTGGTCGCCATGACCGCCATGCGCGCCATGGGCTCCACCCCCGGAATGGCTCTCGTGGGAATCCATGTGATGAGCGTGCAGGTCGGAGTCGCCCTCGGCGACCCCGACCGCGCTGTGGTCGAGGTTGTGGTCCATATGCCCGTTTTATACCCCTGGGGGGTATCCGTCAAGGAGGGTTCAACTGATGAGCACGGGGCACGGCAACACAAAAGCGCCCCATGAAACCGCCCTCACCAGAAGCTCCGTCGCAGATGGGTGCACGACGGGAGCCCGGTGGGCGGATTTCTGGGGCGCTTTTCGATCGGTCCGGTCGCCGTCCGCGACGGCCGGACAGGGATCAGAGAGTCGCCGTGTCGATCACGAAGCGGTAGCGCACATCGCTCGCGACCACCCGCTCGTAGGCCTCATTGATCTTGTCGGCACCGATCACCTCGATCTCCGCCCCGATGCCGTGCTCGGCGCAGAACTCCAGCATCTCCTGGGTCTCGGCGATGCCGCCGATCATCGACCCGGCAAAGCTGCGCCGGTTGGCCGTGACCGCGAAGGCCGGCACCTCGATGGGGTGTTCGGGGAGGCCGAGCTCCACGAGCGTGCCGTTGATGGCCAGCAGTCCGAGGTACTGCTTGATGTCCAGGTTGGCCGACACGGTGTTGATGATCAGGTCGAACTCGTTGCGCAGATTCTCGAAGGTGTCCGGGTCACTGGTGGCGTAGTAGTGGTCGGCACCGAGGCGCAGGCCGTCCTCCATCTTCTTGAGCGACTGCGAGAGCACGGTGACCTCGGCGCCCATCGCGTGCGCGATCTTGACGCCGACGTGACCCAGCCCGCCGAGTCCGATGATCGCGACCTTCTTGCCGGGGCCGGCCTGCCAGTGACGCAACGGCGAGTAGAGCGTGATGCCGGCGCACAGCAGAGGCGCGGCGACGTCGAGGTCGATGCCCTCGGGAATGCCGCACACATAGTTCTCGTCGACAACGATCCCGGTGCTGTAGCCACCGTGAGTGGGCTCGCCGTCGCGGCCGACGGCGTTGTAGGTGCCGGTCATCCCGCGTTCGCAGTACTGCTCCTCGCCGCGGCGGCAGGGCTCGCATTCGCGGCACGAGTCCACGAAACAGCCGACCCCGACGCGGTCCCCCACGCGATGGCGGGTGACGTCGGAGCCGACAGCCGAGACGGTCCCGGCGATCTCGTGGCCGGGGACCACCGGGAACGCGGTACGACCCCACTCGCTGCGCGCGGTGTGGATGTCGCTGTGGCAGATGCCGGCGTAGGCGATGTCGATCGCGACATCGTTCGCGCCGAGGTCACGGCGTTCGATGGTGGTGGGGCCGAGCGGCTGGTCGGCGGCGGTCGCGATGTAGGCGTTGACGGTGGTGGGCATGGAAGCTCCCTCGGTTCGACGTCGGATTCGCGGATCGGACTCCTGGGCCCGTGACTCCGCTGCGGGTCGCCCCGCACCCCGTCCAGTGTTCCGGAGAAGCGCCGGTCCGTGGGATACCGAGCGAATAGATCACATTCAGGAATATTCATGTGCGCATACGTCTCGTGCGAGACCACCAGGTCACCGGCGGGACTCGGCACGTATGTCAGATTGCGGGCACCCTATCAGGTTCGACTAACTTGCAAGTTCGGGTAGCCGAAATTAGAGTTGGTCCATGTCAGCGGCCCGCCGGATCACCGTCGCGACCCTTGTCGTGGTCGCCGTCGTGTGCTCGGCCTGCGAAACCCGTGATGTCCCGGACCGCCCGCAGGTCCTGGCCACGTTCACCGTCCTCGCGGACATCGCGCGCAACGTCGCGGGCGACCACGCCGACGTCAGCTCCCTGACCAAGTTCGGCGCCGAGATCCACGGGTACGAACCCACGCCCGGTGATCTACACAAAGCCTCTGACGCATCCCTCGTGGTGGTGAACGGCCTCCACCTCGACGACTGGTTCGAGCGATTCCTCTCCGACATCGACGTGCCGCGGATCGTCGCCTCCGACGGCATCGCGCCACTGCCGATCAGGGCGGACCCGGGCGGTTCTCCCGCCACCGGTAAACCCAACCCGCATGCCTGGATGTCCCCGCTCGAGGCAAAGACCTACGCCGACAACATCGCTCGCGGGCTGGCCCGGATCGATCCCGGGCACGCCGATGCCTATCGTGCCAACGCCGAACGCTATGACGCCCGCCTCGACGACGAGCGGGCTCGGCTGGTGACCGCCATCGATGCCCTGCCCGACAACGAGAGAGCGCTGGTCACCTGCGAGGGCGCGTTCAGCTACCTCGCGCGTGACACCGGACTCACCGAGCACTACATCTGGCCGGTGAACTCCGAACAGGAGGCCACCCCACAACAGATGCGGCGCACCGTCGACTTCGTCCGGGACCGCCACGTACCAGCGGTCTTCTGCGAATCGACCGTGAACAACGCGCCCATGCAGCAGGTTGCGCGGTCCACCGACGCCCGACTCGGCGGGACGCTCTACGTCGACTCGCTGTCCGAGCCCGACGGTCCGGTCCCCACCTACCTCGATCTGCTCCGGCACGACCTGACGACCATCATCGCCGGCCTCACCGGAAAGGACGCCGATCATGTCGTTCCCTGAACACCGCCCATCTCGGGACGTCGCATCCCGCAAGGGCGTACCACAGGACGAGTCGCGACCGCCCGCCATCGAACTCACCGACCTCACCGTCCGGTACGGAAGCGTCCTCGCCCTCGACAAGGTCTCGCTGACACTTCGACCAGGCCGGATCTGCGGATTGATCGGGATGAACGGCTCCGGCAAGTCGACGCTGTTCAAGTCGATCATGGGGCTCGTGCGCCCGTCGTCGGGAAGCGTGACGATCGCCGGCGGGACCCCGAATCGTGCACGGGCCCAAGGACTCGTCTCCTATGTTCCGCAGTCCGAGGACGTCGACTGGGACTTCCCCATCTCGGTACGCGAAGTCGCGATGACCGGCCGGTACGGACGACAGAACCTGTTCCGTCGGGCCTCCGCACGCGATCGGGCCGCCGTCGACGACGCGCTCGAACGCGTGGGACTCACCGAACTCGCCGACCGGCAGATCGGCAAACTCTCAGGCGGACAACGCAAACGCGCGTTCGTCGCGCGGGGAATCGCCCAGGGTGCGGACATCCTCCTGCTCGACGAGCCATTCGCCGGGGTCGACAAACGTTCGGAGCGAACGATTGTGGATCTCCTCGTGGCGGAATCCACTCGCGGTGCGACGATCCTGATCTCCACCCATGACCTGTCGACCCTGCCCTCGTTCGCCACCGAAGCCGTCCTGCTGATGCAACGTGTACTGGTGCACGACACTCCCGAGGAGGCCTTGCGCCCCGAGCAACTCGCACTCGCCTTCGGCGTCGACGTCCTGGGTCAACATCGCAGCGAGTCGTCGGCACCGCAACGTGATCCGAGCCACGACGGTTCCGGGGTGACACGATGATCGACTTCCTGGTCGAACCCTGGACCCTGTCCTTCATGCGCGACGCATTCCTCGCGAGCGGGGTCGCGGCCGCGGTGTGCGCACTGATCAGCTGCTGGATCGTCCTGATCGGCTGGTCGCTCATGGGCGACGCAGTCTCGCACGCGGTGCTGCCCGGCGTGGTGCTGTCGTACATCGTCGGGGTGCCGTTCGCGATCGGCGCGGTGATCTTCGGATTCCTCGCGGTCGCATTGATCGGGACCGTCCGCGACACGAGTCGGGTGAAGGAGGACGCCGCGATCGGCATCGTGTTCACCACCCTGTTCGCGCTCGGGCTGGTACTCGTCTCGGCAACGCCGAGTCAGACCGATCTGAACCACATCCTGTTCGGGAACGTCCTCGGCGTCTCGGGCGCGGACCGGTGGCAGTTGCTGATCCTCGCCGCGGTGGTCGCGACGGTGCTGGTGGTCAAGCGGCGGGATCTGACGCTCTACGCCTTCGATCCCGTCCACGCACACGCGATCGGGCTGTCCCGACGATGGCTCGGCGTCCTGCTGCTCGGTCTGCTCGCCCTCACCTGTGTGCTGGCGCTCCAGATCGTCGGCGTCATCCTCGTCGTCGCGATGCTGATCATCCCCGGAGCCTCGGCGCACCTGCTCACCGACAGGTTCGGTCACATGCTGCTGATCGCCCCGGCGATCGCCGTCGCGGCCACCCTCGTGGGCATCTACATCAGCTACGGTGCCGACGTCTCCCCGGGCGGAATGGTGGTGGTGACGCAGGGTGTGATGTTCACCTTGATCTATTTCTTCGCACCGCGGAACGGGCTCCTGACCAGGTGGATCGACAGCCGCCGGACGTCGATGACCGCCGCCTGAGGCGCCACGCCCCCGGTGCCGGGCACGCTCCGTCGTTACACTTGCCGATGGTGACGATGCAGAACTCCGCAGACGACGACCTACGCAGACAGCTGCCCACGGTGTCGCCGATCGCCGAGATCACCCGATTCGGCACGGCGACCGCCCACACGGCGGCGGGCGTCGGGCGCTTCGTGTTCCACACTCTCGGCGACGCCGTCCACGGTCGCCGCCCGACCGCGCAGCGCGTCGCCCATGAGATCCGGACCACGTTCGAACATCTCGGCCCCACCTACGTCAAACTCGGCCAGCTCATCGCATCGAGCCCCGGGGTGTTCAGCGACACGCTCTCGGCCGAGTTCGAATCGCTGCTCGACCGGGTTCGTCCCGCCGACCCCGCGGACATCCGGCGACTGTTCATCGAGGAGTTCGGCCGCGGCCCCGAGGAGGTCTTCGCGGCCTTCGACGTCGAGCCGATCGCGTCGGCCTCGATCGCCCAGGTCCATACCGCGACTCTGCACAGCGGCGAAGAGGTCGTGGTCAAGATCCAGCGCCCGGGAATCACCGAGCGTCTCGCACCCGACGTCGCCCTGCTCGAGCGATTCGCGGGGCTCGCGGAGATCTCCGAGTACGGCCGGATGCTGAGCGCCCGGCACGTCGTCGAGGACTTCGCCGACGGACTGTCGGCGGAACTCGACTTCCGCAACGAGGCGGACACGATGCGGGAGTGGTACGAGTGCCTGCGAGACGGCCCGTACGGCAGCCGCGTCCGGGTTCCGGAGGTCCACGACGAGTTCACCACCTCGCGAGTGCTCACGATGGAACGGGTCTACGCGATCCGCATCGACGACGCCGAGGCCGTCCGCGGCGCGGGCCATGACGGTGTCGCGCTGTGCCGCAATCTGCTGCTCTCCCTCCTCGAATCGGCGTTCCACGGTGGGCTCTTCCACGGCGATCTCCACGCAGGGAACGTGCTCGTCGACGCGAACGGCACGCTTGTCCTACTCGACTTCGGCATCGTCGGACGGTTCACCAAACGGACGAGACGGATTCTCCGGCAGCTCGTCGTCGACCTCATCGTGCGCGGCGACTACGAATCGGCCGGTCGCGCGATCTTCCTGCTGGGAGCCGTCCACAATCCGACGTCGTCGACGGCCAAGGGCGCCGAGGACATCAAACGGGTCGCGTTGCCGCTCTCGTCGACCGATCTCGGGTCGATGTCGTACGGGGATCTCGGACGTCAGCTGGCCGCGGTCGCCAAGGCACACGACGCCCGACTGCCGCGCGAACTCGTTCTCGTCGGCAAACAGCTCCTTTACGTCGAGAAATACATGAAACTGCTCGCACCCCGCTGGAAAGCCATGTCCGACAAAGAGATCTACGCATACATGGCCGGGATCATGAAAGAGGCCGAACGGGACAGGCGAGCTGATCGCAGCCAGTCGGGCTGACCGTCGGACGGCTCGGGGGAGGCGTATGGCACGGTCGTTGCCAGGAATGTCCGAGACCTCCGTCGGGTGACGGCACGGCGCCGCTACTGTTGTGACGTTGAGTCCGGAGTACAGGAGTGGAGAGAATGAGACGACTTTGGCTGGCGCTGCCGGCGTTCCTCGGCGCCGCATGCATCGCCGCTGCCATAGCCATACCGCTGTTCCTCGTACCGCAGCTGCGCGTGGTGCCACTCGACCTGGACATCACGTCGGTCGCCACCACGGTGCCCGAGGACGGATCCAGCGGTGACCGGTTCCCCGCCCAGGTCTTCGATCGCTGCTCGGTGAGTGAACGCAAGGCACGCGTGCTGGACGCCCATCTCACCCAGCAGCGCCGCTCGGTCATCGTCGACCCCTCGGACAAGCGCCAGGCGACCCTGCAGTCGGCGCAGACCGTCCAGATCGACCGGGTCCGCGATGCCGCGGGCAACGAAACCGATCCGTCGATGGCCGCCGCCGACGGCGAGCGCAAGTGCGACGACGGCCTGCTCACCGCGAACATCGACCGGGTGTCGGTGAATCGCAAGTCGTCGGTGCCGAACGGGACCGTCAGCTCGCTGCAACTCGAGGCCGCTCCCGAAGGGGTGAACCCGAAGGACGTCTCGGTCGACCTCCCCGATCGCAAGGGCTTCCAGTACAAGTTCGGCTTCGACGTCGGCAAGCGCGCGTATCTCTACTACGACACGAACACCCGTCAGGACATCCCGGTCAACTTCAAGGGCGAGAAGGACATCAACGGGGTCACGACCTACGAGTTCGTCGGCGACGTGCCGGAGACCGACGTCTCGGGCCTGCCCAACGCACAGGGTGAGGCGGCGCTGGGCACGATGCTGACCATGCCCGCGAGCTGGTGGGGCATCAGCGGACGCGGCGTGAAGCCGAACGACAAGATCACGATGCACCGCTACGCCACCGCGACCCGGCACGTGTTCGTCGAGCCGGAGACCGGCACCATCATCGACGGTCTCGAGGATCAGCATCAGTACTTCCGGTCGCCCGACCAGAGCTCCGACACCCCGGCGCCGGTGCGGGACTTCCGGATGGACGTGCTCAAGGCGCGATTCAAGTGGTCCGATCAGACGGTCAAGAACCAGGCCGAGAAGGCCGACCACTACAAGGGGCTGTTGACCCTCGGCGGCTTCTGGCTGCCGCTGATCCTCGGCATCGTCGGTGTGTTGCTGCTGGCCCTGTGGGGCTTCCTGATGTGGCGTGCGCGCCGCGATCGGGACGGCGACGACACCCCGCCCGCCGACGACACGGCCGCATGGGACGAACCCGACACCACGGCTAACACCGGTGCGGGACGACATGAGGTCGATCCGACGGTCCCGGCGGCGGGCGCCGCCGCGGCCGGGGCGGGCGCAGCCGGTTCCCTCGACCCATGGGACCGGCCCACCGAGCAGATCCCCCGAGTGGACACGCCTGCCGAGAATCCCGACGACGACACTGCGACGCAGACGTTCACACCGCCCCCGGCGGACGACGACTCCGCGACGCAGACGTTCCGGCCCACCGACGAGTTCGGCCCGTCGGACGACGACGACACCCAGCACTTCCGTCGTCCGCCGGGCGAGTAACCCGCCGTAGTTCCGCACAAGGCTCCCACCACACGCTCGTTACGAGCACGTGGTGGGAGCCTTGTTCGTTCGGCAGGCGCCTCCGCCATCGTCGCCCGCCCTGCCCCGCTCTGCCCCGTCTCGCCCTCGCCCCTCGCCCCTCGCCCCTCGCCCCTCGCCCCTCGCCCCTCGCCGATCGTGCGCAAAACCTCGCCGAGCGTGCGCAGATTCCCGCCGATCGTGCACGGTTCGCCGGGCGTGGACCCCCATTGCGCACGGTCAACGAGAAAGTGCGCACGATCGACGGGGTTCTGGGCACGGTCGGTACGAAAGTGCGCACGATCGGCACGACAACAAACGCGGCCGGTGACCCTCAGGTCACCGGCCGCGTCGGTCGGAATTCAGTCCGCAGCGATCAGAAGAACGCCGGGCGGAAGGTGCTGGCCCACGACTGCTTGAAGTCGCTCTCCCAGTAGTCCCACCAGTGGACGCCGTCCGGGGTGATGTGCGTGGTCAGCTTGACGCCGGGGACCACGGCCAGACGGCCGATGTAGAGCTGGCTGCTGGTCGACGCGGCGACCTCGAGCGGCACCATCTGCGCGAACTTGACCGGGTTGAAGTTGGCGCTGGCCGGATTGACCGAGGAGTCGTACTTGCTGCCGACCCCGGTGCCCGACGACACGTAGACGTGCTTGCCTGCGAGGTTGTTGGCGCTCAGGAACGGGTCGTTGGCGGCCCACTGACCGGCCGGCCAGATGCCCCACATGTTGATCGGGTTGCCGCCCATCTCGGCGACCGACGCCTGGATGCCCTGGTTGAAGCCCGGCAGGGTGACCGTCGGGTAGCCACTGTAGGAGGCGACCGCGCGGTAGAAACCGGGGTGGCGCGACGCGAGGTTCAGCGCCGAGGTGCCCGACATCGACAGACCGGCGATGCCGTTGCGGCGGTTGTCACTGTTGTGGCGACGCTGCATGTATGCGGGCAGCTCGCGGGTCAGGAAGGTCTCCCACCGGTTGAGGCCCAGCTTGGGATCGGTGCGCTCCCAGTCGGTGTAGAAGCTGCCGCCGCCGCCGAACGGGATCGCGACGTTGGTGCCCTTGCCGACCATGAAACGGTCGACGTCGGTGTTCTGCAGCCAGCCGCTGGTGTTGTTCGGGGCGCGCAGACCGTCGAGGACGTACAGCGTGGGCTTCGGGCCGCCACCGCCACCGTCGACGATGCGGACCGGGATGTTGCGGTGCATGGCCGCGGAGTAGACGTACTCGGTGTTACCGGCCGCCTGAGCCGTCGGTGCAGCAACCATGGTCACGCCCGTCGCGGCCACCACGGCCACAAGTCCGGCGACCAAGCGCTTACGGGCGCGTGTCAGCATTGATTTTGTCCTTATCGATCTTGACCACGAACTGGGCCACGTCATCTCACGGGGGTCATCTCACGGGATTCTATGGCTCGTCGGCCCTGCGCATACCCGTCGTGAGGCAGTGTAACGGCTCGATAACACACCGGCAAAGGCAAGGACGGACGCCGTGACCGGCGACAACCCGACATAACGTCCCGCCGGGTCGCGCCACCTGCGCAAACTCGAGCGGAATCGGCGGATGGATCGGATGCGTTAGTGGGACGGTCGTGCAGCGTTATCGCGCCGTTACGGCATTGCTCGATGAACGGTGATCATCACCGATTCGCCGCCGAGATCCTTCCGACCGGACACCCCCGCGCCGTAGTGTTTGCCCGGTGAACCTGAGCGAGTATCTCCGCCTCGACGCCACCTCCCTCGCCGACCTGGTCACCCGGGGTGAGGTCACCCCCGCCGAACTGCTCGCACTCGCCAGACAACGCGCCGACGCGGTGAATCCCCGACTCAACGCGATCGTCCGCCGGATGGACGAGGAGGCCGACGCGCGGGCGGCGGGACCCGACCTGTCGGGTCCGTTCGCGGGCGTGCCGTTCCTGATCAAGGATCTGGCCCAGGAGTACAAGGGCTACCCGACGTCGAGCGGCTCGCGCTCCCTGGCACGCCACATCGCCCCCGAACACTCCAATGTGGTGCGTCGGTTCCTCGACGCCGGGCTGGTGATCTTCGGCAAGACCAACACCCCCGAGTTCGGCGCGAAGGGCATCACCGAATCCGACTTCTGGGGTCCGGCCCGCAACCCCTGGAACACCGACCACACGCCGGGCGGTTCGTCCGGCGGTTCGGGCGCGGCGGTCGCCGCGGGCATCGTGCCCGCGGCCGGCGCCAACGATGGGGGCGGGTCGATCCGCATCCCGGCGGCCTGCAACGGACTCGTCGGACTCAAACCCACGCGCGGCCTGTCGCCGTTCGGCCCGGCCACCGGCGAGGCGATGTTCGGGATGGCGGTCCAGGGGGTCGTGTCGCGGACGGTGCGCGACGCCGCCGCCCTCTACGACGCCATCGTCGGGCCGACGCCCGGCTCGGTCTATCCGACCCCTACGCCGAGCACGCCGTTCGCCAGCCGGATCGCGGACCCGCCGTCACGGCTGCGGATCGGTTACTCGGTGTCGTCGGCGATCAATCCGAACCCGGATCCCGAGGCGGTCGCCGCCGTCGAACACGCCGCGAAGGTCCTCGACGAACTCGGCCATCACGTCGAGGAGGTCGCACCGCCCTACGACGACGCCGCGCTGGCCCGCGACTTCCTGACCGTCTGGTTCGCGGTGCTCGCAACCGAGGTCGACGAGACCCGGGCACTCACCGGCGCGACCGACCGTGACTTCGAGGCCGACACCCTCGCGATGGCGGAGCTCGGACGGTCCGCCGGTGCGGTCGCGGCGCTGAGCGCACTGAACAAGGTGAACGACTACGTGGTCTCGCTGGAGACGTTCCACCAGACCTACGACCACTTCCTCACGCCGACCCTCGCCACCCCGCCGCTGACGATCGGCGCCACCACCACGCCCCCGCCGCTGCAGGCCGCCTCCCGGGTGATCGCCAAACTGCACGCGGGAAACCTGCTGGCACGCACCGGAATCCTCGACGACCTCATCGAGCAGAGCCTCGGCTGGGTGCCCTACACCCAGCTCGCCAACCTGACCGGACGCCCGGCCATCAGCGTGCCGCTGCACTGGACGGTCGCGGGCCTGCCCCTCGGTGTGCAGTTCGTCGGCCGCCTCGGCGCCGACGGCGACCTGCTCGCGCTGGCCGCCCAGCTCGAACAGGCCGATCCCTGGGTGCATCGCTACGCCGACATCCGGCTCTGAGAGCGTCAGATGGTCACACAGGGGAAGTCGAGGTGCCCGTCGCATGGCGGGGGCTAGTCTCGACGTCATACGGATACGAGGGAGGGTGCGGTGAGCCAGCAGCAAGCCGATGCGGTGGTGGTCGGATCGGGGTTGGCCGGACTGGTCGCGACCTACGAGCTCACCCAGGCAGGCCGCAAGGTCATCGTCGTGGATCAGGAGAACCGCAACAACCTGGGCGGCCAGGCGTTCTGGTCGCTCGGTGGGCTGTTCCTGGTCGACACCCCCGAGCAGCGCCGGCTGGGCATCAAGGACTCGGCCGAACTCGCGTTACAGGACTGGATGGGGTCGGCAGGCTTCGACCGTGACGACGAGGATTTCTGGCCGCGGCAGTGGGCCCGCGCCTACGTCGACTTCGCCTCCTCGACAAAACGGCAGTACCTGCACGACCTGGGCCTACGGATCACCCCGGTCGTCGGATGGGCCGAACGCGGCGGCGGGTTCGCCGACGGCCACGGCAACTCGGTACCGCGCTTCCACCTCACCTGGGGCACCGGCCCAGAAGTGGTGCGCGTCTTCGCCGAACCGGTCCTCGAGGCCGAGAAGCGCGGCCTGGTGGAGTTCCGGTTCCGGCACCGGGTGGACGACATCCTCATCGAAGGTGACGCCGCCGTCGGCGTCACCGGATCGGTGCTGGCACCGACCGACCTCGACCGGGGCGTCGCATCGTCGCGAGACGTGGTCGACGACTTCGAGATCCGCGCGGGCGCTGTGATCGTCACCTCCGGGGGCATCGGGCACAACCATGATCTGATCCGCGAGAACTGGCCGACCGACCGCCTGGGCCCGGCCCCGAAGACGATGATCTCCGGTGTCCCGGCCCACGTCGACGGCCGCATGCTCGGCATCACCGAGTCCGCAGGGGCCAGCCTGGTCAACCGGGATCGTATGTGGCACTACACCGAAGGCATCCACAACTGGGATCCGATCTGGCCGGACCACGCCATCCGGATCATCCCGGGACCGTCGTCGCTGTGGTTGGACGCGAACGGAAATCGTTTGGCACCACCGAATTTCCCCGGCTTCGACACGAATTCGACGATGAAGGCGATCCTGTCCACCGGATACGACTACTCGTGGTTCATCCTGACCCAGAGCATCATCGAGAAGGAGTTCGCGCTCTCCGGCTCCGAGCAGAACCCCGACATCACCAACAAGGACCTCAAGTTCGCTGCCAAGAGCCGCCTCGCCAAGGGCGCCCCCGGGCCGGTGGACGCGTTCACCAAACACGGCGTCGATTTCGTGGTCAGCGACTCCCTGCCGGAACTGGTGGCCGGGATGAATGCGATCACGCGAGGCCCGAAGCTGGACCTGCAGCACGTAGAACGCGTGGTGTCGGCGCGCGACGCCGAAATGGACAACAAGTTCTCCAAAGACGCTCAGCTGATGGCGATCACGAACGCCCGACAGTACTTGGGCGACAAGCTCGTGCGGGTCGCCAAGCCGCACCGGATCCTCGACCCGGAGTTCGGGCCGCTGATCGCCGTGCGGCTGAACATCCTGACCCGCAAGACGTTGGGCGGTTTGGAGACCAATCTCGATTCACAGGTGATGCGCCCCGACGGCACCGCGTTCGACGGACTGTTCGCCGCCGGCGAGGTCGCCGGGTTCGGCGGCGGTGGTGTCCACGGCTACAACGCGCTCGAGGGGACCTTCCTCGGCGGGTGCATCTTCTCCGGCCGCGCCGCAGGCCGCGCGATCGCCCGCGGATGACCGTCGTCGTGGCCTAAAAGGTTTGCCTCGCCTCCCCATTCGGGGCGCGGGCGCTGCGCTCATGGCCGATCGACGGTCCGCTAGAGTGAACTGGTGCCGGTCCCGCAGACGATTCTGACACGCAAGACCAAGGCGGCCCTGTTCCTCGTCCTCACCATCGACGACGGCGGCGAGGGAGCGGTCCGCGACCTCTTGGCGGATCTCCCCACCCTGGCCCGCGCGGTCTCCTCCCGCGCCCCCGAGGCCTCGCTGTCGGCGATCGCCTCCGTCGGATCGCAGGCGTGGGGCCGCCTCTTCGACGGCCCCCGGCCCGGGTCCCTGCGTCCGTTTGTCACCTACGAGGGCGCGGTGCACACCGCACCCTCCACGCCCGGCGACATCCTGCTGCACATCAAGGCCGATCAGCTGGATCTCTGTTTCGAGGTCGGCCGCCTGGCCATTGATGCGCTCGGTGATGCGGTGACCGTCGTCGACGAGGTCCACGGCTTCCGCTACTTCGACCTGCGCGACCTCATCGGATTCGTCGACGGCACCGAGAACCCGGTCGGCCAGGCGGCCATCGACGCCATCACCGTCGGCGACGAGGACCCGGATTTCGCGGGCGGGAGTTACGTCGCGATACAGCGCTACGTCACCGACCTGGAGGCCTGGAACGGGCTGACCGTCGAGGACCAGGAAGCGGCGATCGGACGCACCAAGACCGACAACGTCGAGATGTCCGACGACGTGAAGCCGACCAACTCTCACATCGCGCTCAACGTGGTCGAGGACGACGACGGCGAGGAGATCGACGTCGTCCGCGACAACATGCCCTACGGCGACGTCTCGGCGGCCGGCGAGCGCGGCACCTTCTACATCGCCTACTCCGCGGGTCCGGACGTGACCGAGGAGATGCTGCGGAAGATGTTCATCGGCGATCCGCCCGGGAACTACGACCGACTCCTCGACTTCACCACCGCGGTGACCGGCGCACAGTTCTTCACGCCGACGATCGACTTCCTCGAGGACCTGCCGCCGGCCCCGGCGGAGCTCTCCGAACCGGACGAGCCCGCCACCACCGACGAGACGCCGGAACCCGCCGCCACCCGATCATCCGACCGTTCACTCGGCATCGGGTCCTTGCGTTGACCACCATCAGAACCCCGTACCTGCCCATCTCCAGGAGGCACCAATGAGCAATCTGCATCGCGAACTCGCACCGATATCCGAGGCCGCATGGGCCGAGATCGAGGAGGAGGCGACCCGCTCGTTCAAGCGCAACAGCGCAGCCCGCCGTCTCGTCGACGTCAAGGGCCCGCTCGGCAACGACGTCGCGTCGATCACGCTCGGGCATCGCACCAAGATCGATTCGCCCGCCGACGGCATCCTCGCCTTCGCCCGGCAGTCCCAGTCACTGGTGGAGCTGAAGGTGCCGTTCACGGTCACCCGCGAGGCCATCGACGACGTCGACCGCGGCTCCAAGGACTCCGATTGGGATCCCGTCCGCGACGCCGCCGCCGAACTCGCCCGCGCCGAGGACCGCGCGATCTTCGAGGGGTACCCGGCCGCCGGGATCAGCGGAATCCGCGCGACGGCGTCGGCCACGCCGATCGCGTTGCCCGCCGACGTGCGCGACTACCCGGAGGCCCTCGCCCAGGCGACCAGCGCACTGCGGCTCGCATCGGTCGAGGGTCCCTACTCGCTGGCGCTGTCGGCGGACGTCTACACGCTGGTCAACGAGACCTCGAACCACGGCGTCCCGATCCGCGACCACCTGCAGCGGCTCCTCGTCGCCGGCGGCGAGATCGTCTGGGCACCGGCGATCTCCGGTGCCTTCCTACTCAGCACGCGTGGCGGCGACTTCGAGCTGAACATCGGCCAGGACGTCTCCATCGGGTACGACTCGCACGACGGCGACACGGTGACCCTCTACTTCAAGGAGTCGTTCACCTACCTCACCTACACACCGGAAGCCGCGGTGCCGTTCACCTTTGCCGGCTGAGCGAGGTGGTCGGCGCCGCCCGGCGCCGGAGTCGGATATATCCGGTCGCAGGCCGTCGGTCGGAGTTGCTAGCGTCATCGGAGTGATCTCGTCATGTTGAGTCGGCTGATCCGCACGTATCTGTCGAACTATCCCCGGAACATGGTCGCCGTCGTCGCGCTGCAGCTCGTCGCGACCGCGGCGATGCTCTATCTGCCGACGCTGAACGCCGACATCATCGACGACGGCGTCGCGCGCGGCGACACCGACTACATCCTGCGCATCGGCGGCTGGATGCTCGTCATCTCCGTCGCCCAGGTGATCTGCACGATCGCCGCCCAGTACTTCGGTGCGCGCGCCGCGCTCGGCGTCGGCCGCGACATCCGCCACGACCTCCTGCACCGGGTGAACACCTTCTCGGCACGCGAGATCGGCGGATTCGGCGCGCCGTCGCTGATCACTCGGACCACCAACGACGTCCAGCAGGTGCAGTTGCTGGTGGTGATGAGCACGGCGATCCTGGTGATGGCCCCGATCATGTGCGTCGGCGGCATCGTCATGGGCATCCACGTCGCGCCCGGACTGTCGTGGGTGCTGGCGATCGCGGTCCCGATCCTCGGCATCACCATGGCATTGATCATCGGCCGGATGATCCCGGGATTCCGCGCCATGCAGGAACGCATCGACGCGGTCAACCGCGTGCTGCGCGAACAGATCACCGGCATCCGGGTGGTCCGTGCGTTCGTGCGCGAACGCCACGAGGTCCAGCGCTTCTCGGTCGCCAACGACCGCCTCGCCGACGCGACCCTGCGCGTCGGCCGCCTGATGGCCCTGATGTTCCCGGTCGTCATGCTCATCACCAACGTGACCATCGTCGCGATCATCTGGTTCGGTGGGCACGCGGTGTCCGACGGCACCGTCGAGATCGGTGCGCTCACCGCGATGATGAGCTACGCGATGCAGATCATGATGTCGGTGATGATGGCCTCGTTCCTGGCGATGATGGCGCCCCGCGCCACGGTCTGCGCCGAACGCATCTGCGAGGTCCTCGACACCGACACCTCGGTGAAACCGCCGACCGAGGCGATCGGGTTCGCCGGCGATCCCGCCACCGTGGAGTTCCGGGGCGCCGAATTCCGTTACCCGGGCGCCGACGATCCGGTGTTGCGCGACATCGCCTTCCGCGTGGAACCGGGCACCACGACCGCCATCGTCGGGTCGACCGGCTCCGGCAAGACCACGGTCCTCGGGCTCATCCCCCGCCTCATCGACGCCACCGACGGTGAGGTCCTCGTCGGTGGGACCGATGTCCGCCGACTCGACCCGGACGAACTCCGCTCGGTGGTCGGACTGGTACCCCAGCGGCCCTACCTCTTCTCCGGGACCATCGCGTCCAATCTCCGCCACGGAAAACCCGATGCCACCGACGACGAGATCTGGGCCGCACTGCGGATCGCCCAGGCCGAGGATTTCGTGTCGCGGATGCCCGACGGCCTCGAGACCACGGTCGCCCAGGGCGGCACCACCGTGTCCGGTGGCCAGCGCCAGCGACTCGCGATCGCCCGCGCACTGATCCGCAAACCCGCCGTCTACCTCTTCGACGACTCGTTCTCCGCCCTCGACCTGACCACCGACGCCCGGCTGCGTGCCGCGCTCCGTCCGGCCACCCGCGAGTCCGCGGTGATCGTGGTCGCGCAGCGGGTCTCGACCATCGTCGACGCCGACCAGATCGTCGTGCTCAATCGCGGCCGGGTGGTGGGGCTCGGTCGTCACGACGACCTCGTCGAGAGCTGCGAGACCTACGCCGAGATCGTCGAATCCCAGCTCGCGATCCAGGAGGCGTCATGACGCGCCCCGGCGGGCCGGCGCTCGCAGGCGCACCCGCGGAGAAGGCGCGGTCCTTCGGCCCGTCGGTGAAACGACTGGTCCGCCTGCTGCTCGCTTACCGGGCCTTCACCGTGACCGTGCTGGCGTCCATCGTCGTTTCGGTGATCCTCGCGGCGGTGGCACCCCGCGTACTCGGGAACGCCACCGACCTCGTGTTCGACGGGGTGATCGGTGCGACGCTGCCCGCCGGACTCACCAAGGACCAGGCGATCGCCGGCATGCGCGAGAGCGGCCAGAACACCTTCGCCGACATGGTGAGTTCGATGGATGTCACGCCGGGTGTCGGGGTCGACTTCTCCGCGGTCGGCCGGGTGCTGGTGATCGTGCTCATCCTGTATGTCGGGTCGTCGCTGCTGGCGTGGCTGGCCGCGTATCTGCTGAACATCGTCGTCGTCGGGACCATCCGGCACCTGCGCGCAGAGGTCGAGGAGAAGGTCCATCGGCTGCCGCTGCGCTACTACGACGCCTCGGCGCGTGGCGATCTGCTCAGCCGGGTCACCAACGACCTCGACAACCTCTCGCAGAGCCTGCAGCAGACCATCGCCCAGTTCCTCAACTCGGTGCTGACCGTGATCGCGCTGCTGGTGATGATGATCTGGATCTCGCCGCTGCTCGCGCTCATCGCGGTCGTGACGGTGCCGCTCGCGATCATCGCCACCACTCAGATCGCCAAGCGGTCCAAACCCCACTTCATCGCACAGTGGTCGTCGACCGGAGCGCTCAACGCGCAGGTCGAAGAGGCGTTCACCGGACACGAGCTGGTCAAGGCGTTCGGACGCCAGGACGAGATCGAGGCCACCTTCGACGACCGCAACGAACAGCTCTACGAATCGAGCTGGCGGGCCCAGTTCATCTCCGGGATCATCATGCCGACCATCATGTTCCTGGGGAACCTGAACTACGTCGCGATCGCCGTCGTCGGCGGCCTGCGCGTGGCGTCGGGCGCGCTGAGTCTCGGTGAGGTGCAGGCGTTCATCCAGTACTCACGTCAGTTCACACAGCCGCTCACGCAGATCGGGTCGATGTTCAACCTGATGCAGAGCGGCGTGGCCTCGGCCGAGCGGATCTTCGACGTCCTCGACGCCGAGGAGGAATCTGCCGATCCCACCGACCCGGAGTCGCCGACGCACGGCCACGGCCTGATCGCCTTCGAGGAGGTGTCGTTCCGCTACACCGACGACAAGCCGCTCATCGAGAACCTCTCGCTGGTGGCCCAGCCGGGTCACATGGTCGCGATCGTCGGGCCCACCGGTGCAGGCAAGACGACCCTGGTGAACCTCATCATGAGGTTCTACGACGTCGACGACGGCACCATCCGGGTCGATGGGGTCGACTCGCGACGGATGACCCGGGACGACCTGCGGGAGCGGACCGGCATGGTGCTGCAGGACTCGTGGCTGTTCGGCGGCACGATCTACGACAACATCGCCTACGGCGATCCGACGGCGTCGCGGTCGGAGGTCATGGAGGCGGCCGAACTCAGCCACGTCGATCACTTCGTGCGCACCCTCCCCGACGGTTACGACACCGTCCTCGACGAGGAGGGTGGCGGCGTGAGCGCCGGTGAGCGACAGCTGATCACCATCGCACGTGCGTTCCTGGCGAAGCCGACGATCCTCATCCTCGACGAGGCCACCAGCTCGGTGGACACCCGCACCGAACTGCTCATCCAGAAGGCCATGGCCAACCTCCGCACCGACCGCACGAGTTTCGTGATCGCACACCGTCTCTCGACGGTCCGCGACGCCGACGTGATCGTCGTGATGGAGGACGGGCGGATCGTCGAGCAGGGCAATCACGACCAACTGCTCGCGGCCCAGGGCGCCTACTGCCGGCTCTACAACTCGCAGTTCGCCGGCCCGGCTGAGGTCGAGGAAGAAGAGTCGGTCACCCCGTAGGACGTGTTCCGGGTAGGACGCGTTCCGGGTAGGACGTGTTCCGGGTAGTCAGTGTTCCCGACCGGGTTCGAGCGCGGCCGCGATCCGGCCCTCGAGTCTCTCGCTCGCGGCCGGCGGGACCGCGATGAGGCCGTCGAGTTCGGCGCGCGCCTTCCGATACGCGGCCTGACGCTCGGCCGGTGTCGCGGCACTGTCCGCGGCCACCGCCACCAGCCGGCGGGCGCGCTCGAGACGCTCCCGCTCGACCGGGGAGAAGTCGGCCTGCTTGCGGCGGCGGGCCTCGCGCTCGGCGGCGTCGAAGGCCGTCGCGTACTCGCCGACGGCATCGCGATACTCGGCGAAGACGGCGGGGTCGAGGAGCTCGCCGGGGTCGGCGGGGCGCAGGTCGTCTGCGCGCACCTTCGCCCGATGGAAGGCCAGGGTCAGCGGCTCACGCAGGTCGGTCATCATCGGATATTCGATGAGGGTGGCCAGATCGAGTTCGTAGCCGAACCAGCGGGCATCGACGTCGTCGTGCCGTGTCAGCACCTTGGCGATCGACGCCTTGCTGGTCTGGGTGATCCGCAGTTGCTCGGTGTGGGCCGACGCCCTGATCCGGGCCAGTTCGATCTTGTCCTTGCGACGCTTCTCGTTGTAGGCGGCCACGCGTGCGGCCCAGCCGCCCGCCACACCCATGATCGGGAACACCAGCCACCAGTGCTCACCGGCAAATGCGAAGACCTCACCCACTCCTCAACTGTACCGAGGTCACCTAGGCTTCTTCCATGGCAGACCCCGACGCCGAACACCTGCACCCCGGCTCCCTCGACGAGTGGCACAGCTGGCTGCGCGCGAACCACGACAAATCCGGCGGTGTCTGGTTTGTGTTCTGGCGCAAGGAGTCCGGAAACCAGCCCCTCGACTACGACGAGGTGGTCCGCGAGGCGCTCTGCTGGGGTTGGGTTGATGGCCACACCCGCACCATCGACGACGCACGGCGAGGCATGTGGTTCACGCGCCGCGGACGCAACAGCGCCTGGGCGGCGTCGAACAAGGCACGGGTCACGGACCTGATATCCCAGGACCGGATGCAGCCCGCAGGCCAGTCGGTGATCGACGACGCGAAGGCGCGCGGCCTGTGGACCCTGCTCGACGACGCCGAGGCACTCGTCGAGTCCCCCGAACTCGCGGCCGCGCTCGACGCCGTCCCGCAGGCCCGGGCGAACTGGGACGCCTTCCCGCCCAGCGCCCGCAAGTTCGGGTTGAGCCAGATCGCCTTCGCCAAACAACAGGCGACCAAGAGCAAACGCATCGCGACCATCGTCGAGAAGGCATCACGTAACGAACGGCCTTGAGCCCCTCCGCCGAAGGACTGATCGCGCGCCCCAGCACCGCCGGTCGAGTAGCCGCGGCCCACCCGCCGGTCGAGTAGCCGCGAACGTAGTGAGTGGCGTATCGAGACCCCCCGAGACCCGATACCGCCGCCCCCGCTACCTACAGATCCGGGATCGGCAGATCGAGATTGGGCGTGACGATGCCGCCGTCGACCTCGAGGATCTTGCCCGTGACATACGAACCCGCTGGCGAGGCGAGGTAGAGCGCCGCGGCCGCGACGTCCTCGGGATCACCGAGCCGCTGCAACGGGGTGGCCGCCTCGATCTCCGACCGCATCTTCTCGTCATCGGCGACGATGTCGAGCGCCGACGTCAGGATCGCGCCGGGAGCGATGCCGTTCACGCGAATCCTCGGGTTGAGGTCCATCGCGGCCAGCCGGGTGTACTGAGCGAGAGCGCCCTTCGCCGTGCCGTACGCGGCATACGCCCGCCCGGGCGACCGACCGACCATCGACGTGATGTTGATGACCGACCCGCCGTCGGCGTTGGCGAGCAGATGCGGCACCGCCGCGACCACCAGCGCGTGCGCATTGGAGACGTTGAAGTCGAACGCCTGCGAGAGATGCTTGGGCTTGGTGTCCATCAGCGGCCTCGGCAGCGCCCCGCCCACGTTGTTGACGACGATGTCGAGCCTGCCGAACTCGTCGACGGCGGCCTGCGCCAGCCCGGCCGCGGCGTCGAGGTCGCTGAGGTCGGCGGCCACCACCTTCGCCCGTCGGCCGACCTCGCGGATACGCGCGGCGACCTTGTCGAGTTCGCCTTCGTTGCGGGCGGAGATCACCAGGTCGGCGCCCGCCTCGGCGAACGCCACCGCGATGGCGGCACCGAGGCCACGTCCGGCGCCGGTCACCACGGCCACTTTGTCATCGATACGGAATCTGTCGAGAATCACCACCCGAGGATGCCACCGATCCCGCAAAACTGGAACACGTTCTAGAAGATCCGCCTATCCCGACCGTCCCGACACCCACTCCATATCCGGATACCGCTCCCCCGCCGGACGCAGCGCCGCCAGCCGATCGAGCTGATCCACCGACAACGACAGTTCGACCGCGCCGACGTTCTCGTCGAGATACCGGCGACGCTTGGTGCCGGGGATCGGGACGACGTCGTCGCCCTGTGCCAGCAACCACGCCAGCGCCACCTGACCCGCCGTTGCCCCGACCTCGCGGGCCACCGCGCGGACCTCGTCGACGAGCGAGAGGTTCTCGGTCAGGTTGTCACCCTGCCACCGAGGCAGAGTCTGGCGGAAGTCGTTGTCCGACAGCTCTGTCGGCGCCGTTCCGGTGAGCATGCCCCGGCCCAGCGGACTGTACGGCACGATCGCGGCACCGATCTCGCGGGCGGCGGGCACGTCCAGGTCCTCGATGTCACGACTGAACACCGACCACTCCGACTGCAACGCCGCGATCGGATGGACCGCGGCAGCACGACGCAGCGTCTCGGCGTTCGCCTCGGACAGTCCGAGCGCACGCACCTTGCCCGACGCCACCAGTTCCGACATCGCCTCCACCGTCTCCTCGATCGGGCGCGAGGAATCCACCCGGTGCAGGTAGTAGAGGTCGATGACGTCGGTGCCGAGACGGCGCAGCGACGCATCCACGGCCGCCCGCACGTACTCGCGAGAGCCGTTCACCTCACCGGTCGGATAGCCGGTCTCCGGATCGGTGATGATGCCGAACTTGGTGGCGAGGACCACCTCGTCGCGACGTTCCGCCAGCACCCGCGACAGGAGCTTCTCGTTGGCTCCGCCACGGCCGTACATGTCGGCGGTGTCGAGGAAGTTCACCCCGGTGTCGATCGCGTGATCGAGGGTCGCGAGCGCTTCGGTCTCATCGACCTCGCCGTAGGCGAAACTCATTCCCATACAACCCAACCCGATGGCCGAGACGTCCAGGTCGCCGATGCGTCGTCGGGCGATCCCGGTGTTGGTCGAAGCGGTGTTGTTCGCTGCGGGGTTGTTTGATGCGGGGTTGTTTGATGCGGGGCTCATGGCTGTGTCTTCCCTCCGTAGGTGGCGATCTTGTATTCGGTTGCGGCGAGCGACAATGTCAGCTCCGCGATCTGACGGCGCACCGTGTCACGGTGCTCGAGCAACATCTCCAGTCGCTCGTCGACCGTGTCGTCACCGCGGTCGACGAGTTCCACATAGTGCTGCAGGTCGCGGATGGCCATGCCCGACAACCTCATCCGCGTGAGAAACACGAGGCGCCGGACTGCCGCGGCGTCGTAGGTCCGGTTGCCGACGCCGTCACGCGGCACGTCCACGAGGCCGATGCGTTCGTAGTAGCGGAGGGTGTGCGCGGAGACGCCGAGCAGGTCCGCGGCCTCCGCGATCGTGAGGACGCCGTCGATCTCGTCGGCCTCCACCAGTTGATGGATGACCTCGACGGACAGCGGTCCGTCCTGTTCACCCAGCGCCGCGAGCGCCTTCTCCATCAGGTGATCTGTACTCATGGAGACGACGCTAGGCCTTCGAGCGCACTCCAACGCAAGGGCGAGCCGTCGACGGGCTCGCGGTCAGTAGTCGCTGCCCGGCGTGACGACCGCCAGGAGCTCCTCGCCGGCCAGGAATCGCCGGATGTTCTCGGCCAGCCACGGCGCCATCGTGCGGGTGAGTCCCGACGACGGGTTCGCGACGTGCGGCGTGATGATGACATTCGGCAGTGACCAGAGCGGGTCGTCGGCGGCGGGCGGCTCAGGGGCGGTGACGTCGAGCGCAGCCCCGCCGATCCGCCCCTCACGCAGCGCGGCCACCAGCGCGGCCTGATCGACCAGCGGTCCCCGCGCGACGTTCACGACCCAGGCGTGGGAGGGGAGCGCGGCCAGCGAGTCCGCGTTGATGAGGTGACGCGTCTCGGCCGTCGCCGGTGCCGCGAGCACCACGTGGTCGGTCTGCCCCCACACCTCGCCGGTGCGGTCGGCCGGCAACGTCAGGGCCGCACCGTCGACCGGTCGGCCGGACCGGTTCACCGCGATCACGTCGGCACCGCACGCGGACAGGCGCGGGATCAGCGACGCGGCGATCCCGCCTGCACCGATGATGGCGACCGTCGAACCGTGCAGCGAGCGGACCGCGGTGTCGATCGGCTCTTTGTCCCAGTGCCTGAGCACTGCGGTGTTGACCTGCCGCAGGCCTGCCAGCAACAGGGTCAGGGCGTGCTCTGCGACGTTCTCGGCGTAGAAACCCGACGCGTTGGTCCAGACCCGGCGGTTGTCGATGACCCCGGCGGAGACGAACTCCTCGATGCCCGCGGTCTTCAGGGCCACCCATTCGACGTGGTCGGGCAGGTCCGGGAACTCCGCGCCGGTGCCGATCCACACGAGCACGCGAGCCTCGTCGATCCCGACCACCCGCCCACCGGCGCCCTCGACCGCCGCCACCAGGTGCTTATCGGGCGTGGGTTCGACGGCGACCGGCAACGGCTCACTCATCGCAGGCCCTCGGCGATCTGCCGGGCAGCCGTGGTCGCGAGTTCGTCGGCGATCTCGTTGTAATGGTCGCCTGCGTGACCCTTCACCCATTTCCAGGTGACCTGGTGCCGCTTCTCCTCGTCGATCAGGCGCCGCCACAGGTCGGCGTTCTTGACCGGCTTCTTGTCGGAGGTCTTCCAGCCGTTCCGCTGCCACCCCGCGACCCATTTGGTGATGCCGTTGCGGACATAACTCGAGTCCGTGTAGAGGATCACGGTCGACGGTTTGGTGAGCGCGGCCAGTGCCTCGATGGCACCGGTGAGCTCCATCTTGTTGTTCGTGGTGTCCGGATCCGAGCCGGAGATCCGCTTCTCGTGCTGCCGGTATCGCAGCACCGCGCCCCAGCCGCCCGGACCCGGATTGCCCAGGCACGCGCCGTCGGAGGATATCTCCACGACGTCGGTCGAGCCGGGCGTCACGGTGTCGCTCGGGGTCACGATCTGCGGGTCGTCGAACACGGCGTCTGTCACCCAACGAAGGGTACTGCACCCCGTTCCGCGGTCGTGCCGACCGCATTTGTCATCCTTCGACCCTGCTCGTCGCGGCCCGCGCGCACTACCCTGGGGTCATGCAGACCTGGGATCCGGACCGCTACCTGCAATTCGCCGACGACCGTGCGCGCCCATACCTCGACCTCATCGCGCAGATCCCGACGGCACCGTCGACGATCGTCGATCTCGGTTGCGGTCCAGGTCATCTCACCCGCCACCTGCGCGCGCTCTGGCCCGAGGCGCAGGTCCTCGGCATCGATTCGTCGGCCGAGATGATCGACAAGGCCATCCGCGAGAACACGGACGCGCTGGCCAATTACGACATCGCGGAGGCGTCCGAGTGGGCGCCGAACCAACCCGTCGACCTGATCGTCTCCAACGCGATGTTCCAGTGGGTGCCCGACCAGTTCGACGTCATCGAGCGCCTGCTGGGACATCTCACCGACGGCGGCGTCTTCGCTCTGCAGGTTCCCGACAACGGCGAGGCCCCCACCTACCGGTCGCTCCTCGAGCTCGCCGACGATCCGCGATTCGCCGAGCAGCTATCCGGCGTCCGGCGGGTTCCGCGCTTCGGTCCGCTCGAATACCTGGCCTTTTTCACCGAACGCGGCTACTCGACCAATGCCTGGTCAACGACCTACCTGCATGTGCTGCACGGCGACGACCCGGTGTACGACTGGATCTCCGCGACGGCCGCGCGACCGTTCCTCAAGGCCCTCGACGACGACTCCCGGGAGGTCTTCGTCGCCGAACTCAAGGATCGGCTGCGGGCGGCCTACCCGGCGAAGGCCTGGGGGACGGTCCTGCCGTTCCAGCGGACCTTCGCGGTGGCGGCACCGTCGGCCTGAGCGACTCGATGCCGGCCGTGCAACATCACCTCGCGGCAGGCCGTACCCCGGAGTAGACGCCCTCCGGCCGGAACCGCAGGCGGCGCTCGTCGTACTCCTCGAGGGCATGGGCGGTCCAGCCGGCCATCCGGGCGAGCGCGAAGATCGTCTCCGCGGCGTCCGGCCGCATCCGGTATCGGAGCGCGAGGGCGGCGAGCGCCAGATCCGAGTTGGGGAATGCCGATTCGGGCAGCTGACCGCGGATCGCCTCCACGGCAGGCACCACCCGCGGGTCACCGCCGTCCGAGTGCGCCAGCAGGTCCATCAGGAGCTCCGCCCTCGGGTCCCGATGCCGGTACACCACATGGCCGGTGCCCGGTATGTCGTTGCCCAGGTAGAGGTGCTCGGCCACGGCTCCGGCCGGGTCGTCGAGCGCGGCCGCGAGAAAACGGTGGGCCAGGGTCGTCGCACCGCCGTGGACCGGTCCGTCGAACGCGCCGAGTCCCGCGCCCAGCACCGCGTAGATGCTGCCGCGCGCGCTCGCCGCCACCCGCGCCGCCACGGTGCCCGCCGACATGTCGTGATCGGCGAGCAGTACGAGAGCGACGTCGAGCTGTGCGGTCTTCTGCGGCGACGACGGGTCGTCGGTGAGGCATGGCCACAGGCGCTCGGCGATCGATCCCGGGTGCCCGGTCCCGTCACCCAGGACGTCCACGCACGCACCGATGACCCTGGCCGCCGTGCCGGCGACCGTTGCCGGATCGCGCCGGTGCCGGTGGGGATCACGCGCGCCGAGCACGTCGACCGTCAGCCGGATCAGGTCGAGTCCCCTGGCCCGCGGTCCGCCGGCAGTTCGGATCACGGCCGTCGTCGTGGCGTCTGCACCGGCCGAGGGCCACGCGCCCTCGTTGTCCCACAACAGGTTCGCCACCTCTTCGAAGCCGCGATCGGCCAGGTCGACGACGTCGTGTCCCCGATAGAAGAGCCGGTCGTCCTGCAGGAGGGTCAGCCGGGTCCGAATCCGCTCGACGACCCCCGCGGGCGCACGCCGGGGCCGGCCCTCGACGACGCCCTCGACCTCCTCCACCGCGAACACACTCCCGTCGACGCCGTCGATGCGGACACTCGTCATCCGCCCTCGACTCACGTACGCATAAACGGTGGCCACCTTGACACCGAGGAGCCGCGCCACCTGCTCGGTGGTCAGGTAGTCGCGGCCGTCATGGTGGATCGGCTTCGGGAATCGTCGCGTGTGCGTCCGTGCCATATATTGATCAAATCAACATTGACCGCACCGATCAACATCACGCATCGTGAGCGAATGGCACACCGAACGGGATTGCCACGCAGGAGAGGTGGTGTCGTGATGGACCAGTTGATCGCACCGGAGGGGCTCGCGAATGTCGTCGTCGCCGACACCGAGATCGGCGACGTGCGCGGGAACGAGGGTTTCTACCACTATCGCGAACACTCGGCGATCGACCTCGCGCGGACGCGGACCTTCGAAGAGGTCTGGTACCTGTTCGTACACGGCACTCTGCCCACGCGCGCCGAATTGTCCCGGTTCCGTTCTGCGACTGCGCCGCTGGGCGCGCTGCCCGACGAACTCGCCGGCCTGCTCCGCACCGTCGCCCTGCTCGGCGACGAGCGTGACACGCTTGCCGGCCTGCGCACCGTGCTGTCGGCCGCCGGACCCGCCGCGCACGCCGCCCCACTGTGGGAGAGCGACCCGGAGTCGGTCCGGCAGGATGCGATGCGGGTGGCCGCCCTGACCCCGACGATCCTGGCCGCGTTGCACCGAATCCGCATCGGCGAGGAGCCGATCGCTCCCGATCCGGACCTCTCCGTGGCCGCGAACTGGCTCTATCAGGTCACCGGGCGTCGGCCCGAACCCGTCCATTCCCGCGCGATCGAGCAGTACCTGATCGCGACCGTCGACCACGGTTTCAACGCCTCCACGTTCACCGCCCGGGTGATCGCGTCGACCGGCGCAGACGTCTATGCAGCGGTCTGCGGCGCGCTCGGCGCCTTCTCGGGACCGCTGCACGGGGGCGCGCCCGACCGCGCACTCGACGCCCTCGACGAGATCGCCCGCCACGGTGATGCGGCCGCGTGGGCTCGCGAGCAGGTATCCGCGCACCGCCGGATCATGGGTTTCGGTCACGCCGTCTACCGGACCGTCGATCCGCGGTCGGAACTGCTGCGGTCCATCGCCGTCGAACTCGGCGGTCCGACCGCCGAGCAGGCCGTCGACGTGGAACGCGAGGTGGTCGAGGTGCTGCGCGAGGCCCATCCGGATCAGCCGCGATATGCCAATGTCGAGTTCTACGCGGGTGTGGTGATGGACGCCTGCGGGGTGCCGCGGTCCATGTTCACCCCCACCTTCGCGGCGAGCCGCGTCGTCGGGTGGTGCGCCAACATCGCCGAACAGGCCCGGTCCCGCAAGATCATCCGGCCACGTGCGCGATACGTCGGGCCGCCACCGCTGTGACCAGCGATCAGGTGAGCCCCCGACACACGTCCTGGGGTGCGACCGGAGCGGTGGCCGGGTAACGCCTCAATCTCGGTTCGGCTCACAACCTGTGGAGGAAGGACGACTTCTGCAACACTGGCGACACTTGTCACAAGCCCCCAGGGGGTACCGATGTCCGGTTGGCGGATGCTCATCACCGGGACGACGATCACGGCAGTGGCGCTCACCGGTGCCGTGTCGGTGTCCGCGCCCGCCCATGCCTCGGTGTGTAGCGCCGTCGGATTCCACGGCGGCGACGTCGGCAGCACCGGGAGCGCCGGGTCGAGTCAGATCGGCCTCGGCAGCATGGACTTCGGCAGTTACCGGGCGGGCGGCAAGAAGCCGCAGGGACCTCTCGTCAAGCTCCGCGGGGCGAGCACGGCGATCCAGTGGGTGACCGGACCGCGCAGCCCCAACCGCACCGACCAGCGGTTCTCCATCACCTCGACCGACGTCGGCGTGCCGTGGGACAACGGGTCCGGGCAGGTTCTGATGGCATTCGGCGACACCTGGGGCAGATGCGCGGGGCAAATGGTGTGGCGGCACAACACGATGCTGCGCAGCAACGGCAACTCGAACCTCGACAAAGGCATCACATTCCCGAACGCCATCCCGGGGGCCGTCCGGTCGGGAGCGTCGGTGACGCCTGCGCATCCGACCTTCGCGCAACCCATGCTCAACGCGATCGCGGTCCGCAACACCGAGGTCGGCAAGATCCCGACCGGCGGTATCTCGATCAACGGCGTCCAGTTCATGAGTTACATGTCGATCCATCAGTGGACCGGCCCCGGCCGGTGGGTGACCAATTACTCGGCGATCGCGATCTCCGGCGACAACGGGCAGACCTGGGCCACCGACAACAACACCGTCCGGGCCAACCTCGAACTGACCGTGCCGGGCATCACTCAACTCGCCCAGGGACACGGACGTTTCCAGATGGGCGCGTTCCTTCGCTCCGGCGGCTACGTCTACCAGTACGGCACACCCAGCGGGCGGCTCGGCGCGGCTTTCGTCTCCCGGTTCCGTCCGGCCGACATCCTGAACCTCAACCGCTACGAGTACTACCGGGGCGGCGGGGCGTGGTCCCCCCGCCCGATCGATGCAGTGCCGATCGTCCGTCAGCCGATGAGCGAGATGTCGGTCATCTACAACGGGTACCTCAAGCGGTTCGTCATGCTCTCCGAGCGCGCCGGGAACATCGTGCTCCGCACCTCCCCGACGCCGGTCGGGCCGTGGAGTGGCGAGAAGGTGATCGTGCCTGCCGCGCAGGCCCACGGGCTCTACGCACCCTTCATCCATCCACGGTCCACCGGCCGGTCTCTCTATTTCGTCGCGTCCCGCTGGGACGACTACAACGTCATGCTCATCCGGACCGATCTGGCGAAGGTCCGGTGACAGCTCGCGGTGATCGTCGACGAATCATGCCGATGCCGCTGTCGGATCGGCGGCGTAACGTCGGCAACAGTTGCCACTCAGTGAGGAGTGTGATCATGGGTCAACCTGTCCCACCTCCGCCGCCGCCACCGGAACCGGTTCCGGCGCCCGAGCCGATCCCCGAACCACCCCCGGAGCCGCCGATCCCGGTACCGGAACCCGAGCCGATCCCCCAGCCTGGTCCCGAACCCGAGCCGGGACCAGGACCGGGACCGGGACCGGGACCGGGACCACAGCCCGGACCGGGGCCGAATCCAGGACCCCCGCAACCGGATCCGCCGCCGCGGCCGGTCATCATCTGACCGAGCCCACCCACCGAGGAGAACCATGCCGCGACGAGTGGTACTGATCCGTGCGATCAATGTGGGCGGCGCGAAACTCCCGATGGCCGACCTACGGGCAATGGCAACCGAACTCGGCGCCACCAAGATCTCCACCTACATCGCGTCGGGCAACCTGCTCTGTGATCCGCCCGGTGCTGTCGACGAATTCGACCGGGCCCTGGAGGCGGCGATCACCGAACGCTTCGGCTATACGCGGGAGGTGATCAGCCGGTCCCGCGACGACCTCGCCGCCGCCCTGGCGGACCATCCCTTCGCTGTCATCGACCCGAAGTACTCGTACGTGTATTGCCTCACCGGTACACCTGACGCCGCGAAGATCGCCGAGTTCGAGAAGCGCCCCTTCGGCGACGACCAGTTCACTGTCATCGGCGACGACCTCCACATCAGATTCGACGGGGGCGCAGGCGGCTCGAAGCTGACCGCGCCCGTGATCGCCAGAGGCCTGGGAGTGCAGGGCACGGGCCGCAACCTCAAGACGGTCCGCAAGCTCATCGACCTCGCCGACGAGGACTGAGCCCGTGGCCGGATCACCGATCAGGCCGTCGACGGCGGGTGATCTGGCACAGCCTGTTTCCGCAACATCCGCACCCGCAGGGCGTCGTAGATGGGCTGTGAGCGCAGCAACGAGGCGACCACCACAGCCATCGCCCCCGACATCAGCATCGGGATCGTGACGGTGGTGACCGCGGTCATCTCGATGACGAGCACCAGTCCGGTGAACGGCGCCCGCACGATGGAGGCGAACAGCGTCGACATGCCGACCAGCGCGAACGCTATGGTCAGGTCCGTGTGCAGTCCCGGCACCACCACCTCGGTGACGCGACCGGCGATGAGCCCCAGCAGTGCGCCGAGCGCCAGAATCGGCGCGAAGATGCCGCCGGGGGTGCCTGCCGCGTACGACACCGGGCCCGCGATGAAGCGCACCGCGACGTAGAGGATGACGACGGGTAGCGCGAAACGCTGTCCCGCCAGGATGAGATCGGCGAGCCCGTCGCCGCCACCCACCACCCACCGGCTCGGCAAAGAGCAGCGCACCGACGGCTGCCCCGATGAGTCCGGCCTTGACGATCGCGGGTACACGCCGGACCCTGTCGAAGCCGTCGAGGCACACCAGGATCAGCTTGTTGTAGACCACGCCGAGCAGACCCACCACGAGGCCGAAGACGGCAAAGATCGGCAGCGTGGTCAATGACGGTGTCGCAACCGATCCGACGTGGGTGAAGTCCGGCTCGTTCCCGAGGACCAGCCGACTGGCGCCGACACCGATGGCGACCGCGACCATCGTCACGATCGCCTCACGCAACCGGAAGGTCTTGGTGACCTCCTCGAAGATGAAGAACACCGCGCTGATCGGCGCATTGAAGGCGACCGCGAGTCCGGTCCCCGACAACACCGTCTGCAGCAGCCGGATCTCGTCCTGCGCACGGTGTGCGAGCCGCCCTGCGGCGGCACCGATCGCGGCCGCCATGTGCACCGTGGGGCCTTCACGGCCGAGGACCATGCCCGCCACGCCGACCGAGAGCAGCCCACCGACGAACCGGGCAGGCACCACCGACAGCGGCGGCGGATCGGATTCCCCGCGGTCGACGGCCTCCACATGCTGGATGCCGCTCCCCGCGGAGAGTGGTTGCCATCGGGCGATCGCCGCCGCCCCGGCCGCGGCGACGGCCGACACCGCGATCGGGATCAGCCACCCCCACGCCGAATGCCCGTGCGCCCAATCGACCACGTCGCCACGCCATCGATCGGTGTGTTCGAGGAGCCACCGGAAGGCACCGCCCACGAATCCGGCGAGCGCGCCGGCGATGGCGGCGAGGACGAGGATGACCCAGAGCGTGCGGCCGGTGAGGATGTCCTCGGTGACTCCGGCGTGGGCAGACGGCTCGTGGTCGGGATCGCCCGCATCACCCTGCGCCGTCATGCGCCGACGAGTGCCGACGTCACCTTCTCGAGGTCGGCGAGCTGAGTCTCCTTCGGCGCCTCCCACAGCTTCCGAGGGAGTTCTTCGAGTACCAGGATGGCCGATTCGGCGGCCTCCAGGCGGGCCGACCTGTCCTCCTGATCGGCGACCTCCGCGGTGGCGATCAGCTTGTCGTCGAGGTCGAACACGGCGTCGTCGAGGCGATCTCGGGCCGCGACGAGGTCCTCATCATGCGGTATCGCCGGATTGGCGTGCACATCGGCGATCGCATACCGCACGCGCTGATGCAACAGTGCTTCCTTGGAGGTCGCCGACGTCCATTCGACGGGTGCACGACCGGGCTTGCCCGGGATCAGATCTGTGGAGCGAGCGAACTTCTTGACCCGTTTGTCCGAATCCCAGGCGAACCACGCTGCGCCGCCCAGGATGAACAATGCCACCACGACGGTGATCACGATGACCAGGATCGCAATCACGCCGCTCACCTCGTCTCTGCGATCGTCGGCTCAGCCATGTGTCGACCTTAGCCGCCGGCACTCGGACGACGTCAGCGGCGCGGCACCTGGCAGTACCGCTGGACCGGCAGCCACGGACCGAGCGATCCGAAGTCCGGCAAACTGCTGCTGGTGGTCAGGTAGCGGTTCTGGATGGCCAGCTTCGCACCGAGGAATCCGCCTCGCAGTCCCCAGAATTCGACGACGTGGGCGATTTCCACGCGCGCGCGCCGGTCACCGGTCCACACGCTCGCTCCCCGGAACTGCACCGGCTTGCTCGGCAGGAGTTTCTGCCAGCCCGACCAGGTGACGCCCGCCATCGGCACCGCCCGTCCGTTGATCAGGCGAATCGGCCGGGTGCGGATGTTGGCACCTGGGCTCCGATCGGGCGACAGGACGGTGAACGACGTGTCGCGCGCGGTGAGCCCGTTCGGTGAGACGCGACAGTCGGCTTGTTTGGCCAACAGCACCTGTCCGGTCTGACCGCGTTTGACATCGATCTGGGCGTTGGCCACGGAGCCCGCTGCGAGCACTGTCGCGAGCAGAACGCCGAGGGTGATCAACATGACACGGCATCGAGAGTTGCTCATGATTCGCCTCCTCGCGGCGATCGACGACAACTGGTTCGACGCTAACACCGCCGGGCCCACCGCGTGACCTGTCTCGACGACCATCTGGCGACCTCGATTCGTCACCCGTCCGACTCGGCGCGCAGAGCTGCGGCGTTCACCCGGGTCAGGACCGCATGTAGTTGTTCGAGGTCGGACATGTCCGACCCGAGTGCCGAGACCACGGCCTGCGGGATGTCGAGCGCCTTGGTGCGCAGGTCACGGCCGGTGTCGGTCAGCGCGACGTCGACGTTGCGCTCGTCGTCGTCGCGGCGCTGTCGGATCACCAGCCCGGACGCTTCGAGCCGCTTCAGCAAGGGCGACAACGTCGCCGAATCCAGTTGCAGCACATGTCCGATGTCCTTGACCGCCCGTGGCGACGTCTCCCAGAGCGCCAGCATCACGAGGTACTGCGGGTGGGTGAGGCCGAGCGGTTCGAGCAGTCGGCGGTAGATCTTGAGGACCGATCGGTTGGCGACGGCGAGGGCAAAGCAGACCTGACGTTCGAGGAGTAGCGGATTCTCGTCGACCGTCGCTCTGTCGCCCATTCGCCTCACCTCTCGACTGCACGTGCTCACCCGAGTCTAGAGCAATTCGGTCGTGCACGATCAGTTCGCGGCGTCGCGTCAGCTGGTCGGTGTCTGGAACTCCGGCTGGTCGATGATCCGCACCCACGAGCCGTCGTCCTGCCGTGCGACGACCTGTGCGCGCGCACCCGCACCATCGCGGGGAGGTGTCGACGTCAACGCCAGGTCGTCGCCGAAATACAGCGTCGGCAGGGGCGCTTCGGGGACGAACGTCGGGTTGTGGGCCAGCACCGAGGCCCACAGCTCCCGGATTGCCGCGCGACCACGCGTCACCTCGCCCGGCGGGTAGGCCATCACGGCATCCGGGTGGTAGAGCGATGCGACGGCGTCCGCCTCACCGGCGTTCGAGAACTCGACGAACAACCGAGTGATGTCCTCGGGGGTGGTGGCCCTCTCGGTGGTGCGTCGATCGGACATGTGACTCCTCCTGGATGTCGTTTCGTGTCACTCCACCATCGCGCTGCCCACCTAAGAAGTCCAACTGATTGTTGATATCGGGACTATCATTTCAAATTATGGAACTCCGTCAGCTCGAGTACTTCGTCGCGGTCGCCGCCGAGTCGGGTTTCACCACCGCGGCGGCGCGGGTGCGCACCACCCAGCCGAACATCAGCGCCCAGATCCGCGGGCTCGAACGTGAACTCGGCGCCGAGTTGTTCGATCGGTCGGGACGTCGGGTGACACTCACCGACGCCGGCCGTGCCGCACTGCCTGCCGCACGTGACGCACTGACCGCAGCCGAGTCGGTGCGACAGGCGGTGGCCGAGGTGAACCAGGTGGTGCGCGGCCACCTGTCGGTCGGGATGGTCGACGGGTGCACGGTCCGACCACTGTTCACCACACTCGGACTCTTCCGCGATCGCCACCCGGGAGTGGGACTGTCGCTCACCGAGGACGCCTCGGACGGACTGGTCGCGCGGGTGCTGCGCGGCGAACTCGACGTCGCGCTGGCCGGCTATGCCTGCGACCTCCCCGACGGTGTCGACGAACTGTCCGTGGTGCGCGAACGTGTGGTCGCCGCGCTCCCCCGCGACCATCCGCTCTGCTCGAAAAATATTCTGTCCCTTCGCGATCTACGCGGCCAACCGTTAGTGGGCCTACCGCGCGGCGCTGGCATCCGGACCGCGTTCGACCGGGGCGCCGGCGACATCCGGATCTCCCTGGAGGCGTCGTCGCCCGATGCCGTCGTCGAACTCGTCGCGAGCGGGTTGGGCATCGGGGTGCTGAGCGAGTCCATCGTCGCCGAGCGCGCCGACGCCGTGACCGGGCGCCCGATCCGCGGGGTGAATGACCAGGCCTCGCTGGGCTTCGTGTGGCGCACGCCCGCCGGGCCCGCGGTGCACGCTTTTCTCGCACTCGCCCGCCGGGAGTTCGGGTTCGACATCGATCAGGCCGTGTCCTGAACCTCGCCCGGGGTGCGCTGATCTCGGCCGGCAGGACCCGAATCCTGGCCGGTCGGTCGACCTGCGACGAGGTCCTCGACGTCGAGTCCCCATGACCCGTACCGGGAATCGAACGTCGTCGCCCGAGCGGTCGCCTTGGCCAGCTTCTCCGGTGAGTAGCGTTTGCGCGCCCATCGCGACCGCGGCCGCGCCAGGCGAATCGCACCGATCCACGCCACCGGCGCGATGAACGCCCCGATGGCCGCCGTCGAGTACTTGCCCTTCGCGACGCAGATCAGCAGACAGGCGATGGCGATCGGCAGGTTCACCGACAGCACCAAGGGGCCGACGGAGACCTTGTCGTCGTCGTCGGACTGCAGCGGGTTCACCCCGAGTACCGACAAACCCAGTGCCGCGATGGTGAGACACACGACCTGGACCGAGAGCTGTCCCTCGCGCGCCCAGTAGACGTCCTGCATGTGCAGGATGAGCGCGAACTCGTCGAGCACCAGCGACGTCCCGATGCCGATCAGTACCGCACTGATCTCGGCACCCGGCGAGGACCCGTCGACCGCCACCGAGACGAACGCGCCGCCCACGGTCAGGATGATGCCGGGCACCGCGTGATGGATGTGGACTCCGCCGCGCACATTGTTCTTGAACGGACCTCGACCGGCCCGGATGAGCCGGGTGATGAGACGCGTGACGAGGAACGTGACCACGAACGACAGGAAGAGCAGGAACAGCGGCAGCCGCGCCCCGGTGATGTCTGCCATGTCGAAATGCATCGCGATGCGGGGCGCGCGTCGGTCAGGACTTCGGCGCGACGAGGCCGGTGCGTCGTTGCTCGATGATCAGGCAGCGGTCCTCGACGTAGAGCAGCCCGGCATCCTCGGCGATCGCACGAGCCTCCTCCGATTCGATGCCCAGCTGCAGCCAGAGCGCGGTGGCGCCCGCCTCGACCGCCTGCCGCGCAACCTCGGCGGCGTCCTCGGAGGGACGGAACACGTCGACCAGGCCGACCTGCTCGGGGACGTCGGCCAGGGTGCGGTAGACCTTCTGGCCGACGATCTCGTCGGCATACGGATTCACCGGGATGATCCGCCACCCGTGCTCCGCCATGTACGCGGGAACCTCGTTCGCGGCCTTCGACGGATTGGCGCTGGCACCGACGACGGTGATGGTGTCGTAGGTACGCAGGATCGTTTCGACGACCTCCTCGGTTGTGCTCATGGGTCGAGTCTAGTGTCGCGCGGCGCCACCCCGGCGACATCGGGACATCGCCGGCAGGGCACTCTCGTCTGGGTGACGACCTGGGAACTGCTCGCCGTGCTCGTGGCCGGCGTCGGGGCGGGAGCCATCAATGCCGTGGTCGGCAGTGGCACCCTCATCACCTTCCCCACGCTGGTCGCGTTCGGGGTGCCACCGGTGAGTGCGACGATGTCCAACGCGATCGGTCTGGTCGCCGGCGGGGTCTCGGGCACCTGGGGGTATCGACGCGAGTTGTCGGGCCAATGGCCGCAGCTCCGCTGGCAGATGCCCGCGTCGTTCTTCGGGGCCATTCTCGGTTGCTGGCTCCTGCTGCATCTGCCCGAGACGGTCTTCGAGGCGATCGTGCCGGTGCTGTTGGTCGCCGCGCTCTTCCTGGTGGTCGCGCAACCACGAATCCAGAAATGGGTCGGACATCGTTCCGTCGGCCCGGATCACCCCACCGTGACCCTCACCGGACCCCGGATCGCTGTGATGGTGACCGCCACGTTCGCGGTCGGCGTCTACGGCGGGTACTTCACTGCCGCCCAGGGCATCCTGCTGATGGGTGCACTCGGCGTGATCGTCCCCGACGACCTGCAGCGGATGAACGCCGCGAAAAACCTTCTCTCGCTGGTGGTCAACGTGGTGGCCGCGGTCACCTACACACTGGTGGCCTTCGATCGGATCGACTGGGCGGTCGCCGGGTTGATCGCGATCGGATCACTGTTCGGTGGCGTCCTCGGCGCGCGTTACGGGCGGCGACTGTCGCCGGCCGCATTGCGCGCGGTGATCGTCGTGGTCGGCCTCATCGGTTTGTGGCGGTTGCTGACGACCTGAGTGTCGCGCCCCCTCCGGCGCGTTGAGTAGGTCGCCAGGAACGCCCGTGCCCGCCTCATCCCGCTGGTTGAGTAGCCCGCGAGGAACGAGCGTGCGTATCGAAACCAAGCCTCCACCAACACTTGCCAGCCGATCTTGTCGGTGGGTCCGGATACGCTGTTGTCAGTTGATGGTGATGCGGGTTGTCGTTTCCTATGACGGGCAGATGTTGTTGGTGTCCTGTCGGTTTCGATCTGCGAAGGCCCCGCTGTCGTGTTCTCGTGCACTGATCCCGATGCCGCCGATGCGGCGATCGCGTCGGCATCCTCGACCGCCGTCGGCGCTGCCGCACGCGAACATCTGCGTGCGAGCCGCCAACACGAAGCCCGCGCACTACTGAGCGCCTTTCGGCTCGGCCAATCGGTGTATGACGACATGTTGGTGTCGTTGAGCACCACACAACAGATGACGGTGCGGGGCGCCGCCGACAAAGCCGCCGTCGGCGAGATCTCCCTGCAGCTGGGATTCTCCCGAACCAAAGCCGGCACCTGGTTCAACCTCGGCGACGCCCTGCAACGGCTACCCAAGATCCGGATTGCCTATCTGGCCGGCGACTTCAGCACTCACCGCATGTCGAGGATGGTGTATGCGGTTCAGGCCGCACCGGAGGGAGTGGTCATCGACCCGGTACCCGAGTCGCCGGCCGACCACTCGGATACGCCCGACACCGCCACCCCCGACGCCGATCTCGAGCCCACCTGGGATTTCGAGGATGTGGCGTTGGAGTTGGGGGCGCGACCCACCACGGACACGGTGTTGCGGGATCAGTTGGCCGAGGCGGTGATCAGCCTCGATCCCGAAGGCGCCGCCCAGGCTCGTGAAGGGTTTGGCGAGGCGTGGCAGAACCTGACTGTGAAGGCTGATTCGTCGGGGCACATGAACGTCGATGCGTGTGTACCTGCCGAGGACGGAGTGCACCTCTCACAGCGGATCGCCGCGTTGATCGCCGCCCGCCTGTGCCGCCGCGATCGGCGTCGGCTCGGGCAGCAGCGAGTGATGGCCTTCGCCGAGATCACCGGTGTACCCGGTAAAACCCTGACCTGCCGGTGCGGACGCGACGACTGCCCGAACACCCCCACACCTGACCCGGACCTGCCAGATCCGGTCGATCCGAGCGGGTATGGCACCGAAGGTGTTTCGACGGACGCCGACGTGCCCGAGGCCGAATCAGGCAGCGAACCACCGCCGAACCCGCCCACCTGGACACTCGTGTCCGATCCCACCGGCATCGCCGTACCCCGACTACGCGGCTACGGCGCCATCGACCCCGCACTGGCGGCAACCCTCGCCGAGAGCTCCACGCTGATCGCCGTTCCCGAGGAGGCGCACAGCCGACCGTCGGGGCTGATCGTCGTCGGCGACCGCGGCCCCGCACCACCGGTCGATCCCACCGGGCACGGCGGCCATCAGCATCCACCACCGGGGCCCTGTCTTACGCACCCTCGCCACGGTTACGAAGTCAGATCCTGTTGTGGGATCTGACATGTCGATACCCGTACTGCACCAGGCCATCTCACGACTGTCAGCTCGACCATCTCGTGAAGTTCAACCATGCCGACCCACAGGCCGGCGGCTGGACCCTGCCCGACAACATCATCCCGCTCTGCCGCCCCGACCACCACCGCAAACACCTCGGACCATGGCTCCCCACCATGCACACCGACCGCACCATCACCTGGCACAACCCGACCACCGGAGAGGAGATCATCACCTACCCACGATGAACGGTCGTCCCTACCGAGACGCCGGCGGAGGCTTGCCCAACAGCGACCACCAGTACTCCTCGGGAATCTCTTCCCCCGCGCGGAGCACCTTGGCGAGTCCTATCGCCATGAAGATCCCGAGAACCCCGAGCCACAGGCCGGACAGCGAGATCAGTGTCCACGCGATCGCGACCGCAAACGACCACGGAGCGAGGATCAGCAGAATCGGCGCGAAGAAGAACCCCACCGCCACGAACCAGTACGAGCCCCAGCGGTCGCAACGCATGACGACCGTCAGCCAGCGTGGGCTCGACGCCGTCGGTGCGGCGGTGGGAACCGGGACAAGATGCGGGACAGGATCACTGTGCGATGTCATGCGACCTCCTCGATGCCGTACCTCAATACTCCGACGAGGACGTCATCAAATCCACTACCTGCGAGGTAATGGATTCGCACGACCACCGTGTCGACGGCGATCGAACAACCACTTGACCTCAACCGTCGCGACCGCTGACCCAGATGGCACCTCAGCGCAACCCCGAGCAACCCACCGACGTCGTCCCTCGCTCTGGTGTCATCTGGGACACGGCTGCTCAGCGATACGGCTGGCGAGCTGTCTCCGGATCGCCGTACGTGATGGCCCGCTCCCGTCGGGAGTCGGTCAGCAGAGTCGCACTCCAATTCATCACGGTGCCCATGCGGTTACGCATCCCGGCGAGAAAGGCGATGTGGATGACACCCCATGCCAGCCAGCCCAGGTACCCGGACAGCTGCAACTTCCCGGCCTGCACCACCGCATGCCGACGGGCGATGTACGCGGCACTGCCCAGATCGTGATAGCGGAATGCGGCTCGGTCGGTGCCGCCGCCGGCGAGATGGGCGATCACCGCCCCGACGTGCCGTCCACCCTGCATCGCCACCTCGGCCACACCGGGCAGCTCGTCGCGGGAACTCATGTCGCCGACCACCCACACCTCCGGATGCCCCTGCACCGAGAGGTCCGCCTCGACCGGAATCCGCCCGCCGCGGTCCTGCTCCACACCGAGGGCGCGGGCGAGCGCCCGGGCAAACGGCACCGCTTCCACGCCGGTGGTCCACAGGGCGGTCTTGGCCTCGTAATGGGTGACCTCGTGCGGCTCCGACTTGGTGGTGGTCTCCACCTGGTCGGCGGTCACACCGGTCACATGGACCCCGAGGTGGGTCTCGACCCCGAGGTCGTCGAGGGTCTTCTGCGCACGTCGCGACAGGGCAGGACTGAACGACGGCAACACCCGGTCCCCGCCGTGCAGCAGGAGGACTCGCGCCTCACCGGGATCGATACTGCGGAACTCGTTCTCGAGCGCCAGTGTCGCGAGTTCGCGGATCTGTCCGGCGAGCTCAACCCCGGTCGGACCGCCCCCGGCAACCGCGAACGTGAGCCACGGACGCCGCTGGGTCGCGTCCGGGAGGGACTCGGCCAGCTCGAATGCGCCGATGATCTTGCGGCGGATGGCCAACGCATCGTCGAGGGTCTTCATGCCCGGAGCGAACTCCGCGAAGTCGTCGCACCCGTGGTAGGCGGTACGCATCCCGGCCGCGACCACGAGGTGGTCGTAGGGGATCGTCATGGTCGATCCGTCGGGGCGCTCGACCGCAACGGTCCGCGCGGCCACATCGACGTTCTTGGCCTCACCCAGCACGACCTTGGCATTGCGTTGACGTCGCAGCAGGTGCCGGATTGGACTCGAGATCGCACCTTGGGACAGCAGCCCGGTCGCACATTGGTAGAGCAACGGCTGGAACAGATGGCTCGTGCCGCGGTCGACAACGGTGACCTGGACATCGGCCTTCTTGAGGCGCCGAGCGGCATGCAGGCCACCGAATCCGGCACCGATGATCACGACATGGGTTCGGCCGGTCTCGCTACTAGTGCGCACAACTCACGATTGTTCCAGAACGCAGGCGCGGGGATCGGCCGATCATGGTTGTCGACTCAGCCCTTGCGGGTCACCGCATAGGTGCTCGCGGCGGTTGCAGCGGTCACCGCGAACACCGACGGCCAGGCCCCGATCTTCTTGGCGAGCGGATGCGAAGCGCCGAATGCACCGAGGTATCCGGTCAGCAGACCCGCCGCGGCGACCGGACTCTGCCGCGCCCATTCCCGCGTGCACCAGGCGCCCGCAGCGGCAAGTACCACTCCGCCGAGTTCGCGGCGACCGGTGAATCGCGCTGCGGCATAGCCACCGACGAGGCCGGCGGATGAGACCAGGACTGTTGGGTTGACGCTCATGGCGGCCAGAATAGGCCCACAATATGGTCATGACCGAACCAGGTGCCCCTGATCCGATCAGCTCGGGCAACCCCGTCGACATCCCTCCACACATGGCGGTGAGTTACCTCAAGGAGCGCGTCTACGCAGCCTTCACGGGATTGGCGATCGTGCTCGTGATGTACCGGGGATCAGACCACTACGACCCGCCCTACGCGTTCGAGATCCTCGCCCTGGGCGTGGTCGCGGTGGTCCTGGCCGGTTTCGCCGCCGATGGCATCGCCTACCTCGCGGTGCACCGGCATTTTCCCGTCGGCGACGACCTCCGAATCATCGTCGGCATCGCCACCGGCGCTCTCGGCACGCTGATCTTCCCGCTCATCCTGATCACCCTCGCGTGGCTCGACGTCCTGCAACTCCACACCGCGCTGCTGATCGCCGCCTACATCTACCTCGCGACGCTCGCCCTCATCGGCTGGCTGGCGGTTCGCAAGGCCGAGATCACCTGGTGGCAGAAGCTGGCCGCACTGGTCACGCTCGTGCTGATCGGCTTCGTGGTCCTCGCGATCCAGGTGCTGGCGCACAGCCACTGAGTTGCTGCCCGGTCACACGCTGTCCGGTCACACGCCGACGGACTTACCCGCCCGATCATGTGCACCGGAGAAGTGCAGGTGTTCGTCCTCGACGTCGCCGCGCAGCAACCGCCGATCGGCGTAATAGCTCATCGACATCACCCACGGCGCCTCCGGCCCCTGTTTGGGCAGCGTCGCCAGCGCGCGCTGCACATAACCCGCGCCGAAATCGAGGAGCGGTCGGGTCGGCATCGCCGGGTCGGCGACGGCCCAGACACTGTCGTATCCGTGGCGGTCCAGGTAGGTGAGGAGCTGGCAGAAGTACTCACACAGCAACCCGATCTTGAGCGTCCACGACGCGTTCGTATAGCCGATGGCGAGCGCGAAATTGGGGACCCCCGAGAGCATCATGCCGCGGTAGACCACCGTGTCGGGCAACGAGACCGGCCTGCCGTCGACGGAGAGGTCGATGCCGCCGATGATCTTGATGTTGAGGCCGGTGGCGGTGACGACGATGTCGGCCTCGAGTTCCTCACCGCTCTCGAGCAGCACACCTGTCTCGGTGAACGTCGCGATCCGGTCGGTGACGATCGACGCCTTGCCCTTGCGGATCGTGCGGAACAGGTCAGAATCCGGCACCACGCACAGTCGCTGGTCCCACGGGTTGTACGGCGGATTGAAATGCGTGTCCACCGGATAGCCCTCGGGCAGCTGGGATGCATTGATCTTGCGGATCATCCGGCGTGCGACGGACGGGAACCGTTGACACAGCTCGAAGAGCAGGCGCTGCTGCGCGACATTCTTCTGCCGGGTCAGCGCGTATCCGCGCTTGTCGCCGAGGACCTTCTTGAGGGCGTTGGCGATGGCGTCCTCACGGGGCAGCGGGATGATGTAGGTCGGTGTCCGCTGCAACATCGTGACGTGTTCGGCTTCGTCGGCCATCGCCGGCAGCAAGGTCACCGCGGTCGCGCCACTGCCGATCACCACGACGCGCTTGCCCGCGTAGTCGAGGTCCTCCGGCCAGTGCTGCGGGTGCACGATCTGGCCCTGAAACCGCTCGCGCCCTTGGAATTCCGGGGTGAAACCCTCGTCGTAGTCGTAATAGCCCGAGCCGCAGAAGATCCAGCCGGCACTGATCCTGGTCCGTTCACCGGTGTCCCCACGATCGATCTCGACGAGCCATCGCGCGTCGTCGGACGACCACGCAGCCGACACGACCCGATGCTGATACCGGATGTGCTCGGTGAGGCCGTTCTCGTCGATGGTCTCGTGGAGGTAGTCGAGGATGCGTGGGGCATCGGCGATCGCCTGCTTGTCCGTCCACGGCTTGAACTCGTAGCCGAACGTGTGCAGATCCGAATCCGACCGGATGCCGGGATAGCGGAACAGGTCCCAAGTACCGCCGGCTGCGGCGCGCGCCTCGACGATCGCGAACGACCTCGCCGGGTGCTCGGTGGTCAGATATCGGGCCGCGCCGATACCCGAGATCCCGGCACCGACGATCAGGACGTCGATGCTCTCGGTGGTGGTCGAAGTGGTCACCCGGTGCTCCTGTGGTCGCTCGCGGTCATGGTGCTCCTACCAGCATGCGCAGCCACACAGCCCGACGCCAGGGGCAAAGTGCAACAACGACCGGAGGCTCATGGTGCAGAATTGTGCGCATGACAGTCGGTACGTCGGACTGGCCGAGACCGTCGGAACGGATTCGAGAGCTGTTGAGGCGGGGCGCCGAGACCGCCCTGAACCCACCCGACGAGTGGATCGAGGAGATGCACGCGGCCGCGCTGGGCGGGGTCCGGATGACGACGGTCGCCGACGACCCGGTACTCGCCGAAGGCGCACGCCGCACCAACCTCGCCAACATGCTGCACTGGGCGGCCGCGAACATCCACGAACCCGGCCGCCGGGTCTCGGTCAACCTCACCGACGACATCCTCGACACCGCGCGCGACCTGGTACGACGTGGGTTGGGTGAATCCTCGCTGGACTCCTTTCGGACGGCCCAGACAGTGGCGTGGCGCCGCTGGATGGACATCTGTTTCGGCCTCACCGACGATCCGGCCGAGCTCCGCGAACTGCTCGAACTGTCGTCGTTGTCGATCTCGACGTTCATCGACGACACCGTCGCGGCGATGTCGGCGCGGATGGAGGTGGAGCGGGCGGATCTGACCCGTGGGACCCACGCCGAACGTCGGGCGACGGTCGCATTGCTCCTCGAGGGCGCACCGATCCCGGCGAGCCGCGCGCAGACACAGCTGGGTTACCGGCTCAGCGGTCCGCACATCGCGGCGGTGATCTGGAGCGATGCGGGCAGCGGCGCCGCCCATGATCTCGAGGCCGTCGCGGATGCGGTGACCAAGGCGACCGATCACCGGGAGCGACTCACCGTTGTCGCGAGCGCCGCGGCCCTGTGGATCTGGTTGCCGACGAACTCCGTGCCGACGATCCGGACGATCTCCGATCACCCCCGGGTCCGTGTCGCTTTCGGACGACCCGGACATGACCTAGACGGATTCCGCCGCAGTCATTTCCAGGCACTGGCGACGCAACGCCTCGTCGCGCAGCTGGCCTCCCCACAGCAGGTCGCCCGTCACGAAGATGTCCGGCTGGTCGCCTTGCTGACCACCGACCCGACCACCACCGAGGAGTTCCTCACCGACACCCTCGGCGATCTCGCCGTCGCCGAGGGCGACGTGATCGAGACGGTGCGCACCTGGATTGCCGAGCAGTGCAACACCTCTCGCACCGCCGAGCGGCTGTATGCCCACCGCAACACCGTCATCCGACGTCTGGCCAGAGCCGACGAGCTCCTCCCCCGACCGATCGGCGAGAATCTCGTCGACGTGGCCGCTGCCCTGGAGATCCTGCGCTGGCGCCCGAACGACCGCTGACAGCAACGCCTTTCCCGCCGACAGCAACCGCATCCCCGCCCACGGCAACCCCATCCTCGCCGACAGCAACACGTTTCCCGCCCACAGCAACCCTCACCCCGCAGCGCCCAGCCGATCGTCGGCGGTGAAGCCCGGCGGCACCCGCCCGTCCCGTACCGCGGCTGCCGCGGCCTCTCCGATCACCGGCGCATGCTTGAACAAGTTGTGACCCGCCACCGCGAACACCCGGCCTTCCCGCCAGATCGCCACTCCGTCGTCGCCCCAGGGCAGACCGGTCACCCAGCAATGCACGACATCGCGTGGCGTCGGGTCCATCCCCGGCAACGCCCGCTCGACGTATTCGGCTGCCGCAGAGGCCAATCGAGTGAGACGAGGGCCGTCGTCGATTGCGCCGTCATCGTGTGCCTCGACGTTCTCCGACAGTCCCAGCCCGTATCCCGAGCGGTCCGGGTACGCGGCCGCGTACACACCTGTGGCACCGAACGCACCACTCCCGTCCTGCAACGTGGGGAGCCGATCCACACGCCCGCGAGTCGCGAACGACACCCGCACGTGTGCGCCGAGTCGCACCGGCAATGCCAGGCCGACGCCACGGGCCAGGGCAGCGGTGCCACGTCCGGCGCAGATGACCACCGCGCCGTGCTCACCGAGCGTCGTCGGAGCATGCACGGTGACGCCGTCACCGCGGTGATGAAGGGAGATCACCTGTTCGGCGACGATCCGGTCCGCGAATCGCGACCGCAACGCCTCGATCGCCGCCCGGGTGTCGATGGAGCCGCCGCCGGGATCGAGCATCGCGTCACCGTCGTAGTCGGCGAGAGCCGGAAGAAGTTCGCGCAATGTTCCCCGATCGATCGCCTCGGCGGGAACGCCCGCCTCCCGGAGCAAGGCCAGCCGTCGGGGGACCGTGCCACCGAGCGCGAGCGCACCGTCGTCGGATACCAGCAGGGTGCCGAACGCATCCGACCAGTTCCGTCACTGCTCACGTGCCCGCACCGCCAAGGCGATCAGGCGCGGATCGTCGTGGGCATGGCGAAAGATCCTCGACTGCCCGGCGGACTGGCCTCGACCCGGCACCCCTGCCTCGTACACGGTGACCGAAAGACCTTGTTCGGCAAGCTGATATGCCGTCGACAGACCGATGATCCCGGCTCCGACGACGGCGACATCGGATGTGACAGACATGGCGACCACGCTACGCCCGCGGTTACGGCTCGACAGCCCACGCGACCGGGGTACGGTCGAGATCAGCAGGGTCTGTCCAACAGCGCGGCAGGCGGTCAGGGGCCCCTTCCCCATCACGCCGAGAGGACACAAGTCATGCCCGAAGAACTCAGCGGAATCACCGTCGCCTTCCTGGTGGCACCCGAAGGCACCGAACAGGTGGAACTCACCGAGCCGTGGAAGACCGTCCAGGCAACCGGTGGAACACCGAAACTTGTCTCGACGGCGAGCGGAACCATCCAGGCGTTCGATCACCTCGACAAGGCCGACACCTTTCCGGTCGATGCGACGACCGACACCACCAAGGCCGACGAGTACGACGCGCTCGTCCTGCCCGGCGGAGTGGCCAACCCCGACTTCCTGCGCACCGTCGACAGCGCGGTGGCATTCATCAAGAGCTTCTTCGACGCCGGCAGACCCGTCGCCGCAATCTGCCACGCGCCGTGGACGCTGATCGAGGCCGACGTCGTCCGCGGCCGGACCCTCACGTCCTACCCGAGCGTGCGCACCGACCTCACCAATGCCGGCGGCACCTGGGTCGACGAGGAGGTCGTGGTGGACAGGTCAGGTCCGAACACGCTGATCACCAGCCGCAGGCCCGACGACCTGCCCGCCTTCAATGCCTCGTTGGTGACCGAGTTCGCGAAGGCGCGCACGTGACCGGACTCGGGGACCCCGGGGTACCGCCCCTCACCCGTCCTGCTCGTCGAGTCTGGTCGCGACGTCGGCCGGGAACCCGCCGGTTGCCACCGGCCCCCATCGGGTCGGCGTGACCCGGATCAACGACTTGCCCTGCAACCGCATCGCGGCACGGTACTCGTCCCAGTCGGGATGCTCACCGGAGATGCTGCGGAAGTAGTCGACGAGGGCGTCCTCGGCCTCGGGCATGTCGAGCACCTCGGCATCGCCGTCGACCTGCACCCACGCGCCGTTCCACTCATCCGACAGCACGCACACACTCACCACCGGGGTGTGCCGGACGTTGGCCGCCTTGGCCCGTCCCGGGTATGTGGAGATCACGATCCGGCCCTCGTCGTCGACGCCACCGGACACCGGCGACATCTGAGGTGTGCCGTCGCTGCGGACGGTGTTCAGCACCATCCGATGTCGCGGGCGGATGAAGTCGAGGAGAGCGGAGCGGTCGACGGAATCAGACGTCGCAACGGTTCTGGCCATGGCTTCGACCCTACGCGCGGGAGCACCCCTCAGAGTTTGAACCGTCCCGCGAATCCCCGCAGCGGCATATCCGCGCTGGTGAGGATTCCCGGTCGTGCCGCCACGACGGATCTGATGGAGTTCAGCGCGGGCAGACCGGTCACCGTCATGCCGATCGACGCGAACGACGACGGATCGGACAGGTCGACACCTGCTTTCGGGAAGATCATGTGCTTGCTGTAGATCGACGGATCGCCGGTGACCTGGGTGATGTAGCAGCCCTTGATGTCCCACGACGGATCGGTGTAGGGAGTCATCTGCCATTCCAGGTGCGACTCGACCCGCGCCACGCCGTCGACCATGCCCTGGTACTTGATGTAGCTACCGCCGAGCGATCCCTGCGGCAGGCTGTACCACCCGAGATCGATGTCCTTGGTACACGCCCCGAGTTCATAGCTGAAGGTCACCTCGTCGAGTTCGAGGTCGAAGCAGTCGGCCATCAGGTACACCGAATCAGCGAAGACCTCGGTGTACTTACGCAGCGAGTCCGGGATCGTGGGATCGTCCACCGGGCGTCCGTATCCGACCGCCTTCCACGTGTCGACCGAGTGGTGGCACGAGACGTCGACCGACTCGGTGACCGTGACGTTCTCGATGTCGGCGACGTCCATCGAGCCGACGATGCCCAGCACCTGGCAGGCACCCGGATTCATGCCGGTCCCGTAGAACGTGGAACCGCCCTTCTGACAAGCCTCTTCGAGGATCTCGGTGGTCTTGCGGCCACTCGGATGCGGATGGTTGGTATTGCGATGGAAGCCGGTGATCCAGTCCGCCGTGGTGACGATGTCGATGCCGGCCTCGAGCACCCGGACATAGAGGTCCTCGTCGGGAAAGACGCCGTGGAAGGTCAGCACATCGGGCTTCGCGGCGATGATCTCGTCGACGGACCCCGTCGCGATCACCCCAACCGGGTCGAGTCCGACGATCTCGCCGGCGTCACGACCGATCTTGTCCGCTGTGTAGCAATGCAATCCGACCAGCTCCAGGTCGGGATGGTTCTGGATGCGCCCGATCATCTCGGTGCCCAGATTTCCGGTGGCCACCTGGAACACGCGGATCTTGTCGGGAGTACTCATCTGGTCATGCCTTCCTGTCGTGATGAAGCCGCCGCGAGAACAGCGCCACTCTCGGGCCGTGCGGGATCGAGACCGGCGGGTCCGCCGTCGGGGTAGAACTGCTCGGCCCACTCACGCAGCGCAGTGAAACCTTGGTATTCCTTGCGCGACAACGCCGGCGGGTCCGAGTAACGCTGGTGCGACCAGATGTGGATGTCGGCCGCGAACTGCTCGATGACGAAGTCGGCCATCGTCTTGCCGTACTTGGTCATCGGCCCGTCGTCCTCGCCCGGCTTGCGGCCGATCCACACGGTGAACCTGATGTCCGAGGTGTATTCGTCGACCGGCGTCACCGCCGGCATGGTGCGGTTGTCGACCATCCCCCAGCTCTTGGTGACCGAGCAGCCGAGGCCCGCGTTGATCGATTCGACTCCGCTGGTGGCGTTCTCGAGCGTCGCACCTTCGTCGAACGCGATGGTGAAGTCGACATAGGACACCGGTCCGGAGAAGTCGTGGCGGGTGAACTCCGGCATGAACGGCGTCTTGTGTACGAACTTGAAGTGCGCGAAGTCGACCCCGTTCTCCATCACGTACTGCGGATGCATCTCGAGCCCCTCGCGAAACAATGTCGCGTCCGGCACCGGTGGGTAGTAATCGGCCGCCGTCCGCCCGTCGCCGAAATCCGCGAAGATGTCCGGCACCTCGAAGTACGGTGCGCCGCCGTCGACGTCGTACCAGATCCACACCGCCTCGTTCCGTTCGACGACCGGATAACTGCGGATCCGCCTGCCCTTGTTGGGGCGGTTCTCGTACGGGATGCACACATTGCGGCCGTCGCCGTTCCATTCCCACCCATGGAACGGGCACACGAGGTTCTCGCCTTCGACGTGCCCGCCGAAGCCGAGGTGTGCACCGAGGTGTTCGCAATAGGCGTCGAACACCGACACCACACCGGACGCGGACCGCCAGGCGACCATCTCCCTGCCGAAGTACTTCATCGTGCGCACGTCGCGTTCGGTGATCTCCGCCGACCACGCAACCTGGAACCAGCCTGTCGGCTCCATGGACAGGGGCGGTTTCGCCATGTCGATCGTCCTTTCCCGCACGGCCGAGTTCTGGGCATCCAAAATGGTAGTGGGTTCTACGAAAGAATGACAGGGGGTTCTACGAAACATCGTCGAACCCGGCTAGGATCGGCAGGCATGACCACCCGAGCGGGCGTCAGCGGCCGACGGACCAACCGCCGCGGCGTCGCCACCCGTCAGGCAATGCTCGACGCCGCACTGAGATCGCTGGCGTCGGGCGGCCCCGGATCGGTGTCCGCCAATCGCATCGCGAAAGACATCGGCGCCACCTGGGGCACCGTCAAATACCAGTTCGGCGATGTCGACGGACTGTGGGCGGCCGTCCTGCGACGCAGCGCGGAACGACGAGGCGAGCTGCCGTATCGCGAGAACAACACGGCGCCGCTGCACCAACGTGTCGCGGAGATCATCGATATGCTGTTCGTCGGTCTGACGACATCGGTCGACGCCCGCGCCATCGAGAATCTGCGGGCGGCGCTGCCCCGCGACCACGCCGAGCTCGAGCGCCTCTACCCGAACACCGCCGCCGAGCTCGCCTCCTGGAAGGAGAGCTGGGCGCGGTCCTGCCAGAAGGCGTTTGCAGACCTCGACGTCGACCCGGTCCGGGTCCGCGAGGTTGCCGCGTTCATCCCCGGCTCGATGCGGGGCATGGTCTCCGAAGCGCAGCTAGGCACGTACTCGGATCTCGACGAGGCCCGTCGGGGTCTCACCAATGCGATCGTCGCGTACCTCGAACAGCCACGGACGGACTGAAAACCCCCTGTGGACAACGGTTGTGGAGGTATTGCCCATCAGCACCCGCCGATGCCCTAACGTCGGACGGTGATCGTCACCATCAAGATCTACGCAAGGAGCCATCTCGCATGTCGCCAGTGATCGTCGTCGCCACCATCTCCCCCAAACCCGGTGAGGAGGCCGCCGTCAAGGATGCCGTTCTCGCCGCTATCCCGAAGGTCCACGCGGAACCCGGGTGCGTGAAGTACTCGCTGAACGAGGCCACCGGCGACTCGACCGACCTGGTCATGATCGAGAAGTGGGAGTCGATGGACGCCCTCGCCACCCACGGCGGTGCGCCCGCCCTCACCGAACTCGGTGCCGCCATCGGCAACCTGCTCGCCGGCCCGCTCGACGTGAAGACATTCACGGCGGTACCGGCCGGGGACGCGGACCGCGGCGCGATCTAGTCCGAAAAGCACAGTCTGTCCCGACCACTCGCGAACGGAACCCGCGGAAGTATTGATTCCGCGGGTTCCGCCGTGCTAGACACGTAGAACGAGCGTTAGATCGGTGCCCTTCTGTGTTGTCTCGGCGCCGCGTGCAGATCCGTACTCATCCGTTTCCGGGAGGAACTCTCATGCCTGAAGCCGTCATCGTCGACGTAGTCCGCCTCGCCTCCGGAAAAGGCAAGCCGGGAGGCGCACTCTCCGAGACCCAGCCGGTGGAACTGCTCGCCCACGTCCTCCGCACCCTGGTCGAGCGCAACGACATCGACCCGGCACTCGTCGACGACGTCATCGGCGGCTGCGTCGGACAGGCCGGTGAGCAGGCCCTCAACATCTCCCGGACCGCACTGCTGTCGGCGGGCTTCCCGGAGTCGGTCCCCGCCACCACCGTCGACCGTCAGTGCGGCTCCAGCCAGCAGGCCGCCCACTTCGCCGCCCAGGGCGTCATCGCCGGCGCCTACGACGTGGTGATCGCGGCGGGCGTGGAGTCGATGAGCCGGGTGCCGATGGGATTCACTGTCGCCGGCCAGAACCCGTACGGCCCCAGCATCGCCGCCCGCTACCCCGACGGCCTGGTCGGACAGGGCATCTCCGCCGAACTCGTCGCCGCGAAATGGAAGTTCGATCGCGACGCCCTCGACGCCTTCGCCGCCGAGTCGCACCGCCGTGCCGCACAGGCCGCCGCCGACGGCTTTTTCGACCGGGAGATCATCCCCATCGACGTCGCGAACGCCGACGGCGAGAAGTCCACCCACACCGTCGACGAGACCGTTCGCGCGTCCACCACTGCCGAGAAACTGTCCGGACTCAAGGCGTCCTTCTACTCGGAGGAGTATGCGCAGCGGTTCCCGGAGATCAACTGGCACATCACGCCGGGCAACTCGTCACCGCTCACCGACGGCGCATCCGCCGCGCTCATCATGAGTGACACGATGGCGTCCAAGCTCGGTCTCACCCCGCGGGCCCGGTTCCACTCGTTCTCCCTCGCGGGCGACGACCCGGTCTTCATGCTCACCGCGCCCATCCCGGCAACCCGGAAGATCCTCGAACGGTCCGGCCTGTCCATCGACGACCTCGACGCCTACGAGGTCAACGAGGCGTTCGCGTCGGTACCGCTCGCGTGGGCGCAGGAGTTCGGTGCCGACCCGGACAAGCTGAACGCGCGTGGCGGGGCGATCGCCCTCGGACATGCACTCGGATCGTCGGGCACCCGCCTGCTCAGCACCCTGGTCAATCACCTCGAGGCGACCGGCGGCCGCTACGGACTGCAGACGATGTGTGAAGGTGCAGGCATGGCGAATGCCACGATCATCGAACGTGTCTGAGACCTCGGCCGCGGCCGAGGTGACCACTGGGGATTGGCGCCAGATCGAGCCCATCGCGCTCCCGGGCACGCTCGCCGCGGCGAAGGACGCCTTCCACGATCGTGGCTTCCACGGCACCTCGATCCGCGACATCGCGGCTCGAGCCGGGGTCTCGCTGCCGACTCTCTATTACCACCACGAGAACAAGCAGGGCATCCTGGTCGCGCTCCTCGAAGCGGGTATGAGTTCGGTACTCGGTCGGGTCCGCGCGGCGATCGGCGACGCCGGCACGCCGCCCGAACAACTGTCGAATGCGGTCGAGGCCATCGTCCTGCACATGACGGCTGACCTCGAACTGGCAAGTGTTGCTCGCGAACTCAGGTATCTCGACCACGACAATCCCCACCGGCAGCACTACGTCGGGATGCGCACCGAGGTGGAGGATCTCCTCGAGGACATCCTGCGACGCGGCATCGACTCGGGCGACTTCCAGATCGAGGGAGATGTCAAGGAGTCGCTGCGCTATCTGCTCGGTGCCTGCCAGGAGGTCACCACCTGGTACCACCCGTCCGGCACCCGATCACCCGCGGAGGTGGCGGGCTCCTACGCCGCGACCTCGTTGCGCGCCGTCGGCGCCCGGCCGACCGCGCACCACTGAAACATCCACCCGAACCACACCGAGGAGTTGAGGTAACACCATGAAACGCACCGTCTTCGAGTCCGAGCACGAGCAGTTGCGCGCCACCGCCCGCGAGTTCCTGGCCCGTGAGTGCGCCCCCCACGTGGAGAAGTGGGAGGCCAACGGACAGATCGATCGTGAGGTCTACAAGAAGGCGGGCGACGCCGGGCTGCTCGGCTTCAACATTCCGGAGGAGTTCGGCGGCGGCGGCACCGACGACTTCCGGTTCAATGCTGTGGTGGTCGAGGAGTTCGCCCGCTTCGGCGGTGCCGCACCCGGATTGAGCCTGCAGAACGATGTCCTCGTCCCGTACTTCCTCAACCTGGCCGACGACGAGCAGCGGAAGCGGTGGATGCCCGGGATCGCCACCGGCGAAACGATTCTCGCGGTCGCGATGACCGAGCCCGGCGCGGGCAGCGACCTCGCAGGCATCAAGACCTCGGCCACACTCGACGGCGACCACTACATCCTCAACGGCAACAAGACCTTCATCTCGGCGGGCATCAACTCGGATCTCGTCGTCGTGGTCTGCCGGACGAATCCCGATCCCGCCGCAGGCCACAAGGCCTTCTCGCTGCTCGTCGTCGAGCGCGGCATGGAAGGCTTCGAGCGCGGACGCAAGCTCGACAAGATGGGCCTCAAGGCCCAGGACACGGCCGAACTGCACTTCAACGATGTGCGCGTGCCCGTCGAGAACCTCCTGGGCGAAGAGGGCCGGGGCTTCTATCATCTGATGGCAAATCTGCCGTCGGAGCGACTCTCCATCGGCCTCGGCGCGATCGCCGGCGCCCGCGCAGTCTTCGACGAGACTCTCCAATACGTCAAGGACCGCAAGGCTTTCGGGCAACCGATCGGCAGCTTCCAGCACAATCGGTTCACCCTGGCCGAGATGTCCACCGAGCTCGACATCGCCGAGCAGTACATCGACCGCTGCCTGCGCGCAGTGGTCGACGGCGAGCTGACCGCCGTGGATGCCGCCAAGAACAAGTGGTGGTGCACCGAGCTGGCCAAGAAGGTCATCGACCAGTGTCTGCAGTTGCACGGCGGCTACGGCTACATGAACGAGTACCGGGTTGCCCGCGCCTACACCGACTCCCGCATCCAGACCATCTTCGGTGGGACGACGGAGATCATGAAGGACCTCATCGGCCGCGACATGGGTCTGTAGGCACCCCGACCGGCAGTCATGTCAGATGCCGGACGAAGAACCTCGCCGCGTCGTCTCCCGCGAACCGGGGGACGCCCGTGTGGCCGCCCATGTTGGCCTGCAGGGTCTTCTCCTGGGAGCCGAAGGCGTCGAACAGGTCGAGTGCCATCTGCCGGTCGTTTCCTTCGTCGTCCCACTGCAGCAGGACGTGCAGCGGAATCGTGATCTGACGGGCTTCGTCGATCGTGGCGCGGGGAACGAAGCTCCCGGCGAAGAGGCCGGCAGCGGCGATGCGCGGTTCGACCGCCGCCAGCCGGACACCGATCGCGATCACTCCGCCCGAGTACCCGACCGGGCCGCGGATCTCGGGCAGCGACAGCAATGCGTCGAGGACGCACTGCCATTCCGGAACCGCCTTCTCGACAAGCGGGAGCACGAGCCGGTCGACGATCTCGTCGACCGGCTCTCCGGTCGCCAGCGCCCGGCGCAGATCTGCACGGGACTGTTCGGCCTCCGGAGACGGGGGCCGGTCACCGCTCCCGGGGAGTTCGATGGTGGCCGCGGCGAATCCGTTCGCCACAGAACTCCGAGCGCGCCCCACCAGGCGCGGGTACATCTTCCGCAGTCCGCCGGGGTGGCCGAGCAGGATCAGGGGCGCTGGTGAGGCCGCGGGAGTCCACAGGGTGCCGGGGATCTCACCGAGGGTGAAATCGCGCTCGAGAGTGCCGTCGTCGAGACGCTTTTCGGAAACGAAGTGCATGGTCGTGCCTTTCGGGAGTGCTGGTGTAGCGGCGCTCCTCAGGCGACCTATCGCCCGACCGTGACCTCGAAGAGGAGCACCCACATCGATACGTTCACGGGTGACCACCTCCTGAGTTGTCTCGCACGGACTCCGGGAGGTTAGCAGTGGGCGTCATGCCTGCGCCACCGAATTCACGGATGCTCTCCCCGGGCTCCGGCACCGAGCAGCAGATGGGCACTCTCCTGCCCGTCGAGTGCTCGACTCGTGCGGCACCCGATCCGCCAGCCGTCGGCGGTCCGGTCGAGAGTGAAATGGTTGGCCGTCGCGCGGTGGACCACGAAGCCGTGGTCCTGGTGTCGGATCAGCAGTGAATGGCACACCGCCACAGCACTGTCCCCGTCGACGTGGACGCGCACCGGTCCGAGGAGATGGGCGCAACCTTCGGCGATCAGTCCCTGGTGGGGACGCGATCGCACCATCGCGGCGATGTCGTCGCGACCCGTCATCGACAGGCCGTCGACGTCGTAGGAGCCGTGTCGGTCCCAGAGGTGCGCGACATTCTCGGCGTCGCCGTCGTCGACCAGCGGTCCGTACGAGGCGATCAGTTGCGTGATCTCCTCGGAATCCTCGAGTCGGCGCACACGTGCCTCGAGTGCTGCCAGCCGGTCTTCCAGCGCCCGATCTTCCACGGCGATCTCCGTCCCGTCACCCGAATCCATGTGCCACAGCTCAATTCGTCTCGAACAACTCGGCCGCCGCCTCGAGTTGTTCGAGGTAATGGTCGACCGATGACGCCCGGATCGTGACGTCCACGATCGTCGCACCTGCTTCGACCGTGCGCGCCACGGCGTCGTGCGCGGCCTCCGGTTCGGCCAGGGGTTCCACCGTTCCCGCCGCGAGCACCACATCGAAACCCTCGCGCCGATCGGTGGTGTCGAGCATCTCGCGGAGCCTGCGACGGCCGAGTCCGAACGGCACCCAGCCGTCGCCGAGCTCCACGGCCCGTCGCAACGACCTGCCGGTCCGTCCGCCGACCCAGATCGGCACGCGCGCTGCCATCGCCGCCGGACGGACCACGACATCCGCGAAATGATGGTGTACGCCATGGTATTCCGGACGTTCCGCCGAGAGGGCCGCGCGCAGCGCGCGCAAGGAGTCGTCGGCGCGGTCCCCGCGGTCGGCGAAAGACGCACCGAGCAGATCGAATTCGGACTCCAGCGAGCCGACCCCGACACCCAGGACCAGCCTGCCGCCGCTGATCGCATCGAGGGTTCCGTATCTCTTGGCGATTTCCAGCGGATGATGGTAGCCCAGCACCAACACCTGTGTCGCGAGCCGAATCCGCTCGGTCCGGGCGGCCAGGAAACCGAAGGTGGCCAGCGGATCCCAGTAGGTGCCACCTCGCTCGTCGGCCACCGCGACGGGTACGGCCACGTGCTCGCTACACGTGAGGTGATCGAAGCCGAGGCGATCGGCCGCAGCGGCGATGCGCGCGAGATCGTCGATGCCGGCATCGACCTCCCACGGTGAGTGCGCGCCCGGGAACTGCGTCACGATGGGACTGTTCACGCCGATCGGAACCATCATCTGTTCGACCGTTCGCGCGGGAGCATTCGCCGCATCGCTTCGTCCGCACCGAGTACCAGGTCGGCCCGATCCATCCCGTTGCGCTTCTCGACGGCCCGCCCGTTGCCACCCGCGACCCAGACCGGCCCGTCGGACAGATGTGCCAGCCCCTCCGCCGCGACGTCGTCGGGCTCGGCCACCCGGATGCCGGGGATGTCGAAGTCGAGTCCGGCACGTTGCATCGCAGGTGTTCGTGTGACGCCGAGAATCAATTCCAGGACGTCGATCCCGTGGTCGCGGAGTTCCAGCCAGATTGATTCCGCGAAGATGCGACCGAACGCCTTGACGCCGCCATAGACGCTCTGCTCACGTGAGCCGAGGTAGCCGCTCATCGACCCGACCAGGATGATGCCGCCGCGTCCGGCACTCCGCATCCGCCTGCCGAACCGATGGACCAGCGCCAGCTGGCCGGTGATGTTCAGGTCCAGAACCGAACGGAAGCCGTCGAGCTCACCATCGAGAAACGCCCGGCCGTAGCTGTTGGCGCCCGCGTTGTAGATCAGCAGACCGACGTCGATGTCGTCGGTCGCCGCAGCGATCTGCTCGATCGACGACGGCTGCGTGAGATCGAGCGCCAGGGTGCGGACCTCGACGCCGCGCCCGCGCATCTCCGTCGCGGTGTCCTCGAGTGGTCCGGACTTGCGCGCGATCAGGACGAGGTTGATGCCGGCATCGGCGAGGTGACGTGCGAATCCTGCTCCGACACCCTCGGATCCGCCGGCAATGACGGCCCAGGGCCCATAGCGGTCCACATCGAACATCGGCAACCTCCTCATATCCGGCGCTGGTGTCCCGGCATCACGGAACGCTCCCGAACAAATGCTTGGTCGGGACGTTACCCGACGCGTCGTCCCCCGGCGCCGCTCTCGCGATCCGCCACCACAGACCGGCCTGCGGATCTACAGTCAGCACAGGTGTGGCGGCCCCGCCACCACCTGCGAGGAGGCCGCCATGTCCGACATCGTCGAGGTCCACGGACACACCGACCCACGGTTCGACCGGGTGCGCGACGAGCTCGCCGCGCAACTCACCGCGGGCGAGGAGGTCGGGGCGGCCATCGCGGTCGACATCGACGGCGACGTCGTGGTCGACATCTGGGGCGGCCACCGCGACGCCGCACAGACCCTCCCGTGGGAGCGCGACACGATCGTGAACGTGTGGTCGACGACCAAGGAGATCACCGCGCTGTCGGTGCTGATGCTCGTCGAGCGCGGGCTCGTCGATCTGCACGCCCCGGTCGCCACCTACTGGCCGGAGTTCGCCCAGAACGGCAAGGAGTCCATCGAGGTGCGCCACGTCATGGCGCACACCTCCGGAGTCTCCGGCTGGGAGAAACCGTTCACCGTCGCCGACATGTACGACTGGGACGCCGCGATCGAACATCTTGCGCGCCAGGCCCCGTGGTGGGAACCCGGAACGGCATCGGGCTATCACGCACAGGACTACGGACACCTGCTCGGGGAGATCGTGCGACGGGTGACCGGCAAGCATCTCAAGCAGTTCGTGGCCGACGAGATCGCCACACCGCTCGGCGCCGACCTCCAGATCGGTGCCACCCCGGCCGACGACGACCGCATTGCCGAGATCATCCCGCCACCACCACTGGAGATCGACATCGCGTCGCTACCGACCGATTCCCCGATGTTCAAGACGTTCACCGGGCCGATCGCCGAGGCGAGTGCCGCCAACACGATCCCATGGCGCCGCGCCGACATGGGCGCCCTGAACGGTCACACCAACGCCCGTGCCCTGGTGCGCGTGATGTCGGCGATCTCGCGCGGCGGAACCGTTGACGGCGTGAACCTGCTGTCGGACAAGACCATCGACCAGATCTTCGACGAGCAGGCACGCGGTGTCGACCTCGTCCTCGGCGTCCCGTTGCGTTGGGGTATCGGCTACGGGCTGCCCGAGCCCGCGACACTGTCGTATCTCCCCGACGAACGGATCTGCTTCTGGGGCGGCTGGGGTGGATCGATGACGGTGATGTTCCCCCTGCAGAAGATGACGGTCTCATACGTGATGAACAAGATGGCGCCGGGCATCATCGGGTCGGACCGTTCGGAAGCCTACGCCCGGGCGATCCTCGCGGCCGTCGGCGACTGATCGGGTCGTCCGCGGTGATCAGCCCCGCGCAACGCTGTCGTGACCGATGTTGTGACGGTGGAACAGTGGCTCGGAGATGACGGCGACGATCACGAAGATCATGGCGGCAATCGGGGCCGCACGATAGAGCGCGTACGCCGCGGCCAGATAGATGACCACCTTGGCGAGGTAATACGGCACCGTAGGGAATCGACGTGGGGCCTTCGGTGCCATGAAGAGTGACCAGAAGGCGATGACGGCGACCAACAGGACCACCGTGGCGACCCAGCCGAGTACGCCGGTCCCGCACCACGCCAGACCGAGCGACGCGAACGCGCCCACGGCGACCAGCTCGACCAGGAACACGAGCAACGCCACCAGGTAATACATGCCTTCGCCTCTCCCGCATGCTGTGCCGCCGGACACGTCGGCATCCCACGTAGGATCGCACGACGTGACTGACTCGACGGTGGAACACACGCATGTTTGACGGCGTCCGCACCCTGTACCGGTTGACCCGCGGTGAACGCGTCGTCGACGATCAACCGACCCCGCACACACTCATCGCCGACGGTCCGCATCGTCGGTTGGTGCGATACGGATCCGACGCCGACCTCGCGGCCGCGCGATCGGCAGGCCGGCCCCCAGTGCTTCTCGTGCCGCCGCTGGCCGTCCCGGCCCGCTGCTACGACCTGTCACCGGACATGTCGCTGGTCGCCTTCCTGCTCTCCACCGGCCGCGTGCCGTATCTGGTGGACTTCGGCGAGATGCGCTACTCCGATCGGCATCTCGGGTTCGAGGACATCTTCGACGACATCATCCCCGAGGCGGTCGGCCGCGTGATCGACGACTTCGGGTCCGCGGCCGACGGGCTCGACCTCGTGGCGTGGAGCCTCGGCGGCACCGTGTCCCTGTTCACCGTCGCCGCCCATCCCGAACTGCCGGTGCGGTCCGTCACGGCGGTCGCCACCCCGTTGAACTATTCGGTGATACCGCCCTACCCCCTGGTCAAGCAGGTGACCCGGCCAATCGGCGCCACACCGGTCCGGCTCGCACTCAAGGGCATGGGCGGCATCCCCGCACCGCTGGTGCGCGGTGCCTACCGCGCGACGGCATGGCAGCGGGAGCTCAAGAAGCCCGGCTACATCCTGCGCAACGCCGACAACACCGAGGCCTTGGCACGCATGCAGGTGATCGACTGGTTCCAGGACGCGATGCCCGGTTATCCGGGCAGGTTGTCGGAACAGATGTGGGAGAACCTCGTCTACCGAGACGAGATCGCCCGTGGCGTACTGGACTTCGACGGCCGGATCGTCGACCTCACGTCCATCGCGGTACCGATCCAGTTGTTCGGCAGCCATCGCGACGCGATCGTCAGCTGGTCCGGCGCGCACCACGGAGTCGAGTTGTTCGGCGATTCACCGCACGTCCATTTCACCACCGTCGAGACCAGCCATCTCGGCCTCATCGCCGGTTCGGATGCCGCCGCCCAGACGTGGCCCCGGATCGACGGGTTCCTCAGCGCACTCGATCAGCCGCCGACCTGACTCGGCGGCCGGGCGCGCGTACCTCCCCACCCACCGTGCGCAGTTTCCCGCCCATCGTGCGCATACCCGTGAAGGCTCGCACGATCGGCGCGATTCTGTGCACGATCGGCGGCGATGGCCGACCGTCATGGCGAGGTGTCGGGCAGCATTCTGCCGACACCTCGCGCTGCCACCTGTGCCGCCGCGACCAGAGTCGGCCGGTTACGCCCGAGCGTCGGGACCACCACACCGAGAGCGGCGACGACGGTGTCGCCGCGGCGCACCGGGACGGCGACCGAACAAGCGCCGAGAGTCATCTCCTCGACCGTGGTCGCGTAGCCCTGCTGGCGGATCTGCCGTAGCTGCCGGTCGAGGACACCCGCCGCGACGATCGTGTGCCGTGTCATCGGCGTCAGATCCTCCATCGCGGTACGACGGATGTCGTCGGGAGCATGTGCGAGGAGGACTTTGCCGACGCCGGTGCAGTGCAACGGCAAGCGACTCCCGACGCGGCTGACCACCGGCACGGACGCCCGGCCGGAGAGCCGATCCAGGTACAACACCTGAGCCTCGTCGCGGACCGCGAGATGCACCGTGGCCAGGGTCGCGGCGTAGAGGTCCTGCAGAAACGGCGCCGCGATCTCACGGATCCCCGATTGGATCGGCGCGAGCAGACCCAGATCCCACAGCCGCCGACCGACGACGAATCGGTTGTCCGGGCGTCGGGTCAGTGCGCCCCACGTCTCGAGTTCCCGGACCAGCCGGTGAACAGTTGGCAGGGGCAGTTGAGCCCGCTCGGCGATCTCCGTCAGGGTGAGAGCGCGGTGCGCGCGGTCGAAGGCTCCCAGCACCGCGAGTGCTCGCGCCGCAACCGACTGACCTGGACTCCCCGTGTTGCCCGCCATCGTCGTACCGCCCGTCGTTTCACTCAGTGAAACTCAGGCTAGCCGATCAGCGAGCTGCCTCGTCTACCTCCGCGAACACACCGACCGCGATCCGGAATGCCGTGTTGGCGTCCGGCACCCCGCAATAGATCGCCGACTGCAGAATGACCTCTTTGATCTCGTCGCGCGACAACCCGTTGCGCAGTGCCGCGCGCAGATGCATCGCGAGTTCCTCGTGGTGCCCGCGGGCGATGAGTGCGGTGAGGGTGATCATCGACCGACTCCGACGGTCCAGTCCCGGCCTGGTCCAGATACTGCCCCACGCGTATTCGGTGATGAATTCCTGGAATTCGCGTGTGACGTCGGTGATCGCCGCGGTCGCCTTGTCGACATGCGCGTCGCCGAGGACTTCGCGGCGCACCGCCATTCCATCGTCGTACTTGGACATCAAGCCCCTTCCGTTATGACGCGCCGAGCCCGTGCAAGCTGGGCGTCGATGTATTGCTGTGTGGCGCCGAGATACTCCGGTCCCGGCGCGTGCCCGACGACCGTCGACATCGATTCCTGTTCCGATGTCACCGCCGCCCCCGCACCCGCCAGGTTCGCCTGCATCCGATCGCCGTGGACGTCCAGTTCGGCGACGAGCCGACTGGTCTGCCGCGCCGCGACGACGGTCCTCCGGACCAACGTCCGCAGCGCATCCCACTCGACGTGCCACGCGCCTGCGGTGCGCTCCTCGATGGCATCCGCGGCCGCCAGATGCAGAGTGGAACCGAGCGGCGGGGCGCTCAATGCCGCTCGCCGGATGAGCACCGACAGAACGGGATTGGCCTTGTGCGGCATCGTCGACGACGAGCCGCCGGAACCTTCGGACAGCTCGCCGATCTCGGGGCGCGACAGCACCAGCACGTCGTTGGCGATGTGGCCCCAGGCGTCGGTGCAGCCCACCGCCGCATCGCCGCTGCGTGTGACCGCGGTGCGGACGGAATGCCATGGCGCCACCGGTGCGAGGCCGAGGATGTCCGCGGCGACCGCCCCGGTCTGGACCGCGATCGGACCCGCATCCGCCCCACGCCCCGAGAGTTCGGCGACGGCCGCCGATGTCCCTGCCGCACCGCCCATCTGAACCGGGAAGGTCAGACCCGCGACCTGCCCGCGGGCATCGAGGACCCCGTGCAGCCATTGTGCCGCCTTGAGTCCGAAGGTCATCGGGACCGCGTGTTGGGTGAGCGTGCGTGCCACCAACCTCGTGTGGCGGTGGTCGTCGGCGAGATGTAGGAGTGCCCCGACCTGAGCGTCGAGTTCGATCCGAACAGCATCGAAACCCACTGCAATACAGAGCATCAGCGCTGTGTCGATCACATCCTGGCTGGTGAGCCCGCGATGCAGCCACGTGCCGACCGTCGACGAACCGAGCCCGTCACGTAGCCGCCGGACGAGCGGGATCACCGGATTGCCACCGGATTCCGCTTCCTCGGCGATTCCCTCGATGTCGCCGTCGGCGATCAGACCACGGAGGGTGTCGACGGAGACCACTGCGTCCGTCGGCGCGATCCCGGCTTTGACGAGCGCCGCCGACCAGGCCGATTCCACCTGCAGCATGGCGTCGAGAATTGCTACGTCGGTGAGAATATCACCGGCATGATGATCGCCGGGCCAGAGGAGATCAGGCACGGATCATCGTCCGCCGTGATCGAGGAAGACGGTCTCACCCTCGCCCTGGAGATGGATGTCGAACCGGTACCCGTCGTCCTCGGCGGTCGCGATCAGGGTCGACCGCCGTTCCTCGGGCACCGAGTTGAGCAGCGCATCCGATGCCAGGGTGCGTGCACTGTCGGGCAGGTAGGCCCGCGTGAACAGCCGATCGAGCAGGCCGCGCGCGAAGACGCAGACCGCGAAGAACGGCGCTGCGCCCGGCGACACCGCACCGGGGGCGAGGGTCGCGAAGGTGTAGTGGCCCGTCCGGTCCGTCTGTACGCGGCCGAATCCGGTGAACGTGAAGCCGTCTCGCCGCAGAGATCCGGGCTCCTGGCTGACGTTGCCCGCGCCATCAGCCTGCCATATCTCGATCAGGGCGTCCGGCACCGGATCGCCTGCGCCGTCGAACACGGTGCCATGCAACCGAATCCGATCGGGGTGGCCGGCCTGCACCAGTTCCGCACCGCCGTCGAACGGCAGAGCGTAGTGGAAGAACGGACCGACGGTCTGGCCCGGCGTGGGTGCGAGGGTCACTGGTCATCCTCCATCGGGGTCTGCCGGCTTCCGGTGAGCACGATGTCCCAACGGTATCCGGTTGACCATTCGTGCTGGGTCAGATCGTGGTCGTAGGTGGCGACGAGTCGCTCTCGGGCCTGCTGATCGACGATCGCCTGGTAGATCGGGTCAAACGCGAAGAGTGGGTCACCCGGAAAGTACATCTGGGTGACCAGCCGCTGAGTGAAGGCCGTACCGAACACCGAGAAGTGGATGTGGGCCGGGCGCCACGCGTTGTGGTGGTTCTTCCACGGGTACGGGCCAGGCTTGATGGTGGTGAACTTGTACCACCCGTCGTCGTCGGTGAGGCAGCGGCCCACGCCGGTGAAGTTCGGGTCGATCGGCGCGGGATGCTGGTCACGCTTGTGGATGTAACGTCCGGCCGCATTGGCCTGCCAGACCTCGACGAGCTGGTGGCGGATCGGTTGTCCGTCACCGTCGAGCACGCGTCCGGTCACCACGAGGCGCTCGCCGATCGGATCGCCGTTGTGCGCAATCGTGAGGTCGGCCTCGAGCGGGTCGACGTCGCGGTGGCCGAAGGCCGGCGACCAGAGTTCGATGCCTTCCGGGTCGGAGTGGTGAAAGTTCTTGGTGGGGTGGCGCAGCAGGCTCGACCGGTACGGCGGATAGTTCAGCCGGGGAGCGGTCTCCGGCGCCTCACCCGCCGACAGGGACGACGCGTGATCCGCACCGATCCGCGCGATCTCGTCGCTGATCTGCTGCTGCGTACCCTGCGCGGCGTCCGACGAGATCTGCCCGTGCTCGTCGAACACCTCCGGCTCCTCGTCCGCGCCCGTGATCAATGGTGTGGCCATCCTGTGTACCCTTCTGCGAGATAGGTGGAGCCGGCCTCCGAGGAGACCAGTGACTGAAGCTCTCCGAGTTGGCGCTGTTCGTCGAATTCCGATGCGTCCGAGGAATTGTGGAGCATCGTGGTCATCCAGTAGGAGAAGTGCTGGGCCTTCCACACCCGCGACAGCGCGCGGTCGGTGTAGTTGTCGAGAGCGTCGTCGTCGCCCTTCTGCACGGCACGCTCGATCTCCTCGGCCAGCACCCGCACATCGGACAGGGCGAGGTTGAGACCCTTGGCACCCGTCGGAGGCACCGTGTGTGACGCATCGCCGGCGAGCAGGAGGTTGCCATGGCGCATCGGTGACTGCACAAAGCTCCGGAACGGCAACACTGTTCGCTCGAGGACGGGACCGTCCTTCAACCGGAATCCGTCCGATCCGGCGAGCCGGGTGTGCAGCTGCTCCCAGATCCGGTCGTCGGACCACTCGGCAGGGTCTTCGGTGGGATCGCACTGGAAGTACATGCGCTGCACGGTGTCGGTCCGTTGGCTGATCAGCGCGAAACCCTGGGCCGAGCGGGTGTAGATGAGTTCCGGGGCGCTCGGCGGCGCCTCCACCATCACGCCGAACCACGCGAAGGGGTACTCCCGGTAGTACTGATGCGCGTCGGCGACGAGGGACCGACAGATGCTGCGCGAACCGTCGGCACCGACGACGAGGTCGGCCGAGATCTCATGCCGTCCGCCGTCGGCGTCGGTGAAGCGGACGATCGGGCTGTCGAGCACACCGCTGACCTCGGTGTCGGTGATGCCGTACCGCAGGTCGCCGCCGTCCCGCGTGCGCGCGCGATGTAGATCGACGAACACCTGGGTCTGTGGGTAGAGCCAGCACGACGCCCCGGCCAGTTTCTGGAAGTCGATACGGTGGCTGACCCCACCGAACCTCAGCGAGATCCCCTCGTGCTCGTGCCCCTCGGTGAGGACGCGGTCCGAGACACCGGAATCGACGAGCAGTCGGACGCTGTCGCGCTCGAGGATGCCTGCACGGTGCGTCGTCTCGATCTGCTCGACCGTACGATTGTCGACGACCACGCTCTCGATCCCGGCGACGTGCAGCAGATGCGACAGCATCAGCCCCGCCGGGCCACCACCGACGATGGCCACCTGGGTCGTGGTCGTAGTGCTCATCTCGTCTCCGCTCGTGTGATCTGTGGCGATGCTCAGAACGGTATGAGTCCGCGCTCACAAATGTCGACCCGCGGCTTTCACTGAGTGAAACTCGGCCTCGTCGGGCCGTCCGCACGTACCGGGTCATCATCGGGTAGTTCCCAGAAAAGCACCCCAGAATTGCGCCCGTCCGAGGCTAGCCGGACGCACTATGGGCGCGGCGGACTTGAGGAGGGCGCTTTTCTGGGGCGCTTTTGTGGGACCGCCCCCGCAGGGCGCACTTGCTGACGTTCGTCGCTCACCCGGTCCGACGTCGGTGGATACGCTTGCGGATGATCCGCGCAATGTCCGCGTAGGTGGTGTCCCAGTGCCGGAACACCTGACCGTAGGTGAGCCGCAACGGGATGTAGCCATCGGCGATCAGCAGACGATCACGCCGACGATCCGATTCGTAGTTCGTGACACCTGTGTGGTGGTCGCGGCTGTCGAGTTCCACAGCGAGACACTCACCGACCAGCAGATCGACCCACCCCACATCCGGCACCTCGTGTTGAACCAGCACGTTCAGCCCGGCCGCGCGCAGTCGCAGGCGTGCCGCGGTCTCGGTCCCCGACGCCGCTCGACGATCACACTTGTCGACCAACCGCCTGATCGACTCGGGCCCGCGCCGGAACTCGTCCACGAGGTCGTCAGGGGTGATCTTTCCGAGGTTCATCGCCGAATCACAGACAATGACAAAGCCCTCCTCGTCCAGACATCGCGCCGCGTACTGCAGAGAGGTCGCGACGTCATCGATCGCGCCGTCCGCCGGTGTAGGACGCCCGTATCGGCGGCAGCTGTCGGGCGCGTGTCGTCGCCCATAGCGAGTGAGCCTCGCGTGCAACCCGTCGTAGCCTTCCGGAACCCACAGGCCGTGATGTCGTAGCGCGGAGGCACAGGTGACGAGACAACCGCCTTCCACCACTGCCACGACCTCAGCGTCCGCGGCGGCCACCGCGTACCACCCGTGCCTGAGCCGGATCAGAGTGCCGTCGTCGGCGGCTGCCCTGATCGCCTCGGTGTCATAGCCGACGCGGATCAGTTGGCGCGTCGACACAACTCCGCCGAACCGAGCGATCAGCGTGTCGAAATCCACGCTGTCAGTCTCGCGGGCATCAGGTCGCCGGTAGCGTCCAGAACGTGTGGTCGCGCGGATCTGTGGACCATTCGGAGTCTGTGGAGAACGGGTCTGCGGCCTCCCGGGCCCGGCCCCCCGTTCCCGGAAAAGCGCCCCCGAAATCCACCCACCTCACCAAGGCCGTCGACATATCGTCCGCCACGAGCCTGCAGAGGGCGCATTTCTGGGGCGCTTTTCTGGGGCGCTTTTCCGGGAGCGAGGGCCGGGAGCGAGGGCGGGGCCGGGGCCGGGCGCGGGGCCCGTCAGCGCATCTCGCCCGCACCCACATACGGGAACCGGGACGTGAGCGGATCACCCTCGGCGAACCGTGACAGCCGGAAGTCGGTCTCCGGGACCCTCGGGTCGGTACTGTGCCCGTCGACAACGATGTCGGCGACGAGGCGTCCGACGGCCGGCGAGATCTTGAAACCGTGTCCGCTGAACCCTGCCGCGATGACCAGGCCGTCGAGCGGACCGGCCGAGATGATCGGGTTCCAGTCGGGCGTCACGTCGTAGCATCCGGCATAGCTGCTGGTGATCGCCGCGTCGGTGAACGCCGGGAAGCGCGTGCCGACCTTGTCGACGGTGAGGTCGAGGAAGGCCTCGTCGGCGCGATTGAGGTAATTGTCCGCGTCGGCGTCCTCGAGCTCGGCCAGGTCGCTGTTGCCGAAGAGGATTTCACCGCGCACGTCTGGCCGCACGTATTGCAGCGAGACGAGATCGGAGAACACCGGCACCGGCCCGAGTTCGATGCCCGGATGGATCATCACGATCTGCTCCCTGTGCACCTCGATCGGGACATCGATGCCGTGCGCGGCCAGAAACGGCCGCGTCCACACACCGATCGCGACGACGACGATGTCCGCGGAGATCGTCGAACCGTCGGCGAGCTGCACACCGGTGACCTTCTCGCCGTCCACGAGCAGTCTCGTCACCGCGGTGGACTGCCGGATCCGGATGCCTGCGGCACGCGCCGACCCAGCGAACGCCTGGGCGGTCTGATAGGCGTCGCCATAGCCTCCGCGCTCCTCCCACCCGAACGCGGCGAACGGGTCGAGATCGGCGGCCGGCCAGAGCTCAGCGACGTCGGAACGATCGATCTCCTCGGTCTGCACCCCGACCTCACGCTGCGCCGCAAGGCTCTTTCGGAGATTGTCGACGTTGGCCGCCCCCACTCCGACGACGTAGCCCGTCTGGCGGAACCCGATGTCGGTACCGAAGATCTCCTCGGCCTTCTCGAACACCTCGAGACCCGTCGCCGCCATCGCGGCAAGCGAACTCACGCCGTAGTGGCAGCGCACGATCCCCGACGATTTGCCGGTCATCCCGGCGCCGACGGTGTCGCGTTCACACACGACGACGTCGGTGATACCCCGCTGACCGAGCGCCCACGCGGCGGCGACTCCTTCCAGCCCGCCTCCGACGATGACGATCGATGCGGTGTCACCGCCGCGTGCGTTCACAGCCCCGCCCCGGGAATCCAGCTCGTGCCCGCCAGCGGCACCCTGGCCATCGCCGACGCCTCGATCGAGATCGCCACGAGGTCTTCGGGTTCCAGATGCCGGATGTGCGCCTTGCCGCATGCGCGGGCGATCGTCTGGGCCTCCATGGTCATCACCCGCAGGAAGTTGGCGAGCCGGCGCCCGCCCTCGACCGGGTCGAACCGTGCGGCCAGGTCCGGGTCCTGCGTGGTGATGCCTGCCGGGTCACGGCCGTCCTGGAAATCGTCGTAATAGCCTGCGGCCGATCCGATCTGCTCGTACTCCGCGGCATGACGAGGGTCGTTGTCGCCGAGTGCGATCAAGGCCGCGGTGCCGATCGCGACGGCGTCGGCACCCAGGGCCATAGCCTTCGCGACATCGGCGCCGTTGCGGATGCCACCGGAGACGATGAGCTGGACTCCACCGTTTCCGTTCGTTCCGGACCTGTGCACACCGAGTTCCTGAAGAGCCTGCACCGCCTGCGGGATCGCGGCGAGGGTCGGGATGCCCACATGCTCGATGAAGACGTCCTGGGTGGCGGCCGTTCCCCCCTGCATGCCGTCTACCACCACCACGTCGGCTCCCGAATGCACGGCGAGTTTGACGTCGTAGTAGGTGCGACTGGCGCCGACCTTCACATAGATCGGCTTCTCCCAGTCGGTGATCTCGCGGAGTTCGTTGATCTTGATCGCGAGGTCGTCGGGACCCGTCCAGTCGGGATGGCGCGACGCGCTGCGCTGGTCGATCCCCTCGGGGAGGGTCCGCATTCCGGCGACCCGTGCGGAGATCTTCTGTCCCAGCAACATTCCTCCGCCGCCGGGCTTGGCGCCCTGACCGAGCACGATCTCGATGGCGTCGGCGCGACGCAGGTCGTCGGGGTTCATGCCGTAGCGCGACGGCAGATACTGGTAGACGAGGTTCTTGGACTGGCCGCGCTCTTCGGTGGTCATCCCGCCGTCACCGGTGGTGGTGGAGGTGCCCACCTCCGACGCACCGCGGCCCAGCGCCTCCTTGGCCCGGCCGGACAGCGCACCGAAGCTCATGCCCGCGATGGTGACCGGGATATCCAGGTGCAGCGGATATCTCGCGTTTCGGCTGCCCAGGACGACGTCGGTGTCACACTTCTCGCGGTAGCCCTCGAGCGGGTAGCGCGACATCGATGCGCCGAGGAAGAGCAGGTCGTCGAAATGCGGCAGCTTCCGTTTGGCACCCCACCCGCGGATGTCGTAGATGCCGGTCTCGGCGGCCCGCTGGATGGCGGCGATCGTGGTGCGGTCGAAGGTGGCGGACTCACGCAGGCCGCGCTGTTCGACGGTCAGGTTGTCGGTCATGGTGTTCTCCGGTGGTTGGGGGGGGGTGATCTCGATACGGCGCCTCGCTACGCTCGGTGCCTACTCGATCAGCGGTCCGGGGGCGGTCGGGATCAGCGGTGTGCGCGCCCATTCCGCCGGTCGAGTAGCCGCGAACGGAGTGAGTGGCGTATCGAGACCACCGCGCGGTCAGTACGCCGACGAGTTGTCGACGCGGAAGTGATAGAGCTCGCGGGCGGAACCGTAGCGGGTGTAGTCCGCGGGGTCGTCATCCTTGAATCCCGCGGCCTTCAGCAGGCCGGCGAGTTCCTCGAGGTGTTCGGCGCGCATCGGCTTCGACACACAATCCGCACCGAGCGACCCGACCTCCCCGCGAACGTAGATCCGCGTCTCATAGATCGAATCACCCAGTCCGTCAGCGGCATTCCCGCGGATCACCAGACGGCCGGCCTGCGCCATGAAGGCACTGTTGTGGCCGACGTTCCCGCCGATGACGATGTCGGCGCCCTTCATCGAGATGCCGCATCTCGCCGCGGCATCGCCCTCGACCACGAGCAGGCCACCGTGCGCGGTGGCTCCCGCGGACTGCGAGGCGTTGCCCTTGACCACCACGGTTCCGCTCATCATGTTCTCTGCCACACCGGTTCCGGCGTTGCCGTTGATCACGACCTCCGCCTTCTGATTCATCCCGGCGGCGTAGTAACCGACATGACCGTTGACGGTGATCTTCACCGGCGCGTTGACCCCGGCCGCCACGCTGTGCGCACCCGACGGGTTCTCGACGACGATCTCGCCGGCGATCTCGTCGCTGTGCAGCGCCGCGTTGACGTCGCGCAGCGATGTGGTGGCGAGGTCGAAGATGTTGTTGGGATTCAACGTGTCCATGCGTAGACCACCTCCGGCTCGGGTTCCCAGATACGTGCGTTCTCGACACCGGGCAGATCGGCCAGCGCGCGGTACTCGCTGGCCATGGCGACCCAGTCGTCGGTCTCGGCGATCACCGCCGGCTTGCACGCGATGGCGTCACGTACAACCGCAAACGAATCGTGATTCGACACCAGCAACGTGTAAAAGCCGTCGAAGGTGGCACACACCTCCTTCAGCGCTGTCTCGACGTCCCGGCCCTGCGCGAGCTGATGCGCGACGAAGCGGGCACCCACCTCGGTGTCGTTCTCGCTGTCGAATTCGATTCCGGCGGCGCGCAGATCGCGGCGGATGCTCGCGTGATTGGCGAAGGAGCCGTTGTGGACCAGGCATTGCTCCGGTCCGACGGCGTAGGGGTGCGCACCCGACGGTGTCACCGCGGATTCGGTCGCCATCCGGGTGTGCCCGACGCCCTGCCAGCCCGTTGCATTCGGTAGATCCCAGGCGCGCACCAGGTCACGGGGCGCGCCGACTCCTTTGAGGACGGTGAGGTCGGCACCGAATCCGGCGACGAGAGCGTCCGGGTAAACCGATCTCGCCGCCGAGAGGATCTCCTCCGAGTCCGACGCGGCCGTCAGCAGGAGGGTGTTGTCCACCAGCTGTGCGGCCACGGGTGATCCGAGTGCATCGCTCACGGCGGCTGCCGCGGTGGCGATGTCGTCGACACCGGTCTCGAGCATCGAGACGCAGCCCTGGCCGGGTGGGGACCAGGTCGGATCACCGTAGACGGCGATGCCTGCCGAGTCCGCGCCTCGGTCCTGCATCTCGCCCAGCATGCCGCTGAGCAATTCCCCCAGCCGGGGATGGAGTTCGGGGTTGCGCAGGTGCAACCCGACGATTCCGCACATGTCTTGTCTCTTCCTCGTGTCAGAAGGCGGTCAGGTAGTTGTCGATCTCCCACGGCGACACCGTGGCATGCCAGGCGAAGAATTCCTCTCGCTTGAGGCGCGAGAAGTATTCCGACACAGGAGCGTTGCCGTCGGCCCAGTCATCCGGCACCGCTGCGTCCAGCACCCCGCTGACCACCGCATCGTCGTCGAGGGCTTCAACGGCGTGTAACAGGGTGAGCGGCAAGGCTCCGAGATGATCGGGGCAGGTGCCGATCGCACCGGGGTCGAGACTGCGCTTGATGCCGTCGAGCCCGGCTCCGAGCGCGGCCGCGATGGCGAGATAGGGGTTCGCCGAACCGTCCCCACCACGCAGCTCGACACGCTGGTCGTCGGGGACCCGGACGTAGTGCGTGCGGTCGTTGCCGCCATAGGTCGGCCGACGAGGCGCCCAGGATGCGCCCGATCGGGTCGCGGTGGCGCCGGTTCTCTTGTACGAGTTGACCGTTGGTGCCATCACCGCCTGCAGGGCAGACGCGTGTTCGAGCACTCCCCCGACGAACCCGTAAGCGGTGGGCGAGAGGCCGAGACCCCGCTCGTCCTCGTCCGGCGAGCCCGCGAACACCGGCGCCCCGCCCGACGTCAGCGAGAGATGCAGGTGCAGCCCGGAGCCGGTGCGTTCGGCGAACGGCTTGGGCATGAAGGTCGCGACCATCCCGCGTTCGGCGGCGATGGTCGAGAGCAGGTAGCGCAGCGTGATGACCCGGTCAGCCGTGGTCAGCGCTTCGGCATACGTGAAGTTCTGCTCGAACTGACCGTTGCCGTCCTCGTGGTCGTTGGCGTAGTTGCCCCACCCGAGCTGATTCATGGCGGTCGACACGGCGGTCAGATGGTCGTACATGCGGGTCAGCCCGCGAACGTCGTAACAGGGCTGGTCGGAGTCGTCGGCGGCGTCGGCGGTGATCAGCGAGCCGTCGGTGCCGCGCTTGAGGAGGAAGTACTCGACCTCGGCGCCGACCCATGGCTCGAACCCGGCGTCGGCGGCCTGTGCCACCAGCGACTTGAGGATGTTGCGCGGCGCGAACGGCCACGGCTTGCCCTCCACGTGCGGGTCGCAGTGGACGATCGCGAGGCCCTCCTTGATGAACGGGATGGGCAGGAACGACGAGGTGTCCGGGATCGCCATCAGATCGGGATCCTTGGGCTCCTGGCCGATGGCCCCCACCGCGTAGCCGGCGAAACCCACACCGTCGGTGGCGAGTTCGTCGACCGCCTCGACCGGCACGAGTTTGGCGCACGGCTTGCCCCGAAGATCGACGAAGAGGGCCAGGATGAACTTCGTCCCGGCGGCCGCACAGAGGTCGGCGAGGTCGTGGGTGTCGGTCATGGTCATGTCTCTCCAGGTGAGGGCGATGCGTTCAGCACGTCTACTGTTGTGAACCTTTGTCTAGTTCTAGTAGACAGCCCCGGTGTTTCGATCCCGTTACGCCGGCGTGAGCTGTTGGTGTCGCTTGCGAGGGTCGGAACGAGAGAGCTCCCCTCCCTCCCCGCGAGGGGAGGAAGGGGAGCTGTGCACCGGTCACTCAGGAGGTCGCGAGGCCTCGGGAAGGTTGTGTGACGTCCTCCGGCTCGGCCGCCGAGGCCCGCCCGATCATGGCCTCCGTCAATCCGGAACCGTGACCGACACCGGCTGCCGGGATCTCATATGCCGTCTCGGCGTGAATGGTCGAGTCCAGGCCGGTCATCTCGGTTTCCTCGTCCACCCGCAACCCCATGACCTTGTCGAGGGCCTTGGCGATCAGCCAGGTCATCACGAACGAGTAGGTGCAGGTGATGACGATGCCGGCGAGTTCGCGCCACAAGACCCCGAAGTCGCCGCCGAACAGGATGCCCTGGACCCCCGCCGGTGCAGAGCCCGACGCGAACAGGACGATGCAGAGAGTGCCGACGATGCCGCCGATACCGTGCACGGCGAACGCGTCGAGGGTGTCGTCGACCTTGAACTTGCTCTTGAAGCTCAGGCACAGGGCGACCACGGCGCTTGCGACGATCCCGACGCCGAGCGCACCGACGGGGCTCATCGTGTTTGCCGACGGCGTGATGCCGACGAGTCCCGCGATGGCTCCGGTCATCATGCCCAGAGACGTCACGTGACCTTCACGGATGCGCTCGATGATGCAGAAGCCGATCATGCCGGCCCCACCCGCGAGCAACGTGTTGAGGATGACGAACTGGGTGAGGAAGTTTGCGCCGCCCGCGCAGCTTCCATTGAAGCCGAACCAGCCGAACCACAGGATGCCGCCGCCCAGCAACGCCAGCGGGACATTGTGCGGTCGTTCCATCCGCCGATGCCGTGCACCGAGCACCAGAGCCAGCGCGAGGGCCGCGACACCGGAGTTCATGTGCACCGCGGTCCCACCGGCGTAGTCGTGGATCTTGATGTCGTTCAACAGGAAACCGCCGCTGTAGCCGTCACCGTCGGCGGCGAACACCCAGTGTGCGACCGGGAAGTAGACCAGTGTCAGCCAGATCGGTGCGAACACCAGCCACGCGGTGAACTTCATCCGGCCGGCGGCACCGCTGGCGACGATCGCCACGGTGATCGCGGCGAACAGGATGAACCAGGCGGCGACGTAGAGGACCTGGATACCCCCGGACCCGTCGTCGGACATCCACTTGCCCAGTCCGATGTAATCGGCCGGGTTCCCGATGATCCCCCAGCCCTTCACCGACGGCCCGGAGACCAGCCCGTACCCGAACAGGACGTAGAGGACGCAGGTGATACCGAGGGTCGCCAGCACCATCGTCATCATGTTGAGGACGTTGCGCGCGCCGACCATGCCGCCGTAGTAGAGCGCCAGGCCGGGAAACATGAGCAGGACGAAGACGAATGCCGCGAGCATCCAGGACAGGTCCGCGTGCGCGGAGAGAACTGCTTCCATGAGTGTGTCTTTCGGTGTGAGTTGACGGTGGACCGGGTGGACGGATGGCGGATGGATGTTCGGGCGTCAGCGCCCGCGGAGGTACGCGACCACGTCGTCGCGGTAATCGAGGAACCCCTTGTAGGCGGCGATGGGTTCACTCAGGGTCTCGATCACGGTTGCGAGTTGCTCGGCCCACGCCGGGATACGCCTGACCTCTTCCAGCGACGCCATGAAGGTACGGATGTTGAAGGTGACGGCACCCGTCATCGGGAGCCGGATGAAGTGTTCGAGCTCGATGCGCAGGCGAGCGCGCCCGAAGTCCTTGTCGCCGACCATTCGGGGGATGTCGTCCCGCCACTGCGGCAACTCTTCGAGACTCACGTCGAGCGTGGGCGAATCCGACGCCGACAAAGTCCAGTTCACCCGACGGTAGACCTGATCGGCCGGCAATCGCCGGAGGAACTGCTCGGCCCGCGCCACCACTCCCTCGCGGATCAGCCCCGGCACCGGTGCGTGGATCTCGTACATGTCCATGCCGACGTCGAAGGAGACCGACCACGCGGCAGCGAATGTGACAGCGCCCGCGTCGAAATGCAGTCGCCCATCGCGCTCGATCACCAGCAGCAGGTCGTCTGGGACCTCGCGCGCCAGGAAGTCGAGCGGACCGCGGGGCAGGGACGCATCGTCGTTCAGCACGAAGTACTGGCTCGTTCCGAGCAGGTCGTTGCGCCAATGGAATCGGGCATCGCCGTACTCGGTCAGTTCCATCACGTCGGGATGACCTATCGAGAGATCACGCAGGTAGTAGAGCAGCAGATCCCAGCAGGCCAGCCCCATTCCACGACGGACCTTGATGCGGTGCGGGTCCGCATCGAGTATCCGGCGGCGTTCGGCCATGATGGCCGGATACTCGGCTCCACCGAGATCCACGATGTGTCGTCCCCATTCGCCGCCCTGAGTGGTCCGAGGGACACGAGCGGGCTCCACATTGACGCTGTACCGGAACTCCGCGAGGTCGTCGGGGAACGGCCACGGCAGATTGGCCAGGTGGTCGACCGGGCCCGAGAGATGCTGGCCCGCAACGATCTCAGATCGTCCGTCGGTGACGGTCACAGGTCCACCTCGATGTCCAGGCCACGAGAGACACAACAGAGCATGCTGTCGCCCGCGGCTCGCTCGTCGTCGTCGAGCACGAGGTCCCGATGCTCGATGGTGCCGGATCGGACACCGATGCGGCACTCGCCGCACACGCCCTGACGGCAGAGGTTGGCGACCGTGACACCGTGGTCGAGGAGACGTTGGAGGAGCGACACACCGGATGGCACGTCGATCACCGCACCCGTACTCGTCACGGTGACCTGGAACGGTTCTCCCGGAGACCGGTCCGGCGCCGAGAATCGCTCGAGATGCACCCTGGCCGAGGTCCATCCGGCGGCCCGGGCGGCGCTCTGATACGCCTCGAGCAGCGCGGCCGGTCCGCAGGCGTAGGCATGGGTACCCAAGGGCTGGTTCGCGAGACGGTCGGCGAGCAACCATTGCGTGTCCGGCGTCCCGGTGACCTCGAACAGGGTGACCGACGAACTCTCGGCCAGCGCCCGGATGTCGGGCAGGTGCGCCGCGCTGCCGGATCGGTAGGAGTAGACGACGTCGGCCGTCCCTCCCAGACGCGCGATCGACCGCGCATGGGACAGGATCGGTGTGATGCCGATGCCGCCCGCCACCAGAAGGGCGTGACGCTGATCCCAGATCGGCGCGAACATCGACCGGGGCCCCTCTGCGTAGAGCACATCTCCTTCGGACACGTTGTCGTGCAACCAGGCCGAACCTCCACCGGACCCGCGGCGCAGCACCGAGATCCCGTAACTGGTCGGCAGCATGCCGTCGTCGACGAGGGAATAGGCGTTCCGATGGTCACCCGCCGTGACGATCAAGTGACTGCCGGGCCGGTACGGTGTGAGCGGACCTCCGTCCGCCGGGACCAACCGGTAGTGGCGGATAGACGGCGTCAGCGGCACGACGCCGACCACCCGCATCGCGCGCACTCCCGTCGCATATCCGGCGTGCCGATGTGCCGACGTACTCGGGTCGGCGACGACCGTCACTGCGAGTCCTCGACCGACGAGGCGAGAAAGCTTCCTCGCGTGGCCGAATGGTGCGCGTGCACCTCGAGTCGTCGCGCACAACCGGGGCACTCGACGACGCCGCCCGGCACAGCCTCGACACGATGGGTGTCGCGGCAATGTGCGCAGTAGAGCGGCAGGTCGCGAGTATGACTCGCGAACGCCGAGAGCTCGTCGGGCAGGGCGCCCGCCGCACGCGCGAGTGCGAGTCCCGTGAGCACGTCGTACTGTCCGCCCACGATGTGGATGCGGACCCCGTTGCGGGTGGCTGCCAATGCGGCCGCCAACTCCCGGCGATCCTCCTCGGCGACAAGGGAGTCGAGCACCAGGAGTCGTGTCGGAGCGAGCGCCTCGCCCGCCGAGACCCAACCGCGAGCAATCTCCCCGACGATTCGCTCGACTCCGATCGCGACCACCAGGAACGACGTCCCCGTCGGATCGATCGCCTCCGGTGTCGTCGGCCACACGGGTAGTCCGTGACCGCTCGGAACGGCCGCGGTGGTTGTGGGGACCGCGCCGGCCTGCCGCAACCAGTCGGCTGCCCGATCCTTGTACTTGATGATGCCCTTGTAATCGGCCATGTCGTCGGGGAGTTCATCGAAGACCTCGGCAGCGCGCAGGCGCCATGACTCGACGGTGGCGACGGTCTCGAGCGGCAGCATGTACGTGCGGATGAGGAACATCACCGCACCGGAATCAGGGAGACGGACCAGGTGCTGGACCTCGACGCGTAGGTGAACGAGCCGGCCGAAGGTGTCGTCGTCGACGTGCTGGATCATCTCGCGGTCCGGCCCCCACTCGGGATAGTGCTCGGTGGAGACGTCAAGGCGCCGGCCGATCGTCAGAGTCCAGTTGGTCCGGCGATACGGATCGTGGGGTTGCAGCCGCTTGAGGAACTCGTGGGCCCGGGTGATGACACCCTCGTTGCGCACTCGGGGCACCGGGCCATGGATCTCCAGGAAGCTCATGCCGACGTCGAAGCCGAAGCTCCAGTCGGCCGCGAAGGTCACCACACCCGCGTCGGCGAACAGTTGCCCGTCGCGCTGGTCGAGCAGCACCACATCCTCCTGGATCTGGCCGCAGATGTACCTCAGCGGTTCGACGGGAAGAGTCGAGTCGTCGCCGTAGACGAAGGTGCTCTCGACGTCGAGCAGACCGTTCCGCCAATGCCATTCACCGCCATCGACAGTGAGCGTGAAAGCGTCGGGGTAGGCCGTCGCCAGCTCTCGCATGATGGTCAGCATCGCGTCCCAGGCCGCAGGCCGCATGTGCGCCAGCACCGCGTGGCGTGTGCCGTCGGCATCGAGTACCGCAGCACGCTCGGCGAGTTCGCGGTGATACTCGTCGTCGATGTCGACGACGCTGTCGCCCCACTGACCGGCGGCTGTCGTGACGGTGTGCCCGGCGGGCTCGACGTTGGTGCTGTAGCGGTATCGATCCTCGACGAACGGGAACGGGAACCCGGCGACCAACGACGGCGCGGGAAGTGCAAGGGTCACAGTGGTACCTCCAGTGTGGAGCCTTCGGATGCGCGCGAGACGCATGGCATGAACGCGTCCCCGAGGCCCTTCTCCTCGTCGGTGAGGTAGAGGTCCCGGTGGACCGGTGTTCCGGCCGACAGAGGTAGGCGGCATTCGCCGCACACACCCTGACGGCAGCGGTTGGGAATCGTCAGCCCGTTGTCCTCCAGGGCCTCGAGGACCGAGGTTCCCGATGGGATATCCAGTGTCGTACCCGATTCGGTCAATCGCACGGCGAACCGGTCACCGGCGTCGAGCACATCCGCTCCGAAGCGTTCGAAGTGAATCCTCGACTCCGGCCAGCCCACGGTGGCCGCCGTTTCGACCACGTGGTCGATCATGCCCGCCGGGCCGCAGGCGTACAGATGGGTCCCGATCGGCTGGTCGGCGAGCACGAGGGCGAGTCGTTCGGTGAACGACACGCGATCGGCGAACAACTCCGCCCGCCGACCCGCCAGAGCCACCACCTCGTCGACGTGCGCGGCGTGACCCTCCCGGAATGTGTACAGCACCTGCACCTCTCGCGCCCAGCGACGTGCCGCCCGCAGATGCGAGAGGATCGGCGTCACACCGATACCGCCCGCGACGAGGAGATGTTTGGTGGCACGTGCTGCCGGCGAGAAAGCGCTACGCGGCAGTTCGACGTCGACGACGTCGCCGATCGACACACGGTCGTGCATCCATCGGGAGCCGCCGTCGCCATTCTCGATCCGCAACACCGAGATCGAATAGTGTTGTGGCGCCATGCCATCAGAGGTCAAGCTGTAGGCATTCGTCCTCTCGCCCGCCGCGACGACGAGGTGACTGCCCGGCACGAAGCCCGGCAACTCGGCGCCGTCGGGGGCGGCGAACGTGATGTCGCGGACTCCGGTGGCGGCCTCGGCGATCGAGGTGACGACCAGCTTCATTGTGCGGACTCCCGGGGCAGAACCGCCGTCTCCGCGTCGATCAGGTAGCCGAGGTACCGGCCGGACCGCCGTGAAACATGGTGGTAGATGAGCAGGTTGCGGTCACAGCCGCCACAGACGACGGTGTCGCCGACCGCCGACGACGTCGGGGTCACGTCGCGACAGTGAGTACAGAAGACCTCGATGTCACCGACCTCTGTTGTGGTCACGTAGATCTCGTCGTCCTCGAGGCCCGCGGACACGGCGACGCCGCGCAGGGTGAGCGCCGCACCGACGGACCCGATGATGATCACCCGGAGACCGACACGGGCAGCGGACAGCTCAGTCCGCAGCGCGGATGCCGCCCGATCGGACTCGGCGAAGGTCAACACCTGCTGGTCGACGTCATCCGGCAGTACGCCCTTCCACCGCGCGATCTCGACGAGGGCGCCGTCCCCCACACCGATGAGGAGGAACGATCTGCCCGACACCTCGGGCAGATCGCCTCCGATCGGCGCCGCGGGTCGCGCCCAGACGGGGATGCTGGAGACTGCGATCTGCGACATCGGACGTCAGAGCAGATCGGCGTCGCGGTGGCCGGCATAGAAGGCCAGTGCGTAGCTCGGCGTGCTGAAGTAGATCTTGGAGCCCTTGGGGAAGAAGATCGCGTCCTTGGCCTTCGCGACCGCCGTCTGTCCGGTCTCCTTGTTCTCCAACAGGAACTCGCCCTCGAGAACGACTTTCATCTCGTCGTATTCGTACTCGTAGTAGAGCGGGTCGTCGGTGTGGCGCAACTCGAAGTAGCCGGAGCACATCACGCTGCCCTGCGGGTTCTCGTACACGTCGCCGATGAATCCCTCGGTGCCCGGATACTCCGCGTCGGGCATCTTGGGCAGGTTCTGCCAGGCGTCGCTGGTGACCAGGAACGGTGTCGTGGTGTCAGTGCTCTCGACGGTCATCTGCATCCTCCGGAATCGAATTGGGTTCGGCCTCTGTCTGAATAACAGCAGTAGACTTTGTTCGATCCGATGAAACCGGGTTCGTGTTACCAGGCGATGACGACGCCGTTTATTGTTGTAACACTCCGTCCACCATCAGTGGACACACTGATGGTGCCACGACACCGTCCTGTTCCAGCGGCACGACAGGGATACTCGGTGCCATGGAATCCTCGTCACCGATCGACGTCGCGGTCGTCGGGACCTTGAACATGGATGTGATCGTGCGGGTCGGTCGTATGCCCCGGGCCGGAGAGACCATCCTGGGCACCTCGCTCTCGGAGCGTCCCGGCGGCAAAGGCGCCAATCAGGCCTTGGCCGCAGCCGGGGTGACTCGCACGGCACTGATCGGGGCGGTCGGGAACGACGACGCGGCGCACCGCCTGGTCGCGAACCAGAACGACGGTGGGGTCGAGCTCGGCCATCTCCATCACGTCGACGGCATCAGCGGTCAGGCGATCATCGAGGTGGACGACCGGGGAGACAACCGGATCATCGTCCTGACCGGCGCCAATGCAGCGCTCACGCCCGGCCAGGTGGAACGCGGACTCGACGAGTTGATGCCGAAGATCGTTCTCACACAACTCGAGTCGCCGCTCGACGTCACGGCCTGCGCGGCGGCGTGGGCCATTGCGAACGACCGTCGGTTTCTCCTGAACCCGAGCCCGGTGTGCCGCCTCGACGAGCACGTCATCGGTGCCGCGGACCCGTTGATCGTCAACGAGGACGAGGCCGTGTTCTACGCCGGCGGCGACCCGGCCGACGATCCCACGGACGTCGCCCGTCGCCTGCTCGACCACTCGCGATCGGCGGTCATCACCATGGGCGGCGAGGGAGTCGTCGTCGCCAGTCCCGACGAGATCCGTCGCATCGAGGTCGAGCAGGTGCGGGCCGTCGACACCACCGGTGCGGGAGATCTGTTCGCGGGGATCCTGGCCGGCCACCTCGCGCGGGGTGAGACGCTGACCGACGCGGTCGCACCGGCGGCCGCCGCAGCGACCGAATTCGTTGCGCGGCCGCGTGATCGCTAACGACGACGCGCGTACCGGAACAACACCGGGCCGGACTCGAACGGCCGCGTCTGCACCAGCTCGAGATCCAATCGCGCACCCGCCGGGAAGAACGGCACGCCACCGCCGATCGCCACGGGGTACACGACCGGACGGAACTCGTCGATACGGTCGAGCATCGACGCGGCCAGTGTCGCGCCGCCGATCTGTACCTCGCCGTCGCGGTCGGGGATCCCGCTGATGTCGCGCACCAGGTCGGCGCCGTCGACGTCCTCCAGCGTGCTCGAGACGACGATCCGCGGTGTGTTCTGCCACGCTTCGGCGTACTCGAGTTCGGCGGGCGACGACTCCGGCGGGGGTGCCGCCCAATACTGCATCGTCTCCCACAGGTTGCGTCCGTAGACATCCATCGCGGACTCCTGCTGGGCGCCCACCCAGTACGCGAACACATCGTCCGCCGGTTGGGACCAGTCGAAGTTGCCGTCGGCGTCGACGACGTAGCCGTCGGCCGAGATGTTCATGCCGTAGACAATCACTGCGCTACCTCATCCGGATGTCGTGACGTCGGTCCTCACGATTGTCGCGCGTCGACCACGAAACCGGAAGAGGTCATCGCTTCGACCAGCGCGCCACCCGCTCCTTGTGCTCACTCGTCTGATGCGCGAGCGGCTGCATCGCGGCCGCCAGATTCAGCACCGTGTCGAGCGAGCTGGTCCGCGATTCGGTGAGTAGGCGTTTGGCCATGCGCAGTGCATGCGGCGGATTCTTCGCGATACGTCCCGCCAGTTCCCGGGCTGCGTCGAGGAGCTCGCCGTCGGGCACGACGCGGCTCACCATGCCCCACTCGAGGGCCTTGGCGGCGTGGACGCGGTCGCCGGTGAAGGTCATCTCGGCGGCCCGTTCGTAGCCGATGGCGCGCTGCAGGAACCAGGAGCCGCCATCGCCGGGTATCAGTCCGATCTGGACGAAACTCTCGGCGAAAAAGGCGGATTCGGCGGCGATACGCAGATCGCACATCATCGCCAGATCGCAACCGGCACCGACCGCGGCGCCGTTGACCGCGCCGATCACCGGCACCTCGCATCGCAGCATCGCTCGCGGAATCCGTTGTATCCCATCGGCATAGCCGAACCGTTGCTCAGCGCCGCCGAGGCCGAACAGTCCTTCCTCATCCGCCATTTCCCGGACATTCCCGCCGGCAGAGAAGATGTGGCCCGCGCCGGTGAGGATCACGGCGCGAACATCGGCGTCGGCGTTCGCTGCGTCCACGGCATCCTCGAATGCGGCGATCAGATCTGCTCCGGTGATGGCGTTGCCGACGTCGGGGAGGTTGATCGTCCACACCGAGACACCCCCTTCGGTGCTGATGTCCAGAGGTTGGTCCACGGTGGTGCCGCCTTTCGTCGGGGTCGCTGATTGCACCCTACGACGCCAGATGAGAATCCCCATCACTCGAGTTGCCCTCCCCTCGTCTCGACGTACCTTTGGACCATGACGAGCACTCGTGACCACACCGAGCCCGCGAGCCCGGTCGCCGGCGATCCGCAACGTCACCTGCTGCGCTACGGCGGCACGATCTCGCCGGAGCTGATCGGGCGTGCGGCGGGTAGTCACGTGTACACGGTGACCGGCCGCGCCCTTCTCGACTTCACCTCGGGCCAGATGTCGGCGATCCTCGGCCATTCACATCCGGACATCGTCGAGACGGTGCAGCGACAGATCGGCACGCTCGACCACCTCTTCAGCGGGATGCTCTCCGAGCCGGTGGTGGAACTGTCGGCGCGGCTCGCCGATTCCCTACCCGACCCGTTGGACAAGGTCCTGCTGTTGACCACCGGCGCAGAATCCAACGAGGCCGCGATCAGGTTGGCCAAGCTTGTCACCGGCAGACACGAGGTCGTGTCGTTCGCACGTTCGTGGCATGGCATGACCCATGCCGCGGCCGCCGCGACCTACAGCGCGGGCCGGAAGGGCTACGGACCGGTGGCGGCAGGCAATCTCGCCCTGCCGACCCCGAACGCGTACCGCCCCGACTTCGTGGCGGCCGACGGATCATTCGACTGGCAGCGCCAACTCGACTACGGATTCGAGATGATCGACGCCCAGTCGGTGGGCTCGCTCGCCGCCTGCATCGTCGAGCCCATTCTCTCCTCCGGCGGGGTCATCGACCTGCCCCTCGGATATCTGCGAGCGCTGAAGGACAAGTGCACCGAGCGCGACATGCTGCTGATCCTCGACGAGGCGCAGACCGGGTTGTGCCGTACCGGGAACTGGTACGCCTTCGAGCGCGACGGCGTGGTTCCCGACATCCTCACCCTCTCGAAGACCCTCGGCGCCGGCCTCCCTCTCGCCGCGACCATCACGTCGGCGGAGATCGAGGCGATCGCGCACGAACGTGGCTTCCTGTTCTTCACCACCCACGTCTCCGATCCGCTACCGGCCGCCGTCGGCAACACGGTCCTCGATGTGCTCATCCGAGACGGACTCGATGCGCGGGCCCGAGAAGCGGGCGCAGTCCTGCGAGACGGCCTTCTCGCGATCGCGGACCGTCACGAGGTGGTCGGCGATGTTCGTGGACGCGGACTCATGCAGGGCATCGAATTGGTCACTGATCGCGAGACCAGAACCGGTGCAGACGAACTCGGCGCCGCCGCGACGAGGCGCTGCTTCGACCTCGGACTACACATGAACGTGGTCCAACTTCCCGGTATGGGTGGGATCTTCCGCATCGCACCTCCCCTGACCGCCACCGACGGCGAATTGCGATCCGGACTCGAGATACTCGATCAGGCCATCGGGGAGTGCTCCGCCACCTAGCGCCCGGGGACGGAGAGCTCCTACCGCACCGAATCCTGCGCGGCGTCCGGCTCCGACTCCTTCGACGCCCAGTTCTGGGTCCACTTGTACAGCCCGGCGACCACCAGGACGAACAACACGACGCCGAGGATCTCCGAGCCGGTCTCCCAACCGTCACCGATGAACGGGAGGTTGAGCACGGCGTCGTCGCCGGTCGCAGCGACGATCGCGGCGAACACCACGTTCCACAGGCTCTCACCGACGATGAGGCCGGTGGCGAGCAGCACACCCATGCGCTTCTTGCGCTCCACATTCCGGCCGGTCCGCTCGGCCCATTTGTTGTAGGCGCGACCGATGAAGGCGCCGATGGGGATGACCAGGGTGACCGACATCGGCAGATACATTCCCATGCCGACCGCCAGCGGAGGCACCCGCAATCTGGTCGTGGTCTTGCCCAGCACCTCGTCGACGACGATGACCGCCGCCCCGATCAACGCACCCACGCCGATCAGCGCCCAGTCGAGATCGCCACCGAACACTCCTTCGGCGAGTGACGAGATCAGACCGGCCTGCGGTGCGGGTAGTGCATCGTCGCCTGCTCCCGGCGCCCCCACGAACCCGAACGCCGTCTGCATCAGCTGCAGCACAGGCGGGATGACCACAGAACCGAACACGACGCCGATCACCAGCGCCACCTGCTGCTTCCACGGTGTCGCGCCGACGAGCTGACCGGTCTTGAGGTCCTGCAGATTGTCGTTGGAGATGGTCGCCACGCCGAAGACGATGGCCGCGGTGAAGAGCGTGTAGGCGACCAGTGCGGTGGACTGTGAATCATCTGCCGACCCGAAGGTGATCTTGATCAGGACGGCGGCGACCAGCACCACCACGATCCCCACCCCGGAGATCGGGCTGTTCGACGATCCGATCAGCCCGGCCATGTACCCGCAGACGGACGCGACGACCAGGCCGATGACAAAGACGAAGACGATGCTCACGGTGATGATCCCGGCAGCACTGCCGTGTAGCACCGTTCCAGTTGCGAAGTCCCAGAGCATGAATCCGATGGGAATCAAGGAGGCAAGGATGACACCGGAGACGATGGTGACCGGGATGTCCTGTTCGGTGAGATCGACCTCGGTGCCGGCGCGCCGTGCCCGCGTCGAGACAATCGCCGCCCTGATCCCCCGCACGATCGGTCCGATGATCTTGATCAGCGTCCAGATCGCCGCCACCGCAATCGCACCCGCGCCGATGAATCGGACATCGTTGGTGAAGGCATCGCTCACCACGTCCTCGATGGAACCGGTGACCGGGACATCTCCCCAGGTCCGGATCGGCAGCAGCACACCGTAGGAGATGATCAGTCCGATCAGCATCGAGATGCCGACCGTGATGCCGACGAGGTGACCGACACCGATCAGCGAGAACAGCAGTCCGGCACCGAACATGGTTCCACCCGAACCGACCCGAATGGTCCCGGAGATCGTGCCGGCGATCAGCTTGGTCTGGGTGAGCAACGAGAAGACCGCGGAGACAACACTTCCCACCACGATCACCCGTAGACCGCGCCGGTTCTCCTCGGCACCCTGTGCGGTGTCACCGACTTTCAGGACCTCGGCTGCGGCTGCCCCTTCCGGATATGGGAGATCCGATCCCGTCACCAGGGCACGGCGCAGCGGGATCGAATACATCACGCCGAGGATGCCGCCGATGAGGCACACCGCCACGGTCGTCCAGTACGGAAAGCCCGTCCACCAACCGATCATGATGAGTCCCGGAAGGACAAAGATGATCGCCGACAGCGTTCCCGCTGCGGACGCGATCGTCTGCACGATGTTGTTCTCGACGACGGAGTGATCCGCGAAGTACCGCAGCAGGCTCATCGAGATGACGGCAGCGGGAATGGCGGTGGCGAACGTCAGCCCCACCTTCAGACCGAGGTAGACGTTGGCTGCGGTGAACACCAAGGTGATCAGACCACCGAGGATGATCCCGCGGATGGTGAGTTCTTTGAGCCCCGCGGACGGGGCACCCTTCACGACGGAGCCTGGCGTGGACATGACGGCGACCCCTTACCCGACGGTTCGGCGTTGTGGACTCACACAACTGTAGGAGGGGGGTCGGTGATCCGCAGGGATTCCGTCCAGCGTCGGCCGCGCCGGAATCTCCGGCGGTCCGAATCACCCGATTCGGTATCGGGTCAGACGCGACACTCAGTCATCAGAGCGCCGACCGTCAGCGCCGCGGGCATCGGTGTCCGGAACCGCACACCCGTCCGGCCCGCAGGTGTCCGCCGACTCCACCCCCACCGGGACCAGCTGATCGCCCCAGGCCAGTTGCAATGCCCTGGCAAAGGTTTCGGGCGGCTGCGCACCCGACACCGCATACTTGCCGCCGAAGACGAAGAACGGCACGCCGGTGGCGCCGAGAGAAGCGGCCTCGCTCTCGTCCCGACGGACGGCATCCGCGTAGGCATCCGGATCGTCGACGACCGCGCGCACGCCTGCCTCGTCGAGTCCGGCGCGGACCGCGATCTCGACCAATCGCTCGTGATCACCGAACAACGGCTCGTCCTCGGCGAAGTTCGCCTCGTACAGGGCGTCGAGCAGAGCCTCCTGCCTGCCGTGGGCAAGGGCGTGATGGAGGAGGCGATGCATGTCGAAACTGCTGCCGAAATCGCGGCCACTCGTGCGGTAACCCAGTCCGAGGTCGCCGGCCTGGGCGGCGATGCCCTGCTCGTTCGCCGCCGCCTGCTCCACCGGTATCCCGTACTTCTGAGCTATGTGTTCGACGACGGGTGCGCTCGTTCCCGGCGCCAGCGTCGGGTCCAGTTCGAACGAACGGTGCACCACCGTGACGCCGTCACGCTGCGGAAACTCCCCCAGCGCCGCCTCGAAACGTCGCTTCCCCAGGTAGCAGAAGGGACAGTTGATGTCGGTCCAGATGTCAACCGCCACGGTCATGGCAGGCAATCCTCTCCGTCCGCGGCTCCTGACCTCGGACACCCTGCGTGCAACGCATCGCGCGCACCCGATGTTCCGTCGCGGATCGGGCAGACCACCGGCCGGCATTCATGCATCTCGGTACTGTCTGAGCATGTCGACGTCCGAGTATGGCGACGTCGAAACATGTCGGCACCGGCCGACCGCGCCGAGGGGGAAGGTACGACTGCGACCATGGGCCCGGATCCCATCACCGACCTGGAGGCCGAACTCGTCGACATCTGGCGGCGTGGTCGTATCCAGATCCGAGACCGCGTGCGCGCGATCCACCCGAAACTGGATCCGACCTGTTATCCGCTCCTGGTCCTGCTCTCTCGCAACGACGCCGTGCCGATGTCTGCCCTGCTGGCCGAGCTGGGACTGGAGAAGTCGACGTTGACCCGACAGATCGACTCCGTGGTACGCCTGGGTCTCGTCGAGCGCCATCCCGATCCGGACGATGCGCGGGCACGCGTAGTGGCCATGACGGACACGGGACGCGCCCGCTTCGACGACGTGGCCCTCGCCGCCCTCGCGGAGTGGCGAGACCAATTGTCCCGATGGGATCCCGACGACGTCCGACAGCTCGCCGACCTGCTCAGACGTCTCGCCGAGAGCACAACATGACGATCCGGGCAAGTGCCGCGTCGAGCGCTGCGCGGACCGTCGCCGCCACGATCGTCGGATCACGGTCGGCGAACTCATGAGCGACTGTTGTTGCGGCAGAGGATATCCGGCGCGCCCCGTAGAGTGAGGCCCGCTTACGCGGGCATCGGTGACGGCCGTGGGCCACGCCACGCCCGGCCCGCTCGAGTGGATACCGCGTCATCGCGCGGGAGCGCGATTCCCGAGCGGCTTCTGCATCAGCGCAGGATAATTCGCGGTGATCACCGAGTCCGGCTGCATCGCGAGCAGTCCAGCGACGAATGATCGGTGTTCGTCGTAGTTGCCCCCGGCCATCACCCGCCAGGACTCGATGTCAGTGGCGCGTCGTACCGTGGACCCACGCTATCTGGGAGTGCGCGATGGAGACGGTACGACATGCGGTGATCGAGACGTCGCTCGGTGACGCGACCCTCGTCGCCGACGACGATGTCCTGGTCTGCTGCTACCTCGAGATCGCGGACACCTCGGCATTCGGCGAACGGGTCGTCCCGCTCCACGATCCGGTGTTGAGCCGGGCGGTGACCCAGTTCGAGGAGTACCTCGCCGGCGAGCGGACCGACTTCGATGTGCCGTTGCGCGCCGACGGTGACGAATTCTCCGAGCGCGTCTGGGCCCTGCTGCAGGACATCCCGTATGGGCGGACCACCACCTACGGCCGACTCGCCCTACGTCTCGGCGACAAGTTCCTCGCGCAACGCGTCGGCCGGTCCCTGGGGCAGAACCCGATCAGTGTGTTCATCCCGTGCCACCGGGTGATCGGCGCCGACGGCTCGCTGACCGGATATGCCGGCGGGCTGGAGCGCAAGCGCCTGCTCCTCGAACTGGAAGAGCCACCAGAGGTGCGGGCGGGCCGGTTGTTCTGACCGACTCGTCAGCCGTGTCTGGCGATCGGCAGCGAACCGATCTCTGCTCCGTCATTGCCGAAGTGACGGTAGCGGGCGCGATCGCGGGCGCGCTGTCCGCGCCATTCCAGATATCGACCCCCGATGGGCGTCGGACCGATCAGCCGGTAACTGATCGTGTTCCGGACCCATGCGGTGCCGAATGCCCACGGAATCCGTTGCGGCAGGGTCAGATCGCGCATCCCCTCGGCGCCGAGGAAGCCTTCCAGCATGCTGAGGAGACGTTCACGGGTGTACCGGGCCGAGATGCCGTGAACGAACCGGTAGTGCAACTCGTCCTGCACGTCGACGAGCGCCCGAGCGAGCTGCCCACCGGCGTCGGTCACGTCGGTCTGCGACAGCAGGATCGCGTAGCTGAGTTGATGTTGGTCGCGCTCGTCGTCGAACAACCAGTCGTCGTCCACGCCGATGAGCCATCCCACGTACTTCCAGAGATGCATCAGCGCCCGTGAATCCTCCTTGCTGATCGGCACACCGAGGGCTCGCACACCCATCATCAGTGCGCCGCTGAACAGATTCAGGGTCGATGCCAGATCGGTCTGGTTGATCGGTAGCCCCCACTCGGTGCTGTCCCAGCGTCCGTTGCGTTCGAAGGCCTCGTTGACGAGCGCGTGCATCAGCCGTACGTGGACGGTGAGTTTCCATCCCGTACCGTGTCGGACCATTCCGCCCCGTTGCCCGACCGCGATCGCCCAGGTCTGGGTCTCACCGAGGCGACGCCTCGTGGTGCTCCCCGAGAGTCCACCGGTCTCCGCGAGGAGATCGACCGGCCCACCGAAGCGATATCCACCGATCAACGAAAGCTGTAGGAGAACGTCGTCGGCGTTCTGCCCGAAGCGTCGGAAGACAGTGGCGCCGCGTTCACAGAGGTCTGGATCGACCCAGTCGGGCGTGTTCTCGACCACGGAGAAGAAGGACCGCAGGGCCTCCGGGCTCTCATCCGTGACACCCGTTTCGAGCGCGGCCTGGAACTGGGCCATCGTCACGCGTGCCGCGTCTTCCTTGGGCAGCCGCATCGCCCGCACCAAGACCGCCGCGGGCTCGTCGCGCATCATCAGGCGCCGGCCGAGGACCTCGAGGTCTCCCTCGCTCGGCTCTGACAATCGCCAGTAGATACGGAGGAGTCGTCCCATCCGGCGGCCGCGTGCGTCCGCAGAACGATGCCGCCTGGGCGGTACAGGCGCAGGCGGGGTCTGCGTCGTCGATGACATGAGACTATTCTAACGATTCGTCTCACCAGGGACAATCCATCCGGCGATTAGGCTCGGACCATGGCTGATGACCGACTGACAACTCTCGCCGGGCGACGCGTCGTCGTGACCGGTGCGACCAATGGTTTGGGCATGGCAACCGCACGTGCGCTGGCTCGGGCCGGCCTCCGGGTGGTGCTGGCCGTGCGCGACGTGGAACTCGGCGAGCAACGGGCTCGTGAGTTCGGGGGCGACTGCGAGGTGGCCACACTCGACCTCGCCGACCTGGCCTCGGTGCGCGCCTTCGCCGACAACCTCGACGGACCGATCGACTATCTGATCAACAATGCAGGCGTCTTTCCCCATCAGCACCGCACGACCGCCGACGGCTTCGAGATGGGTATCGGAACCAACTTCCTCGGCCCCTTCGCGCTGACAAATCTCTTGCTGCCACGCATCGAACGGCAGATCGTGTCCGTGGCCTCCGACGCGCATCGCGGAGCCAAACTGGACCCCGACGATCTCGATCTGTCGAGCGCCAGATGGAGCCCGCCGCGCGCCTACGCGCGGTCGAAGCTGGCGGTCATGCTCTGGGGCCTCGAACTCGATCGACGCCTCCGTGTCGGGGGTTCGCCCGTCACCGCGATGCTCACCACGCCCGGGTGGGTCGCGTCCAACATCTCCAACAAGCCGGGCCTGGGCGTCGCGCACAAGGTGGTGCAGAGTACGGCGTCTGCCTTCGCGAATGATGTCGATGCCGGCGCACAGACCACGCTGTACTGCCTGACCGAGCCGATCGCACCGGGCAGCTATGTCGGCGTGGACGGCCTCTGGGCGCTCCGAGGCGACCCGGTTCTCTTCGGAAGGTCCTCGGCTGCCTGCGATTTCGATGTGGCCGGTCGGCTGTGGGCGAAAGCCGAGGAACTGACCGGGGCCAAGTGGCCGCTGTGAGCCGCTGAGCCTGCGCAGCGTATCGCTCAGACCGCAGGTGTTGTCTCGCAGGTGGTCTCGATACGCGGCTCCTTCGTCGCCGCTACTCGACCAGCGAAAGGCTCGCGGATCAGAGATCGAATTCCGCGCGGTATCTTGCATAGACCGTCTCGACCTCGGCGACGGTGAGGCCGAACTCTTCGAGGGTGTAGCTGTGCACGCCGTGCGCGTGCTGGCTGTGCCCGGATCGATGTTGCTCCATCCGTGCACGGATGGCGTCGGTGAGTTCGAGATCAGCCGCCGCGTAGATGCGCTCCACCTGGGCGACCGGGTCCTCGACCAGATCGTCGTACCGGACGTCGAGAAAGGCGTCCGGCCGCTGCGCCCGCACGTCCAGCGCGCGGTTCACCATCTCGCCGTTGAGTGACAGCCAATGCCGTGCAACCCTTTCGGCGTCGACGTGATCGCTGAACATCGAATGGCCGTGCGCCAGCATGCTCGAGAACGATGCCGTGGTGCGCAACGGATCGCGATGGGTCTGGACGATGAGGGCGTCGGGAAAGACGTCGAGCAGGGTGTCGAGATGTTCGAGGTGAGCGGGCGTCTTGAGTACCCAGTTCGGCCGCGGGTTCTGGAGGTGCAGGATCTGCAGCAGGATCTTGAGGTACTCATACGAGCCGTGCATGTCCTGAGTGCGCAGCCATCGTGCATACGATGGGACGTCGAGCATCGCCTCGGGCACCTGCGACAGCAGCGAGTACTCCTGCAGCAGAACATCTTCTTCGGGTCCGTCGGCCTCGACGGCGTGGATCGCGAAGAATTTCGGGTTCAGATAGCGCAGGGCCCATTCGGCCACCGTGGTCTGCGCGACCCGCACCGTCGGCCTGCCGGGCTTCTCCCGCTTGCGTGGCAGGAGGTGGATGACCTCCCACGACCCCACTGCGCGGATCTCCGGATCCGCCGCGATGAGGCGGTGCAGCATGGTGGTACCGCTGCGCTGTAGGCCCGCGATCACGATGGGCGGTGTGATCGGCGCGGCGGTGATCTCCGGATGGATGCGGATCAACTCTGCGACACGCAGCCGAGTGGTGAGCAGACCGTGCAGGCGGGCACGGATGACCAGCGCGCCGAACGTACTGAGACTGGCCTCCTCGGTCATCGATGCACACAGGACGTCGAGCGCTTCCTCGGCCTGGGCATCGGCCATCCAGGCCAGACCGGTGTCCTCGGCCGCGCGCCGTCGTAAGGTGTCCGCCGACAGGTCCGCGCTCGACACGCCATGCCCGTCGAGCAGCTCACCGATCCGGTTGATCGCACGGATCGGCCTGCGCTGGAACGGGACGAAGGTTGCGGTCATGGCGTGCCACGGATTCCAGGTCAGTCCAAGAGCGACAGCTCGGAGACCGCCACCACGCGGGTACGCGGCTGCGGATGCGTAGCAGCTCGAATCCACCGAAAGGTCATCGCACCGCAGTCGTGGCCGGTGGTGTCTATCCAGTTCGGCAGCCCGGGGTCACGGTGGGTGACCACGATCCGTACCGACCCGTTGGGCCGGTACGTCGCCGTGTGTTTGTTGACATGGATCGGGTGATACCGATAGTCGAGGGACTCGAGCCAGTGGTTGTCCAGCTGGAAGTTCCAGCCGTCGCATTCCGGGATCTCGCTCTCGATCACCAGCGCCTCGTCCGGCCCCAGCCTCCAATAGCTGTGGTAGTAGATGATGTTCGGGTCGCCGCCTGCCTTGGTGGAGCGCTCCGGGTCGAACATCGGCAACTCGTTGGTGTGCTTCTGGAAGTCGCGTGCCCATTTCGCGAAGAGCATCGACGCGCCTGCGACGAGGAGGCTCGCCTTGCCGAGTCCGGCGTCGAGCTGGGCCGAGGTCAACGGCGCGGGTGACGCCGAACCGTCGAGCAGTTCGATGTGCAACTCGGCCGGAATCTCGGTGGCCCGGTCGGCGAAGGTCTGACGGACGATCAGCAAACCGGTCTCCGACGTCATCGGGAGCCAGTTGCCCTCGTGCTCGGTGGCGCTCAGGACGAGTTCGAAACGACCGTCGGGCTCGATGTCGAGGTCCGCCGCCTCCACGTATCCGGTGGTCGGCATCTGGCCACCTTCACCGTAATTGCCTTCCTGGGTGCCGAATCCGAGATAGTCGACGGTGCCGCGGGTTCCGGTGATGCGATAGTCGAGCGTGCCGTCGAGGGTGGCGTTCAGGTAATGGTTGTCCGGGTTGTCCGACCCCATCTTGGCGGTCTCGTGGATCATGCGTCGCAACACCGGCGCCCGCGGATCGGCGTACTCGACGAAGGCCTCCAGTCCGGCCCGCGTCAACCTGCTCAGGTAGCGGTAGCCCTCGGCCTGGGACAGTGGGTCGGTGGGCGTGCCGGGGAACACGATCGCCGCCCCAGCCGATTTCAGGGTGTCGCAGAACTCGTCCCACGAGGTGCCTGCGGCCACACGCTGTTCGGCCACGCTGTCGGGTGTCTGCCCACGCATCTTGAGATAGGCCACCCGTGCCTTCTTGAACTGACCCAGTGCGGCTGTCGCGATCGTTCGCCCGTTCATCGCCCACCTTTCGTGATCGGTGCCTCCATGATCCACCCCACCGCCGGTCGGGTAGGGACGAACGGAGTGAGTCCCGTATCGAGACCCCCGCCACCACCCACACCCGTTATCGTGCAGAACATGCCCGATCAGCGTCTGGTCCCGCCGACCATCGACGATCCCGCCGAACACCACGCGCTACGACTCGAGGTGCGGGAGTTCGTCGACGAGCAGCGGGCCGCCGGTCGGATCGACCGCGACGTCGACAGCTGGCTCACCGGCTGGGACGAAGACTTCACTCGTGCCCTGGCCGCGCGCGGATGGCTCGGCATGACCGTGCCGGTCGAGTACGGCGGCCATGGCCTCGACGCGACGCAACGGTTCGTCGTCACCGAGGAACTCCTGGCCGCGGGCGCGCCGGTCGCGGCCCACTGGATCGCCGATCGGCAGATCGTTCCGTCGCTGCTGAAGTACGGGACGGAAGAACAGAAGCGTGACTATCTCCCGAGGATCGCCGCAGGAACCTGCTTCTTCGCGATCGGGATGAGCGAACCCGACTCGGGTTCCGACCTGGCCAGTGTCCGCACCCGGGCGATCCGTGTCGACGGGGGTTGGTCCGTCAGCGGGACCAAGGTGTGGACCTCCGGCGCCCATCTCGCCGAAGCGTTCATCTGTCTCACTCGGTCCGAGCCGCTCGACACCGCCCATCGGCATCGCGGACTGAGTCAGTTCATCGTCGATCTCGATCGCACCGGCGTCGACATCCGTCCGATCCGGTCGATGGATGGCCGGCACCATTTCAATGAAGTGCTCCTCGACGACGTGTTCGTCCCCGAGTCGAAGCTGTTCGGCACCCTCGGCGACGGGTGGGCTCAGGTCACCTCCGAGCTGGCCTTCGAACGCAGCGGGCCGGAACGGTTTCTGTCGACCTTCCCCCTGCTGGCCGAAACGGCCGCACAGATGCGCGACGAGACGCTGCCCCGTCACCCCGATCTCGGCCGGTTCGTCGCACGGGTCGCCGGTTTGCATCAGATGTCGACGGCCGTCGCAGGCGCCCTCGCCCGCCGCGAACCCGCCGACACCGCTGCCGCAGTCGTCAAGGTGCTGGGCACCACCACCGAGGGCGACATCGCCGACTGGGCCGATGTGCTGACCGACAACGCCGATCCCGCACTGGCGGAACATCATCGGATGGTGGATGCCGCCGTCGTCCAGAGGCCGGGATTCACTCTGCGCGGCGGCACCAACGAGGTGCTGCGCGGCGTCATCGCCCGCGGATTGGGGCTGCGCTGATGTCCGGGTCCGTCGTCGACCGGGAACTCGCGGACCTGCTGTCCGCGGTGTTCGCCGCACACCGGCAGCGGGCGGCCACCGACGATTCCGCGGACCGGGATCCGAGCGCCTGGGATCCGGTTCTGTGGCAACAACTCTCCGAGCTCGGACTCGCCCGCCTCACGGGCCGAGAGGAAAGCGGTGGGAGCGGCGCCGATTGGTTCGCCGCGGCAGCACTGCTGCGCGCCGCGGCCGCCCACGGGGTTCGGACGCCGGTCGTCGAGCATGACCTGCTGGCAGGTTGGTTGCTGTCGGAGGCGGGTTTCCCCGTCGACGATGCGCGCCGATCGGCTTGTGTGCTCGACCGGCACGGGACCGCACGGCATGTGGGCTGGGCCGCAGGCGCGGAGCGAGTGGTCGTCGCCTGGCCGTCCGGTGGCGGCTATCGGGTTGCCGACGTCGACACCTCGGACCTCGACATCACCGCGGGTACCAACGTGGCCGGCGAGCCGCGGGATACCGTTGTCGCGCAGCTCGATCACCTCACCGGAGCCGACGTCGACACCACCGTCATCGATCGATTCCGGCTACGCGGCGCGATGGCGCGTGCCGTCCAGACCTGCGCAGCCCTCGACCGCACTCTCGACCTCACCAGCAGGTACGCCGTGGAGCGAGAGCAGTTCGGTCGGCCCCTCGCCCGATTCCAGGCCGTCACGGGCCTGGTTGCCGATATCGCCGCAGAGACCTCTCTGGCCGAGGCGGCGACCGAGTCCACTCTCACCGCAGCCGTGCGATCCGACTGGTCCGCACCGAACCTGCAATTCCTCGTCGCCGTGGCGCGCTCGTGCACCGGGCGCGCAACGTCCACGGTGGTGCGCAACGCCCATCAGGTCCACGGCGCCATCGGGACGACGCAGGTGCATCCCCTGCACGAGGTCACGCTTGCCGCACTCGCGTGGCGTTCGGAGTTCGGATCGGTCCACGACTGGGAGCAGATCGTCGCCGATGCCGCCGTCGATGCGGGCGCCGACGGACTGTGGCCACTCATCAGCGGGTGAGCGACGCAGTGCCCGACGAGCCGGCAACACGGTGATCGTGCGCGACGCGATCCATCCGATTCGGCGTCGGTGACGAACAACGGGTGTCCGCACAGTGCCGGACCCATATCTCGTAGGGCCGTAAAAGGGAGGCAGTCACATGACCGACGACCTCGTCGTGCTCGTCGACGCCGACGGACGACCGGACGGGACAGCGCCACGAGGTAGTGTCCACGGCGCCGACACCCCACTTCACCTGGCGTTCTCCTGCCATCTCATCGACTCCGCGGGCCGCATCCTGATGACCCGCCGGGCATTGACCAAGCGCACGTGGCCCGGCGCGTGGACCAACTCGTTCTGCGGTCATCCGCGCCCCGGCGAAGACGTCGAGGATGCGGTGCGACGGTACGCACCGCGCGAACTCGGCCTCGACGTCACCGACATCGTCCCGGCTCTCCCCGACTTCCGGTACCGGGCAGTCGACGCCGGCGGTGTCATGGAGAACGAGATCTGCCCGGTGTTCCGGGCACGCCCGGTCGGGACGCCCCGACCGAATCCGTCCGAGGTGATGGACATGGTGTGGGCGCCGGTCGACGACGTCTGGGAATCCGCCCGACGCACTCCGTGGGTGTTCAGCCCCTGGTTTGTCGACCAGGTCGATGCCCTCGGTCCGAGACCGTATCGCGCGGAGGAGTCGTGAATCCCGTGATGCGTCTCGGTCGAGCCGACGAGTCGGAGACGCCGGCCTTCCGCCACTACGACGACGTGGCCACGCAGAGCGCCGCACTCGTCATCCGCTCCTACTCGAGTTCGTTCGGACTCGCCTCGCGACTACTCGCGCCCGCGATCCGACGCGACGTCCACAACATCTATGCACTCGTCCGGCTCGCCGACGAGATCGTCGACGCACCCCGGCCCGACCAATCCGTCGCGCAACGTCGCCGCGCGCTCGATGCCCTCGGCGACGACGTCGCGGCAGCGCTGGCCGCGGGCTGGAGCACCAACCTCGTCGTGCATGCGTTCGCGAGGACCGCCCGGCGCACCGGGATCGACGCCGCTCTCGTCGACCCGTTCTTCACGTCCATGCGAGCCGACCTCGACTGCACCGTCCACGACGAGGACAGTCTCGCCGACTACATCTACGGTTCGGCAGAAGTCGTCGGACTGATGTGCGTCCACGCGTTTCTGGCGGATCAGCCGCACCGGAAGGCGCGCTACGACCAGCTGGCGCCGGGTGCTCGCCGGCTCGGCGCCGCATTCCAGAAGATCAACTTCCTCCGCGACCTGGCCCAGGACGATCACGATCTCGGCCGCCGGTACCTCATCGGATTGGATGCCGACCATCCGTCGGACGATGCCTGGAAACGGTGGCTCGACGACATCGACGCAGACCTCGTCGCAGCGGCGCAGGCGATCCCGCTTCTCCCCAGCGGCACCCGCGTCGCGGTCTGCACCGCCCACGATCTGTTCGCCGAGCTCGCACGACGCCTGCGCGCCACCCCGCCCCAGGTGGCCTGCCGCAGCCGTGTCCGTGTGTCGGCACCGACCAAAGCGCGCATCGCCGCTGTCGCCGCCGCGCGGCGCGGCGTCCCCTCGACGGCGGGATCGAGGGCGTGACCGATACGTCGGCCCGACGCATCGTCGTCATCGGCGGCGGGGTCGCCGGTCTGGCCACCGCGACGCTGCTCGCCGAGGACGGTCACGACGTGACGGTGGTGGAGAAGAACGACGACGTGGGCGGCCGTGCCGGCTCGTGGGAGAAGGACGGATTCCGGTTCGACACCGGTCCGTCCTGGTGGCTGATGCCGGAGGTCTTCGACCGGTTCTTCCGGCTGCTGGGCACGACCACCGAGGAACAGATCGACCTCATCCGGCTCGAACCCGCCTACCGGGTGTTCTTCGAGGGCATCGCCGACAGCGTCGACATCACCGGCGACGAGGCCCGCAACCGCTCGATCTTCGAGTCGATCGAGCCGGGCGCCGGTACCGCACTGGCCGACTACCTCGCGTCGGCGCGTGACGTGTACGACCTTGCCGTGCAACGATTCCTGTACACGAACTTCGACACCATGGGCGCCTATGCGGGCCTGCCGATACTGAAGCATGCACGAACGCTACTGCGCCTGTTGACTACTACCCTCGACGCCCATGTGGCACAACGATTCTCCGATATTCGGCTCCGACAGATCCTCGGATACCCGGCCGTGTTCCTCGGCTCCTCGCCCGACCGAACACCTGCGATGTACAAGCTGATGAGCTGGCTCGACCTCGCCGACGGAGTCCGATACCCCCAAGGCGGCTTCGTCCGGCTTCCGGAAGCGTTGGCGGCGTTGGCCGCCGAGCGTGGCGTCAAGATACACACCGGAAGTGCCGCCACCGCCATCCTCACCACGCCACGCACCCGCGTCCTCCCCCGGCGCCCTCGGGCAACGGTCACCGGGGTCCGCATCAGTGACACCGACGGCGTCGAGCAGGAGCTGCCGGCCGATATCGTCGTGGGCGCGGCCGACCTGCATCACGTGGAGACCGGACTCCTCCCGCGAACCCTGCAGACCTTCCCCGACGCATGGTGGGACCGCGCGGTATCCGGTCCGGGGGCGGTGCTCGTATTCCTCGGCATCCGCGGCGCGACGCCGCAGCTGGGTCATCACACGCTGCTCTTCTCCACCGACTGGACGGGAAACTTCGACGCGATCTTCGAATCGCCCACCCGGATACCCGATCCCGCTTCGCTGTACGTCTGCCGACCGTCGGCGACTGACGCGACGGTGGCGCCAGACGGCCACGAGAATCTGTTCCTTCTGGTGCCGGTCCCGCCGGACCCCGGCCTGGGATCGGGCGGCGTCGACCGGGACGGTGATCGCCTGGTCGAGGAGACCGCAGACCGGGCCATCGATCTGATCGCGCACTGGGCGGGTATACCGGACCTCGCCGAGCGGATCGTGGTGCGGCGGACGGTGGGCCCGGCCGATTTCGTCAAGGATCTGAACTCGTGGTCGGGTGGCGCACTCGGGCCCGCCCACACCCTCGGGCAGAGCGCGTTCTTCCGTGCATCGAACCGGTCACGGAAGGTCGACGGGCTGCTGTATGCCGGATCGAGTACCACCCCGGGCATCGGCCTTCCGATGTGCCTCATCAGTGCCGAGTTGGTGCGCAAGAGGATTCGCGGGGACAGGTCGGTGGGCCCGTCGGCGTGACCCTTCGTGACGCTTCGCTCCTCAGGGAACAAGTGGTGACGCTTCGCTCCTCAGGCCGGTCCGATGAGATCGGCGACGATCGCCGCCGACAGCATGACCAACGGCAGACCGCCGCCCGGGTGCGCCGATCCTCCGACGAGGTACAGCCCGGGGACCGGAGAGGCGTTGGCCGGTCGGAGAAATGCCGAACGCGGCCCATTGGACGACGAACCGTAGATGGAGCCTCCCGGCGTCAGGGTGCGGCGTTCGAGATCGGCCGGGGTCAGGATCGTGCGATGCCGAATGCGATCACGGACGTCGAGACCGCGGGCGGCCATCACCGACAACACTCGCTCGGCATAGGACGTCGCGAGTCCCGGAGCGTCCCAGTCGACGCCGTTGCGGGGGTCGTGCCGGGCCGCGTTGACGAGGACGAACCACGATGCCGTGCCAGGCCCGGGCACGATCTCGGGGTCGTCGGGCGCCGAGATGTACACCGTCGGACGATCGACCGGCCGCGGGTCGCCGTGCCTGCCGAACGCCCCGCGTCCGAACACGCCGTCGAATTCGGCGTCGTAGTCCTCGGCGAACAGGATCTGATGATGCGCGTGATCCGGTGGCGGGTCGTCGAGCCCGAGCAGGATGACGAACCCCGAGAGTGATGGTGTCGCGCGTCGGATGCGTGCCGACACCCGCCGTGCCGCCCGGGTGTTCAGCAGTCGGCCGTACACCTCACCGGCGTCGGCGTTGGCGACCACGAGATCGGTCTTCCGGACGCGGCCATCGGCCATCCGCACCCCGTCGATGCGCCCGTCACCGTCCACGGTGAGCTCGGCCACCTCGGAGTCGAGGTGCACCTCGCCGCCGAGCTCGGTGAACCGATCGCGGATGGCGGTTGCGATACGACCGAGACCGCCCGGCACATACCAGGACCCCCACGACTGTTCGGCCCAGGGCACCGATGCCAGCGCGGCGGGGGCACGCCGCGGATCCGAACCGGTGTATGTGGCGTACCGGTCCAACAGCATTCGCAGTCGAGGATCGGACAGATACGTCCGGCCGAGGCCTCGCAGGGTTCGCCACGGGGCGATGGTCGCGATGTCGACAGGCCGGGACCGCCGCAGCATGGCTCGTACGCCGAGGGGCGACTCGAGGAACACCTCGTGGGTGAGATCCCAGATCTGTTCTGCGCGAGCTAGGAACGCTGCCCACTGCGCACCGGCCCCGGCGCCGAGTGCGGCGTCGAGCGCATCCGGGATCGCGGTCAGTTCACCCGGGAGATCGAGCCGGTTGCCGTCGGGGAACCGATACCGGGCGGCCACATCGAGCCTGGCCAGCGGGAGCGCGTCCGCAAGCGCGACGCCGGAGGACTCGAAGAGGTCCGCGAGGACGTGTGGCATGGTGACCAGGGATGGGCCGGTATCGAACCGGAAACCGTCTGTCTCGATCACCCCGAGCTTCCCGCCGATCTCGCCGGATTGTTCCATCACCGTGACGCGGTGTCCGCGGGCCCGCAGACGCAGGGCGGCGGCCAGCCCACCCACGCCCGCACCGACCACGATGATGTCGCTCATCGGCGCACCGCCACACTGCGTCCGCGCCAAGTCAGCGAACCTCGTCGGTGCGCCACAACGGAATCGGCGGTCAGGGCGGTGAAGGCCAGAATCGACCACGGGTGGGCGAGGGCATCCGGCCAGACCCGACCGGCGGTGGTTCGTGCCACGATCACCCGCGACGCCACCCCCGCCAGATAGCCGATGAACCCGACACGCGACCCTCGGAGCATCGCGGCGGCAGGCACCACGTAGGCGACGTTCAGCAGCGCGACCACGGCGATCGTGCCGGGCAACGACCCGAACGCCGACCACAGTGATTTGCGATAGCCATCGCGCACCTGCCGCCAGCCGTCGTACATCGCACAGGACGCCACCTCACTGCCCTCGACGACGACTCCACGCCCGCCGGAACGCTTGACCGCGCGTAGCAGGGCGATGTCCTCCAGGATCTCCGCGCGCACGGATGCATGGCCACCGGCCCGACGGTAGGCGGTGGCATCGCACACCAGCAGTTGGCCATTGGCCGCCGAGAGTGAGGGCCGCGCAGAACGTTCGGCCAGGCGGAGCGGGAGGGTGCTCATCCACGACCACTGCAGCAGCGGCTGGACGAGCCGCTCGACGGGCCCGTGCGTCTCTTGGCGCGGGTACGGGCTGACGAGTTGGAGTCCGGTCGCCCGCAGCAATGCGGCCGATGCGGCGAACGCATCCCGTTCGACCCGCACGTCGGCGTCGAGAAAGATCAGCACCCCGCCGTCGTCGTCGGCGAAGCGCGACAACTGATGACACGCCCACGGTTTTCCGAGCCAGCCCGGTGGAATCGGTTCGCCGGCCACCACCCGAACCCGATGGTCGCGAACGGCGATGTCGGCCAGCGCCTCCGACGTGCCGTCCGTCGATTCGTCGTCGAGGACGACGACTCGTGCCAGACCGGGCCAACCGTCGCACCCGTCGAGCACGGCGGCCATGCAGTCGGCGACGTTGACGATCTCGTCTCGCATCGGGATCAGGACCGTCAAGGCTTCGGATCGGGGCATCGCTCCCGAGACCGGACGCCTGATCACGGACGCATTGTGCAGCGTCTGCAGAAACGCCGCGACCGCGATACCACTACCCGATCGCACTGCTGTCTCCCAGATCTCACGCGGCACGACGGCCTCCCGGCGAACGTGCACGCAGCACCGACACGAGTAGCGGGATGGCCACCGCACCCATCAGCAGGCCGCCCGCGACCGCAACGGGCGGGCGGCCGAAGAACGCGGCGTGCGCAAGCATCGAGGAGAAATAGGTCCACAGATACAGCGCGACCGGCAACGCATCATACGGCGAGTGTCCGATGAGATGATCGAGAGCGGCGATCAGGAGAAACGACACGACGAACCATCCGGCGAGTTGGTCAGCGGGATCCCTTCCACCCCGGGCAGAGCGGGATGCGGGAACCGCCACGCCCAGTGGCCCTGATCGACCATCTGCGGATCGAGAAAGATGTCCCACGCCGTGAGCGCGCAGGCTCCGACGAGCGCTGTCGCCCAGCGGCGGCGCGGTCCCACCAGGCGGCGGGCCACGGCAAGTGCGGGCCACGCCATCATGACCCAGGCGAACGGGATCACGATCGGGACGTCGAGAAGCTCCGCTCCCAGATTTCCGGTGTACTCATAACTGCCGAAAGGGAATCCGGTGCGGACACCGATCGATTCGGCAAGAAGCCCGCCTCCGCCGGCGACGAGCAGTAGGATCACCGCGGCCTTCCGTCCACGGGTGCTCGCCGCATCCGCGAGGACCGCGGCGGCGAGACACGCGACACTGGCCACCGTGAGGACAAGGGTGCCACCGTCGGTGTACGGGAAGGCGATCTGGGCGGCCACGCCGGCCGCGAGCAGCATCCATGCGACCGTCGGCAGACGCTTCCCGACGACGGTGTCGTGGGGTCCGGAGACCGCGGCGTACGAGGGTCGTCGTCGAAAGGTCAAAGGAATCATGGCCTCTGGCCCCGATAGGTTCCACTGATGTCGGTCACCGCGAGTCGCGTGAACAATTCCTCCGCGTACCAGCGGGCGGGGTCGGTACGCCGCACGACGGCACGATGTCGGGGTGAGCGGTAGGCGAATCCGGTGAGGTCGTCGCTCGAATCCCACACCGAGAAGGTGCCCTGTAATCCGATGGGCGCCTCGCCGATTCCCAGTGCCATCCGGAGGCCAGGCGAGCGATCGAGCTCGTCGACGACGGGTGGGACAGCTCGCCAGAACGACATCGCCCGCGTCGGGCGCAGACGCGCCCGGGTGATCGCGGCAACCGGTCCCGTCCAAGGGTGGTGGGCGAGCTCCGTCTGCGGGCCGAAAGGCTCCTGGCGTGCCCAACGGCCACGGGAGGCGAGCGGGCGCATCGTCACGTGCAGCCGCTCGGAACACGCCGAGTCCCAGGATCGGATGACCCCGGTCGATGCCGACTCGGCGGCGGAAGCGTCCGTGCACACCGTCAACAGCGCCCAGTGGTGCAGATCGGCGTCGCGCGGCGTGAAGGTGCGCGCCGATCCCGTACCCATGATCTTCCCGAATCCGAGTCCGGGGAGACCTCGCATCGCCGACCGGGTGCGCGCCACCCGGGCCAGCGCGGGCAGTACGCGCTCCACACCCCAGATCCGCATCTCGACAACCGGCCGCTCGTCGTATTCCGTCACGTCATCCCTGACCGTCCGGGCGCAGATCTCATGCACGCCGCCACGCGCAGCGCTCGATCAGATCCCTGAGCGCGAGCCGCGTGATCTCGTCCGAGGTCGATTCGTCCACGATGCGAAGTGACTCGAGCGTGAGTTCCTCGATCCGGTCTTCGACGACGTCCACCGCTCCGGTGTCCGCGAGGATCTCGCGCACCGTGAGGAGGTCCTTCTCCGTCAGTCCCGGATCGCCGAGATGACGGTCGAGATGCTGCCGCTGAACAGGATTCGCGCGCTCCGACGCGATCACGACGAGCAGTGTCCGCTTGCCCTCGCGGATGTCGTCGACGACGGGTTTACCGGTCACCTCCGGATCGCCGAAGACACCGAGCACGTCGTCGCGCAACTGGAACGCCTCGCCTGCGGTCAGTCCGATCCGCTCGTACGAGTCCATCAACTCCTCGTCCGCACCGCCGAGTACGCCACCGAGCCGAAGGGGATGGCCCACGGTGTACCGCGCGCTCTTGAAGCGCAGGACGACGCGGGCCCGCTGCGCCGAGGTGGTCTGCTGCACCTGCCCGAGGACATCGAGGAACTGACCCCCGATGGTCTCGTCCCGCATCTGCGACCACACCGCCCGCCCCGACATGCGTGTTCGTCGGTCGTGGTCCGCGAAGCCGTGGTCGACGAGGTCGTCCGCCCAGGACAGGCAGAAGTCGCCGACGAGGATCGCCACGGCCTCCCCGTAGGCGTCGGCGTCGCCGGACCACCCGGCACGGCGGTGCTCGGCGGCGCAGCGGCGATGGACGGTCGGCAGCCCGCGCCGCTGCTCGCTGTGATCCATCACGTCGTCGTGCACCAATGCGGCGAGGTGGAACAGCTCGAGTGCGGAAGCCACATCGGCCGCGCCCGGTGGCAGCGGTCCGCCCGCGGCACCGCGGGCACCGGCCAGGCAGAATGCGGCACGAAGTCGCTTTCCGCGCGAAGCCATGTCTCCCAGCAGTTCGGTCACCGGGACGAGATCAGGGTCGATCTGCGCCAGGCGGCGGGCATGGTCGGCAACGTGGGCGCGCACGATCGTCTCCACGCTCGTCAGATCTTGACGCGTTCGGTCTCGACCAGCGCGGACAGATGGCACGGTGAGTGCTTCGGAGGGTCGCACGCAAAGTATTTCGGAGCCGTGCGCGAGGTGGATGGGTCAGCGGTGTCCGGACCGTGGACGACGACCGACAGGCCCGCCGAGGTTCACCCCGGAAACCCCCGTCTTCCCCGGACCGCGACCACCAACCCGGCGACCACGAACGCAGCACCCACACACGCGAGGTGGAAGGTGGCCGAATCCGACGCGAGCAACGAACCACCGATCAGCGCGCCCAGTGCGATGCCGATGTTGGACGTCGAGTTGATCCACGCACCGGCGACCTCGGGCGCATCCGTCAGCGCGCGGACCGCGGCGGACTGGTACATCGACGGCACCCCGCCGAACAGACCGTTCCACAAGGCCATCGCGATGACCAGCAGGACCAACCACTGGTGCGACAGACCCACCGCGAGGATGGTCGCCGCCAGCAGCACCAGGACGGTGAGAACCGTGGTCCGCGGACGACGATCGATCGTGCGGCCAACGCACGCGAGTCCGAACAGACCGCAGATACCGCACAGCAGCAGGAGTGGTCCAATCCACGACTCCTGCGCACCGGCGGCCAGCAGTACGACACTGATGTAGGTGTAGAGCGTGTACTGACCGATGAAGGTCAGCGTGTTCGACGTGACCACCACACCGAGATCTTTGCGTGCACCGGGCTTTTCGATCCGGCGGCCAGCGGCGGCACCGCTCACAGCAGGCAGAAAACGGACGATGAGGACGACGGCGATGAGCGCGACGACGGCGAGCGTGACGAATGCGTTGCGCCAGCCGATCGCCGAGCCCAGCGCCGTCGACAACGGCACGCCGAGGACGAACCCCGCCGTGGTACCGCCGGCGACGACGGCGAGACCCCGACCGACCTGGCGATGCTCGACGAGCCGCGGGACGTAGCCGATGCACACCGAGAAGAACAGGGCGTGCGCCAGCCCACCGACCACCCGCCCCGCGGCCACGACGGCGAAACTCGGCGCGGTGGCGATCAGCAGGTTGCTGATCAGGTAGCCGACCACAGTGGTGAGGATCAGCCTCTTGCGGGCGAACCGTTTGGTGGCGATGGTCAGCGGCACCGCGAAGACGGCAACCATCACCGCGAACACCGTCACCAGCAGACCGGTGACCGAGTCGCCCACCCCGAACGCATCCCCTATGGCGGGCAACAGACCCACGGGCAGCATCTCGGTGGTCACCGCGAGGAACCCGGCGACCGCCAAGGTCAGCAGGGCAGGTGCGTTCTGGCGGACTCCGTGCCGGGAGTCGGCCAGATCGATGCTGGTCGCGGGCATCAGGAGAATATACTCGTTATACGAGTTTATTGGAAATGCGAAGATGACCCGATGGCCATCCCGTCCGCCGGTCCGACCGCCGCCCGCTGGCTGACGGCCGCCCGACTGATCGACGTGGTGCGTACCCAGCCGGGTGTCACCCGCGCGTCGGCAGCTCAGGAACTCGGCATCCGCAGCGGCGCCGCGACCGAGCTGCTGGCTCGACTGCGCCGCGTCGCGCTGCTCGACGAGAGCCCCGCCCCGGCCCAGGGACGCGGGAGACCCACCACCGTTCTTCATGCACATCCGTCCGGGCCTCTCGTGATCGCGGTCGAGCTCAGTCTCACCGGATGGCGGGTGGCGACCGCAGACCTCGACGGTGTCCCGCGCGTGGCGGCGAGCACCACGCGGATGGGCCGGGACCCGATGCCCGTGCTGGCCGAGATCGCCGACGTCGTCGGCGCGATCCACGGGCAACACGGCGAGCGAATCCGCGCGGTCTCCGTGTCGGTCGCCGGTGCGGTCCGCGACGACCGTCTGGTCCAGTTCACCCCGCTCGACTGGTCGGAGATCGACCTGTCAGGCCTCATCGCGGAACCACCCGCTGACGTCAAGCTCCCGATCCTCGTCGGCAACGACGCCACCCTGGCCGGTCTGGCCGAGGCACGCACCGGATCTGCGCGCGGCGTCGGGACCGCGCTGCACCTGATCATCGCCGTCGGGCTCGGTGGCGCGCTGGTGGTCGAGGGTGTGCCGGTGATCGGCGCACACGGCGGCGCAGGCGAGTACGGCCACGTGCCGTTCGGCGATCCCGCAGAGTTGTGTCCGTGTGGCGCCCACGGGTGCTGGGACCTCACCGTCGACGGCCGGGCCCTCGCCCGACACCGCGGCGACCCGCCGCCGGAGAACCCGCTGCGCTACGCCTACGACCTCCTCGATGCGCGCCGCACCACAACCGGGCCAGAGATCCAGCGCACCTTCGATCTGGTCGGCTCCTCCCTCGGTCGCGGGATCGCCGGGTTGGTCAACATCCACGATCCCGACGTCGTCACCCTCGGCGGGCTCGCCGCACCGCTGCGCACGGCGGCCCGCGAACCCTTCGACGCCGCGTATCTCGGTGGGCTGATGTCGTTCCGTAAGCATCGACCCCCGGAGGTGATCGACGGAATCCACGGCGACGACGGTCCGTTGCACGGCGCGGCGCTGCGCGGCGTCGACCACATCACCACCGTCGACGCGCTCGCCGAGTGGGCGGACCGCTGATCGCACAACACCTCTGATCGCATACGTCGCGAGTAGAGTCGGGCCCAGACGCACGAACCCGAGAGCCGGTGCAGATCATCGTCTGCACCAGATGCAAGACGGAGGCGATGCTCGTGACCACCATCGTGATCGTCGGAGGCGGCCTGGCCGGTGCGAAAGCGGCCGAGGCGCTACGCGCACAGGATTTCGACGGAGACGTGATCCTGTTCGGCGCCGAAGAGCGTCTGCCCTATGAGCGACCGCCGCTGTCCAAGGAGTTCCTGGCCGGGAAGAAAACCCTCCACGACTTCACCGTGCACGATGGAGATTGGTATCGGGACAACAGGATCGACCTGCGCCCCGGCACCGACATCGACAACCTCGACGTCGCGGGCAAGTCGGTGCGGCTTCCGGACGGCAGCACCGTCGCCTACGACAAACTCTTGCTGGCCACCGGTTCTCGATCACGTCGTCTCGACCTGCCCGGCGCCGACGCGGACGGTGTCCACTACTTGCGGACCATCGACGACGCGCAGCGGTTGAGCGATGCGATCACCGACACGACCCGCGTCGCCATCGTCGGTGGCGGTTGGATAGGGCTCGAGGTCGCGGCAAGCGCCCGGGAACGCGGCGCCGAGGTGACCGTCGCCGAGTTCGCCCCACAGCCCCTGCTGGGCGCCCTCGGGCCGGAGGTCGCCGAGGTGTTCGCCGAGCTGCATCGTGAACACGGAGTGGACCTGCGCACCGGCGTCGAGGTCGCGGAGATCATCACCGAGGGCGGCGCCGCGCGTGGCCTCCGGCTGGCGGGCGGCGACACCGTCGACGCCGAGGTGGTGCTGATCGCGGCGGGAGCCGTCCCCAATCTCGAACTCGCGGAGGCAGCCGGGCTGGCGACGGCCGATGGCGGCGTGCTCGTCGGCGCGGGCCTTGCGAGCAGTGATCCCGATGTGTTCGCGGTCGGCGACATCGCGAACGCCGAGCACCCGCTCCTGCACACGCGGGTGCGTACCGAGCACTGGGCGAACGCGCTGAACCAGCCTGCGGTGGCGGTCACCAACATGCTCGGCGGCAGCGAGGAGTACTCGAATCTCCCGTATTTCTTCACCGACCAGTTCGACCTGGGCATGGAGTACACCGGACTGTCGACCGGCTATGAACAGGTGGTGTTCCGCGGCGACGTCGCGGGACGGGAGTTTGTCGTGTTCTGGCTCGACGGCGAATCACACGTGCTGGCGGGGATGCAGGTCAACATCTGGGATCAGCTCGAAGGGATCAAGGATCTCATCACGGCCCGGACGTCGGTGGACACCGCCACACTCGCGAACCCGGATGTGGCGCTCGCCGAACTCATCTCGTGATGGGCTGATCGCAGCACCCGAATCCGGCCCTCCGGGGCGAATCCGGCGGTACTCAGCCCACCGCCACCGCGGTCCCGTCCGTCGTCGTGCCCGGATCGGCAGGCTCCGAGTCGCGTTTGCGCCGTGCGCGAACCATGCCTGCCCCGTAGAGCGCGAGACCGAGAGCCAGCCAGAAGCACAGCACGACGATCGACCGCGCGATGCCGTGCCCCTCGAAGAAGACGACGTCGCGCAACAACATTCCGGTCGCACCCGGCGGCAGCAACTGACCGAGCGTCCCCCACGGGGCGGGCAACAGTTCGGGAGCACTCTGCAATCCCGACAGCGGATTGCCCAGGAAGATCAAGAGCACAGCGGCGATGCCGAGACCGATGCCGCCGAGGAGCTCACGCAGACCCAGAACCATGAAACAGGTGGCGGCGATGCCCAGCATCGCGGCGAGACTGGTCACCCAGTAGTTGCCGTCGAACGTGCCGATCACGAACTGCAGCGTGGCCACCAACGCCAGCCCCCCGGCCACCGACACACCGGCGGCGGCCACCAGCCGGGCACCGTTGCCGGGGATGAGCAGCATGATCACCATCGCACCGATCCAGCCACCGAGCGCCAGCGGCAGCGCGCCGGCCGCTAGGCCCGCACCCTTCGGGTCGTCGGCGGGAAACCCTTGGACGTCAACGGGTTGCGTCGTGATACCCATCCTCTGGCCGACGGTCCCCAACAAGGTGGCAACCGCCGGACTCGCGGCACTCGACACCACCACCGTCTCCGGTCCCTTCGCGCCGAACACGACCGCGCCGTAGATCTCCCGGTCGAGGATCGCGTCTGTCGCGGCCGCCTGATCGGGGTAGGCGGTGACCGCGAATCCGTCTGCGCCCTGCTCGAAATGAGCCGCCTGTGCCGCCGGAGCGACCACGCCGATCGGGACATCGTGGGGCGCCGACCGCGAGGCCGGGAGGGCGAACGCGATGACCATGAGGGTCAGCAGGATCGCGATGCCGACGATCAGACCGATCATCTTGCGTGGGGACATCTGGCCGGCCCGATCCGATGTTGGCATTGCCATGAGACCCCACTCCTAAGAGACGCTTCGTTTCCTAACGAGAGAAGTGTAGAGTTCTCAGATAAGAAACGCAACGTTTCCTCTGTGGAGGTGGAGATGCCTGCTCACCGACGGCGGGGCGCCGAACTCGAGCGCGCGATCCTCGAAGCGGTGCGTGACCAGGTGGATCGGCACGGGTACGCGAACACCACGTACGAAGGCGTCGCGGCGGCGGCAGGCACGGGCAAGGCGGTCCTCTACCGCCGCTGGGCCACCAAGGCGCACATGGTGCTCGCCGCGATGGCGGCCGACGAGCAGATCGAACTGACCTTCACGGTCGACACCGGCAGTCTCGCCGACGATCTGAAGCTCGCGCTCAGGGGCGGACGGGACATCCTCGACCACCGACGGGAGATGGTCGTCGGGCTCCTGGCCGACCTCGATCCCAGCGACCCCGGTTGGGGACAGTCACTGTTCTCCGACCGGATCAGCGTGGTGCTCGGCCCGATTGTCGATCAGGCCCGCGCGCGTGGCGAACTCGGTGACGCGCCGCTGCCACCACGGGTTCTGGCAGTGCCCCTGACCATGCTGCGCCATGACACCCTCGTCTACGGACGCGTGTCCGACGACGACATCGCCGAGATCGTCACCACCTGCATCGTCCCGTTGTTCACCACCGCAAGCCGGTCACCGGCAGGTGCTTTCGATAGCTGACGAGCACCGCCAGGGTCGAGATGATCAGCAGCACGACGAGTGCCGTCAGCAGCTCGATGGTGGTGAACGGCGGCGTCAGCGCCGCGAGGATCGTCGGGACGATGAACCCCACGTAGGCAACGGCATAGAAGACCCCGGTGAGCTTGGCCAGGTCCGCGGCCGGCGCGATGCGCTGGACTTCGAGAAGGCCGGAGACGAGACCGATTCCGAAGCCGGCCCCGAAGACCACGCTCGCCACCGCACCGACGATCAGCTGATCGGTCGCCACCGCTGCCATCATCACCAGCATGCCGACGGTCAGCGTCGCGAGCGAGACGACGATTCCACGTGCGCTGGAGGACGAGTCGATTCGCTTGGCCACCGGCTGGATGAGCGCACCGGAGACCAGCGCGATCACGCTGAGCACCGTCGCGTAGGCGAGCCCGAGGCCACCGGCCGCATCCCCGAGAAGCACCGGAAGGTACCCGTAGGAGAGTCCGCACGCAACGAAAAGCCAAGGGCCGCAGACGACCACCACACGGAGGAATCGTCGGTGCCGAGCCGACGGCACCGACAGGCGGGTCCGCAGAGGCGGGCGAACCGCGTCGGGAGCGCTCGTCTCGGGCGGGCGCCGGACGAGCCAGAGGAACGGCAGCGTAACCACCACATGGATCGCGTAGGGCAACACCTCTGGCCACGGCCCCCACTGCGCGATGCTGCCTGCCACCAGCGCACCCAACGCCGACCCGAGGGTGAAGGCGAGCGATGCACGGCGCGCGCCTGAGCCGGCGTCGGCGGTCATGTCATACGGCTCTCCGGACATCTCCTTGAGCCAGGTTGTCCCGACGGCCATCGCCGTCCCGACCGTCATACCCGACACCAGGCGGCCGAGATAGATGGGGACGGAGCCGAGTTCGCCCAGCGAGAGGAGCACGCTCCCGGCGAGACCGAAGCAGACGGCCCAGAACATGGGAATCCGTCGGCCGACGTGGTCGGAGACCGCGCCCGCGATGATCAGCGCCGGCGCGAGCCCGGCCACATAGACACCCAGGAAGCTCGTGACCGTGCCGGCCGAGTAGTGCTCGGCCTCCTTGTACAGCAGCAACATCGGACTGAACTGGTTGCCCGCCCACGAACAGACGAACACCGCCCCGAACACGAGAACCCACGGCGGCAACGCGCGGCGGGACGCGAGGTCCACGGCCGTCGAGCGCTGTTGCGTTTCCAGGCTCATACCGCCCCCTGGTAACGATCGAGATGGGCGTCGAGCGCGTCGGCGAATCGCGTCGCATCACCGCGCAGGAAGCAATCCGCGAGTTCCCGGTGGTCGTCGTAGGACGACATCAGATTCGCCGGGTCCACGCGGAGCAGCAGATTGCGCAGACGCTGCTGGCGACTCCGCAGCTCCTCGTAGAAGTGTTGAGCCACCGGATTGCCCGAGGCCTCCACCATCAGCGCGTGGAAGTCGTCGTCGGCCTCGACGAACCCGGACACGTCCCCGGCGTCGACGTGACGACGCTGCCGTTCCAGATTCTCCGCGAACAGGCCGGCACAACGTTCGGCGGGACCACCGGCCGCGAACACCTGGGCCGCCGACGCCGATTCGATGCCCTTGCGCATGGCCAGGACGTCTTCGGCCTCGCGATGCGTCATCGGCCGGACGATCGCACCCTTGCGGGAGACGAGTTCGATCAGTTGCTCGGCGCTGAGCAAGAGGAACGCCTCATGGACGGGGGTCCGGCTGATCCCGAGCTCGGCGCCGATCGCACCCTCGCTCACCAGCGCACCTCCGGGCAAGTCTCCGCTGATGATCCGAGCCTTGGTGTGGGCATACGCGCGCTCGGCGGCGACGGGCCCGGTGGTCGTGGTCATGCGGGCACCCTACCCCTTGCATGCAAGCTTGCATGCAAGGGGTGATCTCAGAGCAGTCCGCCGATCGCCCCGGTCAGTTTCTCGGGCTTGGTGGTCGGCGCGAACCGATCGACGACGGTGCCGTCACGTCCGATGAGGAACTTGGTGAAGTTCCAGTTGATCCGTCCGCCGAGCAGCCCTCGCTTCTCGGAACGCAGCCACGCATAGAGCGGATGCGCTTCGGGTCCGTTGACGTCGATCTTCGCGAACATCGGGAACGTGACGTCGTAGGTCAGCGAGCAGAAGTTCTTGATCTCGTCCGCATCGCCCGGTTCCTGGTGCGCGAACTGATCACACGGGAATCCGAGCACCCGCAGCCCCTGGTCGGAGTACTTGCGGTGCAAGGCCTCGAGCCCTTCGTACTGCGGTGTGAAACCGCACTTCGAGGCGGTGTTGACGACGAGGAGCGGCAGCCCGGCGTAGCCGGACAACGGAACCGGGTTGCCGTCGATGTCGTCAGCGGTGAAGTCGTAGGCGGTGGTCATGGATCTCTCCCCGTGGTCGCGCATCAGAGGACGCAGATGCGTCTAGGTGTAGGCGGACCGGCCCAGTATCGCATCGCAGGCCGCCGCGCCCTCCGCGATCCCGCGCTCGAAGGCCCGCCCGCGCTCGGCGCCGGTGCCGTGCGTGGGCCGGCCGGGCAATGAGTACATGAACGCCACAGCCTGGGTCAGATCGGCAGGTGACAGGTAACCCTCGGCGACCAGCCAACTCCACCCGGCACCCGACCAGCAGTCGCCGGCGAACTCCAGACGACGCACCTCGTCGACCGGGCCGAACACGGTGGTGGACACCGGCCTCAACCCGACGCTCTCCTGCACACCGTGGCTCGACTCGTGGACGAAGGTGGTCACGGCCCGGCTCCGCGTCGAGATGAGGGCGGCATCCGTCTCAGGATTGAAGAACGTGGTCTTGTCACAGTGGTGGAGCCCGAGATTGATCAATCTCCCGAGTTCGGCGTAGACGCAGACGTCACCGTTCTCGCTGTTCCACGACAACCCCGCGCCCGGGTTCTGAACCATCACCGTCTCTCGGACCACCGAAGCCCGCCCCCGGTGCCCGAGCCACAGATCGGTCAGCGCCACAGCGCACGACGCATTCTTCATGGCGGTCTGCTCACCGAGGCAGGCCGCGAGGTCGGGCCCGACAACCACCGTCCGGAACGGTGCCGCGTGGGCGCTCGTCTGATAGCCGAGGACCATCGCGGTGACGCACACCAACACGGACACGACCACCGCGGAACCGCGTCTCATCGAAGCCTCGTTCCCACCCGCGACCAGGCCATGATCGGCGCTGCCGGACGTCTCAACGCTAGTGCGACGCACGATCGTCGCACTAGAGTCTGACCATGCGATTCGGCATCTGCATCCTGCCCGAGGAGCCCTGGCGCCACACGCGTCCCCGGTGGCAACGCGCCGAGGAGATGGGTTTCGACCATGCATGGACCTACGACCACCTCGTGTGGGGTGGCCTGCCCGATTCGCAATGGTTCTCCTGCATCCCGACCCTGACCGCCGCTGCGGGAGTCACGTCGCGCATCGGCCTCGGCGCCTTTGTGATCTCCCCGAACTTTCGGCATCCGGCGTCGCTGGCGCGTGAGGTGCAGACCGTCGCCGACATCTCCGACGGACGGCTGTTGGTCGGGCTCGGTGCGGGCGGAGCACCGGACGACACGATCCTCGGGCAACCCGACGTCACGGTTCGCGAGCGCGTCGACCGGCTGCAGGAGTTCACCCTCCTCCTCGACCGCATGCTGACCGACGATCATGTGAGCGACCACGGTGAGTACTACTCGGTCCGGGACATGCGACTCGTCGGCGGGTCCGTCCGTGATCGCATCCCGCTGATCCTGGCCGGTAACGGTCCCCGCTCGGTCCGGTTCGCAGCACGTCACGGAGACGGATGGGTGACAACCGGCGCAGGCGCCGACAACCTCGACGACTGGTTCGGCGGTGTGGCGCGTCATTGCCGGATATTCGAGGAGACCGTGGCCGACCGGTCCGACGGCAAGGCCGTCGACCGGTACCTCAGCGTGGACTCATCTCCCCGGAACTCGCTGGAGAGCGTCGGACTGTTCGACGAAATCGTCGGCCGGGCAGGAGAACTCGGATTCACCGACGTGATCGTGCACTGGCCGCGGGACACCGACCCGTACCGCGCACGCCTGGAGGTGCTCGAGCTGATCGCCCAGCGAGGCCTCGCCTGATCTGTCGTGCGCACGGCCGGACAACCGGCATCGGCAAGGCACTGTCGACCCGGTTGTGACGTGCCACACAGATCGAGTATCGTCGGCAGTAAGTCAAGTGACTCACCATTCCGACGTGCTCAGGGGAGGGCAGCATGGAAGCGGAACTCACGACGAATGAACTCGTCCCGATCCTGGTACGACAAGCGGTCGCCGACGTGCTGGGGGTACCGCCGACCGCACTCGACCCCGCCACGCAGCTGTCCGAGTACGGCCTCGACTCGATCTCGTCCGTCGATCTGACCGTCCAGCTCGAGGAGGTCTTCGACATCCGGATTCCGCATCGGGACACCCGGATGCTCGCCACCGTCGACGACATCACCGACTACATCCAGCGGATCGGTTTCTGACTGCCGCCCATTCACCGCGCCTGCTCACGTCCGCGTGTCAGCGGTTGACAGCGCACCTCACACGGCTCATTCTGTTGCGTAACACGCAGTAGTTGCTCAACACGCAACAGGAGCCGTCGCATGGCCCATCCCCGCATCCTCGTCATCGGCGCCGGCATCGTCGGCACCTCACTCGCCGACGAGCTCACCGCCCGCGGTTGCACCGATGTCACCGTGCTCGATCGCGGACCGCTCTTCGCGACCGGCGGCTCGACGTCCCACGCACCCGGACTCGTCTTCCAGACCAATCCGTCCAAGACGATGACCGAGTTCGCGCGGTACACCGTCGAGAAGTTCGTCGGACTCGGTGCTTTCGACCAGCTCGGAGGCCTCGAGGTGGCGGCCACCCAGGAGCGATGGACGGATCTGCACCGCAAGGCGGGGTGGGCGAGATCCTGGGGAGTCCCGGGCACCCTCCTCGATCCCGGGCAGTGCGCCGAGCTCTACCCGCTGCTCGACGCCGATCGGATTCACGGCGGCTTCCACACGCCGACCGACGGTCTTGCCCGAGCGCTCAGCGCGGCAACGGCGCAGGCCCAGCGCGCGAAGACCCGCGGCGCACGATTCATCGGACATCAGGAGGTCGCCGACGTCCTCGCGCGTGCGGGCCGGGTGGTCGGCGTGCGGACCACCGCAGGCGAGCAATTCGACGCCGACATCGTGATCTGCGCCGCCGGATTCTGGGGAGCCCGCCTCGGCCGCCAGGTGGGACTGACCGTCCCTCTGGTTCCGATGGCGCACCAGTACGCCAAGACCGGTCAGGTCAGCGAACTGCGCCGACCGGGTGCGGGCTGCGCGGATCAGGGCAGCGAGGCCCACATGCCGATCCTGCGCCACCAGGACCACGACCTCTACTACCGCGAACACGGTGACCGGCTCGGTATCGGCTACTACGGTCATCGTCCGATGCCGGTGGAGATGGACACGTTGCTGACCGACACCGCCGGTGAGGCCATGCCGTCCATGCTGCCGTTCACCGACGCCGACTTCGACGAGGCGTGGACGCAGAGCGTCGCCCTATTGCCGACGCTGGGCGACACCAAGGTCGACGAGGGTTTCAACGGCATCTTCTCCTTCACCCCCGACGGCTTCTCGATCATGGGTGAGCATCGCGAGCTCTCGGGATTCTGGGTCGCAGAGGCGGTGTGGGTGACCCACTCGGCCGGGGTGGCGCGCGCCCTGGCCGAATGGATCGTCGACGGTGCACCGAAAACCGATGTGCACGAATGCGACCTCTACCGGTTCGACAACGCGGCAACGAGTCCGGAGTTCATCCTGTCGACGAGCTCGCAGGCGTTCGCAGAGGTCTACGACATCGTCCATCCACACCAATACCGCAGTGAGCCACGTGATCTGCGGGTGAGTCCGTTCTTTGCGCGGCAGCAGGAGCTGGGCGCGTTCTTCTACGAGGGTGCGTGCTGGGAACGGCCGGCCTGGTACGAGGCCAATTCCGGTCTGGTTGCCGAGCTCGCCGCAGATGGTGTCCCATTTGCGGAGCGGGACAGCTGGTCCGGCCGGTTCTGGTCACCGATCTCCATCGCCGAGGCGCGCTGGACACGCGAACATGCGGCGCTCTACGACATGACTCCCCTGCCCCGGTATCAGATCGCCGGGCCCGGCGCCTGCGAATTCCTGCAGTACATGACCACCAACAACGTCGACAAGTCCGTCGGATCGGTCACGTACACGCTGATGCTCGACGAGAACGGCGGCATACGAAGCGATCTCACCGTCACCCGCCTGTCCGACGACCTCTTCCAGGTGGGCGCCAACGGACCGCTCGATCTCGTTTGGCTGTCCCGACATCAGGCCGTCGGCAAGGCCCGCGCCGACGTCACCATCCGCGACGTCACGGACCGAACCTGCGGTGTCGGGCTCTGGGGACCACGCGCCCGCGACATCGTGGCGCCCCTGTGCGCAGAGGACATCTCGCACGAGGCCTTCGGGTACTTCCGGGCCCACCAGACCTCCATCGGTTCGATCCCGGTCATCATGCTGCGAGTGTCTTACGTCGGCGAATCCGGTTGGGAGATCTACACGGATGCCGAGCACGGTGCCGCCCTGTGGGATCTGCTGTTCGATGCGGGGCGCCCGTATCGCGCGATCGCGGCGGGCCGGATCGCGTTCAACAGCCTGCGGATGGAGAAGGGCTACCGCGCGTGGGGCACCGACATGACCACCGAGCACAGCCCCGCCGCGGCCGGCGTCGGGTTTGCCGTCAACGCCACCAACGGCGACTTCCTCGGCAGGTCTGCACTCGAGGCACGAGAGGAGCCCGCACTCCGACTGCAGAGCATCGTGTTCGACGACCCGACCGCGGTGGTGTTGGGCAAGGAGCCGGTCAGCACCGACGGCCACGTCGCCGGGTATGTGACCAGCGCAGGCTACTCCGCCACTATCGGCCGGAGCATCGCGTACGCCTGGCTCCCGGCGACGACGCCAATCGGGACACCGGTCGAGGTCGACTACCTCGAACACACCTACACCGCAACCGTTCACACGGAACCGGTGGTCGATCCCGCCATGAACCTGATCCGGAGATGACCATGAACGACGACAGCTACGACATGATCGTGGTCGGTCTCGGCGGAATGGGCAGCGCCGCGGCCTATCACCTCGCCCGACGCGGCCACCGGGTCCTCGGTCTGGAGAAGTACACGCCCGCGCACGACCGCGGATCCAGTCACGGCGGCTCGCGGATCATCCGGCAGTCGTACTTCGAGGATCCCGCGTACGTGCCCTTGCTGCTGCGGTCCTATGAGTTGTGGCAGGAGCTGGCCGACGTCAGCGGCCGCGAGGTCTATCGCAAGACCGGCGGGTTGTTCGTGGGTCCGCCGGAGTCGCTGACCGTGGCCGGTAGCCGTCGTGCCGCGATGGAATGGGATCTGCCGCACGAGATGCTCGATGCCGACGAGATCCACCGACGCTTCCCCACCTTCACCCCGACGTCGGGAGACGTTGCCCTGTATGAGGCCAACGCCGGCTTCGCGCGTCCGGAGATGACCGTCGCGGCCCACCTCGACCTCGCTGCTCGCGCCGGCGCGGATCTGCATTTCGGCGAGCAGGTGCTCGAGTGGGGCGACGAGTCGTCGGGGGTCACCGTCACGACGACGAGCGCCACCTACCGTGGCGATCAACTCGTCATCTGCCCGGGAGCGTGGGCACCGGAATTGCTCACCGATCTGGGCATCCCCATCACCGTCGAGCGGCAGGTTCTCTACTGGCTGGAGCCGTCGGGCGGTACCGCCCCGTTCGAGGGTCAGCCGATCTTCATCGGCGAGAACGCCGACGGTAGACAGATCTACGGCTTCCCGGCCATCGACGGTCCGGCCGGTGGCGTGAAAGTCGCGTTCTTCCGCAAAGGACAGGAGTGCACTCCCGACACGATCGACCGCGTCGTCCACCCCGACGAGATCGACACGATGCGACAACGGGTGACCGAATTGCTCCCCGCCCTGTCCGGACCGGCGGTACACACCGCCACCTGCATGTACTCCAACACCCCCGACGAACACTTCGTCATCGCCCGGCCCCCGGAACTGGCCAATGTGACCGTCGCATGCGGTTTCTCGGGGCATGGATTCAAATTCGTGCCCGTGGTGGGTGAGGTCCTGGCGGACCTGGCCACTTCCGGCACCACCGCACATCCCATCGGCTTGTTCGACCCCCGACGACTGGTGACCTCATGACGACCTTCGACGGATCACCGCCTCTCGACGCCACACCGGCCGGATCGCTCATGCCGACCCTCGGTGGCGAATACTATTGCGACACCGAAATATTCCGTGGCGAGCAGGAGAACATCCTCGAGGCGATGTGGATATGTGCGGCGCGCAGCGCCGACCTCACCAAGCCGGGGGCGTTCCGGAAGGTCCAGGTGGGCCGGGAGAGCGTCCTGGTGGTCCGCGGACGTGACGGGGAACTGCGGGCCTTCCTCAACATCTGCCGCCACCGCGGAGCGACGCTGTGCACCGAAGAGGCCGGGGTCGCGCCCCGTGGTCTTCGGTGCCCGTACCACGCATGGACCTACCGACTCGACGGAAAGCTCTTCGCCGCACCCAATCTCGGCGCCCTCACCGACGACGGCGGCGACGCCATCGACCGCAGGCGGTACGGACTCGTCGAGGTGGCCGTACGCCAATGGCTCGGCTACGCGTGGGTCTGTCTCGCCGACGACCCACCGTCGTTCGAGAGCGACGTGATCGATGTCGTCACGGCGCGACTCGGCGATCGCGAGGCCATCGAGCGCTACCACATCGACGAACTCACCGTAGGCCGCCGCGTCGTCTACGACGTCGCCGCCAACTGGAAACTCATCGTCGAGAACTTCATGGAGTGCTACCACTGCGCCACCATCCATCCCGAGCTGACGGAGGTCCTCCCCGAATTCGCCGGTGGGTTCGCCGCGCAGTACTTCGTCGGCCACGGCGCAGAATTCGCCGACGGCGTCCAGGGATTCACCGTGGACGGGAGCGCCGGACTCACCCCCATCCCCGGGATCACCCCCGAGCAGGATCGGCGGTACTACGCGATCACGATCCGGCCGACCGTCTTCATCAACCTGGTCCCCGATCATGTGATCGTCCACCGGATGTATCCGATGGCGCCCGACCGGACCGTCGTCGAGTGCGACTGGTTGTACATGCCCGACGTCGTCGAGCACGGCCGCGACGTCGAACGGTCGGTTGAGCTGTTCCACCGGGTCAACGTGCAGGACTTCGACGCGTGTGAACGGACCCAGCCCGCGATGGCCTCGCGTGCGTATCGACGTGGTGGCGTACTGGTGCCCTCCGAACATCACATCGCCGAGTTCCACGCCTGGACCGTACGGAGACTCGCCCGGGCCGAGGGAAGATGACTGGTCAGCGATCGGACCACGACGATCTGACCAGGCCCGCCGGCCAGCCGACTATGCTTGGCCGCGTCATGCCCGAACGCGCTCACCGGACCCGCACACGGGACAAGTCCGTCGCCGGAGACAAGTCCGTCGCAGCAGTGCAATCGGTCGACCGCGCCCTCACCGTCCTCGAGATCATCGGAAAAGCGGGGACCGCAGGGGTGACCGAGATCGCCGAGGAACTGGGCGTCCACAAGTCCACGGTCTCGCGGCTGATAGCGGTGCTCGAATCCCGCGGGTTCGTCGAGCAACTCTCGGACCGTGGCAAGTACCAGTTGGGTTTCTCGATTGTTCGGCTGGCCGGGGCCACCAGCGCGCGCCTGGATCTCGCGAAGGTCAGTCAGGACGTATGCGACAAAGTGGCAGCGCACAGCGGCGAGACCACCAACCTGGCGATCTTGGACGGCGCGCGGATCATCAACATCGTCGAGGCCATCGGTCCGGCGGAGATCGCCCTGCACACGTGGGTGGGTCAGAGCTGCCCGGCCCACGCCACGTCGAGCGGCAAGGCGTTGTTGTCGGGCTTGTCGCCCTCGGCCGTCCGGGATGCGCTCGGCGAGCAACTCGAGGTGTTCACCCCGAGCACGATCACCGGGTTCGAAGAGTTGGACGCCGAGCTGAGTCGCGCACGTGACTGCGGATGGGCCAGCGTCCGCGAGGAATTGGAGATCGGCCTCAACGCGGTGGCGTCTCCGGTCCGCGATGGTGACGGCGATGTCGTTGCTGCGCTGAGCGTCTCCGGCCCCGCCTATCGCCTCGATCCTGCCACGTTCGAGGAGGTCGGTGACCTGACATCGGCTGCCGCCGCGGAGATCAGCCGGCGGCTGGGATACGGCGGCTGAGCGTCTGATCCGCGGTGGTGTGACCGCCCGCAGGCGATCGTCACAGTAGGCTCGGTCACGTGAGTGTTCGCGCAGGAATACTGGTGACGGGAACCGAGGTCCTGACGGGCCGGGTGACAGATCTGAACGGCCCGTGGGTGTCGACCCGGTTGCTGGCGCTGGGTGTCGACGTCGCACACATCACGGTCTGCGGTGATCGCCCCGACGACCTGGTGGCGCAGTTGCGTTTCCTCGCGGATCAGCATCTCGATCTCATCGTCACCACCGGCGGTCTCGGACCGACCGCCGACGATCTCACCGTTGCGACGGTCGCCGGGTTCTGCGGACTCGAGTTGTCCCTCGACACCGAACTCGAGGCCCACATCGCCGACATCATCCGTCGCTGGCAGCGTCGCCCCGCCGGTGAGGCAGAGTCCGGACCGACCCGTGCCGGGATTCGCAAGCAGGCCCTGGTACCCGAAGGCGCACAATCGATCCCGCCGACCGGAACCGCCCCCGGGGTCGCGATCGCCGGAAGTACGGCGCGGCCGGCGATCCTGGTCCTTCCGGGTCCGCCGCGCGAGCTGCAGGCCATGTGGCCCGATGCGTTGCAGACGGCGGCGGTGACCGCGGCGCTGTCCGCACGGACCGAGATGCGACAGGAGACGATCCGCGCATACGGACTGTCCGAAGCCGAGCTCGCCGAGTCGCTGCGGACCGCCAACCATCAGATCTCCGGGTTCGACGGACTCGAGATCACCACGTGCCTCCGGCACGGCGAGCTCGAGATGGTCACCCGGTTCGCGGCCGAGCACGCGTCCGCCTACGCGGAGCTCGCGGAGCTGATCATGGCCGGCCACTCGCGACAGATCTTCTCGACCGACGGCGCGACGATCGACGACCACGTGGCGGCCGCACTCGCCGGCCGCCGGATCGCGACCGCGGAATCCTGCACCGGGGGCATGGTCGCAGCACGCCTGACCGATCGGTCCGGGTCGTCGGCGTATGTGGTCGGTGGCGTCGTGTCGTACGCGAATGAGGCAAAGACCGGTCTCCTCGACGTCCCGGCCGCGCTGATCGCCGAGCACGGTGCCGTGAGCGAACAGGTCGCCTCGGCGATGGCCGAGGGTGCGCTGCGTCGCCTCGACGCCGACACGGCGGTGTCGACGACCGGTGTTGCCGGCCCGGGCGGCGGGACCGAATTCAAGCCGGTTGGCATGGTCTGTTTCGGTGTCGCGTTCGCCGGACGGCCCACCGTGACCGTCACCAGACGGTTCCCGGGCGATCGTGCGGCGGTCCGTGCACTCGCCACCACCGCCGCGATGCACCTGATCGCGGACGGCGTGGCCGGGACCACGGCTGGCGAACGGCCCGCGGCCGACAGCGCCCCCAGAACATGAGGCATCATCATGTTCGTGGTGGCATCGCGTAGTGACCAGACGGCACGGACCCGGGAGCGGTTACTCGAGACCGCCGAGCGGTTGTTCGCGCTGCACGGGATCGCGTCCGTGTCGAGTCGACAGATCAGCAAGGCCGCCGGGCAGGGCAACAACTACGCGGTCGGGCATCACTTCGGTGACAAGACAGGCCTGATCCGAGCCATCCTCGAGACGCACAACGCCCGGATCGACGTGATCCGGGGCGAGCGTCTCGGCGACCTCGCCGAGGCCACCGACGTTCGCGACTGGATCGAATGCCTGATCCGCCCCGAGATCGAACACCTGGTCAGCCTGGGCGCCACGTCGTACTACGCACGGTTCTGCGCGCACATGGCGGCCGATCCGCAGACCGGATACCTGCTGTACGAGTCCGTCGCGGTGTCACACCCGCTCACCGAGGTGATGACCGGGTTCTATCGGGTCCTTCCGACGATTCCCAAACGCGTCATGGATGCACGGGTGAGCATGTCCCAGAACATGATCATCCATTCGTTGGCCGACATCGAGAGATCGATCGAGGAGTCGCCGACAGAAGCATCGACGATCGCCGACAGGTGGTCTGATCACTGCGATCTCCTGATCGATGCCGCCGTCGGCCTCTGGCTCGCTCCGACGAAGAATCCCTGACGACTCACTCGCCGGGCTCGTTCGGGTTGTGAACCGGGTCACAGTATCGCCGCAAAGGCTTTTTTATCTCAGTCACATGACTGATCATGTTTCAGGTTGATCGTCGCAGATTGCCGGTCGCGGAGGGGGAGGACATCGTCGCGCCGGGCGAGATCAACAGACGATCGGCCGAGACGAATCCGCGTGGGGGGGCACAAGCGGTCCTGATGCCGAACGCGGTTCGTGGATGGCCGGGATCGCCACGGGGGAACGTCGAACGGTCCTTGGCACAGCTCAGGCGTAGACCCGCAGGCCGCCATCCCTCGGTGGAACGGCCCCTTCACTCTGCCCGCATGACGTCACACCCTGGCGCGATTCAAGGAGTTTCACCGATGACTGTGACCCGACGTTCGTTTCTCACCGGAGCAGCCGTGGCCGGAGCCGCGAGCCTTCTCCCCGCCACGGCCACAGCTGCGCCAGGAGCCGGCCGAGGTGTTCGGCTGACCCGGGAGAATCATCGCGCGATCGTGGTGGGGTCCGGTTTCGGTGGCGGGGTCACCGCCCTGCGACTCACCGCGGCGGGTGTTCCGGTCCTGATGCTCGAACGCGGAAAGCGATGGCCAACAGGCCCCAACTCGAACACTTTTCCGCTGGCGACTGCGCCGGACAAGCGTTTCCTGTGGCACAAGTCGACCGGCCAGATCCTCGGCACGAAGTTCGAATTCGAACCCTATCTGGGTCTCGTCGATGCGGTCGTCGGAGACAACATGACGGCCCTGGCCCCCGCAGGTCTCGGCGGCGGATCGCTGGTCTACCAGGGGATGACCCTGCAACCCGCCGAGCACGTGTTCAACGAGCACCTGCCCGAACAACTCGACTGGCAGACCTTGAACCGGGTGTATTACCCACGGGTGGCCCGGATGCTGCAGATCGAGACCGCGCCCGATGCCCTGATCCGTAGCAAGAACTATCTCGCCGCACGTGTGTTCGCCCGGAACGCCCGCCGCGCGGGACTTCCCGTTTCCAAGATCCCGATGCCGATCGACTGGGACTACGCACTCGCGGAACTCCACGGGAAGATGAAGCCGTCCTACACCAACGGCGCCGGCGCCATGGGTGTGAACAACGGCGGCAAGCACAGCGTGGATGTCACCTACATCAAGGCGGCGGAGGCCACCGGGTTGCTGACGATCGCGACGATGCATGAGGTCACCGACGTGGCTCGTGCGGCGAACGGCCACTGGCAGGTGCACGTCGACCGCACGGATCTCACCGGCAAGGTCCTCGAACGGAAGATCCTCACCACCCCGACCCTGGTCATGGCCGCCGGCAGCGTGCACACCACCCGCCTGCTCGTGCGAGCCGCCGCGAACGGCGGTATCCCCGATCTGCCCGACGCCGTCGGACGCGGCTGGGGCACGAACGCGGACCGGATCTACGTGTGGAACAGCCCTACTGACGCCTTCGGTACCGAGCAGGGCGGGCCGGTGGTTTACGGCTCGCTGAACTGGAAGAACGCGAGCACAGCCCACACCGTCATCCAGGCATCCATCCCGCCGATGCCCGTCGACGCACACAGCACCATGATGGTCGGCTACGGAGTCAGCCGGGACCGCGGGCATTTCGCGTTCGACACGGGACGCGGCGATGCCTTCCTGAAGTGGCCGAAAAACGGTGATTCCAAAATCCACCTCAATAGCATCGAACCCACCGCCAAACGCATCGCCGGGTCGACCGGGCGACTCATCGACACCAACGCCGTGGTCAACAGCACGTGGCACAGCCTGGGTGGTGCGTGCATGGGATCGGTCTGCGATCTCGACGGCCGGGTGCACGGCCAGCGTGGCCTCTACGTGATCGACGGCGCGCTGCTTCCCGGTACCGCAGCCGCGTGCAATCCGTCGATGACCATCGCGGCGCTCGCCGAGCGTGCGCTCGACAACATCGTCGCAAAGGACGTCGGGACGACGATCTGATCGGGGGGATCGGGCGAACGGAGAAGGGCGGGAATCACACCTCCGCCCTTTTCAACTTATAGCGTGGCCCCGGGCTTGCCGCAAGGGCCGGGGTGGCGGGCACAATGGTTGCCTCCCCACCTGCCGGGGAGAAGGAATCCGCCGTAGCGGGAGAAGCCGTCATCGTCGACGGTGTCGAGATGCGCACGCACACAGGCAATCGCCATCCGACGCTCCCCACCGGCGGCCTCACCGACCTCCGGAGCCGCCACACATGCCGCCCAGCACCACCAGTGCGTTCGACCTGACCCGTCATCCTGCCAAAGACGACCCCACGCTCATCGCCGACGACGAGCGGCACTTCGCCGCGATGTCACGCAGCCTGGAGCAATCGATAACCGACCTGTCCGCACGCCTCGACGTCCTGCGTCAGGCACCTGGAGGTCACGGCCGCCAGGCGTTGGACCGCGACCTCGAGGTGCACGAACTCGGCAAACGGTTGCGGACACTGCGCCGTTACAGCCTGGACCTCTGCCTCGGCCGGGTGATCGTCGGTGGTGACGAGCCCCAGTACATCGGCCGGATCGGTCTGACCGACGCGACGGGCCGTCAACTGCTCATCGACTGGCGCACGCCCGCCGCGGCACCGTTCTTCGCCGCGACCCACGCCGACCCGATGGGTGTGGTGAGCCGCCGACGGTACCGGTGGGCCCGCGGCCGGATCTGCGATTACTGGGACGAGGTGTTCTCCGCCGAAGGTCTCGACGGTCACGTCGTCCTCGATGACGACTCGGCATTCATCGCAGGCCTCGGCGCCAGTCGGTCGCCACGGATGCGTGACGTACTCGGCACGATCGCCGCAGACCAGGACTCCATCATCCGCGCGAGTTCGCGTGGTGCGCTCGTCGTCGACGGCGGCCCGGGAACCGGAAAGACCGTCGTCGCGCTGCACCGGGCGGCCTACCTCCTGTACGCGGATCCGCGTTTCGCCGGCAACCGGGGAGGTGTGCTCGTCGTCGGACCCCACGAGCCCTACCTCGCCTATGTCGCGGATGTGCTCCCCGCCCTGGGCGAGGAGAGTGTGCAGACCTGCACGCTGCGTGATCTGTTGCCCGAAGGCAGGTCGGCGTCGGATGAGACGGACCGCGAGGTCGCCCGTCTCAAGGCGTCGGCGGACATGGTCGCGGCAATCGAACCCGCTGTCCGGTTCTACGAGGAGCCGCCCACCGATCCCCTTCTGGTCGAGACACCGTGGTCCGAGGTCTGGGTCACCACTGCCGACTGGGCGGAGGCATTCGGGGCCCCCGAGCCGGGCACTCCGCACAACGAGGGACGCGACGAGGTGTGGGAGTCGCTGGTCTCGATCATCCTCGACAAGCACAGCGGCGGCGACGTGCCCAAGGCGCGACTGCGTAAGTCGTTGTCGCAGAACGATGAACTCGTCACGACCTTCAACCGATCCTGGCCGATGCTCGAAGCGGCCGATCTCGTCGGGGACCTGTGGTCGGTTCCCGCCTATCTGCGCATGTGCGCTCCCCACCTGTCCCCCGGCGAGGTCCGGAAACTGCAGCGCCGGATTCCGAACGCGTGGACGGTGTCGGATCTACCTCTCCTGGACGCGGCGCGCCTGCGTCTCGGCGATGCGACGGCCTCGGTCCGTCGACGGCGGCGTGAGTCGGTGCTGGCCGCCGAGCGGGAGCGAATGGATCAGGTGGTGACCGATCTTCTCGACGCCCATGCCCACGACGACGGCGAGGGGGTGATGCCGATGCTGCGCGGCGCGGATATGCGCAACAGCCTGGTGGATGAGACTGCCTCTCCGACAATGGATGCGGATGACCTCGCCGGGCCGTTCGCGCACATCATCGTCGACGAAGCCCAGGAGCTGACCGACGCGGAATGGCAGATGCTGCTGTCCCGCTGCCCTTCCCGAAGTCTCACCGTGGTCGGCGACCGCGCCCAGGCGCGGCACGGGTTCACCGAGAGCTGGCAGGAGCGGCTCGAACGGATCGGGGTCCGCGAGGTCACCATGGCGTCCCTGTCGGTGAACTACCGAACGCCGGAGGAGGTCATGGCTGTCGCCGAACCGGCCATCCGCGCGGAGCTCCCCGACGCGAATGTCCCCACGTCCATCCGTCGCAGCGGCATCCCCGTCGTCGAGGGTCCCACCGCCGACCGCGACGCGATTCTCGAGCGGTGGCTGGCCGCACACGACGAGGGAACCGTCTGTGTCATCGGCGATCCCACGTTCGCCGAGCGGCCACGAGTACGCTCACTCACACCCGAACATGCGAAGGGCCTCGAGTTCGACCTGGTTGTCATCGTCGATCCGGAGAGATTCGGGAGCGGCATCGAAGGGGCAGTCGATCGCTACGTCGCGATGACGCGGGCCACGCAGGAGTTGGTGATCCTGCGCAGCACGTCATGAATGATCGGACGCGCGACGCTGCCCACGTGAACCAGGTCGACAGCTACCGGGCCAGGTCGAGGTCGTCTGGTGTGAGGATTTCGACTGTGATGCCGTCGTGTACGAGTCGGGTGAAGCGCATGGGTCCGGCGTATCGGTAGTCGGGTGGGGCCACTTCTTTTGGGCGTGCGGGGGTGTCACCTGAGAGTCCGCTGTCGTCGAGGTGGTGTCGGAGGGTGTCGGCGATGTGGTTGCGTCGGTTGATGCGTGGTGGGTTGGGTGGTCCGGTGCCGTCGGTGTTGCGGGTCCAGGCGGGGCGGCCGGCGTCGGGTCCGTCGGCGACGATGTGGGTGGTGAATTGTCCGGGTTTGGGTCCGACCATGCGGTTGTGGGTGGGACACGCGGCGGCGAGGGCGTCGATGTCGGTGCGGCCGCCGTCGGCCCAGTCGCGTTCGGCGTGGTGGATGTCGGTGTGGCTGAACGGCATGTCGCAGTCGGGGTGGGTGCAGTGGGCGCCGTCGCGGGCGAAGAGTGCCAGGCGTTGGGCTTGGTTGGCGAATCGTTTCGCGGTGCCCAGGTGCAGGACTTCGCGGGTGTGGTCGGCGAATACGGCCAGGTGCAGGTCGGCGTGGGCGGCGAGTTCGACGATGTCGGCGATGGGCAGGGTGGCGCCGGTGGTGGTGTGGCCGAGGCCGGCCCGTTCGCGTAGTTCCTGTTCGGTGATCGCGATGATCAGGTGGGGTGGCAGTCCGCGGTGACTGTCGCCGAGTCCACCGCTTTTCAGGATGTAGTCGAGCAGGGCGCGCAACGCGTCGTGGTTGCGTTGTTCGGGGGTGCGGGCATCGCGGGCGGCGGCCTCGGCGAGGGTGTCGGGGTCGGCGTGTTCGCGTTGTCCGGTGGGTGATTGCGTGTCGTCGGGGTTGTTCATGCCGGGTGCGGCCCAGGCGGCGAGTACGACGTTGAACATGGCGCGGGTGGTCGGGTCCAGGGTGGCGGTCAGCCGGCTCATTTGTTGGGCGTCTTGTTTGCTCAGCAGCAGGCGGCGTTGGCGGGCGCGGTCACGCTGGTCGGTCACGGTGCCGTCGGGGTCGAGGTGGCCCAGGATGCGGGCGCCGAGGTCGGTGAGTGTTTTCGGGGAGAAGTCGCGGGCGAAGTAGGCCAGACTGGCTTCGGCCGCCTCCACCAGGCCGGGTGCCACCGCGGCCGGGATGCGTGCCATGGCGTTCACGATGGTGTGTACGTGGTCGGGTCCGATCGCGCCGTCGGCCAGCGCGGCGGCCGTCTGCGGGAAGCGCGGGGCGAGCAATTCGCCCTGCAGGTTGTACATCTGCGAGACCGCGGCCATTTGTTCTTTGCGGTGGCGTAGGTCGCCGATGCGCAGCCGTTCGGCCATGAAGTTGTGCAGTGAGCGGTAGCCGGCGGCGGTGTGGGCGTCGCGGTCGCAGACGTCCATGACCCGGCGGTGTCCGATCGAACTCATCCGCCGGGCGGCACGTTCGTGTTCGGCGGCCACCGCCACCAGATCGGCGGGCGAGGCGCTGGTGGTGTCGACGCCGGCGATGCGGTCGAGCAGGTGATGGAACTCGCGGTAGAGCTCCACCACATTCTCACCGGCGGGCAGATCACCGACCGACGCCGCGGCGGCCGTGGCCAACTCGGCCTGTCGCTCGAGCAGGTCGTCATGACTGCGCGGATGATGTTGCTGAAACATGCCCCGCGGCAACCACTGTCCGGCCACCGCCGCCACATCGACCTCACCACCGTCACCACCAGACGCATGGGCACGATCGGAGTCGGACTCGCTCATGTGGCGGACCCCCGATCCCGTTCGTTCGAACGCATGTTCGAACTCTAGCGGGATCCGAGGCGCCCGCGCAAGAGCTTCAGTCAGTCAATGTTCACGCGCTGCATGCCCACACCCGGTCACCGCTCCGCAGCGTCGAGTTCGGCAAACGTGTCCGCAACCCAATTCGCGACGAAGTCACTCACATGACCGAGATCATCGAGGCCGATGTGTTCGGCACCGCCCTCGTCCGCGGTGAAGATGCGCAATTCGCGCTTGGGGCTGTTGGTCGCCTGATCGAACGAGCGTCGCGCCAAGTCCACTGGGATCTGTCGATCGTTGGCGCCGTGTGCGATCAGGAAGGGAACGTCGATCTTCTCGACGACACCGTCGAGGTGGATGCCGTCGGCCATCTCGAGGAAGGCATCGAGGTCGGTTTCGCCCCAGACCCACATGACGTGATCCCAGTAGTGCGGCACCGGGCGCTCGCCCTCGCGCTCGACACGGCGGCGTTGCACCTGACCCCAGTTGTGGTTGGCACCCCAGGCGACACACAGCGCGAGCCGCTTCTCGAATGCGGCGGCACGTGGCGCGTAGTAGCCACCGAGCGACCAGCCGACGATACCGATCCGCGAGGCGTCGATGGTGGGGTCCTCCTCCAGGAAGTCGACGCACGCCGCTGCCCATTCCTCGGTGTTCACCTGAGAGGTGAGTCCCTGCTTGCGCAGTGCCTCACCCGATCCCGGGGTGTCGACCATCAGGGTCGCGATGCCGCGCGCGGCCAACTCCTGATTGTGCTCCGAGACGTACATGTGCTCCTTGGTGCTGTCCAGACCGTTCCACTGGATCATGACCGGGGTCGGCCGGCCGTCGGTGGTCGCGGGTTTGGTGAAGTACGCCGGGAGTGTGGTGTCGCGGAATGGGATTGCCACACGACGTGTCAGGGGGTCGTTCAGCTCGAAGGACAGTTCCATCAGGTCCAGGCACCGCTGATAGGTTGCTTCCCGTTCCGGGGTTCCGGCCTGCTGCATACGTTCCGCAGTGATCAGATAGTTGGCGGCGCGCACGTACGCCTGCCCGGCCGTGCGCGCGTGCCCTTTCTTCGCGTCGTCGTCGGCGGCGGACACCAACTGGTCGACCATCGCCGTCCACGAGTTCAGGAAGTCGACGGTGCCGACGTCCTCGTTACCCTTGGCGATGTCGAGGAGCGGGCGGCAGGCCCGGTCCACCTCGTCGATTCGTCCGCCGCTGTTGAGCGCGCCGACCACCGCGAAGTTCCATACGTAATTCTTGCCGGTGAAATATTCGAACATCGTCTACTCCTGAGTGAGGTGGTGAAAGATTTTGCTGTGGAGGTGGTCTCGATACGCTCGCTCGTACCTCGCGGGCTACTCGACCAACGGGGGGCTCACCTGATGGCCATCGGATTGATCGGCGACCCGACAGCGCCGGTGATCGGCAACGGTGGCGCCACGAGCATGAACTCGAAACGACCGTCCGCCCGGCATGCGGCGGCGAGTCCGTCGAGGTTCCACATCTCGCCGATGTAGAGCCCGATGTGAGGGATCACGACCTGATGCAATGGCTGGAAAGCGACGTCGAACTCGTTCGGGCGGACCTCGAATCCCCATGTATCGGTAGTGATCCCGGCGATTTCGTGGTCGCGCAGCCAATCCGCGGTGGTGAACGACAGACCTGGAGCAGGGCCTCCGGCGTATTCACCCCATCCGTCCCGTAGGGCGCGGGTGAGCTGTCCGGTGCGCACACAGACGAAGTCGGCGCGCCCGACGGCCGAATCCGATCCCTGCGCCTCGATCGTCCGGTCCAGGTGCTCGGGCAGGATCGCGAAGCCGTCGGGTAGTTCCCCGTCGTCGCCGATCTCCCGCCCGACATCGAGGAGTACTCCGCGGCCCACCATGCGCCCGGCCGCGGTCTCGATGCCGGTGACCCGATCGCCTTCGGAGGTCACCACCTGACCGGATCGCCTGCCGTTCCACGCCCGACCGTGATCGAAGATGTGGCCGAGCCCATCCCACTGCGTCGAGCACTGAAGCGGCATGGCGATCACGTCGTCGGCCCCACCGAGGCCGTGCGGGAATCCCTGAATCCCGGCCTCCGCCTCGATGCCCGTGTCGAGCATGGTGTGCACCGGATTGGTGCGTCGTCGCCACCCTTTCTGCGGACCGTCCATGTCGAACGGCAATGCAAGACTGAGGGTCTCCCCGGTCCGCACCAATCCAGCCGCCCGCAGGCGGTCGGCGGCGGTGATGTGGTTGAGGGTGCCGTGGACGTCGTCCTCACCCCAACGGCCCCAGTTGGAGCATCGTGCGGCCGCGGCCGCGATCGCGCCTTCAGGGTCGGTTCGATCCAGGGCCGTCGATGACGGCTGGGTGGTCTCAGCGGTCATGTGTCATGCCTCCTGTCGTGGTCAGCGACTGCCCGGCGTGCTCGGCCCGGCGACGTTGCTGATCTGTGGTGCGTGGTGCCGGCAGCGGCACGCCTGCCGGCCGTGGCGAGCCGATGGTGTTGCGCAGAGTTCCGATGCCCTCGACGGTCAGCTCGACGACGTCACCGCGGTGTAGTGGCGATGGGTCGAGAGTGCCACGGCGGCCCCATAGTTCGGCCAGGCAACCCCCGTTGCCGATGGTCCCGGAACCCAGCACATCACCGGGCCGGACCGCGCTGTCGCGCGAGGCGAAAGCCACCATCGCCGCAAACGACCAGCCCATGTTGGCGGTGACGTCGGAACCGATCTCCTCACCGTTGACGCGCGCGGTGCAGGCGAGGTCCAGAAACCCGTCGTCGTCGACGTGATCGGTGAACTCGTCGGCGGTCACGATGACCGGGCCGAGCGAGTTCGCGAAATCCTTGCCCTTGGCCGGACCGAGTCCGATCTCCATCTCGCGTCGCTGCAGATCGCGCGCCGACCAGTCGTTCAGGATGGTGTAGCCGAAGATATGATCGGCGGCCGCACCGACCGCGACATCGCTGCCCGCGGTACCGACGACCGCAGCCACCTCGAGCTCGAAGTCGAGTTGCTCGGAGCCACCCGGGGCCCTGACGACGGCGTTTGGACCGACCACCGCATACGGATTGGTGAAGTAGAAATGCGGTGCGTCACACCAGGCGTCAGGTACGCCGTCTGCCCCCTGCATGGACGCACGGACACCTTCGACGTGTTCGGCGAACGCGACGAAGTCCCGGATGCTGGGCGGTTGCAAGGGAGCCTCGAACGCGACATCCGAGTGGTCGATGCGGCGGCCACGTGCAACGGCGCGAGCACCTTCGGCCAACGCACCGTCGAGGCCCTGCCCGATCACGTCGATCATCTGCCTGCCCTGATCGAGGAGGTACACGGCGTCGTCGGTGACCACCGCGGCGCTCGCGTCCCCGTCGACGGTGACGGTCGCGAATCTCATGCTGTTGTCCTCTCTCTCACGTGGTTGTCGGGGTGTCGCGTCACACCGGCGGCGCCACGAACAGCCCCTTGTCCGGGTCGTTGAAGGACCGGCTCGCCACGAATTCGTTCATGGCATTCGCGGTGCCCCACTGGTCGGCGACCTCGGGCCGGGTGAAATCGAGCAGGTGGGGATGCCAGGTGTCCTCGTCGAGAACCTCGAGCTCGGTGGTGTACTCCATCGTGTTCCCATTGGGGTCCAGGAAATAGGAGAACGTGTTGTTGCCGGCCATGTGTCGTCCTGGGCCCCAGATCTTCTCGGTGCCGGATCGCAGCAGCCGTCCCGTACCTCGCATGTACTCGTCGATGCCGCGCAACTCGAAAGACGCGTGGTGCAGCGCGACGTGCGGTCCGCGCGCGATGGCGAGCGAATGATGCATGGCGTTGGTGCGCAGGAACCACATCATCCGACCCATCCGGGGGTGCATGAGTATGTCCGACACACGGAATCCGAAGTGGCGCTCGTAGAAGGCGACCGTCGACTCGGGATCCGGGGTGTTGATCACGACGTGCGACAGTTTCACCGGGATGGATTCCCCCGCTTCGATCTTGCGGTGCTCACGGACAGCCACATCCGCGGAGATCTCGATCGTCCTGCCGTCGACGTCGAAGAAGCGGAAACCGTAACCCCCGCCAGGTGTCTGCAGCGTGCCGGGTTCACCGATCAGGTCGACGCCGGAACGGCCAAGGCGTGCCGCGAGGTCGTCGACGGCCTGGTTGTCGACAGCACCGAAGGAGATGAGGTCGAGCCGCTTGTCAGCGGATCGGCGAACCCGTACCGCGTATTTCTCGGGCGACCCTTCAGCGGTCAGATAGGTGACGTCGCCGTCGGTGCCGACCTCGGAAAGGCCCCAGTTCTGGGTGTAGAACTCGACCTGCTTGTCGTGGTCGGGTACAGCGATGCCGATGTGACGCAGATGGGTGAACGCGTACCGAGCTGGTGCGTCAGGGTCGGTGTCGTGAATGGTGTCCGTGGTCATGATGATCTCCAGATCGTCGGTGACAGAGGTGAATCAGGCTGGGATGGTGAGAATCTCGCTGATTCGATGCATGAGGCCGGGGACGTCGCCCTGTTCGTGGTCGAGCATCCAGCGCCCGAGCTGGACCGACGAATCGACGACGGCCTTGGCGCGCTCGAGCCGGCGATCGGTGAACTCGTCCCACATGGCATCGTCGATGTCGTGGTGCTTCACGACCACGTCGGCCAGCACGGCCGCATCCTCCAATGCCTGTGCCGCACCTTGCGCCAAGGTGGGCGGGCAGCTGTGCGCGGCGTCGCCGATCAGCACGACCCGACCCCGATGCCACGGGCCGTCCACCACATGGGATTCGAAGCGGGTGTAGTTGATGCGGGAGGAGTCGGTCATCCCATCGCGGATGTCGTCCCAGGGGCCGTGATAGTCGGCGGCCAACGTCCGCATGGTCTCGAGGGCCTCGTCCGGTGTCAGCGCACTGCGGTCCTGGGCGTCTTCGACCAGATAGGCGTACAACGTGTCCCGCCCCGTCGGGCAGTATCCGGCGATGTAGCAGGTGCCCCCGTACGTCAGGTCGGTACGGGTCACCGAGTCCGGTCGCGGTGCGAAGACCCGCCAGATACCCATGCCGGTGCCCTGCGGTTCGATGTCGATCCCGATCTGGGACCTGGTCCGGGACCGGAGCCCATCGGCACCGACCACGAGGTCGTAACGGCCATTCGTCTGGTCCTCGAATGTCGCGGTCACGCCCGTGTCGTCGCGGTCGAGTTCCTGGACGCAGACACCGAACCGCGCCTTCACTCCGAGCGACGCAGCGTGCTCGAGCAGGATTCGTGCGAGCGTCGGACGATACATGCCCATGGTCGCCGGCAGGTCCTCACCGCCGGTGCGCGCATCGGGCAGTTCTGCGAGCAGGGTTCCGTCGGGCGCACGGAAACCGAGTGTGTCGAAGCAGTAGCCGTGCGAACTCGCCTCGTCCCAGACGCCCAGGTCACGAAGAACGCGCAAGGCATTGCCCTGCAGCGTGATCCCCGACCCCGAGGTCGGCACATCTGCTTTGACGTCGATGAGGTCGACGTCGATCCCGCGCTCGGCGAGCAGGATCGCGGTCGCGGCGCCGGCGACGCCGGCGCCGATGACGAGAACGTTCAGTGGTGACATCGCAGCAACTCCTGTTGGTGTGGTGCCAACCACACTGAGGCGGGGATCACTATTTGGGAATACTCAGTTGCCGATACGCTGTATAGCCATGAGTGATAGTGGTGCGCACGCAGGGACAACGAGGCAACTGCGCAACCTGGACCTGAACCTGCTGGTCGCACTGGAGACACTGCTCGATGAGCGCAATGTCTCGCGAGCCGCGGAACGCCTGGGCGTGAGCCAGCCGAGCGCGAGTGCCGCCCTGGGACGACTGCGCAGGCACTTCGACGATCCCCTGCTGAGGCGATCCGGAAATCGCTACGAGCTCACGCCTCTGGCAGCGCATCTGAGACCGCTTGTCGTGAGTGCGATCCAATCCGTGCAGCGCGTGTTCGACGCCGCCCCGACGTTCGATCCCGAGACCGCCGACCGCACCTTCACGCTGGTGGTCACCGACTACGGCGCACTGCGTGTGGGCGAACCACTCGCCCGATTGCTGCACGAACGCGCGCCCGGTGTGCAGTTGCGGCTCGAGCAGAACACGCCGTACGCGGTCGATCACGCCGATGACACACTCCGCGCTGTCGACGGCATCGTGATGCCACACGGATTCATCACCGGCATGCCTGCGATCGATTTCCCGACCGATGACTGGGTCTGCGTCTGTTCGGCGGACAATGCCGAGATCGGGGACGAGTTGACCCTCGACGACCTGAGGCGATCGCCGTGGGTGGTGACCTTTCACGGCCCGACCGCGTTCACTCCCGCGCTGCGCCAACTCCAGATCCTCGGCGTCGAACCGAGGATCGACGTCGTCGTCGAATCCTTTCTGGCCGTGCCTTTTCTGGTCACCGGCACCCGCCGAGTCGCCCTTCTGCAGAAGTCGCTCGCCGAACGCCTTCGACCGATCGACGGCGTGCGGGTGATGCCGTGCCCCGGCGATATCGCTCCGCTGAAGGAAGCGCTGTGGTGGCATCCGATTCACACCGCCGATCCGGCGCACGCATGGTTGCGGGGTGTGGTCGAGGAGATCGCCGCGCGCTGACACGTCGATCACCTATAGGCCGTCTCGATATCGCCTATCAGGTATCACTTCTTCCCGAGCATCGGCGGTTGCCGCGATCCTGAGTGCCGATCAGGAGGTCTCGATGACAGATCTGACAGGCCGAACCATCGTGGTGACGGGTGCCGGTGGCGGCATCGGCGCGGCGATCAGCCGGCGAATCGCCGACTCGGGCGCCCGAGTCGTCGGACTCGACTCTGCCCAGAGCGACGGTGTGCGTGCCTTCGACGTGACCGACCCCGGGCTATGGTCCGCCCTGGCAGGTGAACTGGCCGTTCAAGGGATTCATGGACTCGTCAACTGCGCGGGCATCACTCGCCGTGCGCGTTTGGACGCCGTGACGGTCGACGACATGAGCGCCGCCTATTCGGTGAACGTGATCGGTCCCATGCTCGCGATCCAGGCCCTCTCCCCGCTGATGCCGCCAGGCGCCTCGATCGTCAACATCGGCTCGATCGCCGCCCTCACCGCTCACTATCCGATCGCGTACACGACCAGCAAGTGGGCACTGCGGGGACTCACGCATACGTCCGCACTCGCCCTCGGCGAGAAGGGGATTCGAGTCAACATTGTGCATCCCGGCTTCATCGACACCGCGATGACCGCATCCGCCCCGACCGAGTTCCGTACATCGTCGATCGCCGAGACCGACCTCGGTCGGGCCGGTAGCCCCGACGAGGTCGCGGGAACAGTCGAGTATCTCCTGGGGGATGCCGCCGCGTACACCACCGGGGCCGAGATCACGGTGGACGGCGGCGCGACGTCGCACGGGGGCGTCAAGTCGATCTCCGATGCCCTCCTACGTTCCGCGGTGCGCCGATGACAACGGCGCGAGGACGTCTGGATGGCAAGGTCGCGGTGATCACCGGAACCGCGAGTGGGCAGGGCCGAGAGGCCGCGCGGCGCTTTGCCGCCGAAGGCGCGACCGTGTACGGCTGTGACATCGACCGTGTGCGGGGCGCGGAGACCGTCGACCTGGTCACCGCTGCAGGTGGGACGATGGTCGGTGCGCATCCGATCGACCTCACCGACGAGGACGCGGTCGCCCGCTGGATCACCGGTATCGGCGAGGTGACCGGGCGCATCGACATCCTTTATGCGAACGCCGGGTTCGCCACGTTCGCCCCGGTCGACCAGATCACCATCGAGGATTGGCATCTCGTGATGTCCCACGAGGTGGACTTGGTGTTCCTGCCGGTCAAGTACGCGTGGAAGTACTTGTCCGCCAGCAGATCCGGATCGATCATCCTCGTCGGTTCGACGGCCGGGGTGACCGGCTCGGTCACCAACTCCCGTCTCGCACACACCGCGTCGAAGGGCGCCGTGGTGGCGATGACGAAACAGATTGCGGCCGAGGGTGCGCCGACGGGAATCCGCGCCAATTGCATCAGCCCGGGCATGATCCGCACCGCTCAATCGGAGGCAACACTTCTCGACGACCGCCACCCGATGCACCAGATCGCCTCGGCCATCCCGCTCGGGCGGATCGGCACCCCCGCCGACGTAGTCGGCTATGCGGTCTTCCTCGCCTCAGACGAATCCGGTTACGTCACGGGAACGAATCTCATGATCGACGGCGGCTGGTCGGCGGTACTCCCGCACTGATCCCCGTCGTTGACGCCTTCCGAAACGACTCTGGCCGCACCCCCATGTTCCGAGAGGAACAGAAGGTGCGGCCAGTCAGTCGAGGCCTGTCGCGTGGCTCGGGTCAGTACGCCGAGTTGACGTTGTCCATCGATCCATAGGTCTGCGCTGCGTAATTGCAGGCGGCGACAATGTTCGCGACCGGGTCCCACACGTCGAACTTGGTGCCCTGCACGTGGTAGGTGGCGAAGGTCGGATCGATCACCTGCAGCAGGCCCTTGGACGGGATGCCTGCGGCGGCATTCGAGTCATACAGGTTGATGGCCTGCGGGTTACCGGTCGACTCGCGCATCACGTTCCGCATGATCCCGTCGTAGCTGGCTGGGATGTTGTTCTTGGCCAGGATGTCGAGGGACTGGCGGATCCAGCCGTCGAGGTTGTTCGCGTACACAGGCGTGGGCGCCGGGGCAGGGGCCGGGGCGGGCACCGGCTTGGGCGCCACCACAGGTGCCGGAGCAGGCGCAGGCTTGGGCTTGTTCGCCGTGCTGGTGTCGGCGACCGCTTCGATGTGCTTGTCTGACGCCGCTGCCGAGGCATGGTGCTGCTTCTCCGCCTGAGCGGGCTCTGCGTTGCTGATCGAGCCGACGGTGGCCACCGCGGTGACCGCGAGGGTGGCGGCGCCGACGGCGTGAGCGAAGCGCTTACGAGACATGCTGCGGGCATGCTTCAACGATGTGGAGATGACGAACATGAGATTGAATTCCTGATGCGTTGTGCGGCCGGTCTATCGGCCGACAGCGGACAACCTCCGACGCGCGAGGGCGCACCGGCGACGTGGATACCGCTGTGAATGGACTTGTTTGACTGCGGGACGATGTGTCCCGGACGCATGACGCAACCGACCCGTCTGGATTCAGGGTCTGGCCCGAGCTTCGCTCAGACGGCCACGGTGGCGGTCTTGGCCCCGATAGCCGACGCGAGACCTCGGGTTGCGCATGCGGGCTTGATCCGCATACCTACTCGACTTTCTCGTGCTGCACAGACTCGACGTCTGTTGTCGTGGCAGATAACAGATTGATATACAAACCTGAGAAAAGCCCAAATACGGACACCTGGAAGTCGCCTCATGCGCACCAGCCATCCGTGTCACCCAGTGCCAAAACCAGGTGTGCGCTGGTATTTCATCGTTTCAGACGCCAGTGAGCCGTCTCACAAAACTTGTCAAGAGAAGACGCTGTTTCGAGGCGAATTCGTTACTGAGCGCACGCTCCACGCCCTCGCGGAGCAGACTCGTCAGCCCTGCTGCGGCAGCGCCTGCATGACCCTGGTGACCCGCGCAGCGGCGTCGAGCACGCCGTCCACTCTTTCGTCGAGGGCCGCGCCTTGAAACGACTCGACCCGGCCGCCGATGCTGATCGATGCCACGATCGCTCCCGCGCGGCCGAAGATCGGCGCCGCCACGGCAGCGACACCGGCCAGATAGTCGGAATCGCTCACCGAGTACCCCGCCTCACGCACACTCTCGAGATGCGCCGTGAGCCCTTCCACATCCGTGAGGGTTCGGTCGGTGAAGGACGGGAGATCATCGCGAATCCATTGCGTGCGAATATCTTCCGAGTTGGCAAGCATGACGATCGGGCCGGCGGCGGCATGATATGGCATCACCGACCCGATGTTGATCCCGGCAACGATGAGCGGATTCTTGCCTTCGAGGCGGTCGATGCACACCGCCCCCTGCTCCGCGGGGACCATCAGATAAGCCGTATCCCCGAATGCTTCGGCCAACTGGACCATCAATGGCCTTGCCGCCGAACGTATGTCGAGCTTGATCAGGGCGGCAGAGCCGACCTCGAAAACCGGCATCGCAATCCGATATGCGCCCTCGCCGGTCCGATCGACCCAGCCTGCGTGGATCAATGTCGCCATGAGGCGGTGCACCGTCGTCTTGTTCATGCCACTGGCGGCAGTCAGCTCGTTCAGCGTCCACACCGGGCGGTCGGCACCGAAGTTCTCGAGCAGCGCGCAGGCTTTGAGGACAGCTCCCACGACTTCTCTGCCTGCGTGTGATTCGGGCTCGATTGGCGAGGCCACTGACGGTGCTCACTTCCGTTGGACGTGGATCGGTGTCGACATCATACGAACAGAGTCGGAACCGACAGGGTTGACATGTGACCCGTGCCACCTTACCGTCCATATCGAGATGCGAAACGCATTCCGCATTACGAAACGGAGACGATCACGTTGGACACTCCAACTCTCAAGGACCTCACCTCACGCGGCGTCGTCTACGCACCCGGAGTGTGGGACGGGCTGACCGCCCGTCTCGCCGACCAGGCAGGATTCAGCGCCCTCTGCGCATCGGGATTTGCCATCTCGGCCGCGCTGGGTCTGCCCGACGCTGAGCTCTATACGATGTCCGAGAACCTGCAGGCCGTCCGCACCATTCGAGAAGCGTCACAATTGCCGCTGGTCGCGGACATCGACACCGGGTACGGCAACGCCGTCAACGCGGCGCGGACCGCAGGCAAGTTCGTCGATGCGGGAGTACAGGGAATGTTCATGGAGGATCAGGTCTCCCCCAAGTCGTGCCCGATCTGCGTCGGCGACCCTGTCGATCTCATCAGCGTCGCCGAAGCGACCGGCAAGATCCGCGCAGTCCGCGACTCGGTCCCGGATGACGTCCTGCTCATCGCCCGCACAGATGCCCGCGGAGACGACGCCATTCGCCGGGCACAGGCCTATGTGGATGCGGGAGCGGACATGATCATGCCGGTCACCAAGACGTTCGAGACCATCGACGAGTGGGAACGCTGCCATGACGAGGTGGGCGTGCCACTGATGGCCACCCTCACCGCATCGACCTGGACCGAGCGTGACTTCACGCCCGAGGTGCTGGACCGCGTCGGTGTACGTCTGGCGCTGCTGCCGACCCAGGTGCTGATGGCAGCTGCCGGTGCCGCCAAAGAAGCACTCCGGCGCCTCGCCTCGGGCGAACCACCCGCCGAGGTGAGCAAGGACGCTCTCGCGCACCATGAGTTCGTCGATCTGATCGGTTTTCCCGAGGTGGAAGCCATGCAGCGCAAGTACCTTCCCAGCGAAGCGAGCCGGTGATCGCCATGGGCCAGACGATGACCGAGAAGATCCTCGGACGCACCACAGATCAGAAGTCAGCCCGCGCCGGCGACAATTGCGCGGTGCGTCCCGCGCGAATGCTCGCGTACGACTTCCCCGGATACACCGACGTCATGTTCCGCCAGATGCGCGATGATTTCGGCATCACGGAACTGGCCGATCCGGATCGCTACATCGTGTTCATCGACCACATGTTGACGAAGAACAACGACAAAGAGGCCGAGGTTCACCAGGTCACCCGCGACTGGTGCGAGTTCTACGGCATCGAGTTACACGAGGGACGTGGTATCGGCCACCAGCTGACAGCCGAACTCGGACTGGCGATTCCGGGTGATTTCCTGGTGCACTTCGACGGGCACATCAGCGGGGTCGGAGCGTTCGGCGCCCTCGGATGGGGAATCCGCCGTGACCTCATCGAGGCCTGGGTCACCGGGCAGTTGTTCGTCGACATTCCGGCGACGACGCGATTCGATCTGATCGGCGAGTTCCCGCCCGGCGTGGACAGCCGCGACCTCGTCCACTCGATCATCGAGATGGTCGGCGCCGACGGGTGCGCCCACCAGGTGATGGAGTTCGGTGGGCCGGGGGCGAGATCGATGAAGGTCGACCACCGGCAGGGGCTATGCGGCATGGCGATGTTCACCGGGGCGGTGTCGGCGATCTTCGAACCCGACGAGACCTCTTTGGCGTATGCGAAAAGCGTTGCGCGACGTGATTTCGACCCCGTCTATCCCGATTCCGACGCCTCCTACGCGGCACGGCACACGATCGACCTCGCCACGCTGACACCTCGAGTCGTCGAACCTGGCTCCGCACGGGTCGCGAACACCAAGACGGCGAAGGAACTCGCGGGCACGCCGATCACGAAGGCTTTCATCGGCTCGTGTGCAAGCGGTCGGATCGAGGACTTGCGTGCCGCCGCAATGGTTCTCGATGGACAAACCGTGGCACCTGGGGTCGAACTGAATGTTGTTCCGACGTCACAGCGAGTCTATGAGCAGGCCGAGAAGGAAGGCATCCTGGACGTACTCAGGGCCTCGGGCGCGAACATCGCGGTTTCCAGCTGCGACTTCTGCTTCGGTTATCAGAAGCCACTGCAGCCCGGAGAGAACTGCATCTCGACCGGCGTGCTGAACATTTCCGGACGCATGGGGAGCTCTGATGCCAACATCTACATGGGCTCACCGTTCACCGTCGCAGCCAGCGCGCTGCGTGGCTCGATACAGGAGTCCGTTCAATGAGTGCTTACCCACCGCCCCCCGACATCATCGAGGGAAAGGTCGCCTGGATCTTCGGCGACGACTTCGACATCGACCTCGTGGTCGGCGTCTCGAACATCAAGTCGTACGACCCCGATCATCTCCGGTCGGTGTGCATGACAGCCTACGATCCCACGTTCGCCGATCGCGTTCGGCAAGGTGACATCATCGTCGGTGGCCGCAACTTCGGATACGGGCATCCCCACTACCCGCCGATGGTCGCGCTCCGCAATGCCGGCATCGCGGCCATCGTCGCCGAGTCGTTCTCCCCCGGCTTCTGGCGCGGTGAGACGTTCAACGGGATGCCACTCATCACGATCCCCGGTGTATCGACCGCCGTGGCGATCGACGATGCGGTGACGCTGGATTGGCGCGCCGCCACGTTGCGTACATCGGGCGCCGAATTGGTCGGGACGCCGCCGAATGCCCGAACCGTCCAGGTCATCGAGGCCGGCGGCTCGTACGAACTCCTCCTCGCCGAACACTCCCGCGAATATCAAGGACAGATGCAATGACCAACGTAGAGCAACCCATTCGCACCCACGGGGGTGCCGGCAAGCCTGCCGGTGGGATGTCGCCACAGAGATCGAAGACGATGGCCCGGCGTGCTGCCATTGCCGGCGGCGTCGGCACACTCATCGAGTACTACGACTTCGCGGTGTACGGATTCCTCGCCGTCACCATCGCGCCGCTGTTCTTCCCCTCGGAATCTTCCGGTGCATCGATCCTGGCCACCCTCGCCGTCTTCGGTGTCGCCTACGTCGCACGCCCTCTCGGCGGCATCTTCTTCGGGCGGCTCGGAGACCGGCGCGGACGTCGGTCGGCCCTGGTCATCACCGTTGTCTGCATGGGCGTGGCGTGTGGCATCCTCGGCCTGCTTCCCACGCACTCCTCCGTCGGTGTGATCGCGCCGATACTGCTGGTGATCGTGCGACTCGCACAGGGGTTCTCGGCGGGCGGCGAGGTCGGTGGCGCGGCCACCTACATCGCCGAATCCGCACCGCCGAACCGCCGCGGATTCTTCGGTTCGTTCACACCGATCGGGTCGACTCTGGGCTTTGCCGTCGCCGCCTCGGTCGTCGG